>NZ_LMMR01000001.1 GCF_001422325.1 Leifsonia sp. Leaf264
GGTGAATTCATACAGTCGTTGCAACGTGAGGGGTTGCGATGAGTGTGAGGTACTCGAGCCAGGTGCGGGCGTCGTTCATCGAGGCTGTCTGTGCGGGGTCGTCGGTGAAGGCTGCGGCTGAGATGCTGGGCGTGCCGCGGGGCACGGTGCGGGGTTGGTGGGAATCTGCAGGCGTGAATATGCGATTGCAGCGGGGACGTCGCGGCGGGCTCGCTGCCCCGCTGCCGCCGGCTCGAGCTAAGGGCGGGCGGTATCTCTCTTCCGAGGACCGGGCGGTGATTCAGGCGGGGTTGACGGGGCGACTCACTCTGGCCCGGATCGGAGCACTGATCGGGCGGGACAAGTCTGTGATCAGTCGAGAGATCACCCGGAACCGCGGCGCCGACGGGGTCTACCGTGCAGCGGTCGCTGATCGGGGCGCCGCAGTCGAGCGCGCTCGCCCGAAACAGCCCAAGTTGGCTGCGAACCCGGTGCTGCGTGCTCGGGTCGAGGAGGGGCTGGACCAGGGCTGGAGTCCCGGGCTGATCGCCGCGATGCTCGCTAGGGATGCCGGCCAGGACCAGACTGGGCGGGTGAGTCACGAGACGATCTACCGGGCCCTGTATGTCCAGGGGCGCGGCCTGCTGCGCCAGGACCTGGCCCGCAAGCTGTCCACCGGGCGCACCCGCCGCAAACCGCACGGCAATCTCGAGCGGCGGGGCAAAGCGATCTACGAGCACGCCTACACGATCAGTGACCGGCCCGCCGAGGTGGCCGACCGCGCCGTGCCAGGACACTGGGAAGGCGACCTGATCATGGGGGCCGGGAACCGGTCCGCGGTCGGGACGCTGGTGGAACGCTCGACCCGGTTCGTGATTCTGCTGCACCTACCGGGCCGCCACACTGCCGACGAGGTCGCGACCACGATGATCCAGCAGATGAGCGCCCTGCCGGAGCATCTGCGGCGCTCGATCACCTGGGACCGCGGCGTCGAGCTGGCCGACTACGCCCGGATCCAGCTCGCCCTGAAAGCACCGGTGTTCTTCTGCGACCCGCACTCGCCCTGGCAACGCGGCTCGAACGAGAACACGAACCGGCTCCTCAGGTTTTGGCTGACCAAGGGCAGCGACCTGCACGCGTGGGACGCCGCAGCGCTGCAGCGCGTACAAGACACGTTGAACCAGCGTCCCCGACCCACCCTCGACTACCGCACACCAGCCCAAGCACTCAACACACTCCTGAACCCGCAAGTTGCAACGACCACTTGACAGCGCCNGGCAGGGCAGTGCAGAGCATCGAGCTCCCCGCCCGCCGCAGCGCTGCAGCGCGTACAAGACACGTTGAACCAGCGTCCCCGACCCACCCTCGACTACCGCACACCAGCCCAAGCACTCAACACACTCCTGAACCCGCAAGTTGCAACGACCACTTGACAGCGCCCCAGTTGAACTGGCGCAGCACCCCGCGAAATGGCGCAGCGCGAACGCCCCGGCCGAACCGCGCCGACCGATGGGCGCGCCCTCTGGTCAGTGCCGCCGCGGGTCGTCGTTGCGCCCGTCGGGGCGGTCGCCACGCTTGCGCAGGTACTTCTCGAACTCCTGGGCGATGGCCTCACCGCTGGCCTCGGGGGAGTCCACGGTGTCGCGCGCCTGCTCGAGCTGCACGATGTAGGCGGCCATGTCCTCGTCATCAGCGGCGAGAGCGTCGATCCCCGCTTCCCATGCCGCGGCCTCACTCACGAGGTCGCCACGCGGGATGGTCACGTCGATGACCTCCTCGAGCCTGTCGATGAGCGCCAGCATGGCCTTCGGAGACGGGGCGTTGTGCACGTAGTGCGGCACCGAGGCCCAGATCGTGAGTGTGGGGATGCCCACCTTCTCGGCGGCATCCGCCAGCACGCTCAGGATGCCGACGGGACCCTCGTACGTCGAGCGCTCCAAGTGCAGGGCCGCACGCATGTCGGCGTTGTCGCTGGCCGACATCAACGAGATCGGTCGGGTGTGCGGAACATCCGCGAGCATGGCACCGAGGAACACGATGCCGCCGATGTCGGCGGTCAGCGCGGCGTCGATCACCTCGGCGGCGAACCCCTTCCAGCTGCGCGACGGCTCCGTGCCGAGAAGCAGGTAGATATTGCCCGTGTTCGCCCCGCTCACCTGCAGGTCGGCATCCGCTGCCAGCGAAGCCACCTCGGCCTCGGGACGCGTCGGTCCGTACATGTCGGCACTCGGCCACGTCAGAGTGCGCTGGCCATCCTCGTCCGTCGCCACCATCGGGCGATTGAACTGGTAGTCGAAGTACAGCTCGGGGTCGACGGTGAAGATCTCGACCAGTTCGAGCTCGTCCTTGAGGGAGCGCACGGCTCCGGATGCCGCCTCGCCCGCGTCGTTCCAGCCCTCGAAGGCGACGACCAGGATGCGACCGTTCAGGATGCCGTTGCGTTCTGCCACCGGGGGCGACCTCGATTCCGTCCGTGGCCGCTGACGGCCTGACCTCAAGGATAGGACGCGCAAAGTAGACTTGACCGTTGTGACCACAGACACTCCGGCCGCCGTCCTCTGGGATATGGACGGCACCCTCGTCGACACGGAACCGTACTGGATGCGTGCCGAGACCGAGCTCATCGAATCGTTCGGCGGAGTGTGGACCCACGAGGACGCCCTCGGCGTCGTGGGACTGGGCCTCTGGGAGTCGGCCCGCATCTTCCAGGCCGCCGGTGCCGAGCTCGACGCCGACGCCATCGTCGACAGGTTGACGAACAGCGTGCAGCAGCAGCTGGAGACCGATGGGGTGCCGTGGCGTCCCGGTGCCCGCGAACTGCTCTCCGAACTGCGCGAGAATGGCGTCAAGACCGCCCTCGTGACGATGTCGGTGAAGCGGATGGCCGAGCAGGTCGCCGCCCTCATCGGTTTCCCGGCCTTCGACGTCATCGTCACCGGCGACTCCGTCGAGAACCCCAAGCCGTTCCCTGACGCCTACCTCGCCGCTGCCGAGCAGCTCGGGGTGGCGGCATCCGCGTGCCTGGCGATCGAGGACTCGGTGCCCGGCCTCGCCTCGGCTCGTGCCGCCGGATGCACCACCGTCGGCGTGCCGCACATGGTGCCGCTCGCCGCCGGTCACGCCGACGTGCTCTGGCCGACCCTCGAGGGTCGTACCCTCGCCGATCTCCTCGGCGTTCACGCCGCATCAGCGGAAGGCATCGCACGATGACCGCAGAAGACCACCGTCCGGCCAACAGCGGCCCGTTCCGCATCGGCGACCGCGTGCAGCTCACGGGGCCCAAGGGCAAGATGAACACCATCACGCTGGAGTCGGGCAAGGACTTCCACTCCCACCGCGGCATCCTCCCGCACGACGACATCATCGGTCTTCCCGACGCATCCGTCGTCACCAACAACGCCGGCGTCGAGCACCTCGCCCTGCGCCCGCTGCTGGCCGACTTCGTCATGTCGATGCCGCGCGGAGCCGCGATCATCTACCCGAAGGACGCGGCGCAGATCCTCGCTCTGGCCGACATCTTCCCCGGAGCGACCGTCGTCGAGGCCGGCGTCGGCTCCGGAGCGCTCTCGCTCTGGCTGCTGCGCGCCATCGGTCCCGCCGGTCGCCTCGCCTCCTTCGAACGACGCGAGGAGTTCGCCGACGTCGCCCGGGGCAACGCCGAGACCTTCCTCGGCTACGAGCCCGAGAACTGGTCGATCACCCTCGGTGACCTGGCCGAGGAGCTTCCGCAGCAGGTGGCGACGGATGCCGCCGATCGCGTCGTGCTCGACATGCTCGCGCCGTGGGAATGCCTTCCCGCCGTGTCCGAGGCGCTCAAGCCCGGCGGTGTGCTCCTCTGCTACGTCGCCACAGTGACCCAGCTCTCCCGGGTCGCCGAGGCCATCCGCGCCACCGGCGAGTACACCAACCCGCAGTCCAGCGAGACCATGGTGCGCGGCTGGCACGTCGAGGGTCTCGCCGTTCGGCCGGACCACCGAATGATCGGCCACACCGGCTTCCTGCTGACGGCGCGTCGTCTCGCGCCCGATACGGTGCTGCCCGAGTTGAAGCGCCGGCCGTCGAAGACCGACTTCAGTGACGAGGACGTCGAGCTCTGGACCCCCGGGGCACTCGGCGAGCGCACGGTGAGTCCCAAGAGCATGCGCAAGCGCGTCCGGGCCGCCGGAGCCGGTGCAGCGGCCTCGAAGGCTCGCGACCTCGAGGCCGACTAGGATCACTGTTCGGGCGAGATGGCAGCATCGGCTGCGCCATCCGTTCTCCAGCACTCACAGAACCCCAGCATCGAAACGAGGACCCGTGCGCAAGCTTCCCGCGCTCATCGCGGCCGCCGGCCTGATTGCGGTCGCACTGACCGCCTGCTCATCGACTCCGGCCGCGGCCGACTGCACCGGCGGTGCCCCGTCTGGAGACGCCTCGAAGCTCGTGACGGCCACGGGAGCCGTCGGCTCCGCGCCGAACGTCGACTTCCCGACCCCTCTGAAGGCCGAGCAGACCCAGTCCAGCGTGCTCACGGCAGGCACCGGAGACGGCGTCGTGGCAGGCCAGAAGGTCACCATCGAGATGGCCGTGTACAACGGCACCGATGGCAAGCTCATCGAGAAGACCAAGTACGGCGCGGACGACGCGACGCCCCTCTCGGTCGTCGTCGCGAAGGACCAGCTGCAGGAGGGCCTGCGAAAGGGCCTCCTCTGCGCCACCGAGGGTTCGCGCATCAGCCTCGTCGTGCCCCCGAAGGACGCCTTCGGCGACGCGGGCAACGCCAGCATCAACGTCGGCCCTGACGACAACCTGGTCTTCGTGATCGATGTCGACAAGACCTACCTGACCCGCGCGAACGGCGCCGAGCAGACCCCGCAGAACGGCTTCCCGTCGGTCGTCCTCGCCGAGAACGGCGCCCCCGGAATCACCATCGGCTCGGATCCCGCTCCCAAGACTCTCGAGGTCGCCGATCTCAAGAAGGGCACCGGCACCGCCGTGAAGAAGGGCGACAGCGTCACCGTTCACTACACGGGCGTGCTTTGGGACGGCAAGAAGCCCAGCACGGTGTTCGACTCCAGCTGGGAGCGCGGCACACCGGCCACCTTCACCGCGGCATCAGGCGTCGACGGTGGCGTGATCGAGGGCTTCGCCGATGCCCTCGTCGGCCAGAAGGTCGGCTCGCAGTTCATCGCCATCATCCCTCCGGACAAGGGCTACGGCTCCACCGCCCAGGACACCATCCCCGCGAACTCGACCCTCGTGTTCGTGGTGGACGTGCTCGGCGTCGGCTGAGCGTTCGCACCGGGGGTCGCGTGACCCGCTGATGACGGGGTCGGATGCGCAGCATCCGGCCCCGTCTCGCTGTCCGGATGCGGCCGGAACAGTAAGATCGCAGACGTGCCTGCAAGCCCTCCCACCTCCGTCGAAGAGCGTCTCTTCAGTCTCACCCTGGCCCTCATGGCGAGTGAGAACGGCCTGACCAAGGCCGACATCCTCTCGACCGTGCAGGGCTACAGCCGCGACTACAGGGCCGGCGGAGACAACAGCGCTCTCGAGCGCAAGTTCGAGCGCGACAAGGACGCCGTGCGCGAACTCGGCATCCCGCTGGAGACCATCGACTCGCCCGATCGCCCCGGCGACAACACGGCGCTGCGCTACCTCATCCCCAAGCGCCTTTACGACCTGCCGAGCGACATCGAGTTCTCGCCGCAGGAGATCGGCCTGCTGGCCCTCGCCGCGGCGGTCTGGCGTGAGGGCTCCCTGTCGGACGACTCCCGCCGCGCCCTGCTCAAGCTCAGCTCGCGAGGAATCGAGGCGAGCGAGCCCCTCGTCGGTTACGCGCCGCGCATCAGGGTGCGCGAGGCTGCGTTCGCTCCACTGCAGGCGGCGCAGACGGCCAAGGTCGTCGTCTCCTTCCCCTACCTCAAGCCCGGTGAAGCGGCCCCGCGCCGGCGCACCGTGCTGCCGCTCGCCCTCGTGCAGCACGATGGACGGTGGCACCTCTACGCCCAGGACATCGACGCCGGAGCCACCCGCACCTTCCTGCTGTCCCGCATCGTGGCGACTGTCGTGCAGCGCCCCGACGTCGAGGCGCCCGAGATCGACACCACAGGAGCCGTCGAGCGCTCGCAGACCGAACTCGCCGAGGTGTCGCAGCGCAACAGGGCCGTGATCGAGACCAGGCCCGAGACCGATGCCGCCATGCGGCTGGGCCGCCGGGCAGCTGAGAGCGACGGCACCCGCGTCGTGCTCCACTTCACCGACCTCGACATCCTCGCCGACGAGCTCGCCGGCTACGGACCCGAGGTGCTGGTGCACGAGCCCCCGGCCCTCCGCGCCGCCGTGCACCGGCGCCTGCTCCAGGTCGCCGCCCAGCACCGCTCGGAAGGAGCAGCCCGTGGCTGAACGACGACGCACCCTGCTCGGAGCCGACCGCACTCTCTTCATGCTCTCCGTCGTGCCGTACCTCCTGGATCGCGGCGCCGTCGCCGTCGACGAGGTCGCCGAGCACTTCGACGTCACGCCCGAGCTGGTGCGTCGCACCATCGCTCTCCTGCCGATGACGGGCATCCCCGGTGAGTCGAAGGCGTATCTCGACAACGACCTGTTCGAGATCGACTACGACGCCCTCGAGGAGGGCACAGTCATCCTCACCCGCAACATCGTCATCGACGAGGCGCCCCGGTTCTCCGCGCGCGAGGCCGCAGCGCTCATCGCCGGGCTGAAGTACCTCTCCGCCCTCCCGGAGAACGCCGACAGCGACGCCATCAGCGTTCTCCTGGCGAAGCTCGCGCGTGGTTCGTCGGCAACGCCGGCCGAGGTGGGAGTCGAGAGCGGGGTACCCGATGCGACCCGGGCGCTGCTGCGATCCGCCGCATCCGCCGGCACCAGGGTCGCCTTCGACTACCGCACGTCGCGCGGCGATGCCGAGAGGCGGATCGTCGACCCCCTGCGCCTCGAATCGATCGATCGCGACTGGTACCTGCGCGGCTGGGACCACGCCCGCGAGGCGCTGCGCACCTTCCGGCTGGACCGCATGGACGCCGTGGAGGTGCTCCCAGAGCCCGCTACCCGCACGATCGACGACTTCTCGCTCTCCGACGAGCTCTTCCAGGGGTCGCCCGACGACCTCGAGGTCGTCATCGAGGTGCCCGTCGACGGGCTGCCGCTGCTCGCCGACTATCGTCCGGAGGGCAGCGAGCCCGGTTCGCGTCCCGGCCTGGTGCGCACGACCCTTCGCGTGGCGCACCATCACGGCCTCAAGCGCATCGTCGCCGGCTACGCGGGCATCGTGACTGTCGTCTCGCCCCCCGAGGCGCGTCGCGTCGTCGCGGAATGGGCCGAGGCCGGAGCCGAGCAGTACGCCGCCGACGCCGAATCGCACGCGGGTTAGGCTGACCGGATGCCGAGCTGGTCGTGGTTCCTCATCTGGGGTGTGCTCCTGGTCGCCCTCGTGCTGGTCGTGGTGTTCCTCGGCCGTCGTGCCTGGCGCAAGGGCCGCGTCGCCCTCGCGGCCTACGGCGACCTGACTCGTACCGCATCCGAACTGGAGCGTGCCCTCGACGGACTCGAAGACGCCGCCGAGAAGGCCGCCCAGCGTGAGAGAGCGGTGTTCGGTGATCGCGACGGCTACGCCTTCGCCTGGGGCATGCGCATGGCCGAGCGGGCGCACCGCCGCCAGGCCCGCCGAGACGCACGTGTCGCGCGGGGTAGACTACTCACACATTCCACGCAGAATTGGACCAGCTGACATGCTTCAGAACCTCACCGGATGGCACTTCCTGATCATCCTCGTGATCATCCTTCTGCTCTTCGGCGCTCCCAAGCTCCCGGCTCTGGCCCGCAGCCTCGGCCAGTCGATGAAGATCCTCAAGACCGAGGTCGCGCCGGACAAGAAGCCTGAAGAGACGACGACAGTCATCAACTCCGACGGTTCGACGACTGTCACGAACCCCGACGGCTCCACGACGACCACGACTGTGGCCTCGACGGATGCCGCGGGCTCGACCGATTCCCCCACCAAGAAGTAGCGTGGCCGCTCGCGCAACGAAGCGCAGCAACAGCGAAGGTCGGATGTCACTGGGCCAGCACCTGCTGGAGCTGCGCAAGAGACTCTTCCTCGCCGCCGGCGGCATCGTCGTGGGCGCCATCGTCGGCTGGTTCCTCTCCGATTTCGTCTGGAACGCCCTGCGCGTTCCGGTGATCCAGATCGTGAAGGCGCAGCACCGCAACGCCGTCATCAACTACCCCGACATCACCTCGGCCTTCGACCTGAAACTGCAGATCGCCTTCTACATCGGCATCGTGATCTCGAGCCCCATGTGGTTGTACCAGATCTTCGCCTTCTTCATGCCGGCGCTCAGCCGCACCGAGAAGCAGTACACCTTCGGCTTCTTCTTCACGGCCATCCCACTGTTCCTGGCCGGCTGTGCGGCCGGCTGGTACGTGCTCCCGCACGTCGTCGACCTGATGACGAGCTTCGCACCGCCCGACGACGCGGCGTTCATCAACGCCAAGGACTACTTCCAGTTCGTGCTGAAGCTCGTGCTGGCCATCGGCATCGCCTTCGTGCTGCCGGTCTTCCTCGTCCTGTTGAACTTCGCGGGCGTGATCAGTGCGAAGTCGATCATCGGCTCATGGCGCTGGGCGATCCTCGTGATCGTGCTGTTCACCGCGATCGCCACTCCCGCAGCGGATGTCGTGTCGATGTTCCTGCTGGCACTGCCGATGGTCGTGCTGTACTTCGCGGCCTGGGGCGTGGCGTGGGTGCACGATCGTCGTGCTGCACGGCGCGCGCGGGCGTTCGAGGCCGAGCTCGCGCTCTGACGCTCCGACACGACCTAGGCTGAAGTCGTGAGCACACCCTCCCCAGCCGAGCGGTACGCGGCCTTCAGGACCAGCTCGACGCATCCGCAGCTCGAGGCCTTCCGTGCCGGGCTCGGTTTCGATCTCGACGATTTCCAACGCGGGAGCTGCGCCAGCCTCGAAGACGGCGGCAGCGTGCTGGTCGCAGCGCCGACGGGCGCCGGCAAGACCGTGGTGGCGGAGTTCGCCGTCTACCTGGCCATGCAGCAGTCGCGGGCGAAGGTGTTCTACACGACGCCGATGAAGGCCCTCTCCAACCAGAAGTTCAACGAGTTCGTCGACGAGTACGGTGCCTCCGAGGTCGGGCTGCTCACCGGCGACACCAACATCAACTCCGGCGCGCGCATCGTGGTCATGACCACCGAGGTGCTGCGCAACATGCTCTACGCCGACTCCGACCTGCTCACGGACCTCGCCTTCGTCGTGATGGACGAGGTGCACTTCCTGGGCGACCGCTTCCGCGGAGCAGTCTGGGAGGAGGTCATCATCCACCTCCCGCAACGGGTGCGGATGGTCTCCCTGAGCGCCACCGTGTCGAACGCCGAGGAGTTCGGCGACTGGCTCCAGGCCGTGCGTGGTGACACCGCGGTCATCGTTTCCGAGGATCGCCCCGTGCCGCTCGAGCAGCACGTGCTCGTGCGCACCAAGCTGGTCGACCTGTTCGACTCGTCCGGCGTCATCACGACGATCCGGGTGAACCCCGAGCTCGTGCAACTGGCGGCATCCGGTGGTCGCTCCATCCAGAACAGGTCGACAGCCGGTCGTCGCGGGCGCGATCGCGGCGGCTACCACCGCCCGCCGCCGCACGAGGGCAGGATGCCGCGCGAGGACCTGGTGGCACTGCTCGACGGCAAGCACCTCCTGCCGGCCATCTTCTTCATCTTCAGCCGGGTCGGATGCGACCAGGCCGTGCGCCAGGTGCTGCGAAGCGGCATCAGGTTGACCGATGCCGCCGAGCGCAGCGAGATCCGCCGCATCGCGGAGGAACGCAGCCGCACCATGGTTGACGAGGACCTCGCGGTGCTCGGCTACTGGGAGTGGCTCGAGGGGCTGGAGCGGGGTGTTGCCGCGCACCACGCCGGCATGCTCCCCGCGTTCAAGGAGGTCGTCGAGGAGCTGTTCCAGAAGAAGCTCGTCAAGGTCGTCTTCGCCACGGAGACGCTGGCGCTAGGCATCAACATGCCGGCCCGCACCGTGGTGATGGAGAAGCTGGAGAAGTTCAACGGCGAGGCCAGGGTTCCCGTCACGCCGGGGGAGTACACCCAGCTGACCGGGCGAGCGGGTCGGCGCGGCATCGACGTCGAGGGACACTCGGTCATCCAGTGGCAGCAGGGCCTCGACCCGCAGGCCGTCGCCTCGCTGGCGTCCCGTCGCAGCTATCCGCTCAACTCCAGTTTCAGACCCACCTACAACATGGCCGTCAACCTCATCGAGCAG
The DNA here is from genome assembly GCF_001422325.1 of Leifsonia sp. Leaf264. Lineage (GTDB taxonomy): Bacteria > Actinomycetota > Actinomycetes > Actinomycetales > Microbacteriaceae > Orlajensenia. The sequence continues at coordinate 10,261 of NZ_LMMR01000001.1, forward strand.
TTCGGGCGCGAGCGTGCCCGCGACATCCTCGAGTCGTCGTTCGCGCAGTTCCAGGCCGACCGTGCCGTCGTCGACCTGGCCCGCACTGTGCGCCAGCAGCAGGAATCGCTGGCCGGCTACGAGGAGGCCATGACCTGCCACCTCGGCGACTTCCGCGAATACGCCTCCATCAGGCACCAGCTCTCCGACCTCGAGAAGCAGGGCGCCCGCGCCGACAGCCAGCCCCAGGCGGCTCGTCAGAAGCGGCAGCGCGAGCTCACCAAGCTGCGCAATCGCCTGAAGTCGCATCCCTGCCACGCCTGCAACGAGCGGGAGGCGCACTCCCGCTGGGCCGAGCGCTGGTATCGCCTCAAGCGCGAGAATGACACACTGCAGCAGCAGATCCGCGCGCGGACCGGCGCCGTCGCCCGCATCTTCGACCGCGTCACCGACGTGCTCCTGCGCCTCGACTACCTCGAGCGTGACGAGCACGGTCGTCTGGGGGCGACATCCGCCGGACGGATGCTTCGCCGCATCTACGGCGATCGCGACCTGCTCGCCGCCGAGGCGCTCCGGCGCGGCCTGTGGGACTCGCTCGAGCCGGCCGGCCTCGCCGCGATGGCCTGCGCCCTCGTGTTCGAGCCGCGCCGTGAGGAGAGCGAGACCGTGGAGCGCTATCTGCCCCGCGGCGCGTTCCCCGAGGCGTTGGAGGCGACGCAACTGCTCTGGAGCGATCTCGACGACCTCGAGCGCGACAGCAAGCTGCAGGGCTCCAGCCCGATCGCGACCGGCCTGTGCCTGGCGATGTACAAGTGGGCCAGGGGAGGCAGGCTCACCGACGTGCTCAAGGAGGCCGACATGGCGGCCGGCGACTTCGTGCGCTGGACGAAGCAGACCATCGACCTGCTCGACCAACTCTCGGTCGTCGCCGACAACCCAGTGGCCCGGAACGCCCGCGCGGCCATCGACGGGGTTCGACGCGGCATCGTGGCCTACTCGACCGTCGCCTGAGTCCCGCTCGAGGCTCGTCGCTCACGCGTCGAGTCGCCCACTTCAGCCAGTGTGCGGTGCGCCCGACCGTCGGAAGTGGGCGGTTCGGATGACTCGACGCTCGTGAACGGATGCCCGTTCCGGCTCGCTTAGGCTGATCAGGTGCAGATCGGCGTCCCCACCCAGCGAGCGACGCCGCTCGTTCCGCTGTGGGGCGCGGTCCTCCTCGCTGCAGGCTCGGGCTATCTGCTCGACGCCGCGTTCCCCGATCGCGGCTGGTGGCCATTGGCTCCGGTGGCCCTGCTCCTCCTGCTCGTGGCTCTCCGTGGTCGCGGTTTCGGGACCGGCCTCCTCGTCGGCTTCGTGAGCGGTGCCGTGTTCTGGCTGGTCCAGATCATCTGGTTGACGCGCTACCTCGGCCCCGTGCCGTGGCTCGCCCTCGGCATCCTGCAGGCCATCTTCTTCGCGATCGGCTGCGCTCTCATAGCGGTCGTGCTCGGCTGGGGACCGGCCGTCTGGCCGACGCGCCTGGGGCGGCTCGGGATGCTGCCGGTCGTCGTCGCCGGCCTCTGGACCGCTCGAGAGGGCTTCACGGCCGTCGCGCCCTATGGTGGCTTCGCCTGGGGCCGTCTGGCGCTCTCGCAGTCCGAGAGCCCGTTCGCCGACCTCGCCGCCTGGTTCGGGGTGGCCGGACTCAGCTTCGTGATGGCGTGGCTCGCAGCCTTCAGCTTCTTCCTCATCCTCGAGTTCGGTATCCCGGCCGGAGTGCGCGCCCGTGCCGCCGTCGGCGCCATCGCTGTTCTCATCGTGGTGCCTGCGTGGCCCACCATCGTGTCGGGAACCACCACCGTCGCCGCCGTTCAGGGAAACGCCGACGCCGGTCTGTTCGCGAACCGTCCGGCTGGCGAGATCCTCATGGACCACGCCTCCGCCTCCCTGCCCCTCGCCGGCAAGGACATCGACATGGTGGTCTGGCCCGAGAATGCGTCGGATGTCGACCCCAATCGCTCGGCACAGGCTGCCAAGGTGCTCGACTTCGTCTCGACCTCGCTCGATGCTCCACTCGTGGCGGGAACCGTCACCGAGCGCGACGGCCTCTACTACAACACCTCGTTCCTCTGGGAGCCGGGGGAGGGGATCGTGGACTACTACGACAAGGGCCATCCCGTCCCCTTCGCCGAGTACATGCCCGACAGGGCATTCTGGCGCCCGTTCGCTCCGGACCTCATCGATCTCGTCGGCCGGGACTACCAGATCGGACGGACCGACGGCGTCTTCGACATCGACGGCGTCATCGCCGGGATCTCCATCTGCTTCGACATCGCCGACGACCAGTTGATCTCCAACCTCATGCACCAGGGCGCGCAGATCATCCTCGCGCAGACGAACAACGCCGACTTCGGCACCGCCGAGCAGCCGACGGATGAGAGCGCCCAGCAGTTGGCCATAGCCCGCATCCGCGCGGTCGAGACCGGGCGCACCGTCGTGAACATCTCGACGGTCGGGGAGAGCGCCATCGTCGCACCCGACGGATCGACCATCGACTCGCTGCCGGCGTTCACGGCCGGGGCCATGGTGCAGGAGGTTCCGCTCAGCGACACCACGACGCCCGCCATGGTGATCGGCCGGGGGCTCGAGTGGCTGGTGGCCGGACTCGGCCTGGCCGGGTTCGTGCTGGCCTGCCGGGCCGCTGTCCGCGGGCGGCGCATCCGTCGTCGAGTGAGCCGCTGACTCCGGCTGCAGCGATCCGCGGCGGATACTCACCGGTGCCGTTAAACGGAAACGCGACCGCCCGATGACGGGCGGTCGCGTTCCGATGGTCGTTCGCGGCGGCTAGGCGCCGATCTTCTGCTGGCCACGACGGGCGCGCAGGATGTTGAGTCGTTCCTCGAGCAGCTCTTCGAGCTCGGGGATGGTGCGACGCTCGAGCAGCATGTCCCAGTGGGTACGGGCGACCTTCTCGTCGGAGCGGTCGATGACGACAGGCTTCGAGTCCACGATGAGGATGGCCTCGAGGCCGCACTGCTTGCATTCCCAGCTCTGCGGGGCCTCGGCGTCAGCCGAGAACGTCATCACGGATTCGTGACCGCAGTGCTCGCACCGATAGGTGTGATTGACGCGCTGTGCGAAAGCGACGCCCTCTTCGCTCTGAAGGCTCTGTGCGCCCAAGCGCATTCCGCGCAAACTACGATCAGCCATGGTGATCTCCTCTCACTGCCTGAACAGTTATAGCGTCCCAAGCTGGGCGTTACCTTGCCGTGACCTCCCGTTCGCACAGCCGTCTCCCAGCCTGGGCGTGTGGAAGCGCCTCGTCGCCCGAGATCCGAGCTGACGTCTGGCGCTGCCTTCAGGCGCTGCCGTCGCGACGCAGTACGTGCCCCGCGACGTCGGCACGATCGGTGACGATACCGTCGACGCCGAGGGCGAACAGCCGTCGCATGGCGGCCGGATCATTCACGGTCCAGACATGCACCTCGAGGCCGGCGGCATGGACCGCCTCGACCACGCGCGGGGTGACCAGCTGCACACCGGCGCTCCTCTCGGGGATCTGCAGCGCGACCAGGCCCCCAAGAGTCCTGATCGCGCTGGTACGCAGCCCGCTGCGGGCACCGAGCACGGCGCGCACCACGATGGACGCCGACGCCGACGACGCCACGCCGGGCAGCAGGGCGACGGATGCCGCCCGGCGACGCTCCGAGAACGAGGTGATGAGCACCCGCTCGATGGCCTGTGCCGCCTGCACTGTCTCGGCGACGCTCGCGATGGACCCGGCATCCTTCACGTCGATGTTGAAACGAGCCGTGGGGAACGTCGTCAGCGCGTCCTCGAGGGTGCAGAACGACTGGCCGTGACCCAGGTCGATGTCGAGGAGCTCGGCGACCGAGAGTTCGCCGATGCGCTGCTTCCTGCCGGCCAGTCGCACCAGGTCGGGGTCGTGGCTGATCACGGCGACGCCGTCACGGCTGGTGTGCACATCCGTCTCGAGATGGGTCGCGCCGACCTCGAACGCGCGTTGGAAGGCGAGCAGGGTGTTCTCCGGCGCGTTGAGCGCCAGGCCCCGGTGTGCGAAGACGCGCGGCCACGCGGTGTCGAGGAACGAACCCGGCGCCTGCACCAGGAGCCTCAGGCCGAGACTGGCGGATCGGCTGGGGGAGTGGGGCCACCCTTGCCTGCCGTGAACGCCGAGCTGAAGCCCTTCAGGGCCTCGGTGAACTCGCTCGGGATGATCCAGAGCTTGCTCGCCTCGCCTTGGGCGATCTGCGGAAGGGTCTGCAGGTACTGGTAGGCCAGCAGCTTCGGGTCGGGGTCGCCCTCGTGGATGGCTGTGAAGACGGTGCGGATGGCCTCCGCCTCGCCCTGGGCGCGCAGCACGGCGGCCTTCGCATCACCCTCGGCACGCAGGATCTCGGCCTGCCTGGCGCCCTCGGCCGTCAGGATGGCCGACTGCTTCGTTCCCTCGGCCGTGAGGATGAGGGCTCGGCGGTCTCGCTCGGCGCGCATCTGCTTCTCCATCGAGTCCTGGATGGAGTGGGGCGGATCGATCGCCTTGAGCTCGACGCGATTGACGCGGATGCCCCACTTGCCCGTCGCCTCATCGAGCACAATGCGCAACTGCCCGTTGATGTTGTCGCGGCTGGTGAGAGCCTCTTCGAGGTTGAGCCCGCCCACCACGTTGCGGAGGGTGGTCGTGGTCAGCTGCTCGACGGCGCCGAGGTAGTTGGCGATCTCATAGGTCGCGGCGCGGGCATCCGTCACCTGGAAGTAGACGACGGTGTCGATGGAGACGACCAGGTTGTCTTCGGTGATGACGGGCTGCGGAGGGAAGGAGACGACCTGCTCGCGCAGGTCGACGAGTCGACGCACCTTGTCCACGAACGGGACGAGAAGGTTCAACCCGGGCATGAAGGTCTTGTGGTACCGACCGAGGCGCTCGACGACGCCCGCGTAGGCCTGGGGGATGATCCGGATGGAGCGGAACAGCACCACCAGCACGAAGATGATGATGGCGAGGATGATGACGGCCAGAACGATCTGGCCTGTCACTGTGTCTGTCACTCTGGCGTCCTTTCGACCGGCACGACGACGGCGGTTGCCCCGTCGATGGCGGTGACGATGACCTGTTCGCCGACGGCGACGATGCGCTGTTCGGTCACAGGGGAGAGGCGGATGGTCCAGGTCTCGCCGTTGGCGAGCTTCGCCTGGCCCGGTCCGGCACCGACGCCGATGGAGGCGACGATGGTCGCGCCCATGCCGATGAGGGCGTCGACATTGCTGCGAGCCGGATCGCCGCCGCGCTTGAGCGCGCGGAGCAGCGGAGGCCGGATGAAGGCGAGCAGCGCGACGGAGAGCACGGCGGCGATGACGATCTGCCACCACCATGGCACCCCGAGCAGGCTGGCGATCAGGCCACCGACACTGCCGATGGCGATCATGAGGAAGGTGAGCTCGAGGGTCAGCGTCTCGATCGTGACGAAGATCAGGATGAGCGCGAGCCAGACGACCCAGGCGAATGCGAAGACCCCGTCGTCCATGTACGCCCCCTTCGCGCTTCCTCTTCGACGCTATCAGGTGTTTCGCTCGCTTCCGAGGATGTTCGGTAGTGTCGAGCGGGGGATGCGCGCGGTAGGCACGCATCCGCCCTCGCTTCATTTCGCACCACTCTCGAGGAGTCGCACAGTGACCAACCCGCTCGCCCCCGGATCGCTCACCGGGAAGACAGCCGTCGTGACGGGTTCGTCCCGCGGCATCGGCGCCGACACCGTGCGCCTGTTCGCCGCAGCCGGCGCGAATGTCGTCATCAACTTCCGCAACAAGGAGGCGCGCGCCGTCAAGCTCGCCGACGAGATCCGCGCTGCCGGTGGGCGGGCCATCACTGTCGGCGCCGACCTCACGGACCGCGCCTCCGTCGACGGGCTCATGGCCGAGGTCGCCTCCGAGTTCGGCAGCATCGACATCCTGGTGCTGAACGCCTCCGGCGGGATGGAGTCGGGAATGGCGGCCGACTACGCCATGACGCTCAATCGCGACGCCCAGCTCGGTGTGCTCGATGCGGCTCTCCCGCACCTCGGCGTCGGCAGCCGGGTCGTGTTCGTCACCAGCCACCAGGCCCACTTCATCCGTACGACGGAGACCATGCCGGAGTACGTCCCCGTGGCGCTGAGCAAGCGCGCCGGCGAGGACGCCCTGCGCGCTCGGATCCCCGAGCTCTCGGCATCCGGGATCGACTTCGTCGTCGTGTCGGGAGACATGATCGAGGGCACCATCACGGCGACCCTGCTGGAGCGGGCGAACCCCGGCGCCATCTCGTCCCGCAAGGAGTCGGCCGGCAAGCTGTACAACGTCGGCGAGTTCGCCGCCGAGGTCGCTGCGGCGGCGGTCGACCCGATCCTGGCGGACAACACCCGGTACGTGGGCGACACGAGCGACTTCGTTCCGGAGAGCTGAGGCGGTTCGCCGACCTGACGACGACGAAGGCCCCTGTCCACTCGGACAGGGGCCTTTGCCGTGGCAGGAGTGTTACGCGGCCGTGGACTTCCGTCCGAAGGTGAAGGCCTGCACCAGCTGCACCAGGCCTGCGACCACGAGGAAGATGCCGCCGATCCAGACGAGGACGACCACCGTCGCCTCCGGGAGGAACAGCACGACGATGCCGGCGATGATGCTGATCACGCCGAAGAGGATGCCGGGCCAGCGCGAGCCGTCGGTCGCGGACTCGACCAGCGCGGCGACACCCTCGATGATCCAGGCGATGCCGATGATGATTCCGAGCAGCGCCACGGTCGACTCGAGGTTGCGCAGAGCGAAGATGCCAGCGATGACGAGCAGCAGGCCCAGAACGATGTTCAGCGTCCTGGATCCGCCGGAGATGCCCTTCGAGAAGATCCCCTTCGCCAGGCGCACGATTCCCACGATGAGGAAGTAGAGGCCGAACAGCACCGCCAGGAGACCCGCCGTCTTGTCGGGCCAGACGAGGATGAGGATTCCCAGCACGAGCGCGATGACGGAACTGATACCGAGGGCCACCCGGATGCCGTTGACTTCGGACTTGCTGAGACGATCGGGATCGATCTGGAATCCCAATGCGGTGTTGTCGGACATGTCACTCCTTCATGGATACGTTGTTGCCGATTGTGGCGTAGATCCGACGATTTCTCGCCATTGAGACGGCCGGTGTCGCGAATGGCCGTGGGCGGTGCGGCGGATGCGGGGGAGCGGGGTCGACCGTCGGCGGGCGCCGGTAATCTGTTCGGCGACGTCGACCCGCCCTGACAGATGGAGACACCATGAGCATGGACACGCAGCCGACCGAGCGTCACCCCGCCGACAGCCACGATCTCATCAGGGTGCAGGGCGCCAGGGTGAACAATTTGAAGGACGTGAGCGTCGACATCCCGAAGCGCCGCCTGACCGTGTTCACCGGCGTCTCCGGCTCGGGCAAGAGCTCCCTCGTCTTCGGCACCATCGCCGCGGAGTCGCAGCGGATGATCAACGAGACCTACAGCACGTTCGTCCAGGGGTTCATGCCGACGATGGCCCGACCCGAGGTCGACGTGCTCGAGGGACTGACGACGGCCATCCTCGTCGATCAGGAACGCCTCGGCGCGAATCCGCGGTCCACCGTCGGGACGGTCACCGACGCGAACGCGATGCTGCGCATCCTGTTCAGCCGCCTCGGCCAGCCGCACCTCGGGTCGCCACAGGCGTTCTCCTTCAACGTGGCATCGGTGCAGGGCTCGCGAGAGGTGACCATCGACAAGGGCACGGGCTCGGCCATGAGTGATGACTTCGCCATCACCGGTGGGATGTGCCCACGCTGCGAGGGCATGGGCTCGGTCACCGACATCGACCTGGCCGAGCTCTACGACGACAGCAAGTCGCTCGCAGAGGGGGCTCTCACCATTCCCGGCTACACGGTCGACGGCTGGATGGTGCGCATCTTCAGCGAATCCGGCTTCCTCGATCCGGCGAAGCCGATCCGGGAGTACACCGAGACCGAGCTGCACGACTTCCTCTACAAGGAGCCGACGAAGGTCAAGTTCCAGAACATCAACATGACATACGAGGGCCTGGTCTCCAAGATCCAGAAATCCTTCCTGTCGAAGGACAAGGAGGCCATGCAGCCCCACATCCGCGCCTTCGTCGACCGCGCCGTCACCTTCACGGCGTGCCCGGACTGCGGCGGAACCAGGCTGAGCGCCGGCGCACGGTCCTCGAAGATCGGCGGCATCAGCATCGCGGATGCCTGCGCCATGCAGATCAGCGACCTGGCCGCCTGGGTGAACGGCCTCGACGAGCCCTCCGTCGCGCCGCTGCTCGCCACCCTGCGGCAGACGCTCGATTCCTTCGTCGAGATCGGGCTCGGCTACCTCTCCCTGGACCGCTCGTCTGGCACCCTCTCCGGCGGGGAGTCGCAGCGCGTCAAGCTGATCCGTCACCTCGGATCGGCGCTCACCGACGTCACCTACGTCTTCGACGAGCCCACCATCGGACTGCATCCGCACGACATCCAGCGCATGAACGAGCTCCTGCTGCGTCTGCGCGACAAGGGCAACACCGTGCTCGTCGTGGAGCACAAGCCCGAGATGATCGCCATCGCCGACCACGCCGTCGACCTCGGACCGCGCGCGGGAACGGCCGGCGGCACCATCACCTTCGAGGGGACCATCGACGAACTGCGCGCCAGCGACACGTTGACCGGCCGGCACCTCGACGACAGGGTCTCGGTGAAGTCGACCGTGCGCGAATCGCGCGGAACACTCGAGATCCGCGGCGCCACGGCGCACAACCTGCAGGAGGTCGACGTTGACATCCCGCTCGGCGTCCTCGTCGTGGTCACGGGCGTAGCGGGTTCGGGGAAGAGTTCGCTGATCCACGGCTCCATCCCGGCCGGGTCGGGCGTGGTCTCGATCGACCAGACCGCCATCAGGGGTTCGCGGCGCAGCAACCCGGCCACGTACACCGGGCTCCTCGAGCCGATCCGCAAGGCATTCGCGAAGGCGAACGGCGTCAAACCGGCCCTCTTCAGCGCCAACTCGGAGGGCGCCTGCCCGAACTGCAATGGCGCGGGAGTCATCTACACGGATCTCGGCATCATGGCCGGTGTCTCGACGGTGTGCGAGGTCTGCGGCGGCAAGCGGTTCGACGCCTCTGTGCTCGACTACCACCTCGGCGGCCGCGACATCAGCGAGGTCCTGGCCATGTCGGTGAGCGAGGCGGAGGAGTTCTTCGCGGCGGGGGAGGCGCGCACCCCGGCGGCCCACGCGATCCTCGCCAGGCTCGTCGATGTCGGGCTCGGCTATCTGCGTCTCGGGCAGCCCCTGCCGACGCTGTCGGGAGGAGAGCGGCAGCGTCTGAAGCTCGCGACGCACATGGCCGAGAAGGGCGACATCTACGTGCTCGACGAGCCGACCAGTGGCCTGCACCTCGCCGACGTCGATCACCTGCTCGGCCTGCTCGACCGCCTGGTCGACTCTGGCAAGTCCGTCATCGTCGTCGAACACCACCAGGCCGTCATGGCGCACGCCGACTGGATCATCGATCTCGGACCCGGCGCGGGCCACGACGGCGGCCGCATCGTGTTCGAGGGCACGCCGGCGGATCTCGTCGCAGCCGGATCGACACTGACGGGGGAGCATCTCGCGGCCTACGTCGCCGGCTGATCGAGCAGATTCGAAGAAGCACAGCACGCCGGATCGCGGTAGGCTGCCCTCACAGGAAACGTTCAGAAAAGGGGTTGAGATGGCCGAGTCGACGAAGCCGGCGAAGAGCACCAAGTCGGGATTCACTGCCGATGAACGAGCTGCGATGCGGGAACGGGCCAAGGAACTCAAGGCGTCGGCGAACCGTGAGGAGGCCACGAAGGCCGTCCTGGCGGCCATCGCCGAGATGCCCGACGAGGAACGTGCCGTCGCGGAGCGTCTCCACGCCGTAGTGACCGCCGCAGCTCCGCAGCTCGACCCGAGGCTCTGGTACGGACAGCCCGCCTACGCCAAGGACGGCGCCATTGTCGTGTTCTTCCAGAATCCGTCGAAGTTCAAGACGCGCTACACGACGCTCGGTTTCAACGACTCGGCGAAGCTCGACGACGGCTCCATGTGGCCGACGTCGTTCGCCATCACCTCGCTGACGGCCGAGTCGGAGAAGGCGATCGCAGCCCTGGTGACGAAGGCTGTCGGCTGACCTGTCGCGGTGCACCGGTGGTCCGTGGGCTGAACGGCATGGCGGCCGACCGGCCGCACGGCATCCGCTCGCGCAATGTGTCCGATAATGCACATTATGACAAGTAATAGTGTGCGAGACACCAAACGCGCCTACCGGGGCTCCCCTGCCTCAGGATGCCGCGGATTCGAGCATGCGCGTCAGCAGGAGCGCGAGGACGCGGCTCTCGTCCTCTGAGAGCCCGGACGTCAGGGGCCGGAGGTCCCGGGCCGCGTCGTCCTGCAGTCGCTCGGCGAGCTCGCGCCCGGCGCCACTGAGGAACACCTCGATGGCGCGACCGTCGGCGGCATCCCGAGCTCGTTTGAGCAGGCCCCGCTTCTCAGCCCGATCGACGAGCCCTGACAGCGTCGACTTCTCCAGGCCGAGATGATCGGCGAGATCACTCATGCGCAAGCGCCTGTCGCGCAGGATCGCCAGCACCCGCAACTGCGTCAGGGACAGGTCGTGCTCCGCGCTCAGGCGATTGAGGACGGCCATGGTGGCGAAGGACGCCTGCACGAGGCCATCCATGAGGGTGAGGCTCCCGCCCTCCCCCGCTATCGCGGTCGGCATCCCGTCGGTCGTCATGTTGCCATGCTATCTGGATTAACTTCGTGATACCAACTATTATTGGTTCGTATCGCCAATTAATTGAGGAATCCCCATGCATGCAGCAGTCGTCAGTTCGTTCGATGCCGTCCCCGAATACCGCCGGTTCGAGAACCCTGTTCCGACCGGGCCGCATGACCTCGTGGTCGACGTGCTCGCGAGCGGGCTGCATCCCCGAGTGCGTTCCCAGGCCGACGGCTCCCACTACACCAGCACCGACGAACTGCCGCTGATTCCGGGCATCGATGGCGTCGGTCGCGGCGCCGACGGCACGCTGCGCTACTTCATCCTTCCCGACACGACCCGAGGCTCGATGGCCGAGCGGACAGTCATCGACGTGCGACGCAGCATCGTCCTCCCCGCCGACGCCGACCCCATCGCGATAGCCGCCGCCATGAACCCGGCGATGTCGTCCTGGGTGGCGCTCCGTCGCCGCACGGCCTTCGACCCCGCGTCGAATGTCCTCATTCTCGGTGCCACCGGCAGCGCGGGCAGGATGGCGGTTCAGGTCGCACGGCTCCTCGGCGCCGCCTGCATCGTCGCCGCCGGTCGGAACGAGTCCAGCCTCGCTGAGCTCGTGGAGCTCGGCGCCACCTCGACCGTCCTGCTCGACATGACGGACGACGAGGCCGCCGCCGCGACAGCCCGACGCCTCGGCGCAGCATCCGCCGACGTCGATGTCGTCATCGACTACCTCTGGGGCGAGCCGACGGCGGCGGCCATGGTGGCCGTCGTCAGTGCGCGCGCTGACAGGTCCCGACCCCTCACCTGGATCGAGATCGGATCTGTCGCCGGTGTCGAGGCACCCATCCCCTCGGCTGTGCTCCGCGCTTCGAGGCTCCAGATCGTCGGCAGCGGGCAGGGCTCGGTTCCAACCGCCGACATCGTGGCGGAGCTTCCGGCTCTCGTCGAAGCCATCAGCGCCGGCGCTTTCGCGATCCATGCCAGAGCCGTACCCCTCGCCGACGTCGCGACCGCCTGGGCCGCGCCATCCGTCGGGACAGAGCGCGTCGTCTTCACTCCGTGAGCCATCGGGGCTGACGGCGAGCCCGCGCGACTGACACACTGGCCAGACGGGTCACGCTCGCGCGCGACCTGTTGCCAGGAAAGGATGCCGTCATGATCGGACGCAAGGACTACACCCAGGACGAACTCGACCATGCCCGATCCCAGATCGTCGACCAGCTCGCCGCCTACGAGGTGCTGGCCGGCACCGTGAGCGAGCCCGCGGGCATCGCCGCCCTCGAGGTCTTCTCCCCCGGCTTCTTCAATGCGCTGCTGCTCGCTCTCGACAGGCCGTTCGTCCACCGCCTCCACCTGGTGACGGGCACTGACGGCAACGCCCTCAACGAGGTCGAGGTGCTCGTCGACTCGCTCATCAACCACGGCGGGTATCTCCAGCCGAGCTCGGAGATCGCACTGGACCCCGCGACCTCGATCACGGGTCTGGCCGTCGGCGACCAGATCCGCCTGGACGTCGACCAATTCGAACGACTGGCGGCCGCCTTCTACGTCGAGATCGAGAAGAAGTTCATCATCGAGGCAGCCGAGTTCGACTGATCGTCATGGGTGGCCGCCGTCAGGTGTCCTTCGTTCACGCACGCTCTGGTGTGTGCCGCGGATCGAAACCCCAGGGAAGCTCGAGTCCATGCGCGGCCATGAACGCCGAGTCCGACAGCAGCATCCGAGTGGGCCCGTCGGCCACGATCCTCCCGTGATCGAGCACCAGCGAGCGGGGGCAGAGCTCGAGAGCGAACGGCAGGTCGTGCGTGACCACCAGCAGTGTCGCCGGCAGCGCATCGAGCGTCGCCGACAGCTCCCGCCTGGCGGTCGGGTCCAGGTTGGACGTCGGTTCGTCGAGCACGACGACATCCACGTCCATGGACAGGATGGTCGCGATCGCCGCCCGGCGGCGCTGCCCGAGGGAGAGGTGCTGGGGATGCCGAGAAGCGGCATCCGCGAGCCCCACTCGGTCCAGGGCCGATGCGACCCTCGCCTCGAGCTCCTCCCCGCTAACACCGAAATTGCCGGGACCGAAGGCGACGTCCTCCCCGACCGTCGGCATGAAGAGCTGATCGTCGGGGTCCTGGAAGACGAGTCCGACACGTCGACGGATCTCCCGGACGGTGTCTCGCGAGAGCACGATGCCGCCGACCTCGATGGAGCCGGCGATGGCCATGAGGATGCCGTTGAGATGCAGCATCAGCGTCGTCTTTCCCGCCCCGTTGCGACCGAGTACGGCCACTCGTTCCCCGGCGTCGATGTCGAAGCTGATGCCGTCGAGGACGGTGCGAGCCGGGGCGCGACCCGATGGATACCCGAATCGGAGATCTCGAACCGAGATGCCCGCTCCCCTGTTCTCACTCACGGCCTACCGGGTTCCTCGAAGCCCCGCGAGAGCATCGCCAGATGCACACGCTCTCCGCGTGCGTGCGACCGTACGAACAGCACTCCGACTCCCTGCGCCAGCACACGCCACGAGCGTGGGCCGCGGGCGGTGAATCCGCGGGATTCGCGCGCGGTGCGCATGCGCGCGGTCTCGCCGACGATCAGATCGAGGTATCTCAGCATGAACCCCATGATCGAGGTGAGCTGATGCGGCAGGCGGAGAGATCCCAGGGCGAGCACGATCCGCCGCGGGTCGGTCGTGCTCACGAGCACCACCACGGCGAGAATGACGAGCGCAGCCTTGACCAGCAGGCCCCATGCTCCCCAGAGCCCGGCGACCGATAGCGACAGCGGTCCGATCTGCACGCTCGGTCCCGTCGCCACGAAGGGCAGCACCAGGGCGAAGATCACGAAAGGCACCTCAATGAGCATGCGACGGACCACGGTGCCAGGCGGCACGCGGGCGATCACCAGCAAGGAGATCACACCGGCCCCGTAGATCGCGAAGGCGATGAACCATTCGCGTGGTGTCGCGACGACGACGGCGGCGAACGCCACCAGCGCGACGACCTTGGCGCGGGCTGACGCACGGTGGAGCAGAGATCGTCCGTCCGGGCCCGCCCAGACGGTCGTCATCGCGTCAGTCATCGGTCGACCGGCGTCGGGCGATCCGACCGACGAGCATGGCGAGGCCGAACGTGAAGGCGCATCCGACGGCACCGGCCAAGGCCACCGAGAGCGTCGGGTCGGCGATCCCCAGGAAGCTGTATCCGGCGAATGGACTTCCGGCGGCAGCGCTGGCCTGTGCCGACGCGAGGAATCCAGTCGACCCGGCGACGGACTCGAGACCGTCGGGCAGGGTGGACGCCCAAATGCTGACGACGCAGGCGATCAGCAGCGACGCGACGACTGCGACCACGGTGAACACGCGGGTGGAGACCCGGTGCCGGGAAGTCTTCGACGGCGGTGTCCTGTTGGTCATCATGCGCGAACCCTCTCGCGATCCCTGGCCTCGGCGAGTCGCACGTACCTCGCCCCGTAGACGAGGTCGGGGCGGGTCGCGACAACGGATGACACGACGAGCCCCGTGATGATCGCCTCGCCGATCCCGATCACGGCATGCCATCCGATCATCGCCGCGAAGACGGCATCGAGCGGCACAGCCACGGCCCCTCCGACGGCGAAGAGCACCACGAATCCCGCGGCTGCGGTGGGAACCGAGACGAGGGCGCCGATGGCCGAAGCCACCGCCTCCGTCCAACGGCGGCGCGGGAGTACGAGTGCGAGCCCCCGGAAGACAGACCAACCGATGAGCACTGTCACCACGCCCATGAGGGTGATGTTCGTTCCGAGCGCGGTGATGCCTCCGTCGGCGAAGAGGAATGCCTGAGTGATCAGGACCACGCTCAGGCACAGCAGGCCGGTGGCCGGTCCGACCAGCACCGCGGCGAGGGCACCCCCGATCAGATGGCCACTCGTTCCGGCGCCGACGGGGAAATTGATCATCTGGGCCGCGAAGATCATTGTCGCGACGATCCCGACCATCGGTGCCTTGCGGTCATCGACGAACTCGGCCCGCGAGCGTCGGAGGGCGATCGCGATCGCCCCGGAGGCGAGCACGGCAGTGCCGATCGATGTGGGCAGGTTCAAGAACCCGTCAGGAACGTGCATCCGCGTCCTCTCATGCGATCGGTTGCCAGCTGCCGCTCACTCTATTGCGACCAGGTCGCACCTGGCGAGGGTCGAAGCCGGTGCGGAGTGCATTCGACGTACACGGCGGCCGGGCGTCGTGCCACGATGGACGAATGGCGAGCGTTCCCTCTCAGCACGATGCCACGGACGTGCATGAGCATCGGCATCGTGAGTCGCGGGACAGAGATCGAGATGCCGCAATCGCGTCGTTGCGTGCGCATGGTGAACGGATCACCGAGGCCCGGCGCGCCGTCATCGATGTCCTCTCCAGCAGCCACGAACATCTCAGCGCCGAGCAAATAGTCGCCGCACTGGAATCGTCACGGCCG
This sequence comes from Leifsonia sp. Leaf264, assembly GCF_001422325.1. Lineage (GTDB taxonomy): Bacteria > Actinomycetota > Actinomycetes > Actinomycetales > Microbacteriaceae > Orlajensenia. The sequence continues at coordinate 25,446 of NZ_LMMR01000001.1, forward strand.
GTGGTGCATCGGGCCACCGTGTACCGGACTATGGATGTCCTGGCCGATCTCGGCGTCGTGTCGCACCTGCATCTACCGGGCGAGGCGTCCGTGTACCACCTGGTGGCTTCGCCGACCGGGCACGAGCACCTTCACGCGCACTGCCGCGTCTGCGCAGCCGTGACGGTCATCTCGGGTGACACCCTGGACGTCGCATCCGTCCGCATCACGGAGGAGACAGGCTTCCGCCTCGAAGCACTGCAGTCCACGCTCATGGGAATCTGCGCCGATTGCACCCAGAGATCCGCGAGCTCGTGATGTGCGCGCCGACGTGGATATGAAGGCCGCCGACGGGCTGATCGGCGGTCACCCCGTCAGGGTGATGCGATGCCCCCGAGGGCCTGTGAGCCTAGAGGAAAACAGGTTGGGGAGTACCAGATGGCGTCTTTCGAAGCACGATCCTCAGGTCCGGGAGTCATGGTCGGTCCGACCAGCGAGTTCAGCCTGTTCTTCCGAGTCAAGTCCGGGCAGGGTGAGTCGCTGAGAGCCGCGTTGAAAGACCTGCAGCTGACACCCGGCTACAGGCCCGGCGACTACGGAATGGCGATCACGACGATCCATGAGGCTCGGTTCGTACTCTTCGACGACGACACCAGGCTTGCGTTCATCACCAGCTTCGACGGTCCGTGGGACGCCTACATGGAGGACTTCTTCAATTCGGGGCCGACGCTGGCGCTGTTCGACGTGATCTTCAGGCACACGGAGGGCTACGGCGGGCTGCCCGATCTCGCTGCCGAGAAGGAATTCATCCTCAGCGCGCAGCAGACCGCCGCCGCCTACGCCCGCAACTACCCGGGCACCGTGAAGGAGATACGCAAGGCCGAACGAGTCAATGCGGCGTTCCAGCGCGTGCTCGATCATCCCGATGCCGCGGCGGCACTGCAGCATCCGGCGCTGCAGCCGCTTCTCGAGGAAGCTGCGGACTGAGACTCGTGTCGGATCACATCTCCGGCCCCAGAGCCCTGGCCAACTCGATCGCCGACATCACTGACGTCTTCGCCTTCCCCAGCCCAGAAGGCACGGGGGCACTCGTCGTCGTGATGAACACGCTTCCCTTCGCGAAGGTGTCCAACGCATTCTCCGAAGGCCTGATCTACCGATTCCGGGTGCGGCCTCTCACTGCCAATGCCCCGGGCGCCCAGACGCCTTTCAGCGCCGGACCCGAGCACGGCGCCGTCGAGTTCGTGTTCGACTGCGTGTTCTCCCCGCCCACCGATGTGGACGGTGAGTCCTTCGAGCAGGTGGGGACGTGCCTGACCCCCTCGGGTGATTCCGTCTCCTTCCGGGTCAACGACGAGAATGGTGGATCAGATCACGGGGTCCGCGTCTTCGCCGGCGCTCGGTGGGATCCGTTCATCCTGGACGCCCCGGCCGCCCTGAAGACCGTGGCGATCGGCGAGCTCGCTTTCGCGGATCGCGGGCAGATCTACATGGACGGCAAGAACGTCCTCGGGCTGGTCGTCGAGATCGATGCCTCGCTCCTCGGCGGGGCCACCTTCGTCGGCGTCGTCGCCGAGACGCTGACGCGCGGCACGTTCAACGTGCGCATCGAGCGGGTCGGGCGACCCGAGGTGAAGAACCTGATCCTCGGGCCGATGCAGTTCGATCCGGTCAATCAGGATCTCGAGATCCGCGACCTCTACAACATGGAGGATGCATTCCACATCCAACATGGCTATGAGGGTGCGTACAGGGCTCGCTTGAATGCCAATCTCGCCTTCTGGGACGGCCTGGACGGCACGACCGACTGGCCGCTGAACGGCGATGTCCATCCCCTGACCGAGCTCGTCCTCGCTGACTTTCTCGCCGTCGACGTGACGAAGCCGTACCAGGAGAAGGGTTCCTTCCTCGAGATCGAGCTCGCAGCTCTCCGAGGCCGTCCCCACGAGACGTGCGGTGGGCGGACGATCAATGATGACGTCATGGACACCTTCTTCACGACCCTGATCAATGCCGGGAACGGCCCGACCATCCGCGATGGTGTCGACAAGTCGTCACGGCCGGCGTCACGCGAGTTCCCCTACCTCTCCGCACCCAACCCCAACCCGCCTGAGAAGCCGGAACATCACTGAGCATGAGCACAGCAGCGCCCGTCACCCTCGAACTCGACGACATCCAGAGTGGTGCCCTGCATGAGCGACCGTCGCCGTATGTCGGCGCCTACCTGATGCTCCGCATCGACGATCGGGCCGACGGCCGAGAGCTCGTCCGACGGTTGCTGAGGCTCGTGGACTCGGGTGTTCCTTCGCACGATCCTGACCACGACGCGTGGATCACCGTCGCCTTCACCTATCAGGGACTGCAGGCGCTCGGGGTCCCCCAAGCCTCGCTGGACAGCTTCTCCCCTGAATTCAAGGAGGGGATGGCGGCACGCGCAGCGCAGCTGGGAGACCTTGGCGAGAGCAGCCCGGAGCACTGGGAGCGCCCCTTCGGAACGAACGAGATTCATGTCGCGATCGCCGTGCTCTCCCCCGACATCGCACGGCTCGATGCAGTCGCTGACAAGGCACGTCGGGCCCATCAGGAGCTCGACGGCATCACCGTGGTCTGGCGGCAGGACTGCTACCAGCTGCCAACGGGGCGCACTTCGTTCGGATTCAAGGACGGCATCAGCCAGCCATCCATCGAGGGCAGCGGCAGGCCGGCGTCGAATCCGCACGAGCGTCCGCTCAAGGCCGGCGAGATCGTGCTCGGCTACCCGGACGAGACCGGCGAGCTGCCGCCGATGCCGACGCCCGACGTCCTGGGTCGCAACGGCACCTACGTCGTCTTCCGGAAACTGCACACCAAGGTCGCGGACTACCGGCAGTACCTCCGCGCGCGGGCGGTGAACCGCCACGAGGAGGCTCTCCTCGGCGCGAAGATGGTGGGGCGCTGGCAGGGCGGCGCCCCCTTGGCCCTCTCCCCCGACGTGGACGACGAGGCACTCGGCAGTGATCCCCGGCGTCACAACGACTTCCTCTACGGAGACGATCCTCGCGGGTTCAAGTGCCCTGTCGGTTCTCACGCACGCCGGGCCAATCCCCGAGACGGGCTCGACGGCGATGGCAGCGTCGATGTTCGACTGCACCGGATGATCCGGCGCGGCACGAGCTACGGCCCGGAGCTTCCCGACGGGGTACTGGAGGACGACGGCGAGGAGCGCGGCATCATCTTCGTCTTCGCCGGAGCGCATATCAAGCGGCAGTTCGAGTTCGTCAAGACCCAGTGGCTCAACGACGGGATCTTCATCGGCGCTCCGAACGAAGCGGATCCTCTCGTGGGGCCGAGTGAGGGCACGGGGAGTTTCACGATCCCCCAGCGGCCGATCCGGCGCCGTCTCCAGGACCTTCCCCCGTTCGTGATCACGCGCGGCGGCGAGTACGGTTTCGCCCCGAGCCTGTCCGCGATGCGCTGGCTCGCGGATCTGCCGTGAACCGATCCGACCAAGGAGAGCACGATATGGCTGAATCCTCCCGTGGCACCGATCGCTGGCGGGCGCTGGACTTCGCCCCGCCCGCCGCCGATGCCGAAGAACCCGAATCGTCAGTACTCGTCGAGTACCGCCACGCGGACCAGATCGCCGTGATCACCTTGAACAGGCCGCATGCCGACAACGCGATCACGACCGAGATGGGGGCACGCCTCACCGAGATCGTCGAGACCATCGCCGTCCGAACCGCCGTCCGCGTCGTGGTGCTCACGGGCGCAGGAGAGCGGGCTTTCTCTGTCGGCAGCGATCTGCGGCAACGGAAGAGCATGACGAAAGAGGATTGGTTGCGCCAGCGCCAGGCCTTCGACCGCACCCTGTACACGGTGCGGCAACTCCGCAAGCCGCTCTTCGCGGCCGTCAACGGGATCGCCTACGGGGGCGGCAGCGAGCTCGCCCAGAGCTGTGATTTCATCATCGCTTCGGAGAACGCCACCTTCGGGCAGCCCGAGGCGATGCTCGGCCTCTCCGCCGGCGGCGGCTCACCGGTCTTTCTGCCTCGCCTGCTCGGAACAGGGCGCGCGATGCAGATGCTCATGACCGGCGACCCGCTCACGGCGGCCGAGGCGCACAGGCTCGGCATGGTCAACGAGATCCACACACAGCAGGAGCTTCCGGCTGCTGCGCAACGGATCGCCGAGAAGATCGCCGGCAATTCACCGACCGCCGTCCAGGCCGTCAAGAGGGCGGTGCGGCTCGGCGAGGGGCAGCCGGTCGAGCAGGCCATCGCGATCATGATGGACGAGCACTGGCGATCCGCGGTCCATCCCGACCGGATCGAGGGAATCGGCGCCTTCAATGAGGATCGTGATCCGATCTTCCGCGATTCCGACTTCTGATCGCCACGAACCGATCACCACGAACAAGGAGAAGTGCCATGTCAGTCACCGACGAACTCCTCGCCGCACGCTCAGCGCTGCAGATGATCAACCCGGCGCCGTACAACGCTGAAGCGCCGCCAGCAGCGCTGACGACCGCGATCACGCCCACCGAGTTCCACTACATCCGCAGCAACTTCGCTCTGCCGGACCACGACGGAACGTTGGAGATCGGCGGCGCGGTCGACCATCCGTTGACGTTGACCCTCGAGGAGCTTCGAGCGATGCCCGCGCACTCGCTGGACGTCACCCTCGAATGCGCGGGGAACGGCAGGCTGGAGATGCGACCGCTGCCGACTGGCGAGCCGTGGGGCGACTACGCGGTGTCCACAGCGCGCTGGACCGGCGTCTACCTGCACGAGGTGCTGGCCCTGGCGGGTCCAACCGCCGACGGTACCGACGTGCGTTTCGAGGGAGCCGATCACGGCCCGTACCACCTCAATCCGGTGTTGGCGGAGACGCACAGGGACGATCTGAGCTTCGTTCGCGCCCTCCCGCTGGCCACGGTCGCCGATCCGGCTGCCGAGATCCTGATCGCCTACGAGATGAACGGCGCTCCCCTCGGCCGAGACCACGGATCCCCGTTCCGGCTCATCGTGCCGCATTGGTACGCGGTGGCGTCGGTGAAGTGGCTCAAGCACATCGACGTTCTGACGGAGCCGTTCGTCGGCGAGTTCCAGACCGGGCACTACATGTACGAGTGGCCAGACCGGGCGCACGAGCCCGTCGAGCTCATGCGTGTCCGCGCGCGCATGACAGCGCCGGCCGCAGCATCGACGATCACGGCCGGCACTCACACGGTGCGCGGAAAGGCGTGGTCGGGCACTGGTCCGGTCACCCGAGTCGAGGTCAGCCTCACCGGAGCAGGGGAATGGTACCCGGCCACCCTCGAGCCGCCGACAGGCCCCTACTCCTGGCAGGACTGGTCGTACGAATGGGAGGCCACGGACATCGGCCGCCACACAGTCCGCGTCAGGGCGACGGATGCAGCAGGAAACGTCCAGCCCGAGGTTCCGCCGTGGAATCGTCTCGGATATGGGAACAACGCCATCGAGGTCGTCTACATCGACGTCATCTGACGCCATGCGGAGGCAGCCGGTGGGAATCCGGCCTGCGCACTGATGTGGGCGACTGGGCGACCCAGCGCCACATCAACCGACGAGCAGAGCCGTGATGCCCGCCGCCGCTGACACGGCGGCGATCACCAGCGCTGCGCTGATGAGCACGGCGTGCACGGTGAAGAACTTCGTGCGGTGCCCGTCTGCGTCTCGTGCCCGCGGATCGGCAGAGATCCGGCGGAGGAAAGCAGGCCAGACGACGACGTTGAAGACGGCGTTCACGAGCAGGAGCACGGCGAGCAGGGTGTTCATCCCGGCCAGCCTAGCCGCGCGCGAGAGGGTCCCCCGCCGTTCTAGGGTGGAGCGATGAGCACCGAGAACGAGCCACGCCGTCGCCCCGTCACCGTCGTCACCGGAGGTGGCCGCGGCATCGGTCGAGCCATCTCCGAGCGCCTGGTGGCCGATGGCCACGACCTCGCGATCACCTACCGGGAGCGGGGAGCCGATGCCGAGGCTGTCGCCGAGGCCCTGCGCGCGTCCGGCGCCGACGTGCTGGTCATCGCCGCGGACCTCGGCGACGCCGGGCAGGCAGCATCCGTCATTCCGGCCGTCCTCGGGCACTTCGGGTCCTTCACAGGTCTCGTCAACAACGCCGGGATCACGGGACGGATCGGCGGCTTCCTCGAACTCGACACCGAGGAGTCCCGCACCGTGTTCGCCGTCAACGACCTCGCCCCGCTCATCATGTCCCAGCAGGCGATAGCTCACATGGCGACCAACCGCGGCGGTGCGGGTGGGTCGATCGTGAACATCTCCTCCGGCGCGGCCACGACGGGTGCACCTGACACCTACGTCCCCTACGCCATGAGCAAGGCCGCCCTCGACGCCATGACGCTCGGGCTCGCGAAGGAGTTCGGCCCCTACGGAGTCCGCGTCAACACGGTCTCGCCCGGGACGACGCACACCGAGATCCACGCCAGCGCTGGGCGCCCGAACGCGCCGGCCGAACGCGCGCCTCGCATTCCCATGCGTCGTGCCGGCCAGCCTGACGAGGTCGCCGGAGCCGTCGCATTCCTGCTCGGACCGGATGCCTCCTACATCTCGGGTGCGAACATCCGAGTGGCCGGCGGCAACTGAGCCGACGCGAAGTCAGTGACGTCGGGCGACCTTCTCGCGGCGCTCGGCCGATGCCGGCATGCCGAATTCGTCGAGGGGCACGTTGTCGGGCTTCAGCGGCAGCCGCTCCCCCGTCGGGCACTCCACGACGGTGTTGAGCGTCGATCTCTCGATCCGGTGCTCGTCCATGACGTGTCCGCAGATGGGGCACTCGGCCTGCGCGGCCGGCCTGTCAGCGTCTCCGTAGGGAACCGGCGCGCTCTCCCCGAATGCCGGGGAGAGCTTGCTGTCGACCCACTCGAAGAAGTGCGCGAAGCCGTTCTCCTTGTTCTGAGCGTCATCCTTGACCATGGCCGCCATGGTACCCCCGGACAGGGGGTCCTCGACAGAGCTGACCGCGCGGTTCTCAGACCTCGCCGAAGCCCGATTCGATGAGGTCGGCGACCCCGTCGACCGCTGTCCGTCCGTCAGGCGTGTCCGGGGCCGCGATGGTCACCGCCGTGCCTCGGGTCAGGCCGAGCGCCATGATTCCGAGCAGGCTGCGAGCGTTGGTGCCGTTGACCGTCACCGGGGCGTCGAAGGTCGCGGCGAGCTTCACGAGGTCCGCGGCCGGCCGGGCGTGCAGGCCGTCCTTGTTGACCAACTCGAGGGTGCGGCTGTAGTCGCCGCCCTCCACGGTTGCTCCGGGCGCCGTCTCGGGAGTGCTCGGAGCGTCGGATGCCGCCCCCGTGTTCGCGGTCGCTGCAGCGTCGAGCACGGCGGCGAGGTCTCCCCCGGTCTGGGCGGCGACGGCGGCTGCGACGGCGCCCTCGACGACGGGCGCATCGGCGATGGCCACCCGTGACCGGATCTCGTCGTCCAGGAAGTCGAGTGCCGTCTCCGCAGTCAGGATGGCCGAACCCAGGTCGCAGAGGATCGCGACGCCGACGCCCGCATCCGCCCGGGTGATCGCCTCGGAGATCAGGTCGAAGCTGGTGCCGATACGACCGTCATCGGTTCCCCCGGCCGCCACGATCCGGGTGTCGGGTGCCATCTGCGTCGCCAGCTCGACGACGCCCTCGGCGATCTTCGCACTGTGCGAGACGATGACGAGTCCCACCCGGAGGTCCGACTCCCCCACGTCAGGCCACCTGGGCGGCGTCGGCTGCAGCACGCAGCAGGTAGGCGGTCGACTGTGCTCCGGGGTCCCTGTGACCGATGGCACGCTCGCCCAGGTAGCTCGCCCTGCCCTTGTGCGCCACGAGCGGCTCGGTGGCGGCAGCCCCGGAGGCGGCCGCGTCCGCTGCAGCCGACAGGATCTCGGCCTCGCTGGCGCCGGCCGCCTGCGCGGCCGCTGCGGCATCGACGGCCGGCGTCCACGCGTCGATCATGGTCTTGTCCCCCACCTCGGCCTTTCCGCGCAGGACTATGCCGTCGCGAGCCGCTGTGAGGAGGGCGACGACGGCCTCGCCGTCGAGCTCGGATGCCGAGCCGACGGCGACCGCTGCCTTGAGGTACGCCGTGCCGAAGAGCGGGCCCGCCGCTCCCCCGACCGTGGAGATCAGGGTCGTCGCCACGAGCTTGAGAGCATCGCCGGGCGTCGCATCGTCATCCAGGTCGTCCAGTTTCGGAACCACGGCCTGGAATCCGCGATCCATGTTCTCCCCGTGGTCGCCATCGCCGATGGCGCGGTCGAGCGTGATGAGCTCGACCCGCTTGTCGGCGATGACGGCGCCGGAGCGGCGGATCCAGTCGAGTGTCCAGCTGAGGCCCAGCGCCATTGCGTGTCTCCTATCGTCCCCAGCGCAGTGCAGCCGTCTGCACCGGGGCATCCCACAGTTCGGTCAGTTCATCGTCGAGCTTCAGCACCGACAGCGAGAAGCCCTGCATCTCGAGCGCCGTGGTGTAGTTGCCCACCAGCGATCGTGTCACCTCGATGCCCTGCGCGGCGAGGACCTCCGCCGCGTGGCGGTAGACGATGAAGAGTTCCACCAGCGGGGTCCCACCCATGCCGTTGACGAGGAGCAGCACCTTGTCGCCCGATGCGAACGGGATGTCGTCGACGATGGGGCCGAGGATGCGCTCGACGATGGCGTCGGCAGGCTCGAGCTTGATCCGCTCGCGCCCGGGCTCGCCGTGGATTCCGATGCCGATCTCGATCTCGTCCTCGTCGAGCGTGAAGCTGGGCTCACCGGCGTGCGGGACGATGCAGGGCGTCAGGGCGACTCCCATGGAACGCACCTGGGCGTTGACCTTCTCGGCGATGGCCGTGACGGCGTCGAGGTCGTCGCCGCGCTGCGCAGCGGCACCGGCGATCTTCTCGACGAGAACGGTGCCGGCGACGCCACGACGGCCCGCCGTGTAGAGCGAGTCCTTGACGGCCACGTCGTCGTTGGTGACCACCGCGCGGACCTCGATGCCCTCGGCCGCTGCGAGGTCGGCAGCGGTCTCGAAGTTGAGCACGTCGCCTGTGTAGTTCTTGACGATGTGCAGCACTCCGGCGCCGCCGTCGACGGCCTTGGTCGCAGCCAGGATGGGGTCGGGGGTGGGCGATGTGAAGACGGCACCGGGAACGGCGCCGTCGAGCATGCCGTAGCCGACGAATCCGGCGTGCAGCGGCTCGTGCCCGCTGCCGCCACCACTGATGATGGCGACCTTGCCGGCGACGGGAGCATCGGAGCGGACCACGTAGTTCGGGTCGTACTCGGCCCGGACGAGGTCGGCGTGAGCGGCGGCGAATCCGGCGATCGATTCGTTGACGACGTTCTTCGGATCATTGATGAGCTTCTTCACGAAATTCCTTCCGAGAGGGCGTCTGCCGCACTGCACGTTTGTGCGCATCGACACTGACGCACGGGTATCCCTTGCTCAACTTAGCCCGCAGGAGGCCGGGCGGGTAAGTGCCTGATGAACAAATGCGCGTACATCGTTCCCCCAGACGAGGTACAGCAATAAGGTGAGGACGAGCGCGCAACGATGCGTGCCTGATGAAGGAAGGTCACACGTGAATCTCGGGATCATATTTCTTTCTGAGCTCGTCGGTACGGCGATGCTGGTGCTACTCGGTTGCGGTGTCGTGGCGAACGTAGCGCTCGCCAAGACGAAGGGCTTCAACGGCGGCTTCCTGATGGTGAACATCGGCTGGGGCCTCGCGGTCTTCGCCGGTGTGATCGTCTCCTACGCCTCGGGTGCGCACCTCAACCCGGCCGTCACGCTCGGACTCGCCGCCAACTTCCTCGGCAAGGGTGAGACGGACTTCGTGCCCGGCATCCCGATCGACGGAGCATCGATCCTCACCTACATCGGTGCCCAGATGGTCGGAGCCTTCATCGGGGCCATCATCGTCTGGCTCGCCTACAAGCAGCACTTCGACGAGGAGCCGGAAGCCGGCAACAAGCTCGGCGTCTTCTCCACCGGTCCCGCCATCCGCTCCTACGGCTGGAACCTCCTCACCGAGATCGTCGGCACCTTCGTGCTGGTGTTCGTCATCCTCGGCTTCAGCTACGGCGGAACCCCGGCTGAACTCGGTGCCATCCCCGTCGCCTTCCTGGTGATCGCGATCGGTGCCTCCCTCGGTGGTCCGACCGGCTACGCCATCAACCCGGCCCGTGACCTCGGCCCGCGCATCGCGCACTTCCTGCTGCCGATCAAGGGCAAGGGACCGAGCGACTGGTCCTACTCCTGGGTTCCGGTGGTGGGTCCCATCATCGGCGGCCTGCTCGCCGGTTGGGCCGCACTGGTCCTCCTCCCGGTCCTCAGCTGACCTTCCGCGCACTGGCGAGGCCGACCACCACGGTCGGTCCTCGCCAGTGTGCCGGGCAGCCACTCCAATGAAGCAGAACAGAACGAAAGAGGTACACCATGGCTGACTACGTCCTCGCCATCGACCAGGGAACCACGAGTTCCCGCGCCATCGTCTTCGACAAGTCGGGCTCCATCGTCTCCACCGGACAGCTGGAGCACGAGCAGATCTTCCCGAAGGCCGGATGGGTCGAGCACGACCCCAAGGAGATCTGGAACAACGTCAGGGAGGTCATCGGCAAGGCGCTCAGCACGCCGAACCTGACCCGGCACGACATCGCCGCCATCGGCATCACGAACCAGCGCGAGACCGCCGTGGTCTGGGACAAGAACACCGGTGAGCCGATCTACAACGCCATCGTCTGGCAGGACACGCGCACGCAGTCGATCGTCGACAGACTCGCCAAGGACGGCGGAGTCGAACGGTTCAAGCAGCAGGTCGGCCTGCCCCTCGCGACGTACTTCTCCGGCACCAAGATCGTCTGGATCCTCGAGAACGTCGAGGGCGCACGCGAGAAGGCCGAGGCCGGCGATCTGCTGTTCGGCACCACCGACTGCTGGGTTCTCTGGAACCTGACCGGTGGAGTCAACGGCGGAGTGCACGCCACCGACGTGACGAACGCCAGCCGCACCCTGTTCATGGACCTCGAGACGCTGGACTGGGACGAGGACATCCTCAAGGCCTTCGACGTACCGAAGTCGATGCTGCCGAAGATCCTGCCCTCCTCCGGAGTGTTCGGTGAGGCCGACTCGCAGAGCCTCCTGCGCGAGACGCCGATCGCCGGCATACTCGGCGACCAGCAGGCCGCGACGTTCGGCCAGGCGGCGTTCGACACCGGCGAGTCCAAGAACACCTACGGAACCGGCAACTTCCTCATATTCAACACGGGTGAGGAGATCGTGCACTCGAAGAACGGCCTGCTCACGACCCTCGGCTACCAGATCGGCGACAACAAGCCGCACTACGCCCTCGAGGGATCGATCGCCGTGACGGGATCGCTGGTGCAGTGGCTCCGCGACAACCTCGGGCTCATCTCGAGCGCTCCGGAGATCGAGGACCTGGCGAAGACCGTCGACGACAACGGCGGTGCCTACTTCGTCCCGGCATTCTCCGGACTGTTCGCTCCGTACTGGCGGTCCGATGCACGTGGAGCCCTCGTCGGCCTCACGCGCTACGTCAACAAGGGCCACATCGCCCGTGCCGTGCTCGAGGCGACGGCCTTCCAGACCCGCGAGGTGCTGGAGGCCGTGAACGCGGATGCCGGCGTCGACCTGGTCGAGCTCAAGGTGGACGGCGGCATGATCGCCAACAACACCCTGATGCAGTTCCAGGCCGACATCCTCGGTGTGCCCGTCGTGCGACCCGTCGTCGCGGAGACCACTGCACTCGGCGCGGCCTACGCCGCCGGTCTGGCGGTCGGCTTCTGGAGCGACCTCGACGACCTGCGCAAGAACTGGCAGGAGGACAGCCGCTGGGAGCCGAAGATGGATGCCGCCGAGCGCGACCGCCAGATCCGTCTGTGGAAGAAGGCCGTCACGAAGACCTTCGACTGGGTCGACGAGGACGTCGAGCAGGGCTAGCCCTCAGCACAGAGGTCGATCGAGGCGTTCCGTCAACTACGACGGGACGCCTCGATCCATTCCTCCAGCTTCGCGGCGGCGGCGCCGCTGTCGATCGTCTCGGCGGCGACGGTCATCTTGGCCGCGAACCGCTCCAGGATGCTGGTCTGCACGAGCGCTGCGTTGTTCGCGAGGTCGTAGGCGACCAACCCGGCCGCGGCGTTGAGGAGCACGATGTCGCGGACTGCGCCGGTCTCCCCCGCGAACAGCGAACGGACGACGGCGGCGTTGTGGGCGGCATCCCCACCCACCAGATCGGCCATCTTCGCGCGCGGCAGCCCCAGGTCGCGCGGGTCGATGTCATGCTCCGTCACCAGGCCGCGCGACACCTCCCAGACGTGGCTGTGGCCCGTCGTCGTCAGTTCGTCGAGCCCGTCATCTCCGCGGAACACCAGCGCCGTCGCTCCGCGGGTCTGGTAGACGCCGACGAAGAGCGGAACACGCTCGAGGCTGGCGACGCCGACGGCATTGGCCTCGGCCCGGGCCGGGTTGCAGAGCGGGCCGAGGTAGTTGAAGACGGTCGGGATGCCGAGTCCGGCCCGCACGGGGCCTGCATGCCGGAAGCCGGGGTGGAACGCCGAGGCGAATGCGAAGGTGATGCCGGTCTCGGCCAGGATCGCCGCCACCCGCTCGGCGGGAAGGGTGAGGTCGAGTCCGAGGGCCGCCAGCACGTCGGACGATCCCGAGGCGCTGCTCGCCGCACGGTTGCCGTGCTTGACGACCGGAACTCCGGATGCCGCGGCGATGATGGCCGACATGGTCGACACGTTCACTGTGCCGAACCTGTCTCCACCGGTCCCCACGATGTCGAGGGCCATCGACGGCACGGGCAGGGGCACGGCGTTGTCGAGGATCGCATCCCGGAATCCGACGATCTCATCGACGGTCTCGCCCTTGGCCGCGAGGGCCACGAGGAAGCCCGCGATCTGAGCATCCGTCGCCTCTCCGGTCATGATCTCCTGCATGCACCACGAGGCATCGGAGACGCTCAGGTCCTCTCCGCGTAGGAGGGACGCGAGAACGTTCGGCCACGTCTGAATTTCGAGCATGGAATCCACCCTATGGCTCCCAGCCATTCACCGCGGATTCTCAGGACTTCCACGGGTTTCTTAGGCTGTCCTAACCTTGATTTCCACGCGACTGACCCGCTCGAATGGGCAAAACGGGCTCCGGATTCGGCCATAATGGAAAGCGTGACGAGCACAGTTCTAACTCCGCGGGCAACCACGCCAGCCATCAACCGGCCGAACTCCGTAGCGGTCGGCACGATCGTCTGGCTCGGAAGCGAAGTCATGTTCTTCGCCGGCCTGTTCGCGATCTACTTCACGTTGCGGTCGACCAGCCCCGATCTGTGGGCGGCCCAGACCGAGAAGCTCAACGTTCCGTTCGCGACGATCAACACGATCATCCTGGTCATCTCCAGTTTCTGGTGCCAGTTCGGAGTCTTCGCCGCCGAGCGGATGCAGCCCCGACGCACCGGCTGGAAGCCGACGCAGTGGGGCATGGTCGAGTGGTTCTTCCTCACCTATGCGTTCGGCGCCATCTTCGTCGCCGGCCAGGTCTGGGAGTACGCCACCCTGGTGAGCGAGCACGTGACGCTGTCCTCCGACGCCTACGGCTCGGCGTTCTACCTCACGACGGGCTTCCACGCCCTGCACGTCACCGGCGGGCTCATCGCCTTCCTCCTCGTCATCGGCCGCGTCTTCGCGGTCAAGAACTTCGGACACAAGGAGGCCACCAGCGCCATCGTCGTGTCCTACTACTGGCACTTCGTCGACGTCGTCTGGATCGGGCTCTTCCTGGTCATCTACGTTCTCAAATAGGAATCAGGAGCGAACACCGTCCCCATGCGAGAGAACAAGAAATCCGCAGGCGCCAGCCGCCGAAAGACCGGCAGGCGCCATCCGCTCGCCACAGTCGCCCTGATCGCGATCGGCCTCGGCGTCACCGGCGGCGCCTACGCCGTGGTGAACACGAGCACGGCATCGGCTGAGACCCAGATCGCCGCCCAGTCGACGATCGACGAGGGCGAGAAGCTCTTCCAGGCCAACTGCGCCACCTGTCACGGCATGAGTGCCGCCGGCACCGACAGTGCTCCGAGCCTCATCGGCGTCGGTGCGGCCGCCGTCGACTTCCAGGTCGGTACCGGACGCATGCCCATGCAGATGAACGGCCCGCAGGCTGAAGAGAAGCCCGTGCAGTTCACCCCCGAGCAGACCCGAGCCCTCGCCGACTACGTCGCGTCGCTCGGCCCAGGCCCGTCGATCCCCGAGGACCACCTGACCAACGGCGGCGGAGACGCGGCCAACGGTGCCGAGCTGTTCCGCATCAACTGCGCGATGTGCCACAACGTGGCCGGCGCTGGTGGAGCACTCACGGAGGGCAAGTTCGCACCAGCCCTCGACACCGTCACCGGCGTGCACATTTACGAGGCCATGGTCACCGGCCCCCAGAACATGCCTGTCTTCAACGACCTGAACATCTCGCCTGAAGACAAGCGCGACATCATCACCTACCTCCAGTACGTGCAGGACAACCGCTCACCCGGCGGTTTCGAACTCGGTTCTCTCGGCCCCGTCGCCGAGGGACTCTTCATCTGGATCTTCGGTCTCGGCGCCATCGTCGCACTGACCGTGTGGATCACGGCGAAGTCGAACTGACCGCAAGCACGGCAATGACCCAGCGCGAAAAGGAGAACCATGGCACAGGACGATAACGACGGTAAGGATCTCGCCGTCGCCGATTCGTCGGTCGCCGACCATCACGACGAGGCGCACCCCGGCACAGCCGTGGTCTCGCGTGACGCCTTCACCGACCCCGGACTCGTCCCGCACCGCAAGCGTGTGACGGACCTGGATCCGAAGAAGGAGAAGCACGCCGAGCGCACTGTCTACACCCTCTTCTACCTCTCGATCGTCGGCAGCGTCTGGGCCATCGCGGCCTACATGCTGTTCCCGATCGAGTCGAACAACGTCGGTGACGTGCGTCTCAACACTCTGTTCATCGGAGTCGGACTGACCCTGGCCCTGCTCGCCATCGGCTTCGGTGCCGTGCACTGGGGCAAGGCGCTCATGGTCGACGACGAGGGTGTCGACATCCGTCACCTCACCCGCGGCAGCGACGAGACCCGGGCCGCCGCCGTCGAGATCTTCGACGTCGCGAACAAGGAGTCCGGCTTCGGACGCCGCACCCTCATCCGCAACACGCTGATCGGCGCTCTCATCGCGTTCCCGCTGCCTGCAGTCGTGCTCTTCCGCGGCCTGGCGCCGCAGGACGAGAACCCCGTCGAGCTGCTCTCCCACACGATGTGGAAGAAGGGCACGCGTCTCGCGCTCGACCCGAGCGGTGTCGCCATCAAGGCCACCGACGTCACGCTGGGCAGCGCGTTCCACGTGATCCCCGAAGACCTGAACGACCTCGAGCACGGCAAGCTGGAGGAGAAGGCCAAGGCGGCCGTGCTCCTCATGCGCCTCCGTCCCGAGGACCTCAACGAGCTCCCCGAGCGGGCGGACTGGTCGTACGACGGCATCGTCGCGTACTCCAAGATCTGCACGCACGTCGGATGCCCCGTCGCCCTGTACGAGCAGCAGACGCACCACCTCCTCTGCCCGTGCCACCAGTCGCAGTTCGACGTGTCGAACCACTGCGAGGTCATCTTCGGGCCGGCCAAGCGGCCGCTCCCCCAGCTGCCCATCGCCGTGGACTCCGAGGGCTACCTCGTCGCGCAGAGCGACTTCCTTGAACCAGTCGGACCGAGCTTCTGGGAGCGTTCGTGAGTACCGCCACTACACCTGAGGCACCCCCGACGACGTCGACCGCCGTCGAGAAGAAAGGCGGCTTCACAGCCGCCGCCGCCAACTACATCGACGAGCGCACCAGCGTCTCGACGATGGTCAAGGAACTCGGCCGGAAGATCTTCCCCGACCACTGGTCCTTCCTCCTCGGCGAGGTCGCTCTCTACAGCTTCGTCGTCATCCTCATCTCCGGATCGTTCCTGACCTTCTTCTTCCAGGCTGCGATGACTCCGGTCATCTACGACGGTTCGTACGTGCCGCTCAAGGGCGTCGAGATGTCAACGGCCATGTCGTCGACGCTCGACATCTCCTTCGACATCCGCGGCGGCCTCCTGATGCGTCAGGTGCACCACTGGGCGGCCCTGCTGTTCGTGGCATCCATCGGCCTGCACATGATGCGCATCTTCTTCACGGGTGCGTTCCGCAAGCCGCGCGAGCTCAACTGGGTCATCGGCTTCGTGCTGTTCATCCTGGCCATGGCCGAGGGCTTCACCGGATACTCGCTTCCCGACGACCTGCTCTCGGGCAACGGCCTCCGCATCATCGACGGCATGGTCAAGGGCATTCCCATCGTCGGTACCTGGATCTCCTTCCTGGTGTTCGGCGGCGAGTTCCCTGGTGAGCTGATCGTCGGCCGCCTCTACACCCTGCACATCCTGCTGCTGCCGGCGATCGTCGTCGCGCTCATCGCGCTGCACCTGCTGTTCCTGGTCGTGCACAAGCACACCCAGTACCCCGGCCCCGGTCGCACCAACATGAACGCCGTCGGCCAGCCCGTGCTCCCGGTGTACGCCGCGAAGGCCGGTGGATTCTTCTTCATCGTCTTCGGCATCATCATGCTGATCGCGTCGTTCTTCACGATCAACCCGATCTGGAACTACGGACCCTACGACCCCTCCCCGGTGTCTGCGGGTACCCAGCCCGACTGGTACATCGGTTTCGCCGATGGAGCCCTGCGCCTCGTTCCGCCGGGACTCGAGTTCGTGTGGCTCGACCGCACCTGGTCGTTCAACATCCTGATCCCCTTGGCGGCACTGGGCCTGTTCATCGTGCTCGCGATGATCTACCCGTTCATCGAGGCCTGGGTGACCGGCGACAAGCGCGAGCACCACGTGCTCGACCGCCCGCGCAACGTGCCCACCCGCACTGCCATCGGCGCAGCCGGTGTCACGTTCTACGCCGGCCTCTGGGCGGCGGCGAGCTCGGACATCATCGCCACCCACTTCAAGCTGACCATGGAGGGTGTCATCCACACCCTGCAGTTCGTGGTCATCGTCGGGCCGTTCATCGCGTACTTCGTCACGAAGCGCGTCTGCCTGGCCCTGCAGAAGAAGGACCGCGAGCTCGTGCTGCACGGCTACGAGACCGGCCGCATCGTGAAGCTGCCCGGCGGCGAGTTCATCGAGGTGCACGAGCCGCTCACGGACTACGAGCGCTGGCGCCTGGTGAGCTACACGGACTACGCGCCGCTCATGATCCGTCCGAACTCGCAGGGCCGGATCACCGTGGGCCAGCGTCTCCGCGCAGGCTTCTCTCGCTGGTTCTTCGAGGACCGCATCACACCGGTCACCCAGACCGAGCTCGAGGCGGCGCACGGCCACCACGACACCCACCACGAGCTGGACGAGAAGGGCGCTCACTAGAGCGTTCCGCCCAAGGCTGGGAGGCGCCGATGACTGTGATGTCATCGGCGCCTCGCCATTTCCCGGAGCAGGCATGAGTATCGCCGATCTCGCTGACTGGCTGCGTTGCCCGCACTGCGGAGCCTCGTTGACGGATGCAGCACAGCTGACGCTGCGCTGTGCGACGGGCCACGCGTTCGACGTGAACAAGCGCGGCTACGTCAACCTCGTGGCGGCGAACGATCGCATGACCGGGGACGACGCGGCCATGCTCGATGCGCGGGACACCTTCCTCGGAGCCGGCCATTTCGAGCCGATCCGCGACGCTCTCGCCGCAGCTGTTCCTGCTGCGGCCGAGCGCATCGTCGACGCCGGGTGCGGAACGGGCTACTACCTCGCCGGCGTGCTCGCGTCAGCCGGAGGCGGCACGAAGGCTCTGGCCTTCGACCTCTCCCCCGAAGCCGTTCGGCGCACCGTGCGCGCGACGGGCGCCTCCGGTCTCGTCGCCGACACCTGGCGCCCACTCCCCCTCCGTGACGGTTGTGCCGACGCCCTGCTCACTGTCTTCGCACCGCGCAACCTCCCGGAGTTCCACCGCATCCTCGACGCCGATGGCCGGCTGATCGTCGTCGTGCCCTCGGGAACGCATCTGCACGAGTTGCGCGCGGATGGACGTGCCCTGGCCGTCCCGGCGGATAAGGCCGAGCGCCTGCAGGAGGAGGCCGCTCCGCTCTTCGACCTGATCGGCGTCGAACGGGTCGCCTACACCATGGGCCTCGACGGCTCGGCGATCGAGCAGCTCCTCGGTATGGGCCCGGCCGCGCATCACCGAGAGGTCGGGGTCGCCGGGCGGGACGAGCGAGTCACGGCATCCGTCGACATCGTGCGTCTCAGACGCCGCGTCGCCTGAGCCCTCGGGCGACCTCCAAGCGTGCCTGGCGCGCACATGCCGCGGGAACGACGAAGCGCCCGCCACCGGGAGGGTGACGGGCGCTTCGACGATGGAGATCAGCGGGCGAAGAGTCCGCGGTAGTACTCGTAGACCCAGCCGACCAGGCTGATGAGCACCAGTCCGATCGCGCAGTACGTCAGCCAGAAGCCGACGGCGAGACCGAGGAAGCAGATCGCGACGGAGGCTCCGAGAAGGAGCGGCCACCAGCTCCATGGGCTGAAGAAGCCGAGCTCGGCGTCTCCGTCATCGATGTTGGCGTCGAGACGATCCTCGGGCAGTTCGCCGCCCTGGGCGCCATGCACCCGTCCGATGTAGAAGCCGATGAAAGCTGCGAGTACGGCACAGAGCGTCATGGCGACGGTTCCGACCCACTCGACCCGCTGGTGCATCGGGTCGAGCAGCGACCAGATCGTGTACCCGATCGCCGACAGCAGGAAGAAGACCGAGAGGATCCAGAACAGGTTGGTGTTGGCCTTCATCTACTTGACCTCGTCCTTCGCGGCGTCGTACGTGGGGGCGTCGGGGGCGTCCTTCGCCGGACCGATTCCGATCGGCAGGCCGGCCTCGGGGTGGTTGAGGTCGAACGCCGGACGCTCCGAGCGGATGCGCGGAATCGACGTGAAGTTGTGGCGCGGCGGCGGGCACGAAGTGGCCCACTCGAGCGACCCGCCGTAACCCCACGGGTCATTCACAGTCACCTTCGGCGACTTGCGTGCCGTGACGTAGACGTTGAGGAAGAACGGGATCATCGAGATGGCCAGGATGCCGGCACCGATCGACGACACCTGGTTCATCCAGGTGAAGCCGTCGTCGGGCAGGTACGACGCATAGCGACGAGGCATGCCGATGACGCCCAACCAGTGCTGGATGAGGAACGTGGTGTGGAAGCCGATGAACAGCAGCCAGAAGTGGATCTTGCCGAGACGCTCGTTGAGCATCTTGCCGGTCCATTTCGGCCACCAGAAGTAGAACCCGGCGAACATGGCGAACACGACGGTGCCGAAGACGACGTAGTGGAAGTGCGCGACCACGAAGTAGGTGTCGGACACGTGGAAGTCGAGCGGCGGGCTGGCGAGGATGACACCCGTGAGGCCACCGAAGACGAAGGTGATCAGGAAGCCGAGAGTCCAGAGCATGGGCGTCTCGAACGTCACCGAACCGCGCCACATCGTGCCGATCCAGTTGAAGATCTTCACACCCGTCGGAACGGCGATCAGCATCGTCATGAGCGCGAACCACGGCAGCAGCACCGAACCGGTGACGTACATGTGGTGGGCCCAGACCGTGACCGACAGCGCCGCGATGGCGATGGTCGCGTAGATCAGCGTCTTGTAGCCGAAGATCGGCTTGCGGCTGAACACCGGCAGGATCTCGGACACGATGCCGAAGAACGGCAGCGCGATGATGTAGACCTCGGGGTGCCCGAAGAACCAGAACAGGTGCTGCCACAGCATGACGCCGCCATTGGCCGCGTCGTAGATGTGGGCCCCGAAGATGCGGTCGGCACCGGCTGCGAGGATCGCGGCGGCCAGCACCGGGAAGGCCATCAGCACGAGCAGCGACGTCACGAGGATGTTCCAGGTGAAGATCGGCATGCGGAACATGGTCATGCCGGGGGCGCGCATGGTGATGACCGTGGTGATGAAGTTCACGCCACCGAGGATCGTTCCGAAACCGCTCATGCCGAGGCCGAGCATCCAGAGGTTGCCACCGAGACCGGGCGAGAACGTCGTCGACGCCAGTGGCTGATACGCGAACCACCCGAACGATGCAGCACCCTGCGGGGTGAGGAAGCCGCCGATGGCGATGAGGCTGCCGAAGAGGAACAGCCAGAAAGCGAAGGCGTTCAGTCGCGGGAAGGCGACGTCGGGGGCGCCGATCTGGAGCGGCATGATCACGTTGGCGAAGCCGGCGAAGAGCGGCGTCGCGAACATGAGCAGCATGATCGTGCCGTGCATCGTGAAGAGCTGGTTGTACTGCTCCTTCGTCTGCAGGATCTCCAGGCCCGGCTCGAAGAGCTGGGCGCGGATCACGAGTGCCATGACACCCGCGACGCAGAAGAACACGAACGAGGCGATCAGGTACATGTACCCGATGATCTTGTGGTCGGTGGAGGTGATCCACCTGACGAAGATGTTGCCCTTCTTCTCGACCTTCGGAGTTCCGAAGGTCCGAGCGGGCGCCGGTGCTGTTGCGGTGCTCAAGGCTACTCGCCCTCCTCGGTCACGGGCGCTTTCGTGCCCGGCAGGTTCGTGTTGCGGTCGTACTCGGCGCCGAGTTGGCCTTCGAAGCCGGCGTCGCGGAGGTCCTGGATGTGCGACTCGTACTCCGCTTCGGAGACGACCTTCACATTGAAGAGCATCGCCGAGTGGTACTCGCCGCAGAGTTCGGCGCACTTGCCCTTGTACGTTCCCTCGCGTTCGGGAGTGACGTACATGTAGTTGGTCTTACCCGGGTACATGTCCTTCTTGTACAGGAAGTCGATGACCCAGAAGCTGTGGATGACATCGCGGGCGTTGAGTGCGATCTCGACCTTCTTGCCGACGGGCAGGTACAGGGTCGGGAGTTCCGACTCCACGAGTGCGCCACTGCCGTCATCGGCGCTGTCCTCGTACTGGCCCTGGATGCCGGGCGAGTAGACGTCTTCGTTCACGTAGTTGAAGTCCCACGCCCACTGCTTGGCGACGACGTTGATCTTCACGTCGGGCTCCGCGTAGGGAGTCTCGATGGCGGTCTGGTCACGCGCTGTGAAGGCGAAGAAGCCGAGCACCAGGATGAGCGGGACGATCGTGTAGAAGATCTCGATCGGCATGTTGTAGCGCAGCTGCTCCGGGAGGCCGGTCTGGCCCTTGCGGCGGCGGTAGACGATGACGGCCCAGATGGTCAGGCCCCAGGTGATGACACCGACCACCAGCAGGACGATCCAGGATGTGACCCAGAGGCCGGACACCATGGAGGTGTTGTTAGTGACGGGGCTCTTGCCCTCCTCGAAACCGGGGAGGAAACCGTTCAGCTGAGCCTGGGTGCACCCGGCAAGAACTACGGCTAGCGTCGCTGCGATCGGAATAGCAGCCCATCGGAGACGGCGATTGTTGCGCACCGGTGACCTTTCGGGGGACTCGTGGACACTTCACAGGGAAGTGTGTTTGATCGTGTCCAGCCTACTCCGCACACTCGGCCCCGGTGTGCACCCGATGGGGTTTGTCGGCACGGATTCCGTCGTCTTCCCGCGAGATTCCGCCTTAAAAGCACTCGGGAGATCGTCCGCATGGACGATCTCCCGAGGCGGAGGGTTCGCTCTTCCTAGTGGAAGGAGTCTCCGCAGGCGCAGCTGCCCTGTGCGTTGGGGTTGTCGATGGTGAAGCCCTGCTTCTGGATGGTGTCCTCGAAGTCGATCGAGGCTCCATCGAGGTACGGAACGCTCATCTTGTCGACGATGACCTCGACGCCGTCGAAGTCCACCGTGGCGTCGCCGTCGAGCATCCGCTCGTCGAAGTAGAGCTGGTAGATGAGACCGGAGCATCCACCGGGCTGAACGGCGACACGCAGTCGCAGGTCGTCACGGCCCTCCTGGTTCAACAGGCTCTTCACCTTGCTGGCCGCGGCGTCGCTGAGGCCAACCCCGTGGGCCGCTGTGCTCGTCGTGATCGTGTCCGTCATGATGCTCCTTCGCGCGCGGGGCGCCTCAAGTTGTGAAGATCGTTCTCATAGTACTGCCGGATGCCGGGGATTCACTGAAGCCCTCCCCCGGACCGGGCTTCTACTTCGCGGTGCGGGAGTTCAGCCGATCGAGCAGCAGCGCCTCGCTCAGCACCGAGCGCTTGTAGACGCCGAGGTGCAGCGACTCGTTCGGGCTGTGGGCACGGGAGTCCGGGTCTTCGACGCCTGTCACGAGGATCTGCGCCTGCGGGAAGACGTGAACGAGGTCGGCGATGAACGGGATGGAACCGCCGATGCCCATGTCGACGGCCTCACGGCCCCAGGCGTCGGCCATGGCGGCCTTGGCCTCCGTGACGGCCCAGCCGCTGGTGTCGACGAGGAACGGGTCTCCGAGCTCGACCTTGTCGATGGCGACTTCGGCTCCGAACGGCGTGTTGCGTTCGATGTGCTCGGTCAGAACGGCGAGGGCGTCCGTCGCGGTCTGCCCGGGAGCGATACGGGCGCTGACGCGGACCGCGACCGACGGCAGGAGGGTGTTGGAGGCGTTTCCGACGCTCGGAGCATCGATGCCCGTCACGGTGATGGCCGGCTGGGTCCAGATGCGGCTGAGGAAGCTGCCGTGTCCGATGGGCGAGACGGCGTCGAGCAGACCGCTTTCAGCTCGCAGCTGCGACTCGGGGTACTCCGGGGTCTCGGCGTCGCGACCGGTGAGGCCGGAGACAGCCACCGAACCGTCCTCTCCATGGAGGGTCGCGAGCAGGCGCACCATCGCGAGCATCGCATCCGGAACCGCTCCCCCGAACATGCCGGAGTGCACGGCGTGCGACAGGGTACGTACGGTGAGGCGGAACGCGACGTTGCCGCGGAGCCCCACGGTGAGCGCCGGCGTCTCGAGGTCCCAGTTGCCGGAGTCGGCGACGACGATGACGTCTGCCGAGAGGGCATCGCGATTCTGCTCGAGGAAGTGCGCGAAGGACAGCGACCCGGCCTCCTCCTCCCCCTCGATGAAGATGGCGATGCCGAGATCGAAGTCGGTTCCGTGGGCCTCGACGAGGGCCCTGATGGAGGCGACGTGGGCCATCACGCCCGCCTTGTCATCAGCCGCACCGCGGCCGTAGAGGCGGTCGCCGCGCACCGTCGGCTCGTAGGGGGCGCTCTCCCACTCGGCGTCGTCACCGGGCGGCTGAACGTCGTGGTGCGCGTACAGCAGGATCGTCGGCGCGCCGTTGCGGGCGGGCCGGGCGGCGAGGACCGCCGGGTTTCCCATGGTCACGCCATCGGCGACCGGCGCCTGGGTGATCCGCACCTCGTCGAAAACTCCGAGGCCGCGGAACAACTCGGCGACGGCCTCGGCGCTGGTGTGGACGTGGGACTGGTCGAAGGCGGGCCAGGACACCGAGGGGATGCGCACGAGGTCGCAGAGGTCGGCAATCGTGCTCGGGAAGCCGGTCTCGATGGCTTCTCGCACGGCCCCCTGCCCTGTCGTCGTCGAATCGTGGTCGGCTGGGAATCGCTCATCCGTCATGTTGTCGATTTTAGGCGGCGACGGATGCACGCGCCGTGCGGCCCGCTCCGGGTCGGAGACGGACCGCACGGCGGCGCCTCACTTCTTGACGGACTTCACGACGGAACTGGAGGGGCTGCTGCCCACGGCGTTCTTCGCCAGCACCCGGAACCAGTACGTCTTGCCCTTCGTGCCCGCTGTCGTGGTGAACGACCGTGTCGCAGGCGTCGCCGACTTCAGCGTGGTCCACGTCTTCCCGGTGGCCGAGTACTGCACCGTGTACCCGGTGATGGCGGATCCGTTGGTGGTGGCGGCCGCCCAGCTGATCGTGAACTTGCCTGTCGTGGCCTTGACGGCCACCTTCGTGGGTGCTGAGGGCTTGCCGGCCGGAGTCACGGTGAGGCTCGCCGCCGAGTAGGTCCCGGTGCCGAGCTTCGTACGAGCTGCGACCCGGAACTGGTAACCCGTGCCGTTCACCAGGCCTGTCGCCGCGTACGTGGTCGTCGTCAGCGCAGTCGCCCGCCAGGAACTCCACGTCTTCGTCGCCGTGCTGTAGCTGCGACGATCGAGGTAGTACCCGGTGATCGGCGAGCCGCCATTCGACGTCGGCGCCTTCCACGTGACGGTGGCCGACCGGTCACCGCGCTTCACAGCGGGGGCGGCCGCGGCGCTCGGCAGCGACAGGGTGGACGCTGTGGTGCCGCTGAATGGTCCGGTTCCGACGACGTTCGACGCGGCGACCTCGATCCTGTAGCTCGTGCTTGTCGCGAGGGCGGACAGTACGATCTTCGGCGTGCTGACGGTGGTCGTGACCCAGGTGGATGCCGTCGACTTCCGGTAGCGGACAGCGTAACCGGTCACCGGAGACCCACCGTTGGCGCTGGAGGGCAGCGCCGCCCACGTCGCGGTCAGCGACCCGACGCCGGGCGTCGTTGTAGGGATGGCCGGTGCCGACGTCGGAGCCGTCGCAGTCTTGACGTTCGCGTACTGGTTCCAGGGACTCAGGTTGCCGTCTGCGTCCCGGGCTGCGAGCCGGAACTGGTACGTCGTTCCCGTCGCCAGGCCGGTCACGGCGTAGGCGACGGCGTCAACGGTCTCGACCGATCGCGCGTCGCTCCAATCGGCGTCGTTCGCGTTTCTCCACTGGAGGATGTAGGTCGGCTTCAGGCTGGAGCCGACCTTCGCGTCACCGGACAGGGCCGTCCACTTCGCCGTGACCGTCGTTCCGGCTGCCGCGATGGCTCCGAGGGTGACGGCGCTCGGAAGAGTGACTGTCGTGTAGCCGTGCGACACGGACTCAGCGACAACGGCTCCCGGCGTGGTCGTTGAGAGAGCACCGACGACGGCTCGGACCTTCCAGGAATAGCCGACGCCGTAGGAGACGGGATCGGGGATGACGTAGTTCGTCGCGACGGTCGTCTTCGTGGTGTTCGACGGGGTGGTGGAGACGATGTAGCCGGTGGCGCCTTCCACGGGTTCCCAGGCCAGGATCCGACCTGCCCCGACGTCGGCGGGGCCGCTCGTCGAATCGCTGGTGAAGGGCGCCAGCACCCGCCCCGTGCTCGTGACGACCGGAATCGTGTCCATGGGCACGGCGAGCGAGGACCATGCACTGGGCGTGCCGGCAACCGTGAGTGGACGCGTCGGCGTCACCTTCCACGAGTACCCGCCGGTCGAACCCACGAGAGGGGGAAGCGAGACGCTCGTCTGCGCGGTGACGATGCTCGCGCTGCCGCTCGGCACCGTGACACCGTCCGGTGCGACCAAGGCCACGGTGTACTTCTGCGCCCCAGCGGTCGGACTCCAGCTCAGGCGGGTGGCCGACTCCTCGGGATCGACGAGCACCGGCGCGGATGCCGCAACCGTGAAGGTCTTCGGCTCGGACGCATTGCCGGCGTTGCCGTTCGCATCGAGGGGCGCGACTGTGAACGAGTACGCCGAGTTCTCGGTCAACGGCACGCCGGCGCTGGTGCGCGCGATCATGAAGGGGTAGTTGGTCTTGGTGCCCGCGGCGCCGTTGACAGGGGTTCCAGTCGCGCTCCCGCCCGGATAGATCTTGACGACGTACCCGGTGCTTCCGCCGTCGGCGAGGGCCGTCCGGCCCTGGGGTGCCCAGCGCAGGATCGTCGTTCCGTCGACCTGCGAGACGGGCACGACACCGTCGAAGGACGACTTCGTGCTGGACTTCTTCCAGTTCCGCCAGCCGAAACCGGGGTCGGAGGCGAGCGGGAACTGACTCCTGTCCTCGGACAGCGTTGTTCCGTTATCCGAGAACCCGGCCTTCACCCGCCAGTAGTAGGGATTGATGGTCGTCGTGTCGTCGAAGACTCCTGTCGGACGCAGCGTCGTGCCCGTCGTGGAGAATCGTGCGACAGTCGACGTGAACTCCTTGTTGAGGGCGACCTCGACGACGTAGAGGTTGGCCCCCGTCACGGGTTCCCAGGTGAACACCGGAGCGGCCTGACCCTGGAGTGCGGACACCGTCTGCTGGCTCCAGGCGGCAGCATCCCCGTTGACGATGTCCTCGTTCGGATCGAGGATCGACCCGCCGTCCGCCGGTGACAGGCGGAAGTACCGGGGAGTCGATGCAGCGCTGGAGATCGTCGTCGCCGGTGTGTTGGCGTCGCTCGCGATCGCTTGCACGGTCCACTTGTAGGTGAGCGGGTTGGCTCCCTCGCTGTACACGCTCAGGCGGTCGACTACCCTGCTGGGCCAGAGGCACGATCCCATGCCGTCGACGGCATCCGTGACCTCCGTCGCAGAGGTGACGATGGTCACCGAGGTGTTGGCCGTCGTGCAGACGGCGTTGGGCGTGGAACCCGGAACGCCTGCCTTCACTGTGTACACGGAGACGAGGTACTTCGAGGCGCGGGCTATCCCGTTCCACGACAGTTCAAGGCGGTCGATCGGGTACGTCTCCGGGGTCGCGAGAGTGGATCCGCCCGTGACGGCTACAGGAGCCGCGACGCCGGTCAACGTCGGAGCGGTCGACGCGGTCTGAGCGCCCCAGGCCTTCTGGAACCTCTTGATCGCCGACGGCGTACCAGCGTTCCCCGCGCTGTCCAGGGCGGTGACCTGCCAGTACCAGTCCTGATCGGCGAGCAGGGTGGTCGGAACGAAGGTGGTGCCGTACGTGGTGAACGTCTTGGGACTGGTGATCACGCCGTTCTGCTTGGCGTTCCCGAGTTGCACCCGGTACGACGCGGCGCCGGAGACGGGTGTCCACGTCAGGATGGGGTCGCTCAGCACATCGGTGGTGGTGTCGACGTCCTGCTGGCTCAGCAGCACGGGCTGCGACTCGTCGTCCCCGGTCGTCAGGTCGTCCCACGTGACGGTGAAGGCCTGCACCGCGGATGAGGTCGTCACCTGGGTCGTCTGGGTCGTGCTGGAGAACGCATAGGCGACGATGGTCGCTGTCACCCGCCAGTACCAGACGCCGTCACGGGACAGCAGGGTCGTGGGCGTCAGGGTCGTTCCGGTCGTGGTGGCCGACGTGACGCCGGAGGCGAACGAAGCGCTCTGGGAGTACGACACCGTGTACGACTGGGCGCCGGCGACCGGTTCCCAGGCGAAGGTCACCGCTTCGGGGTAGACGATGGACGTCGGTTCGTCGATGGATCCCAGCGGCGACGTCGGGGTCGGAGCGCCGATGGCCGCGCGCGTGAACGAGGAGAACCCGGAGTACGGGCTCAGCTGGGCCGCCGCGAGTGTCGTCGCGGTGCCGCTCTGCCCGTAGGCGGCGACCCGCCAGAACACCGTCTGCTCGGTCGACACGTTCCCCGCTGTCGCGAGGAACGCCGTCGTGGTGACGCTGTTCGTGTAACTGGTGAGCACTGTCGCGGGCGCAGCGGCATCCGCAGCGGTCGTGAGGCTCACGCTGTAGCCGAGCGCGCCGGCCACTGGCGCCCACGAGAGCTGGAACGTCGTGTTCGTGTCGTCGATGGGGCGCGCGGCGAGGCCTGACACGTCGGGCGTGTCCGGCACGACGGCCTGGGCGGCGGCCGGTATCGCCACCAGGCCGGCGACGACGAGAGCTGCAGTGATCACGAACGCGGACAGGCGGCGGAACAGCACGAAGGTGACCTCCAGGTAGGGGCAGGAAGTTGGTGTGCAGAAGGTGCCGCGCCGCGAGCAGCGGAACCGCATCCCCCTGCATCCGTCGAAAGTCAACGGATGCAGTCGCCAAGCTATCGGCGCCGCCGCGTGGCCCGCGCCCCCGCAACCGGGGCACGCGTCGCGTTCGGCACGCCGCTCCCCCAGCTTCAGCGGGTACTCTGGACTCCTACCGATACCAAGGATTTGATGTGGCCAAGCAAACCGCGCCTCAGGGCGCCGAACCCGTGACCGAGACCGTCGACGAGACCGCGGCCCGTCTGACCTCCTCCGCGACGAGCCAGGGCAAGGGTGCCCCGACGCCGACGCGCAAGGAGCAGGAGGCTGCACGCAAGCGTCCACTCGTCTCCGACAACCGCAAGGAGGCGTCTCGTCAGGCCAAGGTGAAGGCCGCCGAGGCTCGTGAGAAGCAGCGCGCGGGCATGGCTGCCGGCGACGACCGCTACCTTCCGATGCGCGACCGCGGTCCGCAGAAGCGTTACGCCCGCGACTACGTCGACGCCAGGTTCAACATCGGCGAGTTCATGCTCCCCGTGATGGCACTCGTGATCGTGCTCACCTTCGTGCCCAGCTACGAGATCCAGATGTACGGCATCTTCGCGCTGTGGGGCTTCTTCCTCATCGCCGTGATCGACTCGATCATCCTCGGCTTCAGCCTGACCAAGCGCCTCGCCGCGAAGTTCGGTGCAGACAAGGTCGAGAAGGTGCGCTGGTACTCGGCGATGCGTGCGCTGCAGATGCGCTTCATGCGCCTGCCGAAGGCCCAGGTCGCTCGTGGGGCGTACCCCAGCTGAGATTCCACGATCTGAAGGCCGTGTCCGAGACTCTCGGATGCGGCCTTCGTCGTTGAAGCAGCCCGAGCGGGGTCAGGCGTACGCGCCGACGCGCAGGCAGGGCACCCGGGACTCCTCGTCGGTGAGCGAGCCGTGCTGGCCGACCATCGCCCGCGGGGCGAGGTTCGTCTCCCTGGAGTCGTAGTACGCGATCAGCTTGCGGGCGGCGACGATGACGTCGCCGATCCGCGGCAGAACTGCCGGATCGACGACGCCGAAGAGCCCGGCCGTGACGGCCTCATCGCGGGTGTACACCCACGCTCGGTCGCCCTCGGAGTCGCGCCAGGCCGCGGCGAGCACATCGGCGGCATCCGGTGCGGGATCCGGTTCCAGGTAGAGATAGAGGCAGCGCGGGTCGCCTCCGACGTGACGCACGCCGGCGATGAGTTGAGGGGCCGTGTCGAAGAGCACGTGCCTGTCAGCCGGGACGTCGACGACGCCGTGGTCGGCCGTGACGACGAGGCCAGTCGTCGCCGGCAGGGCCGCGGCGAAGCGCGACGCCTCGGAGTCCAGGGCCTCGAGTTCGCCGATCCACTTGTCGGAGAGCCAGCCTCGGGCGTGGGCCGCCATGTCGAGCTCGGGCACGTAGACGTAGACCAGCGCGCGATCGGTCTCCGCGATGACGCGCAGCGCCGCCTCGAACCGCGCGGCGATCGTGCCGGCCGGCACGTACTCGGCACCGCGGAGCAACGCCTGGCTGAGCCCGGAGTCCGCATACCGGGCAGGACCTATCGCGAATGCGGGGATCCCGGACCCGGCCGCCAGCTCGAACTGCGTCGGCAGCGGCTGCCAGCTGGCTGGACGCATCGAGCCGTCCCATCCGCTGAGCTGATTGACGACGCGATCGTTCGCCGCGTCGAGCACGCGGTAGCCCACGAGTCCGTGCGCTCCGGACGGTGCTCCGGTGCAGAGCGATCCGAGTCCGACGGCCGTCGTGGCCGGGAAGACGCCCGGAAGCGACGACTTCTTGGTCAGCCGCGACGAGAGGAACCGGGCGTGGCCCCCGGAGGCCCGCAGGTTCGCCGTCCCGAGGCCGTCGACCAGGAGCACGACGGCGTGATCGACGGCGGGAAGCCCGAGCGGATTCGCCTCTCCGGTGATGCTCGCGCGGCAACTTGCCAGAACGTCGGCAAGGCGCGGAGCGCCGGTTTCGGGTGAAGGTACCATGGGCATCGCGCTCAGTCTCGCACAGGACGGTCCAGCTGTTCCGCGACGACGAGGCCCCAGAACGAGCACCACCAGACGAGAAACAACGGATGACGCCGCGCCAGAACTCCACACCCGAGACCGAGTCGGTCGAACGCATCGAAGACGTCGACGTCGCCACCGAGATGCAGGGCTCCTTCCTCGAATACGCCTACTCCGTCATCTACTCGCGGGCCCTCCCCGACGCGCGTGACGGGCTGAAGCCCGTTCAGCGCCGCATCCTCTACCAGATGAGCGAGATGGGGCTGCGTCCAGACCGCGGCCACGTGAAGTCGGCGCGCGTCGTCGGCGAGGTCATGGGCAAGCTGCATCCGCACGGCGACACCGCCATCTACGACGCCCTCGTGCGCATGGCGCAGGCGTTCACACTGCGGGTGCCGCTCATCGACGGCCACGGCAACTTCGGCTCGCTCGACGACGGTCCGGCCGCCTCGCGCTACACGGAGGCGCGCCTGGCGGCCACTGCCCTCGCGATGACCGACGGCCTCGACGAGGACGTCGTGGACTTCGTGCCCAACTACGACAACCAGCTGACGCAGCCCGACGTGCTGCCCGCGGCCTACCCGAATCTCCTCGTGAACGGGGCCAGCGGCATCGCCGTAGGCATGGCGACGAACATGGCGCCGCACAACCTCATCGAGGTCGTCGGAGCAGCCAGGCACCTCCTGGCGCATCCTGACGCCACCCTCGACGACCTGATGGAGTTCGTGCCGGGCCCCGACCTCCCCACGGGCGGAACCATCGCCGGCCTCGCGGGAGTGCGAGACGCGTACGCGACAGGCCGCGGCAGCTTCAAGACCCGGGCAAAGGTGCGGGTGGAGTCGATCACTGCACGCAAGACCGGCCTGATCATCACCGAGCTCCCCTACCTCGTCGGACCTGAGAAGGTCATCGAGAAGATCAAGGACGGCGTCAACGCCAAGAAGATCAGCGGGATCTCGGATGTCACCGACCTGACCGACCGCACGAACGGCCTCCGCCTCGTGATCGGCATCAAGACCGGCTTCAGCCCCGACGCAGTGCTCGAGCAGCTCTACCGCCTCACACCCCTCGAGGACTCCTTCAACATCAACGCCGTCGCCCTTGTGGACGGCGGGCCGCGCACCCTCGGCCTGCGCGAGCTGCTCGTCGTCTACGTCGAGCACCGTGTTCTTGTGGTGACGCGCCGTTCGCGCTACCGCCTCGACCGCCGACGCGAACGCCTGCACCTCGTCGAGGGTCTGCTCGTCGCGATCCTCGACATCGACGAGGTGATCCAGGTCATCCGCACGAGCGACGAGACCGAGCAGGCACGCACTCGCCTCATGGACGTGTTCGACCTCACCCACCTGCAGGCCGAGTACATACTCGAACTGCGACTGCGCCGGCTCACGAAGTTCTCGCGCATCGAACTCGAGACCGAGCGCGACAAGCTGCGGGCGGAGATCGCCGAGCTCGAGACGCTGCTGGCCAGCGACGCCCGCATCCGCTCGCTCGTCTCCGACGAACTCGCCGAGATCGCCGACCGCTTCGGCACGCCGCGCCGCACCCTGCTGACCGAGGCGAAGCCCAGCATCGCCGGCGCCGCTGCCAAGCGCGCCGCTGCGATCCTCGAGGTCGCTGACGCGCCGTGCCGGGTGTACCTGAGCGCTACCGGCCGGATCGCGCGTGTCGACCTCGTGGCCCGCGACGAGGATGCCCCGGCCGGTCCGGTGCGCCAGCGCCGACGCAGCAAGCACGATGCCCTGCTCTCGAGCATCGACACCACGAGTCGCACCGAGATCGGAGCCGTCACCAACCGCGGCCGGCTGGTGCGCTTCTCCCCCGTCGACCTTCCCGTGCTGCCCGAGACATCGGTGCAGCTCGGCGCCGGCGTGAAGGTCGGCGACTACCTGGCGCTCAGTGATCGCGGCGAGAAGGTGCTGGCCCTGGTCTCGCTCACCAGCGAGGACTCGATCGCCCTCGGTACCAAGCAGGGCGTCGTCAAGCGCGTCGCGACCGGCGCGTACCCCAGCCGCCCCGACTTCGAGGTGATCTCGCTGAAGAAGGGCGACGAGGTCGTCGGTGCCGTCCAGGGTGCGGAGACCGACGAACTGGTCTTCGTGGCGACGGATGCGCAGCTGCTGCGCTTCCCCGCCGCATCCGTGCGCCCGCAGGGCTGCCCGGCCGGTGGGATGGCCGGCATCAACCTCGGTGCGGACGCCACTGTCATCCACTTCACCTCGGTCCCGACGGACCAGCTCGCAGACGTCGTCGTCGCCACCGTTGCGACAGGCAGCGAGACCCTGCTCGGCACCGACCCCGGCACGGCCAAGGTGAGCGCCTTCGACGAGTTCCCCGCCAAGGGGCGCGCGACGGGTGGCGTTCGTGCCCAGCGCTTCCTCAAGGGCGAAGGCGCTCTCTCCCTGGCCTGGGTCGGTCGAGACCCCCTGGCCGTGGGGGCCGACGGCTCAGCGCGGACCCTTCCGGAGGCCGGCGCCAAGCGTGACGCATCCGGCACCCCCGTCGAAGCCGTCATCGGGGCTATCGGCACAACGATCAGCTAGCGGGGCGGGGCTGTCGTCGAGCGCTCGACGACGGTCCTGACGCCGTCGAGCATGTCACGCCAGTTCTCGGCGGAGTGCTCGGCAGCCTCGGCCGTCGGATTGTTGTCCTGATCGAGTTCGACCCGGGTGCCGCCATCCACGGCAAGGAGCTCGTAGCGCAGCGTGTGGTAGTTCTCGGGCACGTCGGCCTGCCCCGACATCGGACTGAAATGGGTCACGACCAGCCGATATGGCTCCTCGACCTCCAGGACTCGACCGTGGTCCTCGAACGTCTTCCCCTCCCACTCGCCGATCCAGCGGATCTGGGCGCCGAGAGCCCAGTCCGTGACGATGCGGGCACCGGCGAGGATCTCCGGATGCGGCTCCGCACTCGTGATGACATCCCAGACCTCCTGCGGCGAGGCAGCAATGAAGGCATCGGCGTGAGCTGTGAAGTCGGCCATGCGACCGACCGTACGCCGCGCGACGCTTCGAGCCAAGTGCCCTCGCGCGCCATTTCCTGGCGTTCTGCGCCATGAGAGCGGGCGCAGAACCCCGCGAAATGGCGCGCGGGCGGGAAAGCTAGGCGTCGATGCTCTCGCGCGAGAGACGGTCGGAGCTGTCGACGATGAACTCCTTGCGCGGTGCCACGTCGTTGCCCATCAGCAGCTCGAACACACGACCGGCGTTCTCGGCGTCGGAGACGTTGACCCGGCGGAGGGTGCGGTGCTTGCGATCCATCGTCGTTGTCGCCAGTTGGTCGGCATCCATCTCGCCCAGTCCCTTGTAGCGCTGGATCGGATCCTGGTACTTCCGGCCCTGCTTGCCGAGCGCGGAGAGGACCTTCTGCAGTTCGGCCTCCGAGTAGGTGTACAGCGTCTCGTTGGGCTTGGAACCGGGGTTCATGATGACGACGCGGTGCAGTGGCGGAACCGCGGCGAACACCCGACCGTTCTCGATCATCGGGCGCATGTAGCGGAAGAAGAGGGTGAGCAGCAGGGTCCGGATGTGCGCGCCGTCGACGTCGGCGTCGCTCATGATGATCACCTTGCCGTAGCGGGCCGTCTCTAGATCGAAGCTGCGCCCGGATCCGGCTCCGATCACCTGGATGATCGACGCGCACTCGGCGTTGCCCAGCATGTCGGCGACGCTGGCCTTCTGCACGTTGAGGATCTTGCCCCGGATGGGCAGGAGGGCCTGGTGCTCGCTGTCGCGCGCCAGCTTGGCCGTGCCGAGCGCGGAGTCGCCCTCCACGATGAAGAGCTCGCTCTGGGCGACGTCGTTGGAACGGCAGTCCACGAGCTTGGCCGGAAGCGACGAGCTCTCGAGGGCGTTCTTCCGGCGCTGGGTCTCCTTGTGGGCGCGAGCGGAGATGCGTGACTTCATCTCGGCGACGACCTTGTCGAGCAGCAGGGCCGACTGCGCCTTGTCGTCGCGCTTCGTCGACGCGTAGCGCTCGGCCATGGACTTCGCGACCACATTCGCCACGATGGCGCGCACGGCCGGCGTGCCGAGCACCTCCTTGGTCTGGCCCTCGAACTGCGGCTCGGGCAGGCGCACCGTGAGAACCGCCGTGAGACCGGCGAAGATGTCGTCCTTCTCCAGCTTGTCGTTTCCGGCCTTCAGGCGACGGGCGTTCAGCTCGACCTGCTGGCGCAGGAACTTCAGCATGCCGGCATCGAAACCGGCCTGGTGCGACCCGCCCTTCGGCGTCGAGATGATGTTGACGAAGCTGCGCATAACGGTGTCGTAGCCGGTTCCCCAGCGCAGGGCGATGTCGACGGTGCATTCGCGCTGCAGTTCCGTCGGGATCATCGCCCCGGCATCGCTCAGCACGGGCACCGTCTCGGTGAAGGTCCCGGTGCCCGAGAGTCGCCAGGTGTCTGTGAGGGGTGCGTCGGGAGCGAGGTGCTCGACGAACTCCGAGATGCCGCCGTCGAACTTGAACTCGTCGGTGTGCGGTTCGAAGCCGCGCTCGTCCGTGACCCTGATGCCGAGTCCAGGCACGAGGAACGCCGTCTGCCTGGCTCGCCCGAGGAGCTCCTCGGTCTGGAAGTCGGCACCCTTCGTGAAGATCTGGCGATCGGCCCAGTAACGGATGCGGGTACCGGTGACACCCTTCTTCACCTTGCCGACGACGCGCAGTTCGCTGGTCTTCTCGAACGGGGTGAACGGCGCATCGGGGCTCTTGGTGTCGCCCGAGTCGGCGAACAGGCCCGGCTCACCACGGTGGAAGGACATGGCATAGGTCTTGCCGTCGCGATCGACCTCGACGTCGAGGCGCTCGGAGAGGGCGTTGACGACGGAGGCTCCGACGCCGTGCAGGCCGCCCGAGGCCGCGTAGGAACCCGAGCCGAACTTGCCGCCGGCATGCAGTTTGGTGAAGACCACCTCGACGCCGGACAGGCCGGTCTTGGGCTCGATGTCGACGGGGATGCCGCGGGCCCGGTCCCGGACCTCGACGCTGGAATCCGGATGCAGGGTCACGTCGATCTCGGAGCCGTGCCCTCCGAGCGCCTCGTCGACCGAGTTGTCGATGATCTCCCAGAGGCAGTGCATGAGGCCGCGCGAATCCGTGGATCCGATGTACATGCCGGGGCGTTTGCGCACGGCCTCGAGGCCTTCGAGGACAGACAGGTGCCGGGCGGAATAGTCACTGCTCACGTCGGTCAAGCCTAGTTCGCGTGGGCCGATCGGCCCGACCTGACACCCGACCGTGAGAAAGGTCACAATCCGTACGCGCTGAGCGAAATGCAGGGGCATGACAGCGGAATCGGCTGCAGTGCGTGTTTACATTGAGTCACGGATCTTCAGGTCGATACGAAAAGGAGGGTCAGTCATGTCACAGATCGTTACCCCGAGCGGTGCCGTCGATGAACTCGAGACGGCCCACCAGTTGACGGCCCTCGACCGCTGCGATGCATGCGGTGCCCAGGCCTACATCCGCGTCGTCGTGAGCAGTGGCGAATTGCTGTTCTGCGCACACCACGGCCGGAAGCACCAGGAGAAGCTGGCGTCGATCGCCCACAGCTGGCACGACGAGTCCTCGCGACTCCTCGAGAACTGAGCAGCGCCGTCACCGACCATCACGACGAGAGCCGCCCCGATGCATCGCATCAGGGCGGCTCTTCTCGTTGAGGCTGCCTCGACCGATCAGTCGACGTCGAGGCCGAGGGACTCGAGGATCTGGGTGCGGGCCGCCTGCGCGTAGTCGTCGACGGATGCCGCCCGCTCGCCACGCGCGTACACCTGGCCGCGGCGCTCGAAGATCGTGGTCAGCAGGTGATCGGCGAGCACAGGGTTCTTGGCCAGCACCGGACCATGCAGGTGCGTCCCGATCACGTCACCCATCACGACGCCCTCCTGCGAGGAGTCGCGCCCGTTGCCGCTGCCGCTGACGACTCGTCCGAGCGGCGAGCCCTCGGCGCCGACGTAGTCGCGCGCGTGGTTCTCGAAGCCGACGATGCGTCCGAAGCGACTGGAGAGCACGAGGTCGCCGCTCACGCGTTCGGCGCGCGGCACGCCACGACCGGGCAGGATGCCGAGGCCATCGACGACACCGCCGATGGCGCGTTCGACACCCCAGCTGATCAGCTCCCAGCCCGTTCCCACGGCCAGGATCGGGACGCCGGCAGTGGCCCAGACGCGCAGCGGCTCCTGGATGCTCAGCAGGAGGTCGCGAGCCGGCGTCAGCGCCGAGTCCGAGCCCGAGCCGATGATCACGGCGTCGACGTATTCCGGCAGGTCGGCGGCGGACTCGACGTCGACGACTGTCGCGTTCGCGCCCGCCCAGTCGGCCCGACGGGCGAGCACCCTGGCGTTCTCCGAATCCCCGTTGGTGTTCAGGAGACTCGGCGCGATCACGGCGATGACGATGTTGAGCGGTTCGCTCATGACTGCTCCTCCGACGCGGTCAAGTCGAGATGGGCACGGGTGCGCCGCATCGAGTCGGCCGAGAACACGATGGTCTTGACGCCGGTGGCAGGCTGCGGAAGAGCGAGGAAGTCGTCGACGGCGCGACCCAGGTCGGTCTCGACCCGGTCGATCTCCACGCCGTCGTAGCTGAGCTGGAGGGCGAGTTCCCAGGCCTTGGAGCCAGAGACGATGTCCACACGGCCGACCCTGGAGGTGTCGACGGGCCAGAAGTAGGACGGATCGCGCACATCGGATCCGATGGCGAACAGAACGGGCGCTCCGGGTTCCAGGGTGTCGACGTTCAGCTGGTAGCTGGCCGGGTTCTGCACCAGGACGAACTCCACCTGTTGGCCCCGCACCTCGACGACCTCGCCACGCCCGAAGACCGGCGGGATCGAGGCGACTGCCGCCACGGCGGCGTCCACATCGAAGCCGGCGCCGAGCACGGCCCGCGCCGTGCTGAGGGCGGCGGCAGCATCAGTCGCGTAGTGGACCCCACGCGCCGGGAGACCGACTGTGTGCTCGTCGCCGTCGATGAGCATCGTCGAGGTGCGGCCCGACACTGCGGCCACGACGATGCCTGCGGAGTCGTTCAGTCGTTCCGGGGCCAGCCGGGCATGGCCGAGGCCGTGCGGGGCGCCGTCCAGGACGGCTGCCGTCACGCCGAAGCGCTCGACCTTGACGCCGGCGGGGACGCCTGCCGCCAGTTCGACGAGGTAGTCGTCGTCGGCGTTGACGACCACGGCATCCGTCGCCCTGCTGGCGATGGCCGTCAGCATGGTCGCGACCATCTCGGAGTCGTGGAAGCGATCGATCTGGTCCACCATCACGTTGGTGAGTGCGACGACGCGCGGCGAGAGGCGCGGAGCGATGAGCGCTCCATGGCCCTCGTCCATCTCGAGCACGGCGATGTCGCGGCGGATGCGCCCCTGGAGGTCGGCCTCCTCCAGCAGTGCCGAGGTGAGTCCCTGCGAGATGTTCGCCGTCGACGGATTCGTGAACACCGACCTGTCGTGGGCGCGCAGGATGGCGACGAGCATCTTCGTCGTCGTCGACTTGCCGCTCGATCCGGAGACTATGACAAGCCCGTCGCGGAACGAGTTGAGGGTCGTCGCGAGGTAGCCGGGAGCGACCTTGTTGACCACCAGGCCGGGCACGGCCGAACCGCCGCCCGGCTTGCGCAGCCGCGCGAGGGTCCTGACCGTGCGACCGATGGCGATCGCCGGCACGTACCGCACGATCGGTGGCTTACTCGAGGTAGTCGCGCAGCGACTGCGAGCGCGACGGGTGGCGGAGCTTCGCCATGGTCTTCGACTCGATCTGACGGATGCGCTCACGCGTCACTCCGAAGGTGTCGCCGATCTGGTCCAGGGTCTTCGGCATGCCGTCGCCCAGGCCGAAGCGCATGCGGATCACGCCGGCCTCGCGCTCGGAGAGCGAATCGAGGAGGCTCTCGAGCTGCTTCTGCAGCATCGTGAAGCCCACGGCGTCGGCGGGAACGACGGCTTCGGTGTCCTCGATGAGGTCACCGAACTCGCTGTCGCCGTCCTCACCGAGAGGCGTGTGCAGCGAGATCGGCTCGCGACCGTACTTCTGCACCTCGATGACCTTCTCGGGGGTCATGTCGAGCTCGCGGCTGAGCTCCTCGGGCGTGGGCTCGCGGCCCAGGTCCTGCAGCATCTGGCGCTGCACGCGGGCCAGCTTGTTGATGACCTCGACCATGTGCACGGGGATGCGGATGGTGCGGGCCTGATCGGCCATGGCGCGGGTGATCGCCTGACGGATCCACCAGGTGGCGTAGGTCGAGAACTTGAAGCCCTTGGTGTAGTCGAACTTCTCGACGGCACGGATGAGGCCCAGGTTGCCTTCCTGGATCAGGTCGAGGAACTGCATCCCGCGGCCGGTGTAGCGCTTGGCGAGGGAGACGACGAGGCGGAGGTTCGCTCCGAGCAGGTGGCTCTTGGCGCGGGCGCCGTCCTTCGCGACCCACTGCAGCTCGCGGCCGAGAGAGGACTTCTTCTCGACCTCGCTGAGGTGGGAGAGCTTCTCCTCGGCGAACAGGCCGGCCTCGATGCGCATGGCGAGCTCGACCTCTTCGGCCGCGTTCAACAACGCGACCTTTCCGATCTGCTTCAGGTAGTCCTTGACGGGGTCGGCGGTGGCGCCGGTGATCGCCGAGGAGTAGACGGGGACGTCATCCTCGTCATCGACGAGCGAGAGGCGCAGGGCGCCGGTCGGGAGCGGCTCGACAGTGGCGACGGGCTTGGTCTCGTCGTCCTCGAAGTCGTCGGCGTCATCCTTTGCGGGCGCGTCGGGCGTCTCGGCGACGGCATCGTCGACGACGACCTCCTCGCCGTCCTCAGGCTCGCCTTCGGCGGCCTTCGCCTTGGAGCGCGTCGTGGCGCGCTTGGCGGGAGCGGCTGCCGGGCCGGTGGTCTTCTTGGCCGGCGCCTTCTTCGGAGCGGCCGTCGTGGTCTTCGCTGCAGCCGCGGTCGTCTTCTTCGCAGCTGCAGTGGTCGTGGGGGTCGAGGCGACGGTTTCCGTCTCCTCGGTCGCGGCTGTGGCCGCGGCGGACTTCGTGGTTGGCATTCGAACACCTCTCACAGGGAGGGACGCCGGTGACGACTTCCCCCGAGTGGCCGCATCCGGATGCCTGAGGCATCCGGTCGTGGCCGAAAATGGACATTACTAGGACCCATGTCAAGTCCGAAGTGCTCCCCCGGTGCTCGCCGCGAGCGGATCGAACTGGGGGTGCCCGGAGATGAACGGGTCCTATTGACAATTATTGCACGGTTTATTAGGAGCACTCGCCTATCGGCGATCCCCGCGGTGCTTCCAGGCCTGCACCAATGAAACCCAGATGGGGCCCACCTCTATTCCCTCGTCGGCGAACACCCTCCGACGCGTGCGGCGACGGGCGTCCAGGAGGAAGCCGACCCCGATGCCGACCACCACGTACTGCACGGCGAAGGCCCAGCGGAACGACTCCAGAGAATAGAGGTCGCTCGATCCGCCGCTGCCCAGGCGGACGGCATCCTGGACGTCCAGAAGGATGCCGATCAGGAAGATCAGCACGAAGCTGGCGAGGAACCCGCCGACGTTGACGACTCCGTTGGCAGCGCCGAGACTGCGGATCGGGTTGAAGGTGCGGGCGAAGTCGAACCCGATCAGCGAACCGGGACCTCCGACGCCGATGACGACGAGCATCGCCATGACGACGGCGATCGGTGGTTGCCCCGGCCACAGCAGCAGGACGCCCCACGCCACTCCCATGGCCGCGACGATGCCCAGCACGATGTTGGAGCGGCGCAGCGGGTAGCGGGCGGTCAGGATTCCGAGGAACGGACCGGTCACGATTCCCGCCCCGACGAGGAGCAATAACAGCTCTGCCGCGGTCTGCTGGTCGTATCCCAGTCCGAAGACCAGGAACGGGAACCCCCAGAACAGGCTGAAGACGGTGCCTGAAGACTGCGTCACGAAGTGCGACCAGAACCCCAGCTGGGTGCCCGGCCGCCGGAACGCCTCCACGAGTTGCCGGACCGCCACACGGATGTTCGTCGCGCGGTGCTCGTCGGCGGCACCAGCGGGACGGTCCCTCAGTGCTATGAACCCGAGCAGGAGTCCGAGGGCGGAGACCGACGCGGCCGACACGAAGGCCGTCGTCCAGCCCTCGTTGCGCAGCAGCCAGGCGAAGGGAAGCGCGGAGAGCACCTGGCCGAGCTGGCCGATGTTCCCCACCCATTGGGACAACTGCGGCACGATGCGCCCGCTGAACCAGGAACTCACCAGTCTGATGAGCGACACGAAGACCGTGGCGTCGCCGGCTCCCACGAGGATGCGGCCCACGACTGCGACGGTGAGGCTGGGAGCGAAAGCGACGACGCATTGCCCGACGACCATCACGGCGGTCCCCGTCAGCATGAGGGTGCGTGGTCCGAAGCGGTCGATCAGCACGCCGACGGGGATCTGCATGGCCGCGTAGACGGCGATCTGCACGACGGCCAGCGTCGACAGGGCGGATGCCGTCACGTCGAACCTGTCGGCCGCGGCCACCCCGGCGACGCCGAGGGAGGTGCGCTGCAGCACAGCGGCCAGGTACAGGAACGCTCCGACACCGAAGACGAACCACGAGCGTCGGGAGTTCACTGCATAGACCCTACGCCAGCGATCCGCCGTGGTCGGCGGATGGCGGTCACAGCGCCGTCGGCGGATCCTCGCGGTCGCGGCGGAAGGCCAGGAACTTCTCGAGTTCCTCGGCGATGTCGTCGGCGCTCGGAACCTCTCCGTCCGAGTCTGTCAACGGGGAGTGCAGCGTCGTGCCCTCCATGTAGCTGTCGTGACGTTCCTCGAGGTTGGACACGAGCTTGGCCAATTCGCCGTTCTCGCCCATCTGCTCGGCCAGGCGGCCGACGAAATCGCGACCCTGCTCGCGCAGGCTGTCGGTGGGGAAGATGCGGCCGGTCGCGGCGCTCACGGACTCCAGTGCCGTGATGGCGGCGAGGGGATACTCGGTATCGGCGAGATAGTGCGGGATCAGCAGCACGAAGCCGACGACGGAGTCTCCGCGCTCCTGGAGGCGGTACTCCACCAGGTGCAGGGCCGTCGCCGGAACCTGCGTGCGCGGGCGCCAGATCGACATCGCCTCGATCAGGTCGGTGCGATTTCCACTCACCGTCACGCGGATGGGACGCGTGTGCGGCACGGGCATCGGGATCGCGTGGACCCAAGTGGTGGTGCTGACCGCGAACCTGTCGACGATGTCGAGCACTGCCGCCGCGAACCTCTCCCACTGGAAATCGGGCTCGAAGCCGGTGAGGAGAAGGAACGGCTGGCCGAGCTCGTCGCGGGCGAGTGACAGCGTCAGGCGGGAGGGCTCATAGGCCGTGAGGTGATCCTCGTCGAAGGTCACGATCGGACGGCGAGCGCGGTAGTCCAGCAGGATGTCGGCATCGAACTCGGCGATCGTGACGGTGTCGAGCGACTCGAGGATGTGAGCCGTGAACTGCGACACGGCGCTCCCGGCGTCGGCGAAACCGGTCAGCCCGGCCACGAGGTGCAGGCCCTCGGGGACGCCGGAGGCATCCGGAGTCAGCTCGTACAGGCCACGGGGATCACGCATCCCTCAATGCTACGGCGACGCCCACCGTGCACTTCCCCCAGCCGCTCCTCAGCGACGACGCCGAGAGCGAACAGCCGCCCCGTACGATCGGAGCATGACTTCCGCTGCCCTGTCCTTCTCGTCCGAGCCCGCCACCGAGGCCGTCGTCGACGTCGTCGTCATCGGCGCCAGATCGGTCGACGGCTCCGTCGAACTCGTCGCCGATCCCGCCTATGCCGCCATCGCCGAGCACCTTGACGCCCTCGGGGTGACGGGCGGCAGCGACCAGGTGGTGCGCACGGTCGACACCGTCGGTGCTGCGAAGTCGATCGCCATCGTCGGCCTCGGACGGGCAACGGATGCCGCGGGCCTCCGCGCCGCCGCCGGCTCCGCCGCCCGTCAGCTGACGGGCGTCGAGACTCTCGCCTTCGCCATCCCCACTGCCGACGCGGCAGAGGCCGCCGCCCTCGCAGAGGGCGCACTCCTCGGCGCCTACGCCTACACCGCCTACCGCCACGCCTCCCTCGAGAAGACCAAGACCCCGGCGTCGAGCATCGCCGTGCACACGGCATCCGTCCCCGACGACACCGAGCAGGCACGGATCGTCGCCGTCGCCGACGGCGTGAACCTGGTGCGCGACCTCGTGAACGCTCCCCCGTCCGACCTCTACCCCGAGACCTTCGTCGACCTCGCCGGCGAGGCCATCGGCGAACTGCCCATCGAGGTGACCGTCTGGGATGAGAACCAGCTCGCCGCCGACGGCTTCGGCGGCATCCTCGGCGTCGGACAGGGCTCGGTGCGGCCGCCCCGCCTCGTGAAGCTCGCCTACTCCCCCGCCGCTGCCTCGAAGCACCTCGCCATCGTCGGCAAGGGCATCACCTTCGACACAGGCGGACTCTCGCTGAAGCCCCCGGTGCCGATGATCGGGATGAAGAGCGACATGGCCGGCGCCGCGAACGTGCTCGCGGTCATCATCGCTGCGGCCCGCACCGGGGTGCCGGTCCGCTTGACCGGCTGGCTCTGCCTTGCCGAGAACATGCCGTCGGGCAACGCCGTGCGGCCCAACGACGTCCTGAGCATCCGCGGCGGAACCACCGTCGAGGTCGTGAACACCGATGCCGAGGGTCGGCTCGTGATGGCCGACGGCCTGGTCGCGGCCTCCGAGGAACACCCGGACGCCATCGTCGACGTCGCCACGCTCACCGGAGCTCAGGTCGTCGCGCTCGGACACCGGTACTCGGCCGTCATGGGCGAGGACGGGCTCGTGGAGCGGGTCCTCGAGGCTTCGCGAGCCGTCGCCGAGCCGTTCTGGCCGATGCCCATCCCGGAGGAGCTGCGCGCGCGCCTCGACTCCGGCGTCGCAGACATCAAGAACGCCACGCCCGGGGACACTGCAGCCGGCATGATGCTGGCCGCAGCGTTCCTCAAGGACTTCATCGGTTCCACGGCCGACGGCGAGAGCACGATTCCGTGGGCGCACCTGGACAT
Source organism: Leifsonia sp. Leaf264 (assembly GCF_001422325.1). Classification (GTDB taxonomy): domain Bacteria; phylum Actinomycetota; class Actinomycetes; order Actinomycetales; family Microbacteriaceae; genus Orlajensenia. The sequence goes on from NZ_LMMR01000001.1 coordinate 68,095, forward strand.
CGCGGGTGCAGCGCTGAACGAGGGCAAGCTCTACAGCTTCAATGGTCCCGGCGCCACCGGCGTATCGGTCCGCACGCTGCTCGCGCTGGCGGAGTCGTTCGCGCGCAAGTAGTACGCTCTTAGAGGCAAGTTTTCGCGCTTGCCCGCGATCGTCTCCATGAGCTCCCAACCGGATGCCGGGCAGCCGATCTTGCACGTCCTTACACAGGTCTCGAAATCAAGGGAGTAGCTGCGTGTCGGAGCAGACGTTTGACATTGTCGTTCTGGGTGGAGGAAGCGGTGGATACGCAACCGCGCTGCGAGCGGTCCAGCTCGGCTTCACCGTCGCCATGATCGAGAAGGACAAGGTCGGTGGCACCTGCCTGCACCGCGGTTGCATCCCGACCAAGGCCCTGCTGCACTCGGCCGAGGTGGCCGACTACTCGCGTGAGTCGGCGAAGTACGGCGTGAAGACGACCTTCGACGGCATCGACATGACCGCCGTCACGGCCTACCGCCAGGGCATCGTCGACAGCAAGTACAAGGGCCTCCAGGGCCTGGTCAAGGCTCGCGGCATCACGACGATCGCCGGCGAGGGCAAGCTCACCTCCCCCACGACGATCCAAGTCGGCGACGACACGATCACGGGCAAGCACATCGTGCTCGCCACGGGGTCGTACTCCCGCTCGCTGCCCGGCCTCGAGATCGGCGGTCGCGTGATCACGAGCGAGCAGGCGCTCGAGCTCGACTACGTGCCCAAGAAGGTCGCCGTGCTCGGCGGCGGCGTCATCGGCGTCGAGTTCGCCAGCGTCTGGAAGTCCTACGGCGCCGACGTCACCGTCATCGAGGCCCTCCCGCACCTCGCACCGAACGAGGACGAGTCGGTGTCGAAGCAGCTCGAGCGTGCGTTCCGCAAGCGCGGCATCAACTTCTCCCTCGGTGTGCGTTTCCAGAGCGTGACCCAGAACGACGAGGGCGTAGTCGTGACGCTCGAGGACGGCAAGACCTTCGACGCCGAGCTGCTGCTCGTCGCCGTCGGACGAGGCCCCGTCACGGCGGGGCTCGGCTACGACGAGGTCGGCATCACCATGGACCGCGGCTTCGTCATCGCCAACGAGCGCCTCGCCACAAACGTTCCCGGCGTCTACGCTCTCGGCGACATCGTTCCCGGCCTGCAGCTCGCGCACCGTAGCTTCCAGCAGGGCATCTTCGTCGCCGAGGAGATCGCCGGCCTCAACCCGATCGTGGTCGAGGACGTCAACATCCCGAAGGTCACCTACTGCGACCCCGAGATCGCGTCGGTGGGCTACGGCGAGGCCAAGGCCAAGGAGAAGTTCGGTGCCGACCAGGTGACGAGCTACGACTACAGCCTCGGCGGCAACGGCAAGAGCCACATCATCGGCACCACGGGATCGGTCAAGGTCGTTCGGCTGAACGACGGCCCCATCGTCGGCGTGCACATGATCGGCGCCCGCGTCGGCGAGCTCATCGGCGAGGCACAGCTCGCCGTGAACTGGGAGGCGTACCCCGAGGACATCGCTCCTCTGGTGCACGCGCACCCCACACAGAACGAGGCACTCGGCGAGGCCTTCCTCATGCTCGCCGGAAAGCCGCTGCACGCCATCTGATCTGCGGGTCACCAGGGCCGACAGCGGCCCCGCCCGATAAGAACGCACGACCACTCACGGCCTCGGCCGACCAGAACGCAATAAGCTACCAAGCAAAGAAAAGCTTGTGAAGGAGACAATCGCATGAGCGAATCCGTCAGCCTCCCGGCACTCGGAGAGAGTGTCACCGAGGGAACGGTCACCCGCTGGCTCAAGAACGTGGGCGACCGCGTCGAGGTCGACGAGCCGCTGCTCGAGGTCTCGACCGACAAGGTCGACACCGAGATCCCCTCGCCGATCGCCGGTGTGATCGAATCGATCCTGGTGCAGGAGGACGAGACGGTCGAGGTCGGAACCGCCCTCGTGACCATCGGGGACGGATCGGGTGGCGGCGACGCTCCCGCAGAGGCCCCGGCCGCTGAGGCTGCTCCGGCGGCTGAAGCAGCTCCGGCCGCTGAAGCAGCTCCGGCCGCTGAAGCTCCGTCGACCGAGGTTCCCGTCGAGGCCGAGGCTCCGGCCCCGGCTGCCGAGGCTCCGGTCGCACCGGCTCCTGCAGCGCCCGCTCCGGTCCCCGCTGCGGCACCGGCCGCCGAGGCTCCCGCACCTGCTCCGGCCCCCGCCGCTGCAGCGCCTGCCGCTCCTGCACCCGCTGCCGCTCCTGCACCCGCCGCAACTCCTGCGCCCGCCGCCGCCCCCGCCGCTCCGGCTCCCGCTGCCTCCGGCTCGCACTCGGGTGGCGGCTACGTCACCCCGATCGTGCGCAAGCTCGCGAACGAGCAGGGCGTCGACCTGTCCACCGTCACCGGAACCGGTGTCGGCGGCCGCATCCGCAAGCAGGACGTGCTCTCCGCAGCCTCCGGCGCCGTATCCGCTCCCGCGGCACCGGCCCTCGCGGTCTCCCCGCTCCGTGGAACCAGCGTGCCGATGACGCGCCTTCGCAAGGTCGTGGCCGAGCGCGCCGTCGCCTCCATGCAGCAGACGGCCCAGCTCACCACCGTCGTGAAGGTGGACGTCACCCGCGTCGCCCAGCTGCGCGACAAGGTCAAGGGCGAGTTCCAGCAGAAGACCGGCCAGAAGCTCTCCTTCCTGCCGTTCTTCGCCCTCGCGTCGGTCGAGGCTCTGCAGGCGTTCCCGATCATCAACTCGACCGTCGACGGTGACTCCATCGTCTACCCGGGTCACGAGAACCTCGCCATCGCCGTCGACACCGAGCGTGGCCTGCTGACCCCGGTCATCAAGGACGCCGCGGCCCTCGACCTCGCCGGCTTCGCCGCTCAGATCGCCGACCTCGCCGGACGCACTCGCGACAACAAGCTGAAGCCCGACGAGCTGGCCGGCGGAACGTTCACGCTGACCAACACCGGTTCGCGTGGCGCCCTGTTCGACACTCCCGTCGTGTTCCTGCCCCAGTCGGCCATCCTCGGCACGGGCATCGTCGTCAAGGAGCCCACCGTCGTGAGTCAGGACGGCGTGGATGCCATCGCCATCCGCTCGATCGTCTACCTCGCGCTCTCGTACGATCACCGCATCGTCGATGGTGCGGATGCCGCTCGCTACCTCACCGCGGTCAAGAACCGCCTCGAGGCCGGCGACTTCGAGGGCGACCTCGGCATCTAGGGTTCAACCCTCGAACACCTCGCGCAAGCGCCAGCCGGCCTCGCCCTTCATCAGAAGGAGCGAGGCCGGTGTCGTCTCCCCTGTCGCTTCCGGCAGGGAGACCATCGCCGCATCTCCCGTGCGCCCGGTCAGGATGATCCCGTCAGCCGGCGGGAGAGAAGGCGGCACGTCGCCGACCGCCAGCGCGTGACGGTCGGCCTCATCGATCGGCGAACCGGCCTGGTCGACGGCGGCCAGGCAGTCGGCGTCCTCCAGGCGCAGGCACAATGCCCGAGCCGTCAGCAGCGCCGACGCCGCAGCAACCGGATCATCAGCCGCGATGGCCGGATCCGACTTCGGCACGGCGGCATCCGTGGTGGTCGGAGGCGTCGGAGCGGCGGATGACGACACTGCGCGATCCGCGCTCGGTTGCGGAGCGTCTCCCGCCGCGGCGGGTGGCACCAGCGTCAGCATCGCCCCGGCCGCCCCGATGACGAGTACTCCCGCCAGGATGGTGGGGCGTCGGTGCCGCCCGACGAACGCGCCAACGCCAGCTCGGAGGCGCGCGGGGTGCAGCGAGCCGACGTGGCCCCGCAGAAGTCGGAGGATCGGCTTCGAAGCGGCGTCGCCGTCGTCGGTCTCGCCATGGGCGATCGTCGTGCCGTCCTGGTTGCGGGGCGCCAGGCGAAGAGGAACCCCCGATGGAGCCTCGGCCGAGACGGCGCCGAGAATGACGGGCCGCGCCGGCGCCCAGTCGAAGACGCGCGCCTCCAGCTCCGGCAGCCGATCGGTGAGCGGCCTGGTCGCCTCCTGTTGCCGCAGCCAGGCGAGGAATCCCGGGTCGGCATGCCTGGCCAGGGCGAGCACGTCAGCGATGAAGTCGCCGAGCTGGTGGAGTTCGAGGCGAAGCTCGTCGCCGGCTGTGCGAGCGGAAGCGTCAGCCGCATCCGGTCGGGACAGCTGCTGTGCGCCCGAGAACGACGTGAACACCGGACGGCCCACTCGATCGAATCGGATCGACGAGGCCACAAGCTCACCCAGGGTCCACCCGGCCGCCCTGGCCGCAGCCACGGTCCCGATCACGGCGCCGACCACAGTGACGAGTTCGCCGGGATGCGGGCGTCGCTCGGCTGTCAGCCAGCCGGAGAGCGTCGGCCCTTCCAGGCGTTCGAGCACGAGGCAGACACCCACATCGCGAAGCGTCGCGACGTCGAGCAGTCGCGGGATGCACACGGCGGTCACAGTGCCGAGAACGGCGATGTCGGTGCCGGAGGTCTCCGCACCGGCCGCGGGGAAGACCTTCAGCGCGACGGTGCGATCTGCGGTGTCGTCCGCGGCGTCGCCGGCGTGTCCGAGATGCACTTCAGCGCGTCGACCAGAGCCGAGACGTCGCAGCACCCTGTAGCCGGCGAGTCGTGGTGGGTCGTCTCGTGTCATGACTCAACGATCCAGCGTTCCACGCACGGGCTGCAGCGGACGAGTCAGGATGCGGGAGCACGCTCCGCCATCCTGCCCGGGGAGGAGCCCCACACGTCCGGACCAGTCGCGCAGGCCGGGCTTCGGCCCCACCCGGACGGCCGCCTCGCCGGTCGCCCGAACCAGTTCGTCCAGGCGGTCTCACGATCCGTCACGAGGGGGCCGCCGGACTCGGTATCCTTGACCCATGGCACGCAAGTCGGACACGTCGTCCACTCCGAAGGAACCCGGTCGCTTCAAGCAGATGTGGCAGGTCTTCCAGATGACCCGTCGCTACGATTCGAACGCCGTGTGGATCATGCTCCTCGGCTTCCTCGCACCCGTCATCGTCGGGCTCGGCTTCGCGCTCTGGCTCGGTGACGGCAACGGATTCACCATCGCGCTCTGGATCATCGCCGGTGTGCTCGGTGGCCTCCTGATCGCCCTGGTCGTGCTCGGCCGTCGCGCCGAGAAGGCCGCCTACTCGCAGATCGAAGGCCAGCCCGGTGCTGTTGGCGCCGTGTTGCGCAGCTCCCTCCGTCGCGGCTGGGTCGGCAGCGAGATGCCCGTCTCAGTGAACGGAAAGACCCACGACGCCGTCTACCGCGCCGTCGGCCGCGGTGGCGTCGTGCTCATCAGCGAGGGCCCGATCAGCCGCACGCAGCGCATGCTCGATGACGAGAAGCGCAAGGTCGGCAAGGTCGTTCCCAACGTGCCGATCTCCACGATCTCGGTGGGGCCGGATGCCAATGCCGTCCCCCTGCACAAGCTCTCGCGCTCGCTCGTCAAGATCAAGCCGAAGCTCACCAAAGCCGAGGTGCTCGCCGTGAACAACCGCCTGACCTCGATGTCGAAGGCCGGCCTGCCCATTCCGAAGGGCATCGACCCGAACAAGGTGCGCGCGCAGCGACGCGCCTGAGACGCGGCGTCTGCCCGACGGGCATCCGCTCAGACGCGCAGCAGCACCGTCCCGGCGATCTTGTCGTGGAAGCCGCGCTGGTCCGAGTCCCAGACGAGCGCCGGCAGCACGATGGTCAGCAGGATCGAGCGGACGATGGGGCGCCAGACCCCCACCCATCCGCCGGCGATGGCGACGACCCGCATGCCGAGCAGGCGATGGCCGACGCTTCCGCCGATGGTGGGGATGAAGACGATCTGCAGCACGGCGAACACCACCGGCGTCACCCAGGTGTAGGTGAACGAGTTGTAGCTGGCGAAGAGCAGGCTGATGAGCATGGCGCTCCCCCAGTCGATGAGGAGCGCGATGAGCCGCCGACCGACGCGCGCGACCGATCGGGATCCATCACGCGGGAGCCCGAGGCGCTCACCCGGATAGCCGCTCGGGGCGAGGTCGCCGAAGGTGCGGGGATTTGACGCGGGGGTGCTCACTCCACGAGTCTAATGAGACGGCACGGCCGTAACATGCCAGAAACATTTGCGACATTGCAGGGAAACGGCCTCCCAATACCCTCAAGAACAGTTGCGCTGTGCAGCCATCGGTTCCAGTCCTAGGAGAAGTCCTACATGTTCAAAGACTCGTCTGAAGTTCTCGCATTCATCAAGGAGACAGACGTCAAGTTCCTCGACATCCGTTTCACCGACCTCCCGGGAGTGCAGCAGCACTTCAACATCCCGGCGTCGACCGTCGACGAGGAGTTCTTCACCGTCGGCCAGCTGTTCGACGGGTCGTCGATCCGCGGCTTCGCGAACATCCACGAGTCCGACATGCAGCTCATCCCCGACGTGACGACGGCCTACGTCGACCAGTTCCGCGTCGAGCGCACGCTCATCATGGTCTTCGACATCTACAACCCGCGCAACGGCGAGATCTACTCGAAGGACCCGCGCCAGGTTGCCAAGAAGGCCGAGAAGTACCTCGCCTCCACCGGCATCGCCGACACCGCCTTCTTCGCCCCCGAGGCCGAGTTCTACATCTTCGACGACGTGCGCTACGAGGTGAACCAGTACTCGAGCTTCTACTCGGTCGACTCCGAGGAAGGCGCCTGGAACTCCGGCCGCAAGGAGGAGGGCGGAAACCTCGCCAACAAGACGCCCTACAAGGGCGGCTACTTCCCCGTCTCCCCCGTCGACAAGACGGCTGACCTGCGCGACGACATCTCGCTCAAGCTCATCGACGCCGGCCTCATCCTCGAGCGCTCGCACCACGAGGTGGGCACCGGTGGCCAGCAGGAGATCAACTACCGCTTCGACACGATGGTGCACGCGGCCGACGACATCCTGAAGTTCAAGTACATCGTCAAGAACACCGCCGAGCAGTGGGGCAAGACCGCCACGTTCATGCCGAAGCCGCTCTTCGGTGACAACGGATCGGGCATGCACACGCACCAGTCGCTCTGGAACGACGGCAAGCCGCTGTTCTACGACGAGGCCGGCTACGGCGGACTCTCCGACCTGGCGCGCTGGTACATCGGCGGCCTGCTCAAGCACGCCCCGGCCGTCCTGGCTTTCACTAACCCCACGGTGAACTCCTACCACCGCCTGGTTCCCGGCTTCGAGGCCCCGGTCAACCTGGTCTACTCGGCCGGTAACCGCTCAGCCTCGATCCGCATCCCGATCACCGGAACGAACCCGAAGGCCAAGCGCATCGAGTTCCGCGCTCCGGATGCCTCGGGCAACCCGTACCTCGCCTTCGCCGCGCAGCTGATGGCCGGCCTCGACGGAATCAAGAACCGCATCGAGCCGCACGAGCCCGTCGACAAGGACCTCTACGAGCTCCCGCCCGAGGAGGCCAAGAACATCCCGCAGGTTCCGGCTTCGCTGGGTGCTGCTCTCGACGCTCTCGAGGCCGACCACGACTTCCTGCTCGCCGGTGGCGTCTTCACTCCCGAGCTCATCGAGACGTGGATCGACTACAAGCGCGAGAAGGAGATCAAGCCGCTCGCGCAGCGTCCGCACCCCTTCGAGTTCGAGCTCTACTACGGCGTGTAGTCAGCGCTGGCGACGGCTTCGGGCCGCATCCCTTCGGGGGTGCGGCTCGTTCTCGTCTTGAGGGACGCCGCGCAGTTCTCAGACTTTGCTCACCAGGTTCCGCGCCGATAGCGTGAATCCGAACGCCCATCGACTGGAAGGCCCTGCGCAATGCGAGTGAAACCCCGTGTCTGGATCGGCTTCGCCATCTTCATCGGCTACGTGTTCGTGATCTACCTCGTCACGACGCTCAGCGGCGTTCCCTTCCCCAAGATCGGGACGTCCGCCGAGAGCACCTGGCGCGGTGCGGTTCTCGACCTGTCGATAGCCGCCGTTCTTCTCGCCATCACGACGTCGTTGCTCGGCTGGTGGCGACCCGCGTTGTTCGAGCGGAAGCGCTCCCACCACACCTGGCCGATCTTCGTGCCGATCATCATGTTCTTGGCCGCCATCGTCAACCTCTTCACGACCGACTGGACGAAGTTCGATGCCTCGTTCGTGTTGTCGCTGATCGCGCTGGGGGTGTTCGTCGGATTCTGCGAGGAGCTGATGTCGCGCGGCCTCGTTCTCACCTCGTTCCGCTCCCGGCTTCCCGAGGTGTGGGCATGGCTGCTGACCACGCTGCTGTTCGGCGGGATGCACCTGGTCAATGCCGCGCTCGGCGCACCTCTGTCGAATTCGCTGGCGCAGGCCGGACTCGCTGCGATGTCAGGCACGGCCTTCTATATCCTGCGGCGCACCACCGGATCCCTGATCTGGGCGATGGCGCTGCACGGACTCTGGGACGTCTCGGTGTTCGCCGTCGGCTTCGCGCCACTCGGCACACCGTTCGGGTCCTTCCTCGGTCCCGTCGTCGGCGTGCTGTCGCTCGCCGTCGTCTACTGGGTCATCAAGGGCGCCGACGAAGGGCCACTGAGGGCCGATCAGCCTGTCGTGGGCGGAGCCGTGTCGGCGAAGCCGTAGAACAGGCGCTCGAAGACGGCGCGGGCGCGCCGGGTGGCGGCCAGGTAGTCCTGTTCGAGCTGGGTCGAGGATCCGGGCGGATAGGCGAGGATACGGGCGACCCCGTCGAGCTGGATGCGGTCGCTGGGCAGCACGTCGGCCGTCTTGTTCAGCCACAGCGTCATGGCGGAACGGGCGCGCGACGCGAAGATCCAGGCTGCGCGCAGAGTCTCGGCATCCGCGCTGCCGATGAGGTCGGCATCCGTCGCCCGCGCGAGGGCTTCGAGGGTCGACGGCGTACGCAGGGCGGGGTTGGCGTGCGCGTGCTGCAGCTGGAGGAGCTGCACCAGCCACTCGACGTCGCTGAGGGATCCGCGGCCGAGCTTGAGGTGGCGGGTGGGGTCGGCGCCCTGCGGCAGTCGCTCGTTCTCGACGCGAGCCTTGATGCGCCGGACCTCCCGAACGTCGAGCTCGCCGAGTTCGGCGGGATAGCGCACGGGGGCCGCCATCTCTTCGAACTCGGTGCGAAGGGCCGCATCGCCCGCGATGGGTCGGGCACGCAGCAGCGCCTGAGCCTCCCAGGTGAGTGACCAACGGGCGTAGTACGCCCGGTACGACTCGAGTGACCGGGTCATCGGACCGTTCTTGCCCTCGGGCCGCAGGTCGACGTCGAGGTCGAGCGGGAGGATCGCCTCCTCGGTGAGGCGCTTGAGCTCCGAGACGAGGAACTGAGCACGCTGTTGGGCCTTGTCGGGCTCGACCGTCGTCGCACGGTGCACGTAGAGCACGTCGGCATCGGACCCGAAGCCGAGCTCGCGTCCTCCGAAGCGTCCCATGGCGATGATGGCGAACTCGATGCCGTCATCCTCGGTGCCGCGGGCTGCGGCGAGAACGCCGTCGATGTGATTGGCGGTGACGTCGGCGAGGGCCCGGCCGAGCTCTTCGACGGTGCAGACGTCGAGGATGGAGGCGAAGGCCAGGCGCAGCACCTCACGCCGACGCATGGAGCGGAGCACCCCTGCAGCGGTGTCGGCCGAGCCGTGGCGGGCCAGGACTGCGGCGGTCTCGTCCTGCAGCGAGGCGAGAAAGCGCGGGCGCAGCTCCTCGAGGTCCTCGAGCCAGGCAACGGACTCTGGGATGCGGTCGAGCAGCTCGCCGACGAAACGCGAGCTCGACAGGACACGCGTCAGGCGCTGGGCTGCGCCCGAGGAATCCCGGAGCATGCGGAGGTACCAGTAGGTCGATCCGAGGCTGTCGCTGAGGCGCCTGAAGGCGAGCAGGCCGTAGTCAGGGTCAGCTCCCTCCGAGAACCACTGCAGCATGACGGGAACCAAGTGGCGCTGGATGGTGGAGCGTCGGGACACCCCCGAGGTGAGCGCGGCGATGTGGGCGAGGGCGCCGTGGGGGTCGCGGAAGCCGATGGCCGCGAGACGCGCCTCCGCCTCGGCGCTGGTGAGGGCGCGACCATCGGCCGGGATCGACGCGACGGCGGAGAGCAGCGGCCTGTAGAACAGGCGCTCGTGCAGGCCGCGCACGCGGTGCTTGAGGTCGGCCCAGAGCGTGGTGAGGGCCTCGGCGCTGTTCGCTAGTCCGGTGGCGCGGGCGATGGCCCGCCGGTCGTCGGGGTCGCGGGGCATCAGGTGCGTCCTGGCGAGCTGCCGCAGCTGGATGCGGTGTTCCATGAGGCGCAGCATCCGGTAGTCCTGGGCGAACTCAGCGCCCTCGACCCGTCCGATGTAGCCGTTCTCGGCGAGAGCGGCCAGAGCCGGCAACGTGCCGGCGGCGCGCACAGACGCGTCGTCCTGGCCGTGCACCAGCTGCAGCAGCTGCACGGTGAACTCGATGTCGCGCAGGCCGCCGGGCCCGAGCTTGAGCTGCAGGTCGACCTCGTCGTCGGGGATGTTGGCCGTCACCCGTTCGCGCATGGCCTGGACCGACGCCACGAAACCCTCGCGTGAGGCGCTGGTCCACACCTTCGGGGCGATGCCGGCGATATAGCGATCCCCGAGCCCCACGTCGCCGGCCAGCGGACGCGCCTTCAGGAGCGCCTGGAACTCCCAGTTCTTCGCCCAGCGCTCGTAGTACGCCAGATGCGAATCCAGCGATCGCACGAGAGCGCCGTCCTTGCCCTCAGGCCGCAGGTTCGGATCGACCTCCCACAGGCCGGGCTCGCTCCCGATGCCGTCGATACCCCGGATGGTGAGCATGGCGAGCCGGGTCGCGATGTCGACGGCGCGTCCGGTCTCGAGCTCCGAGCCGTCCGCGGCCGCGGCCACGAAGATCACGTCGACGTCGCTGAGGTAGTTGAGCTCGGCGGCGCCAGCCTTGCCCATGCCGATGATCGTGAGCAGGGTGTCATCGACCTCGGATGCCGGGAAGGTGCCGGGCGCTGCCGGGGAGCCCGGTGCGCGGGCGACGGCGAGGCGGGCGACCGCGAGGGAGGCCTCGAGCGCCGCCGCGGCGAGGTCGGACAGGCAGGACGCCACAGCATCGAGGCCCGCGACGGGGTCGGCCTGCTCCAGGTCGAATGAGGCGATGCGGGCGAGCCAGGTGCGGTAACGGATGCGCAACCGGGTCCAGGCCGCCTCGTCGCCGGCGGGATCAGCGCCGACGCCGTCAGTCGCGATCGCCACCAGGTCTCCGCGCAGCTCCTCCGCCGTCGGCAGCACGCCGAGCGCCGTCGAGAAGGCCACGAGCTGCTCCGGGCGCCGCAGGAAGAACTCGCGGAAGCCCGTGGAGGCACCGAGCAGGCCGACCAGGCGCACGGCCGCATCGGTCTTCTGCAGCACGCCCCGCACGGCATCCGGAGCCTGCCGCGTGAGAGCGAGACCGCCCCCGAGAGCCGCATCCGGCGATGCCGCGCGCGCGAACACCGGGAGGAGTTCGCGCGCGTCGACGCCGGTCACCCGGGCGAGCTCGGCGAGGTCATCTGCCGCCGAGCTCAGGTCGGAGAATCCGACGCGCGCGAGTTCAGTGAGGGTGAAGCGCTGTTCCGGCATCCGTCAGCGGGTCAGAGGATCTCGAGATTGGTGCGCAGCTCGTAGGGGGTGACCTGCGTGCGGTAGTCCGCCCACTCCTCGCGCTTGTTACGGAGAACGTAGTTGAACACCTGCTCGCCCAGCGTCTCGGCGACGAGCTCGGAGTCCTCCATGAGCGACACCGCGTGGTCGAGGCTGGCGGGCAGCGCGTTGTAGCCCAGCGCCCGTCGCTCGGTGTCGGAGAGTCCCCAGACGTTGTCCTCGGCCTCCGGCGGGAGCTCGTAGCCCTCTTCGATGCCCTTGAGCCCGGCTGCGAGGATGAGCGAGTAGGCGAGGTAGGGGTTCGCCGCCGAGTCGATGGCGCGGTACTCCACGCGTGCACTCTGGCCCTTGTTGGGCTTGTAGAGCGGAACGCGGATGAGCGCCGACCTGTTGTTGTGCCCCCAGCACACGAAGCTCGGGGCCTCTCCCCCGCCCCACAGGCGCTTGTACGAGTTCACGAACTGGTTGGTGACGGCGGTGATCTCCGGCGCGTGGCGCAGGAGGCCCGCGATGAAGTGCCGGCCGGTCTTGGAGAGCTGGTACTGCGCACCGGCTTCGTAGAAGGCGTTGGCGTCGCCCTCGAACAGCGACATGTGGGTGTGCATGCCGGATCCGGGCTTGTCGGAGAACGGCTTCGGCATGAAGGTCGCGTAGACGCCCTGCTCGATCGCCACCTCCTTGATGACAGTGCGGAAGGTCATGACGTTGTCGGCGGTGGTGAGGGCGTCCGCGTAGCGCAGGTCGATCTCGTTCTGCCCGGGGCCGGCTTCGTGGTGGCTGAACTCGACCGAGATGCCCAGGTCTTCGAGCATGCGCACCGAGCGACGACGGAAGTCGTGCGCCGTGCCGCCGGGAACGTTGTCGAAGTAGCCGGCGCTGTCGACGGGCTCCGGGCCGTTCTCGCCGTACTTCGACGACTTGAGCAGGTAGAACTCGATCTCGGGGTGCGTGTAGAAGGTGAAACCGCGGTCGGCCGCCTTCGCGAGGGTGCGCTTCAGGACGTTGCGCGGATCGGCGACAGCGGGCAGTCCGTCGGGCGTCGTGATGTCGCAGAACATGCGGGCGGTCGGATCGACGTCACCCCGCCACGGCAGGATCTGGAACGTCGTGGGGTCCGGATGCGCCAGCAGGTCCGACTCGAAGGTGCGGGTGAGGCCCTCGATCGCCGAGCCGTCGAACCCGAGGCCCTCGGCGAAGGCTCCCTCGACCTCGGCTGGTGCGATGGCGACCGACTTGAGGGTGCCGACGACATCGGTGAACCACAAGCGGATGAACTTGACTCCCCGCTCCTCGATAGTGCGAAGAACGAAGTCGCGCTGCTTATCCATCCGTGCCCTTTCCTAGACGTCCTCAGACTATCGACCAACGGTGCGACTTGACGTCGTTAGACTCGATGACATGCCAGAGCAGCCTTCCGAGGAGACCAATCCCTACGGCGGCGGAACGACCTCGGGTCCGCGGCGCGTCCGCACGAGGCACTTCCAGAACGCCAAGGCGAACGGCATCCCGATCACGGGATTGACGAGTTACGACCAGCTCACCGCCCGCATCTTCGACCAGGCCGGGATCGACTTCCTGCTGGTCGGCGACAGTGCCGGCAACAACGTGTTCGGCTACGACACCACTCTTCCGGTGACTGTCGACGAGCTGATCCCGTTGACCCGGGCCGTGGCGCATGCCGCGTCGCGCGCGCTCGTGGTGGCCGACATGCCGTTCGGTTCCTATGAGACCGGTCCCGACGAGGCCCTGCACACAGCGGTGCGCTTCATGAAGGAGACCGGCGCCCACGCCGTCAAGCTCGAGGGCGGCGTGCGCAGCTACAAGCAGATCCGCCGCATCGTCGGAGCCGGCATCCCGGTGATGGCGCACATCGGATTCACCCCGCAGAGCGAGCACGGGCTGGGCGGGCACATCATCCAGGGACGCGGCAGCGGCGCGAAGCAGTTGCTCGAGGACGCCCACGCCGTGCAGGATGCCGGTGCGTTCGCGGTCGTGCTCGAGATGGTGCCGTCGGCTATAGCGGCGAAGGTCACCGAGCAGCTGTCCATCCCGACGATCGGCGTCGGAGCCGGCCCTGACGTCGACGGCCAGTTGCTGGTCTGGACCGACTTCGCCGGGATGAGCGACGGCCGTGTGCCCAAGTTCGTCAGGCAGTACGCCGACGTGCGCACAGTGCTCTTCGACGCCGTCACGCAGTACCGCGCCGATGTCGAGTCCGGCGTGTACCCGGCGCCGGAGCACAGCTACGACTGACGCGCTCGCGGGCGGTGATCTCGACACGCGGCCGACTCCGTCGGGCCCGATCAGCGGGGTGAGCGCCTAGCGGTTCTCCGCCGCGTCGTCCTCGGCCCACTTCGCGCTGTTCTCGCGCAGCTTCTCGAGAGCATGCTCGGCCTCGGCGTGGGTGTCGAACGGGCCGACGCGATCAGACGACGCCGACTCGAATCCGTGCTCGACGGCGCCGGTCTTCATGTTGTACCAGTACTTGTGCTCGAGGTCTGAGGCCATACTGCGATCTTACGACCGGGCGTCCCGATAGTCTGCTGTCATGGCAGCGCAGCACGCGATCGGCATCGACATCGGCGGTACGGGCATCAAGGGAGCCGTGGTCGACCTGTCGACGGGCGAACTCGTCACAGACCGCATCAAGCTCAGCACACCGAAGGGTGGCGAGCCCGCTGACATCGTCGCAACGACGAAGGAGCTCCTCGACAAGCTCGAGCAGCACGCCGACGGCCTCTCGATCGGCGTGTGCTTCCCCGCCGTCGTGAAGAACGGCCGCACCATGTCGGCAGCGAACGTGTCGAAGGAGTGGATCGGCCTCGAAGCCGAGGCCCTCTTCGAGAAGGAGCTCGGCCGCGACATCCACTTCGTCAACGATGCTGATGCGGCCGGCTACGCCGAGGCGCGCTTCGGAGCCGCCAAGGACGTTCCGGGCGTCGTGCTGCTGACGACCCTCGGCACCGGCATCGGGTCCGCCCTGATCAACGACGGCGTCCTGGTGCCGAACACCGAACTCGGCCACCTCGAGCTCAACGGGCACGACGCAGAGTCGAAGGCCGCTTACTCCGCCATGGAGCGCGAGGACCTCGACTGGAAGCACTGGGCGAAGCGGCTGCAGAAGTACTACAGCCACCTCGAGATGCTGTTCACCCCCGACCTGTTCGTGGTCGGCGGCGGGGTCTCGAAGAACTACGAGGACTTCTTCCCCTACCTCGACCTCAAGACGACGATCGTGCCGGCCGTGCACCGCAACAACGCCGGCATCCTGGGCGCTGCGGCGCTCGCCGTCTCACTGGCGGAGTAGTTCGGTCGCTCGGAGTGAGGATCCCGTGAGTGTTCCCGCGCTCACCGTGAGGAAGCCGTGAGGACCGGCATCCGCTGCCCCTGACAAGGGTTCTATGAAGCAGGTGGCCACCGAGCCACTGCGCATGGCATTGCGTGCGCATCGACTTCATCGGAAGAGATCCTCGTGCTCGACATCGTCTTCATCGGGGGGATCGTCGCGCTCGCAGCGCTCGTGACCCTCATCGCTCGGGGGGTGGAGCGGCTGTGATCGTCGTCGACATCGTCGCCGGGCTGCTCGCCGTCGCCGCTCTGGCCTACCTCGTGGTCGCCCTGCTGAAGCCGGAGCGCTTCTAGATGGCGCCGATCGTGCTGTTCCTCCTCCAGCTCGCCACTCTCGGCCTGCTGCTGGGTCTCGTGTACCGCCCCCTCGGCGACTACATGGCCCGCGTGTTCTCCTCACCGAAGGACCTCGCCGTCGAGCGCGGCCTGTACAGACTGATCGGGGTGAAGAGTGACTCCGACCAGGCCTGGCCCAGATACTTCCGCAGCGTCCTCGCCTTCTCGGTGGTCGGCATCGTGCTCGTCTATGCCGTGCAGCGCCTGCAGGAGTTCCTGCCCTACGCGCTCGGCCTGCCCGCCGTGCCCGAGACCCTCGCCTTCAACACCGCCATCTCCTTCGTCACCAACACGAACTGGCAGTCGTACTCCCCCGAGCTCACCGTCGGCTACACGGTGCAGCTGATCGGCCTCGCCGTGCAGAACTTCGTCTCGGCGGCCGTCGGCATCGCCGTGGCGGTGGCGCTCGTTCGCGGCTTCGTGCGCCGGTCCAGCTCCACCATCGGCAACTTCTGGGTGGACCTGTTCCGCGGCACCATCCGCATCCTGCTTCCCTTCGCCGCGATCTTCGCCGTCGTGCTCATCATCGGCGGAGTGATCCAGAACGTCTCGGACTACACGGATGCCGCCACGCTGACCGGTGGCGCCCAGTCGATCCCCGGCGGCCCTGTCGCATCACAGGAGGCGATCAAGCTTCTCGGAACCAACGGCGGCGGCTTCTTCAACGTGAACTCGGCGCATCCGTTCGAGAATCCGACCGGATGGACCAACCTCGTCGAGATCTTCCTGATGCTCGTCATCCCGTTCTCGCTGCCCCGCACCTTCGGAACGATGGTCGGCGACAAGCGGCAGGGGTACGCGATCCTCGCGACGATGGCCGCGTTCTTCCTGGTGTCGGTGTCGGCCATGACGGCATTCGAGCTCGCCGGGTCCGGCTCGGCGACGAGCCTCGCCGGTGGAGCGATGGAGGGCAAGGAGCAACGCTTCGGCATCGTCGGGTCGACCATCTTCGGCACGACGAGCACCCTCACCTCGACTGGTGCCGTCAACTCCATGCACGACTCGTACACCCCGCTCGGCGGCGGCATGGCGATGATCAACATGATGCTCGGCGAGGTCGCGCCCGGTGGCGTCGGTGCCGGCCTCTACGGTCTGCTGGTCGTGGCGATCATCGCGGTGTTCCTGGCCGGCCTCATGGTCGGTCGCACGCCGGAGTACCTCGGCAAGAAGATCGGCACCCGCGAGATCAAGCTCGCGAGCCTGTACATCCTGATCACCCCGACGCTCGTGCTTCTCGGCACGGCGCTCAGCTTCGCCATCCCATCGGTGCGAGCGGATGTCGAGGGCACATCGATCTGGAATGCCGGGCTGCACGGCTACTCGGAGGTGCTCTACGCCTTCACCTCGGCCGCCAACAACAACGGTTCCGCGTTCGCCGGTCTCACGGCGAACACGCCCTGGTTCAACACGGCGCTCGCCGTGGCGATGTTCCTCGGGCGCTTCCTGCCGATCCTGTTCGTGCTCGCACTCGCCGGCTCGCTCGCCGCCCAGGACAAGGTCCCGGTGACGAGCGGGACCCTGCCGACGCACAAGCCGCTGTTCGTCGGCCTCCTCTTCGGCACGGTCCTGATCGTGTCGGCACTCACCTACTTCCCCGTTCTCGCGCTGGGTCCCCTGGCTGAAGGGCTGAACTGATCATGTCCACCATCACCGAACCGAACCCGGGGCCGATGCCCGCCCCCGCTCCGTCGCATCCGTCGACCTCGTCGAAGACCGCCGGCGGCGCGTTCTCGGCGCGACAGCTCGTCATCGCCTTCCCCGGCGCCCTGCGCAAGCTCGACCCGCGCTCGATGTGGCGCAATCCCGTCATGTTCATCGTGGAGGTGGGCGCCGCCCTCACCACGGTGCTCGCAATCGTCGAGCCCTTCATCGCAGGCTCCCGGCAGTCGGGCGGCACCGAGATGGCACCGTCGTTCACCATCGCGATCGCCATCTGGCTCTGGCTCACCGTCGTCTTCGCCAACCTGGCGGAGTCGGTGGCCGAGGGCCGCGGCAAGGCGCAGGCGCAGAGCCTGCGGGCCACGCGCACCACCACCGTCGCGCAGAGGGTCATCGCCTACGACGCCGTGACCGACGCCGCCGCCGAAGGGGCGCTCGTCGAACCCACGGCATCCGCCGATCTGCATCTCGGTGACACCGTCGTGGTCATCGCCGGTGAACTGATCCCGGGCGACGGCGACATCGTCTGGGGCATAGCCTCGGTCGACGAGTCGGCCATCACCGGCGAGTCGGCGCCGGTCGTCCGCGAGTCGGGCGGCGACCGCAGTGCCGTCACCGGCGGAACGCGGGTTCTCTCCGACCGCATCGTCGTGCGCATCACCTCGAAGCCCGGCGAGACCTTCGTCGACCGGATGATCCGACTGGTCGAGGGCGCCTCACGGCAGAAGACGCCGAACGAGATCGCCCTGAACATCCTGCTGGCGACGCTCTCGATAGTCTTCCTCGTGGTCGTGCTCACGATCGGCCCCATCGCGGGATACTCGGATGCCGCCCCCAGCGTGCCCGTTCTCGTCGCTCTGCTGGTCTGCCTCATCCCGACCACGATCGGCGCGCTGCTCTCGGCCATCGGCATCGCCGGCATGGACCGCCTGGTGCAGCACAACGTGCTGGCCATGTCCGGCCGTGCCGTCGAGGCCGCCGGCGACGTCACGACGCTGCTGCTCGACAAGACCGGCACGATCACCTACGGCAACCGTCAGGCGTCGGAGTTCCTGCCCGTGTCGGGAGTCGCCGCCGCCGAGCTGGCTCGCGCCGCGAGGGAGTCGTCGCTGAGCGACCCGACACCTGAAGGGCGGTCGGTCGTCGACCTGGCCGACCGCCTCTCTTCGGATGCCGGTTCCGCGTCGGGCGTGGCGTCCGTCGCCGCCGACGCCCCGGCGGGCGAGGTCGTGCCGTTCACCGCGCAGACACGGATGAGCGGGGTCGACTACGCCGACGGCTACCAGGTGCGCAAGGGCGCGGCGTCGATGGCCATCGAGTGGGTGCGCTCCGCCGGGCCCGTGGCATCCGGAACCGTCGCAGAACTCGACCGCATCGTGACGCAGGTCTCGGAGTCGGGCGGAACGCCCCTCGTCGTCGCCACCCGGGGCATCGACGGCACAGCGCACATCCTGGGCGTGATCCACCTGAAGGACGTCGTGAAGGCCGGGCTGGTCGAGCGCTTCGCCGATCTGCGTCGCATGGGCATCCGCACGGTGATGATCACCGGCGACAACCCGCTGACCGCGAAGGCCATAGCCGCGGAGGCCGGCGTCGACGACTATCTCGCCGAGGCCACGCCCGAGGACAAGATGGCACTCATCAGGCGCGAGCAGGAGGGCGGCAACCTCGTCGCCATGACCGGCGACGGCACGAACGACGCCCCGGCGCTCGCGCAGGCCGATGTCGGCGTTGCGATGAACACGGGCACCTCGGCCGCGAAGGAGGCCGGCAACATGGTCGACCTCGACTCCGACCCGACGAAGCTCATCGACATCGTGCGCATCGGCAAGCAGCTGCTCATCACTCGCGGTTCGCTCACCACCTTCTCGATCGCGAACGACGTGGCGAAGTACTTCGCCATCATCCCGGCGATGTTCGCCGGGGCCTTCCCAGGGCTCGCGGCGCTCAACCTCATGCAGCTGCACTCCCCGGGCTCGGCCATCCTCTCCGCTGTGATCTTCAACGCGATCATCATCGTGATCCTCATCCCGCTCGCCCTGCGCGGCGTGCGCTACCGGGCGGCATCCGCCTCGGGGATCCTCGGTCGCAACCTGCTGATCTACGGACTCGGCGGCGTGATCGCACCCTTCATCGGCATCAAGCTCATCGACCTCGTCGTGAGCCTCCTGCCCGGCTTCTGAATCTCAAAGGACCTCATCTCATGTCTCCCCTCCGCGGAACCTCCCGCCAGTACTGGGTCGCGATCCGCGCGATGCTGGTGCTCACGCTCCTACTCGGAGTGCTCTACCCCCTCGTCATCACGGTCATCGGGCAGCTGGCGGCTCCGGCCCAGGCGAACGGCTCGCTCGTGCGCGTCGATGGTCGCGTCGTCGGCTCGAGCCTCATCGGACAGGACTACACGGATGCCGACGGCAACGCCCTGCCCGAGTGGTTCCAGTCCCGCCCGTCGGCGGCCGGAGACGGCTGGGATGCTGCGGCCTCGAGCGGCAGCAACCTCGGCCCGAACAACGACGACCTCGTCGCTGCGATCGGCGATCGTCAAGCGGCGATCGAGAAGGCCGACGGTGTGAGCGTCGACGCCATTCCGGCCGACGCCGTGACAGCATCCGGGTCCGGACTGGACCCCCACATCAGTCCCGCCTACGCCCGTCTGCAGGAGCAGCGCGTGGCGGATGCCCGGGGGCTGCCGGTCGCCGAGGTGTCGAAGCTGGTCGAGTCTATGATTCAGGGACGCGACCTCGGCTACCTGGGCGAACCGACGGTGAACGTGCTGCAGTTGAACATCGCCTTGGCAGAGATGGATTCGGGTAACCAGTGACTCGCGGTCGGTTGAGGGTCCTCCTCGGTGCAGCACCGGGCGTCGGCAAGACGTACTCGATGCTCGAAGAGGGCCACCGTCTCGTCGATGCCGGCAAGGACGTGCTGGTCGCCGTCGTCGAGACCCACGAGCGCGCGGCGACGGCGGCGATGCTCGCGGGCTTCGAGGTGCAGGCTCGCACGCCGGTCGAGCATCGCGGCCTGCTGCTCGAGGAGATGGACCTCGATGCCGTGCTCGCCCGCCACCCCGAGTACGCGCTCGTCGACGAGCTGGCCCACACCAACGCGCCCGGGTCTCGCAACGAGAAGCGCTGGCAGGACGTGCACGAGCTCCTCGACGCCGGAATCAACGTGTACTCGACCGTGAACATCCAGCACATCGCCTCGCTCAACGACGTCGTGCAGCAGATCACCGGCGTCGTGCAGCGGGAGACCATCCCTGACGCCGTGCTGCGCGGGGCCGACCAGATCGAGGTCGTGGACCTCGCGCCTCAAGCTCTCCGCGACAGACTCTCGGACGGGCAGGTCTATCCGGCCACCCGTATCGATGCGGCCCTGTCCAACTACTTCCGGCTCGGCAACCTGACCGCGCTCCGCGAGCTCGCGCTGCTCTGGCTCGCCGACGAGGTCGACAGTTCGCTGAAGCGCTACCGGGCTGAGCAGGGCATCGACGCGAAGTGGGAGGCGCGCGAGCGGGTCGTCGTCGCCCTCACCGGTGGGCCCGAGGGCGAGACCCTGCTGCGCCGCGGTGCACGCATCGCGGCGAGATCGGCCGGCGGCGATCTCCTCGCGGTGCATGTCGTCAGCCAGGACGGCCTGCGCGAAGCGCATCCGGGATCCCTCGCCCGGCAACGGGCACTGGTCGAGCAACTCGGCGGTTCGTACCACCAGGTCGTCGGTGATGACGTGCCCCGCGCACTCGTCGACTTCGCACGGGCATCGGATGCCACGCAATTGGTGATCGGCGTGAGCCGACGCAGCCGCCTCACGGCCGCGCTCACCGGTCAGGGCATCGGCCAGACCGTCATCCGCGAGTCGGGCGACATCGACGTGCACATCGTCTCGCACGCCCAGGCCGGCGGCCGCTTCACGCTCCCGCGCCTCACCGGGGGCCTCACCCGTCGTCGCCGCGTCTGGGGTCTCGCCGTGGCTCTGGTGGTGGGTCCGCTGCTCACCCTGCTGCTGGCGAGCAATCACACCGACGCGTCGATGGCGAGCGATGTGCTGAGCTATCAACTGCTCGTGGTCGTCGTCGCCCTCATCGGGGGATTCTGGCCGGCGATGTTCGCCGCCGTGCTCTCGGGACTGAGCCTGGACTTCTTCCTCGTTGCGCCGCTGTTCCGCATCACCATCAGCGACCCGCTGCACCTTCTCGCACTCGGGCTGTTCATCGTCGTCGCCGCCCTGGTGAGCTACGTGGTCGATCAGTCCGCGAAGCTCAGCCGGCTGTCGCGCCGGCGGGCCAGTGAGGCGGAACTACTCGCCACTGTCGCCGGCAGCGTGCTGCGCGGTGACGACGCCATGGAGGCTCTCGTCTCCCGCACCCGCGAGGCGTTCGGGCTCGCCGGGGTGCGGCTCCTGGACGGCGAGACCGTGCTCTATTCCGACCGGGATCCCGCCGAAGCCGTCGGTTCCGTCAGCGCTGCTCGCGACGAGCACGTGACGGTGCTGCCCGTGGCCGATGGGGTGGCGCTGGAGCTCTCCGGCCGCGACCTGGATGCCGCCGACCGCCGCCTGCTCGGGGTGATCATCGCGCAGATCGCCGCCGGACTCGAGCACTCCCGACTCGCCGCGACGGCCGAGGAGATCGGACCGCTGGCCGCTGCCGACAGGGTTCGATCCGCCCTGCTCGCGGCTGTCGGCCACGACCTTCGCCGCCCACTCGCCTCGGCGACCGCCGCCGTCACGAGCCTGCGCTCCCCGGGCATCCGGCTCGACGACGATGACCGCGCCGCCCTCCTCGACACCGCCGAGGTGTCACTGCATGCGCTCGCGGCCCTGGTCACCAATCTGCTCGACGTGAGTCGCGTGCAGGCCGGGGTGCTGGGGGTCACGCTCACCGACGTCGATGTCGACGATGTTCTGCCCGTCGTGCTCGACGAGTTGCAGCTGCCACCGGGCGCGATCGAACTGGACGTCGCCGAGGACGTTCCGAGCGTCCGCGCGGATGCCGTGCTGCTGCAACGTGCGATGGTGAACATCGTGACCAACGCGCTGCGCTACTCCCCCGAGGACACCCCACCCCTCATCGCGGCGAGCACGTTCGGCGGGAAGGTGCAGGTGCGCATCATCGACCACGGCCCCGGCATCCCCGACGAGAGGCGCGACGATGCCTTCGTGGCCTTCCAACGACTCGGCGACACCGACAACCTCTCGGGCATCGGCCTGGGTCTGGCCATAGCCAAGGGATTCGTGGAGGGCATGGGCGGCACGCTCGAGGCCGAGACGACTCCCGGCGGAGGCCTGACGATGGTGATCAGCCTTCAGGCGGCGCGAGCCGACGACTCCGAGACAGCACTGACGACTCCGCACACGAAGGACGCCTGAGTGAAGATCCTCATCGCCGACGACGACCCGCAGATCCTGCGGGCGCTCGGCATCACCCTGTCGGCGCACGGCTACGAGGTCGTCGTCGCCCACGATGGACGCCAGGCGATCAGCGTCGCTGCCGCGGAGCATCCGGACCTCATCGTGCTCGATCTCGGCATGCCGCACCTGACCGGCATCGACGTCATCCTCGCAGTGCGGGGCTGGAGCGCCGTGCCCATCCTCGTGGTATCGGGCCGGGTCGACTCCGCCGACAAGGTCGATGCCCTCGATGCCGGAGCAGACGACTACGTGACGAAGCCGTTCGCGGTGGATGAACTCCTGGCGCGCATCAGAGCCCTCACCCGTCGCACACCGGCCCTGAGCGATGAACCCGTTGTGCGCTTCGGTGACATCACCGTCGACCTCGCCGCTCATCAGGTGCTGCGGACGACGGATGCCTCCCCCGAGGCCGCCATCGTGCGGCTCACTCCGACGGAGTGGAAGATGCTCGAGGTGCTGGTGCGCAACCCACGCCGCCTCGTCACGCGCTCGACGCTGCTCACCGAGGTGTGGGGCCCGCAGTACACCACCGACACCGGCTACCTGCGGCTCTACGTGTCGCAGCTGCGGAAGAAGCTCGAACCCGACCCGGCGCATCCGCGCTACCTGCTGACGGAGTCGGGCATGGGCTACAGGTTCGTGCCCGATGAGGAGTAGCGCCCGACGCCCCCATCCGCTGGGCGGGTAGGTCGTGAGCGACCGAGCGAACGGGTGGGTCGCTCGCGGCGCGAAGCGGCGCCAATAGACACAGCTCATCAGCCGGCCCGCGAACGAACGAGCGAAGCGAGAGAGTGAGTGGGTCGGCTGATACGCCGGGTTCTGTTCACCGGGCGCTTGCGCGACTCCGGCTGGACGACCATCTCTCTAGGAGCTGCGTTGCCGCAGCCCTCAAGCGGCCTACCCGGGAACGGGACGAGCAGCCCCATCGTTCCCTGTCTGACCTTGCTCCGGGCGAGGTTTACCGAGCCGACCGTGTCACCACGGCCGCTGGTGGGCTCTTACCCCACCGTTTCACCCTTACCGCGGGCCAAAGCCCGTGGCGGTCTGTTCTCTGTGGCACTGTCTCGCGGGTCACCCCGGGTGGGTGTTACCCACCGCCCTGCTCTGCGGAGCCCGGACGTTCCTCGGCATCCGCAGAACGGATGACGCGGCCGTCTTGCCGACCCACTCGAGGAGCAAGCCTACAGCGCAGCGGCTAGATGCCCGATTCCTCGGTGCGCACCAGGATGCGCCCGCAGTCCGGGCAGAACAGCACCTCATCGGTCGGCGCCGTGCGCACGGTCTCGAGGTCGGATCCGGTGAGCGACATGTTGCAGCCCATGCAGGTGCGCGCCTGCATGAGAGCGGCACCGACGCCGCCGTTCAGCGCCCGACGCTTCTCGTACAGCTCGCGCAGGTCCTCCGGGATGCCACCGGACATGGCTTCGCGGTCGCGAGCCAGCTCCGACCGGGTCCCCTCGTGGGCGGCCTTGCTCCGATCGCGCTCCTGGGTGGTGACGCTGGCCTCGTCGGCGAGAACGGCACGCTCGTTCTCGATCTCGGCGACGACGGCCTCCTTGTCCTCGACCCGCTCCATGACGTTGAGCTCGATCTCCTCGAGATCTCCCTGACGCTTGCGCAGGGCGAGAAGTTCCGACTCGAGCGCCTGGATGTCCTTGACGGATGCTGTGTGCTGGACGCGATCGTTGTCGCGGGCGATGCGCGCCTCGACTACGGCCACGTCGGATTCGAGACGTGTCAATTCGAGTTTGGCGTCGTCGAGCTCGCCGACGGCCCCGATCAGGCGACGGCGTACGTCCTCGGACTTCGAGGCGAGAGCAGCGAGTGCCTTGTCCTCGGGCAGGTTCGCCAGCAGGTGGGTCAACTGCTGCACGCGGGTGTCGATGGCCTGCAGTCGCAGAAGTTCCTTCTGCTCCGTGGGGGTGGCCTTCACGTGGATCTCCTCTGGTGATGCATTACTGGACGATGACGAAGTCCCACGGGTCGGTGCGCAGGTCGCTCACCGTCACCTCGAGCTCCGGAAGTGCTGAGCGGAGTTGCTCCGCGGCGGCGTCGAGCCAGAGCCATTCGCTGGCCCAGTGCGACACGTCGATGAGTGCGGGGCCACGGCCGGCGAGCACAGCCTGCTCACGCGACTCCGATGCCGGGTGGTGACGCAGGTCTGCCGTGATGTAGACGTCGGCGGCGGTGACCTCGGGGTGCCCGAGCAGCGAGTCTCCTGCCCCACCGCAGAGAGCGATGGTCTCCACGGCCGCGTCGTATTCTCCCGACACGCGGATGCCGGATGCCGTGGCGGGCAGGATCTCGGCGAGGGCCCTCGCCAGGCGGCCGAGCGTCGTCGGCGTCGCGAGACGACCGACGCGACCGAGGCCGGTGTCGGGCGCAGCTCCGGGAACGATGGGATAGGCGTCGAGCAGACCGAGCGCATCTGCGAGTACCGCACTGGTGCCGCGCTCGACGATGTCGGCGTTCGTGTGCGCCGCCAGCAGCGCGCAGTCCGCGCGGATCAGCCGGCTCAGCAGCGAGCCCTTGTAGCGGTCCTCGGCGATGCTCGTCACGCCGCGCAGCAACAGCGGATGGTGCACGAGCAGCAGGTCGCTCTCGGTGGCTATGGCCTCGTCGATGGTGGCGCCGACGGCGTCGACGGCGAGCAGCATCCGTTCGATCGGGGCTGCCGGATCACCCGTCACCAGGCCGGGCGCGTCCCAGGATTCCGCGTTCTCGACAGGCCAGAGTTCCTGCACCACCTGGAGCACGTCGGAGAGGGAAGTCGGCACGGATCAACCTTATCGTCGCGACGCTCAGAGCCGAGGCGCGCCCGGGTCCGTCACAGCGGTCGCGGCACCGCGAACCGGCAGTACGAGCAGCAGGATGCCGACGGCCACGAGGCCCAGGCCGAGCCAGCCCGGCAGATCGAAGCGCTCCCCCACGATGACGACGGCGAGCACCGTCGCGACGGCAGGCTCGATCAGCGTGATGACCGTGGCCGTACTGCTGCGCACCCAGCGCAACCCGGCACCGAAGAGCAGGTACGCCAGGAACATCGGTCCGAGCGCCAGGTATGCGGTGATGGCGATGCTCGACCCGCTCTGCAGCAGTGGAGCGCCCGTCGTCAGCAGCACCGGCGCCAGCAGCACGGCGCCCACGCCGAAGAGGGCGCCCATCACCGAGCGCGACGCGTGGCCGACGCCGATCGCCTTCTCACTGGCGAAGGTGTACAGCGCGTAGCTGAGCGCTGCGACCAGGCCGAGGAGAACTCCGGGAACGGATGCCGCAGCATCAGTACCCGATGCCCCTCCTGCTGCCAACAACACGACACCGACGACGGCGACGATC
Organism: Leifsonia sp. Leaf264; assembly: GCF_001422325.1. Lineage (GTDB taxonomy): Bacteria > Actinomycetota > Actinomycetes > Actinomycetales > Microbacteriaceae > Orlajensenia. The sequence goes on from NZ_LMMR01000001.1 coordinate 93,710, forward strand.
GTCGCGATCCCCCAGCGCAGCGTGACACGACGGCGGTCGACGAGGAACTCGAGTACGGCGGCGAACACCGGAGCAGCTCCGAGCGAGACCACCGTGCCGATCGCCACTCCGGCGAGGTGCATCGAGGAGTAGAACGCGAGCGGATAGGCGAAGACGCCGAGGGAGCCGAGCAGCAGCCAGCCCACGCTGCGCCGATCGCCGAGGGACGCGATCGCGCCCCGCGCCGAGACAGCGAACAGCAGCACGCCGCCGACGAGCATGGTCGCCGCACCCGTCGCGAGTGGGCTGACATCGTCGGGCAGGAAGTGCGCGGCCGTCCCGGTCGTTCCCCAGAGAAGAGCGGCGACGACGATGGGGAGAACGCCACGGCTCGTGCCTGCGGAGGCCGTGGTGGCAGCGGATGCGGAAGTCACGATCCCCGCACACTATCGGAGCGGTTCACCAGAGGGAGTGAGCGCTACGCCTCCGGCAGCCACACCAGCCGCACATCGGGCTCGCGCTCCTCGTTACCAGCGCCATCCGTCAACTCGACCTCATGGAATCCGTGGTGCACGTAGAAGCCGCGGGCTCTGGTGTTGACCTGGAAGGTCCAGAGCGACAGTCCAGCCGGACTCGCGTTCTGGGCGATCGCGAGCAGGCGCCCACCGATTCCACGGCCCAGATGGTCGGGCAGCACGTAGAGCTGTGCGAGCTCTCCCGGTCCATCGGCGATGTCGCGCGAGTCGATCGCCATCATCGCGACGATCTGTGCGTCGTCGTCGGCGACCCAGACCTGCGCCTCCGGCAGCAGGGTGTCACGCACCCACCCGTGCACCTCGTCATCGCTGTGTGCACGGCGAACTGTCGGCAGTGCGGCCGTGAACGACGCGAGCCAGACCTCCGCGATGGCGGCAGCATCCGTCGCCGTCGCGCGCCTGACGACGGGTGGCTCCCCGGCGACGGTCGTGCCGTCATCGTCGAAGACTCGATCCATCGAATCCTTACAGGAGTGGGCCCTACCGGGCTCGAACCGATGACATCCACGGTGTAAACGTGGCGCTCTACCAACTGAGCTAAAGGCCCTCGGCGCGCGAGGCTGGAATCGATTCTACCGGAGCGCGCCTAGACTCGCGGCCATGGAGCGCCATCCGAGCCGCACGACCCAGACAGAGAACCGCTGGCCCGTCGCCGTGGCGTTGCTGTTCGCCCTCGCCCTCTACGCGTTTCTCCCCGCCTCGTTGTTCCCGGAGCAGCGGCTCGTGGTCATCGGACTGGCGCTGCTGCTCATGATCCCGCTCGTGATCATGAATCCCCGCCGGCTCAACCAGGAGACCCGCTGGTCCCGGGTGATCGGGCTGGTGCTGGCGTGCCTTCTCGTCGCCTCCAACCAGGTGACGATCGTCGCGCTCATCGGCGACCTCGTCGCCGGGTCGCGCGATACCTCCGGGCTCCTGCTGTCGAGCCTGCAGGTCTGGGTCACCAACGCGATCGCCTTCGCCCTGCTCTACTGGGAGCTCGACCGCGGCGGTCCCGTCGCCCGCGCCCTCACCGCTCGCGACCAGCTCCCACCCGCCGACTTCCGATTCCCACAGGACGAGGACGACGACGCAGTCACCGAGGTGGCCACGCGTTCGTCGAAGGTCGAGGACTGGATGCCGAGCTTCATCGACTACCTGTACACCTCGGTGTCGACGTCGATGGCGTACAGCGCGACCGACGCGATGCCGCTCTCGCACCGCTTCAAGCTGCTCAATCTCCTGCAGGCCTTCGGCAGCTTCGTGATCCTCGCACTGGTCATCGCCCGGGCCGTGAACATCCTCGCCTGACGAGGTCTGTCAAGCCCTCCGTCGACATTCGGATGCCGACGACCGGCCCATCCGTTGCAGTCATAGACTCGCCTGATGCCGAAGCCGTCGACGATCACCCAGCACTCGACGCGTACGGCGCGGATCGAGCACCGCTGGCCGGCCGTCTTCGCCCTCGTGGTCGCGCTGGCCCTTTACGGCGCCCTTCCCAACGACCTGATCACAGTGCAGCGCTACGTCACCGTCGCGATCGGGATCCTGCTGCTCATCCCGCTGATCGCCATCAATCCGCACCATCTGACCCGTCAGACCCGCTGGTCGCGCACCCTCTCGCTGGCACTGGCCATCGTCGTCGTGCTGTCCAACCAGATCACCATCGTGTCACTCGTGCTGCTGTTGGTCGGCGGCTCCGAGGAGGGCCCCTCGCTCCTGCAGTCAGCGCTGCAGGTCTGGGTCGCCAATGTCATCGGCTTCGCCCTGCTGTACTGGGAGATCGATCGTGGCGGCCCGGTCGTGCGCACGATGGTCAAGCGCAGCGACCTGCCGAGAGCCGACTTCCGCTTCCCGCAGGACGAGGATGACGACACCATCGACGAGGTCGCGGCCGGTTCCTCGGGCAAGAGCGATTGGACGGCGAGCTACGTCGACTACTTCTACTTCTCGCTCTCCAACTCGATGGCCTTCAGCCCGACGGACACCATGCCGCTGACGGCCCGGTCGAAGCTGCTGATGTCCCTCGAATCGTTCGGCGGGTTCGTGATCCTCGCCCTCGTCATCGCCCGCGCTGTGAGCCTCATCGGCTGACCGAATGGGCGGACGGTTGCCGCTCAGCCGCGGAGCGCCGCCAGGGCCTCGGCGTACGCGGCCAGCGGTCGCGGCTCCCCGGGCTCGCTCTCGAACCTGGCGCGCACGATCCCCTCGGTGTCGATGAGGAAGGTCGCCCGGCCGGCGTAGCCACGCTCGGGAAGGAACACGCCGTACTCCGACGCCACGCCACCGTGCGGCCAGAAGTCGGCGAGCAGGTCGAAGCCGAAGCCCTCGGACTCCGCCCACGCCCGGAGCGTGTGCTTCGAATCGACCGAGATGCCGAGCAGTTCCACGTCGTCGGCGGCGAACAGGGCGAGGTTGTCCCGCAGCTCGCAGAGCTCGCCGGAACAGGTGCGGGAGAACGCGAGCGGGAAGAAGACGAGGGCGACGGCCCGCTGCCCGCGGAACGACTCCAGCGAGACGTCGGCGCCGAACTGGTTCACGAGCGTGAACGATGGAGCCGCATCTCCGACCTGCACGACCATGGTGAACTCCGATCCGTCGGTCTTCCTGACCACGGGTCACGATAGTCCGTGGTCCGATCGGGCACGGAGGAGAAATAAGATCAATAGGATGGCGAGTTGTGCGGACGCAATCCGACCGCGCCTATGACGACACGTCCCAGCGGCATGATCTGCCCACTAATGAGAGGTCGAGTGTGACTGTCAACGACCAGGATCCGTATTCTGTGACGAACGTGGATTCAGACCCGGAGGAAACCGCCGAGTGGACCGAGTCCCTCGACGCCCTCGTCGCCGCTGAGGGCCACGGCCGGGCTCGGGAGATCGTCCTGAGCCTGCTGCGTCGCTCGAAGGAGCTGCATCTCGGTGTTCCGATGGTGCCGACGACGGACTACCTCAACACCATCGCTCCCGAGAACGAGCCGGCCTTCCCCGGCGACGAAGAGGTCGAGCGTCGCTACCGCGCGTGGATGCGCTGGAACGCCGCCGTGCTCGTGCACCGCGCCCAGCGCCCCGGCATCGGTGTCGGCGGGCACATCTCGACCTACGCGGGAGCGGCATCGCTCTACGAGGTCGGCTTCAACCACTTCTTCCGCGGCCAGGACCACCCCGGCGGCGGCGACCAGATCTTCGTGCAGGGCCACGCCTCCCCCGGCATCTACGGCCGGGCGTTCCTCGAGGGTCGCCTGTCGGCGAACCAGCTCGACGGATTCCGCCAGGAGAAGTCGCACGCCCCGTACGGCCTGTCCTCCTACCCGCACCCCCGCCTGATGCCGGAGTTCTGGCAGTTCCCGACGGTGTCGATGGGCCTCGGCCCGATCAACGCCATCTACCAGGCGCAGGCGAACAAGTACCTCACCAACCGTGGCATCAAGGACGCGAGCGACCAGCAAGTCTGGGCGTTCCTCGGCGACGGCGAGATGGACGAGGTCGAGAGCCGTGGAGCCCTCCAGCTCGCGGCGAACGACGGCCTCGACAACCTCAACTTCGTCATCAACTGCAACCTGCAGCGACTCGACGGCCCGGTGCGCGGCAACGGCAAGATCATCCAGGAACTGGAGAGCTTCTTCCGCGGCGCCGGCTGGAACGTCATCAAGGTCGTCTGGGGTCGCGAGTGGGACGACCTGCTCGCCCGCGACAACGAGGGCGCCCTCCGCACCCTCATGAACGTCACCCCCGACGGCGACTACCAGACCTACAAGACCGAGAACGGCGCCTACGTGCGCGAGAACTTCTTCGGTCGCGACCCGCGCGCGCTCGAGCTCGTCAAGGACCTCAGCGATGACCAGATCTGGGGCCTCAAGCGCGGCGGCCACGACTACAAGAAGATCTACGCGGCGTTCAAGGCGGCCAGCGAGCACAAGGGCCAGCCCACTGTCATCCTCGCCAAGACCATCAAGGGCTACGGTCTCGGGCCGTCGTTCGAGGGCCGCAACGCGACCCACCAGATGAAGAAGATGACGCTGGAGAACCTCAAGGACTTCCGCGACGCCATGCACATCCCGATCACGGATGCGCAGCTCGAGGAGAACCCCTACCTCCCGCCCTACTACCACCCGGGCGAGCAGGACGAGGCGATCCAGTACCTCCACGAGCGCCGTCGCGCCCTCGGCGGCTATGTCCCCGAGCGTCGCACGAAGCACACGGCGCTCTCGCTGCCTGATGACTCGGCATACGCCATCGCCAAGAAGGGCTCCGGTACGCAGGAGATCGCCACGACGATGGCCTTCGTGCGCCTGCTCAAGGACCTCATCCGTTCCAAGGACTTCGGCCACCGCATCGTGCCGATCATCCCCGACGAGGCCCGCACCTTCGGCATGGACGCGTTCTTCCCGAACGCGAAGATCTACAACCCGAACGGCCAGCACTACACCTCGGTCGACCGCGAGCTGCTCCTGGCCTACAAGGAGAGCCCGCAGGGTCAGATCCTGCATGTCGGCATCAACGAGGCCGGCGCCCTCGCCGCCTTCACGAACATCGGAACCTCGTACGCGACACAGGGCGAGCCCCTCATCCCCGTGTACGTCTTCTACTCGATGTTCGGCTTCCAGCGCACCGGTGACGCCATCTGGGCAGCCGGCGACCAGATGGCCCGCGGCTTCATGATCGGTGCGACTGCCGGTCGCACCACGCTCACGGGCGAGGGCCTGCAGCACGCCGACGGTCACTCCCTGGTGCTCTCGGCCACCAACCCGGCCGTCGTCGCGTACGACGCCGCCTACGGCTACGAGATCGGCCACATCGTGCGCTCCGGACTCGAGCGCATGTACGGCGGAGAGCACAGCGACCCCAACGTCATGTACTACCTCACGGTCTACAACGAGCCGTACGTGCAGCCGGCGGAGCCCGAGAACCTCGACGTCGACGGCGTCGTGCGCGGCATCTACAAGCTGGCCGACGGTACCATTGCCGGCCCGAAGACGCAGCTGCTCGCGTCCGGCGTCTCCGTGCCGTGGGCCCTCGAAGCCCAGAAGCTGCTCGCCGAGGACTGGGGTGTCTCAGCCGACGTGTGGAGCGTCACCAGCTGGTCGGAGCTGCGACGCGATGGTCTCGCGGCCGAGTCGCACAACTTCCTGAACCCGGATGCCGCTCCGCAGTCACCATACGTGTGGCAGAAGCTCGCCGGAGCTCAGGGTCCGTTCGTCGCGGTGACCGACTTCTCGCACGCCGTGCCGGATCAGATCCGTCAGTTCGTGCCCGGACAGTACGCCACGCTCGGTGCCGACGACTTCGGGTTCTCGGACACCCGCGCCGCGGCGCGTCGCTTCTTCAAGATCGACGGCCCGTCGATCGTGGTGCGCGCGCTCGAGCTCCTCGCTTCGCGCGGTGAGGTCGACCGCAGCCTTCCGGCGCAGGCGATCGAGAAGTACAAGCTGCACGACGTGAACGCTGGAACCACCGGCAACGCCGGGGGCGAGAGCTAACAGCGACAGTGCCAACGACGCCGCGCACCAAGAAGGAGACTCTCGCCTGGCTCCGCACGATCTCGGGCGAGCTCTCCACTGCGACCATCAAGCGCCTAGAGGACACGCTGCCCTGGTACGGCGACATGCCGCCAGGGCGGCGGTCAGCGGTGGGCTTGGTGGCGCAGGCCGGCATCACGTCGTTCATCTCCTGGTACGACGACCCGAAGTCGATCCCGTGGATCGCCGCCGACGTGTTCGGCGCGGCGCCACGGGAGCTTCTGCGCTCGGTGAGCCTGCAGCAGACGCTGCAGCTCATCCGGGTGGTCGTCGAGGTCGTGGAGCACCGTGTGAAGGACGGGAGCGTCGACCTGCGGGAGGCGATCCTGCTCTATTCGCGCGAGATCGCGTTCGCCGCCGCCGACGTCTACGCCCGCGCCGCTGAGGCCCGCGGTCTGTGGGACGCGCGCCTCGAGGCCCTCGTCGTCGACTCGATCCTGTCGGGCGAGTACGACGACGAACTGCCGAGCCGGATCGCGGCGCTCGGCTGGCACGGTCACGGTGCCGTCGCCGTCCTGGTCGGCACCACGCCCAGGATGCTGGATGTCGACGTACTGCGCCGCGCCGCCCGCCACATGGCCGCGGATGTGCTCATCGGCGTGCAGGGTGGACGGCTGGTGCTCGTCATCGGCCGCGCCAGGCCGGAGGCGCGCGATGGCGACGACGCGGACTCGGCGGCGACCCTCGGTTTCATGGACATTGCCAGGGCGCTCGAACCGCACTTCGGCGACGGCCATCTGGTGCTCGGCCACGAGGTGCCGAACCTCGTCGATGCCTCGAAGAGTGCGAAGGCGGCCCTCGCCGGGTTCGCCGTCGCCCGCGCCTGGCGGAACGCCCCTCGTCCGGTCCAGGCCGACGACCTGCTGCCGGAGCGTGCCCTCGCCGGTGATCCACTCGCCCGCGCCACGCTGATCCACCGCATCTACCGGCCGCTCAGCGCCCACTCGACAGAGCTCCTCAACACCCTGTGGAGCTATCTCGACAACGGACGCTCGCTCGAAGCGACGGCCCGTGAGCTGTTCGTGCACCCGAACACCGTGCGGTACCGCCTCAAGCGGGTCTCCGAGGTGATCGGCTGGGACGCCACGGGCTCGCGGGAGGCTCTCATCCTGCAGGCGGCTCTCGTGCTGGGAGCGATCAGCGACCCGGACCGGCGCAACTGAGTGCCTGCGCCATGTGCGCCACGAACAAACGATCGGCGGAATCCTTGGTGACCTTCGACACTGCTGCGCTGGCGCGGATTGGCAGACTGTACAGGTGATCGTCGTCGTCTGCCCTGGACAGGGCTCGCAAACCCCCGGTTTCCTCGCGCCCTGGCTCGCCGTGCCCGAGAACGCCGCCCTCGTCGCCGAGTACTCGGAGGCAGCCGGTCTCGACCTGGCCGCTCACGGCACGACCTCGGATGCCGACACCATCCGCGATACCGCGGTCGCCCAGCCGCTGATCGTGGCTGCAGGTCTCGTCACGTTCAATTCCCTCGTGAACGCCGCCGGCCGCGCACGTATCGGCGGCATCGCCGGTCACTCGGTGGGAGAGATCACGGCGGCGGCGGCTGCCGGCATCCTGAGCCCTGATGATGCGATGCAGTTCGTGAGCGAGCGTGCCGTCGCGATGGCGCAGGCCGCCGCGGCCACGCCCACATCGATGAGCGCCGTCCTCGGTGGCGATGCGGCCGAGGTCGTCGCGAAGGCCGAGTCCTTCGGCCTGCAGGCGGCCAACTACAACGGCGGCGGCCAGATCGTCGTCGCCGGTGCCGCCGATGCGCTCGCTCGCCTCGCGGACGAGCCGCCGGGCGGTGCCCGCGTCATTCCACTGCAGGTCGCCGGCGCCTTCCACACGCGCTACATGGAGCCGGCACGCACCTGGCTCTCCGGCGCCGTCGACGGCTACACGACAGCGGACCCCACCATCCCGATCTGGACCAACAACGACGGTTCCCGCGTCGAGTCCGGAGCGAGGTTCCTCGAGCTGCTCGTGACCCAGGTCGCCTCGCCCGTACGCTGGGACCTCACGATGGAGTCGCTCGCGGCGGCCGGTGTCACCGGAATCATCGAGCTCGCACCTGCCGGCGCCCTGATCGGGCTCGCCCGTCGCGGACTCAAGGGCATCCCGAGCATCGGGATCAAGACTCCCGACGACCTCGACGCGGCCGTCGCGCTCATCGAGCAGAACGCCTGACACGAGAGAGACCATGACAGTCCCCACACTCACGCAGGCCACGGGCCCCGCTTTCACCCGCATCTACTCGATCGGCGCCGCCCGTGGCGACCTCATCGTGCCCAACGACGACCTCGTGGGCCCGATCGACTCCTCGGACGAGTGGATCCAGCAGCGCACGGGCATCGTGACGCGCACCAGGGCGTCGTCCGGGGTCTCAGCCACCGACCTCGCCACGGCGGCAGCCCAGGAGGCCATCGCCAAGTCGGGCGTCGAGGCGTCGAAGATCGATCTCGTGCTCATTGCGACGATCAGCAACGTGCAGCAGACCCCGTCGATGGCGGCTGTCGTCGCCGACAACGTGGGTGCCAACCCCGCGGCTGCCTACGACCTCAACGCGGCCTGCGCCGGCTACACCTACGCCATCGCCCAGGCTGACGCGCTCATCCGGGCCGGGGCCGGCCACTACGCCCTGGTCATCGGAGCCGAGAAGCTCTCCGACGTCGTGGACCCCACCGACCGCTCCATCTCCTTCCTCCTGGGTGACGGCGCGGGAGCCGTCGTGATCGGCCCGAGCGATGCCCCAGGCATCTCGGCGACGGTCTGGGGTTCGGACGGATCGAAAGCGGATGCCGTCGGCATGAACGCCACGCTCACGGACTTCCGCGACGGCAAGGCCGAGTGGCCGACGCTGCGCCAGGAGGGCCAGACCGTGTTCCGCTGGGCCGTCTGGGAGATGGCGAAGGTGGCCAAGGAGGCCATCGACGCCGCCGGCATCACGGTCGACGACCTCTCGGCGTTCATCCCCCACCAGGCCAACATGCGCATCGTCAACGAGTTCGCCAAGCAGCTCAAGCTTCCCGAATCCGTCGTCATCGCCCGCGACATCGAGTCGACCGGCAACACCTCGGCGGCCTCGATCCCCCTCGCAACCCACCGACTGCTGCAGGGTCATCCCGAGCTCAGCGGCACCCTCGCCCTGCAGATCGGCTTCGGCGCCGGTCTCGTCTTCGGCGCGCAGGTCGTCGTCCTTCCCTGACCGAACCCCCGTCGCCCCTAAACTGAGTGACGGTCAAACGAAACCCCCCAAGGAGATAACAATGGCATTGTCCACCGAAGAAGTCCTCGCCGGCCTGGCCGAGCTCATCAACGACGAGACCGGCATCGCAACCGACACGGTCGAGCTGGACAAGTCGTTCACCGACGACCTCGACATCGACTCGATCTCGATGATGACGATCGTCGTCAACGCTGAAGAGAAGTTCGACGTGAAGATCCCCGACGAAGAGGTCAAGAACCTCAAGACCGTCGGCGACGCCGTCTCCTTCATCGTGAAGGCCCAGGACTAGTCACGTTCGTCGCGGACGGGCCGGACCACTCCTGGTGAGTCCGGCCCGCCACCTCGGGCCGCGCCCGCCCTTCAGCGTCGCGCGCCCGGATAGATCCTCCCGGAGAGTTCAACCGTTATGACCAAGAAGATCGTCGTCACCGGAATCGGTGCAACGTCCCCCCTCGGCGGAAACGCGACCGACAGCTGGTCGAACCTGCTCGCCGGGATGTCGGGGGCCAGCGCCCTCCTGCAGCCGTGGGTCGAAGAGCTCGCGCTGCCCGTCGCCTTCGCTGCCCAGTCGGCCGTCAAGACCGCCGACGTGCTCGAGCGCCACGAGACCAAGCGGCTCGACCCGTCGAGCCAGTTCGCGCTCATCGCCGGCCGCGAGGCCTGGGCTGACGCCGGCTCCCCCGAGGTCGAGCCCGAACGCCTCATGGTGGACTGGTCGACCGGCATCGGCGGCGTCTGGACGCTGCTCGACGCCTGGGACACCCTGCGCGAGCGCGGCCCTCGCCGCGTGCTGCCGATGACAGTGCCGATGCTCATGCCGAACGGCCCCGGAGCGGCCATCGGCATGGACCTGCACGCCCGCGCCGGCATCCACACCGTAGTCTCGGCCTGCGCCTCGAGCACCGAGGCTCTCGTCAACGCGTACAACCACCTGCAGGCCGGCCTCGCCGACGTCGTGATCGCCGGTGGCTCCGAAGCCGCCATCCACCCGCTTCCCATCGCCGCGTTCGCGTCGATGCAGGCGCTGTCGAAGCGCAACGACGACCCCGCCACGGCGTCCAGGCCCTACGACGTCACCCGTGACGGTTTCGTCCTCGGTGAGGGCGCTGCGGCCCTCGTCGTCGAGACCGAGGAGCACGCCAAGGCGCGCGGCGCCAGGATCTACGCCGAGCTCGTCGGCGGATCGGTCACCAGCGACGCGTACCACATCACCGCTCCGGACCCCGAGGGTTCGGCGGCGGCCCGCGCCATGCTGGCCACGATCTCGGGGGCGGATGCCTCCATCGGCGATGTGTCGCACATCAACGCCCACGCCACCAGCACGCCGGTGGGCGACATCGCCGAGTACAACGCCCTGCGTCGAGTGTTCGGCGACGCACTGGACGGCATCCCCGTCTCGGCCACGAAGGCGTCGACGGGCCACCTGCTGGGTGGTGCCGGCGCGATCGAGGCGATCTTCACCGTCAAGGCGCTGGCCGAGAGGGTCGCTCCGCCGACCATCAACCTCACCGAGCAGGATCCCGAGATCCCGCTCGACGTCGTCACGGCGCCTCGCGACCTCGGTGCCGGCGACCTGCTGGCGATCAGCAACTCGTTCGGCTTCGGCGGTCACAACGCCGTCGTGGCGTTCCGCTCGATCTAGGAGAGTTCCGGTCGCTGGGGCCCGCGCTACGTGCGTGGCCGAAGCGTACAGAAGCCCCGCGCTGTATTCAGCGCGGGGCTTCTGAGTTCGTGGTCGGAACCGGATCAGCCGACCTTGTGCAACCAGACGACGGCGGCATCGTCGGATGCGTGGCGGAAGACGTCGAGTTCGTCGTCCCAGGCCTGCCCGAGCGCTATGCGCAGCTCGTTGTGCAGTTCGAGGGCGTTCAGGCCGGCATTCTCCATGGCGGAACGGATGCGGTCCTCCGACACGACGATGTTTCCGGCGCTATCGGTCTGGGCGAAGAAGACGCCGAGGTCGGGCGTGTGCATCCACCTGGCCCCGTCACTGCCCGGCCCGGGATCCTCGGTCACCTCGTAGCGGAGGTGCTCCCAGCCGTGCAGGGCCGACGCGATGGCAGCGCCGGTGCCGGCGTCGCCCTCCCAGTAGAACTCGGCACGCTGCGCGCCCTTGAGCACGGGCTGGTCGACCCAGGAGAAGTTCACGGCGCGCCCGAGGGCACGACCCGCCGCCCACTCGACGTGCGGGCAGAGTGCTCGCGGCGACGAGTGGACATAGACAACGCCCCGCGCAGTCGGTGCCTGCCGGGCAGCTGGTGACGCCATGGTGCTCTCCGTTCGTGTGAGGTACGTCTTCCCCAACGACCTCGACCACGGATACCACGGCGGATGTGTGTGAACTTGTGCGACCAGAGGCCGATACAGCAGATTATGCCTCACCTTCCGGGGGAATCACAACTGTGTGATTCGGCCAGTCGGCAGACCGAGGTGCTCCGCTGCCGAAGGTATGCTCGGTATGGATTTCTCGTGAGCGCGGAGGTGCCGGTGTCGGTCAGGAACGGACTGCTCGCCGTGCTCACCCTCGGGCCGGCCTACGGAGCCCAGCTGCACACCGAACTCGGAGAGAGGCTGGGGCATCGGCGCACGGTGAACATCGGCCAGGTCTACGCCACCCTCGACCGCCTCGGCGTGCAGGGACTGGTTCGAGCGGCCGGGGTGACGGATGACGGCCTCCCACTGTACCGCATCACCGATGAGGGCCGCGGCGTCGTCGACTCGGCGCTGAGCTCGGCGCCGGATGGCGCACCGGACTGGGCCGAGATGCTCGACGCCGTGCTGCTGGCGACCTCGCTGCCCGGCGTCGATGCGCGCGAGTTGCTCCAGTCCTACCGGGAACGCTGGGCTGCGGCATCCGGAGCCGTGATCGTCGACACCGTGCCTCAGGCCCGGCTCGCCTCCGACGCGACCGCGGCACTGGCCGAGGCGGCGATCCGCTGGCTCGACGGCGTGGCCGACGAGCTGGCCGGCGGTGGAACGTCCCTGGCGCGCGCCTACAGCGCCGCGAGACCGCGACGCGGGAGACCGATCGCGTGAATGCGACGGCGACCCGGCAGGCGACAGGCGACCGAGAGGCCGGGTCATTTCGCCTCGGCGTAGTCGTCGACCACGGCGGCGCCCAGGGGGAAGTCGACCGGGAAGGCGCCGAAGAGCAGCCGTCCGGCGGACTCGGCGGCCAGGCGCACCTGCTCAGCCACGGCATCCGCCAGGGGCGCCGGTGTGTGCACGACGATCTCGTCGTGCAGGAAGAACACCTGATGCGGTCGGCCGTCGAACACTGTGCCGGCGAGCGGCCCCGGCGAAGCCTGCGCACCGTGCGAGTCACTGTCGGTCCCGGTGGGAAGCGCCATCAGCGCCGTGCGCAGTTCGGCCATCCAACACAGCGCCCACTCGGCGGCCGTCGACTGCACGACGAAGTTGCGCGTGAAGCGCCCCCACTCCCGAGCGCTGCTGCGAGCCCGTCGCTCGTCGGACTCCGACGCGTCGGGGGCACTGGCGAGGGATTGCACGTCGAACCAGCTGGGCGGCGGGAGCGGTGACGAGCGCCCGAGCCACGAGGTGACGCTCTCGCCTCGCTCGCCGGTGCGTGCCGCATCCTCCACGAGAGCGATCGCCCGCGGGTAGGCGCGGGCCAGACGCGGGAGCAGGCGACCGCTCTCCCCCGTCGTGGCTCCGTACATGGCCCCGAGCATGGCGACCTTGGCGTGGGCGCGCGTCTCCACGACTCCCGTCGCCTGGATGCCCGCATACAGGTCGGTGCCGCGGCCGGCCGCCGCCATCGCGGTGTCGGCCGACAGCGCCGCGAGGATGCGCGGCTCCAGCTGGGCGGCATCCGCCACCACCAGCTTCCATCCGGGATCCGCTCGCACGGCCGAGCGCACCTGCTTGGGCAGCTGGAGCGCTCCCCCGCCGTTGGTCGCCCAACGCCCTGTCGCGGCACCGCCCGGAACGTAGTCGGGTCGGAACCGTCCGTCGACGATCCAGGCCTCCATCCAGGACCAGCCGTTCGCCGAGAGCAGCCGTGCCAGCTTCTTGTACTCGAGGAGCGGCTCGATCACCGGATGCTCGATCTCCCGCAGCTCCCACTGACTCGTCGACGAAGCGTTGATGCCGCTGCGACGGAGCGATCGCAGCAGCTCCTGCGGTGAATCGGGGTTGAGCGTGGAGTCGTCGAGGGCGGCGCGGATGGCGAGCACGAGGTCGTGCATGCGCGCGGGCCGTGCGCCGACGGGCGGTCTCGGGCCGACCGCCTCGGTGAGGACGGCATCGTGTCGATCGACGCTCCACGGCAGGCCGGCCGCGCGCATCTCGACGGCGATCAGAGCACCGGCGGATTCCGCCGCGAGCAGCAGTCGGAGTCGGCCGGGTGCCGATGATCCGCGGACGGCATCGAGATGTCGCCGCCATTCCGCCACAGTCTCGTCGACGTCGTCGGTGGGAACGTCCGCACCGTCATCGGCGGGGTCCACGTCGACGTCGAACAGCGTCGTGTGTGCTGTCGGGGGCCGTTCGACCTCGGCGGCGGCATCCCACACACCGTGCGGGCTCTTCGCGAGAGCGCTGGAGGCGGCGAGGGTCGAGAGCCTCAGGATGGCGTGAGCGAGCCGCAGATCATGGCATCGGGCGACCCTGACGCCGTGTCGGAGCAGGCGGGGATACCAGCGTGCGGTGTCGTCCCAGACCCACCGCGCGGCCGGGGATACCACCGAGGAGTGCCGGACGAAGCCGGCGAGGGCGGCGTCGTCGGCATGACGGATCAGGTCGCCGACGGCGGCGCCGTCGGCGTCGAAGGCCTGCGTCGCTGCAGCGCCCGAGGAGAGACGACCGACGACGAAGTGCACCCCACCATTCTCGCCGCTGGCGCCGACAGCGCCGACCGCGGCTCGGCGCGGGCTCGGCGCGACTGGGCGCTCAGGCCACGGGAAGTGCGGCCTGCACTGCGCCGCGCCAGATCGAGTTCGTCTCGTCGGTGGGCGCCAGCGCTCCGACGTCGAGCATGCGGCCGCGGAGCTTGAGGCGCAGTTGCCGGACGGCCGAACGCACCCCATCGGTCTCGGGAGGCAGCACGATGGTCTCGATCTCCTCGGAGTCGGCATCCTGGAGTACGGCGCGCCAGCGCTGGTCGAAGTCGTGGAACAGCTCGATCGTCACCGGCTGTCGGGCCTCATCGCTCATTCGGTGATCTTGCCACGAAGGACGACCTCGGCGCGAGAGGCTGTTTCCTCCGACGCCCAGTCAGGCGCAGATCTGCGGAGTGGGGTCGAGTCGCTTTCGCCGATCGCTCGGCGTTCGAAGCAGGTCGAGCAGCAGTGTTCGAGCGGCCCTGTTCGAGCGTCGGAGGGTTCATTCAGGATGCGAACATGCAGACTGGACGTATGGCCCCCGACGCGACTCTCACGTGGAGTCCTCGGCACGCCACCGACGTGACACTCACGGTGGCGCGGCTCGGGCGCGGCTCGAGCGATCCCACACACGTCTTCGCCCCGGATGGCGCCCTCTGGCGCACGACACTCACCGCCGACGGCCCGGCCAGCATGCGCATCAGCCGCGACGCTGACGGGATGCTGCACTGCGACGCGTGGGGACAGGGAGCGGATGCCGCCGTCGCCTCCGCGCCGGCCCTGCTCGGGTCCGACGATGATCCGAGCGGCTTCGAGCCCGCGCATCCCGTACTGGTCGATGCCCACCGACGCCACGCGGGCCTGCGCATTCCGAAGACCGGGCGCGTGTTCGAGGCCCTGGTTCCGGCCATCCTGGAGCAGAAGGTGATCACCCTGCAGGCCACGGCCTCCTGGCGCCACCTGGTCCGCACATTCGGCTCCCCGGCGCCCGGCCCGACGCCGCGACCCATGACGGTCGTGCCGTCGGCTCGAACCTGGGCCCTGATCCCGTCGTGGGAGTGGCACCGTGCCGGAGTCGACCCGCAGCGCTCGCGCACCGTCGTGACCGCTGCGCGGGTAGCGGATCGCCTCGAGGAGTGCACGAGACTCGATTCCGTGACAGCGGCGGCGCGCCTGTGCGCCATCCCGGGCATCGGCGTCTGGACCGCCGCCGAGGTGGCCCAGCGGGCGCTCGGCGATGCCGACGCGCTCTCGGTCGGCGACTACCACCTGGCGAACTACGTCGGGCACGCCCTGTACGGTCGCGACAGCTTCAGCGACGCCGAGATGGTGGAGGCGCTCGAGGGCTGGCGTCCGCACCGCTACAGGCTCGTGCGCCTGCTCCAGGCCCACGGCGTACCCGGGCGCGAGCGTCGCGGACCGCGGATGGCCTTCGTCGACCATCGCTCGCACTGAGGCGGGGAGCTGGCCTCGGTCAGTGCTTCTTCGGGAGCGGTTCGATGGCGCCGGTGATCTGCACCCTCTCGCCCTGCGGCGGAGCCGCATCGGAGGCGATGGCCCCGAGCGGCCTGTAGCCCTCGTCGTGGGACCAGCGCGCTCCGTCCCACCACCAGATCGCGGTGTCGACTTCGTACCAGCCGGCGGCAATAGGGGGCATGCCCCGACACTATGAGATGCTCCCCCGGCGGCGTCAGTCCGCGTCCGGGTGGCACCGGTTCGGGGCGCTGATCTGGCCCTGCGATGCCGGATCGTGACAGGATGCGAACGACGACGAGGAGCATCCATGGACGCGCAGACCGCAATCGACCCCACCGTTCCGCCGAGTTCGGACGGATGCGCCGACTGCGAAGGCACCGACGGCTGGTGGCTTCACCTGCGCCGCTGTGCGACATGCGGGAACATCGGATGCTGCGACAGCTCGCCGTCCCAGCACGCCACGGCTCACTTCCGCGCGACCGGGCATCCGATCATCCGCAGCTTCGAGCCCGGTGAGAGCTGGTTCTGGAACTTCGAGAGCGACTCCTATGCCGAGGGTCCCGATCTCGCCCCTCCCGTCGCCCGTCCGGAGGGACAGGGCTCGCCGGCGCCGCGCGAACTCGTGCCCGCGGAATGGCGGAATCTCCTGCACTAGTGCGGCCGCGCTCCCGGCTGACAGCAGTCCCACGGGCTGCGGTCACGTCTTCCGGTTGCGGGGCGACCTTCTGGAGCTGACAGCGACTACGCCGGCACCGGCGGCGACGGCGACTGCGCCGGCTGCCAGCCAGAGCATCGGCGCTACTCCTGTCGCTGCCAGCCCGCCAGCACCGCCGACACCACCGGCGGATGCGAGGTCGTCCTCGGCGACGAACGTGAGCTGGCCGGTGACAGACCCTGAACCTCCCGACGGTACGGTGTCGGCCAGCTCTGTCGACATCGTCACGTCGATGTCTCCGGCGGACAACGAGACCGGGTCGGTGAGAGACGCCGGGTCGATGCAGGTGCCGGCTGTGTCGCAGACGGTGACGGTGAGGGTGGCGTCGGTCATCACTCCGACGCGTTGGAGCCAGGCGAACGAGGTGAGGGCAGCGTCGCGTTCCAGCTGGAACGAGTCCGACCGGGTTTCGGGGCTGCCGGGGGCGAGGTCGTCGAAAGCGAGGGTGAACGCGTGAGGGGGTGCAGCTCCGGCCGGCGCCTGTTGGACGAGGGCGAGCAGGGCACCGAACACGAGGACGGCGCCGGTGACGATGACTGCCGTCCCGACCCGCCGTGCAATGACGGCAACCCGTTTCATGGTGCCGCCCTCTCGGATGCCGTACCGACAGCGACTGTTCCCTCTTCGGTTGGGAGTTCCAGCCCTGCCCTGTCGGCGTCGGCCTTGGTGTCATCCGCCGCCGATTCCTCATCTGGGCGTGCACCGGAGGTCGGCAGCATCGTCAGGATGACGAGGGCGATGACAGCCACGCCCAAGGGGATGGCCACGCCGGGCCGCGCGATGGTTTGAATCAGGTCACCGACCGCCGGGACGGTGACCACAGGATGCCACACCATCGTTCCGGCTGTGACAGCGTACGGTGCCGGGTCCTTGGTGTTGTTCGCGTCACCTTCCATCTCGAACAGCCAACCGGATCCGTTCTGGCTGATGGCGACGATCCTGTGGGTGACCAGAACCCCGGTCCTCGGGTTGGGGAGCGAGGCGACGTCACCGACCGCCAGGTTCTCCACTGGCGCGGGGATCGCCAGCAGCAGGTCGCCTTTCCGGATCTCGGGTTGCATCGACCCGGACACGACGACGAGAGGTTGCACCCACCCGACGGCGTGCGCCGC
Organism: Leifsonia sp. Leaf264; assembly: GCF_001422325.1. Lineage (GTDB taxonomy): Bacteria > Actinomycetota > Actinomycetes > Actinomycetales > Microbacteriaceae > Orlajensenia. The sequence continues at coordinate 111,086 of NZ_LMMR01000001.1, forward strand.
CCACAGCACTCCGGAGAGCACGCCGACACCGGCGAGCACCCAGAGGAGGGTGTTGCCGATCACCCGGAACACTTTCACGCGCTCACCGGTTCACCAGTGGTCCTGTTCAGTCGGACTGTCCGGTCACCCTGAAGGAGATGTCACCGGTCTGGCCCATGGCGGTTGGCGGGAAGTCCACGGTGGTGGTCACCACCAGGTTCCCGGTGACCGGGTTGGCGCAGGTGGTGTCGGACGGGATGCCATCCCCCTCTGCCACGCCTGTGATGGTGGCAGTCATGTTGGCACCAGCCGTTGAGCCCAGCGGGTCGCCGATGACCGGGTCTGTGATCGTCTCGATCGTCCCGTCGGCAGTCCCGGCGTTGCACAGCTCGAACGGAATGGTGACGGTCGTGCTCGGCGAGAGGTTCCCGAGCTCGGTGGAGGTGAGAACAATGGTTGCGTCGTCACCAGGGAGCCCTTGGTCACCCCACGTGGGCGCGCCCGCTTGACGGCCTTGCAGGTCGAAGCTGCTGGCTGTCGCCGTCGCCCCGAAGAACACGTCGTCCGTCCATACCGCAGTGGTGATGGCCGCGCCGACGCCCAGCACGGCAATGCCGGCGAGAGCGATGCGTAGAGTCATCCTCTTCCGCGGTGTTCGTGTTGCCTTACTCATGGTTCCTCCTCGAGTTGTGATTCTTCGGTCCCCTTGTGCAGGGTGGCTTGTCGGATTTCGGGTCAGTAGGCGCAGGCTGCATTCTCGACGGGTGCGACCGAGGACACGTTCCGGTAGTTGAAGTCGTATGCCTGCAACGTCACCAGGTAGTCGTTACCCGTTGCCCCTTGGGCTGCGTTGTGCCCGGCAGGGGCGCCCGCCCAGTGCGTGTACGGCAGCCATTGGGTGTACTCGGCGGGAGTGATGAAGCCGGCCGCCACCTCATTGCCGAGGACTGTCTTCCAGTTGAACGACACGGTGAAGCCGATGAAGAAGGGTTGGTGGCCTACGACAGTCGCGGAGACGCACGGTTGGTTCCCGTTCCGGAACAGCGTGACGGGTTCCTGCTGCGTGTAGGTGTCATCTCCGGGAGGCTGCCAGGCAGGTTCCGGAGTGTTGGCGCACACGACGGCGGTGTAACTCGTGGTGCGGGAGGCCCACTGGCTCACTCCCTCAGGGCCCGGTGCAGGCGTCATCACGTAGCGAGCGGTAAGCGCGTAGTTGTCGGTCTGCGCGAAGGTGTAGTTGGCGCCTTCCCCGTAGATCTGGTTCTGAAACCCGGTGAACGGTGGCACATTGTTGAACGGCGGTTGGTCAGTTTCGATGATGACCTGCCACGGTGCGGGTTCCACGCTCGTGGTGAAGATCACGACCGTGAAGCATGAGGTCGTCGGTGTCGGCGGGTTGGTCCCGTGACCTTTCCAGTCGGGCTTCCTGAAGATCGTGCCGTCACCCGGCGTGACAGGTCCGACAAGGTCCGGCGGGCGTTCCTCCACTGCTGTGAGGGTCATCGACGCCCCGCCCTTGTCAATCCACGCAGATGACGTCGGAACGGCGACGGAGGCGAACATCCAACAGGCGGTGGACAGTGCCGCTGCGATGACGATTCTCCGTGTCATGCGCTTCATCCCCGCACCCCCTGCACCGATTCGCAGGTGATCTTGATGACGATCCGGCTGGTGTCACCGTAATGACCGAGGAAGCTCTGGTCGGTGGTGAAGTGGAGGATCCCCTGGACGTCCTTGGGCGGGTCCAGCACGGAGGAGTCGGCGCAGGAGTTCGCCGGGAGGATGGTGCCTCGGTCGATGTTCTCTACGAGGATGGAACTCTCGTCGACGAGATGATCGCCGGGGACTGCCGGTGACCCGTCCTTCTTGGTGGTTTCCTCATGCAGATCGGCGAATGTGATTTTCGCGTCCACGTCACCGGCGTTGCACAGGAACACGTCTCCGACGTAACTGTGGTCGGGGAGGACGTCCTTGATCGGTGGGATGGCGATCTCGGCCCCGTCGTCGACGGTGTCCGGATTGCCGGGCACTCCGACGTCCTCCCATTCGCCGTTGTTGACGAACCGCGCTTGCACGTCGAAGGTGCCTACCGCCGCTGGGGCGGCGATGTGCACGGCATCAGTCCAGGCCGCCGTGGTGACGGCCGCTCCGACGCCGGCGATAGCGATGGCACCGAGGAGAAGGCGAAGCACCCGGGATGATCTTCGCCCGCTGACTCGTCCACCGACTTCGGGCACGACCCTCCCCCTGCCTCAGGGTGTCCCCGGTCTCCATCGATCGGTCGCGCCCGCGTGAGTGAGATTCTGTCACATCCGTAACTAACTGGGCTAGGCGGTACAGCTGGCGCGGCTGCGGCCAGGTCATCGCCGATCTGCAGGCCCGGCGCGGCCACTGGAGCAGCGAAGCGATCCGGGTTTCAGCCGCGCAGCGTGGCCGGATGCGCTTCTCGAGAATGCGCCGCCCAGCCGCCGACGGAGGGCTAGCGGTCACCCTGATAACTGGCGGTATTCGGCATGAGAAGTAGGGCGGACGGGACTTGAACCCGTGACCGAACGATTATGAGTCGCTTGCTCTAACCAGCTGAGCTACCGCCCCGTACGACTACTCCGGAGTGGTCGCGTTGGTGATGTCGGTCACGGGATCCGTGACCGGCTCACCACGATACAGGCTCTCGAACGTCGAGAGCGTGCGCTGGATGTCGTGCGGCGCGATGAGCTGCAGCGACTCCTTCTTCATGGCCAGGTACGCCTCGGGAGATGCCGTCAGCACCTCGGTCAGCTTCGCCGCGAGGTCGTCGGGGTTGCTCGGTTCGAACAGGTGGCCGTTCACGCCGTCGTGCACCAGGTGCGGCAGCGCCATGGCGTTGGCGGCGACGATGGGCAGCGCCGAGGCCATGGCCTCCATGGTGGCGATGCTCTGCAGCTCTGCGATCGACGGCATCGCGAAGAGCGAGGCCCGTGAGTACGCCTGCCGCAGTTCCTCATCCGTCAGGTATCCGCGGAAGGTGACGCGGTCGGAGATGCCGAGCTCCTTCGACAGGTGCTGCAGCGGCTTGAACTGGTCGCCGCCTCCGACGATCTCCAGCTTCGCGTCGAGCTCGGCGGGAAGCAGGGTCATGGCCTTGAGGAGCACGTCGATCTGCTTCTCGCCGGTGACCCGGCCCACGAACAGGATGCGGTTCTCGGTGCGCGGCTCCCACGACGGCGAGTAGCGGTCGGCGTCGATGCCGCAGGAGATCGCGTGGACGCCGCGCAGTCCGGTCGAACGCTCGAGGAACTCGGCGGCGCGCTTGGTCGGCGTGGTCACGGCCTCGGCTCGTCCGAAGGATCGGCGGGCGGCCTTCCAGGCCAGGCCGATGGCCCATTCCTGCCAGGCCTTCGGGATGAGCGTGAACTCGAGCATGTTCTCGGGCATGAAGTGGTTGGTGCCGACGATGCGGATGCCGCGCTTCTCGGCCTGCACCGACATGCCACGCCCGACGATGATGTGGGACTGGAAGTGCACGACGTCGGGCTTGATCTCGTCGATGATCCGGGCGCTGTTCTGGTTGATGCGCCACGGGATGGCGAACCGCAGCCAGTCGTGCGGGTACCAACGCAGGCTGAACAGTCTGTGGGCCGTGATCGTGTGCCCCTCGTACTCCTCGGTCCAGGTGCCGTGCTTGCGCGACGCTGCCGGTGCCATGACGTGAACGTCGTGGCCACGGGCCGCGAGCCCGGAGGCGAGGCGCTCGGCGAACTTGGCCGCACCGTTGACATCGGGCGAGAAGGTGTCGGCTCCGATGAGCACGGTGAGGGGCTTCCTCGCGGTCTCCGCGCCGTCCGCGTGCGCGGAAGGAGTCGAACCGGGGGTGTCAGTCAAGTGGGGTGTCCCTACGTATCTCGGCCGAGGTGGTGGGTCGGCGGGATGTGAACGCCGGGCGCTGTGGCGCATCCGGCGAGGTGCTGCCTATTCTAAGGCGTTCCATCGGTGGGCCCGGCTGGGGTCGGGGATTCCTCGACGGCGAGCTGTGTCTGGGGATGATGCTTCGAGAGCAGGATGACGCCCCAGATCGCGATGGCCCCGACGACGGCGAACGCCCACAATGCCCACGCCGGTGCCTGCGACGCCTCGTCGAGCACCACGATGCCGATGGTGACGGCCACGAGCGGATCGATGACCGTCAGCCCGGCGATGACGAGGTCGGGCGGGCCCGAGGCGTAGGCGTTCTGGACGAAGTACGCGCCGAGGGCTGCGGCGCCGATGAGTCCGAGGAGGCAGAGCAGGGTCAGCCAGGTGAAGTTCTCCGCCTGCACGCGGCTGATGACCACCTTGGCGAGGGTCGCGACGAAACCGTAGAGCACGCCGGCGCCGATGATGTAGAACAACGCCTTGAAGCGCTTGCGCAGCAGGGCGAACGTGACGGCGAAGAGCACGAGCACCACGGCGAGGATCGTGAGGATCGTGATGAGGTCGGCATCCGACACGGGCTTGTCGACAGCGGTGAAGGCGGCGATCGTGACGAAGACGCCGACGCCGCCGACGCAGAGGACTATGGCGAAGATCGACGCCCGATTCAGCCTGACGTGCGAGACGCGCGCGTTGATGATGGCCGTGATGACGAGAGCCACGGCTCCCAGCGGCTGCACGACGATGAGCGGCGCCAGTGACAGGCTGAACAGCTGCAGCACGATGGCTGCGCCGAGCATGGCTGTTCCGAGCACCCAGGACGGCCGCGAGAGCAGCGCCAGCAGTTGTCGCATGCTGAGCCCGCCGCCGGTCTCGCCGATGGCCTTCTCGACCTTGCCGACACCCCGGTACTGCAGTTGCGCGCCGACGGACAGGAACACTGCTCCGATCAGTGCCAGCACGATCCCGACCACCTGGGCCGGGTTCTGCGTGAACACCTCGGTCACGTCTTCAAGTCCTCCGCCGCTCACCACGTGTCGACCCTAACCCGAGTGCCGCCGATATCCTCGAAGAATGGCCGTACACCCCATCAGGATCACCGGAGATGGCGCCCTCCACTCCCCCGCCGCTCCAGTCACCGAGTTCGACGACCACCTGCGCGGCCTCGTCGCCGACATGTACGAGACGATGGATGCCGCCCCCGGGGTCGGGCTTGCGGCTCCGCAGATCGGCGTGCCGCTGCGCATCTTCACCTACACCTGGGTCGAGGACTCCGGCGAGAAGATCCGTGGCGTGGCGATCAACCCGACGCTGTGGATCAGCCCCGTGCCCGCCGGCGTCGCCGATGAGGAGACCGAGTCGGAGGGGTGTCTCTCCTTCCCAGGCGAGCGCTTCGGGCTGCGGCGCGCCGAGAGGGCCATCCTGCAGGCCACCGACATCGACGGGGCCGCATACGAGATCCGCGCGGAGGGCTGGCTCGCCCGCATCTTCCAGCACGAGTACGACCACCTCGACGGCGTGCTCTACATAGACAGGCTCGACTGGGACGACAGGAAGGTCGTGGCCAAGCTCACGCGCAAGCGCGGGTGGGGTGTTCCCGGCAACTCCTGGCTTCCCGGCGTCGACGATCTCGACGCCTGAGCGCCGATCGAGCGTGTTGGCCGGCGAGTCGTCTCAGGCGACGGCGCGGATGCCGGCCGCTACGAGCGCCGCCACGATCACGACCACGATGAACGGCACTCGGAGGGCGTAGAGCGCCGCGGCGACGATGACGGCGGGCACCCTGGCGTCCACGACGATCTCCCTGCCGTCGGCGAAGGTCTGCACGGCGATGAGCGCGGCCAGCAGTGCCACGGTGAGCAGGTCGGCGATGCGTGACGGCGTCGGCGCCTCGAGCAGCCGCTGAGGGATGAGGTAGCCCGCGAACTTGAACGCCAGAGTGGCGATCGACGCCAGGATCACGATCTGCCAGAGCGTCATGTGCGCGGCTCCCGCCCGAACCAGTTGAATGCACCGACGAGGACGGCGACGGATGCCGCAACCAGCACGGGCAGCCCGGGCATGAGCACAGGCGTCAGTGCCGTGGCGACGACCGCGGCACCGACGGCGACGGCGACGGTCTGCCGACTCCTCAGGCGCGGCCAGAGCAGGCCGAGGAACGCCGCAGCCGCAGCGGCATCCAGACCCCATGCCCGCGGGTCTCCCAGGGCGTCTCCGATGAGAGCGCCGGCGAGGGTCGTGAGATTCCAGCCGACGAAGACGACGAGTGCAGTCACCCAGAACCCGACGCGGCGGAGATGGCCCGTCGGCTGGGCCAGCGAGACGGCGGTGGACTCGTCGATCGTTCCCCACGCGGCCGCGAGCCGTCGCCACCAGGGGCCGGTGCCGACGATGGGCGCCATCCGCACCCCGTAGATCGCATTGCGCGAGCCGAGGAGACCGGCCGTGGCGATGGCGCTGGGGCCGGCAGCGACCCCGCCGGTCGCGATGATGCCGACGAGGGCGTACTGCGAGCCGCCGGTGAACATCACCAGGCTGAGGAAGCAGGTCTGCCAGATGTCGAGCCCGGCAGCCACCGAGAGGGCGCCGAACGAGATGCCGTACGCCGCCGTGGCGATTCCGACGAAGAGCCCGGACCTGATCGCCGTGCGCACTGCCGGAGTGCGGGCGCCATCATCGGTCATCGTGCGAGTTCGACCCCGTGCACGCCGTTGTGGAATCGCAGTGCCGGGAACACGGCGGACACGCTGAAGCCGACTCCCGGGATCGAGTTCGCGCTGAAGACGCCGCCGAAGAGCTCGGCGCGCTGGCGCATCTGCGAGATCCCCGCGCCCGAGATGGTCTCGGTGAGCGCGCGCAGGTCGTCGTCGATCGATGTGGCGTCGACGCGGGCCTCCTCGCCCTCCCGTCGCAGGGCGGCCCGGATGCCGTCGTCGTCGATAGTGACCTGCAGGCCCTCCTCGGTCCACACGAAGGACACCCGGGCCTCGGTGCCGACTCCGCCGTGCTTCAGCGAGTTCGCCAAGGCGGCCTGCAGGATGCGGTACACGGCGAGCTCCGCGCCCGGCTTGAGCTCGTAGCGCTCTCCCGACTCCTCGAAGCCGATCACGAGTCCGGCGTCACGCATGACGCGGAAGAGGTTCTGCGCCGACTGGAGGCCTGGCTGCGGCGAGCTGAGCGACTCGCCCTCACGGGCGACGGTCAGCACGCGGCGCATGTCGCCCAGCGCCGTGCGACCCGCGTCGACCACCCCGGTCACGGCACGAACGGCCGTCGACGGATCACTCTCCGCGGTGTACTTCGCCCCTTCGGCCTGCGACACGAGACGACCGACGGCATGGACCGCGACATCCTGCAGGTCGCGCACGATGCCCAGCCGGCCGGTCTGCTCGGCCAGCGAGAGCTCCAGCCCGATGCGGGTGCGTTCGGCGGTGGTCCAGTCGCGGTCGGTACGGCGCAGGCGTGCGCGCGAGCGCAACAAGAGCACCAGCAGCACCACGGACACGACCGCCAGGACGACGGATGCGATCAGGGATGCGCTGGCGCCGGCGGGGCTGTTCAGCCAGTCCATCGGTCTCCTCTCCCGCTGTGTGCGGGTCGAGGAGACTCTACCCGAGCGGCCGCCACCCGCCGCGTCGGTGACGACGTCGCCGTCGTCCACCAGACCGGGTGGCGGCCCCGGCGGGGCTCAGCCGGCTGAGCGGCTGGCGCGCAGGACCTCGAGACGAGCCCGGTACTCGACCTCGTCGATGTCACCGCGCGCGAAACGGTCGGCGAGGGTCTGCTCGGCGCCGGCCGCGTTCCAGGGCCCGGCTGCCGGTCCGTAGCCGTAGCCGGGTCCGTAGCCGTAGCGAGCCCATCGGCGACGGCTGAACGTCACGATCAGCGCGATGACGCTGATCCAGAACAGCGGGATGAGGAGGAAGAGCCAGCCCCAGCCGCCGGCCCATGGCCCGACGTGGGCTGAGACTGAGGCGAGGGTGATGGAAGAGGACAACATGAGGATTCCCAATCGGTCACGGGCACCGATCGATGCCACTCCTCGAGACTCCCAAGATGCGCGTCGCGGCGAATCCGTCCGAGGAGGACACCTCGCGTACTCCCCCGGGTGCAGCATCCGGAGTCCGACTACGACCAGCCCGGCCTCACGAGCCCCGACTCGTAGGCGCTCACCACCAGTTGCACCCGGTCTCGGGCACCGAGCTTCGTCATGATGCGCGACACATGCGTCTTGGCCGTGAGCGGACTGAGGAAGAGCCGAGCCGCGATCTCGTCATTGCTGAGGCCGTGGGCGACCAGTTCCAGCACCTCGACCTCACGCCTGGTGAGGGCGTCGAACACGTCGCTCTCCGGTGCCTCCTTCACCCCTGATGCCATTCGGGAGAGCAGACGCCGGGTGACGCCTGGAGACAGCAGGGCGTCACCCTCGGCCACCACGTGCACCGCGCGGATGAGCTCCGCAGGCTCAGTGTCCTTCACGAGGAAGCCGCTGGCGCCGGCCCGGATGGCTTCGGCCACGTACTCGTCAAGTTCGAACGTCGTGACGATCACGATGTGCGTCGCCGACAGCTCGGGACGGGCCGTGATCTCACGGGTCGCCTGCAGGCCGTCGCCGTCGGGCATCCGGATGTCCATGAGAACGACGTCGGGCCTGGTCGCGATGATTCCCGTCAGTGCTGCCGAACCCGTCGCGGCTTCACCCACCACCTCGATGTCGGGTTCGGACTCGAGCAGGGCACGGAATCCGGCGCGCACCAGGTGCTGGTCGTCGGCGATGAACACTGTGATCATGCGATGGCCTCCGTGGTCGATCCGGCGACGCCACCGCGCGGAATCCGCACCTCGATCCTGAGACCGCCGTCTGGCTGCCACCCGACGTCCAGTGAACCGCCGACGAGGTGCACGCGCTCGCGCATGCCGAGGAAGCCCCGGCCTTCCTCGATCGGGTCGCCGACGGCGCCCGAACCGGCATCACTGATCGCGACGATGTCGATGCCGTCCTGCGTCGAGAGCTCGACCCGCGCCGTTGTCGCATCGGTATGGCGGGTGACATTGGTGAGCGCCTCCTGCACGATGCGGTAGACGGTGCGATCCGTTGCGGGCGGGGAGCCGGCTGACAGCGCTCCGGTCACTGTGACGGTGACGCCGAGAACCTCGAGGGAATCGGCCAGAGCCGGCAGGCGCGCCAGCCCGGGTTCAGGAACCAGCGGAGCGCTGTCGTCTCCGGAACGGAGGAAGCCGAGCACTCCGCGCACCTCGTCGAGGGCGGTGCGGCTGGTCTCCTTGATGTTCGCGAGTGCCTCTGCGGCCTTCTCCGGCCTGGTCTCCATGAGGTGCAGTCCCATGCCGGCCTGGACGTTGATGGAGGACAGGGAGTGAGCGAGGACGTCGTGGAGCTCGCGAGCTATGCGGAGACGCTCGAGCTCGGCCTCGCTCTGGCGTGCGCGCTGCTGCTGCTCCCTGTAGTCGCGGTAGCGCTCGATGCGGCTGCGCGCAGCCTCTCCGGCGCCCACGAGGATGGACAGCACGAGCAGGACGATGAGCGAACGCACGAGAGACGGCCAGGATCCCGTGACGGTCCCGTAACCGAGGGCCGCGACGACGGCGATGCCGATGGTGCCCCAGACCCAGGCACGAGCGCCCCGGGCCGTGGCCTGCACGACGGCGAAGGCCAGCGGGATGGCTGCCACGGGTGGACCGAAGGGCACCAGCACGAGGGCCGGCGCCACGGCGACGGCGATGACCGCGACGATGGGCCCGGGGTGCGTCGGCAGGATCAGCAACAGGTACGACGCCGCGAAGGCGACGACGGATGCCGCGACGAGCGTCCAGTCGGCACCGGTGAGGACGAGCCAGATCAGCAGCGGAAGCTGCAGGAGTTGCGAGAAGACGACGGCGAACCAGCGCGCGCGGCGCCGCGGGCGGGGATCATCCAGCCATCGCCCCCAGGGGCGCCCGGGGCCCCATGCCTCGCCGGGAGGGCCCGGCCAGGACCAGCGCTCAGGAGTCGGCATGACTCGATGGTATCCACGGAGATGCCTGCGGTCGTCGCACCGGAGATGACTGCCCGCGTACTCCCCGGGGATGAAGCGGGCGAAGATCGCGAGCATCCATTCCCGCATCTCCTCGTCATCTTCTCGTCAGGCCCGGGAACCTGAACTTTCCTCCTCTTGCTGGCATAGTCGGTAAGAGGAACCTCGAAGATTCGTCGAAGGAGCACTGCAGTCCATGGACCAGAAGCCAGCCACCCCCGCCATCGCCCAGCTGAATCAGGAGCTCCTCGACAGGCTTCCGTTCGACGACGTGCAGGACTTCGATGATGCCGACCGAGGATTCATCGCAGCTCTCGAACCCGGTGTCGTGAAGGCGGCCGACGGCAGAGTCGTCTGGGACAACGACAGCTACGACTTCATCACCGGGGACGCCCCATCCACCGTGAACCCGAGCCTGTGGCGGCAATCGAAACTCGTTGCGAAGCAGGGCCTCTACGAAGTGGTCGAGGGCATCTACCAGGCGCGCGGCTTCGACCTCTCGAACATCACCTTCATCGAGGGTGACACCGGTGTCATCGTCATCGATCCGCTCATCTCGACCGAGACGGCGGCGGCGGCCCTCGGCCTCTACCGCACCCATCGAGGCGAGCGACCCGTCGTGGCGGTCATCTACAGCCACAGCCACGTCGACCACTTCGGTGGAGTCTTCGGCGTCGCGACGCAGGACGACGTCGACGCCGGAAGGATCCAGGTCATCGCGCCAGAGGGCTTCACGGGTCACGCCGTCTCGGAGAACGTCTACGCGGGAACCGCCATGTCCCGTCGTGCCGGATACATGTATGGCGCGGTCCTCGCACGCGGCCCGCAGGGCGCGGTCGGCGCCGGCCTCGGACAGACCACCTCGAGCGGCGAACTCGGACTCATCGTGCCGACCCTGGAGATCACGACGACGGGCGAGACCCACACCATCGACGGGGTGGAGATCGAGTTCCAGATGGCGCCCGGTACCGAAGCACCCTCCGAGATGCATTTCTACTTCCCTCGATACCGCGCGCTGTGCATGGCCGAGAACGCCACCCACACGCTGCACAACCTGCTCACGCTGCGCGGTGCGGTCGTGCGCGACCCGCATGTCTGGTCGGCCTACCTCACGGAGGCGATCGAGAGGTTCGGCGACCGCACCGACGCCGCCTTCGCATCGCACCACTGGCCCACCTGGGGCGGCGACCGGATCGTCGAGTTCATCGGCAACCAGAGAGATCTCTACGCCTACCTGCACGACCAGACGCTCCGGTTGCTGAACCAGGGATACAACGGTGCCGAGATCGCGGAGCAGCTCGAGCTGCCGCCGGCGCTCACCAACGCCTGGAACACCCATGGCTACTACGGGTCGATCAGCCACAACGTCAAGGCGATCTATCAGCGGTACATGGGCTGGTTCGACGGCAACCCCGCCAGGCTGTGGCCTCACACGCCCGAGAACCTCGGCACCCGCTACGTCGAAGCGATCGGTGGGCTCGATCGCGTGGTCGAGGTGGCCCAGGCCGCCTTCGACAGCGGCGATTTCCGCTGGGCCGCGACTCTCCTCGATCACGCGGTGTTCGCCGACGAGTCCCACGCCGCCGCGCGCGCCCTCTACGCGGACACGCTCGAGCAACTCGCGTACGGAGCCGAGAACGCGACCTGGCGCAACTTCTTCCTCTCGGGCGCCACGGAACTGCGCGGCGAGAACTTCGGCACTCCGACGGTGACAGCCGCGCCCGCGATCGTGGCGCAGCTCTCCCCGGAGCAGCTGTTCGACTCCATCGCCATCTCGGTCGACGGGCCGAAGGCCTGGGACCTCACCCTGAGGTTCGACGTGACGTTCTCCGACCTTGACCGCAGCTTCCGGGCCAGCCTGCACAACGGGGTCTTCATCGCGCTCGAGAAGGCGCCGGATCCGGAGACGGCGGATGCGACGATCACCACGACCAAGCTGCGCATGATCGCGCTGCTCGGTGGTGACACGACCTCCGAGGGTCTCGCCATCACCGGCGATGCCGGCATCCTGCAGACCCTGCTCGGGGTACTCGACAGCGGAGATCCCGCGTTCGACATCGTCACGCCGTAGCCGCGCCGATGACCGCTGCCATCGGAGAACGCCTGCTGTCCGCCCCGCTGGAGCGGGTGCGGGAGGTTCTGCTCGATCCCCTCGCGCTCCCGCACTGGAACCCCGCCTTCGTGAGCGTGCAGGGCGCGAGGGCGGCGATCGTCGGCGAGAGCTACACCTTGGCCACCATTCAAGGACTTCGCGGCACGTTCGGCTACACGGCGATCGAACCCACGTCGATCGGCATGACCTGGAGCGTGCCCGGCATGCAGGAGACGTGCTCGTGGACCCTGCAGGCGACGGATGCCGGCACCCTGGTGACCCACGAGGTGAACCGTTCCGGTCCGTTGGCCGTCGCACTGCGGGGCGCCCTCTCCGGCCTGCCCGGGCTCCGGCTCGACCGACTGGATCAGACCGTGGGAGCCGGATGATGCGCGGCTGCGCTGGTTAAACGAAAAAGGACCGGAGGGGTGGAGCCCTTCCGGTCCTTCGCTCCCCGACTTGGACTCGAACCAAGAACCTACCGGTTAACAGCCGATTGCTCTGCCAATTGAGCTATCGAGGATCAGCACTTTCGCGCCTCGTCTACTTTAGCAAAAGTTCTGCCACAACAAAATCGAGTGGGCCTCATCGGGTGCCGTCGCGGTGCCCCCGATCGGTCAGTAGCCGAGCTGCGGATCGACCACGCCGATGAACTCCCCCGAGCCCAGCAGGGCCGTGACGTTGTGACGGATGCGCTCGGCCAGCAGCGGCGCTGTCATCTCGGGGGTGTCGGCCATGTGGGGCGTGATGATGACGTTCGCCGCAGTCCAGAGCGGGTGGCCGTCGGGCAGCGGCTCCGGCTCCGTCACGTCGACTCCGGCGCCGGCGATGGTGCCGTCGTTGAGCGCAGTGACCAGCGCATCGGTGTCGACGAGACCGCCACGTGCGATGTTCACGAGGTATGCCGATTCCTGCATGAGGTCGAACTCCGGAGCGCCGATCAAGTGCCTGGTGCCGCCGGTCAGAGCGGCCGCGACGACGACGAGGTCGGCCGTCGGCAGCACCCGGTGGAGGTCGTCGGCTCCGACGGTCTGGGCAGCACCCGGAACGGCATCCGCTCGTCTCCTGACGACGGTGATGCGAGGAGCGAACGGCTCCAGCAACCTGATCAGCTCGATGGCGATGCCCCCGGCACCGATGATGACGACGTCGCGACCATAGAGTGACACTCCGCGGGGCACCGAATCCCACGAGGCGGCCCGGATGCGGCGGGGCAGGAAGCGCATCAGCGCCAATGACAGCGCCAGGGCGTGCTCGGCGACGGGCTGCGCGTACGCTCCCTTGGCACTGGTCCAGAGCAGGTTCTCGCGGGCATGATCGCGGATGCTGTCCGAGAAGGCGTCGACGCCGGCGAAGGGCAGTTGCACCCACTCGATCTGCGGGTTGGCCTCGAGCACGGGGCCGAGCTCGGCGGCCCGGGCGTATGACAGCCAGACGATGCCGCGGGTGTCGGGGTCGAGCGGCGTGATCGTGCCGTCGGCATCCGTCACCGCGGCCTCGAAGACGGGGTTGCTCTTCGGCAGGAGGGCGATGCCGCCCCGCGCCGGCCGGTGGCGGGCCGAGGTCTCATCGGAGTCGGGGGCCACGACGGCGCGGTGGACGGGACGGTCCCCTGGCTGATCGGCGGTCATGGTTCAGTCCCTCTCACCCGCGCCGGTGTGGCCGACCAGTTCGGCTGCGAGGCGTTCCACGTACGGATGCAGCGGCTTGGCCAGCACGTCGTCGATGGGTCCGTAGCCCACCAGCACGCCGTCCTTCAGGATCGCGATGCGGTCGGCGATGCGGCGGAGCACGGCGAGGTCGTGGCTGATGACGAGGGCGGAGAAGGCGCTGTGCTGTTGCAGCTCGCCGATCAGGTCGATGATCGAATTGCGCACGAGGGCGTCGATGGCCGCCGTCGGCTCGTCGGCGATCAGCAGCGCCGGGGCGAGCACCATCGCACGGGCGATCGCGAGCCGCTGGCGCTGGCCGGCGCTGAGTTCGTAGGGATAACGCGGGATGACGCTGAGCGGCAGCCGCACGGCATCCACCATGGTGACGACGCGCGCCTCGAGCGCCTTGCGGTTGTAGTGCCTGTCGCGCAGCAGGATGGGCTCGCCGACCACCTCGGCGACGGTGAAGTTCGGCGGCAGGTTCTCCGAGGCGTCCTGGGCGACGTAGCCGACCTCGAACATCAGGCGGTCGGCGTCGCGGCGGCGGAGTCTGCGCAGCGATTCGCCGAAGACCTCGGCGTCTCCGCCCGTGATCACCGGGTGCACGCCGCCGCGCGGAGCCTCGAGGAACTGCCCCGCCAGCACCCGTGCGATCGTGCTCTTGCCGGATCCGCTCTCGCCGAGAAGGCCGAGCACCTCTCCGGGATGCAGTCTGAGGTCGAGCCCCCGCACCGCCACGTAGGCGGGCGAGGGCCCGTGCGCCGGATACTCGATCGTCAGATCGCTCGCGATGATCGGATAGCCGTGCTGTGCGTTGCCCACCATGCGTCTACTCTGCCTGTCGCAGGGCGTGCAGCGCATCCCTTCTGAGCGCTTGCTCAGCCGGGTCCGGCACGGGGAGCGAGGCGAGCAGGCGCTGGGTGTACGGATGCTGCGGAGCACCGAGCACCTCGGCTCCTGTGCCCTCCTCGACGAGCTTGCCCTTGTAGAGCACGGCGATGCGGTCGGCGAGGAGGTCGACGACGGCCAGGTCGTGGCTGATGAACAGCGCCGCGAAGCCGAACTCGCGCTGCAACTCGGCGAAGAGCTCGAGCACGCGAGCCTGCACCGAGACGTCGAGCGCGCTGGTCGGCTCGTCGGCGATGAGCAGCTTCGGCTCGAGGGCGAGCGCCCGGGCGAGGCTGGCGCGCTGACGCTGGCCGCCCGAGAGCTCGTGCGGGTAGCGGTCGCCGTAGCTGCGCGGTAGCTGCACGGCCTCGAGGAGGTCGTCGACGCGGCCGCGCGCGGCACCCGGGCTGGACGACAGGCCGTGGATGACCAGCGGCTCGGCGACGCATTCGGCGATGGTGAGCAGCGGGTTGAAGCTCGACGCCGGATCCTGGAACACGAAGCCGATGTGACTGCGGGTCTTCTTGAAGTCGCGCTCGCGCACGCCGTTCATCTCGTGATCGAGCACCGAGAGCGAGCCGCCGGTCACCCGGGTCAGGCCGCCGATGGCGCGGCCGATCGTCGTCTTGCCCGAGCCGCTCTCACCCACGAGGCCGAGGACCTCGCCGGCACGGATGTCGAAGCTCACGCCGTCGACGGCGACGAAGCCGGCGCGGCCGAAGCGACCGGGATACTCGATGCGCAGGTCCTGCGCCACGACGACGGGCGCGTTGCTCGACCAGTCCGTGGCTCGGGCGCTCGCGCGGTCGGCAGCGGTGAGAGTGCCCTGTCCCACGTGGGGAACCGAGGCGAGCAGCCGCTGCGTGTAGGGATCCTTCGGCGAGGAGAAGAGCGTGGCGACGTCAGCCTCTTCGACGACCTCACCCTGATACATGACGGCGACACGGTCGGCCAGGTCGGCCACCACGCCCATGTTGTGGGTGATGAGCACGATGGCGGCACCGAACTCGTCGCGGCAACGACGCAGGAGGTCGAGGATCTCGGCCTGCACGGTGACATCGAGTGCGGTGGTCGGCTCATCGGCGACGATGAGGCCGGCATCGAGTACGAGCGCCATCGCGATGACGACGCGCTGCTTCTGGCCGCCCGAGAACTGGTGCGGGTAGTAGTCGACGCGCTTCTCGGGCTCGGGGATGCCGACCCTGCGGAGGATGTCGATGGCCTGCTCGCGCCCGGCCTTCTTCGACACCTTCCCATGGGCGCGGAGCCCCTCGATGATCTGCCAGCCGACGGTGAACACCGGGTTGAGCGCGGTCGAGGGCTCCTGGAACACCATCGCCACGTCGGTGCCGCGCACGCGGCGGAGCTCCTTCTTCGACAGCGTGACGACATCCGTCGACGACGAGCCGTCCTTGCTGCTCAAGATGACCGCGCCGCTCACTGTGGCGGTCTCGGGCAGCAACCCCAGGATGGTCTTCGCGGTGACGGACTTGCCGGAGCCGCTCTCGCCGACGATGGCGAGCACCTCGCCGGGACCGACGGACAGGCTGACGTCGGAGACGGCCTTCACGGCACCGGCGTCGGTGGCGAAGGAGATGCCCAGCTTCTCGATGGAGACGACGTTCGTCATGGTCGGACCTCGATTCCGTGCTCGTCGAATGATTCCCCGTCTTCCAGACCGGCGAGCCCGCCGGGACCGGCCGAGAGGGTGCCGCCGGGGACCACGGAGGTCTCGGAGACGGTTCCGGATGCCTTCGCCACGGCGCGGCGACCGCGCAGGCGCGGGTCGGCCAGGTCGTTCAGGCTCTCGCCCACCAGGGTGATGCCCAGGACGGTGAGCACGATGGCGAGGCCCGGGAAGAGGGCGGTCCACCAGATACCGCTGGTGACGTCGGAGATGGCCTTGTTGAGGTCGTAGCCCCACTCGGCCGCTGCCGTCGGCTCGATGCCGAAGCCGATGAAGCCGAGCCCGGCCAGGGTGAGCACGGCCTCGGAGGAGTTGAGCGTGATGAGCAGGGGCAGCGAGCGGGTGGCGTTGCGGAGCACGTGTCGGAACATCACGCGAGTGTTGCTGGCACCGAGCACGCGCGCGGACTCGACGTAGGCCTCGGCCTTGATTCGCACGGTCTCGGCGCGGATCACCCGGAAGTACTGCGGAATGTAGACCACGGTGATCGAGAGGGCAGCCGCAAGGATGCCTCCCCACAGGCTGGACCTGCCGCCGGAGATCACGATCGAGAGCACGATGGCGAGAAGCAGCGAGGGGAACGCGTAGATCGCGTCGCACACCACGACGAGGAGTCGGTCGGGCCATCCGCCGAAGTAACCGGAGACCAGGCCGAGGAACACTCCGATGAAGATGGAGGCCACGACGGCGAGCACGATGACGAGGATCGCCGTCTGCGCTCCCCAGATCACCCGGGAGAACACGTCGTAGCCGCCGACCGTGGTTCCGAGCAGGTGCTCGGCCGACGGGGGCTGCTGGGCGCCGAAGGCGACTCCGTCCGCGCGAAGCTGGTTGTACCGGTACGGCGCGAGCAGCGGCGCGAACAGGGCCGTCAACACGAAGATCGCCATGAGCACGAGGCCGGTCACGAGCATGCCGCGCTGCAGGCCGACGCTCTGCCGCAGCTGGTGCACGACGGGGACGCGCTGCCAGAGGCTGCGCTTCGGCGGGGTCGCCGTGGGAGCGGCGGACGGGGTGATGGTCGTCATTGTCAGTACCTCACTCGCGGGTCGACGACGGCGGCTATGACATCGACGATGAAGTTGGTCAGCGCCACGATCACCGCCAGAAGCACGACGATGCCCTGAACCGCCACATAGTCGCGGGCCTTGATGAACTCGATCAGCATGAACCCGAGACCCTTCCACTCGAAGGTCGTCTCGGTGAGCACCGCTCCGCCGAGCAGCAGGGCGATCTGCAGACCGATCACGGTGATGATCGGGATCAGCGCCGGACGGTAGGCGTGCGTGCGCACGAGCCGGAACTCGCTGACTCCGCGGGAGCGTGCGGCGTCGACGTAGTCGGTCGAGAGGGTGCCGATGACGTTGGTGCGCACCAGACGGAGGAAGACACCGGCGGTGAGCAGGCCGAGTGCGATGGCGGGCAGCACCGCGTGGGCGAGGACGTCGAGGAGCACCTCGGGGTTGCCGGTCTGGATGGCGTCGATCGTGTAGAAGCCGGTCTTGTTCGAGAGGAATTCCATCTCGAGCTCGGCAGATGTCGAGGCGCGCCCGGCGATCGGCAGCCAGCCGAGCCAGACCGAGAACACGAGCTTGAGGAGCAGGCCCGAGAAGAACACCGGTGTCGCGTAGAACAGGATCGCCATGATGCGGAAGATGGCATCCGGATACTTGTCACGGAAGTACGCCGCGACCATGCCGAGCGGGATGCCGATGACGAAGGCGACGAGGAGGCTGTAGAAGGCCAACTCGAAGGTGGCGGGACCGTAGGTGAAGAGCACCTCGGTCACGGGTCGGTTCGTCGAGATGGTCGTGCCGAAATTGCCCGTGAAGACCTGGCCGAGGTATTCGAGGTACTGAACGAACAGCGGGCGGTCGTAGCCGGCGGCGTGGATGCGCTCGGCCAGCTGCTCGGGCCCGAGGCGGCCACCGAGCGCTGCGGTGATGGGATCGCCCGTCGTGCGCATGAGCACGAAGACCAGGGTGACCAGGATGAAGATGGTCGGGATGATCAGCAGGAACCGCACCAGCAGATAACTGCCGAGGCTTCCTCCAGCCGAGCGTCTGCGAGCATTCGGCGTCTTCGTCGCCTCGGGCGTCAGTGCCACTGTGGTCATGCGTACCTCACGTTTGTTGCAGAAGAGTGGGGACGACCCGCTTGCGCGGGCCGCCCCCGGTTTTTCACGCTGGAGAAACTCTAGTCGTGGAGCTCTCAGCCCTTGGCGAGAGCGCCGTAGCGGAACTTGAACGACGCGTCGAGCGTGTCCTCGGTTCCGGTGACGTCGGTTCCGGTGACGGCGACCTGAGCACCCTGGAGCAGCGGGATGGTCGACAGCTGGGCCGCGACCTTGTCCTGGATCTCCTCGATGATCTTGGTGCGCTCGGCGGGGTCGGTGGTCGTGGCCTGCTTGAGGATCAGGTCGTTGACCTCCTTGTCGTCGTAGTGGTTGCCGAGGAAGTTCTCCGTGAGGAAGAACGGCGTCAGGTAGTTGTCGGCGTCCGAGTAGTCGGGGAACCAGCCGAGCTGGTACTCCGGGTACACGTCGGTGGTGCGGTCCTTGGAGTACTGCACCCACTCGGTGGTCTGCAGGTTCACCGTGAAGAGTCCGCTCGACTCGAGCTGGTCCTTGACCAGTGCGTACTCGTCACCCGACGAAGGACCGTAGTGGTCGTTCGAGTACTGCAGGTTGAGCACGACGGGCTCGGTGATGCCGGCAGCCGTGAGGGTCGCCTTCGCCTTGTCGGCATCCGGAGCACCCTGTCCGTCGCCGTAGAGGCCCTTGAGGGACTCCGTGGCACCGGTCAGGCCGGCGGGGACGTAGGAGTACAGGGGCGTGTAGGTGCCCTTGTAGACCTGGTCGGCGATCTCGTCGCGGTCGACGAGGTCGGCGACCGCCTGGCGCACGGCCAGAGCCTTGGCCGGGTCGGCCTCGGGGGTCTTGGCGCCGAAGGCCTGGGTGTCGAAGTTGAAGACGATGTAGCGGATCTCTCCACCGGGTCCGTCGACGACCTTCACCTTGTCGTTGCCGCGAAGGCTGTCGATGTCGGTGGCGGACAGGCTGCGGAACGCGACGTCGATCTCGCCCTCCTGCACGGCGAGCTTGAGGTTCGACGCGTCGGCGTAGTACTTGACGTTGACGGTTCCGGTCTTCGCGGGCTCGAGGACGCCCTTGTAGTCGGGGTTCGCCTTGTACTGGATGAGGTTGTTGAAGTCGTAGCTCGAGATCGAGTACTGACCCGCGAACGCCTTGCCCTTGACGATGTCGTCATCCGAGGTCAGCGCGTCGGGCGAGAAGACGTCCTCGTCGACGATCGGGCCGGCGGGGCTCGACAGGATCTGCGGGAAGACCTGGTCGTTGGCCGACTTGAGGTGGAAGACGACCGTGGTGTCGTCGACGGCGTCGGTCGACTCGAGGTTGTAGAGCAGCGACGACGGGCCGTTCTCGTCGGCGATCTTCAGCTGGCGGTCGAACGTGAACTTCACGTCGGATGCCGTGAGGTCGTTGCCGTTGGCGAACTTCAGGCCGGGCTTGAGCTTGACCGTGTACTCGGTCGGCGCGGTGAACTCCGCGGACTCCGCGATGTCGGGCTCGACGTCGGGGCTGCCGTACGGCGTGTTCATCAGGAAGGGGAACACCTGGTTCATGACGGCGAAGGAGCCGTTGTCGTACGAGCCGGCCGGGTCGAGGACGGTGATCTTGTCGGTCGTGCCGATGGTCAGCGTTCCGCTGGAGCCGGAGTCCTTGTCGGACCCGCCGCCTGCGGCACAGCCGGAGAGCGCGAGAGCAGCTGCGGTGAAGCCCGCGGCGACGATGATGGCGCGCTTGCCGGTCTTGGATGCGGATGTCATATCCGTCTACCTCTTCCTGTCGATGTGTGATGCACGATGCACGCAGGGCTGTGCCCCGGATGAATCACGCGTACACCTAGAACTAACACACGCGTGTTTCCCGGATGTGTTTCGAGGCACCTTCTGCGCTCAAAGGTTACAGAGCTGCAATCATGTTGCGTCGATGCTTGACCCGGCGCGGGATGATGCGCGTCGAGGTCATTCCTCGCGCAGGGCCCGTCGCTCGGCCTCGAGCTGCACCAGGCCGCGCTGCAACGCAGTGTAGGTCTCCCGATCGGTCGCGTCGGTGCGTTGCAGCCGACCGAGCAGCTCGCTCTTGCGGCGCAGCAGGTCGCGATCGACCAGCGAGAGCGCGACCCCGCGCGCGTAGCCGGCGAGCTCGCGTTCGCTTCGCTCGGGGATGGGCGCGACGGCCAGCTGCTGCACGAAATCGCGCAGGGGTTCGGGCACCTCGGTCACGACCCGGCCGAGCCAGTCGGGCTGGTCGATGGAGTCGACGGTGCCGGCGATGCCGTCCCGCACGACCCCGAGCGATGCGTTGGAGAAGCCCGTCTGAGTCGCCCGACGGATGAGGTCGACTCCGACGAGGGACGGATGCTGCAGGATGGCCATCACGGCATCGCGCTCCAGTCGCGTCGCCGGATCGCCGGGCAGCTCGGTGATGGAGTACGGCCGCTGCTCGACGACCGGGGCGGCCTCGCCCTCGCGCAGCGGCGCTGCAGCAGGCTCGCTCCTGTCGCGCCGACCGCGCGCCGCGGCGCCGGTCACCGCGCGCTGCACCTCGCCGAGCTCGGCCCCGAGCATGCGGGCGAGCTCGCGGGTGTACCCAGGACGGAGGGCGGCGTCGCGGATGTCGGCCACGACCGGCGCGGCGGCGCGCAGGCCGGCTGCGCGTCCCTCGACGGTCTCGAGGTCGTACTGTGCAAGCTGGTTCTTGATGACGAACTCGAACATGGGGCGCTTCTCGTCGACGAGTCGGCGCACGGCGTCGTCGCCACGGTGGATGCGCAGGTCGCACGGGTCGAGTCCGTCGGGGGCGACGGCCACGTAGGTCTGGGCGGCGAAGCGCTGCTCCTCGCTGAACGCGCGCATGGCGGCCTTCTGGCCTGCGGCATCCGGATCGAAGGTGAAGATGACCTCTCCCCCGACCGAGTCGTCGCCGAGCACCCGGCGCACGACCTTGATGTGCTCGACCCCGAAGGCGGTTCCACAGGTGGCGACGGCGGTCGTGACGCCGGCGAGGTGACAGGCCATGACGTCGGTGTAGCCCTCGACGACGACGATCTGGCGTGCTCGGGAGATGTCGCGTTTGGCGAGGTCGAGCCCGTAGAGCACCTGGGCCTTGTGGTACACCGGCGTCTCGGGGGTGTTGAGGTACTTGGGGCCGGGGTCGTCGTCGAGCAGCTTGCGGGCGCCGAAGCCGACGGTCTGGCCGGTGATGTCGCGGATCGGCCAGACGAGCCTGCCCCGGAAGCGGTCGTAAATGCCGCGGTCGCCCGTCGACACGAGGCCTGATGCCGCGAGCTCGTCGTCCTTGAATCCTCGGCTCCGCAGGTGCTTGGTCAACTCGTCCCAGCTCTTCGGGGCGAAGCCGACGCCGAAGTGCGCTGCGGCGTTGGCGTCGAAGCCGCGCTCACCGAGGAAGCGCCGACCGGGATCGGCTCCCCCGGTGCGCAGCTGGTCGACGAAGAACTCAGCCGCAGCGGCGTTGGCCGCGAGCAGTCGGGCGCGGTTGCCCTGATCGGGCGTTCCCCCGCCGTCCTCGTAGTGCAGCTGGAAGCCGATCCGCGCCGCCAGCCGTTCGATGGCCTCGGCGAAGGTGACGTGGTCCATGCGCTGCAGGAACGAGATCACGTCGCCGGATTCGCCGCATCCGAAGCAGTGGTAGAAGCCGACCTGCGGCCGCACGTGGAAGCTGGGGCTGCGCTCGTCGTGGAAGGGGCAGAGGCCCTTCATCGAGCCGACGCCGGCCGACTTCAACGAGACGTAGTCCCCCACGATGTCGGCGATGTTCGTGCGGCTCTTGACCTCATCGATGTCTCCTTGACGGATGCGGCCGGCCATCCTGCAATCCTACGGGCGCGGGCGTGCGCATCCGTCCCCCAGCTCGGGGCTGGGGGACGGATGCGCGCTGGTGTCTGCGTCGGGAGGCGTTCAGGCCTCGGCCTGCACGAGCACCTGCTCGGCGCGCTCCGCGCTGCCCTCGGCGAGCCCGCGATCGATCGCCCGGCGGGAGGCGAGCCACATCACCAGGCCGACGACGAGGACGATGCCCTCGGAGACCGTCAAGGACCAGATGATGCCGGGCAGGCCGAACCACAGGTTGCCGAGGATCACGATGGGGATGAAGAGCACTCCCTGCGCCATCGACATGACTATCGCCGACGTCGCCCGCCCCGTGGCCTGGAACAGCGAGGTGATGAGGCCGGTGAAGCCGTTGACGATCATCGCCACGAGTTGGGCCGTGAGGATCGTGACGCCGATCACCAGAACCGACGGGTCTGCGACGAAGGCCGAGAACACCTGCTCGCGGAAGACGAACACCGTGACCGAGGAGATCAGGACGATCCCTCCGACCGTGAGCGCTGACACCCGCAGTGCCGAGTGCAGACGGGCGCGGTCACCCTTGCCGTACGAGTAGGCCAGCAGAGGGAGCACGCCGAGCGTGACGCCCATCACCAGGAACTCCGGCACCTGCGCTATGCGCACGGCGACGCCCATCGCCGCGAGGGCACTGTCACCGTAGGCGACGGCAAGGTTGTTGAGCACGAGCGAGGTGACGATGAGGAACGCGGACTGCAGAAGCTCGCCGACGCCGACCCCGAAGACCGGCTTGAGCACTGCCGGCGCCAGTGTGAACCACCGCGGTGCGAGGCTCACGTGCTCGCTGTTGCGCTGCAACCAGATGACGAAGTACAGGACGACGCCGAGGTTCGACAGGCCCATCGCCAGCGCAGCGCCGGCGACGCCCCAGTGCAGGACGAGGATGAACAGGACGTCGAACACGACGTTGGCCACGGTGGACGCGATGAGGCCGACCATGACCTGACGTGCCGCGCCCTCGGCGCGCACGATCTGCTCGAGGCAGAAGGCGGCGGCGAGCACGGGAACGAAGAGGAGCATGACGGCGACGTACGCGCTGGTCGACGGCACGGCTGCAGCATCCGCACCGAGCAGTGAGACGAGCGGCTGGAGGAAGACCAGCCCGATAGCCCCGAAGACGGCACCGGCGATCACCGACCCCCAGACGGCGAATGACGAGACGTGCTTGATCTCGCCGGCCTGGGCCGGATCGTTCTCGGCCGCACCGAGGAGACGGGAGATGAGCGCACCGCCACCGACGCCGAACACACCGCCGATCGCCATGACGAGGCCGAGTAGCGGAGTGCCGAAGGTGATGGCGGCGAGGAGGGTCGGGTCGTGCTGCGAGCCGACGAAGCCGGCGTTGATGACGTTGTAGACGGCGCCGACGATCATGGCGGCGGCCATCGGCACGCAGAGGTGGACGAGAGCGCGCACGATCGGTGCGGCGGAGAGGTACCAGCGGTTGGTGCCGACGGCATCGGCCGTGGCCGGGGATTCGAGTGAAGTTGAGGTGCTCATGACTGCTCCTTTCCGGGCAGGCTCGAGCGCGCGCCGACGGACGCCGGCACGGCGGGGGATGTTGAGGGGGCGCGGGCGGGCTTGGCGAGCCCGCGCTCAGCGGACGATTACGGCCGCGTCGGTTGCGGAAGCTCCGCGGTGATCTTCGACAGGAGGGCGAACAGGGTGTCACGCTCCGACTGGTCCAGCGGCGCCAGGATGAGGTCGTCGGCCGAGGCCATGGCTGCGTCGAAGCCTTCGATGAGCTCGACGCCGGCGGGCGTCGCGTACACGCGCTTCCGTCGTTCGTCGCCGCCCTCCGTGCGACGCTCGACCAGGCCGCGGCGTTCAAGACCCTGAAGGAGGCTCGAGACGCTTGCCGGGCTGGTGCGGCTCACCTGTGCGATGTCGCGCTGGATGGAACCGGGGTTCTGCACCAGGTAGCCGAGCACGAAGCCCTGCTCGAAGCTGATCTCGCGTTCGCGGATCCAGTCCTCTCCGGCCTTGCGCTGAGCCCAACCCACCCAGCGCAACAGCCCGAGGCTGGTGGCAGGGGCGCGTTCTGTTTCATCCATGATCAGAACTCTAACAGTTAGATATCAAACTGTCAAAGGTCTAACAGAAAGTCGCCATCGCGACGGCGCTCAGTCCTGGACGAGCCGCTCGTACCAGGCGAGGGCCGACTGGTCGGTGAGACTGGCGACCTGATCGACGATCACGCGCTTGCGGGCTGCCTCATCGGATGCCGCGTGCCAGTCGCCCGCGAACCCGACGTCGAGGTGCTCATCGCCGGCGGCCCACAGCACGTCGGCGAGTGACTTGAGCACCTGCCGCTGCTGCTTGTAGATGGGCTGCCGCGTGTTCTTCGACATCACGAACGCGGCCACGATGCCCTTGAGCACGGCGATCTCGGTCTTGACCGAGCGCGGAACGACGACATCCGCGCCGAACCGCGCCAGGACCGCCTGCGGTGCCGCCTGACGGGTGGCCTCGGTGGCCGCATGCGCGAAGCGGCCGATGAGCTCGCTGGTGAGGTTCTTCAGTCGCGCCTGGTCGCGGCGGGTCCCGTCCCAGGTGTCGATCCAGAGCGGCAACTCCTCGAGGCGGTCGAAGGCGCCCATGAGTTCATCGTGGCTGTACTCGCCTCCGATCCACTCGTACATGGAGTCGACGAGGGCGTCGTGCTCGGAGCGGCTCGCGAGGGCGGGGATGTCGATGAAGCCGTTCACGACGGCGTCCTCGAAGTCGTGCACGGAGTAGGCGATGTCGTCGGAGAGGTCCATCACCTGGGCCTCGATGCACAGCCGGCGATCGGGGGCATCCGCCCGCAGCCAGGTGAAGACGTCGATGTCGTCGCTGTAGAAGCCGAACTTGTGGCGTCCGCTGGGATCGGTGACGCTCGTCGCCTCAGGCCACGGGTACTTGCAGCTGGCGTCGAGGCTGGCCCGGGTGAGGTTGAGCCCGTAGCTGCGGCCGTCGTCGCCGAACACCTTGGGCTCGAGTCGGCTGAGGAGTCGAAGGGTCTGGGCGTTGCCCTCGAAGCCGCCGATGTCGCGCGACCACGAGTTGAGGGCGCGTTCGCCGTTGTGGCCGAACGGCGGGTGCCCGAGGTCGTGGGCGAGGCAGGCCGTGTCGACGACGTCGGGGTCGAGCGACAGGCTGGTGGCGAGCTCTCGGCCCACCTGCGCGACCTCGAGCGAGTGGGTGAGGCGGTTGCGGGCGAAGTCGAGCCCGGCCGTGGGGCTGAGCACCTGCGTCTTGGCAGCCAGCCGGCGCAGCGCGCTCGAATGCAGCAGCCTGGCGCGGTCGCGGGCGAAGTCGCTGCGACGCGTGGAATGATCCTCGGGCAGCCAGCGCTCGGCGTCACGCACGCCGTAGTCGCCGGATCCCGGCTCAGCCGCCACTCGTGTCCAGTTCGGCGTCGTTCAGGGTCGTGCGCTCGGTGCCGACGAGCTCCTGCGAATCCAGCCAGCCCTGCGGCAGCGACGGGCTCTTCGGGGTGCCGGCGCGACCGCGCGGGCCTTCAGCGCCCTCGCCGGGGTACGGCTGGTCCCAGTCGAGGGTGCCGAGCAGGTCGTCGAGCATCGCCAGGGACTCGACCGTCGCCAGGCGCGCACGCAGGTCGCCGCCGACGGGGTAGCCCTTGAAGTACCAGGCGACGTGCTTGCGGATGTCGCGGCATCCGCGGTCCTCGTCGTCGAAGAAGTCGACGAGCAGCTCGGCGTGCCGACGGAAGGTCTCGGCGACCTGGCCGAGGTTGGGCTGGAACGAGACCGACTCGCCCCTGAAGGCTGCAGCGAGGTCTCCGAACAGCCACGGCCGGCCGAGGCATCCGCGGCCCACGACGACACCGTCGCAGCCGGTCTCGCGCACCATGCGCAGGGCGTCGTCGGCCGACCAGATGTCGCCGTTGCCGAGCACGGGCGTTCCGGTGATGGTGTACTTGAGCTTCTCGATGGCCGACCAGTCGGCGTGGCCGGAGTAGAACTCGGCGGCAGTGCGGGCGTGCAGGGCGATCGAGGCGACGCCGGCGCCCTCGGCGGCCCGCGCGGCCTCGAGGTAGGTGAGGTGGTCGGAGTCGATGCCCTTGCGCATCTTGATGGTCAGCGGCACGTCGCCGGCAGCCTTCACGGCGCCCTCGACGATCTGGCGGAACAGGCCGAGCTTCCACGGGAGAGCCGCTCCCCCGCCCTTGCGCGTCACCTTGGGCACGGGGCATCCGAAGTTCAGGTCGATGTGATCGGCGCGGTCCTCGGCGACGAGCATGGTCACGGCCTCGGCGACGGTCTTCGGATCGACGCCGTAGAGCTGGATGGAGCGGGTGGTCTCGCTCTCGTGGTGAGTGATGAGACGCATCGACTCTGGTGTGCGCTCGACGAGGGCGCGGCTGGTGATCATCTCGCTGACGTAGAGGCCGGCGCCGAACTCGCGGCACAGGCGACGGAACGCCGTGTTGGTGATGCCCGCCATCGGAGCGAGCACGACGGGCACGTCGAGTTCGAGCGGCCCGATGTTCAGGGGCGCCTGCGTGAGAGTGGTTGCGGAAGTCATGTGCCTCTATTCTCCCAGATGACGACTGCTTCTCGAACTGCGGGGTACTGATGACTGAAGAGATCCGATTCGACGGCCTCGAGGGAACGGAACGGGTGGCGGCGGATGCCGCTGCTCGAGGGCTCGCCGTCGAGATCATCGAGCGCCCCGCGGCATCGAGCCTGGCCGAGGCCGCCGAGCTGATGGGCATCAGGCCGCTCGACATCGTGAAGACGCTGGTGGTCAAGCGCAGGGACGACACCTACCTGTTCGCCCTGGTTCCCGGCGGGCGCAAGATCTCGTGGCCGAAGCTGCGCTCCCTGCTCGGGGTGAACAAGCTGCAGATGCCGGATGCCGACCGCGCGCTGGCCGCCACTGGATACGAGCGCGGCACCATCACGCCGCTGGGGTCGCGCCACGAGTGGCCCGTGGTGGCCGACGTATCGATCGTCGGTGCGCGTGTTGCCATGGGTGCCGGAGCTCACGGTCACAGCGCCTTCGTCGACGCGGATGCACTGATCGCCGCTTACGGGGCGCAGGTCGCCGACATCACCGACCCGGAGTAGCAGGTCCGTTGGTCGAGTAGGCCGCGACCGAAGCGAGTCGCCGTGTCGAGACCACATTGGTGGCGCCGGGATCGCGGATCTCGACATGCGTCCTCGCTGCGCTCGGGCGCTACTCGATCACCAGGGCGCTCAGAAAGAGCAGCTGTCGCCTTCGCAGACCGGAGCTGCCGCATCCGTCACCATCGGGAGGAGCAGCGGCTTGAGGAGCGGCGCGACCGTAGTCGTGGCCGCAGCCGATATGTCGTCGCTCATGCCCCGACCTGCTCCCGCTCGCCGGCGATCTGCTGGATCGCCTGCGTGAACACCTCGGAGGGCTGAGCGCCGGAGACGCCGTACTTGCCGTCGATCACGAAGAACGGCACGCCGTTGATGCCGTAGGCGCGGGCCTGGTCCATGTCGGCCTGCACGTCGGCGGCGTAGCGCCCGCTCTCGAGGGCGCTGCGAGCCTCATCGGCGTCGAGGCCGACCTCGGTGGCGTAGGCGACGAGGTCGTCGGTGCGGTTCACGAAGCCGCCCTCCTCGAAGTAGGCCGCGAGCAGGCGCTCCTTCAGCTCGAGCTGCTTGCCGTTCGCCTTGGCGAAGTGCAGCAGCTCGTGGGCCTTGAGGGTCTTCGTGTGCTTGACCTGGTCGAAGTGGTAGTCGAGGCCGGCCTTGGCCGCGATGCCGGTGACGTGCTCGAGCATGGCCTCGACCTGGGCGACGGGCATGCCCTTGGCCTTCGACAGGTACTCGGTGGTGGAGCCCACGAAGTCGGCCGGGGTGTCGGGAGAGAGCTCGAAGGAGTGGTACTCCACCTCGACCTCGGGCCCGTCGGTTCCGAGGGCGGCGATGCCACCCTCGAGGTTGCGCTTCCCGATGAAGCACCACGGGCAGGCGATGTCGGACCAGATGTCGATCTTGATGGGTTCACTCACCCTGGGGGCAACCGGGGTGGCGGCATCCGTATTCCCGACTCTGGCTGCCGCGTCTACAGGACGAGACCGAGGATGAGGCCCTCACCGGCATCATCGGCGGCGTGGTCCTGCAGAACGTGGACGCCTGCGATCAGCGGGCGGCCTCTGCCGTCGGGGCGTCGACAGCGCCGCCGAAGCGCCTGTTGCGGGAGGCGTACAGCCCGATGGCCTCCCAGAGCTGTTCCCGTCCGAAGTCCGGCCAGAGGGTGTCGAGGAACACCATCTCGGCGTAGGCGGACTGCCACAGCAGGAAGTTCGAGGTGCGCTGCTCCCCCGAGCTGCGCACGAACAGGTCGACGTCGGGCATCTCGGGGTTGTAGAGCCGCTTGGCGATCAGTTTCTCCGAGACCGCTGACGGACGGATGCGGCCCGCCGCCACGTCGTCGGCGATCGAGCGCACGGCATCCGTGATCTCATTGCGTCCCCCGTAGTTGACGCACATGGTGAGGGTGAGCGCGCTGTTGCCGGCCGTCATCTGCTCGGCGAACTGCAGCTCCTCGATGACGCTCTTCCAGAGGCGCGGCTTGCGACCGGCCCAACGGATGCGAACGCCCCACTCGTTCAGCTGATCGCGGCGCCGGTGCAGCACGTCGCGGTTGTAGCCCATGAGGAAGCGCACCTCCTCGGGTGAGCGCTTCCAGTTCTCGGTGGAGAACGCATACACGCTGAGGTGCTTCACGCCGATCTGCAGGGCGCCGGCGACGACGTCGAGCAGGGCCACCTCTCCGGCCTTGTGCCCCTCGATGCGCGTGAGGCCGCGCTGATTCGCCCAGCGTCCGTTGCCGTCCATGACGACGGCGACGTGATCCGGCACGGCCTTCTTCGGCAGTTCGGGCGGGTAGATGCCGGTCCAGTCGACGGGCACGTAGGGAACGGCGTCCTTATGCGTATAGGGCTTCGGACTCACGAACTCTCCCTGGAGACGTGCGGCAGCGAGCGGAGGCCGCGCTCGAGGTGCCACTGGGCGTAGGCGGCCACGATGCCACTGGCCTTGGATCTGGTCGACTCGGTCGCGGCCTCGGCCGTCGGCCAGTCGCCCTCGACGAGCGCACCGAGCAGGCCGATCGTGGCGGCATCCACCTTGGGTGCTCCCGGAGGCGCGCAGTCGTCGCAGACGACGCCTCCGAGCTGGACGACGATCGAGTGGTGCGGACCGACCGTCGCGCAGCGTGCGCAGTCGGTGAAGGTGGGCGCCCATCCGGCGACGGACAGGGCCCGCAGGAGGTAGGAATCGAGGGTCAGCGTCGGCGCGTGCTCCCGGCGTGACAGCGACCGGAGGGCTCCGACCAGGAGCAGGTACTGCTGCAACGAGCCCTCGGCCTCAGTGACCCTGTCGGCGGTCTCGACCATGACGGATGCCGCTGTGTAGCTGCCGTAGTCATCGGTGATCAGCGTGCCGTAGGAACCGAGCGACTCGGCCTGGGTGATGACGTCGAGCGTGCGACCCTCCCACAGCTGCACGTCGGCGACCATGAACGGCTCGAGCCTCGCCCCGAACTTCGAGGCGGTGCGGCGCACCCCCTTCGCGACGGCGCGCACCTTGCCGTGCTGGCGCGTGAGCATGGTGACGATGCGGTCAGCTTCACCCAGCTTGTGGGTGCGCAGCACGACGGCTTCATCACGGTAGACAGGCACCCGTCGATCATCCCACCGTCTGGTCGCAACACCGCGCGGGCCGGGCCGATCGCCTTGGTATACATGACGGGTGCACACCAGTATCTTCACCATCCCGCTCTGGCTCGACCTGACGGCGGTGGCCATCGGCGCCATCCAGGGCGCCATGTTCGCGGGGCGCATGAAGGAGCACCGCATCGACCTGCTCGGCGTCACGATCATCGGCTTCGTCGTCGGACTGGGCGGTGGTCTCCTGCGCGACATCCTGCTCAACGTGACTCCGGCGATGATGCAGACGAACTGGTACCTGCTCACCGCCGTGCTGGCTGCGCTGGCCGGAATGCTGCTGCAACGCATCTTCAGCAGGCTGAACACCGTGATCATCGGCCTCGACGCCGTGACCATCGGCCTGTTCGGCGCGATCGGCACGACCAAGGCCCTCGCCTACGGTGTGCCCGTGGTGCCCGCCGTGTTCGTGGGAGTCATCGCCGCCGTCGGAGGATCGATCCTGCGCGACATGATCCTGAACCTGCCGATCGCGCTCATGCACGTCGGCTCCCTCTACGCCGCTGCGGCCGCGGCGGGCACGATCCTGTTGGTCGTGCTCGCCGCGGCCGGTGTCGACATCACCGCCGCGGGGATCGCCTGCGTGGTGGTGACGACGCTCATCAGGTTGTTGGCCGTGAAGTTCGGATGGAGCCTGCCGGAGCAGCGCGCGATCGGAAGCTGGATGCGGTGGCGGCGGGGCTAGCGCCCTGCTTCGGCGCGCAGCCGCGCGGAAGCAGCGAGGTCAGACCGCCGACGTGCCGACGAGGTCGCCCTCGCGCACCCGGATCGCCCGGTTCACGGCCGAGATGACGGCCTTGAGGCTCGCCGTCGAGATGTCGCCGTCGATGCCGACGCCCCAGAGCGTGACACCCTCGACGACGCACTCGACATAGGCCGCGGCGTGGGCGTTGCCGCCCGAGCTCAGGGCGTGCTCCGAGTAGTCGAGCACTCGCACGTCGGCGCCGTTGCGGCGCAGCACGTCGAGGAAGGCATCCACCGGCCCGTTGCCATTGCCCTCGATGGTGACCCGCTCCTCGCCGTCGCGCAGACCGACGGTGAGGGCGACGGACCCGTCGAGCTCGCTCGCCGAACGCACCGACAGCAGTTCGAAGCGGCCCCACTTCTCCTCGGGGTGGTCGGCCGGAGCAGGCAGGTACTCGTCGCGGAACGCGCGCCAGATGTCGTCGCTCGACACCTCGCCGCCCTCGGCATCGGTCTTCGTCTGCACGACACCGCTGAACTCGATCTGCAGGCGACGCGGCAGGTCGAGCGCGTGGTCGGTCTTCAGCAGGTAGGCGACGCCTCCCTTGCCCGACTGCGAGTTCACGCGGATGACGGCCTCGTAGGTGCGGCCGAGGTCCTTCGGGTCGACCGGCAGGTAGGGAACGGCCCACTTCAGTTCGTCGACGGTGACGCCGCGCTCGGCGGCGTCGGCCTCCATCGCCTCGAAGCCCTTCTTGATGGCGTCCTGGTGGGATCCGCTGAAGGCGGTGTAGACGAGGTCGCCGGCCCACGGGCTGCGCTCGTGAACGGGCAGCTGGTTGCAGTACTCGGCGGTGCGCTTGACCTCGTCGAGGTCGGAGAAGTCGATCTGCGGGTCGATCCCCTGAGTGAACAGGTTGATGCCCAGGGCGACCAGGTCGACGTTGCCCGTGCGCTCGCCGTTGCCGAACAGGCAGCCCTCGATGCGGTCGGCTCCGGCCAGGTAGCCCAGCTCGGCTGCTGCGATGGCGGTTCCGCGGTCGTTGTGCGGGTGCAGCGAGAGCAGAACGTTCTCGCGGTGGTTCAGGCGCCGGCTCATCCACTCGATGGAGTCGGCGTAGATGTTGGGGCTGGCCATCTCGACCGTCGACGGCAGGTTGATGATGACCTTGCGCTCGGGAGTCGGCTCGAAGACGTCGAGCACCTGGTTGCAGATGTCGAGGGCGAACTCGAGCTCGGTGCCGGTGTAGCTCTCGGGCGAGTACTCGTAGTAGACGGTCGTTCCGGGCACCAGCGACTCCATCTGCTTGCACAGGCGCGCACCGTTCAGGGCGATGTCGATGATGCCCTGCCTGTCGGTGCGGAACACGACGTCGCGCTGCAGGATGCTGGTGGAGTTGTAGAGGTGCACGATGGCCTGCTTGGCGCCGGCGATCGATTCGTAGGTGCGACGGATGAGGTGCTCGCGGGCCTGCGTCAGCACCTGGATGGTGACGTCGTCGGGGATCGCGTTCTCCTCGATGAGGCTGCGCACGAAGTCGAAGTCGGTCTGGCTGGCGCTCGGGAAACCGACCTCGATCTCCTTGTAGCCCATGCCGACGAGCAGGTCGAACATCACGCGCTTGCGCTCGGGGCTCATCGGGTCGATGAGGGCCTGGTTGCCGTCGCGGAGATCGACCGCGCACCAGCGCGGGGCCTTCTCGACGCGCTTGCTCGGCCAGGTGCGGTCGGGCAGGTCGACGCGGAACTGCTCGTGATAGGCGGTGTAGCGGTGGACCGGCATGCTCGACGCGGTCTGGGTGTTCTTCATGGTCTTCTCGATCTCTTCGCGATGGGTGTCAGCCGACGACGAACTCCGCGACGAGGGAGGCCTGAGTTAGGACTCGTCGCGGCAGCTAAGAAGGAGGAAGCCGTGGAACACAGAAACAGGTTAGCATCCGCGCCGACCGTATGACGGATGCTTCGTCGCGATCGCAACGCTGCCGTGACCTCGCCCGTGGTTCGGGCTTCGACCACGGCGCCGGCATGCCACCCGATATGCGGCAGGGGCGGCTGCAGCGCCGCCCCTGCCCGTCCCGACCGATGGCCCCCCAACGGTCGAGTCCCTTCGCCTCAGTCGACCGCGAGGGCGACGACGGGCGAGACCGTGGTGGCCCGACGGGCCGGGGCGACGGATGCCGCCAGCGTGAGCACGATGCCCGCGAGAACGGTGATGCCGATGATCGCCCACGGGAGCGACGGGGCGGCGATGCCGTGAACGATCGAGCCGAGCATCGACTGCGCGGCGGCCCAGCCGTAGAAGACGCCGAGCAGCACGCCGAGGCCGATGGCGGCGACGGTCATCTGGGCGCTCTCGGCGACGATCATCGAACGCACCTGACGGCCGGTGAAGCCGAGGGCACGCAGGAGGCCGAGTTCCCGGGTGCGCTGGAGCACGCTGAGCGACAGGTTGTTGATCATGCCGATGGCGGCGATGACGGCTGAGAAACCGACCAGGCCGGTGAAGATCGCTGTCGTGACGGTGAGGGTCTGGTCGATCGCGGCCAGGGCCATCGGGTCGTCGGCGAACTGGGTGACGATCATGTCGCGGTAGCTCTGCATGGCCACGGCGAACATCGTGACGAGGGTCACGCCGATCACGAGGCCGATGGTGGCGCGCGAGGAGCGGTCGGGGAAACGCACGGCGTTCTCGGCGGCGAGCCGTGCCGGAGGCTTGGAGCCCAGCATCCGTCCGACCAGCGTCAGAACCGGCGGCATGATGATGTGCGCGCCGACGATGATGCCGGTGAACGAGAGCACTCCCCCGAAGAACGCGATGATCAGGCCGAAGACCGAGACGAGGCCGACGACGACACCCAGTGCGACGAGGCCGAGGCCGATGACGAAGAGGATGATCGCAGCGACGTTGCGGCCGGTGCGTCGCACGGCCTCCTCGCGCGTGGCCTCGACCGAGGCACCCGTCGCGGCGAGCGGAGTGACCGTGGTCACCTTGCGCGAGCCGACCCAGGCCGCCGCCCACGTGGTCACGGCGACGACGCCCACGGGCAGCAGGATCGTTGGGTCGAGGAAGCCGTACTCCAACTCGGGCAGCCAGCCCTGTGCCATGCCGATGACCACGGTGAGGACGGCGATGAGGATGCCGACCATCAGGCCGAGGGCGGATCCGAGCAGGCCGACGATGAGGCCCTCGGTGGCGACGCTGCGGCGCACCGTCTTCGCCTGGGCGCCGATGAGGCGGAGGAGGGCGATCTCGCGGACGCGGCCGGCGATGATCGTCGAGAAGGTGTTCGCCGTGACGATGGCTCCGACGTAGACCGCGATGAGGGTGAACACCGACGTGACGACGGTGAGGATGGCGCGTACCGTGGTCGATCCCTCGGTCATGCCCGAGGAGTCGACGACGGTGCTGATGAGGCCCGTGGCCTCGAGCAGCACGACGCCGAATGTCGCACTCAGCGAGGCGACGACGATGCTCGAGACGTGATCGCGAGGGCGGCCGGTCAGGCGAGCGGGGTTGGCGCTCATGCCGCGGCCTCCATCCCGAGCATGATGCGCGAGATCTCCTCGGCCGTGGCACCGGGGCGGTCGTCGACGACCCGGCCGTCGGCCAGGAACAGGATGCGGTCGGCGTGGCTCGCTGCAAGCGGATCGTGGGTCACCATGGCGATGCTCTGGCCGTATTCGCGGGCGGCGGTCGCGAGGAGGGTGAGCACCTCGCGACCTGTGCGCGAGTCGAGGCTGCCCGTCGGTTCGTCGGCGAAGACCAGGTCGGGACGGGTGGCGAGGGCGCGGGCGATCGCCACGCGCTGCTGCTGTCCGCCGGAGAGCTCGTGCGGGCGGTGGGTGAGGCGCGACTGCAGCCCGAGCGACTCGTAGAGCCTCTCGATCCACTCCTTCTCGGATGCCGTCGGGCGGCGGCCGTCGAGTTCGAACGGCAGCATGACGTTGGCGCGCACGTCGAGGGTGGGCACGAGGTTGAAGGACTGGAACACGAAGCCGACGCGACGACGGCGCAGCAGTGTCAGCTGGCTGTCGCCGAGACCGGAGATCTCGGTGTCGCCGAGCCAGACCTCGCCGGACGTCGGCGAATCGAGGCCGGCCATGAGGTGCATGAGGGTCGACTTGCCGGATCCACTCGGTCCCATGATGGCGGTGAACTCCCCACGACGGATGCCGATGGACACGTCGTCGAGGGCTGTGACTGTTCCGGCTCCCGAGCCGAAGGACTTGCTGAGGCGGGCGACGCGGGCGACGAGCCCGAGGTCTGAGGTCTGGATCTGCATGTCTACGACGCTACGGACGCACCCGCGGCGGCGAATCGGGCGGAGGGAGCATCCGGCGTACATCGGAAGGATGATGTTGGCTCCTCGTTCCGCTGGTCGAGTACCAGCGGGTGTGGCCTCAGTCGACGAGGCCGTTCTCGTAGGCGTAGACGACGAGCTGCACCCTGTCGCGGAGCGAGAGCTTCGTCAGGATGCGAGAGACGTGAGTCTTCACCGTGGCCTCGCTGAGGAACTCCGCCGCGGCGATCTCGGCATTGCTCAGTCCCCTGGCGGCGAGCACGAAGATCTCCCGCTCGCGCGGAGTGAGCTCGGCGAAGGCCGTCGGCCGAGGAACGGCATCCGGAGTAGCCCGGAACTCCTCGAACAGCCGCCTGGTGGCTGAAGCCGCGATCACGGCGTTGCCGGCGTGCACCGTGCGGATGGCCGCGAGGAGGAACTCGGGGTCGGCGTCCTTCAGCACGAAGCCGCTGGCACCGGCCCGGATGGCGCGTGCAGCGCTCTCGTCGAGGTCGAAGGTCGTGAGCACGATGATGCGCGGGCCGGGGTCGGCGGCATCCGGGGCGTCCTGCACGATCTCCGCCGTGGCCTGGATGCCGTCGAGCTCGGGCATGCGGATGTCCATGAGCATGACGTCGGGTCGAGCAGAGCTCGCGAGCAGGATCGCCTCGCGTCCGTTCGCGGCCTCACCCACGAACTCGAGGTCGGGCTGCGACGAGATGAGCATGCGGATGCCGGCGCGGAACAGGGCCTGGTCGTCGACGAGGGCGACACGGATGCGGCTCACGAGGCTCCCCCGGTCGACACCGGGATGCTCGCCTCGACGACGAACCGGCTCGGGTCGGCGGCGCTGCGGCGGGCGATCAGCGAGCCGCCGGTCAGCGTGGCGCGCTCGCGCATGCCGGGCAGGCCGTGTCCGAAGGAGGTGACAGTCTGGGTCGCGGTATCGGTTCGCACAGCGTTCTCGACCCTGATCGCGAGGTCGACGTCGTCCCACGCCAGAACGAGGAGCACCGGCGCATCGGGTTCGCCGTGACGGAGGGCGTTCGTGAGTGCCTCCTGCACGATGCGGTAGGCGGCGATCTCGTGTCCGGCGCCCAGCTGCCGCCGTTCGCCGGTGCGCTCGACTGTCACGGTCATGCCGGTCGCCCGCAGCTGCTCGACGAGCACATCGATGTCGTCGAGCCTGGGCTGCGGCGAGTCGGAGCCGTTGTGGCGGAGCTCCGCCAGCAGCAGGCGCACGTCTCCGAGGGCCGTACGGGCGGTTCCGGCGATCGTCGCGAGAGCGAGAGTCTGCACGTCACCCGCCGCCGGATCGACAGAGGCCGCGTATCGTGCCCCATCCGCCTGGGCGATGACGACAGCGAGCGAGTGGGCCACCACGTCGTGCATGTCACGCGCGATGCGGGTGCGCTCCTGCTCGACGGCGACCTCGTACTGGGCGCGTTCGTCGGCGATGCGCGCCTCGACGCGGGCCGTTCTCGCGAGGCCCACCGTGCGCACGAGGAGGCCGAGCGTCCACGAGAGGCCCAGCAGGGCCAGGATGCCGATTCCGAAGGCGAGGGTGATCGCCCAGATTCGGGAGCCGTCAGTCGGCTGCACGATGGTCGCACTGTCCTGCCCCCGGAGAGCGGGCTGCACGGCGACCAGATAGCCGGTCGCGACGATTGTGCCGAGAACGGCCGAGCCGAGTCCGAGCCAGCGCACCAGTCGGCTTCCGTAGGCGGCCGTGGCGTAGAGCACGCCGCAGATCGCGATGTTCGCCGCGCCGGGATCGCTGAGTGTCACGAGCTGCACGACGGCACCGAGCCACGCCACGGCGAGGGCGAGCGCCGGCGAGACCCGACGGATCGCCAGCGCCCCGCAGAGCACGACGAGTGCGACGACGGATGCCGCCCCCTGCCCGACGCTCACGGTGAGGGCGACCAGGAACAGCAGTGCCGCCGCGCTCAGGTCGAAGGCGAGGCTGCGGCCGGGCAGCCTGCGGATCAGCCCGTCCCCGGGGGTTCGGCCCGGGAGGACCGGCGCCGGGTCGGGGATCGTCATCAGAAGCCGAGCTTGCCGAGCTGCTTGGGGTCGCGCTGCCATTCCTTGGCCACCTTCACGCGCAGCGACAGGAAGACCTTCGAACCGACGAGGGGCTCGATCTGGGCGCGGGCCCGAGTCCCGACATCCGCGAGCCTCGACCCGCCCTTGCCGATGATGATGCCCTTCTGGCTGTCGCGCTCGACGAAGAGGTTCGCGTAGATCTCGACGAGGTCCTTGTCCTCCCGCTGCACGATGTCATCGATGGTGACGGCGATGGAGTGCGGCAGCTCATCACTGACGCCTTCGAGGGCGGCCTCGCGGATGAACTCGGCGATGCGGTCCTCGAGGCCCTCGTCGGTCACGGCCTCCTCGGGGTAGAGCGGCTGCTCGGAGAGCGGGAGGAGCTTGAGCAGCTCTGCCGTGAGGATGTCGAGCTGCTCGCCGCTCACGGCCGACAGCGGGATGACGGAGTCCCACTCGCGCAGTTCGCTGACCTTGAGCAGCTGGGCGGCGACCTTCTGCT
The DNA here is from genome assembly GCF_001422325.1 of Leifsonia sp. Leaf264. Taxonomy (GTDB): domain Bacteria; phylum Actinomycetota; class Actinomycetes; order Actinomycetales; family Microbacteriaceae; genus Orlajensenia. The sequence continues at coordinate 148,479 of NZ_LMMR01000001.1, forward strand.
TGGAGGCGACGTCGACCTTCGTGACGATGGCCACCTTCTTGGCGCGCGGGAAGCTGTCGAGCTGCTCGTTGATGAACTTGTCACCGGGGCCGATGGGCTCGTCCGCCGGGAAGCACATCCCGATGACGTCGACGTCGCCGAGGGTGGAGGTGACCAGGCTGTTGAGCCTCTCACCGAGCAGGGTGCGCGGGCGATGGATGCCGGGGGTGTCGACGAGGATGAGCTGGCCGTTCGGCCTGTGCACGATCCCGCGGATGGCGCGGCGGGTGGTCTGCGGCTTGGAGCTCGTGATAGCGACCTTCTGGCCGACGAGAGCATTGGTCAGCGTGGACTTGCCCACGTTGGGGCGTCCGACGAACGAGACGAAGCCCGCCCTGTAGTCAGTGGCTGTCATGACGTTCTCCTTGCTCTGCTGCATCCGGAGCGAAAGACGCCTGGACATCGATGAGTGCCTGATCGCGCTCAACGATCACTGTACTGATGCGCTTGCGGCGGCCCTCGCTGCGATCCGCCGTGAGCACGAGACCGCTGACGGATGCCACCGACCCCGGCACCGGAAGGCGGCCCAGCGCCTTCGCCAGCAGGCCTCCGACGGAGTCGACGTCGTCATCGTCGAGTTCGAGGCCGAAGATGTCGCCCAGCTCGTCGACGGGGAGGCGCGCTGCGACACGGTAGCGCTCGTCGCCGAGGTCCTCGATCTCGACGACCTCGCGGTCGTACTCGTCGGAGATGTCGCCGACGAGCTCCTCGATGAGGTCTTCGAGGGTCACGAGGCCGGCGATTCCTCCGTACTCGTCGACCACCATGGCGAGGTGGTTCGACTCGGTCTGCATCTGACGGAGGGTGTCGTCGGCCTTCTTCGACTCGGGCACGAACAGGGCCGGTCGCGCCAGTTCCGCCACGCTGATCCCGTCGGCGTCGATGGGACGCTCGTGGCTCAGCTTGGCGACGTCGCGGAGGTAGAGGATGCCGATGATGTCGTCGACGTCAGCGGCCATCACGGGGATGCGGGAGACGCCGGTGCTGAGGAACAGGCCCATCGCCGTGCTGAGGTCGGCCGTTCCATCGATGGTGACCATGTCCGTGCGCGGGATCATGACCTCGCGGATGACGGTGTCGCCGAAGGCGAAGATCGAGTGGATCAACTCGCGGTCGTCCTCCTCGAGCACCTCGAGCTCCGTCGCCTCGTCGACCATGCTGAGCAGCTGCTGCTCTGACGAGAAGGTGACCAGGCGGGCGCGCCCCGGCGTCACCCTGTTGCCGAGTGCGACGAGGGCGCTGGCCACCGGGCCGAGGACGACGCGCACCAGATGCACGATCGGCGCCGACAACCGCAGCACGGTCTTCGCGTTGGCCCGGCCGACGCTGCGGGGGCTCGAGCCCACCAGCACGAACGAGATGGCCGTCATGATCAGCGCCGACAGCAGCAGGGCTATCCAGACGTTCTCGATCGTGAACGCGAAGACCAGGGTGACGAGCACGGCGGCCGTGGTCTCCGAGACGATGCGCACGAAGTTGACGGCGTTGATGTGGGCGCCGGTGTCCTCCGCGATGGCGCGCAGAGAGCGCTCGACGCGCGATCCCTCGGCGAGGTCGACGACGTCGGCTCGAGAGAGCGCCGAGAGGGCCGAGTCGACGGCTGCCATGAGTCCGCCGAACGCCACCAGGGCGAAAGCGGCGATGATGAAGAACCAGATCATGCGATCAGCCGCGACGCTCCTGCAGGGCGAAGCCGACGAGGATGTCGCGCTGGATGCCGAACATCTCCTTCTCCTCCTCCGGTTCCGCGTGGTCGAATCCGAGCAGGTGCAGGATGCCGTGGGTGGTGAGGAGCTGCAGTTCGTCGGTGAGGCCGTGCCCGGCCGTCTCGGCCTGCGACTGCGCCACCTGGGGGCAGAGGACGATGTCGCCGAGCAGTCCGGGCGGGGCCGGGTTCTCCTCGGTGCCCGGACGCAGTTCGTCCATCGGGAAGCTGAGCACGTCGGTGGGGCCTGGCTCGTCCATCCACTGCACGTGCAGCTGCTCCATGGCTCCCTCATCGACCAGCACGATGGCGAGGTCGGCGTCGGCGTGCACGTGCAGCGTGTCGAGGGCGTACACGGCGAGGCGCTGAAGCGCGACCTCGTCGACGGGCACGGCCGACTCGTTGTTGATCTCGATGCTCACTGGGTTCTCACTCGTCTCGTTCTAGCGCGTCGCACGCGGCGGCTTGTGGTCTCTGGGGAGCGACCCGCGGCGTTCGGCCCGGTTCGCGAACTCGGCCGCCTGCTCGCGCTCGAAGCGCTGGGCCTGCTTCTTCTCGTCGAACTCGCTGTAGGCGTCGACGATGCGGCCGACCAGAGTGTGACGGACGACGTCGTCGCTGGTGAGCCTGGCGAAGTGGATCTCGTCGATGCCGTCGAGGATGCGAGTGACGATCCGCAGTCCCGACGAACCCGCAGGCAGGTCGACCTGGGTGATGTCGCCCGTGACGACCATCTTCGAGCCGAAGCCGAGACGGGTCAGGAACATCTTCATCTGCTCGGGCGTGGTGTTCTGCGCCTCGTCGAGGATCACGAAGGAATCGTTGAGGGTGCGTCCGCGCATGTAGGCCAGCGGCGCCACCTCGACGGTGCCGGCGGCGAGCAGCTTCGGAACCAGCTCGGGGTCCATCATCTCGTTGAGGGCGTCGTAGAGCGGGCGCAGGTAGGGGTCGATCTTGTCGGTGAGGCTTCCGGGCAGGAACCCGAGACGCTCGCCGGCCTCCACGGCCGGACGGGTCAGGATGATGCGGTTGACCTCCTTGCGCTGCAGCGACTGCACGGCCTTGGCCATGGCGAGGTAGGTCTTTCCGGTTCCGGCAGGACCGATGCCGAAGACGATGGTGTTCTCGTCGATCGCGTCGACGTACTGCTTCTGGCCGAGGGTCTTCGGGCGGATGCTGCGCCCGCGGGTCTGCAGGATCGCCTGGCCGAGCAGGTCGCTCGGGCTCGAGGAGGCGTCGGCATCGAGCATCCGCGCCGAACTGGTCACCTCGACGGGACTCAGGTTCTGACCGTTGCGCACCATCTGCTGAAGCTCCTCGATGAGTCGGCGGACTGCCTCGACGTCGCTCGCCGGTCCGCTCAATGAGATCTCGTTGCCGCGCACGTGCACGTTCACGACGGGGTACTGCCGCTCGATCGTCGTCAGCAGGCGGTCCTGCGGACCGAGGAGTCGCACCATGGCGATGCCGTCGACGTGCAGGTGGGCCTCGCCGAACGGCGTTCCGGGGGTCGCGTCCGCGTCACTCGGAGCCAAGCGTGCCCTCCCCGAGGCCGCCGGCGAGCACGTGTGCGTGGACGTGGAAAACGGTCTGGCCTGCACTCGCGCCGGTGTTGAAGACGAGCCTGAACTCACCGTCGGCGTGTTCGTCGGCCAGGGTGCGCGCCGTCGAGACGAGCTCGGCGAGGAGCTCGGAGTCGCCGGCGGCGAGCTCGACGACGTCGCGATATCGCTCGGTCTTCGGCGTCACGATGATGTGCACCGGCGCCTGCGGCGCAATGTCGTTGAAGGCGATGACGCGGTCGGTCTCGAACACGATCGTCGCGGGGACCTCACGCGCGATGATGCGGGTGAAGATGCTCGGTTCAGCCATGGATCCATCTTAAGCCGTGGCCGCGGAGCACCGCAGGCCTGCGCCGAACCGCTACCAGCGGCCGAGACGGGCGTTCAGCACGGCGATGGCGGCCGGGCCGGCCGTCGAGGTGCGCAGGACTGATGCCCCGAGACGAACGGCGCGAGCACCGGCCGCGCCCAGCGCGTCGAGTTCGGCGGGGGCGATGCCGCCTTCCGGGCCGACAACGATGACGATGTCGGCCGCGGCCGGATGCTGCTCCTCGGTCTCCAGGTCGATCTCCGTGAGCGCCAGCGTCGCCGTCGGCTCGAGCAGGAGCATCCGGGTGGATCCGGCCAGGACTGCGAGCTGCTTCGTACTGGCGAGGTCGAGCACCTCGGTCGCCCACGGGCGGATGGACTGCTTGGTGGCCTCGCGGGCTATGGTCGCCCAGCGATCGCGGCCCTTCACGGCCTTCGCAGCGTCCCAGCGCGAGATCGACCGGGAGGCCGACCACGGGATCACGGCGTCGACGCCGAGTTCGGTGGCAGCCTGCACGGCGAGTTCGTCACGATCCCCCTTGGCGAGGGCCTGCACGAGGACGAGGCGGGGCGATGCCGCATCCACCCGCTGGATCCGGTCAGCGGCGATCGTGAGCTCGCCCGGCGCCGCCGTCGTGACGGTGCCCGTCACGATCAGGCCACGCCCGTTACCGATCGAGATGGTCTCGCCGACCCGCGTGCGTCCGACGGTAACGGCGTGCCGCGCCTCGGCGCCGGTGATCGTCACGGAGTCGGCGACGGCCTCGGGCTCGAGGTCGTCACTCAGGTACAGCGAGCTCACGGTCGGTGCCGATCAGCCGAGGAACCTGTCGCGCAGCTTGGCGAACAGTCCCTGCTGGAAATGGGTCAGTGCCGGCTTCGGCGCCTTGTGCGACTTCGCGAACTGCGCGATGAGTTCGCGCTCCTTGCCGCTCAGCTTCATCGGAGTGACGACCTGCACGCCGATCTTCAGGTCTCCTCGTCCGTTGCCGCGGAGCTTCGTGACGCCGCGGTCGCGCACCGTGATGATCTCGGCGCTCTGCACGCCGGGCTTCAACTCGACCTCGACGTCTCCGTCGAGGGCGTGCACTGTGGCGGTGGTACCGAGGATGGCATCGGTCATCGGAACCTCGAGGGTGCAGAGCAGGTCGTCACCGTCGCGGCTGAAGACGTCGTGGTGACGCACCTTCATCTCGAGGTACAGGTCGCCGTTCGGGCCACCGGCCGGACCGGCCTCGCCGCTGCCCGGCATCTGCAGCCGCACACCGGTGTCGACGCCGGCGGGGATGTCCACGGGGACAGTCCGGCGCGCACGCACCCGGCCCTGGCCCTGGCAGGTGACGCACGGGGAGGCGATGACGGTGCCGTAACCGCGGCAGGTTCCGCAGGGGCTGGAGGTCATCACGTTGCCGAGCAGCGAGCGCACGGCTCGCTGGATGCTGCCGGTTCCGTGGCAGATGTCGCAGGTGACGGGGTGGGTGCCCGGCTGGCAGCACGATCCCTGGCAGGTCTCGCAGAGGATGGCCGTGTCGACCTCGATCTCGCGGTGCGTGCCGAAGACGATCTCGTCGAGGTCCACCTCGACGCGGAGCAGGGCGTCCTGACCGCGCTCGCGGCGTGAACGCGGGCCGCGACGCCCACTGTTGCCGCCACCCCCGAAGAAGGTCTCGAAGATGTCGCCGAAGCCGCCGAAGTCAGCCGAGCCGCCGCCGAATCCGCCCTGTCCGCCGAGGTCGTACTGCTGGCGCTGCTTGGGGTCGCTCAACACGTCGTAGGCATGGGTGACGAGCTTGAACCTCTCCGAGGCATCGGCCCCGGGGTTCACGTCGGGGTGGAGCTCACGGGCGAGACGCCGATAGGCCTTCTTGATCTCGTCGGGTGTCGCCTCTCGTGAGACGCCGAGTACTTCGTAGTGGTCAGCCACAGGCAGCCGATTCCTTTCCGCTCCCGAACGAGTTCTTCAGCCTCGGGAGATGTTCCTGGATTGCCCCTCAGCCCTCGGCGAGGAGCTTCGAGAGGTAGCGGGCGACGGCGCGGACCGCCGCCATGTTGTTCGAGTAGTCCATGCGCGTCGGGCCGAGCAGGCCGACGCTCGCGATATCGCCCTGCGACGCCGAGTACCCGCTCAGCATGATCGAGGTCTCCCCCAGTCCGAACGGGGCGTTCTCGCGGCCGATGCTGACGGAGACCGCGTTCTGGTCTGCCGCCATCTCGCCGAACAGGCGCAACAGCACCACCTGCTCCTCGATGGCCTCCATGACGGGGAAGATGCTGCCGGAGAAATCGCTCTCCGTGCGCACCAGGTTGGCCGCGCCCGCCATCACGAGTCGGTCCTGACGGTGGGCCAGCACCTGCTCGCCGAGGGCGTGCACGATCACCTCGGCCAGCGGGCGCGCGTCTGGGGCGACGTCGTCGACGAGACCGGTGAGCCGCTCTGCGGCATCCGGCATCGCCAATCCACCGAGCACGCCGTTGAGCCGCATGCGCAGCTCGGCCAGCTGGACCTCGTCGACGGGGGCAGCCAGCTCGATGACCCGCTGCTCGACCCGACCGTTGTCGGTGATCAGGACGGAGAGCAGGCGCGTGTCGCTGAGGCCGACCAGCTCGATGTGGCGCACCCGTGCACGGCTGAGGGACGGGTACTGCACCAGCGCGACCTGGTGGGTGAGCTGGGAGAGTAGCCGAACGGTGCGCCCGAGGACGTCGTCGAAGTCGGCGGAGGCGCCGAGGAAGGTCTCGATGGCGTGGCGTTGGGCGACCGAGAGCGGCTTGACGTCGGTCAGACGATCGACGAACAGGCGATAGCCCTTGTCCGTCGGGATGCGGCCGGACGAGGTGTGCGGGGCCGCGATGAGCTCCTCCTCCTCGAGCAGCGCCATGTCGTTGCGGATGGTCGCGGCCGAGACGCCGAAGGAGTGGCGTTCGACGATGGCCTTCGACCCGACGGGTTCACGCGAGGCGACATAGTCGTGCACGATGGCCCGGAGCACGGCGAGCGAACGTTCTGACACCATCAGTCGTCAACTCCCTGCCGCAAGGTTTAGCACTCGTAAAGTCTGAGTGCCAATTCTACCCGACAGCGGCGCAACAGTCGTTTGCCGGGCGGAGTTTCGAACCAGTAGCGTGAAGCCGCAGCCAGACGGGCCGCGATCGGGCTCGACCGGAGACAGCCTGCGCGCATCCGCCGATGAGGAGAAGCATCCGCATGAGCGACACCGACCACACCCCGAACGAGCCGTTCTCGGCGACGGAGGATCGCCAGTGGGCGTCATTCGCGCACTTCGGCGGGGCCATCGCCATCCTCGGCTTCTTCAGCAGCTGGGCCGCCGTCCTCGCGGTGCTCCCCGCCCTGATCATCTACATCGTGCTCGGGAAGCGCGGACACCTGACCCGCACCGAGGCTCGCGAGGCGCTGAACTTCCAGATCACCATGGTGGGCGCCATCATCGTCTGGGCGATCGTCTCGACGATCATCGGAGCCCTGTTCTGGTGGCTCGGCCCCGTGTGGATCGTGCTCGGCCCGCTCTTCCAGATCATCGGATGGGCGCTCGTGATCGTCGACGTGATCTTCTCCATCATCGGCGGCATGAGGGTGAACAACGGCGGCAGCTACAGGTACCCGTTCTCCCTGCGCCTCGTGCACTGACCTTTCGCGCCACGAGACTGCACGAAGGGGTGTACCGCCGCATCGACCGTGGCGCTATCGTTTCAGTGCACCCACCGGGCCTTCGACCGCTCGCGGGAGTATCTGCCCGACCGACGACTAGGAGTCATCATGTCCGACGCAACACCTCCTCCTCCCCCGCCGCAGAACCCCTACCAGGCGTCGGGTCAGCTGAGCCCGTCCGACGAGAAGCTCTGGGCGACCCTCATCCACATCGGCGGCATCCTGTTCGGATTCCTGCCGGCCCTGATCGGCTACCTGGTGCTGAAGGACAAGGGACCGTTCATCCGCGAGCACACGGCGACAGCGCTCAACTTCCAGATCACGCTGCTGATCGTCTACGTGGTCGGCAGTATCCTCACCCTCGTGCTCGTCGGGTTCCTGATCCTGCTCGCGGCCTGGGTGCTGGCGATAGTCTTCGGCATCATCGCCGCGATGAAGGCCAACGCGGGCCAGCTGTACACGTACCCGCTCACCATCAAGTTCGTCAACTGAGTCGAGTCCGACACAGCTGAGGCAGCCTGATCAGTCGTCTGCGAGAAGTCGCCGCACGACGCCGTCAGCCAGAAGCCGTCCTGTCAGGGTCAGTTCCACTGAGCCGGACAGGGCGGCTTTCGCGTTGATGAGGCCGTCGGCGATGAGGCCGGCGACAGCGTGTCGCCCTGCTGCATGGAGTGACGAGACCGGGACGCCCTCGCGGATGCGTGCCAGCAGCAGCACCCGCTCCACCTCACGGGTCTCGGCGTCGAGGGTCTCGCGCCCGGCACCGGGTGAGACTCCAGCGAGCACCCTGTCGGCATACGCCGCCGGATGCTTCACGTTCCACCAGCGCACGCCGCCGACGTGACTGTGGGCGCCGGGGCCGACGCCCCACCAATCGCCGCCCTGCCAGTAAGCCAGGTTGTGACGCGACCTGTGCTCGGCGCCGCGCGACCAGTTGGAGACCTCGTACCAGTCGTAGCCGGCGGCGGCCAGCATCCGGTCCGCCAGCTCGTACATGTCGGCCTGCAGGTCCTCGTCGGGCTCGGCCACCTCGCCGCGCTTGATCTGCCGCGCGAGCTTCGTGCCGTCCTCCACGATGAGCGAGTAGGCGCTCAGGTGGTCTGGCTGCTGGGCGATGGCGTGCTCGAGGCTGGCGCGCCAATCGTCGATCGACTCCCCCGGCGTGCCGTAGATGAGGTCGAGGCTGACATCGAGCCCGGCATCCCTCGCCCAGCCGACGACGAGCGGGATGCGTGCGGGATCGTGGGTGCGTTCGAGCGTGGCCAGAACGTGCGGCACGGCGGACTGCATGCCGAACGACACCCTGGTGAAGCCTGCGGCCGCCAGCGCGGCCAGGTAGTCGGCATCGACCGAGTCCGGGTTCGCCTCGGTGGTGATCTCGGCACCGCTCTCGATGCCGAACGAGTCGCGGACGGCGTCGAGCATGCGCACGAGGTCGCCGGCCGGCAGCAGCGTCGGGGTACCGCCACCGAAGAACACAGTGCTCGCAGCGCGCCGCGGGAGGCCGGACTCGCTGAGGATCCCGGCTCCCGCCGCGACCTCGAGGGATGCCTGCGCGGCGTAGTCCGACTGCTTCACGCCCCGGATCTCGTCGGAGGTGTAGGTGTTGAAGTCGCAGTAGCCGCAGCGCACACGGCAGAACGGCACGTGCAGGTACACCCCGAAGGTGCGCTCACCTGCTCCGTCGACGACGGAGGCCGGCAGGAGACCGTCGGCCGGCGCCGGATCGGCGAGGGGAAGAGCGCTGGGCATCGTGGCTCAGACGGCGGCGGCGACGGGATGCAGCGCGCGCAGGTAGCGCTTGGTGTAGCGCTTCTGTGCGGAGCGCAGCACTGGAGAGGCGAGCCTGTAGAACGCCGTGCTCGGACGGGAGAACTGGCGGATGACGAGCCACACCGAGTCGTCGTCACGGTGCTCCAGCACCCAGGCCTCCTCACCGCTCTCGGGGTGGCCGGGCATGGTGCCGTAGGCGAAGCCGATGCGGCCGGGCTCGTCGATCACGTAGATGATGCGCACGGGCGCTGTGATCGAGAAGCGCCACAGGTGCAGCTTCAGCTTCGCGGTCATTCCAGCGGTGATGAACGGCGAGCCGTCGGGGCCGTAGCGCTCCTCGGCCTGCAGAACGGGCTGCTCGACGGCCGGGGTGCCGTCGGCGTTGAAGACCAGGCCGGTGTACTGCGTTCCGGTGCCGGAACGCACGTCTGTCACGTCGATTCCGCTTCCGCGTTGCACGCCCCACGTCATCAGCGACGACGACGCGATGGAGAACCGCTCAGCCCCGCTGCCGAGGCGGACGGAGTGCTCTTCAGCGCGGTAGCCGGCGGGCGGATAGGCGAGGAGGTCTGGTGCGAGAGTGCCGCCGATCGCCCCGTACGTGACAGGCTCTCCGACGAAGGTGGAACGGCGCATCCCTCCAGCCTACGCCGAAGTGTCCTGGTGAGGCCGCTCAGGCCCCCGCCGGCGGATTCACCAGCAGGTCGACCCTGTCGCGCAGATAGCGTTCCAGCGGGACGGCCCCGTCGTCGCCGGCGGTGGCGCTCCAGCGCACCAGCGGCTCGTCGCCGCGCAGGAACAGCACCCCGGCGGACGCCCGCAGTTCCGCGACCTCCAGGACGATCGGTGTCGCATCGAAGTTGACGGTCTCCCCCTCGCTGAACCTCCCGCGGTGGGCGGCATCCCTGTACGCGCGGCGCACCTCGGCCGACTCCGACTGGAACTGCGTTCGCCCCGGCGGAACCGCGCGGGTCGTGAGTCCCTCTCGATAGAGGGCGCCATCAGCGTCGAGGAGCAGCACGCCCAGCCGCCACACGCGCCCGCGGGGCACCATGACCGGCCGTCGCGTGACCAGCATCGTTCGGCGCGCTGGCACGTACTCGCCGAGTGCCTCGTCACGGGCGCCGGCCGCTGCCAGTCGGCCGGCGGCATCCGTCACCAGGTCCCGGATGCCGCTGATGACGGCGGCGTCGCTCTCCTCGGTCACATCACCGAGCGTAGGCGCTACTTCTTGTCCTTCGTCTCCACGTCGCCGGAGAGCGCTGCGATGAACGCCTCCTGGGGCACCTCGACGCGTCCCACCATCTTCATGCGCTTCTTGCCCTCCTTCTGCTTCTCGAGGAGCTTGCGCTTGCGGGTGATGTCACCGCCGTAGCACTTGGCCAGAACGTCTTTACGCATGGCGCTGATCGACTCACGCGCGATGATGCGAGCACCGATGGCAGCCTGGATGGGAACCTCGAACTGCTGGCGCGGGATGAGCTTGCGCAGACGCCCCGTCATCAGCACGCCGTAGGCGTAGGCCTTCTCGCGGTGCACGATGGCGCTGAAGGCGTCGACCTGCTCGCCCTGCAGCAGGATGTCGACCTTCACCAGGTCGGCCTCCTGGTCGCCGGCAGGCTCGTAGTCGAGTGATGCGTAACCGGCCGTCTTCGACTTGAGGTGATCGAAGAAGTCGAACACGATCTCGCCGAGGGGCATCGTGTAGCGGATCTCGACACGGTCCTCGCCGAGGTACTCCATGCCGAGGAGCGTTCCGCGCCGGGCCTGGCAGATCTCCATGATCACGCCGACGTAGTCCTTGGGGGCGAGAACGGCCGCCTTCACCACGGGCTCGCGCACGCTGACGATCTTGCCGCCGGGGAACTCGCTCGGGTTCGTGACGGTGACGGTCTTCTTGTCCTCGGTCGTGACCTCGTAGATCACGGATGGCGCCGTCGTGATGAGATCGAGGCCGAACTCGCGCTCGAGGCGCTCGGTCACGATCTCGAGGTGCAGGAGGCCGAGGAAGCCGCAACGGAAGCCGAAGCCGAGCGCCACGGAGGTCTCGGGCTCGTAGACGAGGGCGGCATCCGACAGCTTCAGCTTGTCGAGGGCCTCGCGCAGGTCGGGGTAGTCGCTGCCGTCGATCGGGTAGAGGCCCGAGAACACCATCGGCAGCGGCTCGGTGTAGCCGGGCAGCGCCTGGGTCGCCGGCTTCGCCGCGGTGGTGACGGTGTCGCCGACCTTGGACTGACGCACGTCCTTCACGCCGGTGATCAGGTAGCCGACCTCGCCGACGCCGAGTCCCTTGCTGGGCGTCGGCTCGGGAGAGCTCACGCCGATCTCGAGGATCTCGTGGGTGGCGCGGGTCGACATCATCTGGATGCGCTCGCGCGGGTTCAGCTGACCGTCGATCATGCGCACGTAGGTGATGACGCCGCGGTAGCTGTCGTAGACGGAGTCGAAGATCATGGCGCGAGCCGGTGCGTCCTTGTCGCCCTGCGGGGCGGGGATGAGCTCGGTGACGCGGTCGAGGAGGTCTTCGACGCCGGCACCGGTCTTGCCCGAGACGCGCAGAACGTCGGAGGGAGAACCACCGATGAGGCTGGCGAGCTCGCCCGCGTACTTGTCGGGATCCGCGGCCGGAAGGTCGATCTTGTTGAGCACCGGGATGATCGTGAGGTCGTTCTCGAGCGCCAGGTAGAGGTTCGCGAGAGTCTGGGCCTCGATGCCCTGAGCCGCGTCGACGAGCAGGATGGCGCCCTCGCAGGCGGCGAGCGAACGCGACACCTCGTAGGTGAAGTCGACGTGCCCGGGGGTGTCGATCATGTTGAGCGCGTAGGTGCTGCCGTTCAGCGACCACGGCATGCGCACGGCCTGGCTCTTGATGGTGATTCCGCGTTCGCGCTCGATGTCCATGCGGTCGAGGTACTGCGCCCGCATGTCGCGGTCGCTCACCACGCCGGTCATCTGCAGCATGCGATCGGCCAGGGTCGACTTGCCGTGGTCGATGTGGGCGATGATGCAGAAGTTGCGAAGGAGTGCCGGGTCGGTCGCGGCGGGCTGCAGAGGCTGAAGGGCACGTGGAGACATCGTGACTCGATTCTCCCATGACTAGCATGGCTGGATGCACAGCGGTCCTCCGGTGCTCTTCCTGCACGGCATCCGCACGTCATCCAGCATGTGGCGCGCGCAGATCGGTGCGCTCGCCGATCGCGGCATCGAGTCGCTCGCCATCGACCTGCCCGGACACGGAACACGGATGGGCGAGGACTTCTCGATCGAGGCCGCGACCGCCGCCATCGACGACGGCATCGCCGCCCTCGGCGAGCCAGTGCTGCTCGTCGGCCTGTCGATGGGCGGCTACCTGGGCATGCACTACGCGGCGCGCCACCCGGAACCGTTGCGCGGGCTGGTCGCGGCATCCTGCGGAGCGATCCCCCGGCCGATCTTCATCGGCGGCTATCGGGCCGTCGCCGCCGCGATCCATCGGCTGCCCGACCGGGGCTCGGCCCTGAACGACGGGCTGGCACGCCTGCTCGTGCGTGAGCCCGGCCTGTCCGACCTGCTCTCCGGCGGGATCGCCCTCGAGGTCATGCAGTCCGGCCTCCGCTCGATCGGAACGCTCCGGCCCCTCGACGACCTCGCCGCGTACGACGGCCGGGTCTGGTTGGTGAACGGTCGCTACGACCACATCCGCTTCGACGAGCGACGGATGCTGCGGGCCAGCCGGCACGGATCCCTGACCGTCATCCCCGGCGCGACGCACCTGGCGAGCCTCGTGCAGCCGCAGGCCTTCACGGATGCCGTGCTCGCGGCCTGGCGGGAGCTTGCCGACGTGCCTGCGTCCCAGCCCTGACCGGTGCAGACGCGGATGCCGTGACGCCGTGTGACGGGAATGTCGAGCAACGGGGAAGAATCCCAGCCCATCGCGGTTGCACCATCGCATGAGCATTCTTCTGACCGGCGGTGCCGGATACATAGGTTCAGCAGTCCTCGAGCGGCTCGTCGCCGCCGGCCACGAGGTGTCGGCGCTGGTGCGCTCGCCGGAGAAGGCCGCCATCGTCGAAGCGGCCGGGGCGACGCCCATCATCGGAGCGGCCGATGACGCCGAGATCGTGGCCGCTGCGGCCGCTGCCGCCAGCGGCGTCATCCACCTCGCCTCCTCCCCCGCTGTCGACAGCGTCTTCGTTCCCGCCGTGCTGGCCGCCCTCGCCGGCCGCGACGCGCGCTTCGTGCACACCGGCGGCATCTGGATCTACGGATCCGGGGCCGACATCACCGAGGAGTCCCCGTTGCAGCCCCTGCCGATCAGCGGGTGGCGGGCCGACGGACAGGCTCTCGTCAACGCGGCCCCCAACACGGCCATCGTGGCGCCGGCCGTCGTCTACGGCCAGGGCAGCGGCATCGTGCGCAGCCTGATCGAGGCTCCCCGGGGCTCCGGAGTCGCACCGACGGTCCCGCTCGTCGGTGACGGAACGCAGCACTGGACCACCGTGCACCTCGACGACATCGCCGACCTTTACGTACTCGCCTACGAGAATCGCAGCGCCCACGGCGTGTACATCGGCGCCAGCGGCGTGAATCCGACCGTGCAGGATCTCGGCGACGCCATCGCCTCAGCGTGGGACGTCGCCGGCGGAACCGCGCCGGAGACAGCCGACGCGAGTCGTGAGCGACTGGGCGCGGACTTCGCCGACGCCCTGCTCCTCGATCAGCAGGCGAAGGGCTCGCGGGCACGGACGGAACTCGGGTGGCGACCTGCCGGCGCATCGGTGCTCGACGAGATCGCCTCGGGGTCCTACGCGCCGGTCTCGGTGGTCTGAGGACGGCCGAGCTGGGAGTCCGCCGCATCCGCACCCGGCGGGATTATCGGCCGGGGCCCTCCATAGGGTAAAGTTGCCTGTTGGCTTGCGTGTGGGTCCCACCTCACACGATTTCGCCGCAGGCGCCCCTCTACCGTCATGCGGCAACATCCGATCCACACACAAACGAAAGAACGTACTCAACGTGGCAAACATCAAGTCGCAGATCAAGCGCATCGGCACGAACAAGAAGGCCCAGGAGCGCAACAAGGCCGTCAAGAGCGAGCTCAAGACCGCCATCCGCGCCACCCGCACCGCCATCGCCTCCGGCGACAAGGCCGTTGCGTCCAGCGCCCTGAAGACCGCTTCGAAGAAGCTCGACAAGGCCGTCAGCAAGGGTGTCATCCACCAGAACCAGGCTGCGAACCGCAAGTCGGCCATCGCCAAGCAGGTTGCAGCGCTCTAAGCGACTGTGCGAGAAGGCCCCGGATGCTTCGGCATCCGGGGCCTTCTCTGTATCTGCAGTCTCTGAGCGCGCTTCGGCCGCGACTGCGTCGGGCCTCAGCGAGCGGGAGATCGGTCTTCAGGAGTAGACGCTCGCTGACGCCCGGACGAAGTCCGCGGTCAATGCGCCGGGGAGGACTGGCCGTGAGACGCCTACGCGCGACCCCGGGAGGCGATGACGCCGACCATGCGCTCGAGGGCGAAGACGGGGTCGCGTTCAGCACCCTTCACTGCGGCATCGGTCTCGGCGAGCATCGTGATGCAGCGGGCGAGTCCGTCTTCGCTCCAGCCCTGCAGGTCGCGCTGTGCGCGCTCCACCTGCCAGGGGGCGAGACCGAGCTTGGAGGCGAGCTGGCCCGAGCCGCCCCGTGCGCCGTAGACCTTCGCCATGGTGCGGATCTTCATGGCGAATGCAGCGACGATCGGCACCGGGTCTTCACCCGAGGAGATGGCCTGCCGCAGGTTGGTGAGAGCCTCGCCGTGACGCCCGGCAATGGCGGCATCGGCCACCTTGAAGGCGTTCACCTCCATGCGGCCGCCGTAGTAGCGGTCGACGGTGGCCTCGGTGATCTCGGCGCTGGCGTCGCTCATGAGCTGCTGGCAGGCCGCGGAGAGCTCGGCCAGGTCGTCGGAGAATGCCGACACCAGTGACCGCAGCGCCGACGGTGCGACCCGACGCCCCTGCGATGCGAACTCGCCGGCGGCGAACTCGTACTTCTCGGCGTCCTTCTTGAGCTCGACGCAGACGACCTCGATGCCGCCGCCGAGGCCGCCGCGAATGGCGTCGAGCAGCTTCTTGCCCCGCACGCCGCCGTTGTGACGCAGAACGAGGAACGTGCTGTCGGCCGGTTCCTGCAGGTAGGCGATGGTCTCGGTGATGAAGTCGTCAGTGCACTTCTCCACGTTGCTCACCCGGATCAGCCGCGGCTCGGCGAACAGCGAGGGACTGGCCATGGTGAGCAACTCCCCCGGCGCGTACGAATCGGCGGCGATGTCGACGATCTCGAGGCTCGGGTCCTCGGCCTTGAGGAAGTCGCGCAGATCGCGGATGGCGCGCTCCGCGAGGAAGGTCTCAGTGCCAGAGACGAGGACGACCGGCGCCGGCCGCACCTTGCTCCACCCGAGTTGCGGGATGGAGACGGTGGACCGCGCCTTGGCCGGGGCGGAAGTACGAGCAGCCACGCGGGTCCTCTCAGGGTGGGACCTCCACTTTATCCCGCGCCGCCGACACCCTGATGCCGCTCCGACCAGACGCGCACGCCCCCATCGGCGGCCGGTGCGACGAGCACGAGACCCTGCTCGTCGGTGCGTTCGGCGATGGTGCCGACTCTCGCCAGGATGTCGAGGAGCTTCGCCGTCGGATGCCCGTAGCTGTTGCGGCGCCCACCGAGATGAGGCCGACGGTGGCGCTCAACCGCTCGTAGAGCTCGGCGCTCTGATCGGACGAGCCGTGATGCGCGACCTTGACGACGTCGGCCGGGACGACATCGGCCGAACGCAGCAGCGCGTCCTGGGAGTCCTCGCCGAGATCGCCGAGGAACATCGAGCTGAGTCCGGTGCCGGCGAAGCGCACAGTGACACTGCCGTCGTTCCCCGTCGCCATGGTGGCTGCATCCTGAGGCGGCCACAGCACCTCCCAGCCGAGGTCGCCGAGTGAACCGGTCAACCCGGCGACCCCGCGCTCGATGCTGCTGCCGCTCTGCTGCAAGCGCGACAGGATGCGGCGGTCGGCGTCGGTCTCGGGCAGGCCGACGATCGACCTGTCGACGCGGCCGACGACGGCGTCGACGCCGCCGACATGGTCGAGGTCGTAGTGCGTGAGCACGAGCAGGTCGAGTCGATGGATGCCGAGGCTGTCGAGGCAGCGGCTCAACGGAGCAGGCTCAGGACCGGCGTCGATGAGGGCGTAGCTGGCGCCGTCGCGCACGACGACGGCGTCACCCTGTCCGATGTCGCAGGCCGCGTACTGCCAGTCGGCGGGCATGGAGGCTGACCGCAGCACGGACGAGCCCACCAGGGCACCGCCGTAGGCACCGGCAGTGACGATGAGTCCGATGACGAGCGCACCGGCGACGCGGCCGCTCGCGCGTGCGTGCGCGTCGCGCCGTCGGCGCACGCCGAGCCAGACAGCGGCCGCCGTGACCAGGGCGAGGAGAACGGCCCCGGCCGCCCCACCGACCCACGGCAGCCGGGTCCAGGAGAGTCCGTCGACGGTGCGGGCGATCTGGGCGATCCACGCCGCGGGCACCCAAGCGATCTGCAGGCACGCCGCACCGAGGCCAGGGAGAGCCGGCAGCAGCAGGCATCCGATCAGCCCGAGCACCGTGCCGAGCGGAGCGGCCGGTTCGGCGAGGAGATTGGCGAGCACCCCGGCCACCGGCAGCGTCGGGTCGAGCAGGACGAGGATCGGCTGACAGGCGAGTTGCGCCGCCGAGGGCACGGCGAGGGCGATCGCCAGCGGAGTCGGCATCCACCGTGCGAGCACGTCCGTCAGCGGCCGGGCCAGCAGCAGCAGTCCTGCCGTGGCGGCGACCGAGAGCGCGAAGCCGTAACTGCGCGCCAGCCACGGATCGACCGCCAGCAGCACCGTGACGGCGACGGCCAGAGCCGGGATGCCACGACCTGGGCGCCCCACCCCGAACGCGAACAGCACGACCGTCGCCATCACGGCAGCACGCAGCACGCTCGGCTGGGGCGTCACGAGCACCACGAACCCGGCCAGCGCGACGAGGGCGAGCGCGTAACGTGCGCGTCGAGGAAGGCCGCAGACGCCGGCGAGGAGCACTGTCGCGGCGACGACGATGGCGCAGTTGGCGCCGGACACCGCTGTGAGGTGGCTCAGCGACGAGGTCTTCATCGCCGTGTCGAGCTCATCGGAGACCGCGCTCGTGTCGCCGATCGCCAGACCGGGCAGGAGGTCGCCGCCGTCGCCCGGCAGGGTCGCAGCAGCCGTCGCCAGGCCAGCCCGCAGCGGATCGGCCCAGCCGAGATACCACGGCGGCGGTGCGACCGTGCTGATCGGCCCCGTGGCGAACAGGAGGAAGGCGACGTCCTCGCCGGCATCCGTCGCTCGAACTGTGCCCTTCGCCCGCACAGTGCTGCCGATGCGCGGCCGCTCTCCCGCGACCTCACCGAAGACGAGCATCGGGGCTGAGGCGCTGGCAGGAGCGGCGGTACCCTCGGGCCCGCGGCTCACCACCACGACGGCCCGCGCCTCGAAGCGCAGCTGCTCGGCCCCGGAGAAGGCGGCAGCTCCGTCGACCGGCGTCGCCGACACGACGGCCTCGACCATGACGGTGCGGTTCTCCTCAGCGGCCTCGACGAGCACTACCGGGGAGCGCGCCGGCACGGCTGCCGCGATCGCCGTGCAGATCACCGACGTCGCCGCAGCGGCCAGGGCCGCGACGGCGATCAGGCGGCGTAGCCGCGCAGACCCGCGCGAGCGCACCAGCACGACGACAATGCCGATGGAGAGCAGGACGGCGGCTGCGGCCACCCAGCCCGCGGCATCCGGAACCCCGATCACGACGAAGGCGGCCGCCCAGGCTATGACGGCCGGCCAGGCCAGCCGCAACTCCGCTCGCATGGCGCTCAGACCGTCACGAGCTCGCGCAGTGATTCGAAGGTCTTGTCGCCGATGCCGCTCACCTCACGCAACTCGTCGACGCTGGTGAAGCCTCCGTTGGCGTCGCGCCAGTCGAGGATGCGCTGCGCCAGGCTCGGTCCGATGCGCGGCAGGGTGTCGAGCTCGGCCAACGTGGCCCTGTTGAGATCGATCGGACCGGCGGATGCTGCACCCGGACTTACCGCGCCGCCTGGCGCGGCGCCGGTGCCGCCTCCGGCGACCGGGGGCGGCACCTCGCCGACGACGGGCACGTAGAGCTGCTCGCCGTCCGAGAGTTCCCGTGCGAGGTTCACGCCGCCGGGGTCGGCCGTGGACGAGAAACCGCCCGCAGCGGCCACGGCGTCCATCACGCGGGTGCCGGCGGTGAGCTCGTAGAGCCCCGGCCTGGAGACGGCGCCCAGCACGTGCACGAACAGGGCGGCTGTCTCCCGTTGCGGTTCCGACGCCGCGCCGAGTCCCGTCCCGGACGTCGGGTCCGAGGCCGATGTCGGACCCGATGTCGACCTCAGCCCGGCCGGCAGCTCGGCCCCATCAATGGTCTCGTCGCTTCCGCCGGCCCCGAGCATGGCGACGACGACGGTGGCGATGAGCGCGGCGATGACGAGCACGACGACTCCGCCGACGGCCAGACGGACGCGCGGGGCCGCCCGTGCGGCCGGATCGAGCCGCCCGAGCGCGTCGTCGTCTGCGATGCCCACCGGGTCAGGCTAGGTCGCCGTCGTCGGACCCCACCGCGCCGCCGCCGGATCGCGGCGGCAACCTGACGCGAGAAGGGCTGGGGAGGAATCCCCAGCCCTTCTCGTCGGCCCGCCCGCTTCGCGGACAGGAGCAGTCGGTCAGCCCTTGGTGGCGATGCTCACGACCTTGGGCGCGCGCACGATGACGTTCACGATCTCGCGATCGCCGATGGAGCGCACGACACCGGCCGAGGCCCGAGCCAGGGCCTCGAGCTCCTCAGCCGAGATGTTCGGCGAGACGGTGAGCTTGTCGCGCACCTTGCCGTCGACCTGCACCACGGCGGTGACGGACTCGGCGATGAGCAGGTTGGGATCGGCCTTGCGCCACTGCACCAGCGCGATGCCGGGCTGGTAACCGAGCTTCTCCCACATGTCCTCTGCCGTGTAGGGCGCGAACAGGTTGAGGGCCATGGCGGTGACCTCAGCGGCCTCGCGCACGGCGGCATCCGCTGGTCCGGCTCCCGAGTCGATCACCTTGCGGGTGGCGTTCACGAGTTCCATGAGGCGGGCGACGACGACGTTGAACTTGAACGACTCGACCAAGCCGGGTGCGTCGGCGAGGAAGCGGTGGGTCACCCGTCGCAGGGCGGGGTCGCCGGTCTTCCAGAGCACGTCGGGGGTCGACGAGACGTCCTTCGCGACGCGCCAGGCACGCGCGAGGAACTTCGAGGAGCCCACCGGGGAGACGTCGTTCCAGTCGATGTCGTCCTCCGGCGGACCGGCGAACGCCATCGTCAGGCGCACGGCGTCGACGCCGTGCTTCTCCACCTCTTCGGTGAAGTAGACGATGTTGCCCTTGCTCTTGCTCATCTTGGAGCCATCGAGGATGACCATGCCCTGGTTGAGCAGGGCGGAGAACGGCTCGGTGAAGCTGAGGTAGCCGAGGTCGAACAGCACCTTGGTGATGAAGCGCGCGTAGAGCAGGTGCAGGATGGCGTGCTCGACGCCGCCGACGTACTGGTCGACCGGCGCCCAGCGCTCGGCCTCCTTCGGGTCGAACGCCTTGGTGTCGTCGTTCGGGTTCAGGAAGCGCAGGAAGTACCACGAGCTGTCCACGAAGGTGTCCATGGTGTCGGCGTCGCGGCGGGCCGGAGTGCCGTCGATGGGGTTGGGCACGTTGACCCAGTCTTCTGCGGCACCCAGGGGCGAGGTGCCCTTGGGCTTCAGGTCGAGACCCTCGGCATCCGGGAGCAGAACCGGAAGCTGGTCCTCGGGAACCGGGACCTCGGTGCCGTCAGCACCGTGGATGATCGGGATGGGCGTGCCCCAGTAGCGCTGGCGCGAGATGAGCCAGTCGCGCAGCCGGTAGTTCTTCGCCGCACGACCCCGGCCCTCCGCCGCGAGGATCTCGATGACCTTCTTGATGGCGTTCGACTTCGACAGTCCCGTGAGCGGACCCGAGTTCATCAGGCGTCCCTCGCCCACGAGTGCGATGCCGGTGTCGACAGGGTCGGTGCTCTCGACGTCAGGCAGGACTGGATCGCCGTGCTCGTCGATGTCGATCACGGGGATGACACCGGTGACAGGGGCGTTCACGTCGACGACCACGCGCACCGGCAGGTCGAACGCCCGCGCGAAGTCGAGGTCGCGCTGGTCGTGGGCCGGCACTGCCATGACGGCGCCGTGGCCGTAATCGGCCAACACGTAGTCCGCGGCCCAGATGGGCAGCTTCTCGCCATTGACCGGGTTGACGGCGTAGCGGCCGAGGAAGACTCCGGTCTTCTCGCGGTCGGTGGCCTGGCGCTCCATCTCGGTCGACTTCTGCACGGCCGCGAGGTAGGTGCCGAAGCGCTCCTGGATCTCAGGCGTGGACCCGTCGACCAGTTCGGCGGCCAGGTCGGAGTCCGGAGCCACGACCATGAAAGTCGCTCCCCAGAGGGTGTCCGGACGCGTCGTGAAGACCGTGACGCGCTCCTCGCGGCCCTCGATCTCGAACTCGACATCGGCGCCGATGGATCGGCCGATCCAGTTGCGCTGCATGTTGAGCACCTTGGCCGGCCACGAACCCTCGAGCTGGTTCAGGTCGTCGAGCAGGCGGTCCGCGTAGTCGGTGATGCGGAAGTACCACTGCGTGAGCTTCTTCTTGACGACGACGGCGCCGCTGCGCTCGGAGGTGCCGTCGGGCAGCACCTGCTCGTTCGCGAGCACGGTGAGGTCGACCGGGTCCCAGTTCACCCAGCTGTCCTTGCGGTACGCCAGGCCCTTCTTGTAGAGCTGCAGGAACAGCCACTGGTTCCACTTGTAGTACTCGGGGTCGCTCGTGTGCAGCTCGCGCTCCCAGTCGAAGCTGGTCGCGTACAGGCGCATGCTGGCCTTCTGCTGCGCGATGTTGTCGTAGGTCCAGCCGCGCGGGTCGATGCCGCGCTTGATGGCGGCGTTCTCGGCCGGCAGGCCGAACGAGTCCCAGCCGATCGGATGCATCACGTTGAAGCCCTGCTGGCGCCAGTACCGGGCCACCACGTCGCCGAGAGCGTAGACCTCGGCGTGCCCCATGTGCAGGTCGCCCGAGGGGTACGGGAACATGTCGAGCACGTACTTGCGCGGGCGCTTGTCGTCGGGATCGCCGGAGCGGAAGGGCTTCATCTCGTCCCAGACGGGCAGCCACTTCTTCTGGATGGAGGCGAAGTCGTAGACCTCGTCCTCGCCGGGCGCGCTGCTCGCGGACTCGTGCTCGTGTGCCACGTGACTCTCAATCGATACGGAAGTGATGATGGGAGCGCCATTGCTCGAGGGCGGCCTTGTGCGAAACATGGCTGTAACCAAGATTCCACTTTACTGAACAGCGCCGCGGATGCCGCATTCCCGGGCTCACCGAGCGGAATGGACGCCCAGCACCGCCAGGAGCGCACGCGCCTTCACACGAGTCTCCTCCACCTCCTCGGCCGGTATCGAGAGCGCCGTGATGCCTCCGCCGGAACCTATCGTGGCGGCATCCGTCGTCAGGACGATCGAACGGATGACCATCGCGAGGTCGATCGAGCCGTC
The DNA here is from genome assembly GCF_001422325.1 of Leifsonia sp. Leaf264. Classification (GTDB taxonomy): domain Bacteria; phylum Actinomycetota; class Actinomycetes; order Actinomycetales; family Microbacteriaceae; genus Orlajensenia. Next base: position 170,172 of record NZ_LMMR01000001.1, read on the forward strand.
GACACCGAGGAAGCCGAAAGCGCCCGAGTAGATGCCCCGTGGGCCCTGCTCGAGCCCGGCGAGGATGCGCATGGCGCTGATCTTGGGCGCCCCGGTCATAGACCCGGCTGGGAAGCAGGCCTCGACGGCGTCGATGCCCGTGAGCCCGGCGTCGAGCTCAGCCTCGACTGTCGACACGAGCTGGTGCACCTGCGCGTAGCTCTCGACGGCGAGCAGACTGGTCACCCGGACACTCCCCAGAGCCGCGACGCGCCCCAGGTCGTTGCGCATGAGGTCGACGATCATCAGGTTCTCGGCCTGTTCCTTGTCGCTCGCCTCGAGTTCGGCCCGCAGGTCGATGTCCTCGACGACGGATCGACCGCGCGGCCGCGTGCCCTTGATCGGCTTCGTGATGACGTGTCCGGAGGAGGACACCTGCAGGAACTGCTCCGGCGATGAGCTGAGCAGAGCGAGATCACCGAAGCGCAGCAGGCCGCCGTGGTGCGACGGGCTGGCGGCACGCAGCCTGCCATAGGTGTCCAGGGCGTCGAAGCGTCCGTCGACCGTGATGGTGTTGGTGAGGCACAACTGGTAGGCGTCGCCGCGACCGATGGCCCGTTGGCACTGGTCGATGAGCCGTTCGTATTCGGCTGGATCGTGGCGCCATCTCGCGCTGACTCCTCCAGCCACTGCCGGCCGGGCTGCTCGTGGCAGGTCGCCGTCGGCTTCGGCGTCGGCTTCGACGACAGACCGGACACGTTCCAGCCAGGCACCGAAACCCGCGCTGTCTGCGGCGCTCTCGAGGGCGATGACCCGCACCGAGCGCGAGCCGTGGTCGAACTCGAGCGCTCGGTCGATGAATTGGAAGGCGGCATCCGGATGCGGCGACAGGGGCAGTGCAACCCCCGTCGTCCGTGCTCCCACCTCGTAGCCGAGCCAGCCGACCCAGCCGAGCGGGCGGCCCGCGAGGGCTGGCGAAGGCCCGGCGGCGGTGCCACGAGCATCGGACCCCGTGTCGCCCGCTTCAGCCAGCCGCGCGCGGAGGAATCCGAAGACGTCATCGCCCGGGCCGAACGACGACACGGCGTCGGTAGACGAGGGGGCACCCATCCAGCTGCGCCCGTGCTCGGCATCAGGGCCGGCATCGAGCCAGAACGAGTGACTCTCGGTGCCGAACAGGTCGGTGAAGACCCGCTCCGGATCGCGCCAGGCGTTCAGCGCGATGATCCGGGGCATCCGTCCAGCCTAGAGCCGGTGCCAAGCACACGAGAGGCGGACGCCCGGGGGAAGGGCATCCGCCTCTCGGCTCACTCGGACGTCACTCAGCGGAACGAGTGGCTTCCGTGGTTCTGCACGTGCTCCTTGATCTTCTCGAAGCCGTTGCCGTGACCCTTGCCCCAGCCGTGGCCGTGCTTCCAGGTCTTGACCTTGGCGAAGGCCAGGGTGGCGTGGGCCGCGGCGTCGGCCATCTGCTCGAAGACCACGGGGTCGACATTGGCCGTCGTGTCGCAGGCCTGGTGGTAGCAGGGATCGTACGGGGCTCCGGCTGTTCCGCCGAAGGTCGCAGCCTCCTCGTCGGTCTTGATGCCCTCGGCTCCGGTGAACAGGCCACCGGCGGGGATGCCGTTCTCGATGAAGCCGAAGTAGTCGCTGCGGCCGTCGAACTCGGTGGGCGCCGTGGCCAGCCCCTTCGCGCCGAAGTAGTCGGTGAAGACCTTCTCGATCTCGGCCGAACCATCGGGTCCTGCCGCACCGAACGCGTCCCCGTCGCCGTCGTAGACGAAGCGCACGGCGTTGGGTGAGCCGACCATGTCGAAGTTGAGGTTGACCGCTGTGGCAGCGATCTGCTTCTCCGACAGCTGCGACACGTAGTAGTTCGAGCCCTGCAGGCCGTCCTCCTCGCCGCTCCAGAATGCGAACCGCACGCGGTTCTGCGGCTGGATGTGCAGACGCTTCAGCTGGATCGCGGTCTCGAGCAGCGTCGCCGCACCGGTGCCGTTGTCGTTGATACCGGGGCCCTCGGCAACCGAGTCGAGGTGAGCGCCCACCACGACGGTCTCCGAGGCGCGACCCGAGGTGTCGGCGAGAACGTTGAACGTCTCGGTCTCCTTCAACGTGCCGTCGACGAAGACCCGGGCCGCCGCGCCGGTCGTCGCCGCGATGGACTCGCCGATCGCGAAGCTGGTGCCGACCGCGGGGATGGCGGATGCCGTTCCCAGGGTGCCGGCGACGACGCCGGTGCGATCGTCGCCGGGCACGTCGTTGCCCTGGTTGAAGACGATGGCGGCTGTCGCGCCGGCCGTGGCGGCATTGGCGACCTTGTCGGAGAACGGGCAGGTGCCGCGCTGCAGCAGCGCTATCGCGCCCACGACGAAGCCGGTGAAGTCGGCCGCCTCGCAGCCGCTGGTCGAGGCACGATCACCGGTGAGGTTGAGGTCCACGGGCACGACGGGTCCTGAGACGTCTCCTGACGCCGAGTAGCTCATCGCCGAGAATTCATCGGCGGTGTAGACGGTGGGTGTCGGCGCCGTCAGTTCGAAGGCGGAGTCGTTCAGCACGAACTGCTCGTAGCTGAAGTACTGCCTGCTGGTCTTGTAGCCGGCCTTCGCCAGCTGCTTCTCCACGTAGGCGCCCGAGGCCTTGTGGCCCGCTGTTCCCGCTGCGCGATTGCCGTCGTTCTTGGCTCCGATGGACTGGAGGGCCTCGAGGTGGCGGGTCAGGCCGTCCGCGGTGATGGCCTTGCGGAGGGCGAAGGAGTTGAGTCGCTCCCAGCCGTCACCGCCGCCGCCCTGGGACCCGGAGGCCAGCGCCGGGGAGACTCCGGTCATGGCCAGGGCGCCGCCGAGCATGATGCTCGTGGCGATGGCCAGTCCTCGCTTCATCTGCGTTCTGTTCACTGCTGCTCCTTCTGGGGAGTCGAGTGTTCCGAGCCGCCGGCATGGATGACGCCGACATCACCCTCGAACCTAGCCCCGATCGGGGGACACGCGGGTGTGAAAGTTCTCATCCGCAGCAATGTCCTCAGGCCGGGATGCGTCCGTCGACGAGGGTGACCGTCCGATCGACGAGGTCGGCGGGCACCTCGCCGTGCGAGATGAGGATGACGGTGCGCCCATCCGTCGACGCCGCGGTGAGGAGGTCGCGCAGCACGGCGTCGGCTCGGTCGGCGTCGACGTTGGCCGTCGGCTCGTCGAGCACCAGCACCGGGAAATCCGCCAGGAGGGACCGCGCCAACGCGATGCGTTGCGCCTGCCCGCCCGATACTCGCGAGCCGTGCTCGCCGAGGGGCGTGTCGAGTCCACTGCGGGAAGCCGCCCACTCGGAGAGGCCGACGCGGTCCAGCACTGCCGACAGTTCGGCATCCGTCGCCGTCTCGCGGGCGAAGGTGAGATTGTCGCGCAGGGTCGCGTCGAAGATCCACGGCTGCTGCTCGCAGAGACCGATCAGGGTACGGATGCCGTCCTGCTGCAGTTCCCGCGCCTCCTCATCGCCGAGGCGGAACGAGCCGTCGTAGTCGAGCAGACGCACGAGCACATGGGCGAGCGTGGTCTTGCCGGCGCCGCTCTCGCCGCGCACCAGGAGGCGCTCCCCCGGTCTCACGGCGAGATCGAGTGGCCCGATGGCCCCACCGCCGTCCGGCCACCGCGCGGTCAGACCGGTCAGCGTCAGCTCGCCGCCGCTGGCTGCAGTCACGGCTCGCGCATCCCTCGGATCCACGGCGAGCTCGCCCGGTACGTCGTCCGGCACCGCTGAGGCAACTCTTCGGGCGCTGGCCCGCACCGGGCGCCAGGCTCCGACGGCCGCCGGGAGCATGGAGCAGACCTCGAACACCGCCAGCGGTACCAGGGCGATGACGGCCAGTTCGGGACCGTCGAGGGAACCCGAGTGCAGCGCCGGCACCGCGATGATGATGCCGGCCAGTGTCGCGGCGCCGGCCGCGAGTGAGACGACCGCCGAGGAGAGGCCTGCCCCGGCAGCGGCGCGGGTCTCGGCCCGGCGCAGGGCGGTATCGGCACGCGCCACCCGATCCAGGCTCGCGTCGACGGCGCCGTACGCGATGAGGGCGTCGAGACCGGAGAGCAGGTCGACCAGGGCAGCGCCGACGGCACCGCGGAGCGGCGCGACGGCGGCATCAGCGCGCGCCGACACCCCGGCGTGCAGGACGGTTCCCGCGATGAAGGCCACGACGAGGCAGCAGGCGAGCGCGAGGGCCGCCGACGGGCTGATGAACCACACGGCGACCACGCTCCCCACGGCCGTCACGGCCGCCACGAGAGCCGGTTGGAGCACCCGGAGCGGGAGGTTCTGCAGCTCGTCGACGTCGCGGGAGAACCTCGTGAGGAGGTCGCCTCGGCCGATGGCGTTCATGCCGTCGGGCGCCAGCGGCACGAGGCGCTCGAGAAGCTGCACCCGCAGCCTGGTGAGTTGGCGAAGCGCAGCGTCATGCGTGACGAGGCGTTCGAGGTAGCGGAAGGCGCCACGCGAGATGGCGAAGGCGCGCACTCCGACGACGGCGAGCGAGACGTAGACGATCGAGGGTTGCTCGGCGGCGCGGGCGATGAGCCACGCCGACGTCGCCAGCAGCGCGACGGCTGAACCCGCGCCGAGGGCACCGACCAGCACGCCGGGCACGAATCTCCGGGTCGGCGGCTGGGCGAGGCGCAGCACCTCTCGGGCCGAGGCCGAGACACCATCGCGGTCAGACACGGGCGACCTCCTCGAGCCTGATCAGGGCATCGGCCGCAGCGATGACGGCCGGGCGGTGGCTCACGACGATGACGATCGCGCCGGCGTCGGCCGCTGCCCGCAGTTCGGTGATGATCAGCGCCTCCGAGTCGGCATCGAGCGCTGACGAGGGCTCGTCCAGCAGCAGGATGCGGCATCCGTGGCCCTCGAGACGATAGAGAGCCCGCGCTATGCCGACGCGCTGCGCCTGCCCGCCCGACAGACCGGCTCCGCCGACGCCGAGCGCCAGCGCCGGATCGACGTCGCCGAGTCCCAGACGGGCGAGTGTCGCCGCGACTCGCACGGGGTCGGGCGCCTCGTCGCCCAGGGCGACGTTCTCGGCCACCGACGCCGCGATGAGACCGGGATGCTGTCCCGTCCACGACACGTCGGAGCGCTGGAGCTCACGGCCGTCGAGGAGCACGGCGCCGTCGTGGGCGCCGAGGCCGGCGATGGCCTTCAGGAGCGTCGACTTGCCCGCCCCACTCGGTCCGGTGATCACAGTGACGCTCCCACCGACGGCGGTGGCGGAGAACTCCCGGAGGACGCTGAGCTCATCGTGCGAAGCCGACAACCCTTCGATGACGAGCAGCGAATCGTCGCCCGGGCGTCGGTTGATGGAGCGCGGAACCGGGGCATCGGGCGCCGCCGCCCGTCCCGCGTCGGGTGCGGCATCAGCCTCGTCGAGGATCCCGAGCACGTCGTCGGCGGCCGCGAGGCCGTCGGCGGCGGCATGGAACTGCACACCGACCCCGCGGACGGGCAGGAACGCCTCAGGGGCTAGGAGGAGCACGAAGAGACCGACCGAGAGGGCGAGGGAGCCATCGAGCAGCCGGAGGCCGATCTGCACGGCCACGACGGCCACCGAGAGGCTGGCGGCCAGTTCGAGCACGAAGCCGCTGAGGAAGGAGATGCGCAACACCTTCATGGTGTCGCGGCGGTACTCGTCGGTGACGGCGGCGATGCGTGCGGCCTGGCGGTGCTGGCGGCCGAAGATCTTCAGGGTGCCGAGACCGCCGACCACATCGAGGAAGGCGGCCGAGAGGATCTGCAACCGGGACCACGAGCGCTTCTGGGCGGCCTGAGTCGCCCAGCCGATGAGGATCATGAAGACCGGGATGAGCGGCAGGGTGATGAGCACGATGATGCCGCTGAGCGGATCCTGCAGCAGCATGACCAGCACGAGCAACGGCGTGGCGATCGCGGTGAGGATCAGCTGCGGCATGTACTTGCCGAAGTAGGCGTCGAGCGCATCCAGGCCGGCGCCGAGGATGGTCGCGAGCCCAGCGGTCCCCCGGCCGCGCGCCCAGCCCGGGCCGAGGCGAACGACCGCCGCGACGGCCTGCGCGCGCAGCTCGCCCTTGACGCGCGACGATGCCGCTGCAGCGGCCGCATCCGTCGCCCAGATGGCAGCGCCGCGTACGGCCACGGCCGTGGCCAGGCCGATGAGGAATGGGACGAGCTCCGGGAGAGCGGCGCCGGCGACGGCCCGCGACACCGCCTGTGCTGTGCACCAGGAGAAGACGATGACGGCGAGCGTCTGCACGAAGCCGATGGCACCGCCCCCGACGAGGAACAGTCGCGCTCCGATGGCGCGGCGGAGCAGGCGTGGATCGAGGGGTTTCACGCGATGGTGCGTGTCGGTTCGGTCACGGCTTCAACGGTAGCGCGTCGCCCGTCAATGCTGGGCAGCCTCGACGTGGGCACGGGTCACGCGCTTGCGGAAGATCCAGTAGGTCCAGCCCTGGTAGGCGAGGATCAGCGGCAGGAACACCAGCGCGGTCCAGCTCATGACGGTGAGGGTGTACGTCGAGCTCGACGCGTTCGCGATGGTGAGACTGTTCGCCGGGTCGTTGGAGGCCGGCATCACGTCGGGGAACAGTGCCGTGAACAGCGCCAGCACGGCGAAGGCGATGGTGGCCGCCCCGAGCGCGAAGGACCAGCCCTCGGCCCCGGCGCGATTGAGCACCCACGAGCCGATCAGTGCCACGGCTGCGAGGGCGGCCAGCACAAGGTACATGAAGGCGAACTCGGCGATGAACGCCGTCCAGAGCAGGAACAGCGCCGCCACCACGATGGTGATGATGCCGGAGCGCGCGGCGAGCTTCTGCGCCCGCACCCGCAGCTCATCCGTCGTCTTGAGCGAGACGAACACGACACCGTGGGTGAAGAAGAGCAGCAGGGTCGTGAGTCCGCCCAGCAGGGCGTACGGGTTCAGCAGGTCGATGAGGGTGCCGGTGTAGTTGTGCCCCTCGTCGAGTGGGACTCCCTGAACGATGTTCGCGAAGGCCACGCCCCACAGGAGAGACGGGACGGCCGATCCGACGATGATCATCCCGTCGAACCAGGCCTTCCACTGCGACCCCGGATGCTGGTGCCTGTACTCGAAGGAGACCCCGCGGGCGATCAGGGCGAGCAGGATGAGCAGCAGTGCCAGGTAGAAGCCGCTGAACAGGGTGGCGTACCACTCGGGGAACGCGGCGAACAGGCAGGCACCGGCCACGATGAGCCAGGTCTCGTTGAGATCCCAGACCGGGCCGATGGTGTTGATCAGCACGCGGCGGTCGGCGTCGTCCTTGCCGAGGAAGGGCAGCGACATGCCGACTCCGAAGTCGAAGCCGTCGAGCACGAAGTAGCCGATGAACAGACCGGCGATGATCCAGAACCAGAGGGTGGGCAGATCCATCAGAGCCTCCTAGTAGACCGTCGTGAGCGGCTTGATCTCGCCGCTCTCGGCATCGGGTTCCGGGGCGGGCGGCGGCCCCTTCTGGGCGGCTCGCTTGATGAGCGTGAACTCCACCACCGCCAGGGCGCCGTAGATCAGGGTGAAGGCGATGAGGGAGGTGAGCACCTCGACGCCTGTGACGTTGGGCGAGACCGCATCCTCCGTCTTCAGCAGGCTGAAGACGATCCAGGGTTGCCTCCCCATCTCGGTGAAGATCCAGCCCATGATCATCGCCGCCAGCGACAGCGGGAACGACCAGATGGCTGCTCTCCAGATCCACTTGTTCTTCGGCATCCGTCCCTTGCGGGTGAGCCAGAGGCCGACGACGGCGACGACGACGTGCAGCAGGCCGAGGCCGATCATCCAGCGGAACGCCCAGTACGTGATCCAGATCACCGGCGTGTAGTCGCCGGGGCCGTACAGCTGCACGTACTGCGCCTGCAGGTCGTTGATGCCCTCGACGGTGCCGTCGAGCGTGTGGGTCGACAGGAACGACAGCAGGTACGGGATGCGGATGGAGAACAACTCGTGCACGCCGTCGGGCGTGCCCAGCGTGAAGATCGAGAAGGAGGCATCAGCTCCGGTCGAGGTCGTGTACATGGCCTCGGCCGCCGCCATCTTCATCGGCTGGGTCTGCACCATGGCGAGGCCGAGCTGATCGCCCGAGAGGGTGGTGAGGATGCCGGATGCCACCATCATCCAGAGCCCGAACTTGAGGGCCGGCCGCATGGTGACGAGGTTCTGGTTGCGGGCGAGGTGCCAGGCGGCGACGGTGATGATGAGGCCGGCCGCGACCATGAACGACGCGAAGATCGTGTGCGGGAAGGCGGCCAGGGCCACCTTGTTGGTGAGCAGCGCCCAGATGTCCGTGAGTTCGGCTCGACCGCGAGCCTCGTTCAGCTCGTAGCCGACAGGGTTCTGCATGAAGGCGTTGGCGGCGATGATGAAGTACGCCGACAGGATGGTTCCGATGCTCGTCAACCAGATCGTCGCCAGATGCAGCCCCTTGGGCAGTTTGTCCCACCCGAAGATCCAGAGGCCGATGAACGTGGCCTCGAGGAAGAAGGCCAGCAGCCCCTCGAGGGCGAGCGGGGCGCCGAAGACGTCGCCGACGAAGCGCGAGTATGTCGACCAGTTCATGCCGAACTGGAACTCCTGCACGATGCCCGTCACGACGCCCATCGCGAAGTTGATGAGGAACAGGGTCCCGAAGAAGCGGGTCAGCTGCAGGTAGTGCACCTTCGCGGTGCGCCACCAGGCGGTCTGGAACACCGCCGCCGTGAAGCTGAGGCCGATCGTGATGGGAACGAAGAGGAAGTGGTAGATCGTCGTCAGCCCGAACTGCCAGCGCGACAGCAGAAGCGGATCCAGCCAGTCGTTCACGGGTGCTCCCCTCGATGATTTCTACACGGCGTAGAAAACCAACTTCTACAGAGCGTAGAACACATTCACGCGAAACGGTATTCTGAACCTATGGCAACACTGGGTGATCTCGAAAGAGCGGTGATGGATCTGCTCTGGGACGCCGACAACCCCCTGAGCGCGAACGAGCTGCGCGACGCCCTCGACGCCCGGGGAGCCGGAACCGCGGGGCGCGGCCTCGCCACCACCACTGTGCTCACCGTGCTGTCGCGGCTCGAGGCCAAGGGCTTCGTCGACCGGAAGCGCGAGAGCAGGCCGCACCTGTACAGCGCGGTCAGTGGCCGAGCCGAGCACACGGCCGAGCTCATGCACGAGGTCCTCGGGACGGCATCGGATCGGGATGCCGCCCTCGCGCGCTTCGTCGGGCAGGTCAGCCCCGAGGAAGCCGAGATGCTTCGCACTCTCCTCGCCCGCCGGCAGCAGGCCTAGAGCCGTGTATCCGGCAGCCGCAGCCTTGGCCATCGTGGCCGTCGCGCTCGCCTGGCCCGTGCCTATAGTCCTCGCCCGAGCGGCGTGGCCGTCGCGCACCCCGGGTCGGGCCCTGGCGCTGTGGCAGCTCATCGCACTCGCCGGCGGCACCAGCATGATCGGCGCGCTGCTGCTGTTCGGCTTCACTCCGTTCGTCGGGGCTGCCGGAGCGGATGCCGGCCTGCTGCTGAGCGGCCTCATCGATGGTCCGCTCCCGTCGGGTGTCGGCGCGGTTCACATCGTCGCACTCGGAGCGGCAGTACTCCTCGGTGCGCACCTGCTGCTGAACCTCGGGACGACGGCTGTGCGCGCCGAGCGTCGTCGCCGTCGCCACCACGCCCTCGTCGAACTGCTGAGCTCGCCTGTTCCGGGGCATCCGGGGGCGCGCATGCTCGACCATGCTGCCCCAGTGGCGTACTGCCTCCCGGGCATGCACACGGTGACAGTGCTATCGGAGGGGTTGATCGACCTGCTCGACCGCGATCAGCTCGATGCCGTGCTGGCGCACGAACGCACGCACCTGCGCCAGCACCATCACCTCGTCCTGCTCGCCTTCACGGCCTGGCACAGCGCCCTCCCGTGGTTCCCGATTGCGAATCGGGCGGAGCGAGCGGTGGCGCTGCTCGTCGAGATGCTCGCCGACGACACAGCACGCCGCGAGGTCGACGCCGAGACCCTGGCCACGGCCATTGCGCTCGTCGGTTCAGCGTGGGGCGACGTGGCCCACGGCGAGGTGACGGGGGCACCTCCCCTTCGTCGGGTGTCGACGACGACTCCGCGGCATCCGCTCCGGCTCTCTCCGGATGCCGCACAGACGGCTTCGGTGAGCGGGGCGATCGGCGCGCGGATCTCCCGGCTACTCGCAGCCTGATCACCGGCCGCGTCGCCTAGGCTCAGGTCGATGAACGACGTCCTCCTCTGGATCCTCGAGACAGTGCAGTCCGTGGATCCTGTCCTGCGCACTCTGATCGCGGGCGTCGGCATCATGCTGGAGACGTCGCTGCTCGTCGGGCTGGTCGTTCCCGGCGATTCGATCGTGCTCGTCGCGAGCACCGCCGTCGACGGGACTGTCGAGTACTTCGCCCTCATCGCCGCGGTCGTGGTCGGGGCGCTCATCGGGGAGAGCATCGGCTTCTACCTCGGGCGATGGTTCGGTCCCCGCATCCGTCGCAGCAGGCTCGGTGGTCGCATCGGAGAGCAGAACTGGCAGCGTGCGGAGCGATACATCGAGAGGCGCGGTGGCATCGCCGTTTTCGTCTCCCGGTTCCTGCCCGTGCTGCACTCCCTGGTGCCCGTCACAGTCGGGATGAGCACCATGCGCTATCGCCGCTTCCTCGCCTGGACGGCACCGGCGAGCATCATCTGGGCGTTCGCCTACGTCTCGGTGGGCTCGGCGGCGGCCGGCAGCTTCCGGGAGACCAGCGACAAATTGCACTACGCCGGTTACGTCTTCGTCGGGATCATTGTCGTCTTCCTGCTTCTCGTGCTGCTGGCCAAGAAGCTGCTGCAGCGCCTGGAGAAGCGCCACCTCGACGACGTCGATGTCCCGACTGCCGCAGCACCAACGGACGACGCCCCGGCGCCCTGACCGCTGACGGCCGCCGAGAACGAGGAACGGGCCGGATGCCGTGAGGCATCCGACCCGTTCTCGTTGGTGTGGCTGAACTGCTAGAGCAGCCCCGCCTTGTCGAGCCAGTCCTTGGCCGCGGTGTTCGCCGAGGCCTTCTCGTCGCCCTCGACCCTGTCGCGCAGTTCGATGAGGTCGTCGGTCGTGAGCTTGGCCGAGACGGCGTCGAGCGCCTTCTCGAGCTTGTCCGACGCGATCTTCGAGCTGAGCAGCGGGATCACGTTCTGCGCCGAGATGAGGTTCTCGGGGTCATCGAGCACGACGAGGTTCTTCGACTTGATGTCGGGAGACGTCGTGTAGATGTCGGCGACCTGCACGGTGTTGTCGGTGAGTGCCTTGACGGTGTCGGGTCCGCCGAAGTCCTCAATCGGCACGAAGGTCACGTCGCTCACCTTGTAGACCGACTTGAGGCCCGGGATCCCGTAGCCGAGCTCACCGAACTGCGGGTTGGCGCCGAGGCTGAACGGCTCGATCTTCGAGAGGTCGCCGATGGCCTTCAGGCCGTTCTTGTCGGCGGTCTCCTTCGTGACGACGTAGGCGTCCTTGTCCTCAGCGGCTGCCGACTTGTAGACCACCAGGTCGTCCTTCGCCACGGCGTCGCCGAGGGCGCCGTCGACGTCAGCCGTCGTGCGCTCGGTGTACTCCGTGTCGTAGTACGCCAGCAGGTTGCCGTTGTACTCGGGGATGAGGTTGATCGAACCGTCCTGCAGGGCGGGGATGGTCTGCTGGCGCGGGCCGATGTTGAACTTGGTGCTCACGTCGAAGCCCTGCGCTGTGAGCGCCTGGGCGTAGATCTCGCCGAGGATCTCGCTCTCGGGGAAGGCGAACGAGCCGACGACGATGGCGTCGCCGGAGTCTCCCCCCGAAGCGGTCTCGGGAGCGGTGGGATCTCCTGTTGCGCACCCTGCCAGAGCCACGACAGCTCCGACCGCGACAACGCCGATGGCGATCCGGCCCTTCTTGAAAATACTCATGATTTCCCTTCCTGGATTGGTGTTCCCACCGTCGTGGACGGGCCGTGTGCCCGCCGACGAAGACTCTGTTGTTCAGTCTGGCGTGCGCTGCCGACACCCGGCGTCGCTGTGAGTCGTTGGATGACGGCGAAGACGCCGTCGATCAGAAGTGCGAGCACTGTGATGAGGATGGCGCCGCCGAGGATGCGGTCATAGTCGTTGAGTCCGATGCCGCTGGCGATGATGCGTCCGAGGCCGCCGAGACCGACGTAGGAGGCGATGACCACCGTCGCGATGACCTGGAGGACGCCGGCGCGGAGCCCGCCGATGATGAGCGGGAGCGAGAGCGGGATCTCCACCTTGGTGAGGATCTGCATCTCGGTCATGCCGCTCGCCCGGGCGGAGTCGATCGTCTGGCGATCGACGGATTCCAGGCCGGCGTAGGCCCCGGCGAGGATGGAGGGGATCGCGAGCAGCACGAGCGCGATCATCGTCCCGACGAAGTTCGCCGTCGTGCCGACCATCGAGTAGCCGAGCACCATCGTCAGGAAGAACAGCACACCGAGGGTCGGGAGGGCGCGCATGGCTCCGGTGAAGGAGATGACGAACTGACGTCCCTTTCCCGTGTGGCCGATGTAGAAGCCGAGGGGCAGCGCGATCGCCGCAGCGATCAGCACCGACACGAAGGTGTAGAGCAGGTGTTCCGCCAGTCGGTCCTGGATGGGCAGCGGCGATTGCGAGCCCGGCACCCAGTTGGCCGGATCGAGGATCCATTGGATCGCGCTCACGAAGAGGTTCATGCGAGGCCTCGTCCCGTGTTTCCGCTGGGAACCGGAGCCATCGACACGAGGATCTCCTCGGTGCCCCGACGCTTTCCCGACTTCGGCTCGCCGCGACTCCACGGAAGCAGGATGCGTCCGAGCAGCACGAGCACGAGGTCGAAGACGAGTGCGATGAGAAGGCTGGCGATGATTCCGGTCCCGACCTCCTCGAGGATCCCGCGTTGCTTTCCGTTGACGAACAGGTAGCCGAGGTTCTCACTGCCGATCAGCACGCCGACGGAGACGAGGGCGATCGTGCTCACCGAGACCACGCGCATCCCGGCGAGCAGGACCGGCCCGGCGAGGGGGAACTCCACCTTCCAGAACTGCTGCCACCGCGAGTACCCCATCGCCAGAGAGGCCTGCTTGACGTCGGGCGAGACCGACGCGAAGGCATCGGCGGCCGCGCGCACCATGATGGCGACGGCGTAGATGCCGAGGGCGACGATCAGGTTGATGTCGCTCAGCACCTTGGTGCCGAGGATGGCCGGGAGGATCACGAAGAGCGGCAGTGACGGGATCGTGTAGAGCAGGCTCGTCGACGTGATGATGATGCCGCGGGCGGTTCGACCTGTGATGGCGAGGCGGCCGAGAGGCACCGCGATGACGAAGCCGGCGATGATCGGGATGATGCTCAACCGGATGTGGTTGAGCGTCAGGTCGACGACGAGTTCCCAGTTCGAGAGGAACCAGTTCACGACACTCTCACGTCCGTGGGCGTGACGTCCTCGGACGGGGCCTCCCCGTCGATCAGGCCGGCGGGGCGCCCGGTGTCGTCGACGACGAGGATCTGACCGCTCGCCGGGTCCTTGGGCTCGAGGTGCAGACGGCGCTGGCCCCTGTCGGCGCCGATGAACGACGAGACGAAGTCGTCGGCCGGATGCGCGAGGATCTCCGCGGGCGTGCCGACCTGCGCGACGATGCCTCCGGTCTTGAACACGACGACCTGGTCGCCGAGGGTGAAGGCCTCGTCGATGTCGTGGGTCACGAACACGACGGTCTTGTCCAGGTCGCGCTGCAGGCGCTTCAGCTCGTTCTGCAGTTCGACGCGGACGATGGGGTCGACGGCGCCGAACGGTTCGTCCATCAGCAGGATGTTGGGATCGGCGGCGAGGGCGCGGGCGACCCCGACGCGCTGCTGCTGGCCGCCGGAGAGCTGCCGCGGGTACTTGGTCGCGAGTGAGCGGTCGAGGCCGACGGTGTCGAGCAGTTCGAGAGCACGTGCGCGGGCCTCGGACTTCGACGTTCCCCGCAGAAGCGGAACCGTCGCCACGTTGTCCACGATCCGGCGATGCGGCAGGAGGCCGCCGTTCTGCATCACGTAGCCGATGCTGCGTCGCAGGTGGACAGGGTCGCTGCCGGAGACATCCGTGTCATCGATGATGACCTGACCCGACGTGGGATCGACCATGCGGTTGATCATGCGGAGGAGAGTGGTCTTGCCGGACCCTGACGAACCCACGAACACCGTGATGCGTCGTGAGGGGATCAGCAGGGAGAAGTCATCGACCGCGAGAGTGCCGTCGGGAAACCGTTTCGACACCGAGCGGAACTCGATCATGGGACGAACTCTTTTCCTCGATGCAGCCGAACGGGGCAGTGTCAGTGTTCAACACAAACACCATTCGGCGCTCGAGGCAAAAAGGATTGCGGATTGAGGCGAATCTGTGACTCACCCCTTGACAAGTCAGCCGGCGACTGGTCCGAACAATCCCGTGAGGTACCCGTGCAGCACCCGGCGCGCTTCGGCGATGTAGCGCTCGTCACCGTCCGCGTCGTAGGCGAAGGCCCGCGAGAGGATGGCGTCCATCATCTCGACTGCCACCTCGAGGTGGAAGTCGAGGTTCTCGCCGCCGTCGAGACCGAAGACCTCGGTGAGGACCTGGGAGTACATCTTCGCGAACGGCATGTCGATGTCGTCCTCCGTGCCGCCGGCGGGGATGCGCTCGCGGTCGACGAAGTGGATGATGCGGAACCCGGGCTCGGCGCGGTACAGCTCGACGAACGAGGTGACGCCGAGGTCGACGGCCTCCCACCAGCTCGACGGAGCCTCGGACTCGATGAGGGAGACGATGCGGCTGCGGAACCTGGCCATCGACCGCTCGCGCAGTGCCTGGAGCACCGCGATGCGGTCGGGGAAGTACCGATAGACCGTTCCGATCGACGCGCCGGAGCGCTCGGCGATCATGGCCGTGGTGAGACGGTCGAAGCCGATCTCGTCGACGATTGTGGCTGCTGCGTCGAGCAGAGCGTTCAGGCGGTCGGCTCCGCGCTGTTGGATGGGTTCCGTTCGCACGAGTGCGACAGGGAACTCAGCCCCGATGATGCTGCCTACCGGCACTGATCCTCCTTGGAAATTGCAGCCTTCATTCTATGCATCTGAATGGGGGTTTCCTGAACGCGCTCTCAGTCGGCTCGCTCGTGAGAAACTGGTGCAAATGGTCAGTTCAACGGATGCAGAGCCCCAGCGTTCCGTCGACCACCCGACGACTCATCTGTTCGCCAGGTTCGAGGACATGGTGCACACGCGACGGGAGACCTGGGCCCGGAAACACGGGCGAGTGCCCCTGATCATCCCGTTCGCGGGCTACGGATCGACCCAGTGGACACGGGTGCTCTGCCGGGTCATGCTGCAGAAGCCGGTGCCTGTACCGTCGGATCCGCCCACCCGCGCCGACCGCAAGCGGGCCAAGCGCAGCGAGCGACTCCGCGGTTGGCGCAGCTTCGTCAGTGTCCCCCTCAATGGGGCGATGGTGTCGATCACCATCGACGGCAGGACGACCGAGGTGAGGGCCGATCGCGGTGGCGTCGTCGACGCCGTCATCCCCATCGCGCTCGAACCAGGGTGGCATGTCGCGACGATCGAGACGCCGGGCGGAGTCGCCGTCGAGGCACCGACGCAGATCATCGCGCCGGACGTGTCGTTCGGCATCGTGTCCGACGTCGACGACACGGTGATGGTCACAGTGCTCCCCCGCCCGTTCGTCGCGGCGTGGAACACCTTCGTGCTCGACGAGCACGCGCGCATCCCGACGCCGGGAATGGCCGTCCTGATGGAGCGACTGGTGTCGTCGCACCCGGGCAGCCCGGTGATCTACCTCTCGACCGGGGCCTGGAACGTGGCCCCGACCCTCACCCGGTTCCTGTCGCGCAACATCTACCCGGCGGGCACCCTGCTACTGACGGACTGGGGGCCCACCCACGACCGCTGGTTCCGCAGTGGCCAGGAGCACAAGCGCGACAACCTGCGCCGGCTGGCCGAGGAGTTCCCGAACATCAAGTGGCTGCTCATCGGCGACGACGGGCAGCACGACGAGGACGTGTACCGCGAGTTCTCGGCCGAGCGTCCGGGTCATGTGTCGGCCGTCGCCATCCGGCAGCTCTCGACCGGTGAGGCCGTGCTGGCCGGTGGACGGTCGAAGTCCGAGCGGGGCAGCACTCCCGATGTTCCGTGGGTCTACGCCCCAGACGGCTCGGGCATCGCTGAACAGTTGGACGAGCTCGGAATGGTCTGAACCGGCTGATCGGCCCGCCCAGACCGCTCAGCGCTGCAGGTACGCCAGCACGGCCAGCACCCGCCGGTGGTCCGAGCCCGAGCCGTCGAGGCCGAGCTTCTGGAAGATGGCGGTGACGTTCTTCTCCACCGCGCCGATGCCGATGAACAGCCGTTCGGCGATGCCGGCGTTCGTACGCCCCTCGGCCATGAGCTCGAGCACTTCGCGTTCTCGTGGCGTCAGGGCACCGAGCGGATCGACTCGGCGGCCGATCAGCTCCCTCACGACCTGCGGATCGAGCACGGTGCCACCTGAGCTCACCCGGGACACCGCATCCTTCAGTTCGTCGAGCGAAGCGACGCGGTCTTTGAGGAGATAGCCGACACCGCCGTCCCCCGATGCCAGGAGCTCCTGCGCATAGGCGCCCTCCACGTACTGGCTGAGCAGTAGGATGCCGACCTCGGGCAGCGTGTGACGGATGTGCACGGCGGCCCGAACGCCCTCGTCGCGGAAGGTCGGCGGCATCCGCACGTCGAGCACGACCAGGTCGGGAAGCACCCCGTCGATCTCGGCGAGCAGCGACTCGGCGTCTCCGTAGGCGCCGACGGTCTCGAAGCCGGCCTCGTCGAACAGCCGCACCAGACCCTCGCGCAGCAGCACCGAGTCCTCGGCGAGCATGATCCGGAGGGGTGCCGACGGAGTCGGGGCGTCTGTCGTCGTCACCCACTCAGGATAGAGCGGCGGCCTCCACCGGCAATGGGATGTGGGCGCCGACGCTCGTCGGTCCGCCGACGGGGCTGTCGATGACCAGCAGCCCGCGTAGTCCGGTCAGGCGTTCCTCCAGGCCGCTGAGGCCGTGTCCGGCGACAGACGCCGCTCCCCCGACGCCGTCGTCCACGACCCAGAGGTCGAGCCAGCGCTGCTCGCCATCTGCCGTCGCACCAGTGGCGGCATCCGTCGGGCGGGTCGCGATGATCAGGCGGATGCCGGTCGCGCCGGCGTGCTTGACGGCATTGGTGACCAGTTCCGCGGCGATGAAGTAGGCGCTGCGTTCGATCTCCCCCGGCAGCCTCTCCTCGGGGTCGAGCGACGACTCCAGCCGCACCGGGACCGGACTGCGGGTCGCGAGCGAGTCGAGCGCGCTCACCAGGCCGCGGTCCTGCAGGATGGGCGGCGCGAAGCCGCGAGACAACGCCCGCAGCTCCTCGAGGGTGTCGTGCGCCTGCTGGCGTGCCTCGACGAGCAGCGACTTTGCCGCGGAGGGATCGGTGTCGAGCCTCCGCTCGGCGGCCGCCAGGTCCATCTGCAGCCTCACGAGCCGCTGCTGCGGACCGTCGTGGATGTCGCGCTCGAGGCGTCGCAGCGAGCGGTCCTCAGCGGCGACGGCGGCGCCTCGCGACGCGCTGAGGTCGGCGACCTCGCGGCGCAGCTCCTCGGAGCGCCAGCGGCCCAGCATCCCGCGGGCGACGCCCTGGTGCATGAGGGTCAGCAGTCGAGTGACGAAGGGAAGCGTGATCAGGAATAGAACTCCGACGATGAACTCGAAGACGATCTCGCCGGCCATGTCGTCGAACTGCCAGGCGTTGCCGGGGAACATCCAGTCGAGTACGACGTCGTGCAGCCAGAACTGGCGATCGCCCATCGGGATGTCGCGTGCCCAGATCCAGAACGTCACGCCGCCGAGGCCGACGGCGGTCCAGGCCACCGTGATGGTCCAGCTGACCACGCTGATGATCGGCGCGACGATCATGGTGTGCAGCAAGTACAGCCAGTAGTGGCCGTCCGCCACGGGTCCGAAGACGAAGCGCCCCCAGTACCCGGAGTCGGCGTTGCGCGGCTGCCAGTGCGGCTGCGGGATGGCCGGGCGACCGGCCCAGCGCAGGCGCACCAGCTCCAGGGTGCCGAACCCTCGGCCGATGTACAGGCTCGCGATCACGACGAAGATGCCGAAGACGAGAACGAGCGACCCGACGCCGGTCCAGAACAGCGGCGCCAGGATCGAGAGCCCGATGATCGCGATGGGCATGGTGAGGAGCAGGAAGCCGAGCTCCTGCGGGACGCGACGCCAGAGCGCGCCGTAGCCGGCCCAGCGTGACGGGCGCGCCTCGGCGGGCGTGGTGGCGACGGTGGCGATGCTCTCAGTGCTCATGGTGTGCGTTCTCTCCTGGTGTCATTGTGACGTGCTGGCCCGGCTTCACGACCACGAACTGGCCCATCATGCCGCGGTCCTCGTGCCAGAGCAGGTGGCAGTGATACATGTACGGATGCTTCGCGTCGCTGTAATCGTCGAAGCGCATCACGAGGTGGAAGTGCCGGTGCGGCGGCAGGTAGATGGTGTCCTTCCAGCCGCCGAGCTCGGGTGGCGGCGGTGATCCGTCGATGGCCGCGACCTGGAACTGCACGTCGTGGATGTGGAAGTTGTGCGGCCGGTCCATGTCGTTCACCACGTTCCAGACCTCGGTGTCCCCGACGTTCACGACCTGGTCGATGCGGCCCATGTCCATCGGCTGCCCATTGATCTCGTAGCCGTCCAGGTGGAGTTCACGGGTGGTGGCGGCATCCGTCGGGTCGAGGCTGTCTATCGTCGTGAGCCGGGGTGTAACGGATGCCGCGGAGCCGAGCACCGCCCCGGCGCGCAGTTCGAGCACGTCGAAGCTGTCGGCGCCGCCATTCTGCGCGCCGCCGTCGCCCTCGACGCCGAGGTCGGGCGTCGCGGACCGCAGCACCGTCGTCTCGCCCGGCAGCATGCGCACGACGATCTCGGCGCGCTCACCCGGAGAGAGCCGGAGGTGCTCGAGTGGTACCGGCCGCTCGAGCAGACCACCATCGGTCGCCACGAGGTCGTAGCTTCGATCGTCGTCGAAACCGAAGGAGTAGGTGCGTGCCGTCGACGCATTGAGCAGGCGCAGTCGCACCAGCTCGGTCGACACATCGAGGTAGGGGTCGGCCGTCCCGTTCACCAGCATCTCGTTGCCGAGTGCGCCCACGAAGCCCTTGTTGGTGCCCTTCAGCTCACCGGTGCTGTTGAACTGTGCGTCCTGCACGATGAGCGGCACGTCATCGACTCCGTACTCCTGCGGGAGCGGGAGCGCGTCCTCCACGTCGTCCTGCACGTAGAACAGGCCGGCGAGGCCGTGCCGTACGTGCTCCTCGGTCTCGCCATGCGGGTGCGGGTGGTACCAGAGGGTGGCCGCGGGCTGATCGATGGTCCACGTCGGCGACCACTCGTCGCCAGGCTCGATCACCTGGTGCGGGCCGCCGTCCATCTCGGCCGGCAGGTGCATCCCGTGCCAGTGCACGGTGGTCGGCACGGCGAGTTCGTTACGGATATCGACGCGAACTCTCTCTCCACGATGGGCGACGAGCGTCGGACCGAGGTAGGAGCCGTTGAAGCCCCACGTCTCGGTCGTCACTCCCGGATGAAACTCGGTACTTCCGGTTTGGGCCGTGAGCTCGAAGATCCTCGTGCCGTCGGCATCGACAGTCGACTCGGCCAGCGGCGGGATGGCCAGCGGATTCGTGAAGTCGACGGTGCCCACGGTGTTCACCCGACCTCCGTCGAGCAGGCCGGGGATCATCGAGCAGCCGCCGAGCACACCGACGGTGCCGAGGAGGACCGCGGCGGATGCGGCCACGCCTGCGACCGCACGAGGACGGCGCAGACGCGAGCGGCGTCGTGGGGTGGTCGGCGGGATCGACGCGCTCGGCGAGTTCGGCGTGGTGCGCTCTGGCATGCCTCCAGCCTCGCGAGCGGGCGCTGGCGCGCCCATCCGGCCGGCATCCGGACTCGGGGTGGGGTTATCCCCCTCATCCGTTCACAGGATGAGGCCGCCGATGACGCCTGCCAGAGGCACGTCCTGGCCTGGTCCTGCAGACGCGCTCACCGTGCCTGGCGGGCGAAGCCTCAGAGGGCGCGGTGGGTGAAGCGGCCGGCGAGGAGGGTGGCGGCCACGGGAAGCGTACGGAGGGCGTCGACGGACGCCGTGGTCGGGTCGGTCTCGACGATCACGAGGTCGGCGGGCTGGCCGACCTCGACGGTGCTGCGCGTCGAAGCGGCGACGGCCTCGGCCACCGTGATCGACTGCTCCGGATGCCACGGCTCTCGTCCGTCGCGCGTGCGTCCGACGGCGGCGGCGATGCTCACCCACGGGTCGAGCGGTGCGACGGGAGCGTCCGAGCCGAGCGCGAGGACGGCCCCGGAGTCGAGCAGGCTGCGCAGCATGAAGGCACGGTCGGTGCGCCCGGACCAGTACCGCTCGGCCACGTCGCGGTCGTCCATCGCGTGCTCGGGTTGCACGCTCGCCGTCACGCCGAGCGCGGCGAAGCGGGCGACATCCGCCTCCGTCAGCAACTGCGCGTGTTCGACCGATCCGCCGACGCCGACTGACGCGAAGGCGTCGAGGGCGAGCGAGTTCGCGTGGTCGCCGATGGCGTGCACGGCGGGCCGCAGCCCGCCGTCGCGCGCGGTCTCGAGCAACGGCACCAGCTCGTCAGGCTGCACCGTCAGCAGGCCGAAGGCCTCGGCATCCGCGAGTCCGGGGTACGGGTCGAGGCAGAACGCCGTGCGGGTATTCAGCGAGCCGTCGGTGATGACCTTGAACGGTCCGACGCGCAACAGTCCGTCGGTGCCGGGCACGACGTCGCCCGTGCGCATCCCGGCGGCGATGGCGTCGGCGAGGTGCTGGCGGTAGACGCCGAACTCGACCCGCAGGCCGGTGAGGCCGCCACGGATGCGCCGCAGCCAGACGTCGCGGTTCCAGGTCATCTCGAGGTCGACGATGCCGACGACGCCCCGTCGGGCGGCGGCCGTCGCGGCCTCCCGGGCCCAGCCGTCGAGCACGTCGTCGGCCACGTCGTCGAGTGCGCGCACGACGGCGAAGGCGTCGTCCTCACGAAGCAGGCCGGTGGGGTGGCCCGCGAAGCCGTGCAGCGCGAGGGCTGCGGAATCGAGCCAGACGCTGTGCAGGTCACCGCTGACGAGGATCACGGGCACGGATGCGGCCACGACATCGAGCTGAGCTGCCGTCGGCGGCTCCGGCCACAGTCCGTCGCGGAAGCCGAAGCCCACGACCTCCGTCGCGCCGGCGGCGATGCGCGCACCGACGAGGGCCACCACCTCGTCAGCCGAGGCTGCCGCGGACAGGTCGAGGCGGCGGGATGTCAGGGCCCACTGGGTGAAGTGCACGTGGTTGTCCCAGAGGCCGGGGAGCACGACCCGGCCGTCGAGGTCGACGCGGTCAGCGGCATCCGTCACAGCGGTGCCGGCAGGTACGATCGCGACGATCGCACCGCGCTCGACCACGATGTCGACGGCGGCCCCGGTCCCGAGGATGCGACCGCCGGCGAGCACCAGGGTCATACGGCTTCCCCGCGGGCGCGGCGCATCTCGCGGGCGAGTTCCCGGCTGGTGTACACCGAGCCGTTCTCCAGCTCGTCGATGATGCGGTCGACCGTGGCGGCGGGTCGGTTCTGGCTCATCTTGTCCTTCGCGACGAACCTGTCCACGCGCATCCTGAAGCCGACGGTGCCGACGACGATGCGCTCCGCGTACGCCGTGTTCTCCAGCGTGCGGTTCATCCGGAACGGCTCGGGCATGCGGTCCTCGAAGTGATCGACGAGGCGCTCGAGCACCTGCAGGTTCTCGGCGTCGGAGAGGAGCTCGGGGGTGCCGTGCAGGTGCGCGACGACGAAGTTCCAGGTGGGAACCGCCGGACCGCCGTCGTACCAGCCGGGCGAGATGTAGCCGTGCGGACCCTGCACGACGATGAGCACCTCGTGGCGACCCAGTTCGTGCAGTAACTCGTCGGGCCGACCGACGTGGCTCTCGATGACGATGCCGTCGAGGTCCTCCCGCAGCACGATCGGGTAGTGCGACGCGACGAGCTCGCCGGCATCCGTTCGACTGACGATCGTGACCCACGGGTTCTCACGGATGAGCCGTTTGACGCCCTCGTCGCTCGCCAGAAGGAAGCTGGGGTTCTGTCTCATGCTGCTGCTCCTCGGTCGACTGTCGCGCCTGGCTCGCTCACGTGGGCGTCGGTGCTCACGCCTGGCACCGCGGACACCAGTACAACTTGCGGGCACCCATCTCCTCGAGCACGATGTGGGTGCCGCACACGCGGCAGGGCAGACCCTCGCGCTTGTAGACCCAGTGCCTGTCGGCGCGGTTGGCCATGGCGTTGCGGTACGAGACGCCGTCGAGGCCGTCCATCGTCATCATCTGGCCGGTCTCCACGCCGATGCGCAGCAGGTGCGCCCAGTCGCGCCAGAGTCCGCGCACGGTCTCCTCGGGCACGAGCCTGCCCGGTGTGTGCGGGTTCACCCGCGCTCGGAACAGCATCTCGGCTCGGTAGACGTTGCCGATTCCGCTCACCACCGACTGGTCCATGAGCAGCAGCGCGATCGGCGTCGGCTTCCGGCGCACCGTGGCGGTGAACCGCTCCTCCGACTCGACCTCGTCGTCGTTGAGCGGGTCGGGGCCGAGCCTGCCGATCACCTCGGCCACGCGGGCGGCGTCGACGACCTCGCAGGCCGTCGGTCCGCGCAGGTCGGCGCAGACCGTGTCGGTCAGCAGGCGCGCCCGCACCTGGCCGACCGGCTCGGGTGGGAACGTGTCGGAGAGCTCGCCGGGCTTCTCCGATTCCGACATGCGCACGCGGGTGCGCCGCGGGGCGCCGATCGAGTGCAGCGAGTTCTCGCCGGCGGAGTCGAGGATGGTGCCGCGCTGGTTGGTCTGGCCCATTCGGCCGTTGGCGGATGCGATGGTCGCGTCCAGCTGGATCTCGCCGGCGAAGTCCCACGCCCCGTACATGCCGAGGTGCACGCGCAACCACAGTCCGTTGTCGAACTCGAGGAACATCTGCTTGCCGACGGCGCGGGCGTCGACCATCGTGCGACCACTGATGAGTGCGGCATCCGAGGCGAAACGCCCCTGCGGACTCGAGACGGCGACCTGCTTGCCGAGGTAGTTGCGGGCGAACTGCCGGGTGATGCGATGGACGGAATGGCCCTCGGGCATCGGCGCTACGCCTTGGCGGCGTGGGTGTCGACGTCAGCGTGGACGTCGGCCAGGGCGTCGTTCTGCGCTGACACGTACTTGCCGGCGATCACGCCCGTCTGCTCGAACTCGGCCAACTGTGCGATGCGGCGCGCGTGGCGCTCCTCGCCCGAGAACGGCTCGGCGATGAAGGCGTCGATGAAGCTCGTCGCCTCGTCGACAGTGTGCTGTCGGGCACCGATCGAGATCACATTGGCGTCGTTGTGCTGGCGTGCGAGCAGCGCCGTGCTGTGGTTCCAGACCAGGGCAGCACGGATGCCGGCCACCTTGTTGGCGGCGATCTGCTCGCCGTTGCCCGATCCGCCGAACACCACGCCGAGGGCCTCGACCCCGTCACGCTGGTCACGCGCGACGGCGATGGCCGCGTTGATGCAGAACGACGGGTAGTCGTCGAGCGCGTCGTAGCTCGTCGGCCCGTGATCGACGACGTCGTGGCCTGCGGCCGTGAGGTGGGTCGCGAGATGCTCGCTGAACTCCAGACCGGCGTGATCGGTGGCGATGTGGATGCGCATGCCATCCAGTGTATTGACGACGGATGCCGCATTTCGCCGCCGGGACGGCATCCGCCTCAGCATTCTCACGGATGTCGCCGGGATAGAATCCTCGGATGCCCTCAGACCCCTCGTCCCCTGATTCCGCGCCGCAGATCGACCCGGCCGAACTCGAGACGACCCTTCGCGTTCTCGCCGCTCTCAGCGACCTCGACGAGAACGACCCCGACTTCGACACCGTGCGCCGTGCGACGGCCAAGATGTTCAAGTCGGTCAAGGTGACGCGCCGGGCCGAGAAGCGTCGCGTCATCGCCGATGCCGATCGTCAGGTCATCGCCGCGACGGCGACGGGCGCCCCCACCCGCATCGACGACGAGACCCGCGGCGCCGACCTCGTGAGCGGAACGGATGCCCGCATCGCCGGTGAGCTTCAGGTCGCCCGGCCCTGCTACATCTGCAAGGAGCGCTACACGCTCGTCGACTCCTTCTACCACCAGCTCTGCCCGAGCTGCGCCGCGATGAGCCACGCCAAGCGCGACGCTCGCACCGATCTCACCGGCAAGCGCGCGCTGCTCACCGGCGGCCGCGCGAAGATCGGGATGTACATCGCACTGCGCCTGCTGCGCGATGGTGCCCACACCACCATCACGACGCGCTTCCCGCGGGACGCTGCTCGGCGCTTCGCCGCCATGCCCGACTCGGCCGACTGGTTGCATCGCGTGCGCATCGTCGGCATCGACCTGCGTGATCCCGCCCAGGTCATCGCCCTCGCCGACGACGTCGCCGCGCAGGGACCGCTCGACATCCTCATCAACAACGCCGCCCAGACCGTGCGTCGCTCCCCCGGTGCCTACTCGCCCCTCGTCGACGCCGAGTCGTCGCCACTGCCCGACGGCCCCCTGCCCGAGATCGTGAGCTTCGGCCACACGAACGACGCGCATCCGCTCGCCCTCGCCGACTCCGTCGCGAGCCACCCCATCCTCTCGTCCGGCCTGTTCGCTGGCACGATGACCGCCGACGACCTCACGGCTCTCGCCCTTGCGCCGGGCTCGAGCTCGCTGGCCAAGCTGGCGGACCGCACCGCCATCGACGCCGGCGGCCTCGTGCCCGACCTGCACCACACCAACAGCTGGGTCGCCAACGTGGAGGATGTCGATCCGCTGGAGATGCTCGAGGTGCAGCTGTGCAACACCACAGCACCGTTCATCCTCGTCAGCCGCCTGCGCCCGGCTCTCGCCGCCAGTGAGGCCCGTCGCACCTACATCGTCAACGTGTCGGCCATGGAGGGCGTCTTCGGTCGCGGATACAAGGGCCCCGGGCATCCGCACACCAACATGGCCAAGGCCGCGCTCAACATGCTCACCAGGACCAGCGCCAAGGAGATGCTGTCCGACGGCATCCTCATGACGAGCGTCGACACCGGCTGGATCACCGATGAGCGCCCGCACCCCACCAAGGTGCGCCTCGCCGAGGAGGGCTTCCACGCCCCGCTCGACCTCGTCGACGGCGCGGCGCGCGTCTACGACCCGATCGTGCGCGGCGAGGCCGGCGAAGACGTCACGGGAGTGTTCCTGAAGGACTACAAGCGCTCCGACTGGTGATTAGGCTGGATGTTCGGACACGATCCGACCCATCCACTCCCTCACACGCCGCAGGAGGCACCGTTGCCCGGAGAGAACCTCACCCGTCTGGAAGCCGAAGAGCGAGCCGGCATCGTCGCCGTCGACAGCTATGACGTCACCCTCGACCTGACGACGGGCGATGAGACGTTCCGCAGCGAGACCACGGTGCGCTTCACCGCCACGGCCGGGGCCTCGACCTTCATCGACGCCATCACTCGTGACGTGCACTCTGTCACCCTGAACGGAGCCTCGCTCGATCCGGCCGTCGTCAGCGACGGAGTGCGCATCCAGCTCGACGGCCTCGCAGCCGAGAACGAGCTCACCATCGTCGCCGACGCGATCTACACGAACACCGGCGAGGGCCTGCACCGCTTCGTCGACCCCGTCGACGGCGAGGTCTACCTGTACAGCCAGTTCGAGGTGCCCGACTCGCGCCGTATGTTCGCCGTGTTCGAGCAGCCCGACCTCAAGGCGACGTTCCGCTTCACCGTCACGGCCCCAGCGCACTGGGAGGTCGTGTCCAACTCCCCCACCCCCGAGCCGACCACTGTCGGCGGGTCGGATGACGCCGCCACCGCAGCGAAGACCTGGGCCTTCGAGCCCACCCACCGCATCTCGAGCTACATCACGGCACTCGTCGCCGGGCCGTACCACGTCGTTCGCAGCGAATTGACGAGTCGGGACGGCCGCAGCATCCCGCTCGGCATCTTCAGCCGCAAGAGCCTCGCCGAGTTCCTCGATGCCGACTACATCTTCGAGAAGACCCGCCAGGGCTTCGCGTACTTCGAGGAGAAGTTCGACTACGCCTACCCGTTCACCAAGTACGACCAGCTCTTCGTGCCCGAGTTCAACGCCGGCGCCATGGAGAACGCGGGCGCCGTGACCTTCACCGAGGTCTACGTGTTCCGATCGAAGGTGACCGACGCCATCAAGGAGCGTCGCGTCGTCACGATCCTGCACGAGCTGGCCCACATGTGGTTCGGCGACCTCGTCACCATGAAGTGGTGGAACGACCTCTGGCTCAACGAGTCCTTCGCCGAATGGGCGTCGACCATCGCCACGGCGGAGGCCACCGAGTGGCACGAGGCGTGGACGACGTTCAACTCCATGGAGAAGAGCTGGGCGTACCGCCAGGACCAGCTTCCGTCGACGCATCCGATCGTCGCCACGATCAACGACCTCGAGGACGTGCTGGTCAACTTCGACGGCATCACCTACGCCAAGGGCGGGTCTGTGCTCAAGCAGCTCGTCGCCTGGGTCGGCATCGACGCCTTCTTCGCCGGAGTGGCCGCGTACTTCAAGAAGCACCAGTGGGGCAACACCACCCTCGCCGACCTGCTCGCCGAGCTCGAGGTCGCGAGCGGCCGCGACCTCTCGGAGTGGGCGAAGCTCTGGCTCGAGACTGCCGGCGTGAACACCCTCCGTGCCGACATCGAGACCGACGAGTCCGGGACGATCACGGAGTTCGGCGTGCTGCAGACCGCCGTCGAGGCGTACCCGACCATCCGCCCGCACCGCCTCGCCATCGGCTTCTACTCCCTGCAGGACGAGCAGCTGGTGCGCACGCACCGGGTGGAGCTCGACGTCGACGGAGCCCGGACCGACGTCGCCGAGCTCGTCGGCCTCGCGCGCCCCGACCTCGTGCTGCTCAACGACGACGACCTCGCCTACGCGAAGATCCGCCTCGACGATGCCTCGCTGGCCGTGGCCCTCGAGCACCTGCACGCCTTCGAGAACCCGCTCGCCCGCTCGCTGGTGTGGGCATCCGTCTGGGATGCCACCCGCGACGGGGAGGTCTCCGCCAGCGACTTCGTCCGCCTCGTGCTCGGCAACATCGCATCGGAGACCGAGTCCACCACGCTGCGCATAGTGCTCGGCCAGGCCGTGCTCGCCGCCTCGGCGTACACCGACCCGAGCCACCGCCCCGAGACCGTCACTGCCCTCGCCGACACCTTCTGGTCGCTCGCGCAGCAGGCCGAGGCCGGCAGCGACGCGCAGTTCCAGTTCGTGAAGTACTTCGCGTCCATCGCCGAGTCGTCGTCGCACATCGGCGCACTGGAAGCCCTGTTCACGGGCGAGTCCAGCCTCGAGGGCCTCGACATCGACACCGACCTCGGCTGGGAGCTGCTGATCGCACTCGTCGCCGCCGGTCGGGCTGACGCGAGCGACATCGACGCCCGCCTCGCCGAGGACAACACTGCGACGGGCGCCCAGTCGGCCGCCCACGCCCGTGCCGCCATCCCGACGGCCGAGGCCAAGCAGGCCGCATGGGACTCGCTGGTCGAGGTCGACACGGCGCCGAACACGATCGTTCGCACCACCGGGCTCGGGTTCCAGCGTGCTGCCGACACCAGCCTGCTCGAGCCCTTCGTCGCCCGGTACTTCGAGATGCTCGGTCGGGTGTGGGAGCGCCGCAGCTACGCCATCGCCGAGAAGCTCGTGGACGGCCTCTACCCCGCCGGCCTGGCGAACCGCGAGCTCGTGGACGCCACCACCGCGTGGCTCGCTGCGAATCCCGAGATCCCGGCACTGCGTCGCCTCGTGATCGAGAACCTCGCCGGTGTGGAGCGCGCTCTGGCCGCCCAGGCTCGCGACGCCCTCAGCGACTGACGGCTCCCGAGCGACCGACCGACACCCCCGCTACCCACCGCTACCCACCGACGGAGGCACGCCCTTGCCCGCTGCGAACCTGACCCGCACCGAAGCCGAGGAGCGAGCCTCCGTCGTGCGCGTGCACGACTACACCGTCGCCCTCGACCTGACCCGGGGTCCCGAGGTGTTCGGCAGCGAGACCCACGTCACCTTCGACGCCGTGCCGGGAGCCTCGACCTTCATCGAGGCCTCCACCCGCGCCGTGCACGCGATCGAGCTCAACGGGGTCGCGCTGTCGAAGGACGTGAGCGATGGCACGCGCATCCGTCTCGACGGACTCCGGGCCGAGAACGTGCTGCGGGTCGTGTCGGATGCCGCCTACACGAACACCGGTGAGGGCCTGCACCGCTTCGTCGACCCCGTCGACGACGCCGTGTACCTCTACACGGAGTTCGCCGTCGCCGAGGCGAACCGGGTGTTCGCCGTGTTCGACCAGCCCGACCTCAAGGCCACCTTCCAGTTCACCATCACCGCTCCCGACGACTGGCAGGTGCTGAGCAACGCACCGACGCCGTTGCCGGATGCCGGTCTCGCCGATGGCACCGCCGTCTGGGAGTTCCCGGCCGGGCCCGTCATCTCGAGCTACATCGCCGCGATCATCGCCGGGCCGTACGCGGTGTGGCGCGACGTCGCCGAGCTTCCCGATGGCCGCAGCATCCCGCTCGGACTGTTCACCAGGGCCTCGCTGGCCCGGTACGCCGAACCCGACGTCATGTTCGAGACGGTGCGGCAGGGACTCGAGTACTACGAGCAGAGCTACGGCGTCGAGTACCCCTACGACAAGTACGACCAGATCTTCGTGCCCGAGTACAACTGGGGCGCGATGGAGAACGTCGGCGCGGTGACATTCAACGAGTCGTACCTGTTCCGGTCCAAGGTCTCGGAGCACCGCAGGCAGCAGCGGACAGTCGTCATCCTTCACGAGCTCTCGCACATGTGGTTCGGCAACTCCGTGACCATGAAGTGGTGGAACGACCTGTGGCTGAACGAGTCGTTCGCCACCTGGACGAGCACCATCGCCACGGCATCCGTCACGGAGTTCACCGACGCCTGGTCCACGTTCACATCGGTCGAGAAGACCCGCGCGGCCATGGCGGACCAGCTTCCGTCGACGCATCCGATCGTGGCGACCATCAACGACCTGCGCGACGTCGAGGTCAACTTCGACGCGATCACCTATGCCAAGGGCGCCTCGGTGCTCAAGCAGCTCGTGGCCTGGGTGGGCCTCGACGCCTTCCATGCCGGAATCGGCATGTACCTGCGCAAGCACGGCGGCGGCAATGCGACGTTGCGCGACCTGCTGGACGAGCTCGAGGTCTCGAGCGGGCGCGAGCTCACCGACTGGTCGCGGCTCTGGCTCGAGACCGCCGGCGTCAACACGCTCCGAGCCGAGTTCGACACGGATGCCGACGGTCGGTTCACGGCCTTCGCCGTCACCCAGACCGCCGCAGACGACCACCCCACGCTGCGCCCGCACCGCCTCGCCATCGGGCTCTACGACCTCGATGACGAGGGGTCCCTCGTGCGCAGGCACCGGGTGGAGATCGACGTCGACGGCGCCAGGACGGAGGTGCCCGAGCTTCTCGGCGTGAGTCGAGGCGCCCTCGTGCTCCTCAACGACGATGACCTCAGCTACGCCAAGATCCGTCTCGACGAGGACTCACTGGCCACGGCCGTCGACCACCTCTGCGACCTGCGGGATCCCGTCGCCCGCGCGCTCATCTGGGGTGCGGTCTGGGACACGACCCGCGACGGCGAGACCCCGGCTGGCGACTTCGTCCGGCTCGTGCTCGGCAACATCTCGCACGAGGACCAGTCGTCGGCCCGCGGCACGGCCCTGTCGCAGCTGGAGCTCGCCCTCGAGCGCTACATCGAGCCCGCTGCGGCCGAGCAGGTCGCCGCGGACTGCGGTGACGCACTCTGGGCGCTCACGGTGCTGGCTGACGCCGAGTCCGACGCGCAGCTGCAGTTCGTCACCAGCTTCATCCGCATCGCCTCGACGGCTCCGCACTACGACATCCTCGCCAGCCTGCTCGACGGCTCGGTCGCCCTCGAAGGCCTCACCATCGACACCGACCTGCGCTGGGAGCTCGTGATAGCCCTCTCGGCCGGTGGAGCGGCGACGGATGCCGACATCGACCACGCTCTCGCCTCGGACGACACGGCCAAGGGCCGCCAGTTCGCCGCCACGGCCCGAGCAGCCCGACCCGACCCCGAGGTCAAGCTCGCCGCCTGGACCAGGGTCGCCACCGATGCAAGCCTCTCGAACGACATGGCGCGCGCCATCGCCACGGGATGGGGCCGCTCCCGCCCGGCAGCTCTGCTCGAACCGAGCATCGAGCCGTACTTCGAGATGCTCCAGCGCCTGTGGTCGGAGCGCAGCTACACGATGGCCGAGCTGATCGTGGTCAGGCTGTTCCCGTCCGCACTCGTCACGTCGCAGCTCGCCGACGCCGCCCGTGCCTGGTTGTCGGAGAACGACGGACCGCCGGCGCTCGTCCGCCGCGTGAGCGAGCTGCTCTCGGAGCTCGACCGCGCCCTCGCGGCCCAGCTCTGCGATGCCGCTGCGCGTACAGACGACGCTCAGAAGAGCGCATCCGAGCCTCGTTAGACTGGTCGACCTATGGACTGGTGGAACGACTTCTGGGGCGCGGTCGGGGAGAACTTCTGGGACACGGCGGCCGGCAAGGCCGTCACGATCGCGATCATCGTCCTGGTGGCCTTCCTCGTGCGCTGGGTGCTGCACTTCGTCATCGACAGGGTCGTGCGCCGCGTGGTCACCGGCGCCAAGAAGGGTCAGCCCAGCGACGACACCCAGGCCATCATGGCCGCCTCGCCGCTCGCCGCGGTGCGCGTCGTGCAGCGCACCCGCACCCTGGGCTCGGTGCTGACCAACGTCGTCAACGTCACGATCTTCATCGTCGCGGTGCTGATGATCATCAACACCATCGACACGACGATCCTCGGCTCCTTCGCGCTGCTCACGGCGGCCATCGGCGCCGGCCTCGGTTTCGGTGCGCAGAACATCGTGAAGGACGGCCTGAACGGCATCTTCATGGTCATGGAGGACCAGCTCGGCGTCGGTGACATCGTCGACACCGGTCCCGCGACGGGCATCGTCGAGAACGTCGGCATCAGGGTCACCCAGATCCGCGACGTGAACGGAACCCTCTGGTTCGTGCGCAACGGCGAGATCCTTCGGGTCGGCAACATGTCGCAGGGCTGGGCCCGCGTCATCATCGACCTCGCCATCCCCTACGACGCCGACGTCGAAGCCGTCGAGAAGTCGATGCTCGACACCGCCCTCGACCTCGCCGCGACCCCGAAATGGCGCAGTCGCGTGCTCGAGAAGCCCGAGCTCTGGGGGCTGGAGTCGATCTCGGCCGACGCCGTCGTCATCCGAATCGTCATCAAGGTGCGCACGGCCGCCAAGGACGACGTGGCCCGCGAACTGCGGGTGCGGCTGAAGAAGGCGCTCGACGAGATGGGCGTGAAGCTTCCCTCGCTCAACAGCGTCGTGCTGAGCGGATTCGACGGCGCAGCGAGCATCAAGGGAGCCAAGCCCCCGCGCACCAAGCCGGTGACGACGATCCCGGTGACGAAGAACACGGCGCCGCGCCTGCCCCGCCGCCTGCGTGCGCCCAAGAAGGCGCAGGATCCGGCGCAGCCACCGTCCGCGCTGCCGCCGACCGCGGCGCCGTCGACCGAGACGCCGGCCCCGCAGCCGAAGGCGCCCCGGGCGCCGAAGCCACCTCAGAACCCGGAAGACTGACGCCATGGTCGAACCCACCCAGCCGCCCTCGACCGACGCCGTGGCATCCGTCCCTGGCGTCCCCGTCATCCCGGCGGCGGTGCACCTCCGCGACGGCGAGAACGGCGTGCCCGTCACCGAGACGTTCTACGAGCAGGTCGGCGGGCATGCCACCTTCGCGAAGCTGGTGCACGAGTTCTACGTCGGGGTCGCCGACGACCCCGTGCTCAAGCCGATGTACCCGGAGGAGGACCTCGGGCCGGCCGAGGAACGCCTCACCCTGTTCCTCGAACAGTACTGGGGCGGACCGGGCACCTACAGCGCCCACCGCGGTCACCCGCGGCTGCGGATGCGGCACCAGCCGTTCAAGGTGAACCCCGACGCCCGCGACCGTTGGCTCGCCCACATGCGACACGCCGTCGACACGCTCGCCTTGTCGCCGCTGCACGACGCGACTCTGTGGGACTATCTCGAAC
Organism: Leifsonia sp. Leaf264; assembly: GCF_001422325.1. Lineage (GTDB taxonomy): Bacteria > Actinomycetota > Actinomycetes > Actinomycetales > Microbacteriaceae > Orlajensenia. The sequence continues at coordinate 202,435 of NZ_LMMR01000001.1, forward strand.
GCGCCGCCTTCGCCATGGTCAACACCTTCGACGACTGAGGCCGCGCACCCACGCAGCACCACCCACCCAGCACACCCTGCAGCACCACCCCTGCACCACCCTGTGACGAAGGAGCCACATGACTGAATCCGCTGACGCCATCGTGGTCGGAGCCGGCCTCGCCGGCCTGACCGCCGCTGCCGAGCTCGTGCTCGCCGGCAAGCGGGTGATCCTCGTCGAACAGGAGCCTGCCGCCTCGTTCGGCGGCCAGGCCTGGTGGTCGTTCGGAGGCCTGTTCCTGATCGACTCCCCCGAGCAGCGCCGCATGGGGGTCAAGGACTCCCGCGACCTCGCCGCCCAGGACTGGTTCGGCTCGGCCGGCTTCGACCGCGAGGAGGACGAGTGGGGCCGCCGCTGGGCCGAGGCCTACCTCGACTTCGCCGCCGGCGAGAAGCGTGCCTGGCTGCACCAGATGGGCGTGCGCTGGTTCCCCGTCGTCGGCTGGGCCGAGCGCGGCGGCTACGGCGCCGTCGGTCCCGGCAACTCGGTCCCCCGCTTCCACATCACCTGGGGCACCGGCCCGGGGGTCGTGGCGCCGTTCGCCGATCGCGTGAAGGCCGGCGAGGCCGCCGGGCTCGTTCGCATCCGTCACCGTCATCGCGTCGACGGGCTCATCGTCGAGGACGGCGCTGTCGTCGGAGTGCACGGCGCCGTCCTGGCCCCGGATGCCGCCGGCCGCGGAGCACCGAGCAACCGAGACGTCGTCGGCGAGTTCAGGTTCGAGGCCCCGGCCGTGATCGTGGCCTCCGGCGGCATCGGCGGCAACCACGACCTCGTGCGCGCTCAGTGGCCGGAGCGCCTCGGCGAACCGCCGGCGACGATGCTCTCCGGCGTGCCAGCCCACGTCGACGGGCGCATGCTGGGCATCACCGAAGAAGCCGGCGCCAGGCTCGTCAACGGCGACCGCATGTGGCACTACACCGAGGGCATCACGAACTTCGCGCCGATCTGGGACAAGCACGGCATCCGCATCCTCCCCGGTCCGTCGTCGCTGTGGTTCGATGCCGAGGGCAAGCGGCTGCCCGGCCCGTTGTTCCCGGGATTCGACACCCTCGGCACCCTCGAGCACATCGTGGCGACGGGGCACGACTACAGCTGGTTCGTGCTCACCCAGAAGATCATCGAGAAGGAGTTCGCCCTCTCGGGAAGCGAGCAGAATCCCGACCTCACCGGCAAGGACCTGAAGCTGCTCGCCCAGCGGGTCAAGTCCGGCGCCCCCGGGCCCGTCGAGGCGTTCAAGGAGAAGGGCGTCGACTTCGTGGTCGCCGACACCCTGCCCGAGCTGTTCGTCGGCATGAAGAAGCTGTCTCCGGATGTCGACCTCGACGTCGAGGGGATCGAGCGCGAGATCGTGGCCCGCGACAGGGAACTCGACAACGAGTTCTCCAAGGATGCCCAGGTGAATGCGCTGCGGAGCGCCCGCAAGTACCGCGGCGACAAACTCATCAGGGTCGCCAGCCCGCACCGCATCCTCGATCCGGCTGCGGGTCCGCTCATCGCGGTGAAGCTGCACATCCTCACGCGCAAGAGCCTGGGCGGCATCCAGACCAACCTCGACGGCCAGGCCCTCGCTGCCGACGGCACACCCATCACCGGGCTGTACGCGGCCGGAGAGGCGAGCGGCTTCGGCGGCGGAGGCGTGCACGGCTACAGGGCGCTCGAGGGCACCTTCCTCGGCGGCTGCCTCTTCACCGGCCGCCAGGCGGGTCGTGCTGTAGCCCGGCTCTAGCTCTGCAGCGGCCGAATCCAGCCGGTCATCGCGGGAGCATGACCGTCGCAGCGATCGACGGGAGCAGGCCGAGCCGGCCTGTTCCCGTCGATCCGTTCCGCCCCGGATAGCGGTGCCTGCTCCACGGTCGCGTCAGCTCTCGATGCGGAACGGGTCACTCGTGCACGGCGCCTTGTCGACCTGGCCGAGGTAGTGCGCCGTCGCCACCCAGCCCAGCATCCGTTCGCCCTGTTCCATCAGCTCGCGCAGCGAGACCCGGAACGACCCGTTCTTGACGACTCCCGTCACCGACACCTCCTTCTCGGCGGCACCCTCCTCGGGCACGACGGTGACGAGGATCGGTCCGTCGACGGGTTCACCGGTGTCGACGGTCTCGACCCGGCCGAAGGCCACACCGTCGCCCGCGAAGAACTCGGTCACCCGCGTCGCCCGACCCGAGATCGTCACGATGTGGGCGCCTCCCAGCACCTCGCCGTGGCAGGACTCGCGGGAGTCGGCGATGCCGGTGATGTTGAGGTGGCTGGGGTGGCGGTACGGCTCGAACTCCTGGAACTTCTTCTGGTAGTCGCGCAGATTCGGGTCGCCGATCACCGACTCGGTGAGGATGGTGATGTTGGCCTCCTCCCCCGGGTCGAGCTCCACCCACTCGGCACCGAGGTAGACCCTCACGAACGGACTGGTCTGGCGCACCGAGGTGTAGATGCGCGCCCGCTTGGGCTGCGGATTGCGCACAGTCAACACCTGACCCTCGCGGGTGGACGGCGACGCGCTGCTCGAGATGACCACGTTGTAGTTGGACTGCGCCTCGTTGTTGGCCGGCGTGACCTCCTTGAGATTGGGGATCACCGGATCCGCGTATTCGGCGATGCGCGCGACCACGCAGAAGTGGCCGGTGAAGGTGATGCCGAGGTTTCCCAGGATCGGCAGCACGGGCGGCGTCCAGGTGCTCGGCGCCGTGAAGACCACGTCGGTGTCGTGCACCACGTCTCGCACGTCCCGGCCGAGGAAGTGCTCGGTGCCCTCGGAGAATGTGAAGTCCTTCCAGAAGAAGTCGACCGCGACGCCCGTGGCATCGACGTCACCGGGATTCCGCACTGTGGCCTCGATGCTGTTCGGATGCCCCGCCCACGGCACGTTGCGGAACGCCGCGTTGGCCGCCGACCGCGAGTTCTTCACCTCGATGTCCTGACTCTGCCAGTTCGTCGAGGCCGCCCACGGACGGATCTGCGGATCCGGCTTCTGGTCGCCGTAGACGATGTGAATGCGGGCGAAGTCGGCGGCGGTCTGCAGCACCGTCATCTTCAAATCGTTCGGGTACTCCGGACTCGTCGTGTCGGTCTCCCTGTAGTCATCCCCCTGCTGGAACTCGCCGTCGTCATTGTCACTGTCGTCGGCGATGAGCAGCAGGTTCCGTCGGGTCGCGGGAGCGACGTCGCCCGAGATGAACTCGGTTCCGAGCACGGTGTTCGTGGCGGGCAGGTCCTGGTCGCTCTCGATGGCGGACTGTTCGCGTCGGTACTCGAAGTACGCGTTCGTCCCGTCGCCCTTCCGGATCTCGACGGCACTCACCCGGCCGGCTGGTGGCGCGCCGAGTTCGAGGGCGTGGAGCTCGATGTCCTCGTCGATGGGACCGAGGGTCGCGAAGCTCAGGGCGCGCACCCACTCCGGCCGCACCCATCCGAGCAGCATCTTCTCGACCGCCGTCGGCTCCGGGAACTCCTGCTCGAAGTTCATCAGTGTCCACGACTGGCCGACGGTGTTGTCTCCGACCTCGCGATCGTGCGCATCGACCGAGTCGGCCGTGCGGGCGTACTCGTCGGGGAGGCCGATGTTGTGCGTGAGTTCGTGCGTCACGGTCTCACGGAACTCGCGGACGTCACGCGCCGCCCAATCGTCGGGCATCGACAGCACCTGGATCGTGCGCATCACGGGGATCTCGATCTGGGCGAACAGCAGCTGGATGGCGGTGGCGTCGACCTGGAACGACTTCTGGAAGCCGCCGGGCCGCGACGCGAAGGGCCAGTGGAAGCGCTCGACGATCCCATTCGCCGGATCCGCCGCGATCGACCGCACCACGATGATGACGGAGTCGACGGTGGTGAGGTCGACGAGCGGCGGTTGCCCCGCTGCCGCCAGGTCGCGATTCTGCCGGTACACCTCTGCGATCGCGGCCTGGGAGAACGTACCCAGGTCGCTCGTGTCCCCAGATCCGCCAACTGTGGTGGCGTAGCTCGTCCACGGCGACGGCAGCCTGACCGGTCCGACGATGCCCGCGTTCGCGATGTCGTAGGCGCCATACGACACCCGCTGGAAATAGGCACGGGCGGATTCGGTGACGCCGCTCTCGACGGTGCCCGTGAACACCTCGGCGTCGAGGGTCGCACGCAGGGTGGCAGCATCCGCCGCCCCGAGAGCCGGGCAGTCGCTGGTCTCCACGACCACGACGGCGACGTTGCGCGTGCCGACGGTCTTGTGCACGTCGATGTTCTGCGGAACGAACGGATCGCCGCCACCCCAAGTGCCGTCGGGCTGCTGGTCGTTCACCGCGCCGAAGTAGGCGACGGGCGGTCCCTGCGTGCCGGTCCACGCGTCGGTGACGGTGAAGGGCTCCTTCGCGACGGCCTGGCCGATCGGATCGAGGGCGAGGAGGGCGAAGTCGCCGGTGATGCCTCCACTGGCGAGCAGGATGCTCGGCTTCGACGGGTCATCCGATGCGTCCTGCGACGGCGACACGAGTCCTCCAGCCGGAGGGTCGGTCACGAAGGTGAGATCGGTGAACGGGATGGAGCCGTCCAGCTCGACGGCGATGCGACGCCAGCTGCTCACGTGCAGGGGGTCGGCACCGATGACCAGTTTCACGGGCGGGACCGCCACAGGCTGTTCGACGAAGCGCACGAGGTGGCTGCCCTCTGCGATCAGGACGGAGCCGTCGGCTGCGGGGACGGCGCCCCACAGCCTGTCCAGGCTGTCGACGACGACAGTGGCCGGCGCGACGGGGACACCGCCGACGACGGCGACCGAGAGCAGCCGACCGGCCCCATCGGCGACCACCAGTTCGTCGTGGGCTGCCGAGCGGAAGGCGATCGATGTGACGCTGCCGACGGTCCCGGCGAGGCCGACGGGAGTCACGATGCCCGTCGCACGTTCGATGGAGAGCAGGTCGGTGGAGGCACTGCTGGCCGCGACGATGATACGACCTGATGCCGGGTCGTCGGCGATACCGACAGGAGTCGCGAGGCCGCTGGTCACCGGCGTGACGGCGGCGGTGTCGAGGTCGACGTCGATGACGCGGGCGGCAGGGCGGCCGAGGCCGACCACGACGGCGCGCGAACCCTGCGCCACATCGATGGTCGTGATCCCGGCCGCGCTGACCAGGTCGCTGACGACCGGCGTCGGTGCGTCGAATGCGATGGAGACGAGGCCGCGGCCGACGACGCCGGCGAGCACTGCACCGCCGTCAGGGTGCGGCACGAGGGCGCGAACCCGGCCACCGAGGGCGAGAACCGTCGTCGGGGCCGCCGAGCCGGTCGAGCCAGGTGGGTAGACCCTGATGCCGCCGGAGGTGCCGACGACGATCCTGCCGTCGGCGAGCACGGACAGGGACCGGCCGAGGGGAAGGGAGGTGAGGGTTTCGGTGAGCATCGGATGCCTTCCGTCGCCGCCGCGCGGGGCGGATGCGAAGCACCGTACGTCCGCCTCGTCGGCGGCCGCATCCGGGGTGCCCCCATCACAAGCCGAGCCAGCCATGAACTCGTGGTGCCCGAACGGCCCACGAGTCGCGCTCAGGCGCTCAGCTCTTGAGCGACCAGGCCTTCCGACGGATGAGCACGTGGCCGCGCTTGGAGGTCAGGCGCGTCCACGGCCCGGTCTCGAAGACGTTCACGGGATCGTCGGCGTGCAGGAACCCGAGGCTGAGCGCGGCGAAGGCGGCACCGGCAGGAACATGCTCCAGCCCGTCGATCGGTCGACCCCACACCTCGGCACGAGCCCGGGTCACCAGCTGCTCGCCCGTTCCCGTCGGCACGGCATCGGCGATCTCGGCGATGCCGGCGTGCGCCGCGAGTTCGAGGTGAACGGCATCCGTCGACCCCTGAGCATGCCAGCCACCGCGAGGCGGCGAGATGCCGGCCCAGGTGACGCTGCCGACCTCGTGGGGCAGGCCGATCTCAGCGGGCCCATCGCCGCCGTTGCTCTCGGCCCGCGCCAGGCGGTCGAGCAGCGATCGGCTCGGCACGACGGCGTCGAACGAGCCCGCATCCGCAAGCGCGAAGGTGCGCAGGCCGAGGACCGTGGGCGTCTCGTCGAGGAGACCGCGGGGGTAGAGGATCGCCGTGTACACGGCGAGAACGCCCGAGCCCGCGATCAGGCGCACCGAGCCGTCCTCGACACGCGAGGCACGGGACAGGTAGGTGGTGAGATCGCCCACACTGGGACGATCGGTAAGGAGGAATGACTGGCTCATCTGCCCTCTAAACTACCGGAGGGACGGGCCGGGACTCGCATCGGTCGGCCCCCACTCCGCGCGACATCGACACGCGGTCGGCCAGATGAACACGAGGTGGAAATGACGAACCCCATCGACGGCCTGCTGGCCACCCTCGACCTCGTGGACACCGGGGCACGCACCGACGAGGACATCTTCACGGGTCCGAGCCAGTGGATGCCGCACGGCAGGGTCTTCGGCGGCCAGGTGCTCGCCCAGTCCGTCGTGGCCGCCAGCCGTACCGTGCCCGCCGAGCGTGCCATCCACTCCATGCACGGCTACTTCCTGCGCCCGGGCGACGTGAACCTGCCGATCACCTTCTCGGTCGACCGCATCCACGACGGCAGGTCCTTCTCCACCCGGCGGACGCAGGCGTACCAGAACGGCGTTCCGATCCTCTCGATGATCGCGTCGTTCCAGGATCCGGATGGTGGAGTCGACCACCAGATCGAGATGCCGAGCGACATCCCCGCCGCCGAATCGCTGCCGACGACGGCCGACCTGCTCGGTCACATCGACCACGACGTGGCGCGCTACTGGTCGACGGAACGTGCGTTCGACGTGCGGCACGTCGAGTCGCCGATCTTCCTCTCGGTCGACGGTGAGCGCGTGGCCCACCAGGCCGTCTGGATGAAGGCGGCGGGCACCCTGCCCGACGACGACACCCTGCACCGCGCCGCGCTGGCCTACGCCACGGACTACTCCATCCTCGAGTCGCCGATGCGCCGGCACGGCATCCCGTGGGCGACGAGGGGCCTGAAGGTGGCCAGCCTCGACCACGCCATGTGGTGGCACCGCTCGGGCCGGGTCGACGAGTGGCTGCTTTACGTGCAGGACTCCCCCAGCGCCTCAGGCGGTCGCGGCCTGGCGCGCGGGAGCATCTTCACCGCCGACGGCGTGCTGCTCGCCAGCGTCGCCCAGGAGGGCATGATCCGGGTTCCCGACGCCCGCTGAGTCAGCGGTCTCCGTCATCTCCGCGGGCAGCAGCCCGGCGACCCGTCAGTGCTCGAGCTCGGCCCAGAGGAGCACGTCGTCGGAGCCGATGGAGCGGATGTCGACAGTAGAGATCTGGTCCATCGGCACGTCGGTCGATCCGTCGGCTCGCACGTCGGTTCCGGGCGTTGCCGTCCAACTCGACACCAGACGCGCGTCGCCGGCGCTGTCCGTCACGTAGAGGCCATAGCGATCCGATGCCGTCGACTCGCCCTGCCCGTCATCATCGCCCGACGTGGAGCCGGATCCGTAGCGCCCGCCGCCGTCCCCCGCTCCGCCCTGGCCATACCGACAGTGCGTCGAGAACGCCGTGCCCCAGGACTTTCCGACCACCCGCACATCGGCTGTCAACGCGGTCTGGCCCGTGCTGTCGAGGTGCAGCGTCTCCGCTCGCGCAGCCGGTGGCGCCACGCCGCCGATCGACAGCACGAGTGCTGTCATCAGCGCTGCCAGTCCGAGCACGGCTCCAGCGACGAGTGGGCCGCGACGACGCCCCCGACGGCGAGTGGTCGGGGGTCTTGATGCCGGACGGGCGGCAGACCGGACGGGTCGCGCAGCGTGGGGTTCGGCATGGGGAGACGCACCCGGCTCAGGGGGCGTCGACTCGACGTCGACGGCATCCAAGACCTCCTCGAGCGAGACCCGCGCGAGAAGTCCGGGCATCGCGGCGACCTCGGCCAGCGCCGCGGTGCAGCGCGAGCAGCTCGCCAGATGATCCTCGTAGTCGAGCCGCTCGCGCGGGCTCAGGGCACCGAGGACGTAAGCGGCATCCCAGTCGGAGAACGCATCTGTGCTGGTACTCATCGTCCTGTCACCCCGCGTTCCTGGAGGGCGAGACGCAGGGCCCGCAGGGCATAGTGCAGTCGCGACTTGACCGTTCCGCTCGGAACGTCGAGCTCCTGCGCCGCCTCAGCTACCGAGCGACCGCCGAAGTAGACGGTCACGAGCACGGCGCGATGGTCACGGCTGAGCTCGCCGATGGCATCGGCGATCAGCCAGCGGTCGAGAGCGGCATCCGTCGCATCGGCCTGGACCACCTCGGGCAGCTCGTCGACCGCGAACTCCTGCTGCGCCCTGGCACTCCTCCTGTCGTCGATGACGAGGTTGCGCGTCACCGTGAAGAGCCAGGCCCTGGCCGAGCCCTCCGACTGGTCGAGGATCTCGGGCCGCCGCCAGGCACGCAGCATCACCTCCTGCACGATGTCGTCGGCGAGGGCCCTGTCGCCGGTCAGCCGAACGACGTATCGCCAGAGAGCGGGCGCGTGCTCGTCCTGGATGACGCGCAGAGCCTCGGCTCGGTCATCGCTCACGAGAGCACCTCCATCGTTAACACGATCGGCGTGCTCCAACGGTTCACCCTGAGCGGATGATCGTCCATGCTGAACCTTTCGCGGCCCCGCACCGTGTTTCCAGTAGAACTGCAAAGCTACTCCCGCCACCATCGAGAGGATCGCATCTCATGACAGAGCAGAAGATCATCACGCGACGCGCAGTACTCAGCCTGAGCGGTGCCGGCGCCACGGCTGTCGTTCTCGCGGCGTGCAGCCCCGGAACCGACACCGGTTCACCGTCGGGAGGGGCGTCGACGGATGCCGCGAGTCCGGCCACGTCGTCCGAGGCTCCCCCGGCCTCCGGGGGTGCGGCATCCGGCACCGAGGTCGCCAAGCTCGCCGACATCCCCGTCGGCGGGTCGATCGACGCGAAGCTCGGATCCGACCCCATCGTCCTCGCCCAGCCGACAGCGGGAGAGGTCGTCGGTTTCAGCGCCATCTGCACGCATCAGCAGTGCGTGGTGGCGGCGGCGAAGACCGAGTACGACTGCCCGTGCCACCAGTCCCGTTTCGACGCTGCCACGGGTGAGCCCTTCGCCGGCAGCAAGGCGTTGACCGGGCTCGCGAAGCTCACCATCACCGTCGACGGCGACGCCGTGCTGGCCTCGGCCTGAGCCGGCCGCCGAACCTCATGGACTACTCGTTCAACGGCCTGCCACTGCACATCCTGATCGTGCACGCCGTGGTGATCGTGATGCCCGTCGCGGCCGTGGTGGTGCTCCTGGCCACTGTGTGGCCCCGGGCACGCCGCTGGTTCGGCCTCGTCACTCCCATCCTCGGCATCGTCGCGGCCATCCTCGTCTACGTGGCGAAAGAGGCCGGCGAGTGGCTCGAGGCCAGGCTCCCCGACTCCCCGCTCATCCAGAAGCACGCCGACCTCGGCGGCACCCTGCTTCCGTGGGCCATCGCGCTCGCCGTACTCTCCGTGGTCGTCTACGTCTGGTACCGGTTCATCGAGCGACGGCCGGCAGACGAATCGCCGTCGGCGCTGGTGCGACGCGTCGTCGCGGTAGTCCTCGCGGTCGCGGCCGTCGTCGTCGTGCCTGCCGGGATCGTGACGACCGTCATCATCGGCGAGTCGGGCTCGCGTGCGGTCTGGGACGGCTCGTTCAGCGACACCCCGCTCGACGAGTGAGCGGCGCCGGTCGCTGAGTGAGCGACACCGGCCGTTGAGGACCGGAACCGCTCAGCGGGCCGGGTTGCGCTTGGTGAACGTCACGGGCTCATCGAGGAACGGCGTCCACGAGGCACGCTCGTGATCGCTGATGCGTCGCGGGCGACCGGATGCCGCATCCACCAGCACGATCGTCGTCGCCGCCCGGGCGTAGAGCACCCTCGGCTCGACCCCGATCGGGGATCGCACCTCGTAGCAGACCTCGAGGCTGGCCCCGCCCATGCGCCCGATCCACAGCTGCACGTGGAGCGGCAGTCGCTGGTACGGGACCTGGGCGAGGTACTCGACCTCCTGGCGCGCGATGATCGTCAGCGTCGAGGAGCCCGGGCGGCCGTCGAGCACGGCCGTCGAGGCGCCGACGGCGTTCTCGCCGTCGACGACCTCGTCAGTCTCCCAGAACGCCTGGATGCGCGCCTCCTCCAGGAGGCGCAGCATCGAGGCGTTGTTGACGTGCGCGTAGGCGTCGAGGTCGCTCCAGCGCAGCCGGATCGGGACATCGAGCCTCACGAGTGACGCCGCCGCTCAGTCGCGGGTGAGCTTGCGATACGTGGAGCTGTGCGGCTTCGCCGCGTCGGCACCGAGGCGCTCGATCTTGTTCTGCTCGTACGACTCGAAGTTGCCCTCGAACCAGTACCAGTTCGCCGGGTTCTCCTCGGTGCCCTCGTACGCGAGGATGTGAGTCGCGATGCGGTCGAGGAACCACCTGTCGTGCGTGATGACCACGGCGCAGCCGGGGAACTCGAGCAGGGCGTTCTCGAGGCTCGACAGGGTCTCGACGTCGAGGTCGTTGGTGGGCTCGTCGAGCAGCAGCAGGTTGCCGCCCTGCTTGAGCGTGAGCGCGAGGTTCAGACGGTTGCGCTCACCACCCGAGAGCACGCCGGCCGGCTTCTGCTGGTCGGGTCCCTTGAACCCGAAGGTGCCGACGTAGGCACGCGACGGGACCTCCATCTTGCCGACCTGGATGTAGTCCAGTCCGTCGGAGACGACCTCGAACAGCGTCTTGGTCGGATCGATGCCGCCACGGGTCTGGTCGACGTAGGAGATCGAGACGGTCTCGCCGACCTTGACCTCACCGGCATCCGCTGGCTCGAGTCCGACGATGGTCTTGAAGAGGGTGGTCTTACCGACACCGTTCGGCCCGATGATGCCGACGATGCCGTTGCGCGGGAGCGAGAAGCTGAGCCCGTCGATGAGCGTGCGATCACCGAAGCCCTTCTTGAGGTTCTTGACCTCGAGCACGATCGCGCCGAGACGCGGACCCGGCGGGATCTGGATCTCCTCGAAGTCGAGCTTCTTGGTGCGCTCGGCCTCGGCTGCCATCTCCTCGTAGCGGGCGAGGCGCGCCTTCGACTTCGCCTGGCGGCCCTTGGCGTTGGAGCGCACCCAGTCGAGCTCCTCGGAGAGGCGCTTGGAGAGCTTCGCGTCCTTCTTGCCCTGGACGGCGAGGCGCTCCTGCTTCTTCTCGAGGTAGGTCGAGTAGTTGCCCTCGTAGGGGTAGAGGCGGCCGCGGTCGACCTCGGCGATCCACTCGGCCACGTGGTCGAGGAAGTACCTGTCGTGGGTCACGGCGAGCACGGCGCCGGGGTACTTGGAGAGGTGCTGCTCGAGCCAGAGCACGCTCTCGGCGTCGAGGTGGTTGGTGGGCTCGTCGAGGAGCAGCAGGTCGGGCTTCTGCAGCAGCAGCTTGCAGAGAGCGACGCGGCGCTTCTCACCACCGGAGAGGTGGCCGATCATCTCGTCGCCCGGCGGGCAGCGGAGCGCGTCCATCGCCTGCTCGAGCTGGGAGTCGAGGTCCCAGGCGTCGGCGTGGTCGATCTCCTCCTGCAGCGTGCCCATCTCGGCGAGGAGCGCGTCGAAGTCGGCGTCGGGCTCGGCCATGGCGAGGGAGATCTCGTTGAAGCGGTCGACCTTCGCCTTGATCGGGCCGACACCCTCCTGCACGTTCTCGAGAACCGTCTTGGTCTCGTCGAGGACCGGCTCCTGCATCAGGATGCCGACGGAGTAGCCCGGCGTCAGTTTGGCCTCACCGTTGGACGGCGTGTCGAGTCCGGCCATGATCTTGAGGATCGTGGACTTTCCGGCACCGTTCGGACCCACGACGCCGATCTTGGCGCCGGGGATGAACGCCATCGTGACGTCGTCGAGGATGAGCTTGTCGCCCACGGCCTTGCGGGCGCGGACCATCGAGTAAATGTAATCGGCCATAGCGCCTACCAGTCTATGGGGCGCGTCTCGCCCAGCAGACAGGCTCCCTGACCCGTCGGATCGGCGACGATGCCGTGATAGCCGCCCGACGCCGGGCCGTACTGGCCGACGAGGCACTCCGAGTTGAACAGTACGGACCACTGGATGCTGTCAGCCTGCAGGTCGACGGCCGTGCGGTCGGGGGTCACCTGCATCGCGGCCTTGTCGAATCCCCCGGCGACCAGGGCATCGACGAAGTCGCGACCACCGGCGTTCGCGTTCGCTGCGATGACGGCGTTGTTGACCATGTCGAAATAGGCGAGGTTCTCGTCGGCGGAGAGTCCGGGCTTCAGCACGGGGACAGCCGGCGTCGTCGGTGTCGGCGTCGCCGTCGGTGCGGCCGAGGTGGTCGTCGGTGTCGGTGTGGGAGCCGGTGTGGGCGACATGCAGGCGCTGAGCACGAGCGATGCGCCAGCCGCGACGATCACGCCGGCAGCGATCCGATTCCGTCGAAGCACGCTCCACCCCAGTCCGCCACCCCACGGAGGCACAGCCTCGAGTCTAGGGTCGGTGTCAGAACGGAGTGTCCTCCGCGCCGACGCCGACGAGCCCCGCTCCACCGGACCCGTCGACCAGCGGCGTCGCCCAGTCGGGCCGCTGCTCCTGGTCGGCGCCGGCCGAGGTCGTCGGCTCGTCGACGGGTGGTGTCGTTTCCGGGCGCAGCGCCTTCACGTAGGTGCTGGTGCCCCACGTCAGGTTGTGGCCGACAGCGTCTGCCTCGACGTCGACCGCTGTGCCACGCCCCTTCTCGTTCTCCCAGGTGCGCACCCGCAGTCGCCCCGAGACGATCACGTTGTCGCCACGATGAACCGAGGCCTGCACGTGCTCCCCGAGAGCGCGGAACGCCTCGACGGTGAACCAGCTCGGGTCGGCATCGACCCAGGCGTTCCGCTTCCGGTCGAAGTACCGCTCGCTCGCCGCCACCCGGAACGTCACCTTGCGGGCGCCTCCGGGCAGGATTGTCGGCGTCGGGTCCGTGCCGACGTTCCCGATGATGGTGATACTGCTCGACATGGCTTCCTCCGTGTTCTCGACGTCCTTGCAGCGCTCGCTGCCGGGACGCGGCCCGCGCCCGTCGCACTCGTGCCTGAAAGCGACGGAGCGGGCCGCGCGGATCCATGTTCGCCGCGGCAGCCTGAGGCGTAGGAGCTGCATCCGCAGTCCGTCGGATCCCGGCTCCGATGTGCTGGGTGGGGAGGAGTCACACGCCGCCGCGCGTCGGCGCCGAGCCCTAGGCTGGCGTCATGAGCTATGTCGCTGCCCCCACCCGCTATGACGAGATGACCTACCGCCGCACCGGACGCAGCGGCCTGAAGCTTCCGGCGCTGTCGCTGGGCCTCTGGCACAACTTCGGTGACGAGCGCTCGACCGACGTGCAGCGCGCGATCCTGCGTCGCGCCTTCGACCTCGGCATCACGCACTTCGACCTGGCCAACAACTACGGTCCGCCCTACGGATCGGCCGAGACCAACTTCGGCCGCATCTTCGCGGAGGACTTCCGCGGCTACCGCGACGAGGTCATCATCTCGAGCAAGGCCGGCTACGACATGTGGCCGGGCCCGTACGGTGACTTCGGCTCGCGCAAGTACCTGCTCTCATCGCTCGACCAGTCGCTCGGGCGCCTGGGACTCGATTACGTCGACATCTTCTACTCGCACCGCCCCGACCCCGAGACTCCCATCGAGGAGACCATGGGAGCGCTCGCGAGCGCCGTGCAGCAGGGAAAGGCGCTCTACGTCGGCATCTCGAACTACGACCCCGAGCAGACCAAGGCCGCTGCGGCAGCGCTGGCCGAGCACAAGATCCCCCTGACGATCCACCAGCCGCGGTACTCCATGTTCGATCGCCACATCGAGGACGGCCTGTTCCCCGTGCTCGACGAGCTCGGAACCGGCAGCATCGTGTTCTCCCCGCTCGCCCAGGGCCTGCTCACCGACCGCTACCTCGACGGCAAGGTTCCGTCGGACTCGCGCGCGGCCACCAGTCGCTTCCTCTCCGAGGACAGCATCGACTCCGACTACCTCGAACGTCTTCAGGGCCTGAAGGCCGTGGCGGATGCCCGTGGCCAGTCCATCGCACAGCTCGCCCTGTCGTGGGTCCTGCGGCACGCGACCGTCACGAGCGCCCTCGTGGGCGCGTCGAGCGTGGCCCAACTGGAGCAGAACGTCGCTGCCCTCGAGGCCCCGGCCCTGACGGCGGACGAGATCGCCGCGATCGAGCCCTTCGCCGTTCACGGCACCGGCCAGCGCTAGGGGTGGGCTACCTCTACGCCCTGGCCGCGGCCCTGCTGTTCGGCATGAACGGCTCGGTCACCAAGGTGATCGTGGAGGCCGGCATCACCCCGGCACAGCTGACGTTCTGGAGAGTGGCATCCGTCACGGTCATCGCCGGTGCCATCCTGCTGGTGACCAACCGTGCCGCCTTCCGCATCACGGGGCGCCAGCTCGCCGTCATGGCGGCGCTCGGCATCTTCGGCGTGGCCCTGCTGCAGTGGACCTACGCCGTGGCTGTCAGCCTTCTTCCCGTCGGCATCGCCCTGCTGCTCGAGTACCTGGCCGTGCTCGCCGTCGCGGTGATAGCGCGGGTGGTCTTCAAGGAGCGGGTCAAGCCGCGCATCTGGGCGGCCATCGGACTCGTGCTCGGCGGCCTCGCGATCGTGGCGCAGATCGGCCAGTCGACGCTGAACGTCGTCGGAGTGCTGTTCGCGCTCGCCGCAGCGGCCACCCTCACCGTCTACTTCGTGGTGGGCGAGCGCCAGGTGGGGGCGACATCGCCCCTTGCTGTCGGATTCTGGTCGATGGGCTTCGCCGCGCTGTTCTGGGGCGTCTTCAGCGGGTGGTGGCAGGTCGATCCCGCCCTGCTCAACTCCACCGTCTCCCTCGGAGGCAACCTCTCGAACGTCTGGGTGCCGCTCGTCCTCCCGCTGCTGTGGAACGCCGTACTCGGATCGTTCGCGCCGTTCCTGCTGTCCCTGCTCGCACTGAAGCACCTCACGGCGACGGCGGCGGGAATCACGGCGTCGTCGGAGGTGCTGTTCGCCTTCGGAGTGGCGTGGCTCTGGCTCGGCGAGACCCTGACGGCGGTGCAACTGCTCGGCGTGGCCCTCGTGACAGTCGGTATCGTCCTCGCACAGACCGCACGGGCCGGCAAGGTCCTCGATGCCGATCTCGCCACGGGCACCCTCGCCGCGGAACGACTGTTCTGAGCTGCGCCGCCCCTTCCGGGACCGGATGTCGGTGGGTGCTCCTAGCCTGATGACACAGGAGAAAGCACGCACGGGCCGGCCGACAGCGAGGAGTACGCACATGACCGCAACGATGGAGATCCGCTCCCTGCGGCAGGGGATCGCCCTCGACGCCCGGGTTCCCGGCCTGGCCTTCGCACCGGTCCGCGCCGAGCTGTGGCGGGTCGTCACCGATCGCGGCGAGGTCCGCGGTCACATCGAGCACCTCGGCGCCGATGAGCTGGGGCGCTACGTCGCCAGGTTCTCGCGCGGCGGATCGCGCTCCATCGTGATTGGCGAGTTCTGGACGGCACAGGCCGCCGCGGAGTGCTTCGCCTAGCCCCACGGGCGGGGACGAACGCTCTGCCGCACGCGGCTTCGGGCACGCCGGGCGCTGCTCCCAGCATCCGTTCCCGGCGCGGGTAAAGTGCGCCACATGCAGTGGATCACGGACTTCTTCAACTGGCTCTTCTCGGATGACGCACGCCCCACGCTCTTCGCAGCCGGAGTGCTCGTCGTCGCCATGGTGCTCTCTGCGCTGCTCGCAGCCTGGATCGCACGCGCCGCCGTCCGCAGTCTCATCGAACAACGCGACCGCGAGGTGAAGGCGACGGCTGTCGCCGCCCTCATCGATGCCGCAACCGAGTCCTCGGTCTGGAACTCCCTCACGCCGCAAGAGCAGGTGCTCGCCGACCGCGCTGTCGGCGAGGCCGACATCCGGGTTCGGATGCTCCCCATCCGCGGAGCGGCCGTCGCTGCGAACTGGGCCGCCCACCAGCTGCACGAGATGAAGCGGGCATCGGCGACCTTCGGCTATGAACTGGAGCCTGCAGTCGTCGAGTTCCGGGATCGCCTCGTCGACTGGCAGAAGCGTCCGGCTCGCGCCCGCAAGCTCTTCCAGACCGACCTCGATCGCTGGAAGGTCATGAACACCGCCGCGGAGAAGGCCCTCCTCGCGGAGCAGGACGCCTGGGTCGCCGAGCAGCACCACCAGCAGTTCGACCCGGCGCCGGCGACGACACCGTACACACCCGCCGTGGTTCCCGCTGCAGCGTCGGCGACATCCGCTCCATCGACCGAGACCCAGCAGCTCCTCGACGACGTCTCGGCGCTCCCGGCCCGACGCGGTGGCGACGATCGCACCGACGTCATCACGACGGCGTAGTCACCCGGGTCCACGAGAAGGGGAGGACAGGTCTCGACCTGTCCTCCCCTTCTCGTCACCCTGCGACGCGCAGCGCTGGAACGCCGGCGGCGACCACGGTCAGTGCGACGGCTTCCACCAGGTCTCGAACGGGCTCACCGGATCACGCCGCTTGTGCTGCGTGGCGAGGTAGCGGTTCTCGATCGCCTCGGCCACATCGTCGGCCACCTCACGGCCCTCGAGGAAGTTGTCGATGTCGGTGTAGCTGAGTCCGAGATTCGCCTCGTCGGTCTGGCCGGGATTCTCGTCGAGAAGGTCGGCGGTCGGGGCCTTGGCTGAGAGCACATCGGGAGCTCCGAGGTACTGCAGCATGGCACGGCCCTGCCGCTTCGTGAGGCCCGAGAGCGGCAGGATGTCGGCACCGCCGTCGCCGAACTTCGTGAAGAAGCCCGTCACGGCCTCGGCCGCGTGGTCGGTTCCGACGACGAGAAGCCCGTGCTGACCCGCGATCGCGTACTGCGCGATCATGCGTGCCCTGGCCTTCACGTTGCCCTTGTTGAAGTCGGACAAGGGCTCGTCCATCGCGTCGGCGTACTCCGCGGCGAAGGCATCGGCGCTGGCATGGATGTTGAACTCGGCACGAGCCCGAGGCCGGATGAACTCGAGCGCGAGTTGGGCGTCGGCTTCATCGGCCTGGATCCGGTACGGCAGCCGCACCGCGATGAAGGCCGCATCCGCCCCCTCGGCAGCCAGTCTCTCGACCGCGAGCTGGCAGAGTCGGCCAGCCAGAGTCGAGTCCTGACCCCCGCTGATGCCGAGAACGAAGCCGCGGGTACCGGCTCGCTTGGTGTACTCGGTGAGGAACTCGACCCGGCGCTCCACCTCCCCCGCGGGATCGATCGTCGCCTGCACGTTCAGTTCCTGGATGATCTGTGCCTGAAGCTCTCGCATGCTTCGAATCTACTGCGCGCTCGTTTCGGACTCGTTACCCCTCCGGATAGTCCATGGCGACGATCTTCGCGCTCCAGGGGCAGTAGGTGTCGCTGGTGAGGGTCTCGTCCTCGACGAAGGAGGGCAGGCCGTCGCACACCTCGGTGGTGACGTCGGCGAACTCGAGGGTCGTCGGGTCGATATGCCAGTGCCAGCCCGTGTTCACCTCGGGATCAGGTCGCACGATCTTCCCGACGGGAATCGCCGCGATCTCCTCACCGTCGAAGAGTCGCTGCGCATGGTCGATGAGCTCCGGCGTGACGAGCTCGATGCGGAAGGTCTCATCCACCACCTGGAAGGTGGCGACGGGGCGCCCGGAGCCGGCGCGCTCGTCGCCGGCACACCCCGCCGTTCCCGCGAGTACGGCGACAATGACGATGACGGATGCAGCGAGTCCACGACGCATGCAGCCCAGTGTGGCAGCCCCGCGCTGTGGCGACCTACCCCTCGCGCGGCTCGCCGCTATCATCCGAAGACGGCACCCGCCGTATCGGTAGTTCCCCAGCTTCCAGTCGGAGGATCCATGGACGTTTCCTTGGGCACCATGGTGCTCGTACCGGCGATCGCTGTCGCGGCACCACTGCTCGCCCGGCTCTTCGGGCGCCTCGTACCGATACCGCTCGTGGTCTTCGAGATCCTGCTGGGCCTGCTGCTCGGTCCTGCCGTGCTCGGCTGGGTGCACTCCGACGACTTCGTGCACCTGTTGTCGGAGTTCGGGCTCGCCATGCTGTTCTTCCTCGCCGGCAACGAGATCGACTTCGCCACGATCAAGGGACGACCGCTCAAGAGGGCGACTCTCGGGTGGCTGATCTCGCTCGTCGCCGGGGTGATCATCGGCATCGCATTGGCGCCCACCTTCGGCGCTGGCATCTTCATCGGCGTCGCCCTGACCTCGACCGCACTGGGCACCCTGCTGCCGGTGCTGCGGGATGCCGGCGAGCTCAAGACGCCCTTCGGAATCGCCGTCCTCGCCGTCGGTGCCGTCGGAGAATTCGGTCCGCTCCTTGCCATCTCCTTGTTCCTCAGCGGCCGGACGCCCGGCGTCGCCGCTGTCGTGCTGATCGCGTTCGCCGCCATCGCCGGCATCGCCATCTGGCTGGCGGCCAAGGGCTACGGGCGCCGACTGCACCTGATCGTCACGTCCACCTTGCACACCAGCGGCCAGTTCGCCGTTCGGCTCGTCATCTTCATCCTGCTCGCCTTGGCGGCATTGAGCATCGCCCTCGGGCTCGACATGCTCCTCGGCGCATTCGCGGCCGGCATCCTGTACAGACTCCTGCTCACGGGTGCACCCGAGAAGGATGCCGAGATCATCGAGTCGAAGCTGGAGGCGGTGGGCTATGGCTTCCTAGTCCCCATCTTCTTCATCAACACCGGCATCACCTTCGACCTCGCCGCGCTGCTGGGCGACATGCGCAACCTGCTTCTGCTGCCGATCTTCCTGCTCTTGTTCCTCCTCGTGCGCGGCCTGCCGAGTGTCATCGCAGCTCCACCGGGATCGGCTCGCGTCGACAGGGTGGCCATCGGCCTGCTCGGCGCCACGGCGCTGCCGATCATCGTCGCCGTCACCAGTATCGGAGTCGACGAGGGCGATCTCTCGACGGGGACCGCGGCGTCTCTCGTCGGCGCCGGCCTGCTGAGCGTGCTCCTGTTCCCGCTGCTCGGGCTGGCCTTCCGCAAGCGCTCGCCCGACTACACACCCGCCGGACCGCAGGAGGATGCGTTCATCGCCGACGAGGCGTGAGGCGCCGAGTGCCACCGCTGGGCTCCTTTTCTAGGTCACCAGAAAGCGGTCATGCCAGGACGCACCGAGGCGGGCGATCGTCGCGATGGCATGGCAGTTCGCACAACGCACATCGCACTTGTCGATCTCGGCGCTGATCGCCGTCAGGCTACGACCGGTTCGGATCATCGTGCTGACCGCATCCAGCTTCGTTCCGCGCACATGATCGAACTGAAGAACACGGATGTCCGCGATACCGCAATCGACACAGCCCGCGGCAAAACGCCGGGCGACCAGAGCCCGCGCCTCGTTGCGCCGAGCATCGCGAGAACGCCGGACGTTCTCCATATGTCTTTCACGATGGTCGAGGTAATGCTGATGCTGGCATTCTCGACAATACGAATGGAGGCCGTCAGCGGTCTTCGCCGAGGTGTTGAACTCCGAGGAAGGCTTGACTGCTGAGCAACGGAAGCATCGCTTCATGCAGCCACGCTATGGCGACCAGACGACATCAGAATCGCGACGGGGCGAAAGTGCCTCCGGCAGGAATCGAACCCGCGACACAAGGGGTAGAAACCCTCTGCTCTATCCGCTGAGCTACGGAGGCAACCGCTCCAGTGTATTCGCAGGCAGCCGCTCAGAGCGCCTTCGCCGCGGCGACGAGCACTTGGGCCAGGGTCGGCACCCCTGCGGCCCGGAACACCTCTGAGCCGTCAGCCGACCGCACGATCATGGTCGGCGTGGAACGGATGTTCTCGGCCTCGGCGACCTCGATGTTGTTCGCGACGTCGTACTCCGCGACCTCGGCATCCGGAACCAGACGCGCGGCCTCGGCGACGACGGCCCTGGTCTGCATGCAGGGCTCGCAGAAGGCTGAGGTGTAGAGCTCGAGCAGCATCCTTCCAGTCTACGGATCCGCGCCGGCTGATCGAGTGTCGCCCGGCGCACGTAGACTCGCCTCATGAGCAGTGGTGTGGATCGACTCGTCTGGGTCGACTGTGAGATGACCGGACTCGACCTCGCCGTCGACGAACTCGTGGAGATCGCGATAGTGATCACCGATTACGACCTGAAGCCCCTGGACGGCGGCATCAGCATCGTGATCAAGCCCGACGACAGCGCACTCGAGAGCATGGGCGACTTCGTGCGCAACATGCACACGGAGTCCGGCCTCATCGACGAGATCCCCCACGGTGTGAGCGTCGCCGACGCGGAGTACCAGGCCATCGAGTACGTGCTCAAGCACGTGCCGGCCGATGCCAAGGCGCCACTCGCAGGCAACAGCATCGGAACCGATCGCAGCTTCCTGCACGCCTTCATGCCGCGCCTCGACGCGCAACTGCACTACAGGGTCGTCGACGTCTCGTCCATCAAGGAACTGGCCCGCCGGTGGTTCCCGCGCATCTACTTCAACGCTCCCCCGAAGGCCGGCGGACACCGCGCCCTGGCCGACATCCTCGAGTCGATCCGCGAGCTCGAGTACTACCGTCGTGCCATGTTCGTGCCCGACCCCGGGCCTACGTCGGAGGAGGCGCAGGCTGCTGCGGCATCCGTCGTGTCAGATTTCACCTCCCGGGTGTAATACACTTCTCTAGTTGCCTTTCGCGCGGCGCTGGATTCATCCGGCGTTCTCGACCGGCGCATGGTGGGTATAGCTCAGTTGGTAGAGCGCCTGGTTGTGGTCCAGGAGGTCGCGGGTTCAAGCCCCGTTACTCACCCCAGAGAGAAGGCCTCGGAGAGATCCGGGGCCTTTCTCGTATCCGCGACGGAGGATGAGCATGGCCGACCGCACCACCACGGCGCGCGCCGTGGACATCACGATCACCGTGCTCCTGCTGCTGGTGTCAGCGGCGCTCGCGGTCGCCTTCTTCTTCGGCGGGCTGCTCTGGGCGATGGACTCGGATCCCGATCCGCTCGGCTTCGGACTCGGTGTCTACGGGCCCATCGTCGTGACGGTCATCGGCACCATAGGGGCGATCATCCTCATGGCACGGGACCGCAGCGCCGTCTGGGTGCCGTTCGCGGCCATGGTCGTCTCGGCCCTTCTGTGGTGGCTCGGCGGCACTCTGGTGTCAGCCTGACACGCTCGCATCGTGACACGATGAGCGCATGGACCTGAACGCCGAGGAGTTCGAGAAGCTCGTGATCGACGAACTCGACGAGCTGCCCGACGACATGGTCGACGGCCTCGAGAACGTCATCTTCGTGGTCGAGGACCGCCCGGAGGACGGCTCGCTCGACCTCCTCGGCCTCTACGACGGCGTCGCCATCACCGAGCGCGGGCAGTACGGCTTCGGGGAGATGCCCGATCGCATCATCCTGTATCGCGAGCCGCTGCTGGCCATCTGCGACGACGAGGAGGAACTCCGCGACGAGATCCACATCACCCTCGTGCACGAGATCGCGCACTTCTACGGCATCGACGACGACCGCCTGCACGACCTCGGCTGGGCTTAGCCGCGAAACGAGTGTGGCGAGCCGGCGAGACGGATCGGCCGGGTTAACCTGATGCCATGGACTTCCGCCCCGGCCGCTTCTTCGGCATCCTCTTCGGCGTGGTCGTCATCCTCGGCATCGGCGTCTACGGCCCGGTGACGCTGCTGGCGCCCCTGCCGGCCGTGCACGCCGAGGTGCTCAGCCCCGCGAACCCCGCCGCCGACGCCACGCCCCCGACTCTTCCCACCGATGGGGCGAGTGCCGTCATCGCCGTCGGCGAGACGAAGCCCCTCGCTGTCGCCGGAACCCGCGATGCCGTGCCCATCGCCGGCATCGCGAAGGTCATCGCCGCGCTCGTCACGATCGAGGAGAAGCCCCTCGCCGTCGGCAAGGCCGGCGAGAAGATCACGATCACGACACCCGACTACGCCGGATACATCGACTACAGCAAAGAGGGTGCCCGCACTCTGCCGGTCTTCCGCGGTGAGAAGTGGACGGAGCAGCAGGTGCTCCAGGCCGTGCTCCTCGGCTCGAGCAACAATCACGCCGACACGCTGGTCCGGTGGGCGTTCGGCTCCGTCGACGCCTACCTCGAGGCAGCGAACGCGTGGCTGGCGAAGAACGGCATGAAGGACACCACCGTCGCCGACGCGACGGGGCTCAGCGAGAACACCGTGGGAACGGCGACGGATGCCGCGATCCTCGGAACGCTGCTCACGCAGCAGCCCACTCTGCACGACATCCTCTCGAAGCCGGCCACCGCCCTCGTGAACGCGCGAGGAGTGGAGAACACCACCGACTTCTTCTCCGACCTCGGGGTCTTCGGCATCTCGCGCAGCTTCACCGACCCGGCCGGCGTCTGCTATCTCTTCACGAAGACCATCGGAGCCGATGACTCCGCCGTCACGGTGTCGGGCGCATTCATCCGTCAGCCGGACTACGAGACCTTGGAAGGTGCCATCGAGGCCTTCGCGACGAGCGCCGAACAGAGCGCCGAACCCGTCGACGTGATCGCGAAGTCGACCGCGTACGTGCACTTCAGCGCCCCGTGGGGCGCGCAGGCCGATGGCGTGACGGGAAAGGCCGTCACCCGCTCGGCCTGGAAGTCGGGTTCGTCGTCGACCACCGTCGATGTCGAGGACTTCAGCACCAAGTCGGAGGGTGCCCTGGTCGGTCACGTCCGCGTGGGCGATGGAGACGCATCCGTGGCCCTCAAGCTCTCGCAGGCCATTCGCGATCCCGGCCTGGGATGGCGGTTGATGAACCCGATCCCCATGGTGACCTCGCTGATCGAA
Organism: Leifsonia sp. Leaf264; assembly: GCF_001422325.1. Lineage (GTDB taxonomy): Bacteria > Actinomycetota > Actinomycetes > Actinomycetales > Microbacteriaceae > Orlajensenia. Next base: position 225,239 of record NZ_LMMR01000001.1, read on the forward strand.
TCGCAGACCTCAGGCGCGGAGAGCTCGACGAGCACCCCGCGCTAGCGGCCGACGCTCAGAAGGTCTCGTCCTCCGACTCCACGGGATCGGAGTCGCCGGCGTCGAAGCGGAATCGCACGTGCAGTTCGCCGTTCACGTCGCGCTCGTCGATCGCGTCGTACCAGAACAGCGACTCGAGGCCGTCGACCGCGGCCAGTCGGCCGACGCGCTTCTCGGCGGTACCGCCGATCAGGCTGCGGCTCTCGATCTCTCCCTCGAGCGGGCCGTCGGTGAACTCGGCGATGTAGGCGACGTCGTGGGGCTCTGCAGGTGTCATTCCTCCAACCTACTCGCGGTCAGTCGCCGCGCACGAACACGTCTGCATGCGACGACGGATGCTCGCGGGCCACGTAGCGTCTCCACTGGGCGTCCCACTGCTCCCAGTGGGCGTCGAAGGCGCCGGCGTCGCGAGCGAGGGCACGGGGCTTGCGCACGGCATCCGTCGCCTCGATCCAGACCCGCACTCCGGCCAGCGGCGCCGCCGCCCTGGACAGGGCCCCGCAACCCTCGAGGATGAGCCGCTCCGAGGCCGAGACGACGTGCCAGTCCGTGGGGACCGACGCCGCCCAGTCCCATCCCTCCCAGCCCCCGTCGAGGCCGACCGCGCGCGGTGCGAGCAGGCTCGACGCGACGGCCCCGGATGCCGCATCCAGCCCGGACCACCCCGGGTAGATGTCGTCCAGGCGCACCAAGGTCGGACGCGGCACGTCCGGCCACGCAGCGACGAGAGCAACGGCGAAACTGGACTTGCCCGAGCCCGACGGCCCGTCGATGAGGATGGTGGTCGGGCGGGATTGTGCTGCGTTCTCCCCCAAAGCCAGCGCGAGCACCCGCGAGACCGCGCTGGCTGGCGAGCACCACTCAGGCAAGGACGAAGCTCCAGGTCCCCGCCCACACGGCCGCTGCGGCAGCCGCGAGCGAGATCGCGAGTCCGATGGCCAGCAGCGCGTACTCGGGAGGCCCGAAGGTCGACGGGCGTGCCCAGCTGCGCGGTACATCGTCGGCCCCGAAGCCGCGGGCCTCCATCGCCGTCGCCAGCTTGCTGCCGCGGCGCACCGAGATGACGAGGAGCGCGAAGGCCTGCCCCGTGAACCGGCGCACAGTCCCGATGGGGCCGCGCGCATCGGCCACTCCCCGAGCGCGCCGGGCGAGGCCGAGCGAGCGCCAGTCCTCGATGCCGAGCCCGACGAGCCGGAGACCGGCCAACGCGCCGAGCACGAACCGGGCCGGGAGGCGCACCACCTGTGCGAGGCCGTCGGCGAGATCGGTGGGGTCGGTGGTGGCGAGAAGCACGATGCCCGGGAGGCCGATCGCGAGCACTCGGAGCATGATCGCAACACCGAGACCCAGCGATCCCTCCGTCACCGAGATGAAGCCCCACTCCCACAGCACGGCGCCGGAATCCACGCCGTAGAGCACTGTGGTGAGGCCGGCGAGCGGTGCGGCGATCCAGAGCGGGGAGGTGCGCAGCCAGAACTGCCGGGCGCTCAGTCCGGCGAAGCCGAGCAGGACGGCCTCGAGGGCCAGCGCGACAGCAGCTGAGACCACGTCGATGGAGAGCAGCAACGTCATGCTGATGAGCAGTGCGGCGCCGAGCTTGGCCACGGGATTGATCCGGGCGACGAGGCTGGGACGGATGGTCGGCGTCAGGATGCTCATCGCACCACCTCGGCGCTCGACCGTGACGTGAACGAGTACTCGGTGTCGGCGATGGCCTCGACGACGTGCCTGTCGTGGGTGACAGCCACCACCGCCGTGCCCTGGTCGAGCAGTTCGGCGAGCAATGCCATCAGCTCGGCCCAGGTGATGGCGTCCTGGCCAAAGGTCGGCTCGTCGAGCACCAGCAGCCCGGGAGCCGTGGCGAGCACCGTTGCGACCGAGAGCCGACGCTTCTCGCCGCCCGAGAGGGTGAAGGGGTTCGCCTCGGCGAGCCGACTCAGTCGCAGGCGCTCCAGAAGGGAGTCGGCACGAGCGGATGCCGCCGCCGGATCCATGCGGACCGCGCGCGGTCCGACGAGGAGCTCGGTCCGCACCGTGGGGGCGAGGAACTGGTGCTCGGGATCCTGGAAGACGGTGCCGATGCGCGGCAGCAGCTCGCGGCTGCGCCACCGGTGCGGCGATGGATCGAGGCCATCCGCCAGCATCCGCGACGCCCTGACAGCCCCATCGACAGGCGCGAGGAGCCCGGCGATGGTGAGGGCCGTCGTGGACTTGCCCGAACCGTTCGGGCCGGTGAGGGCGAGCGCCCGCCCCGCCGCGACCTCGAAGGAGATTCCGCTCGCCGCCACCTCGGGACGCCGTGCTGCGAACGGCGTACGCCCGACGGCGACGTCATCGACAGTCAGCACGGATGCGGCCGGCACCGAGTCCCGTCGCCGTACTGGCGCTGCGGGCGGCCAGCCGGGCACCCACACGCCGGCGGCTGCCAGCCGCTCCCCGTGCCCCGTGAGCACGGACTCCGGCGGTCCGTCGGCGAGCAGGCCACCGGCGGGATCGATCACGATCACGCGGTCGACGACGGGCAGCCAGACATCGACCCTGTGCTCGACGACGATGAGCGTTGCGCCCGTGCGATCGAGCGACCGAGCGACGGCATCCCGCACCTCGATCACTCCGTCGGGGTCGAGGTTGGCCGTCGGCTCGTCGAGGAGTACGAGGCCGGGCCGCATGGCGAGCACGCCGGCGAGGGCGAGGCGCTGCTTCTGACCACCGGAGAGCACCGACGTCGGAGTGTCGAGCGGAAGGTCGAGGCCGACCGAGTCCAGCGCCTCTCCGACCCGCCGCCAGGTCTCCTCACGCGGTACCCCGAGATTCTCGCAGCCGAAGGCCACGTCGTCTCCGATGCGGGCCAGCACGAGTTGAGCGTCGGGATCCTGGAGCACGAGCCCGGCGCGCCCGCGGCTGTGACGCGGGTCTGAGCCGTCGATCGCCAGTCGGCCGCTCTCCTCGCCCTCGTCGTCGCCGCCCAGGACTCCGGCGAGAGCGGCGAGCAGGGTGCTCTTGCCCGCGCCGGACGGGCCGAGCAGCAGCACCCTCTCGCCGGGTTCGATCCGAAGGTCCAGCCCGGAGACGGCGTGCGAACGGCGGCCGGCGTGACGCCAGCCCCATCCGCTCGCCGTCACCCGGGCGCCTGATGAGGTGCTCACAGGGCGGGAGCGTCTGCCTCGACCGACCTCGTCTCCCGACCGGCTGCGAACCGCCCGAGGGCTCCAGTCCTGGCGAGACCGCGCATCGCGAACCACGACAGCAACCCGGCTACGGCCCCGGAGGCGACGGCCGAGACCAGGTAGACGATCTTGTACTGCAGTTCGAGTGCGGCATAGCTGGTGAAGGTGGTGTCGAGCAGGCCGACGGCCACGCCGGCCCCGGCGCCGGCGAGGAGGGCCACGCCGATGTTGAAGCTGCGGTACAGGAAGATGGCGAAGACGATCTCCGCTCCGAGGCCCTCCACCAGGCCCCAGATGAGCGTCGAGAAGCCCCACTGCGTTCCGATGATCATCGACACCACGGCGGCGACGAGTTCGGTGTAGATCGCGGCGCCGGGCTTGCGGATGACGAGCCCGCCGAGAACGCCGGCGAAGAGCCATCCGCCCGCCAACAAGCCCTCGAGGCCCGGGGTGAAGGCCAGCACTCCGGAGAGCGGAGTCCAGGCCAGCCCCCAGGCCCAGAAGATGACGCCGGATGCGACGCCGATGACGCTGGCGACGACGATGTCGACGACGCGCCAGCGATACCCGCGGCTCGACCGTGGACCGACGCCTCGGCCGGTGGTCCCAGAATCGGATGAGGTCGGTGTGATGTTCGTGTTCTGCACTGTCGTGCCCTTTCGCTTCGCGGAAAAGAGGGCACGGGAAATGAGATGTTCTGCCTCCCTGCGCTGGCATGATCCAGATCAGGTTCGACGGTCGAAGGTTGAGAACCTTCCTCTCAGCCCGGCATACCGGACTCCCGTGTTCGGCTCGAGTCTAGACCCGGGCGCGCGCATCCGCCGTCACGAGGCACGGACGGTGCAGCCCGGGACGGAGATTCGCCGCGTCAGGCGTCTCTAGCGGAACGCGCGGATGAAGCGGCGCAGCGCCCACCCCACTGTCGCCACGAAGGGCACGCCCACGGTGAGCAGCGCGATCGTGTTGGGCTCGAAGCGCGTCCGGCCAGCGCGGCTGATGTAGGCGCCGATCGGGATGGAGTAGCCACCGCCGCCACCGCCGGAGCCGACGCCCTTGAGGTTGGCGACCTTGGAGTCGCCCGTTGCCTCGTCGATGCTGCCACCGCCGAAGCCGTACCAGACTATGGCGACGGGGATCACGGTCGATCCGCCGACCTCGATCGGATCACCGTAGGCCGCCTGCACCCCGAAGTCCTTGGCCGAATCTGCGAGCTGTGCAACAAGGTTCGTCATGCGTTCACGCTACCTCGCGCTCTCCCGGCGCGATAGGGGCGGGTGGAGGGTTCAGGGCTGCTTCTTGGGACGGAGGAGGGCAGCGGGACGGATGCTGCCCTTGCCGAACCGCGCCGCGACCTCGTCGATCGTGGTCTCGGCGTCGCGCCAGTCCTCGTCGGGATCCCAGAGGCTGAGGCCCGAGCCGCTCTCCCCCAGCTGCTCGACCCTGACCCCGATGAGACGGATGCGCTTGCCGGCGGCCCCGAGCGCGTCCCACGCGGCGATGGCCTCCTCGTAGATGCGGCGGCCGACGTCGGTTGGTTCGGCGAGGGTCCGCGACTTCGTCACGGTGCTGAAGTCGGTGTAGCGCAGCTTGAGCACGACGGTGCGCGCCACCAGGCCCGCGGCCCGCAGGCGAGCAGCCGCGTCATCGGCCTGACGCAGCATGGCGCGGCGGATCTCGCTCTCGTCGGTGACGTCGTAGCTGAACGTGACCTCCCGCCCGATGCTCTTCTCCTCGCGCTGCGTCGACACCGAGCGGGGGTCGATGCCGTTGGCGAGCGAATGCAGCTTGGCCGCGAGGGCGTCGCCCAACGTGGAGCGCAGGACGTCGAACGGCGTGTCTGCCACGTCTCCGACTGTCGACAGGCCGAGGCGGCGGAGGGTCTGCTCCGTCGTCGGGCCGACCCCCCAGAGCGCACCGACGGCGAGGGGGCGCAGGAACGCGAGGGTCTCGGCCACCGGAACCACGAGCATGCCGTCGGGCTTGGCGCGGCTCGACGCCACCTTGGCGACGTACTTGGTGCCGGCCACCCCGACCGAGCACGTGAGGCCGGTCTCGGCCTCGACCCTGCGCCGGATCATCTGCGCGATCTCGCTCGGGGAACCGTGGACCCGCCGTGCTCCGGCGACGTCGAGGAAGGCCTCGTCGATGGAGAGCGGCTCGACCAGCGGAGTGGCGTCCTCGAAGATGGCGAGCACCTGTCGGGAGTACTTCGCGTAGAGGTCGTAGCTTCCAGGGAGCACCGTCGCATTCGGGCAGCGACGCAGCGCCAGCGACATGGGCATGGCCGAGTTGACGCCGTAGCGGCGTGCCTCGTAGTTGGCCGCCGAGACCACGGATCGAGGGCCGATGCCGCCGACGATGACAGGGGTACCGCGCAGCTCAGGCCGGCTGAGCAACTCCACCGACGCGAAGAACGCGTCCATGTCGACGTGCAGGATCGTCGCGCCCGTGTCGTCGACAGGCGTCGTGTTCACCTGCCGGGAACGCCCGTCCTGCTTGCTCATCACTCACGAGGGTAGCCGTACCCGCAGACAGTCACGTGTGCGGGGCGGCATCCGCAGCTCAGAAGCCGAAGTCTCCGCCACCACCGAAGTCTCCGCCACCGCCGAAGTCTCCCCCGCCGTCCCATCCGCCGCCGTCGGCGCTCGCGGTGCCGCCGGCATCGCCAGATCCGCCAGCTCCTTGCCCGCCGGCATCCATGCCCGCGCCGTCCATGCCGCCGCCGTCGCCGATGCCGGGAAGGAAGGCGTCGGCAATGGCCGAGCCGATGACGAAGCCGGCGACGGTGCCGAGCATGGAGCTCGCGAACGTTCCGCCGAAGCCGATTCCGCCGGGCCGTGAGAAGGTGCGCTCGACCGAGCCGGGCGAGCGGAGCTCCGACCGCGTCGCCGCCCGGGCCAGGGAGTCCGCGGAGTCCGACTGCGGCGCCTCACCGGGTGCCGCCGACGCGCTCAGCTCCTGGAACACCTGGGTGCGCTGTGCCGGGGTGAGCTGCGCGAAGGCCTCGGTGTGGGCCTGTTCGATGGTCTCGGGCGGAGCCGTGCGCAGCAGGTAGCGATAGCGCTCGATGGCGATCTCGTCTGCCGTGCGAGCCTGGCCGCGCGGTGCTGCACCGTAGCCCGGTCGTGGCGCCGGTCGTTGCTGCGAAGCCGACGACGCGGTGTTGCCGTTCAGCCAGTCGAGGAAGCCCATGATTCGATCCCGTTTCGTGAGTGGAGGATCCCCAGCCTACGGATGCCGGTCTGCGAACAGGCTGTCACTTCAGGGATTGCTCAGAGCCCGCCAGGCGCTGCGCGAAGTAGATCGGGATGATCGAGACCAGCACCAGCACCACCGCGATGACGCTGACGACAGGTGCCTGGTTCGGCCGGAACATGTTGTCGAGGATGAAGATCGGCAGGGTGGTCACGCCTGAACCCGCCGTGAACGTCGTCACGATGATCTCGTCGAAGCTCAGCGCGAAGGCGAGCAGTCCGCCGGCGAAAAGCGCCGAGCGCAGCTGCGGGAACGTCACGAGCCTGAACGTGGTCCAGAGTCCGGCGCCGAGGTCGGCCGAGGCGTCCTCGAAGTTCATGCCGAGCCGCCGCAGGCGCGCGATCACGTTGTTGAAGACCGTCACGATGCAGAACGTCGCGTGGGCTATCACGACGGTCCAGATGGACAGCGGCACCCCGAGCATGGTGCGGAAGAAGTTGTTGAGCGCGATGCCCGTGATGATCCCGGGCAGTGCTATCGGCAGGATGACGAGGAGGCTGACCGCATCGCGCCCGAAGAACTCGAAGCGCTGGAGGGCGAGGGAGATCAGGGTGCCGAGCACGAGCGCGACGAGGGTCGCGACTATGGCCACCTGCACACTCGTGAGCACGGCGTTCAGGGCGCCGGTGCTCTGGAACGCCTTCCCCCACCACTCCAGGGTGAAGCCCGGCGGCGGCCAGCTGAGGCTGGTGCTGGTGGAGAAGGAGTTGACGAACACCACGAACAACGGGATGTACACCAGCGCGAGGATCACCACGGTGACCGAGCCCAGAATGACGCGGGCGGGGCGGGAGAGACGCATCCGTTCCGGCCTTTCAGAGGTTGTCGAGCGCGCCCGTGCGACGCACGAGCGCGAGGTAGCCGAAGATGATGACGATGGGGATCAGCGCTATCGCCGCCGCGAGGGGCAGGTTGTTGGCCGCGCCGACGTTGGTGTAGACGAGGTTTCCGAGCATCTGGTTCGCTCCGCCGACGATGTTCACGGTGATGTAGTCGCCGAGCGAGAGCGAGAAGCTGAAGATCGACCCGGCGATGATGGCCGGCCAGATGATGGGCAGCACGATGAGCCGCAGGGTCGACCAGGTCTTGCCGCCGAGGTCGCCCGATGCCTCGAGCAGCGAGTCCGGCACGCGGTCGAGGCCGGCGTAGATGGGCAGGATCACGTAGGGCAGCCAGAGGTAGGACAGGGTGATGATCGTCGCCGGCAGGCCGTATCCGGGCGTCTCGCCGCCGAACGGCTGCAGGAACCAGTTCAGGATGCCGTCCTGGGAGAGCACCGAACGCCAGGCGTAGGCCTTCACCAGGTAGCTGGCCCAGAGGGGCGTGAGCACGGCGATCACCAGGATCCGCTGCATCCGGGGCGAAGCGACCTTCGCCATGAAGAATGCGATCGGCAGGGCTATCGCCACGTCGATGAGCGTCACGGCGAGGGCGACGCCGACGGTTCGCACCGTGACTGTCTGGTACAGCGATCCCGTGATGACCGTCACGATGTTGTCGAGGGTCCAGCTCTGGGTGATCTCACCGGTGAAGCTGTCGACGCTCCAGAAGGCCGTGACCAGCAGCGCTACGAGGGCGACGATGTAGACCAGGCCGAGCCAGACGAGGGGTGCGCTGAGGAGCAGCCCGAGCCTGAGCCGCCGGTGCCTGCTGAGCAGGGCGGAGCCGCGCCGGGCCGCGGACGCACGAGGAGGTGCGACCGCGGCCCTGACGGGCGGTGGGGGTGTGATGGTGCTCACGTCGTCCTTCCACCGGCCGCTGGCCGGCGCTGTCGGGAATCGGGCAGCGGATGCTGCTCCTAGCCCTTGATCTCCTGCCAGGCGGCCGTCCACTCGGAGTAGTCGGTGCACTCCACGTCGGTTCGTCCGTCGACGCAGTCGGCGATCGGCGTGGTCCAGTACCAGATCTGCGCTGCGTAGTCCTCGTCACCGGCGTGGTAGGAATCGCAGTCGGTGCGGAACTCGCACGCGGCCTGGCTCGACGGGGCCTCGCCGAAGTAGCCCGTGGCCGCTGCGTTGGCCTCGGGGCTGGCGATGTAGTCGAGCCACGCGTAGGCGCAGTTCGGGTTCTTCGCCTTCGACGCGACCATCCAGGTGTCGCTCCAGCCGGTCGCTCCCTCCTCGGGCAGGATCGCCTCGGCCGGCGTCCCCTCGGCGAGGGAGTTCTTGATGACCTGCCACGTCGTGCCGACGACGCTGTCGCCGGTCTCGAAGGCCTGGATCTCCTTGAGGTAGTCGGACCAGTACTCGCCGACGTTCGCCCGCTGCTGCTTCAGGAGGTCGACGGATGCCGCCAGCTGGTCGGCGTCGAGGGCGTAGGGGTTCTCGATCCCGAGGTCGGGCTGGTGCTTCATGAGGTAGAGCGCGGCGTCGGCGATGTAGATGGGCGAGTCGTAGGCGGTCACCTTGCCGGCGTACGCGTCGGATCCGTCGAACACGACGTCCCATGACGTGGGAGCAGGGGTCACCTCCTTCGTGTTGTACATCAGCAGGTTGGCGCCGTAGCCGTGCGGGATTCCGTAGGAGACGCCGTCGACGCTGTTCCACTCGCGCATCTTGAGGAAGTCGTAGATTCCCTCGTAGTTCGGAATGAGGTCGGTGTTCACCGGAGCCACCTCACCCGACGCGACGAGGCGCAGGGAGGCGTCACCGGAGGCCGAGACGACGTCGTAGTCCCCGGTCTTCATGAGGCTGAACGCCTCGTCGCTGGTTCCGAAGGTCTTCGTGGTGACCTTGCAGCCCGTCGAATCCTCGAAGGGGGTCACCCAGTCGACGGTCGGGTCGTTCGACCCGTCCTCGACGTAGCCGGGCCAGGCGAGGATGGAGATGGCGCCCTCGGTGTCGCCGAGGGAGTCCGGGGCCTCGGCCTTCGAGGCCCCACCCCCGCTGCTGGTTCCACACGCTGTGAGCAGGAGGGTGGCGGATGCCAGAGCGAGGCCCGAGATGACGGCCCTGCTCGTCCGCGCTGTGGTGCGCTTCATTGCTTACTCCTCTGGTTGGGTGCTGCTGCTGTGACGTGACGTTCAGGTCCTGGTTGTCGCTGTGGACGCGCCGAGCGACACCACGTCGGCGTCGTTCCACGCGACGTGAACTCGGTCGCCGCGGGCGTCGTCGGCGAGCCGCGCGTTGTCGTTCTGCTCGAGGATGGTGAGGCGCTGGCCGCTGTCGAGGTCGACGATGAGTCGGGTGCTGCTGCCGGAGTAGACGACCTCGGCGACTGTGCCCGGGGCCCCGGGAGCCCCGGCATCCTGACCCGAGACTGCGAGCTTCTCGGGACGGATCGAATGCACGCCGGCACGACCGAGGAGCGCCAGCGAGGCAGCGTCGTCGAGCAGGTTCGATGTACCGACGAACGAGGCCACGAAGCGGGAGACCGGCGCGTCGTAGATCTCGAACGGCGTTCCGAGTTGTTCGATGCGGCCCTCGTTGAACACGGCGATGCGATCGCTGAGGGTGAGCGCCTCGTCCTGATCGTGGGTCACGAAGATGAAGGTGATCCCGAGGTCGCGCTGGATCTCCTTGAGCTCGACCTGCATCTGCTCCCGGAGTTTCAGGTCGAGTGCCCCGAGCGGCTCATCGAGCAGGAGGGCCTTCGGCTGCACGACCGTGGCCCGGGCGAGGGCGACGCGCTGGCGCTGGCCGCCGGAGAGCTGTGACGGCTTCCTGTCTGCGAACGACGCCAACCGCACCTTGTCGAGCGCCTCGCGCGCCCGCTCGGTGCGCTCGCGGCGCCCGATGCCGCGCACGCGGAGCCCGTAGGCCACGTTCTCGACGACGGACATGTGAGGGAAGAGTGCGTAGTCCTGGAACACCGTGTTGACGTCGCGGTCGAACGGCGCGGCCTGGGTCACGTCGCGCCCGAAGAGCTCGACGCTGCCACTCGTGGGCTGTTCGAAGCCGGCGATGAGGCGCAGCACCGTGGTCTTGCCTGATCCCGACGGCCCGAGCATCGAGAAGAACTCCCCTTCGACGATGTCGAGATCGACGCCGTCGACCGCTGTGACGCCGCCGAACTCCTTCGTCAATCCATTCAGGCGAATGGCCGGAACTGCGTTCACAGAAGCCTCCTCGTGGGTACTGATTCAAATCATATGGATCCAGATGTCTAAGTTGCGAGCGACATGTTACGGTCGTGTCACAGATTCGGGGGAACAGGATGCCGCAGTCGATCAGCGGGGGCGCCGCCACCCACGCGGCCGTCTTCGCTCCGCTCGTCGGTGCGGGTCGTGCCGAGGCGGTCGAGCAGCGGTTGACCGATGCCATCACCCTGGGCGTGCTGCACGACGGGGAGAGGCTCCCGAGCGAGACGGCACTGGCGCGCCAGTTCGGCGTGGCCGTCGTCACGGCCCGTGAGGCTCTCGAGGCGCTGCGCACACGCGGGCTCGTCACGACCAGACGCGGGCGCGACGGCGGGAGCTTCGTCACCTCCGGCGGCATCAGCACCGGCCAGGTCATCGCCGAACGCCTGCGCGGGCACTCCCGCGCGGAACTGCGCGACCTCGGCGTGCACTATGCCGCCATCGCCGGAATGGCGGCCGAGCTCGCGGCCGACAGGTCGAGCCCGGAGGACGTGTCGGACCTCGCGGCGACGGTCGCGGCCATCGACACCTCTTCCGAAGTCGGGGCACGTCGCGGTGCCGGGCGATTCGCCCTCGAGGTCGCCGCACTGAGCCAGTCCGCGCGACTCGTGCGGGAGCAGATCCGGCTGCAGTCCGAGTTCGGCCCGCTGTTGTGGCTGTGCCTGCGCGAGCAGGACTATCGTGAGGCCAACCGCGCAGCCCAGCTGGCCGTCATCGACGCACTCGGCGCCGTCGACCCGGCGGCGGCTCGACTCCGCACCACCGACAACATCCGTCAGGCAGTGGACTGGCTGATCGGCGCGAAAGCAGACCTCGAATCGAAGGACACAGCCCCGTGATCGCACCGACTCTCCCCCAGGTCGCCGACATCTCCGCGGTGTTCGGGGCCGTCTTCGCCCCGATCGCCGAGTGGAATTCGGTGCTGGCGACGGAGCTGGCCGATCCTGCGGCCCGCACCCGCCGGCACGTCGATGACATCGTCGAGCACCTCGTCCGGCCGGAGTTCGCGCGGGCGGGCTCCCTCGTGGTCGGCGCCGGGTTCGTCGCAGCCCCGCAGGTCATCGTCGACGCGCCCTGGCATCTCGCCTGGTGGCTCGGCGATGCCAACGGCTTCGCCATCGGCGGAGGCCGCGGCACCGTCCGGCGGCTCGAGGCTGTCGAGGACCCGGCATCGGAGAGCTTCCGCGACCACACGACACTCGAGTGGTGGCGGGTGCCCGAGCGCACGGGCCGCCGCCACATCACCGGTCCCTACGTCGACTACCTCTGCACCGACGACTACACCCTCACACTGACCGACCCTGTCGTCGTCGACGGCCGCCTCGTCGGAGTCGTCGGCGCCGATGTCTACGTGACCGACGCCGAACGTGTGTTGTTGGCGACATTGCGCAGGCTCGGCGACGAGGCCAGCCTCGTGAACGCATCGGGTCGCATCGTCGTGTCGACCGACCCGCGGCTCGCGACGGGTGCGCTGCTCCGGGATCCCGCTGTGACGGATGCCGTGCGCGAACTCGCACCGGACGCATCCGTCGTACTGCCCGACGGCCGCCGGGTGACGGCCTGCGGCGACACGTCCCTCGCCCTGATCACGGGCGCGACCACTCGCTGAGACCCTCGCGCATCCAGTCGTCGCCCGCTCGCAGAGGTGCCTCTGCGAGCGGGCTCTCCTCTGCGAGCCGGTACCCGCTAGACCTGCTGGGCCCGCTCCAGCACGAGCTCGCGCACGCGAGCGGCATCCGCCTGGCCCTTCATGGCCTTCATGACGGCGCCGATGACGGCGCCGGCCGCCTGCACCTTGCCGTCGCGGATCTTCGCGAGCACGTCGGGCTGGCTGGCCAGGGCCTCGTCGATCGCTGCGATCAGGGCACCGTCGTCGGAGACGACGGCGAGTCCGCGGGCGTCGACGACCTCCTGCGGTGTTCCCTCGCCGGCGATGACGCCCTCGAGCACCTGGCGGGCCAGGCGATCGGTGAGGGTTCCGGCCTCGACCAGCTTGGCCAGCGCGGCCACGTCGGCCGGCGACACCAGGCTGGCGGCATCGGCGTCAGTGGTGTTGGCGATGCGGGCGATCTCGCCGGTCCACCACTTGCGGGCGGCCGCGGGAGTGGCGCCGGCGGCGACGGTCTCGGTGATCTCGGTGAGGAGGCCGGCGTTGTTGATGTCCTGGAACTCGAGGTCGGTGAATCCCCAGTCGGCCTTCAGGCGACGACGACGGGCAGCCGGCGGCTCGGGCAGGGCCGAACGCAGCTCCTCGATCAGTTCTGCTGACGGAACGACGGGCAGCAGGTCGGGCTCGGGGAAGTAGCGGTAGTCGTCGGCGTCGCTCTTCGGGCGTCCGGCGCTCGTCTCCCCCGTGTCCTCGTGCCAGTGCCTGGTCTCCTGCGTGATGCTGCCGCCCTTCGCGAGGATCGCGGCCTGGCGCTGGATCTCGTAGCGCACGGCGCGCTCGACTGAACGCAGCGAGTTGACGTTCTTCGTCTCGGTGCGGGTTCCGAGCGGGGCGACGGGCTCGCCGGCCGCAGCACGGGGGCGGAGCGACACGTTGGCGTCGCAGCGCAGGTTGCCGCGCTCCATCTTGGCGTCGGAGATGCCGAGCGAGACCACGATGTCGCGGATCGTCGAGACATAGGCCTTGGCCAGCTCGGGCGAGCTGTGCTCGGCGCCGTAGATGGGCTTGGTCACGATCTCGACCAGCGGGACGCCGGCGCGGTTGTAGTCGACGAGCGAGTACTCGGCACCCTGGATGCGCCCGGTGGACCCACCGACGTGCGTGAGCTTTCCGGCATCCTCCTCCATGTGGGCGCGCTCGATCGGCACGCTCACGATGGACCCGTCCGAGAGTTCGACGTCGACGGAGCCCTCGAAGGCGATCGGCTCGTCGAACTGCGAGATCTGGTAGTTCTTCGGGGTGTCGGGGTAGAAGTAGTTCTTGCGCGCGAAGCGACTCGACGGCGCGATCTCGCAGCCGAGCGCGAGGCCGAGGCTGATCGAGTACCGCACGGCCTGCGCGTTGACGACGGGCAGCGAGCCCGGCAGCCCGAGGCAGGTCGGGGTGATGTTCGTGTTCGGCTCGGAGCCGAACACGTTCGGGGCATCCGAGAACATCTTGGTCTTGGTGTTGAGCTCGACGTGCACCTCGAAGCCCATGACGGGCTCGAACAGCTCGAGTGCCTTGTCGAAGTCCATCAGTTCTGCGCGGGCCATCAGCGGGCACCTTCCTGGGCGGCGATGAGCTGGGTGAGGTCGGGGGCGCGATCGAGCAGTCGTCCGCCCCATTCGGCTTCGAGCAGCTTCTCGAGAGCTCCGCCGACGGTGTAGAGACGCTCATCGGCCCGGGCTGGGGCGACGAACTGGATGCCGACGGGAAGGCCGTCCTCCGTCGCGAGACCCGACGGCAGGGAGATGCCGGGCACGCCCGCGAGGTTCGCCGGGATGGTGGCGATGTCGTTGAGGTACATGGCCATCGGGTCGTCGGACTTCTCACCGAGCTTGAACGCGGTGGTGGGGGCCGTCGGCGACGCGACCACGTCGACCTGCTGGAATGCGGCGTTGAAGTCGCGCTGCACGAGGGTGCGCACCTTCTGGGCGCTGCCGTAGTAGGCGTCGTAGTACCCGGCGGAGAGTGCGTAGGTGCCGAGGATGATGCGGCGCTTCACCTCGGCGCCGAAGCCGGCTTCACGGGTCGCGCTCATGACGTCCTCGACCGTGCCGCCGCCCTGGGGCGTGACCCGCATGCCGAAGCGCACGGAGTCGAACTTTGCCAGGTTGCTGGAGGCCTCGGCGGGCATGATCAGGTAGTAGGCCGAGATGGCGTACTCGAAGTTCGGGGTGTTGACCTCGACGATCTCGGCGCCGGCCTTCTCGAGCAGCGCGAGCGACTCGTGGAAGCGGTCGAGGACACCCTGCTGGAAGCCCTCGCCGTCGAGCTGGCGGATGACGCCGATGCGCATGCCCGAGACGTCGGCGTTGCGCACGGCCTCGGCCATCGACGGCCAGCGGTCGCGCAGCGAGGTCGAGTCGTGGTGGTCGTGCTTGCCGATGATGTCGTGCAGCAGCGCCGAGTCGAGCACGGTGCGGCTGACGGGCCCGATCTGGTCGAGCGAGGAGGCCATGGCGATGGCGCCGTAGCGGCTGACGGCGCCGTACGTGGGCTTGACGCCGACGGTTCCGGTGACGTGTGCGGGCTGACGGATGCTGCCGCCGGTGTCGCTGCCGAGCGCGATGGGCGCCTCGAAGGCGGCGACGGCAGCAGCCGAGCCACCGCCGGAGCCGCCGGGGATGCGGTCGAGCGCCCACGGGTTATGGGTGGGGCCGTAGGCGGAGTGCTCGGTGCTGGACCCCATGGCGAACTCGTCCATGTTGGTCTTGCCGATCGGGATGAGTCCGGCTTCGCGCACCAGGCGCACGGAGGTGGCGTCGTACGGCGGGACCCAGCCCTCGAGGATGCGGGATCCGGCTGTCGTGGGCATGTCGGTGGTGACGAGCACGTCCTTGACGGCGATGGGAACGCCGGCGAGGGGTCCGAGCTTCTCGCCCGAGCCGCGCCGCTGGTCGATGTCGCGGGCTGCAGCGAGGGCGGCATCCGTCGCCACGTGCAGGAAGGCGTTCACGCCGCCGTCGACGGCGGCGATGCGGTCGAGCGAGGCCTGCGTGGCCTCGACGGCGCTGATCTCGTGGGCCGCGAGGCGCTCTCCGAGCTCGGAGGCGCTCAGGCGGATGATGTCGTCGCTCACTGCTCCTCCCCCAGGATGGCCGAGACGCGGAAGCGCGACCCGTCGTGATCGGGCGCGCCGGCGAGGGCCTGCTCCACCGTGAGGGTCTCGCCGACGACATCGTCGCGGAAGACGTTCTCGAGCGGGATCGGGTGGCTCGTGGCCGGCACGTCGGGCGTGGCGACCTCGGTCACCTTGGCGACGGAGTCGACGATCTGGTCGAGTTCCGCGGTGAGGGTCGCGATCTCTTCTGGGCTGAGGTCGATGCGTGCGAGATTCGCGATGTGCGCGACCTGCTCGGCACTGATTCCGGACATGGGTCTCCGTCGGTTACGTCGATGGGGGTCTCATCGATTCTAATCGCCGCCCTCGCCGAACAATCCGACACCGTAGGTCTGAAGCAGCTCGAAGGCCTCCCCGTAGTTGGTCGGGTCGAGTTCATCCGGCCTGCCGTACTTCGCCAGCAGCAGTCCGAGCAGGCCCCGGGCCGGTGGGCTCAGCGGCTTGTCCTTGTGCGCATTGCCCGGATGCGGCTCCGACGCCTGCGGGTTCGGGGGGATGTACTGCGGGATCGTCGACGGCCACGTGCGCGGATCGCGGGGCTGGGAGAGGTTGACGGCGCTGAACAGGTCGTTGGCTCCGGCATCCCTCCGTGTCAGCGGTTTCAGGCCATGCAGCCGGGACAGGGTCGCGATCACCGAGCCGTGGTGCATCTCGTCGTGGATGACCGTGCCGGAGCGGGTCCACGCCGAGATCGCTATGGCCGGCACACGGCATCCGAGGCGATCGAAGGCGAAGTCCATCTCGCCGGGACCGCTCGTGTCGGGCGGGACGGCTGATGGCGGCGGCACGTGGTCGTACGTTCCCCCGTGCTCGTCGAAGGTGATGAGCAGCATGGTGTTGAGCGCGTTCGAGCCGCCCTTCGTCGCGCTGTCCTTCACGGCCATGTAGATCTGATGGATGAGGGCCTCGCCCGCTCTCACGTCGGAGATGGCGCTGTCGATGATCGTCTCGCCGTTCACAGCGCTCTCCCGGAACTCGCCGAACGGCGGGTGGAAGTCGTTGTGGTTGTAGGTCATGCGCGGCTCGATGAAGGAATACTCGGGCAGTTCCCCGTTCGCGACATCGATGTAGAACTGCTCCATCAGCGCGAAGTGACCGGTCTTCCAGTACTTCTCCAGCACCGGCGCGTGCAGCACCCCCGTGAAGGACACGAGCTGCATGGCGTCGAAGTAGATGCGCCAGCCGATCTTCTTGTCCTCCAGCCGGTTGAAGATCGTGTCGGACTGCTCCGAGTCGAGCCACTTGTCGTAGCCGCCATGATCCTTGTTCGTGACGAACCCGTGCGAGGTGGAGGCGTGGAAGAACGATCGGTTGCAGAAGGTCTGCGACGGAACCGCGCAGTGCCACGCGTCGTAGACGGCGAAGTTCTTGGCCAGGGTCGAGAGCACGGGCAGCATGTCGGGGGTGAAGGAACCCATGATGCGGCTCGTCTCCTCGAGCGAGGGCTGGTGGCCCTTCTTCACCTTCGCCCAGTTGATGACGTAGTCGGTCACGAACCCGTCCATGGCCGGTCGGCCGGGCTTCGCGGGGGCGTTGTACGGAGCGGACATCTCGTTGACGACGAGGTCGGAGTTCGACGGCGGGTCGACGGTCCCGAACAGCTGCGTGTTGACGTGCGGGTATTCCTCGCCGGGATCGGGGTTCGGCATCCCCATGATCTCGTCGGTGGTGCCGCTGTACGGATGCACATGGATGGGCGTGCCGTCGGGGGCCTTGTTGGAGTAGTCGCCGAAGTTCAGGCCGTCGAACGACTGCCCGTCGGGCAGGTCCTCCTTGCTGTAGAGGAAGCCGAGCAGGTTGTCGAACGAGCGGTTCTCGCCCATGACGACGATGAGGTGCTCGAAGCCGGCCTTCTGCTGCGGGTCGTAGGCGGTGAAGTCGTTGAAGGTCTCGTCGACGCCGGCCTGATGGCCAACGGCGCCTCCGATGGCGCCTCCGGCAGCTCCGCCCACGACGACCCCCGCGGCCGCGACTCCCCCGGCCTTCAGGAACGACCGGCGGCTCGTTCCCCGCTGCTCGTCGTCAGCCGCGCTCGGCTCCGGCCCTGACGTCGCATCCGACCCGTCGGTGGGCTCTCGCCCTGCGACCGGGCCCACGCCTGCGACCGGGTCAGTCCTCGACTTCGTCCACTTCTTCTTCACTCTCGCTCCCTCCAAGCGATCCGAGTGCGGCCGGGCCGCCGGTCAGCAGAAGCCTGAACTGGTCTGCATCCAGGATCGGGATGCCGAGAGTCTCGGCCTTCCCCAGTTTCGACCCGGCGCCGGGGCCCGCCGCGACGAAGTCGGTGTTCTTCGAGACGCTGGACGCCGACTTGCCGCCGGCCGCGATGATGGCCTCCTGCGCCCCCTCGCGCGTGAAGCCCTCGAGGGATCCTGTCGCGACCACGGTGAGACCGACGAGTGGCCCGCCCGCCGCGGCCGCAGCTCCCGGGCCCGGGTGCCCCGGCGTCGTGAACTGCACGCCCGCCGCCGTCCAGCGGTCGACGATGTCGACGTGCCAGTCGACGGTGAACCAGTCGAGCACGGCATCGGCGATGATGCCTCCGACCCCCTCGACCTCGGCTAGCTCTTCGCGGCTGGCGGCGCGGATCGCGTCGAGGGAACCGAACCAGCCGGCCAATGCGCGGGCGGCGACTGGCCCGACATGACGGATGTTGAGCGCCACGAGGATGCGCGCGAGCGGCTTCGTCTTGGCCTTCTCGATCTCTTCGATGAGCTTGATCGCATTCGCCGAGGGAACTGCATCCGCGTCGCCGCTGAAGTCGACGGCATCCGGGTCGAATGCGCCGTCCTTCTTCGCCCGGCGCCGCCGGAACGGCGTGTCGAGCTTGGCCGCGCCGTCGTCGAGTTCCTTCGGCAACCCGGTCTCGGAGTCGCGCACGACGACCTCGATGGGGAACAGGTCGGCCACGGTCAGCGAGAACAGCGCCGCCTCGGTGACGAGGGGCGGCACCTCGGGTCGTTCGGGCTGGGTGAGAGCGGATGCTGCCACCTCGCCGAGCGCCTCGATGTCGAGAGCGCCGCGCGACCCGATGTGCTCGACGCGTCCACGCACCTGGGCGGGGCAGCTGCGGGCGTTCGGGCAGCGCAGGTCGATGTCGCCTTCCTTGGCCGGCGCCAGCGGAGTGCCGCACTCGGGGCAGTCCGCTGGCATGACGAAGGCCCGCTCGGTGCCGTCGCGCAGCTCGACCACGGGGCCGAGCACCTCGGGAATGACGTCGCCGGCCTTCCGCAGCACGACGGTGTCGCCGATGAGCACACCCTTGGCCTTCACGACGTCCTGGTTGTGCAGCGTGGCCTGGCGCACCTCGCTGCCCGCGACGCGCACCTTCTCCATCACGGCGTAGGGCGTCGCGCGACCGGTGCGGCCGACGCTGACCACGATGTCGAGCAGTTTCGTGTTCACCTGCTCAGGCGGGTACTTGTAGGCGATGGCCCAGCGCGGAGCGCGGCTGGTGGCGCCGAGCTCGTCGTGCAGCTCGAGCTCGTCGACCTTGATGACGATGCCGTCGATCTCGTGGCTCACGCTGTCGCGATGCTCGCCGTAGTAGCGGATGAACTCCGATGCGTCGGCGGCTGTCGGCACGACGCGGTAGTAGGGCGAGGTCGGCAGGCCCCACGTCTTCAACAACTCGTAGATCTCGGACTGGCTGGCCACGGGAGGGTTCCGCCAGGCGCCGATGCCGTGCACCAGCATCCGGAGCCTCGAGAGCCTGTCGTGCATGAGGGCGAGTTGCGCCTCGGTCTTGTTCTCGGCCTTCTGGCGCAGCGACCCGCTGGCGGCGTTGCGCGGATTGGCGAAGACCCGATCGCCGGCCGCAGCCTGGGCGGCGTTGAGCTCGCGGAACAGCTCGACCGGGAAGTACACCTCGCCGCGCACCTCGACGATGTCGGGGTGGTCGGTGCCCGCGAGCTTCTCGGGGATGACCGTGATGAAACGGATGTTCTCCGTCACGTCCTCCCCGACGACGCCGTCGCCTCGGGTGGCCGCCGACACCAGCACGCCGCGCTCATAGCGCAGGTTGATGGCGAGACCGTCGATCTTGAGCTCGCAGAGGTAGTCGACGCGGCGCCCGGCGTCGCGCTCGACCTTGGCTGCCCAGAGTTCGAACTCCTCGATCGAGAACACGTTGTCGAGACTGAGCATGCGCTCGGCGTGCTGAACGGGGTCGAACAGGGTCGAGTCCGCTCGTCCGCCGACGGTCAGGGTGGGGCTGTCCTGGCTCTGCACGGCCGGGAACAGGCGCTCCAGCGCCTCGAGTTCGTGCACGAACGCGTCGTACTCCTGGTCGGAGTGGATGGCGGCATCGCGCTCGTAGTACGCGTCGCGCGCCTCGAGGATGAGGGTGGTCAGCTCGCCGGCGCGAGCGGAGGCCTGCTCGAGGCTGAGCTTCTCGAGTTGGTCGTCGGTCGGCGGCGTCGCGGATGCATCGGGGCTCACCCGATCAGTCTAGGGAGGACCGCCGACGCTCGGCGCGGGCGGCGCCGCGCGCCATTGCACGGGGTGCCGCGCCAGCAGTGGTGGCGCAGACGCCCACGAAATGGCGTGCGGGCGAGAAGGCGCCGCCGGATGCGCCTCAGACGGAGACGGCCTCCGGCGCGGGCGCGGCCTCCGGCGCGGGCACCGGCACCGGCACCGGCACGGGCACGGCGCTCACGGTGCGGTCGATGGTGCACTGCCCGAGCACGCGGGTGCCGACGTAGACGACGGCGGTCTGGCCCGGAGCGACGCCGTTGAGCGGCAGGTGCGGGGTGACGACGAGCTCTTCGGCTCCGGCGGCATCCGTCGACACCACGGCGGTCGCGGGAACAGGATCGGCGTGGGCGCGGATCTGCACCTCGCACTCGAATGGCATGTGCGAGTTGATCGGCGGGAGGCCGGCCCAGGTGAACCTCGACCCGGCGATCTCGGCGATGTCGAGAGCCTCCTTCGGGCCGACGACGACGGTGTTGTCCTTCGGGCGCACCTCGAGCACGAAGCGCGGCTTGCCGTCGGCGGCCGGCGTGCCGATCTGAAGCCCGCGACGCTGGCCGACGGTGTAGGCGTGCGCGCCTTCGTGCTCACCGAGCTTGGCGCCGGTGCGGTCGAGGATGTCGCCGGTGGCGGCTCCGACGCGCTCGGCCAGCCAGCCGCGGGTGTCGCCGTCGGGGATGAAGCAGATGTCGTGGCTGTCGGGCTTCGAGGCCACGCTGAAGCCGCGCTCGGCGGCCTCGGCCCGCACCTCAGCCTTGGACGGCGTGGCGCCGAGCGGGAACATCGCGTAGGCGAGCTGCTCGGTGGTGAGCACGCCGAGCACGTAGGACTGGTCCTTGGCCCATGCCGCGGCCCGGTGGAGCTCGCGGTTCCCGGCGGCATCCGTCGTGATCGAGGCGTAGTGCCCGGTGACGACGGCGTCGAAGCCGAGGGAGACGGCCTTCTCGAGCAGCGCCGAGAACTTTATGCGCTCGTTGCAGCGCATGCACGGGTTGGGGGTACGTCCGGCGGAGTACTCGGCGATGAAGTCGTCGACGACGTCGGCCTTGAAGCGCTCCGAGAAGTCCCACACGTAGTACGGGATGCCGATCAGGTTCGCCGCACGCTGGGCGTCCATCGAGTCCTCGATGGTGCAGCATCCGCGAGACCCCGTACGCAGCGTGCCGGGCATGCGGCTGAGCGCGAGGTGAACCCCGACGACGTCGTGTCCGGCGTCGACGGCACGCGCGGCGGCCACCGCTGAATCGACGCCGCCACTCATGGCTGCCAGAACTCGCATGGTTCCAGTGTACGAAACGGATGCTGGACGGATGCCGACCCCGTCTGACGCGACCAGGTCCGCCCACCACGTGCGGCCGCTCCATCACGGTCGGTTCGCCACTTGTGGTCGTATGACGCCCGGCAGAGCGGCCACAACCGGCGAGCGGCGGAGGCGTGAGCGGCCACAACCGGCGAGCGGCGGAGGCCTGAGCGGCCACAACCGGCGACCAGGGCGCGCACAGGGCGCCGCGCGCGTCCAGCGTCCGGGCGTGGGGCGACCCAGCGTCCGGGCGTGCGGGGGCGCGGGCGACCGGGCGACCTCAGCGATCGAACGACGTGGCGCGACCCGCGAGACCCGCGCGCGCGGCCTGTGCGTACGCCGCAGGCAGCGCCGCCACGAAGGCGTCGACGTCGGCCTCGGTCGTGGTGCGGCCGAGAGTCACGCGCAGAGCGCTTCGGGCGGTCTCGTCGTCGCGTCCCATCGCCAACAGCACGTGCGACGGCTCGGGGATACCGGCCTGGCACGCCGACCCCGTCGAGACCGACACGCCTGCGGCATCGAGCAGGAACAGCAGGGAGTCGCCCTGGCAGCCCGGGAACGCGAAGTGCGCCGTCCCGGGCAGCCGCCCGGCAGCGTCGCCGTCTCCGTTGACGACCACAGCTGGAACGGCGGCGACGACGCCGGACACCAGCCGCCAGCGCAATGCCTCGACTCGGGCCGATTCTGCCTCCATCTGCGGGATCACGGCCCCGGATGCCGCGGCGAAGGAGACCGCGGCGGCGACGTCCTGCGTGCCGGAGCGCACCTGGCGCTGCTGGCCTCCGCCGTGGATCAGGGGCTCGAGCGTCGCCGTTCGGCTCAGCACGAGCGCGCCGATGCCGACGGGGCCGCCGATCTTGTGGGCGGAGACGCTGAGCGCGACCAGGCCGACGCCGGGGGCGGCCCGGGAGGCTGCGCGCAGCTCGGCGAAGGAGATGCCGACATGTCCATATGCGGCGACGGCATCCAGGTGCAACGGCACCCCGTAGCGCGCGGCGAGCGTCGCGATCTCGGCGACCGGCTGGACCGTGCCCACCTCGTTGTTCGCCCAGAGCATGCTGACGAGGGCGATCGATGCGGCATCCGTCGCCAAGGCCTCCTCGAGGGCATCGAGGCGGACCCGCCCGATGGCATCGAGCGGGAGCCATTCGATGACCGCTCCCTCGTGCCGCTCGAGCCACTCCACGGTGTCGATGGTGGCGTGATGTTCGCCCCCGGGAACGAGGATGCGGTTTCCGGGGCGAGCCCAGTACAGCCCCTTGATGGCGAGGTTGATCGCCTCGGTGCCGTTGCCCGTGAAGACGACCTCGATGGGATCGCAGCCGAGGGTCGATGCGACCTGCTCGCGGGACTCCTCGAGTAGACGGCGCGCGTTCTGCCCCTGGCTGTGGATTGATGACGGGTTTCCGACGAGGGCCATGGCTTCGACGTACGCCGAGATCGCGGCCCCGGACATCGGCGTGGTCGCGGCGTGATCGAGGTAGACGGCCATGACATCTCCTCTCACCGACGGTCGTTCGACCTCCATTCTCGCGCCTCCTCGGTGCGAGCTCGATCCGAGTGCCATTCATCGATGATCCAGCCGTGGTCCGCGAGTGCCCGGCGCCCCTCGACGACGCTCACGCCGTAGTCTGACCGGAGAAGGCGAAAGGGGCGACGGATGTTCGCGCGACGAACCGAGGCGACGCCGAATCGGCGCATCGATCCGCGTCGACGGCGCGGCGGCGGCCAGGTCGAGACGGCCCCGACCCCTCACCTCACCCGCTACGTCACCGATGGGTGCCCGGTGCCCGCGCCGAGTGGCGCGACCGTGGCCGACGGACTGCGGTTCGCCGATGCCGCTCCCGACCGCATGACGATGTTCTTCTACCCCGCCCCGACGCCGGCCGCGACGACGGAACTCGCCGACGCGTGGGGACTGCATCCGCTGCTCGTGGAAGACCTCCTCCACGCCCACCAACGACCCAAGCTCGACCGCTACGGAGACGTGCTCTTCCTCGTGGTGCGATCAGCGCGCTACATCGACGACGTGGAGGAGGTCGATTTCGCCGAGTTCCACCTGCTCGTGCGGCCCGGCGCCGTCGCCGTGCTGTGCCAGGACGCCCGATGGATCGACGGGACCGACGGAACGAACTTCGACGAGAACGAGGTGATGAGCTCGGACCGCCGAGAGCGCACCCTGCTCGCCGATGAGAACCTGCTCAGACTCGGCCCCGAGGCCGTCGTCTACAGGCTGCTCGATGCCATCGTCGACGGCTACTCGCCCGTACTGCAGGGGCTGGCGATCGACATGGAGCAGATCGAACGCCAGGTGTTCAGCGGTGACGCCGCTGTGGCCGAGCGCATCTACAGGCTCAGCCAGGAGGTCATCGACATGCAGCACGCTGCATCCTCGATGACGGAGGTGCTCCACGGTCTGAGGAAGGGATTCGGCAAGTACGACATCCCCGACGAACTGCAGGTCTACCTCGAGGACGTGTCGGATCACCTCACCCGAGCGACCTCGAAGGTCGGCGAGTACCGGGACGCCCTGTCGCAGATCCTGACGGTGAACTCGACCCTCGTGGCACAGCGCCAGAACGAGGACATGAAGAAGATCTCGGGATGGGCGGCCATCCTGTTCGCCCCCACCCTGATCGCCGCCGTCTACGGCATGAACTTCGACGTCATGCCCGAACTCCACTGGGCGTTCGGCTATCCGATGGCCGTCATCCTGATGGTCGGCTTCGCCGCGCTGCTGTACTGGATCTTCAAGCGCCGGAAGTGGATGTAGCCGGCCACGTCTCCGAGTGCCACCGGAGCGCGGTGTCCGGAGTGGCCGGCCATGATCAGTACTGTTGATCGCATGACTCACGGCCGGCCCTCCGCCCCGCTCGGCGTACGGATGACCTCGCACGGAGGCGAATTGCGCGTGTGGAGCGCGACCGCCGACTCGCTGGAACTCTGCCTGTTCGACACCAACGATTCCGACTGGGTCTTCAAGACGGTTCCGATGACGCGAGACGGCGACGTGTGGTTCGCGCGCACGCGCTCGCTCTCCCCCGGCCGTCAGTACGCCGTTCGCGCCACGGGCCCGAGTACCCCTCTCGACGCCTTCGATCCCGACCGCCTCCTGCTCGATCCCTACGGACGCGGCATCACCCGATCGGCCAGCGGATGGCGCTCCGTCGTCGTCGACGACCAGTTCGACTGGCAGGGCATCGAGTCGCCGCGCACCTCGCTCGACCACACCGTCGTGTACGAGATGCACGTCAAGGGATTCAGCAAGCTCAACCCCGACATTCCGGTGGAGCTGCGCGGAACCTACGCCGGGCTCGCCCACGACGCATCCGTCGCCGCCCTCCAGGATCTCGGAGTCACGGCAGTCGAGCTTCTCCCGGTCCACGCCTTCACCTCGGAGCAGCGCCTCATCAAGCAGGGCCTCGAGAACTACTGGGGCTACAACACCCTCGGCTTCTTCTCCCCGCACGCTCCGTATGCATCGGATGCGGCCCAGGCCGCCGGGGCCGACGCCGTGCTGCGCGAGTTCAAGGGCATGGTCAAGGCACTGCACAAGGGCGGCATCGAGGTGATCCTCGACGTGGTCTACAACCACACCGCCGAGGAGGGACCCGGCGGCCCGACCACGAGCCTGCGCGGCATCGACAACCGCGGGTACTACCGGCAGGACGCCCACGGCGGGTACATCGACACCACCGGATGCGGCAACACCCTCGACTTCGGCCAGGAGGCTCCGCAGAACCTCGTGCTCGACTCCCTGCGCTACTGGGCCGAGGAGGTGCAGATCGACGGGTTCAGGTTCGACCTCGCCGCCACGCTCGGACGCGGCGCCGACCTGTCGTTCGATGCGCAGCATCCGCTGCTCCAGGGCATCCTGAACGACCCCGTGCTGTCGCAGCGCAAGCTCATAGCGGAGCCGTGGGACATCGGACCCGACGGCTGGAAGACCGGCGCGTTCGGCGACGGCTGGACGGAATGGAACGACCGCTACCGCGACAGGATGCGCGACTTCTGGCTCGGTGACATCGCCCGCGCCCGAGCGACGGGATCGGCCGGCAGCGGCATCGGCCGCTTCGCGACCAGGCTCGCCGGGTCGGCGAACACCTTCTCGCAGGAACGCGGACCGCTCGCCTCACTGAACTTCATCACGGCCCACGACGGCTTCACCCTCGCCGACCTCACGGCGTACAACCAGAAGCACAACGAGGGCAACGGCGAGAACAACCGCGACGGATCGAGCAACAACAACTCCTTCAACCACGGAGTCGAGGGAACGACGACGGATGCCGTCATCCTCGACACCCGCCGACGCGCCATGCGCAACCTGCTCGGCACCCTGCTGCTCTCAGCCGGGGTTCCAATGCTCACCGCCGGCGACGAGTACGGGCGCACCCAGCGCGGCAACAACAACGCCTACTGCCAGGACAGCGAGCTCACCTGGCTGAGTTGGAAGCGCGAGGCCTGGCAGAACGACCTCTTCGACGTCACGAAGCGCCTGCTGCAGCTGCGGCGGGAGAATCCGGCGCTGCGCCCCGTGAACTTCGGGATGTTCGGCGAGACCGTGCCGAGCGCCTCGCAGATGGACTGGTTCAACGACGAGGGGCTGTCGATGTCGGAGGACGACTGGAACTCCGCCGACGAGCGCACGCTTCAGTACTTGGCGGCATCCACTCCCGAGTTCGAAGAGTTCAACCGCATCCTGCTGGTCATCCACGCCCTCGAGGAACCCACCTCGGTGACGCTGCCGGAACACGAAGGGGTTGCCGGCTACTCGCTGCTCTGGGACTCCTCCGACGACACCCTCGACGACCGCGAGACCGAGTTCGTGCCCGGCCAGGAGCTGGCCGTCTCCCCCACGTCGATGCAGCTCTACCGCGCTCACGACTGATGAAACGGACGGATGCCCCTGGCACGCCGGCGACAGTGGCCCTGACCGCGGCGGGCATAGCGTTCTCGGCACACGTCTACGAGCATGATCCGCGGGCGACGAACTTCGGCACCGAGGCCGCCGAGAAGCTCGGGCTCGACCCCGAGCAGGTGTTCAAGACCCTCGTCGCCGACGTCGGTGGCACGCTCGTCGTGGCTGTCGTGCCGGTGACGGGGATGCTCGACCTCAAGGCGCTCGCCGCCGCGGCCGGCGGCGGCAAGGCGGCGATGGCCGATCCGAAGCTCGCCGAACGCAGGTCGGGCTACATCGTCGGCGGCATCAGCCCGATCGGCCAGAAGACCCCGCTGACGACGGTGATCGACGAGACGGCGATCCTCTTCGACACCGTGTTCGTGTCGGGCGGGCGCCGCGGCTTCGACATCGAGCTCGCGCCCGACGACCTCGCGTCCATCACCGGCGCGACGTTCGCGGCCATAGCGAAGTAGCCGACGCCACCAGCTGCTGATCGAGTGGCGAGCGACGAAGGAGCACACGTATCGAGATCCCCCCGACGTGCGGGACGGTGCGGCGTGGTCTCGATACGTGTCCTCGCTGCGCTCGGGCACCACTCGACCAGCGGTAACGCTGGCCGCGCGGGCACCACTCGGCCAGCGGCCCTACGCCGTCGCGATCAGGCCCAGGTCGGCGGATGCCGCCATCAGGGCGTTGTGCGGTACGACGCGCACCGTGTAGCCGAACGAGCCAGCGCGGCCGAGCTTCACCGTTCCGGTGAACAACGTCGGCTTTCCGGCATCCGGAGTCGCACCGTTCCCGGAGACCGGCTCGAGGGCGAGCCTCTGCACATCGGTGAGCTCGTCGCCTTCGCCACTGCGACCGTAGACGGCCTCGACGATCACGTCACCGGGCGTCAGGCCGCCCAGGTGGATGTGCGCACGCAGGTGCAGCTCGTCGCCCACCTGGGGCACCGATGTCATCCCGCCGGACTCGACGTGGGCGACGGAAACCCCCGGCCACGCGGCATCGACCTTCGCTCGCCAGGCCGCCAGCATGCGCCCGCCCTCGAAGTGATCTGCGGAGAGGGCCTTCTCGGCGGCAGCGGCGGGAACGTAGAGCGCCTGCACGTACTCGCCGACCATGCGGTCGGCCGACAGCGCCGGCGACAGGGTGCGAAGGGTGTGACGGATCGAGCGCATCCAGCTGCGCGGGATGCTGTCGTGGTCGCGGTCGTAGAACCGTGGCGCGATCTCGTGCTCGATGAGGTCGTACATCGCCTCGGCCTCGCGCCTGTCGCGCTCGGCCGGATCGGTGACCTCGGCCGACGGGATCGCCCAGCCGTTCTCGCCGTCGAAGAACTCGTCCCACCAGCCGTCGAGGATCGACAGGTTGAGCACACCGTTGAGCGCTGCCTTCATGCCCGAGGTGCCGCAGGCCTCCAGCGGCCGGAGCGGGTTGTTGAGCCAGACATCGGTTCCCGGATACAGCGTCTGGGCCATGGCGATGTCGTAGTCGGGCAGGAACACGAGGCGCCCGCGGATCTCGGGCTCGGCGGCGAACCGCACCAGCTCCTGGATGAGCCTCTTGCCCTCGTCGTCCGCCGGATGAGACTTGCCCGCGACCACGATCTGGATCGGCCGATCAGGGTGGGTGAGCAGGGCGCGCAGCCTGTCGCGATCATGCAGCATCAGCGTGAGGCGCTTGTACGTTGGCACGCGGCGCGCGAAGCCGATGGTGAGGACGTCGGGGTCGAGCACCTCGCCCGTCCACGCCGGTACCGGGCCAGTCGGGTTCTGGCTGCGCCAGGACTTCGCCGTGCGGCGCCGGGCGTCCTCGACGAGGTCCGCGCGCATGGCATTGCGCACCGCCCAGAGGTCGAGGTCGGTGAGTTCGTTCGACGTCCAGTCGACGGCGGTCGTGTCGGAGGTTCCGAAGGTGCGCTCGGCGAGGTCGAGCAACCGGGGATTCGTCCAGGTCGGCGCGTGCACGCCGTTGGTGACCGAACCGATCGGCACGTCGGCGGGGTCGAACCCCGGCCAGAGGCCCGAGAACATGCCGCGGCTCACCTGTCCGTGCAGCTTCGACACGCCGTTGGCACGCTGCGCCAGCCGGAGCCCCATCACGGCCATGTTGAAGACGTCCTTCGTCCCGCCGTCGTACGACTCGGCTCCGAGCGCGAGCACGTCGTCGACCTGTACTCCCGGCAGGAGGTCGGTGGAGAAGTAGCGGGTGATGAGAGCGGCATCGAAGCGGTCGATGCCCGCTGGAACCGGGGTGTGAGTGGTGAACACGGTTCCCGCGCGCACGACCTCGAGCGCCTCGGGGAACGACAGGCCCTCGCCGATGAGACCGGCGATGCGCTCGAGGCCGAGGAAGCCGGCGTGGCCCTCGTTGGTGTGGAACACCTCCGGTGCCTCGGTGCGGGTCAGCTCCGACCAGGCGAGCACGGCGCGCACCCCGCCGATGCCCAGCAGGATCTCCTGCAGGAGCCTGTGCTCTCCGCCACCGCCGTACAGCCTGTCCGTGATCTGGCGCAGGTCGTCGGCGTTCTCGGGGATGTCGGTGTCGAGCAGCAGCAGGCGCACCCGACCGACGGCGGCCTGCCAGATGCGGGCGTGTAGGGCACGGCCGTCGGGCAGCGCGATGGAGATCTGCAGCGGCGAGCGGTCGGGGCGGCGCAGCACTGCGAGCGGAAGGCCGTCGGGGTCGAGGGCCGGGTAGCTCTCGAGCTGCCATCCGTCGGCCGAGATGGCCTGGGTGAAGTAGCCCGCCTTGTAGAACAGGCCGACGGCCACGAGCGGGATCCCCAGGTCCGATGCGCTCTTCAGGTGATCACCGGCGAGGATGCCGAGGCCGCCCGAGTACTGCGGCAGCGTCGCTGCGATGCCGAACTCCGGCGAGAAGTAGGCGATGCGGGCCGGCTTCTCCCCCTCGAGGTGCTGGTACCAGCGCGGCTCCTCCAGATACGAGGTCAGCTCGTCCCGCAGTTGCTCGGCCCAGCCGACGTAGCCGTCGTCGGCGGCGAGCTCGTCGAGCCGCTCGCGACTGACCTCGCCGAGCAGGGCGATCGGATCGTTGCCGACGGCACGCCAGACGGTGGGGTCGATCCGTTCGAACAGGCGTCTGGTCGGCTCATGCCATGACCAGCGGAGGTTGCCGGCGAGGGCTTCCAGCGCGCCGAGGCGCTCGGGGAGGACGGCACGGACGGTGAACTTGCGGATGGCCTTCACCCGACTCACCCTATGGCCGTGATGTGACCGGCGTGTAAACGTCAAGCCTCAGCGCGCCGTGCCCCGATCGCGCTACGGTCGGACAGTGAGCTTCACAACAGTGTCAGCAGGCCGTATCCCCGTTCTCGACCTCTCGCCGCAGATCAACGACGATCTCTGGCCGGCGAAGGCCTTCGTCGGCGAGGTGGTGCCGTTCCGTGCGACGGCCTTCCGCGAGGGCCACGATCTCATCGGCGTCGAGCTCGTCATCACCGACCCGACCGGGGCGGCTTCGGTCCACCGGATGAAGCCCCTCGCGGCCGGCACCGACCGCTGGGAGGCGCAGGTGCAGCTCGACGTGCAGGGCGAGTGGACGTGGCGGGTGCGCGCCTTCGCCGACGACTTCGAGACCTGGGTGCACAACGCCGAGCTCAAGGTACCCGCCGGTGTCGACGTCGAGCTCATGTTCACCATCGGCGCCCAGCTCCTCGCCGGCGCTGGTGCCGACAAGGCTCGCCCGCTCGCCGATCGCCGCCTGCTGAGCGCCGCTGCGAAGAAGTTGAACGACGTGGCGAGGACCGATGCCGCACGCCTGGCCGTGTCGGCCGATCCCCGACTGCACGAGATCATCGGGAGGTATCCGGTGGCGAGCCTCGAGACGCACTCGGCGCAGCGCGTGATCCGCGTCGAACGCACCAGGGCCGGCCGTGGCTCCTGGTACGAGTTCTTCCCGCGCTCCGAGGGCGCGAAGAAGCTGCCCGACGGGTCATGGAAGAGCGGTACGTTCCGCACGGCGGCCAAGCGGCTTCCCGGCGTGGCCGCGATGGGCTTCGACGTCCTCTACCTGCCGCCCATCCACCCCATCGGCCGCGCGTTCCGCAAGGGCCCGAACAACACCCTCGACGCCGGTCCGAACGATCCGGGCTCGCCGTGGGCGATCGGTTCGGCCGAGGGCGGGCACGACGCGATCCACCCCGACCTCGGCACCCTCGCCGACTTCCGCTACTTCGTCGGCAAGGCGCGGGACGCCGGCCTCGAGATCGCCCTCGACTTCGCCCTGCAGGCGTCGCCGGATCACCCGTGGGTGACGGAGCATCCGGAGTGGTTCACCACGCTGCCCGACGGGACCATCGCCTTCGCCGAGAACCCGCCCAAGAAGTACCAGGACATCTACCCGATCAACTTCGACAACGACCCCGAGGGCATCCGCCAGGAGTCGCTGCGGCTGATCAGGCACTGGATCGCCCAGGGTGTACGCATCTTCCGAGTCGACAACCCGCACACGAAGCCGCTCGACTTCTGGGAGTGGCTCATCGGCACGGTGAACGCCGAGAACCCCGACATCGTGTTCCTCGCCGAGGCCTTCACCAGGCCGGCGCTGCTGCAGGGCCTCGCGAAGGTCGGCTTCCAGCAGTCGTACACCTACTTCACCTGGCGCAACACGAAGGAGGAGCTCGAGGAGTTCCTCACTTCCCTGTCGACCGAGACGGCCGACTTCCTTCGACCGAACCTGTTCGTGAACACGCCGGACATTCTCACCGAGTACCTGCAGTTCGGTGGTCCCGCCGCCTTCACCATCCGCGCCGCCCTCGCCGCGACCATGGCCCCGACCTGGGGTGTCTACTCGGGCTTCGAACTGTTCGAGGCCGTCGCCCGCCCGGGCGCTGAGGAGGCCATCGACAACGAGAAGTACGAGTACAAGCCCCGCGACTTCGCGGCAGCGGAGAAGTCGGAGCGGTCCCTCGCACTCTTCATCGGCATCCTGAACCACATCCGCTCGACGCATCCGGCGCTCGGCCAGTTGCGCAACATCCGTTTCCACGCCAGCGACGACGACTCCGTGCTGGTGTTCTCCAAGCACCTCGACGGCGCCTTCACGCCGACGGGCGAGTCCGACTCGATCATCGTGGTCGCCAACGTCGACCCGCACTCCGTCCGCGAGACCACGGTGCACCTGGACCCGACAGCGTTCGGCCTCGACGCCGACGCATCGTTCGAGGTGCACGACCTCGTCACGGGGTCGGCCTGGACCTGGGGTGCCCACAACTATGTGCGCCTCGACTCGTTCACCACCCCCGTGCACATCCTGCACGTCCGCCCCGTCTCGACGACGGATGCAGCATCGAAGGGACTCCCCGCATGACACGAGACGACGCCGAGGTCGCCCTGGGCCTGCCCGAGCTCTCCCCCGAACTGCTGGCCACCCTCGCCGCCGGCAGCCACTTCGACCCGCACTCCGTGCTGGGCCAGCACCTCGTCGACGCAGCCGGCGTCGGCGACCCGGCCACTGTCATCCGGGCGCTGCGTCCGCTCGCCGAGAGCGTCCACGCCGTGCTGCCCTCCGGCGCCCACATCGAACTGGCGCACATCGGCCACGGTATCTGGCAGGGCGTCAGCGTGCTCGGAGTGCAGGACTACCTGCTCGACACTCTCTACGCCGATGGCACTCACTGGATCGCCGACGACCCGTATCGCTACCTGCCATCCATCGGCGAACTCGATCTCCACCTCATCGGCGAGGGCAGGCACGAGCGGCTCTGGGACGTGCTGGGGGCGCACTACCGCGACCACCTCGGCGTCACGGCCAGCACCCGCGGCACCTCCTTCACCGTGTGGGCGCCCCGCGCCCGCGCCGTGCGCGTCATCGGCGACTTCAACGGCTGGGACGGCACCCAGCACTCGCTGCGCAGCATGGGCGGGTCGGGGGTCTGGGAGATCTTCGTTCCCGAACTGCACCCCGGCAGCGCCTACAAGTTCGAACTGCTCACCCAGGGCGGCGAGTGGGTGCGGCGCGCCGACCCGATGGCCAGGTACACGGAGGTTCCGCCGGCAACGGCATCCGTCATCGGAGAGTCCTCCTACACCTGGAACGACGGCGAGTGGATGGCGAACCGCGCCGCCCACGACGTGCACGACGACCCCATGAGCGTCTACGAGCTGCACTTCGGTTCCTGGCGCCCCGGGCTGAACTATCGCGACGCCGCCGACCAACTCATCGAGTACGTGAACGAGCTGGGCTTCACGCACGTGGAGTTCATGCCGCTGGCCGAGCATCCGTTCGGCGGATCGTGGGGCTACCAGGTCACCGGCTACTACGCCGTGACCAGCCGCTACGGCCACCCCGACGACCTGCGCTACCTCATCGATCGGCTGCACCAGGCCGGCATCGGCGTGCTCATGGACTGGGTTCCCGGGCACTTCCCGAAGGACGAGTGGGCCCTCGCCAACTTCGACGGCGCCCCGCTCTACGAGCACCCCGACCCCCGCCGCGGCGAGCAGAAGGACTGGGGCACGCTGGTGTTCGACTTCGGTCACCGCCAGGTGCGCAACTTCCTCGTCGCGAACGCGTTGTTCTGGCTCGAGGAGTTCCACGTCGACGGCCTGCGCGTCGACGCGGTCGCCTCGATGCTCTACCTCGACTACTCCCGCAAGGAGGGCGAGTGGGAGCCGAACATCCACGGAGGACGTGAGAACCTCGAGGCGATCTCGTTCCTGCAGGAGGCGACGGCGACGGCCTACAAGCGGAACCCTGGCGTCGTGATGATCGCCGAGGAGTCGACGAGTTGGCAGGGAGTCACGGCGCCGACCTCGGCCGGCGGTCTCGGCTTCGGCTTCAAGTGGAACATGGGCTGGATGCACGACTCGCTCCAGTACATCCAGGAGGACCCGATGTACAGGTCCTACCACCACAGCGAGATCACCTTCTCGTTCCTCTACGCCTTCAGCGAGAACTTCATGCTGCCGATCAGTCACGACGAGGTCGTGCACGGCAAGGGCTCACTGCTGGCGAAGATGCCGGGCGACCACTGGCAGAAGCTCGCCAACGTGCGCGCGTACCTCGCCTTCATGTGGGCCCACCCCGGCAAGCAGCTCCTGTTCATGGGGCAGGAGTTCGGCCAGCCCTCGGAGTGGAGCGAGGAACGCGGACTCGACTGGTGGGTGCTCGACCAGCCCAGCCACCGCGGCCTCTTCGATCTCGTCGGCGCCCTCAACAGGGTCTACCGCGATAACCCGAGCCTGTGGGCCCTCGACAACGATTCCAGCGGCTTCGAGTGGATCGACGGCGGCGCCGCCGAGCAGAACGTCGTCTCGTTCCTCCGTCGTGACCGCAGCGGCGACGTCATCGCCTGCGTCATGAACTTCGCCGGCAACCCGCACAGCGACTACCGCGTCGGACTGCCGTTCACCGGTCGCTGGGACGAGATCATGAACACGGATGCCGAAGCCTACGGCGGTTCGGGAGTCGGCAACCTGGGCGGAGTCGAGGCGACGGCCACACCGTGGGCCGGGCGACCGGCCTCGGCCGCGGTCACGCTGCCGCCGCTCGGCGGGCTCTGGCTGAAGCTGCGGCGGTAGCTCACCCGTTGGTCGAGTGGGCCGCGAGCGGAGCGAGCAGCCGTATCGAGACCACTTTCAGCGCCACGCAGGCGTTGTCGGTGATCTCGATACGCGTCCTCGCTCCGCTCGGGCGCTACTCGATCAGCGGAGCGAAGAGCGTCAGTACAGCAGCCCGGTCAACCGCCGACGTGCCGGCGCCACTCGCGGGTCCTCGAGGCCGACGACCTCGAACAGCTCCAGCAGTCGCTCGCGTACGCGGTTCTTGCCCGCGGCATCCAGCTTCGGGAACAGCGTGAGCAACCGGTCGAAGGCGTCGTCGATGTGACCGCCCGAGAGATCGAGGTCGGCCACGTCGAGCTGAGCGTCGAGGTCGTCGGGAGCGGCAGCGGCTCCGTTGCGGATCTGGTCGATCGTCTTCCCCTGCAACCTGAAGAGCAGGCTCACCTGGGCGAGGCCGGCGACGGCCTCACGGTCGGCGGGGTTCTGGGCGATGGCCGTCTTGTAGTGTCCGATCGCGGCCGGGTAGTCGCCATCCTCGATGGCGGCGTAGGCCTCGGCGTGATGCGGCGGCAGCGGCTTCTCGACGGGTTCTGCTGCCTCTGCTGCGGCATCCGCGTCGAGAGCGGATGCCGTGCCCGTGACACCGTTCTGGGCGGCCAACTGCAGCACCTGCTCGAGAACACCACGAGCCTGCTCCTCGGGAACGACGCCGGCGAAGAGGGGAACGGGCTGGCCTGCCACGATGGCCGCCGTGGTGGGAACCGACTCCACCCTGAAGGCCTGCGCGAGCTGGGGGTTGGCCTCGGCCTGCACCGTGGCCAGCACGAAGCGTCCGCCGAAGCTGCGCACGAGTTTCTGCAGCACGGCGGTGAACGCCACGGACTCCTCGGCCCAATCGGCGGCGAGGTCGACGATGACCGGAACGTGCTGCGAGAGCTCGAGCACCTCGCCGAAGTTCTCGTCGGTGCCGTTGAGCACGAGGCTCGGAACCTGCACGGCAGCGCCGGGAGCACCCGCGGCCGCGGCTACTGGTGCTGCCCCCGGCGCGCCGGGCTGCGGCCGGTTGGCGAGAGACGACAGGTCGACGGCGCCGCTCAGGCGGGACGGCACGGGGGGCAGATTGGTCACGGTACCTCCGAGGCAGAGATGAGTCCCTGTGAGAACCCGAGAAGCTTGATCTTCTCGGTCGAGCCCGCAGGCGGAACGTAGAACAGGATCTGGTCGCCGTAGGTCTGAGTGACGCCCTTGGCGGAGTTCTCGACGCCCGAATAGGCCTTGGCGGCGTTCTGCGGCGAAACCGTACCGCCATCCGTCGGCTTCACGGTCTCGGTCTCGTTGATGTTGGCCGTGACCACGGCACCCGAGTCGTTCGTGGCGAGGGCGATGGTCAGGCCCGAGCCGACGGAGTTCGTGAAGTCGATCGACGCCGTCGCCGGAAGCGCTGCGCGACGCTCGTCCTTCTTGGCGACTCCGACCTGGGCGATGAGCGGATCGTTCTCGGTGTCGAACAGGTCGTAGTACTCGCTCTTGTCACCCTTCAGCAGGATGTCGGCGTAGGCGGTCGACACCTGCTCGGGCGGCAGCAGCAGGAACTCGGAGTCCGGGGCGACGATCGGGGAACCGATCACGGCCGGCGCGAGACCGGGAACCGTGGCATCCGCCGTGAGCGAGACCGCGTAGCGCACGAGATAGTTCTCACGGGGCGACGCCTGGGTCATGACGAGCGCCGTCGGCTTGGTCGTCGGGTCGTCCTGGTTCTGGATGACAGTCATCACGACGCGCGGCCAGGCGTCGGTCTGCTGCGGGGCCGTGACGACGACAGGCGCGGCGGGGATGGCGTCGGGCGCTGCATAATCGGGCAGGGTGGCGCGCACCTTGTAGTTGGATTCGCGCAGCTCGAGCGCCGGACCGGTGAACCGGGTCTTGATCGCGTCGACATCGAGGTTCTTGTCGGCGTCGCCGGCCAGCACCGCGATCTTCCGCACGATGCGCTCCAGCTGCGGCACAGTGACCGCCGGCGGCTTGATGTCCTCATCGGCGACGGGATCCGGCGTGGCCTCCGACGTGGCCGAGGCTGACGCCGACGTGGTCGGAGCAGGAGCGAACGTCGGCCAGTAGTCGGCCGAGCATCCGCTCAGGGCCAGCCCGGCGACGAGCACGACGGGCACGACGGCGATGCGCGGGGCACGCCCGATGCTGCGGCGTCCACCGTTCCCGGTGACGGCCTTGATGGTCTTCGGCTTCGGCGCCCGCGGCAGTCTCGGCATCCGTGGTCCCTTCGGCATGTTGCGACGGGGGCGGCGCGACCGACGCAGGTGCAGCAGGGCCAGCAGGTAGCTCACGAGGCCGAGCAGCAGCAGGATGAGGCCGCCGACGATGAGCGGCCCGGCCCACGGAGTCGAGTTGTCCAGCGGCCACGTGATGGTGATCTTGGACGGCGCCGGGGTGGTGCCGTCGCCGGCGACGAGAAGGGAGTACCCCTCGGGGATGCTCATGGTCGCCGACACGCTGCCGGTGCCCGTGTACTCCTCGAGCCACAGGTCGCTTCCGGCGGGGTTGGCTGTGGGATCGGCGTCGGCGGGAGCCTTCGCAGCGGCGTCGGCTGCCGGGGCTGACGGCGTCGGCGATGCCGAACCGGGGCTGGTCGTGGATTCGGACGTCGGCGTGGGAGTGGGAGTCGGAGTCGAGGTGGACCCCGGGGCCTTCGTGGTGAGCTCATTCGCCTTGGCGTCGTAGCGCACGGTGTCGAACGGCTCGTCGCCGATCCACGCCGTGACATCGGCTTCACGGCCCAGGGCCATGATCACGGGGCCGGATCCTGAGGCGCGCACAGTCTGTGCGCCGGGGTGGGCGAGGAGGGCGCTCGCGTCGATGACGGCGTAGGAATCGCCGTCCTGGGTGCTGACCTCGAGCGTGACGCTCGACGGTTCGAGCAGCACTGTGCGCTGGGCGATGCCGAACGCGATCATCACTGCCGCGACGAAGAACGCCGCAATGGCTAGAACGAATCGCACGTAAGAACTCTCCTCGTGTGCCGGATGCACAGACCCCTCAGACTAACCGATCGACTCCTGAGAGTCGCCTCAGGCCTCCCCACCCGCCCCGGACGGGGTCGTATGCGAAGAGGTATCCGCACCCACTAAAATCGTCGGAGGCGCGCATGCTCTCCCCCGGCTGCCGCATCGACAAGGAGTATGAAGTGGCCGACGAGACAGAGTTCACCCAGGTCTTCCGCGGATACGACCGCGACGAGGTCGACAAGGTCATCCAGGGACTCCGCCGCGACGTGATCACGTCCAACAACCACGCGACCGAGGCTGCGAAGGACATCAAGCGGCTGAACGCCCGCATCGACGAGTTGAGCGCAGAGCTCGAGGAGGTCGGCAGTCCCACCTTCTCCGGTCTCGGCACGAAGCTCGAGAACACCCTCCGGGTCGCCGAGGAGCAGTCGACGCGCCTCATCGCGCAGGCCGACATCGATGCCGAGAAGCTGCGCAACTCAGCATCGGGCGAGGTCGAGAAGATCCGCAGCCAAGCCACCGACCAGGCCGAGCGCGTACTCAACGACGCCCGAGGCAAGGCTGCGCGCATCCTCGACGACGCCCGCATCGAGGCCGACGACGTCGTCACCCGTGCTCGCGAACAGCAGGAGCTGCTGACCCAGGATGCCGCACGCGACGCCTCCGCCATCCGTGGCGCGATCGCCACCGAGGCGGCCGAGCTGCGCGCCACGGCCAAGCGCGAGACCGCAGCCATCCGCGCCGAGGCCGAGCACGAGGCGGCCGAGATCCGCGTCGTCGCCAACCGCGAGGCATCCGAGGCCCGCGAGGCCGCAGCCGGACTCGCCCAGGAGACCGAGCAGACCCGCGCCGAAGTGGCACTCGAGCTGGACCAGGCTCGCGCGACACTCGCCCGGGAGACCGAGCAGGCACGCATCGACCTCGCCCGCGAGACCGAGCAGGCCCGCCTCGACCTCGAGCGCGAGAGCGGCGAGGCCCGCCAGCGCATCGAGGCCGAGATCGCCGAGGCTCGCACGGCCCTCGACCACGAGCTCAGCCAGCAGCGCACAGACCTGCAGCGCGAGATCGACGCCACGCGCGCTGAACTCGGACTCGAGCGCGAGCAGGCCAAGACCGACCTCGCCCGCGAGTCCGAGGCCGCCAAGCAGCGCCTCGAGCACGAGCTGGGCAGGCTCCGCGCCCGCCACGACGCCGACGTCGAACAGTCCCGGGCCGATCTGGCCCTCGAGCACGACCAGGCCAAGGCCGACTTCGAGGCCGACGCCGAGCAGGCTCGCATCGACCTGGAGAACCAGCTGTCGGCCATGCGCAAGAAGGCCGACCACGAGGTCGGCAAGCTGCGCCGCGAGACCGAGCAGGCACGCATCGACCTCGACGTCGAGCTCAAGGCCCGTCGCGACGAGGCCGAGCAGGAGCACCTCGCCCGCCACCAGGAGGCCGTCTCGCAGACGCAGAAGTTCCTCGACGACGCCAACGCCCAGCTCGCGGAGGCCATCGCGCGCACCAAGGACAACCGCGCAGAGGCCGACCGCCTCGACACCGAGGCCAAGGCCGAGTCGCGTGCCCTCGTGTCGCAGGCGGAGTCGGATGCAGCCGACGCCGTGAGCGAGGCCGAGGCCCGCGCCAAGGCGACCATCGCCGAGGCCGAGGAGCGCACTCGCGCCCTGGTGTCCGACGCAGAGGACCGCCTCTCGCAGATCCGCATCGAGCGCGACGCCGTCGCCGGCTACTTCGAGAGCCTGCGCAGCGTGCTCAAGCAGGCCGAGCAGGTGCGGGCAGACGGCGAGTAGCCGCGGCAGAGCCCGAACTCGACGTCAGTGAAGATCCAGAACGCCTTCAGGCTCGGCCTGATCGGTACCCTCGGTGTGGGCGTCGGCCTGCTGATCATCTTCTCGGTGGTTCAGCTGTCGACGATCCTCACCTACGTCGGCGCCGCCCTGTTCCTGGCCCTCGGACTCGACCCCGTCGTCTCCTGGCTCGAGTCGAAGCGCTGGCCGCGGTGGTCCGCCATCCTCGTCGTCCTCGTAGGAGTCCTCAGCCTGGTCGCCGGGCTGGTACTCCTAGTGGTGCCGATCATCGTCGCCGAGACGTCGAAGTTCATCACCCAGATCCCGACCATCGTCGAGCGGGTCGCGAGCCCCGACTTCATCGACCAGCTGCAGGACCAGTTCCCGGCGTTCAACGTGCAGCTGATCGCCGACAGCGTCACCAAGTCGATCAACGACTTCGTCGCCGATCCCACGAAGATCGGCGACCTGGCCGGCGGTGTGCTGGCCGTCGGCCTCGGGATCGGGGCCGGGCTGTTCGCCGTCGTGATCGTGCTCATCCTCACGCTCTACTTCACCGCGTCGCTCGGGTCCATCAAGCGCGCGGCGTACCAGCTCGTGCCAGCATCGAAGCGCGAGCGATTCTCCGACCTGACCGAGCAGATCACCTCGTCCGTCGGCCGTTTCGTCGTCGGTCAGGTCGGCCTCGGCCTGATCAACGGTGTGCTCAGCTTCATCTTCCTGTCGATCATCCAGGCTCCGTTCCCGGCCGTCCTCGCATTCGTCGCTTTCTTCCTGTCGATCATCCCCCTCGTCGGAACGATCTCCGCGTCGATCATCATCGTGCTGGTCTGCCTGATCCCGGGCCTGGGCTCGCCCCTGACGGCTCTCGTCGCCGGCATCTACTACCTGGTGTACATGCAGGTCGAGGCATACGTGCTGAGCCCGCGCATCATGAGCCGGGCCGTCTCGATCCCGGGCTCGGTGGTCGTCATCGCGGCCCTCGCCGGAGGCGCCCTGCTGGGGCTCCTCGGAGCCCTCGTCGCCATCCCGATAGCGGCGTCGATCATCCTGATCATCAAGCAGGTCGTGATCCCCCGCCAAAACGAGCTCTGACCCGACGGCGCCTTCCGTCGCGATCAGGCTGCGGCTGCGCCTGCGGCTGGTCTAGCCGGCCGGCCACTGGGTCGGGAGCGGCAGAGCAGTCGGATTCACCACGCGCACGATCTCCTCGAGCACGCGGCGGGTCTGCGTCTCTCCCACCCAGAGATGCTTCGCATCATCGACCGCGATGACCTCCGCCTCGGGAACCGCTGCGAACTTCACGAACGCCTCGGCCGGCTGCAGGAAATCGTCGTGTTCGGGAACCAGGGCCACCAGGGGATGTCCGCTGCCCGCCCAGCGGGCCAACTCGCTCGGGCTGGTGCGGCGGAGGGGTGGCGACAGCAGGATGGCGCCGTCGATCGGATGCTCGAGGCCGTGCTTGAGGGCGAGTTCGGTGCCGAATGACCAACCGACGAGCCAGGGGTGCGGCAGTCCCCGCTCCGCGACGAAGTCCATCGCCGCTGCCACGTCCTCGCTCTCGGTCACTCCGTCGCCGAACGCGCCATCGCTCGTGCCGCGAGGCGACGTCGTGCCCCGGGTGTTGAACCGCAGCACGGCGAGGTCGGCGAGGGCAGGCAGCCGACCGGCAGCCTTCCGCAGGATGTGCGAGTCCATGTAGCCGCCGTGCGTGGGCAACGGATGCAGGGTCACGAGGGTGGCGACGGGCGGCCGGCCGACGGGCATGGCCAACTCCCCCACCAGTGTCAGCCCGTCGCTGGTGTGCAGCTCGATGTCCTCGCGGATGCTCGGGAGGTCGATGCCCCCGCGGATCTCCTGCACGGCTGTGTCGGTCATCGGGTCCTCGTCTCGTGCTGCATCCGTCACCGGATGCGCCAGCAGTGGTTGTGCCAATGGCGCCGGTCGGCCAGCGCAGCCTCATCGCCGAGCAGCGCATCCGCGCGCCAGGCGACGACGTGGGCGATTCCGGGGTCGATGGCCAGCGAGCATCCCGGGCAGATGTAGCTCTTGACGGCTTGCACGCTCGACACGGGCTGCACGTTCCAGCTGCCGTCGCGCTTGCTCTCGGTGCGACGCCAACCCGCCATCAGACGAGTGAGATCGGCGTCGGGCTCGTCATCCCCGCGGCCTCGTCCGCGCTGCGGCGGACGGTTCGAACGGGGCATGGGTCCAGTCTAGAGGGGCGTGGCTCAGTACCAGCCAGCGTCCTCGGAGTGCGCCCAGGCGCCGCAGGGGCTGCCGTAGCGGTCGGCCACGTAGCCCAGACCCCAGGCGATCTGCGTGGCCGGATTGGTCTCCCAGTCGCCACCGGCGCTGCCCATCTTCGATCCGGGCAAGGCCTGCGGGATGCCGTAGGCACCGCTGGAACCGTTGCTCGCGTAGACGTTCCAGCCCGACTCGCGGTCCCAGAGGGCGACGAGACAGCTGAACTCGTTGTCTCCCCAGCCGCGGGCGTGCACCATCTCCAATGCGATGGCCTGCGCCGTGCCCGGGTCGGGGTTG
The DNA here is from genome assembly GCF_001422325.1 of Leifsonia sp. Leaf264. Classification (GTDB taxonomy): domain Bacteria; phylum Actinomycetota; class Actinomycetes; order Actinomycetales; family Microbacteriaceae; genus Orlajensenia. The sequence goes on from NZ_LMMR01000001.1 coordinate 266,106, forward strand.
CCGGCTGGAGGCGCCCAGCCGGAGCTCGACTCCTCCTCCTCGACGGCAGCAGGCTCGATGATGACGGGTTCAGGCTCCGGCTTGGCCGTGACGTCGTAGCCGTCGCGCTGGATGGTGACCTCGAAGTCTCCGGCGACATCGAGGGCCTGCACGTCGGAGGGGTCGTAGGCCTGGGGTACCCGGAAGTACGGAGAGGCCGTCGCGCCAGAATACGGGTCGACGACGTTCACGAGGATGAAGGCGGCGCTGGCCGCGAATGCGAAGGCGAAGAGGGCCGCGTGCGACCTGGACCGCCGGCGCACAGGGGCGGGTCGATTCACCGGAGTCGCGACCGCCACTGCGGTCTTGACGGTGACGAGTTCTCCTGTATGCCTACCCACGATTCCTCGATGCTAGCCCAGATCGGGCGTCGGGGACCAAATTCGGGGCGGGGTGTGTCAGCGGACGGCGAGCATGACGTCGACGACGCTGTCGAGGACGATGTCGACCTGGGCCTCGCGGTAGCCGCCACGCTGAGGACGGAAGACCGCGGTGCGCACGTCGTCGACGGTGAGGGCGTAACCGTCCTGGAAGTAGCGCGTGAGCTTGGCCGCGAACTTGTCGACGTCGGCCGTGCTGTAGCCCTCGGTGAGGAAGCTGGTGCGCTGGAACCTGTGGCCCTTGGCCCGATCCAGGCGGTTGAGGATGACCTGCGCCGTCTGGCGCGCCTCCCGGTACCACTCCTCGTTCCCGGCGTCCTGCAGGGCACGATCGCGCTCGCGCGCCGCGAAGGCGTCTTCGAGGCGTTCGAGCGCAGCGTCGACGTGCTGGGTCGAGTACCCGCCCTTCTGCATGGAGAACGCAGTGCGACGGATGTCGTCGGCCACCATCGTCGCCACAGCGGGGTCGGCGTCATACGCGACCCGGGCATCCGCGAGGAAGGCCTCGACCTGATCGACGTTGTAGCCGGGCTTGCCTCTGGCGGCGCGGGGGAAAGTGGTGCTCACGGGAACATTCTGCCAAACAGATCAGGCGAAGATGAGGAACAACGCGTACGTGATCACGGCCGACGGCAGGATCGAGTCGAGACGATCGAGGAACCCGCCGTGGCCGGGCAGCCAGGAGCTCATGTCCTTGATGCCGAGATCGCGCTTGAGGAGGGACTCCGCGAGGTCGCCGATGGTCGCCGAGAGCACGATGGCGACGCCGAACACCAGGCCGAACCACCACGGCATCTGCAGCATGAGGGTCGCGAGCAGGACTCCGCCGATGAGGCTGGCCGCAACGGCGCCGGCGAAGCCCTCCCACGTCTTCTTCGGGCTGATTCGAGGGGCCATCGGATGCCGCCCGAACGAGAGCCCGCTGGCGTAGGCGCCGGTGTCCACCGCGATCACGAGGATGAGGAACGCCAGGATCCAGTACTCACCGCCGTCACGGGCGAGCAGCAGCACGGTGAAGCTCATGAACAGCGCCACATAGACCATGACGAAGATGCCGGAGCCGACATCGCGGAGCAGTGACGATCCGGCCACCCGCCGGCCGGGCAGCACGCTCTCGACGAGCCGCCAGAGAGTGACCAGCGCGATTCCGCCGATGAGACCCAGCCACTGACCGACCCCCGACCACAACCAGGTCATCGGTATCATGGCGACGGTGGCGAACACCACGGGGATGATCGGCACCATGCGCCCGGACTTGCGCAGACCCTGGCTCAGTTCGTAGGAGGTGAAGAACACGATGATGGCACCGAAGAGCAGGAAGAGCTCTTTCACCACGATGAGGCTGAACAGCATCGCCAGCCCCAGCACCAGGCCGATGAGGATGGCGAGGATCAGGTTCCGACCCGTGCGAGCCTGGATCTTCTCGCTCGTCGCACCGATCCTGCCGCGCGTCGCCTCGAACTGGCGCTCGATATCGGCCCGGGTGGATTCCAGCTGCCGCTCGATGTCAGCGCGGGTGGCTTTCACCTGGGCGCGGACCTCGTCACGTTTCACATCGCGCTTGCGCCGCGGCGTCTGGGGCCGCGGCGCAGGATCTTCAGGAGCGGACATGGGCCCTAGACCTCGAGGAGTTCGGCTTCCTTGCGCTTGAGTGCGTCGTCGATCGCGTCGACGTGCGTCTTGGTCACCTGCTCGAGTTCCTTCTCGCCGCGCGCCACCTCGTCATCGCCGACCTCGCTCTTGAGCGCGTCGAGCTCGTCCTTCGCCTTGCGGCGGATGTTGCGAACCGACACCTTGGCGTCCTCGCCCTTTCCGCGAACGATCTTGACGAACTCCTTGCGGCGGTCAGCCGTGAGCTCGGGAAGGGTGACCCGGATGATGTTGCCGTCGTTCGACGGGTTGGCGCCGAGGTTCGGGGTGTCGCGGATAGCCTGCTCGATGTCGCGCAGGGCGCTCTTGTCGTAGGGCGTCACGACGAGCGTGCGGGCCTCGGGGTTCGCGAGAGAGGCCAGCTGGGCCAGCGGCGTCGGCGTGCCGTAGTAGCTCACCATGATCTTCTGGAAGAGCTGGGGGTTCGCACGACCCGTTCGCACGGAGGAGAAGTCGTCTTTGGCGACTTCGACCGCCTTGCTCATGCGGGCAGCGGCATCGGACAGGACATCCGCGATCACGGTGACTCCTTCTGGAAGGTACTTGAGGGAAAGCTTAGTTGCTGACGACGGTGCCGAGGTCGGCACCGAGGATGGCGGCCGTCACGTTGCCGGCGGGCTCCATGCCGAACACCTGCATCGGCATGTCGTTGTCCATGCACAGGCTGAATGCCGTGGAGTCCACGACCTTCAGACCCTGCTGGAGCGCCTCCTGGTAGGTGATGCGGTCGATCTTCTGCGCGTCCGGGTTGGTGCGCGGGTCTGCGTCGTAGACGCCGTCGACGCCGTTCTTGGCGACCAGCACGACGTCGGCCTCGATCTCGAGGGCGCGCTGCGCAGCCACGGTGTCCGTGGAGAAGTACGGCAGGCCCGCACCGGCGCCGAAGATGACGACGCGACCCTTCTCGAGGTGGCGCTCGGCCTTGCGCGGGATGTACGGCTCGGCGACCTGGGTCATCGAGATCGCGGACTGCACCCGCGTCTCCAGACCGGCCTGCTCGAGGAAGTCCTGTAGCGCGAGGGCGTTCATCACGGTTCCGAGCATGCCCATGTAGTCGGCGCGTCCGCGGTCCATGCCACGCTGCGACAGTTCGGCGCCGCGGAAGAAGTTGCCGCCGCCGACCACGATGGCGATCTCGACCTGCTTCGCGGCATCCGCGATCTCCCGTGCCAGGGCACTGACGACATCGGGGTTGACGCCGAGGGATCCGCCGCCGAAGGCCTCTCCCGAGAGCTTGAGGAGCACGCGCCGCCTCGTGTGGGTTCCGTTCATGCTGGACGCATCCTTTTCGTCGACTGTATTCAACCTACTGTGCCCCGGCTGCGGGGCGTGCCACCGTTCGCGTGATGGCAGAGAAAAAGGAGCCCGGATCGCTGACGATCCGAGCTCCTTTCACCGTGCGTGTTACGCGCCGACCTTGAAACGGGCGAAGCCCGAGATCGTGAGGCCTGCGTCCGAGACGACCTTGGCGACGGACAGCTTGTTGTCCTTCGCGTAGTCCTGCTCGAGCAGGGCGACCTGCTTGAAGTAGGCGCCGACGCGACCCTCGATGATCTTCGGGAGGGCGGCCTCGGGCTTGCCCTCCTCGCGGGAGATCTGCTCGACGATGGCGCGCTCCTTGTCCACGGCGTCAGCCGGGACATCCTCACGGGTGAGGTACTCGGGGTTCGCGAACGAGATGTGCTGCGCGATCGACCGAGCGGTCTCGGCGTCGGCACCGGAGTAGCCGACGACGACGCCGACCTGCGGGGGCAGGTCCTTCGACGTCTTGTGCAGGTACACCGCGAAGTTCTCGCCGGAGACCAGAGCGACACGACGCAGCTCGATCTTCTCGCCGAGGATGGCGGCTTCGCCGTCGATGAGGTCGGCCACGGTACCACCGGCGGCGGGGGCTGCGAGGCCCTCCTCGACGGTGGCGGCGCCGGCAGCGGCGACAGCCGCGAGGACCTTCTCGGACAGCGCGACGAACTTGTCGCCCTTGGCGACGAAGTCGGTCTCGCAGGCGAGCTCGATCAGCGTGGCGGTTCCATTGCCGTTCTCGACGGCGGCGACCAGGCCCTCCGAGGTGGAGCGGTCTGCACGCTTCGCGTTGCCCTTCGCACCCTTGAGGCGAAGGATCTCGGTCGCCTTCTCGACGTCGCCGTCGGCCTCGACCAATGCGTTCTTCGTGTCACTCATGCCGGTGCCGAGCTGCTCGCGCAGCGCCTTCAGGTCGGCGATGTTGAAGTTAGCCATAGAGCTTCTCTTTCGTGTACGGGATTACTTGGCGTCGGCGGAAGCTGCAGCAGCCTCGACCGGTGCCTCGACGGGAGCCTCGGCCTCGACGACCTCGAGGGGCGTCTCGGCGTCTGCGACCTCGACGGCGATGTCGGCCTCAGCAGCGTCGGCGACCTTTTCGGTCTCGGCCGAAGCCTGCTCCGGGGTGCTCTCGGTGCCGGCCTGGAGAAGCTCGGCCTCCCACTCGGCCAGCGGCTCAGCAGGCTCCTGGCCCTCTTCCGGCTTCTGGTGACGCTGGACGAGTCCCTCTGCCGCAGCATCGGCGACGATGCGGGTCAGCAGTGCGACGGAGCGGATGGCGTCATCGTTGCCCGGGATCGGGTACTGGACGTCGTCCGGGTCGCAGTTGGTGTCGAGGATGGCGATGACGGGGATGCCCAGCTTGTGCGCCTCGTCGATCGCGAGGTGCTCCTTCTTGGTGTCGACGATCCAGATCGCCGACGGCGTCTTCGTGAGGTTGCGGATTCCACCGAGGCTCTTCTGAAGCTTGATGAGCTCGCGCTTCTGGATGAGCAGTTCCTTCTTGGTGTATCCACGGCTCGTGTCGTCGAAGTCGACCTCCTCGAGCTCCTTCATGCGAGCGAGGCGCTTGGAGACCGTCTGGAAGTTGGTGAGGAGTCCACCGAGCCAGCGCTGGTTGACGTAGGGCTGGCCCACGCGGAGCGCCTGCTCGGCGATGGATCCCTGAGCCTGCTTCTTCGTTCCGACGAAGAGGATGGTGCCGCCGTGAGCGACGGTCTCCTTCACGTAGTCGTAGGTCTTGTCGATGAAGGCAAGCGACTGCTGGAGGTCGATGATGTGGCTGCCCGAGCGCTCGGCGAGGATGAATCGCTTCATCTTCGGGTTCCAACGGCGGGTCTGGTGCCCGAAGTGAACGCCGCTGTCGAGCAGCTGGCGAATGGTGACGACGGCCATGGCCGTACTCCTTCTTCTCAGTTATGCCTCCGATCGGATGATCGGACGCCCTGGTGCCCGGCGCACGCCCGCTGCCCCTCGCGAGAGGTGCAGACTGAGTGGGTGTGTCGGCCGATACGGCACGCGTAGTCAGCGCTCGAAGGCGCTGCTCGGATCAGTCTAGCAGTTCACGGGCGCGCAACTCCCCCACAGCGACCGCACTCTCGGCCTCCTCCCACGGCGTGCGGTTGCGGCAGTTCCCGGTGCCTCGTCGAATGGATGCTGGAGGCATGGGTCCCCGGTCCGCGCGACGCATTCGCCTCCTCGTGCTGATCGCCCTTCTGGCGCCGATCGGCCTCGCTGCAGCGCCGGCCGCGTCCGAGGATCCCGCTCCACGAGGCGACTGGCGATGGCCGCTGACGCCACCCGTCGAGATCGTCGCGGAGTTCGTGGCGCCTGCGACCCGATACAGCGCCGGACATCGCGGGATCGACCTGGCCACGGCATCCGGAACCGCCGTGCTCGCCCCCACCGACGCCGTCGTCTCCTTCGTCGGCGTGGTCGTCGATCGGCCGCTCATCACGCTGGCATACGGTGACGGCGTACTGGTGAGTCTCGAGCCCGTGCTGGCGTCGGTCGGCGAGGGTGATCAGGTGGAACGCGGACAGGTCATCGGCACCGCCGCCTCAGGCGGTCACTGCGGCGACGGATGCCTCCACCTGGGCGTGCGCGTGCATGGCGAGTACATCTCGCCGCTGGCCTACATCACCGGACTGCCCCGCGCCGTGCTGCTGCCGCTGGGGCGCTGAGTGTCAGGCTCGCGGATGCGCTGTGCGATAGCTCTCGCGCAGCCTCTCGGTCGACACGTGAGTGTAGATCTGCGTCGTGCCGAGGCTGGCGTGTCCGAGCATCTCCTGCACGGCACGGAGGTCGGCGCCGCCGTCGAGCAGGTGGGTGGCAGCGGTGTGCCGGAGGGCGTGAGGCCCCGACGGGCCTCCCCCGGGCAGGTCCACGAGTAAGCCGGCCACCAGCCTGTACACGCTGCGAGTGCCGGCGCGCGCGCCTCGTGCGCCGAGGAAGAGGGCGGCGGCGCTGGTCGCGGCCCCCGTGGCACGGCCGAGCAGGGTTGCGCGACCCAGCCGCAGGTAGTCGACGACGGCGTTCTGCGCCGGGACCCCGAAGGGCACGACGCGCTGCTTCCCGCCCTTTCCCGTGACGCGCACCGTGAGCCTGTCGAGATCGACGTCGTCGACGTCGAGTCCGACGATCTCCGAGACTCGCAACGCCGACGCGTAGAGCAACTCGACGATGGCGAGATCCCGACGCGCGATGGGGTCTCCCCCCGCGGCTCCGTCGACGAGGGCGCCGATCATTCCGTCCATCTGGCCTCGGGTGATCACGCGAGGAAGGCTGCGGAGCGGTTTCGGTGAACGCAGGCGCGAGCCGGGGTCGTCGGGGAGCTCCCCGGTGCGTGCGAGCCACGCCGTGAATCCCCGGGCGGATGCCGCATGTCGGGCGATCGTGGAGCGGGCGAGACCTCGCTCGGTGCCGGCCCAGAGCCAGTCGCGCAGAAGCGGCAGGGTGATGCCTTCGAGGGTCGTCACGCCGTGCACCTCGGCGAAGTCGATCAGCTCGGCGAGGTCGGTGCGATAGGCGCGCACAGTGTGCAGCGAGAAGCCGCGTTCGATGCGGAGGTGGCGGGTGTAGTCATCCAGAGCACCGTCGAGTTCGCTCGGGAGGTCGCGTCGGCCATCGACGGCAGGACCCGCCCCGGGGCCGCCGTCGACATCGGGTGTCTCAGACATCGCGTGTCTCAGACATCGGCCGGACGCTGCCGGGAGAAGGCGTCACGACGCCCCGCTGCATCGAGTTCGCTCATGGCGGCCGTGAAGTCGGCACCGAAGCGGGTGACCACGCGTCCGGAGGTCAGTGGGACGACGGAGTGCACGACGCGGTCGCCGTAGACGTGCACCAGGTTGAGGGACTGGCCGGCATCGGCGCCGACGAGCTCGTCGACGGGAGCGGCGAGGTCCATCGTGTAGCAGGTGGCCGCAGCGACCGATACCGGAATGCCGGCGAACAGGCTGGTGGAGGCGTAGTGCAGGTGTCCGCCGAGGATCGCGCGGATGTCGCTTCCGGCGACGACGGCGGCGAGACGGTCCTGCCGCTCGAGCTCGAGGATCTGCATGGCGCCGATGGGCGTCGGGATCGGCGGGTGGTGCAGAGCGAGCAGGGAGCCGTGCTCGGCGGGCTCCGCGAGCACCTCCGCGAGCCATTCCAGCTGCGCATCGTCGATGGCTCCGTGGTGGTAGCCGGGGACGCTGGTGTCGAGGGCGATGATGCGCAGGCCCCGCACCGTCGTGACGGAATCGACTGGGGCGACAGGGTCGGACGCATGCACGCCGCCGGGCCGCAGTGCAGCGCGGAACGGCATCCGTTCGTCATGGTTGCCCATCACCCAGACGATCTCGGCGCCGATCCGCTCGGCGACGGGCCCGACGACCGAGCGCACGCGCTCGTACGCGGCCGCTTCGCCGCGATCGGTGATGTCGCCGGTGAACACGAACGCGTCGAGACGGATGCCGGATGCCTCCAGGCGCTGCAATGCCGCGGCGAGACCGGTGTCGGTGTCGACGGTGCCGTAGAGCGGTCCGTCGGAGAGGAAGTGGGTGTCGCTGAGATGGGCGATGACATGACCCGGTGCCGGGTACTGCCCGAACTGCGGGGGCAGGGCTGCCTCGGTCATGTGTTCGCCTTCCGTGGTTCCTGCTCTCCACGATAGGGCGCACGGCCGACGCTGCCGGGAGCGGCTCACCGTGGCCGGCAGGGATCACCCGCCGCGGATCCATCCGGCGCCGCGCTGCCGAGCGCGATCTTCGAGGTCGAGCGCGCCGAGCACCCCGACCACGGTCGTGACCGCGAGCCCGGACCGCCGTGCGATCTCAGCGACGTCGCGCGCACTGCGGCTGCTGAGGGCATCGAGAACCCGCAGCTCATCGCTCGTCGGGTCTGCTCCAGACCCGTCGGGCCCGCCCGACGGAGCGGTTCCGGACGCCGCCTGCGCACCGCCGGGATGCAGTTCGAGCATCTCCTCGACGCTCGTGACGCAGATGGCGTCATAGTCGCGGATGAGTCGGTGGCAGCCGGCGCTGGTGACGCTGGTGATCGGCCCGGGTACGGCTCCGAGCGGTCGGCCGAGGGCGGCGGCGTGTCCCGCCGTGTTGAGCGATCCCGACCGCCACCCGGCCTCGAGCACCACCGTGGCCTGACTGGCGGCTGCGATGAGTCGGTTCCGTTGCAGGAAGCGCCACTTGGTCGGTTGCGATCCGCAGGGCAGCTCCGAGATGACGGCGCCGACCGCGGCGATGCGGGAGAGGAGGTCGTCGTGTCCGGCGGGGTAGAAGCGGTCGACGCCGCCGGCGAGGAAGGCGACGGTGAGGCCTCCACTCGCGAGCGCTGATCTGTGGGCCATGCCGTCGATGCCGTATGCCGCCCCCGACACGATCGTCAGCCCGCGATCGGCGAGGCCGGCGGCTGAGTCCGTGGCGATCTGCTCGCCGTAGAGCGTGGCCGCTCGTGCGCCGACGAGGGCGATGGAGCGCGCCAGGCCGCGCAGGGCGTCGTCCGCTCCGCGCACCCAGAGCACAATCGGCGCGTGGAGACCGAGGTCGTCCACGCCGTCGGGCCAGTCGGGGTCGTCGGGCTGCAGGAGTCGTGTTCCCGTGCCCGTGGCTGCCTCGAGCGCGTGCACGACGTCGCCCGAGCGAAGTCGTGGACGCCAGCGGTGGCATCCGTCGTCGAGTTCCCGCTGCAGGCGCGGTCGATCGGCGTCGCCGTCAGGGTCGACGAGAGCGGCGAGAGTTGCCGGGCCCTCGTCGCGAATGAGAGCCTCGAGCGCTTCATCCGCCCCGAGGGCGGTTATCAGCATGCCGGCCGCCCGATCGCCCGGTTCGGCCAACAGCGACCAGGTGGCACGAGCGAAGGCGAGGTCGGCAGCATTCTGATGGGGAGGGTCGTCGGTGCGCACGCGCGCGATGAGTCGGGTGATCTCCCGGTCGTCGATGCCGAAACGGGTCATCAGGCTGATCCCTTCCTCAGGAAGATGGCTTGGCCGAGGTGATCGGCTGTGGGCACTGATGCGCCGTCCAGGTCGGCGATCGACCAGGCGACGCGCAGAATGCGGTCGTAGCCCCGCATGGTGATGACGCCGCGCTCGAGTGCACGGTCGAGTGCGGCGAGGTCGGACGACGCGGGACGGATGCCGGCGCTGCGCAACCAACGCCCGGGAACCTCGGCGTTGAGTCGCCAGGGGGTTCCGGCCAGGCGGTCCGCTGCGGCCGATCGGGCCTGCACTATGCGCTCCCGAGCCTGCGACGTGGTGACGCGCGTCGTGTCGGGGGAAAGCCGCAGTTGGGCGGCGCTCACACGATCGACGCGGAAGTGGATGTCGATGCGATCGAGCAGCGGGCCGGAGAGCCTCGCCAGATAACGCCGCCGCACGTTGGGCGGACAGGTGCACGACTCGCGGGCGACACCGAACAGTCCGCACGGGCAGGGATTGGCCGCAAGCACCAGCTGGAAGCGGGCGGGGAACGCCGCGACGGAGTTCGCGCGGTGGATGGTGATGCGACCGGACTCGAGTGGTTGCCGCAGCGCATCGAGTACCGCTGCGGGGAACTCCGGCGCCTCATCGAGGAACAGGACGCCGTGGGCAGCCCGTACGGCGGCTCCGGGCTTGATGATGCCGCTGCCGCCACCGACCATCGCCGCTGCCGTCGCCGTGTGATGCGGAGCCTCGATGGGCGGCCGTCGGGAGAGTCCGGCGCCGACGGGCAGGGCGCCGCCGAGGGATCGCACGGCGCTCACCTCCAGTGCGGCGTCGTCGTCGAGGTCGGGGAGGATGCCGACCAGTCGCCCGGCGAGCATGGTCTTGCCGGCGCCTGGTGGGCCGAGCATGAGGAGATGGTGTCCTCCGGCCGCTGCCACCTGCAGCGCCATGACGGCGGCGTCCTGGCCGATCACGTCGGCGAGGTCGCCCAGGTCGTCGTCCTGGTGCCGCGGCGCCGTCGGTCCCGGGATCGCATCGACGGGCAGAGGGTCGAACCGACCACCATGCCAGATGGCCGCGTCACGCAGGCTCGCGACGCCGATCACCTGCATCCCGGGCACGAGCTCGGCCTCGTCGACGCAGGCTGTCGGCACCATGACCCGCGTGCGGCCGGCCGCGCGGGCAGCGGCCACAGCCGGCAGCACCCCCGCGATCGGCCGCAGGCGCCCGTCGAGAGCGAGCTCACCGAGGTGCACGACGCGCTCGAGCGACTCCTGCTCGATGCCGCCGGCCGCGGCCAGACACGCGAGCGCGACGGCCAGGTCGAACGCGCAGCCGTGCTTCGGCAACGAGGCCGGAGACAGGTTCACCGTGATGTGGTGGGCGGAGAGCGGCATCCCGGAGTTGCTCGCCGCCGCACGCACGCGATGACTCGCCTGCGACAGCGCCGTGTCTGGGAGTCCGATGATGACGAGTCCGGGAAGCTGGCTCGAGATGTTCGCCTCGACGTCGACGATGGTGCCGGTCATTCCGACGAGGGCGACGGAACTGGTGCGGCCGAGCTTCATGACAGCCGCTGCAGGTGCTCGATGCTCGGACTGCCGTCGCGAGGCGCGATGATCGCGATGGCGTCGATGCGGATGCGGCGGCGGGTTCCGGAGTCCGTCGCCTCGCACCACGCCGCAGCGAGCCGCCGCATCCGTGCCATCTTGCCGAGGGTGATGGCCTCGAACGGATGCCCGAAGTCGGTGCTCGAGCGGGTCTTGACCTCGACGAACACGGTCTCGCCGCCGTGCTCGGCGATCACGTCGATCTCGCCGTCGCGACACCGCCAGTTGCGCCCGATGACGCGGTAGCCGCGTGCGGTCAGATAGTCGGCGGCGAGCTGCTCGCCGCGTCGTCCGAGTTCGATCCTGTCGCCCATGGAGACGACTCTGGCTCGACGCTCTCGAGCGCAGGTGGGTGGCGGCGCATCCGTGCGTCGGGATCGGAGGGTGGATGCGGTGGGGAGGAGGGCCGATGAGGAAATCGACCGGAGGCGACGTGTACCGAAGCCAGCGGGCCCGCTCAGGCGAGCGGCTGGCTCCATCCGCGGGGGTTCGCCGAGCCCGCCTGGTAGGTATCGAGTTCGACGGCGTCCCGGCGCCAGGCTGCGAGCACGGGAGCCACGATGCGCCAGCACTGTTCGGCGACGTCGCCGCGCACCGACAGCGTCGGGTCGCCCTCCAGCAGTTCGGCCAGCACCTCGCCGTATGCGCTCAGCTCGCTCGCCTCGAACTCGGCGGAGAGGGTCTCCCACTCCAGCTTGAACGGGTCCGCTCCCCCGTTGACCGCGAGGTCCATGTCGAGCACCGGCGGGTTCAGCCCGATCCGGATGCGAGCGTCGCGGGTGGGCCCGGTGAAGCCGTTCGGCAGGTGCGGGACCGGCTTGAGGGTGATGATGACCTCCTGCCGCGGGCTGCCGATGGCCTTGCCCGACCGCAGGATGAACGGAACCCCGGCCCAGCGCCAGTTGTCGACGGCCACGGCCATCTCCGCGAGGGTCTCGGTCGCGCGGGTGCGATCCACGCCGGGCTCCTGCAGGTAGGACGGGAGCGATCGGCCGTCGACGTCGCCGGCCGTGTAGCGGGCGCGTCGGCTCTGCGTGCCGTCGTGCTTCCACGGTCGCACAGCACGCAGCAGTTGCACCATGTCGCCACGCAGCACCTCGGAGCTGAGGTCGGAGGGGACCTCCATGGCCACGAGCGCGAGCACCAGCAGCAGGTGGCTCTGGATCATGTCGGTCAACGCCCCGGCGTGGTCGTAGTAGCCGGCACGCCCCTCCAGGCCGAGCCTCTCCTCGAAGACGACCTCGACCCGTTCGATGTGCTCGGCCGACATCAGCGGTTCGAAGAGACGGTTGGCGAAGCGCAGTCCGAGCACGCCGAGCACGGTCGACTTGCCGAGGAAGTGGTCGACCCGGAACACCTGCTCCTCGGGCACCAGGGTCTGGAGCAATCGGTTCAGGGAACGCGCGCTGGTGAGGTCGGTCCCGAACGGCTTCTCCAATGCCAGGACGAGTCCGGGCGGCAGGGTGACGGATGCGAGGGCGGCGCACGCGGCCGCCGCGATCGCCGGGGGCACCGCGAAGTAGAGCACGATGCGTCCCTCGGCGGCGTCGATGGCCCGTTGCAGGTCCTCAGCCGACGTCGCGTCCCCCTGCAGGTAGTGACTCGACGAGGCTACGGAGTCGCCGGCCTCCGACGGGGCGGCGGTGAAGGCCGAGCGCACGCGCTTCCGCCAGGCCGCATCCGTCATCGGCTCGCGATCGACCCCGATGAGCGCCATGCGAGTGCCACGGGACGAGGCCAGCAATGAGGCGAGGCCCGGCAGCAGCAGTCGCGAGGTCAGGTCGCCGCCCGCTCCGAGGATGATCAGGGTTTCGCGCGGAGCCGTTGCCATAGGGCGACACTACTCGTCGAGCGCGAGTTCCTTCGGAAGCTCGAACTCCTTGGCGGCGAGTTCCTCGACGTTGACGTCCTTGAAGGTGAGCACGCGTACAGACTTCACGAAGCGGTCCGAGCGGTAGACGTCCCACACCCAGACATCTTTCATGTTCAGCTCGAAGTAGAAGTCGTGCTCGGTGTCGCGACGAACCAGGTCGACCTCGTTGGCGAGGTAGAAGCGGCGTTCGGTCTCGACGACGAACTTGAACTGCGTGACGATGTCGCGGTATTCGCGGTAGAGCGCCAGTTCGACCTCGCGGTCGTAGTCGTCGAATTCATCCTCGTCCATGGTGCTCCAATCCTACGCCGGGACGGCGGTGCTCTTCAGCCAGCTGAGTCGATGCAACGCCGATGGGCCGTGCTCGTCTATCGCCGCGTAATGGCCGGCGGATCCGTAGCCTTTGTTACCCACCCAGCCGTAGGCGGGGGTCGTCTCGTGCGCCTCGATCATGAGCCGGTCGCGGTGCACTTTGGCGATGACGGATGCCGCAGCCACCGACCCGCAGTCGCGGTCGGCCTTCACCCTCGTGACCACCGGCAGCGGCGTCGCGAGGGCCGGGCTCAGCCAGTCGTGGCTGCCGTCGAGCAGGATCGCGCTGTCGAGGATGGCGACGCCCGAGGCGTGCAGCAGGCCCAGGGCGCGCTTGCCGGCGAGACCGAGGGCCGGAATGATCCCGATCGAGTCGACCTCGTCGGCCGAGGCGAGACCGACCGCGGAATGCAGCACCCAGGCCGAGGCGACGGGGGCGAGAACCTCTCGACGCTTCTCGCTCAGCATCTTCGAGTCGCGCAGCCCCTCCGGAACCGCGATGGTGGCACGTCCGATGACGGCCATGCCGACGGCGACGGGGCCGGCAATGGCTCCCCGGCCGACCTCGTCGCATCCGATCACGTAGCCGTGGCCGGAGTCGAACAGCTCGAGTTCGAACTCGAGCGTCGGATCTGCGACGGGGCTCATTCTCCGCCTGCGGGGTCGGGTACGGCGCCGAAGACCTCGGGGTAGTCGCCGAGCCACGCCCAGTGCTCCACGGGCCAGCTGACCACGAACGCTCGGCCGACGACGTTGTCGATCGGCACGTAGCCCTTGCCAGGGGTGGCGCCGTTGTAGCGCGAGTCCTTCGAGTTGTAGCGGTTGTCGCCCATCACCCAGAGCGAGCCGGCCGGAACCGTCGTGTCGAAGTCGTCCTTCGACGCCCGGCTCTCGCCCTCGGGGATGACGATGTACGGCTCATCGAGGGGGACGTCGTTCACGCTCATCTGGCCGAGGGCGTTGCAGCAGGTGACATGGTCACCGGGCAGGCCGATGACGCGCTTGATGAGGTGGTCGTTGCTGTCGGGCGCCGAGAGGCCGACGAGGGAGAGCAGCCAGTCGAAGCCGGCGGCGATGGGGTTCTGCTCGATCGCGGGCGTCGGCATGAGCCATCCGCCCGGATCCTTGAAGACCACGACGTCGCCGCGCTCGATCGGCACCAGGTCGGGCACGAGCTCGTTCACGATGATGCGGTCGTGAACCTGCAGGGTCTCGCGCATCGATTCCGACGGGATGAAGAACGACCTGATGAGGAAGGTCTTCACCAGGAAGGAGATGAGGATGGCGGCCAGGAAGATGATGAGCAGGTCGCGCACGAAGAGCAGCGCACCGCGATTCTTCCGACGCGGACGCTGTTCGACTGGCTGGTCTTCCGTGCTCACGAGCACCGTGTCTTCATCTGTCATTTAACTGTCTGAGCTCCCCACCCGATTGTACGGGGCGAGGAGCTCAGAGAAGTTCAGCGGCGACTAGTGGTTGTCGCGCTTCTCCTTGATCTTGGCCTTCTTGCCGCGCAGGTCGCGCAGGTAGTAGAGCTTCGCGCGGCGCACGTCACCGCGGGTGACGACCTCGATGTGGTCGATGACCGGGGAGTGCAGCGGGAAGATGCGCTCGACGCCGACCTGGAAGCTCACCTTGCGGACCGTGAAGGTCTCGCGGATGCCCTCGCCGGAGAGGCGGATGACGACGCCCTGGAAGACCTGGACTCGCGAGCGGCTGCCCTCGATGATGTTGACGTGCACCTTCACGGTGTCGCCGGCGCGGAACGCGGGGATGTCGGTGCGGAGATTGGCCGCATCGACGGCGTCGAGGATATGCATGCTGATTCGCTCTCTGTGCCCGCCACCGGTCGAACACGGACTAGTTGATTGAAGAATGGAAGTGCGCCGCGTTGGCTGCGAAAGCAGCGCCGGCTCCCCGGAGGCAGAGCATGTGCTGCGGCACAATCTCCTATTCTGCCACGGATGCCCCGGTCAGGGCAAAACGCGGCGGCAAAGCGCAGCCGCCTCTCGGGTCCTTCCCGGGCGCAGGGTCAGTCGCGCGATTCGTGGATGATGATGACCTCGCCGTCATCGCCGTCCCTGGACGACCGGGTCGCCGTGTAGTGACCGCCTTGGACCGGCGGCGGGCCGGCCTGCTGCTCGAAGGTCTCCATGGTCTCGCGCATCACCCGCGCACCGTCGGTGAAGAGCTCCCACAGCGCCATCCAGAACGCGCTGATGGCTGCCAGTGCTCCGAGGACGGCGAACAGGGAGGTGGTGTCCCCGAAGAAGCCGAAGCCGATGATGCATCCCCAGAGCACCGTGAGAACGCCGACGTCGCGCCAGGAGAGCGCACGGTCCCGCCGGACGGCCGGACGCGCGGCGAGAAGGGCCGCGATCACGACGAGGGCGATGAAGACGATGGGACAGGCGATCACGAGGCCGAGGAAACCCCACCCGCCGTGTCCGAAGATTCCCCAGCCGATCAGCATCCAGGCCGGCAGCACGAAGGCCGCTGGGAAGAGGGCGTAGTAGAAGGCGCGACGCAGGATCACGGCAACAGCCTACGGTTCGCAGGCTGAGAAGAGGAGGACAGTTCGCTGCGGGCTGACGGACAGGGAAGAATGGACCCATGATCGAACTGCGGACCCCCACCGAGATCGACGAGATGCGTCCCGCCGGCCTTTTCGTCGCGAGCGTCCTGGAGGCGACCGCCGCGGCGGCCAGGGTCGGGGTGAACCTCCTCGCACTCGACAGACTCGCCCACGACATGATCCGCAAGGCCGGAGCCGAGTCGTGCTACATCGACTACCACCCCTCGTTCGGCGCGAGCCCGTTCGGCAAGGTGCTGTGCACCTCGGTGAACGACGCCGTGCTGCACGGACTCCCCCGCGACTACGTGCTGCGCGACGGCGACCTGCTGAGCCTCGATTTCGCCGCATCCGTTGACGGATGGGTCACCGACTCGGCCATCTCGGTGGTCGTCGGAACCCCGCGCGACGAGGACCTGCGCCTGATCGACACCACGACCCGGGCGCTGGACGCCGGCATCGCGGCAGCCCAGCCCGGAGGCCGTCTGGGCGACATCTCGGCGGCCATCGCGGCGGTCGCCCACGCCGACGGCCTCTCGATCAACACCGACTTCGGCGGACACGGCGTCGGACGCACCATGCACGGCGACCCGCACATTCCCAACAACGGCCGCGGCGGGCGCGGGCTTCCGCTCAAGCCGGGACTCGTCATCGCCATCGAGCCGTGGTTCCTGCACACCACGGACAAGATCTTCACGGACCCCGACGGATGGACCCTGCGCAGCGCCGACGGCTCACGGGGCGCCCACATGGAGCACACCGTGGCGATCACCGAGGCCGGGCCCGTCGTCCTGACGGCGCGCGGCTGAGCCCTCAGCGGGCGGTCGCACCCCGGTAGCGATCCAGCACGAGGTCGATGAGCTCACCCGGGGCCCGGCGATCGGGCAGCAGGAGCGGAGCCGCGACCACGTCGCCTCCGGCGTTGAGCGCGGCGTCGTAGAAGCTGCCCGGCGCGAGCAGGTAGGTGCCGACGACGACGCGAGTTCCCGGATGGACGTCGCGCACCATGTCGATGGCGTCGTGCAGGCGCGGCATGGCGGCGGCGATGAATCCGACGGTGACGGGACGGCCGAGCCTGACGGCGAGGCGCCTCCCGGTCTCGAAGCACTCCCGCACGGCGCGCGCGTCGCTGGAGCCGGCTGCGGCCAGCACCACGGAGTCCGCGGCGGTGAGCCCGGAAGCCTCGATGCGCTCGGCCAGCACCTGCACCAGGCGGTCGTCGGGACCGAGTTCGTCGGCGAGTTCCGCGCCGATGCGCTCGAGCCTCTCGAGGCCCTTGGCTATGCCCGTGCGCATGTGGAAGCCCGCCGACAGCACCAGCGGCAGGATGACGGCGTGCTCGCCCGTCACGAAGCCAGCGAGAGCCTCCGCGAGGTCGGTGTGCTTGACGTCCAGGAACGCGATGCTGACGTCGTGTCCCGGCAGCGCCTCGGCCACCGCATCGACGAGCTGCATGATCCCGGCCCGGTTGGCCAGCGACGGCGCTCCGTGGGTGATGGCGAGGAGCACCAGCGTCTCGACCGTGCCAACAGTGGACTCGTCTTCCACTCGCGCAACGGACTCCCCCACGCTCTCACCCCGAGACTGCCGCGTGCGCGAGAGACGCGCACTTGCCTTGTCTCGAAACTATTCAGGGCGTGTTTCGCGGACGGCACCTGCGTGTTTCGCGTTGATGAATGATGTCGGATGCCGCAGTCGGCCGCGAAGAGTCAGGCCGGCGGGAGCAGGTCCGGACGCACCCGCCGCGTGCGTTCGACCCGCTGCTCGTGCCGCCAGCGCTCGATGGCGCCGTGGTTGCCGCTGAGCAGCACCGGCGGCACGTCGAGTCCGCGCCAGGCCGACGGCTTCGTGTAGCTGGGGTACTCCAGCAGGGAGCCCTCGTGGGACTCCTCGACGAGGCTCTCCGGATTGCCGACGACGCCGGGGATGAGTCGGCCGACGGCCTCCACCATGGCCATGACGGCCACCTCGCCGCCGTTCAGGACGTAGTCGCCGAGGCTGACCAGTTCGACGCGCATCCGTTCGGCGTAGTGGTCGACGACGCGCTGGTCGATGCCCTCGTAGCGACCGCAGGCGAAGATGATGTGCTGCTCGACGGCGAGCTCGCGCGCCGTCGCCTGCACGAACGGGGTGCCGGCCGGCGACGGCACTATGAGCAGCGGGTCGGCGGCATCCGTCGATCCCAGGATCGCGTCGATGGCCTCGCCCCAGGGCTCCGGCTTCATCACCATGCCGGCTCCGCCGCCGTAGGGCGTGTCGTCGACCGTGCGATGCCTGTCGTGGGTGAAGTCGCGCAGGTCGTGCACGCGCAGGTCGAGCAGTCCGGTGCCGCGGGCCTTGCCCAGCAGCGAGATGTCGAGCACCCCGAAGAAGTCCGGGAAGATCGTGACGATGTCGACGCGCATGGGAACGAGTCTACGAGCCGAGCGTGTCGCGGCAGGCGCCGACGACGACGGTCAGTTCTCGGGTTCGGCGACAGGCGGAGTCACATCGGACTCCTCGGCGTCGGCGGCGGCATCCGCTGCCTGCACGTCATCCTCGTCGTCGGGGATCTCCTCGAACAGGCCGATCGGAGGGGTGACGGTGACGACGCCGGTCGTGAGGTCGACGGACGGGACGATGGCCGACACGAACGGCACCATGACCTCGCCCGATGCCGTCTTCACGATGATGAGGTCCTGTGCGGGCAGGTGGTCGATGCGGGCGACGAGGCCCACCTTCACGCCGTCGCGGACGACGTCGAGGCCGACGAGCTGGTGGTCGTACCAGGCGTCCTCTTCCCCGGTCAGCTCGGTCGGGTCTTGGTCGACCCAGAGGATGGCCTTGGCGAGAGCCTCTGCCGCCGTGCGGTCGGGAACGTCCTTGAAGAACCCGACGGGGTGCTGGTTGTACCAGCGGAGTTCGATGAGCTCGATCGACTTGCCGTGCCACGGCGTTCCGGGCGGCACCTGCAGGCTGAACACGGCGCCCGGAACGAAGCGTCGTTCCGGGGCGTCCGTGTAGAGCTCGAGCTTGATCGCGCCCTTGAGTCCGTGCGCCTTGAGCAGGCGACCGACTCTCAGTTGCGTGCGCTTCTGCGCGTCGGCGTTCACCGCGCCGAGTCGGTGTCGACGACGTCGACGCGTACCCGCCGACCGTCCGCGAGGGCGGTGACGAGGGTACGCACCGCCTTCGCGGTGCGACCGGCACGACCGATCACGCGGCCGAGGTCCTCGGGGTTCACGCGAACCTCGAGGATCTCGCCACGCGGGGTGTTCTTGGTGAGCACCTGGACGTCATCAGGGTGATCGACGATCCCCTTGACCAGGTGCTCGACGGCGGGAGCGAGCAAGACTAGGCCTGCTCGTCCGTCGCAGCCTCGGCAGCCTCATCGGCGGGAGCCTCGGCCTTGGCGGCCGGCTTCTCGGCCTTGGGCTTGAGGACCGGCTTCTTCTTCTCGTCGGCGACGAAGGCAGCCTTGGGCTCCTTCACCTTGACGGTGCTCGTGGCGTTCTTGTCACCCTTGAAGGTGCCCCAGTCGCCGGTGAGCTTGAGGATGGCAGCGACCTGCTCGGTCGGCTGGGCGCCGACGCTGAGCCAGTACTGCGCACGCTCGGAGTCGACCTCGATGAACGAGGGCTCCTCGGTGGGGTGGTACTTGCCGATCTCCTCGATCACGCGACCGTCGCGCTTGGTGCGCGAGTCGGCGACGACGATGCGGTAGTAGGGTGCGCGGATCTTTCCGAGGCGCTTGAGACGAATCTTGACAGCCACAATTCTCCTGTGTGTTCTATGAGGTTGGGCGAACTGACAGCCGTGAGCGTGGGGTGCACACTCGGCAAAGGTTCAAGGGGAGTTCCACAGGCCTGATTAGAGGGTCGGGCGGAAAGGGAACTCGACTGACCATTCTTGCAGATTCCCGGCGTAACGGGTAATCGTCCCGGGATGCTCAGCGGATCGACAGGCCGAGCTGGCGCTGGAGGGCCGTACTTCCGGCATCCGTCACCCGGATCGCGCGTCCGTCTGCACGGCGGATCCAGTCGCGCTCGAGGAAGGCGGCCGCGATGGCAGCCCCCACTCCCCCGGCCAGGTGCGATCGACGCTCGGTCCAGTCGAGGCAGAGGCGCATGACGGGTCGACTGGACCGACGGATGCCGCCCACGTCGATGCCGAGAGCTTCCAGCCAGTCGGCGCCGAGGGCCGTCAGGGCGATGCCGTCGGCGCGGCTGACGTAGTCGCGATGGTCGAGCGCATCGAGGAGGTCGACCCCGAGCCGACCGGCGAGGTGGTCGTAGCAGGTACGCGCAGCGGCGAGGCCGGCTGATGCCCGGACGGCTGCGTACGAGTCTGGTGGTGCAGCGTTCGGTGCAGCGTTCGGTGCGCCGGCGGCGAGCACCTCCACCAGGAGGGCGGCATCCGGTCCCGCCAGTCGCACGTAGCGGTGGCGCCCCTGGCGCTCCTCGGCGAGCAGCCCGCCGCGCACCAGCCTGTCGAGGTGCTCGCTCGCCGTCGACGCGCTCACACCGGCCGCCCGCGCCAGCTCGCCCGCGGTCCACGCGCGACCGTCGAGCAGGGCGAGACAGAACGCCGCACGAGTGGGATCGCCGAGGAGTGCGGCACGCGCGGCGACATCATCGGCCGCGGTCATGAGGGCACCGCGGTCTTCCGTCGGCTGGTGATCCTGGAGAGGGCGACCCCGATGAGGCAGACGACACCTCCGACCACCTGGAGCGGCGCGGGCACCTCACCAAGGAACCACCAGGCGATCAGGATCGTGAGCGGCGGAACGATGTAGGTCGTCACGCCGAGGCGTCCGGCGGGCATCCGACTCAGGGCGTAGGCCCACGTGGTGAAGGCGAGAGCCGTCGGCACGGCGCCGAGGTAGACGACTCCCCATGTGGACGATGACGGTGCTCGCTGGACCTCGTCGATCAGCTGCCGTACGAAGGGCAGGCAGACGACCGCGCCGACGGTGCAGGCGATCCAGGTGACCTGCAGTGCCGGGAGCCTGCGCAGCACGACCTTCTGCAGGATCACTCCGATCGCGTAGCTGATGGCAGCGATGAGGCACAGCGCGACTCCCCAGCCGCTGCCGATCGCCACCCCGGAGCTTCCGATCGAGATGAGGACGACCCCGACGAGCGAGACGACCGCACCGCCGATGAGCCACGGCGGGATCCCCTCACGCAGGAGCGTGTCGGCGAGCACGGCGATGAGGATGGGCCCCACGTTCACCAGCATCGCGGTGGTGCCGGCGTCGAGCTCGAGTTCCGCTGCGTTGAGGGCGATGTTGTAGACGGCGAACCACGCGACGCCGCAGCCGATGAGGAGCAGCCAGTCCCGACCCGACGGGCGCACCCAGGCCCGTCGCAACAGCAGGACCGCGCCGAGGATGACCGACCCGATGAGCAGCCGGCCTAGGGTGAGGGCGCCCGGCGAGAAGTGTGGAACGACGGCACGGATCACGACGAAGGCCGAGGCCCACGCCAGCACCGTGCCCGCGATCGCGGAGAGGATGAGCGCCGGAATCCGGCCGACGGATGCTGGGCTGCTGCTGGACATGATTCGAGCGTAGGCCTCCGACCGTTCGGCGCCGGCCGAAGTGTCACTGGCCCGTCGGCCGCGTGGAACTGGGAGGATGGCCATCAGGCGGCTCACCACACAGGTCGGCCCGAAGAGAGAACGGCTGACGCGTGCACATCAGTTTCGCCCGATCGGAACGCTCGACAGTCGGCATCGAGTGGGAGCTCGCTCTCGTCGACAGCACGAGCGGCGAACTCACCGGCGTGGCGCCCGAGGTGCTGGAGGCCGTGCGTCCCGAGGGCGAGGAGCATCATCCGCACATCACGACGGAGTTGCTGCTCAACACCGTCGAGATCGTGTCGGGCGTGCACGACACCATCGGCGGTGCCGTGACCCAGATGGGCGAGCTCGTCGATGAGGTGCGGGCCGCCGCCGAGCCCTTCGGTGCCGATCTCATGTGCGCTGGATCGCATCCGTTCAGCCAGTGGTACGACCAGCAGGTGACGGACAAGGAGCGCTACCACCGCCTCATCGACCGCACGCAGTACTGGGGTCGCAACATGATGATCTGGGGCGTGCACGTGCACGTCGGCATCGAATCGCGCGACAAGGCCATCCCCATCCTCGGCGCCCTGCTCAGCTACATCCCGCACCTGCAGGCGCTCTCGGCGTCGAGCCCGTTCTGGGCCGGCGTCGACACGGGCTACGCCTCGAACCGCGCGCTCATGTTCCAGCAGTTGCCCACGGCCGGGCTGCCCTGGCAGTTCGAGGACTGGGCGGCCTACGAGCGGTTCGTCGACGACATGGTCGTCACCGGCGTCATCGACGACGACAGCGAGGTGCGCACAGACATCCGCCCCTCTCCGAAATGGGGAACCCTCGAGACCCGCGCCTGCGACGGGGTGCCGACCACCCTCGAGCTCGGTGCGCTGGCGGCGCTCATCCAGTGCCTGGTGGAGTGGATGAGCGAGCGGCTCGACAACGGCGAGACCCTGGCCTGGCTGCAGCCCTGGTACACCCGCGAGAACAAGTGGCGTGCGGCGCGTTACGGGCTCGACGCCGAGATCATCCTCGACGCGTCGGGACGGGAGCGCCTCGTGACGGACGACCTGCGCGAGCTCGTCGAGGCCCTCCAGCCCATCGCCGATCGTCTGGACTGCGCGCGCGAACTGGCGCAGGTGATCGAGGTCCTCGATGCCGGCGGCAGCTACCAACGCCAGTTGGCCGTCGCCAAGGCGTCCGACGGCGACCTCACCAAGGTCGTCGAGCACCTGGTGCGCGAGATGCGCGCCGGTCGACCGCTTCCGGTCTGAGCGGCGTCAGCCGGCCTCGGGCGGGGAGATCGGGGTCTCCCCTTCGTCGTAGACGACCGACGGACTGCCGATGACGAGCGGATCGGGCACTCCGACGACAGTGCGGTCCTTGCCCGGATACTCGAAGCGCGAGAGCACCCAGCGCATGGCCTCGATGCGGGCACGCTTCTTGTCATTGGACTTCACGACGATCCACGGCGCGTGCGGGGTGTCCGTCGCCGCGAACATGGCCTCCTTCGCCGCCGAGTAGTCGTCCCACTTGTCGAGGCTCGCGAGGTCGGTCGGCGAGAGCTTCCACTGCTTGACGGCGTCATCTCCGCGCGAGGCGAAGCGCACGCGCTGTTCGGCGCGGCCGACCGAGAACCAGAACTTCACGATGACGACTCCGCTGCGCACGAGCATCTGCTCGAGCTCGGGAGCCGAGCGGATGAACTCGTCGTATTCGGCGGGCGTGCAGTAGCCCATCACGTGCTCGACGCCGGCGCGGTTGTACCAGGAGCGGTCGAACAGCACGATCTCGCCCCCTGTCGGGAGGTGCTCGACGTAGCGCTGGAAGTACCATTGGCGACGCTCGCGTTCCGTCGGCACCGCCAAGGCGACGACGCGGGCTCCGCGCGGGTTCAGATGCTCGGTGAACCGCTTGATCGCACCGCCCTTGCCGGCCGCGTCCCGCCCCTCGAAGACGATGACGATCTTCTGCTCGGAGTCCTTGACCCAGGCCTGCAGCTTGAGCAGCTCGATCTGCAGGTGTCTCTTCTGCTTCTCGTAGGCCTTCCGCGTCATCTTCTCGGTGTACGGGTAGCCGTGCTGCCACGCGGCGTCGGTCACGCCGTCGGCAGCGGCATCCGTCGTTCCCGCGATGCCCCGGGCGGTCTCGCTCGTCGTCATCAGCTCATGCTACAGAGGCGGTACCTCAGTAGGCCGCCGGTGTCTCGGGCAGGCTGCGGGTGCGGATGAGCTCCGAGTACCACTTCGCGGAGTCCTTCGGCAGGCGCTCGAGAGTGTCGTAGTCGACGCGCACGATGCCGAAACGCTTGGAGTAGCCGTAGCCCCATTCGAAGTTGTCCATGAGCGACCACACCTGGTAGCCGCGCAGGTCGACGCCGCGCTGCATGGCGCGGTGCGCCGCCGTGAAGTGCCGGCGCAGATAATCGGTGCGGTCGATGTCGTGGACCGCGGGGCCGTCGGCCTCCTGGGTCACGACGTCGTCGAAGGCGGCACCGTTCTCGGTGACCATGAGCGGCAGGGCGGGGAACTCGTCGTGCAGCGAGACCAGCAGCTCCTCGAGTCCCGACGGGTCGATGTTCCACCCCATCTCGGTGTACGGGCCGGGCTGGGCGAGGAACTCGACGTCGCGCGATCCGGGCCAGGGCGAACCGCCCATGTCCTTGTGGCCGTCGGCGTTCACCCGCTCGCTCACGCCGTCCCACATCTGCACCGTCACGGTGGAGTAGTAGTTGACGCCCAGCACCGAGATCGGCTGCTTGATGATGGCGGCGTCGCCGTCCTGCACAAAGGACCAGTCGGTGACGTCCGTGGTGTCCTCGATGACGTCGGCCGGGTACTCACCGTGCAGCATCGGACCGAGGAAGACCCTGTTGGCGAGGCCGTCGATCCGGCGGGCTGCCTCGGCTCCGGTCTCGCCGACAGGACGGATGACGTGCAGGTTCAGCGTGACCGAGAAGCCGGGGTCGTTGGTCACGACCTCCTGCAGTGCACTGATGGCGAGGCCGTGGGCCAGGTTCAGGTGGTGGACAGCAGCGAGGGCCGCGGCGCCGTCCATGACGCCGGGAGCGTGTGCTCCGGACCCATACCCGAGGTAGGCCGAGCACCACGGCTCGTTCAGCGTCGTCCACACCTCGACGCGGTCGCCGAGACGCTCGCCCATGATGCGGGCGTAGTCGGCGAAGGCGTAGGCGGTGGCGCGGTTCGTCCAGCCCCCCTCGTCCTCGAGGGCCTGCGGCAGGTCCCAGTGATAGAGAGTCGCGATGGGACGGATGCCGCGGCTGATCAGGCCGTCGACGAGACGCTCGTAGAACGCCAGGCCGGCCTCGTTCGCCTCGCCGCGCCCTGTCGGCTGGATGCGCGGCCACGCGATCGAGAAGCGGTACGCCTCCAGCCCGAGGTCCCTCATGAGGTCGAGATCCTCGTCGAGGCGGTGGTAGTGGTCATCGGCCACGTCTCCGGTGTCGCCGTTCCAGACCTTGCCCGGGGTGTGGCTGAAGGCGTCCCAGATCGACGGGCCTCGGCCGTCCTCGGTCGCAGCGCCCTCGATCTGGTACGAGGCCGTCGCGGAGCCGAACAGGAAGTCGGCTGGGAAGTCGAGGCCGGAGTCGCGGTAGTCCGCATTGCCCGTGGTCATGGCTGTCACTTTCTTCTCGCACGACGCACGACGCCGTGATGTCTACACACTCTACGAAAGCTTACAGAGCTGTAAGCGAATGTTGTTCGGGTTTCGGGGATCGCGCGTCAGGCGTTCTTCGCGTCACGCCAGGCGAGCCAGCGGCGCACGGGCTCGATGTCGTAGTCGGGTCCGCTGATGCCGTGAGTGAAGAGTCGTGCTCCCAGGCCGTAGAGGGCCTCGACGTCGGCGTCGCTCTGGCGGCGAAGTTCGATGGAGACCTCGATCTCCTTCGGGTCCCGACCCACGGCGGCGCAGTGCTCGTCGAGGACGCCGAGCTTGTGCTCGAGGGTCGCCGGATCGGAGAAGCTGTGCCAGATGTCGGCGTGCTTCGCGACGATACGGAGGGTCTTCCTCTCTCCCCCGCCGCCGATGAGGACCGGGATGTCGCGGACCGGAGGCGGGTTGAGCTTGGTCCAACGCTCCTCGATGCGCGGAAGCGCCTCGCCCAGGGCACGGATGCGGGTACCCGGAGTGCCGAACTCGTAGCCGTACTCGTCGTAGTCGCGCTCGAACCACCCGGCGCCGGTGCCGAAGATGAAACGGCCGTCGCTGATGTTGTCGATGGTGCGGGCCATGTCGGCCTGCAGGTCGGCATTGCGATAGCTGTTGCAGTTGACCAGAGCGCCGATCTCGACGCGACTGGTCTGCTCCGCCCAGGCTGCGAGCATGGTCCACGACTCGTAGTGCTCGCCATCGGCCGGGCCGTTCAACGGGTAGAAGTGATCCCAGTTGAACAGGATGTCGACCCCGAGGTCTTCCAGCTCCGAGACGGTGTCACGGATCTTCGCGTAGTGGGCGTGCTGTGGCTGCACCTGTACCCCGATGCGCACGGAGCGGTCTCTGGCATCTGTCGTCATGACACCAGCCTATGGGGCGGTGCGCGCACGATGAGGTCCGGGCGAAGGGGCCCGGCCCTGCGCGATCAGCGCAGGAACTTGGTGAGCGCTGCCATCTCCTCGGCCGTCGGGGCCGCCGCGGGCTTCGTGCCACCGCCGAGGCCGAAGCCGCTGCCACCGGATGCCGCGGCATCCGTCGCCGGCTTCGTTCCCGAAGCGAGTGCGGCGTTCTCAGCGGCGCGCTTGGCCGGGTTGCCCGACTTCGAGCCCTTCTTCTTGGGCTGCTGCTTGCCGCGGCCTCCCGTGAACCCGGCGCCGGGGATCGGACCCATGCCGGGAACGTTCGGAACGCCACCCTTGGCCACGGTCTTCATCATCTTGGCCGCCTGCTCGAACCGCGAGACGAGCTGGTTGACGTCGGTCACCGTCATTCCGGATCCCTTGGCGATGCGCAGACGCCGCGAGCCGTTCAGGAGCTTGGGGTTCACCCGCTCCTTCTTGGTCATCGACTGGATGATCGCCTCGGTGCGCACGATCTCCTTCTCATCGAAGTTGTCGAGCTGCTGCTTCATGGCGCCGGCGCCGGGCAGCATGCCCATCATCTTCTTGATGGAGCCCATGTTGCGCAGCTGCTGCATCTGGCCGAGGAAGTCGTCGAGCGTGAAGGTGTCGGTCGCGAACTTCTCGGCGACCTTGCGGGCCTCCTCCTCGTCGAAGGCGCCCTGCGCCTGCTCGATGAGCGTGAGGATGTCACCGAGGTCGAGGATGCGGCTCGCCATGCGATCGGGGTGGAACGGCTCGAAGTCGTCGAGGCCCTCACCCGTTGACGCGAAGATGATGGGTCGTCCGGTGACCGAGGCGACCGAGAGCGCAGCTCCACCGCGCGCATCGCCGTCGAGCTTGGAGAGCACGACACCGGTGAAGTCGACGCCGTCCTGGAAGGCCTTCGCCGTGGCGACGGCATCCTGACCGATCATGGCGTCGATGACGAAGAGGACCTCGTCGGGATCGATGGCCTTGCGGATGTCGCCGGCCTGCTTCATCAGCTCGGCATCCACGCCGAGGCGACCGGCGGTGTCGACGATGACGGTGTCGTACTGCTTCTGCACGGCGAACTTGACGCCGTCCTTGGCCACCTTGACCGGGTTGCCGACGCCGTTGCCCGGCTCGGGCGCGAAGACCGGGACCCCGGCCTGTTCGCCGACGACCTGCAGCTGGGTGACGGCGTTGGGGCGCTGGAGGTCGCTCGCGACGAGCAGCGGCGTGTGGCCGTCCTTGACGAGCCACTTGGCGAGCTTGCCGGCCAGGGTCGTCTTACCGGCACCCTGGAGGCCGGCGAGCATGATGACCGTCGGCGGCTTCTTCGCGAACTCGAGGCGGCGCTGCTGGCCACCGAGGATCTGCACGAGCTCCTCGTTGACGATCTGCACGACCTGCTGGGCCGGGTTCAGCGCCTTGTTGACCTCGTCGCCGAGGGCCCGCTCGCGCACCCTGCCGGTGAACTCCTTGACGACGTCGAGCGCGACGTCGGCGTCGAGCAGGGCGCGCCGGATCTCGCGCACTGTGCCGTCGACGTCAGCCGCCGAGAGCTTGCCCTTCGTGCGGAGGTTCTTGAAGGTATCGGCGAGCCGATCAGAGAGGGTTCCGAATGTAGCCATGGTGCATCCAGTTTACCGGTGCGCCGTGGGTGCTCGGGGTCAGGCGTCGACGTCCGTAGAGACCACATCGCCCTGCATGTCGAAGGAGGCGCTCAGGATGCTGTCGGACTCGTCAGGAGCGAGGGCGTACTCGAAGACGGCGAACTGCTCCTCGGAGCCGGAGTGGTGCGGGTGGAAGCCCACGCGCAGCAGCTTGAGTGAACGCAGCACGTCGATGTCACGGTCGCCGGAGTCGTAGTCGAGCGACTCCGCGAGGATCTCGGGGTCGAGCTCAGCGAACTGCGAGGTCAGGTAGAGCATCGCGTTGGAGCCCTCCTGGCCGATCTCGGCGACGAACGCCTCGCGGGCGCGGGAGTCCAGTTGTTCGAGCGAGTTGACCATGGCGGCGGCCACGTCGAGGGCCTCATCCGTCACCGACTGCTCGCTCGGCGCCCGCAGGTCGACATCGACGTACTGGTCTCCGGCGTCGACGCCCTCCGACCAGTGCAGCTCGCCGTCGTCGCCGTCGAGGAGTCCGAAGAAGTCGTGTTCGATCGACATCAGGCGATCCTTTCGTTGGGCGCTGTCCTGGGTTCCGCCGCTCGAGGCGGCTGGAGTCAGCCGACGAGCTGCTGGGCGAAGACGTGCGGCGTGAAGCCGGTGAGGTCGCCGATGCCCTCACCCTGGCCGACGAGCTTGATCGGGATGCCGGTCCTGTCCTGCACACTGAGCACGAAGCCGCCCTTGGCGGAGCCGTCGAGCTTGGTGAGCACGAGTCCGGTGACGCCGGCGTGCTCGACGAAGGCCTCGGCCTGCGCGAGCCCGTTCTGGCCCGTCGTGGCGTCGAGCACGAGCAACACCTCGGCGATCGGGGCCTGCTTCTCGATGACCCTGCGGATCTTGGTGAGCTCGTCCATGAGTCCGCCCTTGGTCTGCAGGCGACCGGCGGTGTCGATGAGCACGATCTCGAACCCCTCGCGCTTGGCGCGCTCGATGGTCTGGAAGGCGACGGATGCCGGATCCTGGCCCTGCTGCTGCGGCCGCACGATCGATGCGCCGGCCCGCTCGGCCCAGGTGGCGAGCTGGTCGACTGCTGCGGCACGGAAGGTGTCGGCCGCACCCACGAGCACGCTGCGACCGTAGTTGCCGAGGAACTTGGCGAACTTGCCGATGGTCGTGGTCTTGCCGACGCCGTTGACGCCGACGACGAGCACCACAGCCGGCCTGTCGCTGAGCTTCAACGTGGTGTCGAAACGCGCCAGCCGCTCCTCGATGCCCTCGCGGAGCATCCGCTGCAGGTCCTTCGGGTCTGTCGTGTTGTAGCGGGCGACCTTCGCACGGAGATCGGCGACGATGGCCTCGGTGAGGTCTGGACCGAAGTCGGCCGTGATGAGGGCGTCCTCGAGGTCGTCCCAGGTCTCGTCGTCGATCGTCTTCTTCGCGAACATGCCGCGGAGGGCGCCGGAGAGCGACCAGGAACTGCGTTCTGCCATGGCTCAAGCGTACTGGCGTGCAGGGTCTTCCCCGTGTCGGTCGGCGGCGCTATCGTTCGAGGCATCCTCAGATTCCACCCCATCGTCGTCTGGAGTAGCCCTGTGTCATCGTCGACCCCGCCCGCCATCACCGAACTTCAGCACACCATCTCCGGCGCCGTCGTCCTCCCGGATGACTCCGGCTACGACGACGCCCGCGAGGCATGGAACCTCACCGTCGATCAGCGCCCGACTGCCGTCGTGACCCCGGCCGACGTCGCCGAGGTGCGTACAGTCATCGCCGCGGCGGCAGCCTCAGGGCTCGGGGTCACGGTGCAGCCGAACGGGCACGGCGCCAACGGTTCCCTCGATGGGGTGGTGCTGGTGCGGCCGACGGCCTTCGACGAGCTCGTCATCGACACGGATGCCCGTACGGCACGCGTCGGCGCCGGCGTCAACTGGGGACGCGTGCTCACCGCCCTCGACGGCACCGGGCTCGTGGCGCTGGCCGGCAGCAACCCCGAGGTCAACGCCGTCGGCTACTCGATCGCGGGCGGCCATTCCATGTTCAGCCGCGCCTACGGGCTGGCTTCACGATCGGTGACGGCGGTCGAACTCGTCGACGCGAGTGGCGAGCTGCGCCGGGTCACCGCCGACGCGGACTCGGAGTTGTTCTGGGCCCTGCGAGGCGGGGGCGGACTGTTCGGCGTGATCACGGCCATCGAGTTCACGTTGTATCCGGCGGATCAGTTGTTCGGGGGCGGCATCATCTTCCCGATCGGCCTGGGCATCGACGTCGTCACGGCGGGCTTCGAGCTCGGGGCGTCCGACCCTGCACTCGGCATCGACGTCGGACTGGCACGCTTCCCCGACATGCCGCAGCTGCCGGAGCCGCTGCGCGGGCAGACCGTGGCCTCAGTGTCCTTCCTGCATATCGGGGACGCCGCATCCGCAGCGCCGATCGTGGAACGCCTGCGCGCCATCGGCACGCCCCTGCTCGACGGGCTCCGGGAGTTCACCATCGGCGACCTCGCCGCAGTCGCCGCCGAGCCGACCGACCCGATGCCGACGATCGACTGGGGCGGCACCGTCGACGGCTTCGATCGAGTGACGGCGACCGAGCTGGTCGGCGCCTTCCTGGCCGGGGTCCAAGCCGGGCTGAGCCGGGTCAGCGTGCGGGTGCTCGGCGGCAACATCGCGGCGAATCCCGGCATCGACGACGCCGCCATCGGAGCCATCACGGCGCCGGCGCTCATCAGTTCCGGCGTGCTCGCCTTCACCCCCGAGATGGCTGCAGGAGCAGATGCTGCTCTCCAACCGCTTCGGGACTTCGCCGCAGCACACCCGACCTCGGGGATGGTGCCCTCGTTCCTCGGCAGCGGCACCGGCCTGGCCGATGCCTTCGATGACGCCTCGCTCGCGCGCCTGCGTGCGGTGAAGGAACGCGTGGACCCGAACGGAGTGATCCGCAGCAACCGCCCGCTGCCGTGACACTCCGCTCGCCGGCCTGACCTGCGCTCGCTGAGGTCGAGCTACGCGCTCGCGCGCTCCTCCGCGACCCGCTGGCCGACCACGGCCGACACGCCGTCCTGGCGCATCGAGACGCCGTACAGCGCGTCGGCGATCTCCATCGTGCGCTTCTGGTGCGTGATGACGATGAGCTGGCTCGACTCGCGCAGGTCCTGGAAGATCGTGAGCAGGCGGCCGAGGTTGGCGTCGTCGAGCGCCGCCTCGACCTCGTCCATGATGTAGAACGGGCTGGGCCGCGCCTTGAAGATGGCGATGAGCAGCGCGACGGCCGCCAGGGAACGCTCGCCGCCGGAGAGCAAGGAGAGCCGCTCGATCTTCTTGCCCGCGGGCTTCACCGCGACCTCGATGCCCGTGGTGAGCATGTTCTCGGGATCGGTCAGGGTGATGCTGCCGACGCCGCCCGGGAACAGGATCGGGAACACCTGGCCGAACGCCGCCTGGGTGTCGTCGAACGCCGCCGCGAAGATGACCTGCATCTTCTCGTCGATCTCCTCGATGATCGTGATCAGGTCCTTGCGGGTGTTCGTGAGGTCGGTGAGCTGTTCGGTGAGGAACTTGTGCCGCTGCTCCAGCGCCGCGAACTCCTCGAGCGCGAGCGGGTTCACCCGTCCGAGCTGCGCGAAGGTGCGCTCGGCCTTCTCGAGGCGCTTCTTCTGCTCTGCGCGGTCGAAGACCGACGGCTCGCCGCCCTCGACCTCCGCGGGCACGGGCTCGTCCGGACCGTACTCCGCGATCAGCACGTCCTCGACGAGGCCGAGTTCCGAGCCGGCACGCTCGAGCAGGCTCGACAGGTGCAGCTTTTTCTCGTAGATCTGCAGCTCCAGGCCGTGCACGTTCTCGGTGATGGCATTCAGTCGCTCGCGGGTCGCCGCCTCGTCGCGGCGCAGGGCCACGAGCTCCTCGTTCTGGCTGGCTCGCTGGGCCTCGGCCGTGGCGAGCTCGAGGCGGGCCTGAGCGACGGATGCGTCGACCGAGGTGAGCACGGCCGGAAGGGCCTCGGTCACGGCCGTCGCCGATTCCACCTGACGACGACGGATGACGGCACGTCGGGCCGCCTCCTCCGCTGCCGCGCGCTCCGACTCGCGCTGGCGCACCAGGGCAGCGGAGCGGGCCTGCTCGGCACGCACCCGCTCCCGGGCGGTCTCGAGCGAGAGTCGGCCCTCGACCTCGCGCTCACGGGCCGACTCCAGCTCGACAAGCAGGCTGTCGCGCGCCGAGACGTCGAGGATCGGGCGCGGCTTCGACCTGGCGGCGTCGAGAGCAGTGCGCGCCGTCGTCGCCGCGTTCTCGGCCTCGGCGACCCGTTCCGCAGCGAGCTGCAGCGCCCCGTCGAGACGGGCCTGCTCGGCGCCGGCGGCCTCGGACTGCACGCGGGCCCTGTTGAGCCTCTCGGCTGCGGCGGCCAACTGCGAATCGAACTCCCGGAGAGCCGCGAGGGCCGCTGCTGACTGCTCCTTCGACACCTGCAGGATGCCGCGCTGCTCGGCCAGCGCGAAACGCGACCGTTCGATGACCGAGGTGACCTCGTTCAGGCGCTCGGCAGCGGCGTCGCGTTCGGCCACGAGTTCGAGTCGGGATCTCTTGGCGCCGCTGCCGCCACGCAGAACGAAGGTGGTGAGCACGTCACCGGCCCGGGTGATGACGGTCACCGGAGTCGCGGCATCCGCCAGCCCGCCTCGCCAGGCGGACCGAGCGGCGGCGAGGTCGTCGACGATCACCGTGTTGGCCAACAGGCTGAGCACGCCGTCGGGCGCGTTGACGACACCGGATGCGGCGACGTAGCCGTCACCGGACAGGGCGGCCGTCACAGCGCGGTCGGGACGGGCCACGACGACCTCGACCCTGCCGAGCTCCTCGGCGATCGCGTACTCGACGGCGGCCGTCGCGGCGTCGAGGTCGTCGGCGAGAACGGCGTCGGCGAGAGTTCCGAGAGCGGCCGCGATCGCGGCCTCGTAGCCGGGATGAATCTGCACGTGCTCGGCGACGAGCCCGAGAACGCCGGAGAGGCCGGCCGCGACCAGCGCGGCCGAGCCGTCCTTCTGATCGAGGGCCGACGACAGGGCTCCGGTCTTCGCGGCGAGGGCGTCGCGCTCGCGTTCGTGGCCGTGCAGCTCCTCGCGGATGCGCTCGATCTCGGCCTCGGCCTCGAACAGGGCGCCCTGGGCGAGCTCGTAGGTCTCGTCGAGGTCGGTCTCGCCGACATCGGCTGTCGCAGCCTCCGCCTCGAGCCTGGCGAACTCGGCCCGCACGACGGCGTGGCGCTCGCGCGCGGCCTCGAGGGCGTTCTCCTGCCGCAGCACCTCACCGCGCACGGCGGCGAGACGGGATGCTGCAGCATCGGACTGACCGGTGAGCTTGGTGATCTCGAGGTCGTGGCGCGAGACCAACGCGCTCTGCGCCGCGATCTCCTCGTCAACGCCATCGAGGGAGTGGCGTGCCGACGCCGTCACGAACTGGGCCTGCTGCAGCGCGGCCTCGGCGAGCACGACGACCTCCTGGAGTCGCACGATCTCGGCCGCGGCGTCGTCGAGCATCTGCGAGCTGACGGTGGGGCCGGCATCCGGAGCCTCTGACTCGCCACCGAGCAGGGCGATGCGCTGGTTGGCCAGGGTGTACAGGCCGCGCAGGCGCTCCTGCACGGACTCCAGGCCGAAGGCCGTGCGGCGCGCGCCGTCGACGGCGTCGCCCACCTGCTCCTGCTCGATGCGCTGGATGCGCAGCTGCTTCTGCTCGAGCTGCTCCTGCAGCACGATCCGCTCGCTGTGCCGCTCGTGCTCGTTGCGGGTGTGCCCGGCGAGTGCAGTGCGCAGGCCGACGACCTCATCCGCCAGGATGCGGGCCCTGGCGTCGCGGACGATGGCGGCGATGGACTGCGCCTCACGGGCGATCTCGGCCTGGCGACCGAGTGGCTTCAACTGGCGGCGGATCTCGCCGGCGAGGTCGGAGAGTCGCGTCAGGTTGGTCTGCATCGCCTCGAGCTTGCGTACGGTCTTCTCCTTGCGGCGCCGGTGCTTGAGGATTCCCGCCGCCTCCTCGATGAAGCCGCGACGTTCCTCGGGGCTCGCGCGCAGCACGGCGTCGAGCTGGCCCTGGCCGACGATCACGTGCATCTCACGCCCCAGGCCGGAGTCGCTGAGGAGCTCCTGCACGTCGAGGAGACGGCAGCCCTGGCCATTGATCGCGTACTCGCTCGATCCGTTGCGGAACAGGGTGCGGCTGATCGTGACCTCGGTGTACTCGATCGGCAGGGCGCCGTCGGAGTTGTCGATGGTGAGGGTGACCTCGGCCCGACCGAGCGGGCCACGGGTCGACGTGCCCGCGAAGATGACGTCCTCCATCTTGCCGCCGCGGAGGGTCTTGGCGCCCTGCTCGCCCATGACCCAGGCGAGGGCGTCGACGACGTTCGACTTGCCGGAGCCGTTGGGTCCGACCACGCAGGTCACACCGGGCTCGAAGGCGAAGGTGGTCGGCTGCGCGAAGGACTTGAACCCCTTCAGGGTCAGGCTCTTCAGGTACAACGCGTGCCTCTTTCTCGCCGGCGGATGCTTGCCACAACGGTACCGGACACATGGCCTCGCGCCCGGCAGGCGGCTAGGCTGGTCGGCTGCCCGTTTCCCGCCCAGAAGGAGGGTCCCGATGACCGCGCGATTCACCATCGAGCCGCTCGTCGTCCCCGAGGCGCCGGGCGCCCCTGGCTGGGCGGACTTCGAGGCGGCCAACGCCGTGCGCAACGTCTGCGAGGCCGCGGCCTACGGCACAGACGACCTCGGCTACAGGGCCGACGAGTTGCTGCCGCTGTGGACGAACACCGACTTCGATCCGAAGCACGGCCTCATCGCGCGTCTCGACGGCACGGTCGTCGGGCGCGCTGTCTGCGACACCCTCGCCGATCCGGCGTCGAGTCACGCGTGGCTCGAGGTGCTCGTGCGGCCTGAGGCCCGAGGGCTGGGCATCGGTGCCGCTCTCAGCGACGCCATCGAACAGCTCGCCCTCGATGACGGGAGAACCACTTACATCGTCTACGCGGCCTCCCCCGAAGCGCCCGGCCCTCGGCTCGACGCCCCGACGGGCTTCGGCTCCGTTCCACTCGAGAACCCCGAGGTGCGGTTCCTGCTCGCCCGGGGCTACAGGCTCGAGCAGCTGAACCGCGGCAGCAGGCTGGCACTGCCCGCGAACCCCGGCGCACTGCGACGACTCGAGGCCGATGCCCTCTCCCATGCCGCACCCGACTACAGCACCCTCACCTGGATCGGGACGACGCCGGAGCAGTACCGTTCCGACCTCGCCCACCTGCACACACGGATGAGCACCGATGCCCCGACCGCCGGCCTCGAGGAGCCGGAGGACGTCTGGACCGTCGAGCGCATCGACGCCGAAGACGCGTCTCGCGCCTCAGCCGACCTGGTCCCGGTCACCGCCGCCGTGGTGCAGGCGGCCACGGGTGCCCTCGTCGCGTTCTCGACGATGTTCGTGCCGTCCGAGGCGCGACGCGCGATCACCCAGGACGACACGCTGGTGTTGCGAGAGCATCGCGGACACAGGCTGGGCACCCTCGTCAAGCTCGCGAACCTGCGCGCCGTCGAACACGCCTATCCGGGGCATCCGTCGATCATCACCTTCAACGCCGAGGAGAATCGGCCCATGCTCGACGTGAACGAGGCCATGGGGTTCGCACCCATCGGCTACGAGGGCGCGTGGCGCCGCGACGCATAGTCCTGACAGCTCACTCGCGACACATCCTGCGGAGCCCGACGACGATGGACGCCGTTGGATTCGCCTCAGCTCGCAGGCGCGTCCTTCGCGAGAAGCTGGGCGATCTCGGCGATGGAGCGCCCACTGGCCAGGCGATAGCAGGAGACGGCATCCTCGCCGGCGAGCTGAGCGATCAGATCCCCGGTGGTCGTCCAGCGCTTCACACCCTGAGGCCAGCTCGCAGCCATCGGCGTCAACTCGGGTGCCGGGAGCGGCTGGAAGTCGGGGAGGCGAGGGAGTCCAATAGAGAGCCTCGCCTCGGCACCGATTGCGGCAACGAGCCAACATTCGGCGAACGCCGCCGGACGGATCGAGGCCGCCAGGGCATCCTCGCCTCGATGGATCTGGGTCATGGTGTCGGAGCGGATCACCGTCCACCGCGTGCCGAGGATGTCGAGCCTCATCTGCCGGTCGTTGTGAAGGTCGATCTGCGCGCCGAAGGACTGCACTGCTGCGATGCACTCGGGTGACAACAGCCGTGCGGGGTCGTCTCGTTCGCGCCGGCGTGCCTCCAGCTCCCATGCAGCCTGCGCCTGTGGCCGGTACTCGAGTTCGAGGGCCTCCCGATCCGGATCGGCACCCTCGGCGAGCCGGCGATGCAGCCACGCGGGGTCGATCTGGAGGTAGTACCGGAAATCGACGCGGCGCGGCCCGCGCTTCGACGTCACGCGAGCGTCGGGGACGAGCAGTTGAACTCCGTGATCGGAGGACCAGACCGCAACGACGCGACCATCGGCAACGGCGACCCAGGACCAACCACGAGCGCGGATCTCAGGCGCGGCTCGATCCAGCAGCGCACTCAATCGTGTGCCGCGGGCCACCGTGACCTGGTGAGCATGGGATCGCCCGTCGTCGCCCATCGCGACGCTGTCGCGGTCGACATCGATGACGAGCGCTCTGTACACCCACGTGAGCCTATAGGCTGCGGGCGTGGCCGCTCTCACGCACGAGCCGGTCTGCAGGAACTCCCGCCGCCCGCCGTTGGCAGCGCGGGCAGAGGTGCGAGCCACGGTTCATGAAGGACTCGCGCACGATCGGCGTGCCGCAGCGCGGGCACGGCTTCCCCTGCTGCCCGTACACGTTCAAGGAGTGCGAGAAGTAGCCCGAGGCGCCGTTCACGTTGACGTACTGCGCGTCGAAGCTGGTGCCTCCCTCGGCGAGGGCCTTCTGAAGCACGTGCCGCACCTCGGCGAGAAGCAGACGGGCCTTCGGCTTCGACAGCGACGCCGACGGGGTGTCGTAGTGCACCTTCGCCGCCCACAGGGCCTCGTCGGCGTAGATGTTGCCGATTCCGCTCACCACGTTCTGATTGAGCAGTGAACGCTTGATACCCGTCCGCGTGCGAGCGAGCGCCGCGAAAAATGCAGAGTCGGAGAACGCGGGATCGAGCGGGTCGCGGGCGATGTGGGCGACCTGGCTCGGGATCGACCGGTCCCAGTCTCCGGATGCCGCTCCCCCGTACCCCGCGACAGCGCCGTCAGCGGTCGGAACCATGGCGTCGACCGCCATCGATCCGAAGATGCGCTGGTCGACGAAGTTGACCCAGAGTTCGCCGTGGGTCGGATGATCCAGATGCAGACGGATGCGCAGGAGCCCGGCCTCTTCGAATCCCGGCGCGCGCAGAAGCACCTGCCCGCTCATGCCGAGGTGCGTGACGAGGGCGTCGCCGGAGTCGAGGGGCAGCCACAGGAACTTGCCGCGGCGCACGGCCGCCAGCATCCGTCGACCCTCGATGAGGTCGACGAAGGTGCCACGGGCCACGGCGTGCCGCTTGAGCGATCGCGGCTCGAACACCTCGACGCCGGCGATGACCGAGCCCGTGACAGCCGGTTCGAGGCCGGCCCTTACGACTTCGACCTCGGGCAGCTCCGGCATCCGTGCGCTACTTCGCGGAGCTCGAGGACTTCGCGGCAGCCCCGTCGAGCAGCGACCATGCCTGGAGGGCCGCGGCCATCTCGGCGTGCTTCTTGCTGGTGCCCTCGCCTGTGGCGGAGACGTCGCCGACCGTGACCGTTGCGACGAACACCTTCGAGTGGTCGGGCCCGCTCTCGCTGATGGCGTAGACGGGCGCCGGCTTGCCGTGGCGCGCGGCACTCTCCTGCAGGCTCGTCTTGGGATCCATCGATGCACCGAACCTGTCGGGGTCGGTGAGGAGCGGGTCGATGATGCGCAGCACGAACGCCGTCGCGACGTCGCCACCGCGATCGAGGTAGACCGCGCCGATGATGGCCTCGACGGTGTCGGCGAGGATCGACGCCTTGTCGCGTCCGCCGGTCTGGGTCTCCCCGCGGCCGAGGCGCACGTAACTGCCGATGTCGTTCTGGCGCGCGACCTCGGCGAGGGCGGCACTGCTCACGAGGCTCGCTCGGCGCTTGGCCAGCTCACCCTCTTCGAGCGACGGGTACTCGCGATAGAGCATGACCGTCACGGCCTGCCCGAGGATCGAGTCGCCGAGGAACTCGAGTCGCTCGTTCGTCGGGATGCCGCCGTGCTCATAGGCATACGAGCGGTGCGTCAGGGCGAGCTCGAAGAGCTCGGCATCGAGTTCGATGCCGAGCTGAGCGAGCAGGCCCTGCGGAGCTTTCTCCGAGGTACTCACGAGTGCGAAGTCCGCAGTCCGAAACGAAAGGCGCGGGCCGACGTTGCCGTCAGCCCGCGATCCTCACGATCGATTCAGACGTCGGCGACCTTGCGGCCCTTGTACTCGAGGAACAGGGGGGTGCCTGCGGAGTCCTCGACGACCTTGGCGCGGTGCGGAAGGCTGTAGGTGACCTTGCCGTTCTCGACGGTCTTGACGAGCGTGGGGACCTCGGCCTTCCACTGCGAACGACGCGAGTGGGTGTTGCTGCGAGACTTCTTCCGCTTGGGAACAGCCATGATTCAACTCTCTTTCTGCTGTTCAGCGCGCTCGTGAGAGCTGTCGCTGATGTCTGAGGAAGCTCCCAGGCCTGCAAGCGCGGCCCATCGCGGGTCATGCTGCACTCGTTCACCGAGTTCCGGGTGTTCTTCGATCCGCAGCCCTGTCTCGGGATCGAGACCGGGGCAATCAGGCCGACACACCGGCTGGAACGGAAGTGCTAGCACTACCGCATCCCTGATGAGTGATTCAAGATCCACGTGGTCGTCTTGAACCTCATACTCGAAAGCTTCTCCAGAAGAATACGCGAAAAGCTCCTGAAACTCGACTTCGACAGGCAGGGAGATGTCTGTGAGGCATCGTCCGCACTCGCCATCGGCGGTCGCGGACACCTCGGCGGAGACCAGAACGCCCTCGTGCACGGACTCCAGGCGCACGTCGACGTCGATGGACTCCCCGGCGCGCACGGCGACGAGGCCCTCCCCCATGTCCTCCGTCAGCGGGATGGACAGGTCGTGCTCACGCATCTCGCCCGGGCGGTGCAGGAGGTCACGGACGTTCACGACGTACGGCGTCTTCTCGAACTTGCTCACGAGGATCGATTCTACGCGGCGGCGGCGCGTCTTCCGCGGCCGGGACCGAATGCCTCGGGCCTGAGCGATCGCGGCAACAGCGCCGCACGCACCCGCGACCGGAGATCCACACCGGACCGGAGTGCGGCCAGGACGGCATCGAGATCGTCGACGAGGGCCTGCGCCCGATGCCGGTTCTGCGCCTCAAGACGTGCGTAACGCTCGTGCTCGACCGCGTCGCGCAAGCGCCCCAGGGAGGCGGACGCGGCCTCGGTCAGGCCCCCGGAAGCTGACAGCCTGCTGGCAAGATGCCGCGCGGTCTCGGTGTCCGGCACGCCGAGACCCAGATCGACCGACGTGTCCACGAGTTCACGCCACAGCAACGACGGTGACGCACGACCTGAGGCCACTCGCCGTCGACGCTGCAGTCGTCCGGCTGTGCGGATGAGGAATGGCAGCAGGAGGACGAGCAGAGCAGCGAGCACGACCGCTGTGATCTGCACCCAGACCAGCGATGCCTGAGCAGCAGTCGCCGCGCCGGCCATGTTCTCGTTGCGACCCTGAAGGGCCTGGTCGCGGTTCGCCTGGTCGTTCGTCGAGGGCGCGACGGGGGCCGCCGAGCTCTGTCCGACGCCGCGTGCGTAGTCGGGGATCGAGCCTCGACCCGTCGTCGGCTCGAACGGAACCCAGCCGACGCCGGGGAAGTACAGTTCGGGCCAGGTGTGCAGATCGTGAGTGGTCACGTTCCAGCGGGGCAGGCCCTCCATCGTGTCCCGGGAGCTCTCACCGGGGAGGTAGCCGAGCGCGATGCGGGAGGGGATGCCGAGGGTCCTCGCCATGATCGCCATCGCTGAGGCGAAGTGGATGCAGTACCCCTTCTTGACATCGAGGAACTTGGCGATGACGTCGAGGCTGCCACCGTCGTAACCCTCGTCGACAGGCGCCTCCGTCGAGTACGCGAAGGCGCTGCTGCGGAAGTAGCGCTGAAGCGCTACCGCCGCGTCGTAGGGATTCTGCACATTCGCGGTCTCCTCGGCGGCGAGCTCGCCGATGATGCCCGGCGCGTTCTCGGGAAGCTCGAGGTACTGCTGGACCGCCGTCGGGTAGTCCGTCCCGCTGGCGCGCAACTGCTCGGCCGTCGGCTTCAGCTCGAGCCCGTCCACCTTGTAGTCCTGGCCGCGCGTGGTCGACTTCTCGCTCGACACCGTGAGCGCGCCGTCGTCCCACTGCCAGTCCCCGTCGAGGCCCTCGATGCTCGTCGCGGGGTACGGGACCGGGAGCCAGGAACTCACGACGGTGTCGATCTGCACGATGGTGCGGATGTCGTCGCGCTTGACGGCATCCGTCAGCCCCTCGGGAGGACCGAAGTCGTCGACGGTGTTGGTGAGATCCGTCGCACCACGCCCGGCGACCCATTCGAGGTCGTCGGAGAAGCTGTCGAGGGTGAGGAGCTTGAAGTACGGCTGGTCGTCGGCGGTCGTGCCGTAGTGCATGGCGAGCGACGCCTCGGGACGGCGGAGGTCCTGTCCGAGGTCGATCAGCGGGCTGACCCCCGAACCGAAGAGCACGCCGGTCTGCTTGTTCGAGATGACCGAGGAGTCTGAGAGCGCCGGGGTCGCGGCGGACAGCACGAGAGCCGAGACTATGGCGATGGCTCCGACGCCCAGCGAGCCCCAGATCGGACCTGGGCCCCGGCGTTCCGGTCCGGTGCTGCGCGGCGCCGCACGGCCCCTGTCGCGGGTCGCCGCCTCGCTCCGGCGACGGATGCGCACGTCGACGCGCAGCAACAGCAGGTAGGCGCAGGCCGTGAGCACGAGGGCTGCGACATCCGTTCCCGACTTGGTGATGAGGGCGGGAACCGAGACCGGGATGAGGACGAGGGCTCCGGCGACGGCCGGAAGTCGCAGCGTGATCGCGACGACGTCGAGCGCTATGGCGAGCAGCCCGGCGC
Source organism: Leifsonia sp. Leaf264 (assembly GCF_001422325.1). Taxonomy (GTDB): domain Bacteria; phylum Actinomycetota; class Actinomycetes; order Actinomycetales; family Microbacteriaceae; genus Orlajensenia. The sequence goes on from NZ_LMMR01000001.1 coordinate 306,587, forward strand.
CGACGGTCAGGAGGAACATGACACCGGGGTAGACGACGGCCGGCACGGCCTGCTGCTGGATGGACAGCATGCCCGCCTCGGTCAGGGCACCCCACTGGTCGATCGTGCCCGGCGTCGGTACCAGCCAGAGCAACCCTGAGCCCTCGCCGAAGAACAGCGTGAGCGTCAGGATCAGCACCCCGCCCGACGCCAATGGCACGATGGAGCGGCCCCACCCCAGTTGACGGAATGCGGCTGCCGACACGAGGGTGATGACCGAGACGGCGGCCATCACCCACCACCAGCCGGATCCGCGCAAGACGGGGCCGAGGGCCATCGAGGCGACGAGCAGGAGCACCACGAGGCAACCGGTCAGCGGCCAGTAGTTGCGCCCCCGCTCGGCGAAGCGGGGAAGAGTCTCAGACCGGCTCACCGACGGCCCTCCGATCGCGTCCCGTCTGCTCCCATGCCTCGGCGATGCCGCGGGTGTTCCGCAGGGGCACGCAGCGCCACCCGGCGTCCTCGAGCTGCTCGACGACGACAGCGGCCACGGTGTCGATGACGAAGGCCACGGCCGGCTCGCAGTAGGGGCGCAGGGCCGCGAGTTCCTGGGCCTCGCGCACGTCGACATCGATCAGAACAGCGAACGTCGGCAGTCGCGAACCCGGATTCCTGATGGCGCTGCCGGGCGAGTCCGCCCGCGTGTCCCTGTCGCTGCCGGCCGCGGGCAGCTGCAGGTTGGCCAGGCCCTCGAGCAGGTCGCGGTCACCGGCGGGCAGGCGATACGGCGTGGGGGTGTCGCCGCGCAGCCCGCCCCGAATGCGGTCGGCAGCCGGAGACAGTTGGCTGGAGCCGGTCTCGATCACGTCGAGGCGGAAGCCGGCATCGAGCAGGTGGATGCCGATCGACGCCGCCATCTCGAGGGAGAGCTCGAACGCCCCGTCGAGGCGGGGCCGCGTGATGTTCGACCCACCGCGCATCCCGACCGAGTGCGTGGTGTCGATGATGAGACGCGCCTCGGGGTTGCTGCGCTGCTCCTCCTGGCGCACCATGAGCTCCCCGTGGCGAGCGGTGGCGGGCCAGTTCATGCGGCGCAGCGGATCGCCGGGACGGTACTCCCGGGCGATGAGCTCGTCGGAGTTCGGGTTCGAGTGCCGCAGCAGCTCGTGCATGCTGCCGTCGCCGTTGGTGAGCGAGAGGGCGTTGCCGGGCAGTGGACTCACCCGCGGAGTCACGACGAGATCGTGGGGAACGCCCACCGACTGCTCGCCGGAGGCGAGTCCGAAGGGATCGGCGCGATCGAGGATGAGGGGCCCGATGCCGAACACCCCGCGGCGGCGCGGCGTCAGGGTGTACTCCAGGCGGGCCGTGTCCCCCTCGTCGACGCGTCCGTGGCGCCCGAGGCTCGGCATAAGGGCGCTCTCCGGCACCGAGATGCCGGCCTCGGCCTGGTCGCGCCAGCGCGCCCCGTAGCTGGGGCGCATCGAGAGGTTCTGCACGATCAGGGAGACGACGGCCTCGGATCCGGCCGGCACGATGACGGGTGAGAACGAGCGCGTGACGTGGACCCGCATCCGTCGCACCAGGACATACCCCATGGCGACGAGCGGGATGGCGATGAGGAAGCAGGCCACGAAGAGGGCGTCACGGCGTTCCAGGAACAGCCCGTAGAGGAACATGGCGATGCCGGCGGCGAGGAACGCCCAGCCACGCAACGTGGGACGGGGCCACCACAGCTTCTGGGAACGGACGTCGTCGGCCATCGTGCGAATCAGGACCGCTTCTGGTTTCCGAGCGGCACCGGGGTCTCCGACACTATCCGCAGCACGATCTCCTCGATGAGGGCCGAGCTGTCCTGGTGGTGATGGCCAAGGGCACGGCTGGTGGGGACGAGCCTGTGGCCGAGCACGGCGACGGCGAGGTCGTCGATGTCGTCCGGCAGCACGAAGTCGCGGCCCTGGAGGGCTGCATGCGCCTTCGCGGCCCGGATCAGCTGCAGGGTGGCGCGCGGGCTGCCGCCGAGGCGCAGATCGCGATCGTCTCGAGTGGCACGCACCAGGGCGACCGCATACTCCTTGACTCCGGGGGCGGCGAACACCCCGCGCGCCGAGGACATCATCGCCCGCAGCTGCTCGAGATCCACCACGGCGCCGATCTGCTCGAGTGGGCTGGTCACGTCGCGCGTGTTCAGCATCTCCACCTCGTTCTCGGTGTCGGGGTACCCCATCGAGATGCGTGCCATGAAACGGTCGCGCTGGGCCTCGGGAAGGGCGTAGGTGCCCTCCATCTCGATCGGGTTCTGGGTCGCGACGACGGTGAACGGCGTCGACAGCAGGTAGGTCGTGCCGTCGACGGTGACCTGGCGCTCCTCCATGCACTCGAGCAGGGCCGACTGGGTCTTCGGCGAGGCGCGGTTGATCTCGTCGCCGATGACGATGTTCGCGAACACGGCCCCGGGCTTGAACTCGAACCGGCGCTCGGCCTGGTTGTACATCGACACGCCGGTGACGTCGCTCGGCAGGAGATCGGGAGTGAACTGGATGCGGCTCACTGTGCTGTCGACCGACTTCGCCAGCGCTTTGGCGAGCATGGTCTTACCCACGCCGGGGACGTCCTCGATGAGCAGGTGGCCCTCGGCGAGGAGCACCGTGAGCGCCGTGCGCACCGCGGCGTGCTTGCCCGCGATGACGGACTCGACGTTGGCGATGATCGCGTTGGCGTGCCGCAGCACCTCGTCGAGCGGCATGGCGACTGTGTCGTCGGCCGTCGCGACGGAGGAGTCTGTCGGGATTCGGGTGGCTGAGCTGTTCATCGGAGTGACCCCTGGAGGAATTCGGCGACGGCACGCGGCACGTAGGGGGCCACGTCGCCCCCGAGAGCCGCGACCTGTCGGACGAGGGAACTGGACACGTGCGCGTGAGCCGGATCGGGGAGCATGAAGATGGTCTCCACTCCGGCCAGGTTGCGATTGACTATCGCCATCGGGGTCTCGTAGGCGACATCCACCTGCGAGCGGATGCCCTTGACGAGAACCGATGCCCCGACATCGGTGCAGTAGTCGACGAGGAGCCCGACACTCCAGGAGGCGACGACGACGTTGCCGCCGGCTCCACTCTCGGCGACGGCTCGTTCGAGCAGGCTCACCCGCTGGGCGATCGGGAGCAGGGCATTCTTGTCGGGGTTGTGCACGACGAGGACGTGCAGTTCGTCGAACAGGCCTGCAGCGCGCTCGATCACGTCGAGGTGACCCAGCGTCGCTGGGTCGAAGGAACCGGGAACGACGGCGATCCTGCGCATGGCTTTCACCCTAGCCTGACGGCATCCGTCCGCTGCTGGAGAGCCGGTGTGAATCCCCGAACGGGGGCCATCACGCCTTGTTGAGCCATCACGCCTTGTTGAGGTATTCACGCTCGGATTCGTCGAGCCGGCGGGCGACTGCCTCGCGCAGGTCGGGGTGATCCGCGAAGGCCGGATCGACGTCGAGGATCCCCTGCACGGCCCGGCGGGCGTCGGCGATGATGTCGCCGTCCTTGGCCACCCGGAGCAGTCGCAGTGACGAGCGGCCTCCGGACTGCAGGCCGCCGAGAACGTCGCCCTCACGTCGGAGCTCGAGGTCGGCCTGCGCGAGCTCGAAGCCGTCGAGCGTCGCCGCGACGGCATCCACCCGCTGTCGACCGAGCGACTCCTCGGCGGCGTTGGTGACGAGCAGGCACAGGCCGGGTACCGAGCCGCGACCGACCCGGCCGCGCAGCTGGTGCAGCTGCGAGACGCCGAACCTCTCGGCGTCGAGGACGACCATCGTCGAAGCGTTCGGAACGTCGACTCCCACCTCGATGACGGTGGTGGCGACGAGCACGTCGATGCGGCCGGCGGCGAAGGCCTGCATGACGGCATCCTTCTCCTCGCTCGACATGCGCCCGTGCAACGCCTCGATGCGACGACCGGCGAGGTCGGGATGCGCGCGCAGTGCCTCGAGCGTCGTGCCGACGGAGGCGAGCGGGGCCGGAGTCTCGTCGTCGCCGAGCTCCTCGCCCTCCTCGGGCTGCTTGGCATCGATGGCGGGACAGACCACGAACCCCTGGCGTCCGAGGGCGAGCTCCTCCGCCATGCGGGTCCAGACCCGGTTCCACCAGCCGGGCTTCTCGGCCAACGGCACGACGAAGGACTCGATGCCCGAGCGTCCTGCCGGGAGTTCCCGGATGACGCTGACGTCGAGGTCGCCGAACACCGTCATCGCCACGGTGCGTGGAATGGGGGTGGCCGTGAGCACGAGGACGTGCGGCGGGGTCGCGCCCTTCAGCCGGAGGGCCTCGCGCTGGTCGACGCCGAATCGGTGCTGCTCGTCGATCACGACGAGGCCGAGGTCGTAGAACGACACGGTCTCCCCCAGCAGCGCATGGGTGCCGACGACGATGCGTGCTTGGCCGGAGACCGCGCGCAGCAGGGCCTTCCGCCGCTCGGCTGCGGAGAGCTGACCTGTGATGAGGGTGGGCATGAGCTCGGCCGACAGGTCGGGTCCGAGGGTGCGGGCGATCGAGCGCAGGTGCTGCGCGGCCAGCACCTCGGTCGGGGCGAGCAGGGCGGACTGGCCACCGGTCTCGGCCACAGCCAGCATGGCCCGCAGGGCGACGAGAGTCTTCCCCGAGCCGACCTCGCCCTGCACCAGTCGGTTCATAGGAGCCGTCGCGGCGATGTCTCCGGCGATCTCGTCGCCGACCTCCTCCTGATCGGCCGTGAGGATGAACGGCAGGATGCCGTCGAAGCGCTCGAGGTAGCCTCCGGGGCGCGGCACCCTCGCCGTCGTCGCCGACGCCCGGTGGATGGCCCGTTCCTGCAGCAGGGCGGCCTGGAGCACGAACGCCTCGGCGAAGCGCAGGCTGTCGCGAGCACGCCTCCAGTCGGAATCCGTCTGCGGGCGGTGCACGAGCTCGAGCGCTCGGGCATGGGCGAGCAGTCCCTGCTCCTCGCGGACGGCTGCGGGAACGGCATCCCCCACTCCGCGCAGGCCGTCGAGAGTGGTCGCGATCGCCTTGGCGATGTTCCAGCTCGACAGGCTCCCCGTCGCGGGATAGATCGGGATGGGCATCTCCGACCACCGCTTGCCGGCGTCGGGGTCGGCCGCCCCACTGAGCGCCACGGAATCGTCGTCGAAGAGTTCGTAGTCGGGATGCGCCAGCTGCAGTGCGCTGCGATAGGCCGTCACCTTGCCGGCGAACACACCGCGGACCCCCGGTCGCAGCTCCTTCTCGCGCCAGCCCTGGTTGAAGTAGGTGAGCGTGAGGATGCCGGCGCCGTCGGAGATCGACACCTCGAGGATGTGGCCGCGGCGGTTCTTCATCGAGCGCCCCCGCACCTCGCGCACCTCGGCGACGATGGTGACGTTCTCGTCGAGAGGCAGGCGGTCGAGAGCCGTCAGCTCACCGCGTCGCGCGTACCGACGCGGATAGTGGCTGAGCAGATCGCCGACTGTACGGATGCCGAAGGCCTTGGCGAGCGGCGTCGCCGTGCGCGGCGCCAGTACTGTGGCCAGAGGCGCGTCGAGCGGGCTCGTCGACAGTGAGTCGGCGCCTGGCGAGGCGTCGGTCGAGGTCATTCCTCGATCGTAGAGGGATCCGCCGTCAGAGCCTGGATCTCGGCGGCGACGTAGGGGTCGTCGGGCCGCTTCTCGGCGAGCGAGCGCTGCAGCGCGAGCGCCTCGTCGTTGCGCCCCAGGGTGCGCAGGCAGCGCGCGACGGCCCAGCGGCCCAGGAAGCGCTGATCGGCCGTGCCGACGTCGCGGGCGTATTCGAGGGCGCGTTCGAAATGCGGAAGCGCATCCTGCGCCCGGCCGCCGTCGTGCAGGTACCAGCCGAGGTTGTTGTGCAGCGCGACACCCCAGCGCCTGGTGCGGGGCTGTCCGGCGCGCTCGAGGACGGCGAAGCCGACCTCCGCCCACTCCTCCTCGTGTCCGACATCGGAGATGGCGAGCATGTGCAGGGCATCGAGGATGAGGAAGGTCACGCGCCCCGACGCCGCGCGCCGTGCGGCCTTCGTGAACAGGGGTACGGCGACCTCTGGCTCGCCCAACGCAACACGCAGGCGCCCGCGCTCGAGGGCGACCCTGGCCTCGACGATCGGCGACGACGGCGCGATGGCATCGAGCACGGCCTCAGCGTCGTCGAACTGCTCCATCAGGCCCAGCGCGCGAGCCAGTTGCGTGGCGATCTCCTCGCGGGCCTCCTCGTCATAGGCGAGGTCGTCCGCCGCAGCCTGGAAGCGCTCCGCCGACGCCGCGGGATCTGCGAAATCCCACAGCGTGTCCAGGATCGTCTGGTCGATGGTCCGGAGCTGACTCGTCGTTTCCCCCACGCGTCCATCATCACACTCCGGCCGCGCGCGCGGGTAGGCTCACTTCGTTATGACGCGCATCGTCTCCGGGTTCGCCGGTTCCCTCACCCTTGCAGTGCCCCGCAGCGGAACTCGACCCACCAGCGACAGGGTGCGCGAGGCCATCTTCTCCGCCCTCGACGCCCGCGACGAGATCCGCGGCTCGCACGTGCTCGACCTCTACGCGGGTTCGGGGTCGCTCGGCCTCGAGGCAGCCAGTCGTGGAGCGGCATCCGTCGTGCTCGTCGAACGGAACGCGCCGGCGGCCGCGATCTGCCGGAAGAACACCGAGGCCGTGCTGCGGACGGCGCCCGCCGGGGCCAAGCCTCGCGTGAGTGTCGCGGCCCAGGCCGTGCAGCACTATGTCGAGGCGGCCGTCGGCGCCTTCGACCTCGTCTTCATCGACCCTCCCTACGACCTGTCGACCGATGAGCTCGATCGAGTTCTCGCGGCTCTCGTGCACCGCCTCTCGCCCGGTGCGACGGTCATGATCGAGCGCAGCACCCGGTCGAGCGCGCCGACGCTCCCCCACGGCCTGGAGCTCGACCGCGAGAAGAAGTACGGCGAGACCACCCTCTGGTGGGCCACGGCCGTGACCGTGACGCACCGCGCCGCCGAGTAAGCGCAGGACCCGAACGGCCGCTCTGCCGTCGCTGGAGCGACTCTGTGCGGCTCGGCCCGCGCGCTCAGCCCGCCGCGCCGTCCCAGCCGCTGTACGGGTCCCACCCCACGACGGCGTGCGGCGTGCCGTCGACGCTCACGGTGCCGGCGGCATCCGTCACCCGCCCGATGATCCGGAACGGAGCCGGCACCTCGCCGCCGGCCGGGAACGTCGCGAGCAACCCGTGGTCCTCGCCGCCGCCGAGAGCCCGCTCCGGGTCGTCGCCGAGGGCTGCGACGTCGAAGTCGATCCCCACGCCGCTCGAGCGCGCGATGCGGGCGGAGTCGAGGGAGAGCCCGTCGGAGACGTCGAGCATGGCGGTGGCACCGGCGATCGCGGCGACGGGGCCGGCGGCGATCGGCGGGGTCGGCGCCAACTGCGCACGCATGGCCGCCGGATGCCGCATCCGAAGCTCGTCGGCCAGGCCGGCATCGGGCCGCCCGTCATCGTCGACGGCCTCACGGAACAGCAGGCCGAGGCCCTCGGCGGCGAGGCCGAGCTCCCCGGCGATCGCCACGAGGTCGCCGACCCGCGCGCCGGACCGCAGCACCGGCGGCCGCCCTTGCAGGTCCCCGAAGGCCGTGACCGCGATGGTGAGAGTGTCGGATGCCGAGAGGTCGCCTCCCACGACGCCGCAGCCGGGGGCGAGAGCCGAGCACGCCGCACGCAGGCCGTCGGCGAAGCCCTCGACGACGGAGACGGACAACGTCGGCGGCACCGCGAGGGCGACCACGATCGCCGTGGGGACGGCGCCCATCGCTGCGACGTCGGACAGGTTGGTCGCGGCGGCCTTCCAGCCGAGCTCGAACGGCGTCGACCAGGCGAGCCTGAAGTCGGGCCCGTGCACCATCATGTCCGTCGTGACGACGTAGCGCGCATCGGGCGCCGAGAGCACGGCGGCATCGTCGCCGGGTCCGACGATGGCGGCGTCGGCCTCGGGGAGTCGGGGGAAGATCCTGGCGAGGACTGCCAGCTCGTTCAGCTCGCCGACTGTCGGGCTCGAAGCTTCGCTCATTCCTCACACGGTAGCCTGAAAGCGATGTCTCACAGTTCCACGCTGCGCTCAGCGACGCTCACCGTCACCCTCCTCCTCGCCGCCGTCGCCCTCACCGGCTGCGCATCAGCGGTCTCGCTCGAGCCGGCCGCCGACGCGAAGTCCACGGCCTGCGCCGACGTCGTCGTGCGCCTTCCCGCCACCGTCGCCGACCAGGCGTCGCGCGAGACCGGTGCCCAGGGCACCGGGGCCTGGGGCGACCCCGCCGCGGTGCTGCTGCGCTGCGGTGTTCCGACTCCGGGCCCGACGACGGAGGAATGCGTCAGCGTGAACGGAGTCGACTGGATCCAGGACGACTCCGACGCCCCGCGCTACAGGTTCACGACCTTCGGCCGCACGCCTGCCGTCGAGGTAATCCTCGATTACGACGAGGTGAGCGGATCGACCACGCTGGCCGACCTCGCGTCAGCGGTCTCGGTCATCGAGCCGACGAGCCAGTGCACCGACGTGACGGATGTACCCGAGCCCACGAGCACGCCGACCCCAGCCGGCTGAATCCGTCCGACGAGCTCGCGACGGACTCGCCGCGAACAGACCGTCAGCGGGCGAACCGTCCCTCAGCCGACGCGGACGCCGCGAGCCACGGCGACCCTGATGAGCTCGTCGATCAGCTGCGGGTAGCTGAGTCCGGAGTTCAACCAGCAGGTGGGGAACATCGAGATCGGCGTGAAGCCCGGCATCGTGTTGATCTCGTTGACGACGAAGCCCTCGTCGGTCAGGAAGAAGTCGACCCGCGACAGCCCCTCGGCTCCGATGGCCTCGAACGCCGCGATCGCGATGGAACTCATCTCGCTCAGCTGCTCCTCGCCGAGGTCGGCCGGGCAGCTGAGCTGCACGCCGGGCGCATCGAGGTACTTCGCGTCGAAGTCGTAGAACTCTCGGCCCGTCATGATGACCTCGCCCGCGACGGAGGCCCGGGCGGGTTCGCCCTGCGCTCCCCCGAGGATGGCGATCTCGAGTTCGCGTCCGACGACGCCGGTCTCCACGAGCACCTTGTCGTCTTCGGCGAACGCCGTCGCGAAGGCGGCCTCGAACTCCCCGGGCTCCGACACCTTGCTCACCCCTACGCTCGATCCTGCACGCGCCGGCTTGACGAAGACGGGCAGGCCGAGCGCCTCGATCGAGGTGCGCACGCCGGCCGGATCACTCGCCCATTCGTTCGCCGTGATGGTGCGCCACGGCGCGACGTCGATGCCGGCGTGCTGGAGCACGAGCTTGGTGAAGTGCTTGTCCATGCCGAGGGCGCTCGCGAGCACTCCCGACCCGACGTACGGAAGGCCGATGAGCTCGAGCATGCCCTGGAGGGTGCCGTCCTCGCCGAACGGGCCGTGCAGGATGGGGAAGACGAGGTCGACGTCGCCGAGCGAGCGCACTGCACCCGCGGCATCCGTCACCCGAAGTTCACGAGTGGCCGCACTCTCGGGCCAGAGGATGCGGGTGCCGTTGTCGGCGACCTCGGGCAGAGCCGAGGCATCCAGGGCGAAGCGATGGGCGTCATCGGACTCGAGCACGAAGGCCCCGTCCCTGGTGATGCCGACGGGGATGACGTCGTACTTCTCACGGTCGATCGCCGAGAGAACTCCCCCCGCCGTTGCGCAGCTGATGGAATGCTCGCTTGACCGACCGCCAAACAGCAGCACCACCGTGAGCTTGTGCGTCATCGAGATTCCTTTCGCCCTGCGGCTCGTCCGAGTCGGTTGTGAGGTGGGGTGCGATGTCGGCCGGCTTGAGGGTTCCCGCCAGCACCTGTCGCACCTGCTCGACGATGGGCATGTCGACGCCCTTCGCCTTGGCCAGTTCCAGAACCGGGCCGACGGATGCGAATCCCTCGGTGGTCTGCTTCATCTGCTTGGTGACGTCCGCCATCGAGAGCCCCTGGCCGAGCAACCGCCCGGCCGTGTTGTTGCGCGAGAGCGGCGACTGGCAGGTCGCGATCAGGTCGCCGAGCCCCGCGAGCCCCGACAGGGTCTCGACCTGGGCGCCGTGCGCCACGGCGAAGTCCGTCATCTCGACGAGACCGCGCGTGATGATCGACGCCTTGGTGTTCTCGCCGTAGCCCACTCCGTCGACGATGCCGATGGCGACGGCGATCAGGTTCTTCAACACGCCGCCGAACTCGGTGCCGATGACGTCGGTGTTCACGAAGGTGCGGAAGTAAGTCGTGCTCGCCAGCTTGGCGACGGCCTGGGCTGTCTCGAGGCTGGTGGAGGAGACGACGGCGGCCGTCGGCTGCTCCTTCGCGATCTCGAGGGCGAGGTTGGGGCCGGACACGACGGCGATCTGCTCGGGCGGGATCGGAAGCGCCTGGGCGATCACCTCGCTCATGCGCAGGTCTGTGCCCTTCTCGACGCCCTTCATGAGCGAGACGACGATCGTCGTTGCTCCGAGATGAGGGTGGGCGGCGGCGAGGGTGTCGCGGAGGGACTGGCTCGGAACTGCGAGGAAGACCTGCTCCGCTCCGGCGAGTGCGAGGTCGAGGCGGGAGGTCGCACGCAACGACACCGGGAGGTTGATGCCTGGGAGGTAGTCGCTGTTGCGCTTGGCCTCCTGGATCTCTCGTGCGAGCTCGGGTCGGCGCGCCCAGACCATGACGTCGGCGCCGCCGTCGGCGAGGATCTTCGCGAAGGTGGTGCCCCAGCTGCCGGCGCCGAGCACGGCCACGCGGGTGCCGCGCTTCACGGGCTTAGCCATCGAAGCGCCCGGTCTCGCTCTGCTTGTGGGTGGCGGGGTCCCAGCGCTCGGCGGGAACCGGCTCGTCACGGAGCTCGCCGAGCAGCACGCTGATGGAATCCATCACCCGGCTGGTCGCCTCCGCGAGCACGGCGGTCTCGAGGGGCTTGCCGACGAACTCGCTGAGGTCGACGGGGTCGCCGAACGCCACGTGGATGGGCTTGCGGCGGAACAGCACGAGCTTCTTGCCGTAGCGCGGCATCAACGCCTGCGTGCCCCAGTGGGCGACCGGGATGATCGGGATCTGCTGCTCGAGCGCTATGCGCACGGCGCCCGTCTTGCCGCGCATCGGCCACAGGTCGGGATCGCGGGTGAGGGAGCCCTCCGGATACACGACGACGAGACGTCCGCTCGCTGCGAGAGCCTCGGCGGAGCGCAGGGCCTGGTGTCCGCTGCCGCCGGCGCGCTCGACCGGGATCTGCCCCGACCAGCGCAGCAGCGCTCCGATGCCGGGAACCGAGAACAGGGACGCCTTGGCCAGGAATCGGGGCAGCCGGCCCTGCTTGTATACGGCGACGCCGATCACGAGCGGGTCGATCTCGCTGTAGTGATTCGGCGCGAGCACGACGGCACCCTCGGCCGGCAGCTTCTGGGCGTTGTGGAAGGTGAACTTGATCGACGCGTTCATCGTCGGCAGCGCTATGGCGGCCAACAGCCAGAAGATCGACGGCTTCCTGGACTCCCGGGGCGCGCGGCTCTGCGGCGAGGTGGTGCTGGGCATCCCCCTATTATCCTTCGAGAACGAAGTCGGCTCCGAGCTGCTGCAGCTTCCCGATGAAGTTCTCGTAGCCGCGCGCGATGATCCCGACGTTGGAGACCGTCGACGGGCCCTCGGCGGAGAGCGCCGCGATCAGGTGGCTGAAACCGCCGCGCAGGTCGGGAACCTCGATGTCGGCACCGTGCAGCTTGCGCGGGCCGACGATGACGGCCGAGTGGTTGAAGTTGCGCTGCCCGAAGCGGCAGGCCTGTCCGCCGAGGCAGTCCTTGTGGACCTGGATCTCGGCTCCCATGTCGATGAGCGCGTCGACGAAGCCGAAGCGCTGCTCGTAGACGGTCTCGTGCACGATCGACACGCCCTGGGCCTGGGTGAGGGCGACGACGAGAGGCTGCTGCCAGTCGGTCATGAAGCCGGGGTGCACGTCTGTCTCGATGAACACGGGGTTCAGCGGGGTTCCGGGGTGCCAGAAACGGATGCCGTCGTCGTGGATCTCGAACTGGCCGCCGACCTTGCGGAAGACGTTGAGGAAGGTGAGCATCTCCGACTGGCGCGCGCCGCCGACGAAGATGTCGCCGTCGGTCGCGAGGGCCGCCGAGGCCCAGCTCGCGGCCTCGTTGCGGTCGAAGAGCGCACGGTGCGTGTAGCCCTCGAGACGCTCGACGCCCTCGATGCGGATGACGCGGTCGGTGTCGACCGTGATGATCGCACCCATCTTCTGCAGGATGTTGATGAGATCCATGATCTCCGGCTCGATGGCGGCACCCTTGAGCTCGGTGATGCCCTCGGCGCGCACGGCTGTCAGGAGCACCTGCTCGGTCGCTCCGACGCTCGGGTACGGCAGCTCCACCTTGGCGCCCCTGAGGCCGTTCGGGGCCGACATCCGGATGCCGCTGGGAAGCTTCTCCACGACGGCGCCGAACTTGCGCAGCACCTCGAGGTGGAAGTCGATCGGCCTGTCGCCGATGCGGCATCCGCCGAGATCGGGGATGAAGGCCTCACCGAGTCGGTGCAGCAGGGGTCCGCAGAACAGGATCGGGATGCGGCTTGAGCCCGCGTGGGCGTCGATATCGGCGAAGTGCGCACTCTCCACGTTCGACGGGTCGAAGATGAGCTCGCCCTCTTCGACACCCTCGACGACGCGCACTCCGTGCACCTCGAGCAGGCCGCGCACGATGCGCACGTCGCTGATGTTCGGAACGTCCTTCAGGACGCTGGGCGTCTCGCCGAGGACGGAGGCGACCATCGCCTTGGTGACGAGGTTCTTCGCCCCCTTCAGTTCGATCCGACCCAACAACGGCTTCCCGCCGTTGATCGTGATCCGGTCGACGCTGAGCCCCACAGCCGTCCCATGATTGCGTGCATCTTCGCCGAGTGTGTTCAAGTAATGCTTCTCCAGCTCTATGACTGCTTGACCGGCAGTGTTCGCGGTCGCCAGCTCTCGCGGGTCTGCTCGAATCGATCGATCCGATCCGCATCTCGCAGGGTCAGTCCGATGTCATCGAGGCCCTCGATGAGCCGCCACCTAGTGTAATCGTCAATCTCGAACGGAACGCTGAGCGACCCGGCGGTGACCTTTCGCTCAACCAGATCGACGGTGAGCTCTATTCCCGGCTGCTCCTCGATGACCGCCCACAGGGCCTCGATGTCCGGCTCGGCGACCTCCCCGGCCAGGAGGCCCTGCTTGCCGGAGTTTCCGCGGAAGATGTCACCGAAACGCGGACTCAGCACGACGTCGAAACCGAAGTCGCGCAGCGCCCAGACGGCGTGCTCACGAGACGAACCTGTGCCGAAGTCTGGGCCGGTGATGAGAATTCTGGCGTCCTGGTACTCCGGGCGATTCAGCACGAATTCCGGGTCCTGACGCCAGCCGGCGAAGAGCGCGTCCTCGAAGCCTGTCTTGGTGACGCGCTTGAGGTAGACGGCCGGGATGATCTGGTCGGTGTCGACGTTCGACCGACGGAACGGAACCGCGATCCCGGTGACCTTCTCGAACTTCTGCATCAGCGGGCCTCCCCTTCGGTCTGCAGATCCCAGGGACTCGACAGGGTGCCCCGGATGGCCGTGGCCGCAGCGACGAGCGGCGACACGAGGTGCGTCCGACCGCCCTTGCCCTGTCGGCCCTCGAAGTTGCGATTCGAGGTCGACGCGCAGCGCTCCCCCGGAGCCAGCTGGTCGGGGTTCATACCGAGGCACATCGAGCATCCGGCGAAGCGCCATTCGGCACCGAAATCGGTGATGATCTTGTCCAAGCCCTCGGCCTCGGCCTCGATGCGCACGCGGGCAGAGCCGGGAACGACCATGACGCGCACGCCGTCGGCCTTCTTCTTGCCCTGGATGACGGATGCGAACGCCCGCAGGTCTTCGATGCGACTGTTCGTGCAGGAGCCCATGAAGACCGCGTCGATCGCGATGTCCTTGAGCGGGGTGCCGGCGGCGAGGTCCATGTACTCGAGGGCGCGCTCGGCGGCGGCACGCTCGTGCGGGTCGGCGATCTCGGACGGGTTCGGAACCGTGTCGCTCAGCGAGACGCCCTGACCCGGGTTCGTGCCCCAGGTGACGAACGGCTCCAGGGCGTCGGCGTCGATGAACACCTCGGCGTCGAAGACGGCGCCGTCATCGGTGCCGAGGGTGCGCCAGTAGGCGACGGCATCGTCCCAGTCCTGCCCTTCCGGTGCGTGGGCGCGGCCCTTCACGTAGTCGAAGGTCGTGTCGTCGGGGGCGACCATGCCGGCGCGGGCGCCGGCTTCGATCGACATGTTGCAGATCGTCATCCGACCCTCCATGGAGAGGGTACGGATGGCGCTGCCGCGGTACTCGAGCACATAGCCCTGTCCGCCGCCGGTGCCGATCTTGGCGATCACGGCGAGGATGATGTCCTTCGCCGTGACGCCGGGGCGGAGGGTCCCCTCCACTGTGATGGCCATGGTCTTGAACGGCTTCAGGGGCAGCGTCTGGGTGGCGAGCACGTGCTCGACCTCGCTGGTGCCGATGCCGAAGGCCATGGCACCGAAGGCTCCGTGCGTGGACGTGTGCGAATCGCCGCACACCACGGTGATGCCCGGCTGGGTGAGGCCGAGCTGCGGTCCGACCACGTGCACGATGCCCTGCTCGATGTCACCGAGCGAGTGCAGGCGCACTCCGAACTCGTCGCAGTTGCGGCGCAGCGTCTCGATCTGCGTGCGGCTGGTGAGGTCGGCGATCGGCCTGTCGATGCCGATCGTCGGGGTGTTGTGGTCCTCGGTGGCGATGGTCAGGTCGGGTCGGCGCACGGGGCGGCCGGCCATCCTCAGGCCGTCGAAGGCCTGCGGGCTGGTGACCTCGTGCACCAGGTGCAGGTCGATGTAGATGAGGTCGGGCTCGCCGTTCTCGCCCTTGGCCACGAGGTGGTCATCCCAGACCTTCTCGGCCAGGGTGCGCGGCGGCATGATTCCAGAGGTGTTCGCGTTCATTGCTGATGCACTTTCCATGATCGGTATTCAGCCAACGGGAAACGCCGCGACGAGGAAGGCCTGTCAGAACGAGGTCTCGTCGCGGCACCCGAGAAGAAGCTGAGGGCACTGCACCATCACAGCGTACACCGAGCAACCGGACGTTACTCGTCGGTGAAGTGCGGCACCTCGTCCATGAGCTTGTGACCACGCTTGCGGGCGTCGATCCTGGCCTTGATGAGGCTCGCGACTGTGGCGACGGCCATGGACGCGATGATCACGATGAGCGACGTCCAGGTGTCGATCTCCGGCACCCACTCCACGTGCTCGCCGCCGTTGATGAACGGCAGTTCGTTGGTGTGCAGGGCGTGGAAGACGAGCTTCACCCCGATGAAGAACAGGATGAACGCGATGCCGTACTTGAGGTACTCGAGGCGCTCGAGCAGTCCGCCGAGGAGGAAGTAGAGCTGGCGCAGGCCCATCAGCGCGAAGACGTTCGCCGTGAACACGATGAACGGACTCTGGGTGATGCCGAAGATCGCGGGGAT
Source organism: Leifsonia sp. Leaf264 (assembly GCF_001422325.1). GTDB lineage: Bacteria > Actinomycetota > Actinomycetes > Actinomycetales > Microbacteriaceae > Orlajensenia. The sequence goes on from NZ_LMMR01000001.1 coordinate 322,071, forward strand.
CGAGTCGAGCGCGAAGATCAGGTCGGTCGTGCCGATGGCGATGAACACGATGAGCACGGGCGTGAACATCCGCTTGCCGTCGACGACGGTGCGCAGCTTGATGCCGTGGAAGTCGGGGGCGATCGAGAGGCGCCGACGCAGCATCTTGATGAGGCCGCTCTCCTCGCCGTCGCTCTCGTGATTGCCGAAGGCCTGGTTGAACGCGGTGTAGAGCAGGAAGGCGCCGAAGATGTAGAAGATCCAGCTGAAGTTCTCGATGAGGGCGGCGCCCAGGAGGATGAAGATCAGGCGCAGGATCAGGGCGATGATGATGCCCACCATGAGCACCTCCTGCTGGATCTTCCTCGGCACGGCGAAGCGGGCCATGATCACGACGAACACGAAGAGGTTGTCGATCGAGAGGCTGTACTCGGTGAGCCAGCCGGCGAGGAACTCGCCGGCATGTTGGGAGTCACCGAGCAGGAAGATCAGGCCCGCGAAGATGAGCGCGAGCGTGACGTAGAACACGACCCAGAGCGTCGCCTCCTTGAACGACGGCACATGCGGCCGCTTGATCACCAGCAGCAGGTCGGCCACGAGGATGAGCGTGAGGACGACGAGCGACGTGATCTCGAACCAGAGGGGAAGGGCGGACTCCATAGGGGGGCCTTTCGCGAAGAGGGGACGGCAAACCGCTGAAAGTCTCTCCCGCATCGTAGACGATGCCATCGGATCCGGGGCTGCGACGATGCCACCCGTGATGACGGATCCGACGAGGTGGGATACTCCCCTTCGCCCTCTCAGCGTAGTGGACGGCGACGGTGCTGCCGCGCAGCGTCGAGCCGCTCGCTCACAGCCCTTCCGCATGGAGGCGCTCGATAGCATTGCCGTAACGAGGACCTTCCAGGAGACAAGACGTGAACGCCATGCCCCCGCAGCCCCGCACCGCCCGCCCCTACCCGACGTCCACCTGGACGAACGGCATCGGCTACCTCATCTTCTTCAGCCGTTGGCTGCAGGCCCCGCTCTATCTCGGACTCATCGTGGCCCAGGCCATCTACGTGGTCGTGTTCATGATCGAGCTCTGGCACCTCGCCCAGGAGGTGTTCCTCCACACGGCCGACATCACCGAGGCGAACATCATGCTGATGGTGCTCGGCCTCATCGACGTCGTGATGATCGCGAACCTGCTCATCATGGTGATCATCGGCGGCTACGAGACCTTCGTCTCGAAGATCAAGGTCGACGGCCACCCAGACCAGCCCGAGTGGCTCTCGCACGTGAACGCCAACGTGCTCAAGGTCAAGCTGGCGATGGCCATCATCGGCATCTCGTCGATCCACCTGCTGAAGACCTTCATCGAGGTCGGCGGCATGACCGAGTCCGGCACCACCGAGAACGGCGAGAAGTACACCCCCACCGGTGTCATGTGGCAGGTCATCATCCACGTGGTCTTCATCCTCTCGGCTCTCGCCCTGGCCTGGATCGACCGGATGTCGTACCACCGCGTCGCGCCGGGTGAGACGCACGACGGCGTGGTCGTTCCACTGCCACCGGTGCTTCCGTCACGGGCGAGCGACTCGGGCAGCGGCATCCGCCCCTCCGACGACCAGTACGACGCGCTGCTCAGCTCGCGCGACTGACGCGTCAGGGCACGGCGACGAGCGCTGTGGCCGCCGCCAGAAGGAGCTCTCGCATGTCGACGGACTTCGACAGATAGAGCGAGGCGACACTCCCACCTGAAGAGACGTCTATCTCGCAGGAATCGTCGCTGCAGCGATAGACGGCTGCGTCGGCGCCCGGAACGGTGACGGGCTCGGAGATCCGCGGATCGTCTTCAGTGGCGGCCCGGTTCGTCAGGTCGTCCCAAGCCCATGCACCGCCCGGCACGATATTGCCCGTGACCATCGAGAGCTGCCCGGCCGGAACCGGCTCGGCGTTGGCCCACGTGCATCGCAGGATGCCGCCGCGGTCGCGGGCCACGATCAACGGAGGCACGTCGAGACCACTGTCGGATCGCCCGACCGTGAATTCCGGTGAGTGAAAGGCCGCAGAGATCTGGGCTGCATCCTCGACAACTGCGCAATCGGCGAGGCTGCCCCACTGCCAAGTGTCGTTGGCCGGTTCGCGAGGGGTTGGGGTCGTCGCATCGACCGCCGCCGACGCAGACGTCAGGATGGCATCGACCTCGGCTGTGGTGGCCGGCACCTCACTGAAATAGGTGACGAGTGCACTATCGGTGTAACGAGACGCCCTGAAGCAGGCATCGTCGGCGCAGGCATAGGCCGCGATCTGGTCAGTCCTCAGGGAGGCGCCCGCGTCAGGGATCACCGTCACGAAGAACTCGGGCGAGACGTCCTTCGTGTCGTCGGTCCACTGGCACACCAGCACGCCGCTCTGTGCGACCGAGACACTGACGTCCCAGGTGACGGCCTGGGGTTCTGGTGCCAGCGCAGAGTCGATGTCGGTCACGAGGTTGGTGGGTACGAGGGTCTCGCACGGGACGTCGTATGTCGGGACCGGCCTCGTCGGCGCTGTCGGTGTCGGTGGTGGAGTCGGTGCCGGTGTTTCGACCGAGGCGGAGGTCGGGGCCTGCGCCTCAGGCTCCGATGTCGTCGCGGCGCATCCGGCGAGCAGGATGACTGCTGCGATCGATGAAGTGATGCTGAGTGCCCTCATTGCGACTCCCCCAGGTCAGGACCAGGGCACGGCTCCGGTCGTCTGACGCTGAATCTACTGGAGCGAGACGGCCTCCGTGCACCGCCATATGTGTCGATTCGAATACGGCGGATGCAGGCGTCGAGTACATCGCCGAACTGGAATATTTCGACGTCACATCATGGGTTAAACGACGAGAACCCCCGGGCTGAGCCGGGGGTTCTTTCGTGCTGGTGACCCCAACCGGATTTGAACCGGTGCTGCCGCCGTGAGAGGGCGGTGTCCTAGGCCGCTAAACGATGGGGCCGTTTTTGCAACTTGAAAAGTATGCCACAGGGATTGCGCCATTCCAAATCGAGGCGCACGCCGTCACACGAGCACGCGGAGCACGCCGGGAGCGACCTGGATGTCGACGGGCAGCGGTCCCACCCGCTCACCATCGGCGTAGGCCACGATGGCGGCATCGGTCTCCAGTCGCACGCTGCGGGCGTGGACGAACTCGACAGCCGGATGCGTCGTGTGGGTGCCCGAGAACACCCTCGGGAACACGCGGAGGAACTCGAAGCGGGAGAGCTTCTTGACGATGAAGACGTCGAGCAGCCCGTCATCGAGGAGGGCGCCGGGGGCCACCTTCATCCCGCCACCAAGGGAGACGTTGTTCGCGACGGACACCAGCATGCCGTCGACCGAACGTGCGACGCCATCGATCGTGAGCGTGTAGCTCACGGGTTTGAGCGTGATGAGTTCACGCAGCAGGGCGAGGATGTACCGGCTCGACCCGCGTGGCCGCGTCATGGTGTTCGCGCGCTCGTTGACGACGGCGTCGAAGCCGGCGGAGAGCACCCCGACGTACCACGTCGTGAGGTCGCCATGCCTGACGCTGGCCGCATCGATGACGCGCGGCTCGCGGTGAAGCGACTCGAGGAGGGTGCGGATGGCGGCGTCGGTGTCACCGATCGGGAGCCCCAGGCCGCGCGCCATGTCGTTACCCGTGCCGGCGGCGATGATGCCGAGCGGGATGGACGTGCCGGCCACGAGGTTGGTTCCGAGTGACACCATGCCATCGCCGCCGACGACGACGAGGGCGTCGGTTCCGGCGTCGACGGCATGTGCCGTCTCACGGCGGAGGAGTTCGTAATTGGGCTCGCGCAGCATCGCGACGTCGTACCCGGCCTGGATGAGCGCCTCGACCACACGCGGACCGACCTCGCGGTTGTGACCGAAGGACGCGTTCGGGTTGATCGCCACGGTGATCCGCGACGCCGGGGCAGCACTCATACCGCGATTATGGTGTGCCGTGGTGCTTCCGGCCGAATCACCGGCGGTGCGTGTTGCACCGAGGCCTTTCGGGGTGTTGGCTCGACACATGAGACTGACCAAGCTGGAACACGCCGCCCTCATCCTCGAGCAGAACGGCGACAGGCTCTACATCGACCCGGGATCGTTCACCACCGCGATCACCGAGTCGGCCGGAACTGTGGCCATCGTCATCACTCACGAGCACGCCGACCACTGGACACCGGAGCAGCTGAAGCGCATCGTCGACGCCAATCCCGGCGTGCGGATCTTCGGACCGGCTGGAGTCGTGGCAGCGGCCGCCGACTTCCCAGTGGAGCTGGTGACGGCCGGTGAGACTGTTGAGGTCGGGGCGTTCACCCTGCGGTTCTTCGGTGGGCGACACGCCGTCATCCACTCGTCGATCCCCGTGGTCGACAACGTCGGCGTGCTCGTCAACGACACCCTCTACTACGCCGGTGACTCCTTCACGATCCCGGAGGGCGTGGCCGTCGACACCCTCGCCGCGCCAGCGGGCGCACCGTGGATGAAGGTCGCGGAAGTCATCGACTACGTCCTCGCCGTGGCACCGAAGCACGCCTTCCCCACGCACGAGATGGTGCTCTCGCGCGCCGGCAAGGACATGTCGAACGCCCGCCTGACCTGGGCGGTCGAGCAGGGCGGTGGTGAGTTCCACGCACTCGAGCCAGGCGATTCTCTGGATCTGTGAGTCCCAATGACCTGACCGGTCATTCCTTCGAGAAGCCCTCGCTCCGGTCGGAGCGAGGGCCTCACGTGTGTGCGGGTGTCGAGTGGCCTGCATCCGGCCAAGGAGCCCGACGATGGCCCGCGATCGAGACTGCTCTCGACGACGGAGATGCCTGCGGAGACGACGGAAAACGGCATCCGCTCGCCTGAAAGAGCTCATTTCGCGCCCCTCGAACGCGGGAATCGACGAATTCGTGAGATCCGGGCAAGAAATACGCCGGATATGCTTGCGCCGCCCCCGTTCGGGCGGCATGATTCTCCTGATTGAACCCCCTACTTCATTCACCTCCTGCGACCCGAACGCGTAACGAAGGCGAACCCGAATGACCGAGTACCTGTACGACCTCTCCGGCGAATGGATCGCCTTCCGGGCGACCACCGGGAGCACTTACCTCTTCGATCCGAACGGCGAATGGATCGGCTGGTTCCCGTGGAACGACGGCGAGGCCATCACTCCGGACGGCGACTACCTCGGCACTGTCATCGACGACAGGCTGGTGCGCGCCTACGGTCACACCTCCCGCGGCTATCCCGCCTATCCCGGGGCGCCCGCGTTCCCCGGCCTGCCGTACAACCCCGGTCAGGCGGCTTACCTCGGCACCCTCGGCGGCTACGAGGACGTGCGGATGCCGCACCCCCTGAGCGCCTGACCGGTAGCGCGAGCGTCAGTCTCTCCGACGCACCGGTGCGGTCACAGTCCCTGCGTTTTCAGTCCCGCTCGTAGAGCGCCAGCAGCGCGTTCTCGGGCGACCCCGTCAACGCGATGGTCTCCCCCGCCAGGTAGCGGTCGATGACCACCGGGTCGATGTAGCTGCCCTTGGCCACCGTCGGCGTGTTCCCGAGGACTTCGGATGCGGCGACCACGGCCGCGCGCACAGCCTGCTTCGCCTCCCGGTCGCTCGCCGGCGGACCGGCCTCGGCGAGCGCCGTCGCCGCCGCGATGGTCCCGCGCAGCGTGCGGAAGTCCTTCGCGGTGAAGTCTCCCCCGGTGGCCGCTCGCACGTACTCGTTGATCTGCGCGCCGCCGAGCGCCCGGAAGCGGTTCTCGTCCTGCCACGCCAGGTAACGGGAACGCGGGGTGCGTTCCAGAAGTTCGGCGGAGACCGTGGCGAGGGCGGCATCCGTCACCTCGGCCCTCATCCTCTGACCGCTCTTCGCCGGGAACGCGAGGCGCATGATCTCACCGTCGAGCTTCACATGTCGCACCAGCAGCGTTGACAGGCCGAAGCTGCCGTTCGCCTCGAAGTACGCCTCAGCACCCACCCTGACGGCGACGAGGTCGAGCAGCCGGAACGAGGTGGCGAGGATGCGCTCTCGAGAGAGTCCTTCGACGGCGAGGTCCCGGGTCACGCGCCCCCGCGCCACGGGCAGGGAGGCCGCCAGTTCACGCATGCGGTCGAACTTCACGGCGTCGCGGGCCGCGGTCCAGTCGGGGTGGTAGATGTACTGTCGGCGTCCGGCATCGTCGACGCCGACCGCGAGGATGTGGGCGTTGGGGCGATCGGCGATCCACACGTCGGTCCAGGCCGGCGGGATGACCAGAGCCTCGGCACGCGCACGCTCCTCGGACTCGAGGGCCCGACCGCTGCCGTCGAGGTAGCTGAAGCCCTTCCCCGAACGGCGACGGGTGTAGCCGGTGCTGGTGTAGGGCTCGACGTGCCTCAGGCGCACCACGGTGCAGCCTCGCCTCGCGGGTTCACTGCGCCTTCCGCTTCGGGGCTGCATCCGACGCCGAGTCTGCACTCGCCTTGGCGGATGTCTTCCCGGCCGCCGCCGACTTCTTCGGCGCTGCCTTCTTCGGCGTGCTCTTCTTCGAGGCCGCGGTACCGCTCGACTTCTTGGACTCGCCGGTCTTCGATCCGCGCGCGCTCTCGACGCTGCGCCGGAGCGCGTCCATCAGGTCGATGACCTCGCCACCGCCCTCCTCCTTCTCGGGCACCTCGCCGAAGGTGGCCTCGGTGTCGATGGCGTCGCCCTGCTCGAGCTTGCGCTCGATGAGCAGGCGCAGTTCCTTCTGGTACTCGTCGACGAACTCGTCAGGAGTGAAGTCGCTGGCGTAGGAGTCGACGAGGCTCGACGAGAGCTCCAGCTCCTTGCTCGAGATGCGTACGGTCTCGTCGAGCGCCGGGAACGCCGCCTCGCGCACCTCGTCGCTCCACAGCAGCGTCTGCAGCACGAGCACGTCGCCGCGCACCCTGAGGGCGGCGAGCCGCGTCTTCTGCCGCAGGGCGAATCGCACGATGGCGGTGCGATCGGTCGATTCCAGGGTGCGGCGCAGCAGCACGTAGGCCTTCGGCGATGCGCCGTCGGGCTCCAGGAAGTAGCTCTTGTCGAACATGATCGGATCGATCTGCTCGTTCGGCACGAACTCGACGACCTCGATCTCGCGCGAGCGCTCGGCGGGCATCGCGGCCAGGTCGTCGGCCGTGAGAACGACGGTGCGCTCGCCGTCGTCATAGGCCTTGTCGATGTGGGCGTACGGCACGATCTTGCCGCACACGTCGCATCGCCGCTCGTAGTGGATGCGACCGCCGTCGGCGTCGTGCACCTGATGCAGCCCCACGTCGTGGTCCTCCGTGGCGCTGTACAGCTTCACCGGCACGTTGACGAGCCCGAACGAGAGCGCGCCCTTCCAGATGGACCTCATCCGACCAGTACACACCCGCAACACCCGTATCGGCTAGGTTTGCCGCGTGGGTTGACAGGCTCGGCTGGAGGGTGTGATGGCGCAGGCGTCGGGATCGCAGCTCGTGAGCGTCGCCGGCCACAGGTTGAAGATCTCCAACCTCGACAAGGTGCTCTATCCAGAGTCGGGCACCACGAAGGCCGATGTCCTCGGGTACTACGCGGCCATCGCCCCCGTCATGCTCCCTCACGTCATCTTCCGTCCGGCGACGCGCAAGCGGTGGGTGCACGGTGTCGGGACTCCGGATGCCCCCGGCGAGACGTTCTTCCAGAAGGACCTCCCCGCCGGCACGCCGGACTGGGTTCCGCGCGCCGACATCCCGCATTCGGATCACGACAACACCTATCCGCTGGTGAACAACGCGGCAGTGCTCGCCTGGCTCGCCCAGAGCGCCGCCCTCGAGATCCACGTGCCGCAGTGGCGCTTCACCGCCGACGGCGCCAGGCGCAATCCCGACCGCATCGTGCTCGACCTCGACCCGGGCGACGGCGTCGGACTTCAGGAGTGCGCCGAGGTCGCCCGGCTCGCCCGGGTCATCCTCACGGGCATGGGCCTCGATCCGCTGCCTGTCACCAGCGGGAGCAAGGGCATCCACCTCTACGCCCAGCTCGACGAACGGCAGACCTCCGACCAGGTCTCCGCGGTCGCCCGTGAGCTCGCCCGCGCCCTGGAGGCCGACCACCCCGACCTCGTCGTGAGCGACATGAAGAAGACCCTGCGCACGGGCAGGGTGCTCGTCGACTGGAGCCAGAACAACGGCAACAAGACGACCATCGCCCCGTACTCGCTGCGCGGCCGGTTCCGACCCACCGTCGCAGCCCCTCGCACCTGGAAGGAACTGGCGTCACCGACGCTCGCCCACCTCGAGTACGACGAGGTGCTCGCCCGGGTGGCGAAGCGCGGAGACGCCCTGGGCGCCATCGACGCAGCCGTCGGCCCTGTTCCGGATGCCGCGACGGACGCCGCGACGGGCGCCCGATCGCCGGGGCAGCGCGCGACGGCGGCAGCGGCATCCGGCGGCGACCGACTCAGCGAGTACAGGGCGAAACGCGATGCGGCGAAGACGCCGGAGCCGGTTCCCGACGCCGTGGACCGCGACGCCGACGGCCGCAGCTTCGTGATCCAGGAGCATCACGCCCGCCGGCTGCACTACGACCTCCGGCTGGAGCGCGAGGGCGTGCTGGTGAGCTGGGCCGTGCCCAAGGGCGTGCCGGCTGATCCGGGTCGCAACCACCTCGCCGTGCAGACCGAGGACCATCCACTCGAGTACGGCACCTTCGAGGGCAGCATCCCGGCCGGCGAGTACGGCGCCGGGAGCATGCGCATCTGGGACTCCGGTACCTACGAACTCGAGAAGTGGCGCGACGACGAGGTGATCGTGACCCTGACGGGTTCAGCGGCGGGGGGCCTCGGCGAGCCCGTGCGCATAGCGCTCATCCGCACCGCACCCGAGGGCGGGGCGAAGTCGAACTGGCTGCTGCACCGCATGAAGTCGTCGACGCCGCACTACTCCCCCGCGGCCCGACGCCGCTACGAACCGGTTCCCCCGAAGGGACACCAGGCCATGCTCGCGCGGGCCGGCACGCTCGCCGACCTGGGGAACGGGCCGGAGTGGGCCATCGAGATGAAGTGGGACGGCATCCGTGCCATCGCAACCGTCGAGGGCGACTCCGTGCGACTGATGACCCGCAACGGCAACGACGTCACGGCGGCCTATCCCGAACTCGCCGCGCTGGCCGATGCGGCTCACGTCAGGTCTGGCGTCTTCGACGGCGAGATCGTGGCGACGGATGCCGCGGGCCGGCCCGACTTCGGACTGCTGCAAGAGCGCATGAACCTCGTGAAGCCCGGCGAGATCGAGGCGGCCAGGAAACGCCGGCCCGTGCACCTGTTCCTCTTCGATGCGCTCGAACTCGATGGCGAGGACCTCACGGCGCACTCCTACTCGACCCGGCGCACGCAGCTCGCGAAGGTGATCGACGCCCCGCGCGGATCGCCGATCGCCGTTCCCGACGCCTTCGACGGCGACGCCGAGAGCGCGATCGAGTTCAGCAGGAACCTCGGGCTCGAGGGCATCGTCGCCAAGGAGACCGGTTCACACTACGAGGAGGGTCGGCGGTCGGGCGTCTGGATCAAGATCAAGCACCTCGCCACCCAGGAGGTGGTGATCGGCGGCTGGCGCACGGGCAAGGGCAACCGCGCCGGAACCTTCGGGTCGCTGCTCGTGGGGCTGCCTACTCCTGAGGGATTGCGCTATATCGGGCGCGTCGGGAGCGGCCTGCGCGACCAAGACCTCGAGCGCATCGTCGCGCGACTGGAACCTCTCGCACAGGACGAGAGCCCGTTCATGGCCGTCCCTCGCGAGGACGCCCGCGACGCCCACTGGGTGACGCCAGTGCTCGTGGGCGAGGTGGAGTTCGCCGGGTGGACGCGCACCGGGAGCCTGCGGCATCCGACGTGGCGCGGCATCCGTTCGGACAAGAAGCCCGGCGACGTGGTGCAGGAGTAGCGGAGGCGAGCGGCTCGGAACACCGGCGGCGGACGCTCGAGGGCCCTGGGGCTCAGTGGCTCAGTGGCTCAGTGGCTCAGAAGCGCCAGACCAGCGGCACGATGCCGACGGCCACTGCCAGGAACACCGCCATGACGGGAAGGCCGAGCTTCCAGTAGTCGCCGAACCTCAATCCGGCCGGGCCCTGGATCATCAGGTTCGCCGGCGTGGCGACGGGAGTGAGGAGCGCTGCGGCCGACACCACGGCGACGGCCATGAGGAACGGCAGCGGCGACACCTGAAGCTCCGCCGCCACCGAGATGGCGATCGGCAGGATGATGAGCGCCGTGGCGGTGTTGCTGATGAGCTGGCCGAACACCAGGGCCACGAGGCACAGGGCGCCGAGCACCACGATCGGGCCGGAGTCCCCCACGATGCCGATGAGCCCGTTGGCGATCATCTCGGCCGTACCGGTCTGCGTGATCGCCGTCGACATCGGGATCATGCCGGCGACGAGCAGCAGCGTCGTCCAGGAGATCGAGCGATGCGCCCTCTCGACCGAGACCGTGCGTGTGAGCACCATCGCTCCCGCCGCGAGCAGGCCGGTGACTGCAGGCGGGAAGACCCCTGTCGCCAGGGCGACGACCATGAACACGAGGATGCCCGCCGCCGTCCAGGCGCGACGCCCGAGCGGTGCGGCCTGACGACGTACGGCATCCGGCGCATCCACCACCACGATCTCGGGGTCGGCGAGATTGGCGTCGAGGGCATCCCAGTCCCCCTGCAGCAGCAGCACGTCTCCGACCTCGAGCACGATCTCGCCGTGCTCCAGGTGTTCACCCGCGCGCTGCACGGCCAGGATCACCAGGTCGCCGCTCTCCGTCACCATGCCCGGGAACACCGTCGCCCCGACGAAGGCCGACCGCGGCGGTACGAGCACCTCGGCCACGCCAGTGCCGGCGTCGAGCAGGGTCGGCTCTGCGGCATCCGTCAGCAGTCCGGGGTAGTCGCGCAGCAGAACGCGGGCCTGGTCGCTGAGGTCGCGCGGCATCGTCGCCGGCGTGCGGTCGGGGATGACGAAGCGCTGCAGCAGCAGCACGAGCAGCACCGACCCGATGATGATCGGCGCGCCGGCGACGGCGAAGTCGAAGAAGCCGAACGGATGCCCCGTCGCCGTGGCGGCGTACTCGGAGGCGAGCACGTTCACCGGGCTGCCCGTGAGGGTGAGGAGGGAACCGGCGTGAGCTCCGAATGCCAGCGGCAGCAACAGCTTCGACGGCGCCACGAGGATGCGCGACGCTATGACGACCACGACAGGCAGCAGTGCCGCGACGGCGCCGTTCACGCTGATGAGCGCGGAGAGCACTGCCACGACGACCATGACGAGCACCGTGAGCCTGCGCAGCTCGCCACCACCACGGCGGACCAACTGCTGACCGGCCCACGACGTGAGCCCGGAGCCGTCGAGACCCTCGGCGACGACGAAAAGCGCCGCGATCAGCACCACAGCGGGATCGGCGAAGCCGGCGAAGGCCTGCTGCAGGTCGAGCACCCCGGTGGCGAGCAGGGCGAGCGACACGCCGATCGCGACGAGCCCGGTGGGGATTCGCCCGCTGACGAAGGCGATGACGGCCAGCGCCAGAATGATGAGCGTCAGTGCGGAATCCGTCACAGGGCCGACTGTAGCGGAGGCAGTCGACGGAAACTCAGCTCGCCGGACGCGTCGATGGCGCGCGTGCCATGAAGTGGGCCAGACTGATGCCATAACGGGCGCACCCACGCCCTGCAGACGGAGGTCCCCATGAGCGTTCCCGCGAGCCCGACGCAAGTCACAGCCCCGCGAGCGACGAGCTGGCTGCCCCTCATCGTCGTCGTCCTCACCCAGATCCAGGCGTCGTTCGCGGTCAACGCGCTGACTGTGTCGATGCAGGGCATCACGACGGATCTGGACACCCCGGCCACCTCGGTCGGCACGGCCATCACCGCCGGCACCTTCGCGATGGCCGCGTTCATCCTGCTGGGCGCGAAGGTCGGAGCGCGTTTCGGCAGCCGACGGGTGTTCCAGATAGCCGTCGTCATCCATGCCGTCGCCATGCTGGCCGTCGCCCTGAGCGTGAGCCCGGCGATGCTGTTCGTCGCGCAGGCATCGTCGGGTGCCGTCATCGCGCTCATCGCTCCGGCCCTGGTCGTCTTCATCGCCAGCAACTACAACGGGAAGCAGCAGGCTCAGGCCATCGGCCTCCTCGCGGCCGCGATCCCCGCGGCGGGAGTCCTCGCCCTGCTCATCGCCGGCACCTTCGCCTCCACCATCGGCTGGCGGTACTCGTTCGCGCTCGTCGCCCTGCTCGGCGCCGTCAACCTGCTGCTCAGCTTCAGGCTCAAGAAGGTGGATGCGCAGCCCCTTCTCGCCATCGACTGGACCGGCGCCATCATCGCCGCGATAGCGATCATCCTGCTGAGCTTCGGGTTCAGCGGCCTCAACAGCTGGGGCGTGGTGCTGGCCACGGAACAGGCGCCGTTCGACATCCTCGGCATCTCCCCCGCGCCCATCCTCGTGGTGCTCGGCCTGATCATGGGCCAGGTGTTCTTCCTCTGGATCCGGCGCCGCCAGGCGGCGAAGCTGCCGCGCATCTTCGATCTCCGCGTGCTCGCCACCGGCTCGGAGCGCGCGGTCACGGCGTGCATGGCGATCATGCTCTTCGTCGGCACGGCCGCGAACTTCCTCATCCCGCTCTACATCCAGGTCGTGCAGGGTCGTTCGAGCATCCAGACGTCGTTCTCGATCATCCCGTACACCCTCTCGATCTTCGTGGCCAGCACCTTCGTGGCCACCCTCTACTCGCGCTTCCCGCCACGCCAGCTCGCCAGGGCCGGCTTCATCGTGGTGGCCCTGGCCCTCACCCTGCTGGCCTTCACCATCCGCAACGACTGGGGTCAGTTCCTCGTGGTGGTCGGGCTGGTGCTGCTCGGCCTCGGACAGGGCGCCATCGTCGCCCTGGTCTTCAACACCCTCCTCTCCGCAGCCCCGAAGGAGCTCGCCGGCGACGTGGGCGCCTGGCGCGGCCTGGTGCACAACCTCTCGGGGAGCGTCGGCATCGCCGTCATCAGCGTCTTCGCCGTCGGCGTGCTGAGCGGCATCGTGGCGACCAGTGCCGAGGAGCATCCGGAGCTGCCGCCCGCGCTCATCTCCCAGGTCAACCTCGACAACACGAACTTCATCACGAACGAACAGCTCGCCGACGTGCTGGCGCAGACCTCGGCCTCCCCACTCCAGGTCGTGGCCGCGCTCGCCGTCAACGCCGACGCACGACTGCGCGCCCTGCAGATCTCGCTGCTCGCCCTCGCCTTCCTCGCCCTGCTGGCGATCGTCCCCGCGGGTCGCATGCCCGGACGGATGCGCAGCGAGCTGCCCGAGAAGCTCGAGCCCGACGATCCCGATGCGATCGTCGACGACACCATCTCCGACGCCGACGAAGACGCTGCGGCCGTGGCGTTCACCCCCCGGAAGGACAGCGCATGACCTCCAGCCCGTACAAGATCATCCCGCCGACCTTCACGGCGATCCCGTCCCTCGAGGTTGGTCGAGCCGTCACCGTGACGGCTGTGGAGACTCCGGATGCGGGCCTCGAGGCGATCGGACATCTGGTCGGCACCGCCGGTGACGTGCCTGAAGCGCTCGGCCTGGACCGCGCGGCGCTCGACCGCGCCGGGTTCGGCGGCACGACCGGCGAGACTCTGCTCGTGCCGAGCAACGACGGCGCCGAGCTCGTCGCCGTGGGAATCGGCGACAGCGCTCTCACCACGTCGTCGCTCCGCGACGTCGCGGCAGCCTTCGCCCGGGCCGCGAAGCGATCGGCCCGCATCGGACTCGTCCTGCCCGAGCTCCCCGGCATCTCGGACGCCGACGCCGGGGCCGTCATCACCGAGGGCATCCTGCTCGCCCGGTACACGTTCTCCGCCCTGAAATCGAAGCCGAAGGAGACGCCCCTCGCGGCGGTCGAGCTCGCCGTCGCCGCGGCCGACGTCGACGCCCAGCGCGACGGCATCAGGCGCGGCATCGTGACCTCCCGGAGCGCCGCGCTCGCTCGTGATCTGGCCAATGCCCCGCCCAGCCACCTGACGGCAACGGACCTGGCGGACATCGCCGTGCAGCTGGGGGCGGAGTTCGGCTTCGCCGTCGAGTCGTACGACAAGGCTCAGCTGATCGAGATGGGTTGCGGCGGCCTGCTGGGCGTCAACGCCGGCAGCGCCGAGGAACCGCGCATGATCAAGCTGAGCTACACGCCAGCCACCGGGGCGGCCAACGGTCGCCACGTCGCCTTCGTCGGCAAGGGCATCATGTACGACTCCGGCGGCATCAGCCTGAAGCCCTCGGATCCCATGCACCTGCTCATGAAGATGGACATGGGCGGCGCTGCAGCCGTGCTCGGGGCTGTCACGGCACTCCGCGACCTTAACTGCCCCACCGCTGTGACGGCGTTCCTCTCCTGCACCGACAACATGCCGTCGGGCTCCGCCTACAAGCTCGGTGACGTGCTCACAGCGCGCAACGGAACCACGATCGAGGTCAAGAACACCGATGCCGAGGGCCGCCTCGTCATGTCGGATGCGCTCGTGCTCGCCGCAGAGGGCGAGCCCGACGCGATCGTCGACATCGCCACCCTCACCGGCGCTGCGCTCATGGCACTGGGCGGGGCTACGGCGGCCCTGCTGGGCAATGACGATGCAGTCATCGAGGCCGTGAAGGCGGCCGGGGCGGCATCCGGCGAATCCGTGTGGCAGCTCCCGCTGGAGAAGAGCTACCGCAAACAGCTCGACTCCGACATCGCCGACATCTCCAACCTCGGCGGCCCGCACGCCGGCGCCACGACGGCCGCCCTGTTCCTCGCGGAGTTCGTCGACGGCATCCCGTGGGCCCATCTCGACATCGCCGGCACCATGCAGTCCACGACCGACGAGTCGTGGCGCTCGAAGGGCGCGACGGGTTTCGGGGCGCGCCTCCTCGCCGACTTCGCCGTCGCTTACGGAACGGACTGAGACCGATGGACACGACGCCGCCGGACACCACCAGGCCCAGGCTCCACGTCAGCGGGCGTGACGAGGACAGCCCGCCGGCACTCGCGCAGGCCGTGTCGACGGGTTCCCTGCCGAACACGGAGCGGGTCGCGGGTCTCATGCAGGATGCGCTCGATCGATACAGGACTCTCGACGACGGCGCGGTCGCCGATTACATCCCGTCGTTGGGCACTGCCGATCCCGCGCTCTTCGGTCTCGCGATCGTCGCCGTGACCGGTGATGCCCATGCCGTCGGCGACAGCGATCACCTGTTCTCGATCCAGTCCATCTCGAAGGCCTTCGTCTTCGCGCTGGTCTGCGAGGCGCTCGGGCACGACAGCGTCTGGCGCACGATCGGTGTCAACAACACCGGGCTGCCGTTCAACTCGGTGATCGCCGTGGAATTGAACGGCGGCAGGCCCATGAATCCGATGGTGAACGCCGGTGCCCTCGCCACGACCGCGCTCGTACCCGGAGACTCCCCCTCCACCCGGTGGGCCTTCGTCCGCGACGGCCTCTCCGCCTTCGCCGGGAGGACACTGGAGATGGATCCGGAGGTCTACGCATCGGAGTCCGCTGCCAATCAGCGCAACCAGGCCATAGCGCGGCTGCTGCAGAGCTACGGACACCTGACCGGCGATCCGCTCGAGGTCACCGACGTCTACACGATGCAGTGCTCACTGCTGGTCTCGGCAGACGACCTCGCCGTGATGGCTGCGACTCTGGCGAACGGCGGAGTGAACCCTGTCACCGGTCGACGGGTGGTCAGCGAGGAGGTCTGCGCGGACACCCTCGCGGTCATGGCGACGACGGGACTCTACGAGATGTCGGGCGAGTGGCTGTTCGAGGTCGGGATGCCGGGCAAGAGCGGGGTCTCCGGCGGCATCATCACGATCGCCCCGGGCAAGGGAGGTCTCGCGACGTTCTCCCCGCGCCTGGACGGTGCCGGGAACAGCGTGCGCGGGCAGAGCGCGACCCGCTTCCTCTCGAAGGCGCTCGGCCTCAACCTGTTCGCGTCACGTCCCGTCGCCTGAGGTGGCGATCCCGGTCGTGAGCGGCAGCCACCTGCACGGCGGATCCGATGGCAGGGTCCGCCGTTACAGGTAACGCCAGTACCTCCCATTGCCGGTGCCGGCGGCATAACGTCGTAGTCATGACCAATCAGGACGACGTCAAGGAGTTCCTCTCCAGCCGACGCGCGCGGATCACCCCGGATCAGGCCGGGCTGCCCGCCTATGGCGGCAATCGTCGGGTGGCTGGGCTTCGCCGCGAGGAGGTGGCCATGCTCGCCGGCATGAGCGTCGACTACTACAACCGCCTCGAGCGCGGAAACCTCCGCGGCGTCTCCGACGCCGTCCTCGGCTCCATCGCACGCGCGCTCCACCTCGACGAGGCCGAGACATCGCACCTCTTCGACCTCGCGCGAGCGGCGAACACCGCACCGACGAAACGACGCCGGTCCAGTCCGCGTGGAGTGCGACCGAGCATCCAGCGGATGCTCGATGCGATGACCGACGCTCCAGCCTGGGTGCGCAACGCCCGCCACGACTTCCTCGCCGGTAACCGCCTCGGCTTTGCGCTGTACAGCGAGATGTTCGCCGATCCCGTGCGGCCGGCGAACAGCGCGAGGTTCGTGTTCCTCGATGAACGCTCGAAGGAGTTCTTCCCCGATTGGGAACGGACGGCGGATGACATCGTGGCGATGCTCCGGTCCGAGGCCGGGGTCAATCCCTACGATCGCGACTTGTCTGACCTCATCGGCGAGCTGTCAACGCGCAGCGAGACCTTCCGAACCCGCTGGGCCGCCCACCACGTCAGGTTCCATCGCACCGGGATCAAGCGACTGCACCATCCCGAGGTCGGCGACCTGGAGCTCTCCTACGAAGCGCTGGAACTGACGAGCGAACCGGGTCTCACCTTCCTCGCCTACACGGCCGAGCCGAACACGCCGTCGGCAGACGGGCTGCGGCTGCTCGCGAGTTGGGCCGCCACCCTCGACGCCACCGCACTCGCCGCGGCACCAGCTCGCGGCGCTGCATCCGCCCCCGCCGACGGCTGAGCATCAATCCCGATCTGAAGGAGGACTCCGCATGGAGATCATCACCCTGCCCGCCACCACGAAGGGACCGCCGGCCATGTTCGTGGGCGACGTCTGGTTCGACGTGGTGGCACCGCCCCAGGCCGAACCGTCGCGCATGAAGGTCAACATCGTGCGCTTCGCCCCGGGCGCTCACACCGCCTGGCATTCGCATGCTCTCGGGCAGACCCTGCACGTCACCGAGGGCGTCGGCTACGTCCAGTCCCGCGGAGGCGAGCTCGTGAAGATTCTCCCGGGGCAGACGATCCACACACCGCCGGGCGAGGAGCACTGGCACGGAGCAGCCCCCGACCACTTCATGTCGCACCTCGCGATGTGGGAGGGGGTCGCGGACGGTACCGAGACGACCTGGGGCGAGCACCTCACCCCCGACGAGTATCCGTCGGCATGAGCGCCTGGACGGACGACGAGCTCGCCAGGATCGCCGGAGCAGGAGAGCTGAGGATCGCCGGACGGCGCGATGACGGGACTCTGCGCAGGCTCGTGATCATCTGGCAGGTGCGCGTCGGTGACGACATCTACGTGCGTTCCGTCAACGGTCCCACCGCAGGCTGGTATCGCGGCGCCCTGGATCAGGGCGAAGGACGCATCGAGTCGGGCGGCATCTCGAAGGACGTCAGCTTCACGAGGGACGATTCCCGGGACGCGGAGATCGATTCCGCGTACAGGACCAAGTACGGAACCGGCGGCCCCGTCCGGTCCATCACTTCGTCCACAGCAACGAGCACCACTCTTCGCATCAACCCCCTCTGACGGAGCATCCACCCATGGACACATTCACTCTCAACAACGGCGTCGTCATCCCCCAGCTCGGGTTCGGCGTCTTCCAGACCCCTCCCGACGAGACGCGGGATGCCGTTAACACCGCGCTCGAGGTCGGCTACAGGCACATCGACACGGCTGCGGCCTATGGAAACGAGCGCCAGGTCGGTGAGGCCGTCGCCGCATCCGGTCTCGACAGGGCCGAGGTCTTCATCGAGACGAAGGTCTGGATCAGCGACTACGGCTACGAGGAGACCCTCCACGCCTTCGAGAAGAGCGCACGCAAACTGGGCGTCGACCAGATCGACCTGCTGATCCTGCACCAGGCGCTGCCGGGCACGTTCGAGAGGACCCGTGAGGCGTACCGTGCTCTGGAGAAGCTGCTCGCAGACGGCGTTGTCCGGGCGATCGGAGTCAGCAACTTCATGGTCGACCACCTGAAGCTCCTCATGGACTCCGCCACGGTCGTTCCGGCGATCAACCAGCTCGAGGTGCACCCGTACTTCCAGCAGCCCGCCGTGCAGGCCGCGGATGCCGAGCTCGGCATCCTCACGCAGGCGTGGTCCCCGATCGGCGGCATCACGTTCTACCGCGACAGCGGCCACGGGAGCACTCTCGAGGACACGACGATCCGTGGCATCGCCGACCGGCATGGGAAGTCCCCGGCACAGGTCATGCTCCGCTGGCACATCCAGGAGGGCCGCTCGGTCATCCCGAAGTCCACCAAGCGCGCACGCATCGTGGAGAACATCGACGTGTTCGACTTCGAGCTGTCCCAGGACGAGCTCTCCGCGCTCGATTCCCTCGACACCGGGCACCGGGGCGGCCCGGAACCCGAGGTCGTCACGCTCGAGGCGTTTGGTAGGCCGATTCCCGAAGACTGATCGCCCTGAGCGGTTCGGCACCGCGATCCGGCCGGCGCCGCCGGGGTTCGGGAGCGCCACCGGGCCCAGGCGCGGAGTGTGGGAGGGGCGCGCTAGCATCCCGAGCACAGGAGATGTTCAGTTCACGAGCGATCGAAAGCGAGCAGTCATGGCCGATGTCGTCCTCTTCCACCACGCCCAGGGTCTCACCGACGGTGTGAAAGCCTTCGCCTCTGAACTGAGGGATGCCGGGCACACTGTGCACGTCCCCGACCTCTACTCCGGGCACACCTTCGCCACCCTCGAGGAGGGAATGGCCTACGCCCGGCAGATCGACTTCGAGGAGATCCTCGACCAGGGCGTCGCCGCTGGAGAAGCCCTCGGCGACGGTCTCGTCTACGCGGGATTCTCGCTCGGGGTGCTTCCGGCGCAGAAGCTGGCGCAGACCGTCGCCGGAGCTCGCGGCGCGCTGCTCTTCCACTCCTTCATCCCCGTCTCCGAATTCAGCGAGAGCTGGCCCGAGGGCGTTCCCGTCCAGGTGCACGCCATGGATGCCGACACCCTCTTCGTCGATGACGGCGATCAGGACGCGGCCCGAGAGCTCGTCGCCTCCACGCCCGAGGCCGAGCTCTTCCTGTATCCGGGCGACACCCACCTCTTCGTGGATTCGTCACTGCCCGACTTCGAACCGACTGCGGCCGCCCTCTTGACGCGCCGCGTGCTCGACTTCCTGCGCGAACGCGACGAGGAGAGCGGCGCCACCCCCGGCACGTCCGAGTAGCACCGCATCCGCGGGGTGCTCGCTCACATCGAACCGACGCCTCGCACCCGGTGCCCCACGGCGATCGACTCCCCCGATATCGCCCCGGCGACCGGTGAGACGAGGAAGGCGATGAGGCTGGCCACGTCGACCGGGCTCGATTCGCCGGGCTTGCCAGGGGCGACGACGGATGCCGGCTCCGTGGTCACCGGGCCCGGATTGACGACGTTCACCGTGACGCCCGTGCCGGCCACGGAGTCCGCGAGGTTCTTCGCCGCGATGATGAGGGCCGCGTTCCTGATGGAACCGGTGATGCTGCCGGTGAGATGGGCGTTCTGCCCACTGACTCCGACGATGCGGCCGGAGCCAGCATCCGTCATCACGGGAAGCACCGCATTCGCCACCCGCAGGAACGTGAGCGCCTTGGCGTCCACTCCTTCGAGCACCTGCGCGGGGTCGGCGCTGCGGGCGGGGTCGAGAGTCTGAGCGCTGGGGGCAGCCGTCACGACGACGCCGTCGATTCGCCCGTGCATCTCGAGCACCTTCGCCATCCCTGCCGCGACGGATGCGTCATCCCGTGCATCGAGCACGAGCCCGCCCTCGCCGCCACGCGACGCCGAGACGACCACGGCACCTTCGGCCTCGAGCCGTTCGACGACGGCGCTCCCGATCAGGCCGGTCCCACCGACGACGAGTACCACGCGTCCTTCGAGCTGCAGATCCATGGTTCAACCGTATTGCCCGCATCCGCTCGCATTGTCAGCTCTCACGGCGGATGTCGGCCTCGACATGGCGGTAGCCCGCCGTCTCGTAGCCGACCGCGACGACGAATGGCGAGAGCATCACGACGAGGAGGCACCACCCGAGGGGCACGCCGGCGGCGGCCAGCCCGACACCGACGGCGAGGAACAGCACCATCCCGCTCGCCAGCATGACGTGGAACGAGTCGACGGCGCGGAACAAGATCGACCACAGCACGAAGTAGGCCACGCAGAACGTGAGCACGGGGATCGCCACCGACAGCACCACACCGACGGTGCCGATGGTCGTCTCGTCCTCTGCGGCGTAGGCGGCGACGTGCAGGCCGGCACCCACCGCAGCGAGCGACCCGAAGATGGCGATATGGCCGTACCCCCACGCCCATTTCCGCTCCCGGTGGCGGGCGAGCACGGGGGCCGACGGGAGGATGAAGTAGGTCCACCACAGTCCGACCGTGAGGCCGGTGCCGGCGATGACGATGAGGATGGCCTCACCGCTCCAGTCGACACGCGACACGACGGCTGCGACGGCGGTGACGGTGCCGAGGATCCCCTCGCCGAGGGTGATGATCACCAGCAACCCGTAGCGCTCGGCGATGTGGGAGGCGTTCCACGGGGTCCCCAACCACGTGTCGTCAGCGGCCTTGGCATTCCAGCTGGCGAACGGATGTCCTGCGAACTCTGCGACCCAGAGCAGCACGACGAGGGCGACCAGCACCGTGACGTCGTCGATGCGCAGGATCGCGACAGTCAGCCATCCGGCCTGGATGACGACGCTGAAGGCCGCATAGCGCAGGGCCACGCGACGATTGGCCGGATCCTGCATTGCGACGCGCAGCCACATGAGGACGAGGGACGCACGCATCACGACGTAGCCAGCCGCGACGACGATGAAGTCGAACGGTTCCCCGGTGTCGATCGATTCGAAGACCGGCGGGATGCCCAGAGCGACGATGATGACGCCGATCATCTGCACGATGGTGAGCACCCGCTGGAGCCAGTCGTCGGTGTCGAACGCCGAGGCGAACCAGGTGAAGTTGATCCAGGCCCAGCACACCGAGAGCACGACGAAGGCGAATCCCCACACCGCGGTGGCGATGTGCCCCTCCGCGACGTAGTGCGCAAGTTCATCTCCGGCCCGCGAGAACGAGACCACGAAGGTCAGGTCGAAGAGCAGTTCGAGCGGAGTGGCGGCGCGGTGTCGCTCATGCGGGTCTCGTCCCAGCATCCGTTTCAGGCCATGGGGGCGTGCGTAGTCGAGAGCGGGATCTGACGTCACCACGTGATCAGGATAGGGACGGGCGGGTCGGCCGTCCACCAGTGGCGCCAGCCGAGACGGCCGCGCCGGTGCCTGTCAGGCTGCGGCCCTCCGGTTGTCGACCAGCCCGCGCAGGATGGCTGCGTACTCGGCGATCATGCGGTCGCGGCCGAATCGCGCACGAGCGGCGATGCTCCGCTCGCGCAGCTCCGGTCGCCGCGCGAGCACGTCGGTCCAGGTCGGGGCGATGGCCGTCGCCTCGTGGGTCGTGACGAATCCGATGCCGTCGACGGTCAACGCGGAATCGCCGACATCGGTGGTGACCGGCGTCGCGCCGGAGGCTGCCCCCTCGAGCAGGCAGAGGGGTGACGCCTCTCCGAAGGCACTCGTGAGGGCGACGATGTCGGCGATCCGGTAGATCTCGGGCATGTCGTCGCGGATGCCGAGAGCATGGAGATTCGTGGCATCCGTGACGCCCGATTCGTCCAGCAGGGCACGAAAGGCGTCGTTCTCCCTCGTCATGCCAGCGCCGCAGACGAGGTAGTGGGTCTCGGGGCGCTGCGCCGAGTGCAGCGCGACGGAACGCAGGAAGAGACCGGGATCCTTCATGAGGTCGAACCGTGCCGCGAAGACGATGACCGGCGCAGCAGGCGGAACCCCGAGTGTCCGGCGCATCGCCGCCCGCTCGCCTTCCGTCCCGGGTCGGAAGCGATCCGTGTCGATCCCGTTGCCGATGACGAATCGTCCCGTGGCCGGCGAGAGGTAGGGCTGGTAGGCGTCGCTGGTCGACCTGGCGCAGGAGATCTCAGCCGTCAGCAGGCCGCTCGCGGCGGCTTCGCTGAGCCAGGACAAAGCCGATCCCGAGTGCGTCGGATCGGAGCGGTGCAGGCACGCCGCCACGGGGCGATCGGGCATCAGCCCGCGCTTCCGCAGAGCGAGCAGAAGCCCCAGCGGCTGCTCTTTGAGGGACAGGATCACGTCGGCGCGCCCGACGAGGTTCGACGCCATCCGCAGCTGGCGATCGGTGTACGTCGATGGCGCAGGAGCCTCCACTCCGCCGGTCCGTCCGAGCGACGTCACTCCGACGCCGGATGCCGCCAGGCGGACGTAGCGCGGATCTCGGCGCAGGTGCTGGACGGTCGAATCCCGTCTGACGGCGGAGGCGATCGAGAGGACGTCGTGCTGCTGCTCGCCGGCGTTGTGCAGCCCGGCGATGAGGTCGGTGTGGAGGATGCGGGCTCCCCCGGCGAAGAAGCCCTCATAGAGGGAGAGCACTCGAATGGAACGGTTCATCGCGATGCCTTTCGACCGAGGGCGGGTGACTGCGGCGACGCGTCGAATGCATCGGCCGCATCCGCCCCGCCGTGACTCTGCCGTTCGGACAATGCTGGAAGGCATTCGACCGGAAGTCGATTTACGCGAGTTGAGCATCGGATGAACGACAGGTTGATCCGCAGCACCTCGACGGGCTCCCGCCCGGCCGACGACGACGGCTGCGGTGTCAGCCGGCCAGTGGAACCACTCCGACCCGAACATGAGTGCCGGATGCGGCATCCTCGATCGCACGATCGAGTTCTGCCAGTGGATAGCTCGCACCGACCAGTTCTTGCAACGGCACGGTGCGCCAGGAGCGCTCGAGAAAGGCGACGGCGAGCTCCAGCTGCGCGGGCGTGTAGTTGTGCACGCCGGTCAGCGTGACGAGTCGGCGCACGATCGACTCGGCATCGAGCGGAACCGCTGGGCCGGGCGAGACGCTGCCGACGAGCACCACCGTGCCTCCGACCCCGACCCGGGAGATGACGGTGTCGACGGCTGCCGACGCCCCGGACGCCTCGATGGCGATGTTCACCTCCAGCAGGCCGCGCCGTGCCCGAGCTGCCAGAACCGTGTCGAGGTTCGCCGCGGATCCGGGCTCTGCCAGCGGGTCGACAGGAATCGCGCCGATGCGTCTGGCGAACGACCGACGGGCGGCGTCAGGGTCGGAGACGATCACCTCGGCCCCGGCCTCCACGGCGAGAGCCGCAGCCGACAGGCCGACCATGCCTCCGCCGGTGATGAGCAGCAGCGCACCGTCGAGATCGTGGGTGCGGGATGCCGCGTCCAGGGCGGCGACCGCTGTGGCGGTGGCGCACGACGCCGCGGCGGCGACAGGCGCCGGCAGCTCGGAGCTCACGGCGACGACGGCCGTGCCCGCCCGCACGTGCACGTGCGTGGCGAAGCCGCCAGTGAGCTCCCAACCCCGCGTGATGCGCTCGTGCCCGTACTTCGCCAGGTTGCGGCACTTCTGCGGGATGCCCCGCCTGCAGCGGTCGCACGTTCCGCAGCTCACGGCCAGCGACCACACCACGCGGTCTCCGAGTTCCAGCGGCGAACCGTCCGCGCGCACGGCGCCGTCGCCGAGCGCGACGACCCGACCGACCTGTTCATGGCCCAGTACGAGCGGCGTGGGAGCCGATCGATGCCCGCGCACGGTGTGCACGTCGGATCCGCAGACCGTCGCGAACTCGATCTCCACAAGGGCGTCGCCGGGAGCGAGATGCACTCCGGGCGAGGCGATCAGCTGATGCGGCCGGTCGGGCTCGGTCCACACCATCGCGAGGGGCGACGGAGTCAGGGTGAGGTCCAGCCCGGTGTCGGGCAGCAGAGTCGTCATCGTGGCTACTCGCCGCGGAGGCCGAGGAGAGCGGGCAGGTCACGGATGCTCGAGATCACGGCATCGGCACCGGCATCCGTCAACGCGGCCCGGTCGTGCGCACCGGTCAGCACGCCCACGACCAGGCCGGCACCGGCCCGTCTGCCCGCTTCGACATCGCTGCGGGTGTCGCCGACGACGACCATCGATGCCACGCTCGGGGCGCCGGAGCGCAGCAGCGCGGTCAGCGGGAGGTCGGGGTGCGGGCGACCGCGTCCGGCATCGACGGGCGACAGTGCCAGGTCGGCGAGCTCCTGCCAGCCGAGCGCGTCGAGCACGGCGTCACGCGTCGCGGGTGCGAAGCCCGTGGTGAAGACGACGGATGCTCCGGCGGCGCTCAGCTCGCGGATGACGTCGGCGGCCCCGTCCACCTCGGCGACGCCGTCCCGGGCGACGATCTCGGCGTAGGCCCCCTCGAAGGCGGCGTTCCCGCGTTCAGCAGCGGCCTCATCGCCGCTGGCGAGCACCCGGAAGACGTCGATCTTCGACTGTCCCATGGTGTCGCGCACGTACTGCAGTGAGGCCTCGAAGTCGGAACCGGCACCGATGCCGCTGCGCTCGGCCGCGAGGGCGAAGGCCTGCTCGACGGCGCCGTCGTCGCTGACGGTGGTTCCGGCCATGTCGAGCACGATGAGCTCGACGTCGGCCCAGGATCGCTGCTGCGTCGGCGCCTGCGTCGGCGCCTGCGTCTCCGGGGCGGTGGTTGCGGTTGTCATGCTGTTCCTTTCAGGGTGGATGAGATGGCGCCCTCGCCGAGCAGGCCGGCGACCAGGTTGTCGGCGAGTCCGAGCCCGGTGGTCATGCCGATGCCCGTCGTCGCCGCGAGCACGCTCACTCCCGGTTCGGGCTGGTCGATCAGGAAGTCGTTCGGCCCGCTCGCGTACACGCCCTGCCAGCGCTCCAGCACGCGGAGGTCGGTGACGCCGAAGAGCTCGCGCGTGATGGCGAGCAACGCGTCGAAGGAGGCCTCGCTCTGGAACGGAGCGATCGCGGTGCCGCGGTAGTGCGTGTCTCCGACGATGAGCGAGCCGTCAGGCAGTTGGGTGTACATCTGGTTCAGGTCGAGGGCGGCCAGGGCCGGGTCCTCAGTGTGCAGACGCTCGCGCAGGGCACCTGCCGTGGGCATCGCCGCGAATCCCCCGTAGCGCACGAGCGACCAGCCGGTGAGCAGCGGTGCTGCCAGCGGCGTCCGCAGCGTCGTCGAGACGCGCAGCATGTCGAGCCCGCACCTCTCGATGCCGTGCTGCTCGGCGAGGTCGGGGAAGAGCTGGTCGATGTCGTGGTTCGCCGCGACGACGATCTCGCGCGCGTCGACGGCTCCTCGACTCGTCTCCACACGACCGCACCGGATTGAGCCGACCGAGGTGCGGTAGCGGAACTCGACCCCGTGGCGGGCCAGATGAGCGGCGATCGACGCCACAGCCTGGCGCGGGTTCACCTGGAGGTCGAGCGGGAGGAAGGCTCCACCCACGGCCGTGCCCGGGGCCAGCGGCATCCGTGCCGATGCCTCGGACGCCGTGAGGAGTTCGACCTCGCCGTTCCGCTCGGCAGCGAACTCGTCGAGCACGGCGAGTTCGTCATCGTGCCGCGCTGCGACCAGGGTTCCCGACTGCCGCAGCCAAACTCCGGCCTCGGCCGCGAGCGTCAGCCAGAGTTCGCGCGAGGCGAAGGCGAAGTCGCGGGCGATGCCGTGCTGGGGCGTGAAGCAGAGGTGGCCGAAGTTGCGCACAGATGCGCCGGTGGGCTCGCTCCCCCGGTCGAAGACGATCACGCGCTGTCCACGGGCGTGCGCGGCGAAGGCCACTCCCAGGCCGATGATGCCCGAGCCGACAACGGCGACGTCGTAGCCGCGCTCCGTCGTGCCGCTCATCGGAACACCCGCCGCATCCACACGGCCAGTCCTTCGATGATGAGCACTGTCGCGAGGATCATCAGCACGATCGTCGTGACCACGGCGTAGTGCGAGCCCTGTCCTGCGTTCAGCAGGTAGTAGCCCACTCCGCCGCCGCCGACGATCCCGAGGATCGTCGCGCAGCGGATGTTCGAGTCGAGCAGGTAGAAGCTGTGGCCGAGGAGGGCCCGTCTGCCCTGCGGCAGGGTCGCGGATGCGTACACCTGGCCACGCGTCGCCCCGGCGCCCCGGAGCGCCCGCTCGGGGCCCGATGCGACCTCCTCGAAGGAGTCGGCGATGAGCTTGCCCAGGAGCCCGATGCCTCCGAAGGCCAGGGCGAGAGTTCCGGCCTGAGTGCCGAGTCCGGTGATGACGATCAGGACGATCGCCAGGATGATCTCGGGCACGCCCCGGATGATCACGAGAACCAGCCGCATCGACGACCGCGCCGTGCCGTTGGGGGCCACGTTCCGTGCCGCCAGCGAGCCGATGACGACGGAGAACCCGAACGAGAGCAGCGTCGCGGCCAGCGCGATGCCGATCGTCATCCCCATCGCGGCGAACAGGGTCGACGGCTCGTAGTTGCCGAAGCTCGGAGGCCAGAACTGGGCGGCGACGGCCGGAACCTTCGCCCAGAACGTCACGAGGTCTCCCCAGTGGATATCGCAGATCAGCACGCTGCCGACCACAACGGCGACAGCCGTCCAGCCCCAGACGGTGTTGCGAACGCGGGAGCCGGTCCACGGGCGCCGGAGCGCGGCCTCGAGGTCGCCGGCTGCTGCGGTGGGGACGGGTGTCGGGGCTGAGGCCGAACCACCTGCTCGAGCGGCATCCGCTCGCCGCGTGGTGCGTGCTGCCCGCGCGCCAGTGACTCCGCGTACGACCCTGTCGCCGAGGCCGCGACCGCTGGGTTGGCTGCCGAGCATCGCGCGGCGCACCACGCTGGAGACGATCTCCATGGCGACGCAGAGCGCGAAGATGACGAGGGCGATGCCCAGTCCGAGCGAGTAGTTCAACGACTTGAAGGCGTAGGACATCTCCAGTCCGAGACCGGCGACACCGACGTAGCCGAGCACGACGGAGCCGCGCAGGTTGATGTCGTTGCGATGCAGCACCGTCGCGACCCAGGACGGGAGCACCTGAGGAAGGATGCCGCTCGTGAACTGCTGGAACTTCGATCCGCCGGCCGCCCGGATCGCCATCCGCGGGCCCTCGTCGATCTGTTCGATGGCATCGGCGAACAGTTTCGAGATCATGCCGATGGAGTGGATGCCGATGGCGAGGATGCCGGGCAGCGAGCCGATGGAGAACATGAGCACGAAGACCATGGCGAGCACGACGTCGGGTACGGCCCGCGTGAGCACCGTGATGAACCGGCCGACGGCGCGCCAGGCCGGCCCGGGCGTGGTGTTCGAGGCTGCGATGTAGGCGACGGGCACCGAGATCACGGCGGCGAGCAGCGTGCCGCACAGCACGAGGCCGACGGTGAGCGCCGTGAGGTAGAGGAGTTCAGCGGGTTCGGGGAAGGTGATGGGCCCGACGCGGGCGAAGAAGCGCTCGGCGTGGCTCCAGCTCTCGATCATCCCCGGAAGGGAGATGCCCGATTCCGCCACGGCGACGACGGCGAGACCGACGATCACCAGGAGAGTGGATGCGGCGGCGACGCGCTCGGGCGAGACGACGCGCTTGGGCGCCCGCTCGGCGATGGAGCGATCCGGGCGGGGTGCGAGAGGCGGCGGCGACGCCGGCGCCGGCGCCGGCGCCGAGGCCGTGATGGTCGACATCAACCGACGACCGCTCGAGACTGAGCCGATTCGGCGAGTTCGACGGTGATCGCCTCGAGCTCGCTGGTCGACGTCGTGACACGACCGTAGACCTCCATCACCTGTCCCTTCGACAGACCGTCGACCGACGTGTCGAGCACGACCTCGCCGTGCCGGAGCCCGACGATGCGATCGGCCCACGACAGGGCCAGGTCGACCTGGTGCAGGCTGCACACCACCGTGAGGCCTGCCTCCATCGCGATCTCGCGGATGAGGCTCATGACCTGGTCGCTCGACTCGGGGTCGAGAGAGGCGACGGGCTCGTCTGCCAGGAGGATCTCGGGGTCCTGCATCAGCGCCCGGGCGATGGCCACGCGCTGCTGCTGCCCACCTGAGAGGGTGTCGGCGCGCTGGTAGGCGCGATCGAGCAGCCCGACCCTGTCGAGGTGGCCGAGCGCCACGAGCTTCAACCGCCGCGGGTAGGCCCAGAGACCGAGTCGCGGCCCGCGCAGCTCTGCCAGCGCTCCGGTGAGCACGTTCTCGAGCACTGTGAGCGATGGCACGAGCTCGAACTGCTGGAAGACGAAGCCGATGCGGCTGCGCAGGGCGCGGAGGCGCCGACCACCGAGGGTCGGCACCTCCTCGCCGAGCACGCGCACGGAGCCGGAGGTTGTGGGCTCGAGCCCGACGAGCTGCCGCAGCAACGTCGACTTGCCCGAGCCCGACAGGCCGAGCAGCACGACGATCTCGCCGGGTTCGACACGCAACGCCACGTTCTTCAGCGCGACTGTGCGCCCGAACTCCTTCGTGAGTCCTGCGACTTCGACGACGGATGTCTCGCTCATGACCTTCTCCGGTTCCCAACGTGGTGATCGCTGTTCAGTGGTCGGGCGTCAGCCCTGGCACTGGTCCGCGTTCGTCTTCTTGCAGATGTCGCGGATCGTGTCGTAGTACGCGTCGTCGACGGGCGACGTCGCGTAGAACACACTGCGGAACCCGTCGCTGTCGGCGCTGGTCACGCCTGAAGCGATGATGTCGTCGATGGTGACCTCGCTGAGCACGTCGGTCAGCTTCGTCTTGAGGTCCTCGGGCAGGGTGTCCGACACCACGATCGGAGCACCGGGAACCATCGTCTCGTCGACGACCTTCACCTTGTCGCTCTTGGCGACCTCGCTGTCCTCGGCGAAGCCGGCTTCGCACTCCACGCCCTCGCCGACCTTGGTGACGCTGACATCGTGCTTGCCCGCGAAGACCGGGGTGACGTCCTTCTCGGGGTCGATGCCCTCGTTCAGCAGGTTGTAGCTGGGGAACAGGTAGCCCGAGGTCGACGACGGGTCGACGAAGCAGACCTTCTTGCCCTTGAAGCCGGCCAGGTCGGTGATGTCGCTTCCCGTAGGCACGATGGCCTGCGAGTAGTACCCGGGCTCCTGGCCCTTCTCCGTGATGATCGACGAGATCGGAGTGATGGCGGCACCGTTGTTCTTGGCGGTGACGTAGGTGAACCCGGAGAAGGACGCGACGTCGATCTTGCCCGCGACAGCGGCCTCGATGAGCGCCGCGTAGTCGGTGGACTCGTGGTAGTCGACCTTCTTGCCCGTCTCCTGGGCGATGTAGTCCATGAGCGGCTGGTAGTTGGTCTCGGTGTCGACGGAGTCGGGCACGACGCCGAACACGATCGTGTTCTCGTCGACGGCGTACGAGACGGTGTCTGCGGTGTCGTTGGACGCGCTGTCGCCGGTTGCGGCGGTGCCGGAACATCCGGCGAGGGTGGCGGCGAGTGCCCCGACGCCGAGCAGGGCGACGATGGAGCGGGAGAATCGCGTGGACATGATGGCCTTTCAGGCAGGAGTTCCGGTGTGGTGGACGCTCAACATGCTGCCATCGCCGACGATAGTTATGTACCCATCTCGGCCT
Organism: Leifsonia sp. Leaf264; assembly: GCF_001422325.1. Lineage (GTDB taxonomy): Bacteria > Actinomycetota > Actinomycetes > Actinomycetales > Microbacteriaceae > Orlajensenia. Next base: position 351,739 of record NZ_LMMR01000001.1, read on the forward strand.
GCATTCACCGTTTGTTCACGAGAAGTAGACATAAGTGAACGGTGCGTTGCGCTGGTTTGCCGGAGTTCTGCCCATGTAATATGCCTATGTGACCTTCGGTGTATACAAACAGATCGCGGATGACCTCCGAGAGCGCATCTCCACGGGGCAGCTGGCCCCAGGCGACGACGTTCCCACCGAGGGCGAGCTCGCGCAGCAGTGGAACACCTCGCGGGGACCCATCCGCAACGCATTGGCCGAACTCCGCCGCGAAGGGCTGATCGAGACGACTCGTGGTCGCCCGAGCCGGGTCGTCAAGCGCAAGGCGCACCAGGCCGTCGACGTCTCGATCCCCTTCACGAAATGGGCCCGCGAGATGGGAGCGGAGCCGGGCGCCGTCACCCAGCAGGTCTCACTTCGCCGTGCCGATGACGACCAGGCCGGGATGCTCGGCATCGAGCCCGGCGACATCGTCGTCGAGGTCATCCGTCTCCGACTCCTCGATGGCCGCCCGACGATGCTCGAGCGACTCATGTTCATCGAGGAGGTGGGCCGGGTGCTCTTCGACATCGACCTCGACACGGTCTCCATCACCGAGTACCTCGCCGAAAGAGGCCACCCGTACTCGGAGGTCGATCACGAGATCGATGCGGTGGCGGCCGACGACCTCGACAGCAGGCTCCTCGAGGTCGAGCCCGGCTCGCCGATCCTGCGCCTGCGCCGCGTGACGCGACGGGCCGACGGCCGCGTGTTCGAAGCGTCCGACGACAGGTATCGCAGCGACATCGTGCGCTTCACCGTGTCGGCATCGGGGCGCGCGATCTCCGGCGAGCACTTCATCCGCCCCGTCGGCGAGTAAGCGCTCACGCCCCGATCAGCACCACCCCTGCGACGACGATGACGGATGCCGCGACCCGCCATCCTCCGCGGCCCTCCCTCAGCACGAGCGCGCCGAACGCGCTGACGATCACGACGCTGACCTCGCGCATCGGCGCGACGAGGGCGACCGGCGCGAGGGTCACGGCGAACAGCACGAGGATGTACGACAGCGGCGACAGGATGCCGAACGTCAGGATGCGCACCCAGTGCTCCCGCCAGACAGTGCCGAGCTCGTGTGCCCGCCGACCGAGCAGAGCCGAGAACAGCACGATCTCCCCGGCCGTGCAGCCTACCATGAAGGCGACAGGGGACACGTGCCCCTCCCGCACGACGTTCGCGTCCCAGAGCGTGTACGCGGCGATCGCGATGCCGGTCGCGATTCCCCAGGCGATCGCCGGGTCGATCCGGCGGTGTCGCATCGGTGTTCGCGCTCCGACGCCCGCATCCGCCGCCGGCCGATCGAGCAGCCCGATCGCCACGACGCCGGCCAGGATCGCGGCGATGCCGAGCATGGCCCACGCTGACGGCCGCTCCCCCAGAACGAGCACGGCCACGACGACAGTGACGAGGGGACCGGTCCCCCGCGCCGTCGCATAGACGGTCGAGAGCATCCCGGTGGAGTAGCCGCGCTGCAGCACGAGCATGTAGGCGCAGTGCAGCGCGGCCGACACTGCCACGCCGAGTACGAAGCCGCCGAGGTCGCCCGTGCCGATACCGCCGGTGAACGGCACGAGAGGCAGCCAGATCACCGCGCTGGCGAGGGCACCCCACCACAGGAACGGCAGGCCGATGCGACTGACACCGTGGGCGAGGATGTTCCACGCCGAGTGGCAGACGGCTGCAGCCAGGACAAGGACGAGAGCGACAGACGACACGGGACCCTTCGGTGCGTCGCGGGCGCGACGAACGGGGTCCTCCGGGCTTTTGTCCTGTCAGATGACGGCCCCCGTTGGCGGTGGCCGTGGCGCCGCTCGGACCAGTCGGATCTCTCGATCCCGGAACCCTAGGCGCTATCGCAGATGACGGTAGCACGTACGGGTGACGCGAGGTGTCACCTGCCGCGTCGTCTGAGCCGACATTCACGTGAGTGAAACAACTTGCCGCTATGGTCAAGCTCACCGAGCGAAGGCGGTTGACCATGCACCATGTCGGAGTGTTCGATGCATGAACGGGGGCCCGGCCAGGGAGGGCGGCGGCGAGCAGCGGACATCGACGCTGAAAGCGATCGCCTCGTCGAGCGCGGGCACGGTGTGCCCTGGCTTCGGTGGGGGCCCTACCTGAGTGAGCGGCAATGGGGAACGGTCCGGGAGGACTACAGCGCGGATGGCGACGCGTGGGCCTACTTCCCTCATGATCATGCTCGATCGAGGGCGTATCGGTGGGGAGAAGACGGGCTCGCTGGCATCTCCGACGATCGACAGACGCTGTGTTTCGCGCTCGCACTGTGGAATGGCGCGGATGCGATCCTCAAGGAGAGGGCGTTCGGGCTGACGAACACCGAAGGCAACCACGGCGAGGACGTCAAGGAGTACTACTTCTACCTCGACAACACTCCGACGCATTCGTACATGCGATACCTCTACAAGTATCCGCACACGGCGTACCCGTACGAGGATCTGGTCGCCACCAACGGCCGCAGGAGCGTCGACGACTTCGAGTACGAGCTGATCGATACCGGCGCGTTCGCCGAGGACCGCTATTTCGACGTGACTGTCGAGTACGCGAAGGTGTCCCCGGAAGACATCCTCATCAACATCGAGATCACCAACCGGGGTCCCGAGCAGGCGAGTCTCGTCCTCCTGCCGACCCTCTGGTTCCGAAACACCTGGAGTGAGGGAACTCAGCCCCGCCCCACGCTCGAGCGGTTGGCCGATCTCCCTGGCGCGACGGTGGTGCGGGCCGACCACGACGGGATCGGCACGCGCTTCCTGTACGCGGCGAACCGCCCGGCGACTCTGTTCTGCGATAACGAGACGAACACTGCGCGGCTGTTCGGCGACCCGAACGTCACGCGATACGTCAAAGACGGCATCGGCGAGGCCGTGGTGCATGGCGACAGCGAGGCTGCCCATCCGACTGGACCCGGGACGAAGGTCGCTGCTCACTACTCGGTCGATGTCGCGGCAGGAGCCACGGAGCGCTTCTCGCTGCGCCTCACCGACCTCGACCCGGAATCCCTCAGCGCGGACGGTGGTCCTTTCGGCGCGCGATTCACTGAGACCGTGTCGCGACGCCGGCGCGAAGCCGACACCTTCTATGCCGGGGTGATCCCCAGCTCGCTGAGTGCCGACTCCGCGCTCGTCATGCGCCAGGCCCTCGCCGGCCTGCTGTGGACGAAGCAGTTCTATGCGTACGACGTCACCAAGTGGCTCGGCGGGCACGGCGTCACGACGCGTGCGGCGCAACTTCGGTCCACGCTGCGCAACGCGGCCTGGTTCCACATGGTGAACGAGGACATCATCTCGATGCCGGACAAGTGGGAGTACCCCTGGTACGCCGCGTGGGACCTGGCCTTTCATGCGGTGTCGTTGGCTGTCGTGGACGTCGATTTCGCCAAAGGGCAACTGGCGCTGATGCTCGACGAGCGATACCTGCACCCCAACGGGCAGATCCCCGCGTACGAGTGGAACTTCAGCGACGTCAACCCGCCGGTGCACGCCTGGGCCGTGATGCGCGTGTACGAGGCGGAGAAGGAGGCGCGCGGCGAAGGAGACCTCCGTTACCTCGAAGAGGCGTTCCACAAGCTCACGCTGAACTACACGTGGTGGGTCAACCGCAAGGATCCCGACGGCAACAGCGTGTTCGGCGGCGGGTTCCTGGGCCTGGACAACATCGGTGTCTTCGATCGCAGCGCCCCGCTCCCCACCGGCGGCCATCTCGAACAGGCTGACGGAACGGCGTGGATGGCCTTCTACGCCTTGGAGATGCTCGAGATCGCGCTCGAACTGGCACGCCACGACCCGTCGTACCAGTCGATGGCTGCCAAGTTCCTCGAACAGTATCTGTGGATCGCGGCTGCGATGGACGACCCCGACGACCCTGATGGGAGTCTGTGGGACCACGAGGACGGGTTCTTCTACGATGTCCTGGCGACGCCGGACGGGCGCACGGCGCGACTGAAGGTGCGGTCGCTCGTCGGCCTGCTCCCCCTCGCCGCCTGTGTCGTCCTGCGTCCCGCCGACGTCAGCCAGATGCCCGAGTTCATGGCGCGCGTGCACTGGCTTCGCACCCACAGGCCCAACCTCGCCGCCCGGTTCCCCACCCTGGCGGAGCCCGGTATCGGGGATAGACGATTGCTGTCCGTACTGGACGAGACGAAGCTCCGTCGACTGCTCGTGCGAATGCTGGACGAATCCGAGTTCCTCAGCGAGCACGGCATCCGGTCCGTGTCCCGATACCACAGGGACCATCCGTTCGTCGTGGACGTCGTTGGTCAGGAATACCGCGTCGACTATCTGCCGGCCGAATCCAACAGCGGAATGTTCGGCGGCAATTCCAACTGGCGCGGCCCCATCTGGTTCCCGATGAACTTCCTGCTCATCCGGGGCCTGCTGTCCTACGCGTCGTACTACGGGGACCAGGTCATGATCGAATACCCCACAGGCTCAGGCCGCGAACTCGCGCTCAGGGACATCGCTGCGGAGCTCTCCGAGCGATTGATGAGCATCTTCCTGCGGGATGAGACCGGCATCCGCCCGGTCTTCGGCGGCAATGCGGTGTTCCAGGAGAGCGAGCACTGGAACGACCTCATCCCCTTCTACGAGTACTTTCACGGCGACAACGGTGCCGGCCTGGGAGCGAGCCACCAGACCGGCTGGACGGCATTGGTCGCCCGGATGATGCAACTCATCGGCGATGAGGACGCATTCGACGCGAAGACCTCCCGTCGTGACGACGACACCCGCCCGGACGCGGGGACGACATCATGACGATCCCTCCCTCCATCAATCCCGAGCCGGGCACCCCCGCCCCGCTCGGTGCCACGACGCGCACCGGTGGTGTGAACTTCTCGCTGTACTCGCACGATGCCGAATCGGTCGAGCTGGTGCTGTTCAAGCCGGGCGAGACAGACGCGGCTGCCACGATTCCGCTCGATTCCTCTCGCCACCGGACCGACAACTACTGGCACGTCTTCATCCCCGGGCTGGCGGCGGGCACGCAATACGGCTATCGCATCGCCGGGCCGAATCGACCCGACCAGGGGCTTCGCTTCGACAGCTCCAAGCTCCTGCTCGATCCTTACGCCCGCGAGGTCGTGGACGACCGCTACCAGCGAGGCCTGGCAGCACGACCGGACACCCCGAACACCGCCGCCGCCATGCTCGGCGTCGTGACCGACCCGGACGCCTATGACTGGGAGGGCGACCGACCCCTCCGCCGCAGCGGCCGGGGCGGCGCCATCTACGAGTTGCACGTGCGAGGTTTCACGAATCACCCGAACTCGGGCCTCCCCGTGCCGCTTCGGGGCACGTACGCCGGAGTGATCGAGAAGATCCCCTACCTCCGGAAACTCGGCATCGACGCTGTCGAGCTCCTGCCGGTGTTCCAGTTCGATCGCCAGTCCGCGCCTGCGGGCAGGCCGAACTACTGGGGCTACGAGCCCGTGGCGTTCTTCGCACCACACCGGGCATACAGCTCGAACCAACAGCCCACTGGGGCCGTCGACGAGTTCCGCGACATGATCAAGGCGCTGCATCGCGCCGACATCGAAGTGATATTGGACGTCGTGTACAACCACACCGCCGAAGACGGCGTCAACGGCCCGACGCTGTCGATGCGGGGAATCGACAACCGCACGTACTACCTCCTGGATCCCCAGGATCCATCCCGCTACGTGGATGACAGCGGCGTCGGCAACACCCTCAACACCAACCACACGATCGTTCGCCGGCTGATCCTGGACAGCCTTCGCTACTGGGTGGAGCACATGCATGTCGACGGCTTCAGGTTCGATCTCGCATCGGTCTTGTCGCGGGGGCAGGACAACGAACCACTAGCCGATCCTCCGATCCTGTGGGACATCGACACCGACCCAGTGCTCGCAGGCACCGAGATCATCGCCGAGCCGTGGGATGCAGCAGGGCTCTACCAGGTCGGATCGTTCGCCGGTGACCGATGGGCGGTGTGGAACGGCCGATTCCGCGACACGGTCCGCCGCTTCGTCAAGGGGGAGAACGGCACCGTCCGGGATCTCGCCGACGCTCTCAGCGGCAGCCCGAACATCTTCGGCGATCCCCGTCGAGACCCGATGCGGAGCGTGACCTTCGTCGACGCCCACGACGGCTTCACCCTCAACGACCTCGTCAGCTACGACCACAAGCACAACGAGGCGAACGGCGAGGACAACCGTGATGGCACCGACCAGAACGACAGCTGGAACGGCGGCACAGAAGGCCCCACCGACGATCCCGCCATCGAGGCCCTCCGGGAACGGCAACTGCGAAGCCTCTTCGCGATACTGCTCCTCGCTCAGGGGCGGCCGATGTTCGTGATGGGCGACGAGGTCCGGCGCACCCAGCACGGCAACAACAACGCGTACAGTCAGGACAACGAGCTCAGTTGGTTCGACTGGGATCTGGTCGAGCGCAACCCCGAACTCTCCGACTTCGTGGCACGGCTGCTGAGGTTTCGTCGCTCCAGTCCGTTCTACCGCGACGAACGGTTCTGGGCGCACCCCGGCGGAGCCGACATCACGTGGCACGGCATCCAAGCCGATAGCCCGGACTGGGGCGACACGTCGCACTCACTCGCATTCGAACTCACCCACGCGGACGAGCCCGACACCCGCCTCTACGTAGCCTTCAACGCCTACTGGGAACCGCTCGAGTTCGAGCTCCCGCGGCTTCCGGCCACCCACTGCTGGGCGCTGGCCGCAGACACCGCCGCCCCTGCCCCCGACGACGTGCCGGCCGTCCCCCGGCCTCTGTCCGACAACACCGTGAGCGTCGTCGTCGGACCCCGGTCCGTCTCCGTACTGGCTGCAGTCGAGCGTCAGCCCACGGAGTAGGGAGCTTCGAGATGATCAGGTCTACGCCCGATGAAATGAGTCTCTCGAAGGATGGGCAAATTATGATTTTGCCGCGAAATCCTGCGCCATTGAGTGCTGGGGTACCTGGACTCGAACCAAGAACAACGGTGAGTCGTCGCGGCCCATTTCCACTCCCGCTGAAGGGGCAGAATCCCGCGGAATTCCGCGGTTCTCATGGCACCAGTGTACGGGTTGCTACGGAGAGTTACGTGCTCGGAGAGGGCCACCGGCGGGGTTTTGGGAGCGTTTCTGGACACACGTACCGCGGCGCACCACACCAATCTTCTATGGCCCGTTCGCTTCACGTCAGCACCCCGCTCACGTAGTGATTCGCTGATGTCGGCGACAGGCCGACCTGAGCATCGAACTGGTCGAATATTGATCGAGGATGCAGCCGCAGTTGGCCACACACGTGTCTGCAGTTCCGGCAATGTGCCACCCCCTTCAGTCCACGCGCACGGCGGGTCCTTCTGTGACGCCGGCTTCGTTGAAGCTGTCGATGGCGAACCAGTAGGCTCGCCCGGCATTGAGCGAGCCGACGTCGAGGTCTGTGCGGTCGTAGACAAGCCAGCTGTGGTAGAGCTTCTCGGGCGAGAGTCCGTATCTGACGTTGTAGCCGACTGCATTCGATGCAGCGTTCCATGTCAGTGAGGCGGTGCGTGGGTCGGAGCGCGTGATGGTGGGGGTGATCGCGGCCGGCTTGGGCGCATCCCCGAGGCCGAAGACCCGCAGGCCGCTCACCGCGAATGAACCGCCGAAGGGCATCGCGCCGGCGGTGACCCGAACGAAGCGCGCGGCGCGAGGCTCGGGCAACTCGATGAAGGCGTGTGGTGTGTCCGCTCTCGTGCCACGAGTGTCGTGGACGGTCGTCCATTCCTTCCCATCGACGGAGAGTTCGAGGTGGAGCTCCGTAGGTTGGGAGTCCGGGAAGACGGCTCGTTTGCCGAACGTCACCTTGGTGAGGTCTCTGCGTTTCGGTGCGTGGCGTTCGAGTTCGTGGTCGGCGAGGTTGACCTGCAGCGCGTGGATGCTCATCTCCGAGCCGAGATCGAGTTGCAGCCATTCGCCCGGCTGGTTGGACCCGGCGACCCACCAGGTGCGTACAGATTCGTCGGTGGCGAGTGCAGGCTCGTGGTCGGTAAGCGAGGACGAAGCAGTGGCGAACGCGTTGTATGACAGCAGCATCCAACCCGGGGACGCTTCGGTCCACGGGTCGAACGGTCGGTCGGGAACATGCATGGGGTAGTCGGCGAAGTTCTGGTTGCAGAACAGGACGCCGTCCTCGTCGAAGCCAGCGGGGAACAGGCCGATCCTCCGCTCGAAGTCGGCATTGACCGAAACACGCATGGTTGCGACGTGCCACCAGTTGCCATGCCGGTCCTGGAAGGTACTGCCGTGTCCGGCGCCGGTGATGAATCCTCCGGGTTTCGAGGAGAAGGGACTGTGCTCGTCGTACTCGAACGGGCCGAGCGGACTCGTCCCCGTGAAGTAACCGTCGGCATACGTGTTGAACTGCGTGCCGGGGCCGGCGTACTGGAGGTAGTACTGTCCGCCGACGCGGTTCATGTAGGCGCCTTCGATGAAGGGGGCGTCGCCGATGTAGGCATCCATGATCTTGCCGCTGATCCCTCGCCGGATCTGGGGTACGTAGTCGTCGCCGGTGCGCTCCCATCCCCTAGCTGCGGTGTCGGCTGCGATCAGAGGGACGGGCTCGCCGATCCGCTGCAACGTCTGACGGTCGAGTTCGACACCCGAGATGGGCTCTTTGTGCGAGCAGCCCCAGTACAGGAACAGTCGACCGTCGTCGTCTTGGAACGTGTCCGGATCCCAGAAGGCGATGTCGCTCGGAGCCACCTCTTCGAAGTCGTCCGCCAGGGGATCGACGCTGCGAAAGAAGCGGCCATTGGTACGACGGGATGCCGTGAAGAGGAGTGCGCCGTCGACTTCACGCACGTCGGGCGCGTAGTCGACGGCGGGGATCTTGTCGGTGGGGTGGAGTGTCCACTCCACGAGGTTCTCGGAGTGCCAGAATCCCCGGGTCATGGACGCAAACATGTAGTAACGGCCGCGATAGTGCACGACGGTCGGGTCGGCGGCCTCACGGTGCACGCTGCGTCCGCCGAACGGTGTCCGCACGTCTTGATACCGATACTCGAGGTCGAGGGGGTTGCACACGATCCGGGTCATGCTCGACTCCTTGTGTTGTTGGATTCCCGGCTCACCAGCGGCCGGCATTCATGCACCGAACCTTGGGCAGCTTCGACGACTTCGCCGCCCGGGAAGATGATCGTCGCCCGCGAGGCCGGTGGCACGACGAGCTCGATTTCGATGTCATCACCGTCGATACGCCATGCCGCATCGATCCGCCCTTGAGGGCTGTCGAACCATCCGCGGGCGTGCGTCAACCCTGCTCCGATGACGGGGGCTATGACGAACTGCTCCCACGCCACGCCGCCGGGTGCTTGGCGAAGTCCCAGGACGTGGGTGTGGAGAAAGTTCGCCACCGCGCCCTTGCTGTAGTGGTTGAGGGAATCTCGGGCAACACCGTCCTCCGAGACTCCATCCCAGTCTTCCCAGATCGTGGTTGCACCATGGTCCAGCATGCCGAGCCAGGATGGCGCTGTGCGCTGGAACAGCACGCGGTATGCCGCATCGGCGTGACCGGTGTCGGTCAGGACGGGCAGGAGCTTCGCCGTCGACAGGAAGCCTGTCGTGAGGTGGTCGCCTGAGCTCTCAACGAGCTCGACGAGTCGGGTCGCGGCCGCCGCGCGGAGTTGTTCGGGGATGAGGTCGAAGTCGAGGGCTCGCACGTAGCTCGCCTGACTGTCGGTCTCAGTGCGGCCGGAGTCGTTGAGGTACTCGGTGCGCCAGGCATCGCGAACCCGCTCGGCGATCGTGCCGTACCGATCTGCGTCGTCGTGGAGGTCCAGGATCCTGGCGATGTCGGCCAGGCGTCGGGTGGAGCGGTGGAGGAAGGCTGTGGCGACTTCGCCCTTGTCGGCCATGAACCAGGCTGCTGGGTCGGCTTGCATCGGGTTGATGAGGGTGCCGTCTTCCGCCCGCTGCGCAGGCTCGAGCCACTCGCCCCAATGGAACGAGGCGTCCCAGAGGTGCTCCTCGTGCGGGGCCGCCTCAGCCGATCGCGCCGAGCGAGAAGGGTGGCGTCGCGTCCGGGCGACGCCCAACGCCCACTCGACCCACCGCACCATCGCGTCCCAGTTCTCAGCGAGGATCTCCCGGTCGCCGTAGGCGCTCCACATCGTCCAGGGGACTTCGACGATGGCGTCGCCCCAGCCGGCCGAGCCGGTCATCATGGCGGTTTGCGATTCGAGGTTGAGCTTGGCGCGGCGTCCGTCGGGTGAGAAGTTCGCGATCCTTCCGTCGTCGAATTGGTCGTCGCGGACGGAGCGCAGCCACTTTCGGGTGAACTCGAGCACGTCGTAGAGGCGTGCGGCGGTCGGTGCGAAGACCTGGTAGTCGCCGGTCCAGCCGAGCCGTTCGCGGGTCGGGCAGTCGGTGGGGACGTCGACTGCGTTGCCGCGGAAGCTCCAGTCGGCAATTCCGGCGAGCCGGTTCAGGTCGTCGTCGCTCGTGACCAGACCGGCGGTGCGGGTGAGGGCTGTGTGGACGATGTCCATGGAGACGGATGCTGCGAGCAGACCGGTCAGGTCGCCGCCTTCTCTCCGGAGTCGTGCGTACCGGAAGCCGTGGATCGTGTGGCGAGGAGTGAAGACCTCGCCCTTCCGGCCGGATGAGATCACTTCGTCGCGCTGATGGAACGGAATGGGCGGCTTGCCTGGATGGACCGCATCCAGGTGGGAGGTGTCGAGGTCGCCGTCGGGACCCGTGTGCTCGCCGTAGTCGATGATGGTCCGCGCGCCGGCAGGCCCGAGGTCTGCGAGGGTGATCCAGCCGGAGGCGTTCTGGCCGAAGTCGATCACGACCGCGCCGTCGGGCAGTCGTCGCAGTGCGATGGGCGCTGTCGTCTCGATCACGCGGACGGGCGGCGCGGGAGACCAGGCGATCGGCGGGGCGGTGACCGCGTCCACGATCACCGGGCCGGCCTCAGACGAAGCGAACGTGAAGTCGGTGGTCTGTCCGCCCATGAGGCCAGCGCGGGTGATCTGACTCGGACTCGAGGTCCATTCCGGCCCGGTGCCGACGACGGTCGTTTCATCGTCGGCGGTGTCGAGGTGGAGTTCAGCACGGGCGGCGAGTTGCTCGCCCCATCCGGCGGGCTCGCGGAAGGCTCCGACTTGACCGCGGTACCAACCGTCGGACAGGACGATTTCGAGCGTGTTCTCTCCGGGCTGGATCGCGTCGGTCACATCGGCTGCTTGGGCGTAGACCGTCTGGTCGTAGGAGGTCGAACCGGGCGTCAGCTCTGCCGTCCCGACCCGGCGCCCGTTGATGAACGCCTCGTACAGGCCGAGCGCCGTTGAGTACAGCCGCGCCCGCCTGAGGTCGCTGTGGAAGGTGAATGTCGTGCGCAGTGCGTGCGCTGGCCGCGTCCCGGGGGTACTGGATGCGCCTTCCACTGGGCTGATCCATTGAGATGACCAGTCGTCATCGAGCAGTCCGATTTCGAACTGATGCCACCTAGACCAGACCCCGTGTACGACGCGCACTCTCCATTCGACTCGCTGCCGGCTCCGTAGCGCGTGCCATGGCCAGCCGAAGAATCGGTGCGAGTTGGAGCGGGCTGGCGGCTGAGCCACGCCGTCGATGGTCGCCTCGAGTTCGTACTCATCGGCGGCGATGCTCGGCTTCCAGGAAAGTCGGGGCGATGGCCCCGAAACAGGAAGATCGGAGCCGCCAGAGTCGACGGACAGCGCGAACGGCGCGTCGGCGGATGGAGGCATCAGGGGGTCCTTTCGGCAGACCACGGTGGCACGTGCGAGCGCGTGCCACCGTGGTCGTTCATCGATTGATCAGCGGACCGACTTCACCTTGAAGTAGATGAGCCCGGCGCCGATCAAGGCGCACACGCCCCCGATCAGGTACAGGAGGGTGTAGTTCTTGACGCCTTCCGCGGCGCCGATGGTGATGATGGCGGCACCGAGCAGCGGCGCGAAAGCGCTCGGGATCTTCTGGGCGAACTGCACGACAGCCATGTATCGACCCGCTTCCGCGCGCTCGGGAAGGATCGTCATCACGATCGCCTGGTCGACCGCTCCGAAGGCAGCCAGGGCGAGGTTCATCAGGACCGCGCCCGCGATGAGTGCCGGCATCGTGTACGCCGTCGCCTCCACGACGGCACCACAGGCGAACAGCACGGCGCCGATCACGACGAAGAGCTTACGGCGGCGGAGTTTGTCGGAGAGCCAGCCGCCACCGATGGCACCGACGACAGCCGCCACGATTCCCAGCAGGCCGATGATCGCGACCGTGCCGGCGACTTCCGAGATCGGCTTGTCGAGGCGTTGCGCGTAGAAGAAGGTGCCGAAGGTGGTGTTGAAGTAGAGGCCGACGAAGAAGATGAAGCGTCCGAGCCAGTTCCAGCCGAAGTCCGGGTACTTGCGGGGGTTGAACACGAAGGCGCCGAAGACCTTCTTCAGGGAGATCCGGTCCGTGGGGAGGTCGAGCGTGCGGGAGTCGGCATCCTTTCCGAAGAACACGAAGCCGAGGGAGAGGATTCCACCGACGATGCCGGGCACGAGGAAGACGAGCGCCATGCTCGTGTGCACGACGGCGTAGACGAGTCCGATGCCCATGATCGCTGCGACCTGCGCTGCGACCCCGGTGACGGCTGACACACGGCCGCGCTGCTCGTCAGGGAGCTGGTCGGCTTGGATGAACAGCACGGCGGAGCCCACGTTGGCCCACCCGAACATCGCGATCGTCCAACCCACGATCATGATCGGGACGTTGGGTGCGTACCCGATGATCGCGAGACCGATGAGTCCCACCACGATTCCGCCCACGATGAAGGGCCGACGCCTGCCGAAGCGACTGCGTGTGCGGTCGCTCCAGATCCCGACCAATGGCGACGTGAGGATGAACACGGTCTGCGCGATGCCGGTCGCGTAGCCGAGGATCTCCTCGTGGCCTGGGGCGAGCTGGTCGATACGCAGTGCCAGCGAGTACGACAGCGGCACGATGAAGGCCATCGCCGAGCCGAAGCTCATCAGTACGAGCCACAGGATGAAGCTCTTGCTCACCCGGGCGGTGGGACCGTCGATGTTGGGCATCGAGGTGGTGACCGGTCCGGCCGCGGCTCCTGCCGTGATCGGCCGCCCGGTCGCAGCCGCAATCGTTATGCGTTCCTGCTCTTCGGTGCTGAGGTTGTCATTGCTTGTCATGGTCGGGGTGACTCCTTTGTCGATTCTGGCGGGTCTTGGGCGTTTCGGGGAACTCACCAGTCGTGGACGGTGCCGTCCAGCAGGCGGTTGTACGGGAGATAGGCCCGTTCGTAGGGGTACTTGCCGGCTTCGTCGACGTCGAGTTCGACGCCGAGGCCGGGCTTGTCTCCCGGGTGCAGGTAGCCGTCGGTCCAGGTGAAGGACTGCTGGAAGACCTGATCGGTGCGGGAGCCGTGCTTCATGTACTCCTGGATGCCGAAGTTGTGGATGGCCAGGCCGAGATGCATCGCGGCCGCCATCCCGACCGGTGAGATGTCGGTCGGGCCGTGCATACCCGACTTGATCTGGTACATCGCTGCGTAGTCGAGCGTCTTCTTCAACGGTGAGATCCCGCCCATGTGCGTGACCGCGCCGCGCACGTAGTCGATGAGCTGGTCCCGGATGATGTCCTTGAAGTCCCAGATCGTGTTGAAGATCTCGCCGATCGCGAGTGGCGTGGTGGTGTGCTGGCGAACCAGACGCAGGGCTTCCTGGTTCTCCGCCGGGGTGCAGTCCTCGAGCCAGAACAGGTCATAGGGCTCGAGATCCTTGCCGAGCCGTGCGGCCTGGATCGGTGTCATGCGGTGGTGCCCGTCGTGGAGGAGCGGGATGTCGGGTCCGAACTCGTTGCGGACCGCTTCGAAGACACCAGGGAGATGGGTGAGATACGCCCGGGTGTCCCAGTCTTCTTCGACCGGCTTGGCGCCGCGCCGCGCCGGCTCGTGGTCGTAGCGGACGCTCGCATCGCCGACATCGGCTCCCTGGGCTGCGATGCCGTAGATGGCTGTGAGTGTCGGGACGCCGGTCTGCACGCGGATCGCCTTGTACCCCTGCTCCTGGTGCGCGCGGATCGAGTCGAACAGCTCGGGAAGTTCCTTGCCCGAAGCGTGACCGTACGCCATGAGCCCGTTGCGACTCGCGCCGCCGAGAAGCTGGTAGACGGGCATACCGGCGGCCTTGCCCTTGATGTCCCAGAGGGCCATGTCGACGGACGCGATGGCAGCCATCGTCACCGGACCGCGGCGCCAGTAGGCCCCGCGGTAGAGGAACTGCCAGGTGTCCTCGATGCGCGACGCGTCGCTGCCGATCAGCAGCGGTACAACGTGCTCGCGCAGGTAGGCGACGACCGCGAGCTCACGGCCGTTCAGTGTTGCGTCACCAAGGCCAGTGATGCCGTCCGCCGTTGTGATCTTCAGTGTCACGAAGTTGCGGTCGGGGCTTGTCACGATGACTTCGGCCCTGTCGATGATCATGTCTGTCTTCCCTCGATGTGGCGTCGGTGCCGGGCGCGGCGCTGCGACGGACACCAGTGAATCAGACATGAACGAAAATGGCAAACGGTTGCCATCCCAGAAGCCTCCAAGTTTGGATCACCGCAGATGCAGGCGGGCGGCCAATTGACAAACGGTTGCCAAGCTGCACAGAATGGTGCCCATGTTCCAGCCCCGACGACGTGACACCGACCGACTGCTCCCCGCCGAGCCTCGAGTCCGTGAACTCGCCCGCGAGCTCTACCTGCGAGTAGAGGGCGCCCCGATCATCTCCCCGCATGGGCACGTCCCGATCGGATGGCTCGCCGAGGATGCCCCGTTCGCCGACCCGGCCAGTCTCTTCATCTCTCACGACCACTACGTGACCCGACTCCTGCACGCAGCTGGTGTCGACCTGGCAAACCTCGGTGTCGCCGGCGAACCGGCCGACCCACGGGCTGCCTGGCGCATCCTCGCCGAGAATTGGCATCTGTTCGCAGGGACGTCATCCGGCTACTGGCTCGAGGAAGAACTGGACTCGATCTTCGGCATCCGCACTCCCCTGGATTCAGGATCCGCAGATGCCATCTACGACAGCATCATGGCCCGGTTGTCGCTGCCCGAGTTTCGACCGCGCGCACTCTTCGAGCAGTTCGGCATCGAGGTGTTGGCGACGACCGACGATCCGCTGGACGACCTGAGCGAACATGTACGCGCCCAACGCGGCCTGACCGGACGCGTCATCCCCACCTTCCGACCGGATCGCTACGTGGACCCGGACGCTGCCGGCTTCGCCTCGAATGTCGAGCGACTGCTCGCCGCGACCGAGCAGCCATCGACGTTCGCGGGCTACCTGGCCGCCCTCGAGAACCGACGCGAGTACTTCCAGCGACACGGGGCCGTGTCGGCCGACCACGGCGTGGAGGAGCCGTTCACGGTCGATCTGGAGCACCACGATGCCGAGGCGCTCTTCCAAGCCGCCCTCGGAGGCACGGCCACTGCGTCAGATCGGCGCACGTTCCGCGGCCACATGCTGCTCCAGATGGCCCGGATGAGCGTCGAAGACGGACTCGTGATGACCATTCACGCCGGAGTGCTCCGCAACCACAACACTCCGACCCTCGAGCGCTTCGGGCCGGACAGTGGTCACGACATCCCGGTCCGGACCGACTTCACGCGCGGTCTGCGGCCACTCCTCGAGCGCTTCGGGCTACAGCGGGACTTCCACCTGGTGCTGTTCGCCGTGGACGAGACCGTCTACTCGCGCGAGCTGGCGCCGCTGGCCGGCTTCTACCCCGCGGTGTACATCGGCGCGCCGTGGTGGTTCCTCGATGCGCCCGACGCGATCGCCCGGTTCCGAGCCGCCACGACCGAGACCGCCGGCTTCTCGCGCGGGTCGGGCTTCATCGACGACACCCGCGCCTTCCTGTCGATTCCGGCGCGTCACGACACTGCCCGACGGGCCGATGCCGCCTTCCTCGCCCGATTGGTCGCGGAGAGTCGCATTACGATGGCGGCGGCCGAGCGGATCGCGGACGACATCGTCGGGCCGCAGCCCAAGCGGGTGTTCAAACTGTGACCGACACGACCACACTCGCACCGCGGCTCGTTCGCGTTACTCCAGCACCCCCCGTGAGGATCGTCCACCTCGGGCTCGGCGCCTTCGCACGCTCCCACACAGCGTGGTACACGGCGCACGCTACGGACGCCGCAGACTGGGGCATCGCCGCCTACGCGGGACGCACCAGGACCCTCGCGGATGCACTCACCGCTCAGGACGGCCTCTACACGCTCGTCCTTCGCGGGCCACAAGACGACAGCACCGAGACGATCACCAGCCTCGTGCGCGCCCACGCGGCCGCAGACGTGCGCCAGCTTCTGAACGACCTCGCCGCTGCCTCGACGGCGGTCGTCACTCTGACGATCACCGAAGCCGGATACAAGCTGAGCGCGGGCGGCACGCTGGACCTCGCCGACCCTGGCGTCCTGGCAGACCTGCACCTGCTTCGCACGATCGGCGCCGACCGGATCGACGCCGACGTGGCATCACCGGTCACTGTGCTCGGGCGCCTCGTCCTCGGACTCGAACTGCGCCGGCGCGCCGGGAACGGTCCTGTGACACTCCTGTCCTGCGACAACCTCCCCGACAATGGCGGCGTCCTGCTCTCAGCCGTTGCAGCATTGGCAGCGGTGGTTCCCGGACTCGCCGACTGGATCCGCGAGTCGGTCGGTTTCGCGTCGAGTTCCGTCGACCGCATCACGCCGCGTCTGTCCGGTGCGGATGCAGCGGCCCTGGAAGCCGCCCTCGATGACCGGTCCCCCGTCGTCGCCGAGCCGTTCGGCGACTGGGTGATCTCCGGCGACTTCCTCGCGGGCAGGCCGGCGTGGGACACCGCGGGAGCTCGCTTCGTCGACGACCTCGAACCATGGGAAGCGCGCAAACTCTGGATGCTCAACGGCGCCCATACGCTGCTCGCCTGCCTGGGAGCGCTCCGCGGGCATTCGACCGTCGCCGAAGCGATCGCAGACCCGGTCTGTCGCGATGCGGTTGAACGCCTGTGGGATGAGGCGGCGGGCAACCTGCCACCAGGTCTCGAGCTCGCGGACTATCGCGACGCGCTCCTCGAACGCTTCGGCAACTCCCGCATCAGCCACGCTCTCACTCAGATCGCGGCAGACACCGTCACCAAGCTGCGCCTCCGCATCGCTCCAGTGGTCGTTGCCGAGCTGGCCTCCGGACGTGTCCCCCTCGGCGGCGCGACTGCCGTGGCGGCATGGATCGCCGCCGGGCGCGCGGGACTGCTCCCCGATCCCTCGACGACACGCGCCGAGAGCATCCGTGATTCGATCGAACAGGTTCACCCGCGGCTCGCCGCCGACAGCGCATTCGTCGCACTCGTCGAGCAGGTACTCGCACAACTTCCTTCAGCCCAGACCGCACCACCAGAACGAGGATGAGATGACCACCTTCCCGAACGGCTTCCTCTGGGGAGCCTCCACCGCCCCGCACCAGATCGAAGGCAACAACGTCAACAGCGACTGGTGGGCGCAGGAGCAGGTGACCCCGGGCATGGAGCTCTCCGGCGACGCCGTCGACAGCTACCACCGCTACCGCGAGGACATCCAGCTTCTGGCCGACGCCGGGCTCAACAGCTACCGCTTCGGCATCGAGTGGGCACGCATCGAGCCCCTCCCCGGGCGCTTCTCGAAAGCCGAACTCGCCCACTACCGCCGAATGATCGACCACTGCGTCGAACTCGGCATCACCCCGGTGATCACGCTGCAGCACTTCACGACTCCGCTGTGGTTCGCGAAGGACGGCGGATGGAGCGCCGCCGACGCGTCGGACAAGTTCGAACGATTCGTCACCGAGGCAACGACGATCCTCGACGGCGTCGAATGGGTCGCCACGATGAACGAGCCCAACATGCAAGCCGCGATCATGACCGCAATGAAGCGGATGCAGGAGCAGGCGGGCGGCCAGTGGCAGAGCCCGACCGTCGAGGCCGACAGCGACGAGGACCGCGAGCAGGCCAGCCGCAACTTCCTCACCTACGCGGATCCCACCATCAGCCGGAAGTTCGTCGACATCCACCACGCGGCACGGGAGATCCTCCACGCACGCACCGACGCGAAGGTCGGCTGGACCATCGCGGCCGGCGCCCTCACCGCAGCCCCAGGCGGCGAAGCGAAGCTCGAAGAGATCCGCTACGGCAAGGAGGACATCTTCTGGGAAGGCAGCCGCGGCGACGACTGGGTGGGCGTGCAGGCGTACTCCAGCCAGGAGGTGGACGCGACAGGTCTCGTGCCGCACCCGAAGCGCCCCGACAACACACTCGTCGGCACGACCTACCGTCCCGACTCGCTCGAAATGGCCGTGCGTCACGCGACCGAGGTGACGCAGGGCGTCCCGATCATCATCACCGAGAACGGTATCGCGACCCGCGACGACGCTCAGCGCATCCGCTACACCGACGAGGCGCTGCAGGGTCTGCACCATGCGATCTCGGACGGGATCGACGTGCGCGGCTACCTGCACTGGACGCTGCTCGACAACTTCGAGTGGGGACACTGGGAGCCCACATTCGGTCTCATCGCGGTCGACCGCGATACCTTCGAGCGTTCCCCGAAGCCCAGCCTCGCTTGGCTCGGCGCAGTCGCGGCGCGCAACGGGATCGCGTGAGCACGACCATGTCATTCCCCTTCGCCGACGTCTCGGCACACCCCCTGACCGACCTCCTCTCCCTGCACGGCCGTGCCGCCCTCGTCACCGGCGGCGCACAAGGCCTGGGCAAGGCGATCGCGCTCCGCCTCGCCGAGGCCGGCGCATCCGTCGCCATCGCAGACCTCGACGAGCAGCGTTCCCACGACGCTGCCCAGGACATCACCACACGCTTCGGCACCCCCGCGATCGGCGTCAGGATGGACGTCACCGACTCCGCTTCCGTCGAGGCGGCAGCGATGGCCGCAACGGAAGCCTTCGGGCGCCTCGACGTCTGGGTCAACAACGCCGGCGTCTTCCCGAGCACCCCGTTGCTCGACATGAGCGACGAGGCGTGGGACGCCGTGCTCGCCGTCAACACCACCGGGGTCCGCAACGGTGCCCGAGAGGCCGCTCGCCGGATGGCATCAGGCGGCGTGGTGGTCAACGTCATCTCGACCGCCGGGTTCCGGGGCATCGCTCCAGGCCTCTCGGCCTACGTCGCCTCCAAGCACGCAGCTCGCGGACTCACGAAGCAACTCGCTCTCGAACTGGCGCCCCGCGGCATCCGCGTCCTCGGCGTCGCACCGAGCTACGTTCCGACCGAAGGCAACATGGCAGCCGCCGCTGCCGCAATGAGTGCCATGGGTCTTGCCGACACAGACGGCGGCAGCATGCCGGCGGCGATGACGCAGTCCCTCATCGGGCGTCTCGGCACACCCGACGACATCGCCCGAGTAGTGCTCTTCTGCGCGAGCGATCTCTCGCTCATCATGACCGGAAGCACCTTGCTGGCCGACGCCGGCGAGACAATCTGATCAACCCCGTCACCACCCCTCGGCCTTTCCCCGCATCCATGCATCGACGCACAGGAGTCTTCATGCTCAAGCCCACCCCCACCCCCACCCGCGAACTCGTCAATCTCGACGGCGTCTGGCGTTTCGGAATCGACTCCCGCCTCGCCTCGGAGCCGTGGACCGGCATCCTCGACACCCCCCTCGAGGCTGCTGTTCCCGCGAGCTACAACGACCAGTTCACCGATGCGGAGATCCGCGACCACGTCGGATGGGTGTACTACCAGCGTGAGGTTCGCGTACCTCGCGGCTGGTCGGAGGAGCGCATCCTGCTCCGTTTCGACGCCGCGACGCACGCCGCACGCGTCTACGTCGACGACGAGCTGGTCGGGGAGCATGTCGGCGGCTACACCCCGTTCGATCTCGACATCACCGACCGAGTCCATGCGGGCGACGCCTTCCGGCTGACCGTCGCGGTGAGCGGCGACCTGTCCAATGAGACGATCCCGCCCGGCAAGATCGAGGTCGGGATGGACGGGCGCCGGAAGCAGGTCTACTTCCATGACTTCTTCAACTACGCCGGCCTCGCCCGGTCCGTGTGGCTGCACAGCGTCCCGCGCGTCTCGATCGACGACGTGACTGTCGTGACGGCATTCGAGGGCACCACGGGCTCAGTGGAGTACAGCGTCGAGACCTCAGCCCCCACAACTGTTCGGGTTCGACTCGCGGATGCCGCCGGACGGGTCGTGGCGGAGGCATCCGGCGCATCCGGAGTGCTGAGCATCGCAGACGTCGTGCTCTGGAAGCCGGGCGCCGCCTACCTCTACGAGCTCACCGTCGAGGCCGTCGATGGGGACGTCGTCGTCGACAGCTACCCGCTCGCCGTCGGCGTGCGCACCGTGGAGGTGAAAGGACACGAGTTCCTCATCAACGGCGAGCCGTTCTACTTCACGGGATTCGGCAAGCACGAGGACTCGGTCATCCGAGGCAAGGGACACGACGACGCGTACATGGTGCACGACTTCCAGCTCATGGAATGGACGGGAGCGAACTCGTTCCGCACGTCGCACTACCCGTACGCCGAGGAAGTCCTCGACTTCGCAGACCGTCACGGCATCGTCGTCATCGATGAGACCGCGGCTGTCGGCCTCAACATGGGCGTCGTCGGCGGCATGACGGGCAAGCCCCCCTTCCCCACGTTCTCCGACCAGTACGCCAACGACAACACCCAAGCCGCCCACGCTCAGCACATCCGAGAGCTCATCACCCGCGACAAGAACCACCCCTCGGTCGTCATGTGGTGCATCGCCAACGAACCGGCGTCCAACGAGGACGGCGCGCTCGAGTACTTCAAGCCGCTCGTCGACCTGGCCCGAGAGCTCGACCCCACCCGACCGCTCACCTACGCGCTCGTGATGTTCGCAACCTTCCAGAACGACCAGCTCATCGACCTGTTCGACGTCGTCAGCATGAACCGCTACTACGGCTGGTACATCGCCACCGGCGACCTCCAGACTGCCGAGATGTACCTGCAGGGCGACATCGCCGGTTGGATCGAGCGCACCGGAAAGCCCATCATGATGACCGAGTACGGCGCAGACACCCAACCCGGCCTCCACTCCGTCTGGGACCAGGCATGGACCGAGGAATACCAGGTCGACTACCTCGCGATGAACCACCGCGTCTTCGACCGCTTTCCCCAGTTCGTCGGCGAGCAGGTGTGGAACTTCGCCGACTTCGCGACATCGAACGGCATCCACCGCGTCGACGGCAACAAGAAGGGCGTCTTCACCCGCGACCGCAAGCCCAAGGCGGCCGCGTTCGCCCTGCGCAAGCGGTGGACAGGACTGGAGGGCCGCAAGCCCGGCACGCCCGCAGACGAGAACTGAGCCGGCGACCTGCCCCGAAAGGCACCACCGCATGACTGAGACTGTCCGCTGGGCTGTGATCGGCACCGGCCGGATCTCCGAGTCGTTCGTCCCCGACCTGCAGTCGGCTGCTGCGCACTCCGTCACCGCCGTGTGGGGACGCAGCGACGAGCGGACCGAGGCCTTCGCAGGGGCGCACGGCATCCCGACGTGGTCCTTAGACCTCGACGACGTGCTGGGACGCGATGACATCGACGCCGTCTATATCGCGACACCACCAGCGACCCACGTGTCGATCGCGCTTAGTGCCCTCGATGCCGGAAAGCACGTCCTCGTCGAGAAGCCGATGGCGATGACGGCTGAGGACACAGCCGAGATCTTCGCCCGCGCCGAAGCGCGCGGACTCTTCGCGATGGAAGCGATGTGGATGAAGTTCAACCCACTGCACCGCGCAGTGCACGCACAGGTCACCGACGGCCTCCTCGGCGAGCCCCGGCACCTTCGAGCGGCATTCGGGATGCCGTTCCCAGCCGGCGGCAGTCGATGGAACGCCGAACTCGGTGGGAGCACAGTCCTCGATCAGGGCATCTACCCGGTCACGCTTGCTCTCTGGATGCTGGGACCTGTCGCGACCGTCACGGCGACAGGACGCGTGCGTGACGGCATCGATATCGCAGCGCACGTCACGCTCGAACACGATGGCGGTCGGGTCGCCCAGTTGGGCTGCTCCATCGTCGAGTTCATCGACCCTTCGGCCGCGATCAGCGGCACGGCCGGATGGATCGAGATTCCCGCCATGTTCTGGGCGACCGACTCCGCGCAGATCCACGCCGGTTCCACGCAGGCACTCTTCCACACGCCTGACCTGCTGTCGCACCCTCGGGAGGGGAACGGCTACACGCCGATGATCCGCGCGGTCAACGCGGCTATCTCCGCCGGCCTGATGCAGCACCCCGACCATGACGCGGCCGCGACGATCGCGACAGCGCGTGTCATGGACACTGTGCGTGCCGCCATCTTCGACGGCGATCTGTGATGCCCACCCTCATCTCGGCCCCCATCATCGTCGTCATGGGTGTCTCAGCAGCCGGCAAGACGACCATCGCGACAGGACTTGCGGAGCGCCTCGCCATCCCATGGCGCGACGCCGACGACCTGCATCCGGAACTCAATCGAGCACGGATGGCTGCGGGCACGCCTTTGACCGACGACGACAGGTGGCCGTGGCTCGACGCCGTCGGCGGAGTTCTCGCAGAGGCGGCCCGGCAGGAAGGTGTCGTCATGGCGTGCTCCGCCCTTCGCCGCAGCTACCGCGACCGACTGCGCGCCGCGTGTCCTACGGTCTCCTTCGTGCACCTGTCAGGATCGCGTTCGGTGTTGGCGGCGCGCGCAGCACGCAGGCAGGACCACTTCATGCCGGCGTCTCTGCTCGACTCGCAACTCGCGACTCTCGAACCGCTCGGCGTCGATGAACGCGGCTGTGTCGTGGACGTCGGCGGAACCGTTGCCGATATCGTCGAGACAGCACAGGAATGGATCGCTTCGAATGACCAATGACAGTCTGGCCTCCCTCGATCCTGAGCTCGACCCCACAGTCCCGTCCGAGATTGCGGATCGTATCCGACGCCGTGGTGGCGCGGCGACCATCTACGACATAGCCGAGCTCGCCGGCGTCAATCCCTCCACGGTCTCACGGGCGCTCTCGAAGCCGGGACGTGTGAGCACCGACACGGAAGCACGAGTACGCCAAGCAGCGCAAAGGCTCCGGTTCCGGGCCAACCCACTTGCGCGCGCCCTGCAGACAGGACGAACGCACACCCTGGCCCTGGTCGTAGCCGACATCACGAACCCCGTCGTCTTCGACATCGTGCGCGGAGCAGAGAAGGCCGCAACCCAGGCCGGCTACACGCTGGTATTCGCCGAGTCCCAGGAATCTGGCGAAGAAGAGGCGCGTGCGATCGAGCGCATAGCGCCCAGCGTCGATGGCATAGTGCTCGCGACCACCCGCCTCACCGACGACCGCATCACGACGATTGCGTCGCGAAAGCCCCTCGTGCTCATCAACAGAGCGGTCGCCGAGATCGTGAGCGTGCTCCCCGATGTCGACAGCGGCGTTTCCCAACTGCTCGCCCATCTCATCGGGCTGGGCCACCGATCGATCGGGTATCTCTCGGGCCCGGAGACGTCGTGGATCAGTGACCGCCGATTCGCACGGATGCTGGACGCGGCGGAGAAGGCCGGGATCGGGCTCGTGGAGATCGGCCCCAACCCGCCGACGATCGAGGGAGGCCACTCTGCGCTCCGTCGGGTACTGGCCGCCCGCGTGAGCGCTGTCGTCGCCTTCAACGACCTGATCGCAATCGGTCTCATGCAGGCTGCTGCCGCCCAGGGCATCCGTGTACCGGACCAGCTCAGCGTGGCGGGGTTCGACGACATCTTCGGCAGTGAGCTGATCGTTCCGGCACTGACGACAGTCCGAGCGCAGCTCGTTCGAGCAGGAGAGCTTGCAGTCCTGGGACTGCTTGCTCAGCTCGATGGCGACGAGCCGGTCCCCCAGTCGCCCCTCCTCGAAACGTCCTTGGTGGTTCGGGGCTCGACAGGGCCGGTGGCATCGTAGAGCGGGACCAGGCAACGACCCAGAGCCGGACTTCCCGTCCGCTCGGCTGCAAGAACGAAGCACTCAGATCACTGGTTGCGGTTGCGGCCTGTCGTACCAAATACTCCGCCGACGCGAAGTCCCCGGTGCGAAGCTCTTTCCGCGGGCCACTTGAACCAAGAACATTAACCAACCGGGAGATTCAAGACCGAACAAAATCGGCCGCTCACCGGGGATTCAACAAGTGCTGGGGTACCTGGACTCGAACCAAGAACAACGGTGAGTCGTTTCGGTCCATTTCCACTCCCGCTGACGGGGCAGAATTCCGCGGATTTCCGCGGTTCTCATGGCATCAGTGTACGGGTTGGTACTGGTGATACGTGCTCAAACAGGGGCTCCAGCGGCGTTCTCGGAGCGTTTGTGGTCACGCTCATCGAGCAGTCCGTGGACACGCGATTCTCGGTCAAGACCGGGGTCAATCGAAGCCGCAACAGTTCCTGACCTGGGTTCTGGCGTAGACCATTCATCACTATCGCTGTTGTGCGTTGCCGAAAGCACCCAAGAGAACGGCGGGGAAGCACATTCGATTTGAATGCCTGATTCGGCGTCTTCGATCAGACCAGCCGGTTATCACCGTCCTGGCTTCGTACCCATTCGGCGATTACGTCGATGCCCTCAGCAAAGTGAGCAGTCCCCGGGCGATTGAGGAATCCGTGGCTGGATCCGGCGACAACATTTCGGGCCAAGGAGACGTTTGCCTCTCTGAGCTCGTTCGCGAACTGATGGCCGGAGGCACGGAGGGAATCGTGGTCGGCATCGATGACAAGCGTTGGGGGCATCCCGCGCAGATCGTGTCCGCCGGGGAATGCGAACGGGTCCCTCATCGCCTCCAATGAACCGGCGTAGTTTCGATTCATTTTGTTGACGGTGTCGGGGCGGAATTGCATGACCGAGTGGCGTCCGCGAATCCGGCGGCGCAGCTCGGACGGGATCGGTGGCAACGCCGCATGGAAAATTCCGTAGGCGAGTAGGAGGCCAGAAGCGGTAGGTCGGCCGTCGGAGTATTGGCGCAGTGCAGCCGCGGCAGCGAGACACGCACCGGCGCTGGCTCCACCGAGGATGACGTCGCCCGCCGCATGTTCGCTCTGGATCTGATCCAAGACGTCGACCACGTCGTCCACCGGGAGCGGGTAGCGCACACCCGACAGCTGGCCTGTCCTCGGCTGCTTCCACCAGCTCCAGGGCGGAACGCGACGGTAGTCCACGGCGATGACGTGCCGACCGGTCAGAGCTACCGCCCTGGCGACGGCGTCGGACTCAGGCATGTCCAGGTCGCCATGAGAGAACGCGCCTCCGTGGATCCAGACAACCGTCGAACCCAGTGGCAAAACTGTTGGCACGTAGCGACGGATGGGAATCCTTCCGTGGCGCCCCGCCACCTCATCTTCGCGCACGTCAAGTTCGGCCATTCCGCTGATCACGCGTTCGTCAGCTGATGCTGGCGTTCGATCTGGGCGAGGAATGGATTGCGTTCGGCTTGCGAGTTGTACGCGGATGAGTCACGCAGGCATTCGGGGCACCAATGGCCGGCTATGAGGATGAGGCGGGGGCTTCCAGCGAAGATGTGTCCGAACGCGCACCGCCATACCAGCGGTACGCCGGCCGCTCCGGTTCGCACGTGGGATGAGAGCAACTCTCCGCCACGGAAGGAGGCCGCTTGGAGATAGTCAATGGCCGACCAGGTCGAGGGATCTTTCGCCTCGTCGTAGCCATGGTCGAGGTAGCTGGGGTCACGTGATGGTTCTGGTTCGACGAAGGTGGACCAGTCGCCGATCAATTTCCAGGCGTCGAGGGAGCCGAAGTGCGCCGTGATGGCTTCGTTGTCGCGGCGCCGGATGGCATCCATCGTGCCGCGATCCTTGAGGGTCAGCGGCTTCATGACGAGGTTCTTCACGATCCACGCAGGCACCTTGCCGGCCGACCGCACCGAGCCCGGTGCGGCATCCAGCGCACGCGACAGAGCATCCGCGAAAGTGTCGGCTCGGAATGGAATGAGGTCATTGAGCCGGTCACTGTCGGTGTACCAGTGCCCGTGGAAGTTCTGCGTCGCGAACCAGTTTCGGTCGTACCAGGTGCGGATGTCGCGGACGCCCATCGCGTCACCTATCGCGGTCTGCAACTGCCAATTGGTCAAGCGCCAGCTCTCACCCCCGCCGATGTTGTACACGCCGCCCCAGAACTCCTGCGGCGCACCCTCGGCCAGGGAGGCCAGGAGGCGAGCAGAGTCCTTATCCGATACCCACTCGAGGACGCCCGCGAATGGGGAGTGAGTCATGATCGGATCGCGGATCTCGAGCATGCCGGGGTGGAAGATTCCGGTCTGTCGCAACCATGCCCATTTGGGAAGCGCGGATTCCAGGAGCAGCTTCTCGGCGATGACCTTGGTCTGACCGTATTCGTCGAATTGGGATACCCGAAGAGGGTCTCCGATCCTGCCCCAGTGATGCGGCGCCTGTCGGTCGCCTGTTTCTGCAACCGAGCCGATGCCCACGACCTCGACCCGTGCGGGATCGGGTAGTGCTTTGACGGCGCGGATGATGTTCTGCATCGAGCCAACGTTGACTTTTCGGGCCAGTGCCGGGTGTTCGTCGGCAAGCGGCGACACGACGGCCCCAACGTGGAGGACCGCATCGACGTTAGCGATAGCGTCGCGCACGGCCGTGTAATCGGTGAGGTCTCCCCACACCACCGAGAGGTTGGTCATATCCGCGAACTCGACGAGTGCGCGCTCGTCTGCCGCAGTCCTCTTGACGAAAGCGATGACGTCGACGGCGTCGCGTTCGCGAAGCTCTCGAAGGGTGGCTCTCCCCCAGTTTCCTGTCGCCCCTGTGAGAAGCACCCTGCGCCGAGGCTGGCCAGGCCGGCGGCGGACGTCAGGCATCGACCGGCTCAGACTGGGCCGCGGCGATACTGAGTTCGATCAGTTGCGCGAGCGCCTCATCGGGGATCTCGACCCCGGGAAAGCGAGCGAACTGGCCCATGGGCATCGATTCCACCATCTTCAACATGTTGCCGTTCTGCTCGGCGGCGGCGAGCTGCTCCGCGCTGGCGCCGGACATCATCGCCCCCATCAGGGCGGGCCCGACGACCGGGTGACCGAACCAGTCGCCAACTGTGGAGTCGAGGCTGAGCGGCTCGGGAAGATCGGAGTCGCCGGCAAGGTCCAGGCCGGCCTCAGCAAGGATGTGCATCGACGAGCGTCCCACCTGGACGCCGTACTCCCCCGGCTCCACCTTCCACCGATCTTTGGTCACGTCCCAGAATGCGAAGGCGCGACGATCGAGCTCGAGTTCAACGGTGATGGCTTCACCCGGTTGCAGCCGCACCTTGGTGAAAGCGGCCAGCTCCCGCACCGGGCGGCGCACCGCGCTCGGCGCCGGCGTGACGTAGAGCTGGACGACCTCAGCACCGGCGACATCGCCCGTATTGCGCACGGACACGCGGACCCTCGCCGTGTCCGGACCAGTCGCTTCGACCTCGAGGTGCTCGTACTCGAAGGTCGTGTAGCTGAGCCCGTGACCGAACGGATACCGCACGCCGCGGTCAAGGGTGGCGTAGTAGCGGTACCCGACAAAGATGCCCTCGCCGTATCGGACGACCTCATTCTCACCCGGGAAGTTGAAGAAGGACGGTGTGTCCTCGAGGCTGAGAGGGATCGATTCGGCGAGCCGACCGGACGGGTTCACAGCACCGGTGACCACGTCGGTGAGGGCTCCGCCGACGGCCTGGCCGAGCGCCCAGCCCTCGACGATCGCGTCGACCCGGTCGTGCCACGGCTCCAAGTTCACGACTCCGCCGTTCGAGAGTACGACGACGGTGCGAGAGGCGGCGCCCGCGATGGCGTCGATGAGTTCCAGGTGTTGCGCCGGGAGATCGATCGTCTCGCGGTCGAAACCCTCGGACTGATCTTCCTCGTAGAGTCCGACGAAGACCACCGCCACGTCGGCCGCCTCTGCCGCCTCTCGCGCCTGGGCTCGCAGGGACTCGTCGTCGCCGGAGCCCTTCGCGTAGCCGGGGGCGTACGACACTGCGGCATCGCCGAGCGTCGCGCGCAGTTCATCCAGCGGGATGTCCAACCGCGTCGGGTTGACGTGCGAACTGCCTCCGCCCTGGAACTGCGGGTGTACGGCGAGCTCGCCGATCACCGCGATGCGCTGGCCGCGGCGCAGCGGAAGCGCCTCGTTCTCGTTGCGCAGCAGCACGATCGAATCCGCCGCGGCCCGGCGCGCCAGCGCGTGGTGCTCATCGATGTCGATTCCGGCGGACGGCCCAGCGGGGAGCGTTATTTCGGCGAGACGAGCCAGCCGGGCGACGGCCTGCTCGACCACTGAGCGGTCGATGCGTCCGGAGCGAACAGCTTCGACGATGGCGTCGGTTCCTTCGTCGCCGGTTCCCGGCATCTCCAGATCAAGCCCGGCCATGAGCGCTTCGACGCGGTCCTTGATGGCACCCCAGTCGGACACGACGAGTCCGTCGTAGCCCCACTCGTCGCGCAGCAGCTGGGTCAGCAGCCACCGGTTCTCGGATGAGAACGTGCCGTTGATGGCGTTGTAGGCGCTCATCACCGAGGTCGGCTGTGCGTCCTTCACGACCATCTCGAACGCCGGGAGGTAGATCTCGCGCAGAGCGCGGTCATCGA
Source organism: Leifsonia sp. Leaf264 (assembly GCF_001422325.1). Classification (GTDB taxonomy): domain Bacteria; phylum Actinomycetota; class Actinomycetes; order Actinomycetales; family Microbacteriaceae; genus Orlajensenia. The sequence goes on from NZ_LMMR01000001.1 coordinate 380,374, forward strand.
CCTGTGCATCGACGCGCATCCGTTCGGTCTCCTGGTTGTTGACGGCGAAGTGCTTCAGCGATGTGCCAACCCCGGTGCTCTGCACGCCGTGCACGTAGGCCGTGGCCAGGGCACCGGTGAGGAGAGGGTCTTCCGACAGGTACTCGAAGGTGCGACCGCCGAGAGGGGAACGCTTGATGTTGATTGCCGGCCCGAGGAGCATGTCAACGTCGAGCGCGCGGGCCTCTTCGCCGAGCGCGACACCGACCTCGCGGATCAGGTCGACATCCCAGCTCGAGCCGATCCCCGCACCGGGCGGGAAGCACGTGGACGGGCGGCTCTCGTTGAAGCCGAGGTTATCCGCAGTGCCCGCTTGGCGGCGCACGCCGTGCGGCCCATCCACCATCACGAGGGAACGGATGCCGTCCCCCTCGCGCGTCGACCAGAAGTCCCTGCCGGTCAACAGGGCGGCCTTCGCTCGGAGGTCGGCGTCCTCCTCGGCGGTCGGCTCGGGCGCCGTGATCACGTCGAGCGGGATCTCCTCACCGGCCGAGATCGCGGCGTACCCGCGCTCCAGATCCGCGAGCACGCCCTCGGGGCGAGGCAACATTCCGGCGATCTGGCGCGGAGTGGTCTGCTCCTGACCCCGCAGTCCCGCGGACATGTGCTCGGCCGCCTCGGGGATGTACTTGGTGATCACCCCGGTGAGCACGGACATGGCCTGCTTGTCGTCGATCAGCTCGCCGAGCGGGGTGTCGACGGTGAAGATCTTCCGCCCGATGGGGTCGACCTCGAACGGCTCACTGAACTCGTGGGTGCCGTGCTCGACGCTGTGCGTCTCCCCCGATGGGAGGACGACATCAGCGGTAGCGCCTACTGGAACCACGGCCGTGAGCCGTAGCATCCCTCCTTCGAGGATCCACGCGCTGGATGCTTCGCCGTAGGGAGTCTCAAGAGTCGTGGATGCCTGGGTCAGTCCCTGTCGGGGCGGCTGGGGTGCGATCCGCAGACGCCGGTAGCCGGGTTCGGCGATGGCCAGACCTGCCACGACGCGGTGGAGCCAGTCGGCGACGGCGCCGAAGGCGTAGTGGTTGAAGGACGTCATCCCGCTGGGGTTGACGGTGCCGTCCGGCAGCAGGGAGTCCCACCGCTCCCAGATGGTCGTCGCCCCCTTCGTCACCGCGTAGAGCCAGGAAGGATTGTCGGTCTGGAAGAGGAGCCGGTAGGCGACGTCGGCGTGCCCGTGGGCGCTGAGTGCGTCGCAGATGAGGGGGGTGCCGATGAAGCCGGTGGAGATCCGGTAGCCGTTTCCGCGGATGATCTCCGCCAGCCGGTCAGCGGCACGCTGGCGAGCGCTGGCATCGTCGATCAGGTCGAACTGCAGCGCGAGGGCGTAGGCGGTCGCGCTGTCGGAGAGCAGCCGACCGGACCCGGAGACGTACTCGCGGTGGAACGCTGCCTTCACCTCTTCGGCGAGAGCACCGAACCTGGCAGCGTCGTCATTGCGTCCGAGTACTACGGCGGCGTCTGCGACGATCCGTGTGGAGCGCGCGAAGTAGGCTGTCGCGACGATCTCCGGGTAGGTCTGCGCGGCCTCGGGACGGCCAGCCGGTGCGGTGGGGTCGAGCCAGTCACCGAACTGGAACCCGGCGCTCCAGATGCGGTCCTCACCGGCGGCGGCGGTGACCTCGTCGACCCAGGCGGCCATGCTGTCGAACTGGCGGGCCAGTACGTCGAGGTCGCCGTAAGCCTGGTAGAGGGTCCAGGGGACGACGGTGGCGGCGTCAGCCCATCCTGCCGTCGGCCCGTTGTAGCCGGTGGTCTTGGCGGGCACGACCATGGGGGTGCCGTTGTAGCGGGTCTGTTCGACCGCGAGATCGCGAAGCCACGACACAAGGAAGCCTGAGGAGTCGTAGAGGTACTCGGCCGTAGGGGCGAAGACCTGTAGGTCGCCCGTCCAGCCGAGCCGCTCGTCGCGCTGGGGGCAGTCGGTGGGTACGTCGAGGAAGTTGCCGCGCATCCCCCACACCACGTTCTCGTGCAGCCGATTCACGAGCGGGTCGGATGACGTGAACCGGCCGGTGCGTTCCATGTCGGTGTGTAGCACCTCGGCAACGACGCCGGCCGGGTCGAAGTCGCCGGGCCATCCGGTGATCTCTGCGTAGCGGAAGCCGTGGAAGGTGAACCGGGGAGCCCAGTTCTCAGTGCCGCCGCCGCGCAATGAGTAGGTGTCGGTTGCTCGTGCGGCACGGAGCGGCTCAGTGGCCAGCTCGCCGCGTTCGAGAACCTCCGCGTGCCGGAGGGTGAGGACGTCGCCGGCGTTGCCGCTGACGGTCAGTCGGAGTCGACCGACGAGATTCTGTCCGAAGTCGAGGATCGTCTTGCCTGACGGCGACGTGAGCACTTCAGCGACGCTGAGGGTCTGGGTGACCCGCACCGGCGGCCCGTCCGGCGCGACCAAGAGGGCGGCGTTCAGCTCCTGCACTTCGACGGGCGCCCATCCTGTCGCCTCGAAGTCGGCTGTCGACCACGCGGGCTCGTACCGCTGGGCGTCGAAGTCTTCGCCGTTGTAGAGGTCGCTGGATCGAATAGGGCCGTCGGAGTTCACCCAGTCCGGACCGGTCGTGACGACTTGGCGTCGCCCGTCGGCGTATTCGACCTCGAGCTGGACGAGCAGGCCGAGCTGGTCCCCGTAAAGCGCGCGGCGGCCATCAAACCCGAGGTATCCGCGCCACCATCCGTCGCCCAGCCACCCGCCGAGCACGTTTCCGCCATCTCTTATCAGCCCGGTGACGTCGTAGGTCGCATAGCGGAGCCGGTCCTCGTAAGCAGTCCAGCCTGGGGCGAGTTCGTGATCGCCCACGCGGATGCCGTTGAGCTCGAGCTCGAACACTCCGTGCGCAGTCGCGTACACCCGCGCCCGACTGACCTCGGCATCGGCCACCTCGAACTCTCCGCGCAGCAGCGGCGAAGCGATCGCCGGATCGGCCGGGCCGACCAGTTGCGCTTCCCAGTCCGAGGGATGCAACAATCCAGCCTCGACCACTGCGCTCTCGGACCAGTCCGACCAGTCGCCATCTTCACCGATCACGCGAACACTGACCTCGCGCCGCTCCCGAGAAGTCAGCGCGGCGAAGGGCCACGCCACCAGCACCGAGTCGCGGCTGTCGACCGCGACCACTTCGTTGCTGGAGCGCACTTCGTAGCCAGCCTGACGCCAACCGCCGGGGGCTGAGGAGACCTTCCAGCTGAGCCTGGGCGTGGTCTCACTGATGCCGAGGGCGGTGGTGTGGTGTTCGAAGCGGGGAGGTGTCGGTGTGATGCGCATGAGGTTCCTTGTGGTGCGAGGTCAGCGTACGGAGCGGATGCGGAGGATGACGAGTCCGCCGAGAAGGACGAACGCTGCGGCGACGACGAAGAGCAGGGAGTAGTTCTTGTCGCTGCCGGTGACTCCGATGAGGAGGATGCCGGAGGCGATGAACGGGGCGGCGGCCTGTGGGATGGATGTGGCGAAGCCCGTGATGCCCATGAACCGTCCCGCATCCGTCTGCTTCTCGGGCAGCACGTCGAGGAGAAGCGCCATGTCGACGGCGGCGAAGAGGCCGATGCCGAGTGAGACGATCAGCGAGCCGGCGAAGAGGAATGGCAGGTCGGAGGACAGAGCCATGGTGACCATTCCGACCGCCATGATCGCCCCGCCGATGAGGAGGAACACCTTGCGGCGGCGGAGCCGGTCGGACAGGAACCCGCCACCGAGTGCACCGGCCGTGGTGGCGAGCACTCCGATGCCGCCGAGTGTGCCGATCACGCCGGAGACTTCGGTGATGGACAGCCCGAGGCGTTCGGCGAAGAAGAACGCCGTGAAGGTCGTGTTGAGGGTGAGGCCGAAGTAGAAGAAGAAGCGACCCAGCCAGTTCCAGGAGAAGTCCGGGTACTGGCGCGGGTTGTAGACGTACTTGCGCAGAACTCCTGCCAGCCCGATGTGCTCCAGCGGCAGTCCTCGGCTGTCGTCCTCGTGCACCAAGGTCACGAACAGGGTCACGAGCACGACACCCACGAGGCCAGGGACAAGGAACAGCAGAAGTGCGTTGCCGGTCACGCCCATCGTCGCGATCACGCCGAACACCGGGGCGACCTGAGTCGCGAAGCCGGTCAAGCCAGCTACTTTCCCGCGCTGGGCCTCAGGCAGACGGTCGGCGGTCGAGTTCTGCAGGTTGCCCAGAACCGTGCCCCAGCCCCATTGCGCCAGGATCCATCCCGCGCCGAGAACCAGAACCGAGGGCGCGACCGCCATCACGATCAGGGAAAGAACACCCACGATCATTCCGCCGATCATGAACGGGCGACGCCGTCCGAGACGGGTGCGGGTGCGGTCACTCCAGATGCCCATGAACGGAGCCGTCAGCATCACGAAGAGCGCGCCAGCGCCGGTGATGTATCCCAGGTATTCCTGGTGGTCGGGCGCCAACTCGCTCAGGCGCACGGCGAGCGAGATCGCGATCGGAGTGATGAAGGCCAGGAACACGCCGAACTGAGCCAGCACCATGAACCAGATGTAGCGTGCGTTCACAGGAGGCAAGTCGGCGGGGGTGGCCGCCTCAGCAGCGAGGACACCCGGATCGAGCGGCGGTGCGGGGATCGTCGCGGGCATAGGAACCATCATCGGCTCGTCCCGGTGGGGTGTGGTCACGGAAGACTCCATCGTCAAAGGGTGACTAGCGCGCGCTAGCTATGGCGATAGTACATACTGGGACTAGCGCGCGCAAGTAGGTTGATTGGAGCGGTGGATGATCATGCACGAGACAGCGGCACGGAGGGTGACGACCGCTGACATCGCCCGTTCCCTCGGTATCTCGCGGGCCACGGTTGGATTCGTTCTCAACGACACCCCTGGACAGACGATCTCCGCGGGCACCCGGGACCGCGTCCTCAGCGAGGCGAAGCGACTCGGCTATAGGCCCAATGGAGCGGCGCGAGCGTTGGCGAGCGGCCACAGTCGAGTCATCCTTCTTGTGCTCCCCGACTGGCCGCTCGACTACAGCATGCGAGCAAACCTCGATGAGGCTTCGCTCGCCCTGGACGAGGCGGGCTACTCCCTGGTCACGATGACTCCGCACCCCGGTGGTCACGCACAACCACTCTGGGAGACTCTGCGGCCGGACGTGGTGATGGGCATGATGCCGTTCACCCCAGAGCAGCTCACCCAGATCCGGGACAGCGGTGTCACTCATGTGATCCCTGAAACCCCCGCGGGAGAACCCAATTCCGACGAGCAACTCGGATACACAGGCGGACCACGAATCCAAGTCGCCCACCTCGCCGATCGCGGCCGACGTCGGCTGGCATTCGCCGGGTCGACCGACCCCCGTCTGCGCGAGCTCGTGGAACAACGCCGCGGTCTCACTCGAGATAGCGCAGTCGACCTTCTCGGAGCGCCCCTCACTGCGGACCAGGACATCGACGAGGAGTCCGTCTCCCGAGTCCTCGCCGACTGGATCACCGCCGGCGTCGACGGCGTCATCGCCTACAACGATGACGTCGCAGCTCTCATCACCGGCGCGGCACTACGCGCTGGTGTGGACGTGCCCGCCGAACTGGCTGTCATAGGCCACGACGACACACCCCTGGCGCGGCTATTCGTCCCAGCCCTCTCGAGTGTCCGCATAGACAGCGCCGGTCTCGGTCGGTATCTCGCTCAGCTGGCGCTGAGCGCAGCCCTCGGATCACCGCCCCCAGCCGCAGGACCGGAGACCGAAGCCGTACTCGTAGCGCGCGAGACGACCTGAAACGATTCGGTCCCCGTCGGCCGCGGTCCCACATTGGAGACCCGCCGATAACGAACAACCATCAGCAGCCGTGACCATAAGCCCCGCAATATCAAACAGAAGCTGACAAACGTGGGACGGCTGAGTCAGCGTCAGACGGGTAGCGCGCGACGCATGCCTCAGAGCTTCGACCGGCGAGCTGCCTCGAGTCTCGGGCGGCCGCCCGAGACCGGTACCGCAAGCCGTCGTACCAGAAACTCGACTCTGGAGAAATCCCGATGAATGGCACATTCCGTATGGGACTTGAACCAAGAACATTCATCAGCCGGTTTTCAACGCCAACCAAATTAGGCGGATGACCGGGGATTTTAAGTGCTGGGGTACCTGGACTCGAACCAAGAACAACGGTATCGGGTTGAGTGGATTCCGTCGATCCCGCTTGAACAGACTAAGGCCCTCACATCGGCGGAAATCCGGGGAAGTCTCGGGTTGACTTGCGTCAGAAGCCCCCGTCAGCATCCCAGAAACCGACCCAATTTACGGGGGGGTTTGCGGGGAGCGTCACGCACCGCTTTCGAGCTTCCCGTTTAGCGTATCGTCTGCCTTTCGGCACTGGACGTGGGTTGCTATGTTGACGTGGTCGAGGTCGGCGAACACATCGGACAGTCAGCACCACGACGACCCTCCTGTTCCGGGAGGCACACCGGCTCTGGAGCGTGGTCTTGGGAAGCGAGGAAGCAACTGAGTGAGCCGATGTTGAGCCCGGTTTACACCTACTACATGCGCGGCATCTCCAGGTTTGATCGGGGATTTTACATTTGGACTTTTGCGGTGGTCTCCCGCAAACTGTCAGCATGACAGGGGAAACACCGACCCACCCGGTCCATCCCGCCGCCGCTGGGATCGACATCGCGGAGCCGCCACCAATCGAACGAGCGATCGACGCGATGCTCGCACCTCACTTCGCCGGAACCAGTTACGAGTTCAGGCCCTCGTCCTACTGGGGCGACGGGGAGGCGGAAGTCGAGATCTTCAACAGCCAGAACGAAGAGTCGGCCCATTTCCAGTTGTGTGTACCAACCGCGACTCCCGACGAGGTCTTCCGCCTCGTGTCAAAGGGAGTCGTTGAACTGCACGGCGACTGGTCGCGCTATCTCGCGTTGGACCTATCGGCGGTTGCCAGCCACACACGGCGGCAGCTAGGGCTGACAGACGAGCAGGCAGCAAGGCTGTTTTGGGAGATGCTGGGTCGCGAGGTGATGGCTTCGGACCCATGGACCAATGAGGAGTTAGCAGTCCTCGAAGAAGCGATTGATGTTGAGGAGGACAGGGCGACGGCCCTGCTCGCGAGCATGGTCTCTCCGACAGGGCATGCGGCGGTCGATGACCGGCTTGCTTCTGGCGCATCTAGCGTCCGCCAAATACTGGTCAGCGCCGTGGCCGCGAATGTAAAATCAGGTCATCGTGGCGCAGCGGCATTGCTAGACGGGGCAACGATCAGCGCTGCTATCGAGGCTGCCAACTCGAACCCGACAGCCACGTCGGATCCTGTGTCTGGTTCGGCGCCAGAATGAGGAGCCATGACCTTCGGATCGAAACGCTTGGCCCAATTCTGTCGGTCCGCCAGATGATCAAGAAGTGGCCAGACTCGGAACTCGAGATCAGCGCCAACCGCCTCCTCTATGTTCAGACGAACGACGGTGCGGTCTTCATCCCGCTAGTCCAGTTCATCGATGTTGATGAAAGACGAGTAGTCCCCGGGATACCAGAAGTGTTGACCGCTCTCGCCCGCGGTAGCCAGGACCGATGGGAATGGGTGCGTTACCTGACCGGAGGGAGCCCGGGCCTCGATGGGCGGTCACCGCTGGACGCTCTCCGCGCGAGTGACGTGGACACGGTCGTGGCGGACGCCCGGCGAGTCGCAGCAGCGTGGAGCCACTGAGCTGGTGGAAGACACCTTCTGGGAAGACGCCGGCCCTTGGCTTACGACCGACGAGATCGCTGACAGGCTCGGTGTTGCAAACGATGAAGTCGACCGGCTTCGGGTGAGCGGCCACGCCTTCGCTGTCCGGTGGCTCGACGGGACCTACGGTTACCCTGACCGGCAACTTACCGAGGACCAACGAATTCTCCCAGAGTTGTCAGCCGTACTTCGGGCGGCCGCGGGGATGTCCGACGCATGGATCAGCGGATGGCTAGCGTGCGCCGCGTGGAAGAACGATGTGACCACACGCTGGGACGTGTTGGCCAGCGAGGAGTCAGCATTGGTGGCCAGGTGGATGGCCGATGACGTCGCTTGGATCCGTCGGCCCTGACAGCGGTCACTGGGATAGCTAGCAAGCGAGCACCAGTTCGACACCCTCACTGACGTAGTCGGCCAGCCAATCGCGCGCCAGATAGCGAACACCAGCCCAGTCCTCCCCTGTCAGCGAGACGATGACATCGAATCCGAGGTCCACGGTCATCAACTCGATCCAGACGAACTCCTCCCCTGCCTCCTCGCTCTTCCGGTCCCAGGTGACGCTGATCTCGTCGGTGATCTCGCGCACCAGGTCGAACACGGCGACGCCGAGTACGTCGGCGCGCTCCTCGAGCAGCTCGTCGAGGTGGCGGTCGAGAATCGGTGTGGTTGGCATGGGCAGGCTCCTGGTGGTCGGTGAACGGGTTGACGCCCACTTCATGCGCGGCACCCGGTCAGGCTTCGTCTGGGTCCTCGGGCTCGGTGATGTCGATGCCTTCCTTCCGCGCGACCCACTCGATGACGATCGTCGCGGTCTGGACGCCGCAGATGAACGCGTGGATCGCCAGGATCAGTGCGCCAGCCCCGAACACCCAGAAGGAGTTGGTGGCGACACCCCATGTGAATGCGCCGATGATCAGGATCACAGTGAGGGCGTTGTCAGTAATCGTGCGGAAGATGGACTTGAGAAATGCGAGTTTGGTGTTCATGCCCGGTACGTGTGCGGCTGCGCCGATCGAGCGCGTCGCTCGCACTTCGTGCTCGCCGTGACCTGTGACGCCTCCCCTGGTCGCGACCCGTGCCGACGCTGAGCCGTGCACAGCTTGGCGGGGGCGAACGCGTTTTGGTCGGCTGGGTAAGCGGTCGAGCCGGACTGCTGATCGGTGGACGTCGAGGACCACTGCGCGGGAGCTCGCCGTGGTGCTCGACGCGGCGGCGGGTTGGTCAACTGCTCGGGCCCTGTCGTCTGCCGCGGCGGTGCGGCTGTCGGTGAGCGCAGCTAAGCTCCGAGCGTGGTCCTTCCTGACGTCCTGGCTCCCGGTCTTCGCGCGGTCTTCTGCGGTTCGGCGGTCGCGATGGCATCTGCAGCCGCCGGTCACTATTACTCGCATCCCAGCAATCAGTTTTGGAAGCTGCTCGCCGCGACCCACATCACGCCACAGCAACTGAGCCCGACCGAGGACGCAACGCTGCCGGAGTTCGGCGTCGGACTGACGGACCTCGTGAAGACGCGCGCTGAGAGCGACGACCGAAATCTGCGTCCTGAGGATTTCGACGTGCAAGGGTTCATCGCGAAGATCGAACGACACTCCCCCACCTGGCTCGCCGTCAACGGCATCGGGACGACCGGCGCAAACCTCGCCGCGGCCCTCGGGCACCGGAAGCCTGCCAAAGGCCAGCAACTGTGGACGATCGGCGCGACCCGAGTGTGGATCCTGCCCCAGTCCGGCGGACGGTCGCCCGCGCCCCGTCTCCCCGACTGGGCTGCCTTCGCTGAGCAGGCGCTCGGAATCACGCAGCACGCGACGGCCGTCCGTGCGACTGCTCAGTCAACGAAAGCAGTCGCACCCTCGGTGATGGCTGGTGCTCTCACACCGGCCGATCTCTCGACCGAACTCGGAGTGCCGGCCTCTGCTATCCGGCGTTATGCACGCGACCAAGGGTGGCGGGACGACGAGACGAAAGGCAGTTCCTGGGATTTCACCGCCGAGCAGGCATCCGCCATCCGAGCGAATCTCGCAGGCTCGCACGACTAAAGCCCAATCTGCGTGACCGCATTCCCCTCCAACGGCGTCTCGAACCTGGCGTAAACCGCGACCGTCGCCTCACTCCTATGGCCGGTCTGCCTCATCACCTGGGCGGCGGTCGAACCGGAGCGCAGGGCGGTGGTCACGAATCCAGCACGGAGTCCGTGCGCGGATACGCGGTCGAGTGGGAGTCCGGCGCGTTCCCAGCAGGTGCGGACCCGACCGTTGATCGCGGCGCCACTCATCCGGCCGCCGATCGCACCGCCGCGGTGGACAGTGCGCAATAGCGGTCCGTCGGTGATGGGCGCGGGTTGACGGCAGATATGTCCGATGGACAGTGTTGCGAGCATCTCGGCGCGCTGTACAGGGTCGGCCGCCACGATCTGACGCCAGCGGACGACGGCGCATGCCGCGCACGTGAGCGGATTCGCTCCACGTGGGACTGCCTTCACGAGACCAATGCCTCCCTGGTCCGTTTTGCTGCGCCGGATCAGGACGTGGAGGCCGTCCTCCGGGTGCAGAGTGACATCGGTGTCGTCGAGTGCAGCGAGCTCGGAGCGTCGGGAGGCGAGGGCGAACCCGAGCAGGAGCAACAGCCGGTCGCGGTTGCCTGCGACGGTCGCCAAGTCGAGGTGTGCAAGCACCTCGCGGAGAGGACCGAGGGTCAGGGCCCGCGCGCGTTTCTGCGGTCGGCCGATCGTCCGCCGGATCCCGCCGAGCGTGCGACGGATCAACGGATCGGCGGACGGTTTCGGGTGGCCGGCGGCTTCATGGATCGCGGAGATGCCGGCGAGGCGGCGGGTGATGGTGGACGGGGCTCGGCCGGCGTCCGCCTCAGCTGAGAGGAAGGTGGCGACCGTGCGCGGTTCAGCGGGCAGCGACATGAGGTTGTGCGCCGCACACCAGCTGTCGAAGGCCGCCCAGTCGACGGCATAAGCGGCGCGCGTCGCTGGGGCGATCGCCGCGTCCAAGTAGCGGAGGGCGCTCCCGGTTGCGGCTTCGAGTTCGCGGGCCGGTTCAGAGCGCGTGAGGTCCGTCGTCATCGTCACCACGCCCTCAGGATTTCGACCGGAGTGAGCCGACCATCGAGAGAGCGGAACCCGTGGCCGTCCCCGCGGTCTGAGACGATCGCCCAGCCGATGCCTGGTGACAGACCGATGCCCGCCGCGTATGTGTTGGCGGCGTCGGCCGATTCGAACCGCGACCGCAGCAGAAGTTCGTCGCCGACGACAGTCGACGCGTTGGAGACGAGGATGGCGTAGATCGGTGAGCAGTGTTCAGCTGGCATGGTGGGGGCTCCTCAGGGGTTCGCCCACTTCATGCGCGGACAACTCCCTAAGTGCGATAACGGTTGTTCTCGTCTGTTGAGAATCGGGTGTCCTTGGCTATGAGAATTGCCCGATTCCGGCCCGGCCGTCGAGTGGCACGTCCAACGAAAGCCCGCAAGAGGATCCCTCAACGCGAATCTCAGCTTCGCGTATATGGGGCACGCCGTCGTGGAGGCGCCAGCAGGAACATGGCCGTCCCCAGGAGCAGTGTCGTCAGGGCGAACGCAAGGTATGCCGCTCCCGCCCAACCCGTCGAGGCGAGCGATGCCGTCGGCGGTCTCGGGTCGCACACGGGGGTTGTCGGCGGATATGCCTCGTCAGCGGCGACGGTGGGATTCACCCGGAACTCGACCGTTGCCCGTGTGGCGATGGCCGCGAACGGCGAGTCCGCGTCTTCAGTCCAACTCCCGTCGGGGAGTTGCCGCCACCCCGGCCAGCCGACTGTGGCGTGGTCCGCATTGAACACGATGCCGGGCCAGGCCTGGCTGCCCTCTATCAGATCGCCGTCGACGTATCCCGACGGTATGGCGATGTAGTCGACCTGCTCGGCTCCGTCGGCGATGATCGCGGTCGCGTCGTCGGCGGGGATGTGGGGGTCGCGGGCTGCGAAGGCGTCGGGGGTCCACCAGATCAACGCAATGCGCTCACCCGGTTGCGTGTCCACGTTGTACAGGCTGAGCGAATAGTCGAGCCACGCCGCGCTCGCTCGACAAGCGGGCGAAACGGAGGACGTGATGGCCTTGACGGGGATGTCGTCGGTTCCGCAGTCTTCGGTCCCTAGCGCTTCGAGGCAGGCCGTGTTCGATAGAGGGGCGGGGCTTTGCCCGTATGTGGTGGCGGGCAGGTCGCCGACGATGGCTTCATAGGTGATCGTGGCGGCGCCGGGCGACCAGGAGGGGGACCGCGCGACGAGTCGCTGCGGGGTCGATTCCGAGACGTCCCAGCCCGGTGGGGCGACGATACTCGCGACGTCGAGCGTGAGCCCGTCGGGCATGTCGTCTGTCAGGAGTGCGTCGGGAACCAGAACGGTGGAGCCGTTCGCGAACTCGAGCGTGTAGAGGATCCGTGTGCCCGAGCCGGATTCGACGCCGTCGTCGACAGCCGGGTCGTGGAGCTTCCGCTGAAACCCGATGATCTCGATGTCGGCGCAGGCTTCGGCGGGGCGCGCGATGGTGCCGCTTGTCATGGTGGCGGTGTTGAGGTAGCCACCCGCCGCACCTTCGACGCAGCGGGCACTGTCGGTGTTGAAATCGGCCGCGATCGACGTTCGTACGACGACTGTGTAGGTGTGGACGACCGGTCCGGCGATCGCGGACGGGAGCTGGACTTCAGTAGCGAGGTTGGTGGCGGAGCCGCCGTTCCATGTCGACGTGTCGACTCCGGCATCGTTCGTGGCCGTGGCCGACTCGATCGCGATGCCTGCCGGGTAGGCGAGCGCATCGTCGAGGTCGTAGTAGAGCGGAGCCTCGCTCTCGTTCGTCACGGTGAGTGCGTAGGTGACGACGAAGACCGGGCCTGGTTCGACGTCGACAGATGCGACCGACTTGGCGACCTGGGGTTCCGCCGGTTCATTGCAGGCGGTGTCGGTGCTGGTGGTGGTGCCGTCGGTGACGACCGCGGTGTTTCGGAAGCCTCCCCGCTCGGGGTCGCTGTCGGTGCCTGCGCAGGTTGTGTCGGCGGGATCCGTCGGCGTGCTGATGATCGTCGCGGTGGCCGTGACGGTGTAGACGTCGATGGCTCCACCGGCCAGCTCGACTCCGGCTCCGAGGGTGATCGGGCCGGAGGGATCGGGCTGGCTCACCGGGGTACCGCCCGGAGGGGTGAAGGTGAGGTTCGTGACCGTGATCCCGTCTCCGAACCGGGCCACGTCATCGGTCAGGTCGTACACGACACCGATCACCGGGGATGTGTTGGACACCGTGACCGTGTAGTGGACCAGCCACGACCCGTCCGGCTGCTGCGCCGACGACACCCACGTCTTGTCCACCAGCGGCCTGGCCGCGCACTCGACCGTGTTCACGACCTCGAGCGCTGTGTGCGCCGACAGCAGAGTCTGCTCCCCCAGATCCCCCGACCCGTCCCCGAGCACACACCCGACCGGCAGGGTGGAATCGTCCACGGTCTCAGCGATCACGACCGTCGAGCCCGCTGCGAATGGTTCGTATCGAGCTCCCCACTCCGCGGCGACACCGTTCACCGTCAAAGACGCGACCGACGCCAACCAATCCGGCGCGTCCGCCAACGTCATGTCCACGCCGTTGACCACCCAGGTCTTGTCGACCTGCAACGACACGGGAACATCCGCACAGGCATCCGCGACGATGACCTGTCCGGCCGACGTGAGTGTCGCCGTGTTCAGCACTCCGGCCCCATCCTCGCCGTCCTCACACGTCAGCAGGGCCGCCGGCGTATCAGCCCCGACCGCGACCCGCAGGGTCGCCGTGTACGACAGCGTCGTCGATCCGCCACCTCCAGCCGCCGGGATCATCCTGGCCGTGGACGGTAGAGCCGGAGTGAAGCTCGGCCCGGTGATGAGGGTCGCCCCGGCGGGGAGTGGCGGGACCGGGTCGGTGACTGTGTAGAAGAGGTCCTGCAAGGATCCGTTGGTCACTGTGATCGTGTACGACACGTCCCACTGTCCCGGTGCACCGTCGACGGCCGATACCGAGCCGGTGGTCTTGCTGATGGTCGGCAGCGCTGGTTGCGCACAGGCGTCCACCTCGGTTGCGCCGTTCAGGGTCGCCGTGTTGCGGAACGCCCGACTCGTACTCGTGTTCGCGCAATCGAGGGCACCACCCGGTTCGAAGTCCGTCCCCGCAGCCACCGTGTACGACACCGTCAGCTCGTAGGTGTGTGTGGTCGCCGGCCCGATCGATACGCCGTCAGCCAACACCGCACCCGCCCCGGCACCCGTCCACCCCGGCACCGGCACCGGACCGCCACCCAACCCGTCATCCACCGTCGCCGACGTCGCGATTGCGGTCACCCCTGCTCCAGGACGCAGCTGATCATCGAGATCGTAGGTGCCGTCCACGAGCGTGGATGCGTTCGACACCGTCACCTCGTAGCGCACCAGCCACGACCCGTCCGGCTGCGCCACCGAGGACACTACGGACTTGGCCACAGTCACGTCCGGGGCCGCCGTGTTCTGGATTGTGCACGTCACGACCTGATCAGCACTCAGCCCCGACAGCGTGGCCTCCCCGCCGATCGTCTCCGACACCGTCACGTCCCCGCCACCGGCATCCACGCACCCCCATGAACCTGCCGTGAACTCGGCCGGGAACGGATCAGCCGCCGACTCCGACAGGAGGTAATCCACTCCTGCCGTGACCTCCACCAGCCCGGTGTCGCCCTGACCGGACACCGTCGCACCGGCACCATCCGGGGTGGCTGTCACCCTCCACACGGCCGGGTCGAAGGAGGCCGGCACAACCGTCTTCAGCAGCCGCAGGCGCGGCAGCGACTGGTTCGATACCGAGCAATCCACCACTCCACCCGGGCCGACCACGAAATCCGTCGGATCCACCGTTGACGTTGATCCATCGGCAGCAGTCAAGACACAGGTCAGAGAGCCCTCGGCCCAGCCCGGCAGATCCTGCTCCACCAGTGAATACCGCTGACCCACAATCAAGTCCGGCAATGCCGTCGATCCCGACCCGCCGGCTGTCACCACCGGCACTTCCACGGGCGCGCCAGCCGTCGGAACCGTGTCCAGCACGAACACGAATGACCCGTCCGCCCCCACGGACGACTTCGTGATCGTTCCCGCGCCGGGGACTGCTGTGTTAGACACCGCACACGCCACCACCCCGCCAGGCCCCACCACGAAATCATCCGACCCCACAGCCGAGACCGACTTGTCAGCAGCCGTCAGAACACAATCGAGTGACCCGTTCACCCAGCCGGGCGTCGACGTCTCCGAGATGCGGTAGTGCGCCCCGCGGACGAGTGGGGGGAAGTCGACGGTCGCCGTGCCGCCGACCGTTGTGACCTCGAGCTCAACGGGGTCGCCATCCGGCAGTTCCTGCAGTTCGAATTGGAATGTGCCGTCGGGTCCGTCCACATTCTTGGTGATCGAGCCCCTGGCCACGCAGTATTCGGGGTAGAGCACTTGTGTTGTAAGGCCCTCGTGGATGTACGCGCCGCCGCCGTCGTAGTCCGTCGCGAAGACGCGGGGGCCGCACGGAGACCCCCAGTCGTTCTGGCGTGGCTCGGTCTCCTCACGTGCGTCGACGGCGACATTGCCGTTGATCATGTCGTTGCTGGGATTCGAGTCCTCTCCGACTTCCGCAGACGGGAACGTCACGATCGCGGTCGAATCCTTGGGGAAGACATTCTCCGACACTTCGATGGTGTCGCGCAGGGTGCGCATGACGCTCGGGTTGGGCGGCGCATCCGAGGTTCCCTTGTTGATCATGCTCGCGGTTCCGACGCCGACGAAGGGTCCGTCGCCCGTGAAGGTGTTGCGGAACACGTCGACGCCGCTGCTGGACGCGCTCGCGGTGTCGAGGTTGTACCAGTCGGGTGCGATCCAGATCGCCGCAGCGGGGGTGTCCGGCGGGATGGGCGACGCCCTGACGATAGATGGGGCTAGCGGGGCAGTGGCACCTGAGGCTGCGACTGCTGCGATCGGCTCCTCGGGTACGTCACTCAGCGGAGGCTCGACGGGTGGATCGCCGAGCGATGGCGCCTCGGCGCGGGCGTCGGCTGCGGCGAGGAGCAACGGATCGCGCGTGAAATCGATCGTGTTGTCCTGGGCGACGAGGTCATGGACGGGGTTGCCTCGGAGGACGTAGGTGCTCGTTCCCGAGACGACGTTCCGTTGGAACGTGATGTCGAACGCGCCGAGAGGAAGATACAGACCTGCGACGTTGTCAGTGAAGGTGTTGTCTTCGAAGACGATGTCGCTCGACACCTGTCGCTTGTCGATGGCGTCTAGGGATGACGGATTGATCGTGAGGTTGCCGATGCCCGCGTTGTCGTGGAACGTGCTGTTGCGCAGCTCGTAGCCGGTGATGGACTCGGCGTACGTGCCGTACCAGGTGGCCCCGGAGACGTCGAGGTCCTCCGCAACCGCGTTGTAGCTCATGTCCAGGTACAGGCCGGTCGTTCCCCCTTTGGTCGTGAGCCCCGTGATCGTCATGCCGTCGGTGTAGTAGAAGCGGACGCAGTTCGTGCCGTTCTGGAAGGTCGTCCCAGCATGGCCCGTCACGGTGGTGTACGTGAGCGTGAAGTCCGCGTCCTCATGGCCGGCGACCCCCTCGCCCCACGCATCGACGGTGGAGTCGGTCACCGTCGTTCCCGTCGTGTTAGCCGTGTAGATACCGATGCCTGCGTCGGTGACGGTCGTGTTGGAGATCTGCGGTCCGGGGATCGTCGTTCCCGACAGGCGGACCCAGGTGGCTCCGATGCCTGTCGCAACCTGACTGACCTGTACATCGTCGATGATGGTGTTGCTCGCTCGATTGGTTGTCACGCCCGTGGTTCGGCTGATCGTCCGATCGACGCCCGTGACCGTGACGCCCGTGACGCGTGCACCATCCGTTCCTCCGAGGTTGACGCCGGTGGCGGATGCGGCGCCCGTGAGACCGATCGCGCTGTCGCTGACCACGAGTCCCGTGGACGTGTTGGTCAGAGGCACGTTGATGCCGCGCGCGACGTCGGTCGCGGTCAGTCCGCTGACGATGGTGCCGGTGGCTGCCGCTATCTCGACCCCGACGGTGGAGATCACGGTGGCACCCGTGCGCAGCATGCCGGCGACGGTCACGCCCGTGATCTCGGCGTCGACACTCCCGCCGAGCTGCACGCAGTTCACGACGGACGTGATGACGCCTCCGGTGATGGTCGGGCTCGCGCTCGTGTTACCGGCTGCGAAGGAGATGCCGTCGCGGAACCCAGAGATCGTGGCGTCAGTGATCGAGACATCTGCTGCATTGAGCACGTTGATTCCGATGAAGCCGGCGTTGTTTGTCGGATCGCCGAGGTGGGTGACTGACACATCGGAGATCGTCACGCCCGTCGTGGCGCCCAGGGATATGCCCGCCGTCGCCGCCGCGATCGACACATCGGTGATATCGGCGCCGGCTGCTGTGCTCGTCGCCGTCGTGACGAGGCCATTCGTCGCGTCCGCGATGGTGGTCGCGGTCACGGTCGCATCCGCCGCTGTGGCGAGATTCACCCCGATGATCGGCCCGGTGATCGTCGAGTCGGTGACCGTGCTGCCGGTCGACGTGGCCAGGTTGACCCCGGTCGCCACGTTGAGAGAGTCGAGCCCGCTCACCGTCGACCCCGTCGTGGCATTGAGAGATGTTGCGGTGCCGCCCGATCGCCGTGTGACTGGATCGTTCGCCACCTGGAGGTTCGCGATGTCCGCAGTGGTCGTGACGTTGAGGGCGATCTGGTTGTTCGCCGTCGGAGAGAGGACGACGTTCTCAAAGGTGATCGCTGCGCCTGTGAAGTTGAGCCTGGCGAAATAGAGCTGCACTTGCGGCGTCGCTGTGATTGTCACCGACGTCGCCCGCGTGAATTGCGGTGTCGTGAAGCGGAATGCCGTCCCCAGCGAAGTGTCGATATGGATGACTGCGTCCGCGGGCGCCTGCGCGAGCGCGGCCGCGAAGGTGACGCGCGTCCCGGGGTCGGTCGCACCCCACCATGCGATGCCGAGGGCATCGGCGAGCGTCGCTGAAGTCAGCCCGACCAGGGTGCCCGGATCGATAGCCGCGGCAACCGCTGCTCTTGATGCTGCGCCGCGCTCCGGCCGGATGACGGTCGGGAGGGTGGGCGGATCCTCGAGCGGCGAGGCAGACTCTGGTGGATTCGACGGCGCCGTCTCGTCGGCGGCGGGAGCCTCCCCAGCGTCGTCGGGTTCCTCTTCGGATTGTGTCGCGTCCGGCGGCTCGGTTGGCGATGCGGGCGGAGCTGAGGACGTAGCTGTTGGTTCGTGTCCGCCAGCGTCGCCTCCGGCGATCGTGAACGTGGGAAAGAGCAGCGCCGAGATCAGCGCCGAGACGGTGAGCGTTGCCGCTGAGGGCCTGAGGAGCGTCGCCGCATGTGCGCGCATCGCCGACCACTTGGCCATTTCAGTCACCTCCCCATCGGAGACCACTTCAGACACTAGCGACTTTGACGAGGATCTGTCAGGTTCGGGTGAACGGGCAAGGGGTTGGGGCTATTGCGCCGGAGACGTGAACACCGCTGCTCTTCGGCCCGCTGTCTTCGGGAGCCTCGTCGCCGCCGGGCTGATGGTCCGGGCACCGAATCGGTCGCCTCGTGGAGGTCGCGGTAGTGCTTCCACGTGACATCTGCCATGGTGAGATCAGCCGGCGAACGCCGGCGGATGCGGCTTGGCTGGAGGCACACGTGGGTGGATCAACACAGCGTCAGGTATTGCCGATCCCGTACCAGGGGTCTGATTTTCCGGCGACCTATGATGCGAAGGATCCGGAGACTGCGTTCCCTCCTATCGAGCCGCTGCTGCCGCCTGAGGGTGCGCCGAACGTGCTGATCGTGTTGATCGATGATTGCGGGTTCGGTGCGTCGAGCTCGTTCGGTGGGCCGATCGCGACGCCGACATTCGATCGGCTAGCTGAGCAGGGCCTGAAGTACACCCGGTTCCACAACACGTCGCTGTGTTCCCCGTCGCGGGCGGCGCTGCTGTCGGGCCGCAACCATCACACGGTCGGGATGGGTGGGATCACGGAGATCGCGACCTCAGCGCCGGGATACAGTTCGGTGCGTCCCAACGACTGCGCGCCTCTGGCGGAGACGCTGAAGCTGAACGGGTACTCCACGGCACAATTCGGGAAATGTCACGAGGTGCCGGTGTGGCAGACCAGCCCGATGGGGCCGTTCGACAGCTGGCCGTCCGGCGGAGGCGGGTTCGAGTACTTCTACGGTTTCATCGGCGGAGAGACCAACCAGTACGCGCCCGCGCTGTACCACAACACCACACCGGTGGAACCGGACCGCACACCGGAGGAGGGCTACCACCTCACCGAGGACATCACCGACCGAGCCATCGGTTGGGTGCGTCAGCAGAAGGCGTTGATGCCCACCAAACCGTTCTTCACATACTTCGCTCCCGGAGCGACGCACGCACCCCACCACGTGCCGACTGAGTGGTCGGACAAGTACCGCGGCCAGTTCGACGACGGGTGGGATGTACTGCGTGAGGAGACCTTCGCCCGGCAGAAGCAGCTCGGGGTGCTGCCCGAATCCGCGGAGCTGACAGCCCGCCATGACCAGATCCCGGCGTGGGACGAGATGCCCGAGGAGATGAAGCCCGTGCTCGCACGGCAGATGGAGGTGTACGCAGGGTTCCTGGAACACACGGATCATCATGTCGGCCGGTTGATCGACGCGCTCGAGGAGCTGGGTGTGCTCGATGACACGTTGGTGTACGTCATCATCGGCGACAACGGGGCGTCGGCTGAAGGCGACGTCAACGGATGCTTCAACGAGCTCATCAACCTCAACGGTGCCGCCGAGATGCAGACCGCGGAGTTCATGGCCTCCCGCATCGACGACTTCGGCACCCCGGCCGCCTACAACCACTACGCCGTCGGCTGGGCGCACGCGATGAACACCCCATACCAGTGGACCAAGCAGGTCGCCTCCCACTGGGGCGGAACCCGCACCGGCACGATCGTGCGCTGGCCCAACGGCATCCAAGCCGCCGGTGAGACTCGGCACCAGTTCCATCACGTCATCGACGTCGCACCGACCGTTCTCGAGGCGGCCGGGATCCCGGAGCCGACCTTCGTGCATGGTGTGCAGCAGCACCCCTACGAGGGCGTGAGCATGGGCTACACCTTCGACGACGGGCAGGCCGCGGATCGGCGGCGGACACAGTACTTCGAGATGTTCGTCAACCGAGGCATCTACCACCAGGGCTGGACGGCGGTCACCCGCCACTCCATCCCCTGGGACCAGGGCAAACCGCTCCCACCGATCGAT
Organism: Leifsonia sp. Leaf264; assembly: GCF_001422325.1. GTDB lineage: Bacteria > Actinomycetota > Actinomycetes > Actinomycetales > Microbacteriaceae > Orlajensenia. The sequence goes on from NZ_LMMR01000001.1 coordinate 400,391, forward strand.
GACGACATGTGGGAGCTCTACGGCCCCGACGACTGGACCCAAGCCCATAACGTCGCAGCAGAGAACCCAGCGCAGCTGGCTCACCTGCAGCAGAAGTTCCTGCTCGAGGCATCCAAATACAAGGTCTTCCCGTTGGACGACCGACGGATCGAGCGGTTCAACTCCGACCTCGCCGGGCGACCAACCCTGATTCACGGCAACAGCCAAGTCCTGTTCGGTGGCATGGGTCGACTGACTGAGAACGTCGTCCTCAACGTCAAGAACAAATCCCATGCGGTCACCGCAGACTTGACCGTGCCCGACGACGGCAACGCGAATGGTGTCATCATCGCCCAGGGCGGCGCCTTCGGCGGATGGTCCATCTACCTCCACGACGGCCGGCCGACATACTGCTACAACCTGTTCGGCATGCAGCACTCCTACATCCGCGCTGAGCAACCGGTACCTGCCGGCGATCACCAGGTACGGCTCGAGTTCACCTACGACGGTGGCGGACTCGGCAAGGGCGCCAGCGCGGACCTGTACCTCGACGGGGTCCAGATCGCCACCGGTCGCATCGATGCCACGGTGCCGTTGGCGTTCTCCGGCGACGAGACCATGGACGTAGGCTCCGACACAGCGACCCCGGTCAGCGAGGATTACGACAGCCGCAGCAGTATCTTCACCGGCCGCATCCACCGCGTGCAAATCGACCTCGGCGACGATGCCAACGACAACGACCACCTCATCAGCCCCGAAGAACGCATGCGCATCATCACCACGCGGCAATAAGACCAACCTGTTGAGCCCGTTGGGGGGTCCTCCACCGGACGCCCGGAAGGGATCCCCTAACGCGTCGACCCATCACTGGACCGCTCATCCGCAAATGCGAACTAGGGCATCGGATTTTCCGTCAACCACTGCTTCGCGATGCTCTCGGCCGGCGCCTGCTCGTTCACGCTCTCCGCGTTCAGCGCGACCAAGCCATCGGCGGTTAGTGCGGCGCTCACTGCGTTGACGATGGCGGTGCCCTTCTTGTCGAGAGCGTCGCTGGCGACGGGGACGACGTGGGAGGCCAGGAACAGGCCTTCGGTGTCTTCGAGTGCGACGAGGTTGTTCTCCTCAATGGACGGATCAGCTGTATAGATGACCGCCAGCTGAATGGAGTCGTCGCGCAGTGCTTTCACCGTCAAGGGTCCACCGCCGTCTTCGATCGGCGTGAATGCAACGTCGACTCCGTAGGTTGCTTCCAGGCCGGCGGGTCCGAACGGACGCGTTTCTGCTTCGGAGTTGGCACCGAGCGTTAGCGGTTCGGTGACTTTGGAGAGGTCGTTGATTGTGGTGAGCCCCCACTTCTCGGCAAACTCCTCCGTGACCACGAATGCGTCTTGGTCGGTTGCTGACGACTCGTCAAGGATGCGTACGCCTGCCGGAGCAGCGTCTACGAGTGCGGCGTAGACGTCTGCGTCGAGCCGAGCTGGGGTTTCCGGTTCCCAGACCTGGAGGAGTGGGCCTGTGTATTCCGGGAAAAGGTCGATGGCTCCGCTCTCGATCTCCGGGATGTACACCTCTCGTTGACCGATTCGGAGGTCGCGCTCGACTGAGTAACCACCGGCTTCGAGGGCTTGTGCGTAGATTTCGGCGATGATCTCGTTCGAGTAGTAGTCCTGAGACCCGACAACGATGGCGCTGTCCGCTCCAGCGGAATTGCCATCTAGGTTGCCGGTCGCGCAACCAGAGAGGAGGACGCTCATAGTCGTTAGGGTCAGGAGAGCTGTGAGGTGCCGACGGCTTGGTTTCGTCATGATGTTCTTTCGGTGAGGTGATGCCGGGTGGCGTTCGATCGGAACGAGAATCGTTTCTGGATCAGGACGAAGATGCCGTCGAGAAGAAGGGCGAGTGCAACGACCAGCAAGGAGCCGGCGATCAATTCGGCGTAGTTCCGGGTCTTCAAGCCCATGAAGATGTAGCGGCCGAGACCCGCGTCGGCTACATAGGCGGCGAGGGTGGCGGTGGCGACGACCTGGAGGGTGGCGGAGCGAATACCGCCGAGGAGGGCCGGTGCGGCGAGCGGAATCTCGATGCCAAAGACGATCTGCATCTCGGACATACCTTGGGCTCGGGCACCGTCGACGACTTCGCTGCTGACGGCCATGACGCCGGAATACGTCCCGGCGAGAATGGATGGGGCGGCCAACACGATGAGCGCGATCATCGGAGCGACCAGCCCTATGCCGACGGCCAAGCCGAGCAGGGTCAGCAGGCCGAGAGTCGGAACAGCCCGGGCAGCTCCCGCGACGAGAGCGACGCCGACCGTCCCTCGACGTCGATGCCCAACCACGACGCCTACGGGGATTGTGATGACAGCTGAAATGAGCACCACGACGATGGTGATCGCGAGATGCTCTGCCAGCCGCGCCCATATTCCCCCGTCGCCGCTCCACGATTCGGGGTCCGCGAGCCATTGAAGTGCCTGAGCGATGAGCTCCATCACGCCGCCTTCTGGCGGCGCGCCCACGGAGCGACCGCTCGGCCGGTGAGCACGCACAGACCGTCGAGGAGGACGCCGATGAGTACAACGAGGCAGATCCCTGTGATGACTTCAGCGACGATCCCTCGTTGGAACCCGTCCGTGAAGAGTGTGCCGAGGCTGCTGATGCCGATGACTGACGACACGGTGACCAGGCTCACCGTGCTGACAACAACGACACGCAAGCCTGCGATGAGTCCCGGCACGGCGAGGGGGAGGTCGACGGCCCAGAACCGGCCGAGGGACGAGTAGCCAATTGCGGACGCCGCGAGTCGTACTTGCTCTGGCACGGACGAAAATGCATCTGCTGAGGCGCGGACCATGATCGCCGTCGCGTAGACGGTCAGCACGATGATGGCGTTCCATGCAGACCTCAGCCCGACCCCGAATATCACGGGGATTAACACGAAAAGCGGTAGGGAAGGAATGGCGTACAACAGCCCGACGACGGCGAGGGATGGTTCGCGTGCCCACCCCCGACCCTGCACAACCCAGCCGATTGGCACGGCAATGATGACACTGAGGATCACCGCAGGTATCGCCAGGGCGAGGTGAACGATGAACAGTTGGGCGACTCCGTCGATGTTCTGGCTGAGCCACTTCATCGTTGCAGAGCTCCTATGGGCCGGCCTTCTGCGTCGAGGACCAGCTCGACACCGTTCCGAGTGTGCAGTTGGAGTCGCCGTTCCGGACGATCGACGCCGACGAACTCAGCCACGAACTCGTCTGCAGGTTGCGCGAGAATCTCCGTGGGTGTTCCTCGTTGGGCGATGACCCCGCCAGCCTTGATGATCACAATTTCGTCGGCGAGAGCGAATGCTTCGTCGATGTCATGAGTGACGAACAGGATGGTCTTGGAAAGCTCGCGTTTCAGAGCGATCAGTTCTTGTTGCAGGGTGCGTCGCACGATCGGATCGACAGCGCCGAACGGTTCGTCCATCAGCAAGATGTTGGGGTTGGACGCTAACGCTCGAGCCACCCCGACGCGTTGTTGCTGCCCGCCGGAGAGTTGTGCCGGGTACCGTTGCGCCAACTCCGGGTCCAAGCCCACCAGTTCGAGCATCTCGAATGAACGAGTGCGCGCTTCTGCTTTGGATGCTCCGTTCAGGCGGGGTACAACCGAGATGTTCTCGACGACGGTTCGATGTGGCAGCAGTCCCCCGGATTGCAGCACGTAGCCGATCGACCTGCGCAGCTCCACCGGGTCTGTCGCGGCGAGGTCTGCGCCGTCGATGAGGACTCGTCCGGCGGTCGGGTCGATCATCCTGTTGACCATGCGGAGGAGCGTTGTCTTACCCGAACCGGACGACCCCACCAGCACGACTGTGGACCTGCTTGGGATGGTGAGGTTGACGTCGGCGACCGCGGTTGTGCCGTCCGGGTGGGTCTTCGAGACGGATTCGAACTGGATCACGGCGTGCTCCTCAACGTTCGTTCACATCACAGAGGTGGACAGGCTTGGAAGCGGATTCGCCGCCATCTCCGAGATGGCGTCGGCGGCGCGGACCAGCGTGAGGTGCGTGAGTGCTTGGGGTGTGTTGCCTACTTGGGTTTGACCGTCTACGTCGTACTCCTCGGAGAGCATGCCGACATCGTTGGCGTACGAAACCAACCGGTCCATGAGCTCGATGGCCTCATCGGGTCGACCCGATCGCGCGTACTGCTCAACGAGCCAGAAGGAGCAGGCGAGAAAGGGATGTTCATCTCCCGGGAGCCCGTCGACACCGGCTTCGGTGCGGTAGCGGAGAACAAGGCCATCACGGAGGAGGTCCGCTTCGATGGCAGCAACGGTTCCGAGCATCCGAGGATCGGCCCAATCCAGATAGCCGACCTGTGCGAGCTGCAGCAACGAGGCGTCGACCTCAGGACCGGTGTAGGTCTGCGTGTACGTGTTTCGCGAAGCATCGAACCCGTTCTCTTCAATGTTTGCTCGTACTCTTTCGCGTAGCACGCGCCACCGGGCGAGGTCGCCGTCCAATCCGTACTCCTCGACGGCGTGGATTGCGCGGTCGAACGCGGCCCAGACCAGCACTCGGGAATGGGTGAAGGATTGTTGTTCTCCGCGGATTTCCCAGATGCCATGGTCGGGGTCCTCCCAGTGGTCCTCGAGGTATGTGATGAGGGACCGTTGTAGTGCCCAGGAGAATCGCGTGTCTGGCACGCCGCTGCGACGCGCGTCGTCGAGAGCGATCATGACCTCGCCGATGACGTCGGCTTGGAACTGTGTCGATGCGCCGTTGCCGATCCGAACAGGGGCGGCTCCTTTGTAGCCGGGCAGGGTGGTGATGACGCTCTCGGCAAGGTTTCGCTCCCCCGACAGGCCATACATGATCTGCAGGTCTGCGGGATCACCAGCGACCGCTCGGAGCAACCACCCGCGCCACGAGCTCACATAATCGCTGTACCCGTGGGTGAGGAGGACGGAGATTGCCAGTGATGCGTCCCGGAGCCAGACGTAGCGGTAGTCCCAGTTGCGTTCTCCGCCGAAGCTCTCGGGGAGCGATGTGGTGGCTGCCGCAACGACGCCTCCGGTCTGCAAATGGGTTAGCGCACGCAGAAGGAGGAGCGACCGAACGACAGCAGTCCGGTACGGTCCTTCGTGATCGCAATCTCCCGCCCACTTCTTCCACCACGCGTGTGTGAGGAGCATTGCAGCGTCGACGTCAGGGGCGGGCGGAGTGTCACGGTGGGCGGGATACCAGGTCAGGCTCAGGTCAACTGTGCTCCCGGCTTGTACGGCGAATTCGCCGACGTGGCTGTGCCCGGCTGGGTGAAGTAGTGGGCCTCGAACCACAATCGAGTCTGGTCCGGCGACAGCGATGATCGATGCTGGTTGTTCGGAGTGGTCTTTCCGTAGCCACGGGACGGTGGCTGCGTGACCGAAGCGGAATCGAAGGTCCTGCTTCATGCGGACTGCGCCGGTGACGCCTCTTACGCGCCGGATGAGGTTGGCGCGTCGGTCGTCCATGGGCATGACGTCGGTGACCTCCACCGTTCCTGTGTCAGTTGTCCAGTGCGTGATGAGGATCATCGTGTCGCCGTCATACCGCCGTGTGGACGTGGCGGCGGCATCAGCGGGGGCGAGGAGCCACCGCCCGTGCTCCTCAGACCCGAGGAGTGCACCGAATTGTGACAACGAGTCGTAGCGGGGCATGCACAACCAGTCGATGCTGCCGTCACTGCCAACAAGAGCGCCTGTGTAGCAGTCGCTGATCAGTGCGTAGTCCTCAATGCGGAGTGACATATCGAGCGTCAGGCTGCGCCAGCGTCTCGATTGGGCGCGGCCGCGGTGAGCTCTGATTCCTCGACGTCCATGAACATGAACTTGACGCCGCCGGTAGCCAGTTCGCCTAGCGCCGGAAAGAGTGCGCCGGCCTCCGCGGTCGTGACTGCGGCGGATGCGGATGCGTAGTCGGAGAAGTACATGTCGATCTGACGGTAGGCGGGAGTCGGAGTCCCGTCTTCCTTGGGCCAGATCTTGGATGTTTCGAATCGCTCCAGCCCTGGCACCTTGCGGGCCAGTCCGACCAACTGATTGGCCTCGTATGCTCGTTCGAACTCGACGGGGTCAGTTGGGTTGTCGTAGAGGACTGTGATTTTGGTGGGCATGGTCTTGTTCCGTTTCGTTGGGGTGGTTTATGTCCATGCGGATTACGCGACAGCTTCGGAGGGGTAGTCCGGCTGGCGTTCTTCGTCTTCCCGGTGTTGCGCTGGCCGGCCATAGGTTTCCAACAGCCGGAGCCATATTTCGTTGACCGTGGGGTAGGCCGGGACCATGTGCCAAAGCCGGGCCATGGGTACGTCTGCGACGATTGCCAGGGTGGCGGTCTGGATGAGTTCGCTGACGTCGGGACCAACAAACGTGACCCCGAGGATCCTCTGCCGTTTCTCGTCAACGACCATGCGGGCGGAGCCCCTGTAGTCGTCTTCGCGGACGCTGGATCCGGCGAGGTAGCCGATCTCGTAGTCGATGACACGGGTCTCGTAGCCGGCCTTCGTGGCGGCTTCAGAGGTGAGACCCACGGAAGCGACTTCGGGTTCGGTGAACGTGACTTGAGGAACGGCTTGATGATCGGCTGTCGCGACGTGCTCGCCCCAAGGCTGGTCGAGTATCGTCTCGCCCAGTGCGCGGGCGGCGATGACACTGCCCGCGGCCCGTGCCTGGTACTTGCCTTGGTGGGTCAGCAGGGCACGATGGTTGACGTCGCCGACTGCGTAGAGCCAGTCGAATCCGTCGACGCGGAGGGTGTCGTCGGTGTTCATCCAGTCGCCGGGCGTGAGGCCGATGGTTTCGAGCCCGATGTCGTATGTTGCTGGTGTGCGGCCTGTGGCGACGAGGAATTCGTCGGCGACGATCGTGTCCCCGCCGTTCATGGTGATGGTGACTTCGCCATCCCTTCTGGTGACGCCTGTGGTTTCCGTGTTCAGCAGGACGGTGATGCCTTGCTCCTTCATCCATTGGTGCACCATCTCGCCGGCAAACGGTTCCATTCCGGCGAGCAGTCCGCCCCGGGAGATGAGGGTGACTGTCGATCCCAGCCCGACGTAGGCGGTTGCCATCTCGGCTGCCACGACGCCGCCGCCGATGATTGCGAACCGGGCGGGAAGGTGTTTGACGCTGGTGGCTTCCCTGCTCGTCCACGGCTGTGCGTCTACGAGACCGGCAATTGGGGGAATGAGCGGTCGGGAACCTGTGGCGACGGCGACAGCGTGACGTGCCGTGTACGTGGTGACGGCACCGTCAGGGGCGGTGACGGTGATTTGCTTGGGTGCGCTGATCCGGCCGATCCCTCGGACGACGTCGATGCCGGCTCCTTCCGCCCAGCTGACTTGGCTGGCATCCGACCAGTGGTGGGTGAAGGAATCGCGGCGATCAAGGACTCGCTGCACGTCGAGGGTCCCGGTGATTGCCTGTGCGGCCCCGTCGACATGTTGAGCTGCGCGAAGTGCTTGCGCTGACCTCAAAAGCGTTTTGGATGGCATGCAGGCCCAGTAGGAGCACTCGCCTCCAACGAGCTCGCTCTCAACAAGGAGAGCAGTCAGCCCGCCTTGAACGGCGTAATCAGCGACGTTCTCGCCGGCAGCTCCAGCGCCCAGGACGATGAGATCGTATTCGTTCGTAACCATGGTGGATTCTTTTCCTGGACGGGGCGGATTAGTAGCTGCGGGTGTTGGGAGTGGGTGGTTGGCACGCGGGGAGCGCCAGGTATCCGCAGCCGGTGTTCACTAGGAGTGCTTGGCCGAGACCTGATGCGGTCAGATCCCATCCAAGGAGGCGGATATACCGCAGCATGGTGCTCAGCATGGAACGGACGCGTTGATGATTGTCTGCGGGCGTTGGGAATGCCCGCCGGTAGAGAAGGTCGAACTGAGCGAGCGTGAGGCCCTCGTATGCGTCGATCTGGGTGGTGGTGATCGCTGTGTGCTGACCTGCGCTGAAGCGTCGCCGGTACTGGCGGACTTGCTCGAGGTTCATCAGCTGCTCCGCAACAGGGTCCTCCCGACCCGGGTGGCGGGGAGGTGACGTTCCTTGGGGTGACCCTTGGTGGGTCGACAGCCGGTTCATGGTGTCGGGCCGACGATCTGGTATCCGTGGGCTTCGAGGTTGGCGACCATGTGTTCCGCGTACCATTGCGGCCATTCGTCGTCGTGGACGCCACCGAGGACCGTGGCTTCGTGCACACCGTGGGCTTCGGCAGCCTTATTGAGGATGTCGAGGACGACGGTGAGGGTGGCTTCCGGTGTGAGCGGAGCTGAGGTGTCGTTCATCGTCCGGGTGCCCGCTTCTTGATTTCCTGCAGCATCCAGCCGTTTCCGTCGGGGTCTTCGAAGCTGGCGAAGCTGCCGTAGTCGGCACGTTCCGGGTGCGGGCCGGCAAGGCGCTGCTCGGTTCCGGCGTGGTGGAAGATGCCACCGGCGTCGTGGAAGATCTCGGAGACGTCGGCGCCGTGGTCGAGGAGTTCTTGGCGGGCTTCTTCGATGTCGTAGACGGTGAGTTGGAGGCCTTGGACGAAGCCCGGAGCGGCGGTGGTGAGGCCGGTGCCGAAGATGATCGAGGCTTCCGAACCGGGTGGTGTGAGCTGGACGACGCGGAAGTCGTCACTGACGGCGAAGTCGGCGTCGAGGCGCCAGCCAAGTGATTCGTAGAAGTTCTTGGCCTGGTCGACGTCGCTGACTGGGATGACGACGACTTCAAGTTTCATGTCCATGATGGGGCTCTTTTCATTGGGCGGTATGTGGGCGGTGCCTGTTATTCGGAGAGGAAGGCGTTCACTTCTGCGGCGAACTCGGTGGGGTATTGGAAGAGGAACCCGTGGTTGGCGTTGGGGTAGATCGTGAGGCGGGCGTTCGGCAGGTGTCCGGCGAGGAGGTAGGAGTTCTCGGTCGGCACCATGATGTCGTTGTCACCGTTGGCGACCAGGGTGGGCTGCAGGATGTTCTCCAGTCGGGCCAAGCGGGCGTAGTCCTTGATCCCCCACTCGATGGCGGCTGCGGCTTGTGCGTCACGCACGGCGAGGCTGGGGAGGGTGTCGCGGTCATCGGCCCGGGTGAAGATGCGGCCGACGAACTCGCCCCCTTTGGCTTGACTGTCGGGGTTTGGGGCGAAGAAGAGGTAGAGGATGTCTTCAGCGCCTTGCTCGTCTTTCATGGCATGGGCGCGGGGGGTGTCGGTCCAGCCGTGCATGTTGCGGCCGCCTTCCGGGCCGGTACCGGCAAGGATCAACCGGCGGACGAGCGCTGGCCGTTGGAGGGCGACTTCCTGGGCGATCATCCCGCCGATGGAGAAGCCGAAGATGTCCACCTGGTCGAAGCCGAGGGTGTCGATGAATGTCAGAGCATCGCGGGCGAAGTCGCGGAAAGTGTCGGGGATCGCACCGGTGGATAGCCCGATACCGCTCGGGTCGTAGAGAACGACTTCCCGTTCGGCCGAGATCGGGTCGACCAGGTCGGGGTCCCAGCCGTCGAGGTTGCCGCGGAAGTGTTGCAGGAAGATGACCGGGGTGGTGCCGGTTCGGCCGAACCTTCGGTATGCGTACGAGTTGCCGTTCGGACCGTCGATGTGCAGATTAGGCGCTGTGTACTGGGACACGCTGGTCCCCTTTCAATAGCCGTCGGAGAGTGCAGACGGGGATAGCCGCTCGACAAGACGAGCAGCGCGCAGGGTCGCCGGTTGCTGTGGACGGTGGGTGGTCCGTCGAGCTGTACGCGGCGTGAGGGCACCTGGGTGGTTGTGTCCTCAGGTCAGAGAGACCTGCAAGACCAATATCGCCCCGTCGCATCGGCCCGGCATCCGTAGTGCCCGTCGGTATGAAGAGCTCGAGCGGTCTGCCCGTGGCGTGAACCCCTCATCTTTGAAGCCTGGTGACCGGAGGGCGGCCGATGGGTCAGATGAGTGCGTTCCGCAGGGCGAAAGCGGTGGCTTCGCTGCGGCGGCGTACACCGATCTTCCGGTAGAGGCTGGTGACGTGACGCTCCACGGTCCGGTCGCTGAGCCACATCAACGCTGCGATCTCTTTATTGGTGAGCCCTTGCGCGAGGAGTCCCAGGACTTCTGTTTCCCGTCGCGTCAACGGCAGTCCCGGCGAGCTGACACGGATGGCTCCGAGAATGGGGACAGGAGATTGTGTTGTGGCCGAGGCCGACTCGAGGTCGCCGGGCGGCGCGCCTTCGGCGACGGCAGCAGCGGCATCCCGGATTCGGTCTGAGACCAAGGTGAGCGAGGGTTCGACATCGTCGATGAGTGTCCGAAGGATCTCAGCTTGACGGGCGAGTTTAGCCTCAGCTGCTGTTCGGCTCTGGCGTTCGTTCAAGAGGCTGCGGGCGGTGTGGATGGCAATCGCCGCCTGTCCGGCTGCCACGCGAAGCAGATGTGTTTCCGTGACGGTGGGGAAGTCGGTGCGCACTGACGACACAAGGACGATGCCAGCTTCCCAGGGCAGCGCGATCTGCAGGCTGGCGACGCGAACCGCGCCCAGATCGGAAGAGTGAACGGCGATCGTCTTCACTCCGGACACCAATGTCGAGTTCGTTGCGCTCAAGTCGCGGAGTTCGGCAGGGACGTTGGGGCCGATCGGTCGCCACCCTTCTACAAGAAGCGCCGGTTGGTGTTCATCGAATCGAACGTACACGCCGTCCAGTTGCAGCATGCCGAACAGGACGCTCAGCAGACCGGTGACAATTTCGATCGGGTCCTGGTCCACCCACATGGCCGGCAAGGCCAGGAGTGCGCCGAGGTCGCGCATCCAGCGCCTCGACTCTGACGCGGAAACGTCACCTTCGTCTCGGCCGTAGAGGTTGTCGGCCAGTGTCGTTTCCATGTTCATGGTGACGTCGATTCCGTCTAACGGAGATTCTTCTGGCGGAGGAACTCTGCAGGCGGCACGAAGAACGGGTTCTCTTGCAGCACTCCCCCGACGAGCACCATCGGATGGGTACGGAGGATGTCGATGATGAGTGCACCATCGAACTGGGCGGTGTCGTAGGCGCAGATGGCGATGTGTCGGCGCCGCAGGTTGACGAAGTTGGCTCGCGCTTCGAATTCAATGAGCTGGTCAGTGAGGCCGGGTTCGCCGATTGCCCAGCCCATGTTGGCGACGAGGCGGACACGGGGAGAGTCCTGGTCGTCGAACATCCGGTCGAGGAGGGTGAGCATAGCGTCCGGGTCGAAGCGCCCACCGTTCAGATAGGTGTCAGCCCAACTCTGCACTTCGCACTGGCGACGATTCAGTAAGTCGGCAGCGTCGTACCCAAGGTGTTGCAGGCGGTTGACTGGCTCGGCCACGTCTGCCGGATCAACGAGGTACACGATCCGGTCTCCGCTTTCGATCCCTTGGCGTACGAACGAATCGAGCACCGCGAGGTCTTCGTCCTGCCAGTTGACGAAGGCGCACACATGTCGGTGTTGGTCGAGGATCCCGCCCGCGAACGTGACAACATCATCCCCGTTGTCCGTCACCATGGTCGTCTCGATCCGCTGAGTCTGCCCCCGGTGTGGGTCTAGTCGTCGATCCGGATGCTCCGAGCTTCGGACAATTTAGAACTCCGCATTCAGGCTAACTGTCGGAAAGTCCCAACACAATGACTTTGCAGTCAAGCCCCTTGACGCGTCAGCGGTGTTGTGACGGCGGGGCTTCTCGATGCCGGTGAGGTAGCCCAAGAGTGTTGGAGCACATCATGTCGACAAAGATGACGTCGCGAGCGCCCAGCGCGGCTCGGGAGCGTCTCTCAGCCCGCTGCGCGATCCACGAGCGATCCAGTTCCCGTGAAGACTCCAGGTGCGGGGAATGACTCAAGGAACTGGTCGGCCGCGGCTCGGTCACCCGTGATCTCGATCGCCCCGGTATCGAGTGAAGCCTCCACGCCGACGCTGCCGAAGAGTACATCCCACCAACTCTGCACTGTCCCCCGCAGCACTGCGTCGGGTTCTTGCGCTGCGCCCCGCTTGATCTGGATCGCGTCGCTGTCGAGGTGAATGGCGAACTGGTCATCGCCGAGCTGGAGAGCGACCGATACGGTGGACGGCCCGGCAGGCCTGTAGAGAGCCTTCAGGAGCAATGCCAAGGAGTCGGCACTCATCTTGGAACCGTGGTGCACGTCCAGACGCGCACCCCACTGCGCCAGTGCGACGACCGCTGGCTCTAGTGCGACGCCGGCCGAAGTCAACTCATACACCTGAGCTCTGGCCGGAGGGCCGAGCTTGACGCGCTGGATGACGCCGGCCCCTTCCAGTTCCTTCAGCCGCTGACTCAACACGTTCTGGCTGGCTTGCGGAAGCCCCGATCTAAGGTCGGCGAATCGCTTCGGACCGAACATCAACTCGCGCACGATGAGCAACGCCCAGCGCTCACCGACGGCATCCAAGGCCAGGGCTGCGCCGCACTCATCTGCATAACTTCGTTCGCTCATAAAAAAAGATTACCCTAAACGCACCAGTTGGTGCTACTTTAGGACTACGCAGTACTAAACAAGGAGTAAACATCATGGACGCACTACTCGAAAAGGTTCTCGAAGCTCATGGCGGCAAAGCCCGCTGGGACGAACTGAAGACCGTCAAGGCAACCATCACCTACGGCGGCCCGTTCTGGGAGTTCAAGGGAAACGCGGACTTCGCCGTCACTGAGATCGTCGAAGCCGACCTCTACCAGGAATGGATCCGCCACACCGAACCCGAAACCGGCCGCGTGATCGAGTACTACAAGAAGGCCGACAAGGTCATCATCATGGACGCCGACGGCAAGGTCGTCGACGAGCTCGAGAACCCACGCGCCAGCTTCGACGGCTACACGACAGAGACCAAGTGGACCGCCGCACAGGCCGGGTACTTCCGCAGCTACGCCGTATGGCACTACCTCGCCGAACCCATCGTCTTCACCCTCCCCGGCGTCGAGGCTCACGAGATCGAGCCGTGGACCGAAGGCGACGAGACCTGGCGGGTCCTGCAGGTCACCTACCCGAAGACCATCGATGCCCACAACGAAGTCGAGCTGTACTACTTCAACGAGGCCGGGTTGCTCCGCCGCATGGACTACCAGCCTGTCGTGAACGGCTACTCCCCCACCGCCCACTACATCCAGGAGACCGACCTCATCGACGGACTTCCGGTACCCACCCTCCGGTACGTCCACATCCGCAACGACGACCGCACACCCGACCTGTCCTGGGTTCCCATCACCCTCGCCCTCAGCGACGTCTCCTTCAACAGCTAAGCAACCCAAGTAACACCTACGCAGATCCGAGAACCGATTCTCATGAACCAGCTCCAGGCCGCACTCCCCGCGGCAGACAAGAACACCGCCCAGGCCCCGGCAGACGCATTCCAGGACCTCACCCTCCCGCAGTTCCACAACCTCCTCACCGAGGCCGGCCTGCAGAGCACCCCCCAGCACGCCAAGCAGGGCAGGATCCGTGCCGCCCTGAACCGCTGGTTCGGCGGATGGAGCTTCATGAGCGTCGGCGGCCTCATCAGCTACGCCTACCTCGCGAACAGCGCCGGCTTCGTCGTCATCAGCCCGTACTTCTACGCCATCCCGAACTACATCCCCGGCGCGGACCCCACCCGCCCGTAGCCAACACCGCTCGCCACACGGAAACCACCAGCGCCCGCGTCGCTCCGCATACCGGAACGACGCGGGCGCACCCACAACATCCAGGAGAACCTCATGGGCATCATCGACACCCTCTTCGGCCGCAAGCTCCGCGAACCGACCGTCCCCGCACCCTTCACCCCGACACCGGGAACAGCTGACGAACTCGCCGTTCAGCGCTACGAATACCTCCTTCGCAACGCCAGCCCCGACACGGTCGAACAGGTACACACCGAAGCGTTCGCGAAAATGAGCTACGCGCAGCGAGACCTGATGTTCGACCAGCTCGTCGCCCGAGCCGCCGCAAACGACGAAAGACCAGCCGACGCGACCCCCGCCTCACTCGCAGCCACCGCGACACTGGTGGAGAAAAGACAGCCCGGGTCCATCAAACGCCTGTTCGGCAACGCCGGCGCCAACCCCCTCTGGGGCGACCCGAACTCCATGTTCTACCTGTTCGTCAGCTACTCCATCGCCTCAGACCTGTCCACTGCATACTTCCTGAGCCAGGCCATCTCCGCCGATACGGCTGCTCCCACAGAAGCGGTTATGGAAACGAGCGAGGGCGAGTTCTTTGGGGACTTCGGTCTTTAGACAGGCTGGCCCTGCGAACGCGATACGTCCTGGAGGTGTAGCCCGAAAGGCAGTCGCCAACGGGACCTGATGATCGAGTTCTCGCGCGTAGGTGGAGGCTGCAATAGGTCGTGCCCGTTTAGCCCGCCCGGTGTGGTTGCCCGCAGCGGTGCCCTTTGCGGTGAAGCATAAGATGCTGGACAACCCAGTGACGGGCAACCTTCCGGAGACCTCTCAAGAGGAAGAGGAGTGGCCTCCTAGTCCGATTCAAGCCGCTACCGCAGAAATTGGATCGCCCTCTTTCTGACATGGATGGCGGCTCCGATGGTTGGAAGACAGCGCCCACGGACAGCTGCTCCAAGTTCGATAGTGATCCTTCTGAAGGGTCAGATCAGCCCAACCAGGATTCCAACGTGGAAGTCTCGTGTCGGCGGTATGCGTGACAGCCTGCGCAATAGCGAGAAACTAGAGCAGCGCCAATGGGCGAAACAACGTCTCACAGCGCTCTCGCCCACCGCCTCCAGTCTTTCGACACGATGAGTCGGTGAGACGGAGCACGGATGAGGTCGTCGACTTCGTCCGCGAACTCTCGGACCCCACGAATGTTCTTCGCGACCGTCGCCCATCTGAGATACCCGATGTCGTCGACACGCCGTAGCCCAGCCAGAACTGACGCTGAGACCTGGGTGGAGTGGACGGCCCGCTGACCTCGAAGGTCGTTCAAGACCAAGTGAGCAACGATCAAGGACTTGGCGTCGGCATCTCGTCTACCCCACAGCGCTGCGCTTACGCCCTTTAGAAGTTGTCGCAACGCAAAATCCGGTGTGCGGCCGTCACGTTTGAGAACGCTCTCGGGTCGCCACTCAAGCCGCTTGGGAGCCGGCGGCCGTGGACCTACACCATCGGTGAAGTGCCCTTGCTGGGCACGCGTTCTAAGGTTCGGGTACCGCCGATTCACCCACGCCAGTACGCATTCCGCGTCCAACCAGCCTTCGCGATAGTCATTGCGACCCTGGATCGCCATGACGTAGAGCAATTCGGCCATCCTGTACTGGTTGCCGGTACCGATCCTCATGATCGCCTCCACCGCCTCCGACACTTGCGTGTCGGGGATAGCACCAACAATGTCCGGACGGCTGCGGAATTCCTCAGGGGTGAGTCGCGTCGTATTCGAACTCAACTTCCGTTCAATCCGTTCAGTCGCCCGCGCCGCCACGTTCTCCAGAGTTGTGGAATCAAGTGGCCCCTTCCGTCCGAAGAGGATTCGCTCAAGATCGTCGCGCAGGCGCTGTCCACTGAAGGTCCCCCGAGCTAGAGCATTGTCGCTGGACCGCCGAAGCGCATACAGGCTTATGTCAGGGGCGATCGGCGTCTCGACAGTTCGGAAACTGTGGCCGTTCTCGCAACGCCTTAGGCGTTGGACGCGCGAGCTCTCGGAACTCGGGCGGGTGTTTGGCACGGACGTAGGTGATCCACACACAGGACACAGCATTCCATGCCGTCTTCGGCTGTCTATAGGCGCATCCCAGCTTTCACTCACGAAATGCAGGGTACTGGGCTCTATACAGCCGTCCAGCACAACTTCATGTTCAGCGCACGTGTTCGGATATACCAGGGCGCGCAATTGAATCCAAGGTGAATGTAGGAAGGGCGACCAGCTCTCACCCAACACTCCAAAGGAGATCCGATGAAAACGATGAAGTTGGCCCTGATAGGAGCGATCACGGCACTGCTAGTGCTAGCGCCGTTGACGACAAGCCCCTCGTTGGCTGCGGGCAATCGCGTTCAGGAGGCTACTAACCTCAACGTGAGGACGGTTTCGATCCCGGAGTGGTACCAGTTCTGTGCGAACACACGTCCAGTGGGTATCACCTCGGCGAAGGCCGGCTACATGAACGCCTATAAGGAAGCATCGGGCGTAACCTGCAAATGGTGGGTAATCCCGTGGGGCGCTGGCTTCCCTCACACTGTAAAGAAGTACTACAGCTGGGATTCGGTCTGCCGATACTACGGCTCGCGCTTTGCCTACGTGAAGAATGGCTATCCCTGGTGCTGGTAAATGCCGTTCACAGATCCACGGTGCTCGTGCCAACCCCTCGGGCACCGTGGAGCTGTCGACCTGCATCTGCCCAGCACCGACATCTCTGGTCCCGAGCCAGCCCGTTCCCGGTCCCTCGAACAGCTTCGAGAATCACCTTTGATCCGGGCGCGATGAGAAGCGCATCAGGTCCAGCAGGGCGATGCTGTGAGTTCCGCCCAACTGAAGTTCAGGCTCGGACCGCCCCTTTTTGACGAATCGTGCACCGGCCCCTCGCGGGTGTTCTTGCTCATTGAAACTCACGTCGTTCTTCTCCTTCGGTCAGTTGTCCGCGCCGAATCTCGACGCGAAGGTGAGCCACCGTGGGCGCCCATAGTCATGTATGTGTGAGGCGGCAAGCGCCGGTGGTGGTGCTTCTTCAGATGCGCGCGAAGCCGACCATCCGCCCGAACGCGTCGACGCTGTAGCGGGTGGTGGCGAGGTTGATTTCCGCCTCAGCGTTCTCCTCCGCGGTCTGGCAGCCCGAGCAGATGATGGCCACGATGACGCCGGCGCGTGCATCCGTGTTCCAGCCGAGCTTGCCGGCGACGACGCTGCGTTCCGTATTTCCGCATCGGCTGCACGTGACGATGATCTTCGGGTCGGCGTAGTTGATTCGTGTGGTGTGCATGTTTGTTCTCCTCGGTCAAGGTGTGTTGCAGATGAGTAGTCCTCCCGCTCCAGTGCCGACGGCCCGCCTCTTAAGGAGAAGCGGGCCGTCAAGCTGACCGGGAGAACCGGAGGCAGGATGGGTTTCCTGCCTCCGAGGACTTCATGCGCGGCAGCCTCCGAGTTTTCGTCGATGACAGCGGTGCAGGTCGTCCGAGAACAACATGCGCGGCACTCCTCCGAGTTCTCATCAGCACGCAGTCATGCCACCTTTCGGTGCGGCGGCCGCCACGACCTCCGAGCGGGCGGCATAGGTCGGGGCGGCTGGATGGCCGGGCGGAACTCGAGGACAGGGCGGGTGATGTTGACGACGGACTCTGCCTGGATGACGGCCTCCAGATCCCAAACTGGGTAGCGGTGACCGCTGCGGGTTGGGACGTAGGCGGCCGGCCTCAGGTACTTCGGGATCAGCTCGGCGGGCCAACCGCGGAAACTGAGGGTTGAGCGATCGATCAGGCGCATGAATGGGTCTCCTTTTGGTGTCGGAGACCTCATGCGCGGACGGACCCTGACTCGTCGCCCAACGGTCGGCTGGAGCCGGTCAGTGCGACAGGTGGGGCACCTCTGATCCGGCGCTCCAGTCCGTGATGTCGGTGTCTTTCACCGTCAGGTAGCTCAAGGCTGGTAGCCCGCCGAGGCCGTCCAGGGTCCAGTGGAACTTGGTCCCGACCGGCGCCAGTCCATAGTTCGAACCGCTGCCGATGTTGAGGACCTCGACATTGCTGCCTGCCAGCGGAGTGAAACTGGTCCCACTCGGCGACAGGAGGCTCAGCCCAATCAGGGTGGGCAGATCAGCTACTTCACGCAGGACGGCATCTGAGGCGCGGTAGATCGTCAGGTTGGTGAGGCTATCGAGGGTGAGGAGTTCGGTGGTGTTGGCTGCGGTGCCGTCGAACTCTGCAACCGTGAGGTTGGCTTTTCCGATTCCAGCCCAGTCCCGGACGTTGAACTGAGACGGCTGCTTCTGCGCGCCGTAGACCGACCAGTACCCGCGCAACGCCGCCGGCGCCGTCGACGCCTGATCATCGACGACTCCCGGCCAGGTCGTCCAACCTTTGCTGGAGAACGCTGTGAAGGCACACGCCTGCGCCATCGTCAGAGTTGCGCCGCGGGGCAAACGGAGCCTGTAGGTGACCGCGTCGCGAAGAACGACGTCTGGCAGCACCCATGCTGTGCCGGAGTCGCACGGGCCCGTCGCGGGTGGAGGGCTGACCATCGGGACGGTCGCTCCGACACAGTCAACAGTGGGTGCCACTCCCCCGGCTTCAACCTTCCCAACCTTGATCTGGTCATTGACCGCCCAGAAGACCCGGCCGGTCGCGCTGCGAGCCGCGAACACTGCGCAGGTGTGGTCCGTCCCCAACGAAATCCCAAGGTTGTCGACTGGGACCGGCGCTGCCGCGCGGATCCCGGCGCCGCTACCGCCCGCGAAAGCGTGCGCGTCGGCGGTGACTGTCGGAGCGGGCAAGAACCCTGCTGCCCGCACCTGCGCCAGCGTCGGGAAACCAGCCATGCCGTCACGCAACTTCAAGGCGACCGCCGCCTCCCGGACCTCGGTGACCTCCGCGCGCGCTGCCTCATCCTGCGTCCACGGGATGACGGCGAACACGGTGGTCGAGATGACGCCACCGATGATCCCGACGACCAAGACGCCGACCATCATCGAGGCCAAATCGATCATGGCGCGCACAGAGCGCGCAGATCTGGTCGCCGAGCGGAGCGTTGTGGCGGAACGTCGTCCGCGGGACACTTGGTCGTAAGTTCGTGGGTTCGTCATGCCCCTCTACGTGTGCGGCAGCCCGCTCCCCCGGCGGGAAAACTCCACCAGCCACCGCCACCAACCCGGTGTCCACCCACCCACGATCCTGGCCGACCGGCGGTCCGACCTCCTCCACGACGCTCAGACGGTCACGACCCGGACCCGGATCCGGGAGCAGCGGACGGTCGGAAGTCCGGTAGGGAGCCTGGCCGGAGCGGTGCACAGAGGCGCTCGCCGGGATGGATTGCGAGCTAGGTGGCATGCCGTGGGGCGGCCGCAGCATTCTTCATCCTCGGATCTCGGTTGAATCCCGAACCGAGATCACTCCTTGAATGGCCCGTCGGGCTCCAGCTGAGAACAATCAACTAGCCGATGCCGAGCCGGAGGTTGCGTCGGGTGATGATGTCGCGCCAGCGGTCCACCTTGGTGAGCGCGACGCCCTCGTCATAGACATCGACCTTCCACTCAAAGTCGAAGGCCCGCTCAAACTCGGCAGTCGTGGCGAGGGTCCGACCCGCTTCATCGTGAACCTGGAATGGTTGGCCGGCGCCGCTGCGGTACTCCGTGCCGATGAGGTGCCCAGTGAAGTCGCGGAGGGCGTAGCTGGTTCCCTGGATGCTCAGGTGCAGCAGGGTGTTCGGGGTGATCTGCGGGCAGTAGATGAGCCATTTCTCGTGGCCGGTGCGGTCGGTGATACCGTTCGTCATTGTCTTACCTTCGTGTGGGGTGAGTGACGGAGAGTTGAACCGCCCATGAGGGCGGGAGTATTGGGAGCGCGATGGACCGCGCAGGTGCTAGGTCTGGCGCTTTCAGTTGCCGCGTATGCGCTTCCACTGTTCTGCGCGGGCAGGGGTCACAGAGTAGTGAGCCGTGCTGGGGCGGGGCGGGGTGAGGAGATCGCCACGCTCAGCGTTCAGCGGCCAAGCTGCGGTGTTGTAGTGCTTCTCGAAGTGAGGGGTGAGTTTTGTCCAGACGACCAGGAGCTGCCCACGGGTACGGCCCGTGGCTTCGACAAGGCTCTCCTGCGAGAACCACTCGCCGGGGTGCTTTGAGAGGAAATCCATGATGTCGGTGAGAGCTTGCGTTGAGGTTGCATCGCCTCGTGCGAGTCTCTGGAGCTGCTCGTCGGTCCAGTCATCGGTGGAGCCGACCCGCAACGCAGTTTCGGTGCCAGCGCCGGTACGCGCGCTGGTCGCGGCCAGCTCGGCGAGGAGCCGGTAGACGGCCGGCACCTGCTCGTTCGGGACGGGGACGAATTGGAATTGCGACGCGGGAGTGTCTTGCGGGATCGTCATAATCGACGCCTTTCGGTTGATTCTTCGTGAACGAGCACTAACCTATCACGGTTCATGGTGAATCACCACGACTTTCAGAAAATCCCAGTGCACTGCGCTTCCGCGCCATGGGATTGGCCTCGTTGAGAGCTGCGATTGGGTACGGACAATCCGCGTCCCGGCGAGGTTGGGCGGGCACAGAGGTCGGACTGAGCGATTGCTCGTGGGTCGCCTCGGGCCCGGTGCTGGAGCCGCACACGTAGTGAGCATCGAACCTGATCAGCAGAGGAGATCCCATGCCGACCGCCCGCCCGTTCCCGCCCGACGCTCATCTCCTGGCGCAGGCTGCGACTGCCGAGCAGATCCTCGATCAGCTGTCGATGGTCACCGTAGACCGGACGCTGACAGCTGTCGAGAAACGCGCTCGAACCCGCGCCGTCCGGAAGCTCGGGCGGGCCCGAGCGATGATCCTGACCCGTGCACACCACGATGCTGGCGACGCTGCGATGGTAGTTAAGACCGGCGCTCCGATCATCTGGGCAGCCGAGATTAAGCATCTGGGCGCGAGGCGACCTTTGCGCTAGCCCCTCTCGGTCAGGCGCCGACCAACCGCAGAACCGGCTTTCCGTCGGCCACCGGCCACGGGCTGAACGCGGCGGTGAACGCTGCGGCCAACTGCGCTTCGACATCCCCGCGCAGCCAGATTTCATGGAACGGAACCGTGCAGCCGTCACCAGCCAGGAGCAGCGTTGCATGGGTGCCGGCAAGCTGCGCCAGCTCGAACGCCAGGTCCTCGCGTGCGTGACTGAGGGCATGCGCCTGCGGGCTGATACCAGCAGGGACCGTCTCACCCCAGCGTGGTGCTGGTGAGATGAGCGCGGAGACGATGGCGTGCGGTTGACGCGGGTTGTTGGTGTGGACGCGCGGCTGGTGGACGACGATCTTGGTGCTCATGCTGCGACTCCCCCGTCTAGGTGCTCCGCGAGCTCGGCCGCAACATCAGCCGAGGAACGGCCAGCGACGAAGCATGACCGAACATAAGGACGCTGCCCAGCGATAGCCCCGATCGCCCGGCCGTACGGGATGCCTTCGAGGGCGACGGCCAACGACACGACCTCGGCAGCATGCGTCAGCTCGCCCGCAACATCATGGTCATCGGCAGTCTCACCGTGACCAACTCGCGACCACAGAGCCGGCAGGGCGAATGCGGCGCTCGACCACGCCAGCTCGCCACGTTCGACGGAACCCTCTATATCGAGGACCGCAGCGTGGTCGGCCTCGAGCAGGCTCATCTCAACGAGGTGCATCGCCCATGAAACCCACGCGAGGCCGTCGGTGAACGGGTCGGCGGCGTCCCACTTTATCCCGGAGTCATGTCGCACACCGGACCGCACGTCGATCACGATGAGGCGGAGGACAAACGGCGCTCCGGTCTCCACGAAATCGAGGGCCAAGCGCTCCGGATCGAGCAGCCCCAGATCGGCGGAGCCCTCCGAAATCGCCTCGAGAAGGTCGGCCACCCTGACATCAACAAGCGGCTCAGTGAGACCCGGGTACTCGGCGAGCAGGTCGGCGAGAGCCTGCTGAGGGAGGCCGAGCATCTTCGTTGGGTCGGCGGCGAACGCCATCTCAAGACTCTCCTGTGGGCTGATCATCGGTGGGTTCCAATCGTCAAGGTCGGCGGCCTGCCGATGCCCAGTACGTGTGCGGCTGACCACCACTCGCGCGTGCCAGATCAGCCGATACAACGGAGAAGGCCGGGCCCGCACGCCGAGGAGATCAAAACGTGCTGGCCCGGCCCTGTTAGAACCGAACTGTGCCGCCGGGAGAGAGCGGCTGGCACGTTAGTTAGACATGTGGCGAAAACTGCCGCCCGGAGAAAAGGCACGGCGGCCCGGTTTTCATTCCGGGCCGCCGTTCCGCCGATCCGAGGATCAGGGCGTGCTTCGCTTCGCCACCGCCGCGGTCATGTGGGCCGATGTCGTTTTGCCGGTCATTGGGACCGGCGCCGATGAGGCATGTGGCGAGCAGGGCGAACGGCCGCACCTCGGTGCGGGAGGTCAGGCCGGTTGTAGTTCACTCCCAGCGTTGGTCGATGACGTTCCCTTCTTCGTCCCATTCGGTGGAGGACGGGCCGTCTTCGCGGTGCTCAACGCCGTTGAGGTACCACTCTTCGTACCTCGGTTGGCCGTTGGGCCACCAAACCTTATGTGCGGGTCCGTCTTCCCGGTAGAGGACGTTGAACTCGGTGTGGAAGGTCTCCGACTCCTTGGTTCCGTCCTCGTAATAGTTGAGGATCCATGCGGTCATGCCTGTCGAGTAGTAGGTCGCCATATCCGTCTGGGGGTTGCCGTTCGGCCAGAACGACTTGATCACATAAAGCCCTTCATATTGGAAGTTGCCCGACCAGTTGTACCAAGACGCATTGCAAGATCCATCGGTGTAGATCATCACCTCAGACGGAGTGGTCTGGTTTCCCATCGGGTTGCCAATAGCGTCCAACCAGACGATCCGGCGGTACCCCGGGCTCGGGATGTCTGACACAACCGAGGACCATCCGTCGGCGGTGGGGGTGGAGGGGTCTCGGTCGCGCTCCTCGGCTGTGTATCCGTAGGTGGTGCCGCCGCACGTAATCGAGTCGACATAGTTGATGGGTGCCGGAGCGGCCGTGCCTGTGCATCCATCCCAGGCCCCCTGATCAGACTCGGCCGGTTTTGGGGACGAATTCGTGATCGAGAAGAAGGTGCCTGCGACCGATGCGGCAATCGCCGTGTATCCCGTTTCGGTCGCGGCGATGCAGAGCGTGTCGGTCCGACGGACGAAACTGTTCGGTTCGGCGGCGAGCTGTTCCAAGGTGCCCCAGACGCCGTCGCCCAACAGATGATAGGCGGACTCGGCCACCGCCACGCTCTGAAGGGCTTGCTTAGCAGCCTCGTTCTGCGCCCACGGGATGACTGCGAACACGGTGGCGGAGATGACACCACCGATGATCCCGATGACGATGACGCCGACCATGATTGATGCGAGATCGATCGCGGCTCGGACATTGGAGGCGATGCCACGGAAGCGGCGGCGGAAAGGTGCTGATCCTTGCATTGTGGTGGGTTCCGTTTCTGAGTCGAGGCCTCTGGCCATGACACATACGTGTGCGGCGCTCACCTTGCTCGCGCGCAGGTTAAGCGGGGCTCCGCCACACGATCGGAACCCACTTCGAATCGTGTGACGGGGCGGAACCCATCCAGACGTGCTGGACGGGGTGCTAGGGCGGCGAGGGGGCTGGGAGAGGGCACCTCGCCGCCGGTCTATGGGGAATGTGTGTGCGGCTGGCGGTTTAGGCCTTCCGCTGGCGGCGGTACATGATGAGTGCTGCCAACATCAAGGCGGCTGCGAGCAGTGTGATGGCCCCGATCGCCGTGAGCAGCGAGCTGGCGTTGAAACCGGAGAAGGCGAAGCTTTCCATCGTGATGCCCTTGATCTTGCTCCTTTTCAGGACCGTCATCTCACTCGGGTCGTTGAAATCGCCGGCCGAGATCAGCTGGTCGTCCGGACCGTACAGGGAGCCGATCCACCGGATTGTTCCGAGCTGCGTGACGAGGACTCCGTCTGACTGGATGGTGCTCGTCTGGTCGTTTTGCAGCTGGCCGGCCGGGGCTGTGGACTCGCCCGTCACCGGGAATCTCTTGTCAGCCCAGCTCTTGTTGAAGATCGCGGAATCGGCCTGAACGGCTTCGTCGCCCTTCGGCTGCAAATAGGCGGTAAACCGGAGGTAGCTGCCTTCGGCGACCAGTCCGGTGACCGTCGCTACGTCGTAGGCGTTCTCACCGATGTAACCCTGGGCTGCGTCAGTGACGAACGTGGGGAAAGCGACCTGCGTGGTCTCGTCTGGGTTGCCGCACTCACCGACGTGAACGACGGTGCCGTCGACGGACGCCACCTCCTGCCAGTAGATGGTGCCGACGTCGGTGCGCAGCACGTTGAAGTCCTCGGACGTGCCTTTGCGGTCACCCTCGTCGGTGAAGTGCTGCAGATCCCTGGACTGATAGATGCGGTTGTTGTCTCTGCAGACCGGGGTGATCGGTGTGGTCTCGTCGTTGTCGTCCTTCGTCGGCTGCAGGTATCCGTTGTACTGGATGTTCAATCCTTCGGGAGGGAGGAACCCGTCCACCTTCACCTGGTCGCGGACAGTGGACAGCGGAGTGGCGAACGGCTCAGCGGTCGTCGTGACCGTCGGCAAGGTCAGCTTGGACGCCTCGTCCGGGTTCTGGCCGCAGACGTCCTGCCAGACCTGCACTGTCCCGATGTGGGCGGTGGCCACCCAGAGGATGGTGACGTCGTTCGCGCCTTCGCCGACGTCGGACATCAGCACCTCGAACTGTTCGGACAGTGCGTCGCCGGCCTCAGCGAGGTGGGTGGGAGCAGTGGAGTTGTAGACACGGTTCTCCGGGAGGCACACCGGGGTGCCGTCGCCGGCCGGATCCTGACGGAAGCCCTCGAAGGTCAGGTCGATTCCTTCGCTGCGGAGGAACCCGGTGACGGTGGCGGTGTCAGTCACAGTGGAGCCGGGAACTGACCGGTCGAGTGCGTCGGTGATGATCACGGGAGTTAAAACCAACGTCGACTCATCTGGGTCGGAGCCGCATGTGTCCTGCCACACCTGGATCCCGCCGATCGTGGCTGTCGCCACCCACAGCAGAGTGCCGGCGTGAGTCATGTCGAGGTTGAACGTTTCCGATGTGGCCGGGCCCGCAGCAGTCAGGCGCGTTGGAGAAGAGCTCAGAAGCACCCGGTTCTCCGGAGAGCAGACAGGTGCGACAGCATCCTCGGGCTGGTTGAAGGCCTCAAAAGTGACGTCGACGCCGACTGCTGGCACGTATCCATCCACGGTCACCCTGTCAGCGGCGGTGGAGCCGGGTGTGGACTCATCCGTCGCATCCGTCTTGAAGGTCGGAACCGACACACGAACACTCTCGGCCGGGACTCCGCAGTCGTCCTGCCATATCTGAACTCCGCCGATCTTCGAGGTCGCCACAAACGTGATGGTCCCGGCATCTGCCATGGTCAGGGGCATCTCCGCAGTTGTCACCGTTCCTGCCGTGATCACCCGCATGATGGGTGACGACCAGGCCAGGGTGGACGCGCTGCATACGGGCGAAGCCGGGTCGATCCGGAATGCCTGTACGGTGACTTCGATCCCTGCAGCGGGAACGAATCCGACCACCTGCACCAGGTCGCTGACGGAGGTTCCGGGTGTCGTCTCGGCCGTTGACGCGGTTGTGGCGAATGTTGGGACCGTGACTTTTGTCACTTCGCTGGGCGAGCCGCATGGCTCCGTCCACACCGGGGTGCCCTCGACGCGGACTTCGGCTTGCCAAACGACACGCGTGTTCACATGTGCCATCGTCAGCGGGAGCGCGGCCGAACTCTTCGATTTCGATCCGACGGTCAGCCATCCGCTCTGCGTGAGACGGTTCGCCGCGCTGCAGGTGAGGGCGCCCGCAGGCGGGTTCTTGAATGAGCTGAACCGGACTGTCGTTTGGGAAGGGACGGCGATGCCGTCAGTGACCAGGGTGTCGGTGATCGAGGTGCCGGGCGTTGTCTGGGCGGCCGATGTTTCGGTGTGCCATTTCGGGAGGACCAGCTGGGACTCGCCAGGGATCCAGGCGTCGTCTCGCCATGAATACGACCCGGGAAGGTAAGTCTGCGTGAGCGCGGCTTGGTCAGTTCGTTGTATGCGCCACACCCACGTGTAGTAACCGTCTGCTGCCACCGCCGGCATCTCGGCGGTATAAGCCTTAGTTGGTCCGTCAGCGAGTGATGTCGTCAGCGTGGTCGTCGCAGCCACCGGCCATGACGGTTTGACTGTCGCCATGCGGGCAGGCTGGGTTGCAAGCGGCCCGTACAGAGTGCCGGTCGCTTCGACCGGAATGTATCGGCCGTCCACGAGTCGGCGCCACGGATCGCTGCCCGCAGCTGTCGAGAATGTCAGGCGGTCAACGGGCTTTTCCCCGGCGTCCAAGAATCGTGTCGACACCTGCGTGGAAATGACCGGTGAGAAGACGCCTGCGATTTCATCGGGGTCAGAGACCGTCATCTTCCACGTAACTGGCGTCGCGCCTGTTCCAGAGATGAGGCGTTGCTGGCTGCCGGTGTATGCAACCTTGATTTCCTGGTCGTAGCCTCCTGCGGCACCCACATTGACTGTCGTGGCGACGTTGAAATGTGTTTGGCCGTCAGCCGGCTTGCCTTTGATTGAGAACGTGCCCGGGCCGCTGATCGCACGGCTCGTCGACCCGGAGTCCGTGAACACCGCGTTCGAGAGAGTCAGGGTGCCGGTCATGGCGGCGGGTGCATAGGCAACACTGACCGTGCCCGAGTAGTTGGTCTTGTGGGCGATCGAGTAGGTGATGGAACCGCTCGGGCTCCCGGTCACGCCATCCGCCCAGTGATTGCTCATGTCATCCCAGATGGTCTGCAGCCTGGCGTTGATGCCGTGACCGTCCGCGTCAACGTAATGCTGTGCCCCGGCCAACGAACCGCCGGGGTATGCCCAGTTGGCGCTCGTGAACCCGTAGACGGCCGCTGAAACAGCTGCTGCCTGTACTGGGTCGGCGGTCTGACCGTATTTGCCCAGGATGAAATTCAGCCGGCGGATGTCGTCGCCGCCGACAGCGCGGGTTCCAGTGGTGGCGTCGAGCGTGGAGATCGAGCTGTTGCCGCCCGTCGAGCCCGAAGGCCAGTCGAGCTGGACGTCAGCACAGTACCCACGGGTCCCGTCCGGCAGGACGTAGTTGCCAAGGAAGCCTCCAGCTGGTGTCTGGTCTTCGAAACCGGCCCCGGTCGTCGCAGCCGACGCAGGAACCGTCACGGCGACAATGCCGGCGATCAGAGAAGTGACGACGGCGGCCCCGGCCCAGCGCGCGACCCGCTTGCGCGGCGGCAGGGCGGTTGCGACATGGGCCGCTTGTGATGTGCGAGCGTTTCTACGCCCCAAGAAAAGGTTCATTTGAGTCTCCCAACCCGCTGTCCACGACAGTGCGGACAGCCTCATGGAGGAGACATGTGGCGAAAATCAGGATCGAAGCGGCCTCGCGTCGAATTGGCGACGATTTACTGGTCTTTGTGGCCTAGAAGATCGCGCAGTAGAAGTAGTGAACCGTGCCGTCGTCATCGATCAGGTAGTCCCATGGCAGGGTGAGAGTTGACACCGACGTCCCACCTGCGCCCGGGTTGTGAGAGCCCTCTTCAACCATGCCCTGGCCGCCGCACCCTGGCAGGTAGGCGGAGTTCGTCTGAACTTTGACGCCATTGTGCGGCGCTGGAGCGGGAACTGGAGCCGGAGCTGGCGCAGGAGCGGGAGCTGGCGCAGGCGCAGGAGCAGGAGCCGGTGCAGGTGCAGGAGCTGGAGCCGGTGCAGGAGCTGGAGCCGGTGCAGGAGCTGGAGCCGGTGCAGGAGCCGGTGCGTCCACGACCGGAGCCGGAGCCGCCTTCGACACCGCTTCGGGTGCCGCCGCTGGCGGCTTCTTGACCCGCGTAGCCGGCGCACCGCCGCCCCTGCCATCCGGCTCGACCTTCTGCGCGCGTGCCCGTGCGTCGGCCGCGGCAACCTTCTCTGCATGCCAGTCGGTGGCGCTGGCCGAGGCTGCCGGGTCCGGCTCAGCGTTCGGCGTGATGGTTAGCGGCACGGCGATGGCCGCGGCAACGGCCAGAGCGGCGATGCTCCTGGTGACTGCCTTGGTTCGAGTGGTGAGCTTCATAGTGTGGGTTCCAATCCGTTCGCTTCGGTCCCCTGGTCGTCTAGCTGCTCGAATGTCTCCTCGGTCGTCGGTTTCGCATCCTGTTGGTTTCGTATGGCGGCTGGTGAGCCAGGGGCGAGAACCATGGGCTCTCGAATGCATCATGCGCGGCACGCGTCAACTTCTGTTGACGAGAGAGCCGCACACGTGTGCGGGAGACATGTGGCGAAAGCGACAGGCCGCGACTCCGGATCGAATTCGGCACTGCCGCGCATGAGATCGGCGACTGAGACCGAACTGCAATGCACTACCTTGTGCACAGACCCGTAAGATGTACATGACGTACTTCACGTACGCAACGGAGGAAAAATGTCACTCGTAGCCGACTACGGCTCATTCACTGATGCGCGCAACCATCTAAAGGACGTGCTCGACGCCACCGCGCGAGGTCGCACAGTCACAGTTCGTCGCGACGAACAGCTCACCGCCGTGCTGCCAGCCGAAAAGCTCCGCACGTTCTTCTTCCGCACAGTGTCGCCACGGGTTGAGGTATTCAAGGAAGGCGAGGTGGTCGTCGCCCTGATGAAGGATCGACCGTTCGTCTCCGAAGGATCTGACGTGAACGAGGCGCTCGACGATCTTGCTCTTAGCCTCCGTGAGTACGCCGAGGACTGGGAAGACCGGCTGCAGCACGCACCGAACCACGCAAATGCATGGGCGCTAGTTCAGCTCGTGAAGCTCTCCACCGACGAGCAGCTGCTCGAATGGCTCGACCACGGCGGTGAGTGACCGCCATCCCGCTCCGACCCGCGAGCATCACGACCAGTTCTGCGACACCGAGAGGTGGACACTCGTGCGCGGCGCCACCGGACGCCCAGTGCAACACCATCGCACCTACGAGCTAACGCTGTGGGACGGCCGCATCTACCGGACGCGGATCTCAAAGCCTGTTGACGGAACAACGTACGGCGCCAAAGTCTGGGGGCACATCCTCCGCGAGCAGCTGCATGTGACTGCTGACGAGTTCTGGTCATGCGCGCAGGACGGTCTCCTACCTGATCGCGGCCAACCCGCTCCCCGCGCGGAGCGGAAGGCGGTACCTCTCCATCTCGTGCGAGCGTTGCAGGAGTTCGGGGTCAGTGAAGACGAGATCTTTGCCCTGGACCCGGCAGGCGCCGCGGAACTCCTCGCCAAGTTCTACACCGGCGACGCTCAGTAAGCCCACAAGTCCCCGAGGCGCGGAATCACGGTCAGATCAACGCCGCGTTCCAGCAGGAACGGCACCGGGTCAACGCGCTTCCCGTCAACTGAGACGTCAATGTGGAGATGGTCGCCGGTGGAATCACCCGTGGTTCCGACGCCTCCGAGCTGCTGGCCGGCGGTGACGGCCTGACCCTTCTTCACCAGGGGCATCGACACCATGTGCAGGTACCGCATGACCGCTCCCCTGCCGTGATCGACGACCACGTAGAAGCCGAGCCCGGACGACGGACTCGCACCGCTCGTCTCGAGCACGGTGCCGGGGGCCGCGGCAATGATCGGCGCACCCGATGGCATCGAAATATCAACCCCGTCGTGCCGGCGCGCACCAGGTCGGATGACGTCGCCCGACGAGAACCAATCGGAGATTTTCGCGCCGGTCGCCGGGTCGAAGGGCAAGACCCAGCCGGTGGTTGCAGTCACACAGAGGGTTGGGGCGATGCCCGGCTGGGTTGTTGAGCTGAAATCCAGGTCGGCGGGCAACGGAACGGCGGTACTTGATGACCACAGGGACGCGACGATCGCCTTCGCCTGCGGCATCTGCTCCGCATAGCGAGTGGGGAACGCCGAGACCTGGACGGCTTGTGCAACGGCGCCGGCGTCACCCTGCTGCCAGTCGGGGATCGTGAAGAGCACTGAGAGGAACTTGGCTGTGGCCCACGTCGGGTCGGTGCGTTGCTCGGCAGAGCCCCAATTCGCGCGCTGTTGAAAGACGCCCAGGGAGTCGAGGTCTCCATGGTTGAGATTCGTCAGGTGGGTTTCGACGAGCCCGGTGGCTATAGCGATCTCCGCCGCACGCTGACGGGAGGCGGCCGGGACGTTCGTCGTTGCGGACTTCGTGACGCCGATGATCGTCTGGGCGATCGACGTTTGGTCAGCGGTCAGCGGGATGCCGTCGACGGTCGCGGGGCTGGAGGATGTCGTGCACCGCACCACCTCACCGAGCGCGTAGCTGAGGGCCGTCGCGAACGTCCGCTCAGCATCTGTCTGCGAGAGCCCGACACCAACGAGGGCCGTCACCCACACCTCCTTCACACGCTGGGCTGCAGCAATACCCGCTGAATCTTGATCAGCCTCGAATCCGCCGTCCGCCGAGATCAGGTGCCCGGCAAGCAGGTTCTGCGAAGTGCTATCGCTCCCGCCCTCGGCCAGCTTGTCAGCGAGGGCCTCGAGCTGGACCTCAGGGTGCTGCTGGCGGAGCGCTGCGACAATCGCCACCGGCAGTTTCGCGTCCGATGCTTCGTTGAATACAGACCCGAACTCGTCCGAGGTCATGCCGCTGGCCAGCACCGACTCGGTCTGCGCGCCGTCGACCGCCGAGGTCAGCGACGACGTCGCGAGGACGGGCAGGAGGACGGCCGCGGTCAACGGAATAGCGGTGACACCGACGGTCAGAGCTACGACCCAGATCGCCCACTTCCGAAAAACCCGGTTCGTGGCCACGGTCTTGAGTCCGGAGATGACGGCACCAGCCACATTGCCCACCGCCAGATTCCCGCCGACGCCGACCGCGAGCTCGGCGGCACCCACCACCGCACCCGGACCGAGCGGGTTGCCGTCAGCGTCGAGCTTCTCGGGGATCGCCGACGACAGGACCGGCGCCACTTTCAGCGCGGCCTTCGCAGCCTCGGCGGCAACCATCTCTGACTAGCCGTTCAGTAGCTGCGCTGCGCACACCTCAGGGGTCTCCCCCGCGAGCTGCGACCCGGCCACCTGTTCGGACTCGTCAGTCACCAACTCGACGGCCGTTTCCAGATCGACGCCCTGCGAAACGAGGTGAAGGGCGACATAGGACGCGAAATGATACGCGTCCGGGTTCCATGCCACGGCGTTCTCCGCCAGGTCGAGCATGAACCCGGCGCGGTGCACCAGCAGGTGCTGCCACTCGGGTGTCCACGGAGTTTCGGCGCCAGGCGTCTCACGCACATAGGTCTGCGCGTCCGCGGAGAATCCGACGATCATCGCCACGAGCTCGACGTCTGACTCCGGGTCGACAGAATCCCACCTGGTTGCCTCCGCTGGGATCTCGACTGGCAGGCCGTCGACGGTCGTCGTCAGAGAGTAGACGCCACGGAACTGGCCGTCCACACCATTCTCAGGTGCCAGCCCCCATTCGACGCGCGTCCCGAAATTCTCGGCGAGGTACGGGCCGAGGAGCGGTGGGAGGGTCGGGAGCGTCGCCAGCGTCTGATTGACGCGCGCCTCCGAATAGGCCTGCGTCGCGGCCGGGTTCGCAGCCAGCCATTCGGCGGCAGCCTGGGGCTTGAAGTCGAGGACTTCGTTGATGCTCATGGGTGAATTCTCCGTTCGGTAGGTGGATCTACACCTATATGTGGGCGGCGCCCGGTGTTGTCCGCGGGCGCCGCCCTCATGTCAGCTGGCAGGCGGCTTCGGTGCAGGCTTCGGCTGAGTTGTCGGCCTGGGCTGGGGGGTCGGCCTGGGCGTGGTTGTCGGTCGCGGTTTTGACGGCACCCGACGTCGCTCAGCAGGTCGTGCGGGCATCGGCACGGGCCGTGGCGGTGTGGCTGGGATCGGCCCACGATCGGGTGCGTAGGCTTCCGACGCCCGCTGGATCAGTGCCTGCTCGCCAGCGACCCTGTTGGCGACGCGTGCGGCGGTCATGGCCGCTGCCTTCTTCTTCGCTGCGACCACAGTCCGTCCGACCGTCGGAGCCAGGACGATCGGCGTTGCGAGGCCGGCTGTCCCGATGATTGCGGTCGCGGTCGCGGCCGTCTTCGTCACCGACCACGCAGTTTGGAACGGGTGCTCCGTGACGTGGGTTCCGAGCCGTTTGGCCTGCTCGCGGAGAGCGGTTCCCACAACCTGGCGTTCGTGCTCACGGCCCTCATCGAGCCGATCCAAACCGCGGTTCACAGCCTTGACGCTTGTCGCGACGGCAGCCCGGGTCGCCGGACTGAGATTGCGCAGCCGCTCGGAGGCGCGCTCCCGGGCCTGACTGCGAGCCGCCGGGTCGGTGGCGAACCGGGCGGCGCTACTCGCTGCCGCTGCGGTCTTCGCCGCCACCTTCACGGTGGCGGATTTCATGGCTGCCGCCGCCTTCTGGCCGACGGTGACATTCTCACCGAGGACGGCGCCAGCGGTCTTTAGCAGCGCACGGCCTGATGCCAGGTGCTCGGCCTCCTCCTTCTTGGTCTGCTGGCGCGGCTCGTTGCGAGGGATCGAGCCTTCACCGCGGCGGGCCTGTGCTGGGGCACCAGTCCGACCGGTGCCGGTCGGCCCGTTCCCGAGTGCTCCGCCTGTCGCTTTCCGGAGAAGTGCTCGACCGCCTGCACGGGCGCCCGCCTTGCCGTAGCCCCTCGCTGCGCCCGCGATTCTCGAGGCGGCGTTCGCCCCCAGGTCGCCGCCGAAGCCTTTAGCCAGTTTCATGGCACCGCCCACCGTGAACGGATTCGCCTTGCCGCCAGCGAATCGCTTCCACAGCTGCTGGAGGAGGACGATGGCCAGGATCGGAGTGATGGCCGCGAAGATCGCGCCGCCCAGGCTCCCGGAGCCACCGAAACCAGCACCCAGCGACTGAATCAGCTGCGTGGACAGGGTCACCGCCCAAAGCACGAGCTTGGCGGAATTCGCGAGGATCACGGCACCGAACGCCTGGGCGGAGAGACGTTTGATGTGCCTGCCGGGTCCGGCCGGGGCGAAGACAGCCGCCACTAGCAGGAACGGCGAGATTGCGACGGCGACACCGGCCAGCGCGCTCGCACCGAGGATCAGCAGGCTGAGCCCGAGCCCGAAAACGACGAACACCGTGAGCGCGGCGATCAACCCGGCGATCGCTGGAAGGGCAGACGGTGTGCCACCAGTCACGCCCAGCTGGGTCCTGACGAAATTGATGACGTCCTCGTCGTCAGTCAGCTGGGAGATGGTTTTGGGCGGCGCGCCTTGCTCGCGGGCACTCAGATTCAGACCGCTGGTGGACCCAACCCCCATATCGAGATTGGCGTCCTTGCCGCCGGACCACCATTTTGTGCACACGGCCGGATCGACGAATTCCCACCCTGGGCGGACCGCCCAGGCGTCACCTGTCCACGTGCATGCTGCCCAACCGGCGGCGGCCTTTGTCGATTCGCGGTCGTTTTTCGGCGCGAATGCAGGCGACTCGGGGTCCGCGGCTGCACGCAGTTTGTCGCCGCCAGCCACTCCGACCGTCGACATCAGAATCTGGGATTTTGCGGGGGTGTCGGCCTGCCAATCGGCCACATGGCACGCCACGTATTTGACTCCGACTGCCCCGTCCCCTGTCTGAGCAATAGCCCAACCCCAAGACCGCATGAATAGATTCGAGATGGTGCGGACGGGCGTCGCATCGACACGAGCCCCGGCCGTCGTGTAGTCGTCCAGGTTCTGGATGTAGCGGTCGCAACTCATCTCCCCCGCAGGGCCTTTCCCGGCGTTGTCGCCGATGGTCAAGTTCGTGATGCCGGAGATGGCACCATTCAGAATGTTGCCGGAGAAGTTCGAGACGCCTTTGACGATCCAGGCTGGGCTACCGGTGCCGGGCTTGAGGGGCTCGCCGTTGCTGCCACCCGTTGTCAGGGTGGCTGCGTTTGTCGTCACGAATAGGAAGGCGAGGAGGAGGGTGGCGGTCGCCATCCGCCGCCACAGATGCCGGGTGGATCGATTTCGGAGACCCGCCCAGAGCACCGCCCCGACCATCGCGACACCTGCCGCCACCGCCCATACAAGGTTGGCGCTCAGCACCTCGCCGATCGCCCCGGCAAACTGGTCGGCGATCGCCAACACCGAGTCGAGGAAACCCTGGCCGGCAGCGCCCACGACGAAGACCGTGGTCATGATCCAGAGCGCATTGGCTCCGCGCAGCGTCAGCCCGTCAATACCGGCGACGGCGCCTGCCGCCGCGACCGCCGGGTCAACCGAGCCGGGTTTGTGGATGAGCCGGTCCGCGGCATACCACCTGTTTATAGGGATCAGATCGGATCGCGGTCCGACAGTTTCGGCACGCGGGAGGTCGGTGCCGTCGTCGTCAATACCGGTCACGGCCACCTGCGACACAGCCACACCCGCTGGCATTTCAGCCGCCTGCGCCGTGCCGGCTGTCGCCCCGAGGGACGCCATGACGATCGCCGCGGCGACGCCGAGTTTGATGAGGATGTGGGTTCTCATGGTGGGTTCCGGTCCTTGCGCGTCTAAGCGCCGGTACTGGTGGCCGAGGAGATGAGGTTCATCGCGATGTCGATCACGACCTGCAGAAGGCCGAGGACGAAGGGAATGGTTGCCGCAGGTCCCGTCAAGAGGGCCCCGAATCCCAGGCTCCACCAGATGGCTGAGTGCCCGCGGATGCCGGCGTTGCCGCGGCGCTTGTCCCAGAAGTACTTCAGAACAGAGAACGCGATCAGACCGATACCAACGCAGGTGACGATGGTTTCGATCGGCGAGCCGGAGTATGTGCCACTGATCGTGGTCCAGAACGTGTCCCAGGCCCCCTTGAGGTCGAGTTCGCTGTCTGAGTTCATTGGATGTGGCCTCCCCATGTTGGCGAGCGTTGCGACGGCCGGGATGGCAGGCGGTGAGCTCGTGTGGGGTTTACGTGTGCGGCGAGCGGGGAGGTCGGCGTGAGGTGGGATCGAGAGCACAGGGAGTGCGTCCAGGGAAAGATGGACGGAGCGCAGTCCAAATAGGCCACCACCCTGACTGGGGCGCCCCCTGCACGACCCAGCGTCGATAGGCTGCGCACCATGCTCGGATATGACATAGAATGCCCACTCTGCGAATCCACAGACGTCGTCCGTGATCACGGTGACTGGCTCACCTGTGTCGTCTGCAACACAAGCTTCGGAGTCGGACCATCCGCCGAACCGCGGCAGCCAGACCGGTACTCGACGGTCAGCGATGCGAGTACCAGGACGAAGCCGGCGGCCGGCGACCTCAGTGGGTGGCTGCCAGGGCAGAGGATGCAATGAAGGAACAGTTCCGCGGGCACTACCCGCTCACGCACGACGAGCGCGAACATCTCTGGCAGAACGCGACGTTCGTTCTCGACAGCAACGTGCTTCTAGCCCTCTACGATTTCGGGGACTCAGCCCGCACCTCCTACATCGAAGGACTCAAGTCAGTCGCGGACCGGCTGTGGATGCCGCACCAAGTCGGCACTGAGTTCCATCGAAACCGCCGTCGAGTCGCCAAAGATGCGACTACACCCCACGCGTCAGCCACAAAGGCGCTTGAGGATGCAGTGAAGACTGCCGCACGCGAGGTGAAACGGCTCGGCGCACGCGATGAACTCCTCCAGGCCGACGCTCACCTGGTCGCCCTCGAAGAGGCGGTCAGCAAGGTCAAAGAGGCGCTGGATGACTCCAGGAAGCGCTTCGAGACGGAACGTGCGGGTAACCGGGATGCCGTACTCGACGAGCTCGATCAGCTCTACACGGACGAACGCGTCGGTAAGCCCTTCTCCCCGAAGCGGCTGACGAAGGAGCGTGCTCGAGCCGAACTGCGCATCGTCGAGAAGATCCCGCCGGGGTTCTCGGACGTAGACAAGGTTGGCGACGCGGCGTTCGGGGATCAGTTCCTCTGGGTTCAAACGATGCGCCAGGCGAAGAGGTCGCGCCGAGGCGTCATCCTTGTGACGGACGACAGCACGAAGGATGACTGGAGCCGCGGCGGTCGGCCACTCCCCGAACTGCTCACGGAGTTCTATAGGAACACCGGCGAGCTAGTAGACGTCATCGACTCGGCCGCGTTCTACCGTGGGGTAACCAAGCGGTTCGCGACGGTCGAGCAAGCCACCGTCGACGAAGTCACCCGCGAAATTGCTACCGCCGCCACGCATGCGAGAGTCCACGTGCCGAACGTTTCGTTCTTTCCACCGCCTCCCCCGCCCGTCTTCCTCAGCCCAGGGGTGCTTGAGGGGATGCAGAAGGCCTTCGCTGTCGTAGCAAAGAATCGGGGGGTGGTGCCCACTATCAAGCTCCCGACGAACTGGCCCGCCTTGAACCTCTCTACTGATTCACTCGCCAACATCACTGCTGCCATCCAGACGTTGGCGGTCGCTGCGTCGCTGGTCGCCGAAGCTGAGCAGTTGGAAGAGGTCGACCTGGACGACGGAGACGACGAGCTCGAAGAACCGATCCATGCGGCGGATTCGAACATTGAACTTGATGTCGATCCACCATCTCAGGAGGAATGAGGCACCGGTGACGACCGAACACGCTCTACTGACCGGCGAAAACGATCCGCACTGGCGACTTAGCGATTGATGAACTCGGTGATCTCCTCGTCGTTGGCCGGGTAACGCTCGCCACGAGGGCCAGACCATCGCGAAGAACTTCTAGCGCGAACTCTGGAATTTCATCGGCTAGGTAGCCGCCCGCGACGAAACCCGGCACGCCAGTCGTGGTGGCCGGGCTCTTCGTGAGGCACGTTCAGAAGTCATTCGTTTCCAAGTCCGCCTTTCGTCGATCCCAATAGCCGTGTGTCGGGATCAGCCAGGACCGAGATCTTGGCCTCCCTCGCTGAGAACGCAGGCGCGACTAGACCATCTACGGGCGTCGCCAAGGCGTCTCACGTATGTGCGACGACCCAGGGAGTGCCGGAGAAGGGATACGACATGCATGTCTGAAGCCGCAGATAGAGTGACGACCACCAGTGACCAAGGGAGATCGATGACGCAATTCGGTGACGCGTTCGACGGCAAGATGAACGAGATCCTCGCCACGCCCTGGAACTCGGAGAATGCAAGGGTTGTGCCGAAGACGGAAGACGTCGCCCAGCGTGACGGCGCCAAGCTGATCGAGGCGACGTTCATGTACGCGGACATGGCCGACTCCACCCTCCTCGTCAAGAGGTACAAGAAGGAATTCGCAGCCCGAGTCGTTCGCATGTACATGCGCGCGTCCGTCGACTGCATCCGCAACAGGGGCGGTCACATCCGCAGCTTCGACGGGGACAGGGTGATGGGCGTGTTCATCGGCGACAGGCGCAGGAACGACGCCGTCGAGGCTGCCCTCAACCTTTCATGGGTTGTCGATCAGGTCATCAACCCGAAACTAAAGGCATGGCTCGCAAGGTCGAACTCGGCTACATGGTCTGTCGCCCACCGGTCGGGCATCGATGACGGAGAGACACTCATCGTCCGCGGAGGTGCCCGCAACAACAGCGACCTCGTGTCAATCGGCAACGCGCCGAATATAGCCGCGAAGCTCAGCGGCATTCGGGGCGAAAGCGGGAGCATCACGATCACGAGCCGCGTGTACGACGTGCTCAGCGAAGGCAACAAAATGTCCGGCGACACAGCCATGTGGAAGAAGAGGGATGAAGCCGCGGTCGGCCCTCACGCCGTCTCCACTTACAGCTGCGGCTGGATGCGGAAGCCATGAAGAGGCGGACGTCCGAGGAGGCGGCTTCCACGAATCCGAACGCTATCGACACCGCTTGGCGTATCCATGCCGCCCAGACCGAATGGACTGGCAAGGTCGACGCGAAGGCGTCCTTCGCGTTCGCACTCGAGTCGGCAGCGATCGCCACCGTCGTAGCGCTGTCCGCGAAAGACCGGCTGTTCTCTGCTCTGCCCGGACTCACGCCTTGGCTGTACTGGCCCGGTCTGTTGTTGCTCTTAGTCGGCGCCGGGCTCGCCGTGACCGTCGTGGCCCCTCGTCTACGGGGCCGTACAGCCAGGTCCGAGTCCGCTTCGAACTACATCTACTTCGGGCACGCCCGCAACTGGAAGGCAACCGATCTGGAAGCCGCCCTCCGGACAACCGACATACTCCCGCAGCTCTCCCGGCAGATCACCGCGATGGCCAAGATCTCGTGGAAGAAGCATGTCCGGGTGCAATGGTCGCTGTGGTCGGCGACACTCGGCGGCCTTGCTCTGGTGGCTTGTGGGTTGATCGCATCGTTCTGGCCAGCGGCATGAGACGCCCAGACGGCAGCAGTCGGCCTCACCGCCGACACGAAAAGGAAACCCGACGAAGATGACCTATTTCGAGAACGAGCTCGTCGGCTTTGCAGACAAGACATATCGCGCCGCTTGGACGACACGGGCGGGACGTAAGGTTCCTGACGTCGATGACCTCACTGCTGGCAACCAAGCCGTCACATTCGAAGGCGCCGTACTCTACGCAGACCTCACCGAGTCAACCGCGCTTGTGCGCGGCTACTACAACTGGTTCGCCGCAGACATCTACAAGACCTACCTCTATTGCGCAGGCCGGATCATCACCAGCTGCGGTGGCTCGATCACCGCCTACGACGGGGACAGAGTGATGGGCGTGTTCATCGGCGATACCAAAGCCGATGATGCGGCACTCGCCGGCCTGAAAATCAACTACGCCGTCCGCGAGATCCTCAACCCCGCCCTCGTACGTCAGTTCGGCGACGGCCTCAAAGGTTTCGTGCTCAGGCAGAAGGTCGGCATCGACATTTCTGAACTCTTCGTTGCAAAGACCGGCGTACGAGCGTCCAACGACCTGGTTTGGGTCGGGAATGCCGCAAATAACGCGGCCAAGATGGCAGCGCTCGATCTCGGCTATTCGACTTACATCACAGAACCCGTACGTGACGCCCTGTCTGAAAACGCTCGCTACGGCGGGTCTCCTCGCCAGGACATGTGGTCGAGGACCTTCACATCCGCGGTGCCCGGCACGGTGTATGGGTCCGGCTGGCAGTCGTCGATCTAAGCCGAGCCAGTAGATGCGGATCCCGATGGCCCGGTAGGTCCCCTCTGCGGCCATCATGCACAGCACGACCCTAAGTCGACCATGAGCTAGCTCAAGGTCGACGAACCCTGCCGTCCTCCATCATCACCCCAAGAGTCCGGCACGCCAGTCATGGCGGCCGGGCTCTTCGTCAAGCTGGTCAGAAGACATCGCTGTTTTCATAGATCGAAGGCGCGGCGACCGGGCTCTGAGGTGAACGATAGTTGACACCCCGAAGTCGGCATCGGTCGAGACCTGCACTTGGATGTTCCTCCCGTGTCCGTTCTCGCCGCACATCAAAACCTCGATCGGCCTGATGATCCCGTCGAGGGTACGGCAAGCCGCAAGCCGCAACTCCTCGGTCACGCACCCGGTGACCATCACATCCACCTGAGGCCATCGGTAGTTGAACCGATAGGCGAACTCGACGTCGCCGTGAAGGCCGATGGCCAGGAGTACTTCCTCGAGCTTGAGAACCAGGCGTTGAAGTTCGTCGACCGACACATCGCCGGGGTGGGCGTCCCGCCCGATGTAGTGAACAAACTCGTAGCCGTTCTCACCGAGGATGAGGCGAGAGTCCCAGTCCTCCCATGACGTGAAGCGGCCAGCCGCCCACTGCACCTGCGCGAATCGGGCCGCGTGGTGCGCCCACTCCGGCGGCACGCCGATGGCCAGCAGGTTCTCCTCAGCCTGGGTGCCCGAGGCCGCCGTAGGTTCGGTACGCGTCTTCATCAGAAGTTGTCCACGTCGTTCTCGCCGGCGGTTTCCGCGGTGCTGCGTGGCCGCCAGATCGAGTGCCAAGTGAACGGGCCGTCGTCATCTCGGAACCCCACCGTGAAGTTCGGGATGTAGCCGGACGTCGCATACGGCGTCGCAACGCGTTCCACATCGCTCACTGCGTCGGTCCCGAGCGCCCATCGATCGTCGACGTGCACGGTGATCCTGGGCAACGGGTCTCGCGCGCCGTCGTACTTCTCGTGCGTCACTTCGACACGACCGGTCTTGCCCAGCTGAGCGAGAGTCTCGGTCATCCGCTCGGTGACCGTCGCGAGCATCTCCGGCGTCGCGGACTCCTCAGTCGCCATCGCGCCGAGAACCCAGAACCCGGTGCCGTAGCCGAAGTCATCGGATCCTCGGCCATGCTGGCCAGTTTCGAACGTCGTCGACAGAGCACCAACGTGCAGTTGGCGAATCTGCCACCAAGTGAGCCCGTGGCGGAGCCCGCGGAAGCCCGCCAGTCGCCGCGCTTCTGCCTCGTCGGCTCCGCCTTGCACCTGCAGGATGCGAACCACCGCGTCGAACTGCTCCGCCGCACTGTCGAAACGGCCGAACTCCTTCTGTTCGCGGTAGTAGTCGTTGTTGAGACCGTTGCCGAGCCAGGTCAGCTGTCCTTGCGCAGCGGCCTCCTCGCGCCGCGGTGGCCAGAGGTTCATCGCGAGAGCCCGTCCGCGTGCATCTGCCACCCGTGTGATCGCCGTCTCCACGTCGTCGTACGAGTCAACGGACGACCGG
The DNA here is from genome assembly GCF_001422325.1 of Leifsonia sp. Leaf264. Taxonomy (GTDB): domain Bacteria; phylum Actinomycetota; class Actinomycetes; order Actinomycetales; family Microbacteriaceae; genus Orlajensenia. Next base: position 440,515 of record NZ_LMMR01000001.1, read on the forward strand.
TACGAGGCGATCTCGATCTCGGCGACGGACGTCCTCACGGCGACCGCCCCGCGGAAACCGTGCACCGTCAACTCGACAGGGGTATCCCTGCCGAGTACGCCTTCGATCCGGTACTCGAGGAGTGACCCGGGCCGAGGCTCCACCAAGGTGAAGGCCTCCTTCAGCTGGACCTCGAGTTCGCGTCGTGTTGTTGTTGTTGTTTGCATTGCGTTCTCCTTTGTCTGACCTTCCGGTCGCCATCACCAGCTGAGATCCCAGCTGGCTTCGTAGTTGTTCTGATGGCTCAGCGAGCCGCCGGTTGACGTCGTAACTTGCCACTGCCGAGCCATCGTTGCCATGCGCAGGATCGTCCGGATCTCACCGTCCGTCAGGACACCGGGGTCGGTCACCGCAACGTCCACGAAGTCGTGAAAGCGACGGTCATCGCCGTAAACGACCCGGCCCTCGCCGACCCGTCGGCCCTGCAAGACGCTGTGTGCGGTGGACGCCGCCTGCTGACGGATGCCGCGCCGCTCCCCCGACCTCGAAACCCGACGCACGGAGCCAACCTCTGTCGTCACGTCCATCGCCTGAACCCCGCGCGACCAATGCCCGAACGCGACCCGCCCGCGCAGACCGCCGTCGACCATCGCCTGCGCGACCTCCTCCGCAACCAGCCTCAGCAACCCGTCGTCCGCCGAACCGTCAACGGCCAGGTCACCGACGCGAACATCGACGTCGTGTCGTGGCCCGTGGTCGCGACCGAACGTCAGCTCGACAGTGTTGGTCTCCCGGACAAGGGTGCGGAGTGTCAGGTCGGTGAGGGCGTCGCGGACCGCGGTGAAACCGTGGAGGTGGGTGGCGTCGGGCGGTGTGGCGCCAGCTGACAGCAGCTGGGTGTGAGCAGCGTTCATCGGCCAGCCTTCCGGTGCACCCGGTTGGCGTGAGCGGCCACGACCATCGTCGCGATTGCGTACGTCACAGGGCCGAGCACTACCGCAGCTATGACGCCCGCGATCAAGGTCAGGGCGATAGCCGCCAGCATGTATGAAGTCATTTCAGGTCTCTCTTCTCTCTCGGCTCGGTTCGGTTCAGTTCGGTTCGGTTCGGTTCGGTGTGCTCTTCGGCTGGCTAGTCGAAGGGCAACCCCCGCTAGTGGCGGGGAACGGGGTTGTCAGACGCCGTAGTCGACGACCGGGGCGGTGAGTGGCTCAGGAGAGCTGATGCCCAAGCCGCCGTTCACCCATCGGGCCTTCGTCGGCGTCTCGCCACGCGTCTCGCTGATCGCCCAGCGCAGTCCGGTCACGGTCGTCACCCATCCGTCGCCCGGCACAGCCAGGCCGACAGTCGGGACATCGACGAGTGCAGCGCGGATCGCATCGATGTCGAGGCCGACCTCGTCCAGGTCGATGATCCGGTCGGCGCCGATGTGGTGCGAGACCAGCGAGGCGGACTCCACCTCGATCAGCGGGACGAAAGAGCCGGCGCGCTCCGGGAGGTTGTGCAGGGTGAGGCGGGCGACAGCCTGGATCAGCTTGGTCTTGCCGGAACCATGGCGGCCGACAATTGCTACCGGGCTGCGGCGGCCGGAGACGACCTCGTTCAGGAGGGTGTTGACCTCGGGGCTGTTGGTGAAGGAGTAGGCAGCGGTCATGTACTTGCTCGAGTAGCCGCTCTTCGCGAGGAGCGAGAGGGGGAATGAGATCTGACGGTCGGTTGGCATTGGCTGTCCTTCGGTTGTGTTCTTCCGGGCTCTTCGTCCCGCTCACATAGAGGTGCCGAGTTGTTTGCCGCTAGTCAGAAGTCGAGGTTCGAGTCCCCTCGCCGACCGGCCGCCCGTCGAACACAGCCTCCAGAAGATCGGCAACGGCATCGGCGATCGCGTCGTTGTGCTCGTCGAAGTCCGGGTGGTCAGCCGCCTGCCCGCGGAAATCGCCGACCAGGTAGTCGTTCCACACGGTGAGGCCCGTGTGGACGACGCCAAAGGTCTCGGCGAGCGTCATCCGCACGCGGAAATGCCCGCCGTGGATCGACGGCAGCAGGACCAGATGCGACACCTGGATGTCGCCGCGCGGGCTCACGTAGAGGCCGTCGGTGTCCTTGGCGGCGAGGATCGCGTCATCGGCCAGGGCCAGCGCCCCGCGCACCAGGTCGGTGTACCGCCAGCCGAGCTGCGGCCATCCCTCAACGTCGCCCACCTCTGCGCGGAAATCGCGGACGTCGTTTTCGACCAGCCGGATTGCCGATTCGCCGACCACGGACTCGAACTCGGGGTATCGGGGCAGCCACAGTTCTCCTCCGATGTTGGCGTCGAGCATCACGTTGGAGCTGTTCATCGGTAGTCCACCTCCCGGCCCTGGCCGCCCCGCGTAGCGGTGATCTGACGGCCCAGACGGGCGACGAGCTCGTCCAGCGACCCTGACCAGCGGAACGCGTGGAGCGTGGATGTGTGGGGCCTGTTCACGCCGTTACCGCCTACGGTCTCCTCGATCCAAATCCTCCGGTCAACGGAGCCCGGTTGTTGGACGATGGCGAACGCAGCGTGCCATCCGCGCCGCTCAGCCGTGACCGTGAACCGACACGCTTCGCCTGCATCGAGTGTGGCGCGCAGCTGATCGACGTCGAGGTAGGCGCGGGTGAACGCAGCTCCGCGGATCTGCTGCCACGCGAACGCGGTGAACCCCTCCTCCGCGCGTCCCACCTCCCGCACCTCGTTGTCGAGCGCCTCGTCGACAGCCTGCGCCGTCGTGCGTTCCCGCTGCCCTACCCGACTCTCGTCATGCGACGCTCGCCTGGAGACGATCCTCTGGAACGAGTACGGCGCTTCGAATGTCGTGCCGTCGATGTCCGTCACCGTTTCGGTTTCGGTCTCCCACGCGGCGAGGATCGGGATACGCCAACCGTCTGCGGTTTCGAACGGAGAGCCGATCGAGTGTCGGTACTCATCCTCGGAGGAGAAACCGAAACGGAGACCGGTGTCCTCACGGTGAGTGCAGCGGCCGGCGGTGCGGTTCTCGCATATGTCGTGCTGGTGTTCGACGGCGCCTTCCCATTCGCACAGGCAGACAACTCCCTCCTCGTCGACGGTTCTGATGTCCTGACCAAGGTCCATTCGTGGACCTCCTCTCTGCCGCCTGAGCGGCGAATCGTGGACCGTGGCGGTGTTCGCGTCGGTCGTAGAGAGGTGGCGGGTTGTTTGCCGCCAGTCAGAGGATGACCAGTTCAAACGGTTCTGACTGGGGAAGCGCCGACGGCCCCTGCTGCGCTGGAGGACGGATGATCGTCGTTGGTTCTGGGGCCAGCTGCAGCGCGGTCCGGAGTATCGGGTGCCCGAGAAGCCACTCAGTTGCGGCACGTTCCAGTGACTCGATAGCGAAATGAGCGGCCCGGTACTCGGCCGAACGCACCACCCGGTTCGCGGGCAGGTGACCGTTGACGAACGGGGTGAGAGTGAAGATCGAGTTGAACGGCAGCGCAGCTCCACCAAACTCGAACTGCTCCCCCGCCGCTGTCTCCACGATCTGACCGCCATCCGGAGTCCGACCGATGATGCGACCACCCTCGAATCGGTGGAATAGCCACTCCCCAATCCGCGAGGTGAGGTTCTGATGCGCGACAGTCAAGGCAGTTGTCTCGTCCAGCGTCCGCCTGCGGGCCGCCATCAGCTCACCGAGCTCGAACAGCTGCCCGGTGGTGACGGGCGCCGCGGCATTAGGAGAGGCAGGCGCCTGCGCCAGTTCGATCCGCAGAGCTCCCCGCGAGTCCGTGACCGTGGTCGCCGCCAGGCGAGCGAACACCCGGTCGGCGATCCCCCACTGTCCCTCCGGCAGTCGCAATCGAATCGATTCCCCGCCGTCGAACGGCTGCGCGTAACGACGGAGTTGCTTGGCGAGAATCGTCAGGTCGAATGCTGGTCCGGCAGCCGCGTAGGCACGGGCGATCGTCGTGCGCTCGAGGATCCGTTCCAGGTCAGTCCCCCATGTCGTGAGGATGAACTCGCCGCCGTCCTGATTGCGGCTGGCCGCGGACAGCAGGCCTGTGACCGCGGAGCGGAGACGGTCAGCGGTCTCGGGAGAGACAGGCAGCGGCGCCCGTCCGAGTAGACGCGCAAGGGCGAGGTTGTCATCCGCCTCGCTCGGTTCGTCAGTGACCTTCGATTCGGTAGGTGTGGTCGCCTGCCGGCGCCGGCGATGGTTAGGACCCCACGGGATCATCGACGGCTCCGGAATTCCGAAGAACGTACGGACCTGGGCGCACATGTGGCCACGGATCGCGTCGATGAACGCCGGGTTCCCCGTCCAACTCCCATCGACCTCCCACTCCCCCACAAGGCGGGTGGCGGCGTGAAAATCCTGCCCGAGGCAGGCGGCGAGCAGGTCGAAGCTTTTCAGCCCACCGGGGCCGTCGAGGAGAAATCCTTGCTGGACGGTGGTCGAATTGAAGATCGCACGGGTTATTCCCTGGTCATCGGTGACGATCGCCGTCGATGACTGGCTGGTTTCGTGAGCCAGTGGCAGACTCATTCGAGAACCCCGCAGTTCAGCGCCGAAGACCCTGATGAGGAACTCGTCCGCCCCCACCTGGCGGGAGAACCGCCAGCCGATCCTCTCGTTTGGGTCGCCCGGCTCAGGTGCACCAGAGAATGCTCCACCGCCCTCCCACTCGTTCTCTGTTTCGGGGCGAGGTTCGAGAAGCTCCATGAGCTCCTCATAGTCGTATTGGGTGCCGTCAGCGCTGACCAGTCGCACCGGGCGGCCTCCCGCTTTCGTGCTCCATGAGCCGGCCGGGCGGACAGCAGAGGTCGCTGACGAGATGTACGGAACGTCGATGTTCAAACCGGTTGCTGCCGCGACACACTCCCAGTAAAACCGCCACCGGTCGACCAGTTCGAGGGTGAACTCGTGATGCAGCTCCAGCGCGTCGCGCAGCCTCCACGTGACGTGAAATCCGCCACCTGAATCGACGACACTGGACGGGGCGATCGGGGCGTCAGCGAGCAACCTGAGCGCCTGCTCGCGGGTCGGCTGGTTGAGATTCGAGTGCTCCCCGTCAACCGTGTCCAGGTCCAGGATCAACGCCACCATGTACCGGTGCTCCGACCCGGTCCCGGTTCGGTAGTCGGGGGCGTCGATCATCGCCGGGTCGATCGTATGGACGTCGACATAGGTGGAAACTCCGCGTTCCGCGACGCGCGCGATGATCCGCCACGCGCCTTCATCGTCCGCGATCGGGACACGACCAGCAACGCGGAACGTGTTCTGCCCCTTCTTGTTCACAAACGGGTGTTTGATCACTAGAAGGTCGCCGCTGTCACCCCAGTCGTACCCGCCCCAAACCGCCGCATACTGCGCCAGCCACTGCTCCTTGTGCAGCTCGATGGTCACCGGTCCGACCTCCGTGCCGGCTGCCCATCGATCTCGTCGATGGCGTCCGCCAGGATCCGACGGGATGCCGCTTCGAGCAACGCGACCCGGACGTCGGTCTCCACATCGGGGTTCCCGCCACCCACCTCGATGCTCGCGCGCAGGATTGCGTGAAGCACATCGTTGGCCAGTAGTTCTTCGGAGAGAAGTTCGACGCGGGTCATCAGTTCACCCCGCCTCGGTCGCCCGGCCAAGTCGACAGGACGCGGTTGACAACGGAGCGCCCACGGGCAAGGTCGACTCCCAGGCTTGTCTGGCGGTGTTCAGCGAAGCGCGCGAGGGATTCCAGCGTGGCGATGGCCTCACGGATCACCTGCGCATCCACGGTCTCAAGATCGATTGTCATGACTGCCCCTTTCTAGGCTTCTGCACTGAGGTGCGGAGTTGTTTGCCGGCCGCGCTCAAGCCAGCTCTCGCAGACGGGTGACGAACGGCTGCGCGTAGTCGGTGAGTTCCTCCGTCACGAACTGAGTGCGACGGTCCAACAGGTAGTCGGATCCGACCTCCCCGCTCATTTCCGCGAGCATCTCCTGGAACTCCGAGTCGACGTCCAGCTCCCGTTCCAGCAGACCGCCGGCGGTGCGGGAACCGAACAGCATCTGCGTGACGATCGTCACCGCATCCTCGGAAACGCGAGCGCGTCCCGCGATGTCCTGACGCGCGTTCTGAAGGGTGACGACCGCGGAACGACGCGTCGATGCGCCGGACGGACGACCAGTGCGCTGCTCAAGTTCTCCGACGAGCTGCGCTTGGGTAGGAGCGACCCGACGGACCAGCTCGTGCAGCAGCGCGCCAGCCGTCATGTCGTCCATGCCCGCGGAGACCACGGCGGCCTCGGCCACGAGCAGAGACAGGCGGTTGATCGTGATGGCGGTACTGCCGGGGATCGCGCCGATCACCGGGTTAGGGGTGACACCGAAACGGGTAGGGACACACGAGGGCTCGGCAAAACTGGCACCCTCCGTGTTGTGAACGACACCGTCGAACGGTGCACCGGGGACCGGCTTAGGAGGCTTCACGGTCTTGGTCTGCGGCACGTACTCCGCGTTGTTCGTTTCGCCGGATGTCAGAAACATCGAGAACTGCTGCTCACCGCGGGCGAGAGCCTTGATGGCGCCGGCGGTCCATTTCACGGCGTCGGCGCTGGCCGGGATGTTCATGCCCACAGCCAGCCACGCCTCGATGGCCATGGTCGCAGCGTCGGCACGATCCAGGTGACGACGGACAGTGATGCCGCCGAACCGGGCGATGATCGCCCGCATGAGCGGCGCCGCTTCCTGACGCTGCCAGCCGGTGCCGTATCGGCCAGCCACGTCAGCGGTCGGCTTCCTAGACGGGGTGATCGACCGTGCTTCGATGCGGGCGATCTCGGAACGGATGACCTCGTTGGTGAGGGTGGGGAGGGACATTTTGTCTCGCTCTCTGCCCCGACGCGTTTCGTCGGTTGCAGAGGTGAGACATGTGGCGAAGAACCAGCTCTGGAGAGGGATTTTTCTGCTTGAACAGGACTGTTATGAACCCGTTACACCGTCCCGAAATCAAAGGAAAGGGCGCCCTGGCACTCGATGGCCAGGGCGCCCTTTCAAATGACGGGACTGTTAGTTTTCGTCGATGGATTCGGCGTCCGGGTCGAGCAGGCCAGCATCGCCCCATTCCTCGCGACGGATGACGATGAAGTTGCCGCTCGCACCGGCGAAATGCAGCTTCTTCGTCGCCTGGCCGGTCGTGGACGCGGCAATCAGCGGCTTCATCGCCTCGACGAGCATCGTGCGGTCGAACGACGCAAACTCCGGGTCGGCACGCAGCGCCTGGACGGCGATCGTCGGAATGACCGCGACAGCGTCGATCCCGTCGACCACCCGCCCCAGTGCCAGGACCGGTGCGTTGCTCGTCGACTCGTCGTCATTGCCGTGGTTGAGGCGGTACCGCCCGGAGATGACGCCGGCCGTTAGCACGTCCAGTATCCGGGCGTGCAGCGGAACGTCATCACCGATCGCACGGTTGTGCTCTACAGCGATCGCCCACGCAGCCTCACGGGATTTGGAGATGATCTCCTCGCGCTCCGCCTCGGAGATCGCACCGATCTCGAGGAGGTAGGTGGTCCAGATCATCATTCCTATGACCGGGGCGACAGCCACCTCACGGCCACGGGGAGTTATTTTCGAGTGAACGGAGTGCAGTTTCGCGCGTTCCTCCTGCTCGATCTCCAACCACGGTGCTCGCCAGACGTCGAGGGTGCCGGCACGGTCCAGCTGACGGCACACCCAGGCGACGTACGCGGAGGTGTGGAGGTGCAGGAGCGGGTTGTTGTTCGTCGCTTCCTCCCACTCGAGGGCACGGCCGCTGGTGAACGCGTTCGCCGCTGTCACACGCACAGCGAACAGACGCTCCATCGTCGAGCCGATGTCACGCGCCGGACCGGTGGGGACCTTCTCCGTACCGATGTACATCGTTGGGCAGCTGGGATCTGAGGTGTCGGAGTCCCACTCACCGGTCACCACATCCTGGACGCTCTTCGCGCTGCCGCCCGCCCCGCCTTCGTATCCGGGGCGCACTGCCGAATCAAAACGGGCGTACTCGCTGTCGTCGCGGGGGTCGTAGTGCACAGCCTTGAAGTCGTCGACGGTGACGATCCCGTTCTCCATGCCTCGGTAACCGTTGCGGTGGATAGCGGCTTTGTCGTGCGCACGCATCGTCGGGCCGATCGCATTAGGGGCGACGAACGCCTTATGGAATCGGCGGAGGATCGAAGATTTTCCGGAACCGCGAATCCCGACGAGAACGGTCACGGAGCCAGCACCGCGGCCAGCACCGGTCATCGCCCCGAGCCCGTACGCGAGCGCGCCCATGAGCCCGGTGCGGATACCCCAGGTTCCGAGGTGACCGAGCGCTGCGAGTGCCTCCACGGCCGCCGCGAGCTCCTCGTCGCGAGACATGCCGGCAGTGTCGAGGAGCGTGTGCGCCTGGTGCATTTTGGACAGCTTCGCCCGAGCGGAGACATCCATCCCCATGCCGGTGACAGTCCCGTCCGGTGTCAGGTAACCCCAGCGGTCGAGGCGGTGTCGGAACCCGTTACGCAGGATGATTTCTCGCCTCTCGATGTTGTCCTCGCCGTGACCGCGGATAGCAGCGTCGACCGTCTCTCCGACCCTGCCCGCAGCGAACATGTAGTTGAGGGTGACACTTTCGCCGCCTGGCGCCGAGTTCAGATACCGGCGCGGAAACTTGAGATCCTCATCGCGGACATCCTCGACCAAATACTTCTCGAGACCGAACGATGTGGGGATATGAATCAGGAGGTCGTGACTGATGACCGGCTTCTGTGCCTTCGGGTTGGTCAGGTCGTTCCAGGCCCGGTAGGTGACAACACGCTCGACGGCCGCGTTCAGCCACACCGTCTCCGGATCCATCAGCTCCGCACCCGGGGTGACGATGACGCCGCGCGCGACGTCGACCATCGGGGCGAGCGGCTTCGGTTTCGGGACAGCCACCGCGACCGCCCTCTCGGCCACGACGCGTTCAGCCGGCGGCTTGGCGCCCACCGACGTTTTCGCGCTCTTGAGGAGGCCGTCGAGGTAGGCAGTCCGCCGTGCGTCAGGGGTCACGGCGAGGGTGGCTGCCGGCGAGGCAGCGCCCAATTGGAGGTAGTCGACCTTGGCGAGCGTGCCGAGGTGGGCGCCGAGTGCAGCGGCTTCGGCGTGGATGCTGGCGCGACCTTTCATGCCGGTGAATGCGATCGTGATGTGCGCGTCGTCACGCCTCAGCAGATCCGCGATCTCGGGCCGCGGGAGGCTGGCCTCCTCGTGCCACCCGTCAGCCCCGTCCAGCCCAACGACGATCAGCCCACCCGAGGCATGCTCAGCGACAACCGCAACATCGTCCGGAGCATCGAGGATGAGGATGCGCCCAACGTGTTCCAGGAGCTCGCGGTGCTTGTCGGTGATCGTGAGGACCGGGCGCTCGTCAACCTCGGCCGGCTCGTCATCCTCGATCGTCGCGTAAACGACGTCCTCGCCGTCGAACCCCGGGACGTCTGGTTCCGTTGCATCAGGTTTCGGGGCATCGGCGTCGGCGTACGCAGGAACGTCTGTGTCGTCGTAGGGAATGGATTCGTTGAACATGGGTGTCCTTCTGTGATCGGCCGCTTCGGGCTTCACAGAGAGGTGCCGGGTTGTTTGCCGGTGATCCCAGCCGACATTCCGGGCCATTCCGGTAGCCGGAATGGCAACGACGATCGGAATCGACGGCGATCAGAGCCAAGATCGGCATGTTTCCGCGGTCCTCAGGGGTGTTGTCGTACATCATGCGAGCCCGAATCCGGTTGCCATTCCGGTGAAACGGCCGACCGGAATGGCAACCGGAATGGCAAAGCCGATCAGCCAGCACCCCGAGATCGGCTTGTTTCCGGGCCTGTCCCTCTCTTCTTCTTCTCTCTTGAGAGCAAGAGAGAGATACATAGGGCATTCCGGTGAAAACAGCACCCCCCTTCTGAGAAGAGAGGGTTGGCAACTACTTCAACGATTCGTTGTCACTCATGACAGTTCCTACAGGGGGCATGCCACATCTGGCGGCATACCGGGAATTCCGGAATGACACCCCCGCGATCCTCGTGATTCCGGGCCTGTTGGGCATTCCGGCGCCATTCCGGTGGCCGATTTCACCGGAATGGCACCGTCCTGAGCTGGGGCCGGCAAACAACCCGGCACCTCTGTGTGAGGCCTAAGAAGGCCAAACCCACAGGAGGAACCCATGTCCAACTCATTCCACGCAGGATCCGGAAACGCCAGCCGCCACCAGATCACCGCCGCTCGCCGCGAGGCCCGACGCAACCGCCGCACGGCCACCGCGATCTGGCAGCGCACCGTCAACGAGTACGAAGCCGCCGAAGCTCGCACCGACGAGCGGGCCTCCCGATGACCCGCCCGCCAATCAACCCACCCGCCAAGCTCCACTCTGCCGCAGCCCAGGCGGACCGCGACCGAGCTGACCTCCTCCTCGGGATCTCCGAGGGTGTCCTAACCCTGGCGGACGCGATTGAGCAGGCCGCCCGCGATAGGGCGATCCGCCGCCTGTCCCTCCGCCAGGTCCTTCTGGAGCTCGATGGCATCGGGGATGCAGCGGTCCGCCGGATCGAGTCTCGCTATCACGTCGTGCTCGGTTCAACCGCCGCAGACCGCGACCGCCGCCTGCTCCTCGTTCACATCGTGGACGCCCGCCACGGAGGCCGCGGCATCCAAGCCCTCGCCGACGCTGTCGCCCGGGAGCGCAAGCTCCTGCCATCCGGCCGCCGCGCACTCGTCCGGCGGGGCTTCCCGTTCGCAGCCCTGCCTACGTCGCCCCGGCCGACCACCACCCGTCCGACGACGGACGCCTGGGGTGAGCCACTCCCCCAGCCACCTATCAAGCCAGCACCGAGCCCATGGGATCAGGTGCCGAGCGCCGAGCCGGCCACAGCACCGACCGAGGCCCAGGCCGCCAACTCCACCTCCTACAGCTCGATCGCCGAGGCACGCGAGTCGCTCGGCATCTGGAGCGCCGACATGACCGATGCCGACCTGGTCGCACTCGTCGAAGACGGGGAGGTGACCCGATGACCAAGTCCACGAACGCCACCCGCGCAAACGGCCTGTTCCACGAGCTGGTCACCGAACCGGTCGAACACCGGCGTGCCCGCCTCTCTGATGCGCTGGTCGCTGAGCTGTGGCCGCTCCTCGCGAACGGCGCGTCGAAACGAGCTCGTAAAGCAGGCCTCGCCAATTCCGAGGATGTTCTCGGTGCCGCACTCGTCGCCATCTCACGAGAGCTCGCAGCTCTGGTGAAGAGCCCTGACCGTGGCCAGCTGATCGAGAACCCCACCGGCTGGCTCATCCGAGTCGCCCGCGGCGGAACCTCTCTTTACCTGAACGGCGCCAGCGCCCGCCAAGTCGCTGGCACAACCGGTGACCACCGCCGCCGTCAGCGGATCGTGGCTCGCGCTGACGAGCTCACGCAGGAGCTCGGGCATGTGCCAACCGTCGAGCACGTCGCCGAGACCATGAACGCGGAAGCCCTCGAGTCTCGCGTCAACCCGGTCAAGCAGGGCGCGTTCGTCACTACCGAGGATGTCGAGACGGCGTTGAACGGTGACCGCCATGCGACGGTCTCGCTCGACATCGACGCAACCACCGAACCGGTGGCCTACGCCGCGTTCGCCAAGGCGGCATCCGAGCCCTCATTCGAGGAGGAGACCGTCGACGAGCTCGACATGGCTGTCGTCATCGAGAGGACCATCGCCGACCTGGAAGCATTCGACAACCCCTTGGTCGGTATCGCCGCTCGCATCCATTTCACGAAGCTCCTCGAGACCCATGTCGCACCGACCGTCGATGAGCTCGCCGCAACGCTCAACGTGTCATCGTGGACCGTTCGCAAACTGCACGGTGTTCTCGACTACGTGGCCCGGCAGGTATTCGCGGGCGCCGGCTACCTCGAAACGACCGATGCCGAGGAGTTGCTCGACGAGGGTCTCTGGCGATTCGCAATGACCCCGCAGGCCACCGCACCGGCCACCGCCCAGACCACCGAAGCGCGGACCGTCACGCCCATCAGCCCAGCCGACCACCAGACTGAGCCGGCTGGGTTGTTCGACCTGGATGCCGTCGAGACCGTCGAACCGGCGAAACGTGTTCGCACGAAACAAGCCGCTGCGTCGCCCGAGCCGTCCTTCGTCACCCTCTTCGACCTGGAACCCGAGCAGGCCAACATCTCGGAGCTGGTCGAGCTGTTGATCGAGCAGCACGAGTCCGAGGTGGCCGATGCTGTGGCCGCGGCTGTCGACCAGGTGTTCGGACCCGTCCACGACCAGTTCGCCGAAATTCTGGATGACCGGTCCAGCGCAGTGTTGCCTGAACCGACGCAGAACCAGTTCTGGAGGGTGGCATGAACCGCTGGACCTTGAACCGGTTCCAAACGGTTCTCCCGACCTGTGCCGCGCATGAAGGTTCTGAACCGCTTGAACCGAGGAGAACTGTATGACCGCGCTCAACCTAACCCGCCGCAATTCCGAAGACGCTCGCGTCCTGCGCCCGGACGCGCCCGGCCTGATCTGGGCGACGGCCGTCGGCGTCGTAGTCATCCTCGGCGCAGCGTTCCTCATCTCCTTCCAGAGCCTAACGGCGGTCGCCGTCGCCAGTCGGATCCCGGAATGGATCGCACCGGCCTTTCCCGTGGCAGTCGATGGCTTGATCGCAGTCGCCACATTCGCCGCCGTAATCCTGGAGCCGCGGTCACGCGCTCTGCGTGTCTACGGATTCCTCGTTCTGGCCCTCGGCGCCTCGATCTCGATCTGGGCCAACGGACTTCACAGCGCCGGAACCGACCATCTTGACCCGTCGGAGCGGTGGATCGTCGGCGCCACAGCCCCGGTAGCTCTGGTGCTCGGAACGCACCTCCTCACCCTCCTCCTAAAGCCGGCGGTGAGGCCGTTGTCCGACCTGGAGATCCGCCAGCAGATCGAGGTGGAGTTTGCCGCCCAGCGGAAGGCCGAGGCTGCGGCGGCTCGTGCTGCGGCCGCCGCCGACGTCTTGGCCGCCGAGGTGGTGGTGACACCGACGGTCCGCGCGCTGCGGAAGCCAGCGGTACTGGGGTCGCGGGCGGATGTTATAGCGGTCATCGACCGTCTGGCCGCCACAGCTGGAGTCCGGCCGTCGATCCCGCTGATCGTGACAGAGGCCAAGTGCTCGGAGTCGACAGCGAAGCGTGCCCGCTCGGAGTGGGAGTCCGCGCAGGCCGACTGACTGACGCGCAGGTGAACGGGCCGTCCTTCGGGGCGGCCCATTCTCATTCCGGAGGACGGCAAGTGTCGGCGAGCTGACAGGGCCGGCGGGCGGTCAGCCTCACGTTCCATCCTCCGACCTGACCTTCCGGGTGGGCGGCGGAACGAAAATCGGACCGCCCGCGGTTCCGCGCGGCCCGGTCTCCGCGTCATGTCCGCGTCGGCATCCTGGCCGGTCAGTTGACCGCCGCGCACAGCTGGCCGTTGACCGCTACATGTCCGGGACTGGCAGCGCACGTCCTGAACGGCCTCGGCCGCGGTCATCCCTGGCTCCTTCAGCTCGTCGTATCCGTCTTCCACACAGCTGCGCTGTTCGATCTGATCGATCCCGCTATGGTGCCCGCGGTAGGTTCTTGGTCTGAGCCGACGACGGGTTGGCAGCGGCTATCGCCGTCGCATGTGCATTAGGAGTCGGGAGTTCAAATGCGGTCTGTGCTCGACGTCCTCGATGAGTTCAGCGTCCTGCGCGGCGATCTGGATTTCGCCACGATGCCGGGCAGAGCCATTCATGAGCTCGGTGAGAAGATCCGGTCGTATGCGGAGGAAGCCACGCCTGCTCTCGAGGAAAGCGCCCACCCGGTCTACATCGGCGGCTGGCCGTCAGCGAGTTTCTGGGCCGTCGAAGGCGATCTCATTCTCAGCAACTTGCTGTACAGCGGGCAGGTTCTCGTGCGGGACCCTCTCGCGGACTGGTTCTCCGATGATCAGTACTTCATAGAGCACATGATTCCGTCCAGGCCGGGGTACCGCGATTCGAGCGACGGCTATGCGATTCGCATGGATCGGACCAGAGCTTTTCTCTGCACCGTGGTACCTGAGCTCTACCGGCTTCGCCCTCTTATTGATGCGGGAATCATTGTGATGACACCTGCGGAGAGCGTGCACCGCAGACGAAGTCCGGAGGTCGAGGCTCTGACAGGGCTGCTGGAATCGGCGGTCGGCTCGGACTTCACTGCTTATGCGAAAAAGTTCGGGCCGGCAGACATCGCGACAGAAGGAAACGTCCGCGGCTTGTTCGTTTTCGCCCCTTCACTCGAGCCTGAAGAGCAAATACGCCGGGCGATGCGTCACGGGTTCCGGTACTTCGCACGCGAGTACATTTTCGCCAACGAGTATGGGGCGACCTACGTGGCGCCTTTCGATCACGAGCGCCACCTTTGTCGCGAGGGCGTTGCCCAGATCGCCGGGCCCTCCACGGCTGTGAGCCAGGCTCTGCTGCAATCGGAGCTGCCGATTTTCGCAGGGCTGACACCTTTCCTCATCAGCAAGATCCATGATGACGACGCGTTCGGCGAGTTCCGTTCGGAATTGCATGGGCTTTACCAGAATGCGCCTCTCAACTCGTCGTCAGCCGAGCTCGGCGCGTATGTTCGTGACCAAGAACGGACGCTGCTCGCCCCGATCCTCCGCAGGACCGAGGGTGCGCTCGACCAAGGGTTCCTCCGACGGGCGGGGGCCGCCGTCACAAGTGCGAAGTACACAGTCGCCGCAGGGCTCATCAGCGATGTTGTGTTCCAGACAGGTGGACTTGGTGTCCTGCTCGGGGCGGGCGGCGCGATCGCCGATGGGTACAGCGAGAATTCGGGGAAGCCAGGGACGAAGCGCATCTGGTCTGCTCTTGTTCGGCACGGCAGAACGGTGCAGTCCGAGCTCTCCGGACGCCTGAAGGTGGCCGAAGGCAGTGGTTGGCCCGGCGCTACCGAACCGTCCATGCAGGTTCAGATAACAGCCGGGATGTTACTTGGCGACTTCCCGATCCCGGTCAAGGAAATCGAAGGCTACCAGCAGGGCGACTATCGACCTTGTCCGTGCGGCAGCGGGCGCAGGTACAAATTCTGCTGCGCCGGCCTGGAACGGGTTCGCGGCCTAACGCCGTAACGTCCCGGGTATCGCCCTCCGGCTCCTCGGCTCAGCGGACCGGCTTGAGCGGACGCATGGGAACTAATGGACCCTGCTGTGGCACTGGATGATCGCCGAACCTGAGGTCGCGTGCTCCCTTGGCAACCGTCAGCGATCGGAGGCATCGCCTTCTCGAAAGTCATTCCAGCCCTGCTGTTCCGCTCCCACTGGGCAACATCGATCGCGTTCAGCACACCGTCGATGTCGAGGGCCAAGGCGACCCCGGAGCCGGGAACGCGTCAGCGGGCAGAAGGGTTTCCATGCTCTCTCATGCGCGGCAGGTGCGGTCGGTGCGGTCGGTGCGGTCGGTGCGGTTCGAGGGCCAGATAGGCTCGTGACCCCCATTCGGGGTATTAGCGCTTCCGATCCCTCTGTGGGACCCTGACGCGTCACCCGTCAGTCGCAATGAAGCGAGGCGTCATGGGATCCCGACCCGTGCACGGAAGAACAAACAATCGAGCCGCCAGAGCAATACTGTCTGTGCTCGCAGCCTTAGGGCTCGTAGCCGCGCTCGCAATAGCGCCAGCCGCCTACGCAACAGTTGACCCGAACCCTCTCGATGGTGGCTACCTGCCGGTCGAGTTCGATCCGATCCCGCCACCGCAAGTTGACCAGGCCTGCCAGTGGTACGGGTCGGCCGTATTCACATACGGGTTCGAGGAGCACTACAACGACGGTCAACAAGGCAGCGGCACTCGAAGGGAATCCTCGGTCGCCCTGTACTCAAGTCAGCCGGGGGTCACGGTTCAAGACCCAACGACCTGCGGGGCTACGGTTTCCGCAGGAGCGCACGAGAAGGGGGAAGGCACAAACCGGTGCGATGACCTGCACGGCGCACCGCTTACCCACGAGGGCGCCGGCCGCGCCAAAGGAGACGGATGGGCTTTCATCGACTGGCCGCTCTCCATCAGCGATGAGGCCTTCGCTGGCTTCGGGTCCGACGCCCCTCTCCCCGTTACGTCCTTTTGGACAGAGGGCAACTGCATCGACGGGACTGTCGTGAGCAGCACGCTCCAGAACTCGTGGAACATCGCAGGGGCTCACTGCCACTTCACTATTTTGAACCTGAACCAACAGTCGTTCGTTCAAACATGCGACGAGGAGAGCTCCGACTCCACGTCGATCGGGTATGAACGCAGTGACCGGGTCTCAACGATCGTGTTCCGCAGAACGGTCTGCGACATCTCAGTTGACTCAGACGGCGACGGCATGGGCGACTGCGCCGAATACGAACAGAAGACTTCCGCCTCGGACACCGATACTGACGATGATGGCATCCCCGACCCGGTCGACCCATGCGGAACCGACCCTGTCACCGGAGCGCCTTCCTGCACCACCACTCCGCCTCCTTTGGACACAGACAGTGACGGGATCCCCGACGCCACGGATACCGATGATGACAACGATGGCGTTCCAGACACGTCCGACCCGGCACCGACGGACCCCTCCGTCCCTCCACCGCCCCCAGCAAACAAGTGCACTACGCCGCAATCCAACCCGGTCCTCTGCTACGCACCGGAAGTTCGGCTTCACCCGGGCGAAACGAACTTCCCTATGGGTGTCGACGAGTTCGCGGCCGCGTCAGCGCTGAGGTGGTCGCATGACTGGGCGTGCCCAGATGACACAGTGGTACGTGCAGGCCAGATCAACCTCACCACGCTCGGGGATGGCGGCTACGACCATCAGGAGACCACCAACTGGACCTGCCGGCACACCGGCACGCGCTACAACTCCGCCCAGCTCACCCGCCCAGACAACACCACAGGGAAACCATCCGGGTTGGACCGCAGAGAAGGCTTCTTCCTGGACCTGCCGAATGCCATGCGAGTCGGAGACCAGCCCGTGAATGGGAAGGTCAGCAGCCCGCTCAGCTACAACTTCGTGCCCGGCAAGTACATCACCTACTGGTTCATGTACGGCTTCAATCCCGCCGCCACGGCAGCGGGCGCACTCGTCGACAGGCACGAAGGTGAATGGGAACGCATCATGGTGAACCTGAACGCCGACAACACAGCCAAGTCCGTCCAGTACTTCGTCCACACGTGTCGACCGGAGACTTGGCCCGCGGTCCCCTGGGCAGCGATGACCGACAGTACGGCTGGAAACGGTGCCGTGTCCAACGGAACCCACCCGATCGTCTATTCCGCACAAGGTTCCCACGCTTCCTACCCGTGGCTTGTCGACCTGCGCAAGAGCTCGGCGTGCGGTCGAGTTGAGGGTCGAGGCGATGTCACCGTCCGGGCGGCGCAGTCTGGCAGACGTGGGCCGTACCGATGCGAAACGCAGTCACCTCACCTTGGTACGGCTACGGGGGCGCGTGGGGTGAAGTCGGAAGTGCTGCCGTCGGCTCCGGCGGGTCGGTCATCAACACTGGACCGCTCGGCCCTCCGTGCAAGGACCCGACCGGGCAGCGTGCCGCTGACAGATGCTGACTTGGTCTGCGTCATGTTCGCCCGGCCACAGCAGAACTTGTAAGGTGCCGCGCATGACGTTGGTGAGGTACCCCGGGCCTCATGTGGATCCTCTCCCCACGAAGCCCCGCATCTGCCGCTCCCCCTCCTCGGCAGGGCGGGGCTTTCCTCATCCTCAGGAGTTCCCGTCGGGTTTCCATCTTCGCTTCAACGCGTAACTAGCGTGGTCATCCGCCCATGAGAGCAGCGGGCCGACCAGGGCGAGGGCGAAACCCCCGAGTAGGCCCGCCCAGAGCAGGTATGCGTCTCTGGCCGCCTGTTCAGTGGGGACCTCCCACAGGCGAGCGTCTGACGGCACGCTGAACGCTGTGACGTCCTTCCCGGTTCCCGCCTCATCCAAGATGACACCGTCAGGGTCAACGCATCCGGAACTGACTGACTGGGACCTGTAACTCTGGTCTCCGGTCGTCCGGCTGTACGTGTTCTCGATGCAGGTCGGGTTATTCAGCCCCCGCACGATGATCGTCGGAACGTAGGTGCGCCGGGACCCTATCCGCGACGCTGCAGCGTATGCCGCGTCGAAGTCGCAGTCGATCGTGACACTTCCGGAGTCGGCTAGGAGGTGGATGAGCACAGTCTTGCTGGCTTCTCCTGGCCTGGCGTATTTGCCTCGGTCCTCGGTGGTTTTTACGACCTTCGCAGCCCCACCGTTCGGGCCGAAGATTGCGTCGGTGTCGCAGCTTTGTAGTAGGTGGGAAGCCGGGCCGTAGGCCGCGATGCTTACATCGGCACCGGTTGTAGAGG
This sequence comes from Leifsonia sp. Leaf264, assembly GCF_001422325.1. Lineage (GTDB taxonomy): Bacteria > Actinomycetota > Actinomycetes > Actinomycetales > Microbacteriaceae > Orlajensenia. The sequence goes on from NZ_LMMR01000001.1 coordinate 458,844, forward strand.
CCACAGTGACCTCTAGCCCGGCGTGCGCCCGTCCACCCTCAGCTTGCGTGTCATAGCTCACATAGAAACTCACATCCCGCCCACTTTCCCAGACGTCGGAGCCCGGACCGCCGTCTATCACGATCCGGTCGCGCTCGCCTGCGGAAGGTTGGGCGTCTGCGACCGCCGGCACGAATAGGACGAGGCAGATGATGGCGAGGACGGCCGCGGCCGCGGTGGAGACCACTGGGAACTGTCTCGGCTGGGCGATGTCCGGCTCCACCGGCGGGGGCTCTACGGCTGCGAGAGAAGGCGAAGTCCGGAAAGCGTCAACGGCCCTGATGGACGACGCGCGGAACTCAACGAGGAATCGCGGCGTCCGGAAGCGCATCTGCTCAGGATAGTTACGCCGGCGCTCGTCATGGAGAAGCGATGTGGACGGCTTGCTCGACCGCTGCCCTGAACCATCCGCGGGCCGCACACGTACGTCTGTGCAGCACCGTCCGGTGTCTGCGCAGGCGAATGTGAGCGATGGCCGCCCTGTGGTGACGGCCTGGGGAGTCAACGCGACCCGTGCCCGCGTCGACCAGGTGCGCGCGCTCATACCCGCACTGCAGTTCAGAGTTCTCGGCATTTCTAATGCCGGACACCCACGGCATCCGCTGTACGTGCGCGCAGATGCACCACTGGTCAGCTGGAACTGACCGCCGCGGCGTGCCGCTTCGGTGACCGCGTCTCGGAGGCCACGGACCGCGTAACTCCAAGTTCGGCCCCGAGTGTCAGCCTCCCGCGCCGAGCTGCCGACACTAGCTCTCGAACCACGACACGAGCCGACCCCGGTCGGCAAGCCCCCGGCGATAGCCGCCGACGGACCATACGACGTGGGAAGTGCCCGAGCGGCACTGGAGCGGGTGAGGTCTGCTGTAAGTAGAGGCCTCCGTCTCCTGCCGTTCGCTTCGCGCCCGCCGTCCGCCTTCGGCCTCCTCTACCCGATTCCCTCCATGCCGTCCGACCTGTTTTCCACGAGGCGTAGCCGAGCTGCCTGCCGACGTTCCAACCGAGCCGAGGGCTCCGCCGGCTGCGCTGTCTCCGCCCCGACCATCTACCTGTGCCGCGCCTTGCCCATCGCCATGATGGCTCCGCCAGCCTCCGGCCGTCTCCGCCGACCATCCAGCTGTGCCACGCCCTGTCCATCGCCATGTGGGCTCCGCCAGCCTGCCGGCTGTCTCCGCCCCGACCATCCGTGTGCACTCCGTCGTGGTCAACGCCATGGGCTCCGCCAGCCTGCGGCTGTCTCCGCCCGCCCAGGCGACCTGTCCCCCGCCGAGCCGATCTTCATGTGGCTCCACGCTGCGCGTCTCGCCACGCCCATCATCCTGATCCCCTCCGAGTCCGACGTCATGGGCTCCGCGCCTCCGTCGCTCCGCCCGACGATCTGCAGGTACTCGGCCCGGGCAACGTCCAGCGGCTCACTCCGTTCGCCTGTCCTTCGGTCAGCCAGCTGAGCGATGTTCCTCCGTTCAGATGACCGACGTGCCACACGATCTGGCGTTCATCGGCCAGGTGGCCTCCGACACCACCGGTTCGGATCGGATGGCGTTCTGATGATCGATGCGCAACGGACGTCGGTTCGGCTGTCGAGACGACACACGTTACGCAGGAACGCAGGGTGTGACCTACCTCGGAACCAGCGAGCCGGCGACGATGTTGCGCGCAGCGCGACGTTGGTGTCGGTGAGCGGATGGCGTGCGGTGCGCGTGCGGTGGTTCGACAGGTGCGCAGGTTGTGCTGCCGAGCGAGTGGCGGCGTGGCTCATCGCAGAGGAGTTGCGACGGCGCGAGCGGAGGGCCTGGGTGGGACCCACTGCGTAGGTGCGAGTGAGCTGTCTGGCAGCACCGGAGGGTGATGGTGGAGAGGGAGGGAGCGGGCTCGCGACGGCCTTGCCGCTGTTTCAGGGCTTTGCGGCCCCGACAAGTCGACGATCTACGCCAAGACCCGCCGCAGTTCACGGACGGACGGCGCGCGCCGCACACGTAACGTGCATGACGACTGCAACGAATTCCGAGCGAGTGCCCTTCTCCGCGCTGCCTCCGCTCGGACCGCTGGATAAGGACGGATCGCGGGCCGCGGAGCTCGACATTCATTGGCACCGCTGGCATGATTCGGCGCCTGCTTTTCTTGGTCGGGCGGCGGCCGAGAAGGTGGCGTTGGCCACCGGCGTTCCGCTGCCATCGGCGGTGTTCGAACCACGCGCGAAAGGTCAAGAATGGGTGGGCCGTGAGGAGACGAGAAGCGTCGGTCTCACGGTCTTGGCCGTTCTCAATTCGGTGCACGAGGCGACGTCGGAACAGCTCGCATTCTGGACTGGTGACGCACGCCTTCGTGACTCCCGGTCACAGATCCTCCGCATCCTGTGGAGCGCCAACTTGATCGAAACAGCGACCACGTCGCACTTCCGCCGGACGCCCGGACTTGTACTGTGGCGGCTCGCGTCGAACGACGTTTTCGAGCGCGAAGTCAGTCCGCTCCTGACCTTCTCCGAGCTCGTAAGCGTGACCGGATCGGGCAGCGCGGAGCTGTCCACCAAGCGTCGTTTCGCGCGTCACGATGGGCATATGACTGAGTTGCTGCGGCGTACTGCGGCATGGATTCCGGAGGTCGCGTGCTCCTTCGGAGAGGCGTTCGGAGGGCACTACTTGGTGTCTGGCCGGTGGCCTGCCAAAGCCCAAGCACCGGCTCAGGCGAAGGTGAAGAAGTCGAATGAGTCCGACGTTCAGGCGACGGTCGACGGTGTCCTAATCAGGGCGATAGACGGCCTGCCGATCCTCTGCGAGCTGCAGGCATCTAGTGGGTCGCCCCGGCTGGTCAACAAGATCCTCGCACTCTGCCGAGTGCTTCTCGGCAGCCCTGAGCTGACGCTGCTCGTCGTGACCGTCGCTAAGCGCACAGGCAACTCACCGGCCGATGCCGGACTCACCAACAGCGTTCGGGCATCCGTCGTCGCAGGCCTCCGCAAATTCATGGACGAGCAGCCGCCTCTCAATTCAGGCGCGCGGGAGGTCTGGCAACGCGTGTTCATCGCAGACTGGAGCACGGACTTCTTCCCGACGCCAGGCGAGGATGGCCCAGTCACCACTCCGGCATTCCTCCACCTCGCGGCTGAGCGCCCGCTGATCGCCGGAGGGTGGGAGCGGGTCTCGCTTCTCGACCCGGCGGCTGTCACTCCACCTGCCGAGTGGGCGGCCAACCCGCGTGCACGGGCATCGATGGCTAATGCGGCACTGCTCCGACAGACGGCGCCGGTACAGCGGGTCCGGCTGCGGGCTGACAACCGGCTGGAGATTCCAAAGCTCTGGCAGCTGCCGATGGTCGCCGCTCACCTCGACGGACTGGTCTACGACCGCCCGGGGCAGGGTACGGTCGCCGCGGCAACGGTGCCGACACGGCTGCGGAACCTCGACGACTGACGCACCACACGTAGGAGGCCGGCCCGGGGCGCCCGCGGACCAGACCGGATCGGGTTCGGGCAGATAAGGCGTATTCGTCGCGCGCTATCCGCTCTCACCTGCGTGAGCGACGACGTATCGGCGCTGTCATCCCGCAACCCTAAGACCAGGTTGGGCACCGCATCCGCCGGGGCAGCAAGGGTGGGCGGCCACCGGGCTTCGACCGTGACGACTACAAGAACCGCAACGTCCTCGAACGCAATTTCTCAACGTTCAGGGAGTGGCGTGGCCTCGCCACCCGCTACGACAAACTCGCCCTCACCTACCGCGGTGGAGCGGTCCTCCGCGCCATCACCATCTGGTCAAAGGCATGAGGAGACACGCCATAGTTGACCGGTACGCCTAGTCCTCAATGGATTCCACGGGACGCAACGGCTTGGAAGTGGCGCGGATTGCCGCCCTGCGCGGGTTCGAGATCCTCCCGTATCCTGCGAGGTAGTCCTGGAGAAGATCAGCCACCTGGGGTAGGCGCTCGAAGATCGGGTATCTCGCCATCCGGTAGAGCTCCCACCACAGGTCCGACTCTTCGTGACGGGTTTCGCTTTTGGCTTCATGGAGCGCTTGAACAAACAGCGCTTGTCGCTCCGCCCGTTCGACCGCCGTTTCAGCCAACGTCCAGTCCCACAGAATGCTCCAGACACCCGCTAGCCCGCCGCGCATCGTCAGAATCCGTTTCTGGTTAGAAAGCTGCTTCATCTCGATCTGGCGCTCTCGTCTCGCATCTTCGCGTTCAGCGGCGCGATCCAGACGCTCGTGCTCACGGTTCTCTGCCCGTTCTCTCGCCTCTCGACGTCGCAGGTCCAGTGCAAACAGCCAAGACGAGAAAGCGCCCACCCCGGCACCCACAATCGCGCCCACCATCGTGGCCCAGAAGACGTCCATTGCCCGAGATTAGCTGTCCGAGGAGTTGATCCGCCGCAGAGGCTATCGCGATGAGCCGGTCCTCGGCATCCCGTGGGGTCTTCCGTGACCTTGGAAATGCGACGAGCCCCTGAGGCTCCAGAGGTCATGGAGAGGCTTCCGTCGTCAAGCGGCGGCGTACTCATCCAGGTCCCGAACGCCCGCCGCATGGTCCGACGCGGCAGACACTCGCACGATGTCGCGCCAGAAACGCCGGGTCGAGTACACGACGTATCGCCACGCATCGAGTTCGTCGTCGTTCTCCTTGATCTGCTCATCCTCGCCACGCGCCGCCGCCTTCGGATCCCACAGGTAACCCGGCGCGTGCTCGATCAGCGCCGGGCAAGCACCTGATACGACGACGATGCCGTCGATAGCGAGCAGAGAATTCGACGTCTGGATGGCACCGTCCTTGGCGCGCCGGGAACGTCACCAGAATCGGCTCGATCAGAGCCCACTGAGAATCAGACAGAACAGAAGTACGCGACACCCATCAAGCATCACCACAAACGGCTAGAGCCATTGGGAGACAGGCCCTAGTCCCGCCCGCCAAGCCTGTACCTTTCGCCGAGGGTCGAGAACCATGCCTCGCCCAGCACGCTCTCAACTGGTGATTCATCACCCTCACCGGCCCTCCTCCAACGCTATGTGTGGGTCATCAAGGGTGCTCCACAATGCGTCCGCAAGGTCCAGCTCGACCGGCGGCTCGACCATCGCCCCCGTGGGTTCGGCGACGAGGAGTGTGTGCGGGTCCGCGCGCATCGAAGAAGGCTAATCGCGGTCCTCGCGATGGCGTTTTCGTTGTCCACAGGCGAGGCCTTGAGCAGCGAACGAAATCCTTCCCAGCCGGGTCGGCAGATGAGCCAGTGAGGCGCCAGCTCATGACAACGAGGCACAACCCGTTCGTGTCACCCCACGCCCAGCCTTGCGTTGGAGCCCAGGTTTGATCACGCGCCTCGGCTCGTCAGCACGCCGGGCGGCAACCCCCGGGGGCGGCGCCACAAACGGAGCGCTATCCGCTGCCCCGCCAGGTATAGACGGCACCAACGCGGTGAACGGCCCAGCCTCAGGGTCAACAGAGAATATGGCGGCCGGTGTCAGCGAGGATTGGGTCTAGCGGCAGGCCACACTGCACGCATGTGTACCCCGTCTCTTTTCGTGGGCGGATCTGTTCGCGTTGAGCGCGGCTGAGTTCCCACGGCGGCCGACGGTAGGCACCGCCAGCGCTGTCGTCTGTTCGCGTCCCGTCGCTCCTCACATACAGCGCCGCCCACTCAGGGAAGTTGGCGCCATCTCGGACAACGTTTTCGTTGCGATCCGGTCTGGGCGCGTAGTACGTCGGGTCTTGGCTTCCGTTCACATAGTGGCGGATCACCTGCACGAGTTTCAGCGCAGCGAGATGGTCCAGCCACTCGAGGACGGCGCCTCGGTGTTCCACGGGATCGGTCGGCACGCCGGCGGCCAACGCAAGCTCGTCTACTGTGGCGATCATCCCATCCAAGTCAAGCTTGGCGCTCTTCCGAGCCCCTTGGATATGTTCCAACCAGATGGCGGCCTGCCACTGCTGGCGTGGCAAATGGATACTGGGCCGCGGCTCCCTGACTTCCTTGCCGCGAAACGGTCGCGTTCTGCGTGGGATCCGCCACGTCAAATGGTCCGGCAACCGCCCGGCGTACCTTGCCAGCAGATCGGCACGAGCACTCGACCCCTGCCAGTTGACGATCGCAGATCGAAGTTGGCCGAGTTCTCGAGTCCGACGTGCATCCGCTTCTGCTTCCTGAGCTGCCAGCTCCGCCTCTCTGGCCCGGACACGCTCAGCTCGCTCACGGAGGTCGGACCGAAACGCGGCCTCACCGTCGTAGAGCTTCCGAAGAACGTCGGAACGGATGCCGCTCTCCAGAAGTTCGCAATCGTCCAGGCTGAATATCTGGAGCCGAGCCTTCGGCCCGCGGGGGAAGACCGGGACCTGTTTCGCCCTGACGTACTCGATGTCGTAGGCCACCGCGACCTGCAACGTGATGGGGTTGAACCAGAGAACTGGTTCGCTCGCAGAGCTCAACGCCTTCTGCACTTTGGTGAGGCGAACGTAGCCGTCTCTCCCGACCTTCAGCTGCGGGCCGACGGAGCCGAACAACCAGGTCACGGCGACGTCTTGGCGCATGTAGGAGTCGCTGCGGGTGGCAAAGTAGTTGTATTCCAGTGCTGAGTATTGGATCTCGAATGCGTGATGGCTGGTTCCACGACTGAGCATGACGTCCGCGCGGCGGTCGCGCCGTTCGGTGCTGATTTCCAAGTCGACACTCGCCTCGGGTGCTTGTGACTTTAACCAGTGTTGGAGCCGGTACTGCGCTTGAGCGTGCAGCTCGCTCATTCCCGGGTGATCAGCTGCAACGAGGTGGCGGAACCCATCTCTGTGCTGGGGACGGGACACTGTCGTCAGATTGCCGGTCGGGCAGCCCGGGACGACGCATTGGAGGTTCGCTTTCGCCCAGACGCGAACATCGTTGGCTGACCCGTGATCGAGTAGGTAGAGCGCACCATTCGACTTGTCGCGGCCGTAGACCATCCTCACGTCGCCGGACTGGAATGCGGCGAGCTGTTCCGGGGCGTGTGACGGCATGACCGAAAGCTACCGGTGCGGGCAGACACTTCGCGTCTCCCAAAGCTGGGGACGATTGCGGACCCAGCGTGGTTCGTGATTGCGATGTCGCGGTCCAAGCATCGACGAATCACGGCTACCTATCGGTTGTCACAGACTTCGGGTCGCTGGTGCCGCCAGAAGGCCGCCTAGGCGATCAGCTCCACGACCGTGCCACGAAGGAGTTGAACACGGACTACCTGTTCGCCCGCAGGTGCAGGACCGTCTGGTCGTCATCGAGCTGTCCGTCGATCAGCTCGACCGCCACGGCGTAGGTCGAGGCGGTCGCTTCGAGGACGCTTAGGAGCCCGGACCTGGCACGAACAGTGGCCGTGACAATGACGGTCGCGGGTTCGGTAGGCATCAAACCAAACTATCTGCGTGCGGTGCCGAGGTCAGACGAAGCATCTCCCCCAATGCGAGCGGCCCTCCGACTGGGGCTCCGCTCGCTCCGCCGATGTCCGGCATGGCTTACCGGGTCGTTCAGCTGCGCGGGTTCCGGTGCCGGGCTCCGGTCCCGGTCCCCAAGCTCGACGTTGTCCGCCGCCCGCCGCCGTCAGACCCACACCAGCGCGCCGCCGAGTCGGCCCCGCAGCCCTGCCGTATGGTCGGCTGACGTGGATGACCTGAAGCGGATCGAGACGGCTGCCGAGACGATCGTGGATGCACAGGCTGTGATCGATGCGGCAACTGTGAGGCGCGACGAGGCAATCGCGGCCGCACGGCGTGAAGGGTACCCATGGGCGCGGATCGCGACGGCCGCGCGCCTGTCACGGCAGGGCGCACGCGACGCCGCGATGCGCGCCAACGGCGGGGTAGTGCCGGAGCCACGGCAGCGAGGCTGACGGGCCCGCTGCCTCACCGACTACCGCCACTGCACCCCGTCCGGCGGGAACGTCGGTGCCAGCTTCTTGATCGCCTGCCCGTCGCCGCTCAGAACGAATTCCGTCGCCTCGATAGCGATGTCCAGCGTCTCGTGGCAGTATCCATCGAACCAGCGCCCGTCGACCAGCACTCTCACGCACCAGAAGAGGCGCATTGATCGCCGGCCGGCACGGCTCGTTGAGAGGACTGCATCGATCAGGTTGCCGGTGCGATGCTCGACGCGATCGGTGGTGACGGCGGTGTAGCCGGGTGGCAACTCGGCGACCATGGCTACCGCTGAACGCGGATCGAGATCAGATGCCAGCCTTCGGGGACCTGAGAGCGGGCATCGGCAAGACCGCGCTCGTAGTCTGTTGCTTCGACTTCGATGCGCTGTGTTTCCGAGGATGCGACGGTGGCGATGATCTTCATGGTTTCTCTCTTTGGGCTCGGCGGACGGCGCTCGCCCACACCCAAGCTCGGTGCGTCTGACCGGCTTCACCATTGAACTCGACGAGTACCGCACTGTCGGTGAACTCCACGGCGCGGCCGACGACGCGGTGAGCTTCTTCGTAGTGGACGATGTGCCTGACCCACGCCTCGACCGGGATGCCATCGCCCTCGGCTTGACGGCGCTTGCCAGTGCCGGCGATCTCATCCTCGAACAAGGAGACCGGCTCCGGTTTGTGCGCCAGCTTCTCGATTTGGCGAGATATGCCAGCGGCGCTCCATGCGGCGTACCGGCGTTGCTGACCCATGGGTCGATCGTAGCCGAACTCGAATGCATGTACGACACTCCTGCCACAGCGTCATCAGCTTCATTCAGAATTATGTGCGCAAAGTTTTCACGACGCCCCGGCGCCACGGCCGTGACGGCTGAAAGGTCCGCTGGTTCGGCGGATCAGTGCAGGCGCGATGGTTGCCGACCTCGCCAATCGCAGTGGCCTCGAGCAACGTGGCGGCTCGGTGGCTCGACGCACGCGTGAACGGGCAGGCGAACATCAGGGGCGACTCTCGGAGGCCTCGTGAAGCTGAAACCGGCCCCACCCTATTGACTCGCATTCACGGCGACGACTGTGTCGTACAGGCCGACTCGCCGGACCCCATCATCCGAGGCGATGCCCGTATAAGAAAGGGAAGCATCTTCGTACCTGCGGAACGCGAACACCGCCTGGTTCATGTGTGATGAGTTGAAGACGCCCAGCGAGACGAGCAGATCGAAGTCTTCGACGCTGAGACCGGTCACGGCCTTGAAGAGCGCGGGCTCCAGCTTGGTAATCACATCCTTCAACGTGTTCTCGCGGTAGTCAGTCAGGTACATGAACGCCGGGATTCGCGTTGCGAACTTGATCAGCTTCTCCTGAATCTTCTTCCGTTTGGACTTGTACTCCTGCTCCTCGTCGGAGAGTTCCTTCTTCTCCTTCGGGGTCAGGACATCACCCTTCGCCTTTTTCGTGCCCTTTACCGATTCGGATTTGTTAACCACCGTCTCGAAGACGTCGTTGCCAAGGGCTCGGAATCCCTCAATGTTCATCACCGCGGCCATCGCAGCCGCATTACCCATGATCTTCTTCAGTGTGTCGTTGTCGACGTTCACGAGAATCGCCGACTCCCACTTGCGGGCGAGCAACGTGGCGGACGTGCCAGCCATAGCAATATCGAGGATGGCGCCTGCGTCGACCTGAGTCATATTTGCGCCGTCGTACGCCAGTACCGGAAGGAATGACACCAACTCTTCGACAGCGCGTTCCGGATTCGGCTCGTCGGGTGACAGCCCGATTCCGTAATCCGATAACTGTTGGAGAGCGCGTGTCGGCGCGAAGTCGAAGACGAAACAGACGGGCTTGACGACCTCTTCTTCGCTCGGATCGTCACCATTCGGATTCTTGATTGACCAGGGCGACTGGACACGAAAAGCTGCCTGGAAGTACGTCTCCGGGGACTTGAGATTGCGGAGCATGAGAATCGAAGTCCATTGCGCGACCGTCACACCAGTGGTCAGTTTCCCGCAAGAAAGTGTGATCGTCTTGGTATCGACGCCGTTGCCGATAGCCTCGCGGACCGGCGGAAGCGCCTCCAACCCGATTCCGGCGCCGGGACCTGCGACGTTGAGCACTTGGTACTGCCCCCAGTAGGGCAGGTTCTGTTTCTCCGTCAGCAGGTTCGCCATCGCCCGGCAGGCCGCGACATTCGGCAGGAACCAGAATGAGTGCTGCAGGTACGGAAGCAGGCGTGCATCTGAGTACGGAAATGGCGGCCTTGTACCCGTCTTGAGGGAATCGACTTGAGTCGGCAGATGTTGGCCGCGAATGATGTCGAGCCACTTCTGGACGTCGTCCTTGTACGTGAACGCCGCATTCGGACCGACGCCAGTAGCGGCAAAGAACGCGTTGAGGTCGAACTCGTCGAACTCGCCCTGGCTTGCAACCGTCAGTAGTTCATCGGGCATCTGATATGTCAGAAGTCGCATCTCCGGGAGAGCACCGTAAGGATTCAGCTTTTCCGGATGCTTGCTCGCGTATTCAGACTTCGACCGCTGTTCATCGGTGTAGGTCCAGTTGAAAATTTGTTCTTCGATGAATTCCCCAGTGGCCAACGCCTTGAACGGCGTCCCGGAGAGGTATAGGTAGGCGCGAGTCGTGATCGGTAGGAAGTCCTTCTCATCGCTCCCGAGCTCGTCGAGCTCCTCGTCGAAGGTATTGAGAGCCTCGTTGTACGCCCCGGCAAGCTCCTTCTTCGCTTCTTTCTCATCCTCGCCCTCGAAGAGTTCCTTCGCGCTCTCTCGCCACGCGCCGTAGTGGTACTCATCGAAGATCACGAGGTCCCAGTTGATTGCGTGAATCCATTCGTTCCGGGCCTTGATCAGCCCAGTGTCCTTGTCTCGGCCGAGCAGGTCCTGGAACGAACCGAAATAAATGAGAGCCTTCCGCTTGTCGACAGTTGCCGGGTCAATGCCGGAAGACTTCGAGACGTACTGCCAGCCATCGAAGTCGTGGTGCGACAGCAAATCGGTCGCCCAAGCGTCCTCCACTGCGGGCTTGAATGTGACAACTAGCACACGGGTCGCCCCCAACGATTTCGCGAGCTGGTAGCTCGTGAAGGTTTTTCCAAAGCGCATCTTCGCGTTCCAAAGGAAGCGCGGAACCGCGTGCATATCCTCCTTCCAGATTGAGTGAAAGTAGTCGTGCGTCTTCTCGACCGCCCGCTTCTGCTCCGGACGCATCAGGAAGGTCTCGTGGTGAGTGCCGCGAACGCGTTGCCCGGTACGTATTTCCGTGATTGCAGTCAGTACGTCGGCGACCGAGCACTCCATCCACTCGAGCGTGGGGTTCGCGAACCCTTTGGATTTCAGTCGCTCCCGCACATCAAAATCTCGAAAGTAGGTGCCGTCGTCGCGGATCGCCGCCTCGTTGACCTCGATCGTGTAGTTCGTTACCGCGGCGGTCTTCACTTGCTGCGAGACACGTGCCTTCACGTCCTTCGCGGTCTGTCCGACCTTCAACCAGCCGTGGTGGCGGTCGTCGTGAATCGCATAGGCGTAGATGCGAAGCTGTCCGTCAGGACGCTCCGGCATCAGCTCATCGAGGGATTTACTCATCGGCCGGCTCATCCGAGAACTCCTCATCAGGGAGGGCTTCATCCTTGTGCGGCGCAACCTGAGATTCGATGAACGCGATCTCTTCAGCGGTGAGGCCATAGCGTGCGTAGAGCTTCGCGTCGGTCCACTCTTCGGTGAGAGGCACACACGGCGCGAAGGCGTAAACGTTCTTCGGAGCGTCCTGAGTTGATTTGCGGAGCGAGACCATGAAACGCATGAAGCGGGTTCGAAGATATTGCGCATATCGACCTGCCTCGACCTCGGAGTTGAAGCGTCCCGCAACCAAGTAGCTTTCCGTGCAGGCAGTTCCTGGCCCCGCAAGAATCGGCTTGCTCAGAAACTTTGTTTCAACTGCCGCGCTGGTGCCCTGAACTCGCGTCATCAACACCTTCCACTCATCAATCCACCCGAGGTTCTGCGGGATCTCCGAGCGTTCGACCCAACTGATCTTCTGAGAGCCGTAAAGCCGGACAGGGTCCTTGATGCCCTCAGGGGACGACTTACCGTGGAAGAACGTGCGGAGACCAAATGGCTTCTGGCTTGACACCACTGTGTCGAGAGCCGACTCCCCTTTGGCGCGCACCTTGTCGAGGATGGACACTGCCTCGTTGCGACGCACGAGTACGTCATAAGCGTCTAGGGGCCGAGCGACCGCGGCACCTAGAGGCTTTCCGTCCCACATCGTCTGGATCGTGCAGGGGCCGTCGTAGTCGCGTTCCCACAGGAAGTATGAGATGCCGCCACGTATCTTCACGCCCGGGAACCCGTCGTACAGCTTCGGGAAGTCAACGAGATTCTTCAACTGGTGGGAGCGGAGCATACGCTCCCGGAACCTATCTAAGCCCCGTCCACCCGCGAACCAGCGGGAAGGCGTGACCATCACCAGGCACTTCGGATCGAGGGCCATCGCGTTCTCGACGAAGAGCTGGTAGATAGGTGTCGCCGAGTTGCTGTTGCCACCGTCGTCGAGTTGGTAGGGCGGGTTCCCGATGATGACGTCGAAGTGCATGTCGTGTCCAAATATCTGCGCGATCCGCGCGTTGATGTCTGCGGCGTGTATGAATGCGTAGGCGTGCGACTCAAGATCGTCTCCTCGCGCGTACTCCGCCTCGTTCGCCCCACAGAATTCGCAGCGCCCTGTACCCGCAACCTCAACGAGAACTTCTCCTCCGTTGATTGGGTCGACCTGTCGTTCCCGCTTTCGCCTCCTCCAGGTGTGCTCAGTCCGATCGAACCAGACGTTGCCTGCCTCCGTCGTGAAGGACTTCGCAATGGAGTGCTTGCCGTTCGCCCACTTCGAGCAATACAGACTCCGCCGAGCGAGCATGGCGGTGAGCTGTGTGATGCCGATACCGAAGACCTGCTTCGTGAGGATGTGATCGACCCGTTCCCACAGGTCCGGGATCTTTGTCGCAAGCCCGTCGGTCAGTCGCGATGTGATCTCTCGGAGGAAGACGCCCGACTTCGAAAAAGGGTCTAAGAAGGTCACCGTCGAGTCGGCCCAGATGCTCGCGCCGCCGTGCGCTTCCGCCCACGCGGTTTCCAGTGTGTCGAGCATCCAGTTCGCGAATTCGGGCGGTGTGAAGACCTCGTCATTCGACAGGTTCGCGATGCACGTAAGCACATCCGGGTTTCGGCCACGTAACGCGAAGGTCGCTCGGCTCATCCCGCCAGCTCCTCGATAGTCATCAGTGGGTATTCCCTCGTCGGCGTGAAGATTTCGTGCTCCTCCAGGTGGTCCCAAAGGGTGCCCTGGAAGGAAGCCCGCTGGGTCAGGCTGTCATAGCGGAAGTCACGGCGCTGGTACCGACCCTTGCCGATGTACCCCCACTCCGGGAAGACGATCGGGTTTCCTTCGAAAGTGGTCATAGATAGGGCGTCGCCCCTGATGATGTTCGTGCCGAGCACGTGTTCGGCAGCACGATACAAGTCATCGCCCGGTTTCGTTCCGACGCCCTTGGCAAATGCCCCGAGAAGATTTCCCCGGCATTCGACAGCATTGTCCTCGAGCAGCTCAATTCCGTAGATGCACATGAGAGCGAGTAGAGCGTGATGCCGTCGATCGAATTCGCTCGTTCCATAGCGGGCTTCGACGGTCGCCAGTTTTCGGGATAACACAGGCACAAGGAAGTTACCTGAGCCACACGCGGGCTCCAGCACCCTCGAATCAATGCGTGCCGACTCATCTCTTACCAGGTCGAGCATGCCTTCAACCATCCAGTCGGGCGTGAACACCTCGCCGTGATCAGCAACCCGCTTCTTCGACTTGACCAGTGGTTCGGCCGGTCGTTCGATCATGGTTCTTGCCTCCCTCGTGCGGCTACTCCAGCGTAGTGTCGGGACGCAACCGCCCCAGCACGTTGGTTCTTCTCAAAGGGCAGGCAGCTGAAGGCGGTCCTGTGCAACACGGCGACCCTCTCGACCAGAGTTCGGCGTCCCCGGGAAGGAAGCATGGCTGTGGCGCCCGAAACGGCGGGTTTCCGTCGCTGGTCCTCAGCGGCACCTTGATGCAACGCTGCCGCGGCCAGCCGGGGCGATATTCTGTCGCTCATGATTCCGGAGTGCACTTCGCACAGGGAACGTACCCGCGGCGCGCGCTCGCTCCGCCCACTCGCCGCCTCGCTGCCAGGGAACTGAACGCACCTCGACCAACTCAACCCTCTGCCCGCGCCCCTCCCTGGGCATCCCTTGACGTCCGGCTGACCGTGGCCCCCGATCCCAGACGGGTCACCTCCACGCCCGCCGGTCAGCAACTATCGCAAAATCCACAGCTGTTGGGCCAGCAAGAGAACGACGCCCAGCCGGAACGAGTAGTGAAGAACGCGGCCTTCCCCACGTCCGGATTTCCAAGCTCCGCCTCCAACACGAGCCGCCCGCCAACCAGCCCGAGCCGGCCTCCGACCTGCGCCGTCCGGCAATACGTGGCGATGGCCTCGGCGATCAGCTGTGCGTCGAGGGGCTGTGGGGCGTCAGGGTTTTGGTCGGTCATGCACGCAACATGCGCGGCACTCCCCCGAGTTCGTGTCACCGGGCGATCCCCGCGACGGCGGATGCGGCGGGCGAGCTGGGTCTCGGCGGCGTAGGCAGGTACTAGGCGGGTACTGGGTTCCTCGGTGGTCACGGAGACCACATGCGCCGCACTCACCGAGAATCTCGGCGATACCCGGATACCAGCTTGGGACCAGCGTCGGGTATCGCCAGATTATCTAGGTGATCAGGCATTTCTGGAGGAATATGCATCGCGTTACCCGATTACCCAGTTGCAGCACCATGTGCATATACAGAGGGGCATATACCTCTTCTCTCAAAAGGAAGGAAAGGGAAGGCCCTTTAACTCTTAACTTGAATGGGTAATTGGGTAACTGTAGTAGTAAGTAGTAGTAGAGGCCTTATGTTTGCTGGGCTGTAGCCGTTACCCAGAGCGATACCAGCGCTGGCGATCTCGGTAATTCTGGTACCTGAACGCGCCTCATTTTTTTGATTTGGTTCGGCGTTGAGGAACTTTCCGCGGATCCTCACCCTGACCCCTCGTTTCGCCACATGCCTTCACGATGAGCGCTCGACCGTCCGAACAGGGCAGCGTGCCAAACGGAGGAGAACCCACATGCGCAAGCGCACCCTAACCATCACGATCACCGCGGGCGCCGTCGCCCTGGCCCTAGCCGGCACGTCCGTCGCCGTGGCATTGGCACCACAACCAACCGCGGTTGCCGCGTCGCATGCTCCGGCCAAGCCCCGACCTGCACCCGCAACCGCCGCGTCGCCGGCCGAGCCGGTCGCCCAGCCGACCGTCGAACCGGCGCACGTCGCCGAGCCGGTAGCTGCCACGCCTGTGACACCCGAGCCTGCACTGGCACCTGCGCCAGCGGCCCCGACCGAGTGGTCGCCGGCCGGCATCGACTGGCCGTCGATGACCAACGAGCAGCGTCTCGCCTGGGGCGTTCAGACGCTCGGCATCACCGCCCCGGTCTCGATCGTCGACGGGGTCGGCGGCCAACTCGGCGAGTACGGGTGGAACTTCGGACTGACCGTCACACCACTCGCGCTCGAGAAGGCCGCGTTCACGATCGACGCGCTCGCTCACGAAGAGCAGCACCGCGCGGACCACGAGTCCCGTGTCGCGCAGGTGGACGGAGACGGCAGCATCCTGAACATCTGCGAGATCGAGCAGCGAGCCGAAGCGACCGCCACGCAGAAGCTCACCGACCTCGGCGGGTGGGTGCCCGCGGGATGGAGCAGAGCTTCGGCGACACGGACTTGCTGACCTGATCGAGGGCTGCGGACAGGGCCGACTTGATCGGCTGACCGACCCCCATCCCGCACACCTGCGCCGTTGAGCCTGTGCCACGCTCGCCCGCCCCTTCGGACACCGGTCCGACCGTTTGCCGTCCGTTGCCGCGCATGAACCACACATGACCATGAAACGACCACCCGACGGCTACATCACCCTGTCCTCCGCCGCTTTCGAAGCGCAGAGGCTTTGGACCGAAGCCGACCTCGCACAGCTGGCGGCGGCCGGGCACCTGCCTACCCTCCGCCTGGACGACGCCGAACCGTCGTGAGCCCCGCAGCCGTCCGCCAGCTAGTCACCGAACGTTGGTCGGAGATCCGCGCGCTGGGGGCTGAGATCGAGACGGCGGTGACCAGGCTGATCGGCGAGTTCACGAGCGGTGTCATCGGCCGCCACCACCTGATCCGGGAGCTCGCCCGGATCCCGAATCCGTTCCGCACCGTCTCCCTGCCGCTCGACGAGGCTTTCGAGATGTACCCATTCCGCAGGACGGCTGGCTGGCAGGTTCACCGTGCGACGGTCGACGGGCGGATCGGATGTGATGAGCTGATCGGGATGATCGCCGAAGAGGAGATGGTGGACGCAGTGGGCGACGTGGCTCTCGGCGGTCCCGCGGTCCGTGCGCTTCGCCGAGCCGACGAGGTGGTGGCCGTCGGCATGACACCGGACGACATACTCGAGGCGCTGCTCCCGCGCCACGATCAGGAGGACACAAACGCCTATGCCCGGCGCCTGGAATCCAAGCTTCATGAACGGCGTGTGGAGGTGGCTCTCGCCGAATGCCGGAGCGTCGACGACTTCGTGTGCGAGCTCCGTGAGCAGGGCGCGATCACCTGGATCAGTGGCGGCTGAGGTGCCGGCCGATTCTCGGCCTGGACGTCGTGCCGCGCATGTGGTTGGCATGACAGCAGAACCTCACACGGCCACCGCCCTCCTCTGGGCACAGGGTCACGCCGTCGGCGACACGGTGCTCGCTGACGGGCTCCCCGGCGTCCTGGCGGCCGTCGCCCCTGACCTGCCGGCGCCGGCATCGGCCCGGCGTGCGCAGCGCGTACTCGAGGGCTACCGGACTCGGGCGCAGCTCACGTTGATCTCGGCTGCAACCGACGCCGGGCTGTCATGGAGCCGTCTGACCGCGGAGGAGATCCGGGCTCTCGATGAGGGCCAGGTCCACTGGTCGCTGGCCGGTGCCGAATGGCAAGCGCCCGTCCCGCTTGTGCTAGTCCGGCCCATATACGAGCCGTTCGACCCACCGGTTTGCGGTCGCACGTCGGTCATCATCCTCGACCCCCGCTCGTCCCGCCGCGCGGTCGCCAGCCTGCTGCTCGCCTTCTGCCGGACCCGCGGCCTGGTCGGCATCCGTCAGATCGAAGCGGTCGACGGTCCACCGGTCTCCACTACATCAGTGGGATGCCGATGCGCCTCGTGCACGCATTAGGCCGCCAGACGCTCGCGGAGCGCCGCTTCCTGCCAGGCGAGGGCGTCGAGCACCTCGCCGACCTCACCTTCCGCGTCGTCCAGGTCGAGCTCAGGGTCTATGTGCGCCCGAGACTGGCCGGACTCGATCCTGTGCCGAGCTTCAAGCACCTGGTCGGGTGTGGCGAGCCGGCAGACGACCTGGCCACCACGTCCGAGCTCGGTGATCGCCCAGATGCTGCCGTCGTCGTATGCGCGGAGCAGCGATCCTGGACCGAGCACGTTCGCGAGCACGGGCGTCGCCCACTGTTCCGTGTCATCGGTGTCGACCGTCGACTCGACGACCGCGAACCGGCGGGCGCCGGGTCGGTGGTCTGCGATGATCTGCTCGACCGTCACCAAGTAGCCGCGGTCGACGTGCCAGGTCTTGCCGTCCGGGTCCCAGCGAGCACCAGCGCCCTGGCGGACGGCAGATTGGACACCCTGGTCGAACCCCCACCCGGAGATGCTGACACGGCCGTCGGCACGCTCCGAGGTCTTTAGGAGCGGGTCACCGGGCGGCGTCCACTGTGCGTCGAATGACGGGCGGAAGCGGGCTTCCGGGGACCAGCGGTCAAGCGTGAGCTCGGGTGAGGAGAGCAGGGTTGCTCGCCAGCGTCCGTCATCGTGTCGTCGTTGTTCTTCGTTGAATGCCATCCCAGGTGTTCCTCTCCGTCGGTGGGATGGGCGCGGGAGGTCTGCTGAGTAAGTGTGCGGCTAAGTGCCGCGCATGAGTCGGGTGGAAAGGACCCCACCATGCCACTCGCCGTTTCCGGCCGTCTGCTCGGCGACCGCCACATCCTGGTCGACACGCTCGGCGAGGTGGTCGAGACACTCATCAACGACCTCCCGCCGATCGAGTCCGCCGATCGCCACACCGCGCTCCTCGCATGGGCGACCGAGCTGGCGGAGGATGAGAACACGGCGACCCGAGCCCGCTGGACTGCCGCCAACCGCCAGGCGCCCGACTGCGTCTGGGACGCGGACGCCGTCGTCATCCACACGGCCAAGGACCTCCGCGGCTGGAAGCCCGAGTATCCAACGAGGACGGTCGTGGCCGACGCGTGGGGCGAGGAACGCGCCAAGATCCTTTGGAGTCGATCGCAGTTCAACTTACGGATCCTCGACGCGTCCGGTGCTCAGCCGCTCGCGGAGTCCCTGGTCCGGGCAGGCCTGCTCCGTGCGGAACGTCTCGAGGGGCGCGAGGATCCGCGCGCCAACCGGATTTTGGCCGATGGCCCCCTCTTGCCCGGCCTTACCGTCTGCGACTCCCCCGCATATCTGCTCGATGTGATCGCTGATTTCCTGGCCGTCGAACCGGCACCGCGCGGATTCGATCGACTCGAGGGACTGCCGGCGTTCTACCGACGGCTCTCGGCGGCCGCAGCCGAAATGCTCACAGTCAGGTTCCTCGATCGCGCCCCGGCCCTCGGGATCACGATGCTGACCGACGAGGAGGTCGCATGGGCTCGGCACCACCGGCTCGGGCCACCGCCCAGCGACGTCTATGCCGGGCGGGTTCCGGTCGTCGTTCTAGCCGGTCACTACGAGATGCCGATGGGCGTGGGCGACGGTGAACTGCTGACCATCGATCCGCAATCACCGTCAACTCTCATCGCCAGCCTGTGGCGGGCGGGCGGGTTCACCAGCCTGGCCGGGGATCGGATCGAGCACGGGACGCGGTGAACCGAGGCGCGCGCGGATGGGGCCGCAAACGTAGGGGCGGCACGAATCCCCTCGCGACCACCTGACCGAGCCCCGGGCCGAGAGCGACCCGCAGTACGTCGACGGCCTCGACGGCCTCATGCTGGCCCCAACCCGACGCAGCCACGCAGGTCCGGCCTGACGGTGGTGGCGGCGCAACGGTCGGCGCGACGAGCGACGTGCCGCGCATGTAGGGTCTGTGATCGTGCCTCTGTCTGACTACCTCTCGATTCATCACGCTGACGTCCGCGATCTTCTGCCGACGATCGCCGCTGGGTCCGTGGACCTTGTCCTGACCGACCCCCCTTTCGGGATCGGCCAGACCGACCGGACGCCGGGCGAGCCGAAGTTCGACCACGACTCGCTCGCCTTCTCTTCGGCCTTCTGGGCGGGCGTTCGCCGAACCTTGGGTCCCGGCGCGCTCGTCCTATCGTTCACCGCCACGCGGACCGGTCACCGGGTGGCCACCGCCCTGGAGGATGCGGGGTTCACTATCCTCGATCAGATCGTGACACTCCGCGGTCACGGCTTCCCGGCCGGCGACGTCCAGGTCGACGGCCGCCACACCCGTCTGCGCCCGGCTGTCGAGCCGATCGTTGTCGCAGCCAACCTGGCGCCCGGCCAGACATTCGGAGGCTCGCTGCGAGCGGGCGAAGCACACGCCTTCGATGTCGACGCGGTTCGAATCCCAACAAATGAGGACCGATCACGAATGCCCGGGAAGGTGCGGGCCGAGCACGCGGTCCGTGTTCAGCGTCGCGGCCACGGTCGGGTCGACGCGCACGCTGCTGGCCGGTGGCCGAGCAACGTCGTGCTGGAGCACGAGCCCCGGTGCACCGATTCGGAGTGCGCCGAGACGTGCCCGGCGACCGTCGTCGATGAAGGCGGCCGGCAGAAGTACCGCGCTGGCCGCGAGCGGGCCTCACGCCTGTTCAGCCAGGTCCGTTACGCGCCACGCGCAACACCCGGCGGGCATCCGACGGCCAAAGCCGAGTCGCTCGCCACCTGGCTGGCGGAACTGACTGTGGCACCACACATGACCATCCTCGAGCCCTTCGCCGGCGGGGGAAGTCTTGCGCTGGCCGCGGCGCGGCGGCTGGCTGAGTTGGGCGGCGGCGGGCGGGTTATCGCCGTGGAGAAAGAGGTGAAGTACGTCGACCTGATGAGAAGTGCCATCAGCAAGGTCTGAAATCAGAAAGTTGGGGTGTGCCGCGCATGTAACTAACACGAAGCCCTCAGGGGCCCTCATCTAGTTACCCCGCACAGAAAGCACAAAGCATGACTTCAATCGAACCGGCCGGGATCGCTCCCGTAACCCCCATCCGCGTCTGGACCTTCGACGACGTCGCGGAATACTTCTGCGTCTCCGTCAAGACCGTCGAGCGTTGGCGTTCCGGCAAGGTGGCAGGCATCACCTTCCCGCCCGCCATCGTCGTCGGCCGCAACGTCCGCTGGGAGCCGCAGGACGTCATCGACTGGGCCGCCGAGCAGAAGGAGCCGACTCCAGTCGTGGCAGCGGTCCGCGAAGACAACGAGTATGTCGGCGTCGACCTGCGCTCGGACCGCCGCCGGAAGAAGGCTGCCTGATGGCCGGCGTAGGGCGGCCCGGCCGCGCCCGCGGCTCCTGGAGTTTCACCGAGCCCGTCGAGGTTTCCGCCGGCCGCTGGTTCTCCCGTGGACGCGGCCGAGACCTGCGTGGCGGCTCATTCGACATCGAAGTGACCCGCGAGTCCAAGGAGCTGGCGGCCGACGACATCAAGGATAAGTGTGGACGACGCGCCCGTGCCGGCAAACCCGCGGTGTCGAAGGACCCGCTCGTCTCTGAGTTCATCGACCTCTACTTGGCGCGGGTACGGCGACTTACAGAGCAGGGAAAACTCGCGGTCCAGACGGAGGAACGGTACCGGTCCTCCGCCAACAACCGCGTCTTGGATGGGTTCGGAGCGCTCCGAGCCAGCGAAGTCGAAGCCGGTGACATCATCGACTTCCTCGACGAGGTGTCGGAGAACCATCTCTCCGAGGCTCGCAACTGCCGTGTTGTCCTGCGGGGCGTGTTCCACGAAGCGGTCAAGGCGAAGGCCATCGCTATGAACCCCGTTGTCGCCGCGGCAGTCCGGATCGAGGTGCCGAAGAAGTCCCCGCGGCGCCTGACCATGGGCGATCTCATCGAGCTCCGCAAACTCGTTTCGGAGTGGCGGACGGCGCCAGGCACGATGGGACCTCGTCCGACGAACGACCTGATCGACCTCATCGACGTAATGCTCGGGACCGGCGCTCGCATCTCGGAGATTCTGTCCTTGCAGCCCGATGATGTGTTCGTCGAGACGAACGACGATGGCGAGGACGTCGTCTGCCTCCGCCTCCGTTCGACACTCGTCTACGCGAAGGGCCTCGGCATCCATCGTCAGGATCGTCCCAAGACCGACGCATCCAACCGCGAGATCGCCGTCCCGAAGTCTGCCGCGGAACTCATTCTGCGGCGTACGATCTACGGCGGCGGGACGTGGCTCTGGACGAACCGGGACGGTGGTCCGATGTGGCGCTCTAGGTTCGCTGTCCAGCTCAACAAGGTCACCAAGGGCACTGAACTTGAGTGGGTGTCGAGCCACATCTTCCGCAAGACCGCCGCATCGGAGATCGCCGACGTCGTCGGCTTGGCTGCAGCGCAGGCTCAGCTCGGCCACGAGGACCAGCGCACTACTCAGGACATCTATGTGGAAAGGAAGAAGAAGGCCCCAGACCTTCGCGCCGTCCTCGAACGACTGTCCAGTCGGTCGGCCGCCTGACTCATCCAGCAGAAGCGCCTCTCCAGGGTGGAGGGGCGCTTTTGCGTGCCTTGACCGTCGATGCGATCGCAATTTATGGGGAGATTATGGGGAGTTCGGCCTATTACAACTCTGGCTACCCTCTTGCAGATACAGAAAAAGCCCGGAAATCCGGGCCTTTCGAGCTGGGGTACCTGGACTCGAACCAAGAACAACGGTACCAGAAACCGCCGTGTTGCCAATTACACCATACCCCACCAGCCGCAGGCGAACCCCCGGCCGACATGCAACTCTAACCTACGGATGGGGCCCCCTCAAAATCGAGGGAGCCTCGTGCCGCGGGCGTCGAGTCGACTAGACGGTTAGCTCCCCCTGCAGGCGCGTCAGACGCGCCAGGGTGTCGTCCTTGCCGAGGATCTGCATCGACTCGAACAGCGGCGGTGACACTCGGCGCCCGGAGACGGCGACCCGCAACGGCGTGTACGCGACGCGCGGCTTGAGGCCCAGACCGTCGATGAGGGCGCCGGACAGAGCCTCCTGAATGGTCTCGTGAGTCCATTCCAGCGGCGGAATACGATCGAGGACGTCGACGGATGCCGCGAGCACGGCAGCCGCGTCGGCCGGGAGTCCTGACACCACACCGTCGTCGTACGCGAGGCTCGCCGCATCCGTGAACAGGAAGCCGAGCATGCCCGGCGCCTCTCCCAGCAGGGCGATGCGCTCCTGCACGAGCGGGGCCGCTTCGGCGAGGATCGCCTCCTGCGACGGCGTGATGGGGCCGGTGAGGATGCCGGCGGCCTCGAGGTAGGGAACCGTGCGCGCGGCGAAGTCCTGCACGCCGAGCATGCGGATGTGGTCGCCGTTGATCGACTCGGCCTTCTTGAGGTCGAAACGCGCCGGGTTCGGGTTCACGTCGGCCACGTCGAACGCGGCCACCATCTCGGCCACGGTGAAGACATCCCTGTCGTGCGAGAGCGACCAGCCGAGCAGCGACAGGTAGTTGACCAGGCCCTCGGGAATGAAGCCGCGGTCACGGTGGTGGAACAGGTTCGACTCGGGGTCGCGCTTCGAGAGCTTCTTGTTGCCGTCGCCCATGACGTAGGGCAGGTGACCGAACTGCGGGACGAACGTGGTCAGCCCGATGTCGATGAGGGCGTGGTACAGCGCGATCTGGCGCGGAGTCGAGGAGAGGATGTCCTCGCCTCGCAGCACATGGGTGATCTGCATGATGGCATCGTCGACGGGGTTCACGAGCGTGTAGAGCGGAGCACCGTTCGGCCGGACGACGACGAAGTCGACGAACGATCCGGCCGGGAAGGTGATCTCGCCGCGCACGAGGTCCGTGAAGGAGAGGTCGTCGTCGGGAACGCGCAGGCGCAGGGCGGGCTCGCGTCCTTCGGCTCGGAAGGCCGCGCGCTGCTCGTCGGTGAGGTCGCGGTCGAAGTTGTCGTAACCGAGCTGCTTGGGGCGGCCGGCGGCCTCGTTGCGGGCGTCGATCTCCTCGGCGTTCGAGAAGCTCTCGTAGATGTGGCCGGAGGCCTTCAGGCGCTCGATCACGGCGAGGTAGATCGCGCTGCGCTGGGACTGGCGGTACGGCTCGTAGGGTCCGCCGACGCCGACCCCTTCGTCCCAGTCGAGGTTCAGCCAGGTCAGGGCATCGAGGAGCTGCTCGTAGCTCTCCTCGCTGTCGCGCGCTGCGTCGGTGTCCTCGATGCGGAAGATGAGCTTGCCGCCGGTGTGACGGGCGTAGGCCCAGTTGAAGAGCGCCGTCCGCACCAGGCCGACGTGCGGCGTTCCGGTGGGCGACGGGCAGAAGCGAACGCGAACGTCGGTTCCGGTGGCTGTGGAGAAGGGGTGCGCGGTGTCAGACATCGCCCTCAAGTCTAGCCAGCGGCATCAGGCCCCGTCGCCGGTCCACTCTGTGCGGTCGATGCCGGCCAGCGCGCGCAGGCTGGCACCGATGGCGGGCACGCGTTCTGCTCCTTCGGCAGTCACGACATGCAGGGTGCGGTGGTCGGCGTGCGTCGTCGGCAGCGCGACGACTCCCGCCGGAAGCCGGGTCGAGGCGAGGGCCAGTCGCGGCAGCGTGGCGACACCGAGCCCGGCCGCCACCATGCTGAGTACGGCCACGAAATTGTCGGTCTCGTAGCCGATGCGCGGAACGTAGCCGCTGGCGTCGCAGAGCTCGACCAGGTGACCGCGGCAGCGCGGGCATCCGGCGATCCAGCTCTCGCCGCTGAGGGCGGCCAGGTCGACGGATGCTGCCGCTGCCTGCGGATGCGCATCCGGAAGCACGACGTGCACCGGCTCCTGTCCCACCGTGCGCACCGACAGTCCGCGGGCGCTCTCTCGGTGGGGGTCGTCGCGGTCTCCGGGGTAGCTGAACGTGAGGGCGATGTCGGCGCGGTTCTCGCGCACGGCGGCGACGGCCTCCGGCGGTTCGGCCTCGAGATAGCTGATCGCGACCGCCGGATGCCGTGCCGCCATCACCGCGAGCAGCCTGGGCACGATCGTGGCCGACGCCGAGGGGAAGGCCGCGATGCGCACCCGCCCGGAGCGGAGCCCCCGCAGCTCAGCGATCTCGCCTGCAGCTGCATCCAGCGCCGTGGCGACGGCTTGGGCGTGCCTCGCCAGGATCGCTCCGGCCTCGGTGAGACGGATGCTGCGCCCTGTGCGCTCGAGCACGGGCATGCCGAGCCGGGACTCGAGGCGCTTCATCTGCTGGCTGATGGCCGGCTGGCTGTAGCCGAGGGCCTCGGATGCCGCAGTGATGGAACCGTGCTCGGCGATGGCCAGCACGACGCGCAACGCATGCGAGTCGATGTCGATGTCGGGCGTGCCGACCATGGTGTCCTCCTAGTTCTGCGCCGTCGTTCTTTCGCGACGCTGTCGTGATCTCAGTAGCGGGACGCAGATACGGGCGCGCAGCGCGGGTTCGGTCATCACATAATGCCACGTTATGAATGACAGCACTCATCTGCGATTGTCGAATGAGAGCGTCCGTCGCACGATGGAGGCATGACCACAGTCAGCACCCGACTCACCCTCGATGAGGCTCGCGTCGGCTTCGCCGCCGGTCGCGGCTACCTCGCCGCCTGCACGCTCGGCCTGCCGTCGCTGGAGACCAGCGCCGCCATGCGTGGCGATGCCGAGCGCTGGGCTCGGGGTGAGGCCTGCGCGGTCGACTACACGGCCGTGGTCGAACGAACCCGGAGTTCCTACGCCTCCCTCGTGGGCGTCGACGCCTCCCGCGTCGCCATCGGCTCGCAGACCTCCGTCATGGCCGCTGTGATAGCGGCGAGCGTTCCCGACGGTGCCGAGGTGCTCTGCGCCGACGGCGACTTCAGCTCGATCGTGTTCCCGTTCTTAAGCCAGGCGCACCGGGGCGTCGTGGTGCGCTCGGTGCCGGTGGCCGAGTTGGCGGCGTCGGTCAGCGGATCGACGTGGCTGATCGCCTTCTCACTCGTGCAGTCCGCTTCCGGTGCCGTCGCCGATGCCGACGCCATCGTGGCGGCCGCGCGCCGGCACGGCTCCCGCACCCTCTGCGACACCACGCAGGCCGTCGGCTGGATGCCGGTGGACGCAGCGCTCTTCGACGCCACGATCTGCCACTCTTACAAGTGGCTGTGCGCCCCTCGTGGAGCCGCGTTCCTCACCATCTCGGCGACCTTCGCCGACGCGGTGGCGCCGACGCAGACGGGCTGGTACGCGGGAGTGGACCCCTGGTCGTCGTGCTACGGCCCGGCGATGACCCTCGCCACCGATGCCCGCCGCTTCGACGTCTCACCGGCATGGCCGATCTGGGTGGGAGCGGAGGCTGCCATCGGGCTCTTCGCGGCGCTCGACATCGCGGAGGTGCACACTCACGTCACCGGGCTGGCCGGGGCGTTCACCGACGGGCTGGGGCTCGAACGTCGGCCCGGTCAGGCGATCATCACCTGGCCCGACGCCGATGGCAGCGACCTCGCCCGGCTCACGGCATCGGGGATCACTGCATCGGGGCGCGCCGGATGCGCCCGCGTGGCGTTCCACCTCTGGAACGACGAGCAGGACGTCGCCGACGCGCTTACGGCGCTCGGCAGGCCGACCTGAGACTCAGCCGCGCGGACGCACGACAGGGTTCGTCAGGATGCCGAGCCCGGTGATCTCGACCTCGACGGTGTCGCCGTTCTCGATCGGGCCGACGCCGGCCGGAGTGCCGGTCAGGATGATGTCGCCCGGCAGGAGCGTGAAGACGCTCGACGCGTACGCGATGATCGTCTCGATGTCGTGCACCATGTCGGTGAGCGGCGCCTGCTGCTTCACCACGCCGTTGACGCGCGTGACGATCTCGGCCGACGGGAAGTCGAACTCGGTGTCGACGATCGGACCGATCGGGCAGAACGAGTCGAAGCCCTTCGCGCGCGTCCATTGGCCGTCGGACTTCTGCAGGTCGCGCGCGGTCACGTCGTTGGCGATGGTGAAGCCGAAGACGTGCTCCATGGCCTTCTCCTCGGTCACGTTCTTGGTGATCGTGCCGATCACGATGGCGAGTTCGCCCTCGAACTCGACGCGGCTGCTCTGCTTCGGCAGGACGATGTAGTCGCCGGGTCCCGTGACGGCGGTGTTCGGCTTGAGAAACAGCAGCGGCTCGTCCGGAACGGCCGTGCCCATCTCGGTGGCGTGGTCGCGGTAGTTCTTGCCGACGCCGACCACCTTCGACCGTGGGATCGACGGAGCCAGAAGGGTGGCATCCGCGATCGGAACCCGCTCCCCCGTGGTGTCGTAGCCGGCGAACATCGGGTCGCCCGCCAGGACGACCAGGTCGTCGTCGTCGACGATTCCGAAAGCGATGCGATTGTCGTGGCTGAACCGTGCGATCTTCATGGCTCAACGCTACCGGGCGCAGTCCAGCGCCGCCCACCTCCCGTCGTGTGAAGGCGACGCGTACGCGTTGTGAAGGCCGCGGGCGGCAGAGGCCCCGGAATTCGCGGGTGGGTCCGCGGCGATGCCTTCACACGGCGGGCGGATGCCGCAGCTGCACCGACTCCTCAGTCGTCGGCGATGAGACGCTTGCCCAGACTCACGGCGTTGTCGGGCGCGTAGCCGATCGCCTCGTAGAAGCCGAGGGCTGCGGTGTTCGTGCCGCGCACCTGGAGGTTGAGCTTGGGGCATCCGCGTGCTGTCAGCATCCGCTCGGCCTCCCGCACCAGGGCTCGCCCGTGGCCCCGACCCTGTTCGGCCGGGTCGACGGCGAGGTAGTTCATCCAGCCGCGGTGACCGTCGTAGCCGATCATGACCGAGGCCACGACGCGGCCATCGCGCTCCCCCACGAGGAACAGCTCGGGCTGCTCGGCGAGCTTGCGCTCGATGTCGCGGTGCGGGTCGTTCCAGGGCACGACGAGTCCGCAGGCGTGCCAGAGCGCGACGACGCTCTCGGTGTCGTCGCGCTCGAAGGCACGCAGCTGCAGCGCGGCGGCGTCAGTCAGTCCACCGCTCACGCGTCGAGACGCACCAGCCAGCCGTGGCGATCCTCGACGCGGCCGTACTGGATGCCGGTGAGCTCTTCGCGCAGCGACAGGGCGAGTTCCTCGGCCTGCGGGCCGTTGTGCACGATCTCGAAGTCCTCGGAGAGCAGTCGGCCGATCGGTACGATGACCGCGGCGGTGCCGCAGGCGAAGGCTCCGACGATGTCGCCGGATGCCGCACCCTCACGCCACTCGTCGAGCGTCACCTTGCGCTGCTCGATGAGGTGGCCGCGGTCCGCGGCCAGGCGCAGCACCGAATCGCGCGTGATGCCCTCGAGGATCGACTCGGACTCCGGCGTGATGAGAGTCCCGTCCTTGCGGACGAGCACGATGTTCATGCCGCCGAGCTCCTCCAGGTACCTGCCTTCGTCGAGGAACAGCACCTGCTGGCAGCCGTGCTCGTAGGCCTCGGCCTGCGGAAGCAGGCTCGACGCGTAGTTGCCGCCGGTCTTGGCCGCTCCGGTTCCGCCCTTGCTGGCGCGGGCGTAATCGGTCGACAGCCAGATGTTGACGGGCTGCACGCCCCCGCTGAAGTAGGCGCCGGCGGGGCTGGCGATGAGGTAGTAGGCGACCTTCTTGGCCGGTCGCACACCGAGGAACGCCTCTTTCGCGAACATGAACGGACGCAGGTAGAGGCTGGTCTCCGGCGCCGTGGGCACCCAGTCGGCGTCGACGGCGACGAGCTGCTTGAGCGAGGCGATGAAGTGCTCGGACGGCAGCTCCGGCAGGGCGAGCCTGTGCGCCGAGCGCTGCATCCGCGCGGCGTTCTCGTAGGGACGGAACGTCCACACGGAACCGTCGGCGTGCCTGTAGGCCTTGAGGCCCTCGAAGATCTCCTGCGCGTAGTGCAGCACGGCGGCCGCCGGGTCGAGCTGGATGGGACCGTAGGGCGAGACGCGCGGTCGGTGCCAGCCGCCCTTCTCCGACCAGCACACGTCGACCATGTGATCGGTGAAGTGATTGCCGAATCCGGGGTCGGCGAGGATGGCCTCGCGCTCCTCGACGGAGACGGGGCTGTCATTGCGCACGACCTGCCAGATGAGGCTCTGGCTTGCGAGGGGAAGCTGGATCGTCATGGGCTGCTCTTTCTTCGATTACGTCTAGTGTGCGCGAATCCGGTCGGCGATCGCTGTGCCGATCTCGGACGTCGACCTGGAGGCCTCACCACGTTCGGCGATGTCGGCTGCGACGGCCGCCTGCACTCGAGTCGCTGCATCCGTGAGCCCGAGGTGATCGAGCAGCAGCGCGACGGAGAGGATGGCGGCAGTCGGGTCGGCGATGCCCTTCCCGGCGATGTCGGGCGCGGAACCGTGCACCGGCTCGAACATGCTGGGGAATCGGCCGTCCGGGTTGATGTTGCCGGAGGCTGCGAGGCCGATGCCGCCGCTGATCGCGGCCGCAAGATCGGTGAGGATGTCGCCGAAGAGGTTGTCCGTGACGATGACATCGAATCTAGCAGGATTCGTCACCAGGAAGATCGTGGCCGCGTCGACGTGCAGGTAGTCGACCGTGACGTCGGGGAACTCGGCACCCACCTCGTCGACGACCCGCTTCCAGATGCCGCCGGCGAAGACGAGCACGTTGGTCTTGTGCACCAGCGTGAGGTGCTTCCGGGGGCGAGCGGATGCCACTCCGAAGGCGTGCCGCACGACGCGTTCGACGCCGTAGGCCGTGTTGACCGACACCTCGTTGGCGACCTCGTGCGGCGTGCCCTGGCGGATCGAGCCGCCGTTGCCCACGTACGGTCCTTCGGTTCCCTCACGCACGACGACGAAGTCGATCGCGCCGGGATCGGCCAGTGGGCTCGTGACGCCGGCGTGCAGCACCGACGGCCGCAGGTTCACGTAGTGGTCGAGGGAGAAACGCAGCTTCAGCAACAGCCCGCGCTCGATGTTCGCGCCGGCGAGGCGGGGATCTCCGGGAACACCGCCGACGGCACCGAGCAGGATGGCATCCTGACCAGAGATCGCCGCGAGGTCCTCGTCGGTGAGCGTGTCCCCGGTCTCGAGGTAGCGTGCGGCTCCCAGCGCGAAGGTGGTCTTCTCGAAGGCGACGTCGCCGCCATCCGTCACGGCATCGAGCACCTTGAGACCCTCGGTGACGACTTCGGGACCGATGCCGTCACCGGGGATGACGGCCAGGGAGATGACACGCGACATTTCGCTCCTCGCAGCGGTGAAAAGGTGTCATTCCAGCGTAGTCGTCGTGCGATGTCGGCTCGTCCACGCCGTAATCACAGATCCGACTCGCCCGCAACGGTCTATCTCTGGGCGCAGATGCTGAGTATCGTCGGGTTGCCCCCGATCAGGGGCTCAGGTGTCGATGAAGCTGCGAGCGGACGTCTCCTCTCGTCGTGAATCGGCGCTGAACCGGTTCCCCACGAAAGGATCCACCATGAATCTCCTCTTCATCATCATCATCGTCGTCGCCGTCGTCCTCGCCATCCTCGGCGGCCTGAACAGCGCGCTGAGCTGGCTCCTCTGGGTCGGAATCATCCTCGCGGTGATCGCGATCATCGCCTGGCTCATCCGCGTCGTCTCGGGCAACAAGGCCTGACCCGATGAGTATCGGTCTGGGCATCTTCCTCATCGCCGTCGGAGCGATCCTCGTCTGGGCACTCAATGTCGAGGTCGAATGGATCAACCTCGACATGGTGGGCTACGTGCTCATGATCGCGGGCGTCGTGATCGTGATCATCGGCCTCGTGCTGATGTTCCGTCGTCGCCAGTCGACGTCGGTCACGGCGACCTCCGTCGATCCCGCCAACGGCAGCCAGGTCACCCGCAACGAGAGCTCGACACCCGAGCTCTAGCCTGCACGACCTCCGAACGACGAAGGCCCCGGATGCTCGCATCCGGGGCCTTCGTCATGTCTGTCTGCGCGTTCTACTCGGTGATGTCGATCTCGATCATCACGTCGGCGGCGATGGCGACGCGCACGGCGTCGAGGATCTCGGCGGGAACCGGCGAGTCGACGGTCAGCACGCTGAGGGCCTCGCCGCCCGCCGTGTGGCGGGCGATCTGCATGCCGGCGATGTTGATGCCGGCCTCGCCGAACTCGCGGCCGTAGACGGCGACGATGCCCGGACGGTCGGTGTACTGCATGACGATGAGGTTCTTCGCGATCGGCACCTCGACGTCGTAGCCGTTGATCTCGACGATCTTCTCGGTCTGCTTCGTGCCCGTCAGTGTTCCCGAGACCGAGACCTGGGTGCCGTCGGCCAGGGCACCGCGAAGGGTGATCACGTTGCGGTACTCCTCGGAGACCGCATCGGTGATGAGGCGCACGCCGATGCCGCGCTGCTCGGCGAGCAGCGGGGCGTTGACGTAGGAGACCGTCTCGCTCACGACGTTCGTGAACACGCCCTTGAGAGCAGCGAGCTTCAGCACGCTCACGTCGTAGTCGGCGAGCTCGCCGCGCACCTCGACGTCGACGCTGGTGAGCGGGCTGGAGTGCGCGAGGCCGGAGAACACCTGGCCGAGCTTCTCGAGCAGGGGGATGCCCGGACGCACGTACGGGTCGATGACGCCGCCGGCGACGTTCACGGCATCCGGAACCAGCTCGCCGGCGAGGGCGAGGCGCACCGACTTCGCCACCGAGACACCGGCCTTCTCCTGAGCCTCGTCGGTCGACGCGCCGAGGTGCGGGGTGACGACGACGTTGGGGAGGGCGAGGAGCGGCGAGTCCTTCGGCGGCTCGCTCACGAAGACATCGAGTCCGGCTCCGGCGATCTCACCGGCGACGAGGGCGTCGTGCAGGGCGTCCTCGTCGATGAGGCCGCCGCGGGCGACGTTGACGACGTAGGCCGTCTTCTTCATCTTCGCGAGCTGCTCGGTGCTGATCATGCCCGTGGTCTCTGGCGTCTTCGGCATGTGGATGGTGACGAAGTCGGACTGCTCCAGCAGTTCGTCGAGGCTCACAGGCTGCACGCCGAGCTGCTGGGCGCGGGCGCTGGTGATGTAGGGGTCGTAGGCGATCACGTTGGTGCCGAAGGCCTGCAGGCGGGCCGTGATGAGCGCACCGATGCGGCCGAGGCCGATGATGCCGACGGTCTTCTCGTAGAGCTCGGTGCCGGTGTAGGCCGACCGCTTCCACTGCCCCTGGGCGAGAGCGTTGTGCGCCGCCGGGATGTGGCGGGCGAGGCTCAGGATGTGGCCCACCGTGAGCTCGGCCGCCGAGATGATGTTGGAGGTGGGCGCGTTCACGACCATGACGCCGGCCGTGGTGGCTGCCTTGATGTCGACGTTGTCGAGGCCGACGCCGGCACGGGCGATGACCTGCAGCTTCGGCGCCGCGGCGATGGCCTCGGCGTCGACCTGCGTGGCGCTGCGCACGAGGATGGCATTCGCATCGGCGAGGGCGGCGAACAGCGCCGGCCGATCCGTTCCGTCGACCTGGCGGACGTCGAAGTCGGGACCGAGTGCGTCGATCGTGGCGGGCGAGAGGATTTCAGCGATCAGCACGACCGGCTTTGACACGACGAATCGATTCCTTTGCAGCAGAGGGAGATGACGCGCGTCGCCGTCACGGGGACGCAATCATGTGAAACTCTAGCCGAGGCCTCGAAGTCGAAAGGAATTCATGACGGCGCACGACATCGTCGAGATCGCCCAGTGGGTGGTGCGCATCCTTCTCGCCATCGTCTTCATCGGGATGGGCGTCAACCATTTCCGTCGAGGATCCGCGAAGATCATGGCGAAGATGATCCCGCCCCGGATGCGGCGCGAGGGCGTGCTGAGCCCGATCAACCTGGTGCGCTTCACCGGCGTCTGCGAGATCGCCGGCGGCATCGGCCTGCTGATCCCGGCGACGCAGTTCGCCGCCGGCATCCTGCTCGCCGTGTTCCTGGTCTGCGTCTTCCCGGCGAACGCGTACGCGGCACGGCATCCGGAGACCTTCCGGTCCCTGTCGATCCCGCTCGTTCCGCGGCTCATCGCCCAGGTGGTGCTGATCGGGTTGTGCCTCTTCGCCGCCCTGTGAGCGCGGGGATCAGCCGATCGGGATCCAGCGGGCGAACGCCGCGATGATGTCGAGGCTGAGCGCTGCCGACACGCCGAGGCCGACGGCGTAGAAGGCGATCTGTGCAAGCGGGCCGCGGTGACGACCGAGCGCGAACGCCGTCGCGAACAGTGCGAGCGGCAGCACGAGGCCGAGCACGAGCAGCGTCCAGCCGAAGCCGTTGATCGATGCGTCGAGCTGATTGGCGAAATCGGAGATCCCGATGAGGTTGCCGAGGGCCTCGAACACGTCGTAGGCGTAGAACAGGCCGAACAGCACGGCGAGGGCGACCGCCAGCCAGAGCGGGGTGGCGGGGCGGGTCGACTCGGCGGAGTCGATGGTCTCGGCGCTCACGAGGTCACCCCCGTTCCGAGGAGGAACGGCAATGGAAGCAGAACCACGACTCCGGCGAACAGCCAGATCAGCCGACGGCGGGGTCGGCCGGCCGTGAGCCAGAGCGTCACGCCGAACCAGAGCGGGACGGCGAGGATGGCGAACCAGTTGCCGAGTCCGAACATGAACTGCGCCACGGGATCGAGGGTCCCCGTCGACATCCGCGTCGCGACCACGCCCCACCCGAGCATGTAGATCAGGTAGACGCCGCCGAGTACGCCGAGCGTGATGAGAGTGGCGGAACTGGTCTGCGCAGGAGCGTCGGATGCTGCATCCGTCGTCTCGGCGTCCTCGACGCGGCCCGGCTCCCCCACGGGAGTCCAGCCGGCGGGAAGGGCTCCGGCCTCGGCGCCGGGCTTCGTCGGCACGGCTTCCTGCACTGCGTCATCCGTCACGGCGTCCGAGTCCTTCGCCACGAGCGTCGGATCGTCGTCGCCCGCCCAGTTGAGAGCGTCGTCGTCGCGTGCTGCAGCCATTCACTCAGACTACCGGGAGGGTCGATGGCCACCCGTCGGCACAGCCGGATCAGCCCGCCGAGATCGACCCCGGGTGGAACGGCAGTGCGGTGGCCGGGGTCAGCGCTGCGTGGCCCGAGCGGCAGCGACCGCGGCGCTCACGAGGGCGCGGTCCGTCACGTCGAAGCCTGCCGCTCCCCCGCCCGGCCCGCTGGCGCCGCCACGTTCCGTGCGCCCTCGAGCCGACAGGTGCACGGCGTCGACGCCGGATGCGACCAGCAGCGCGATGTCCTCGACACGCACGCCGCCGCCCGCCATGATCTGCACGGCGCCGCCGCTGGCGTCCCGCATCCGTTCCAGCACGGCCGCCCCGGCGCGGCAGTCCGCAGCTCCCCCGGAGCTCAGCACTCTGCTGACGCCGAGAGCAGCGAGTGGGCGGAGCGCCCCGACGGGGTCGGGTGCGGCGTCGATGACGCGGTGCACTGTGACGGCGATGCCATCGGATGCCTCGACGAAGCGCGCGAGCGCAGTCTCGTCGAGCGTGCCGTCGGCGTGGGCCGCGCCGACGACGATCCCGTCGGCGCCTGCCGCGAAGACGGCGCGGATGTCGCGCTCGATGACGGCGAGTTCGCTCTCGTCGTAGACGAAGCCGCCGCCGCGCGGGCGCACGAGCACGTGAACGAAGTCGGTTACCCGCGCTTCGGCTGCCGCCGCGACCGCCGCCTCGACGAGCCCGATCGACGGCGTGAGCCCGCCGAGGTCGAGGGCGATGCACAGCTCGATGCGGTCGGCGCCCTCCTCGAGGGCGATGCGGACGCCGGCCAGGTCCTGTACGGCGATCTCGACAGCTGTCATGGTGCTCCTGAAACGAGGTCGCGCTACCGAATCCCCGCCGCGCTGCTGAAAGAACAGCAGCGCGGCGGAGTTCCGGTAGCGCGGGAGTGGTGTGGTGAGCCCAGCGCGACTAGCGCGCGACCTCGCCGTCGACGTAGTCGTCGTCGTTCGACGCGTTCCACGCGAACAGCTTGCGCAGCTCGCGGCCCGTGGCCTCGATCGGGTGGGCCTCGCCCTTGGCGCGGAGCGCGAGGAACTCGGGGGCTCCGGCATCCTGGTCGGCGATGAAGCGCTCGGCGAAGGCACCCGACTGGATGTCGGCGAGAACGGCCTGCATGTTCTCCTTGACGCTCGGGTCGATGACGCGGGGGCCGGAGACGTAGTCGCCGTACTCGGCCGTGTCGGAGACGCTCCAACGCTGCTTGGCGATGCCACCCTCCCACATGAGGTCGACGATGAGCTTGAGCTCGTGCAGCACCTCGAAGTAGGCGACCTGCGGCTGGTAGCCGGCCTCGGTCAGGGTCTCGAAGCCGTACTGGACGAGCTGCGACACGCCGCCGCAGAGCACGGCCTGCTCGCCGAACAGGTCGGTCTCGGTCTCCTCGGTGAAGGTGGTCTTGATGCCGCCGGCACGGAGGCCGCCGATGGCCTTGGCGTAGCTCAGCGTGGTCGGCCAGGCGTTGCCGGTGGCGTCCTTCTCGACGGCGACGATCACGGGAACGCCGCGGCCGGCCTCGTACTCGCGGCGAACGGTGTGGCCCGGTCCCTTGGGGGCGACCATGATCACGTCGACACCCTCGGGGGCCTCGATGTAGCCGAAGCGGATGTTGAAGCCGTGTCCGAAGACGAGGGTCTTGCCGTCGGCCAGGTTGTCCTTGATGGACTCGGCGTAGATGTGACGCTGGAACTGGTCGGGAGCCAGGATGACGATGACGTCGGCCCAGGCTGCTGCCTCGGCGACGCTCAGCACGCGGAATCCGGCCTCTTCGGCCTTGGGCTTCGACTTCGAGCCCTCCTTGAGTCCGATGACGACCTCGACGCCCGAGTCGCGGAGGTTCTGCGCGTGCGCGTGGCCCTGCGAGCCGTAGCCGACCACGGCGACCTTCTTGCCCTGGATGATCGCCAGGTCGGCGTCCTTGTCGTAGTAGATCTCAGCCATTGGTGTTTCTCTCCTTGTGTTCGTACAGCTAATTCGTGAAGGCGCTAGTTCTTGAAGACGCGCTCGG
Organism: Leifsonia sp. Leaf264; assembly: GCF_001422325.1. Classification (GTDB taxonomy): domain Bacteria; phylum Actinomycetota; class Actinomycetes; order Actinomycetales; family Microbacteriaceae; genus Orlajensenia. Next base: position 493,957 of record NZ_LMMR01000001.1, read on the forward strand.
TGATGGACTTCGACCCGCGACCGATGGCGAGGAGGCCCGACTGGGCGATCTCCTTGATGCCGTAGGGCTCGAGCACCTTGAGGAACGCGTTGGTCTTGCCCGAGTCGCCGGTGACCTCGATGACGAGGGCGTCCGTGGCCACGTCGACGACGCGGGCGCGGAACAGGTTGACGGCCTCGAGCACCTGCGACCGCGTGGCGTTGTCGACACGCACCTTGATGAGGAGGTGCTCGCGCTGCACCGACTGGGCGGTGTCGAGCTCGACGATCTTGATCACGTTGATGAGCTTGTTGAGCTGCTTCGTGACCTGCTCGAGCGGAAGGTCCTCGACATCGACCACGACGGTGATGCGGGACAGACCCTCGATCTCGCTCTTGCCGACGGCGAGGCTCTCGATGTTGAAGCCGCGGCGTGCGAACAGGCCGGCGACACGGGTCAGCAGACCGGGCTTGTCCTCGACGAGGAGGGACAGGACATGGGTGCTCATGGTGGCTACGCCTCCTCGTCGAATGCCGGGCTGTGGTCGCGTGCGTACTGCACGTAGTTGTTCGAGACGCCCTGCGGCACCATCGGCCAGACCATGGAGTCGCGGCTCACGACGAAGTCGATGACGACGGGGCGGTCGTTCGTCTCCAGCGCGAGCTTGATGGCGGCATCCACCTCCTCCTCCTTCGTGACACGGATGCCGAGGGCCCCGTAGGCCTCGGCCAGCTTCACGAAGTCGGGAACGCGGATGGTGTCGGCACCGGTGTTGAGGTCGGTGTTGGAGTAGCGGCCCTCGTAGAACAGGGTCTGCCACTGCCGCACCATGCCGAGCGAGGAGTTGTTGATCACGGCCACCTTGATGGGGATGTCGTTGATCGTGCAGGTCGCGAGCTCCTGATTGGTCATCTGGAAGCATCCGTCGCCGTCGATCGCCCACACGTGGCGGTCGGGCTGGGCGACCTTGGCTCCCATCGCGGCCGGAACCGCGTAGCCCATGGTTCCGGCGCCGCCGGAGTTGAGCCAGGAGTTGGGACGCTCGTACTTGATGAACTGCGCCGCCCACATCTGGTGCTGGCCGACGCCGGCGGCGTAGACGCCCTCGGGGCCGGTGAGTTCGCCGATACGGCTGATCACGTACTGCGGAGCCAGGGCGCCGTCGGTCGTCGGAGCGTAGCCGAGCGGGAACTCGGTGCGGAGTCCGTCGAGGTACTCCCACCAGTCCTTGATGTCTGCCGGAGCATCGCGGACCGCTTCGGCGTAGGCCGCCGTCAGGTCGATGATCACGTCGCGCGCGTCTCCCACGATGGGAACGTCGGCGACGCGGATCTTCGAGATCTCGGCGGGGTCGACGTCGACGTGCACGACCTTGGCGTTGGGGGCGAACAGCGACGCCTTGCCGGTCACACGGTCGTCGAAGCGGGCTCCGAGGGAGATCAGCAGATCGGCCTCCTGCAGCGCGAGTACGGCCGGGACCGTGCCGTGCATGCCGGGCATGCCCAGGTGCTGCGGGTGCGAGTCGGGGAACGCGCCGCGCGCCATGAGCGTGGTGACCACCGGAGCGCCCGTCGTCTCAGCGAGGGCAAGCAGCTCCTCCGACGCCTGCGAACGGATGACGCCGCCACCCACGTAGAGCACGGGCTTCTTCGCCTCGGCGAAGAGCTGCGCCGCAGCGTGGATCTGCTTTCCGTGCGCCTTCATGACCGGGCGGTAGCCGGGGAGGTCGACCTTGGGCGGCCAGATGAACGGCACCGTGTCCTGCTGCGCGTCCTTGGTGATGTCGACCAGCACCGGGCCGGGTCGCCCCGTGGTCGCGATGTGCATCGCCGCGGCGATGGTCGACGGGATGTCGTTGGCGTCGGTCACGAGGAAGGAGTGCTTGGTGATCGGCATCGTGATGCCCACGATGTCGGCCTCCTGGAAGGCATCCGTTCCCATGAGGGTGGAGAAGACCTGGCCGGTGATGGCGAGCATCGGGACCGAGTCCATGTGCGCGTCGGCGATGGCCGTGACCAGGTTCGTCGCGCCGGGGCCGGAGGTGGCGATGCAGACGCCGAGCTTGTTGCTCGACGATGCGTAGCCCTCGGCGGCGTGGCCGGCACCCTGCTCGTGCCGCACCAGGATGTGGCGGAGCTTGGTGGAGTCCATGAGGGGGTCGTAGACGGGGAGGATGGCGCCACCGGGCAGGCCGAAGACGTCGGTGATGCCGAGCAGCTCCAGCGTGCGGACGACGGCCTGGGCCCCGGTCAGCAGTTCAGGCCCCTTCGGAGAGGGGGCAGCGGGCGATGGCACGGGGAAGGTTTCCGTGGACATGCGTGTGTGGTCCCTTGATTGCGTATGGATGATCTGGCGCGAAGATCAGCCTGTGACTGCGCCGACAGCGGCGGAGTGCACGAGCTTGGAGTACTTCGCGAGGACGCCACGGGTGTAGCGCGGGGGAAGCGGAGCCCAGCCTTCACGGCGAGCAACCAGCTCAGCCTCGTCGACAAGTAGGTCGAGGGAGCGAGCTGCGATATCGACCCTAATGAGATCACCATCGCGCACGAAGGCGATAGGACCTGCGTCCACCGCTTCGGGTGCTATGTGGCCGATACACAGTCCGGTTGTGCCGCCTGAGAATCGACCGTCAGTCAAGAGTAGTACATCTTTTCCGAGGCCTGCGCCCTTGATGGCGGCGGTGATCGCGAGCATCTCGCGCATGCCGGGGCCGCCCTTCGGACCCTCGTAGCGGATGACGATCACGTCTCCAGCCTTGATCTCACCGTTGGTGAGGGCGTCCATCGCCCCGCGCTCGCGCTCGAACACGCGCGCCGGGCCCGCGAACACCGAGGCGTCGAAGCCGGCGGTCTTGACGACGGCGCCCTCGGGAGCGAAGGTGCCCTTGAGGATCGTGATGCCGCCCGTGGCGTGGATCGGGTTGTCGAGGGTGCGGATGACCTCGCCGTCGAGCGGCATCGGGTTCAGCGCCTCGAGGTTCTCGGCGACGGTCTTGCCCGTCACCGTGAGGGCGTCGCCGTGGATGAGGCCGGCGTCGAGCAGGGCCTTCATGAGCACGGGGATGCCGCCGTGACGGTCGACGTCGTTCATGACGTACTTGCCGAATGGCTTCATGTCGGCGAGGTGCGGCACCTTGTCGCCGATGCGGTTGAAGTCGTCGAGCGTGAGCTCGACCTCGGCCTCGTGAGCAATGGCCAGCAGGTGCAGCACGACGTTGGTCGAGCCGCCGAGGGCCATGGCGACGGTGATGGCGTTCTCGAACGCCTTCTTGGTCATGATGTCGCGGGCCGTCAGGCCGAGGCGCAGCATGTTGACGACGGCCTCGCCCGAGCGGTGGGCGAAGTAGTCGCGGCGACGGTCAGCGGAGGGCGGCGATGCCGAGCCGGGCAGGCTCATGCCGAGGGCTTCGGCGACGGATGCCATGGTGTTGGCCGTGTACATGCCGCCGCAGGCGCCTTCGCCCGGCGCGATGGCGCACTCGATGCGCTTCAGGTCCTCTTCGCTCATGGTCCCGGCCTTGCAGGCGCCGACGGCCTCGAACGAGTCGATGATCGTGACCTCCTTCTCGGTGCCGTCGCTGAGCTTGACCCAGCCCGGAGCGATCGAGCCGGCGTAGAGGAACACCGATGCCAGGTCGAGGCGGGCGGCGGCCATGAGCATGCCGGGCAGCGACTTGTCGCATCCGGCCAGCAGCACGGAACCGTCGAGGCGCTCGGCGTTCATGACGACCTCGACGCTGTCGGCGATGACCTCGCGCGACACCAGCGAGAAGTGCATGCCCTCGTGACCCATCGAGATGCCGTCGGAGACGGAGATGGTGCCGAACTGCAGCGGGTAGCCGCCGCCGGAGTGCACGCCCTCCTTCGCGCCCTGGGCCAGTCTGTCGAGACTCAGGTTGCAGGGGGTGATCTCGTTCCACGAGCTCGCGATGCCGATCTGGGGCTTGTCCCAGTCCTCATCACCCATGCCGACGGCGCGCAGCATGCCGCGGCTCGTGGTGGCTTCGATGCCATCGGTGACTACTCGCGAACGTGGTTTCAGATCGATCTCCGCCATGGTCAGAAGTCTATGACCTGCGAACATGCCCATTTCGCATACGACGGATGCCGCAGGCCGCGCGCGGATCGGCGAACGGCCCGACCCCCGCGCATCGCGGGGTCAGCCCGTGATGACCGGATGCGCGCCGGTGTTCGCACGCTCGCGCTTCTGCGCCTCGAGGAATCCGGCTCGGAAGTCGGCCAGCAGCGCGAGCGCCTCGGCGACCTCCTCCGGACCGCGCACCCTGTGCCCGGCCGCGGTGCGTCCCTGTCCGATCTTCATGCCGAGGTCGTCGGCCCCGAGGGCGACGAAGGCGTCTTCATCGGTCACGTCGTCTCCGGCGTAGAAGACGCTCGTGGCATCGGTGTGCTCACGGAGTTTCGCGATGGCGTCGCCCTTGTTGCCCGGCCGCAGCGCGAACTCGATGACGTTCTTGCCCTCGCGCACCGTGAGACCGGGTTCGGCTGCACGAACCCTGGTGCGGGCGCTGCGCTGCAGGCTCTGGCCGGCCGCTGGCGACAGTAGGCGGGTGTGCAGCGCGAGGCCGGCCGGCTTGCGTTCCACCCACGCACCCTCGGCACTGCCCGCGATGCGTTCGAGGATCGCCGTGACGTGCTCGAGTCTGTCGATCTCGCTGGCGAGCAGATCGAGGGTGACATCGGGCTGGTCGAGCTTGAGCTCGACACCGTGTGACCCCGTGAGCAGGACGTCCTCCGGCGGATCGGCGACCTGCTGCAGGCTCACGAGTGCGCGTCCGGAGACGAAGGCGACACGGGTGTCGGCCAGGCGGATGAGCCTGAGCACGGCCTCGCGAGCGCTGTCGAGGGCGCGTGCCTCCTCCGGCTGGTCGACGTGCGGAGCCAGGGTGCCGTCGAAGTCGAGGGCGACGAGGAGCTGATCGGCCGATGCGAGCTCGCGGAGAGCATTCACGAGGGTCTCGGGGATGCCGCGGGGAACGGCTGCACGCCCGGTGAGGGTGTCGAGGAACGACTTCGACCAGTCGTTCACGGTGTTCCCGTGCACGGACTTGCGCAGGGCCCGCATCCGCTTGGCCTGCTCCCTCTTCGGCATCTCGACGGCCGCGACGATGGCGTCCTTCAGGCCTGCGATGTCGTGGGGGTTCACGATGATCGCCTGGCGCAGCTCATCGGAGGCGCCGGCGAATTCGCTCAGCACCATGACGCCGCTGTTGTCGCGGCGGCAGGCGACGTACTCCTTGGCGACCAGGTTCATGCCGTCGCGGAGGGCCGTGACCAGCATGACGTCGGCGGCCAGGTAGAGCGCCACCATCTCCTCACGGGGGTAGCCATGGTGCAGGTAGGCGATGGCGCTGTGACTGATGGTGGAGTACTCGCCGTTCAGGCGCCCGACCTGCAGCTCGATCTCGTCACGGAGGGCCATGTAGGTGGCGACGCGCTCGCGGCTGGGGCTGGCGACCTGCACCAGCGTCACGTCCTCCACCTGCAGCCTGCCCTCGGCGAGCAGTTCGCCGTACGCCTTCAGCCTGTGGCCGATGCCCTTGGTGTAATCGAGCCTGTCGACGCCGAGCATGACGACCTTCGGGTCTCCGAGGTCGTGCCGGATCTGGCGGGCGCGCTCCTGGACCTCCGGCCTGGCTGCGATCTCCTCGTAGCCGTCGACGTCGATCGAGATCGGGAAGGTGCGAGCGACGACGTGTCGCACGTCTCCGTCGTCGCCGATGACCTCGACGACGTTGCCGCGGGTCGTGAAACCGTAGAGGCGGCGTACGGCACGGGTGAAGTTGCCGGCATCCGCCACCCGCTGGAACCCGATGACGTCGGCGCCGAGCAACCCCTTCAGGATCTGCTTGCGCCACGGGAGCTGGGAGAAGATGCCGTAGGGCGGGAACGGGATGTGGTCGAAGAATCCGATGACGAGGTCGGGGCGGAGCTCGCGCAGCATCTCCGGAACGAGCTGCAGCTGGTAGTCCTGCACCCAGACCACGGCCTCGTTCGCCGCATAGCGGGCTGCGGCTTCGGCGAAGCGCCGGTTGACCAGCACGTAGGCCTCCCACCACTCGCGGTGGTACTGCGGCGGGGCGATGACGTCGTGGTAGAGCGGCCACAGGGTGTCGTTGGAGAAGCCCTCGTAGTACTGCTCGACCTCGGACGCGCTGAGCGGAACCGGGATGATCTCGATGCCGTCGTTCTCGAAGGGTTCGAACTCGGTGTCGGCGACTCCGGCCCAGCCGATCCAGGCGCCCTCGGCCGCGCGCATCACGGGCTCGAGGGCAGTGACGAGTCCGCCTGGCGACGACTTCCAGCCGGCGGAGCCGTCGGCGTTGACGACGTGATCGACGGGCAGGCGGTTGGACACCACGACCATGCTGTAGGACTGGTCGCGGTTCGGGGTCTGAGTGGGCTGCGAGATGGCGACGATCCTTTTCCGACACCGGCCTGTCGGCCAGCGCCTCCTTGCGTTCTCTCAGGCTACCAGCGGGCGGCCGGCCCCGACCCGGGGGTTGCGATCACCCCCGGGCGAGTGCAAAGCCCCATGACCTGGCACCGCGCTTGCGGGCCACGGCGACGAACGAGCCGAGGAGGGCCAGCAGTCCGAGCGCTGCGAGACCGGCGGCCGCAGCGGCCACGGATGCTCCCCCGGCGCCGGCGATGATCTGCTGCATGCCCTGCACCGCCCAGGTGAGCGGGAGGAAGGGCGTGATGATCTGGTACGGCACGGCCAGGATCTCCACGGGGTAGATCCCGCCCGCGGATGTGAGCTGGACTATCACGAGCAGCAACGAGATGACGATGCCGACGCGGCCGAACGCCACGGTCAGGAACTGGTGGATGGCGGAGAAGGCCAGCGCCATCAGCATCGCGAACGAGAGGGTCGCCGGCAAGGTCTCCCAGCTCACCCCGAGCACTGTGTGCAGCAGCGACACCACGAGCACCGCCTGGGCGAGGGCTAGGCCGGAGGCTCGGGCGAGCGAGCGCATCACGAGGCGCCTCGTGGACGCCGTGCTCTGCAGCGCCGTGGCGTTGATCGGCCGCAGGAGCAGGAAGATGGCGAGAGCGCCGATCCAGAGGCCGACGGGCACGAACACCATTCCGATCACCTCGCCGATGCTCTCGATGGGGTTGTCACGGTGGGTGGTGACCGTGACGGGCTGCGAGACGACGCTCGCCGTCTGGTCGGCATCGATGTCGCCGAGGGCCGACGCCTGGGTGGCGCCGTCGCTGAGGCCGGTGGCCAGGGTCCCTGCGCCGTCAGCGAGCTGGTGGGCGCCTGAGGCACTGGAGGCGGTTCCCGTCGAGAGCGTCGACAGGCCGTCGGACAGCGAGCCGACACCACTCGCGAGGTCGTCCGCGCCCGAGCGCAGCGCCGCGGATCCGCCGGCGAGCTGATCGGCGCCGGCCGAGGTCTGGGCGATCCCGGTCGACAGGGCGCCGAGTCCCGCTGCGCCGTCCGCCAAGGGCTGGCCCTGCGCCGCGATGGCGTCGAAGGTGCCACTGATCGTCGCCAGCTGGGTGGCCAGGTCGGCCGGGGCGATGGTGCCGCCGAGCACCTGCTGGGTGAGGGCGTCGAGCTGGGCGCTCGTACCGGAAACGGCCTGCGTGTAGCTCGCGACGCCGGTGCCGAGGTCGCCCAGCGCCGAGGTCTGGCTGCTCAGGGTGCGCAGTCCACCGGCAAGGCCGTCGACACCGTTGGTGTAGTCGGTCACACCGTCGGCGTACTGGTCGGCCCCGGATGCCGCATCCGCCGCACCGGATGCCGCCGACGACGCCCCGGAAGCGAGCTGGTCGAGGCCGCCCGCGAGGCTGGTGACGCCGTCGGAGACCTTCGTCGCGCCGTCGGCCGCCGAGGAGAGCGAGCCGCCCATACCGGCCAGGTTGGAGTAGAAGCCCTTGAGGTACTGCTCCGTGATGGCGCGGCCGAAGGCATCCGTCATGGCCCCGCCCACGGACTGGGCGGCGGAACCGGCGAGGTAGGAGTGGGCGTCATCGGTGCGGATGTTGAGATCGGCCTGCTGCGGATCGGACCCCGAGATCGAACTGATCGATGCCGAGAAGTCCTTCGGGATCGTGAGCACGGCATAGGCGGTTCCGGCCTCGAGGGCCTTGTCCGCCTCCTCGGTGTTCGAGAGCTGCCAGTCGAACCCGGCCTCGCCCGGATCCGTCAGCTGGGTCACCAACAGGCGGCCGGCGAGGATCTGCGTCTTCGTTCCGTCGGCGGCCGTCGTCGTGATCATCTCGTCGTTGTTCACGATGAGTGCGGGAACTGTGTCGAGGCGATCGTCCGCGCTGGCGAGGCCGCCGGTCACCAGCCCGGCGACGGCGAGGGGCACGACGAGAACACCGACGATGACGGCCGCGAAGCGCCACCGGCGCTGGGTGCGGGTGCGTCCGAAGAGACTGTCGAGTCGCGAGCTCATCGCAGCACGGCCTTCCTGTTCGAGATGGTGAGTGGAGAGCTGTCGGCGAGCGCGACGGCGTGCACGACGCGGGCTCCGAGTCGTTCGGGTGCGTCCAGGCCGGAGCCGGTGAGCACCATCGTCGTCCCGACCGGGGCGAGGGTCCCGATCAGGAGCATGAGCTCGTCGCCCGAATCGTCGCTGTCGAAGTCGTCGCCGAGTTCGACCACGAGGATGCCGGGACGCTCGGCGAGACCGGCCGCCACCAGCACGGCGGAGCGTTCGAGCCTGTCGAGCGAGGAGATCTGCGCCTCGGAGCGCACGCGATCGGACGACGTGTCGTCGGCGAGCGCGATGCCCACCTGGTCGATCCAGCGACGTGCCTGCGCGTCGATGGTGCGGGCGCGGTACCAGGGCTGCCCGAGGTCGATGCGCTCGGAGAGCACCTCCCCGACGGTGCGGTCGCCGAAGGCCGCCTCTCCGGCGGCGATGTCGACGAGCGCCACCCGGCGCATGGCCCGCCGGCTCTCGGACGGCAGCGGGGCACCGAGCACCTGGAGTCGGCCGGATACCGGCGCGAGGCGGCCGGCGATGGTGGCCGAGACCACTCGACGGTCTGCCGCTCCCCCTGTCACCAGGAGCACGTCCCCGGCGGGGACCGCGAGGTCGAGCGGGCCGATCGGTGCGTCGTCGACGCCGAAGGTGGCGCCGACCGCAGAGATCGCGGCGTGCTCGGTACGCGCCCAGGCGGCATCCGTGAGGTGATGGCGCAGGTGCTCGCCCTCGATGTCGACATCGGGCAGGATGCGGTCGAGCCAGCGGGGCAGCCACCAGGCCGCCCGGCCGGCCAGGGCCATGGCCGCCGGCACCAGCGTCATGCGCACGAGGAAGGCGTCGAAGGCCACGCCCACGGCGAGCGCGAGCGCGATCCCCTTGATCGGGCCGCTGCCCTCGGGGACGAAGGCGAAGAACACGAAGAACATGATGAGCGCCGCCGATGTGACGACCCGCGCGGAATGCTGGAAGCCGTGCACGATCGATCCCCGTGGATCGCGCGTCTTCACGTACTCCTCCCGCATGCCCGACACGAGGAACACCTCGTAGTCCATGGCGAGGCCGAACAGCACCGCCATGAGCAGGATCGGCAGGAAGCTCAGGATGGGTCCGGTCGTCTCCACGTGCAGCAGGTCGCTGAACCACCCCCACTGGAAGATCGCCACGGAGACGCCGATGGCGGCGAACACCGAGAGCAGGAAGCCCAGCGCTGCCTTGATGGGCACGAACACCGAGCGGAACACCATCATCAGAAGCAGCACGGACAGTCCGACGACCACGAGGGCGAACGGGACCAGGGCATCCGTCAGCCGATTCGAGATGTCGATGGACACGGCTGTCGCCCCGGTGACCGTGATGGGCGTGCCGTACTCGTCGTCGATGTGCGGTGCGAGATCACGGATCTCCTGCACCAGCACCTTGGTGGCCGGATCGTCGGGCGCCGTGTCCGGAATCACGCGGATGATGGCCGTGTCGACTGAGGCGTTCGGGATGCCCTGGCCCACCTCGGCCACGCCGTCGAGCTGTCCGAGCTCCGTGCCGATGTCCTTGAGGTCGTCGAGGATGTCGGTGGTCTGCGTGATGTCGACGGAGACGATCAGCGGCCCGTTGTAGCCGGGCCCGAAGCCGTCCGAGAGCATCTCGAAGGCGTCACGGGTGGTGGAGCCCTCGGGCTCGCTCGCCCCCGACGGGAGGTTGAGGTCGAGGCTGAGAGCCGGGATGGCCAGACCACCCAGGATGCCGACGACGAGCACGACGGCCACGACGGGTGCCTTGAGCACGAGGTTCACCCAGCGCCGCCCCATGGTGGGCTTCGCATCGTCGGAGGCCACGGCTCGTCGGGCGGCGCGACTGGTGGGCTTCGGCACCAGCCTGGCCTTGAAGATCCCCATCACTGCCGGCAGCAGGGTGACGGCGGCGATCATCGCGACGAACACGGCGAAGGCCGCAGCGATGCCCATGGTGCTGAGGAACGGGATGCCGACCACGAGGAGGCCGAGCAGGGCGATGATGACTGTCACGCCGGCGAAGATCACCGCTGACCCCGCCGTCGCCACCGACGTGGCCGCCGATTCCTCGGGATCCTCGCCCCTGGCCAGCTGGGTGCGATGGCGCGACAGGATGAACAGCGCGTAGTCGATGCCGACGGCGAGTCCCAGCATGACGGCCAGCATGGGCGCGGTGCTCGACACCGGTGTGAAGGCCGACACCACGGTGACCCCGGCCACGGCGACTCCGACGCCGATCAGCGCGGTGAACAGCGGCATGCCGGCGGCGAGCAGCGAGCCGAAGGCGATGAACAGCACGACGCCGGCGAACAGGACGCCGAGTCCCTCGGTGATGGTGAGCCCGAAGGTCTGGTCCTGGAACACCTGACCGCCGAAGGCGACGTCGAGTCCCGCGTCCTCGCCGGTCTTCGCCGTGTCCTGGATGGCCGTGAGGGTCTCAGGGGCGACATCCGTCGACGGGGAGTCGAGTTGAACTTGCGTGTAGGCGGTGCGCTCGTCGTCGGAGACGGCGTTGCCCGCGTACTCGTCGAACGGATCGACCACCGACTCGACGCCGTCGATGGACTCGAGCTCTGTGGCCATCTTCTCGATGGCGGCCTTCTGCTCACCGCCCGTCAGGGTCTCGCCCTTCGGCGCCTGCATGACGACCTGCACCGACGCTCCAGCGGTCTGCGGGAACACCGCAGCCAGCTTGTCGATGGCCTCCTGCGACTCGGTGCCAGGGATGGCGTAGGACTCCTGGGTCTGCCCGCCGAGGGCGAGGCCGCCACCGAGGATGCCGACGAGGAGCGCGATCCAGACGGCGACGACGAGCCAGGCACGGCGATACGCGAAATGACCGACGCGGTAGAGGAAGGTGGCCACGAGCGGGTCCTAACGGGTCGAGGCCGGCACGGAGTGCGCCGGGACTGGCGAGAGAAGTTCTGAGATGAGATGGATCAGGGCTGGACGCAGTTCGGCGTCGCTCGCCGTGCCGCCACCAGCCATTCCGCCGCCGAAGGTGAGGTCGGCCGTGAGCGTGTAGGCGGCTCCGCCGAGGGCGATGCCGAAGCGCAGCCGGTCCTCGACGCTCGCCCCGGGAGGGCAGACCGCCTCGGCCATCCGCAGGATCGTTGCATTGGCGCGGGCGACGACGGGAACGTCCTCGAGGGACTGGCCCTGGCTGATGAAGGTGTGTACCTCGAGCCTGTACCGGAGCAGCAGGTCGACGAAGGACTCGAGGAAGGACTGGCGGGCTGCATCCGTCGATCCGTCAGACAGCCACGCGTCGAGGATGCGGCCGAATTCGTCGATCGCCGGTGCGAGCACGGCATCGAGGAGGGCCTCCTTGGAGGCGAAGTGGTACAGCACGCTCGATTTCGAATAGCCGGCGACGTCGGCGATCTGCTGGAGGGAGGTGCCGGCGAAGCCACGGGTGGCGAACTGTTCCAGGGCGACGGCCTGGAGCTCGAGACCGGGCTTGGCGCGCGCGGAGACAGGTGGGTCGACAGGCATGATCCGACGCTAATTGACCGATCGGTCAGCAACTGCACGATCGGTCAGATTCGCGGCGATCTCCCAGCGATCGGCAACCTGATCGTCACTGGAGCGCGAGCGCGCCCGTGGCCGCGACGACGGCGAGAGGCGCGACCAGCAGACCGAGAAGGGCGTAGCGCGACCACCGGATCTCGACGTCCATCGCGCGCAGCCTGTCGTGCCAGAGCAGGGTGGCCAACGACGCCCACGGCGTGATGAGCGGCCCCACGTTCACCCCGATGAGCAGGGCCACCATCCGGGCCGGTGAATCGACGGACGGTTCCAGTGCCAGGTACGCGGGCAGGTTGTTGGCGATGTTCGCACCGCCGGCACCGATGCCGGCGAGTTGGAGGAGGCTCAGGGGATCGTCGCCGGTGCCGGCGACTGTCGCGAGGGCATCGCCGAGACCGAGCGCGTGGGCCGCTTCGAGCACGAGGAAGAGACCGGAGACCAGGAGGAGCAACGGCCACGGGATGAGGCCGATCCGCAGGACGGCAGGCCGCGACACGCCGAAGGCGATCACGAGGGTGCCGGCAGCCACGCAGGCCGGGATCCAGACGGGCAGCCCCGAGAGGAGGCCGGGGATGAGGATCACGACGGCGACGGCGCTCGCGACGAGCAGCGTCGGGTCGGCGATGCGCTCTGGACGCTCGGGGTCGTAGCGCGTGAACAGCCTGCGCCGGTGGAGAAGCGCGATGATGACCACCGGAACCAGGATCGCGACGAGAGCCGGCGCCCAGGTCAGGGCGGCGAACTCCGCCGGGCCCACCGGATGCCCCACGATCTGCTCGAGCTTCGACTCGGCGAGCAGGTTGGTGAGGTTCGAGACAGGCAGCAGCATCGAGGCCGTGTTGGCCAGCCAGACCGTCGTGAAGACGAAGGGAAGCGGACTCAGTCCCACGTGCCTCGCCATCACAATGACGACGGGAGTGAGCAGGACGGCCGCGGTGTCGAGCGACAGGAAGATCGTGCAGACCGTGGCCAGCGCGACGACGATGAGCCACAGCAGCCAGGACCGGCCACGCGCCCAGGTCGTGGCGTGCTGGGCCAGCCAGTCGAACAGGCCGGCCTCGGCGGCGAGTTCGGTGACGACAGTCATGGCCAGCACGAAGAGCAGTACGGGCCAGACGCGATCCACGAGGGCGGCAGCCTCGTCCAGGGGCAGGATGCCCGTGATCAGGGCGACTCCGCCGACGACGAGCAGAGCTGCGCCGATGAGCGCCGTCCTCATGCTTCGAGCCTCCAGTCGGCTCGCCTCTTAGACGATATGCCTCGCAAAGAATACCCCTGCTGCACATCGACGCCGAGCGATAGCGTTGACGACGACGAAAGGGATGTCACATGCGCAAGTACCTGTTCAACGGAGCCGTGATCGGAAGCGTCATCGGCGGCTGGTCTGTCGTGCAGCGCACCCGCAGTGGACCGCGCGACTGGAAGCTCCTGCTCACCTGGATCACCTGGGGCCTCACCCTCGCCGTCGCCATCGGAACGGTCAAGGAGGAGTCCGACGCGAAGTCGATCGGCGACTGATCCACGACCCGCGAACCCTTCACGATGCCGACACGAGCAGTTTTCGGCATCCGAACCCCGTCGATCCGCGGAAATCCGCTGATTCCGGCGTTTTCGCGCGGCGTGTCCCCCGCTCGCGCGGCTTGCGTTGAACGAGACTGTGGGTAGCATCCGCGGTACGAAAGGGCATCAGCATGGCGAAGGGCACCGGAATGTTCCGGCGACGGAGGCACGATGCTCCTGTCGTGGCCAATTCCGTCCCCGAGCTCACCCCCGAGCAGGTCTTCGACCTGCTGAACAGCCGCCTCGCCGATGTGATCGGCGCGCACGGCAGCTGGACCATGGTTCGACGCACGGATGCCGACACCGACGAGATCTTCCACGCCATGCTCACGCACCAGGTCGCGTCGGAGCTGACGCAGGCGCTCCTGGCCGAGCGTTCCGCACTCCGCGGCGAGCCGGCCCCGCAGCCCGCAGCGTTGTCCTGGGTTCCCGCTCCGATCACCGAGTGGGCCGAGCGTGACGCCGTCGACATCGCCGAGGCTCCGATGAGCGAGCTCCTCGACACCACCGACACCGACGCGAACGAGATCGTTCCGGCGCGGCATGCCTCCGAGCACGCCCGCCTCGTCGCCTGACCTGATCCTTCCCTCCTGCAGGCCATCGCCGCGCCGCGCCGCCCCGGCGGTTCCGACGCGCGTACAAAATCCTGCCCGCGATCTTGTACGCCGATCGCCGCGAGCGACCCCGGTGATTTCCTAGTCTGAGAGTCACCCGGTCGCGAATGATGCGGCCCTGACGCCCAACGGAGTTCGCCCATGGCATCCGCCCGCATAACCGCCCGCGACATCGCCCAGATCGCCGTGTTCGCCGCGCTCATCGCAGCCCTCACCCTGCCGGGCTCCATTCCGACAGGCGCCCTCGGGCTGCCGATCACCCTGCAGACCCTCGGGGTCCTGCTCGCCGGCGCGATCATCGGCCCGCGCAACGGGACGCTGGCCGTCGTGGTCTACGTCGCCCTCGGCGCGATCGGGCTTCCGATCTACGCCGGCGGCACCGGCGGACTCGGCGTCCTGTTCGGTCCCACCGGCGGCTTCCTGTTCGGCTTCATCCTGTGCGCGTTCGTGGTGGGCTGGCTGACCGCTCGTCTGCTCCCCTCGTACCCGTTCTGGCCCGCGCTCGCGTTGACCGCCGTCGGCGGCATCCTCTCGGTCTACGTGATCGGAGTGCCCTGGCTCTCCGTCACCACCAACACACCGATCGGGGCCGTCGCCGCGAGCATGGTGGCCTTCCTCCCCGGAGACATCATCAAGGTGCTCGTGACCGTCTCGGTCGCCAAGGCCGTGCACCGCGCCTGGCCCGGACTCATCACTCCCCGCCCGTGGCGGCGCAGCCGTGGCGCAGCGGCAGGCAGTTCCACCGCAGCCGTCGACGCCTGACGGATGGGCGACATCCGCTTCGAGGGCGTCGGGCACAGCTTCGGCGACGAGGTCGTGCTCCAGCGCATCGACCTGCACCTCACCGAGCAGCGCATCGGCGTCGTCGGCGCCAACGGGTCGGGCAAGTCCACCCTGGTGCGCCTGGTCAACGGACTGGTCACGCCACGATCGGGCCGGGTGCTCGTCGACGGGCAGGATGTGTCGAAGCACGCGCGAGAGGTGCGGCGCCGCGTGGGATTCGTGTTCACCAACCCCGACACGCAGATCGTCATGCCGACTGTGCGCGAGGACGTGGCCTTCAGCCTGCGTCGACTGAAGCTCCCTTCGGACGAGGCCGCTGCACGGGTCGACGCCGCACTCGAACGCTTCGGTCTGGAGGCTCTCGCCGACAGGGCCGCGCACAAGCTGTCTGGCGGGCAGAAGCAGCTCCTCGCCCTCGCGGCGGTGCTCGTCTCCGAGCCGTCGATCGTCATCGCCGATGAGCCAACCACCCTGCTCGACGGGCGGAATGCCCGCATCGTGACCGACTACCTCGACTCCCTCGACCAGCAGCTGATCGTGGTCACCCACCAGCTCGAGTTGCTCGAGCATGTCGACCGCGTGATCGTGATGGACGGCGGTCGCGTCGTCGCCGACGACGAACCGGCCGTCGCCCTCGATCTCTACAGGGCGTTGATCCGGTGAACGGCTTCTATCACCCCGGCAGATCGCTGCTGCACCGGATGCCGGCTGCCGCGAAGCTGTTGATCCTGGCCGTCGCGGTCACGGTCGTCGCGTTCCTCCGCTCTCCCGAGGCCCTCGGCATCGCCCTGACGATCACCGTCCTGCTGTACCTGATCGCGCGGATACCGCCCAGGCTCGCCGGCCGCGTGATCCTGCCCGTGTTCTGGGTGCTCCTTCTGGCTGTTCCCCTGAACGGCTGGCTGGTCGGATGGGAGTCCGCGTTGACCATGGGCATCCGCGTCGTGACTGTCGTGGCTCTCGCTGGGCTGTTCACCCTCACCACCACCGTCTCCGAGGTGCTCGGCGCCGTCGACACGCTCCTGAGGCCGCTTCCCCGCGTCGACGCCGATCGCGTCGGACTGCTGCTCGCCCTCACCATCCGCGCCATCCCTCTGCTCGGCGAGATCGTGGGCTCGGTGCTGGAAGCCAGGCGGGCACGTGGCGTCGACCGTTCGCTGCGGGCCATCGCGGTGCCCGTCATCGTGCGCGCGCTGCAGTCCTCCGACGAGCTCGGCGATGCCCTCATCGCGCGCGGCGTCGACGACTGAACGGCGTCAGCGCGCTCGACGCAGGCTCGTGGCCGCCACAATGGCCGCTCCCATCACCAGCGCGAAGCCGATCCAGGCCGTCAGGCCGACACCGCTGCCGAACGCCTCCGTGGCCGAGGCGAGCAGGGTGGCCGCGTCCGTCGAGGGAAGCTCCCCCGCGACCGACACGGCTCCGCCGAGGGTTTCGCCGGCCGCATGCCGCTGCGCGGCGTCGAGGACGGCGGGGAGCTCGACCGACGCCCGGTACGACGCCGTGAGGATCGTGCCGAGGATGGCCGTGCCGAGGACGGCGCCGACTTCGTAGGCCGTCTCGGAGACGGCGGATGCCGCACCGGCCTTCGCGGCCGGCGCATTCGCCAGGATGAGCTCGTTGGAGACGGTCTCCGCCGCGCCGATGCCGATGCCGAGCGCGACGAACGCGGCCCCGATGCCGATGGCGTCGATACGGCCACCGGTCAGCGCCACGCTCAGGTAGCCGCTCGCGGAGATCAGGAGCGCGACGGGCACCAGGCGCGACGGCCGCACGCGTCGGGCTATCGGCACGACGACCAGACCGGAGACGATCATCGCGATGAGCCCGGGAACGAGCACGAGGCCCGCCGTGAAGGGCGACAGGCCGAGCACGAGCTGCAGCTGCTGGGACACGAAGTAGAGTCCGCCGACCAAGGCGAGCACGCTCAACAGGTTCACCCCGATGGCGCCGCTGAACGAGCCGCGGCGGAACAGTTCCATGTCGATCATCGGGTTCGGGATGCGGTTCTGCCGACGCACGAACAGGAAGCCCGCGGTCAGTCCCACCAGCATCGAGCCGACGCCCAGCGCGTCGAGGCCGTGTTCGGCGATGCTCTTGATGCCGAACACGACGGGCACCATCGTCAGCAGCGAGAGCACGATGCTGAGGACGTCGATGCGGCCGGGGTTCGGGTCGCGGGACTCCGGCACGAGGATCGGAAGCAGCACCACGAGCGGCAGCAGCAACGGCACGGCCAGGAGGAAGACGCTCCCCCAGGCGAAGTGCTCGAGCAGGATGCCGCCGACGACAGGACCCAGCGCACTGCCGGCCGCGAAGCCCGTCGCCCAGATCGCGATGGCGAGCCGGCGCTCGTTGCGATCGGTGAACACAGAACGCAGCAGCGACAGCGTCGACGGCATGAGCATCGCGCCGAAGAAACCGAGCAACGCGCGAGCCGCGATGAGCGACTCCCCGCTCTGCGCGAAGGCCGCGGCGACCGAGACGGCGCCGAAGCCGACGGACCCGATCAGGAGCAGCCGACGACGACCGATCCTGTCGCCGAGGCTGCCCATCGAGACGAGGAGTCCGGCCAGCACCAGTGGGTACACGTCGATGATCCAGAGCAGCTGGACGCCGCTGGGCTGCAGGGCCTCCGAGATGGCCGGAAGGGCGAAGTTGAGCACGGTGTTGTCGATCGACACGAGCAGCACCGGGAGCATCAGGGCGGCGAGGGCGAACCAGCGTCGGCGGGATCCGCTGGTCGGGCTCGAGGTCTCGGGCTGGATGGCGACGGATGCCGTCGACGGTGATGCGCTCTGCGTGTTCATTCTTCTACTCATGGTTCGTTTCGTGACTGATCTGTTTAGTGTACCGTCTACCCGGTACAGTTGCCAGTCGCGGACGCGGTCCAGCGCCCGCGCCTCGGCCCCAGGCTCGAGCGATTGGTTACGATGGCGCCATGGCCTCGACCACCCGCGACCGCATCCTCGATGCCTTCCAGGATCTCCTCATCGATGGCGGCGAGCGTGCAGCCACCCTGGACGCCGTGTCGGCCGCGGCCGGAGTGTCCAAGGGCGGGCTGCTGTACCACTTCGCCTCGAAGGACGCTTTGGCCGTCGGACTCCTCGACCGGCTGCGGGTGCTGGCCGCCGTCGATGCCGAGGAGATCCGCACCGCGTCGTCAGGCGCCGTCGACCACCTGATCCGCAACTCCGTCGACACGGGCTCTCCCCTCGATCGCGCGATGATCGGGGCCTACCGCCTCGCCCAGGGCCGGCACGAGGGTGCGAAGTCGGCCATCGCCACCGTGAACTCGGGCTGGCTCGAGGCCATCGAGGAGGCCGTGGGCGACCCGGCCGTGGCGCGCCTGATCATGCTCGTGAGCGATGGCCTGTACTACAACTCGGCCATCGCCGACGACGGGCTGGATGCATCCGTCGCTGTCCCGACCGACCTCGATGCCCTTCTGGCGGTCATCAGCCGACTCACGCCCGACGTCTGATCGGCCCGGGCTCGATCGAGCGTCAGGCGGCCGGCCCCGCCTGCACCGAGGGCGTCAGTCGCCGAGCTCTGCATCGGCGGCTGCGACGGCCGCGAGCTGCTCGGCGATCAGGACCGCCAGGTCGATCTGAGTCGTCATCGTCTCCCCCGTTCCACGGATCCCCCGACCCGCGTGGATCGAGTATGCCCCCTGAGTGGGGGCTGAGGGAAGTGGCTGTTGGTGAACATTCAGTAGGTCCTCAGCGTGGACGGCGTCACGGACTCTCAGCGCGCCGGGCTGGCGGCTTCACCGTCTGACGACTCGGCACGGGCGATCGGACTGAACCGCGGCACGAGGACTCCGTCGTGCACGACCGACTCCGCGAACATGGCGGCCGGGCGCACCCAGAGCCGCCCGTCGGCCGAGGTGTACACGACGACCCGCTCCTCGGTCTCCGAGTCCGTCGCCTCGCCCACCACCTCGTACAGACCGCCCTTGAAATGGCGGTACAGTCCCGCTTCGATCATCATGCCCTCCGTCGAGTTGCCTCCACGCTATCGCGCGGACTGGGGAGTGCCTCGACCGCGGAATCACCGTCGGATGCAGCGTACAGACCTAGTGCGGGACGAGCACCTTCAACAGGATGAGCGCACCGCCGAACGATGCCGTGATCAGGGCACCGAGCACTCGGGCCGTCCAGTGCGAACTCCAGCGGGCGACCGCGATCCAGCCGAGGGCGCCGAGCAGCACGGTGTTCGCGATCAGGGCGAGCCAGATGGCGGTCCTGTCCTCAACCACATCCGTCGTGCCGAGGGTGAGGATCGCGATGGGGATCACGCTGGCGGCCAGCAGACCGGAGGACTGCTTGATCGCGGCGAGCAGGCTCGCACGGATGCCCGATTGCCCAGCACTCGCGGCGAGCCGAGCGAGAGTGTCGGCATACACGTGGGCGGCGAAGAAGATGAGCACCGTGACGATGACCGTGATCAACGCATCGACCGAGGTGCCCGTCGTCGTGCCGCTCAAGACGATCATGCCCGACACGAGGATGAGGCCGTAAACGGCCTCCTCCGTCGTGAGGATGCGCTGGAGTCGTGGTGTGAGGCCGATCTGCTCGTCGGTCATCGGAGAGCTTCGACCGCACTCGCATGGCGAAGACGCCGGCGACGCAGCCACTTCTCCAACTCGATCAGCAACGGGACGAGGAGCGCGAGTCCCAGGCAGACGAGCCATTCGTTCCCGCTCAGCGAGGTCGTTCCGATGAGGCGCTGCATGAAGCCGATCTCCACGGCGGCGACAGTGAGGGCGAGGGGGATCGACAGCCACTTCACGGCGACGAGGATCGGTGCGGCCAGGCCCGACTCGGGATCGCGGCGCATGACCAGGCCGCCGAAGATGGAGCCGAGCGCACACACCACGAACGCCATCGTGACCGGAACGTTGGGCTCGGTGGAGCTGAGCTCATCCGGGTAGATCAGGAGCGGGATGAGGGTCGTGATGAAGATGAGGCCGCCGTAAAGGAACCAGAGCACGACTGCGCCGCGGTTGGCGATGGTGCGCTTGGGATCGCGCGGCGGCTTGACCATGATTCCGGCGGGCGCGGGATCCTGGAGGATCACGATCACCGGGAAGATCGCGACGAAGAAGTTGAGGAACAGCACCATGATGGGCGTTAGTGGTACGCCGTCGTTGATCGCGAAGACGCTGGCGACGAGGAACAGCAGCACGAGCGCGAAGAGCTGCGACATCTGGAAGCGGACGTAGCTCACGATCTTCTCGTAGATCGCCCGCCCGAGACGGACGGCTGTGACGAGAGTGCCGAAGTTGTCGTCGATGAGGATCATCTTGCCGGCCTGCTTCGTGACGGCACTGCCTGAGCCCATCGCGACGCCGATATCGGCCTGCTTCAGCGCGGCGGCGTCGTTCACGGCGTCACCGGTCATCGCGACGATCGCGCCCTCCTCCTGCATGAGGCGCGCGAGCCGCAGCTTGTCCTCCGGCGTCACGCGACCGAACACGTGCAGGTTGGGCAGGCGGGACTTGAGTTCGGCGTCTGTCATCGCCTGGATCTCGGCACCGCTCGCAGCGCCGGGGCCCAGCCCGAGTTTCGCTCCGATGGCCGCCGCGGTGATGGCGTGGTCGCCGGTGATCATGCGCACCTCGATCCCGGCCTCCCTGGCGATGCGCACGGCCTCCGCGGATGAGGGGCGCAGGGGATCGATGATGCCGACGAGACCGATGAAGGTGAGATCCTCGATCGCGCTCATCGGGTCGGCGGGAACGGCCACTCCGGGGGCGAAACGCCGCACGGCGAAGGCGAGAACGCGCAGGCCCTTCTCGGACAGCACGCGGTTGGCTTCGAGGACCGTCTCACGCAGCTCGGCGATCGGCTTGTCGCCGTCGGCAGTGGCGACCGAGGTGCAGCGGTCGAGGACGACATCCGGACCGCCCTTGACGAGCCCGACGAGGCGCGACGAGCCCGCCTCGTGCAGCTCGTGGAACGTGGCCATGAACTTGTACGCGGAGTCGAACGGCACCTCGGCGGCACGGGGATACTGCGCGCGGCTGAGGTCGGAGTCGGCGCCCATCTTCGCTGCGAGCACGACGAGGGCCGCCTCGGTCGGATCGCCGAT
Source organism: Leifsonia sp. Leaf264 (assembly GCF_001422325.1). GTDB lineage: Bacteria > Actinomycetota > Actinomycetes > Actinomycetales > Microbacteriaceae > Orlajensenia. The sequence goes on from NZ_LMMR01000001.1 coordinate 514,992, forward strand.
CACGTCGCCCTCGTCGGACACCGTGGCGTCGTTGCAGAGGGTGAGGCCGAGTGCGAGCTGGGTGAAGTCGGGGACGGGCTGGCCTGCTGCCTGGAGGATCTCCCCGGTCTTTTCGTACCCGGTGCCGGCGACGGTGAACCACTCCCCCGCGAAGTAGAGCGACTCCACCGTCATCTCGTTCATGGTGAGGGTGCCGGTCTTGTCGGAGTTGATAGCGCTCGTCGCACCGAGCGTCTCGACATCGGTGAGGTTCTTGACCACGGCCTGGTGCTCGGCGAGCTGTCGTGATCCGTAGGAGAGGATCGCCTGCACGAACGACGGCATTCCGGTCGGGATGGCCGAGATCGCCATCGAGATGCCGAGGAGGATGACCGAGGCGATCTCCTGACCGCGCAGCAGGCCCGTGATGATGATGATCGCGACGGCTCCCCAGGCGATCCATCCGAGTACACCGGTGAGGGAATCGAGCTCGCGCTGCAGCGGCGACTTGGCCGGCTTCACAGCCGACAGCATCGAGGCGATCTGGCCCATCTGGGTGGCCATGCCCGTGCCGATGACGACGACGGATGCCGTGCCTCTGGTCACCTGGGTGTTCTGGAACACCATGTTGGCGCGGTCCCCGAGCGTCGTCTCGGGATCGTCGATCACGGACGGGTCCTTGGCTATGGGCGCACTCTCGCCTGTGAGCGCGGCCTCCTGCGTCTCGAGCGTCGCGGAGCGGATGATGCGCGCATCCGCCGGGACGATGTCTCCGGCCTCGAGCGACACGACGTCACCCGGGACGATCGTGGTCGCGTCGACCTGCTCCAGCACCCCGTCACGGATGACCTTCGCCAACGGGATCTGCATCTTCGCCAGCGCGTCGACCGAGGCCATCGCCTTGAGCTCCTGCCGTGCGCCGAGCACGACGTTCAGGAGGACGAGGGCGCCGACGAGGATTCCAACGCTGACCTGGTTGATGAACAGGCTGATGATGGCGACGGCGATGAGCATCACGTTCATCGGATCGGCCAGTTGCCGCAGCGACACCTGCCAGACCGACGGGGCTGGTTCGGCGGCGATCGAGTTCGGACCGTGCTCGGCCAGCCGTCGGGCGGCCTCGGCCCGCGACAGTCCGACCTCGCGATTCGTGTCGACCACGGCGATGACGGCATCCGCATCCTGCGTGTACCACGGGCGGTCTGGGGCGCTCGACAGGGTGCTCATGAAAAAACGCTACTCCCGGCCCGTCACCCGGGCGGGGTGATCTTCGATCGCCGCTGCGTCATCACGCCACGGACCGCCGCGCCCGGGCAGACCGGCACCGATTCACGCCCGAGCGCCCGCGGCACCGAGGAACCGGACGAACACGGAGATCCACCCGAAAATCAGGGCGAAAACGATGATCTCGAATGCCGTCAGCGAGAAGTATCCGACCACGAACAGCACGACGGATGCCACTGTCGCGGCCAGGAAGGTCCACGACGCGACGAAGTAGGTCCGCGGCATCCCGCGGAGCACCCTCGGGCCACTGATCAGGAGGATGAGGAACATCGCCGCCATGCCTGTCGCGGAGAGATTGTGCAGCGCCAGGTTGATGTCGACCGGGAAGATGCCGACGCAGGCCAGCATGATGCCCATGATCACGAACAACGTGGAGACGGTGCGTGGCGCGTGCTGGTTGCCCAGCGCTCCCGCACCGACCAGCGTGGTCAGTTCCTTGGCGATGTAGACGGCGAAGGTGGTGACGAGGAGTCCCCCGGCGATGAGGGTGCCGTTGAAGACCCAGCTCGACAGGGTGTCGAAGGTGCCCAACTGGCTGAAGTGGAACTTCCACCACGTCGGATCGGGGGACGTGATCATCGATGTGAGGGTTCCGATGACGATGAACTGCATGAGCAGCGACGAGGTGCGCTGCGTGGTCATGCTGGAGGAGGACAGGTAGACGACATAACTCGTGAGTCCGAGGGTCACCGACATCAGCACGACCGCCCAGAAGGTGACGACAGGAAGCCCGATGAAACCCAGCGCGAGCAGCCGGAACAGGGCGTAGGTCGCGAGGAAGGCGAGGGCTGTGTGCACGACGACGACGGACACGGTGTTGACCGTGAACTTCCACGCCGGAAGGTCACGGCGCCATTCCTGGCCCGGGTTCCCCCTCGCGCGCCAGTATCCGGCGGTGGCGGATGCGGCTGCCACCACCATCGCCCCCGTGGCTGCCCAGACGGCGAACGGGTTCTCGCCGGCGAGCTCCAGGGAGCCGACGACGAGGGACACGACGTAGCCGTAGACGGCGCCGAGAACACCGGCGGCGAACGCGGCGTAGATCGCTTCGGACTCGGTGTGCGGCGTCGCGCTGACAGGAGTGACGGGCTGCGGCGGCGCTTGAGTGCCTGGCGAATTCATGGGGTCAGTGTACGGCCGCCCCCGCTCACCCGTGCTAGGTGATTTTCACCGCAGGCATTCGCCCGGAAACGCCGTTGTGATTGGCTTCCGCTATGACCGATGGGGATGCGGTGCCTGCACGTTTCAACGGCCGCCTGGCGATTCTGCTGGCCATGGCGATGTTCGTTCTCGTCGTCGACACCTCACTGATGAACGTGTCGATCTCCGCCGTCGTGCACGATCTGGGAGCGACGGCGAGCGGGGTGCAGGGCGCCATCGCGCTCGAGGCCCTCGTCTCGGCGGCGTTCATCCTCATCGGAGGCAAGACCGGCGACCTCATCGGACGCAAGCTCGCCTACATCCTCGGTCTTCTCGGCTACGCCATCGGCGCCATAGCGATGACTCTCGCCACGAGCCTCACCGCGGTCATAGTCTTCTGGGCGGTGATCGGCGGGCTGGGGGCGTCGCTGCTCCTCCCGGCGATGCAGTCGCTCATCCATGGCAACTTCTCCGGCGATCACCAGAAGCGGGTGTACGCCCTCGTCGGCGCGTCGGCCGCCATCGCAGCCGCGGTGGGACCTCTCATCGGCGGCGCCATCACCACGTTCCTCTCCTGGCGCGTCGGGTTCCTCCTCGAGGCTGTGATCATCGCCATCGTCCTGATCGGCTCGCCCCTGGTGAAGGATGTGGCGTTCGCCGGGAGACGTTCCCTGGATGTCGTCGGATCGGCGCTGTCGGTCATCGGCATGGGCGGGATCGTGCTGGGCATCCTGGTCTGGCAGGAAGGCGGCGGCTACGTCGGCGCCACGATCGCCGTCGGCGTGGCGTCACTGGTGGGTCTCGGATTCTGGCTGGTCGCGCGCAAGCGCAGGAACCGGTCGACCCTCCTCGACCCGGACCTGATGAAGTCCAAGCCCTTCCGCACCGGGGCCAGCGGGCAACTCCTCCAGCAGGTCACGCTCGGCGGCACCATGATCGTTCTTCCCCTGTATCTGCAGATGGTGCTCGGCTACGACGCGTTCCAGGCCGGACTCTCGATCGCCCCGCTCTCCCTCAGCATGTTCGCCGTCGCCCTGCTCGCCGGGCGGCGGGCGAAGGGACGCCCGGCCAACCTGATCCTGATGGGCTTCGTCCTCGCCTTCGTCGGCATCGTCGTGCTCGTTCCGATCGTGCCGATAGCCTCGAGCGGCTGGTTCCTCGTCATTCCCCTGATCATCTGCGGATGCGGGCTCGGGCTGCTGGTATCCCAGCTCAACAACTACACCCTGTCGCCGATCTCCGAGGAGCGCGTCAGCGAGGCCGCCGGCGTCAACTCCGCCGCGGGATCCTTCGGTCTCTCCTTCGGACTCGCCTTCGCCGGGGCCATCATGCTCGCCACGCTGGCGCTCACTTTCACGAACCTCTCCGATGCGAGCACGGTGCTCTCCAGTGAGCAGAAGACCCAGGTCTCCACCGTGCTCGAGGATGATGCCGAGCTGATGTCGACGGCCGGACTCGAGACGCTCCTGGCCGACGAGCCGCCGGAGGTGTCGGACGAGATCATCCGCATCAACGACGAGGCCGGCCCCTTCGCCCTCCAGATCGCCCTCGCGGTCCCGATCCTCGCCGCGCTGGGCGGCGCACTGAACGCCCTGCGCATGCGGAAGCTCCCCGACCCGGCAGCGCCGGCATCCGAGACGCTCCTGGCCTGACGCCGACCACCCGGCACCGACCACCGGGCGGACCGGCTGGCCGTCGGTCGGATGCCGGCATCCGACCGACGATCGAACCCGAATCGGACTATTCGCCCCGGGCCGAGGCGGCGAGGTTGCGGATGAACAGGGTCTGGGCCGTGATCATGCGCTCGATCTCGGCCGGGTCGACGGACTCGTCGGACGCGTGGATGCGGGACTGCGCCGTGTCCTCGGCGCCCCAGAGCAGGATCGCCGCGTCGGGCGAGACCTTCTTCAGCGATGCGACGAGCGGGATCGACGCCCCGCTGCCGATGTTCTCGACCGGTGAACCGTAGGCCTCCTCCAGCGCTGCCTCCGCGGCGACGACGGCGGGGTGCGAGGCATCGACAGCGAAGGCGTGGCCCACCTTCACCTTGGCCACCTCGACCTCGCAGTTCCACGGGCGCTGCGAGCGCAGGTGGACCATCAGGGCCTCGAGCTGGGCATCGCCGTCGGCCCCGGGGACTATGCGCATCGAGAGCTTGGCCGTCACCGCGGGCAAGAGCACGTTCGACGCTTCGGTCGTGTTGGGCAGGTCCATCCCGAGCACTGTGACCGACGGCTTCGCCCAGATGCGGTCGGAGAGCGAATCCGTGCCCAGGAACTCCACGCCGGGCAGGATCGAGGATCCCTCGCGGTACACGTCCTCGTCCATGTCGGCGCCCTCCCACCGGGAGCTGTCGACGCCGGGGATGACGGTGTCGCCGTTCTCGTCGTGAAGGGTGTCGAGGATGCGGATCATCGCGGTCAGCGCGTCGGGCGCCGCTCCGCCGAACATGCCGGAGTGCACCGGATTCGCCAGGGTGCGTACCGTCACGGTGCAGGCCACGTCGCCGCGGAGAGCGGTGGTCAGCCCTGGACGGCCCACACGCTGGGGCCCGATGTCGGCGATGACGTAGGCATCAGCGGTGAAGAGCTCGGGATTCGCCTCGACGAAGGCCTCGAGGTGCGAGATGGTCTCCTCCTCGCCTTCGACGAGGATCTTCAGGTTGCAGGGCAGCTCGGCTCCGAGCATCTTCAGCGTCCCGTAGTGGATGACCAGCCCCGACTTGTCGTCGGCGGCGCCACGTCCGTAGATCCGGCCGTCGTCCTTCGTGACGGGTTCGAAAGGCTCGCTCGTCCAGTTCTGGCTGGCGGGCGCCGGCTGCACGTCGTAGTGCGCGTAGAGCAGCACCGTCGGGGATCCGTCAGGACCGGGGATGTCTGCGTAGACGCACGGATAGCCGTCCGGCACGTCGAGCAGCTTCACGCCGGAGACGCCTGCGTCGATGAACAGGTCGACGACCGCGGCCCCCATCGCGTGCACCGGTGCCGCGTCGAAGCCGGGGAAGGCGATCGAGGGGATCCGAACGAGAGTCTCGAGCCGGTGGATGACCTCCGGCATGAGCTGCGCGACTGCAGCCTCGAGGTCGGCAGAATCGGACATGAGGTCCCCCTTCATTGGGTCTTCCGAGCACCGACTCGGTCAGTGCGAGTGCAGGGCGTGTGCTCGAGTCACGCCGGGATGAGGAGCTGGATCAACAGTCCCGCGGCGACGACGGCCACCCACGACACCAGCATCGGGATGGTGAAGGAGTGCCAGACCGGCACCTGGGTGAGTTTCGTCGACCCGGTGAGGTCGGTCTCGACGGCCGCGATCTGCGAACCGTTCGCCGGGAACAGCCACACTCCGATGAGGGAGGGCCACATCGCCGTGATGACACCGGGCGCGAGGCCGGCGGCCAGAGCGATCGGGATCATGGTGTTGGTCGTGGCCGACTGGCTCGTGGTGAGACCGCAGACGATGAAGAGAGCGACGGCGAGCAGCAGCGGGTTCGATTCGATCATCGCGCCGAGCGGCTCGATGATGGTCTCCTGGTTCGCCGCGATGAAGGTGTCGGCCATCCACGCGATTCCGAACAGTGCGACGGCGGCGACGAAACCGGCCTTGAGGAGGGGCTGCTCGACGACGAGGCTCGGCTTGATCCTGCGGGCGAGGATGATCACGAGGGCGACCGTGAACATGATCATCTCGATCACTGTCGACATGCCGATCGGCACGAGCTCACCGTCCTCGTCGGGGAAGGCCGGTCGCAGGTCGGGGAACAGTCCGAGCAGGACGATGAGGAGGGTTCCAGCCACGAAGATCATCGCCGCGGTCTTGCCGCCCTTCGGCACAGGATGCTCGATCAGCGCGGGCGATTCCTTCACTGCTGTCGCAGCCGTTCCACCCGCTGCCGTCGTGCTTCCGACCGAGGCCACGCCGGCGGTGCCGAACCTGGCCTCGTAGCGGGCCTGGAGGGCGGCGGGCACCGCTACATTGCCGGCCTTCACCCTCTTGAGGAATTCCTTGTCATCGAGCAGGTCCTTGCCGAGCCGCTGCTGCACCAGCGACGCGACCAAACAGGCCACGACGGCCGCGGGAATGGTGATGAGCAGGATCTGCGGGAGCCCGTACCCCGTGCCAGCCATCAGCACGAGGTACGCGGCCATCGCCGCCGAGACCGGACTGGCGGTGATGCCCAGGCCGGACGTCACGGTCGATGCAGCGAGAGCCCGCTCAGGTCGCTGACCGTTGCGGTACGCCGTCTCGTAGATCACCGGGATCAGGGCGAAGAAGATGTTCGACGTGCCCGAGAGCACCGTGAACACGAATGCGACGAGGGGAGCCACATAGGTGAGGCGTTTCGGGTTGCGTTGGATGATCTTCGACGCGATCGCGACGAGGTAGTCGATGCCGCCTGCCGCCTGCATCGCCGAGGACGCCGTGATCACCGCGATGATGATGAAGAACGCGTCCACCGGGATCGCGCCGGGCGGCAGATGGAAGACGAAGACCAGGATGACGGTGCCGACGACACCCCAGAGCCCGAGGCCGAGACCTCCGGTGCGCACGCCCATGACGATCGCGCCGATGACGATGCACCCCTGCAGGGCGACCACCAGGTACTCCATGGCGACTCCTCTCCAAACGTCAGGTGGTCACTGCCACCAAGCTGTTACTCCGAGCGCATCTCTTTGCCGTGAGCAGTCAGCGCGTAGATGACGAGCACATCGACGGCGATGATGATGATGGCCCACCACGGCTGCACCGGGATCAGCAGCAGTTGGCCGATCGCGCTCAGGATCGCGAGGATGATGGCCACGACCCGCGCCCACGTCTGGCCGACGAGGAGGGCGATGGCCGTCAGTGCGAGCAGAGCTCCGATGATGAGGTTCCACCAGCCCCAGCCGGTCACGTCGAACAGGAACAGGGTCCCGTCCACGACCGCGTAGTAGACGTTGGAGCCGATCAGGGCGACGAGTCCCTGCAGGACGCTGAACAATCCGCTCATCAGGATGATCACCCCGGCGAATGTGCCCCACCCGACCCATGCGGTCCTTTCGCTGCCGACTGTACTCATCTGGTCAACCTCCTCGATTCATCGAACTGGAAATGCGCTCCGATCGAGCGGGATCCACTCCCGCGCCGGCGCTGTCTGGACGTTATTGCTGCGGATCCGGCACTCGCGTCATGCGGGCCGGGTGATCTTGGCTCAGGCGGCCAGGGCTCGCGCCTTGAGCGCGTCGAACTCGGCCTGCGTGATGGCCCCCGACTCGAGCAGGGCCTTGGCCTTCGCGATCTCATCGACCGGTGAGCCGGCCGAAGCCGTGGCCCTGATGTACGCATCCTGCTGGGCCCGAAGCCCCTGCGCCTGCTCGAGCGACCGGCGCTGCATCCCCGTTCCGCGGGCGATGAGGTAGACCAGGGCGGTCAGGAACGGCACGAACACCAGCAGGATGATCCAGAGCGCCTTGAGCCACCCGTTCAACGTGTGGTCGCGGAAGATGTCCCCGATGATCGAGAAGATCACCATGAGGTACGCGACGAAGACGAACACCCAGAAGAACCACGCGATCCAGCCCCAGAAGTCCATGTCAACACCCCTCGTCATCGAGTGGACCGATCGTCCACCACAGTCCGAAAGCTACGAGCAGCCCAGCGGCTCCACGTCACCCGGGGCGGGTGAGAATCACGCGGATCCGGCGTCCACGGGGTTCACCGAGATGACGTCGATGTGCAGCTCGTCGAACATCGCGAGGATGCCGAGTAGCCGCGGTTGATCCAAGACCACCCCGACGACGCGCGTGCGGCCGCTGGCCTTGCTGCTCACCGAGAATCCGTCAAGGGCAGCGACGAGATCCGGCCCGAGCTTCCCGCGCACGACGATCTCGATCTCCTGGCTCTCCATCGGGTTCCTCCCCGCAGATCGATGGGGCTGCCGGGCGTACCCGGCTCGTCAGCACAGTGTGCCCGCGTCCTGCTCGCCTTGGCGTCACCCCTGTGGAATGATTCGAGAACAGGGGTGAGCGAACCTCAGGGGGAACGAATGCCAAACACCAGACCGCGAGAGATCCCGCAGCACGCCGTCGATCGGCCGGCCCTACGCAGTCGGCTCGACTCCGGCATGGCGGCGCCCCTCTCCCTCGTCGTCGCTCCTGCCGGCGCAGGAAAGACGGTGTTGCTGACTCAGTGGGCGCTGGGACAACCCGACGCGATCGTCGCCTGGTTCGACATAGCCTCATCGGACACCGCCGTCGCCGGATTCGCCGCCGAACTCGTCGCGGGGATCGCCGCCGTCGCGCCCGAGTTCCTTGCACCTTCGACGCCGGTGAGCGCGACCGCCGGCCGGCTCGGTGAGGCGTTCCTCGAGGACCTGGCGGGAAACCTTGCTGATCTCGGCCCGATCGTGCTGGTGTTCGACGACCTCGATCGCCTGCCGGCGGGCGGACTGCTGACGGATCTGTGGCGGATGGTCGACCTGCTGCCCCCGAACGTTCACGCCGTGTTCTCCTCGAGAGTCGACCTTCAACTCGGGTGGAGCCGACACCGACTCCGACACGGCCTCGTCGAGATCCGCCAGCGGGAGCTCGCCTTCGACACGGAGACGACAGCGCAGGTGCTCGAATCGATCACGGGGCATGAGGTCGCCGACGACCTGGCCGCCGCCGTCACGGCTCGCACCGAGGGATGGGCTGTCGGCGTGCAACTCACAGCGCTCAGCCTGCGTTTCGCGACCGAGCCGGATCATCTCGGAGAAGGCTTCACCGACACCGATCGGCTCGTCGTCGACTACTTCAGTGAAGAGGTGCTCGATCCGATGGATCCGGCGCGGCGCGGCGCTCTCATGCGGCTGGCCGTGCTCGATGAGGTCAGCGCGGGGCTGGTCGAGGCCGTGGCGGACGTTCCCGGTGCCGAGTTCCTGGAACGACTCGGGCGGGACTCGCTCTTCATCGTTCCCGTTCCCTCACGTCCGGGTTGGTTCCGCTTCCATCACCTCTTCCGCGATCTGCTCCTCTATCGTCTCCGGGCCACGGATGGCCCTGCCGAGTCGCGCGTGCACCAGGCTGCGGCCGACTGGTACGCCGCCAGGGGCGAGATCGACGATGCAGTGGAGTGCCTGCTGCGCGCGCGCAGCTGGGAGCGCGTGCTCGACACTGTGCTGCGGAGCGGTCGGGACGTCTACGAGGACACCCGCACCTCGACTGTCGCTCGGTGGCTGTCATCGGTTCCCGAGGAGGTGCGGGCCACCCGGCCCGACGCCGAGCTGCTCCTGGCCATCACGCTCAGCCTCGGCGGGCATCCGGTGCTGGCAGCCAGTGGTTTCCACAGTCTGCTCGCGACCGATGCCCTCACGATCGGGCAGCGACAGGTCGCTCTCTCCTACATCGCAGCCGGGGTGCAGTTCGAACCGAACGCCGAAGTCTTCCTCGATTCCGCCCGGCGGGCGCTCGCCCTGCTGCAGGAGCACCCCGACGCCGAGCTGCCCGACCTGATGGGCCTAACCTCCCGCGCGATGCTCATCATGACGAGTCGGGTGTCACTCGCACGTGCCCTGCTGCTTCTCGGGCGCCTCGTGGAGGCCCGCGACGCCCTTCTGGCGGCCGTCGACTCGGGACTGCTGACCTACGCGCCGTACAGGGTGCAGACACTCGGCTGCCTCGCCTTGGTCGAGGCCATGTCCGGCCGACTGGTGTCAGCGGCCGGCCACGCCGACGAGGCTCTCGAAGCGGCCCGCGACTTCGACCTTCTGGCCCACCCGGCGCCGTCGGAGGCCTTCCTCGCCCGAGCAGTGGTGGCCATCGAGCGCGACGAACCCGCCGCCGCCGCAATCGCGCTGTCAGAGGGCGAGCTGAGGGCCGCCGCGAACCACCGGACCCAGCTGATGTGGATCGCCCATCTCGCCGCCCGGATGATGGATCTATCGGGCACGGCCTTCGATGAGGAGCCCCCCGGTCCCCCGCCACCGCTCGTGCGCCGAGGACTGACCGCGCTCGAACTCCGGCGTTCTCGTCGGCGCGGCATCCCCAGTTCGCCGCGGACGCCGGCCACGACGTGGACGGCCGTCGCCTTCGAGGAGGTCGCCGCGCTCCTCGCGTCGGGCGACGCCGCCGCGGCCCGTGTCCGCCTGGCCCACTTCGGGGCGCTCACCGCGCCCGTCACACCGCTCGCCGCCGTCGAGATGGAACTGCTCGGCGGCTGGCTGTGCATCGCTGAGGGGCGTCGCGCCAACAGCCGCGATCGCTTCGCCGCCGCGCTCCTGATGGCGGAGCAGGAACGCCTGCTGCATCCGTTCACCAAGGTCGGGCCCCAGATCGTCGATGCCCTCGAGGAGGCGCCGGGCGGGCGATCGGAGTTCGGTCGCGTCGTCACGGCACGCCTGCGGGCGATGGCATCCCCCCGAGATGAACGCCCCGTCGACGACCTGACACCGCGCGAGCTGGAACTGCTCACCTACCTGCCGAGCCGGTACACCGTCGCCGACATCGCCGCCCACTGCTTCGTGTCCACGAACACCATCAAGACGCACCTCGGCCACATCTATCGGAAGCTGGGCGTGACGGGGCGCGACGCCGCCATCGAACGAGCGATCCAGCTCGGCCTGCTCGACGCCCACGAGACCACCCGGCTGGGCTGACACCGGCTCCTCGAAGCGCCGAGGGCCCTCACCCGGGCGCTCCGGTGATGCTGCGGTGCGCTCAACCGATCCTGGTCAGAGCGACCTCGGCCATCGTCGACGGCTGCCCGTCGATGCAGGTCTGGTAGAGCAGATCATGGCCACTGGGCAGGTCGGCCACCGAGTTCACGCTGGAGTCCAGCATCGCCGCGATGCCATCGACCCGGAAGACGCCCGTGACGACGCCGTCGAACACGACGATGGCTCCAGCATCCCGCGGGAACTCCTTGCCCGTGCACGACCAGTGCTCCGCGATGGCGGGGACGCCGTAGTGGGCGCTGATGTCGACAGACCCCTGGCAGGCGTCGAGCTCCGGGTCCCACCCCGCGGCCCAGACGTGTTCGCGATAGGCCGAGGCGATGAGAGCGTCGCGAGCCGCCCGCGCTGTGATGGCGGCGTCGACGGCGGCGACGGCTGAGGGCAGGAGGGCTGTGGCCGTCGACAGCCCGGCAACCCTGTCGAGTCCGACGGATGCGGTGTCGACGGCCCGCCTTCCCGCCCGGTACTCGGCGGTGCCCCAGCGTTCGGTGCTCTCGGTGGCGGCCAACGTCGTGGTCGCCTCCGTCACCGCCGTGCGAGCATCCGCGAGTTCGACGCCGATCTTCGCCACGGTGTGCGCGAGGGTCTCTCGGGCGGCCTCGTCGAGCGTGCGGTCGGCCGAGCTCGCGTGCAGGTCCTCCGCCGTCGCGACGTCCTCTCCCACCCGCTCGACGATGGCGGAGACCTCGGCTGCGCGCTCCGCAAGGACCGCCCATGACTCGGTGAAGCTGGAGCGGGCAGCGGCGAGTTCGGACGAGGAGACGCCGTACCAGGTCGCACCGGTCAGGACCGCGACGACCAGGACGGCAACCCCCACCACGATCGCGAGGCCGCGACGGCGACTCCGCCGGGTCGATGAGGCGGTGGCATCCTGCGCAACGGGTCCGAGGTCCACCATCCGATTGTCCCCCACCGCAGTGCAGCGCACAGCAAAAAAGCCCCGAACCTGGCGAGAGGTTCGAGGCTTTTCGTGCACCCCCTCGGACTTGAACCGAGAACCCACTGATTAAGAGTCAGTTGCTCTGCCGATTGAGCTAGAGGTGCGTTTTCGGCCCGGAAATTGCTTCCCGAACCGAGTGATGACTCTAGCATCCGATCGGCGGTCAACGCCAATCGAGGCCGGCCCAGCGTGTTCTCCGCCGACGGATGCCGCCGCGCCGACGTCGCTAGGCTTGGGTGTCGTGACCGCCGCATCCGCTCCCCTCGACCACTCCGCCGACCTGGCCCTGGCCCTCGCGATCGCCGGCGCGGCAGACGCCATCGCCATCGATCGGTTCCGTGCGGCGGATCTCGTCATCGAGACCAAGCCCGACCGCACGCCGGTGACCGATGCCGACCAGGCCGTGGAGCGTGCGATCCGCGAGCGGATCGCCGCTGCTCGCCCCGGTGACGGCATCTTCGGCGAGGAGTACGGCGTCGAGGGCGACTCGAACAGGCAATGGATCATCGACCCCATCGACGGCACGGCCAACTTCCTGCGCGGCGTGCCCGTGTGGGGCAGCCTGATCGCCCTCACGATCGACGGCGTTCCCGTGGTGGGCGTCGCCTCCAGTCCCGCGCTCGGACGCCGCTGGTGGGGATCCCGGGGCGCCGGAGCGTGGACCGCGGATGCCGCAGCCGACGGCGGCGCCCGACGCATCGCGGTATCGGGCGTCCGGGAACTCGCCGACGCCTCGCTGAGCTTCCAGAGCATCGGCCAGTGGCGCGATGCCGGCTACCTCGATCGACTCCTCGGCCTCGCCGAGACCGTGTGGCGCGACCGCGCCTACGGCGACCTGTGGTCATACATGCTCCTGGCGGAGGGCCTCGTCGACATCGTCGCCGAGTTCGACGTGAAGCCCTACGACCTGGCCGCGCTCGTGCCCATCGTCGAGGAGGCCGGCGGCCGTCTCACCAGTGTGACCGGTGACGTCGAACTCGCCCATGGCAGCTCGCTCGCCACGAACGGACTCCTGCACGACGCCGTCGTCAGCGCGCTGCGCTGATCTCGGCTGCAGGGCGCGTAGCATCGGCGGATGCATCGTCGCACGCTGAACGCCACCCAGGTCGCCGAGTTCGAGGGCGTGCTGCTGGCACGCCGAGCTGACGTCGCCGCCCAGCGAGCCCGGCTCGACGGCTCACTCGCTGATGTGCGCGAATCGCGCAGCGACGGAATGGCCGACGACGAGCACGACCCCGAGGGCCCGACGATGTCGTCGGAGTGGTCACGACTGGCAGGCACCCAGCTGGCCGTCGACGACGAACTCGTGCAGCTGGACGCCGCCCTCGAACGTCTCGCGGCCGGCAGCTACGGCACCTGCGTGCGCTGCGGGGAATCGATCCCCATCGACAGGTTGCGCGCCCGCCCTGAAGCCGCGCTCTGCATCGCGTGCGCGCAGGCCGTGGGCGGCTGAACCCGCCTTACGGCTGCATCCGTCCGTGAGCAGGAAGGCGCCGACCGACGGGGAACGCCGAAGCCGGCCCCCATAAGGAAGGACCGGCTTCAGAGGTGATGCGGCGTCAGCGCTTCGAGATGGCGCGGAGGATGGCCACGAGGCCCGCCACCGCGACGATTCCGATCGCGATCACGACGACGGGGTTGCGCCGGTACTGCTCGCTCGTCTCGTCGACGATGCGTGCCGTGGACGCTGACACCGTGCCAGCGACGTCGGCACCGGCCTGCTTGATGCGCGTGACGACGTCTTCTGTCGCATCCGAGACGGAGCCGACGACGTCGGCAGCGGCACCACTGGCCTCGCTGCCGACCTTCGAGGCGGAGACCTTCACATCGTCGGCGACGGTCTCTGCACTCTTCCTGGCACTGGCAGCAGCCTCGGATGCGGCCTTCTGAGCCTTGCCTGCTGCATCCGTCGCCGTCTTCTTCGCGCTCGACGCCGCAGACTTGGCCGCATCAGCGGCGCGGTCCGCCGCCGAGGCCAGGTTCTCGCGAGCGTCGTCGAATGCGCCGTCAGAGGTGTTCGTGGTGTTCTCTGCCATCGGTTCTATCCCTTTGCCGCTTTCGCGATCTTCTTCTCGGCGGCCTTGGCCGCGTTCTGGGCGTCCTTCAGGGCGTGCTTGCGTGCCTTCTTGACGCGCGGGTCGTTCCACAGCGCGTCGAGCGATGCCATCACGTCGCGGTACGGGCCCTTGCCTGCCCTCGAACCGTAGACGTAGCCGACGGCGAGGATCGCGGCGACGAGCAGCAGGGTGAGAAATCTGCGCATGATGCCCCCATCTGAATCTGCGCACCGGGAAGTCCGGTGTCTGCTCGTCGAGCCTAGGCTCGGCAGTCGCCCAGGGGGAAGGGATCGCTTTCGCGGGCAGCATCGTGTAGAGCCGCGGATGCCGCAGGCCGAGACAGGGGTTCAACAACGTGTGACAGCGACCAGTGGTGGAGATGCCGGGAATTGAACCCGGGTCCACTGCTGAGATTCCATGCCTTCTACGGGCGTAGCCTGCCAAGTCGTTCTACTCGGCCCCCACCTTTGCTGCAGGCATCTAGGTGGACGGGCCCAGCCCGAGTGCAAGTCCCACGTACCGCTCGAGGCGTCGGTACGCAGCTAGTCCTCTAGATGACGTCAGGGTCCGGGGCGAGGTCTGGCCCGGTCTGACGGACTTTTAGGGCTCTACTGCTTACGCAGCGAGAGCGAAGTCAGTGCGCTTTGAATTGGCACTTGTGTTTTCCAGAGATCGTTTACGAGATAACCCTGGATCCTCGGCCCGCTTCTCACAGTCTCACAGGCAATGTCGAAACCGATCATCCCCATGAGCACTCGCGACCGGCCCTGAGGTCGGACGCACTGAGTGGGCCGCTGTCACACGCTGTTGAATTACCAAGTGCTGCATCCGCCCCGTTCGGGAAACGGATGCAGCCCTCCATTCTACAACGATGCGCCGGAGTTCTCCTACTCCTCGGAAGCCGGTCGGTTTAGGGTGTGGAGGGCCCGCGGAACGACCGCGGCGGCGCGAGAGGATCCCTTCATGACGACCATCACCGTGGCGGGCGAGGCCGAGGTCGAGCGGGCGGCCGAACTCGGAACCGTCCATCTCAGCGTGAGCACCGAGGGCCCCGATCGGCAGGGCGTCGTCGACGAGGCCGGCGGAATCCACGCGGTGATCATCGCCGGAATCGTCGCGCTTCAGGACGCCGAGGCCGGCGTGATCACGCGCTGGACGAGCGACGGCGTGACAGTGTCATCGTCTCGACCCTGGAACCAGGACGGACTCCGGCTCCCGTTCGTGCACACGGCCACGGCGCCGATCTCGGTCACCTTCGCGGATGCCGGCAGGCTCTCCGACTGGCTGGGCTCCGTGGCGACGAATGACGCAGTGGTCGTGAACGGCGTCGAGTGGTCGCTCACGGATGCCACGACGGCCGAGGTGACCGCCGACGTGCGCGTGCAGGCAGTGAAGGCCGCAGTACGCGCAGCGGCCACCTACGCCGCCGCACTCGCGCTGACCGGACTGACGCCTGTCGCCGTAGCCGATCCCGGCCTGCTCGACAGCGGCGCGCCGGACCACGGCGCAGTTCCGATGGGAGCGTCGCTCCGCATGAAGGGGTCTGCCCCGGCGATGGGCTTCGCTCCGCAGTCGATCACCATCGCCGCGACGGTGCACGTGCGGTTCGAGACGGCGTAAGTGCCCCGGCCGCGCGTCCGCGCGGCCGGGGCACCCAGCCCGCTACTTCAGCTCGGACTCCAGTTCGTCGTCGTTCGCGTCGATCACGTCACCCGCTGCGACGCGCCCGGCGCGCTCGATGCGCTCGGACTCCAACCTCTCGGCCTCGAGGCGTTCGGCCTCCTCGCCGCCGATCGCCTCACCGCGCGCGACCATGCCGGAGACATCGGACAACGGGATCTGCTTCATGAAGATCGCGAACACGAGGGCGATGACGATGAAGGGGATCAGGTACCAGAACACCGGAGCCAGCGAGTCGGCGTAGGCGTTCACGATGCCGTCGCGCACGGAGTCCGGCAGCGCGTTCAGGGCCTGCGGGTCGAGCGTGGCCGTCGCGTTGCCGGCCTGGTCGGGGGTGGCGCCGGCCTGGGTGAAGACATCCGTCAGCTTGCTCGAGAGCGAGTTGGTGAAGATGGCTCCGAAGATGGCGACGCCGAGTGCGGCACCCACCTCGCGGAAGTAGTTGTTCGTGCTCGTGGCGGTTCCGACCATGTCGGGGCTCACGGCGTTCTGGACGACGAGCACCACGACCTGCATGATGAGGCCGAGGCCGGCTCCGAAGAAGAACAGGAACACGCAGATGAGCCAGATGGGCGTGGCCGCCGTCAGCGTGGTGAACGCCAGCATCGCGATACCGGTGATGATGGTTCCGAGGATCGGGTACATCTTGTAGCGGCCGGAACGGCTGATCGCGATTCCCGACCAGATCGACGTGCCCATGAGGCCGGCCATCATCGGGAGCATGAGCAGGCCGGACTCGGCTGCCGAGGTGCCAGACGACATCTGCAGGAAGGTCGGCACGAAGGCTATGGCGGAGAACATGCCGAGGCCGAGCGTGAAGCCGATGGCCGTGGCGTTGATGAAGATCGGGTTCTTGAACAGCGAGAGCGGGATGATCGGGTCGTCGGCCTTGGCCTCGGTCCAGATGAACGCCGCGATCGCAGCCAGCAGGCCGACGCCCCACGCCCAGGTCTCGATGACGTCCCAGCCGTGCTGGGCCGAACCGCCGAAGTCGCTGAAGAAGATGAGGCAGGTGGTGGCGATGGAGAGGAAGACCACGCCCATGACGTCGATGCGCTTCTCGGCCTTCTTCGTCGGCAGAGTGAGTGCGAACCAGGCGATGGCGAAGGCGGCGATGCCGACGGGGATGTTGATGTAGAACGCCCACTCCCACGTCAGGTGGTCGACGAAGTAGCCGCCGAGCAGCGGTCCGGCGACGGCCGAGAGACCGAAGATCGCACCGAGCGGACCCATGTACTTGCCGCGCTGGTTCGCCGGCACGATGTCGGCGATGATCGCCTGCGAGAGGATCATGAGGCCACCGCCACCGAGGCCCTGAACGGCACGGAGTGCCACGAAGGTCCAGAAGTCGGTCGCGAAGAAGGCGAGTCCCACCGACGCCAGCGTGAACAGGGCGATGGCGATCAGGTAGAGGTTGCGCCGACCGAGCACGTCGCCGAACTTGCCGTAGATCGGCATGACGATCGTGGTGGCGAGCAGGTAGGCCGTGGTGATCCAGGCCTGGTGCTCGACGCCGCCGAGCTGGCCGACGATCGTCGGCATGGCTGTCGAGACGATGGTCTGGTCGAGGCTGGACAGCAGCATTCCGGCGATGAGCGCCGAGAAGATGATCCAGATGCGCTTCTGCGTGAGCAGGACGGGGGCTGCGCCGACGGATGCCGTGGGCTGGGAGGACATGCGGTTCCTGTTCGTGGAGGTTCTGACGGGGTCGGTGGATGGAGAGCGGGGGGGGGGGGGGGGGACGGCGCGACGGGTGGAGCGGGTGGTGATGCGCGATCAGCGTTGTGAGGTGGCCGTGCCGCCGAGGATGTTCCGGGCCGCCGCGACGCGCGGAGCGACGATCTCCTCGAGGGTGAGGGTGTTCTCGGGGGTGAAGTAGATCTCTGCCGAGGAATGCATCAGCGTGGTGACGATGAGCACCGCGACGGATGCCACGGGGTCGCCGGCTTCCAGACCTTCGCGTCGCGCGACCAGATCGCTCAGCTGGTCGTTGCGCAGCATCCCAGCCTTCATCATGCGCTGCAGGAGCTGCGGCTCGGTCTCGATGGCGGCGAGGAGGTCACGGAGCTCCTGGTGCGACTGGGCGAGCTGGGCGACGTGCGCCATCTCGAGGGCGACGAGGTCATCGAACAGCGTGACCGAGATGCCGTCGCCGGGTGGTCGCATCGCCAGGAACATGTCGACGGCGGCGTCGTCGAACCACTCGCGTGGGTGCCCGACGATGGCCTGCTCCTTGGCCTCGAAGTAGTTGAAGAAGGTGCGGCGGGAGACGCCGACCCTCTCGCAGACCTGCTCGATCGTGAACCCGTGCAGGCCGTGCTCGGCGGTGAGAGTGCGCGTCGCCTGCGACAGGGCGCGACGGGTCTCCGCCATCCGCCGCTCACGCAGTCCCGTAGTTGCACTCTCAGTCACGTAGTGCATTCTTGCACTTCAGTGGATCGAGTGCAATTCGCGCGGTTATGCCTGACGGTCGACGAGCACCTTCTCCAGGTCGGCGAGCTCGTCGAGGGTGAGGCCGGACTCGAGCAGGTACTGCCGCACCGTTCCGTGATCGCGTTCGATGAGGTCGATGGTCGCCTCTAGGGCGGCTGCAGGGCTCGCGCCCATCAGCATCCGCAGTTCAGGGGTGTCTGAGACCCCGTACTCGCCGATCATCGCGATCATGCCCTCGAGCCACTCGCCCGCGAGGTTCGCCTCGGTGGCCGCATAGTCCTCGATCACGAGACCGCGGTCGACGCCGACGGCGAGAAGCGCGAGAGCCACGATGACGCCGGTGCGATCCTTGCCGGCTGTGCAGTGCACGAGCACGGCGCCGTCGCGATGCCGGGCGATCGTGCGGATCGCCTCGATCACGACCGGCGCGTGCTGCGTGACTATGCGCTCGTACAGCGCCTCCAGCGTGATCGTCTTCTCCGTGTGCGAGGCCCCGGAGCCCTCGAACACCGGAAGCGAGACCGTGTCGATGTCGAGGCCGTCGATCGCATCCGGCATCGAGGTGCTCTCGAAACCGTCACGCAGGTCGATGATGGTGTGAACGTCGAGGGCGCGGAGGGCGTCCCGACCGCTGTCGTCGAGGCGGCCGAGGCCGTCGGAGCGCAGCAGCACGCCGGAGCGTACGACGCCGTCCCTCGCCGGGTATCCCCCGACATCGCGCAGGTTGTAGGTGCCGGGTACCCGGATGGCCTCGTTCGCCGGCATGCTCTACTCCCCCAGGTGCTTGCGACTCGAGATCGCCCGATCGGATTCGCGCTTGTCCTGGCGCTCGCGCAGCGCCTGGCGCTTGTCGTAGTCCTTCTTGCCCTTGGCCACGGCGATCTCCACCTTGGCGCGGCCGTCGGAGAAGTAGATCTTCAGGGGGACGAGCGTGTAGCCGCCCTCCTTGGTCTTGTGGCTGATCTTGATGATCTCGGCCTTGTGCAGCAGCATCTTGCGCTTGCGTCGCGGCGGGTGGTTCGTCCAGGTGCCCTGGCTGTATTCGGGGATGTGCACGGCGTCGAGCCACATCTCGCCGCCCTCGATGAAGGCGTAGCCGTCGACGAGTGACGCACGCCCTGCGCGCAGCGACTTGACCTCGGTGCCCGTCAGCACGAGGCCGGCCTCGTAGGTCTCACCGATGAGGTAGTCGTGGCGCGCCTTGCGGTTCGTCGCGACGACGTTCTCTCCGCGTTCCTTCGGCATGATTCCTCCTCCTCGGTGGATGTCTGCTGGTATGCCCGTTGCTCGGGCAGCCGTTCAGTCTAACGGATGCCGCGGGCCGCACTCGCGCATCGGCCGGCGTCGGCCGGCTGGCCTCGCCGTCGTCACGCCAGATGCGTGCGCGCATCCGCCGCGTCGATGAGGTGCGGGTCGTGCGAGGCGACCAACACGGCGACGTCGGCGTCGCGCTGCGCGACGAGCAGCTCGATGATGTCGTCAGCGGTCGCCCGGTCGAGCCCGGCCGTCGGCTCGTCGACGATGAGCAACTGCGGAGAGAGGAGCAGGGCGCGGGCCAGGGCCGCGCGCTGGCGTTCTCCGCCGGAGAGTTCGGCCGGACGAGCCGACGCCCTGTCGGCGATGCCGACCCTGTCGAGCAGGCCGATGGCCCTCTCCCCCAGTTCGCGTACACGCCGCGCCGGAACGGCCGGCACCATCACGTTCTCGAGAACGCTCATGCCGTCGATCAGCGCCCCCGACTGATCGAGGAAGCCGACGCGCTCGCGCCGCAGTCGCGTCACGGCGTCGTCGGCCAGGCCGGCGAGGTCGAGGCCGTCCCAGAGCACCCGCCCCTCGCTCGGCGCGACGAGGCCTGCAGCGACGCGCAGCACGCTGGTCTTGCCCGAGCCACTGCGACCGGCGACGCAGTGCAGCCGGCCGGGGCGCACTGTGATGTCGCATCCGGAGACGAGAACCAGCGGTGCCGCGTTCTGGCGGGCGTAGGCGACCGTGACGTCGTCGAACTCGAGGGCTGCACTCATGGCGTCGGGGTGGCCTTCCTGGTGGTGGCGAGCAGGATCCCCACGACGGCGAGCCCGGAGACGAGGGCTGCGGAGACCGCAGTGTCGATGCCGTCGAGCCCGGCGGCATAGAGGGAGAACCAGAGCAGGTAGCAGCCGAGCAGCGCGGCCGGTACTCCCACGTACAGCACCTCCGCGCGTTCAGCGCGGCGGATGTCGCTGCCGACCCAGCCGAGCTCGCGCAGCACGGCGCGCGCCCGGCTTCGGCGCTGCAGCGTCTGCGCCTTGACGAGCACGGTCAGCAGCGCTCCGGTCGCGACTCCCACGAGACCGAGCAGGACCTGCGGCACGAGAGCCTGGGCGGTTCCGAACTGCGCGAGGAGGCTGGTGCCTGCCGCCGTCCGGCCGAGGTCGATGCTGAGCACGAAGCAGGCCGTCGTGGCCATCACGATGAGCACAGCTGCCGCGTTGCCGATCGAGCCGCCGACGTGGCCGCGCACCAGACGCAGGCCGAAGCCGACGAGGGACTCGGCACCGAGGCGCAGGCGCCGGGTGCGCCGGCCCACGCGCTGTATCCCGTCGGCGACGCCGGCAGCGGCATCCGGAGCCTGAGGCGCATCGGGCACCTCGGATGGCAGGCCGTAGCCGCCGTGGATCTCCGCGGAGGGTGCGCTGGTCCAGCGCACCTCCGGCCGATCCGCCGGGTGATCCCGGTGCAGCTCGTCGCTCGTGGCGAGACGCACGCGCTGCCCCTTCGAGCCTGTGACGGCACGAAGCACGGCGATCACGAGCACGCCGAGCACCACGGATGCGGTGGTCGAGAGCACGAGGGCATCATCGGCTGCGAGCAGTACCGCGAGCCCGCCGGCGAGCAGAACGGCGACCACGGCCGGCCATTGCTCGGCGAGCAGCCAACGCATGATGCGGCCACGGGTCCAGCCCACGGTGCGCAGGGTCGCGGACTCCGAGCGGCGCGTGCCTCTGCCCGACAGCGAACCGACCGCGAACAACGCGAGAGTGGCGGCGATCACCGTGGCGAGCAGGGCGAGTGTCGCCTCCGAGACGCTCGTGCCGAGCTTGGCGGCCGCTCCCAGCGCCGACCACTGCTGCTCGACGGTGCCCAGCGCCCCGACCTTCTGCACACCGGCGGCATCCGTCGTTCCGAAGGCATAGCCGTCGACAGCCATCCGGACGGTCTGCGGGCTCGACCCGGCGACGATGGTGGCGGAGAGCCCGAGCTTCTCGATCTCGTCGGCGACTGCACCCACAGCGGCGATGCCGGCGCCGTCGTAGCGGTCGACACCGGCGACCCGCACGCGCACGGCGTCCATCGTGGGGGTCTGCAGTGCGCTCGACACCGCTGCGATGTCGGCGATCGCCGTGGTGCGGGCGCCGACGAGGCCGAGTCCGCCGGCCAGCGGCTTCAGCTCGGTCGGACCTGTCGCGGCGCCGGATGCATCCGCGACGAGTGTCATCCCGGCCGGGTCGTAGGCGCCGAGCGGCACATACGACAGCGGGTCCTCCGCGGCGACCAGGTCATCGGCGTCGAAGCCGCCGACAGGGAGGAAGGAGCTGCCGCCACCATCGAAGTCCTGCACCACCTGCTCGGTCTGCACGGTCGAGTACGTCGACTGCGATCCCGTCGCCGTTCCGGGGCCGCGCTTCACCCAGACACTCGGGTCGCCGCCCCAATAGTCCTGCACGTCATTGCCGAGATAACCGGTGGACTCGAGCGTTCGCACGCCGTCCTTCATCGTCGGGCGGGCCGGCGAGGAACGGGCAGCCTGGCCGAACCAGCCGCCGATGAATCCCGCTGGGCCGTTCTCGGGCGTCGCGGACGTCGAGCCGAGCCAGGGCATGGTGAACAGCTGCGTCGAGAATGGATCGAGGAGCTGCCGCGCATCGGCCGAGATGGTGCCGAGCGGAACTCCGGCGACACCGGCGTCGTCGATCGTCGGGTCCATCCAGCCCATCGCAGCGATGTCGGGCATGGTCCCGGGGCCCATGCCCTCCACCTCGATGCGAATGGTGAGCGGCACATCGGTGCTGGGGGCGACGATCACCGGAAGATAGCGGCCCGCGGGATACACGTCCTCGACCGGCAGCGGGGTCTCGCCGCGCTTGAGCTTCTCGGCGACGTACTTGCGGTACAGATCACTGGCCTCGAAGCCGTCGAGGCTGGCCTGCTGCTGTTCCGCCGCCGAGGCGACCGTCGCAGAGAAGTCCGTCGTCGGCTGTGTCGCCATCCAGTCGGAGATCTCGTCGATCGAGCGCGGTGCGCCGGGTCCGACACCGACGAGCGGATCGAGGAACCCGCCTCCGGCGCCGAGCAACGCCTGCTCGGCCACGGGGTCGACAAGGGTGATCCTGCTCGGCGGCAGGGCGATCGACGGGATCGGAACCTGCACCTCGCCGTCGACGAGAGTGTTCGACATGTTCGATCCCATATCGGCGAGATCCGGCGACTCCGGCTGCACCACCGCGGTGAAGCGCGGCTCGGTCTCGGGATAGACGTACGTGCAGTCCACGGTGATGTCGCCGACCTGGGTGGTGCATCCGCTCGAGTCGTCGTACGCGCTGCGGTCGACGGCGATGTCGCGGGGAGCATCGGTCTGGTCGAGGGTGAGTCTGTACGTCCTGGCGAAGGCGAGGCGCTGGCCGAGGCCGTCATCGGTCAGGTACTGCACACGCAGCCGATAGCGCTGCGGGTCGAGCTCGCGCTTGGAGGTGTCGACAGGCGCGGCGAGACTGATCTGACCGAAGTTGGACGATGGCACCACCAGTTGGCTGATCGGTGCTGCCACCGCGACCCCGTCGATGCCCCGAATGCGCGCGAGCAGGTCGAGCGGCATCCGTTCGTCATCGCCGATCAAGGCATTGGGCGACATCAGATCATCGCTCGCCGCCTTCTTCGAGGTGACGAGGATGTCGTAGGCGCCGCGCCAGTGGGCGTCGAGGGTCGCCTGCAGCGCCGTCGCCGCCGCGCTCTGCAGGCCGGCCGTCGCGAGCAGGGTCACAGCGAGCAGTGCGACGGATGCGACCAGCAGGCGATCGCGCGCGAACCGGGCCAGCGGGCCCGGAACGCGCGCAGGGGCATCCGGTCGTCGTCGACCCGCTGACCCGCGCCCCTCGGACAGTGCCTAGACCTTGAGGTACCGCGTGATCGCGAAGTTGGCCGAGAACGCCGCCAGCACGATGCCGACGAGCAGCAGGATCGGTGCCACCACCAGTGCACTGCTCTCCGTCACGAACGACGTCAGCTGCAGGCGGTCCTTCAGCCAGCCCTGGATGAAGAAGTGCACGATCGCCCAGATGGCACCGCCGGCGAGCAGCGAGCCGATGAGGGCGGCGAAGATGCCCTCGAGGATGAACGGCGTCTGGATGAACCGGTTCGACGCGCCGACGAGACGCATGATGCCGAGCTCCCTGCGGCGCGAGTACGCCGACAGGCGGATGGTCGTCGCGATGAGCAGTGCAGCCGCCACGAGCATGATCGCGGCGATGGCGATGGCCGTGAAACTGGCCGCGTTCAGCACGGCGAAGATCTGGTCGAGATAACTGCGCTGGTCGGTCACGGCCTCGACGCCCGGCAGTGCCGACAGGCTCTCGACGAGCACGTCGGCCTGGGTCACGTCCTTGAGGTTCACCCAGTAGGTCTGGTTGAGCTGGTCGGGAGTGACGTACGCCGAGACGGGGTTGTCCTTGAACTGCTTCTGGAAGTTCTCGTAGGCCTGGTCGTGATCCTCGAAGTAGAACTTCTTGATGAACGGCGACAGGGTGGGGCCGTCGAGCTCGGCCTTGACGGCGGCGAGCTGCTCCTCGTTCGCCTCACCGCCGACGCAGTTCTCATTGGAGGACCCCGAGATGTCGGTGCACATGTAGACCGCCACCTGGGCGCGGTCGTACCAGTAGTCCTTCATCTGGCCGATCTGCATCTGCATGAGGATCGCCGTGCCGACGAAAGTGAGGGAGATGAACGTGACGAGCACGACGGAGACCACCATCGACGCGTTCCGTCGCAGGCCGTTCGCGGCCTCAGTGAGTACGAGACCGAGTCTCATCGGGTCGGCCCAACTTCCTGCTCACCGGTGTCGTTCGAGGGTGCTCCCGGCGCCCGGAGTCCGAGCTTCTCGGCCAGGGTCAGCTGCTCGGGTACGTCGTTCTCGGCCGTGACCGGAAGCACCGGACGCGACATCGTCGTGGGCGGCGGCTCGACGGGCACCACCGGGATGGAGCTCGTGGCGGCCGCGGTGATGGCTGCTGCGGCATCCGTCACGTCATCCGTCACCTCGGGCTCGATGTAGAGCGGCTGCGCGTTCTCCATGACCGAGGTCGGCACCTTGGGGGCCGCTGCGGCCGGTGCCTGCTCGACCGCGATGCCACCTGCGGTGACGGATGCCGTCCCGGCCGCGACGACGGGGGCCTCGCCGGTCCGGGTCGACGCGTCAGCGGTCTCGGCCACGACGGGGATCGCCGTGGTGGCGCCGTAGCCTCCGCGACGCTCGTCACGGACGATGTTGCCGGCCGAGAGCTCGATCACGCGACGCTTCATCTGGTCGACGATGCCGGCCTCGTGCGTGGCCATGACGATGGTGGTGCCTGAGGCGTTGATGCGCTCGAGCAGGGTCATGATCCCGGCGCTGGTCACGGGGTCGAGGTTTCCCGTCGGCTCGTCGGCGAGGAGCACCTGCGGCTTGTTCACGATGGCGCGCGCGATGGCGACGCGCTGCTGCTCACCGCCCGAGAGCTCGTGCGGAAGTCGCTGCGCCTTGCCCTCGAGGCCGACCATCTTGAGCGTGTCAGGCACTGCCTCCTGGATGAAGCCGCGGGACTTGCCGATCACCTGGAGGGTGAACGCGACGTTGGCGGCCACGGTCTTGTTCGGCAGCAGTCGGAAGTCCTGGAAGACCACGCCCAGATTGCGCCGGAAGTAGGGAACCTTGCGGTTCGAGATGGAGCCCAGGTCTTGGCCGAGCACGTGGATGGATCCCGTGCTGGGCTTCTCCTCCTTGAGCATCAGGCGGAGGCAGCTGGACTTGCCGGAGCCCGAGGCTCCGACGAGGAACACGAATTCGCCCCGAAGGATCTCGAGGTCGATGCTGTTCAGCGCCGGCCTGCTGGTGCCCGGGTACTTCTTGGAGACGTTGTCGAAGCGGATCATTTCACTCGATGCTAAGCAGAGGATGCCGCAATGTGGCTAGCGACTCGCTCAGTCCTCGGACCTAGTCGTCGGTCTTCTGCTTGCGCCACCGGATGCCGGCACCGATGAAGCCGTCGATCTCTCCGTCGAACACCTTCGAGGGGTTGCCCTCCTCGTAGTCCGTGCGCAGGTCCTTGACCATCTGGTACGGCGCGAGCACGTAGGAGCGCATCTGGTCGCCCCAGCTGGCCGTGATGACGCCGGCGAGTTCCTTCTTCTGTGCGGCTTCAGCCTCCTTCTGCAGCAGGAGCAGTCGCGACTGCAGCACGCGCATGGCGGCGGCTCGGTTCTGGATCTGGCTCTTCTCGTTCTGCATCGAGACGACGGTGCCGGTGGGAAGGTGCGTGATGCGCACGGCGGAGTCCGTGGTGTTCACCGACTGGCCGCCGGGACCGCTGGAGCGGAAGACGTCGACGCGGATGTCGTTCTCGGGGATCTCGACCTCGCCGGCCTCCTCCATGAGCGGGATGACCTCGACGGCCGCGAAGCTGGTCTGGCGCTTGCCGGCCGCGCCGAAGGGGCTCATCCGCACGAGGCGATGCGTGCCGGCCTCGACGCTGAGGGTGCCGAAGGAATAGGGCGCCGACACCTCGAAGGTCGCCGACTTGATGCCGGCCTCCTCCGCGTAGGACGTGTCCATGACGGTGACGGGGTACTTGTGCTTCTCGGCCCAGCGCAGGTACATGCGGAAGAGCATCTCGGCGAAGTCGGCGGCATCCACTCCCCCGGCTCCCGAACGGATCGTGATGACGGCCGGGTAGGAATCCCACTCGCCGTCGAGGAGAGTCTGCACCTCGAGCTCGCCGATGACCTTCTGCAGGTTCACCAGTTCGACGCGCGCCTCCTCGGCGCTCTCCTCGTCGCCCGCCTCGTTGGCCAGCTCGATGAGCACCTCGAGATCATCGAGCCGTGAGGCGACGCTGGTCATCTTCGCCAGCTCGCTCTGCCGGTGGCTGAGGGCGCTCGTGACGCGCTGCGCGTTCACTGTGTCATCCCACAGGTCGGGAACGCCGGCCTCCTCGCTGAGGCGGTCGATCTCGGTGCGGAGGGCTTCGACATCGACGACGGAGCTGATGTCACCGAAGGTGACGCGCAACGCGGCGATCTGTTCAGAGAGATCAAGGTCAATCATGTTGCAGCCAGCCTACCGGCGTGGGCCGTCGCCTCGAACTGCCCACTTCCGCCAGTGCCGGCCACCCGTGACCAGCGGAAGTGGGCAGTTCGGCACCGGGGAACGTGGCCGAGGCGGCGGCGACCCGCGGCTGGCAGCGCAGGCATAGGGTGGAATGGTCATGACGGAAACCGAGCGCCCCTTCTCCCTCCGCTCCGTCGCCCTCGCCGCCTACCTGCCGACGTTCCTATTCTCGGTGGGTGAAGGCGCCATCATCCCGCTCATCCCGACGGTGGCGAACAACCTCGGCGCCACGCTCGCCGTGGCCGGCCTCATCGCCTCCATGGTGATGCTCGGCGAACTCGTGGGCGACATCCCGAGCGGCTGGATCGTGAGTCGCATCGGAGAGCGCACGGCCATGATCGGTGGCGCCGTCCTCGCCATCGCGGCGACGATCCTCTGCCTCGTGGCCACGACCCCGTGGATGCTCGGCATCGGGATCTTCCTCATCGGCATCGCCACGGCCGTGTTCGCCCTCGCCAGGCACGCCTTCATGACCAGCTACGTGCCGCAGCGCTACCGTGCACGAGCGCTGTCGACCCTCGGCGGCATCTTCCGCGCCGGGTGGTTCATCGGCCCACTGCTGTCGGCAGCACTGCTCCATGTCATCGACGACACCCAGATCGTGTTCTGGGTGTTCATCACGGCGTGCCTCGGCGCCGTCGTGGTCCTGCTCGTGCTCCCCGACCCCGAGACCATGTTCGGCCGGGCCGAGCGGGTGCCGGTACCCGACGGCGGCTCCCGCACGCCGGGTGAGGAGCTCGCCGCCGAGGAGTCGCACGGTCTCGGCCGCACCCTGTGGGACAACCGCGCCGTGCTGCTGCGCCTCGGCACCGGCGCCGGCCTGATCGGCGCCCTCCGGGCCAGCCGCACGGTCATCCTGCCGCTGTGGGCGCTCTCGATCGGCATCTCGGAGCGCGACACCGCCATCATCATCGGCCTCGCCGGTGCCATCGACTTCGCCCTGTTCTATGCCAGCGGACAGATCATGGATCGCTTCGGCAGGCTCTGGAGCGCCCTGCCGTCGATGATCGGCCTCGGACTCGGCCACCTGGTTCTCGCCTTCACCCACGACCTGCCCACGAACGTGCAGTGGTTCGTCGGCATCGCGATGTTCCTGTCGCTCGCGAACGGCATCGGAAGCGGCATCCTGATGACCCTCGGAGCCGATCTCGCCCCGCCGGCCAACCCGGCTCCGTTCCTCGGCGCCTGGCGATTCACTGGCGACCTCGGCGGGGCGGCCGCCCCACTCGCCGTCGCCGGCATCACGGCTGTCGTCTCGATCTCGGCAGCCGCCGGCGTGATGGGCATGCTCGGGCTGATCGGTGCCGCCGTCCTCGGACGCTACGTGCCGCGCTACGTGCCCCGGCGTCCTCGCGGCGCCGGTGCGGCCGCGATCGACTAGCAGCCGGTACGGCATCGGAGCCGGCGCGCAGGCCCAGACTCAGAATCAGGTTCAGCCGAACACGGACCGGGCCGTCGATGTCACGTCGAGGCGGATGCCGTCGGGCAGCACCAGCACGAGCACCGGAGGCCGCCACCAGGCCGACAGCGCGACCTCGGCACTGCGACCGTCGGGCGACCCCGCGGACTCGAGCCTGATCCCCTCGAGCGACCCGTGCGGCGCCTCGGAGAGATAATCGGCGGCTGCAGCACCGACGTCAGCCGAGTCGAGGGTGACGCGGAGCCCGGCCTCGGTCGGCGTCACGGCGGTGAGCTCGAACGCCTCGGCACCGGCGAGCGCCGCGCCGTCGGCAAGAGTCAGCAGGCGCTTCCGCTCGATGTACAGGCTGGTAGCGCCCATCACTCCGAGGATCACGACGACCGCGAGGAACATGAAGAAGATCGCGAGAGGCAGGGTCGAGCCGCCCTCGTCGCGCAGCACCGCTCGCAGGCGCCCGGCGGGCCGGGTCATCCGGCGGCTCCCCAGAACCGCGACACGGTCTGCGTGGCCTGCGCCTCGAGCGGCACGCTGACGACATCGCGAAGCGCGAGCACGTCGGGCACCAGGGGAAGTGCGACCTGCAGTCGCACCGTGATGGTGACGGAGTTCCCTCGGGAGAGGCATCCGTTGGTCGGATCATCGCAGGCGATTCCGACGGACGGGACCGCCGTCGCCAGCCCGTAGTCGGCGAGACCGACCGCGAGCGCCCTGTCGACACCGGCGCGGCCCTCGTCCACTGTGGCCGACTGCACGTACACGCGGGCCGACTGGCGGGCGACGCCCTCGGCGGCGAGGGACGCCGACTGGATGGCCGACACCGCGAGCACGACATACACGAGGGGCACGAGCAGGATGAGCCCCACCGTGATGAACTCCAGCGACGCGGACCCCGACTCGTCGGCCAGACGCGCAGCCGACTCAGCCGGCTCAGGGCGCTCGGCGGGCTCAGCGGGCTCACGGCGCACTCTCGACAGCGGCACGGCCGACCACCTCCATCGCACGGTCCGGGCCGAGCAGGCCGGCGAGTGGCAGCGGCGTCGTGACGTGCACCTCGGCGCTCGAGAATCCGGCGTAGTTCCCGTAGCTGCCGGTGACGTGCCTGGCGTAGTCGCCACCGAGGGCTGTCGTGATGAGCAGGCGGGTGCGCTCCTCGCCGTCGGCCAACGTGTTGTCGGCCAGCGCCGCGAATCGGGCGCCCTCCGCCGCGGCGTCGAGCACGGTGTTGCGCACGTGCAGCGCCAACGCCAGCTGCACGACCGCGAGGGCGAGCGTCGTGAGCAGCACCGATACCAGCGTGAACTCGACGACCGCCGAGCCCCGCTGGTCACGCAGCACCGAGTGCAGCATCCGCCCGAACATGGTCGGCCTGGCTGTCACCCGTGCGCTCAGAAGTCGGAGACGCGGTCGATCGCGTCCTGGAACACGCCGGTCAGCGCGGGGCCCGCCAGCGCCCAGATCAGGATGACCAGTCCGGCCGTCATCAATGTGATGAGCACCCAGCCGGGCACGTCGCCACGCTCATCGTCTCGCTCCTGCACCAGTCGCCACCGCAGCGCCATGGCTGCACTCAGCATCCGAGTCGTCATCGCCTCACCTCTCCTGTCATCAGTCACCTAGAAACCCGCCTGAAGTACGAACAGTCCGGGGAAGATCGCGATCACCACCGTGAGCGGCAGAATGAGGAACACCAGCGGAATGAGCATCGCGATCTCGTTCCGACCGGCGCGTTCGAGAAGCCTGTTCCTGGCTTCACCGCGCGCGTCCTGCGCCTGCGCCCGCAGGACGCCGGCCAGCGGAGTTCCCCGTTCGATGGCCGCAGTGATCTGCTCGATCGCACGACTCAGCGGTGGCATCCGCAGTCCGGTGGAGAGTTCCTCGAGCGCACGAGCGAGCGGGACCCCGGCGCCGACGTGCGAGAGCACCCCGGCGAACTCCCCGGCCAGTTCGCCCGAGCTCGTCCTGGCCACGCGGCGCAGGGCATCGTGGATGCCCTCACCGGCCGACAGGCTGAGCGTGAGGAACTCGAGGACCGTCGGCAGTTCATCGGTCATCCGCGAGATCCGTGCCGAGGCCACTCGACGCAGCATCTGGTCGCGCAACGCCGCGCCCGAGAACGCGCCGAGCACCGGCACGACCACGGCGAGCGCCGGAGGCAGTCGTGTGCCGGAGACGAGGACCACGACGATGCCGACAGCAGTGCCCAACAGGGCCCAGATCACCTGCTCGGCACGGAATCTCTCGACGGATGCCGCGGATCCGGCCTGCCGAAGCCGCAGGCCAGCGGTCTCCGGTCCCCCGAACAGGCGCGACAGGAGAGTGGAGAAGGCGCCGATCACCGGGGCGGCAAGGGTTCCGATCACGGGCAGCGGGTCGACGGTGCGTCGTCGGACGTGCTCGCGCGCGGCCGGCGACACATCCAGGATGTAGGGCGCTATGCGATCGGCGAGACGAGGTCGGCGGAGGCTCGGGAGCATGGCCGCCAGCGACCAGAGGCCGAGCCCCAAGGTACAGCCGAAGACGAGGGACAATGCCTGCGGCGCGCTCATCGGCTGCTCCGCCGGCCCACCACCGCATCGACGCCGGTCATTGCGGCATCATGGCCTCCTCCGAGTGCACCACGCCTGACTTATCCACAGTCATCGGAACCAACGCTGTTCCTCGGGCAGGCGCCCGACGCGGATCATGAGCAGGTAGGCGAGCACGGACACGAGGAGTCCCAGCACTATGAGCACGGCTCCGGCCGGGGAGTTGTAGGCGGCGGCCCCCTCCGGACGGGTGGCCAGCATCAGCAGCACGATCCACGGCGCGACGACGCCGAGTCGGGCCGCATTCACGATCCAAGACTGGCGGGCCCTCAGTTCGGCCCGCACCACGGCGTCTTCACGCAGGTAGGCGGCCAGGGAGCGCAGCACCTCGCCGAGATCGCCGGCGCCGACCTCGCGGGCCATCCGCAGCGTCTCGAGAAGCCTGTCGGCGACCGGGTCGGCGAGGTCCTCCTTCAGCTGATCGATGGAGTGGGAGAAGTTGCCCGTGGCCCGGTATTCCCGCTCGAACGCTGAGAAGCTCGCCCGGGTTCCGGCCGGCCCGGACTGCGCCAGCGACGCCACGGCGTCGGGCAGCGCGATCCCGGCGCGCACGGCCGACAGCAGATGATCGACGACGTCGGGCCAGACAGCGCGGTTGGCCACCCGGCGTGCCCGTGCGCGGAGCGTCACGACGAGCGCCGGAGCGCAGAAGCCGACGAGTCCGGCGGCGATGGACAGTGCGGCGACTCCGACCACGGACTGCAGGAGGCCGGCGGCGGCGAGGCCGGCGAGGACGGAGAGGAGCAGGAGCGCCACCGGCGGCACTCCGCCCAACCCGGCGAGAGCGAGTCGGGTGCGCATCCGTTGCCCGGCGGTGTCGGACCGGGGAACGCGCTCGGCCGATCGCGGCCACAGCCAGGGCGACACCACCAGGAGCACGCCGGCACCGGCCACGCAGGCCACGGCGACGGCCTGGGCCGAGATCATGCCGCGTTCCGGGCGAGCACGATGGAGGGATCGAGGCCCGCCGCTCGGAACTTGGCGAGCTTGAGCGGATGGCCACCCGTCGCCTGCAGGAGACCGTCGCGCACCTGGAACAGCGGACTCGCCTCGACCACCGATCCCGACACGGCCCCGCTGAGCGCGACGATCTCGGTCACCCGGCGTGCGCCGGAGCGGTCGATCTCGCACTGCACGACGATGTCGACACACGCCGCGACAGTGGGAACGACGAAGGCCGCGTCGATGTTGCGCCCGGCCAGCAGCGGCAGGGTGCATAGCTTGGCCAGTGCGTCGCGGGCACTGTTGGCGTGGATGCTGCACATGCCGGGCAGTCCGCTGTTCAGGGCAATGAGCAGATCGAGGCTCTCGGCCTCGCGCACCTCGCCGACCACCAGGCGGTCCGGGCGCATCCGCAGGGCCTCCTTGATGAGACGTCGCAGCGTGATCTCGCCGGTTCCCTCGATGCTCGACTGACGGCACTGCATGGCGACGATGTCGCGGGCGTCGATGTCGAGTTCGAAGGTCTCCTCCACCGTCACGATGCGCTCGTCGCGCCGGGCACTCGACAGCAGAGCGCCGAGGAGCGTCGTCTTTCCCGCCTGAGTCGGGCCGGAGACGAGGATGTTCTGGTCGGCCAGAACGCACATCCGGAGGAACTCGGCGGACTGCAGCGACAGGGAGCCCAACTGCACCAGACGTCCGAGGTCGCGGAGGCGACGGGTGAACTTGCGGATGTTCACGGCCCAGTGCCTCTGCGTGATGTCGGGGATCACAACGTGGAGCCTGGACCCGTCGGGCAACGATGCGTCGACGAACGGGCTCGACAAGTCGACACGGCGGCCGCTGGACTGCAGCATCCGTTCCACCAGGTCGCGAACGGTGCTCTCGGTCAGCACCGTCGGCGTCAGTTCGGGGACGCCGTTGCGGGCGACGAAGACCCTCGTCGGCGAGTTGAGCCAGATCTCCTCGATGGTCGGGTCGTCGAGGTAGGGCTGCAGCGGGCCGAACCCGGTGAGCGACGCGATGACCTCGCGCGTCGCCTGCTCCTCGTCGGTGATCAGAGGGCCGGCCCCGCCGATCGAGCGCTCGACGTAGTCACGCAGGGCGTCGCGGGCGTAACGCTCGGCGAGAGCGGCGTCCGTCGCCAGATCGACGCCGTCGTCGCGCACCCGGGCTCGCACGTGCTCGGTGATGGTGCGAACCGCCTCGGTCATCCGTTCATCGTGCCGCGGCCGCTCCGGCGGTCGCAGGAACTGTCCACAGGGCGAGGACCTTTACACTGGGACGGCACCAGCGGGAGTGGTGGAATTGGCAGACACGCAGGATTTAGGTTCCTGTGCTTTTAGCGTGTGGGTTCGAGTCCCACCTTCCGCACTGTGCCTCCACGGGCCCGCAGCGCCCGGCCGCGGCTGCGGTGTCAGGTGCATCGCTGAGAACTGCGCCACGCCGATGCCCGTTTCGGGGTGAGACACGGAAGCTCGCGTCCGATATTGTCTTAGGTATGCCTAACCTCACTGTCGACGCGACGGATGTCGCCGCCATCGTCCGCGAGCGAACGATGGACGCCCACAGGTCCGCCGAGAGCAAGCCGTTCATCACGGCTCTCATGAAGGGCGAGCTCGATCTCGCCGCCTACACGCGTTACCTCGCCCAGCTGGCGTGGATCTACGAGGCGCTCGAATCCCGCCCGTCGCAGACCGGCGACCCGGCGATCATCGACGCTCACAGGCTCGATCGCTTCGCGGCGATGGAGAGCGACCTCGCCGCCCTGGGCACCTCGGCCTGGCGCACCGACCACCCTGCGCTCCCCGCGACGGCGGCCTACGCCGACGACCTGCGCGCCATCGCGCCCGACGACCTCCCGCGCTACCTGGCACACCATTACACCCGCTACCTCGGAGATCTGTCGGGTGGGCAGGCCATCGCCCGCCTGGTCGCGCGTCACTACGACGCCTCCCCCGAGCAGTTGAGCTTCTTCAGATTCACCGAGATCGACGACATCGTGCTCTACAAGCGCGCCTACCGCGAGAACCTCAACGCCCTCGGCTTCGATGCCGCCGAGGTCGACGCATTCGTGAACGAGGCCGACGCCGCCTTCGACTTCAACAGCGCCGTCTTCGACGCGCTCGGAGGCTGAGCTCGTGCTCCGCACGGCGGCGCTCGACGGCCAGCTCTCCGACCTGCTCGGCCAGGTCGGCGTCGTGGTCTTCTACCTCGTCGTGTGGGGCCTCGTCTTCGCCGGCACCGCCCTGTTCGTCGGTGTCTTCGTGCCGTTCATCACGGGTGACTCCCTGCTCTTCGCCTCGGGCATCATCGCGGCCGGGGCATCGGGAATCGACATCTGGGTGCTCGCCATCGGCGTGGGCATCGCCGCCTTCCTCGGCGACCAGGTCGGCTTCCTCCTGGGGCGCAGATACGGGCGACCGTACCTCGACAGACGGGGTGGGCCTCGGATGCAGCGGGTCATCACCCGCACCGAGCACTTCTACCGCACGTTCGGCTGGTGGTCGGTGGTCATCGCCCGGTTCATCCCGTGGGGGCGCGTCTTCGTGCCGGTGATCGCCGGCGTGGGACGGATGGGCTACGCCCGCTTCGTCACCGCGAACATCGTCGGCGCGCTCGCCTGGGGCGTCGGGATCACCGTGATCGGTTACTACGCCGCATCCATCCCCGGCGTGAAGGTCCTGGCCTACGTGATCGCCGGCGTCTTCATCACGGCATCCGTCATAGCGGGCATTCGCGCGTGGCGTCTGGAACGCGCCGACCGCGCAGCTTCTGCTCAGGCTGACGTCTCCTCGGCCCAGTAGACTGCGGCGCATGCACACCGCCCTGATCCCTTGGCTCGACCCCGAGACCATCATCGCCGGCGCAGGCCCTTGGGCCCTCGTGGTGGTGTGCGCGATAGTGTTCGCGGAGACCGGTCTCCTCGTCGGATTCCTGCTCCCCGGCGACACCCTTCTCGTGATCTCCGGCCTTCTCACGCACACGTCGCTGGTGTTCGGCGTCGACATCTGGTGGGTCTGCCTGGCCATCGGCTTCGCGGCATTCCTCGGCGGCGAGGTCGGCTACCTGATCGGGCACAAGCTCGGCCCACGGGTCTTCGAGAAGAAGGAATCCGGCCTGTTCAGCGTCAAGAACGTCGAACGCACGAACGCCTTCTTCACCCGCTTCGGCGCCCTCGCCGTCATCCTGGCCCGCTTCGTGCCGATCGTGCGCACCTTCGCGCCGGTGGCGGCCGGCGTCGGTCACATGAACTACCGCAGGTACTCGCTCTACAACTTCATCGGCGCCTTCATCTGGGGTGCCGGCCTCACCTACTTCGGCTACCTGCTGGGCTACATCCCGCCGGTCGCGAACTTCGTGCAGGAGTACATCGACCTCATCCTGCTCGGAGCCGTCGTCATCACATTGATCCCCACCCTGTGGCACTACGTCCACTCGGCGCGCGAGGCCAAGAGAGCGGCGCAAGCCGGAGAAGACGTGGTGACCGATGCCGACGAGGCCGCCCACCTCGCCCTCGATCCCGACGTGTTCGAGCACCGCCCCGACGGCGTCTAGGCTCCCGCCGCATCGCACGGTCGACGTGCGGCGGCGCGAGGATGCCGCTACGCGTGATGCGGCTGCTCGTGCGCCGCGTGCTCGGCAGGCTCGAGCTGGAACGTGGAATGCTCCACGTCGAAGTGGTGCGCGAGGCAGTCGCTGAGCTCGTCGAGCAGGCATCCGGCCCGCTCCCCCGCGAGGGCGTCGGGCTCGACCACCACGTGTGCGCTGAACACGTACTCCCCCGAGGTGATCGCCCAGACGTGAACGTCGTGCACGTCGACGACGCCGTCGGTTCCGAGGATGTGCTCGCGGATCTCGGCCACGCTGGTGTCGACGGGGACCGACTGGCTCAGCACCCGCACGACGTCGCGCAGCAACGACGCCGCCCGCGGCACGATCATGACGGCGATCAGCAGCGACGCGATCGCATCCGCCGCCGAGAATCCCGTGGCGATGATCACGATGCCGGCCACGATCACCGCGATGGAGCCGAGAAGGTCGCCGAGCACCTCCAGGGCTGCCCCGCGCATGTTCAGCGACGTCGTGTCACCACGGCGCAGAACGAGGAACGCGATCACGTTCGCGACCAGGCCGATGCCGGCGACGATCAGCATCAGGCCGCCCTGCACCTCGGCCGCTCCGGGCTCGACCAGGCGGCGAACGGCTTCGATGCCGACGAACAGCGCCACGACGATCAGGATGAGAGCGTTGATGAGCGCCCCGAACACCTCGGCACGCTGGTAGCCGTAGGTCTGCCGTTCGGATGCCGGCCGCGCGGCCACGATGGCGGCGACCAGTGCCACGACGAGGCCCGTGAGGTCGGAGAGCATGTGTCCGGCATCGGCGAACAGCGCCAGCGACCCGCTGACGACTGCGCCGACCACCTCGGCGACGAGCACGACGGAGACGATCCCGATGACAATGAGCAGTCGGGACCTGTTCGAGCTCCGGTGGGCGTGATCGTGGGCCATGGCTCTTCAAGGGTAGGCCGGAAACCCGCCCGATCGGACGCTTCCGCGCAGTTGGGAACGACTCCGGGAATCGTTATCAGCAGGGCCCGATCCACCCGCCGACGGCGAAGCGTCAGACCAGGCGCTGCAGGACCGGGATCGCAGCGGTGAACGCGCGGGCCCGGTGGCTCTCGGCGTTCTTCACCTCGGGCGCCAGTTCCGCCGCCGACATGTCGTGGCCGTCCGGCACGAAGATCGGGTCGTAGCCGAAGCCGTGGGCACCGGATGCCGCAGAGGCCAGACGCCCCGGCCACTCGCCCGACGCCACCTCCTCGAACCCCGGCCGGCCCGCGGCATCCGGAGCCACGATCGCGATGGCACAGGTGAAGTGCGCGCCACGATGCGGATCGGCGATGTCGCTCACCTGCGCGAGCAGCAGCGCGAGGTTGTCGGCGCTGTCGCGCCCACCGGCCCACCGTGCCGAGAAGATGCCGGGCGCGCCGCCCAGGACGTCGACGCAGATGCCGGAGTCGTCGGCGAGGGCTACGAGACCGGTGTGCGCCGCTGCGGCTCGCGCCTTGATGAGGGCGTTCTCGGCGAAGGTCAGGCCGTCTTCCACGGGCTCGGGACCGTCGTAGGCCACGACAGTGATCGACGGCATGGCTGCTCCGAGGATGCGCTGGAACTCCTCCACCTTGTGCTGGTTGTGCGTGGCCAGCACCACCTCGAGGGACATCAGGCGGTGACGGATGCCGCGTCGTCGGCGTCGGCAAGAGCCGCCGTCTGCAGATCCCGCAGCGTGGCACCCCCGGCGACACCGAGGTCGAGGAGGGCATCGAGCTCGCGCCGGTCGAACGGCGCTCCCTCAGCGGTTCCCTGCACCTCGACGAACAGCCCGCGTCCGGTGACGACGATGTTCATGTCGGTCTCGGCTCGCACGTCCTCGGTGTAGGCCAGGTCGAGCATGGGGACGCCGTCGATGATGCCGACCGAGACGGCTGAGACGCTGTCGATCAGCGGCTTGGCCTTCTGGCCGATGAACTTGTGCTGGCGACCCCATTCGATGGCGTCGACCATGGCCACGTACGCACCGGTGATCGCGGCCGTGCGGGTGCCGCCATCCGCCTGGAGAACATCGCAGTCGATGACGAGGGTGTTCTCGCCGAGGGCCTTCATGTCGACGACGGCGCGGAGGCTGCGGCCGATGAGGCGGCTGATCTCGTGGGTGCGGCCGCCGATCTTCCCCTTGACCGATTCGCGGTCCATGCGGCTGTTCGTCGAGCGCGGCAGCATCGAGTACTCGGCCGTCACCCAGCCCTTGCCCTTGCCGGACATCCAGCGCGGAACGCCGTTGGTGAAGGACGCCGTGCAGAGCACCTTGGTGCGTCCGAACGAGATGAGCGCGCTGCCTTCCGCCTGGTCGCTCCAGCCTCGCTCGATGGTGATGGGGCGCAGGTCGTCGGCGGCGCGGCCGTCGACGCGGATGAGGTCTGTCACGGTGGATTCCTGTCTGTGGGATCGAACGGATGCGGCAGCCGAGGCGGGCGCCCCGGCGGGCCGGTCAGCGGATGATGTGCATGGTTCCGGTCTGCACGAGGTCGACGGCGTCGATGTCGCGGCCGATGAGTCGGTGGGCCAGGTCGAGGAAGGCGCTGACACTCGGGCCCGTCGCCTCGTAGTGGTAGCTGGGCGGGGTCGTCGCCGTTCGCTCGAGCCGCTGGGAGACGAGCACCCTGTAGACGTCGTTGGCGGTCTCGGTGTCGCTGGAGACGAGGGTGGTCTTCTCCCCCATCACGTAGGAGATCGCGCCGCGGAGGAACGGGTAGTGCGTGCAGCCGAGCACCAGGGTGTCGATGTCGGCGTCGCGAAGGGGTGCGAGGTACTCCTCGGCCACGGCCAGCACTTCGGCGCCTGTCGTCACGCCCGACTCGACGAACTCGACGAAACGCGGACATGCCGCCGTGAACAGCTGGAGGTCGGGAGCGGCGGCGAAGGCGTCCTCGTAGGCGCGCGAGTTGATGGTTCCCGCGGTGCCGATCACGCCGACCCGGCGGTTCTGGGTCGCGGCCACGGCACGGCGCACAGCCGGCTGGATGACCTCGACGACGGGAACGCTGTAGCGCTCGCGGGCATCGCGGAGCATGGCGGCGGATGCGGTGTTGCAGGCGATCACCAGCATCTTGACGCCCTGGTCGACCAGGTCGTCGAGGACGTCGAGGGCGTAGCCGCGCACGTCGGCGATCTTCTTCGGACCATACGGGGAATGTTCGAGGTCGCCGATGTAGAGGATCGACTCGTTCGGCAGCGCGTCCTTCACCGCGCGGGCCACCGTGAGGCCGCCCACGCCCGAGTCGAAGATTCCAATCGGCGCATCCGTCACGACGTGCAAGCTTAGTCGTGCGGGATAGGGTGATCTTTCGTGACCGGCTCCTCTGCGCTCCTCACCGACCGCTACGAACTCACCATGCTCGACGCCGCCCTCCGGGACGGCACGGCTCATCGTGAGTCGATGTTCGAGGCCTTCGCGCGCCGCCTGCCCGCCGGACGCCGCTACGGCGTCGTCGCGGGAACCGGGCGGCTGCTCGAGGCCATCACACGCTTCAGGTTCACGGATGCCGAACTCGACTGGCTGCGCGCCGCCGATGTCGTGCATCCGTCGACCCTCGACTGGCTGGCGGACTACAGGTTCAGCGGCACCATCTGGGGCTATCGCGAGGGCGAGGCGTACTTCCCCGGTTCGCCGCTGTTCATCGTCAATGCGAGCTTCGCCGAGGGCGTCATCCTCGAGACCCTGATCCTCAGCATCCTGAACTCCGACTCGGCCGTGGCCAGCGCCGCCGCTCGCATGGTGTCTGTCGCCCTGGGCCGCCCGCTCGCCGAGATGGGGTCGCGTCGCACCAACGAGTACGCCGCCGTCGCCACGGCGCGTGCCGCCTACATCGCGGGCTTCGGCGCGACCAGCAACCTCGAGGCGGGTCGCACCTGGGGCGTTCCGACCATGGGCACGGCCGCGCACTCGTTCACACTGCTGCACGACACCGAGGAGGCGGCGTTCCGGGCCCAGGTCGAGGCGCTCGGCGCCGGCACGACGTTGCTCGTCGACACCTACGACGTCGAGAAGGGCGTCGAGACAGCCGTGCGCGTCGCCGGCACAGGCCTGGGCGCCGTGCGCATAGACTCCGGCGACCTGCCATCGGTCGTGGCGTCGGTTCGCGACCAGCTCGATCGGCTCGGTGCCGTGAACACCCGTATCACCGTCACCAGCGACCTGGACGAATACCTCATCGGAGCCCTCTCGGGGTCACCCGTGGACGCCTACGGCGTCGGCACCTCCGTGGCCACGGGTTCCGGCGCCCCCACGGCCGGCATGGTCTACAAGCTCGTCGCCCGGCGCGGCGATGACGGGGAGTGGGTCTCCGTCGCCAAGGCGAGCGCCGAGAAGGTGAGCGTCGGCGGCCGGAAGACCGCCGTGCGCCGGATCGACTCGACGCGCACGGCGCGCGAGGAGATCGTGTACTTGGGCGATGGCCCCGATGGCGAGCCCGAGGGCACCCAGGACGAGTCGCGGGAGCGCCCGCTGCAGGCGACCCTCATGCGGGACGGGGTCGCTGATCGCGCGTTCCTCGGCGCCGAGGGCACCCGCGCAGCGCGGGAGCACCGCGCGCTCGTGATGCAGGAGCTGCCGATCGAGGCGTTCAGGCTCGGGGCCGGCGAAGCCGCCATCCCCACGGTCTACCGCTGACTCGAACGTAGTCGCGGGTCGGCGCGGAGCGTTGCTCCCGACGCCGAGCGGGCCTACTCGGCCTTCAGCTTCTCGTAGATCTCCTTGCAGGTGGGGCAGACCGGAAACTTCTCCGGGTCGCGCCCCGGCGTCCACTTCTTGCCGCACAGCGCCTTCACCGGCTTGCCGGACAGGGCCGACTCGAGGATCTTCTCCTTCTTCACGTAGTGCGAGAAGCGCTCGTGATCACCGGGTTCGATCGACTCCTGCTCGAGCAGCTCCTCGAGTTCACGGTCGAGGGTGGACGTGCCGCCTCCGGGCTGACCGGGGTCGGCGATGCTCGCACGGAAGGTTTCGCTCATGGGTTCCAGTGTAGAACGACCACTGCGGCATCCGCGGGGTTCGGATGCAGCATCAGGGCCGGTTCGGTGGCTGTCACGCCCGGATCGCTGATGCCAGGATCTCGGGCCCGCGCTTGCTGAAGGTGTGCGCACCCCAGGCCACGCCGAGCACGAGCGCCACCACGCCTACGCCGACGCCCTCGATGAGGGTGGCGAGGTGCCAGGCCGGGTCGACGAAGAGGGCGAGGTAGCCGAAGGCGAGGGCCGGGAGCGTGAGGATCAACGCGACCAGGAAGGTCAGCGACTGCACGGCGGCGGCTGCCGTGCCCGAGGACTGCGGCTGGGCGAACGGGCTGGCACCGGGCTTGGGGACCGGATAGGGGAACCGCGCCGAGGTGTAGCTGCTGCATCCGAGTCCA
Source organism: Leifsonia sp. Leaf264 (assembly GCF_001422325.1). Taxonomy (GTDB): domain Bacteria; phylum Actinomycetota; class Actinomycetes; order Actinomycetales; family Microbacteriaceae; genus Orlajensenia. Next base: position 555,510 of record NZ_LMMR01000001.1, read on the forward strand.
ACCAGGAACAGGCTCGCGCACACGCCGACGAACGACGGCAGCACGCTCCAGTCGCGGTACAGCAGCATGCTCACGATGGTGCCGAGGGCGATGAGCGGGATCGACAGGAAGAACGCCGGCACGAGCCTGCCGATGCGGTCCGCGAGGCCGCTGACACCGGAGGCGACGTGCAGCCACACGGCCGTGGAGTCGTAGGCGACGTCGTTGTGCACGGTCCACCCGAGGAAGATGCACATCACGGGAACCGGCAGCAGGGCCAGCACGCCCGTCGGCACGTGGACCGCGGCCAGCGGCACCACCAGGAGCACGGGAAGCACCGGGATCATGATGAGCGACACCCAGTAGCGGGCATCCCGGATCCAGTAGGTGAGCGATCGGGCCGCAACCGCTCCCGTCGCGCCGGGCAGCATCTTGTCGAACCATCCGAGGCCGTGGTACGCGTGCGACTGCGTCTGGCGCCCTGGCGTCACCAGGGTCTTCGCGACGAGGGCCTGCCACGCCAGCCACAGCAACCACACCGTGGCGGCCGCGATGAGCAGCTTGAGAACGGAAGCCCCCCAGTCGCCGGCCGCCGCATCGCCGGGGATCGCCCACATGGCCCCGATGGGCGTCCACGAGAGGATGCCGCTGACGTCGCGGATGAGGCCGCGACCCGACGACGCCCAGTCGACCTGGGCGAGGAGCACGATGATCGGGGAGATCAGCACCAGGACCAGCACGCCGAGCACCCCGCTCACCTCTCGTGCCCTCCTGGTGGCGAGGAAGAGGCTCGCGAGGGAGGTGGAGACGCGGGACAGCATCATGCAGGTGACGAGGGCCAGCACGGCTGCGATCACGGCCAGGACGGTCTCGCCGAAGCCGCGCGTCCACGTCACGATGAAGCCGACGAGCGTGATCGCGAGGGCCACGGCCGGGATGCCGATGAAGACCGCCAGTGCGAGCCCGAACGAGAGCTCGCGGTTGCGCATGCCGAACAGCGAGAACCGTCGCGGATCGAGGGCGTCATCCGAGCCCATGAAGAGCGGAACGATGATGAAGCACACGGTGACGATCGAACCGACGAGCACGATGCCGTCGCGCAGGAACTCGACGTCTGGCGCGAAACGCAGTCCGATGAGCAGGGACATCAGGAACACCGCGATGCCGAGCCCGTAGATCAGGCTGACGATGATGCCGACGATCTGCCAGGGGCCGCGGCGGAACAGGTTGCCGAAGAGCCGGACCTTCAGTCCGAGAAGCTGTGCAACCATTCCATCCCCTCTGCTACCTTGCGGCCGCCGGCCAGCTCGACGAAGCGATCCTCGAGCCTCTCGCCGTCGCGCACCTGGTCGAGGGTTCCCGAGGCCAGGACCTTCCCCTGCACGATGATGGCGACACTGTCGCACACGCGCTCGATCAGGTCCATGCCGTGGCTCGAGAGCACGACGGTGCCGCCCGCAGCCACGTAGCGCTGGAGGATCTCGATCAGGTTGGCGGCCGAGACGGGGTCGACGGCCTCGAAGGGCTCGTCGAGCACCAGCAGCCGTGGCGAGTGGATCATGGCGCAGGCCAGGGCGATCTTCTTGGTCATGCCGGCCGAGTAGTCGGCGACGAGGCGGTTGATCGCCTCGTCGAGCCCGAACGCCGAGACCAGGTCGGCGGAGCGGGTACGCACGGTCTGCGCATCGAGGCCGCGGAGCACGCCGGAGTAGTAGAGCAGCTGCGCGCCGGTGAGCCTGTCGAAGAGGCGCAGGCGGTCGGGCAGGACGCCCGTCATGCGCTTGGCCTTCGCCGGCTCCTTCCAGACGTCGACGTCGTGCACGATGACGGTTCCGGCATCCGGTCGCAGCAGACCCGTGACCATCGACAGGGTCGTGGTCTTCCCGGCTCCGTTGGGACCGACGATGCCGTAGAACGACCCCGTGCGCACCTCGAGATCGATGCCGCTCACTGCCTGGGTCGCGCCGTAGCTCTTGGCGAGTCCCGCGATGGAGAGCACGACTGGGGCGGATGCCGGGGGCGCCTTGGTGGCCACGGGCAGCTTCGAGCGAGCGCTGCGCTTCTTGCGGGCTGCGGCCTTCGCCGCTGCAGCTGCCGCCTCGGCGTCGGCCTCGGCCTCATCGATCTGCTCGATCGTGAGTTCCTCGATGAGCTCCAACTCGGCGATGGCAGCGGCGGTGTCCTCGATGGTCAGCTCGGCCGGCGGGGCATCGACCAGACCGATGGCGACGAGCTCGTCCTCGGTGGGGAATTCGGCCTCCGAGGCGGCGATGACGGCGGTGTCCTCGACCGTCTCCGGCTCGGCCGTCGGGGGTGCGTCAGCCGCTGCGGCGGACTCGGGAAGCTCCGTCACTGCGTCCTTGCCGGTCACCGGATGGCGGGGCTCGGCCGTCGCGGTGTCGCGCACGACCTCGGCCGCGGCCACCGTCGGCGCGGGCTTCGCTGCGGCCGGAGGTGCCTTGGGAGCGCGCACCTGGCGTGTGCGCGCAGGTGCGGTCGCCTTCGGCATCGGGGTGACGTTGTCCCCCGTTTCGCTCGCTGCGGACTCGGATGCCGCCGCCGATGCCGCCGCGGCCTTCGCCGCGGCTCGAGCCGGGGTGCTGGTGGATCGTGCTGGACTCGGCGCCTTGGCCGCGGCCTTGGGCGAGGCCGAGGCCGCGGGAGTCTTCGCAGAGGTCTTCGCGGTCGAGGACTTCGTGGTGGTGCGCCGCGCCGTCGTGGACTTCGCGGTGCTGGGCCTCGCGGCGGCCTTGGGGGTCGTCGATGGGGTGGCAGTCGACGCCTCAGCCGAGTCGGTCGAGTCCGTGGAGGTCGCAGCAGCGGCGGGCTTCCGGGGAGCTGCAGGCTTCCTGGGTGCGGCTTGCTTCCTGGCCGTGGCCGGCCGCGCTTTGGTGGAGCCTGATCGCGTCGACGGCGCGGATCCGGTCGACGAGGCGACGCTCTCGGGTGCGCTCGGGGCTGACTCCGTGTCAGTCGTCGGCGCCGCAGGTGCGGGGCTCGCAGACGGCTTGCGTGCGGTGGGTCTACGGGCAGCGGGCTTGCGGGCGGCAGGCTTGCGCGCGGCCGGCTCGGGCTGCTCGTCAGAGGACGCGGACGTGGCTGCGTTCGCCTCGGGAGCGGCATCCGGAGTCGTCGAAGCGACCGGCGATGTCCCCCGTGAACGCGCCGGACTCACAGGATTCGCGGTCGTGGAAGCGCTCGCGTTCGCGGCCTCCTCGGCCGTCGCCCCCTGGTCGTGCGGGTCTGGGAATCGCTGCGCAGAACTCACGCAGCAAACCTACCAACTCCCCTGCGACAGCCGAACGACAGATGACGCTGCTCCCTGTGAATCCGCTCAGCACGTGGTCACAATCCGGGCACGCCGTCCCCCATGTCTGGCCCCCGGGCGACCCGGCACGATATGGTGAATCGGGCATGAAGGCGTGTCTTCACATACACGTGTGGGTGAATCGCAGGTGAACGTCCGATGGAGGATGTCACCGAACAGGCGATCTACCCGAATCCATCGAGGAGATCACTATGACCACCCAGGTCGTCATTCTTGCCGCAGGCATGGGCAGCCGTCTCGGCCGTTCGCTGCCGAAGCCGCTGACCGAGCTCAGCGACGGCCGCACGATCATGCAGCAGCAGTTCGACAACATCGAGCACGCGTTCGGTCGGAACGCCAAGGTGACGATCGTCGTCGGCTACAAGCTCGAGCACATCATCGAGGCGTTCCCCGAGGCATCGTTCGTCTACAACGAGCAGTACGACCAGACGAACACCTCGAAGAGCCTCCTCCGCGCGCTGCAGGCGTCGCAGGCGGGCGGCGTGCTCTGGATGAACGGCGACGTCGTCTTCGACCCGACAGTTCTCGACCGGGCTGCCGCGATGATCGCCCGTGACCAGTCCTTCGTCACCGTGAACCACTCCAAGGTCTCCGACGAGGAGGTCAAGTACACGATGAGCGCCGAGGGCTACATCAAGGAACTCTCCAAGACCGTCAAGGGCGGGCTCGGCGAGGCCGTCGGCATCAACTACATCTCCAGCGCCGACAAGGCCACCTTCATCCGCCACCTCATCAAGGTGAACGACCAGGACTACTTCGAGCGCGGCCTCGAGCTCGCGATCGAGAAGGAGCGCATCCTGGTGGAGCCGGTCGACATCTCCGACCTGTACGCCGTCGAGATCGACTTCGCCGAAGACCTCGAGCGGGCCAACCACTTCGTGTGAGCGCCGTGACAGGCCGCAACGGCTGATTCTCGCGAAAGCAGGCCCATCGGGCCTGCTTTCGTCATTTCATCCCGTTCTCGGTCACCTCCGCAGTCGGTCGGTGCGACGCGCCCACCCTCGCCAGCGTGGTGAGCGTGGTGAGCGGGGTGAACGGGTGCACGCCGCCCGACGCATACGATGGACGGCGTGAGTTCCTACGCCGAGTCGCGCCCCCAGTGGACCCCGTTCTCGCGCTACCGCCATTCGCTCTGGCTGCTCACCCGCCGCGACCTGCGCGTGCGTTATTCCACCTCGGCCCTCGGCTACGTCTGGTCGATCCTCGATCCGCTGCTGATGTCGGCCATCTACTGGTTCGTCTTCACCGTCATCTTCGAGCGCACCGTCGGAGCCGAGCCGTACATCGTCTTCCTACTCACGGCCCTGCTGCCCTGGATGTGGTTCAACGGTGCCATCTCGGATTCGACGCGGGCGTTCCTGCGCGAGGCGAAGCTCATCCGTTCGACGACGATCCCCCGCACGATCTGGGTGAACCGCATCGTGGTCTCGAAGGGCATCGAGTTCATCGCCTCCCTGCCGGTGCTGGCCCTGTTCGCGGTGTTCTCCGGCGCTCAGGTGAACATCGACCTGCTGTACTTCCCTCTGGCGATAGTGCTGCAGACAGTGCTCACAGTCGGAGTCGGCCTCATCGTGGCCCCGCTCGTCGTGTTCTTCCGCGACATCGAACGTGCCGTGAAACTGATCCTGCGCCTGCTGTTCTACGCATCGCCGATCATCTACGGCACGACAGACCTGCCCGACAACCTGCAGGTGTGGGCAGCGTTCAACCCGCTCTCCGGCATCTTCGGCATCTACCGCGCCGGATTCTTCGCCGAGCAGCTCAACTGGTTCGACGTCGGCATCTCCGCCCTCGTGTCCGTCGCCTTCCTCGTCGTCGGCATCCTGCTGTTCCGCCGCCTCGAGCGCTCCGTGCTGAAGGAGATCTGATGAGCGACGCTGCCATCGACACCCCGGCCGGCACTCCGGCCGTCGACATCCGGGTGGCGGATGCCGGCATCCGCTTCCGTCGCAACAAACGGGGTCGCCGCAACTTCAAGGACCTCTTCGCCGGAAAGTCACGGCGCAGCCGCCCCGGCGAGTTCTGGGCGCTGCGCAACCTGTCGATCGACGTGCACCAGGGCGAGGCCATCGGCGTCGTCGGCCGGAACGGCCAGGGCAAGTCGACGTTGTTGAAGCTCGTGGCCGGCGTCATGCTGCCGGACGAGGGCAGCGTGACGGTCCACGGGGGCGTTGCGCCACTGATCGAGATCACCGGCGGGTTCGTGGACGACCTCACGGTGCGCGACAACATCCATCTCACGGCGGGCCTGCATGGCATGACCCGCGGGATGATCGACGAGCGCTTCGACGACATCATCGACTTCGCCGACATCGGCGACTTCCTCGACACGCCTTACAAGCACCTGTCGAGCGGCATGAAGGTGCGCATAGCCTTCTCGGTGATCTCGCGCCTCGAGGAGCCCATCATCCTCGTCGACGAGGTGCTGGCCGTCGGCGACAAGGCGTTCCGCGAGAAGTGCTACGCCCGCATCGAGGAGCTCCTCGCCGGCGGACGCACGTTGTTCTTCGTCTCCCACAACGAGCGCGACCTGCGCCGCTTCTGCACGCGCGGGCTCTATCTCGACAAGGGAGTGCTGAAGCTCGACGGGCCGATCGGCGATGTGCTCGACGCCTACAACGCCGACTACGGAGTGCCCAAAGCCCCCGGGGCCTGAGTCGGATCCGGCACCGCGTGCCACATCCGGTGTCCATGCGCAAGGGAGGGGGATCCCCCAGCCGACGGCAATAGGCTCGGAGCCTATGGCACGCACACCGAAGCCCATCGTCTCGTCAACCGGCGGTTCCCCCGTCGGCGGCGAGCTGCCGCCTCGACTCATCCGCACGATCGACTTCGGACTGGGCGTGCAGCGCCCCGTGGTGCTGGCGCACATCCGCAGCATCCGTCGGCGGAACCCGGATGCGACGCCGGCGCAGCTCGTGCGCATCCTCGAGCGACGCTACATGGCGGCCACGACCACGGGCGGGGCCGCCGTCGGAGCGACGGCCGTCATCCCCGGCATCGGCACCGGCCTGACCATCGTGCTCTCGGGCGTGGAGACAGCCGGATTCCTCGAGGCCACGGCACTGTTCGCGCAGTCCGTCGCCGAGGTGCACGGGATCGCTGTGGCCGACCCCGATCGCGCCCGCGCTCTCATCATGACGATGATGCTCGGCTCGGAGGGCTCCAACCTCGTCCGTCAGCTCGCGGGGCAGGCCACGGGCACCGGGGCCGTACGATCGGCGTACTGGGGCGAACTCGTCACAGCCAACCTGCCGCGGACCCTCGTCGGGCCGCTCGCCGACAGGCTGAAGACCATGTTCGTGCGCAAGTTCGCCGTCGGGGCCGGCGCGAGCGTGTTCTCGAAGGCCATCCCGTTCGGCGTCGGTGCCGTGATCGGCGGCGTCGGCAACCGCATTGTCTCGGGTCGAGTGGTGCAGTCATCACGCCTGGCGTTCGGACAGGCGCCGGCCCGGCTCCCCCGCGAGCTCGAACCGAGCCTCGACGACGTGGTGATCGGCGAATCGAAGGGCAACCTCGCGATCCGGGCGGTCAGCGGCGTGAACGGCGGCGTCTCCCGCATGAGCAACGCCATCAACGTGCGGGTGCGCTCCATCGGCCCACGCCGGAAGGGCGCGAGAGCATCGGATGCTGCTCTGGAGCCGGACCCTCTCGACGACCTGTTCGGCGAGCCCCTGCCCGAGTCGGATGCCGCCGGCCGGCCGGACGACGGCCGCACGGACGGGACTCCGGGCCAGCGCTGACGAGCGGCCGCGCCTGCTCCGATCGTCGGCGTCAGGGCCGAAGCGAGGACTCGGGCGACGGCTACTCTCCGAGCAGTCCGGGCTCGTCGTCCTCGCCGACGTCGTGCTCGTCGACGTCGCCGTCGCCGGCGTGCAGGGCGGCGTTGCGCTCCCACTCGTCCATGAGGTGCTGCACGGCGGCATGGAACCTGGCCGTGGCGGCTCCAGGCGTCGCGTCACCGAAGTAGCGCTCCACCCACACCTTCAGCCGTTCGCGCGCGTCGTCGCCGTGCGCCAGCTCGTCGACGAGGGCGACGATGCCGGGGGCATCCGCCGTCGTCAGCCACTCGCAGTCGGACAGGTATCCCCCGGTGTCGATCTCGGCGGCCGGATTCGCCGGCCGCGTGATCATCAGCGGCTTGCCCGTCGCCAACCTGTCGTAGACCATGGCCGAGATGTCGACGACGGCGACGTCGGCCGCAGCGAGCTGCCAGCCGAGTTCCGGGCCCTGGTCGTAGACGTGCTGCGCGGTCGGATCGGCGGCGTTGGCCTGGGCGATCATGCGGATGATCTCGCGATTGGCGGAGCCGTACGCGTCGTCCACGACACCGGACCGCGGATGCGGCCTGTAGATCACGCGGTGGCGCCCGCTCGCCAGCAGCGCCGACACCAGAGCCACCCCATGGGTGGCGATGGAGCCGTAGGCGGCCGCCGCCCGGTCACCCTCCCAGGTCGGGGCGTAGAGCACGACCTCACGGGCATCCGGGGTGTACGGAAGCTCACCGGAGTAGTGGTCGGCCTGCGGGCGGCCGATGGGCAGTGCACGCTTGTCGAAGTCGTAGTCCCAGAGCACCTTGTTCAGACGCGAGAGCGCAGCGTCGCCGGCGACGAGTGCGTAGTCGTACGCCTTGAACTGGTTCGTGGTCATGTACATCTTGTCGCTCTCACCGTGGTTGATGAAAACGTGCCAGCGGCGCCCGTAGCGCATCATCTGGAAGTTCTTGGCGTTCTGGTTGACGTAGAAGATGACGTGCAGGTCCTGCTCGTCGATGACCCGCTCGAGGTCGACGACCTTGCGCACATAGGCCACGGGCAGCGGAGCCTCGTCGAGCAGTGCGGTCGCCGAGCCCGATGCCCGGCTGAGGATGAGCACGGGCCAGGTCTTCGAGAGCTCCTCGAGCGGCTTGTACCACTGGCGCATCTGGTAGAGGTTGACCTTGCCGTCGGCGAAGTACACGGCGACCTTGAACCGATGCGGCTCGAGCGGCGGCAGCTGGGCCAGCTTCTGGCGCAGCACCGACTGGGTGCGACGGTTGGCGAAGACGCTCCGCACGAATCGATAGCCGAGCTTCGCATCCTTCATCACACCCACGGATGCCAGCCTACCCGGGCACTCGGACGGCTCCCACGACGGATGCCGCCCTTGATGCCGCCGGTGGTGTCGCTGGCAGCCGCAGAGAAGGTCGGAGGCCAGCTCCGCCGACGAGCGCGCTCAGATGACCGGAGGTCGCCCGGCCAGGGTCATGCGCCACACCGTGCGCCAGCGCAGGGGCCGCCGCTCGCCGGCATCCGTTCTCCAGCCCTCGCGCCAGCCGCCCCACCAGGCAGCCAGCCCATCGCGATTGCGCACTGAACGCAGCAGCTGAACCCCGGTCCACGATGCGACGTAGAGCGGCACGAACGCGGCCGGAAGGTTGCGCCGGGCCAACCAGACACGGTTGCGTGCGTTCAGCCTGTAGTAGTAGCTGTGCCGGGTCGGCGTGATCACCGGGTGGTTCGCCACGAGGTCGCCCGCGTACCAGGTGCGCTTTCCCTGGTCCCAGACCCGCCATGCCAGTTCGATGCCCTCGTGGGCATAGAAGAACGGCTCGGCCCAGCCGCCCGTCGCGTCGAACACGGCGCGCGGCAGGATCACCGCCCCCTCCCACACGGAGAACACATTGCTGGAGTGCTCGGCATCACCTTTGCGGATGCGCGGGATCCAGCGCTTCGGCGGCGTGATGCCCGACGGGTCGACGACACGGGGCTGGATGAGCCCGATCGACGTATCGGCACGCAGCTTCGCCACCGCCGCGGCGAGGAAGCCCAGGTCGGGAAGGCTCGCATCGTCGTCCAGGAAGAACAGATACTCGCCGCTCACCTGGGCGACTCCGCGATTGCGGCCCGCCGGAATGCCGAGGTTCTCGGGCAGGGCGAGGGCCTTCACGCCCGCCGGCAAGCCTGACGGCTCCCAGCCGTTGCCCACGCACACGATGTCGAGCTGCACGCCGCGCTGGTCGAGGAGCGAGCGGATGCCGCGGCCGAGGTCGTCGGGACGCGTGCCCTGGGTGAGCACGACGACGCCGACGGTGGGATCAGGAACGGACACGCTTGGAGGCCATGATCGCGACGAAGTGACCGACCAGGGCGAGCAGGGCGAGCGGAACGAGAACGACGATGAGGATGCGGTCGACCTCCGGCTGACCGGCGAAGAGCCCGATCACCGCGGCGACGAAGGCGATCATGGTGAGCTCGACCGAGTGGTACAGCCGGTGGAACGGCACGAAGCGGGCGGCACGGCGCAGGGTCGCGATGACGCTGTGGGTCGGTGCGGACTCGCCGTGCGTGTCGGCGAGCTTGGTGAGACCGGCGTTGGCCCGAGCGACGTGCACCATGTCGTTGAGAGCCTTGTTCAGCACGATGAGCAGGGCGAGCAGGGTGCCGAGAGTGGTCCAGAGGTAGTCCTCCGGAGCATCGAACGGCCACGCTGCAGCACGGACGCCGAGAGCGATGGGGATGAGCGCCTCGGTGGAGTAGTGCCCCACCTTGTCGAGGAAGACGCCGGCCGGCGACGAGGTGCGGCGCCACCGGGCGACCTCTCCGTCGCAGCAGTCGACGAGCATCTGCAGCTGGCCGAGGATGAGCGCGAGTAAGGCACCCCAGATGCCGGGGATGAGCAGCGCGGCAGCGGTCGACCAGCCGACGAGGATCATCAGCCCCGTCACGCCGTTCGCCGAGATGCGGGTCTTCAGCAGCATCCAGGTGAGGTACGGCGAGAGATTGCGCAGATACAGCGATGCCGTCCAGTGCTCGGCGTTCCGGCGGCCGCGCACTTCGGGCGGCTGCGCGACAGCGCGCAGCTCGGCGATCGACGACGGACGCGCCGGACGCTCGGGAGCCGCCGCCGACTCGTGTGTTGCCGCCAAGCTCATCTCCCCGTGTGCGCCGCGATGTTGCTGGTCAGTGAGAGATAGCCCGGCAGGAAGCCGAGACCCCAGCAGAAGTGGATGCAGGGCAAGACTAGGAGAAACCACAGGGACACGCGAATTCCGGCCCCCCTGGTTGACAGGACAGTCGCGACGATCACGAACAGGGCGTAGACGGCAGGCACGGCGAAGCCGAGCAGCAGCCACGGGGTGGCGCCGACGAGCGCCTGCACGATGCCGGCGAGTCCGAGGAGCACGCCGAGTACCACACCGACCACCATGGCCGGCGGGATGAAGTAGCGCAGGCCGTTGTTGGCCGGGAATCGGCGTGCGAGCTCGCCGCGCCAGAGGCCGGTCGAGAACATCTGCCGGGCCAGACGCGAGACACTCGGCCGCGGCCTGTAGACCACCTTGAGACGCGGCGTGAACCACACGGTCTCCCCCGCCGCTCGGAGGCGTCGGTTGAGCTCCCAGTCCTGGCCGCGCTTGATGCCCTCATCGAAGAGTCCGACGGCCTCGATGGCCTCGCGGCGGAAGCATCCGAGGTACACGGTCTCGGCCGGACCGGCGACGCCGCCGACGTGGAAAGACGAACCGCCCAACCCCACGCGGGTGGTGTACGCGATGGCGACCGCCTTCTGGAACGGACTGTGACCGCGAGCGTCCATGATGCCGCCGACGTTGGCAGCCCCGGTCTCGAGGATGGTCTCGACGGCGACGCGGGCGTAGTCGGTGGGGAGACTCGAGTGCGCGTCGACCCTGATGATGATCGGATGCGTCGAGGCACGAATGGCGGCGTTGAGCCCCGCCGGCGTCGAGCCGATCGGGTTGTCGATGACCCTGATGCGCGGGTCTTCTGCGGCCATGTCGGCCAGAAGTTCAGACGTGCCGTCGATGCTGGGGCCGAGCGCGATCGCCACCTCGAAGGGGCCGGCGTAGTCCTGCTCCAGCAGGCTCTTCACGGCGGCGCGCACGTGCGTCACCTCGTTGAGCACGGGCATGACATAGGAGACGCCAGGCAGCAGCTCTGCTGGGCCGCTGGGGGCGTTCTCGGTCATTGCATCCACTCGTCAGACGGTCGATTGAGCCTACCGCACGGGATTCACGCCGACGGGAGCCGCACATGCAGGAAGCCGCCGCACAGAGGGGCTCTGTGCGGCGGCTTCCGGATGTTGCGGATCAGCCGGCGGTGTACTCGCCGACGGTCACGGTGGCCGTCACGGTCTTGCCGTCGCGGTCGTAGGTCAGGTCGGCCTTGTCGCCTCCGGCCAGGTAGCGCACCTGGGCGGTGAGGTCGGTCGCGTTGGAGATCGGCACACCGTTGAAGCTGGTGACGATGTCCCCGGCCTCGAGGCCCGCATCGGCGGCGGCTCCGCCGGAGACGACCTCCTTGATCAGGGCGCCGACGACGCCGGCGTCGGCACTCGTGGCGTCCTGGACGCTGGCGCCCAGCAGGCCGTGCGATGCTTCGCCGTCCTTGATGATCTCGTTCGCGACGCGCTCGGCGAGGTTCGCCGGGATGGCGAAGCCGACGCCGATGCTGCCGGACTGGCTGCCCTCGCTGGTGGCACCGGCGCTGGCGATCGCCACGTTGACGCCGATGAGCTCGCCCTTCGAGTTGAGCAGGGCGCCACCCGAGTTGCCCGGGTTGATGGCGGCGTCGGTCTGGATGACGGGGAGCGAGATCGTCGAGGTCGCCTGGGTCTGGGTCTGCTGCTGTCCGCTGCCGTCATCGGGCAGGTTCCAGAAGTTGAACGGGCTGTCGCCGCCCTGACCGTTCTGGTCGTTGGGGTCCTGCTGGTCCTGCGACGAGTCGTCCGGAGCCGCCGAGGACGCCACCTGAATGGAACGGTTGAGCGCGCTCACGATGCCGTTTGTGACCGTGCCGGCCAGGCCCAGCGGTGCGCCGATGGCGATCGCAGAATCGCCGACGTTGAGCTTGCTGGAGTCGGCGAACTCGAGCGGCGTGAGGCCGGAGGCATCCGTCAGCTTGATGACAGCCAGGTCGGAGACGGGGTCGGTTCCGACGAGCTTCGCCGCGTAGAGCGTGCCATCGGACATCTGCACCTGGATCTGCGTGTCGCTGGCGCTGCCGTCGAGGGTGACGACGTGGGTGTTGGTCAGAACGTAGCCGTCCTTGGACAGCACGATGCCGGATCCGGTTCCGGCGCCGCTGTCGGACTGCACCGAGATGGTCACGACGCTCGGCGAGGCCTTGGCCGCGACGGCGGTGATCTCGTTGACGGAGTCGGTGTTGTTCACGACGACGTTCTGCGGTTCGGCCGAGGTCGACGACTGGGTGGAGTCGTCGTTGTTCGACAGCACTGCGGCGACGCCGATACCGGACACGCCGCCGATGAGGGCGCCGGCGATGAGGGCTGCGACGATCGGAAGGGTCGCGCGACGCTTGGTCGTTGATCCGCCTGCGCCACCGTTGCCGTTGCCGCCGGCAGCTCCGGCTCCAGCGGGAGCGGGGATGCCGATGTAGGGCTGGGTGGGCTGCGTCTGCTGCGCGTAGGGCTGGGGTGCCGTTCCGGGCGCGTAGACGGTGGCGGCGGGTCCGGCAGGAGCGACAGGCTGGCCGAAGGCGTCGGTCGTCTGCGGGTGGGCACCGGGGTGGGCGGGCGCAGCGGCAGGAGCGACGGCTGCTGCGGGGGCAGCGGGCGCGGGGGTGACCGGCGCCGGGGTGGCCGGGGCGGGGGTCGCTGCGACGGGCGCCGGCTGCACAGCGGGCGTGACCGGCGCTGCCGCAGCAGGCGGCGTCACGACGGGCGCTGCCGGAGTCGCGGGCTCGGGGGCCACGGGTGCCGCCGGAGTGTTGTCTGCGGGAGCAGGGGCTGCGACCTGCGCTGCCGCGGGCTCGATGACCTCGGTGGGTCCGGTGGGCGTCGTTGCCTCAGGGGAGGTCTGCTCGGGGGCGTTGTTCGAAGCCTCGGGCTCCGTGGCGCCGTCCGGGGTGGTGTTGCTCTCGGTCATGGTTGCTCCTTCCAAGCGTTGCCAGCATGTCGTCCGTAGCTGTGCATTGGATTCATGGAGGCTGAGAGCAGTCTTGCGCGCACATAAGAGTTCCCTATGACGCGAGACGTGCGTGCTGTCAGCAGCCCGGACCCGACGGATTCCGTACGCAGTTCCGAGCGACGAGCACGGTCTCCGCGTCTGCAGCGGTGACGATGATCTCGTTCGCCGACACTGCCAGCGTACCGGCGATCTCCCGCCAGGGCTGTGAACCGAAGCTGAACTCGGCTGCGTAGTCGACGGATGCGCTCACGCTGATCCGACCGATGCTGGTGAAGGTGAGGCTGGTGGGTGTCGGCGCGAACTCGGGCACTCCGAGGGCCGCCCAGCTCGCGCCGCCGACCGAGCTGGAGGCCGAAGCGCCGTCGCTCGAGCTCCAGTGGTAGCCGACGGGCGTGAACCTCACCCGGACGTCGAATCCGAGCAGGGTCCCTGCCACGGTCTCGGTTTCCGCCGTGATGAAGAAGTTGGCCGGCAGACCTGCGACAGCCCAGCCATCCGGCTCCATGCCCTGCACCGGAGAGGCCGGTCGGAACGATGCGATGTCGTCGAGGGAGAGCGTTGTGGGAGGCGTCGGCTCCGCCGGGTCGCAGTCGACGACGGCCCCGCACGTCACGGATCCGCCATCGCCGTCGCCCCCGGTGATCGTGCGCAGGCTCACATCGGTGCCGTCATCGCCGACGACGGGGTGGATGATCAGGTCGGGTGGCGGGCCGGAGTCGTCGTCGTCGTCCGATCCAGATTGATCGCCGTCATCGCTGGATGCGTCTGTTCCTCCATCGCTATGACCAGTCAGATCCACAGAGTCGCCGTCGTTGGTCACACAGGTTCGAGTCCACTTGTCGGCTACTGCGCAAGTCCCTGCTGCACGTGCCGGCACGGTCACGAGAGTAAGTGCCGTAGCCACGCCCACCGAGAGAAATATCAGGGTCAACCGTGCTATTCGCAAAAGTTGCCACCAGTCCAGAAGCTCTTTCGACTCACCAATAGTGGCTCGCCCGTAGCGCCTTCTAGTACAACTTCCCACGGTGTGACGGACGTTCCATCTGGATTAACGACGGACGCACCGGTCTGATCCAGTACATCAACGGAACCTACGTCGTCGCATACATACAGCGATATCGAAACGGCGCTATCGCTGATCTCTATGGCTTCAATCGAGTGAGTCTTGAAGAGAGATTTTCCATCGCCCCGCCAACCCTTGTCCTCGAACCCTTCAGCATCTTCTACCGCTGTGCTCAATGCCTCACCTGTCGCTACACGGGAAAACCGGCCCGCATCCTTGCCACCATCACCGAGAACCTCGCTCTCGACAGCCAGGTACGCGGCATACGCCTTCTCCGCCGCCGCGAGCGCTTCGTCGTCGGAGGCGAACACCGGGGCAGCATCCGGGGTGCCGCTGGCCGACGGCTGTGGCTTCGGCGTCTCTGCACAGCCGGCGAGTGCGGCGGCGGACAGCAGCGTTGCGAGCAGCACCGCACTCACGAGCGTGGAGCGGTGCGATGCGACGCGCATCCAGTCACAGTAGGCCATGCTCGAGTCCTCTCGTGGGAGAAATCCACAGGAGCCGCGCGCCCATCGCCTACCGTTGGTGGGGAGGAGCATCCGTGTCCCGGATGCCTCGTGGCAACGACGGGAGATCGATGACGACCGACGCACCCTGGCAGCGGGCGGCACGCGGGGCCGGGCTCCTGGCGCCCGACGGGAGCATCGCGGCGACGATCTTCGCTGAGATGAGCGCTCTCGCCACCCGCACCGGAGCCATCAACCTCGGGCAGGGCTTTCCCGACGAGGACGGCCCCGCAGAGGTCCTGGATGCCGCCCGTGCCGCCATCTCGGCGGGCGTGAACCAGTACCCGCCCGGCCGTGGAATGCCGGTCCTGCGCGAGGCTGTAGCCGCACACCAGAAGCGCTTCTACGGTCTCGACGTCGACCCTGAGACGGAGGTACTGGTGACGGCGGGCGCTACCGAGGCCCTCGCCGCCACGATCCTCGCGCTGGTCGACGTCGGCGACGAGGTGGTGACCTTCGAGCCGTTCTACGACTCCTACGGGGCGATGATCTCCCTGGCTCGCGGCGTCCACCGCACCGTGCAGCTCCGCGCCCCCGACTTCCAGCCCGACCTCGACGAACTGCGCGCCGCCGTCAGCGACCGAACCCGGCTCATCCTCATCAACACTCCGCACAATCCGACAGGGTCGGTGTTCGGACCCGAGGTGCTGCAGCTCATCGTCGAACTCGCCCACCGGCACGACGCCATCATCGTCACCGACGAGGTCTACGAGCATCTCGTGTTCGAGCAGCGTCATGTTCCGATCGCGACGCTGCCCGGCGCTCGCGAGCGCACCATCACCATCTCCTCCGGCGGCAAGACCTTCAGCACGACGGGATGGAAGATCGGCTGGATCACAGCACCGGCGGAGCTCGTGACCGCCGTGCTCGCTGTCAAGCAGTTCCTCACCTACGTCAACGGTGCCCCGTTCCAGCCGGCCATCGCCGTGGGACTCGGACTGCCCGACGCCTTCTTCGACACGGCTGCGCGCACGTTGCGGGCCAAGCGCGACCTGCTGTCGTCAGGCCTGACGGATGCCGGCTTCAGCGTCTCCCTCCCCCAGGCCGGCTACTTCGTGGTGGCGGATGCCGCTCCCCTGGGTCACCCCGATGCCGTGGCCCTCTGCCGCGCCCTGCCCGAGCTCGCCGGCGTGGTCGGCGTGCCCATCACGGCGTTCGTGCACGAGCAGCGGCGAGCCGAGTACGCGTCACTCGTGCGATTCGCATACTGCAAGCAGACCGCGGTGATCGAGCGTGCCGTCGACCAGCTGGCGCGCCTGCGGACCTAGACGCGCGACGCCGAGGCGACGAGACGCCGAGCCTAGGGCCGCCGAGGCTCAGCGCGGCACCACCGAATAGCGCCGCAGCGCCAGAGCCGGGTTGGTGCGGCGCACCGCCGCGATGCGCTCGGCCGTGATGAACGCCAGCGCGACATCCGTCGTCTCGCCGATCGTCGCGAGCTCAACGCCCATGGGATCGATCACGAAACTGGTGCCGACGCCCACGGGAGGCGCGTGGTCGGCCGCGGCGAGGTAGACCGTGTTCTCGATGGCCCGGGCCGTCGCGAGGGTACGCCAGTGGTGCTCCTTGAGCGGGCCGCGCACCCATTCGGCGGGAACCAGCACCAGGTCGGCGCCGGCATCGACGAGCCGACGGGTCACCTCTGGAAAGCGGATGTCGTAGCAGGTCTGCATGCCCACCCTGATGCCTCCGACGACGAACGTCTGGGGCTCGTCGATGGCGCCGGGGACGACGCGGTCGGATTCGGTCTGACCGAAGGCGTCGTAGAGGTGCTGCTTGCGGTACACCGCCACGAGTTCGCCCCGCGGGTTCAGGGCGACGAGAGCGTTCGAGAAGCGGGCGGCATCCGTCGTCTGCTCGAGCACCCCGGCGACGATATGCACCCCGAGCTCGCTCGCCAGGGCGGCGATCGCGCGCACGAATTCACCGTCGAGCGGTTCGGCGGCGTCGACCATGTCCTGATCGATGTCGGGGCGGAAGAACGCCGAATACTCGGGGAAGACGACGAGAGACGCACCACGCGACACCGCCAGGCGCGCGAGCCGTGTCATCTCGGCGAGGTTGGCGCCTGCGTCATCCGTCGGCGCGAACTGGGCGACGGCGACACCGATCGCCGCTGCCTCACCGCCTGCCCGGTCGTCGAAGGGCGGCATCCGTCAGCCTCGATCGATGATGTCGTCGAAGTCGTGGTGGGTCTCGAGGTACTCCACCAGGAAGGGGCACTTGGGCACGATCCGTTCCCCTCGAGCGCGCGCATCGGCGAGCAGCCATTCGGTGAGGCGCGTGGCCACCCCCTGACCCTTGTAGTCGCGCAGGGTCTGCGTGTGGGTCACGATGATCTGGCCGGGCACCGACCTAAATTCTGCGTATCCCGCGATCTCGCCGTCGATCGACAGCTCGTAGCGGCTGCCCTCGTCGTTGCGCCTGATGTCGATATCGCTCATGCCGTCGTCTCCTCGTTTGTCGGGTCCCCGATGACCTCGATTGTGCGGCTGGCCACCAGGGTGCGGGGAAGTGAGATGGTGAAGGTGGTTCCCTCGTTCTCGACGCTCGCGACGTCCATGCGTCCGTGGTGCGCCGTGACGATGGCCTTCGTGATGCTGAGGCCGAGTCCGACTCCCTGCACGGCCTGCCGCGTCGCCGTCGATGACCGGAAGAACCGCGTGAAGAGGCGGTCGATCTCTGCCGCCGGGATGCCCATCCCCGTGTCCTGCACACTGATCACCGCTTCGAGATCAGTCTCGGCAAGCGACACCGTGACGGACCCGCCGCGTCCGGTGAACTTCAGGGCGTTGGAGATGAGGTTGTCACAGGCCTGTGCGAGGCGCGTCGGGTCTCCATCGACGACGACCTGCCCGGCCGGAAGGTCTGCGATGAGGTTCACGCCGTTTCGTTCCGCCGCGGGGCGTCCCGATTCCACCGCAGCTGCAACGATCTCGCCCAGCTCGACGATCTGCCGCTCGAGGGGGAACTTGCCGGCCTCGACCTGAGCCGTGAACAGCAGGTCGCCGACGAGTGAGAGCAGCCGGTTGGCGTTGCGCTCGGCGACGGCGAGATAGGTGAGCTGCTCAGGGGTGAGCGGTTCCTCGGCCTCCTCGCGGATGAGCTCGAGGTATCCGAGGATGGAGCTGAGCGGGGTGCGCAACTCGTGCGAGATCATGCCGACGAACTCGTCCTTGAGCCTGTTCACCTCGCGGGCCTTCGTGAGGTCCGTGCCGATGAAGATGAAGCCGGCGACGTTCCCCGAGCCGTCGGTGCGCGGCGAGCCTGAGAGCTGCACTGGGATGTGCGTTCCGTCGGCGTGCACATACGTCCATTCGGCGTTGTCGCCGTAGGAGGCACGCGCAGCCTCGAGGAGTTCGGCGAAGCGATCGTGGTCGTTGACGGGGTCGATCGACGAGTCGAATCCGGCCGCCCGCTCGATCAACTGGGCAGGGTCGATGAAATCCGTGATGTAGCGGATGCCGACGGCCTCGTCCGCCGACAATCCGAGCATCCGCTCGGCACCGGGATTCCACGCCACCACCAGGCCGTGCATGTCGACGGCGACGACGGATTCGGCAACGACGGCGTCCCAGATGCTCCGGTTGAACTGCTCGGACTCCCGCAGCCTGGCCTCGCTCTCCTCCAATTCGACCGCGTGCTCGTCGGCATCGGCGAGCAGGATCGCCCGCTGGTCCGCGAGAGATCGCAGGGAGGCGATCTGCAGCCTCTGGCGATGCGCCAGGTCGTTGAGGATGGCTGCGACGATCAGGTAGATCACCGGCGTGAAGAAGCCGCGCAACGCGAACCCGTTGTTCCACGATGCGTCGCCGAGGAGATACGGCAGCTGGAGGGCGATGCAGGCTGCAGCAGCGGCGATGGCGATATGGCGGCGACCCTCCTCGCTGGCGATCCACACGACGGGCAGGATGATCAGCGCACCGAAGGGTGAATTGATGCCGCCGGTACCGACCCGGAACAGTCCGAATCCCGCCATGGTCACCAGGGGCAGCACGATGGTCCACCCGTGCGGAATGCGAAGCCACGGCAACGCGAAGGCTGCGATGGTGGCCAGCGCGACCAAGGCGACCCCCAACCACCACTCCAGCGGTTGCGACACCACCGCCTCCGGCAGGATTCCGATGGCGATGAGCGCCAGGAGGAGCCCAGCCGCTGACGGCAGCTGCTTGAAGCCGGGCGTCGGAGAGTCGAGGACCAGACGACTGACCCACCCCGGACCGCTCATGACTGCGTCTCCCATTCCTGAGCGAGTTCACGCAGCCGCCCGGCGAAGGAACGAGGGCTGAAGGGCTTCGTCACGTAGTCATCGGCACCGGAGTCGAGGCCGGCGGCCAGGGAGGCGGCATCGACGCTCGCCGACACGAGGACGACCCGTGGCTCGGTGCGCGGAAGACTCGTGCGCACCCGCTGCAATACCTCGAGACCACTCATCTCGGGCATCGAGATGTCGAGGATGGCGAGGTCGATGCCGCCCGCCTCGATCGCCTCGAGGGCCGAACGCCCGTTGCTGACGACCGAGACGACGTCGAGGCCGGCCATGATCGCTGTGATCTCCATGAGGGAACGGATGTCGGGGTCGTCGTCGGCGACGAGTGTACGCAGCGGCGTGGACTCAGCCGACATCGGGGCGCTCCTTCGCGAACCGCTCGACGAGGGCTCGCACCTGCGGGCCGGTGAACGGCTTCGGCAGGACGGCATCCGCCGCGGGATAGTCGTGGGGGTCGAGAACCGAGGAGATGACGATGGCCGACCGCGGCGAGAGTGCGCGCATGCGCGATGCGATCATCCAGCCGTCGAGGCCGGGGAGGAACAGGTCGATCACGATGATGTCGGGGCCGAACTCGAGCACCACTTCGAGAGCGGCCTCACCTGTCGCAGCGAACTCGACCAGGCACCCGGCCTTCGCGAAATGGCGGCCGAGCAGCGCACGTTGGTCGTCGCTGTCCTCGACGATGAGCACGCGGCGCGGGTTGGCGGCATCCGTCACTGGAAGTACACCTGACGCACGACGACGAGGATCACGACGATGACGAGCGCCAACAGCGCCTGCGGGAAGAGGCGGCGCTCGGAGCGACGGTTCTCGTCGATCTCGCGTTGGAGGAAGCGGTCACCCAGCTCGGTCATCCCATCACCCGTCCAGTCTTCTCGGTCTTGTCCCACACCATCGCGGCTCCACGGGCCTCCTTGATGTAGGAATCGAAGGTTATCGCGCACAGGATGGGTCCGTAGCCGATGAGGTAGACGAGCAGAGGACTGAGGATGCGTCCGGCTCTCGTCGTGTCGACCCATTTCGTTCCCCATGCGGCGAGCATGGCCGCCGAGATCCACACATAGGTGAACAGCGTCCACACGACGAGCGCATCGTCGCTGATCGTCACTCCGAACAGCGCCGGGATCCGCACTTCGAGCAGGCCGGGGAAGAAGGCCGTGATCATCACGAGGATCGAGACGAAGCCGGGGAACAGGATCGCCTCCCGCCAACTCGAGCGCCCCGTCGCCGGATCGAGTTGTGCCGCGAGGATCATCGTGTAGACGTAGGTGCAGGCGGCGATGATCCACAACGCGCGGAACACCGTCGAGGCGAGCGGCGAGCCGATCAGGTAGAGCCCGATGAGTCCTGTGGACGACGCGATCATGATCACCGGGAGCAGGAACACGCTGAACCAGAACAGTCCGAAGGAGATATTGCCGAGGTTGTGTTCCCGCTTCGGACGGAACCAGACATTCTTGTAGCGCTTGGTCAGCTGCACGTTGCCGCGGGCCCAGCGCAGGCGCTGCTTCCACAGGGCGCCGATCTGATGCGGTTCCTCGGCGAGCACGACGGCGTATGGCTCGAAGACGACCCGCCTGCCCCCGAGCTGCGTCTTGAAGGTCGTCACGGTGTCTTCGGCGAGGGAACTGGTGTCGATGGCTCCGCCGATGGCCTCGAGGTTCACGCGGGAGTGCAGCTGCGCCCCACCGGCTAGGCAGGCCAGCGCACCGAGAACGTTCTGGGCGCGCCGGCTTCCGATCTGGGACAGCACGTACTCGAAGGCGATGAACCGACTCAGGTAGTTCTTCTCGCGGCTGCCCTCGCGGATGTACGCCGTCACGGCACCGACGCGTTCGTCGGCCAGGTGGCGCGTCATGCGCCGCAGTGAGTCGGGCAGATAGATGACGTCGGCATCCATGATCAGCAGCGCCTGCATCCAGTCCCCCGAGAGCACGTGACGGATGCCGTGGTTCAGCGTGTGCGCCTTGCCCTCACCGCCGACGTCGCGACGCAGGTGCACGACGGATCCCGGGTACTGCAGTTCCTTGGCCTTGACGACGTCGGGCGTGTCATCGGTCGACGCGTCGTCGACCACGTAGATGCGCAGGGCCCCAGCCGGGTACTCGAGTGCCATCAGCCTGTCGATCGATGCGCCGATCACGGCGCCCTCGTTCCACGCCGGCACGATCACGGCGACGTTCGGAAGGTAGGGAGCGGCTTTCCTGTAGTGATTGCGCACGGCGTGGAAGGGGATCAACAGGAACTGGTACGCCATCATGACCACCGGCACCACGCCCACCGCGACGAAGATCACCAGGATCACCACGAGGACGTTCTCGAGGAGGGTCCACCAGTCGTCGGCTGTCACGACGTCGTCCGGTCGTCGGCGGCATCGAGGAGGGCGACCACCCTGTCGTAACGCCCGACGTCCGCGGCGACATGGCTGTCCGTGGCGGCGACGACGACGGCTCCCCCGGCTCGCGCTGCACGGATCACCCGCGCACCCGGACAGGCCCACTTCTCGTTGACCTCGATGCTGGTGCCCGTCGTGGCGGCGGCATCCGCCCATTCCGCGAGCAGGTCGTCGGAGATCTGGTCTTCGTCGAGGCCGATCTTGGGCAGGATCGAGAACGGATGCGCCAGCTGGCCGCCGGGCGCGCGTCGCATCGCGCCGATCGTGGCGTGCACGAGGGTGGCCAGGGCATCCGTCGCCGAGAGGCCTGCAGCCAGCTCCGCCCGGGTGCGATCGGGGGTCCACGGGCCGTCGACGCCCGGGAACTGGTGATCGGCGATGACGATGCCGTCGACGCCGCCAGCACCGATGACGAGATCCGACGGGATGTCGAGAGCTCCGGACGCATCGAGGATCTTGGCCTCGACGCCGGTGTGCAACGTCAGCGAGTCGGGCACTGCCGCGCGTTCGAGGGCGATGGCGGCGAGGAACTCGGGCACCCACGTCGTGCTCACGCGCACGTGGTCGATGAGTCGCAGGTGACGGATGCCGCGCTCGGCCGCGACGCGGATGTTCTCCGACATCGTGCTGGTCGCATCGTCGGAGAACTGCGAGTGGACATGCCAGTCGCCGTTCAGCTCAGGATGCGAGGGCGCGCTCATGACGACGCGATGATCTCGTCGACCGGCAGGAAGATGTCCTCGAGGAAGCGGGTGACGGCGATCTCCCGGAACGGCACCGCGTGCGGCAGCTCGCGCCCGAGGGCGAGGTCTACGGCGAGCGACGGCATGTCGACGCCGGCCGCCACGGTCAATGGCATCGAGCCCGAGAATCGCGGATTGATCTCGAGCAGCGCCGGCGTACCGTCGGTCGCGTAGCGCAGCTGCACGTTCGCGACGCCGACGAGTCCGGCTGCGCTCGCGCAGGCCGCCGCCGTGTCCTCGAGCTCGGCGCGGTGAACGGTGCGGCCCGCGACGGCGACGCCGGAGTCGACCCGGGCGCGCAGGCGGGGAACGGCCGAGATGACGTGGCCGTCGGCGCCGAGGATGACGTCGACCGAGAACTCGTCGCCCGGGAGGTTCTCCTGGATGATCTGGCTGGTGTCGCCGGCGGCCGCCTCGAGCTCCGCTCGGGTGTGCACCAGGTGGACACCGCGAGAGCCTGCGCCGCTGCGCGGCTTGACGATGACGGGGAAGACCCAGTCGTACTCCGCACCCTCCTGGGTGAGCAGCTCGGTGTGCGGTATGCGTGCCTTGCCTTCGACGGCCTGCATGAGCAGCCACTTGTCGAGCGTGGTGTGCAGTGCCTCGGCCGAGGGCGCGGCGAGCTCGGCACCGAGCTCGCCGCGGCGGTCGGCGAGGCCGGGGAGTTCGGCATCCACCGTCGAGACGATCACGTCGATGCCGTCGGCGGCGACGAGAGCGATGATCGCGTCGACGAACTCCGGAGCGAGGCCGGCCGGGATGATCCGACGGCGCTCGGCAGGCACGAGGTAGAGGGCGCTCGCCCAGCCGTCCATGTCGGCGGCGAAGACCTCCAGGTCATCGCGCTTCAGCAGCGAACGGATGACCGCGACTCCCGCCGGTCCCCCAGCGCCCGTGACGAGCACTCGTGAGATGGTCACATTTCCTCCCCTGCTCTCGGGCTCGACGAGATGACGCCGGCCGAGCTGTCGATGGATGACGGAGCGCCGATGGAGGCGCTGTCACGGATGATCTCGAGCGGCTCGCTGTAGCGCCCGGTGCCGAACCGCGACCAGTACCGAGCTGTCGCCAGCACGAAGTCGGGTTCGAGGTAGTCGCGGATGCCGCTCTGCGACGCGAACGCCCGGAGCAGAGCCAGCTTGGTGTCGGTGTGGCCGTCGATCGTGACGAAGCGGCTCGGCTGGAACTCGATCGTGGACGAGGGGCTCTGGAAGCAGGCGACGGTCGGAACCCGCCGCGTCGCGATGAGCGTGGCCTCGTGCACCGAACGGTGGTCCTGGTGCCGCTCGTGCTTCGTGTGGGTGTAGACGATGCCGGGCGAGACCTCGGCGACGACGCGCTCGATGATGCCGACGGTGGGGTCGGCATTCGGGATGCGCGTGTCTTCGAGGTCCTCCATGAACAGGCGCGCCCCGAGGATCTCGGCCGAGGCCAGCGACTCGTGCTGTCTGTCGTCAGCGGCTCCCCCACGGGCGCCTCGCGAGAGCGTGAGGATGACGATGGGGTCGCCGGCAGCGGCGTGGGCGGCGAGGACCCCGCCGACGCCGATCTCGACGTCGTCGGGGTGGGCGCCGATCGCGAGCACGGTGCGGGTGCGGCGGGCGGCTGCAGCCGCGCGGGACTTCGCGCCCAGACGGTTGACGGTGTCGACGAGCACGGAGCTCGGCACCGGCTTGGTGAGGAACTCGTCGGCTCGATCGCGCAGCGCACGGACCGCGTAGTCGACGGAGGCGTGCGCCGTCATGACGATCACGGGGAGCGACGGGTCGACGAGGCGGGACTGCTCCAGGACGTCGAGTCCGCTGGCGCCGGGAAGTTCGACATCCGTCACCAGGACATCGGGGCGGAACTCCCGCACCACGTCAATAGCGCCGATGGCCGAGTACAGCACGCGCACCTCGCAACCGGCGCGCTTCTCGAGGACCGTGCGCGTGAACAGCGCGACGTCCTCGTCATCTTCGATCACGAGGACGCGGTAGGGCGCGTCGGTCATGTGGGTCTCCGTTCGACATGTCCCACTCTATTGAGGGTGAGGAGCACTCATCGCCGACCGGCCGGACTCAGACGAACTCGAACGAACTCGGTGTCGACCACGCGGTGTCGCTCGGCGGCAGGTCGACCGGAGCGCGGCTAATCCTGTGCCGGGTCGCCGGGCTCCCCGCGATCCCGCCGCGCCCTCACCGCCAGTTGGATCGCCGAGGCGACCAGAAGCGCGGCGAAGAGCACGGATGACGCCTGCGGTGGCATGACGAGGGCCAGCGCCACCCCGGCGAAGGATGCGATGGCGGCCGCCGCCCCCACGATCAGGCCGGCTCGCATGTCGACCACATGCCCGCGCAGATTTCCCACCGTGCCGCTCACGGCGGTCGGAATCATGACCAGGAGCGACGTGCCCTTCGCGACGAGGTCCCCGACACCGAACAGCGCGATGAGGGCGGGGACCGCGATCACGCCGCCGCCGATGCCGAAGAGCCCGGAGGCGACGCCGATGAACAGTCCGACGCCGATGAGGAGGAGCGCGGCGACCCACGAGTTCTCAACGGTGTCGGCACCGCCGCGCGTAGGCACGATCAGCAGCATCCGCACAGCGACGACGAGGAGCAGCGCGATGAACAGCCACCTCAATACCCCGATCGGAGTTCGGCGCATCACCTGGGAGCCGAAAGCCGAACCGATCACGCCGCCGATGATGAGGAAGATGGCCGCGAAGGCGTCGACGCTGCCATGGGCGACGTAGGTCAGCGACCCCACGATCGCCGCGGGAATGATCGCAACAAGCGAGGTCGCCGAGGCGCGCCGTTGGTCCATGCCGACGAAGGTGACGAGCAGCGGAACCATCAGGATTCCGCCACCTCCGCCGAAGGAACCCGACAGCAGTCCGCCGACCGCTCCGGTGAGCACGAGCCTCAGGAACGAGGCCCGCGCCGGCGCGCCGTGGATCACCGCCGCCCGGTGTCGGATGCGGCGTGGCCGGCAGGCCGCGCACCGTCGGCCGACAGGGGTTCGAATGTCATGGTCCCATCCTGTCCGACGGTCGCGCCTGCTGGGCCCGAATCGGCCGTGGTGGATGAACGGATGGCGGACGATTCGCAGGCGATGCGGCTCAGGTCGATGCTGTCGGCGACGGGGTCGGATCGGGTTCCGCTGACGGTGCCGGCGTCGGCGTCGGCGTCGGCGTCGGCGCAGGGGCCGGCGGAGGCGGCGGGGTGGTGAGATCGGCGATGGCCTTCTCGAAAGCGGTGATCGTCGCGGCGTCGATCGTTCCCGTCGGTTCGACGCCCAGCTTCGTCTGGAACGCCTTCACCGCCTCAGTCAGCGCGGGAGTCCAGATGCCGTCCACCGGTCCGTCCCAGAAGCCGACGAGCCGCAGGGTCTGCTGCACGGCCGCCGTCACGGCCACGGTTTCCTGTGTCGCAACGCCGTGGACCGCCTCGAGCTCCGCCTGCAGCGCATCGGCCGTCGCCTTGTCGACTGTGCCGGTCGCCGGCAGCCCGTGCGCGGTCTGCAGACTCTCGACCGCCGCGACGGTGTCCGGTCCGTACACGCCGTCGACCGCACCGGAGTAGTAGCCGGTATCGGCGAGACTCTGCTGGAGCGCCGCCGTGTACGAGCCCACGGCATCCGCAGCTTGTTGCTTCTGCTCGTCGGAGAGGCAGCCGGCGTCGGCGAACAGACGCAGCCACGCCATCTCGAGCGCAACGGCTGCGCTGTTGAACTGCTCGGAGGCGAAGGCCAACGGAGTGTCCTCGGTCACCGAGCTCTGTGCCGCATCGAAGTCGGACTCGGCCTTCTCGACCGCCTCGACCGTCGCCGTGGGCACGAGAGGAGCACTCGGCGGCACTGTGGCCACGGGGCTCGGCGTGCCCGTCGGGCCTGCCTTGGCCTGCTCCAGGGCGATCTGGGCGTCGGTGAGCTCCTGCTGCGCGACACCGAGGGCCTCGTGGGCGTCGAGCGCCACATCGGCACCGTCGAAGGCTCTGTCCTTCGGCTTGGCGAGATCGGCTCCAGCCACAGTGACGTCTCCGACCGTCGGCTCCGTCGCGTTGAGCACGTCGCCGTACCGGTCGAGCGCCTCGATGTACTCCTCGCTCGCGGCGCAGAAGTCGCTCGAAGCGTCCTTCAGGGTCGCCTCGGCCTCGGTCACGGTCTTCTCCGCCGCCGTCACCTTCGCCTGGGCCACATCCACCCGGCTCAGGTCGCCTGAGCAGCCGGCGAGAGTGGCCACGACGAGAGCCACGCCCGCGGCCGTGGCGACCACCCTCGGCACGATCGGGGATTCGATCTTCATGTGGCCTCCACACCGTGTTCGACGCCTTCACTGTAGAGAGTCGGTTCGCCGAGCAGATCACCTCATCCGAATGATTGCCGGATGCCGTTCGAGCGGATGCCGCAGCGTCTCCCGCAGCCTCGTGCCCGTTCGCGCGATGGGAACAGAAGAGGCCGGAAGCGAATCTCTTCGCTTCCGGCCTCTTCGTATCTACTGTTCTGTTGCGGGGACAGGATTTGAACCTGCGACCTCTGGGTTATGAGCCCAGCGAGCTACCGAACTGCTCCACCCCGCGGCACCGACCGCCGTGACGGCGGTCAACCTTCGCACTGCTCCAGCCACGTTCGATTACTCGATCGGGCCGGCCGTGCCGGTGTCATCAGTCTATGGCATGGCTCGAGGGCCGCTCGACCAGCAGTGTCGCTCCGCTTCCGCAACGACAGCGCGGGGACTACGTTCATGGGTGACCGGCGTCCGCACGAGTCGCCGAGGCAGGGAAGGCGCAGAGATGAAGAACTGGCTGATCCTCGGAGGCGGCATCCTGCTGGTGCTCGTCGGCGTCGTCTGGACCTTGCAGGGCCTGAACGTCCTGCCCGGATCGGCGATGAGCGGCGCGACCCTCTGGGCTGTGCTCGGTCCGATCGTCGTGATCGTGGGCCTCGCCCTGATCGGCTGGGGAATCGCTCGCCGTCGTGGATCGTCCGTCGGTTGATCAAGCCGATGGGAAAGAAATAGGCCCGATCAGAATCTCTTCTGATCGGGCCTTCTTGTTGCGGGGACAGGATTTGAACCTGCGACCTCTGGGTTATGAGCCCAGCGAGCTACCGAACTGCTCCACCCCGCGGCACAAGGAATAACCTATCACGGCTTTCGCCATCCGACGAATCGAGCGCTCGGTCGATCCCTGTCGAGCTGTTCCGCATCCCGAATCGCGGTGCACCGCGGACTCCCCCAGGACTCAGCGCCCAGGGGTGGCCGGGTTCGCGGCCACGAGCGAGTACGCCAGGGGCAGCCACTGCTGGTCGGTCCAGCCGAACATGCCGGACTCCTTCTCGACCAGCACGGGGAACATGCGCCACGGCACCTGCAGGTGCTCGCGGAACATGTCGATGCGCAGTCCGGAGTCGCGCAATGCCGCCATCACCTCGCCGAGCGGATGCATCCACTCCCAGGTGCGTGCATTCTCCAGCACGGCGTCCTCGTCCGCGTAGTCCCCGGGGTCGTCGATGATGTCGGGCTCGTCGCTCACATAAGGATAGGCGAACGACGGCATCCCGTCAGCCGCCGAGTCTCCGTCGAAGACGAAGGCCGTCGGATGCCCGTCGGCGAAGTAGAACCGTCCGCCGGGCTTGACGAACCACGACACGATGCGCGCCCACTCGGCCACGTCGGGGAGCCAGCCGATGGTGCCCCAGGTGGTGAACACGAGGTCGAACGACTCCGGCTCGGGCAGTATGTGGCGGGCGTCGTAGAGGTTCGCCTCGATGAAGCGCGCCCGATCGGCGAGCCCCAGTTCCGCTGCCATCCGCCTGGCCTCCTGCACGGCCGGACGGGAGAAGTCGAGACCGACGACCGTCGCTCCGAGGTTCACCAGCGAGAGCGAATCCGACCCGAAGTGGCACTGCAGGTGCAGCACGCGCTTGCCGTCGAGACCGTCGGGGAACAGCTCGGCGATCTCGGCGGCGACGATGGGGTCGAGGACGCTCCCCCCTGCACGCAACGGAGCCGAGTCGTAGAACCCGCTCGCCAGGTGCACCGGCACCCGCTCGTTCCAGTTGGCCCGGTTGTCATCGAGCCAGTCGCCGTCGCTCAGGTCCACCATTCGCGTCCTCCCCGACCGCTAGCCGTTGAGCAGGGCGATCATCGAGCCGACGATCTCCGCGAGCTTCGCGTCGGCCGCGCCGTAGGCCGCCCAATCGCCTGATGTCAGTGCCGTCTGCTTGTCCTTGAGCGCCTGCCTGGCGTCGTTGGACAACGACTTGAGCTGGGCGTCGACGGCGGGATCCCCTGTCGTCGGCGTCGTTCCGGGATCGGTATCGGGATCGGCCGGAGTGTCGCCGGGCTGCTCGGAACCCTGATCGCCGGCATTCGCACCGGAGTCACCGCCGAAGAGCACGTCGAGAGACTCGTCGAGGGTGTCCTGGAAGGCGATCTTGTCACCGAAGGCGACGAGCACCTTCTGCAGCAGCGGGTAACTCGTGCCACCGCTGGACTGCACGTAGACAGGCTGCACGTACAGCAGGCCGCCACCGACGGGCAGGGTCAGCAGGTTGCCGTTGAGAACCTTGGTCTGGCCCTGACGCAGCAGGTTGAGCTGTTGCGAGACGCTCGTGTCGGCGTCGAAGTTCGCCTGCACCTGGCCGGGACCGGGAACAGTGTCGTCCTTCGGGAGGGTCAGCAGGCGGAGCTTTCCATAGCCCTTCGACTTGGTGCCCTTCTCGGCACCGGCATCCGAATCCACGGCGAGATAACCGGTGAGGACGTTACGACTGACCGAGCCCTTCGACTCGGGGATGAACGTCGAGTACAAGGAGTAGGCGGGGGCGTCCTGGCCCGGCATCTGCATCGTCAGGTAGTACGGCGGCTGCAGCGTGTTGGAGGCCTCGGCCGCGGTCGGGTCGTCGGGCACCACCCACGCGTCGTTCCGCGAGTAGAACGAGGAGGCGTCGGTCACGTGGTAGCGGCCGAGGGTGGCGCGCTGCAACTTGAACAGGTCGGACGGGTACCGCACGTGGCTCATGAGAGCACCCGACATCGCCGAGAGCGGCTTGACCGTCGACGGGTAGATCTTCTGCCAGCTCTTCAGCAGCGGATCGGTGTCGTCCCACGCGTAGAGCGTGACCTTGCCGTCGTACGCATCGACCGTGGCCTTCACCGAGTTGCGGATGTAGTTGACGTTGTCGATCGCGAACGTGGGGGTCGGCGTCTCGGTGTCGGCGATGGCATCGCCCATGCTGAGCTTCGTCGAGTACGGGTAGTTCTCGCTCGTCGTGTAGCCGTCGACGACCCAGACGATGCGTCCGTTGACGACTGTCGGGTAGGTCTCCGAGTCGAGCGTCAGGTACGGGGCGACCTTCTGCACGCGCGCCTTGGGGTCGCGCTCGTAGAGGATCTGCGAACTCGTGGTGACCGAATCCGACAGGAAGATCTGCTCCGACTGGAACTTCAGCGCGTAGACGAGCTTCTTGAAGACGTTGTCGAGCTTGGGCCCGCCGTCGCCGTCGAAGGTCGTGTACTTCTGGTCTTCGCCCTGGTCGCCTGACGGGTAGTCGAGCTCGACCGGCTTGGCGTCCTTGGGGGCGCCGACGATGGAGTACGTCGGCGAGTTGGTGCCGAAGTAGATGCGCGGCTCGAAGTCGCCGAGCTCGCCCGACGTCGGGATGCCCGACTCGAGGAACACCGGCTGGCCGTCGGCGGAACGCTGGTTGCCGTAGGCGGCGACCAGACCGTAGCCGTGGGTGTACACGAGGGAGGAGTTGACCCAGGTCTGGGCGTCGTCGAGGCCGGCGAGGTTGAGGTCGCGGACAGCCACCACGGTGTCCTGGCTCTTGCCGTCGATCGTGTAGCGGTCGACGTTCAGCTCCTTCGGGAACTGGTAGTACTGCCGGAACTGCTCGAGCTGCGAGAAGGTGTCTCCCACGATCGAGGGGTCGAGGATGCGGATGCTCGCCGTGGTCTCGGCGTCGGAGCGCAGAGCCCCGGGCTCGGCATCCGTCGTGGCGTTGTATGGGATCTCCTCGACGGAGTCGACGCCGAAGGCCTGACGGGTGAGGTCGATGTTGCGCTGGATGTACGGCTCCTCGAGCGTCTTCTCACTCGGGTCGACTGTGAAGCGCTGCATGATCCACGGGTACAGGGAGCCGAGGATGAGGCTCGAGACGATCAGCAGAGCCGTGCCGACCAGGGGCAGGCGCCAGCGGCCGATGAAGGCCGTGACGAAGAACAGGACGGCGACGACGAGGGCGATGCCCGCCAGGATGGCGCGACCCGGGATCGTGGCGTGCACGTCGGTGTATGCCGCACCGGTAATGTTCGCGTTGGCGTCGGTGAGGGTGGTGTACTGGTCGAGCCAGATGCTCACGGCCTGCAGCAGCAGGTAGAGACCGGCCGTCACGGCGATCTGGATGCGGGCGGCCTTCGCGATGAGCACCTCGCGGCCGCTCACCCTGATGGCTCCGTAGAGGTAGCTCGTCGCCACTCCGAGGAGCAGGGCGATGAGCACCACGGCCGAGGCGAAGCCCAGCAGCGCGTGGAAGTACGGCAGGTCGAAGAGGTAGAACGAGATATCGAGGTGGAACTGCGGGTCGGTGGTGCCCGACGGGGTGCGGTTCAGCCAGAGAGCCGTGAGCTCCCAGCGTGAGGAGGCCGAGACGCCGGCGAACAGGCCGAGCAGCACCGGGATGCCCCACATGGCGAGGCGGCGCAGGGGCTCGATGACCTGCTGGTAGCGGTCGAGCTGCGAGTTGAGCTTGGCGTAGACCGGACGCGAACGATACGCGACCTGGATCGCGACCCACACGGGAACGGCCATGGCGAGGAAGCCGATGACGAACATCGATGCTCCGGCGATCCACTGCGTGGTGAGCACGGAGAGGAACCCGAGATCGTCGAACCACAGCACGTCGGCGTAGACGCCCGCGAAGACGAAGAACGCCACCACGAGGGCGGCGACGATCACGATCGTGATGACGAGTGGTGCCCGTCTACGGCGATCGGAGGGGTCGGAGGTGGCTGATGTCACGAAAGATGCCTCATTGCTCGTCTGTTGAACTGCTTCAAGGACTCATCCTAGGCACTGCCGGATAACGTTTCACTGAGCGTGCTGCCGTGCACGGGATGCCCAGCCGATACTCAGGATGCCGCGGCGCAGGACGGCAATCCGCTGGTGTCGTCGCCATTCGCGATCGCATCGAGCACCTTCATCGAGTCGTCGAGAGTGGTCACGCTGAACACCGTGAGCCCGTCGGGCACGTGCCCCACGACCTCGTTGCAGTTCGATGCCGGTGCGAGGAACCAGTCGGCTCCGGCATCCTTCGCACCGTAGAGCTTCTGGCGGATGCCGCCGATGGCTCCGATGTTCCCGGCGGAATCGATCGTGCCCGTCCCCGCGACATCCTCGCCGCCGTTCAGCAGGCCGGGGGTGAGCTTGTCGATGATGCCGAGCGCGAACATCTGGCCGGCGCTGGGACCGCCGACGTTGTCGAGCTGGATGTCGACCTGGAATGGGAACTCGTAGTTCATGCGCACTCCGACGCCGAGGAGCGGGGTGCCCCCGGAGTCGATCGGGGTGATCTGAGCGGTGGCGGCTGTGCCGTCGCGCTCGTAGTCGACGGTCGCCGGCTTGTCGGTGCCGTTCTCGGCGACGGCGTCGCGCAGTGCCTGGGTGTCGTGCACTGCGGTGCCGTTGAGGGCGGTGATGACGTCTCCCTCCTCGAGCACGCCGTCGGCCGGCGACCCCTCGGTGAGGCCGGCGACAGTGACCTCACGGGGGAAGTCGTAGCCCAGTTCCACGAGGGCCGCAGCGATGGCGTCCTGCTGCGAGTCGACCATCATGGCCTGGCTCTGCTTCTGGATCTGCTCGTCCGAGACGTCCTCGGGGAAGACCGAGTCGATCGGCAGCACTGCCCGCGTCGGGTCGAACCACGAGGTGGCCACCTCGAACCAGCCGGGCTGCTGCTCGCGATTGCCCTTCTGCGACACCGTCAGCAGGTTGAGGGACCCCTTCGTGTCGTAGATCTTCTCGTCGGGGATGCTGATCAGCGGAACCTGCTTGCCGTCGTGCTCCGCCGTGCCGAGGGTGTTGTACACCGGCCCGGGGAGGTCGATCACGTACGGAGCCGGCATGAGCCCGAGCACGATGACCGCGACGAGGGCGATGCCGAGGAGGATCCAGCCTGGGCGCGCACGACGCGGCGGCCTGGCGCCGTCATCGGCGGCGGCATCCGTGAACAGTGACAACGGGTTCCCTTCATCTGTACGACCCCGCGCTCTCGCTGTTCGCGACGGGCGGACGCCAAGGCCCGCCTGCGGACGCATTTCCCGACAAGTTACCAAGGTTCCGGGGCTAGCGTAGGGATACGCGACTGAGAGGTGCCTGAAGTGGCCGAGAACCCCGACCGGAACGACGAGCCCGGTTCCGAAGACGAACTGCGCGACATGCTGCAGCAGTTCCTGGCGGGTGGATCCGGCTTCGATCCGAGCCAGCTCGCCGGTGCGGCAGGCCTGCCGAACGACCCGGCATCCATCGCCGCCCTGATGAGCCAGCTGCAGGGAGCGCTTCGCTCCACGGGCCAGGGCATCGACTGGAGCATCGCTCTCAAGGCGGGCGAGGACAGGGCTGCCGCGACGCAGCTCTTCCCCACCGACGACCAGCGCAGCCAGCTCGACGCGGCCTTCAACATCGCCTCGCTCTGGCTCGACGAGGTCATCAGCGTGAGCGAGCTCTCGGACACGCCCCAGATCATCACCCGCAAGCAGTGGGTCACGAAGACCATGCCCGTCTGGACCCAGCTCGCCGAGCCGGTCGCATCGAGCATCGCGGATGCGCTGACCCGGGCGCTCACGGAGCAGGCGCCCGAAGAGATGCGCGGCATGGTGGCCAACGCGGGCTCACTCATGCGCTCCATCGGCGGCACGATGTTCGCCATGCAGTTGGGCCAGGTCGTCGGACAGCTCGCCAGCGAGGTCGTCTCCGGCGGCGATGTCGGCATCCCATTGCTCGGTGACGGCGAGGCCGCACTGCTCCCGCAGAACGTCGCCTCCTTCGGCGAGGGACTCGACGTCGAAGACGACCAGGTGCAGATCTACCTCGCTGTGCGCGAGCTCGCTCACGCCAGGCTGTTCCGGCACGCACGCTGGCTCCGGTTGCACATGATCACCTCGATCACCGAGTTCTCCCGCGGGCTGCGCATCGACAACGATCAGCTGCAGGAACTGGCCGAGCAGTTCGATCCGTCGAACGCCGAGCAGCTCCGCGACGCGCTCACCAACGGTTCGCTCATCCCCCCGAAGACCGAGGCGCAGTTGAGCGCTCTCGCCCGGCTCGAGACCATGCTCGCCCTCGTCGAGGGTTGGGTCGATGTCGTGACCGCTGCCGCCACGGCGCGTCTACCGAAGTCCGTCGCCATCGCCGAGATGGTTCGCCGTCGCCGCGCAGCCGGCGGACCGGCCGAGTCGGCCTTCGCCACGCTCGTGGGCCTCGAACTGCGGCCGCGTCGTCTGCGCGAGGCCGCGGCCATGTGGCAGGCGGTGACGGATGCCGTCGGCGGCGAAGCACGCGATGCGCTGTGGGCGCACCCCGACATCCTGCCGACCTCCGACGACCTCGACGACCCGATGGGACTCGTCGGCCGCCTCACCCAGACGGCCGAGGGCGGCGAACCCGTCCTCGACGACATCGACCAGGCCCTCGAGGACCTGCTGCGCGACGACGGGCCCGAGCGGCCCAACGAGCCGCAGGTCTAGCTCGCGGGCCAGCCCGAGGCGAGCGGGTCGCAGCGGACCACTCCCCCTGTGGACGGTTCTGGGCGCGCCGGGCGCGACCGGAGCACACTGCTGGGATGTCGCTGCGACTCGACCCCCGCATCCCACTCGTCTGGCGCACTCCCGACACCCTCCAGGTCGGCGTCGACACGCCCGTCGCCACGATCAGCGGGGTCACGACGACCCATGAGCGCCTGATCGCTGCACTGCAGGCCGGTCTGCCGCGCGCGACCCTGGACGTGGTCGCGCGGCTGGTCGGCAGCGATCCGGCCGAGGTCGACGCTCTGCTCCGACAACTCGCTCCGGTCATCCTCGACAGCGACGACGTGACGACGCCGCGCATCGGCACTGTCGTCGTCGACGGATGCGGCCCCACAGCCGACGCCATCGCCGACACCCTCGGCGGCCTCGGCCACGGCATCCGTCGCTCCGATGGCCTGCCCGACCCAGTAGAGCGGCAGAGCCGGCCCGACGTCGTCGTGCTCGTCGCCCACCACGTCGTGAGGCCGGCACGCTACGGCTACTGGCTCCGCCGCGACGTGCCGCACCTCGCCGTCGTGTTCGGCGACACCACTCTCACCGTCGGCCCGTTCGTTCTGCCGGGTGCCGAGGCGCCCTGCCTGTGCTGCCTCGACCTGGCCCGCCAGGACGCCGATCCCGCGTGGCAGGTCATCGCGACGCAGTTGGCCTATCGCCCGCCGTCGAGCGAGGAACCCGTCGCGCGCCTGCTGGGTGCGGCTGTTGCCGGCAGCGCGATCGACCGCTGGCTTCGCACCGGCGAATCAGGGCTCACCGGGGCGGCCATCGTCATCGACGCGAGGACTGGCGCGAACTCGCTCCGGACGCTCCAGCCGCACGCGGAGTGCGGCTGCCGAGCTCTGTCAGGAATCTCGACTGTTCCCGCAGTGCGCGCTGATGGGGTCCGAGCTGAGCCCAGGTCAGCGTGAGCGAGCGTCGGGCCCTGGTGATTCCCACGTAGAGCAGGCGGCGTTCCTCGTCGATCTGCTCGAAGGTCTTCGCGTAGCTGATCGGCACGAGCCCCTCGCTGAGTCCGATGACGAAGACGTGGTCCCACTCGAGCCCCTTGGCCGAGTGCAGCGTTGCGAAGGTCACGGCAGACACCGTCGGCTCGTGCTGGGAGCGCTGGCGCTCGAGCAGCTCGTCCGTGAAGGCACGGAATGTCGTCTCCGGCGGCGCCACGTCGACGAGCCCCATGATGGCGTCGAGTGATTCCCAGCGATCCCGCACGGCGCCGCGTGCCTCCGGCGGACTCTGGCTCCAGCCGATGGAACGCAGCACGTCACTGACCGACTTGAACAGTGGTTCTCCGACGATCGAGACGGATGCCGCCCGCAGGGCCAGCACGGCCTGCTTGACCTCCGGCAGGTCGAAGAAGCGCTTCGACCCGCGGATCAGGTAGCTGAGGCCCGCCTCGACGAAGGCCTGCTCCAACGCGGCCGACTGCACGTTGACGCGGAACAGCACGGCGATGTCCTCGGCCTTCGCCCCGGCGTCGAGGAGTTCGATGATGCGCTGGGCCACGCCGCGCGCCTCCCCCATGTCGGTCTGGAAGCTGCGCTCCGCCACCTCGGGACCGGTCACGGCTCCGTCACCGACCGTCGGCAGCAGGGTGAGAGCGCCGGGACGACCGCGCATCAGCCTGTTGGCCGTGTCGATGACGGGCGGAGCCGAGCGGTAGTTCTGCTCCAACCTCACGACCGTGGAGTCCGGGAATCGCGTGGGGAAGTCGAGCAGGTAGTCCGACCGGGCGCCCGCGAAGGAGTAGATGGTCTGGCTGGCGTCGCCCACCACGCACAGGTCGCGACGGTCGCCGAGCCAGAGCTGCAACAGCTGGTACTGGAGGGGCGAGACGTCCTGGAACTCGTCGACGACGAAGAAGCGGTATTGCTCGCGCACCTGCATCGCGACGGACGGTTCCTGCTCGATCATTCCGGCGACGGCCAACAGCACGTCCTCGAAGTCCAACTGCCGGCGGGTGTCCTTGAGGTCCTCGTAGGCCTGCTGCAACGCGATCGTGCGCTCGAGGTCGAGCTGGCCGGGGAGCGATCGCGTGTGGGCGGCTGCGGCGTACTGCTCCATCGACAGCCCGCTGACCTTGCGCCACTCGATCTCGCCCGCGGCATCCCGCAGCGTCGCCGTGTCGACCTTGAGGTGGATGGTCTCGGCGGCGTGGGCGAGCACGCGCGCCTTGGCATCGATGATGGCCGGGGCCGTGCCGCCGACGACCTGCGGCCAGAAGAACCCCAGTTGCGAGAGGGCTGCGGCGTGGAAGGTGCGCGCGGCGACACCGCCGGCTCCCAGCATCCGGAGTCGTCCGCGCAGTTCAGCCGCCGAGCGCGCCGTGAATGTGAGCGCCATGACGCGGTTGGGAGCGTACGCGCCCGTCGCGACTCCATAGGCGATGCGGTGGGTGATGGCGCGGGTCTTGCCGGTTCCGGCGCCGGCGAGGATGCTCACCGGACCGACCAGCGCCTCGGCGGCGACCCGCTGCTGCACGTCGAGGCCGGCGAGCAGGTCGTCAGGGCTCACCAGCGGCCGCCATGATCGGGGATCGCCCCGCCGTACCAGTCCTCGAGCAGGGCCCTGGCGATGGAGGCGGCGCCGGGCAGGAGCACGCCAGCACCCGGTGACGCGAGCTGCTCGCGGCTGAGCCAGCGCAGGTCGACGATCTCGACGCCGTCGGGGACGACGCTCTCCGGAGCCTGGTCCGCGGACAGGCGGGCGTGGAAGCCGAGCATGATCGAGGCCGGGAACGGCCACGGCTGCGAGCCGCGGTAAAGCGGATCGACGACGTCGACCCCGGCCTCCTCCTTCATCTCGCGGATGACGGCGTGCTCAAGCGACTCCCCGGGCTCGACGAAGCCGGCGAGCAGCGAATAGCGGCCGGGCGTCCAGTTGGCGTTGGAGCCGAGGAGCACGCGATCGTCGGCATCGGTGATGAGCACGATGACCGCGGGGTCGGTGCGCGGGAAGATGTCGATGTCGTCCTTGGGGCAGTGTCGCACCCAACCTGCCTGCTGCGGTTCGGTCGCGGTGCCGCATCGCGGGCAGTAGCCGTGCGTGCCATGCCAGTTGGCTATGGCGACGATCTCGGCGAACAGCCCGGCATCGGAGTCGGACAGCAGCGGGGCGGCCGCGCGCAACGCCATCCACGCTGCGGCATCCGGTTCGATCGCGGCGGCGAGGGTGTCACCGACGATGGCCGCGACGAGTGGAGTTCCGCGCGGAACACGGACGGTGCCGACGGCGTGGTCGACGCCGTGGTCGACGCCGTGGTCGACCGTGGTGCGTCCCAGGTAGAGGTACTGCTCCGCACCGACGGCAGCGTCGGGAGCCAGGAGAGCGAGCGCCGGGACTGCATCCGCCCCGGTCATCAGGGCACGGCCCTTGTGCACGGCGATCACACGGGTGCCGGGATCGCCGAGGAGCTGGTCGAGCAGGCCGTCTCTGGAGCGCGCGTCGGCATCGCGATCCAGCAGGTGCCTGGCGAGCGGAACGCTCAGGGGGCCTTGACTCACCGGGCTTCTCCTCAACTCACTGGCGCACTGTCGACGCCGGGCGCGTGCGTTCGCCATCACGTCTGCGCCCGCCGACCGAGTCGTGAACGAGGCTCTCGGCGAAGGCGTGGCGGTCGGCCGGAGCCGAAGCACGAGGACGTACCCTGAAGGCATGGCCCGAACCCATCTCACTCTAGCCGCGCTGGCCACCGCAGCCGTCCCTGGCCTCGACGTGCAGTCAGCACGCAGCCACACGGGCTCCGGTCACGGGGAGTTCGATTCCGCCGTCGTGACAGCGCGCGACGGTCGCGAGGTCATCGTGCGGATGCCGCGCAGCCAGGCGGCCGAGACCGAGCAGGCTGCGGACCTCGTCGCCCTGCGGGCGCTCACCACGGGCGTGCGCAGTCGTCTTCCGTTCGACCTGCCCGAGTACCTGGGCCAGGCGCCGATCAACGGCACCCGGGCACTCGCCTACGACTTCCTCCCCGGCCACCCCGTCGGCCTCGATCACCTCACCGGCGACGCCGGCCTCGCCGCGAGCGTCGGTCGTGCCATCGCCGCCGTGCACTCCCTGCCGACGGCGTTCATCTCCGATGCCGGTCTCCCCCAGCAGACGGCTCCGGATGCGCGAGCCGCCGCCATCACCCTCATCGGGCGCGCTGCCGACACCGGCCACCTTCCTGCAGCCCTGCTGCGCCGGTGGGAGGAGGCGACCGACGACGACAGCCTCTGGCAGTTCGCTCCGGTCGTGATCAACGGCACGCTGAGCGCCGCCTCGCTGCTCGTCTCCGATGACGCGGTCTCGGCGATCATCGGCTGGTCGGGCCTGCGCGTGGGAGACAGCGCTCGCGACCTGCACTGGCTGCTGGCCTCCCGCGGCGAGGCCGCCGAGACGGCGATCGCCGCCTACACGGC
This sequence comes from Leifsonia sp. Leaf264, assembly GCF_001422325.1. Lineage (GTDB taxonomy): Bacteria > Actinomycetota > Actinomycetes > Actinomycetales > Microbacteriaceae > Orlajensenia. The sequence goes on from NZ_LMMR01000001.1 coordinate 593,904, forward strand.
TGGCCGAGGCTCGGCATCCGATCGCCTGATCACCCAGCGCGCCATGCTCTACGCGGAGCTCGAACTCGCACGCTGGCTGCTGCACGGCGTCGAGACGCACGACGAGACCGTCGTCACCGACGCAGTCGCGATGCTCGACGGGCTCGTCGACAGCGTGCACGCCGACGTGATGAACCCGATCTCTCCCATGACCGGACCGATCATGGCCGTCTCCGACGTGGAGGCCATGCTGGCCGACACTCCCCGCACCGAGCTGCGCCGCGGCGGCGGCGCCGAACTGCACACCGACTCCTACGACCAGTCGTCGTTCGAGCTGGAGAGCTACGGCGAACCCGAGAAGCCGGCCTGGCACACCCTGTCGAAGACCGGGGAGCCGTTCGCGGCTCATGACGACGTGGAGACCGGCCCGATCGAGCTGTTCACGATGCCGGCCGATGACGCCGAGGACTCGGATGCCTCGGATGCTGCGTCCGGCGCCGAGTCCGTGTCCGACGAGACCGACGACCACAGCGCGAGCAGGTCCTCCTCCTCGTAGATGCGCTCGGGGCGGATGACCACGTCATCGGCCACGAAGTAGAACACGGCGTCGACACTAGACGGGTCCACGTTCTTCCAACGTGCGTAGGCGAGCCTGTAGAGCGCCAACTGGGTCTGTTTCAGCTCGAGGTCGCGGGCGTCCGTCGGCGCGCGCCCGGTCTTCCAGTCGACGACCTGGTACCCGCTCTCGGTGCGGTAGACCGCGTCGAGCTTGCAGATGAACACCTGGCCGGCGAGGGCGAGGTGGATCTCGATCTCGACGTCTTCCGGCGCACGGTCGGCCCACTCCGAGCGTTCGAAGGTGGCCTGGAGCTCGGCGAGCCTGTCGCTCTCCGGCGTCGCGATCACGGCGTCGTGCTCGCTCACGGCCTCGGCGTCGGTCTCCCGCGGGTCGACATCGAGCAGATCGAATGACGCCACCCCGGCGGATCGGTGTTCGACCCAGCTGTGGAACAGCGTGCCGAGCCTGGTCGCCCGGTACGGACGCTGCGGGAGCGGTCGGCGCAGGCCCTCGGCGACCTCGGACGGTCGGTCGACGTAGTCCTTGAACCTGGACGCCGGGATGCGAGCGGGCAGCGCCACGGGCTCCGGCTGGGCGCGACGATGTCGTTCGGCGAGGAGCAGGTCGATGTCCCGGCTCCACGGGGTCGCCGGATGCTGCAGGGTCCTGGAGCGCTCGCGGGCGGCCGAGCGTACGGCGTCGGCAGCCTGTTCGACCGCGGTGCGCCTGGTGCCGAGCGGATCGAACGGCCACTCGCCGGTGCGACCGGCGCGGTCGGACGGGTTCTCCTCGTTCACCGGAGCCTCGGGGGGCTGTGGGATGAGGCCGACATCAGCAAGCTCCTGCAGGTAGCGGCTGGGTCGCCTCGGCCTGGAGCCGTCGGCCCAGAACGACCCAGTCAGCAACAGCTCCTGCCGGGCCCTGGTGACGGCGACGTAGGCGAGGCGACGCTCCTCGAGCGCACTCCGCTCGGCGAGCTGCGCCTTGAAGGCCACGAACTCGTCGCGGAACTGCTGCTGCGTCGCGACAGTGCGCCACGGCAGCACGGGCAGTTCGAGGCTGTCGCCACGGAACTCGTAGGGCAACTGGCCGAAGGAGACCCACCCGCCGCCTTCGCGCGGCGCGCTGGGAAGTCCGGCCTCAGTCATGCCGGGAACGACGACGTAGTCCCACTCGAGGCCCTTCGACCCGTGGATGGTGAGCAGTTGCACGACACCGTGCTCCCCGGGATCGCTGCGCGGTCCCAGGTCGTCGGCCTTCTCCGCGCGGGAGAGCCAGGCGAGGAAGCTGCCGAGGGCTCCCCGCTCGTCGGCGGCGACGAACGCGGCGACCTCGTCGTGGAAGGCGTAGAGGTTCGCGAGCCCGCGCTCGTTCCGTTCGTTGGCGCTCACCTCGATGTCGAGCCGCAACTCCTGTTCGACCAGCCTCACGAAGTCGGGCAGGGCGAGGCCGACCCTGGAGCGCAGGAACGCCAGGCGCGCTCCTGCACCCCGCAGCCTGTAGAGGCCGAGATCGCTGAAGCCGGCCAGCTGGCGGTGCTCGGCGGGTGCCGTCGAGACGAAGTCGAGGGCGTCGACGATGGAGGCGGCATCGTCGATGGCGACGGATTCACGGAGCGCTCGACGCACCTCGTCTCCCACGTCCTTCTGCTGCCAGTCCCGGCTCTGCAGCCAGGTCGACACGCGGGCGAGCTCGGCCAGGTCGCGCGGACCGATACGGAACAGGGCACCCGCGAGCAGACGCAGCAACGACGACCCGGCGGCCGGGTCGTGGACGACCCGCAGGGTGGCGACCAGGTCGACCACTTCGGGAGTCGACAGCAGGCCCCCGATGCCGAGGATGTGGCACGGGACGCCTCGGCGGCGCAGTGCCTCTGCGTAGAACTCCATGTGTCGACGAGCCCGGAACAGCATCGCCGCACTCGGCTGCTCGGTCTCAGCCGCGGCCGGATCGAGTCGCTCCGCGAACCAGTCGGCGACGGAGTCAGCCTCGTCGGCCATCTGCTCGTGGAACGACGCTGTCAGTACACCCATCGGTGCCGCCGGTCGCGACGCCAGGGTCGCGACGCCCACCCTCGTGATCGCCGTCAACGGCTCGACGAGACGGTTGGCCGCATCGAGCACGACCGTGGGATTGCGCCAGCTCGTCGACAGGCTGAGCGTCTGGGCGAGGGAGCCGGCGACGGCGAAGTCGGAGGAGAAGCGGCTGAGGTTGTCGGCACTGGCACCGCGCCATCCGTAGATGGACTGATGCGGATCGCCCACGGCCATCACTCCCTGGCCGGCGAACAGGGTGGAGAGCAGGCGGGTCTGGCCCACCGACGTGTCCTGGTACTCGTCGAGCAGGATGACCTTGTAGCGCTCGCGATAGCCCTCGACCACCCGCGGGCTGCGTTCGCAGGCCGCCCGGGCGAGGGCGACCTGGTCGGAGAACTCGACGAGGCCGAGGCGCCGCTTCTCGGCGTCGAAGCGCGCGGCGAGGTCGAGGAGGACGCCCAGCGAATCGACGTGGGCGAGCGCCGCTGTCACGTCGGCGTACTGCTTGGCCGCGCCCGTCTTCTCGTTGTACGGCAGCTCCCCGAGGCGGGTGAAGTCCTGCATGAACCGGCGCACGTCGTCTGCGTCGGCCTCGTTCTCGGCGAGGGCTCGGCTGACGCGGAGCACGGCATCCGTCACGTCGTCGACTCGCTTGCCGATGCGCACCAGCCTGTCGTCGCCGTGTTCGACGGTCACGCGACGGGCGAGGAGCCACGCCGATGATTCGCTGAGCAGCTGGGACTCCGGCTCACGCCCGAGGATGACGGCGTTGTCGTGGAAGATGCTGTTGGCGAAGGCGTTGTAGGTCGATACCGTCGGGCGGTCGAACAGGGCCGTGGCACCGGCGGATCCGGGTTCGTCGTCGTCGCGGACGTGTCCGGGCATCAGCCCGCTCTCCTCGAGACGGCCGATGCGGCGCTGGATGCGCTCGGCGAGCTCGCCGGCGGCCTTGCGCGTGAACGTCAGGCCGAGCACCTGCTCCGGGCGGACCCGGCCTGTGGCGAGAAGCCAGATGACGCGGTTGGCCATGGTCTCGGTCTTGCCGCTGCCCGCCCCGGCGATGACGAGGGTCGGTGAGAGGTCGGCACGGATGACGGCGGACTGCTCGTCGGTGGGTGAGAACTCGTCGCCGATGCGCTGGGCGAGGACGTGGGGGGCGAGGTCGCGGCCAGCGGTGCTCATGCGCTCACCGACCCGACGACGTGGATGCGGCAGGATCCGTGCGAGTACGGATCGACGCAGTGCGATCCGATCTGGGCGATGAACGTGGTTCCACCCATGCGGCGGGCATCCTCCTCGACTCGGGCCGTGAATGCCGCGAGCTGGTCGTCGTCGAGCGGCGCCTGTGTCGGCTGCCGCCATGGCTGCGCCCTGGTGCCCCCGGAGACCACCACCAGCCTGGCGCCGCCGAGGGGCGCGTCGGGCAGCTCGCCCAACGCCCCTGCGGCGAAGGCGAGTTGGTAGGCGCCGAGCTGCGCGTGTTCGGCGACGGCCTCATCGGAGGTCGGCTCGCTGCGACCGGTCTTGAGGTCGACGATGAAGAGCTCGCCGCCGCGCAGTTCGACCCGGTCGATCTTGCCGTTGAGGACGGCGTCGCCGACGGGCAGTGAGAACCCGCCCTCGGCCTGCACCAGCTCCCCGCCGGCAGCGCGGAAGTCGCGGAGGTAGGCGGAGAGCCTCTCGGTGAGGTCGGCCGCCCTGGCAGCCTCCAGCCCCGACTGCCACTCGGACTCGAACGGGATCTCCTCCCAGCGCTCGCGCACGTCGGCGAGCAGGCCGGCCGGGCTGATGTCGGTCTCGGGGGTCGCGTGCTCGGCCACGGAGTGGATGATGCTGCCGAGGCTCGAGGCCGTGTTGGGGGCCGATCCGCCGAGCTGGTCGATGAGCCAGTGCAGCTCGCACGTCTCGAAGGCCTCCATGCGGGAGGGAGAGACTCGCACCGGACCGTCGCCGCCCTCCGCGTAGTGCAGGGGAAGTTCCGTCGAGACGTCGGCGATGCCGTACCAGTCCACCGGGTCGGCGCCGGCGACACCCTCGGAGGCGAGCCGGGCGAGGTCGAACGCGGCCTGCCGGCTGCGCAACGGGTCGGCGTCGGTGGTGAGCGTGCGACGGAGCCGGGCAGTGAGACCGCGCAGGGAGAGCGGATGCCGCTCCACCGGGCTGTCGTCGGGCTCGGGCAGCAGCGAGAAGAACGCCGACGGGGCCTGGTCCTCGTCGCTCACGGCGGTGACGAGCAGTTCGCCGCGGGCGCGGGAGACGGCATGGGCGAACAGCCGGAGTTCGTCGTGCAGGACCGCGGTGCGCGCATCCGTCGTGTCGTCGGACAAGCCGGCCGCGGCGGCGGCGAGGTCGCCCGATCCGAGCAGCGAACCACGCACCCGCATGTCGGGCCAGACGTTCTCCTGCAGGCCGGCGACGACGACGATCTCGAAGTCGCGCCCGACCACGCCCGTCGGCGTCGAGACCGTGACGGCCTGACCCACGGCGCGCGGCGCGAGGGTGTCCTCGGCGACGTCTCGGCCGGTGAGCTCGTCGATGAAGAGCGCCGGCGGCGCGAGGGGTTCGCGCTCGACGAAGCGCTGTGCCGACGTGAACAGGGCGACGACGACGTCGAGGTGGCGATCGGCTTCGTCGGCCGCGATGCCGGACTCCCTGGCCTGGGCTGTCCACGCCCGTTCGAGGCCGCTGCGCTGCCAGAGGCCCCAGAGCAGCTCTTCGATCGTCGCCCCGGCAGCGGCCTCGGCCGACGCCGTGCGAACGCTCTCGGCCACACGTGCGGCTCGCCGCGCTGTCGCCGTGTCGATGGTGGCGAGGGCGCCGGGCCGATCGAGCGCCTCCACGAGCAGCTCATCGGCCCCTCGGCTGCCGCCGCCGGCGAGCTCCTCGCGCCGGAGGGCGGAGCGCAGACGACGCAGCGCGATGGGGTCGAGGCCGCCGAGCACCCCCGACAACAGCTCGACCGCGGCGGAGCCGTCGAGCTCGCGTCGACCCATGGCCACGTCGAGAGCGAGCACGAAGGCACGCACGACCTGTTCGTCCCGCAGGGCCGAACCCGCCGTCGTGACCGTCGTCGGCACCTCGAGGGCGGCGAGCCCTCGCGAGAGCGGTTCCACCAGCGAGCCGCTGCGCACGACGACCGCCATGTCGCTCCAGGCGACGCCGTCGAAGACGTGTCGTTCCCGCAGGGAGCGGGCGATGACCTCGAGCTGCTGGGCCGGGCTCGCGGCGACACGGGTGCGGACCGGCGGCACACGGCCCGGGCCGGAATCAGCGGCTGCGACGGCGTCGGTGCCGGCGGCGACGCCGGCGGGCGAGGCCGCGCCGACACGACGGTGGCGCCCTGTCGTGCCCGCTGTGCCGATGCGGCCGCTGACGGCGGCGACGACGCTGCGGATGCCGGCGCCGTGGCGGTGGACCCTGTCGAGCACGATCGTGTCGACGCTCTCGAGCGCGAGGTGCTGCGCCAGGCGGCCGAGCGAATCGGGGTGGGAGCCGCGGAACGACCCCGTGCTCACGTCGGGGTCGCCGACGGCGACGATGGCGACGCCACGCGCGGCGAACCGCCGCAGCAGAGCGAGGGTCGATCGGGTGAGCTCCTGGGCGTCGTCGACCACGAGCAGGCGCAGTCCGGCGAGGGATCCGAGGGTGACGGATGCCGCGGCCCCGGCCGGCGCCTCGCGCACGATCGCGGCAGCCTCCTGGGCGAGCGACGCCGAGTCGAAGGCACGCGAGCGGTAGGCGTCGGTCACCTCGCCGTACTCGTCGATGAACTCGGCCGCCGCCACCCACTCGGGGCGTTCGAGGTCTCGGCCGAGTCCGGCGAGACGATGGGGCGACACGCCGTACTCGGTGCAGCGGGCCATCAGGTCGCGCAGTTCGGTGCGGAACCCGCGCAGCCCACGAACTTCGGGAGTGAGCGGCGATGGCCAGTCCGGCCCGGTGCCGTCGGCGAGGTGGCCGGCCAGCAGTTCGGAGATGATCTGGTCCTGTTCGCCACCGGTGAGCAGCACGGGATTGTCGGCATCCGTCGACGCGCCCCTGACGACCTGGAAGGCGAGCGAGTTGCCGGTGCGGGCGAGCGGTCCGTTGGTGGGCACGCCCACGCGCAGGCCGATGCGGTCGCGGAGACGGGTCGCGGATGCGCGGGTCGCGGCGAGCACGAGGACCTCGCCGGGGGCGTATCCCCGCGTGCGGATGCGGTCGCGCACCAGTTCGACGACGACGGTGGTCTTGCCGGAGCCCGGGGCGCCGATCACGGCGGCCGATCGGCCGTCGGGCAGCGCGAGCACGGCCAGCTGGGCCGGGTCGAGGGGGACGCGCTCAGACGCCGGGACCACGGCAGCGCCCGCTCCAGCTGATGTGCTCTGAAATGCCGTGATCGTCACGCTGACAACGCTAAGCGGTTCCGCCGACAGTGAACCGGCGCAGCGCCGTGGTCGATCTGTCGTAACCTGAGCGAAGACGCAACGAAAGGCGCATACAGGTGGAAATCCGCATCGGCATCCAGAACTCCCCGCGTGAGATCAGCTTCGAGACCAGCCAGCCGGCTGCCGAGCTCGAATCGGCGGTCGCATCCGCTCTCGCAGAGAAGACCGGCTACCTGAAGCTGCTCGATTCCAAGGGCACCACGTACATCGTCCCGACGGCGACCATCGCCTACGTCGAACTCGGAAGCGACGAGGCCCGCCGCATCGGATTCGTCGGCTGACATGGAGCTGCTCTTCGTCTTCCTCGGCGGAGCCATCCTCGGCGCCATCGCACGCTATTCGCTTCCGCACCGGGATGAGCACGGAGCCGTGCTCGTCCCGGCTGTCGGCGCCGTCGTCGCCATGGTCGTCTGGGTCGCACTGACCTGGCTCGGTTGGGCATGGGACGGCGGCTGGATCTGGTGGGCGAGCCTCGGAGCCGCCGCTGTCGCGGTGGTCGCCTTCGACCTGCTGATCGGACGACACCGCGTGCAGACGGATGCCGCACTGCTGACGAAGCTCACCGGCACCGCCGCGGTCGCCCACTGACGCGCTGACGCGCTCGCGGACAGGCCGTCAGTGCCGTCAGGCCGTCAGTGCCGTCAGGCCGTCAGGCCGTCAGGCCGTCAGGCCGAGGCTGTCCATCCGCCGCGTGTGAGCTGCGATCAGCTCGGTGAACACGGGCTCGATGCTCGCGTCGACCGGTCCGCGCGCATTCGCGTCCCGCAGCGCGGAGCGGGCGACGAGCAGGGTGTCGCCCACCAGGCGGCGCCCCCACATCGCCAGCGGCGACGCCAGCTGGGGATCCGCGGCTATGGCCGCTGCGAGGGAATCGGCGACGACATCCGTGCGCGGTCGACGCGACAGGATCGCGGCGACCCGCCCGCCGATGCCGTCGGGCAGAGCCCCGGACAGGCTGATGAAGAAGTCGTCGAGCATGCCCGCCGTGATCAGGTTCGTGATCATGAGCTCGGGCCAGGTCGATCCCGTCGTGGCCGCACGGAACGCGTCGATGGCCGGCGCGAACGGCGCCATGACCACGGCCGGCTCCTCATCGAGGGCGCGGATCTCCTCGGCGAGCCTGTGGTGCTTGCGGAGGGTGAAACGTGCGGCCGTGCTGAGCTCGGCCTTCGCCGCGAGCGTCGGTGCCGTCGCCATGGCGCGCGCCAGGTTCTCGAACAGCTCGAGCTGGATGTAGGCCGCCTGGCCGAGGAACGGGAGGGTCTCCGGGGTCAGCTCGCCGAACTCGACCTTCGTCGTCGCGACGGCGGACGCACGGGGCTGCCGGCGAGGCGCCTCAGTGCGCCGTCGAGCCTGCGGGAACCACTTCATCACGCTGACAGCCTAGAGCGTGGGGCGGATGCCGACCGCCGCCGGCAGCCGCGGCTCGCTGTCATCTGCATCCGTGCCGCGTGCTCCGGAGCGTCCGGAGCCGCCCGCTCAGGCCGCCCGGATAGACTGGTCGCGTTGCGGGCATCGGACCCCAACCGTGCGCCTCTCACGAAACCGGCGCATTCCTCTTCAAGTACTGACAGGCACACGTGACTTTCGCAGATCTCCAGATCGACCAGGACATGGTCGACGCCCTCGCAACCAAGGGCATCATCGAGCCCTTCCCCATCCAGGAGCAGACCATCCCCCTCGGCCTCAGCGGCCAGGACATCATCGGTCAGGCGAAGACCGGAACGGGCAAGACCCTCGGCTTCGGACTCCCCATCATCCAGCGCATCGGCCTGAACCCCGAGCCCGGCGTACAGGTCCTCGTCGTCGTCCCGACGCGTGAGCTGTGCGTGCAGGTCGCCGAGGACCTCGAGTTGGCCACCAGCAACCGCGCCACCTCCGTCGTCGCCATCTACGGCGGCAAGGCGTACGAGGGTCAGGTCGAGCAGCTCAAGGCCGGCGCCCAGATCGTCGTCGGAACCCCGGGCCGTCTCCTCGACCTCGCGCAGCAGCGCCTGCTCAACCTCGGCAACGTGACCGAGATGGTGCTTGACGAGGCCGACAAGATGCTCGACCTCGGCTTCCTCGCCGACATCGAGAAGCTGTTCGCCAAGACTCCGCCCACCCGCCACACCATGCTGTTCTCGGCCACGATGCCCGGCCCGATCGTGGCTCTGGCCCGCCGCTTCATGTCGAAGCCCATCCACATCCGTGCGACAGACCCCGACGAGGGCCTCACGCAGGCCAACATCAAGCACGTCGTCTACCGCGCGCACTCGCTCGACAAGGACGAGGTCGTCTCGCGCATCCTGCAGGCCGACGGCCGCGGCAAGACCGTCATCTTCACCCGCACCAAGCGCGCAGCAGCCAAGCTCGTCGAGGAGCTCAACGACCGCGGCTTCAACGCCGCCGCCGTGCACGGCGACCTCAACCAGGACCAGCGCGAGCGCGCCATGGCGGCCTTCAAGGCCGGCAAGAAGGACGTGCTCATCGCCACGGATGTCGCCGCCCGCGGCATCGACGTCAACGACGTCACGCACGTGATCAACCACACCGTGCCCGACGACCACGACACCTACCTGCACCGCGCCGGCCGCACCGGCCGCGCAGGCAAGACGGGCATCGCCGTCACCTTCGTCGACTGGGACGACATGCACAAGTGGGCGCTCATCAACCGCGCGCTCGAGATGAACCAGCCCGAGCCCGTCGAGACCTACTCCTCGTCGCCGCACCTCTACAGCGACCTCGACATCCCCGCCGGGTCGAAGGGCCGTCTGAAGGCGACTCCGGTCAAGGAGACGGCGCCCCGTGCCGCCGCCGAGAACCGAGGATCGGGCCGTCAGGGCTCCGGTTCCTCCGAAGGCTCGAGCAACCGCAACCGACGTCGCACACGCGGCGGTCAGGGCACGTCGGGCCCGGGCGCATCGACCACGGCCCCGGCCTCGGAGTCGTCTGAGGCGACGACGGATGCCGCATCCGTCGACACGAATGTCGCAGCGGGCACCCACGACGGTCAGGGTCACGAGCACCACGACGGCAACAGCGCACCGCGCCGTCGTCGTCGTCGCGGCCCGCGCCCGACGTCGGCCCCGCAGTAACGCGCCTGCGTTCGGCCTCAGCGGCCGGTGATCTCCGGATACACCGGCGCCGACCCGGTCGCCTCGGCGATGAGCTTCTCGAGCACCTCCGGCGACGTCGTGTTCTCGCCGAGCCGGTTGGGCTTGCCCGAACCGTGCCAGTCGCTCGACCCGGTGATCTCGAGCCCGAATCGCGCAGCGAGCTCGCGCAGACGCCGTTTCGCGTCGGGCAGGTTCTCGCGGTGGTCGATCTCGAGGCCGAACAGCCCGTCGTCGACCAGCACGCGCAGCCGCTCCGCCGGGATCACGGCCTCGGCCCCTCGCGTACCGGGATGGGCCAGCACCGGCACTCCCCCGGCCTCGCGCACGAGTCGCACGCCCTCCCGCGGGTCGGGCGCGTAGTGCGGCTGCGTGTAGCCGCGGCGCCAGTGCAGGATGCCCGCGAAGGCGTCCGAGCGGTTCGGGGCGTGACCGCGCGCGACGAGGGCGTCGGCGATGTGCGGTCGGCCCACCGTGGCGTCAGGCGTCGTCTGCGCGAGCACGTCGTCCCAGGTGAGGTCGTAGTCGCGGGAGATGCGGCGCACGATCTCCTCGGCCCGGGTCAGCCTGGCGGCACGGATGCGCGCCGTCTCGATCTGAAGGGCCTCGTTGGCCGGATCGAAGAGGTAGGCCAGCATGTGCACGCTCGCGAACTGCACCTGCGTCGAGAGCTCCATCCCCGGGATGAGCGTGATGCCGACGCGACGGGCCTCCTCGGCGGCGGCGCTCCAGCCCGCGGTCGCATCGTGGTCGGTGATCGCCACGGTGCCGAGACCGGCCTCTGCCGCCTGACGCACGAGCTGCGTCGGCGACTCGGTCCCGTCCGACACGCTCGAGTGGGCGTGCAGGTCGATCGGACCCCGGAAGCGCTGCATCACCCCATGCTAGGTCCGGGCTGCGGTGTCGCCGATCTCTTCCGGCATCCGGCCGTCGCAGTCTCGGCGCTCAGGACGTCGACTCGGGCGACGCGGCAACGCAGATGACCCCAGTGTTGCCGTCGTGGTCGGCGATCACTGTGAGCGATGGCGCGTCGCTGTCGTCGACGACGGTACCGCCGGCTGCGACGGCGGCCGCGATTCGTTGCGCGGCCACCTCGGGCGCCACGTAGACCTCGAGGTGGAACCGCTGGCCCTCGGTCTGGAGCTCGTCGGCGTCGCCGAACCACAGGTTCGGCACGCGCCCCGTCGGGTCCCGGATCTCGTCGCTGGGAGACCCGTGGCCCTGGGCCTCGGCGTCGCCGGTCAGCAGGGCGGCCCACACCGGGGCGATGGTCGCGGAGCGCCCGGTGTCGAGGCCGAGCTCGACGACGCTGACGGAGGCCGGGTCGGCGGGCACGCCGTGCTCGGCGGCGATCTGCGTGATCCGTCGTGCGAGGTCGACGTCTAGACGGGTCACCCACTCGACGACGTGTTCAGTGCCCTCGTCGTCCCTGTAGATGGCGTCGGCGCTGACCAGCTTGAGGTCGACGTACCCGGCGCCGATCGACACGCTCGGGTGATGTCCGACAGCATCGCCCGCCTCGCCCACCGCGACAACGAATCGTGCGCCGGTGCCGAAGTCGTCGACCAGGTAGCGGGCATGCAGCCCTTGGGCCAGCTTGCGCCAGTCGGTCAGGCCGGCCTCGGCGATCTCCCCACGCGACAACATGTCCATGTCCATGTCCGTGGCCCCTTCCTACCCGAGTGAACGTCCGTTGACGCGAACGAGGATACTCCCCCGAACGGGGGACCACGCAGCAACGGCATCGTCTGCCGCGATGGTGAGCGGGGCGACGACCCTGCGCGTCGCGCGGGCATCCGCTCAGCCTTCTCGCCTAGGGTGAACGGGCCATGGTCGCCCGTCTCGTCGCCCCCGTCGTCGCTCTCATCGCCGCCCTGGTCGCGCTCATCCTGGTGTGGCCGGCCGTGTTCGGCCTGCAGGACCAGATCGTCATCGCCCAGCTCGTGGCGTTCCGCGCGCTGCTGGCCATCGGCGCCGTCGTCGGCGTGGTCGTGCTGTCGCTGCTCGCCCTGCTGCGCCCGCTCCGGCGCATCGCCGTGATGCTGGGCGTCGTGCTGCTCGTCTTCGCCGTGGCCAATGCCGCCATCCTCGGGGTCCGCGGTCTCAGCCAGGCACCGGCATCCGCCGCCCCGAGCACGAAGGCGCAGACCATCACGGTTCTCAGCTGGAACACCCTCGGCGGCTCCCCCGGCGCTGACGAGGTGGCCCGGCTCGCCCTCGATCGCGGTGCCGACATCGTGTCGCTCCCCGAGACGACGGACGCCTTCGCCACCGAGGTGGCCGAGCTCATGCGCGACGGCGGCAGCCCGATGTGGGCGCTCGGCCTCTCGTTCAGCGAGATCTACGAGGCCCGCTCCACCGCCGTGCTCATCAGCCCGGACCTCGGCGAGTACAGCGTGGAATCGGCCGGCGGCACCGGTCCTCCCGGCAACACCAACGTGTCCCCGACCGTCGTCGCCACGCCGGACTCCGGAGACGGGCCCACGATCGTGGCCGTGCACGCCGTGTCACCACTCCGCGGCGAGATGACCAACTGGCGCAGTGACCTCGACTGGCTCGCCGCGCAGTGCGCCGCGGGCAGCGATGTGATCATGGCGGGCGACTTCAACGCCACCATCGACCACATGATCGGACGCGGAACGGATGGCGGCGACCTCGGCGCGTGCCGCGACGCCGCCGCCGCGAACGGCGCCGCCGCTCTCGGCACCTGGCCGAGCGACATCCCGTTGCTGCTCGGCGCCCCCATCGACCACGTCATGACGACCGACGGCTGGACGGCCACCTCCTTCGAGGTCATCACCAGCCTGGACTCGCTGGGCAGCGATCACCGGCCCATCGTGTCAACACTCACGCGCTCCTGACTCGTACCGATTCGCCTGCGCCCGGCTCTGGCCAGCGCCCATCCCGGACGGAGACGGCCTTGGCCCGCACCCAGTCGGCGGTGCGAGAATGGACGCATGGCCACGAGCACCGACACCTCTGTATCCGCCCGCCCCGACACGTCCGCGCACGCCGATGCGCCCGAGGCGACCACTGAAGCGCCTCGCGCCACGACGAATCGCTCCACCACGCCAGGGTCCGAGGGTTTCAAGGCCTACATCGGCGGCCAGTGGGCCGAACGCGACGAGACCGTGCCGGCAGCCCGTGAGCAGGCCGCGTTCGCCGCTGAACGCCGCGCCCGCGTCTCGGCGGCCTTCCCGGGGCAGCGCCTGATCGTTCCGGCCGGCAGCCCGAAGCAGCGCTCGAACGACACCGACTACGCCTTCCGCGCTCACTCGGCGTTCTCGTACCTCACCGGCTGGGGCTCCGACTCCGAGCCCGGAAGCGTGCTGGTCTTCGAGCCGACAGTCGAGGGTCACGACGTCACCCTCTACTTCCGCGAGCGCGCCGGACGCGATTCCGACGAGTTCTACGCCAACCCCGAGATCGGCGAGTTCTGGATCGGCCCGCGCCCGTCGCTCGCCCAGGTCGCCGGCGACCTGGCCGTCACCACCGCGGGCATCGCCGGCTTCGACGCCGTCATCCGTTCCGTCGACACGGCCACCCTCGTCATGCGCGAAGCGGATGCCGCCATCGCCGACCACGTGGACGACGCGCGCCTGCGCTTCGCCGCCGAACAGGCGCTGTCGACCAACGCCTCGGACAGCGCCTTCAGCATCGAGGTCGGATCCGAGCACGCCCCCGACGCGAAGTTCGCCGAGGTGCTCAGCGAGATGCGCCTGGTGAAGGACTCCTACGAGATCGAGCAGATGCGCCTCGCCGTCGACGCGACGCAGCGCGGCTTCGAGGACGTGCTCGGCTCGTTCGAGCGGGCGACGGCCGAGGCGCGGGGTGAGCGAGTGGTCGAGGGCGTCTTCAACACCCGCGCCAGGCTCGACGGCAACACCGTCGGCTACGACACCATCGCGGCATCCGGAGCCCACGCGACCATCCTGCACTGGACCCGCAATGATGGCGCCGTGAAGCCGGGCGAGCTCATCCTCATCGACGCCGGCGTCGAGGTCGACAGCCTCTACACGGCCGACATCACGCGCACGCTGCCGATCAACGGTGAGTTCAGCGCCGAGCAGCGCCTGGTCTACGAGGCCGTGCGGGAGGCGGCGGATGCGGCCTTCGCCATCGTGCGCCCCGGAATCGTGTTCCGCGACGTGCACGCCGCAGCCATGGAAGTCATCGCGAAGCGCACGGCCGAGTGGGGCTTCCTGCCGGTGAGCGCCGAGGAGGCCCTGCAGCCCGACAATGAGCACCACCGCCGCTACATGGTGCACGGCACCAGCCACCACCTCGGCATCGACGTCCACGACTGCGCGCAGGCCCGACGTGAGATGTACAAGGACGGCGTGGTCGAGGAGGGCATGGTGTTCACCATCGAGCCCGGCCTCTACTTCCAGAGCGACGACCTCACCGTTCCCGCGGAGTTCCGCGGCATCGGCGTGCGCATCGAGGACGACATCCTCGTCACGGCCGACGGAGCCGAGAACCTCTCGGCCGGCATCCCCCGCACGGCCGACGAGGTCGAGGCGTGGATGGCTGCGAAGCGCGGCTGACCGGTCGGCAGCGCGGCTGACCGGTCGGCGCTAGGAGGCGCGAGGCTCCTCGGGGCCCGGATCGATCGGGATGGCGTCTCCCAGTGAGAACTCGGGCTCGGCCTCCTCGACCACCCCGGCCAGCACGTTGCGGGCCCGGTTCACGAGTGCGCCGTCGACGATGACCTGGTAGTTCGAGGCGATCACCTGCATGGTCGAGGTGAAGTCGCGGCGCCGGCGGTTCACGCTGAAGGTCACGATGCCGAACAGCATGCCGAATCCGGCTCCGATGAGCACGGCGGCGAGCACCAGGGCGAAGTCGACCCCCGTGGCGACGAAGATGAACAACAGCAGTCCGAAGAACACACCGAGCCAGGCTCCGGATGCCGCACCGGCGAGGGCCGCCCTGGCGTAGGTCATGCGTCCGGTGACGTTCTCGACGGTCTTGAGGTCGTTGCCGACGATGGAGAGCGATGTGACCGGGAAGTCGGCGCGGGCCAGAGCTGCCACGGCGTTCTGGGCCTCGGCGTAGGTCTCGTACGTCGCCACGACCTCGCCGCGCGGCAGCACCGGCGATGCGGTGGGTCGGCGACCGGCGAAGGGGTTCTGAGTGCTCATGCCCACGATTCTCCCACGCACCGGATCGCTGCAGCAGGGGCATCGGCGACGGCGGCGGCAGCCGGCCGGTCGTCGAGGGCATAGATTTGTCTCGTGAGTGCCACGAGAGTGTTCGTCGCCCGGCTCGCCGGGTGCGCCGTCTTCGACCCCGCAGGCGACAGGGTCGGCAAGGTGCGCGACGTCCTCGTGGTCTATCGACGCGCAGACGCGCCATCCGTCGTCGGTCTGATCGTGGAGATCCCGGGCAAGCGCCGGGTCTTCGTGTCGATCGGCCGCGTCACCAGCATCAGTGCTGGCCAGATCATCACGACGGGCCTCATCAACGTGCGACGCTTCGAGCAGCGCGGCGGCGAGGTGCGCGTGATCGCCGAGATGCTCGGCCGCCGCGTGCTGTTCGCCGACGACTCGGGCGAGGCCATCGTCGAGGACGTCGCCATCGAGGAGGCCGCCCCCGGAGAGTGGCAGGTCAGCCAGCTCTTCGTGCGCCGTCCGAAGACCGGCGGATCGCCCTTCGCCAAGGGCACGACGGCGTTCGTCAGCTGGCGCGAGGTGCGTGAGAGCGCCATCGTCGGAGAGGCGCAGTCGGCCGAGCAGCTCATCGCCACCTACTCGGAGATGAAGCCGGCCGACCTCGCGAACACCCTGCTCGACCTGCCGCAGGAACGGCGTCACGAGGTCGCGGAGGAGCTCTCGGACGACAGGCTCGCCGACGTGCTCGAGGAGATGCCCGAGAGCGACCAGGTCGAGATCATCGGCCGCCTCGACGACGACCGCGCCGCCGACGTCCTCGACCAGATGCAGCCGGACGACGCCGCCGACCTCATCGCCCAGCTGCCGGAGGAACGTGGCGAGCACCTGCTCGAGCTCATGGAGCCCGAAGAGGCGGACGACGTGCGGATGCTGCTCAGCTACGCCCCTGACACGGCGGGTGGCCTCATGACCACCGAGCCGATCATCGTCTCGGCTGACGCGACCGTCGCCGAGGGCCTCGCGCTCATCCGTCGCCACGAGCTCGCCCCGGCCATCGGCGCTGCAGTCTGCGTCACCCTGCCGCCGTTCGAACCCCCGACCGGCCGCTTCCTCGGCATGGTGCACTTCCAGCGGATGCTCCGCTATCCGCCGCACGAACGCCTCGGCACCCTGCTCGACCAGGGCCTCGATCCCGTCACGGTCGATGCGTCGGCGGCCGAGGTCTCCCGCATCCTGGCGAGCTACAACCTCGTCTCGGTTCCCGTTGTCGACGACAACCATCGCCTCGTAGGGGTGGTGACCATTGACGACATCCTCGACTACCTGCTCCCCGACGACTGGCGATCGCACGCCGACGACGACCACGTCTCGAGACGCGCGGCCGCACGAGCCCAGCTGAAGACAGGCAGCATCCCGATCCAGGGGCAGCCCCAGAAGAACGGAAGGAGGAACGCCAATGGCACGCGCTAGCCGAGCCGACCAGCGTCTCGACGCTCCCAAGGGTCTGCGCAACTCCGCGAAGCGCAACCGCGCATCGAAGGACCGCTTCGGTCGCTTCACCGAGGGCGTCGCCCGCGCCATGGGCACGCCGTGGTTCCTCCTCGGGCTCTCCCTCTTCGTCGTCGCCTGGATGGTGTGGAACCTCTTCGCCCCCACCGACCTGCAGTTCGACCGTGCTGACTACGGCTTCATCGCCCTCACTCTCGTGCTCTCGCTGCAGGCCTCGTACGCCGCACCGCTCATCCTGTTGGCCCAGAACCGTCAGGACGACCGCGACAGGGTGCAGATCGAGCAGGACCGCCAACGCGCCGAGCGCAACCTCGCCGACACCGAATACCTCGCCCGCGAGGTCGTCGCACTGCGACTGGCCATGCGCGACATGGCCTCGAAGGACTTCATCCGCTCCGAGCTGCGCGCACTTCTCGAGCAGATCGACGAGCGGTCGGACGAGCGCAACGACGACACCACGGACGACGAGCCGGATGCCCGCTGACGCGACCGTCGACGCCGCGCTCGAATCCAGGGTGCGAGCCGCACTGGCCCGCGTCATCGATCCGGAGATCCGCAAGCCCATCACCGAGCTCGACATGGTGGGCGGCGTCTTCGCCAGGCCCGACGGCGGCGTCGACGTCGGCATCAAGCTGACGATCGTCGGCTGCCCGGCGGCTGACCGCATCGAGCGCGACACCCTCGCAGCGGCCGAGAGTGTCGTGGGCGCCGGGCTCGCATCCGTCGATGTCACGATCATGACCCGCGAGGAGCGCACGGCGCTCACCGAGAAGCTGCGTGGAGGCAAGGCCAAGCGCGGCATCCCGTTCACGGCGGAGTCCCTGACCAGGGTCTACCTGGTCACCAGCGGTAAAGGCGGAGTCGGCAAGTCGACGCTCACAGCCAACCTCGCGGTCGCCATCGCCGCGTCGGGGCTCCGGGTGGGCATCGTCGACGCCGACGTCCACGGCTTCTCGATCCCCGGCATCCTGGGTCTCGTCGAGACCGATGCCGCGACCGGCACGGAGCGTGCCACCCGTCCCACACAGGTCGGCGACATGATCCTGCCGCCGGTCGCCTACGGCGTGAAGGTCATCTCCATCGGCATGTTCGTGGAGCCCGGTGCGAACGGTGCCGGAGTCGCCGTCGCTTGGCGCGGACCGATGCTGCACCGCACCATCCAGCAGTTCCTCACCGACGTGTACTTCGGCGACCTCGACGTGCTGCTGCTCGACCTTCCCCCGGGAACCGGCGACGTCGCCATCTCGATCGGCCAGCTGCTGCCGCATGCCGAGGTGATCGTCGTGACGACCCCGCAGCCGGCGGCCGCGGACGTCGCCGAGCGCAGCGCCCTCGTCGCCCGGCAGACCGGCCAGCACGTCTACGGCGTGATCGAGAACATGGCAGGACTCCCCCAGGCCGACGGCAGCGTGCTCGAGCTGTTCGGTTCCGGCGGCGGTGCCGAGGTGGCCCGTCGACTCTCCGTCGACGGCGCCGACGTGCCGCTGCTCGCCCAGGTTCCGCTGAGCATCGCGTTGCGCAGCGGCGGCGACACCGGCGAACCCGTCGTGCTCGCCCACCCCGACGAGCCGGCGAGCGTCGCCATCCGGGCCGTCGCGGATGCCCTCGCCACCCGCTCGCGCAACCTGGCCGGGCGTCCACTGCCCTTCTCGCCGCGGTAGACCCATGGGCCGGGTCCGCGTTCGTTCCGCCGTCGCGGGCGTCATCGCGTGCACGGCGGTGCTGGCCGCATCGGCTCTCACTGGCTGCACCAGCGGGCCGTCGGTATCGCCCTCGACCCCGTCGTTCAGCGCCGAGGCCGCCATCGTGCAGGGCAGGACGGACTACACCCGGGGCGTGTTCTCCATCGAGGTCACGAACACGGCGCCGGCCCCCGTCACCATCGTCGATGCCTCGTTCAGCTCGCCGCGCTTCGCTGATGCCGCCGTGCGCGATGGGGACCCCGTGACCCTGAGTCCGGGCCAGCGGATCGCACTGCGGGCGCCGATCCCCGCCCTCGCCTGCGACCACGCCGCCGCCGATGGCACCGGCGACATCGGCACCGTCGAGCTCACCGTGACCGACGGCGCATCAGGCGCGACGCCGACAGCCCTGACGCTGGTGCCGACAGACCCCAACAACACCGTCGACAGGCTGTTGCGCGAGGGCTGCCTCGTCGAGGACGTGGACGCCGTCGTGAGGATCGAGCCGCCGACGGCGTTGCGTGTCGAGGGCACAGGGTCGTCAGCGCAGGCCTTCATCGACCTGACCTTCACGCCCACGGGCGCCGACGGGAGCGCCGATTTCGACGGCATCCGCTCGACGACGCTCATGTCACCGGCCGATGGCGCCGACAGCTGGCCCCTCGGATTCACCGTGGATGCGGCATCCGAACCCCGCCCCGTGACCCTGCCGATGCGACCCACCCGCTGCGACCCGCACGCCCTCGCGGACGACAAGGTCGGCACCGTGCTCGTGATCGATTCCGCGACGTCGACGGGCCGCGAGGGGCGCTACCTGCTGCCCCTGCCGCCCGCGGTGAAGGCGCAGGTCTACTCGTACATCAGCGAGGTCTGCGGCGACTGAGGACCCCTCGCCCGCTTCTCAGACCGGTTCTACCAGACGCGCGAGCAGCTCCGTGAGGAGCCTCTCGGCGAGAGCCGACGGCAGAGCCTCGATGAGGGCGAGGAGCGGCGCCAGCTCCGACGGGAGGCCCGAGCCGTCCGCGCCGATGCCCACGGCGGCGAGCAGCCCCGCCGCCTCCTCCGAGTTCGGCAGTGCTCCGCCGGATGCCGCGAGCACGGGGCCGAGGGCCTCCAGGATGCCGTCGGCCGATGCCTGCGGAACGCCGCGCACCTCGTCGGCGGCAGCGACGAGCGCCGCCGTCAGAGCCGGGAGCTGCACCTCGGTCACCGGCGTGATGGTCAGGTGAGTCGTGTGCGGAACGCGGGTGCCGTCGGCCTGGCTGAGACCCGGCTGCAGCTGGATCACGAATCCGTGGCCGCGGACGGCATCCGCCCAGCGATGCGGATCGACTCGGCGATCGGCGTCCACGCTCTCGTCGACAGCTGCAGCGAACAGGGGTCCGACCGGGTCGCCGACAACGCGCAGGCCCTCGATGCCGTTGACGACCTCGACGAGGGCGTCAGTGGCCCGCTCGGCCGTCGCCGTGAGCTCGGCGAAGCCGTCGGCGCCCAGCGCGTTCACGATGGCCCAGGCGGCCGCGAGCGGCCCGGCCGACTTCGAGCCGAGCATGGTCGGGTTGACGACGGGGTAGCCCATCCATCGCGTCGTGGCGAAGTACTGCATCCGTTGCCTGTCACGACCGCGTTGCAGCAGCACCGAAGCGCCCTTCGGGGCGTAGCCGTACTTGTGCAGGTCGGCGGAGATGCTGGTGACACCGGGCAGCCTGAAGTCCCAGGCCGGCACCGTGCCGCCCCGCCACCACGGCAGGGCGAAACCGCCGATGCAGGCATCGACGTGGCAGGCGATCCCCCGCTCCGCTGCCAGGGCGGCGACCTCGGCGATGGGGTCGAGGGTGGCCGTCGGATACGACGGCGCACTCACGACGACGAGGGCGACGGATGCGTCGAGCCTGGCGTCGATGGCCTCGACGGCGGGAGCGCCTGTTGCGGGGTCGACGGGCACGAGGTCGAGGTCGAGGCCGAAGTAGTGCGCAGCCTTGTGGAAGGCAGCGTGCACCGTCGTCGCCGCGAGCAGCCGCGGGACCCCGGTGCCGCCGGCAGCACGCCAGACGTCCCTCGCCGTCTTGACCGCGAGCAGGCAGCTCTCGGTGCCGCCGGTCGTGATCGTGCCCACCACATCGGAGTCGCCGTGCAGTACCTCGCGAGCGAAGCCGATGAGCTCGCGCTCCATGACGGCGATCGAGGTGAACGTCGTCGGGTCCAGTCCGTTGAGCGGCTGCACGGCGCGGATCGCGGATGCCGCGAGCTCGTCGAGCGCTGCGAGGCCCGAGTCGTAGACGTACGACAGAACGCGTCCGCCATGGGTGGGGGCGTCGGCGCGGCGGAGGTCCGCCAGGCGGTCGAGGATGTCCGATGGTTCTTGGGCGAAGGCGGTCACGCTCTCACTGTCCTGTCTGTGTTGCGAGATCGCCGGCTGACGACGATGCGAGGAGGTCGATGTCAGCCTTGCGCAGCCTGTAGCCGCGCAGTGTGAAGAGGCTGGCGAGGATGATGACGGCCGGCACGACGCTGAAGCTCACGACGATACCGGCGATGGCCGTCGGCGACTGCGTCACGGTCTCGGACCCCGATGACTGCGTGTATCCGGTCACGGCCAAGACGATGGAGAGGGCGGTGGCTCCGAGCGCCATGCCCGTCGTCTCGCCCGCGGTCCACATGCCACCGAAGGTGCCGGCCCGACCGGGGCCGGCCGTGACGGCGTCGTGCGAGATCACGTCGGGAAGCATGGCCATCGGGAGCGACTGCATTCCGGCGTAGCCGGCTCCGGCGAGGGCGACGGGCAGGTACACCCAGCCGCTCGGGGCCCAGAGCATTCCGATGAGCGACAGCGCTGCGACGCCGTAGAGGATGCTCGCGTAGAGGTAGCTGCGCTCCTTGCCGAGTCGGCGCGCGATCACTCCCCAGAGCGGTGCGAACAGGAGGGCCGGCGCGATGAGGGCGACGAAGAGGAAGGTGAGTGCGTCCTCCGAGTCCAGCACCCAGACGGCAACGTAGTTCGCGGCGGCCAGCATGAGACCTGTGGCGAGGCCCTGCAGCAGGAAGGTGGCGAGCAGGGCCCGGAACGGCTGGCTGCGGCGCAGCGCTCCGAAGCCCTCGGCGTAGTGACGGCGGAGCGAGGTCTTCTCCGGCGGGGCAACGGCCGCCTCGACCGCGGTACCGCGTGCACGCCGCGGAACCGCGACGAGCACGGCGATGAGCATTCCGACGCCGATCACCACCCCGGCCACGACGGCCATCACGATGTAGCCGACGTACTCGTCGTCGGCGACCTTGCGCAGCGCCGGGCCGCCGGCACCGAACAGCAGGATGGCCAGCGTGAGCACCACGACGCGCCAGGTGAGGAGGCGCGTGCGCTGGTCGTAGCTGTCGGCGATCTCAGCCGGAAGCGCGATGTACGGCACCTGGAAGAGGCTGAAGGAGGTGGCCGTGAGCAGGAACGCCACGAAGACCCAGATCCCGGCAGCCAGCGGCGACAGCGTCGCCGGCACCGAGAAGGTCAACACGAAGAACAGTGGCAGGGTGCATGCTCCGAGCAGCATGAATCCGCGACGGCTGCCGGTGCGCACCAGCCAACGGTCGCTCCAGGCGCCGATCAAGGGGTCGATGATGACGTCCCAGACCTTCGCCAGGGTCACCAGGAGTCCGGCGAGCAGGGCCGCGACGCCGAGGGTGTCCGTGAGGTAGAACACCAGCACGAGGCCGGGCAGTGTGGCGAAGCCACCGGTGCCCAGGGAACCGGCGGCGTATCCGGCGACGGTGGTGCGCGTGAGCACCCGCGGCGTAGCGATCATTGCGGCAGTGTAGCCGTCGTTCCGCGCGGTGCCGGACCAGTCGCCGAAGGTGAGCGCACCTCGTCGGCGCGATCTCGCCGCACCGTCCGGATCCGGCCCCGCGAAGTGGGGCCGATGAAGTGGGACAGTTGTCCTAGAATGGCGCAATGCCCGCAACGATGCCGGATCTCGCGATCCTGAACGACCTCGACGCCGACGTCTCCGCGACCTCGGGGTCCTCGACGACCGTGATCGCCCCACTGACGGGCCAGGTGCTGCACGAGCTGCCGGTCAGCACGCCCGATGACGTCGCCGACGCGTTCGCGCGGGCACGCCTCGCCCAGCTGGCCTGGGCCCGCGCCGGCTTCGCAGCACGCCGCGCCGTTCTGTTGCGTGCGCACGACCTGCTGCTCGAGCGACGCGAGGACCTGCTCGACATCCTGCAGTCGGAGACCGGCAAGACTCGCGGGCAGGCCTTCGAGGAGGTCTTCCAGTCGGCGACTGTCACTCGCTACAACGCCCTGGCCGCCTCCAAAGTGCTGCGCGGAGGCCGACGCCGCTCGGCCCTGCCGCTCATCGTCGACACCACCGTGCGGTACCGGGCCAAGGGCGTCGTCGGCGTCATCACCCCGTGGAACTTCCCGCTCAGCCTCGCCGCCATGGACGTCGTGCCCGCCCTCGCCGCCGGCTGCGGCGTCGTGCAGAAGGCCGATGACCAGGGCGCCCTGAGCGTGCTCGCGCTCCGCCGCGCCTTCGTCGACGCCGGACTCCCGCCCGAGCTCTGGTCCGTCGTCACCGGTGACGGCCCCGTCATCGGCGGCGCCGTCACGGGCAACGCCGACTACATCTGCTTCACCGGATCGACGGCCACGGGTCGCAGCGTCGCCGTGACCGCTGCCGAACGACTGGTCGGGGCATCCCTCGAGCTCGGCGGCAAGAACGCCATGATCGTGCTCGACGACGTCGACCCGCTGAAGGCCGCGGCCGATGCGGCCTACGGATGCTTCGCCTCGGCCGGGCAGCTCTGCGTCTCGGTGGAGCGCATCTACGTGCAGCGCGGTGTCGCCCGCGCCTTCACCGAGGCCTTCGCCGCCAGGGTGGAATCGCTGCGCATCGGCTCGGCGTTCGACTACACGACCGATGTGGGATCGCTCACCAGCGCCGCCCAGCTCGCTCGCGTGACGGCCCACGTCGACGACGCCGTCGCCAAGGGCGCCACGGTCCTCGCCGGCGGCAAGGCACGCCCCGACCTCGGTCCGTTCTTCTACGAGCCCACCGTTCTCACCGACGTGACCGCCGACATGGACTGCGCCGCGGGCGAGACCTTCGGCCCCGTGGTGTCGATCTACACCGTCGACACCGACGACGAGGCCGTCATCGCGGTCAACGACTCCGACTACGGCCTCAACGCCTCGATCATGAGTGGATCGACAGCACGGGCACGATCGCTCGCCGCCGTGATCGACGCCGGCAGCGTGAACATCAACGAGGGCTACCGCGGCTCGTTCTCCACCGTCGATGCCCCCATGGGCGGCATCAAGCAGTCGGGCCTCGGCCGCCGCAACGGCCGCGAGGGCCTTCTGCGCTTCGTGGATGCCGTCACGGTGTCGCGTTCCACCGGCCTGCTGCAGCTGCCGCGCACGGGCTCGGAGTTCGCGTCGATGGCCGGCCCGATGGTTCTCCTGGCTCGTGTCATGAAGGGCGCCCGCCAGCGCTGACGACCGCCGCTCGCGTGTCGGAATGAACACCGGCCGTTGCGCAAGCGTGGAACGAGCCACAGGCATCCATTCGCGGCCCGTGCTTCAGCGATCGACAGACCTGTCGTGACTTCGGCAGATCACTGCCGGAGTCGCCTGCGGATGGTGTCGGTCTGACAGGTGAGGGAGCCGCGGGCTGGTCGCCATGCCTGGGGTCCGAGGGCGGGAGGCGGCATGGTCTCGGGATGCCCGTTGATCATGCGGATCTTCCACCCGGATGTGGTGATGGTGCGGTGGTGGTACCAGCACAGCAGTACCCCGTTGGACACATGCGTGGTGTGAACGATGGCCCACGGGATGACGTGGTGCGCTTCGGTGTACTGGGGCGGGATGCCGCAGATGATGCACCCGCCGTCGCGAGCGGCCAATGCCCGCCGTTGGGTGCGGGTGAAGCAGCGTTCCGTGCTGCCCAGGCGGAGGATGGCGCCGTCGGTGCTGATGCTGACGGGTTGGATGCCGTTCGCGCAGCAGAGTTGCTCCACCGCTCGCGCAGAGATCGGGAGGTCGACGCCGTCGATGCGGCCGGGTCCGGTGACCGCTCCCGTGTGCTCGTCGAGGTCGGTCGCCAGAACATGGGTGACCATCGTCGCGGAGGCACCGTTGAGGGTGGGGAGTTCCTCGGACCGGCCGGCCATCCCGAACACGGCCGCGAGCACATCGTGCTGGCGTTGGCCACGGGTGCGTGGATCGCGTGGCCCATCATCTGCCTCCACGGCGGCGCGTTCCTCGTCGGTGAGGAACTTCAGTGATGAGCGCACGTTGGTGGTGGCGTCGAAGACGGCCTGCAGTTGTCCGGCGACTTCGGGCAACAGGGACCCGCTCACCGGGATCAGGCCGTTCCGCGCCCGATGCAGTCGGAACGATCGCGACTCGAACTCCGTCACCGACGGTTCGGCACCATCAGGGTTCAATGCCAGCACCCAGACCGACGCCTGATCGTTCGTCTCGGTCGGAGTCACCGGCGGCAGTGCGCTCGCATCGGCCGACGGGGCGGCGCCGATCGCCGCACACACCAACTCGTGTTCGGCGGGCAGGAACCTCGACAGGGTGTCAGTCGGACAACCGACCATCGCCTTCGTGAGGGCTGTCGTGATCACAGTCGCGGAGTCCACACCCAACCGGCCGGCGGCGAGGCCGCGGCGAACCACGTCGAACGGGGCCGGCAACACCTCCCCGGTCAACGACACCTCCGGACGAGTCTGGGCGCCGAGCTTCAACCTGGCCCGCGCCGTCTGCGGGCTGATCCGGGCGACGCGTTCCAGCAGTTCCACCGCGGTGGCGCATCCCACGCGGTCCGGCAGCGTCTGCGGACCCAGAATCGCCCGCGACCTGTCGGCCACCTCGCCGGCGAACGCGATCCGGCCGGCATCGGCCAACCGACCGAACTCCTCCATCAACGCAGCACCGGCCAAGAGCTCCGTATCAGCTGATCCCGGCAGCATCCCCACCGCAGTCACCTCAGCGAGGATGGCGGCCCCAACCGCTATCGCCTCCTGCATCCGAGTCTGGAACGTCTCCATACCCTCAAGCTACGTGCACCCACCGACACTCAACCACTCGAAATACAGTGCCTGACCGGGAATTATCGATCCACATCCTGTGGAAATCCGCCCCACCTGAGGCGTCTGTGGAGGAGGAGGATCCGACGCCGAGGACAGCCCGGAGAAGTCCGTCGTCAGGGATACCAACCTCGCTCCGCTCAGGCACCACTCCACCGAGGGCGAGTGGAACTCTCCGGCGCCACTCAATCGTCCGGAGACCATCGGTACCATGCATCCATGCCCATCACTCTTGAGAATGTCGGCATCGCCGTGCGCGACATCGAAGCGACGATCTCCTTCTTCACCGACCTCGGCCTCACCCTCATCGGCCGGGACACCGTCAGCGGCGAGTGGGCTGACACCGCCGTCGACCTCGATGGCAATCACGCGAGGATCGCCATGCTCCAGACGCCTGACGGCCACGGCAGGCTGGAACTGTTCGAGTACATCCACCCTGATGCGATCGAGACGGAACCGACTCGTCCCAACGAGATCGGCATGCACCGCGTCGCCTTCTCCGTCGACGACATCGATGAGTCGCTGGCCATCGCCGCCAGGCACGGATGCTTCCCGCTTCGCGGCGTCGCGAACTATCAGGACGTGTACAAGCTCACGTACCTCCGCGGCCCGAGCGGGATCATCGTGATGCTCGCCGAGGACCTGACGAAGGGCTGAGCCGCGGAGAGACCTAGGTGGCTTCGGAGTCGAACGGGGTCGGCATCGCAGCCATCTCGGCCGACCGCTTCTTCTGCAGGTAGGCGGAGTTCGGGTTCACGCCGATAGTTCCGGATGCCGCAGCACCAGCACCAGCACCGGCCACGGCGCCGACTGCGGCTCCCGACCTGGACACCGTCGGCGTCACCGGCTCCTCGTCGAGGAGCGCCTCACGGATGATGCGACGCGGGTCGTACTGCCGCGGATCGAGCTTCTTCCAGTCGACGTCGTCGAAGTCCGGACCCATCTCGTCGCGCATGCGGTCCTTGGCGCCGTTCGCCATGTCGCGGAGCTGGCGCACGAGTCGGCCGAGCTGGGCCGCGTAGTGGGGCAGGCGCTCCGGCCCGAGCAGGAACACCGCGATGACCCCGATGATGAGGAGTTTCTCGAAGGTCAGCCCGAACATGCCATCAGGATAACCCGCGGCGAGGCATCCACTCGCCGCTCGGGGCCGGCTCTAGGCTGGAAGCGATCATCTTGGGAGCGAACGTGTCTGACAAAGACCTCAACTGGAAGTACGTCGACGACATCGTCGGCGAGCCCGAAACCATCGCGAAGGCGCGTCAGCAGTCGCTCGAGCTGGGCATCGAACCCATCGCCCCCGCGATCGGAGCACAGTCGGCCGTGATCGCCGCGGCTCACGCCGCGACGGCAATCGTGGAGATCGGCACCGGGGTGGGAGTCTCGGGCCTCTGGTTGCTGCGCGGAGCCCCGGATGCCACCCTCACGTCGATCGACTCCGAGGTCGACCACCAGCAGCACGCCCGCACGAACCTGCTCGATGCCGGCGTCGCGGCCAACCGCATCCGCCTGATCGCCGGCAGGGCCAGCGAGGTGCTCCCCCGCATGAACGAGAATTCCTACGACGTCGTCTTCATCGACGCCGATCCCCAGTCGGTCATCGAGTACGTCGAGCACGGCCTGCGCCTGGCCAAGCCCGGAGGCACCGTGCTGGTTCCTCACGCCCTCTGGCGCGGACGCGTGGCAGATCCGGCCCAGCGCGACGAGGTCGCCAGCGGCTTCAGGTCGCTCATCTCGGAGATCTCCGGCTCGAGCGCAGTCCTGAGCGCCGTGTCACCGGCCGGCGACGGCCTGCTGCAGATCTCGAAGCTGCTCTCCTAGAGCGAGTAACTCCCAGAGCGGGTCGCGCTGACGTCTCACTGGCCCCAGCGCGCCGGGGTCTGCAGCATCCGCATCGTACGTGGAACGAGCACGTCTCGGGAGCTGGTGCCTCGAGCTCCGCCGCTGAGACAGAAAGAGCTGGCCCGGCGCCTCATGGCTTCCGGACCAGCTTCACATCTGCGCAGGTCAGACCGGCGCGACGACCTTCTCGAGGGCGTCGTGCAGTTCCTTGGCCTCGGCGTCGTTCACTGAGACGACCAGTCGACCGCCGCCCTCCAGTGGAACGCGAACAATGATGAGACGACCCTCCTTCACGGCCTCCATCGGTCCGTCACCAGTGCGTGGCTTCATCGCCGCCATTGAGTTCCCCTTTCGTGGCAAGACTGCTTCTATTATCCCCTGCTGGGAGAACTATCCGAAATCGCGGCCATGCCCCCAGTACGCCCGGATGGCCGTTCCGACGTCACGGTGGGCTCCAGTCGTAACCGATGTAGGCCCAGCAGATGTACAACCAGCCCCACTGCAGCGCCGTGAAGACCAGCACCAGCGCGACCCTGTACAGGCGTGACCGCGGCTGTGCGAGCGCACCCAACAGGGGGAACATCGGGGTCAGCAGGCGGAAGGTGCTCGACTGCGGGAAGAACACGGCGAGCAGGTAGAGCCCGTAGCTAGCCACCCAGAACCGTAGGTCCACTCCCAACCGCCGCACTGACGGGAGGAACAGCGCTGCTCCGAAACCCAGGATGACGGCTGCGACCACGATGTAGCCGAGCGGGCTCCCGAGCCACCAGGCACCGCTCTGGAACCAGGCCGTGAAGGGGATGAGCTCCTGGTAGCCGATGTACGGGGCCCGCCAGGCGAGTTCGGTGTCGAAGTACGCCGTCATGCTGCCCGTCGCGATCCACGCGGCCGCAGGCCACGCGAGGCCCATCAGCCCCGTGAAGATCGTGACGGAGACGGATGCCACCACCTCCCCCGCCGGGAACGGATCCCGGGCACGGGTGAACCACCGGTGGATCACGTGCAGGCCGAGCGCCAGGGCGAAGGCCAGTCCGCTCGGGCGGGTGAGCGCCATGACCGCGACCACCGGGAAGAGCAGCCAGTAGCGCCGCCGCACGAGCAGCAGCAGGGCCAGGGTGAGGAGGAAGAGGTACATCGCCTCCGCGTAGCCCACCTGGAGCATCGGCGACAGCGGTGCGAAGCAGAACAGGGTGACGGCGAACAACGTCGACGATGCGTCGAGGCGGGTGCGCAGCAGCCGGTGGAAGAGCAGGGCGGCACCCAGGCCGAAGGCGACCGACACGAACACGGCGAGGCCGCTCCACTGCAGTCCGGTGATCTCCATGAGCACCCGCACGAGCGCCGGGTAGCCGGGCATGAACGCCCAGGCGTTCTCGCCGATGTGGCCGTCATCCGTCAGCGGAAGAGTGCTCGGATAGCCGTAACCCGCGATGATCTCGTACCAGCGGCCGTCCCAGATGTTGGCGAAGGCGGCGTAGGCCGGATGCGCGCCCGTCCACGGGTTCGCCTCCTGCATCCCCGCCAGGACGAGCATCAGCACGGTGGTGATGACGCGTGATGCCGCGTACACGACGATCACCCGCAGCCACCACGGCATGAGCCGCCAGCGCACGACGACGCCGAGGGGCAGGATGCGCTTCTGCGGCCGCTCCGAGACGCGAGGGGCCTCGGAATCGGGGGTCAGCGTCCGTTCAGCCATGTGCGCAGCGCACGGACGCACGCGGTGATCTGCTCGACCGGCACGCGCTCCTGGTCGTGGTGCGCCAGCAGCGGATCACCGGGGCCGAAGTTGACGGCGGGGATGCCGAGGGCGCTGAAGCGGGCGACGTCGGTCCAGCCGTACTTGGGCTTCGCC
Source organism: Leifsonia sp. Leaf264 (assembly GCF_001422325.1). Classification (GTDB taxonomy): domain Bacteria; phylum Actinomycetota; class Actinomycetes; order Actinomycetales; family Microbacteriaceae; genus Orlajensenia. The sequence continues at coordinate 623,088 of NZ_LMMR01000001.1, forward strand.
TCCGCTCCGACGGCCGCGATGAACTCCTGGGCCAGCGCCGCATCGAGGCCGGGGCGCGCTCCCTCCGCCTGGTCCACGACGGTGAGCTCGTATTCGGGGAAGAGCTCGCGCAGGTGATCGATCGCTTCAGCGGCTGTCCGGCTCGGCGCGAACCTGTAGTTGAGGTGCACCATCACCTCGTCGGGGATCACGTTGCCGGCCACCCCTCCGCTGATGCCGACGGCGTTGAGGCCCTCACGGTAGACCAGGCCCTCGACCTCGACCGAGCGCGGCTGGTAGGCGGCGAGCCTGTCGAGCAGCGGACCGACCTTGTGGATCGCGTTCTCCCCGACCCACGACCTGGCGGAATGCGCGCGCCGACCGAAGGCGCGCAGCTCCACCCGAACCGTGCCGTTGCAGCCTCCCTCGACGGAGGCGTTGCTCGGTTCGCCGAGGATGGCGAAATCCCCCTCGAGGAGGTCGGGTCGGGTCAGGGCCAGCCGCCCGAGGCCGTTCTTGTCGGAGGAGACCTCCTCGCCGTCGTAGAACAGCCAGGTGATGTCGACGTTCGGCTCGGTGAGCTCGGGTGCGAGGGCGAGTTGCACCGCCACTCCGCCCTTCATGTCGACGGTTCCGCGACCCCAGAGGTAGTCGATGCCGTCCTCGGTCTCGAATCGGGTCGGCAGGTTGTCCTTGAGCGGCACGGTGTCGATGTGCCCGGCGATCACGACGCGCTTGGCGCGACCGAGGTTGGTGCGGGCCACGATGGTGTCGCCTTCGCGGATGACCTCGAGGTGAGCGAGGCCGGCGAGCGCGGCCTCGATGGCATCCGCCAGCGGGGTCTCGCCGCCCGAGACCGACTCGATGTCGCAGATGGCCCTGGTGATGGAGACGACGTCCGCCGACAGGTCGAGCACGGGCGTGGAGACGTCGTTCACCGGCATGCCCCCAGTCTATTGATCGCACCGCCCCGGCCTTCGCCGCCGTTACGCTGGAGGGCATGCCTGAGACCGACGCCTCCGCACCCTCGTCCGCCCGCGCCGCCTGGGGCCACGGCCTGGCCACCATCGCCGGCGACGGCACTGTGCTCGACACCTGGTTCCCGGCGCCGCAGCTCGGCGCACGGCCGGCCTCGGCATCCGTGCCCCTCGATCTCGAGAACGCCGGCGGACCCGACGACCGCCGCAACGTGCGCACCGAGATCGTGACGGTCGAGATCGACCTCGACGCTCCCCCGGCGTCGACCCCTGATGCCTACCTGCGCCTGCACCTGCTCTCGCACCTGCTCACGGCTCCGAACACCATCAACCTCGACGGCATCTTCGGCCACCTGCCCAACGTCGCCTGGACGACAGCCGGCCCCGTGCACCCCGACGACTTCGCGCGGCTGCGCCCGACGCTGCAGCGCGCCGGCATCAGTGCCCTCGGTCTCGACAAGTTCCCGCGGCTCATCGACTACGTCGTGCCCGAGCGGGTGCGGATCGCGGATGCCTCCCGCGTGCGCCTCGGCGCGCACCTCTCCCCCGGCACGACGGTCATGCATGAGGGCTTCGTGAACTTCAACGCCGGCACTCTCGGCACCTCGATGGTCGAGGGCCGCATCTCGCAGGGAGTCGTCGTCGGCGACGGCAGCGACATCGGCGGCGGCGCTTCAATCATGGGCACGCTCTCGGGCGGCGGGACTCAGCGGGTGAGCATCGGCGAGCGCGCCCTCCTCGGCGCCAACTCGGGCATCGGGATCTCGATCGGCGACGACACCGTCGTCGAGGCCGGCCTCTACGTGACGGCAGGCACCAAGGTCGTCGTCGTCGACCCGTCGAACCCGATCCAGCGCAGCGTGAAGGCCGCGACCCTCTCGGGCGTGCCGAACCTGCTGTTCCGCCGCAACTCGGTCTCGGGCGCCGTCGAGGTGCTGGCGCGCAGCGGCCACGGCATCCTGCTCAACGAGGCGCTGCACGCTTAGAGCCCGGCGAGACTCGTCGGATCGTCTCCCCGGCGACCTGGTGGAATGACGAGCACCGGCGGCCGTCACTGCGGCTACTGGCGCGCCCGTAGCCCAGTCGGCGAGCCGACGGATAGGCTGCCCAGACTGCATTGGCGTTGATCACGAAGGAGTGACGTGGGCACCGACTCCCCCCGCACGAGCAGGCACCGCGGCACGAAGGTTCTCGTCGGGCTCCTCGTCAGCGTGCTCGTGATCGCCGTCGTCGCCGCGGGTGTCGGCGTCTGGACAGTCCATCGCTCCTTCCCCACCCTGTCCGGTCGCATCGACCTCTCCGAGCTGCACCGCGACGTGACCGTGTACCGCGACTCCGCCGGCATCCCGCAGATCGTCGCCGAGACGGCGACAGACCTGTTCATGGCGCAGGGCTACGTGACCGCGCAGGACCGCTTCTGGGAGATGGACTTCCGCCGGCACGTGACCAGCGGCCGCCTCGCCGAGCTCTTCGGCGAGAGCCAGGTGCCGACCGACACCTTCATCCGCACCCTCGGCTGGCGCGCTGTGGCCGAGAAGGAGGTGGAGCTGCTCGACAAGACCACGGTGAGCTACTACCAGGCCTACGCCGACGGCGTGAACGCCTACCTGAAGACGCACTCCGGTGCTGACATCTCCCTCGAGTACGCCGTGCTCGGCCTGCAGAACCCCGGCTACACGCCGTACAAGTGGACCGTGGCCGACTCGCTCGCGTGGCTCAAGGCCATGGCCTGGGACCTCCGCTCCAACCTCGAGGACGAGATCGACCGCGCCCTGCTCTCCACGAAGCTCACGCCGAAGGAGGTGGCCCAGCTGCACCCCGCCTACCCCTTCGACTCGCACCCGACGATCGTCGGCGGCGCCGTCGCCGCTCCGGCATCCGTCTCATCGACCCCGATCGACACGGATGCGGCGAGCACGGCCGCGACGGCATCGGCCCCGGCGCTCCGCCAGCTGCAGGCCACTCTCGCCGGCCTTCCTCAACTGCTCGGCCCCGCAGGAAACGAGATCGGCTCGAACTCGTGGGTGGCCTCCGGCGACCTGACCGACACCAAGGCCCCCATCCTCGCGAACGACCCGCACCTCGGCGCCGTGATGCCCTCAGTCTGGTACCAGGTGGGACTGCGGTGCGTCGAGGTCACGACGGACTGTCCCTTCGCCGTGGCCGGCTACAGCTTCTCGGGTGTGCCCGGGGTCATCATCGGGCACAACCAGAAGGTCGCCTGGGGCTTCACCAACCTCGGGCCCGACGTCGCCGACCTCTACCTCGAGAAGGTGTCGGGCGACGACTACGAACTCGACGGCGCGACGATCGCCCTGCGCTCGCACACCGAGACCATCAACGTCGCCGGCGGCGATCCCGTCACGATCGAGATCCGTTCCACCGAGCGCGGGCCCCTCGTCACGGGGATCAGCGACGCCTTCGCATCGATCGCGTCGGACTATCCGGAATCCGCCGACCTGCCGACGGCCGACTACGCGCTCTCGTTGCAGTGGACGGCCCTGACGCCGGGCCGCACCGGCGCGGCCATCTTCGCGCTCGACAGGGCCGCGAACTGGGACGGCTTCCGCGCCGCGGCTGCCCTGTTCGACGTGCCGTCGCAGAACCTGCTGTACGCCGACGTCGACGGGAACATCGGCTACCAGGCTCCCGGCCTCATCCCCGTGCGCAAGTCCGGAGACGGCACTGTCCCCCTCCCCGGCTGGACGAGCGCCAACGGCTGGTCTGGCTTCATTCCCTTCGACGCCCTGCCGAGCGTGCTGAATCCGTCGAGCGGATACATCGCAACGGCGAACAACGCGGCGGTCGGTCCCGACTATCCGGCGCTCATCACCGAAGACTGGGACCTGGGCTACCGTGCCCAGCAGATCACCACGCGGCTGCAGAAGGAGGTCGAGGCGAAGCATCCGATCACGACGAAGACGATGTCCTCGATCCAGGCTGACGACCTCGACCTGAACGCCGTCACCCTGGCGCCGATCATCGCGAAGCTCGACCTGTCCGGGGATGCGAAGAAGGGGGCGACGCTGCTCTCGACGTGGGACCACCATGACGACGTCGACAGTGCGGCGGCGGCCTACTTCAACATGACCTGGCGACACCTGCTCACGGCCATGTTCGACGACAAGCTCCCCGACGGCACGAAGCCGGCCGGCGGCGACCGCTGGTTCGGTGTCGTCGGCTCCTTGCTCGACGATCCGGAATCGCCGTGGTGGAGGAACGAGAAGCTCGGCATCGAGGGCCGCGACGCGATGCTCGCCTATGCGGCGGAGCAGGCATGGGACGAGGGCGTCGAGTCGATGGGATCCGACCGGAAGCGCTGGACGTGGGGGCAGCTGCACACGCTCGAGCTCACCAATTCGAGCTTCGGCGAATCCGGCATCGCGCCGATCGAGTGGCTGTTCAACCGCGGACCGTATTCCGTCGGCGGCAGCTCCTCGGTCGTGAACGCCGTCGGCTGGGATGCCACGGAGAGCAGCTACGACGTGCACTGGGTGCCGTCGATGCGCCAGGTGATCAGCCTCGCCGACTTCAACGATTCCACCTGGATCAACCTCACCGGGGCATCCGGCCACGCCTTCCACCCGAACTACGACGACCAGACGCCGCTCTGGCAGTCGAACCAGACGCGACCATGGAAGTTCACGCTCTCCGCCATCGAGAAGGCGGCGAAGGACACCCTGGTGCTGAAGGCCACGCAGTAGCGTCGCGGCTCGCCCGGCCGCATCCATACCGTCCGGCGGACGTCCGCTGCCATACTGACCGGGAGCACGCGCTCAGAAGGTCAGGTGCTGTACATGAAGTCATGGACTGTCGTCATCATCCTCGCGGCGGCGCAGTTCGTCATGGTCCTCGACGGCACCGTGATGAACGTGTCGATCTCCACCGTCGTCGCGGACCTCGACACCACGGTCTCGGCCATGCAGGCCGCGATCACCTTCTACACCCTCACGATGGCCTCGGCCATGCTCCTCGGCGCGAAGCTGGGCGACGTCTGGGGCCGTCGACGGGCCTTCGTGATCGGCTCCTGCATCTACGCCGTCGGCTCGGGGCTGACGGCACTCGCCCCGAACATCGGCGTCCTGTTCCTCGGCTGGTCGGTCATCGAGGGACTGGGAGCCGTGCTCGTCATCCCGGCCATCGCCGCCCTCATCGCCGACAACTACACCGGCCGGGCAAGGATCACGGCCTACGCGATCATCGGAGCGACCTCCGGAGCCGCCGTCGCCGCAGGTCCGCTCATCGGCGGGTTCGTCACGACGTACTTCGACTGGCGCTACGTCTTCGTGGCCGAGGTCGTGATCATGGCCGGAGTCGTGCTCTGCGCCCGGTTCATCACGGATGCGACGCCTCCCCGTGCCGTGCGCATCGACGTGCTGAGCGTCGTGCTGTCGGCCTCGGGACTGATCCTGCTCGTCTTCGGCATGCTGCAGACCAAGGTCTGGGGCTGGGTGATCCCCCTCGCTCCCCCGCAGATCAACGGGGTGGAGATCGCCCCGTTCGGCATCTCACCGTCGGCCTGGCTGATGCTCATCGGCGGCTTCCTGATCTGGATGTTCGTCGTACGCCAACGCCGTCTGGTCGACACCGGCCGGCCACCGCTCCTGCAGGTCTCGATGTTCGGCATCACGCAGCTGCGCAGTGGCCTGTCAGTGCTCGGTGCGCAGTACGCGATCACGGCCGGCCTGTTCTTCATGGTGCCCGTCTACCTGCAGATGACGCTCGGCCTCAACGCCGTCGAGACCGGCCTCAAGATCTTCCCGCTCTCCGTCTCCCTCATCGTGTTCTCCTTCGTCGGCACGGTGCTGTCCCGTCGCTGGTCGCCACGGCGCATCGTGCGCTGGGGGCAGGTGATCCTGGTAGTGAGTTCGGTCGTTCTGCTCGGATCCGTCGACGAAGACCTCCGCGGCCTCGCGTTCGGCATCGGCATGTTCACGGCCGGATCGGCCCTCGGACTGCTCGCCTCCCAGCTCGGGAACGTCAACATGTCCAGCGTGCCGCCCGAACAGACCAGTGAGGTCGGCGGACTCCAGGGCGTGTTCCAGAACCTCGGATCATCGCTCGGCACAGCGCTCATCGGCTCGGTGCTCATCGGAGCCCTGTCGACGTCGTTCGCCGCGGGAGTCGCAGCCAGCACCCTGCCCGCCGAGGCGAAGAGCGTGATCGCGGAGCAGACGGAGGGCGGGGTCGAGATCATCCCGTCGTCGACCGTCGACACCATCGCCACCGACGCGGGGCTGTCGAGCACGGATGCCGCGAACCTGACGCGGATCTACGGCGACGCCCAGGTGTCGTCCCTGCGAGTGGCCTTCTTCGGCCTCATCCTCATCGCGTTCTTCTCGCTGCTGTTCTCGCGCGGGATCCCGTCGGCGGCACCGGTGCGCACCCCGAAGGCGGTACGAGCCGGATGAGGCTCAGTCCTCGGTGAAGCGCTCCAGCTGCTGGTCGAAGTCGTCGAGGGGCAGGCCCAGGTCGCGGCGCAGCATCGACCGACTGATGAGCAGGCCGAGGTACTCGGGATCGTCGGTGTTCTCGGTCTCGGCCATCATCTCGAGGCCGAGGGTGTACCAGCGCTCTGCGGTGGTCTCGTCGCCGTTGTCCTCGTAGGACTCGCCGATCATCGTGTAGAACGCGAGATCGACGGGGCGGGCGTCGAGCACTTCGGCGGCGAGGGCGCCGGCCGTCTCGAGGTCGCCGGCGACGAGGGCGAACTCGATGAACGTCGGATGCGCCTCGAACGGCTCGGCGTCGGCGTGGTCGCGCGCCCGGCCGGCCAGACTGTGGGCGTGCTCGAGGTCACCAGCAGCGTGCCTGTGCTCGGCCGCGATGAGCAGCAGGAGCGGGGCGGTCAGCTCGCCACCGAGGGTGTAGGCCGCCGTGTCGGTGGCCCAGGCCTCGATGACGTCGGCCATCTCGCGGTGCTCATCGGGCGTGAGCGGAACCTCGTCGCCGGTCTCGGCCAGGTCGTCGGGCAGGTCGACGATCTCCTCGTAGCTCTCGTCGAGCTTCTGGAGGTCGTCCTCGGTGATCAGCTGGGGCATGGTGTCTCGCCTATCGAACGGGCCAGTCGCGCTCGACGGAGCCCGTGTAGAGCTGCTGCGGGCGACCGATCTTGGTCTGCGGATCCTCGTTCATCTCGCGCCAGTGGCCGATCCACCCGGGCAGGCGGCCGATCGCGAACAGCACGGTGAACATCCGGGTCGGGAAGCCCATGGCCTTGTAGATGACTCCGGTGTAGAAGTCGACGTTGGGGTAGAGCCTGCGCTCCTTGAAGTAGTCGTCCTCGAGGGCGATCTGCTCGAGCTCCTTGGCGATGTCGAGCAGGGGGTCCTGCACTCCGAGCGCCTCGAGCACGGCATCCGCACTCTCCTTGACGAGCTTGGCGCGCGGGTCGTAGTTCTTGTAGACACGGTGGCCGAAGCCCATGAGGCGCACACCGGCCTCCTTGTTCTTCACCCGCTCCACGTACCGGGCGACGCCCTCGCCGGAGTCGCGGATCTCCGCGAGCATGGTGAGCACGGCCTCGTTGGCGCCACCGTGCAGCGGCCCGAAGAGGGCGTTGATGCCGGCGGACACCGACGCGAACAGGTTGGCCTCGGTCGAGCCGACGAGACGCACGGTCGACGTCGACGCGTTCTGCTCGTGGTCCTCGTGCAGGATGAGCAGGCGCTCGAGGGCCTGCGAGACCACGGGGTTGACCTCGTAGGTCTCGGCGAGGTTGCCGAAGTTGAGCTTGAGGAAGTTGTCGACGAAGCTCAGCGAGTTGTCGGGGTAGAGGAAGGCCTGGCCGATCGACTTCTTGTGGGCGTACGCCGCCATCACGGGAAGCTTGGCCAGCAGGCGCACGGTGGCCAGCTCGACGTGCTCGGGGTTCTTCGGGTTCAGCGAGTCCTGGTAGTACGTCGACAGGGCCGAGACGCCGCTCGACAGCACCGACATGGGGTGCGCGTCGTGCGGCAGGGCGCCGAAGAACTTCTTGAGGTCCTCGTGCAGGAGGGTGTGGCGACGGATGCGGTTGTCGAAGTCGCTGAGCTCGCTCGGGGTCGGCAGCTCGCCGTAGATGAGCAGCCAGGCCGTCTCGAGGAAGGTGGCGTTCTTCGCGACCTGCTCGATCGGGTAGCCGCGGTATCGGAGGATGCCGGCGTCGCCGTCGATGTACGTGATCGCCGACTTGGTGGCGGCGGTGTTCACGAACCCGTAGTCGAGGCTCGTCAGGCCCGTCTGCTTCGTCAGCGTCGAGAAGTCGATGCTCGATGCCCCGTCTGCACTGGGCAGGATCGGGAATTCGGCCTGACCGCCGGGGTAGCTGAGTACAGCCTTCTGTGACTGGCCGTCCAGTGCCTCGTTGCCCACATCGCCTCCTGAGCGCTTGAAGATCATGGCGGGGAACACGGCAATGCTCTGTGAAGCAACCGTGAGAACCCCGCATACAGCCTAATCGGCACGGCGGCATACTGTCGCATCGGCCAAGACCCGGCAGCATCCGTTGACGGAACCGACAGGACGACGGCTCAGCGAACCGACGAGAGCCGCTCAGCCGCCGCCGCTATGCGCTCGTCGGTCGCCGTGAGCGAGAAGCGAACGTGCTCCGGGAAGATGTCACCGTAGAAGTGGCCGGGGCCGGCCAGGATGCCGAGCTCGGCCAGTCTGTCGATGCTCTCCCAGGCGTCGCGACCCTCCGTCGCCCACAGGTAGAGCCCGGCCTCGCTGTCGTCGACGCGGAACCCTGCGGCCTGCACTGCCGGCAGGAGCACGGCACGGCGTGCCCGATAGAGCTCGCGCTGCCGGTCGACGTGCTCGTCATCGCCGAGGGCAGCGACCATCGCCTCCTGCAGGGGTGCGGGAAGCATGAGGCCGGCGTGCTTGCGCACAGTGGTGAGCTGGGCGACGATGTCGCCGCATCCGGCCACGAAGGCCGCACGGTAACCGGCCATGTTGGACTGCTTGCTGAGCGAATAGATGGCGAGGGTCCCGCGCCGGTTCTGTCCGATCACCCGCGGGTCGAGGATGCTCGGGATGCGCTCCTCGTTCCACGGGGCGTCCCAGCCGAGCTCGGCGTAGCACTCGTCGCTCACGATCACGGCCCCGAGCTCGCGTGCGCGGGCGACGGCTGCCTGCAGCTGCTCGATGGTGAGCACCCGTCCGTCGGGGTTGCCCGGCGAGTTCAGCCAGATGAGCTTCGTACCCTCGGGCCACTCGGCAGGATCGTCGGAGGCGAGGGACTCCGCTCCCGCGAGAGCCGCGCCGATGGCGTAGGTCGGATAGGCGGCCCGGGGATGCACGACGATGTCACCCTCCCCGACTCCCAGCATGAAGGGCAGCAGCGCCACGAGCTCCTTGGAGCCGATCGTCGGCAGCACGTTGCGCTCGGACATCCCGGTGACCCCGCGGCGGCGCTCGTACCAGTCGATGATGCCTCGACGCAGCGCCGGCGTGCCGACCGTGAGCGGGTAGGCGTGAGCATCCGTCGCGGAAGCGAGTGCGTCTCGGATGACGACGGGAGTCGGGTCGACGGGTGAACCGATCGAGAGATCCACGATCCCGCCGGGATGACGGCGGGCACGTTCGGCGAACGGCGCCATGGACTCCCAGGGGTAGTCAGGCAGCGGCTTCAGCACGCGGACGCCGGCTAGTGGGCCTGGGGCGGCAGCGCGAGGATGACGGGGTGGTCCTTCGGGATCACGCCGATCTTGGCCGCTCCACCGGGCGACCCGATGTCGTCGAAGAACTCGACGTTTGCCTTGTAGTAGTCGGCCCACTGCTCGGGGAGGTCGTCCTCGTAGTAGATGGCCTCGACGGGGCAGACCGGCTCGCAGGCGCCGCAGTCCACGCACTCGTCGGGATGGATGTACAGCGAACGTTCGCCCTCGTAGATGCAGTCGACCGGACATTCGTCGATGCAGGCGCGGTCCTTGACGTCCACGCAGGGAAGAGCGATCACATAGGTCACAGTGCAGGAATCCCTTCAACGAGCCGTAACGGCAAGTCTACGCAACCTCCGGCGGTGTGAGCGCAGTCGGCCGAACGATGGAGCGGACTCAACCCGCTGCGCGATGAGCATGCTGCGCCCGCGGTGGCAGCGACGGCCAGGCGAGAACGAGCGCCGCCGTGAAAGCCGGTGTCAGGGTCCAGATGACGCTGAGGATCCCCTCCGGGATGAGCACGGACCCGCCGAAGCTCGGGAGGGTGAACAGTGCCACGATGCCGACGAGACCGACGGCGCAGGCGCCGACGATGAGCCTGTCGTGCATCACGAGCCGGAGGCCGACGAGCAGCGACACCACGGCGATGATGGCCAGGATCAGCCCGATCGGGACGTCGACCCCGGCGATCGCGACTGTCGTGGTGTGCGCGACCGTTCCGACGGCTCCCACGACGACACCGATGACGAAGGCGAGCACCACGGACCAGATCCTGTTGCCGACTGTCGTCGGTTCGGCGACGGATGCGGCCCGCGAGGCCGTCGCCGCTGTCGTCGAGGCATCCGCTGACCCGCCGTCAATTGCGTCGTCGACCAGCTGGAAGCTCTCCGTCGCGGCGCCGGCGGCGTCGGCCGTGGCTCCGGTCGCTCCACCGAGGACGACGAGGGCGTCGAGCTTGGCGTCGCGCTGGAGTCCGATGTCGATGCGGCGCGAGGGCTCGGCGCCATCGGTCACCCGGAACAGCGGCACGCCGAGGCGGTGGGCGGCCTCGCCGGCGGCCACGGCGACGGCAGCGGCCGCCGGCGAGGCGACACCGGGAGCGATCAGCACCGTCGCAGCGCGGTTCTCCGCAACGTCGACCACGTCGCCAGGCCCGGCCGCGACGACGTGATCGCCCCCGGTGAGACGTGCGAGGGCGTCGTGTTCGCCCGGCGACAGCGGGAGAGCCGTGATGAGCGTGCTCGTACCACCCTCCTCGACGACTCGGGCCATGGTGCCTCCGGCGACGGCGACGGCGGAGCGGGCGTCGGGGAAGACGAACACGGCGCGATCCGCTCGATTCGCCATGCCTTCTCCGTCCCGTGACCCGATCGGCGCGCTCGCGCCACTGCTTGGATTCTAGGCGGCGTCGGCCGCCGAGACCCTGCGGGCTGGACAGCGCCGAGAGGGCGGGTTAGAGTCGTAGCCGGTTAGGTTAGCCTTACCATCACTTCCAGCCCTCCCCCATCGCTCCATCGGAATCAGCGTGCTCGCAAACTTTCTCATCGGCCTGCGTGAGGGCCTCGAAGCCGGCCTCATCGTCGGCATCCTCGTGGCCTACCTGCAGAAGCTCGGGCGGCGCGACGTGCTCCCGCGACTCTGGATCGGCATCGGGATCGCGGTGGCGCTCTCCCTCGGTGTCGGCGCAATCCTCACCTGGGGCCCGTACGGGCTGAGCTTCCAGGCGCAGGAGATCCTCGGCGGCACGCTGTCGATCCTCGCCGTCGCCCTCGTCACCTGGATGATCTTCTGGATGGGCAACCACGCCCGCGGGCTGAAGCACGACCTGCAGTCCAAGCTCGACGTGGCCCTCGTGGGTGCAGCATCCGGGATCGTCGTCCTCGGATTCCTCAGCGTCGGCCGCGAGGGCATCGAGACGGCCCTGTTCGTCTGGGCGACTGTCAACGCGAGCGGCAACGCCGGTATCGCCACCATCGGAGCGCTGCTCGGCATCCTCACCGCCGTCGCGATCTCCTACCTGATCTACCGCGGCCTGATCCGCATCAACCTCTCGCGGTTCTTCACCTGGACCGGTCTGTTCCTGATCCTCGTGGCCGCCGGAGTCCTCGCCTACGGCATCGGCGACCTGCAGGAGGCCGGCGTCATCCCCGGCTGGGGCCAGCCCGCCTACAGCCTCGCCGGAGCCATCCCGCCCTCCAGCTGGTACGGCGCGCTGCTCGGCGGCGTCTTCAACTTCACGCCGGAGCCGACCTGGGCCCAGGTGATCGGCTGGCTCGGCTACGCCGTCGTCGTGACCTTCTTCTTCCTGCGCCAGATCTTCACCCGCACAGCACCCGCTGCGACGGCGCCGACGGCAGCACGTCCGGTCGACGCCCCCCTCGCCGACAGCGGTGTCGCTCGTTCGGCCTGACCCCCTTCCCACAGCACGTCCATCACAGGAGCCCATCCATGAAGAGAACTCTGTCCGTCGGCCTGGTCGGCGCAGGGCTGATCGCCCTCACCCTCACCGGGTGCGTCCCCAACAACGCCGGTGGCACTGCAGTGTCCGTCGCCATCGCGGATGACGCCTGCGACGTCTCCACCGACACCACGGAGTCGGGCGCCGTCACCTTCGAGCTCAGCAACAGCGGCACCGACGTGAACGAGTTCGAGATCCTCGCCGAGGACAAGCTCCGCATCGTCGGGGAGAAGGAGAACGTGACACCGGGGCAGACCGTCTCCTACGTCGCGCAGCTCGAGCCCGGCACCTATTACACGGCCTGCAAGTTCCAGCTCATCGGCTCCCCCATCGGACTGGCCGAGTTCACCGTCACCGGTGACGCCACAGCGGTCGACGCCGATGCCGCCGAGCTCAACGACGCCGCCGTCACGAACTACATCGCCTACATCCGCTCGCAGGTCGGCGAGCTCATCCCGGCCGTGGCCGCCCTCACCACGGCGTACGCCGCCGGCGACGACGAGACCGCACGCGGACTGTTCGCCCAGACCCGCGCCTTCTACGAGCGCATCGAGCCGACGGCCGAGGCGTTCGGCGACCTCGACCCCAAGATCGACTACCGCGAGGTCGACGCCGTGGCCGAGGGCCTGGACTGGACCGGCTTCCACCGCATCGAGAAGGACCTCTGGCCGCCGGCACAGGGTGACCTCAACTCCGACGGCACCAGCGCCTTCCTCGACTGGGCACCGTCGACCACCGAGGAGCGGGCGGCGTTCGCCGCCGGGCTCGTCGCAGACACCCAGCAGCTGCACGACCTCGTGAACGCCGACGACTTCACCGTGAGCGTCGCCGACATCAGCAACGGCTCGATCGGCCTGCTCGACGAGGTCGCCAGCGGCAAGATCAGCGGCGAGGAGGACTGGTGGTCCGGGACCGACCTGACCGACTTCCAGGCCAACGTCCAGGGCGCAGAGGTGGCCTTCGGCAACGTCGAGGCCATCGCGCTCAGCAAGGGCGACGACGGAAAGAGGCTCGTCGCCGACATCCAGACCGAGTTCGACGCCCTCGACGCCCTCCTCGCCCAGTACGGCAGCATCGACGACGGCTTCGTGGACTACGCGACGGTGACCGACGCGCAGCGCAAGGAGCTCTCCGACCAGGTCAACGCCCTGTCGGAGCCGCTCTCGCAGCTCACGGCCCTGGTGCTCGGCGAGTAGCAGAGACCCCAGCTCGATGAGCCGGCCCGCGGAGTGCATCCGCCGGTCGGCTCATCAGCTTCTCCACGGATGCAGGAAGTACGATGAGCGGGATGAATCCTGACGCCGGCACCGATTCGGCGCCCGAGAACCCGATCCCGGCCGAGCCTGTCGCGGCAGCGCCTTCGCCCGCCCCTGCAGCGCCATCCGGCCTGTCCAGGCGTGGCCTGTTCGGGCTCGTCGGCGCCGGAGCAGCCGGACTCGTCGTGGGCGGAGCGGCCGGGGCTGCGGTGGGAGCGGCAACGGCGTCGGCATCGTCGCAGAGCGCTGCCGTCTACCCCTTCTACGGCGCCCGCCAGGCCGGCATCACGACGCCGGCCCAGGACCGCCTGCACTTCGCCTCCTACGACATGTCGGGCAGTGCGGATCGCTCCGACCTCATCGAGCTGCTGCAGGACTGGACCTACGCCGCGGCCCGCATGACCCAAGGCCTCGAGGTGACCGATGGCGGAGCTGTCGGGGGCTCGCCTCTCGCGCCGCCCGCCGACACCGGGGAGGCCCTCGGCCTGCCGGCCGCCGGCCTCACGATCACCTTCGGGTTCGGCCCGACGCTGTTCAGCACCGACGACGGCGAGGACCGCTTCGGCATCGCGGCCAAGCGGCCGGACCTGCTCACCACGCTGCCGCGCTTCTCGGGTGACTCGCTCCGTCCCGCTCTCGGCGGCGGCGACCTGTGCATCCAGGCGTGCGCCGACGACCCCCAGGTGGCCGTCCACGCCATCCGGAACCTCAGCCGCATCGCCTTCGGGCGCGCCTCCATCCGCTGGTCGCAGCTCGGCTTCGGCCGCACATCGTCGACCTCGACCTCCCAGGTCACGCCGCGCAACCTGTTCGGGTTCAAGGACGGCACGGCGAACGTGAAGGCCGAGGACACCAAGCTCGTCGACGACCAGGTGTTCGTCGGCTCCGGCGACTCGCCGGCCTGGCTCGCCGGCGGCAGCTACCTCGTCACCCGCAAGATCCGCATGATCATCGAGACCTGGGACCGCACCAGGCTCGAGGAGCAGCAGCGGGTCATCGGGCGCGACAAGGGCGAGGGAGCACCGCTCTCGGGCGGCACCGAGTTCACGGCTCCGGACTTCGAGGCGCAGACGGCTGCGGGCACGCCGGCGATCGACGATGCCGCTCATGTGCGGCTCGCGCACCCCGACGTCAACAACGGCGCCAGCCTCCTGCGCCGCGGCTACAACTTCGTCGACGGCAACGACGAACTCGGCCGCCTCGACGCCGGCCTGTTCTTCATGTCGTACCAGCGCTCACCGCAGCAGTTCATCGACATCCAACGCAGTCTCGCGTCCGACGCCCTGAACGAGTACATCAAGCACGTCGGCTCGGCGATCTTCGCCGTCCCGCCCGGTGCGCACGACGGCTCCTACGTGGGCGCGCCGCTGTTCGCCTGAGTCGGGCCGGGTCCGACTACTTCGCGACCGGCGTCACGGTGTAGAGCAGGCCGTCCTTCGTGCCGGCGACGAGAACCGTGTAGTCGTCGTTCGTCATCGCGACGAAGCCGCCGTCCTCCGTCGTCGCGGTCGCAGCGGTGTCGTCGGTGACGAAGCCGGCATCCTCGAGTTGTGCCGTGGCCTCCGCGATCGGATCGGCGGCCGTCGCATCGACGGTCACGATCCAGCCGCTTCCGTTCTCGCCCTGGCCTCCGGCGCCCACCAGGATCTTCCCGTCGACGACGGGAACCTCCTCAGGCCACCCCTTCGGCAGCTTCCCGCCGACGCTCACCTTGCCTCCTGTGGCCTGATCCACCGCCGATTCGACGATCCCGCAGCCGGCGAGGGCCGGGGTCAGCAGCAGGGCGACGGCGATCGCGGGAACAGCCAGACGGGCGCGGATCGGCATGGTGTCTCCAGAGGTTCGGGTCGTTCCAGCGTACGCGGGGCATCCGGTACGACAAAGGGTGCCGGCATCCGTTCTGCAGGAGAGCGGATGCCGACACCCGAGGTGTCGCGAACGACTAGTTCTGGTTCTGCTTCTTCAGGCGCGAGGTGGAGCGGGCACGCGACTGCGCGTCGAGCTCGACCTTGCGGATGCGCACGTTGGCCGGCGTGACCTCGACGCACTCGTCCTCGCGGGCGAACTCGAGGCACTCCTCGAGCGAGAGCTGACGAGACGGCGTCATCGACTCGAAGGTGTCGGAGGTGGACTGACGCATGTTGGTCAGCTTCTTCTCCTTGGTGATGTTCACGTCCATGTCGTCGGCGCGCGAGTTCTCGCCGATGACCATGCCCTCGTAGACCTCTTCGGTGGGGTTCACGAAGAAGCTCATGCGCTCCTGGAGGGCGATGATGGCGAACGGCGTGACGACGCCGGCGCGGTCGGCGACGATCGAGCCGTTGTTGCGGGTGACGATCTCACCGGCCCACTCGTCGTAGCCGTGCGAGATGGCGTTGGCGATGCCGGTTCCGCGTGTGGTGGTGAGGAACTCGGTGCGGAAGCCGATGAGGCCGCGCGACGGAACGATGAACTCCATGCGCACCCAGCCGGTGCCGTGGTTGGCCATGTTGTCCATGCGGCCCTTGCGCGATGCCATCAGCTGAGTGATGGCGCCGAGGTACTCCTCGGGAGCGTCGATGGTGAGGTGCTCGTACGGCTCGTGCAGCTTGCCGTCGACGCGCTTGGTGACCACCTGCGGCTTGCCGACGGTGAGCTCATAGCCCTCACGACGCATCTGCTCGACGAGAATGGCGAGAGCGAGCTCTCCACGACCCTGGACCTCCCAGGCATCCGGGCGTCCGATGTCGACGATCTTGAGCGAGACGTTTCCGACCAGCTCGCGGTCGAGGCGGTCCTTGACCATGCGCGCGGTGAGCTTGTGGCCCTTCACCTTGCCGACGAGCGGCGAGGTGTTCGTTCCGATGGTCATCGAGATCGCGGGGTCGTCGACGTGGATCTGCGGAAGCGGACGAACGTCGTCGGGGTCGGCGAGGGTCTCACCGATGGTGATGTCCTCGAAGCCGGCGACGGCGACGATGTCGCCGGGGCCGGCGCTCTCGGCCGGGTAGCGGTCGAGCGCGCGGGTCTTCAGCAGCTCGGTGATGCGCACGTTCTTGACCTGGCCGTCGTGACGCACCCAGGCGACGGTCTCGCCCTTCTTGAGCGTGCCGTTGAAGACGCGCAGCAGCGCGAGGCGGCCGAGGAACGGCGAGGCGTCGAGGTTGGTGACCCAGGCCTGGAGGGGAGCCTCGTCGTCGTACTTCGGAGCCGGGATGTGCTCCAGGATGGCGCCGAACAGCGGCTCGAGGTCGTCGTTGTCGGGCAGGGTGCCGTTCTCGGGCTTGTTGAGGCTCGCGGCGCCGTTGCGGCCCGAGGCGTACACCACGGGAACGTCGAGGATCGCGTCGAGGTCGAGGTCGGGGACGTCGTCGTGCATGTCGGAGGCGAGGCCGAGCAGGAGGTCCTGGCTCTCGGCGACGACCTCGTCGATGCGCGCGTCGGGCCGGTCGGTCTTGTTGACCAGGAGGATGACGGGGAGCTTGGCCTCGAGCGCCTTGCGCAGCACGAAGCGGGTCTGGGGCAGGGGGCCCTCGGAGGCGTCGACGAGGAGGACGACGCCGTCGACCATGGACAGGCCGCGCTCGACCTCTCCACCGAAGTCGGCGTGGCCGGGGGTGTCGATCACGTTGATGGTGATGGCACCGTCGGTGGCGTGGACGCCCTTGTACGAGATCGCCGTGTTCTTGGCGAGGATCGTGATGCCCTTCTCACGCTCGAGCTCGTTCGAGTCCATGGCACGCTCTTCGACGTGGGCGTGGTCGGAGAAGGAGTGCGTCTGTCCGAGCATGGCGTCGACGAGGGTCGTCTTGCCGTGGTCGACGTGAGCCACGATGGCCACATTCCGGATGTCTGAGCGCAGGGCGATTGCCATAAGTCTTGTCCTTGGTTTCTTCGGTTCGCGCTCTGTGCGATCATCGGGCGTCGGCTCGGTGTCGGGCGCGCAAGGCGTCGCGGATGCGGCGCTCAGGTGGGGTCTGCGGGTCGGCGCGCAGAAGTGCGCACAGCCCAATCACTCGAGTTTAGCCTGTAATGCTGAACGGCGGGTCCATGTGGACCCGCCGTTCACCAAGTCGTCGCCTGATCAGGAGGCGAGCTCGATGTTCCCGCCCGGAATGGCGGCCAGGAGATCCTGCGTGTACTGCTTCTTCGGGTTGTCGAAGACGTCGTCGGTCGCCGAGTACTCGACGATCCGGCCCTTCTGCATGACGGCGACGTGGTCGGCGATCACGCGCACGACGGCGAGGTCGTGCGTGATGAAGAGGTACGTCAGGTCGAGCTCCGCCTGCAGGTCGGCGAGCAGTCGCAGGATCTGAGCCTGCACCAGCACGTCGAGAGCCGAGACGGCCTCGTCGAGGATCACGATCTCGGGCTTCAGCGCGAGCGCCCGCGCGATGGCGATGCGCTGACGCTGTCCGCCCGACAGCTCGTTCGGGTAGCGGCTCACCAGCATCTTCGGCAGGGACACCTGGTCGAGCAGCTCGAACACTCGGGCCTGACGCGACTTGCGCGTTCCGACGCCGTGCACGGCGAGCGGCTCGCTGATGGTGTTGCCGATGTTGCGCAGCGGGTTGAGAGAACCGTAGGGGTCCTGGAACACCGGCTGCATCCGGCTGCGCAGGTTGAACAGCTCCTTGCCGCCCAGTGCGTTCAGGTCCTTGCCACCGACGATGATCTTGCCGCTCGTGGCGTCCTCGAGCTTGAGCAGCATCTTCGCGACGGTCGACTTGCCGGAACCCGACTCGCCCACGAGCGCCATCGTGGTGCCCTTGGCGATCTGGAACGAGACGCCGTCCACGGCCTTGAAGTCGCCGGATCCGCGGATCTTGTAGACCTTGGTCAGGTCCTCGACCACGATCGCAGGAGGCAGCGCCTCGGCGGCCGAGTGCAGCTCGGCGCGCGCCTCGGCCGTCGCGATGAGGTCGACGACCTCGGCGACAGGAGGCGTGTGCGTGTGCGAGTGAACGACGAGCTCACCCAGCGGCTTGTCACTGGCTTGGATGCGGCGCGAGGCGAGGCTCGGTGCCGCGGCCACCAGACGCTGAGTGTACGGGTGCTGCGGGTCCTTCAGGATCTTCGCCGACGGGCCGGACTCGACGACGCGGCCCTTGTACATGACCACGAGCTGCTCGGCGCGCTCGGCTGCGAGGCCGAGGTCGTGCGTGATGAACAGCAGGGTCGTGCCGAGGTCGCGCGTCAGGGTCTCGAGGTGATCGAGGATCACCCGCTGGACCGTCACGTCCAGCGCCGAGGTGGGCTCGTCGGCGATGAGCAGCTGCGGGTTGGCGGCCAGGCCCATGCCGATCAGCACGCGCTGGCGCATGCCGCCGGAGAACTGGTGAGGGTACTGCTTGAGGCGGCGGTCGGCGTCGCCGAGGCCCGCCTGCTTCAGCACCTCGATGGCCCGCGCGCGCACGGCCTTCTTGCCGCTGGCGATCCCGTTGGAGCGGATAGCCTCCTCCACCTGGAAGCCGATGCTCCAGACGGGGTTGAGGTTCGACATCGGGTCCTGCGGGACGAAGCCGATACGACGTCCGCGGATGTCGTCCATCTCCTTGGCGCTGGCCTTGGTGAGGTCCTGTCCGTCGAGCAGGATCTGCCCTCCGGTCACCTTGCCGGTGCCGGGGAGCAGGTTGATGATGGCGTGCGCCGTCGTCGACTTGCCGGATCCGGACTCCCCCACGATCGCGAGCGACTGCCCGCGGTACAGGGTGATGTTCACGCCGTCGACGGCCTTGACCGTGCCGGTCTGGCTTGTGAAGCCGACCTGGAGGTCCTTGATCTCGAGGATCGGGCGTTCGGTGTTCTCAGAGTTCACGGTGTTCCCGTCTTTGCCTGTCGTCACTGTGCTCACCGTGCGGCCCTCGCCTTCGGGTCGAGCGCATCACGCACGACCTCGCCGAGCATGATGAAGCTCAGCACGGTGAGGGACAGGGCGATCGACGGGTAGATCAGGGTCTGGGGAGCGACGCGGAGGTCGTTCTGCGCCTGGCTGATGTCATTGCCCCACGACATGGTCGTACCCGGCAATCCGACACCGAGGAAGGACAGCGTCGCCTCGGCGACGATCGCGGCCGCGAGCGAGATCGTCGTGACGACGATCACGGGCGCGATCGAGTTGGGCAGCACGTGACGCAGCAGGATGCGGAAGCGCGAGACTCCGATGGCCGTCGCGGCCATGACGTAGTCGGCGTTCTTCACCCTGAAGATCTCGGCTCGGAGGACGCGGGCCGTGGACGGCCACGCGAAGATTCCGATCGCGAGCGAGATGACCCAGACGCTGCGGTAAGCGGAGAAGACGCTCATGATCACGACGGCGGCGAGGATGTAGGGGATCGAGAAGAAGATGTCTCCGACCCGGGACAGCACACCGTCGACCCAGCCGCCGTAGAACCCGGCCAGCGCTCCGAAGACGATGCCGAGCACGAAGACCAGCACAGTCACGATGATGCCTACCGACAGGGAGGTGCTCGTGCCGTAGACGATGCGCGCGTAGATGTCGCAACCCTGTTTGGTGTAGCCGAGCACGCTGCCGTCTCCGGGCCCGTCGAGGCTCTTGGAGAGCTCGCAGAACGCCGGGTCGACAGAAGTGAACAGGCTCGGGAAGAGGGCGACCATGACGATCACGAGGATCATGACGGACGAGATCCAGAACATCGGGCGCTTGCGCACGTCGTGCCAGGCGTCGATCCAAAGGTTGGACGGCTTGCCGTCGGTCTTCACCTGGTCGATCGCGACGAGCGGTGTCTCCTCGAGCGGGGCGACGAAGTGATTCTGCTGGGAATTCCTACTTTGCATAACGGATCCTCGGGTCGAGAACGGCGTACAGAAGATCCACCAGCAGGTTCACCACGAGGTAGATCAGCACCATCACCGTGACGAACGCGACGACGGTGGGGCGCTCTCCTCGGATGATGGCCTGGTACAGGGTGCGCCCGACGCCGGGCACGTTGAAGATTCCCTCGGTCACCGTCGCGCCGACCATCAGCGTGCCGAAGTCGACGGCGAGGTAGGTGACGACGGGGATGAGGGAGTTGCGCAGGATGTGCACGGGAACGATGCGACGACGGCTGAGGCCCTTGCTCGCCGCTGTGCGCACGAAGTCCTGTCCGCCGGTCTCGATGACTGACGACCGTGTCAGTCTCTGGATCTGGGCGAAGCTGATTGTGGCCAGCACGATCGCGGGCAGGATCAGGTCCTGTAGTGGAGCACCCGGCCCGACCGTTGCCCGGAACCAACCGAGGTTGATGGCGAACACGAGCTGGGCGACGAAGGCGATCACGAAGATCGGCAGCGAGATCAGCACGAGGCTCACGGCGAGAGCGCTCGAGTCGAAGAACTTGCCCTTGCGCAGACCGGAGATCAGGCCGACGCTGATGCCGGCGATCATCTCGAAGAAGATGGCGATGACGGCCAGGCGCAACGTGACCGGGAAGGTCTTGGCGAGGATCTCGGTGACCGGCTGGCCGGAGAAGGAGATGCCGAAGTCGCCGACGAAGATCCCCTTGAGGAAGAGCAGGTACTGCACGATGAACGGCTGATCGAAGTGATAGCGCTCACGGAGCTGCTCGATCACGGCGGGATTCGGCGTCTTGTCGCCGAACAGGGCCACGATCGGGTCACCCGGCATGGCGAACACCATGAAGTAGATGAGGAAGGTGGTGCCGAGCAGGACAGGCACGGCCTGAAGCACTCGACGAAGGATGTAACCGGCCATGGATCAGGCCCCGCAATCCGGGGTTTTTGGCATGAGAGAACCAATCTGTCTTTCAAGCTCGATGACTCCAGAGTAGCGCTGTGACGCAATCTGCAGGATGAGCGTGGGAGTGGGGCGGCAGCTGATAGCTACCGCCCCACAGAGTGCTTCAGGAATACTAACCCCTCAGCGGTGTGCCGCGAGAATTACTCGGCGGCGGTCTTCGTCACCTCGTAGTACAGCGGGACAGAGTTCCAGCCGAACTGGACGTTGTCCACGTTCTCGCTCCATGCGCCGTTGACGGTCGCGTACCAGAGCGGGATGGCCGGCAGGTCCTTGAAGAGCTGGACCTGAACGTCCTGGAACTTCTTGTTCGCGGCGTCGAGGTCGGTCTCAGCAAGGCCCTCGGAGAGGAGCTTGTCGACATCCGGGTTCGAGTAGTCGCCGTCGTTCGAGCCTGCGCCCGTGCCGTAGAGCGGTCCGAGGAAGTTGTACAGAGCCGGGTAGTCGGCCTGCCATCCGGTGCGGAACGCCGTCTGGATGCTGCGGTCGGTGATCTTCGTGCGAGCCTCAGCGAACGTCGGGTACGGGTCGCCGGAGGCGTCGATGCCGAGAACGTTCTTGATGCTGTTCGACACAGCGTCGACCCAGCCCTGGTGGCCGCCGTCGGCGTTGTAAGCGATCTTGAAGGTGCCGTCCCACGGAGCGATGGCGTCAGCCTCGGCCCAGAGCTTCTTGGCCTCGTCCGGGTTGTACTTCAGGACGTCGCTGCCGTCGAGGTCTTCCGAGTAACCGTCGATGACCGGCGACGTGAAGTCGTGGGCCGGCGTACGGGTGCCCGAGAAGATCACGTCGGTGATCTCGTCGCGGTTGATGGCCATCGAGATGGCCTGGCGACGGAGGTTGCCCTCTTCACCGGAGAAGTGCGGCAGTCGCGCCGGGATGGTGAACGACTGGAAGATCGCAGCAGCCTGGTTGACGCTGCGGTCGCCGAACTCGTCCTCGTAGGTTCCGAGCGCGCCCGAGGGGATCGCGTCGAGAACGTCGAGGTTTCCACCCTGGAGGTCGGCGTATGCCGCTTCCTGCGTGGCGTAGAAGATGACGTCGAGGCCACCGTTGACGACCTTGCGGCCACCCTTGTAGTCGTCGTTCTTCACGAGCGAGATCTTCTCGTTGTGCTCCCACGCGCCGTCTTCAGCGAGCTTGTAGGGACCGTTTCCGATCGGGTTCTCACCGAAGGCGGCGATGTCCTTCCACGCTGCCTCGGGCAGCGGGTAGAACGCCGAGTAGCCGAGGCGCAGCGGGAAGTCGGACTCCGGCTGGCTCAGCGCGACGGTGAAGGTCGTGTCGTCGACGACCTTGAGGCCCTCGAGCTCGGGGACGTTCTTGTCGTAGCTGAAGCCCTTGATCGACTCGAAGAAGTAGCTCGAGAGCTGGGCGTTGTCGAGAGCGGCGCCGTAGTTCCAGGCCTTCACGAACGACTCGGCCGTGACGGGCTCACCGTTGGTGAACTTCTGGTCGGGCTTGATCTTGATCGTGTAGTTCTGAGCGTCGTCGGACTCGATGGACTCGGCCATGTCGTTGACGGGGGCACCCTTGGCGTCGTAGTACACGAGGCCCGCGAAGATGGCGTCGAGGATCTTTCCGCCGCCGACCTCGTTGGTGTTGGTCGGGATGAGCGGGTTCTGAGGCTCAGATCCGTTCGTGGTGATGATTGCGGTCGCGTCGCCCTTGGGCGCCTCGTCTCCGCCGCCGCCGGTGCTGCAGCCGGACAGGATGAGTGCTCCCGCCGCGGCAAGAGCGATGGCTGCAACGCCAAATCTCTTGGTTCTCAATTTTCCTCCTGGTGAAAAGGGCTTCGCCGCCTCGGTTTTCGAGCGCGCACGATGGCCTGAGTAACTACAAAATATGGAGCGCGGAGGCAGAAACCAAACTGTGCCGGGAAACGTTACAGATCAGAAACCTGGCCGACCGTGAATCTGCACGAGGTGACGGTTCCTCGCAAGATCCTTGCGCCCGACGCGCGTTTGCCGAACCCTGTCCCCGCTTTCGCGCTCGAGAATGACAGGATGGCCACATGAGTGACGCGCATGACGCATTTTCCACCCGATCAGCAGGGGTAAATGCCGTTCGGGGTACAGCATCCGGAAGCCAGCGCCGGCGACTCTGGATCGAGATCACCATAGTTCTGGGCCTCTCGCTCGGGGCCAGCGCCGTGTACTCGATCGTCGCCATCATCGCGCGGGTGACAGCGGAGACCGCCCTCGGCGATCAGTCCGCCGCGCTGAACCCCTCGCAGTCGCCGCGCGAGTGGCTCGATTTCACGTACCAGTTCCTCGGCGTGTTCTTCGACCTGTTCCCGGTGGCGCTGGTGCTGTACCTGCTCTGGCAGCCCGGCATCAGTCCGTTCCGGCGCATCGGGTTCGATCTCACGCGTCCCGGTCGCGACGCCCTGGGCGGGCTCGGCCTCGCGGCCGCCATCGGCATTCCCGGCCTGGCGCTCTACGCGGGCGGCCGCCTGCTCGGCATCACCGTCGACGTGCAGGCGTCGCCGTTGGACGCTGCGTGGTGGACGATCCCGATCCTGGTGCTCTCAGCCCTGCGGTCGGCCCTCTCGGAGGAGATCATCGTGGTGGGCTACCTGTTCACCAGGCTGCGCGAACTCGGTTGGGGCAAGTGGACGATCATCCTCTCGGCGGCGGTCCTGCGTGGCAGCTACCACCTGTACCAGGGCTTCGGTCCCTTCGTCGGGAACGCGGCGATGGGCGTGGTGTTCGGCTGGTGCTACTGGCGATGGGGACGGACGATGCCACTCGTCATAGCTCATACGATTCTCGACGTCGTGTCGTTCGTCGGGTACCCGCTGGCCGTCGCGTGGTGGCCGGGACTGTTCTGACACGTCCCGTCGCGAGGTGCGCCTCAGCGGCGACATGAAGGGGCAGGACGGGCTGCGGGGGCGTCACCGGACGCTCGACGTCGTCGTCGTGGGCGAGGGCGGCCCGCCGAGACGGGGTGCAGACCACCATCACCTCGGGAAGCCACATCCCGAGCCCGTAGGCGTGGTCGCTCACGGCCTGGGCCTGCAGGAGAGCGGATGCCCTCCCCGGGTCCGTCCGCTGCAGCGCCGCCGCCCGTGACTCCAGGCTGAGCCGATTGCCGATCACTGACAGGGCGACGATGAGTCCGATGAAACCGAACGAGGCCGTCGTCCAGAGCAGGTCGAAGACGTTCATGGCAGTCCTCCCGACGTAGACGTCGCGTAGATTCGCAACGGTACGCCGGGAGGGGCCGGATGGCTAGAGTCTCTGCTCGCTGAGAGCCGGGCGAAGCCCGCGCTCGAACCGCTTCGGTCGCGGCCTCCGGCCGGACTTCAGCGAGTCCTAGTCCGCGAAGGCCTCGATCGGCGGGCAGGCGCAGACGAGATTGCGGTCGCCGTAGGCCTGGTCGATGCGGCGCACCGGAGCCCAGTACTTGTTCCGCACCAGCGTGTGCACGGGGTAGACGGCCTGTTCCCGGGTGTACGGGTGGGTCCATTCCCCCTCGATGACCGACCGCGCCGTGTGCGGGGCGTTCCGCAGCGGGTTGTCATCGGCCGGCCAGTCACCCCGGGCTACGGCATCCGCCTCGCCCTTGATGGCGATCATGGCCTCGATGAAGCGCTCGATCTCAGCGAGGTCCTCGGACTCCGTCGGCTCCACCATGAGCGTCCCAGCGACGGGGAACGACATGGTGGGCGCGTGGAAGCCGTAGTCGACGAGCCGCTTGGCCACGTCGTCGACGCTCACACCGGTCGCCGCAGTGAGCGGGCGCAGGTCGAGGATGCACTCGTGGGCGACGAGGCCGTTGTCGCCCGTGTACAGCACGGGGTAGTGCTCGCGCAGGCGGGCGGCGATGAAGTTGGCGCTCAGCACGGCGGCTCCGGTGGCCTGCTTGAGGCCCTCGGCGCCCATCATGCGCACGTACGCCCACGAGATGGGCAGGATGCTCGGGCTGCCGTACGGAGCGGCCGAGATGGGCCCGCCGTCGTGGTTGTAGATGCCGTGGTCGCGGCGCTGGGCCATCGGGTGGCCGGGCAGGAACGGTGCGAGGTGCGCCTTCGCCGCAACGGGACCGACTCCGGGTCCGCCGCCGCCGTGCGGGATGCAGAACGTCTTGTGCAGGTTCAGGTGCGAGACGTCGCCGCCGAAGTCGCCGAAACGGGCGAAGCCGAGCAGCGCGTTGAGGTTGGCGCCGTCGACGTAGACCTGTCCGCCGGCGTCGTGCACGGCCTGCGTAATGGCCGTGACCTCGTGCTCGTACACGCCGTGAGTCGACGGGTAGGTGATCATGAGCGCGGCGAGGGTCTCGGCGTTGGCGGCGATCTTCGCGCGCAGGTCGTCGAGATCGACGTTTCCGAGCTCGTCGCAGGCGACCACGACGACCTTCATCCCGGCCAGGACGGCCGACGCAGCGTTCGTTCCGTGGGCGCTGGAGGGGATGAGGCACACAGTGCGCTCGGCCTCCCCGTTGGAGCGGTGGTACCCGCGGATGGCCAGGAGCCCCGCGAGCTCGCCCTGGCTGCCCGCGTTCGGCTGCAGCGACACCGAGTCGTACCCGGTGACCTCCGCCAGCCAGTTCTCGAGCTGCTCGATGAGGGCGAGAGAGCCGACCACGTCGGCTTCAGGGGCGAAGGGATGCAGCGCGCCGAACTCGGGCCAGGTGACGGCCTCCATCTCGGTCGCCGCGTTGAGCTTCATGGTGCAGGAGCCGAGTGGGATCATCCCCCGGTCGAGCGCGTAGTCGCGGTCGGCGAGCTGCTTGAGATAGCGCATCATGGCGGTCTCGGAGTGGTGCGTGTTGAACACCGGGTGCTCGAGGTATCCGCCGTCGCGGGCGAGGTCGGCCGGAACAGCCGCCTTCACGGCGTCGGCCGAGTAGTCGAGGGAGAACTCGAGACGCTCGGGCAGTCCGAAGGCGTGCGCGATGGCTGCGAGGTCGTCGGTCGTGGTGGTCTCGTCGACCGAGACGCCGACCGTGGCCTCGCCGGCGAGGTGCACGTTGTAGCCGAGCTCGCGGGCGCGCTCGACCACGGTCGAGGCCAGGCCCGGCACGTTCACGCGGATGGTGTCGAAGAAGTCGTCGCTCGCCAGTGTGAGGCCGTACTCGGTGAGGGTGGCGGCGAGGGCGCGCGCCGAGAGCGCGGTCTTGGTCGCGATGAAGCGGATGCCGCGGGGACCGTGGTAGACCGCGTACATCGAGGCCATGACGGCCAGCAGCACCTGGGCGGTGCAGATGTTCGACGTGGCCTTCTCGCGGCGGATGTGCTGCTCGCGGGCCTGCAGGCTGAGCCTGTAGGCGGGGTGGCCGTCGGCATCCTGCGACACTCCGACCAGGCGGCCGGGGAGCTGGCGCTCGAGTCCGGCGCGCACGGCCATGTAGCCGGCGTGCGGTCCGCCGAATCCCATCGGAACGCCGAAGCGCTGGCTCGTGCCCACGGCGACGTCGGCGCCGAGCTGACCCGGGCTGGTGACCAAGGCGAGCGCGAGGAGGTCGGCCGCGACGACGGTGAGGGCGCCCTGCGCCTTCGAGGCCGCGATGATCGCGGCGGGGTTCCAGAGGTTGCCCGATGCGCCGGGGTACTGGATGAAGGCGCCGAAGTGCTCGCCGAGCTCGGCGAAACCGGCCTCGTCGAGGCGGGCGAGCGGAGCCCGCACCAGCTCGATCCCCACGGCCTCGGCGCGCGAGGCGAGAAGGGCATCAGTCTGCGGGAAGGCGTCCTCGTCGACGATGAAGCGCGGGCTCTTCGACTTCGACCCGCGTCGGGCCAGAAGCATGCCCTCCACGACGGCCGTGCCCTCGTCGAGCATCGATGCGTTCGCCGTGTCGAGCCCGGTGAGGTCGGTGACCATGGTCTGGAAGTTGATCAGCGCCTCGAGGCGCCCCTGCGAGATCTCGGGCTGGTACGGCGTGTACGCCGTGTACCAGCTCGGGTTCTCCAACACATTGCGCTTGATCACGGCCGGCGTGATCGTGCCGTAGTAGCCCAGGCCGATGAGCGAGGTGCGCACGGTGTTCTGGTCGGCCAGGGAGCGCAGCTCGGCCAGGGCCTCGCGCTCGGTCGCAGCCTCGGGGATGACCGAGGTGAGGTGCTCGCCGATCGCGATCGACGCCGGCACGGCGGCCGACATCAGCGATTCGAGCGAGTCGTAGCCGAGCTCGGTGAGCATCGCGGCCTGGGCGTCGAGGCCGACGCCGATGTGGCGACGCCCGAAGGCGTCCATGTCGAAGGCCGAGGAGGCTGAAGTCATTGCGCGCGTGATCCGATCAGATTCGTGGATGCAGGAGGAGGTTCGGCTATTCGCCGACGATCGCGCTGTACTCGTCGTACGAGAGCAGGGCGGGGAGCTCCGTGAAGGTCACCTTGATGAGCCATCCGTCGCCGAAGGGGTCGGAGTTCACCAGCTCAGGACTGTCGACGACCGCGTCGTTGATCTCGGCGACGGTTCCGTCGATGGGGGCGAACAGCTCGCCGACGGACTTGGTCGACTCGATCTCGCCGACGACGACACCGCCCTCGACCTCGGTGCCGACGGCGGGGAGGTCGACGAAGACGACGTCGCCGAGCTTGTCGGCGGCGTAGGCGGTGATGCCGACGGTGGCGGTGTCGCCGTCGACGAGCACCCACTCGTGCTCGGCGGTGTACTGGAGCGTGGTCTTGTCAGCCATGATGGCGTCCTCTCAGGGGGTTGGGATTACTTCTGGCGCTTGTAGAACGGGAGCGCGACGACGGATGCCGGGATGCGGGTGCCGCGGACATCGATGAAGAGCGCGGTGCCGACCTCGGATCGGTTGGCGTCGACGTACGCCATCGCGATCGGGTGGCCGAGCGTCGGGGACAGTGCGCCACTCGTGATCACGCCGACCGGTGCGGCCTCGGTCTCGGCGGAGGCGTAGACCTCGTAGTCGGCGCGGCCGGCGCGCCTGCCATCGGCGGTCAGGCCGACGAGAATGCGGGCGTCGGCGGGAGGACCGGCCTCGACCGCCGAGCGACCGACGAAGTCGCCCTCCTTGGTGAGTGCGACGAC
Organism: Leifsonia sp. Leaf264; assembly: GCF_001422325.1. Classification (GTDB taxonomy): domain Bacteria; phylum Actinomycetota; class Actinomycetes; order Actinomycetales; family Microbacteriaceae; genus Orlajensenia. Next base: position 651,139 of record NZ_LMMR01000001.1, read on the forward strand.
GCGGCCGAGGCCGGCCTGCACCGGGAAGGTGTCGAGCCCGAGCTCGTGGCCGTAGAGCGGCATCCCGGCCTCGAGGCGCAGGGTGTCGCGGCTGGCCAGGCCGGCGGGCACGAGGCCGTGGTCGGCGCCGGCCTGGGTGAGGGCGATCCAGAGCCTGGCTGCGGCATCCGTGCGGATGTAGAGCTCGAAGCCGTCCTCGCCGGTGTAGCCCGTACGCCCGATGAAGAGTGGAACACCCTCGAAGTAGCCGTCGCTCGACCAGTAGTACTTGAGGTCGGCCAGCGGGGTGCGAAGCTCCGTGATGGCCGTGGTGGCCTCGAGGATGGCGCGGGCGTTCGGGCCCTGCACCGCGATGAGCGCGATGTCGTCGCTCTGGTCCTCGACGCGCACGTCGAACCCCGCGGCGCGCTCCGTGAGGGCGGCGACGGCAGCCTCGCGGTTGCCGGCGTTGGCGACCACGAGGAACTTCAGCTCCTCCAGCCTGTAGACGACGAGGTCGTCGATGATGCCGCCGGACTCGGCCAGGAGCAGGCTGTACTTGGCCTGGCCCAGGGCGATGGCGCTCAGCTTCCCGGCGAGCGCGTGGTCGAGGAACGCCGGGGCCTCGGCGCCCTCCACCAGGATCTCGGCCATGTGCGAGATGTCGAAGATGCCGGCGGCTGTGCGCACGGCGTGGTGCTCGGCGAGATCGCTGGAGTAGCGGACGGGCATCTGCCAGCCGCCGAAGTCGGTGAAGCTCGCACCGGCGGTGACGTGCAGGTCGTGCAGGGGGCTCGAACGATCGGACACGAGAGTTCTCCAGAGTGTGCGCAGAAAGGCGCGACCGAAGCCGCTGGGAACTCCCCCTCTGTCATTGGCCTGAGAGTTTCACCCGGCGCGCGAGGCGCTCGGACTTTCACCGTCGGCGGGACGTCGCGTGGCGACATCCGCTTTTCAGAGCGGCCTCGTTCTTGCGGTGTAGTGACCTGAGAGATTGGCGGGGAGGCTTGCTCCGTCGGTGCCGGTTGATCCGGCTCTCCCGCAAGGCGTCGATGGCCCGATATGCGATTGTGCGCCACAGTCTACCGGGTGCAGGCGCATGCTCGGCCTCGTGCCGCCACCGTGTGAAGGCATCGGCGCTGCGGCGTGCCCGGGAATCCGCGGCTCGAGGCACCGGCGCCTTCACACCGAGGCCGCTTCGCCTTCAGACGGTGGCCGCGTGCTCGGATTGGAGTTCAGGTCGATATGACTGTAAGGTGAGTCCAGTGAGTTACGGTCACTCTGACCTTTACTCGACTTCCACTCGAACGGATGCGGCCATGACTGCAGCAGGAGCGATGCCGGAACGGGCACCGGGGGCGACGGACGCCGCCGCCCTGGCCGTCTCGACGGTCATCTTCGCGCTGCGTCCGCACGAGACGACCGGGCGCATGACGCTCTGGATCCCCTTGGTGCGCCGCACGAGGAACCCGCAGAAGGACCTCTGGGCATTGCCAGGCGGCTGGCTCCCCGTCGACGAGGAGCTGGTCAGCGCTGCGGCTCGAACGCTCGGCGAGACCACGGGGCTGGCGCCCACCTACCTCGAGCAGCTCTACACCTTCGGTGAGCTGGAGCGCTCCCCCGGCCGCCGCGTCGTCTCGGTCGTCTACTGGGCGATGGTGCAGTCCGCGGAGGCCGAACGGGCGTCCGAGAGCGAGAACGTGCGCTGGTTCGTCGCCGACGAACTGCCGCCGCTCGCCTTCGACCACAACCGCATCATCGACTACGCGCTCTGGCGGCTGCGCACCAAGGTGGAGTACGCCGCCATCGCGCACGCCTTCCTCGGGGCGACCTTCACCCTCGCCGAGCTGCGCGAGGTCTACGAGGCCGTGCTGCAACGCCCCATCGACCCGGCCAACTTCCGTCGCACGGTCGAGGCATCCGGCACCGTCGTCGCGACCGGAGAGGTCGTCGCCGGCACCAGGCATCGCCCGCCGCGGCTGTACCGCTACGACGCCTCCATCGACCTCGCCGACCGCGGGCCCCTCGGCCCAGAGTCCGTTCCGGGCGGCCAGTCAGTGGCCGGCCCGTCAGTGTCCGCTCCGTCCGTTCCATCCACAGGAGAACAGCGATGACCATCTCGCGCATCGAGCTCGGCGGCGCATCCGTCGATGCATCCGTCGACCGCACCATCCAGCTCGTCCAGGCCGGCCAGGCCGAGGGAAGCACCTGCTCCCCCGACCTCGCCGCCGGCCCCTGGGAGTTCGACGCCGGCCCCCTGGGCTACGGACCCGGGTCGTCGATGGGCGACGTGATCCCCGTCGGCTCACCGCGGCAGGGTGAGCTTCCGTCCGCCTACCGCACGGCATCCGCCGACGAGCTCGACGCCCGCATCCGAGCAGCGAAGGAGACCCTCGGCGAGCGCGTCGTCATCCTCGGGCACTTCTACCAGCGCGACGAGGTCATCGCCTACGCCGACTTCGTGGGCGACTCGTTCCAGCTCGCCAACGCGGCGAAGGCGAAGCCCGACGCCGAGGCCATCATCTTCTGCGGCGTGCACTTCATGGCCGAGACCGCCGACCTGCTGTCGCGGCCGGAGCAGGCCGTCATCCTGCCGAACCTCGCCGCCGGCTGCTCGATGGCCGACATGGCCGACATCGACTCCGTGCAGGAGTGCTGGGAGCAGCTCGAGGCCCTCTACGGCACCGAGCCCGATGCGGACGGCCGTGTTCCCGTCATCCCCGTGACCTACATGAACTCGTCGGCGGCGCTCAAGGGCTTCTGCGGTGAGCACGGCGGCATCGTCTGCACCTCGTCGAACGCGGAGACGGTGCTGGCGTGGGCGTTCGAGCGCGGCCAGCGCGTGCTCTTCTTCCCCGACCAGCACCTCGGCCGGAACACCGCCAAGGCCATGGGAGTACCCCTCGAGCAGATGCCGATGTGGAACCCGCGCAAGGCGCTGGGCGGCAACGGGCAGGCCGAGCTGCTCGACGCGCAGGTCATCCTCTGGCACGGCTTCTGCAGCGTGCACCGCCGCTTCACGGTCGACCAGATCGCGCAGGCGCGCATCGACCACCCCGGCGTGCGCGTGATCGTGCACCCGGAGTGCCCGATGGCCGTGGTCGATGCGGCCGACGAGTACGGCTCGACCGACTACATCACCAAGGCGATCGCCGCGGCGCCGGCGGGCTCGACCTTCGCCATCGGCACCGAGATCAACCTCGTGCAGCGTCTCGCCGCGCAGTACCCGCAGCACACGATCTTCTGCCTCGATCCGGTGATCTGCCCCTGCTCGACGATGTACCGCATCCACCCGGGCTACCTCGCGTGGGTGCTCGAGGCCCTCGTCGGCTCGGCGGAGCGGCCGGCCGAGGTGCTCAACCGCATCACGGTGGGCGACGACGTCGCCGCTCCGGCCCGGGTCGCACTGGAGCGGATGCTGGCCGCCAGGCCTCCGGCATCCGGCGGCGGATCCGCATCCGTCACCGCCCCGGCCCCTGTCACCGCCGTCGTCGGAGCCTGACCATGCACGTGCTGGTGATCGGCAGCGGCCTCGCGGGGCTGTTCGCCACCGTGCGGGCGACGGATGCCGGCCACAGCGTCACGCTCGTGACGAAGGGCGCCCTCGCCGAGAGCAACACCGCCTACGCCCAGGGCGGCATCGCGGCTGCCCTGTTCCCCGACGACTCGACCGACGCCCATCTGCTCGACACCCTGAGCGCCGGCGACGGCCTCTGCGACATCGATGCCGCCCGCGTGCTGGTGGAGGAGGGACCGGCCCGGGTGCGCGACCTCATCCGCTTCGGCGTCGCCTTCGACGGCGACGCGTCGGGCTCCGGCCTGGCACGGGGACTCGAAGCCGCGCACCGTCGAGCTCGCGTGCTGCACGCCGGCGGCGACGCGACAGGCGCCGCCATCGAGCACGCCCTCATCGCGACGGTGCGGCAGCGTGCTGCCGAGATCCACGAGCACACCCTGCTCGTCGAGCTGATGACCGATGCCGGCGGCGTCGTCGGTGCCCTGCTGCAGGGTCCCGAGTGGTCGGGCGTTGCCGCCGGCGCCCCTCGCGCCGCCGAGAACGACGATGCTGCGGGTCCGAAGCCCTTCCCACCCGCAGCGACTCCGGTCTCGCGCTGGGAGATCCGCGCCGACGCCGTGATCCTCGCGACCGGAGGCGCGGGCCAGCTGTACCGCCACACGACGAACCCCGCCGTTGCGACGGGCGACGGCGCCGCGGCCGCGTGGCGGGCCGGTGCGCGGATGGCCGATCTCGAGTTCCTGCAGTTCCACCCCACGGCGCTGGCCGTCCCGGGGACGCCCCTCGTCTCCGAGGCCGTTCGTGGCGAGGGCGCCGTGCTGCGCAACGCCCGCGGCGAGCGCCTCATGCTCGACGTGCATCCGCTCGCCGAACTCGCTCCCCGCGACGTGGTCGCTCGGGCCATCGCCGTCGAGATGGCGGCTCAGGGCGGCTCCCCCGTGCTGCTCGACGCCACGGCCATCGGCCGCGAGGAGCTCGAAGCCCGCTTCCCCACCATCACCGCAGCGTGCAGGGCCGCCGGCTACGACTGGGCCGTGCAGCCGGTTCCGGTGTCGCCGGCCGCGCACTACTGGATGGGCGGCGTCGCGACCGACACGTGGGGGCGCACCTCGCTCGCCGGCCTGTACGCCGTGGGCGAGGTCGCGTGCACGGGCGTGCACGGTGCGAACCGCCTGGCGTCGAACTCGCTGCTCGAGGCTGCGGTCTTCGCGGATCGGGCCGTGCGTGACCTGGGGACTGCCCCGCTCGCAGAGCGACGGGAGCGAAGCGAGCGCCGCGAAGCAAAGGGACCACGCACTGGTCTCCTCGGCTTCGCCGCAGCCGCTGGCGCGTCTGTGGCTCTGCCAGCGGACGTGGCGGCGGATGCGGCGGCGGATGCGGCGGACGCGGAGGTTGCCGGCACCCTCCGTGAGCGGATCCAGGGGCTGCTCTGGGAGCGGGCCGGAGTGCTGCGATCGGGCGACGGCCTCCGCGCCGCTCGCGCCGAACTCGCAGGGCTGCAGCGACCAGCCACCACGCGTGCGTGTGCGGCATCCGTCATCGAGGATGCGAACCTGCTCGACCTCGCCCGACTCATCGTCGACGCCGCCCTCGCCCGCGAGGAGTCGCGCGGCGCCCACTTCCGCTCCGACTTCCCCGTCGCGAACCCGCACCAGGCGGTTCGCGCTCCCCTTCGAGAGGACTCGCTCGCATGCTGACCCCAGCCGCCATCGACCGCATCGTGGCCGCCGCGCTCGAGGAGGACGCTCCGTGGGGCGACATCACCTCCGCGACCCTCATCCCCGAGGCCGCGTCGGCGACAGCCCGTCTCGTGGCGCGCGAGTCCGGCGTATTCAGCGGCGCCAGCGTCTTCGAGGCGGCCTTCAGGCTCACCGACCCGCGCATCGTCGTGACGCTCGACGTGGCCGACGGCGAGCCTTTCGCGGCCGGCGCCGTGCTCGCCCAGGTCTCTGGCCCGGCCCACGGCATCCTGCAGGCCGAGCGCATCGGGCTGAACTTCGTGCAGCGCATGGCCGGTATCGCCACCCTCACGGCCCGCTACGTCGCCGAGGCTGAGGGCACGAGGGCGCGCATCGTCGACACCCGCAAGACCACGCCGGGGCTCCGGGTGCTCGAGCGCCAGGCCGTGCGCGATGGCGGCGGCCACAACCACCGACACTCGCTCTCGGATGCGGTCATGGCCAAGGACAATCACCTCGCCGTTCTCACCGCCGGAGGCCTGTCGGTGACGGATGCGCTCCTCGCCGTGCGCGCCAGCCTGTCGCACACGACGCATCTCGAGGTGGAGGTCGACCGCATCGACCAGATCGAGCCCGTGCTGGCGGCCGGCATCGACACCATCATGCTCGACAACTTCGCACCGGATCAGCTGCGGGAGGGCGTCGCCATCGTCGCCGGACGTGCGATCGTCGAGGCCAGCGGGGGCGTGAACCTCGACACCGTCCGCGCCATCGCCGCCACCGGCGTCGACGTCATCTCGGTTGGCGCCCTGACCCACTCCGTGCGCTCACTCGACCTCGGGCTCGACGTGGTGATCGAGGCGACCGCAAACTCGACAGCGACCGCAGGATCCGCGGCATCCGTCACGGCTCCATCCGCCAGCACGAGCTCACCGTGATCTACCTCGACAACGCCGCGACGACGCCGGTGCGGCGCGAGGCGATCGAGGCCATGTGGCCGTTCCTCACCGGAAGCTTCGGCAACCCGTCGAGCGTGCACTCCGTGGGCGAGATCGCCGCCCGTGCCCTGCGCGACGCCCGTGCCGAGGTCGCCCGCGTGACCGGATGCCGACCCGGCGACGTGATCTTCACCTCGGGCGGCACCGAGGCCGACAACCTGGCCGTCAAGGGCATGACCCTGGCGACGCCTCGGGGCCGGCACATCGTCACCACGCCGATCGAGCACGAGGCCGTGCTCGAGTCCGTCGCGTTCCTGGAGCGGGTGCACGGTTTCGAGGTCACGGTGCTGCCCGTGGACGCCGGCGGCCTCGTCTCGGCCGCCGATCTCGCCGCCGCGATCCGCGACGACACGACCCTGGTGAGCATCCAGTACGCGAACAACGAGGTCGGCACGGTCCAGCCCATCGCCGAGTTGGCGGCCGTGGCCTCGGCACGCGGGATCCCGTTCCACACCGATGCCGTGCAGGCTGCCGGATGGCTCCCCCTGGGCATCGACGAGCTGGGCGTCGACGCCCTCTCGCTGGCCGGGCACAAGGTCGGCGCACCCAAGGGCATCGGCGCCCTCATCGTGCGCGGACGCATCCCGCTCGAACCCGTGCTCCACGGTGGCGGTCAGGAGCGCGAACGCCGCAGCGGCACCGAGAACGTGGCCGGAGCCGTCGCCTTCGCCACAGCGCTGCGCCTGGCCGAGGCGGAGCGGGCTGACGCGGCGGCCGGGGCGACCGAGCGCCGAGACGCCTTCATCGCGGCCGTGCTCGCGTCCGTCCCCTCGGCACGTCTGACCGGCGACGCGACCCGGCGACTGCCCGGCACCGCATCCTTCGTCTTCCCGGGAACCAGCGGCGAGGCCGTGCTCCTCGAACTGGAGCAGCGCGACATCATCAGCTCCAGCGGATCGGCGTGCGCGGCCGGCAGCGAGGAGGCATCGCACGTGCTGTTGGCGCTCGGCCTCGACGCCGAGGTCGCGCAGACGGCCGTGCGCTTCACCCTCGCGAGCACGACGACGGCCGACGAGCTCGCGACGGCCGCCGCCGCCACGGCTCAGGCCGTCGAGGCCGTCTCCGGCATCCGCGGCTGAAGCACTGACACGCCGACGCGCCGACGCGCCGACCGCCGACACGCCTACGCGCTGGCGCCCTACAGCCAGCCGCGCTTCTTGAACACCTTGTACAGCCCGAACCCCATCGCCAGCATGAGCAGCAGGGCGAACGGGTAGCCCAGGGTCCAGTGCAGCTCGGGCATGTGGTCGAAGTTCATGCCGTAGACGGTTCCGACGAGGGTGGGCGCGAACAGGATGGCCGCCCAGCTGGAGATCTTCTTCACTTCCTCGCTCTGGGCGATGTTCGTCTCCGAGAGATTGCGCATCTCGTCGTTCTGGCGCTGGCCCACCAGGGTGAGCTGCACCGTGAGGGCGCTCTGCAGCAGTTGCCTGTAGGAGTCGCCGCGGTCGATGATGCGCAGCACGTGGTCGTTCACGTCGCGCAGATGGCGCTGCAGTTCGATGTCGACGCCGTACTTCTCCGAACCAGCCTGCAGGCCGGCGAGCATGCCGACGAGAGGCTGGGTGGCGCGCTGGAACTTGATGACCTCGCCCGAGAGGTCGTAGATGCGGCGTGACACGGCCTGGTCGCCATCGAAGATCTGGTCCTCGATCTCGTCGATGTCGTTCTCGAGGCCCGCCATGACCGGCGTGTACTCGTCGACGACCTCGTCGAGGATGGCGTAGAGCACGGCCTCGGGTCCCTGGGCGAGCAGGTCTGGTGCCGCCTCGAGCCTGTGTCGCACCGCAGCGAGGTTGGGTGCCTCGGCATGACGGATGCTGACCACGAAGTCCGGCCCGACGAAGATGTGCACCTCGCCGAACTCAACCTCCTCCACGTCGTCGAGGTAGCGTGCCGGGCGCAGCACGACGAACAGGGTGTCGCCGTAGCGCTCCAGCTTCGCGCGCTGGTGTCCGGTGCTGGCGTCCTCGACCGCAAGGTGGTGCAGGCCGAATTCGGCCGCGACGGCGCTCAGCTCGGTCTCGCTGGGCCTGTACAACCCGATCCAGGCGAAGCCGCCGAGTTCGGCCTTGGCCTCGAGGGTGAGGTCGAGGGTCTCGGGCGTCGCCACCCGCTTCCCGTCGACGTAGACGGCGTTGTCGATGACGGCCATGGGATCCTTCGGTGGGGCGGACGGACGGCCTCAGAGTACGCCGCCCTGTCGGCGGGTCGCGTTACCCTCGCTGAAGACTCGCACCTCGAAGTGAATTCTCGATCGGATCGGGAATGTGCATCCTCCCGGTCGGGTTCGCATTCAGTACACGCGAAAGCTGTTCGGGGCCGGCGCCGCCCTCGTTCGCCCAGCCCAGACCTCGCATCGCTAAGGGGATCCCCGTGACCGACAAGACCACCGCCGACGCCCCGGCGCCGAGTGATCTCGCCACCGGCCATGCCGTCGGTGCTGCCGAGACCGCCGCAGAACGCTCGTCACGCGCCGGCCGCGAACGCAACGTCCTGTGGGTACTGCTGGTGGCCACATTCGTCGTCATCCTGAACGAGACGATCATGAGCGTCGCCATCAAGACGCTCCAGCTCGACCTGGGAATCGACGCACGTGCGGCCCAGTGGCTCTCGACCTCGTTCATGCTCACCATGGCCATCGTCATCCCCGTGACGGGCTTCCTGCTGCAGCGCTTCACCACCAGGGCCATGTTCATCACGGCGATGACGCTGTTCTCGATCGGCACCCTGCTGGCCGCCCTTGCTCCGGGCTTCGAGGTGCTCCTGGCCGCCCGCATCATCCAGGCTTCGGGAACGGCCATCATGATGCCGCTGCTGATGACCACGATCATGACCGTGGTTCCCACGGCCGAACGCGGCAGGACCATGGGAAACGTGTCGATCGTGATCTCGGTGGCCCCGGCCATCGGTCCGATCATCTCGGGCGTCGTGCTCTCGCTGCTGTCCTGGCGCTGGATGTTCTGGATCGTGCTTCCCATCGCGCTGGCGATGCTCCTGCTCGGCTACCGCCGCCTGCAGAACGTCGGCGAGACGCGCAAGGCCCCCATCGATGCCCTCTCGGTCGTGCTGTCGGCCTTCGGATTCGGCGGCATCGTCTACGGGCTCAGCCGCATCGGCGAGACTCCGGCAGCCGGCGAGGACGCCGTCATCGCCGCGATGCCCATGTGGATCTCGCTCGGCGTCGGCATCCTCTCGCTGGCCGCGTTCATCCTGCGCCAGCTCCTGCTGCAGCGCCGGGACCGCGCACTTCTCGACCTGCGCGTCTTCACCTCACGGACGTTCTCGTTCTCCGTCGTGATGATGGCCGTCAGCATGATGGCGCTGTTCGGCACCATCATCGTGCTGCCGATCTACATGCAGCAGGTGCTCGGCCTGCCGACCTGGCAGATCGGCCTCATCCTGCTGCCCGGTGGGCTCATCATGGGCCTGCTCGCACCGCTGGTCGGGCGCCTCTACGACAGGGTCGGTCCGCGCGTTCTCCTCGTTCCCGGCGCCATCGTCGTGAGCGGAGTGCTGTGGGCGCTGACGACGGTGTCCGAGGACACGTCGCCGCTCTTCGTGCTCGCGGCCCACATCGTGCTGAGCGTCGGCCTCGCCTTCCTGTTCACCCCACTGTTCACTGCGGGACTCGGCTCGGTGCAACCGCACCTCTACTCGCACGGCAGCGCCGTGATCGGAACCGTGCAGCAGGTGGCCGGCGCTGCAGGCACCGCCCTCTTCATCACCCTGATGGCCACCCAGACGGCGACGCTGAGTGCTGCGGGGGCGAGTGCAGACGCGGCGGCTGCCGGCGGCGTGCAGGCGGCGTTCCTGGCCGGAGCGATCATCTCCATGTTCGGCATCGTCGCGGCGTTCTTCATCCGCAAGCCCGTCGACGCCCCCGAGGGAGTCATGGCGCACTGACGCCGGTCAGGCTGCGGCGCTGAACACCCTGCCCGCGAAGTCGTCGACGAGCCTCCGGCCGTCGGCCCACGTCCCGAGCGCACTGTCGCTGTTGATGTGCCCGAGATCGCCGGCGACGACGAGCTCGGCGCTCCACCGCTCCGCCAGCCGAGCCGTGGCATCCGTCGAGCAGAAGGGGTCATCGCTGCTCGCGATCAGCAGCAGCGGAACCGATGGCGGGTGCCGGGCGATCCCGATGAAGCTCGGGCAGCGCTCCGGGAACACGGCGATCGCCTCGTCGGGCGGTGCCACCAGGACAGCGCCGACGACTCCCGCCCCGTGCCCGCGCCCCAGCCATTCGACGGCGGCGAGGCATCCGAGGCTGTGGGCCACGACGAGGATGCCGGATCCGGGGTCGACCGCCCGCGCGCGTGCCTCGGCGTCATCGAGTGCGGCGATCCAGTCCTCGAGGTCGGGTTCGCTCCAGGAGGCCAGCTCGATGCGCACCATGCCGGCGTCGGCACGCTGCCAGAGTGTCTGCCAGTGCCGGTCACCCGACCCGTCGATCCCGGGCACGATCACGATGCTCATGGGAGTCAACTCTGCCAGTGCAGCTCGCTCCACGGCCGCCGGTCGAGGGTCACACTTCGTCGAGAATCCGCCACGGTGCGAGACGGAGGGCCGTCACGCCCAGCGGATCTCGTCAGGAGAATCGGGAACCACCACGAGGGGCCGACGAGCTGTGACGACGGGCGCGCCCCAGCCGTCGTAGTCTCCGGCGTGAGCGTCGACGATGGCCGTGACTGCACGCACGAAGTACCGGGCGCTCTCCTCGTCGACAGCGTCGAGGCGCACGGCGCACATGACGTGCGACGAGCTCGTCGACATCGTCGAGCACCGGAACGACAGCCGTTCGAGCTCGCGGACGGCCGCCTGGGCGTCGTCATCCGTCGGGAAGGAGGCGAAATGTTCGACCTCGCGAAGCCGGGACAGGTCGTCGCCGAGGATACGGCGATTGTCGATCTGGGTGCGATCGACGGCGAACTGAGAGGCGAGACGTCGGGTGTACTCGTCGGTCATTCGTTGATCCCTTCTGTGACCATTAGTGGTTACAGTAGCGACTCCCCCGTTCGGGGCGCATCCCCTCTGCACAGCTCCCAGCGCTCTCGGAGGAATCTCCCTGATCGCGGGGCGGATCGGGCAGGCACTCGAAGCGCCGTCGGCTCAGCAGTCGGGGCGACAGGAGCGCTGCGAGAGCGCGTCGACGAGCACGTCACCCAGGTCCTCGGGCTTGGTCGCCGAATAGGCGGCTCCTCCCGTGACCTTGGCGATCTTCGTCATGGCGTCGAGATCGGTGTCGGGGCCGAAGCCGATCATGATGACGGGCACGGGCTTGTCGGGGTCGGCCTGCTGCTCCAATCGCGCCAACAGCTCGTCGAGGGAGATGCCGTTCTCGTCCTCGTTCCTCCCGTCGGTGATGACCAGGAGCGAGTTGACCTTCGACGCGTCGTAGCCGTCACGCACGCGCTCGACGCCGGCGAGGGTGGTGTCGTACAGGCCGGTGGCCCCTCCGAGCCGGGCTGGCAGCGAGGCGATGATGTCGGCGATCAGTCGACTGTGCGCCGCATCCCCCAGCGGTGAGATCGGCGCGAGGACTTCCCAGTCCTGCTCCCCGTCGCGTCGGGTCGAGAACACCCAGACCCCGAGTTCCACTTCGCCCGAGAACTTCTGCAGGGCTCCGGATGCCGCCTGCTGGAAGATGTCGATGCGCCGGAGCCCGCTCTCGGCGGGCTCCGCCATGGAGCCGGAGACGTCGATGGCGGCGAGCATGCGCGACCGCAGGGTGAGCACGCCCCACGTGCGCAGGATGCCGAGCTGCGATGCGCCGTCGGCTCCGGCCATCAGCACGACGGGCTGGGCGACCACGCCCGGAGCGTCGACGGCTCCGGTGCCGTCGCCCTCGCGGAAACCCGCAGCCGTGATGATGTCGGCCGCGGCGTGCACGGCCTTCTCGAAATCGTCGATGGCGGCGTCGAGACCGTCGTCGCCGGTCGACTCCCCACCGATGCGGACGAAGGGATACGCGACGCCCGCCGTGCCGTCCGACGGGTAGAGGGCGAGGAACTGGTCTTCGCCGGGGGTGGCGTTGGCCGCCGCCACGGCCTGCTCCGTCGTGATGACGACGGTGGGATCGGATGCCGATTCCGCCGAGGCGAGCGCGGCGTCCAGCGACCGCGGGATGGACTTGCCCAGAGCGATCATCGCACCGGCGAACAGGCGGGGGTCGTCAGCAGGCGCATGCTGGCCCAGGGCGCCGAGCGCGGCGAGGCTGGCTCCGTTGGCCTCGGGGTCGGGCAGCAGGGCGACCACTGACCCGTCGAGGACCGACGACCACCCCACGCCCTGCTTCTCGGCGAAGGTCGACGCCTGCGCGGCCGGGGCGGCGAACACGACGGGCGTGGTCGCGACGGGTTCGCCGAAGTCCACCATGGGAGCCGGGCGACCGAGCGACGCGGCCGTCGCGTCGGTGCGGCTGCCCCAGGCGGCGGAATCCGGGATCCAGACGTCGGCGTGAGGGTCGCCGCCGGCAGCGAGCACCGCGGCCGTATCGGCCGAGTCCTGGGCTGTCACCGTGGTCTCGGCGCAGCCCGTGTCGGCATCGTGTTCGGCGGCGATGGCCTTCATGACCGGCGCCATGGCCGGATCGACGACGACGGACAACGAGGTCGTCGCTTCGCAGTCAGGAGTGGCAGAGCCCGTGGGAAGGATGTCGTCGAGTGAGCCGTTGGCCCAGGCGATGCCGCCGCCGGCGACGAGGCACACGGCGACCAGCGCGGAAATGGAACCCCAGATCAGGCCCGGACGGCGTCGCTTCACTGTGTGACGTCCCACGATCACTCCATTGTCGATACGAGGCCGTCAGCAGCCAGAGTACGTGCAGTTGTGGTTGTCCCCCGTCAGGGGGTCGCCGTCAGTGTATCCGAAGCGCGACGGATCGCACGAGGTCGTTCAGTCGAGCCGCGGCACCCGTTCGCGCAGGCCGGCCAGCAGCGTGGCGACGAGCTCCCTGATCCCCGTGCGCAGGTCGATGCGCATGGCCGCGAGGGCCGGATCGGCGGCGTAGGCCTCCGCCATCGCCGGGGAGGGCTGGGATGCCGCCCACAGTCCGCCGATGACGATGATCGTGCCACCCGAGAAGGCGAGGGCTGCCGCATCCGCATCGTCACCGAGCACGGGACGGGCGATGTCGGCCAGGGCACGCGTGGTCTCCAGCGCCGAGCGCTTGTAGGCGGCGGCCGCCGCCACGGAGACGTTCCGTTCGAGGACCACGGCGGCACTGGCGCAGAGGTCGCAGAACACCGGCCTGTCGGCGGCGGTGGCGGCGATGATGGCCGCGAGGCCGTCGATCGTCGCGGCCGCAGCGGGGTCCGCATCCGTCGACGTCGTCACCGACGCCAGCCAGGCACGGAACTCCCGATCGTAGAGCTCGAGGAGCACGGCCTCGCGAGAATCGAAGTAGCGCAGCACATTCGACTTCGCGAGTCCGACGCGGTGCGCCAGGGCCGTGAGGCTCAGCTCGGAGACGCGCGACTCGGCGAGGACCGCTGCAGCGGCATCCAGGATCGCCTCGCGCCGCTCGGCGCGCTGCTCGTCGCTGCGAGCCCGATGGAACGGTGCTGCGACGTTCATCCTGAGTCTTTCCTCATCGTCGGAAATAACAGACCCGCGGTCTGTTACCGTGGCCATAACAGACCAGCGGTCTATTATCGCCCGAAGGAGCCTCCATGTACACAGTGCCCGATCAGTCAGGACGCCTCATCGTCGTCACCGGCGCGAACAGCGGCACCGGCCGGGAGGCCACCAAGCGCCTGGCTGCAGCGGGTGCCCACGTCGTCATGGCCGTTCGCTCCCCCGACAAGGGCGAGGCGGCCCGCGCCGACATCCTGGACCAGGTCCCGGCCGCGAGCCTCGAGGTGAGGCACATCGACCTGTCCGAGCTGGCGACGGTGCACGCCTTCGCGGACTCGCTCATCGCCGATGGCCGACCCGTCGACACCCTGATCAACAATGCCGGTGTGATGGCACCGCCGAAGCGGATGGAGACCCGCGACGGGTTCGAGCTGCAGTTCGGCTCCAACTTCCTCGGTCCGTTCGCCCTGACCAACCTGCTTCTCCCGCTCGTCCTGGAAGGCGCCCGGCCTCGCGTCACCACCTTGACGAGCGGTGTGGCCAACGCCGGGCGGATCCACTTCGACGACCTGCAGTACGTCGACCGGCGCTATGTGCCCATGCTGGCCTATGCCCAGTCGAAGCTGGCGAACATGCTCGCTGCCCAGCACCTCGCCCGGATCGCCGAGGAGCGGGGCTGGCCTCTGATCAGCACGCTCGCCCACCCCGGCTTCACCCGCACCAACCTGCAGAGCTCCGGCGCGAACCTCGGCCGTGAGACACCCCGCCGGTCGCTGCTCGCCGGCGACCGCACCATCGTGCCGTCGCAGGATGTCGAGCAGGGCACGGAGCCGCTGCTGTTCGCGGCCACAGCTCCCCACGCACCGCAGGGTGCCTACTACGGACCGAACCGACTGGGACTGGTCGGGCCGACGAAACGCGTCGATCCGCCGCGCTCGGCACGGGGTGTCGACCTCGCCGCGTCGCTGTGGACCGTCGCCGAACAGCTCACGGGAACCCGGCTGCCGGATGCCGCATCCGTCACCGACTGACGACGAATCGGCGTCGGCGACCCGGGCCGCGCTCAGAGCACGGCATCGATGCCGTCGGCCTCGAGGTACGCGGTGCCGTACAGGTCGCAGCCGATGACGGCGAGCCCGCGGATGAGCTCGGCGTCGAACACGAACGGCGCCTGGGTGCTGGACGAGATGGCCGACCACCACAGGCGCAGCTCGTAGTCGTCCCGCAGCCGGTCGAGCTGCGCCTGCTTCTCGCGGAACACCTCGACGAGCAGACGGATGCTGGTCGAGCCTGCGGCATCCGCCACCGTCGACAGCCCCGGATCCGCTCGCACTGTGTGCTCCCAGAGCGAGTGCGTGTACTGCGTCGGCGAATGGCTGCCCGCCCGTCGCGACCGTGAGCGCCGGCGGGTGTCGCCGATCTCGTGGATGGAGGTCGGCTCCACCCCCAGCGCCGTCGTGACGGCCGCTGCGCTCAAGTGGTCGGAGTAGATCGCGAGTGTCGCGATGTCATCGGTCGGCATGGCATCCCCCAGTCCCAGTCCGTCACGGCCGTCGCGCGAAGCCCACGGTGGTCACCCGTGCGACTGCTCGGCCATGATGCCAGCGAACCACGTCACGGCGGAGATGACCATGCTTCACGGTCAGAGGACAGGAATCAGCGGCGCGGTTCGGGGTGGCGAGGCCTTTCCAGACGTCGGGGGTGCTGCGTACCCTTGATGCATGTGTCGATCGATCCACACCCTCCACAATTTCGAGCCCGCCGCGACGAATGACGAGGTGCACGCCGCAGCCCTGCAGTACGTGCGCAAGATCAGCGGGACGACCAAGCCGTCGAAGGCCAACGCCGAGGCCTTCGACAAGGCCGTCGCCGAGATCGCCCACATCACCGGGCACCTCCTCGAGGACCTCGTGAGCAGCTCCCCGCCCAAGAGCCGCGAAGAGGAGGCCGAGAAGGCCAGGGCACGCTCGGCGAAGAGGTACGCAGCGGCCTGACGCCCGGCCGTCGTTCGGTCGTCGCCCGGTCGTTGCCCGGTCACCCGCCCGCGGCACCGCCTGCCACGGCAGCACCGGGCGGCTCTGTAGCGTTGCCGCATGAGCATCGACGACTGGGAACAGGGCATCCGCGCATTCTGGGAGACCTTCGACGCCGCTCCTCCGGAGAGCGATGAGGAAGCGGATCCCCTGGTCGCGCGTCTCGACGCGCTCGCGGCCGAGTGCCCGACGGCCGATGGCCGCGCAGAGTTCGAGCGTGGCTGCATCCGCGATTCGACGGGTCGGACCGCGGAGGCCGTCGGCCACTACGAAGCCGGTCTCGCCGCGGGACTCGCCCCCGTGCGCCACGCGCGCACCCTCGTGCAGATGGCGAGCTCTCGGCGGGTGCTGGGAGATCCGGATGCCGCTCTCGCGATCATCGCCGACGCCGACCCGCATGCCCTCGGCGGGGCACCGAGCGCGGTACGGGCGCTGATCCTGCACGACCTCGGCCGTTCCGACGAGGCCCTCCGTGTGGCGATCGAGGCGCTCGTGCCTCACCTCCCCCGGTACCGGCGCTCGATGGCGAACTACGCCCGGTTGCTCACCGAGCCGGAATAGCGCGCGGCCGACGAGGAAATCGTCTCTTCCGCCCGGCCCGGCCCGGTGCGAGCATGGACGGACGGCCAGCAGAGGAGGCACGATCATGGCGATCATCCGCACAGTCCCCGACGACGAGGCCACGGGCAGGCTGGCCGAGCTTTACGCGGACGACATCGCCGATCAGGGCTTCGTCGCCGCTCACACGCGCGTGATGGGGCTGCATCCGGAGGCCTACGACGCCTGGGAGGCCCTGATCACCGCGATCGGTCGCCCGATGGGCAAGCGGCGCTACGAGCTCGTGACCCTCGCCGCGGCCCGGGGTGCCCGTTCGCAGCACTGCAGGCTGGCACACGGCCGACGCACGCTCACCCTGTCGTTGTTCGACGAGGATCAGCTGGTGCGCCTCGCGCGCGACTACCGTGACGCCGACCTGACCGAGGCCGAGGTCGCGATGATGGCCTTCGCCGAGCAGGTGAGCATCGACGCCTCGGTGATGACGGATGCCGACAGCCGGCGCCTGCGGGACGTCGGCTTCACCGACCGCGAGATCCTCGACATCACCCTGGCCGCCGCGGCTCGCAACTACTACAGCCGCGCGGTGCAGGCCCTCGCCGTCGACGTCGACGAGACGCCGGACATCACCGAGGAGTTGAGGGACGCGCTCGTCGCCGGCATCTGAATCGGCGCGCCTACTTCAGCAACCGCGACAGGATGCGGTCGGCGAGCACCTTGCCCCCGGTCTGGCAGGTGGGGCAGTACTGCAGGCTCGAGTCGTGGAAGTTGACGTCGCGCACGGTGTCACCGCACACCGGACACGGCAGGCCCGACCGGGCGTGCACGCGCATGTTGGCGCGCTTGGCATCCTTGAGCTCGGCCGGCGGCTTGCCCGAGGCCGTCGCGGCGGCATCCGCCAGGGTCGAACGCATGGCGCCGTAGAGGCTCTCGACGGTCTCGGGCGTCAGCGACGCCGCGATGGCGAACGGCGACAGTCGGGCGACGTGGAGGATCTCATCGGAGTAGGCGTTGCCGATCCCCGCGATCACGGACTGATCGCGCAGCAGTCCCTTGATCTGGGTGCGGCGCCCACGCAGCAGCTCGGCGAACTCCTCCAGGGTGAAGTCGTCGGCGAGGGCATCGGGTCCGAGTCGGGCGATGCCGGGGACGTCCTGTGGATCGCGCACGACGTAGACCGCCAACGACTTCTTGCTGCCGGCTTCGGTGAGGTCGAAACCCGAGTCGTCGTCGAGCCTGACGCGCAGCGCGATGGGTGAGCGGCCGGGCTTGATGACTGTCGGAGGAACCACGTCCGACCAGCGCAGCCAGCCCGCGCGGGCGAGGTGGAACACGAGATGGGCGGCATCAGTCTCGATGTCGATGAACTTGCCGTGCCGCCGCACCGCCGTGATCGTGGCTCCGGAGAGCACGTCGATGGGCGGGTCGAAGGTCTTCAGCGCCGAGAACGAGGTGATCGTCGCCTTGCTGATGGCGTGGCCGACGGTGCGCTCCGCCAGGAAGGCGACCAGCGCGTGGACCTCGGGCATCTCGGGCACGCTTCCAGTGTGGCAAGAGCGTGAGACATTCGCGAGAGCTTGCGTTCAGGCGCGGGCAGTCGACAGTCTCAGCAGTTCTCTCACTTCGGCGGCGAACGGATCCACGGGGCCGTCGACCTGCAGGCCCGGCGCGACCGTCGTGATGGGAAGCACGGCGACGGCGCTCGGTGCAGCACCCCACTCGGAGCGCCATCCGCTGATCTGGGTCGCCGATGCCGCGTAGACGATACGACCGAGGCCCACCCAGGCGTGCGCGGCCGAGCACATCGGGCAGTGCTCGCCGGAGGTGTAGACGACGGCCTGCGCACGCTGGTCCGGGTCGAGGTTGTTCGCGGCCCAGCGAGCGATCTCGAACTCCGGATGCCGGGTCTCATCGCCACCGGACGTCCGGTTGCGGTCCTCGAACAGCGTCGAGCCTGCGGCATCCGTCAGCACGGAGCCGAACGGCTCGTCGCCGGCCTCCAGCGCCTCGCGGGCCAACTCGACGGCGCGCGCGAGAACCCGACGGTCGGCATCCGTCACAGCCATCGATGACGCCTCACCGAATTCGACACTGCCGACCCATCAGTCCTCGAGCCTGAACCCGACCTTGAGCGTGACCTGGAAGTGCGCGACACCGCCGTCGGCGACCTCGCCACGCGTCGACACGACCTCGAACCAGTCGATGTTCCGCAGGGTCTGCGAGGCCCGGGCTATGCCGTTGCGGATGGCGGTGTCGGTGCTCTCCGGCGATGTTCCGACGATCTCGGTGACCCGGTACGTGTGGTTGCTCATGATGCTCCCCTCGGCCCACGACCGCTGCGGCGCTGGGCGATTCCGACCCTACTCCGGCGCATCGGAACCTCGCTCGATGATGTCGTCGTCGGTCAGGACGACTTCAGTGGAAGCACCTCGCCACCGGTCTGGCAGTCGGGAGAGTACTGCGCCGTCGTGCTCGCGAAGGAGAAGTCGCGGATGGTGTCCCCGCAGACCGGACAGGCCTCGCCCGTGCGGCCGTGCACCCGCATCGCGGCGACCTTGGTCTCCTTCAGCCGGGCGATCGGCACGCCGCGCCGCGCATCGATCGCGCCGTTGATGGTGGTCACGGTGGCGTCGAAGAGCCGGGTCAGCTCGTCGGCGGCGAGATCCGACGCGTGCACGACCGGTGACAGCTTCGCCGCGTGCAGGATCTCGTCGGAGTAGGCGTTGCCGATGCCGGCGAGCGACTCCTGCTCCTGCAGGACGGCCTTCAGCTGCTTGCGGCGCCCGACGAAGGCTCCGTCGAAGTCGTCACGTGAGAAGGCGGGGTCGGCGGGGTCGGGACCGAGCTTCGCCACGGCGGGCACAGCAGCGGGATCGTCGACGACCCAGAGACCGAGCGAGACCCAGCCGCCGGCATCGGTGAACTCGAGCGCCGGTTCCTCGTCGAAGCCGAGCGTCACGAGGGTGGGCGGTGGCGCTGCGGCATCGGAGGCGGCGGGCGGCTCCGCGGCATCCGCTCCTCCCCAGCGGGCCCAGCCGTGGCGACCGAGCGAGACCACGAGATGCTGGGGTCCGAAGGCGAGATCGAGGAGCTTGCCGTGTCTCGTGACGCCGGTGACCCGTTGACCGACGAGGGATGCCGGCGGGCGGGTCCTCGTCTTCGTCGTGCGGAACTCGAGCACGTCGGCATCCGACAGCGCTCGACCCGTCAATCGGGCGTCGAGCTCCTCGGCGAGTGCCTGCACTTCCGGTGATTCCGGCATGACGTCAGCCTCCCACAGACGGCCGACACCGTGAACCCGGGCAACGGATGCCGTTCCGCCGGCGTCGCGTCACTGCGTCGCGAAGTCCAGCTTCGAGTCCGCGACGGCGATGACGGACCAGGTGCCGCCGCCCTCGTCGGTGAACTCGTAGGCGGGAACGACGAGCACGCTTCCGTCGGGCTGCCACTGGCTCGCGAGGCCGAGCCTGGCGCTGACGATGGCGACGTCGGTGACGGGCCAGGAGACCGGGGCACCGGCGCTCGGGGCCGCGGGCGGCTCTGTCGGAGGCACCCACTCCTGCGGTGCGTCGGCCGGTGCGGCACCGGCAGCGGGGTCGCGCAGCGCTATCGGCAGATTGGTCATCTGGGCGCCGAACCGCGGATCGGAGAGTCGCTCGAAGGCCTGCTGTTCGCTCACGACGTCGTAGTCCCCGAGCGCCACGAGAGTCGCCAATGGGCCGTAGGCGGAGAAGATCCCGTCGGAGGCGAGTTCGATGCTCCACGGCTGGTCGATGCGCTGACCGTCGACGACGGGCCACGCCTGGGCCGTGCGGGTGAGCGAGCCCTCCCACGTCTCCGAGGTGTACTCGAAGCCCTCGGGGTCGAGTCCGGCCGCCTCGATGAGCGAACGGATGCTGCCGATCGCCTCCTCCTCGGTGGGGACCACGCCGGTGCCGGTCTGCTCGCACGGTTGAGCGGGCTCGGCCCCGTCCACGCAGGGCCACGGCACGATCAGCGGATCCGAGTAGGAGAAGGACAGCAGGCCGTCCAGGCTCACTGTCAGCGAAGGCGCCGTGCCGTCGCGGGAGCCGACGATCCACGCCCCGTCCTTCAATTCGGGGGTGCCGTCCACGCCGAGAGCTGCGGCGAGCGCCGCTACAGTCTCCGCATTCGAGGCCGCGCGGGCGTCGAATCCGTAGCCAGCCGCCGTTCCGGTCGCCGTCGAGAGCCCCGACGAGCTGAAGCTGTTGCGGCCGTACCCGTAGGCGTACATCGAGTCGACGCCCCCGGCCATCTTCTGCGCCGACGGGGCCTGCCCGGCAGCGGCATTCGGCTCGCTTCCCGATCCGACGCCGGCCTCGCTGCCCGAGTCCCGACTCGCGCCCTGCAGCGAAATGGGCGGTGCCGCACCCTCGGCGACCGTCGACGGTGCGCCGGTGGACGCCCCGACCGCGTAGCCGGCGCTGCCGAAGACCACCAGGGAGGCCGCGACAGCGACGATCGGGATCCAGCGGCGGCTGCGGCGCGCACGCTCGGTGCCGAGATCGACGACGGGGGTCGGTTCGACCTCAGACTCCCCCGCCGCCGGTGAGGCCGGCTCCCCCGCCGGGTGTTCCCCGGTGGCGACCACGACGACGTCGTCGATGAATCCCGCGCGGGGTTCGACCTCGGATGCCGGATCGGCGGCGCGCAGCCGCGCGACCGGGTCGAGTTCGTTGTCGTCGTTCATGTCAGCCTCCGTGTGTGCGCCTACTCATGCCTATGTGCGCCGAGCGGGGAACCTTGCACGAGGCCTAGAACGACATCCGTTCGCCCCAGGATGCGCGGAGCCGCTTGCGGGCACGCGAGAGAGCGGCATCCGCCCCCGACCTGGAGATTCCGAGAACCGCGGCGAGTTCCTCGCCGTCGAGACCCTCCCACGCGTGCAGGAGGAGGATCTGCCTGTCGCGCTCGCCGACGGCCGCAAGGGCGCCCCGCAGCTCCGCATCGAACAGGGCGGCGAGTTCGGGGTCCTCTCCCACCCGCACAGTGCCGGCCTCCGGCACCTCGTCGACGGGGACATCGATCGTCTTGCGCCGGTGATTGGCGAGGGTGAACCCGGCCGTGCGATACAGCCAGGGCAGTACGGCGTCGTCCGGCACGTCGTCGCGGCGGCGCCAAGCTGTCGCGAACACCTCGGCGGCGAGGTCGTCGGCATCCTGCCTGGGTCCGCGTCGCGCGAAATAACGAACCAGGGCCGTCGAGTACGCGCGCACGACCTCGGTGAACCACAGGGCATCGTGGCTCGCCGCGTCGGCCCCTCGGGGCGGATCAGCTCGTGGCGGGTCGGCGCTCTCGGGCATCCCTGCTCCCTCGGTCACGTCGGCGTCGGCTGCTGTGCTGGCGATCCTCACACCCTGTCTGTGTCTCGGCCGCCATGGATCTTGCACCGGATCGTCATCACTCGCCAGCGAATGCGTGGCGGTAGTCGCTCAGTACTCGCCCTTGATCACGAAGAAGGAGCCACGGATGGTGCCGGCCAGCTTGGACTTCTGGCGCGCGAACTTGAAGCGCGAGGCCAATTCCTCGGGAACCTCCATCCCGTCGGAGAGCTTGAAGCCGACGGCGCGCTTGCCTCCCTCCTCGAGCCCGTACATCACGTTGATCGAGAGCCCGGACTCGTAGAACACGTAGGTCATCCGCGTGCCGTCGACCTCGAAGTCGGTGACCTCGAGCGGGCGGGACTCGATGACGATGTCGCGCTCCTCCTTGAGGACGCGGCTCACCCGCTCCAGCGCATCCGGGTCCTCGTCGGCCGTACTGACGGTGAAGGTGTGGTCGAACTTGTTCTTGTAGTAGCGCGCCTCGTTGGCGCGCAGGCCGGCGAGGGCGTCCGCGACCGGAGACGACTCCAGTCCGACGGTGGAAACGTTCACGAAGTCGACGACGTACGACATGGGTCCTCCTGGGAGCAACGGTCCCACCAACGGTAGTGGCCGCCGCGACCGCTGGCACGCGCTTGGGCCCCCGACACGAATGCGAGTCGGTCAGCGTGCGCTCAGGAAGCCCACCACGAACGCCCAGAAAGTTCCAATGCCCGCACGCTAGATTCTGGGCGGCAGACCCGAGCGGAGGACACATGGGTGATGATCGTGCTCTCGGGCTGACGCTCGGCGGCGGCGCCGCCTTCGGCGCGGCGCATGTGGGCGTCCTGCAGGTGCTCGAGGAACGCGGCATCCGCCCGGGGATCGTGTCGGGGACCAGCTCCGGCGCTCTGGTCGCAGCGGCCTACGCCGCCGGCTTCGAACCGGCGGAGATCGAGCGCGCGGTTCTCGCCTTTCGCTGGCGCGCCATAGCCCGGTGGTCGTTCGCCCCGCGATGGGGCCTGCTCGACACGCATGCCCTCGACGACGCCGTGCTGCGCGTGTTCGGCACCGATCCGCTCATCGAGAGCTTCCCCCGACACTTCGGAGCCGTCGCCACCGACCTCCGCACCCGTCGCACCGTGACGATCGATCGGGGACCACTGAGCGTGGCGCTGAAGTCGACCATCGCCGTCCCCGGGCTGCTTCCGCCCGTCCGCCGCGACGGTGCACTGCTGGCTGACGGCGGCATGATCGACAACGTTCCCGTCACGGCCACTCGCGGACTCGGAGCATCACGGGTGATCGTGGTGCGTCTGCACGCGAAGTGGGAGAACGTGCGCATGATGCGCACGGTCACCCGCACCAGCGACCTCAGGAACGACTCGTCTGTCGTGCTCATCCAGCCCGAGATGGAGGGCATGGCCCAGTGGACGATGAGGGACGCGTCGCGTCTCATCGCCGAGGGACGCCGGGCGGCGACAGTGGCCCTGGATGCCGCGGAGCTGCGAGACAGCCACGTCGACGCGTAGCCCTGACCGCACCTCCCCGGAGCCTGCGCGACGGCCGCTGCACTCAGCGAAGTGACGCGAACCGCTGCCCAGGGCCCGAGGATGGGACCGTTTGCGTCACCTAGGTACCGCTTCGCTCCCGCCGACGGGTGGCTCTAGACGTTGAAGCGGAACTCCACGACGTCGCCGTCCTGCATGACGTAGTCCTTGCCCTCGATGCGGGCCTTTCCGTGCGAACGGGCCTCGGCGATCGAACCCGTGGCGACGAGGTCCTCGAAGGAGATGACCTCGGCCTTGATGAAGCCGCGCTCGAAGTCGGTGTGGATGACGCCGGCCGCCTGGGGTGCCTTCGCGCCCTGCGGGATGGTCCAGGCGCGCGTCTCCTTGGGACCGGCCGTCAGGTAGGTCTGCAGGCCGAGGGTCTCGAACCCGATGCGGGCGAGCTGGTCGAGGCCCGACTCGTCCTGGCCCGTGGAGGCGAGGAGCTCCGCGGCGTCGGCCGGGTCGAGGTCGATGAGCTCGGACTCGATCTTCGCGTCGAGGAGCACGGCGTGCGCCGGAGCGACGAGGGCCTCGAGCTCGGCCCGCTTGGCGGCATCCGTCAGCACGGCCTCATCGACGTTGAAGACGTAGATGAATGGCTTCGCCGTGAGCAGGCCGAGCTCCTTGATGGGCGCGATGTCGACCTTCGACGCTGAGAGCGGGATGCCCTTCTGCAGTTCGGACAGCGCCTCCTGGGCGGCCGTGACGACGTCGGAGCCGATCTTCTTGGTCTTGAGCTCCTTCTCGAACCGCGGGATCGCCTTCTCGAGGGTCTCCATGTCGGCGAGGATGAGCTCGGTGTTGATGGTCTCCATGTCGGCCTTGGGGTCGACGACACCCTCGACGTGCACCACGTCGTCATCGGTGAATCCGCGCACGACCTGGGCGATGGCATCCGCTTCACGGATGTTCGCGAGGAACTTGTTGCCGAGCCCCTCGCCCTCGCTCGCTCCGCGCACGATGCCGGCGATGTCGACGAACGACACCGGGGCGGGCAGGATGCGCTCGCTGCCGAAGATGCCGGCCAGGGTCTCGAGGCGCGGGTCGGGCAGGTTCACGACACCGACGTTCGGCTCGATCGTGGCGAACGGGTAGTTCGCCGCGAGCACCTGATTCCTGGTCAGTGCGTTGAAGAGGGTTGACTTGCCGACGTTGGGCAGGCCGACGATGCCGATTGTAAGAGCCACGGGGGTCAATCGTACCTGTCGCCGCCGTGCACGGGCGCGGGGGCCTGTCCACACACGGTATCGATGGCGCCGACGGATGCCGATCAGCTGCGTTCGGCCCACCGTGAGCGCTGCGGCCCGTGCCGGAACGCGGGCCCGAGCGCCCAAGTCGGGCCGAGCGATGCGTGAAGGACGCCTACCGGCGCGCTCCGGTGCGGGCAGGGGTCTGCAGCGCGGGAAGGAGCTCGCGCAACGAGGTGATCTCGAGGTCTGGCACGGCGTCACCGACACCGACCCGCTCGCCCAGTCGATTGAGCCAGATGCCCCGGATGCCGGCAGCCTGCGCCCCGGCCACGTCCTTGTCGAGCAGGTCGCCGACGTGCCACGCCGTGGCCGCGTCGGCGTCGAGCTCGGCGAGGGCGAAGTCGAAGATGGCCCGCTCCGGCTTGGCTGCACCGACCTCGGCCGACACGAAGACGGCGTCGAAGCTCAGGTCGATGCCGAGGGCTTCCAGCTTCGCGCGCTGGGCGCCCGACGGTCCGTTCGTGACGACGGCGAGACGGATGCCGGCCGCCCGTGCCTCCGCGAGGGTGTCGACGACGTCGTCGAAGAGCGTGTGTCCTCCGCGCTCGGCGCGGTGGTAGGCATCCGTCGTCGCCTGCAGCAGTTCGGCGTCGTGCAGGCCGAACCGTTCGAACGTGCGGCGCCAGGCCTCGAGGCCGAGTTCGTTGTTGTCGAGGTCGCCGCGATACCAGTCGAGCTCGATCTCGGGCCAGTACGTGTCCCAGACCGCGTCGTTCACCTTCTCGATCTCGAGTGCGTCGAGGCCCGGGTGGGCGACGGAGAGCCCTTCGCAGGTCGACCTGATGGCCTCGCGGAGCCTGCTCCAGTCGAGCATGGTTCCGTCGAGGTCGAGGAACAGCGTCTCGATGAGGCGATCAGCATGGTCGTGCGGCACTGCGACTCCGTCTCTGCCTGATCACTGCGGAGCCGACGGGGCGACGGAGCCGGGTGACCGGGTGCGCTCACGATACGACCGCCCCCTGACATCGGTGTGAACGACGGGTGACGGGTGGTGCGCGCGAGCGGCTGAGGGCGACGAGCGTCGTCTGGCCACGGCGATGGATGCCGTCGGATGCCGACGGATGCCGACAGGCCGCCGCCGGTGCCGGCCGTGTCGTCGGAGCGTGTAACGATGTCAGGGTGCCAGTGAACTTCACCGCGATCGACTTCGAGACCGCCAACGGATCGAATGTCTCGGCATGTTCCGTCGGCATGACCAAGGTGCGCGACGGCAGGGTCGTCGAACGCGTCGGCTGGTTCATCCGCCCGCCGTTCCCGCATGACGAGTTCAACGAGTGGAACATCCGCATCCACGGCATCCAGCCGGAGCAGTGCGCCGACGCCTTCGAATGGGGCGACCAGCTCCCCGACCTGCTCGCCTTCGCCGAAGGCGATGTGCTCGTCGCGCACAACGCCGGCTTCGACATGGGCGTCATCAAGGCGGCGTCGACGTTCGTCGGTTCCGCCGTGCCCGACTTCCGTTACCTCTGCAGCCTGCAGGTGGCGCGCAAGACCTACGCGCTCGACTCGTACCGACTGCCCGTCGCCGCCATGGCCGCCGGCTTCGAGGGCTTCACCCACCACGACGCCCTGGCCGACGCCGAGGCGTGCGCGCACATCATGATCGACGCGGCCGCGCGCCACGGGGTCGACGACATGGACGCCCTGGCGAGCGTCGTCGGCGTGAAGTTCGGCGCGATCGGCCCCGTCGCCACGGCCGAGAAGGCCGCCACGCACGGTCCGATGGCCTTGGCCTGACGTTTCGGGCCGACGGATGCCGCGGCTCGCGGCGGCGCGAACGTCGAGTGTCGGCGGGGCAGGCGACACTGGAGCCATGGACATCCTCGGACTGATCATCGGCCTCGTCGTCGGCATCGCGCTCGGCGCCCTCGCGACCGCGTTCCTGCTGCAGCGTCGTGCGGCGGCGGCTCGCGAAGCTGCCGCGCAGTCCGGCGTGGTCGTGGAGGACCCGGCCGTCGTCGAGATGCGGCACCAGGCGCAGCTCGCCGAACTGCGGGCAGCCGAGCTGGCCGTCCAGGCCGACATCCGAGCGGCAGAGCACGAGGTGCGGTCGGCCCTGCAGTCCGAGCTGGCATCCACCCTCGCGAAGGCCGAGTCGCTCGAGCAGCAGATCGAGCACCACCGGGGCCAGTATCGCGAGTTGGTCGAGCAGAACCGCTCCGACCAGGCCGAGCGCGCCGAGCGGGAGAAGCGGGAGAGCGCCGTGCTCCAGGCTCTCAGCCCCGTTCGCGAGACGCTCCAGACGATGCAGACCAAGGTGACCGAACTCGAGCGCCAGCGCAGTGAGCAGTACGGTTCACTCGCCGAGCAGCTCAAGCAGGCGCAGGTCTCCGACGCCGAGCTGCGTGCCACCACCGAGTCGCTGGCCTCGGCTCTGCGATCCAACAGCACGCGTGGCGTCTGGGGCGAGACCCAACTGCGCCGCGTGGTCGAGGCCGCCGGACTCACGCAGTACGTGGACTTCTACACTCAGCAGTCGATCACGACGGATGCCGGCTCCGGCCGCCCCGACATGGTCGTGCGCCTTCCCGGCGGAAAGACCATCCCCCTCGACGCCAAGGTTCCGCTCGAGGCCTACATCGAAGCCAGCCAGATCGCCATGACGGCGACGGGTGAGGAGGGTGCACGCCGCAAGTCGCTGATCGAGAAGCACGTGAAGGCCGTGCGCGGACACATCGACGCCCTCGCCAAGAAGACCTACTGGGAGGGCCTCGATGCCAGCCCCGAGTTCGTCATCGCGTTCATCCCCAGCGAATCACTGCTGTCGTCGGCCCTCGAAGCCGACCCGGCCCTCCTCGACTACGCCTTCGGCAAGCGCGTCGCACTGGCCTCCCCCGTGAACCTCTGGGCCGTGCTCAAGACTGTCGCCTTCACCTGGCAGCAGCAGGCCGTCTCCGACGACGCCAAGAAGCTGTTCGATCTCGGCAACACGCTCTACCAGCGCATCGGCACGCTGGCCGGTCACGCCGACAGCCTCCGCAAGGCCATCGAGCGCACCGTGGCGAGCTACAACAACTTCGCGAACTCGCTCGAGTCCCGCGTGCTTGTCACGGCCCGACAGTTCCCCGGCATCGACGAGACCAAGATCGCGCTGCTGACCGAGCCCGAAGTCATCCACGAGGCCCCGCGCCCGCTCACGGCTCCCGAGCTGACCGATGACGACGTGAGCATCGATGCTGTGACCGACGCCGACGATGCGACGCTCGTGATCGAGCCGGCCCCGACGAGCGCATCCGAGGCAGGCGACGACGACCTCGAGGTCGACGTCACCGCAGAGATCGACGAGCGCATCCGCTCGATCTGACCGACTGCGGCCACCGGGCGATTCCGGCCCGCCGGCCGAGCGCCTCAGCGTCCGGCGGACCAGTCCCGGAAGTCGAACAACCGCTGCCGGTCCA
Organism: Leifsonia sp. Leaf264; assembly: GCF_001422325.1. Lineage (GTDB taxonomy): Bacteria > Actinomycetota > Actinomycetes > Actinomycetales > Microbacteriaceae > Orlajensenia. The sequence goes on from NZ_LMMR01000001.1 coordinate 679,000, forward strand.
CCCCGAGATCGTCGAGCACCTCGGCCGCGACGCCGTCACGCTGCTCTGCCACCGCGACCAGTACGTCGGCCGACTGCAGCCCGCGGGGGCGATGCGATCGGGACAGCACCCGTGCCCGGGCGAGGACTGCGGCGGCGTCGGCCGACAGCGACGGCGTGCCTTCGACCACGGAATCGGGGTCATCGACTTCCCCGATCGGATCGACCGAGGCCCGGAGCACTGCGCGATCGAGCACGCGCGCCAGTGCGGCACGGACGGCGCGATCATCGACCCTGTCGGCGGCCAGGGCAGCTCGCGCCGACGGGTCGCTGGCCGTGAGGCATCCGATCACGAGGTGTTCAGCACCGATGTGCGGTGCGCCCGAGCTGAGCGCCTCCCCTTCAGCCGTGGCCAGGATCTCGGCCACCAGCCGGGCGTCAGCCGCCAGGCCGCCGTTCACGATCGGCCTCCTCGTCGTGCCGCTCGTCCGCTGGGGCGTCGAACCCCGCTGCGACCTCGGGCCCCGTGACGGCGTCGGAACCGCCATCGGCGTCAGGGGGCAGGTCGTCCAACGGATGCGCCAGCTCGTCCGGTCCGAGCCTGGCGATGAGCAGCGTGGCCAGGGCCAGCCCCACGGGCACGAGACCGGCGAACAGGAAGGCCGGGGCGATGCCGATCGACTCTCCGACAGGTCCGGCGATGGCCATCGAGATGGGCATGAACGCCAGGGAGACGAAGAAGTCGAGGCTCGAGACGCGACCGAGCATCGACGGCGGCACCCGCCGTTGCAACAGCGTTCCCCAGACGACGCTCGCCCCCGAGAACAGGAAGCCGGTGACGAGCAGGGCGATCACCATGACCCAGAGCTGGCTGGTGTAGCCGATGACGGCCAGCGGAGCGCAGCCGACGCCCCAGCCGAGGATCATGAGCGTGAGGTAGCGGCGCGGAAGCTTGAGTGAGGCGACGGTGAGCGAGCCGATCGCACCGCCGACACCGAAGGCGGCCAGCGCCAGCGCGAAGGCGCCGGCTCCGCCGCCGGTCTGGTCCTTCACGGCGAACGGGAGGAGCACCTCGATCGGTCCCATGATCACCAGGATCAGCAGGATCGAGAACATGAGGGTCGCGAACAGCCACCGCGTCTTCACCATGTAGCCGAAGCCGGAACGCAGGTCGATGAAGGTCTCGACGAGCAGATGCCGCCGCTCGCCCTCGAGATCGCGGCGCACCGGCGTCGTGCGCATGAGGAACAGCGAGACCGCGGCCCCGACCTGCAGCACGGCGATCACGAGGAATGCCAGCCCCGGAGCGAAGACGGCGATGAGCGCACTCGCGACCGCCGGACCGGCGGCGTTCATGACGGCCGGGCGCAGCACCCCTTCGATGCCGTTGGCGGCGAGCAGTTGCTCGGCGGGGATGATCGATGGCAGCCAGGCCGAGTACGCCGGGTAGAAGAAGCCGTCGGCGACGCCGAGCACGAAGGCGATCACGGCGAGGTGCCAGATCTCGATGGTTCCGGTGAGGGCGAGAACGGCGGCAACAGTGAAGGCCAGCCCGCGCAGGCTCTCGCAGACGAGCAGGATTCGCCGCTGCGGGATGCGGTCCGCTGCCACGCCCCCGAACAGCACGGCGAGAACGAGTCCGACGCTCGCTCCGACGGCGACGAGCGAGAGGTCCGCCGGGCTCCCGCCGAGCTGCACGACCTGCCAGACGGAGGCGACGAGCCAGCAGCCGCCGCTGAACAGCGAGAAGGTCAACGCGACGATGAGCAGCCTGTACTGGCCGTCGGCGAAGGGCTTGAGGGCACGCGGGAGGCGCGTCGCGGCATCCGTCGTCGCCATGTCGACTCCCCCATCGAGCGTCTGCGCCCGGCTCGAGCGCTACCTCTTCACGCTACACAGCGAGGCCCGGATGCGGCAGGGCCGATGGGCCATCGACCGACGAACTAGTGCCACTTCGAGGCGAGGTGGTCGGCCACGATGCGACGGATCGTGCCCGAGTGCGACCGCAGCACGATCGACTCCGTGCGCAGGGTCGGTCCACGACGGCTGACGCCGGCGACCAGTCCGCCGTCGGTCACGCCCGTGGCCACGAAGATGGTGTTGTTGCCGGCGACCAGGTCGTCGGCCTCGTAGGTGCGGTCCATGTCGAGGCCGGCTGCGATGCCCTTCTCGCGCTCCTCGTCGTTGCGCGGGGCGAGCCTGGTCTGCATGAATCCGCCGAGCGCCTTGATGGCCGCGGCCGTGGTGATGCCCTCCGGGCTGCCGCCGATGCCCACGCACATGTCGATGCGCGACTCGTAGCGGGCGGCGTTGATGCCACCGGCCACGTCGCCGTCGAGCATGAGGCGGGTGCCTGCTCCGGCGGCGCGGATGTCGGCGATGAGCCCTTCGTGGCGCGGGCGGTCGAGCACGGCGACGCGCAGTTCGCCGACGTCCTTGCCGATCGCCTTCGCGAACGCCCGGATGTTGTCGCCGATCGGGCGCTCGATGTCGATGACCCCGGCACCGGCGGCGTTCGTGACGATCTTGTCCATGTAGAAGACCGATGACGCGTCGAGCATGGTCCCCCGGTCGGAGACGGCGATGACGGAGAGGGCGTTCTGGCGGCCAGCGGCGGTGAGGCTGGTGCCGTCGATCGGGTCGACGGCGATGTCGCAGGCCGGGCCCCGGCCGTTGCCGACGTGCTCGCCGTTGAAGAGCATGGGCGCCTCGTCCTTCTCGCCCTCGCCGATCACGATGAGTCCGTCGAAGTTGACCGTGGCGAGGAATGCGCGCATGGCGTCGACAGCGGCCTTGTCGGCGCTGTTCTTCTCGCCGCGGCCGATCCAGGGCACGGCGCGGATGGACGCCGCCTCCGTGGCTCGAACGAGCTCCAGGGCGAGGTTGCGATCGGGGTGCTGATCGAGGCTGGCGGTTTCCGTGGTGCTCATCTGGGTCCTCCCGGACGCATTCCTTCGACTGATGGCCCGTCATCGGACCGCGGTCGGCCGGTCGGCCACCGCCTCTTCGAGCCTAGCCACAGCCTCCAGTCGGCAGCGGGCGAATCCCGCCACCCGACACCGAAAGATCGCCCGATGTTAATGTTCCGCCTGGGTATCTGCCCCGGATCCGGCGGTCCGCCGACAGAATGTCGCACGAATCGGATGCCGTCAGCCGGGTGACACCGTGGTTCCGTCGGCACCGAGCGTCCACGTGTGGACGCGGCCGGCGGCCGACACCGGGCTGAGCAGCGCGCCCTCCCCGAGGTCGATTCCCGTGACCGAACTGATGACGACGAAGGCGTCGGCTGCGCAGAGCTCGTCGCGTTCGTAGGTGCGGCTCGCGTCGAGTGAAGCCGCGAGCAGTCGTTCCCCCTCGGCGGCGCTCTGCGGGGCGAAACGGGCGAGCATCGTGCCGCCGAGCATGCGCGCTGCAGCGGCCGTGATGACGCCCTCCGGGGCGCCGCCGATCCCGAGGAGCAGGTCGATGTCGCCCCCGGGCAGCAGGGCTCGGAACGCGCGCTCGACGTCGCCGTCGGCGAAGAGCTCCACTCGGGCGCCGGCCGCAGCAGCATCCTGCGCGAATCGGGCGTTGCGCGGGCGATCCTGCACGGCGACGGTCAACTCCGACAACGGGCGGCCCGTCCTCACGGACAGGCGTTCGAGCGTGACGGCGACGGGTTCGTCGAGCGAGCGGGCTGCATCCGGAACCCACGACACCAGCTTCTGCAGGTAGTACGCCGGGCCGAGGTCGAGCAACGACCCGCGCGGGGCGACCGCGAGCACGACGATGGCGCCAGGCACCCCGGCGGCGGCCGATCGGGTGCCGTCCACCGGATCGACGGCGATGTCGACGGCGGGCAGGGATGCCGCTGAGCCCACGGCGGAGCCGAACCGCTCCCCCACGAACAGCATCGGCGCCGCGTCCTTCTCGCCCTCGCCCACGACGACCCGGCCGTCGACAGCGATGCCATCGAGCGCGCCACGCAGTGCCACCACGGCGGCGTCGTCGACGGCGTCCTTGTCGCCCGATCCGACCAGTGGATGCACCGCCCGCGCCGCCACCCGGGTCGCATCGACGAAGGCCTGCTCGAGTGCCGGGGTGATGACGGTCATGGTTCCATCCTCCCGGACCACGGCGAGGCATCCGCCCGGCGCCGCCCCCGCCGACGACTGGATAGACTTCGAGAACACCCCGCAGACATTCCCGAAGGAGTCGCCATGCCCGTTGCAACACCCGAGCAGTACGCCGAGATGCTGGACAAGGCCAAGGCCGGCGGATTCGCCTACCCCGCTTTCAACGTCTCGTCGTCGCAGACCATCCACGCCGTGCTCCAGGGCCTCACCGAGGCCGGATCCGACGGGATCATCCAGGTCACCACGGGTGGCGCGGACTACTTCGCCGGCCAGACCATCAAGAACCGCGCTGCCGGTGCGCTCGCCTTCGCGAAGTTCGCCACCGAGGTCGCCAAGAACTACCCGATCACCGTTGCCCTGCACACGGACCACTGCCCCAAGAACGCGCTCGACGACTTCGTGCTGCCGCTCATCGCCGCCTCGGAGGAGGAGGTGAAGGCCGGCCGCAACCCGATCTTCCAGTCGCACATGTGGGACGGCTCGGCGGTCCCGCTCGATGAGAACATCGAGATCGCCCAGGACATGCTGAAGCGCACCAAGGCCATCAACGCCATCCTCGAGGTCGAGATCGGCGTCGTCGGTGGCGAAGAGGACGGCGTGGAGCACGAGGGCAGCAACGAGGCCCTCTACACGACGGTCGGCGACGTCACTCGCGCCGTCGAGGCCCTCGGCCTCGGCGAGAACGGCCGGTACATCGCCGCTCTCACCTTCGGCAACGTGCACGGCGTCTACAAGCCCGGCGGAGTGAAGCTGCGCCCCGAGCTCCTCGGCGAGATCCAGGCCGGCATCGCCGAGAAGTTCGGCACCGGACCCAAGCCGCTCGACCTCGTCTTCCACGGCGGATCGGGATCGACGGATGCCGAGATCGCTGCAGCCGTCGCCAACGGCGTCGTGAAGATGAACATCGACACCGACACCCAGTACGCGTTCACCCGCGCCATCGCCGACTACATGCTGAAGAACTACGACGGCGTGCTCAAGGTCGACGGCGAGGTCGGGAACAAGAAGCTCTACGACCCCCGCGCCTGGGGCAAGGTGGCCGAGACCGCCATGGCCGCTCGCGTCGTCGAGTCCACCAAGCAGCTCGGCTCCGCCGGGCACTCGGCGTAGGTCGCTGATGGCTGAGAACCCGACTCCGGACCCTGTGGAAGGGTCGGGTTCCCAGCCCGCCACCGCTCCGCCCGCCGACACCAGGCCGAAGCCGCAGTTCGGCGAGCTCGCCCCTCCTGGCTGGGTGTGGAAGCCGCCGGCCGACTCGAAGACGGGCCACCAGCAGGAGCCGATGGTGGTGCACAAGCCGGCGCACGGCCAGAACGCCCCGCAGACACCGCCGAAGCCCGCCAAGGCCCAGAAGCCGGCTAAGCCGGCGAAGGCGGCATCGGGAACCCTCTTCGGCGAGGCGCCGACACCTCCGGCAGCGGCATCAGGGGCGTCATCCGCTGTTCCGACCGATGCCAAGGCTGCACCGCCGTGGGATCGCGCCGTGACCCTCGCCCTGCTCGTGTTCGGGATCTTCGGGGTGATCATCTCGATCCAGCTGCAGTCGAGCATCACGCAGTCCATCGCGATCATCCACGCGCAGGAGGGCATCGCCGACTACACGCCATCGCCCGTGGTGCCGACCATCGTGCTGATCGGCGGAATCGTGCAGATCGTGCTCTGGCTGCTGGCGGCAGGGCTCTCCCTGCTGCAAATCCGGCGCCGGCGCCGGGCGTTCTGGATTCCCATCCTGGTCGGCGTGCTCTCGGTCATTGCCGTCATCTTCGTGCTGACGTCGGTGCTGCTGACCGACACGGCCCTACTCAACCACTTCGCCGAGATGTCGAGCTAGCGCCACGACACGTCGGCGGTCGCTTCGCGCCTGCACGCCGCTCCGCGGCGATCCTCGCTACGAGGAGACGCGACCGCCGAGAGCCCGCTCGTCCTGCTTGCCCTGCAGGTCCTTGCGGAGCTCCTTGGGGAGCGAGAACATGAGGTCCTCCTCCGCCGTCTTCACGACCTCGATGTCGCCGTAGCCGGCATCCGCCAGATCGCGGAGCACCTCCTCGACGAGTTCCTCGGGAACCGACGCGCCGCTCGTGACACCCACCGTGGCGACGCCGTCCAGCCACTCCTGCTTGATCTCGCTGGAGTAGTCGACCCTGTAGGCCGCCGACGCGCCGTACTCGAGCGCGACCTCGACGAGGCGCACGCTGTTGGAACTGTTCGCGGAGCCCACGACGATGACCAGCTCGGCATCCGCCGCCACCTTCTTGATAGCCACCTGGCGGTTCTGCGTGGCGTAGCAGATGTCATCCGACGGCGGGTCCTGAAGGTTCGGGAACTTCTCCCGCAGGCGGCGCACCGTCTCCATGGTCTCGTCGACCGAGAGCGTGGTCTGCGACAGCCAGACGACCTTGTCTGGGTCCTGCACGACGAGGGTGTCGACGTCGGCCGGGCTGTTGACGATGGTGACGTGGTCCGGCGCCTCGCCGGCGGTTCCCTCGACCTCTTCGTGTCCTTCGTGGCCGATCAGCAGGATCTCGAAGTCGTCTCGAGCGAAGCGCACGGCCTCGCGGTGCACCTTGGTGACCAGCGGGCAGGTGGCGTCGATGGCCAGCAGGCCGCGATCGGCCGCGGCGTTGACGACGGCGGGCGATACACCGTGGGCGCTGAAGACGACGTGGGCGCCCGATGGCACCTCGTCGACCTCCTCCACGAAGATCGCGCCCTTCTTCTCGAGCTCGGTCACCACGTGGATGTTGTGCACGATCTGCTTGCGCACGTACACGGGAGCGCCGTAGTGCTCGAGGGCCTTCTCCACAGCGATCACCGCACGATCGACGCCGGCGCAGTATCCTCGCGGCGCAGCGAGGAGCACCTTCTTCTGTCCGAGCACCGGGGTATTCTTGAGCCGCCCCCGCACGCCGGGAATCCGCGGCATTCCGAGGCCGATGGGCGGGGCTTCCGTACTGCTGGTCACGTCTCCGATTCTACCGGGATGTTCCGGCACGACTTGGTGAGGGGCTTACATGACGGATGCGACGACGGATGCGACCACCGCTCCGCCCGCTTCCACCGGCCCCAGCATGGAGACGCCCTGGCCGGTCTCGGTGCTCACCACCAAGATCAAGGACTACATCGACCGCCTCGGCACCGTCTGGGTCGAGGGCGAACTCACGCAGTGGAGCGTCTCGGGCGGAAACGTCTACGGCAAGCTCAAAGACCTGAACGCCGACGTCACGGTGAGCATCCAGCTCTGGTCCTCCGTGCGTGCCCGACTCAGCGAGGAGTTCAAGCAGGGCGACCGCGTCGTCGCCCTGGTGAAGCCCAACTGGTGGGTCAAGGGCGGCAGCCTCACGATGAACGTCGTGCAGTTGAAGCACGTCGGCCTCGGCGACCTCCTCGAACGCCTCGAGCGCCTGCGCAGGCAACTCGCCGGGGAGGGCCTGTTCGACGCGTCCCGCAAGAAGGCGCTGCCCTTCCTCCCGCACTGCATCGGCCTCATCACCGGTAAGGACTCGGATGCCGAGAAGGACGTGCTGCGCAACGCCCAGCTGCGCTGGCCCGCCGTCGACTTCAGGGTGGTGCACGCCGCCGTGCAGGGTGACCGCTGCGCCCCCGAGGTGACCGCCGCCATCGTGAAGCTCGACGCCGACCCCGAGGTCGACGTCATCATCGTGGCCAGGGGCGGCGGCGACTTCCAGAACCTGCTCGGCTTCAGCGACGAGCGCGTGCTGCGGGCCGCGGCATCCGCACGCACCCCCATCGTGAGCGCGATCGGACACGAGGCCGATCGCCCGCTGCTCGACGAGGTGGCCGACCTCCGTGCATCGACGCCGACGGATGCCGCCAAGCGCGTCGTGCCCGATGTCTCCGACGAGCTCTCCCGCGTGCATCAGGCTCGCGCCCGCCTGGGCACGCGGCTCACCCACCTGCTCAGCCACGAGGCCGACCGCATCGGGCAGCTGCGCAGCCGGCCTGTGCTGGCGAGCACGGACTGGATCATCGACCAGCGCGCGCAGGACCTGACGTACTACCTCGCCCGCGGATCCGACCTCCTCGAGCGCACCATCGAACGGGCGCAGGCCTCGACGACCGAGCTGGCGACACGGCTGCGTGCCCTGTCTCCGCAGGCGACGCTCGACCGCGGCTACGCCATCGCCCAGCTGCCCGACGGGCACGTGCTGCGACGAGCGGAGCAGGCGCCGGCCGGAACAGAGCTCGTGCTCACCCTCGCCGACGGCGTCATCGGCGCCGAGTCCGGCGGTCCGGCTCAGAGAGTGCACTCGGCGACGAAATAGAATGGACACCATGCCCACGAACGACGACACAGCCACCCTCAGCTACGAGGAGGCCCGCGACGAGCTCATCCGCGTCGTGAGCGCTCTCGAGCAGGGGTCGTCGACGCTCGAGCAGTCGCTCGCCCTGTGGGAGCGCGGCGAGCAGCTCGCCCGGCGCTGCGAGGAATGGCTCATCGGTGCAAAGGCGCGCCTCGAGGCTGCACGTGCCGGGGCGTCGTCCTCGGCTGCGGCATCCGCAGCGCCTGCAGCATCGGATGCGGTCTGATGGCCGCCAAGCCTCCCCGCGTCGTCGCCGAACTGGGTCGCCCCGAGACTCCGGAGGAGACTGCCGCCCGCAAGGCCGAGAACTCGCGGCTCTACCGTGCCCGGAAGACCCCCAACAACCTCGTGCTCTCGCTGATCGTCTGCGTCGCCGTGGCCTTCGTGATCTTCCTCGCCGTTCCGCGCGGAGACACGAGCTTCGACAACACCGTCGACTGGCGGTCGCTCGCCGCCACGGCCCAGACCGGCGTGCCCGAGACCCTCGGCAGCCCTGAGCTGCCCGAGGGCTGGCGGGCCAACACGGCGGCGTACCGCAACGGAGCGGCCGACGGCGTCGACGTCTGGTTCATCGGCTTCCTCACCCCGAGCGACGAGTTCATCGGCATGAGCCAGGCCTTCGACGCCAACGACACCTGGGTCGCCACCGAGCTGAAGAACACCATCGCGACGGGTTCCGTCACCGTCGCGGGCGTCGACTGGACGGTCTACGACAACCGCGCGTCGACCGATGATCTGGGCAACGCACGCTACGCCCTCGTCACGACATCGGGCGACAGCACCTGGGTGCTGGCCGGTACCGGGACGCCGTCCGAGTTCGAGACCCTGGCCACGACTCTCGCCCCCACCATCACCGCCGAGGAGTAGACACCGATGACGACAGTTCCGGCACACACAACGCACACCCCGTCGAGCGCGTGGCGGGAACTGCGTCGTGGCAACGAGAGGTTCGTCGCGGGTGAGCCGTTGCATCCGAACCAGGATGTCGGCCGTCGGGGCGTCATCGCGGCCGGTCAGGCTCCCATCGCCGCGCTCTTCGGCTGCAGCGACTCCAGACTGTCGGCCGAGATCATCTTCGACCTGGGCCTCGGCGACCTGTTCGTGGTGCGCAACGCCGGTCAGACCATCTCGGAGTCCGTACTCGGCTCGCTCGAGTACGCGGTCGGCGTGCTCGGCGTTCCGCTCATCCTCGTGCTCGGTCATGACGAGTGCGGTGCCGTCGGCGCCGCCATCAACTCGGTGGGTCCGGATGCCGCTCCCCTGCCCGTGCACATCCAGAGCCTCGTCGACAAGATCATGCCGGCCGTCCACCGCGTCGTCGGTCCCGTGGGCGATGCGCCGATCGACGCATCCGACATCGACGCATCGTTCGTCGGACGGGAGCACCTGCGCGACACCGTGGCCGAGCTGCTGGAGTCCAGCGAGATGATCAGCGAAGCGATCGCAGAAGGTAGATTGGCTATCGTCGGCGCGAATTACCGGCTCGTCGAGGGCCGCGCCGAGACCGACATCGTCGTCGGCACGGTCTAGTGCCGAACCCCTCCTTTCGAAAGGCATGACACACAACGTGAGCACCGCGGCTGAGTCCGAGTACCGCATCGAACACGACACGATGGGAGAGGTGCGCGTTCCCGTGAACGCCCTGTACAGCGCCCAGACCCAGCGTGCCGTCGAGAACTTCCCGATCTCCGGATCGACGCTGGAGCCGGCGCAGATCGCCGCTCTCGCGCGCATCAAGAAGTCGGCCGCCATCGCCAACGAGCGCCTCGGCGTGCTGAGCAGTGACGTCGCCGGCGCCATCGCCTGGGCGGCCGACGAGGTCATCACCGGGCGCCACGACGCCGAGTTCCCCGTCGACGTCTACCAGACCGGCTCCGGCACCTCGTCGAACATGAACATGAACGAGGTGCTCGCGAACCTCGCCAGCACCCGCCTCGGCAGCCCGGTGCACCCGAACGACCACGTGAACGCCTCGCAGTCCTCGAACGACGTGTTCCCGACCTCCGTGCACATCGCCGTGACCAGCGCGCTCATCGATGACCTCATCCCCGCCCTCGACCACCTCGCTGTGGCGTTCGAGGCGAAGGCGGAGCTGTGGTCGAGCGTCGTCAAGGCCGGCCGCACCCACCTCATGGACGCGACCCCGGTCACCCTCGGGCAGGAGTTCGGCGGCTACGCCCGCCAGATGCGCCTCGGCATCGAGCGCGTGCAGTCTGCACTCCCCCGGGTCGCCGAGGTCCCGCTCGGCGGCACCGCCGTCGGCACCGGAATCAACACCCCCGCCGGCTTCCCCCAGCTCGTGATCGAGCTGCTCCAGCAGGAGACCGAGTTGCCGATCACCGAGGCGGCCGACCACTTCGAGGCCCAGGCCAACCGCGACGGCCTCGTCGACGCATCCGGTGCCCTCCGCACCATCGCCGTCAGCCTCACCAAGATCTCGAACGACATCCGCTGGATGGGCTCAGGCCCCAACACCGGACTCGGCGAGCTCAGCATCCCCGACCTGCAGCCCGGATCATCGATCATGCCCGGCAAGGTCAACCCCGTCATCCCCGAGGCCGTTCTCATGGTCGCGGCGCGGGTCATCGGCAACGACGCGACGATCGCCTGGAGCGGTGCCTCCGGAGCGTTCGAGCTCAACGTTCAGATCCCGGTGATGGGCACGGCGCTGCTCGAGTCGATCCGCCTCCTGTCGAACGCCACCCGTGTGCTCGCGGACAAGACCGTCGACGGCCTCGAGGCCAACGTCGAGCGCGCCGCAGCCCTCGCCGGGATGTCGCCGTCGATCGTCACCCCGCTCAACAAGGTGATCGGCTACGAGGCCGCCGCCAAGGTGGCCAAGCACTCCGTCGCCCAGGGCATCACCGTGCGCGAGGCCGTCATCGACCTCGGATTCGTCGAGCGCGGCGAGGTCTCGCTCGAGCAGCTCGACAGCGCCCTCGACGTGCTGTCGATGACGCGTCCGCCCGTCAGGATGTAGCACCTCCCGCCCGACCTCACGATCGACGAGGTGAGCGGATTGAAACGCCCCCATCCGCAACGGATGGGGGCGTTTCGAGCAGGACGCCCTCGCTTCGGGTGCGAGGACCCCTGAGTCGGGCTGTTAGGCCAGCTCGTTGCCCTCCAGCATCTGGGTGACGAGAGCCGCGATCGCACTGCGCTCGGAACGGGTGAGGGTGACGTGCCCGAACAGCGGGTGGCCCTTGAGCGTCTCGATGACCGACGCGACGCCGTCATGACGGCCGACGCGCAGGTTGTCCCGCTGCGCGACGTCGTGGGTGAGCACGACGCGCGAGTTCTGGCCGATGCGCGAGAGCACCGTGAGCAGCACGTTGCGTTCGAGCGACTGCGCCTCGTCGACGATCACGAAGGCATCGTGCAGGCTGCGACCGCGGATGTGCGTGAGCGGCAGCACCTCGAGGATGCCGCGTTCGACGACCTCGTTGAGCACGTTGTCGGAGACCACCGAGCCGAGGGTGTCGAACACCGCCTGCCCCCAGGGGTTCATCTTCTCGCCGGCATCACCGGGCAGGTAGCCGAGCTCCTGGCCTCCGACGGCGTAGAGCGGGCGGAACACCATGATCTTCTTGTGCTGCTGCCGTTCGAGCACGGCCTCGAGTCCGGCGCACAGCGCGAGGGCCGACTTGCCGGTTCCCGCGCTGCCCCCGAGTGACAGGATGCCGATCTCGGGATCCAGGAGCATGTCGATGGCGAGTCGCTGCTCGGCCGAGCGACCGTGCAGGCCGAACAGCTCCCTGTCGCCGCGCACGACCCGCAGCTCACCCTTGCGGATGACCCTGGCCAGCGCGCTGCCGCGGTCGGAATGCACGACGACGCCGGTGTTGATCGGCAGGTCGGCGACCATGCGGGTCTCGAGGTAGTCCTGTTCGTAGAGGTCGTCGATCTCCCGCGAACCGAGCGTGACGTCGGCCATGCCGGTCCAACCGGAGTCGACGGCGAGTTCGGCCCGGTACTCCTCGGCGGCGAGTCCGATCGACGCCGCCTTGACGCGCAACGGGAGGTCCTTGGAGACCACTGTGACGTCGAGGCCCTCGTTCGCGAGGTTGAGGGCGACCGCGAGGATGCGGGTGTCGTTGTCGTTCAGCTGGAGGCCGTTCGGCAGCACCGACATGTTGGAGTGGTTGAGTTCGACTCGCAGCGAGCCGCCGTCGTCACCGACGGGGATCGGGAAGTCGAGTCGCTCGTGCTCGACGCGCAGGTCGTCGAGGGTGCGGAGCGCCTTGCGGGCGAAGAAGCCGATCTCGGGGTCGTGTCGCTTGGACTCGAGCTCTGCGATCACGATGACCGGCAGCACCACGGCGTGTTCGGCGAAGCGGAACAGCGCACCCGGATCGCTGAGGAGCACCGACGTGTCGAGCACGTACGTGCGCTCGAGCGTTCGGGTCCCGGCATCCGCACCGTGCTGAACCGACTTCTGGATTTCCAGTGAGGTCACAACCGCTCCCACCCCGAGCTTCGCACTCGGAACTTGCGAGCGGCCACGTGGCGGGTTTCGAGCCGTCTTATGTGGCCGACTCGATCAGATGCCTTATCTGATGAGGGCAACGTACGTCCGGTCGAGACGGATGCCGGTACGACACGCGGGAAGACTCCCGCCCGTCACACGACACGCCGATGGGCTCAGTAGATGGCGGCGGTCGAGTACGAGGTGAAGGCTCCGCGGAGCATCTCGACGGTGTCGTCGTGGAGCGTGGCGTGCACGCTGAGACGCACCGAGCTGGTGCGCGTCGTCGCCGTGACACCGTGGTTGAACAGCGATGCGGTCAGCAGGGTGAGCTGGTCGATCGGCGGCTCCAGGACGACGAGCCCGGCCCTCTCGCCCTCGTCGCGGGACGACGACACGGGGATGGCGAACTCATCGGCGAGGTTGATGACGCGGTCGACGTTCTCGGCGATGGCCGACTGGATCACGTCGGCACCGACCTCGTTCATCTCCTCGAGCGCGGCCGCGAACCTGCCCTGGGCGATGCGATCCGGGTTCGTCACCCGGAAGGCCCGGGCGCCGGGGGCCGGCGGCGGCACCTCGTCCCAGACCTCGGCCGCTCCGGTTCCGCTGTAGCCGCTGATCACGGGCGTCAGTCGATCGATGCCGCGTTCGCTGAGTGCCAGGAATCCGGTGCCCCAGCCCGCGCGGCACCACTTCTGACCACCGGACACGACGACGTCGGCCGCCTCGTATGCGGCATCGACGACCCCGAATCCCTGGATCGCGTCGACGATGAGCAGGCGGTCGCCGATCACCTGCCTGATGCCGTCGAGATCGGTCAGGTAGCCCGTGCGCGAATCGACGAGGGTGACGGCGACGGCCTCGATCGACGAGGTGAGCTGATCGCGCACCTGGCCCGGGGTGACCCTGCCGTGGTCGGTCTCGAGCCACACCGGCGTGACGACGTGCAGGGCCTCGGCTGCACGCACAGCCGAGATCGGAAGGGTGGGGAACTCGCCAGCAGAGAGCAGCACGCCGCCGGTCAGGCCGAACATCGCATGGGTGACGCCCATCGAGGTGTTGGGCTGGGTGACGATCTGCTCGGCCGGAAAGCCCGTGGCCGCGGCGACCGCGGCGTGAGCACGCTCCTCCTGGGCGTCGAAGTCGGCGAGGGAGCCGAACCGCGCCTTGGCCAGGATGTCGTGCATCCCCTGCGACTCGGCGACCACCCGCGCCGACAGCGGGCCGACGCGGCCGAAGTCGAGGTAGCCGGGTTCCTCGAGGAAGCCGTCGCGGTAGTCGTCGAGCGCTGTCATCGCGCCTGCCTTTCGTGGGAACTGGGAAGGATGTCGGGGCGCCTGCCCCCGGCGCGCTCAGGCACCGAAGCGGCGGTGACGCCTGGCGTAGTCGCGGAGGGCGCGGAGGAAGTCGACCTCGCGGAGGTCTGGTCCGAGCGCCTCGACGAAGTAGAACTCGCTGTGCGCCGCCTGCCAGAGCATGAAGTCGCTGAGCCGCTGCTCGCCGGAGGTGCGGATGACGAGGTCGGGGTCGGGCTGGCCGACTGTGTAGAGGTGCTCGCCGATGAGCTCGGGCGTGAGCCTCTCGGCGAGGTCCTCGAGGCTGCGGCCCTCGGCATGGTGACTGGCGACGATCGAGCGCATGGCATCGGTGATCTCGGTGCGGCCGCCGTAGCCGACGGCGAGGTTGATGTGCAGCCCGGTGTGACCGGCCGTGCGCGCTTCAGCCGCGGCGAGGCTGTCGACGAGAGCCTGCGGGAGGCCGCTCGTCGAGCCGACGTGCTTCACCCTCCAGTCGCCGTGGTGGGAGAGGTCCTCGGCGAGCTCGGCGATGATCTCCACGAGGGCATCGAGTTCCTCGCCGGCACGGTTCGAGAGGTTGTCACTGGAGAGCAGGTACAGGGTGACGACGCTGATTCCGAGGTCGTCGCACCACTGCAGGAACTCGCTCATCTTGGCAGCGCCGGCCCGATGCCCGTGGGCTGCCGTCGCGAGGCCGAGCTGACGGGCCCACCGACGATTGCCGTCGATGATCATGGCCACGTGTCGCGGCATGGTCTCGGGACTCAGACCGCCCCGGAGACGACGCTGGTAGAGGTCGTAGAGCAGGCCACGCCCCAGCGGTTCTTCCCTCTTCTGCACGGTGTCAACGGTAGTGCACGAGCCGCGCCGCCCTCACAGCGGGGCGTGATGCCCGCTGTCGTAGGCTGGGCGCATGAGCGCCGTCGACCCCCGCGAACCCCAGGATGTGCGCGAGCACCTCGATGAGCCCCGAGCGGAACTGAGCGGCTCGGACGCCGCTGTGGCGACCGATGAGGACCTCGGCCCCGACCTGCCGAACATCCCGTTCCTGGATGCCTCTCCGGCCAATCCCGACGACGTCAAGCCGACCTGGCGCGGCTGGATCCACGCAGGGACGTTCCCCCTTGCCCTGGTGCTGGGGATCGTGCTGATCTGCCTCGCCGATGGTCCGTGGGCCCAGTGGTCGTCTGCAGTGTTCGTGCTCACCTCGCTGCTGCTGTTCGGCAACTCGGCGCTGTACCACCGCTTCGACTGGCAGCCGCGCACCAAGGTGATCCTGAAGCGCATCGACCACGCCAACATCTTCCTGCTCATCGCCGGAACCTACACGCCGCTGGCCGTGTTGGCCCTGCCGCCCGAGAAGGGCTGGCTCCTGCTCGCACTCGTCTGGACGGGAGCCCTCCTGGGCATCGGCTTCAGGGTCTTCTGGATCGGCGCCCCGCGCTGGCTCTACGTCCCCATCTACATCGCGCTGGGCTGGGCGGCGATGATGTACATCGTCGACCTGCTGAACGCCAACGTGGCGATGATGGTGCTCGTCGTCATCGGCGGGTTGCTCTACACGGGCGGGGCCATCGTCTACGCACTGAAGAAGCCCAACCCGTGGCCGGGGCGGTTCGGCTTCCACGAGATCTTCCACACCTGCACGCTGTTCGCGTTCCTGTGCCACTGGACGGCCGTGCTGCTGATCGCACTCGCTCCCGCCTACCACGCGGGATAGCGGCAGCTACCTCGGTTCGTCGCCCGGAGCCGCGGGATCGCCGGCCTGCGTCGTCGGCACCGCCGGCGCCGCATCGGGGTCGGCGTCGGGGTCTGCGGCATCCGTCGTCGCCATCTGGGCCTCGGCCTGCTCGAGCAGCAGCTTCTCGCGGATCTGGTCGCGGTAGTTCACCCGACGCACGCGCCGCACCATGTCGATGATGAGCAGCACCGTGGCCACGGCCACGAAGAAGGTGGCGATGAAGCCGACCACGCCCGGTGTGATGAGGTCTTCATCGGGAGGAGTCGGCGCCGTCGTCTCGATGACGACGGATGCCCGTACCAGCAGGTCGGTGATGCTCACGAGCACGCGTGACAACTCCTTGAATCGCTCTTGTTAGCCTAGAGACCCAGCTTAACCTTTGCGGGGCACGTGTCCCGACAGCCAGGAGCTCCATGACCACCCAACTCGACGCGCGCTACGGACGTACGCGCACGCGGCGCCGACGCGACGGCTGGATCATCGGCATCGTCGCGGCGGCCTTCGTCGTGGTGTTCGCCGCCTGGGTGGTCTGGGCCGGCCTCGACGGCGCGAAGCCCACCATCGACGCCCAGGACACCAAGCACACCATCATCGACGCCCGCACTGTGAGCGTGACGTTCGAGATCTCGATGCCGGCTGGCACCACGGCGAGCTGCGCCGTGCAGGCGCTGAACGAGGACTTCTCCATCGTCGGCTGGAAGGTCGTCGACATTCCTGCGGCGTCGGTGTACACGCGCTCGTTCACCGAAGAGGTGCGCACGTCACGCCAGAGCAACACGGGTTTGATTTCGAGCTGCTGGGCGACCTAACATGGCTCATTCGCCCCGACGGTCACGTTGGGGCGTCATTCTTATCCGCAGCACCATCTGAGCAGTACACACTTCTCGAGGAGAAACATGTCGCAGGACGCATCCGTCACGTGGCTCACCCAGGAGGTCTACGACCGCCTGAACAACGAGCTGCAGACCCTCAGCACCACGGGGCGCCAGGAGATCACCGACCGCATCCAGTCGGCGCGCGAGGAGGGCGACCTCAAGGAGAACAGCGGCTACCACGCCGCCAAGGAGGAGCAGGGCAAGCAGGAGGCGCGCATCCGTCAGCTCACCGAGCTGCTCCGCACCGCCGAGGTCGGCGAGGCGCCGGAGAGCCACGGTGTCGTCGAGATCGGCACCATCATCACGGCCACCATCGCGGGTGACGAGACGACGTTCCTCATCGGCAGCCGCGAGATCGCCGAAGGCAGCGAGCTCGACGCCTACAGCGAGCAGAGCCCGCTCGGCGCCGCCATCATCGGCCTCGCCGTCGGCGACTCCACCAGCTACACGGCCCCCAACGGGCGCGAGATCGCCGTGACCATCACCGCCGTCGAGACCTGGACCGGGCAGTAGCAGCGCAGCTCGTCCGTCCGTCCGTCCGTCACATCCGTCACCGAACTGCCCACTTCCGCCAGTGCGAGGCCCTCGCCACTAGCGGAAGTGGGCAGTTCGGCGTTTGGGGGGCAGGGATGCGGCGCGGCGCGCGCCGTGCGTCAGACTATGCGCGGGTCGTAGCCGGCAGCACGCAGGGTCTCGACGACGAAGTCCTTGTGCGCCGGTCCCCTGGTCTCGATCGACAGCTGCAGCTCGACGTCGCTGATCTCGCGACCGGCACCGTGCCTGGTGTGCAGCACCTCGACCACGTTGGCGTTCGCGGCAGCGACGAGCTCGGCCGTGCGCGCGAGCTGGCCGGGGCGGTCGGGAAGCATGATCGAGATCGTGAGATAGCGGTCGGATGCCGCCAGGCCGTGGCTGATCACGCGCTGCATGAGCAGCGGGTCGATGTTGCCACCGGAGAGGATCGCGACGGTCGGCCCGTCGGCCGTCACGGCGCCCGAGAGGATCGCGGCCACGGAGACTGCTCCGGCCGGCTCGACGACGAGCTTCGCGCGCTCCATCAACACGATGATGGCGCGCGCCACGTCGTCCTCCGAGACCGTGACGATCTCGTCGACGGTGTCGCGGATGATCTCGAAGTTCAGGTTGCCCGGCCTGTAGACGGCGATGCCGTCGGCGATGGTCGGCACGACGGGGATGCTCACGGGCTCCCCCGCGGCGAGGGAGACGGGGTACGGCGCCGCGTTGGCCGCCTGCACGCCGACGATGCGCACGCTGCGTCCCGTCGCGAGCGACTGCTGGCGGATGGCACTAGCGACGCCCGAGGCGAGACCGCCTCCGCCGATCGGCACGATCACGGTGTCGACATCCGGAACCTGCTCGAGGATCTCGAGCCCGAGGGTTCCCTGGCCGGCGACGACGTCGGGGTGGTCGAACGGCGGGATGAGCACAGCGCCCGACTCCGCGGCGAACGCTGCGGCGGCCTCGAGGGTCTCGCCGATGACGTTGCCGCGCAGCACGACGTCGGCCCCGTAGTCCCGGGTGGCCTCGAGCTTGGGCAAGGCGACGCCGACGGGCATGAAGATCGTGGCCCGGATGCCGAGCTCCCGTGCCGCGAGCGCAACGCCTTGGGCATGGTTGCCGGCGGATGCCGCGACGACGCCGCGGGCGCGCTCCTCGTCGCTCAGCGACGACAGCCTGTTGAACGCCCCGCGCAGCTTGTAGGAGCCCGTGCGCTGGAGGTTCTCGCACTTCAGGAACACCGGCGCACCGAGCACCTCGGCGATGTGACGCGAGGTCTCGACGGGAGTGATGCGCACGACTCGCGCGACGGTGGCGCGCGCCGCCTCGAACTCGGCGAGCTGCGGCCCCGCGATGGTGCCGGCCGCTCCGGTCGAGGCGAGCGGGGTGTTCGCGGAATCAGGCATCCGTCGTGTCGTCCTTTCGATAGCCCGGGCGGGGCTGGGGAACCGTCTGCCACAGCATCGACTGCGGTAGCGCCGGTTCGACCGGGGGTCTCGTCTTCCAGACCCCGCTGGAAATGTACCGCACCATGACGTTCATGACCGCCGCCACCGGGACCGCGAAGAGCGCTCCGGGGATGCCGGCGAGCAGGGATCCCGTCGCCACCACGAGTACGACGGCCAGCGGATGCACCTTCACGACGCTGCCCACGATGAGGGGTTGGAGCACGTGGCCCTCGAGCTGCTGTACAGCCAGGACGACGACGATCATCCAGAAGGCGATCCACGGTCCGTTGTAGACGAGGGCGATGACCGCCGCCAGCGTGCCCGTCACGACGGCGCCGACGATGGGGATGAACGAGCCGAGGAAGACCAGTACGGCGATGGGAATGGCCAGGGGCACCCCGAGCAGGAAGGCGCCGAGGCCGATGCCCACGGCGTCGATCGCCGCCACCAGCACCTGCACCCTGGCGAAGTTGGTGAGAGTGGTCCAGCCCGCGATGGCGGCGCCGTCCACGGCCGCCCTGGCCTTCTTCGGGAACAGGCTGACGATCCAGCGCCAGATCCCCCTGCCGTCGATGAGGATGAAGAGCAGGCTGAACAGGGTGAGGAACAGCCCGGCCACCAGGTGTCCGATGGAGGATCCGAGCGACAGCGCGCCCGACACGTAGACCTCGCTGTCCTGCTGGATGCCGGCCCAGGCCTGCGCGATCCAGTCGTTGATCTCGCGTTCGCTGAGCTCCAGCGGAGAGGCGAGCAGCCACGCCTTCAGATCGTCGAACGATTCGACGGCGCGTCCGGCGATGTCGCTCGCTCCACGTTGGATCTGGGTGATCACCAGCACCAGCAGGCCGGCGACCACGACGAGGGTGCCGAGCATCGCGACGGCGATGGCCAGCCACGCCGGCCAGCGGTGGTGCCGAAGGAAGCCGACGAAGGGAACGAGCAGGGCGGCCAGGAGCACGGCCACGAACAGGGGGATGACGATCAGTCGCAACTGGATGATGAGGAAGATCAGCACCGCCACGACGGCGCCGATCACCAGCAGGCGCCACGACCAGCCGCCAGCCAGGCGTACTCCGTCGGGGATCGACGACTCGACGCTGAAGGGGGGTTCCGCCTCAGGCTTCCGTCGCCCGAACGGCCACCACCCGCGCTGCTCACCCGAAGATTCGCTCATCGGTTCAGTCTATGGTCGCTGATGCCGCCAGCTCGGGCTCGCCGGCGCGCATCGCCGGTGTCGGCACCGACTGTTATCGTCGCAGGACCATGCCTGAGTCCGTCTCTCCAGCCCTCGCTCGCCGCATCGCTCTCGCCGCCCAGGGCTTCGGCCGGCCGCGGCCGGCATCCGTCGGCACCCGCCAGTTGAACGGCGTCATCGACAGGCTCGGACTGCTGCAGCTCGACTCCGTGAACGTCTACGAGCGCTCGCACTACCAGCCCGTGTTCGCCCGCCTCGGGGCCTACGACAAGGCCCGACTGGACAGGCTCACCTTCCCGACGCGCGGCGGCTACGTCGAGTACTGGGCGCATGAGGCCGCCGTCATCCCCGTCGACACCTGGTCGTCGTGGCGCTGGCGCATGGAGGACTACAGGGCCTACTTCGGCGGCCGCGATTCCTGGGCCGCGGCGAACCCGCAGATGCTCGAGTGGCTGGTGAAGGAGCTCGCGGCCAACGGCCCGATGGCTGCGAGTGCGATCGAGCACGACTCGAACGTCCGCCGCGGACCGTGGTGGGGCTGGTCCGACGTGAAGCGCGGGCTCGAGGTGCTGTTCCGCCAGGGCGACGTCGTGTCGGCCGGACGCACCAGGTTCGAGCGCACCTACGCCCTTCCGCAGCAGGTGCTGCCTGCCGCGGTCATCGAACGGGAGGTGCCGCGGCACGAGGCCCACGTGCAGCTCGTCGAGCGGGCTGCTGCCGCCCATGGCATCGGCACCGAGAAGGACCTCGCCGACTACTACAGGCTCAAGCGTGCCGACACCAAGGCCGCCATCGCCGAGCTCGAGGAGGCCGGAACCCTGGTGCCGGTTACGGTCGACGGATGGCGCTTCCCGGCGTGGCTGCACCGCGACGCCAGACTCCCCCGCCGTGTCCAGGCCGCAGCGCTGCTGTCGCCCTTCGATCCCGTGGTGTGGGAGCGCGCGCGCACCGAGCGCATGTTCGGGTTCCACTACCGCATCGAGATCTACACGCCGGCCGAGAAGCGGATCTTCGGCTACTACAGCCTGCCGATTCTCCTCGACGACGCCCTCGTCGGACGCATCGACCTCAAGAACGACCGGCAGGCGAAGGTGCTTCGGGTGCAGTCGGCCTGGCTGGAGGAGGGAGTGCCAGCGGCATCGGTTCCCGAGATCGCCGCCAGGGTGGCCGGGGTGCTGCACGAGATCTCGGGGTGGCAGGCGCTCGACTCGATCGAGGTCGTCGGTCGCGGCACGCTGAGCGCGGCGCTGGAGGCGGAGCTGGCGTCACGCTGAAGCGTTTCGGGCGGTCGCTTCGCTCTGCCCTCGACAAGCGGCGATCCCAGATCCGCTCGCTGAGGCCCGCGCGGAGCGCGCGGCCGAAGCGCTGCTAGAACTGCCCGCCGATGGTCTGCAGGCGCTCGATGCGCTCCTCGAGGGGCGGGTGGGTGCTGAACAGCTTGGCGATACCGCCGCCGGCGAGCGGGTTCGAGATCCAGAGGTGCGCCATCGAGCTGTTCTGCTTCTGCATCGGCCTGCCGTAGGCGCCGAGCTTGGCTAGGGCGCTGGCGAGGGCCTCGGGGTGGCGGGTGATGAGCGCCCCGGTCGCGTCGGCGAGGTACTCCCGCTGGCGGGACACCGCCGCCTGCACGAGGCCGGCGACGAGCGGGGCGATCAGCATGGCGACGAGTCCGAAGACGAGCACGACGGGATTGTTGTTGTCGCGCCCGCGGCCGAAGAAGGCCATGCGCAGGAACATGTCGGCGATGAAGCCGACGGCGACCACCAGGCCGAACACGATCATGGAGACGCGGATGTCGTAGTTCTTGACGTGCCCCATCTCATGGGCCATGACGCCCTCGAGCTCGGAGTCCTCCATCAGATCGAGCAGTCCGGTGGTCGCGGCCACGACGGCGTGCTGCGGATCGCGGCCCGTCGCGAAGGCGTTGGGGGCCGGGTCATTGACGATGTACACCTTCGGCATCGGCAGTCCCTGCGAGATGGCGATGTTCTCGACGGTGCGCCAGAGTCGCGGGTTGTCGGCCTTCTCGATCTGCACGCCGCCGGAGATGGCGACGGCCTGGGAGGCGGCGAAGAAGTACTGGAAGATCGCGTAGGCGAGGGCACCGACGATGGTGACGACCACGATCGTCGGGCTGTCGTAGACGTATCCGGCCAACCATCCGAGTCCGGCGATGATCGCGATGAACAGGATGATGATGACGACGGTGTTGCGCTTGTTCTTGGCTATGGCGCTGTACAAGGGGCCTCAGGGCTCCTGACGGCTAGAACTGGACGCGCGGGGGCTCTGCGATGGCCGCGGCATCCGCGACCTCGAAGAAGTCCCGCTCGGAGAAGCCGAGGCGCTTCGCGAAGACGTTGTTCGGGAACACCTTGATCTTGGTGTTGAGCTCGCGCACGCCGCCGTTGTAGAACCGGCGCGCCGCCTGGATCTTGTCCTCGGTGTCGACGAGCTCGGCCTGCAACTGCAGGAAGTTCTGGCTCGCCTGCAGCTGAGGATAGGCCTCGGCGACGGCGAAGATCGACCTGAGCGCCTGCTGCATGTGGTTCTCAGCGGCGGATGCCTCGACGGGGCCCTGCGCCGAGAGGGTCTCGGCCCGCGCACGGGTCACCGACTCGAAGACGCCGCGCTCGTGCGCCGCGTAGCCCTTGACCGATTCGATCAGGTTGGGGATGAGGTCCGCCCGGCGCTTCAGCTGCACCGTGATGTCGCTCCACGCCTCATCCACCCTCACGTTCAGCGTGACGAGGGAGTTGTACGTCGCCCAGAGGTAGAGGCCGACGATGGCGACAAGGACGACGACGACGATGAGGGGAATGAGCCATTCCATGGCGAGGACTCCTTGGGCGTGAGAGGCGCGATCGCGCGACTCCTTCATCCTAAACGGGGCATACTCGGCTCGCAGCGCGTTCCCATCACTCTCCAAGCAACACGGCAGGCGTAGGCTCTGCACTCGTGAGCGAGAGAGCGGCCGAGACCCCGGAGGACGCCGGCCCGCGTCGGCGCGGACGCCCTCGCCTCGGCGCCGCAGGCGACTCCAGGGCGCGGATCGTCACCGCGGCCGAGCGCGAGTTCTCAGCTCGTGGCTACGACGCGACGTCGCTGCGTGCCGTGGCCAGGCGCGCCGGCGTCGACGCGGCGCTCGTGCACCACTACTTCGACGACAAGGCCGACCTGTTCGCCGAGGTGATCGCCGCTCCCCTGCGCCCCGACCGCGCCATCAAGGCGGTCCTCGCCGGGCCCCGCGAGGACATCGGCGTGAACATCGTGCGGTTCCTGCTCGAGGAGTTCGAGAAGCCGGCCGTGCGTGCCCGTGGCACCGCCCTCATCCGATCCGTCGTCGGAACCGACGGCACGAACCTGCTGCGCGACTTCCTCGTGCGCGAGGTGTTCCGGCGCATCGCGGCCGCGCTCGACACCCCCGACGCCGATCTGCGGGCGACACTCGCCGCATCGCAGATCGTGGGGATCATGCTGACACGCTACGTCCTGCGCCTGGAGCCGCTCGCCAGCGCCCCCATCGACGACCTCGTCGCCCGTCTCGGGCCGGCGGTGCAGTGGCACCTGACCGGCTTCCCCCTTGACGGAGCCGTCACGGCAGGCGAATAATTCATCACATGATGAATAGCGCGGCCCCGGCCGTCGACATCCGGGATCTGCGGGTGCAGCGAGGAACCACCACGGTTCTGCACGGCCTCGACCTGGCCATCGCCCGCGGCGGGGTCGTGGGCCTGCTGGGGCCGAGCGGAAGCGGCAAGACCACGCTCATGCGCGCCATCGTCGGCGTGCAGGTGGTGAAGTCGGGAGTCGTTACCGTGCTCGGGGAGCCAGCCGGCAGCGTGCCGCTGCGGCACAGGGTCGGCTACGTGACCCAGGCCGCGAGCGTCTACGACGATCTCACCGTGACGCAGAACATCGCCTACTTCCGTTCCGTGCTCGGCGCCCCGCGAGCCGACGTCGCCCGCGTCATCGAGGAGACCGACCTCACGCGGTATGCCGGCCGCGTCGTCGGCACCCTCTCGGGCGGCCAGCGCTCCCGGGTCTCGCTCGCAGCCGCTCTGCTCGGGCGACCGGAGCTGCTCGTGCTCGATGAGCCGACCGTCGGCCTCGACCCCGTGCTGCGGGTGCAGCTCTGGGAGCTGTTCCACAGGCTCGCGGATGCCGGAACCACCCTGCTGGTCTCGAGCCACGTCATGGACGAGGCCACCCGGTGCGATCGGCTGCTGCTCATGCGCGACGGGGAGATGCTCGCCGACGACACGCCCCAGGCGCTGCTCGGAGCCACCGGCGCCTCCGATGTCGAGGGTGCCTTCCTGGCCATCATCGCCTCGCGCGGCGAGGAGGGCGAGCGATGAACGCCCGCCGCACCTTCGCCACTGCCGGTCGGGTGCTCATGCAGATCAGGCACGACCCCCGCACCATCGCCCTCCTGCTGGTCGTTCCGACCCTGCTCATCGGACTGCTGGCGTGGATCTTCGTCGACACCGACGTCTTCGAGACGATCGGACCGGCGATGATCGCGCTGTTCCCGTTCATCGTGATGTTCCTCGTGACGAGCATCGCCACCCTGCGTGAACGCCGCTCGGGAACGCTCGAGCGCCTGCTCGCGATGCCGTTGGGCAAGGGCGACTTCATCTTGGGCTACACGCTGGCGTTCAGCGTGCTCGCCGTGTTCCAGGCCACCATCGCCGTCGCCTTCGCCGTGTGGGTGTGCGGGCTCACGATCGACGGCAGCATCGGACTGCTGCTGGTCGTCGCCCTGGCCGATGCGATCCTCGGCACGGCCCTGGGCCTTCTCGCCAGCGCCTTCGCCCGCACCGAGTTCCAGGTCGTGCAGTTTATGCCGCTGCTCGTCTTCCCGCAGATCCTGCTGGGCGGAATCTTCCTTCCGCGCGATCAGCTGCCGGCCGGGCTCGAGGCCATCAGCGACTGGCTGCCTCTGTCGCACGCGATCGACGCCCTGAACGCCGTCGCAGCCGACAGCGAGAGCGCGGCTTGGATCTGGGGCCAGATCGCCATCATCGGCGCCTTCATCGTGGGTGCCATCGTCCTCGGCTCGATCACGCTGCGGCGGCGGACGCCATAGCGGACCGCCGCCGATCGAGAGGCGGACGCGGTCCCGGTCGGAGCGCACCCGAAGCGCTGCAACCGGGACTGCGCCCGGGCTGGGGATGGGGCCCTACGGGCAGCCCCAATAGGTGACGCCCTCGTACACGACGGGTACCAGCGTCGCACCGGGGCAGGGACCGCAACTGTCATTGGCCGGTGCTTCGGATGTCGGAGCGGGCGCTGCGGCCCCCTCCGGCGTCGCCGCAGCAGCGGCGGGCTCCACCCAGGCGTCGTCAGAGGACTCGTCCGACCACGACGCGGCTGCGGCAGCGGCCTCCGCGGCTGCGGCATCGGCGGCGGCCTGGGCTGCGGCCGCAGCAGCGGCAGCTGCGGCGATGCGGGCGTCCTCGGCCTTCTGCCAGGCGGCGATCTCCTCCGTGGTCTTCTTCTCGAGTTCGCGGAGCGTGTAGACCGAGGCGAGCACGGCGTCGACGTCGGTCGACGACGCAATGCCGGCGGCATCCGTCGCCTCCTGCAACGACGCGCGAGTGGCATCGGTCGCCTTGCCGGCACTCGCCGACAAGGCCGTCGCCGCCAGGCCCAGCTCGGTGGCGACCAGGTCGCGGGCCGAGGCGAGGCGAGCGGCCGACAGGTCCAGACCCCCGGCTCCGAGGCCGACGCGGTGGGCGGCCTCGGCGATGGCCGCGGTGCGGGCCTCGGCGACCCGCTCACTGCGTTCCGCCGCCTGGGCAGCCGCTGCAGCGGTGGTTCCGGCCGAGATCACGACCGTGGCGAGGAGGATCGCCACGGCCGTGAACCACGGGCTTCTGCTGCGCTCGGTCGTCGAGGCGTCGGAGCGGTTCGGGTGCATCAGGTCTCCATTCGGGCGACACGCGGTCGCCACGCAACCGTAGGGAGTTGGGAGGCAAGGCCACCGGCACTGTAGGGGGTGCCGACAGCCACAGGTTCTCAGCGCGGAGAAATGACTGTCAACGCCCCCGTGCGAGCACGGCGACGGCCGCCCACCCGAAGAGGGGGTTAATCGAGAAGCCCTCAGTTTGGATGGATTTCCTGATCAAGCAGATAATCAGCGAGATCGGTGAAGGGACTGCGCGCCCCCCGGACTGGGACGGCCCGGAGCGACGCCCAGAACACGGTCGAGGTAGGGGTTCGCGAACATTCCGGTGGGATCGAGGCGATCGCGCAGGGCCACGAAGTCGTCGAACCGGGGATACATCGTCGCCAGTTCCGCGGCATCCAGCCCGTGCATCTTGCCCCAGTGAGGGCGGCCGTCGTGGGCGCGCATGATGGCCTCGACAGCGCTGAAGTACGGCCGCTGGTCCTCGCGGTAGTAGCGGTGGACGGCGATGTAGCCGGAGTCGCGACCCGATGCCGTCGACATCCAGAGGTCGTCGGCGGCCGCCGACCGCACCTCCAACGGGAAGGAGACCTTCCAGTCGTTGCGATCGATGAGCTCGCGCACCTCGCGCATGGCCGACGGAACGGCTTCGCGCGGGAGCGCGTACTCCATCTCGCGGAAGCGCACGCTCCGGTTCGTCACGAACACCGACGGTGCGGCATCCGTGAAGTCCCGATTGCCCGAGAACCTCTCGGCAAGACGGGCCGTCGCCGGCACGGTGCCGGGGAACGCCGTGCCGAGCGCGCAGAGCACGCGGTAGGCACCGTTCGCGATGACCTCGTCGTCGACGAAGCGGGAGAACCTGCCGAGGGGGTGCAGCGGCGCATCGGCCGGCAGCCTGGTGTTGGTCTTCGTGAGGGCCGTCGCGGTGTGCGGGAACCAATAGAACTCGAAGTGGTCGGCCGAGTGGCTGCGGTCGAGGTACTGCTCCAGCACGTCCTCCAGCGGCTCGGGACGCTCGACGGCCTGCAGGGCGAACGCCGGAACGAGCTGCAGGGTCACGTCGACGACGACACCGAGGGCGCCGAGCCCGAGGGCGGCGGCACCGAGCAGCTCGGAGTTCTCGGTCTCGCTGATGCGGAGGAGCTCGCCGGATGCCGTCACGAGAGTGAGCGCGCGGATCTGCGTCGCGATCCCGCCGAAGCGCCCGCCCGTGCCGTGCGTGCCCGTCGAGGTGGCTCCGGAGATGGACTGCCGGTCGATGTCGCCC
Organism: Leifsonia sp. Leaf264; assembly: GCF_001422325.1. Classification (GTDB taxonomy): domain Bacteria; phylum Actinomycetota; class Actinomycetes; order Actinomycetales; family Microbacteriaceae; genus Orlajensenia. Next base: position 706,137 of record NZ_LMMR01000001.1, read on the forward strand.
ATGTTGGTCAGGCCGAGGCCGTACGGCGCCAGCAGGCGCGGGAGCTGATGCAGGCGGGTGCCAGCGGCGAAGGTGACCCGCTGCCGGGCGACATCCACGTCGATGATGCCGCTGAGGTCGGTGAGGTCGAGCTGCACGCCGGGGGCCACGGCGATGCCGGTGAAGGAGTGCCCGGCGCCGACGGGCTTCAGGCGCATCCCCGTGCGTGCCGCAGCCTCGACCGCGCGCTGCACGGCTCCGGTCGTGGCCGGCCGCTCGACCCGAGCCGGACGAACCGACTCGGTCCGTCCCCAGTTGCGCCAGACGGCGCCGGTCGCACTCACAGGAATGCCTTCCCTTCTCCGCGGTAGGTGGGGGTCGCACCCACGACTGTGTCGCCGTCGACGAGCGCGTACTCGTTCAGGTGCTCGGCGAGCTCGCCGGACTTGGTGTGGCGCATCCACACCCTGTCGCCGGGCCGGAGGGTCCGCGCTGCCCGTCCGCTGACGGGGGTCTGCACCTCACCGGCGGATTCGCGCGGTGCCATGGAGAGTCCGGCGGGCCACACGATCTTCGGCAGGCGGTCGGGTCCGGGAGGTCCGGACGCGATCCAGCCGCCTCCGAGGATCGTCGCCGTGTCGGGCACCGGGCGACGCACTATCGACATGGCGAAGGATGCCGCGGGTGCCGGCGTGAAGCGGCTGTAGTTGTCGAACAGGTGGCCGCCGAAGATGCCGCTGCCTGCACCGATCTCGGTGACGGAGCCGTCCTCGTGGGTCGACTCCAGCGAGCCGGTGCCGCCGCCGTTGACGAACTCGAGGTCGGTGACGCGCCTGACGGCGGCGACCGCAGCCGCGCGGCGGGCGTGGAGCTCCTCGATGGACTGCGACTGCATCCAGCGCTTCACCACTCCGTCGAGGGGCTTGCCAACGGGCCTGTCGCCCACTCCGGCGATCTGGGCCTCGTAGGCCATCATTCCCACGAGGGTGAATCCGGCGCGACCCGCGATGTACTGGGCGAGGGAGGCCGCTGCGTCGGCGTCGTGCACCGGAGAGCGCAGGACCCCGATGTGGCCGAGGACGGGCGAGTTCCAGGAGGCGTCGAGCTCGAGGCAGACGCGGATGTTCTCCCGCTGCCCGGGAGGCAGCACGGCGTCGACCACGTCGAGCTGCGCCGGCGAGTCGACCATGATCGTCACGCGGGAGGCCAGCTGCGGCGACGTGGCGAGGCGACGGATGGCCGCGCGGTCGACGGTCGGGTATCCCACGACGACATCGTCGATGGTCTCGGCGAGCCAGAGCGCCTCGGCCAGGGTGTAACCGAGCACGCCGCTGTAGCCGGGCAGCTGCAGCAGCTCCTCAATCACGCTGCGCACCCGGATCGACTTGCTGGCGACCCTGATGGGGGTTCCGCCGGCTCGGCGCAGCATGTCGTGGGCGTTGTGGCGGATGGCGTCGAGGCTCAGTACGCCGAACGGCGGGTCGAGTTCGGCCGTGGCGCGGTCCAGGCTCGACCAGAACGGGCCCGTCTCCAGCCACGGCTGCGCTGTGGGGACCTTGTCGAGGCCGAGCAGCGTGGTGCTGGGCACGGAGCTCGATGCCGTGTTCGATGCGGCGGCCATCAGCGCACGCTCTTCACGCGCATGACGGCGACGGCGCCGAGCGCCGCACACACTGCAGCCAGCAGGAAGAGGCCCGTGAAGCCGCCCATCATGGCGACGATGCCGGCTCCGAGCAGGGGCGCTATGGCCTGGGGCACAGCCGAGGCTATGTTCATGATTCCGAGGTCCTTTCCACGGTTCTCCGGATCGGGCAGCACCTGCGTCGCGAGGGCCTGGTCCACTGAGAGGAAGCATCCGTAGCCGAGCCCCAGCAGACCGGCTGCCACGAGCGCGACGGTGAAGTCGGGGAAGAACGCGAGGAGCACGGCCGCGACGGCCTGCAGCACCGACGCGACGATGACGAACATCTTGCGACGGCCGAGCTTGTCCGACAGGCGTCCGAGCACCAGCGCGGCGATGATGACGAAGACCATGTACACCGCCGTGAGCATGAGCAGGTCGTCCTCGGCGTCGGTGCGGTCGAGTCCGAACATGAGGAAGTACAACAGCAGCGTGGTGCCGAAGGCGTTGCCGAAGTTGACCAGGATGCGGCCGAGGAGGGTCCAGCCGAAGTCGGGCTGCTCGCGCGGGGAGATCCAGAGGCTGCCGATGACGCCGCGGGCGCTCATGCGTTCGCGCTGCTCGGGGGCGAGCACGGCATCCGGGCGCATCAGGAACGGGATGGTGAGCACCAGCAGGAGCACGGCGACGAGGGCGTATCCGGCCAGCAGGCTGAGAGCCAGCACCGTGACGAGCAGGATGCCGAGGATGGTGCCGACGGCCTGCGGTGCCGAGAGCCAGCCCGAGACGTAGCCGCGCTGGTCGACCGGCACGCGGTCGGAGATGGTGGCGGTGAGGGCTGCGGTCATGACGCAGAAGCCCGAGAGGGCGAGCACCCAGAAGACGCCGATTCCGACGAGGTCGTGCTGCAGGCCGAGCAGCACGAGGGCGACGGCGAAGAGCAGCGCTCCCCCGGCGATCCACGGCCGACGTCGGCCGAAGCGCGAGGTCGTGCGGTCGGAGAGTGCGCCAGTGAGCGGGTAGACGATGATGGCGAACAGGCCGGCGATGCCCGAGATGATCCCGAAGGCGACGACGCTGTCGATCCAGTTCTCGGGATGCAGTTCAGCATCGATCTGCTGGGGCAGGAGCAGCTGGATGGGCGTGAGCTGCGCCATCCAGATTCCGAGCCAGGCGGCTCCGAACGCCGCGATCCAGGCGCCGGTCACCCGCTGCGTCGGTTCGCTGAAGACGGCCGGCTGGGTCGCCGATGCTGTGGTCATCGTGTGTGCGCCATTCCTGCGACCAGTGCGGCCGCATTGTCGATGAGGTGGGAGGCCGCCGCGTCATCACGGTCGACCAGCCACGACAGGGTGAGACCGTCGGTGAGGGCGACCAGCAGTCGCGCGACCTCCTCGACGGGGCGTTTCCATTCGCTGTCGGTGTGCTCGGCGGCGAAAGTCAGGGCAGCAGCGGCGAGGGCGTGGTAGCCCGCGTACTGCTGGCGTGCGAGGTGCTGCATGCCCGGTGTGCGCAGGGCGTGCAGGGCGAGTTCGTTGACGGCCTGCTCGCGGTCGGGGTCGGCGCGCAGCAGCTCGAAGTAGCGCTGCAGACCGGCGCGCGCGACGTCCTCGAGGGACCCGGCCGCGACGCCCTCCGGAAGGATCGCGCCACGCTCCTCGGAGATCACCCAGCGCACGACCTCGGCCATCAGCTCGTCGTGGGAGGTGAAGGCGTAGTGGAAGCTGGCCAGCGACATCCCGGCCTCGGCCACGATGGCCCGGGTCGTGGCGGCAGACACTCCCCCGCGCCCGATGACCTGCACCGCGGCCAGCACGAGAGCGACGCGGCGCTCGGAGGCGGGGATGCGGGGCACTGCGACTCCTCACACGACGACGGGACAGGATAAGTGGGACGATCGACCCACTCGAGGCGATGACTCAGTATGCACTATCGCGACGGATGCGCATGCACGTGTCGCGCCGGATGCGGTCGGGTCGTGACCGAGTCGTGATTCAGCGCCTCCCCGGCGTGAGCTCAGCGAAGGTCGTCGAGCGGCGCGACGCGCACCAGCCCCCGCACGGCTTCGGCCAGTCGAGGGTCGAGCGTGACGAAGGCGTCGGCCTGCAGCCGGGTCAACGCGATGTACTCGGCCGTGTACGTGTCGGGGAACCCCAGCTCGTCGGCGATGCGCCAGGCGTTGGCCTGCAGCACCCTGTCGCCGAGCAGCCGCATCCTCAGCCCCCGCAGGAAGTCGAGCCGTCGTGACGCCTCGGCGCGGTCGAGCTCCCCACGCGCGACTGCCTCGAAGAGCATCGTGAGCACCTGGGAGCGCAGGAGCGTCGGAGCGACGAGCTGGTGGTCGGGCGCGATCGTCGCCCGCTCGGCGGCGAGCACGAGAGCGACATCCGGTCCGATCACGAAACGCGTCATGAGACGCATCCTGACACGCACGCGCACGGCGCGCATCCGTCGCACACAGTGCTCCCGCAGGGATTCGAACCCTGACTTGAGCGATTTTAAGTCGCCTGCCTCTGCCGATTGGGCTACGGGAGCTGGTGGTGTTCCGCAGGTTCAACCTACAAGAACGCCCCGCCCGTCCTTCGCGGAACGAAGGAACGGACGGGGCGATTCGTGAGGACCGGACTACTTGGCGGAAGCTGCCTCGACGGATGCCGGCGACTCGACAGCGGGCTCGGCCGGTGCTGCAGGCGCAGCCTTGACGGCAGCAGGCTTGCGCTTGGCCGCAGCCTTCTTCGGCGCAGCCTCGACGGCGGGGGCTGCGGGAGCGGCCGGAGCAGCCGCTGCCGGCGGCTTCGGGCGAGCGGCGAACTCCTCGAAGACTGCGCGCGGGTGCTGCACGGCCTCGATGGCGACGATGTCGCGCCCCAGGAAGAAGTTGGCGACCCAGCCGCCGACGACGCGGAGCTTGCGCTCCCAGCTCGGCATGGCCAGACCGTGGTAGCCGCGGTGGGCGACCCAGGCCGGGAAGCCCTTGATCGCGAGCTTGCCCGACTGGAACACGCCGATGCCGATGCCGAGGCCAGCGACAGCGCCGAGGTTCTTGTGGTTGTACTCCTTGACGCCTTCGCCGCGGAGGTCGGCGACGAGGTTCTTCGCGAGCAGCTTTCCCTGGCGGACGGCATGCTGGGCGTTCGGCACGCAGTAGCCGCCGACGCCACCACCAGAGAGGTCGGGAACGGCCGAGACGTCGCCGGCGCCCCAGGCGCCCTCGATGAACTCGTCCTCGGTCCCGACGCGGAGGTCAGCGCGCACCCGGAGGCGACCGCGCTCCTCGATGGGGAGGTCGGTATTCCGCACGATGGTGGGGTTGGCCATGACACCGGCGGTCCAGACGATGAGGTCGGACTCGAACGACTCACCGGTCGAGAGCTCGATCTTGCCGTCGACGGCGCTGGCGAGCTGCGTGTCGAGGTGGATCTGCGCGCCGCGCTGATCGAGGTTCTTGATGACCCAGTAGCTGGTCTCCAGCGACACCTCGGGCATGATGCGACCCATGGCCTCGATGAGGTGGAAGTGCGTGTCCTCGAAGGAGATCGTCGGGTACTTCGGGATCAGGGCGCTGGCGAGCGAACGGAGCTCGGCGAAGATCTCGATGCCGGCGAAGCCGCCGCCGACCACCGTGAAGGTGAGCAGCCTGTCGCGCTCGGGACCGGCCGGGAGCATCGACGCCTTGTCGAAGTTGGTCAGCACGCGCTGGTGGATCGCGGCCGCCTCCTCGATCGTCTTCAGGCCGATCGCGTTGTCGGCGATGCCCGGGATCGGGAAGGTGCGCGAGACGGCACCGGCCGTGACCACGACGATGTCGTAGTCGAGCTGGTACGCCTCGCCCGCGATGGGCTCGATCGTGACCCGCTTGTCGGCGTGGTTGATGTTCGTGACCTTGGCCGCGAGGATCGTCGTCTTCTTGAGGTGACGACGGAGCGAGACCACGGCGTGGCGCGGCTCGATGGAACCTGCCGCCACCTCGGGGAGGAAGGGCTGGTACGTCATGTAGGGCAGCGGGTCGACGATCGTGACCTCGGCTTCGCCCTTGCGCAGCTGCTTCTCGAGTTTCCAGGCGGTGTAGAACCCGGCGTAGCCTCCGCCGACGATCAGAATTCTGGGCACAGTGGAACGGTCTCCTACATGATCACGTTGGTGCGGACCGTCACTGTTTTCGCAACGCCCGCTTGATATGCCGTGTGGCGCCGATGCCCAGCAGCACAGCAAGACTACCAAACCCCAGGAGCACGGCGAACGGCACCGTCAGATAGCGCAGGGTCCAGTCCGTGGCCATGAACGACTGGTCCTCGGCCTCGACCTCGGGAATCGGATCCGGCACCGGCGTCGTCGGCGTCAGTGTCGGCGCCGTCGTCTCCTCCGCAGGCGGCTGCGCCCGGCGATGGATGCGGATCCAATCGGTGAGCTGCTCCTCCGGCGTGGTGGTGGCCGGAGCGACATCGGCCGTGACTGCGGCCGCCGCATCGATGAGCCCGTTGCCGTAGATCGGACTCGGAACATCGTGGCCGTTCGGGTCGGCCGTTGCGATGACGCGATTGATGGCATCCGCGGCACTGATGTCGGGATAGGCGCTGCGCACGAGGGCGAGCAGTCCGGAGACGAGCGGGGTCGCACCGCTGGTCCCGTTCCAGGCGACGTAGCCGCCGCCCGGAACCACGCCGACGAGCTCCTCGCTGGGAGCTGCGACCGAGATGACGATCCCCTGCGAGGATGCGTCGAAGCTGGCCTCCTTGTTGCGGTCGACGCCCGCGACCACGACCACGCCCGGGATGGTGGCCGGAGCACCGACCTGCGAGGTTCCGCCGGCCCTGTTGCCGGCTGCGGCCACCACGATGACGTCGTGCTGGAAGGCGTAGAGGAAGGCGTCGTCCCAGCTCTGCGGCCAGTCCAGGGTGTTCCGGGTGAGGGACATGTTGATGATCTCGGCCCCGTTGTCGACGGCCCACCGCACGGCCTTCGCGATCTGGTCGTCTGTCGACACCTCCGACGTCGAGTCGGAGCCGAACGCGACGGAGATGCTCAGCAGCTGGGACTCAGGAGCGACTCCGAGCACGCCGTTGCCCTCGCCGGTCCCGCGTCCCGCGAGCAGCGACGCCACCTGCGTTCCGTGCGAGTTCTCGTCTCCGACGGGCTTCTGCCCGTTCGCGGAGCCTATGCCCGAGACATCCGTTCCCCCGACGACGACGCCCTTCAACTCGGCGACGGAGCCGTCGACACCGGTGTCGATGACGGCGACGGTGACTCCGGCGCCCTTGCTCGTGGTCCATGCCTGGCTGAAGCCGTAGTCGTTGAGCCAGTACTCGAGGTCGCGCACGGGGTCGGCATGCGCCGGCTGCGCGTCGAGGACGATGGGGCTCGCACCGAGGAGTGCCACTGCGACGATCAGCGCCCCCGCCGCCGAGCGCCTCGCTCGCACCGTCACTCGTCGCCGATCTCGTCGATTCCCGGGTAGTCGACGCAGGCGCACACTGCGGGGCTCCACACCGACTGCGCGAGGGCGAGGTCGCCGATGGGGTTCACGCCGGGGCCGGCAGCGAGGGCGTGGCCCGCGAGCGCGTGCAGGCACTTGACGCGCTCCGGCATGCCTCCGGCGGAGAAGTTCGCGATCTCGGGCACGACGAGGATCGACTCACGGTCGGCCAGGTAGCTCTCGTGAGCCTTCTGGTAGGCGGCCTTCAGCTCCTCGTCCTCGGCCAGCCGGTCCTGGAACTCGACCATGACGTGAGCGGCCTCGAGATAGGACATGGCGGCGGTGGCGGCCGGGTGCGAGAGGTAGTAGAGGGTGGGGAACGGGGTGCCGTCGTCGAGTCGCGGCGCCGTGGCCACCACCGTCGGGGCGCCGCAGACGCAGCGGGCTGCGACGCCGATCACACTGCGGACGGGGCGACCGAGCTGCGCCGACAGGATGGCGATGTCGCGCTTCGACGGCGGGTCGAACGGCGGCGTGGTCATTTGGTCTTTCCTTCCGGCGCGACCGGAGCCAGGCCCGCGGCCATCGTGGAGGCCAACAACGAGCGCATCCAGTCGGACTTCGTGGCCTGCACCTCGGTCGAGACGCTGGCCGGCTCCGCGGCGGCGTCGAGCGCCGGCAGATCGTTGATGACGAGGAAGCTGACCTCGCCGGGCATCACGTAGGCGAGGCGCTCGCGCGCCTGCGTCGTGATGAAGGTGGTGTCGTTCCAGCGCTCGCGCTCGGCCGTGAGCGAGTCGACCTCGCTCTTCTCGGCGGCGACGGCCTGCTGGAGGGCGGCGATCTGCTGGCGCTGCGTCACCCAGGCCTGTGCCGTGGGAGCGAGCACCACGACGGCGAGCACCGCGAGGCCCATCATGATGAGCGAGAACCCGGAGAAGCGGAGGCCGCGCATCCAGCCGCCCGCCGCCGATTCACGGCGGAGGGCGACGGGGATGCGCGTCGACCGCTGGTTCAGTGTTCCGTCAGGAGAGGTCGGCATGTGCCCCTCCTCCGTTCAGTCCTCAGGCCGAGAAACGCGGGAACGCGCTGCGTCCGGCGTAGACGGCTGCGTCGCCCAGTTCCTCTTCGATCCTCAGAAGCTGATTGTACTTAGCGACGCGCTCGCTTCTTGCAGGCGCACCGGTCTTGATCTGGCCGCTGTCGGTCGCCACGGCGAGGTCGGCGATCGTGGTGTCCTCGGTCTCGCCGGAGCGGTGCGACAGGATCGCGGTGTACCCGGAGCGCTGCGCGAGGGCGACGGCGTCGAGGGTCTCCGTGAGGGTTCCGATCTGGTTCACCTTGACGAGGATGGAGTTTCCGGCCTTGAGCTTCAGTCCCTTGGCCAGGCGCTCGGGGTTCGTGACGAACAGGTCGTCGCCGACGATCTGCACCTTGTGGCCGAGCTGCTCCGTGAGGTGCGTGTAGCCGTCCCAGTCGTCCTCCTCCAGCGGGTCCTCGATGGAGACCAGCGGGTAGGCGTCGACGAGCTCGGCGTAGTAGGCGACGATCTCGGTGGCCGAGAGCTGCTTGCCCTCGAAGTGGTAGGCGCCGTCCTTGTAGAACTCGCTCGCAGCGCAGTCCAGCGCGAGGGCGATGTCCTTGCCGGGAACGTAACCGGCGATGCCGATGGCCTCGACGATCAGGTCGAGGGCGGCGCGGTTGCTCGGCAGGTTGGGGGCGAATCCGCCCTCGTCGCCGAGGCCTGTGGCGAGGCCCTTCGACTTCAGCAGGCCCTTGAGGGCGTGGTAGGTCTCGACGCCCCAGCGGAGCGCCTCGCTGAACGTCTCGGCACCGAGCGGGACGATCATGAACTCCTGGATGTCCACGTCGTTGTCGGCGTGCGAGCCGCCGTTGATGATGTTCATGAGCGGAACGGGCAGGGTGTGCGCATTCGGGCCGCCGAGGTAGCGGAACAGGGGCAGGTCGAGCGAGTCGGCCGACGCCTTCGCCACGGCCAGGCTGGCGCCGAGGATGGCGTTCGCGCCGAGGCGGCTCTTGTTCTCGGTGCCGTCGAGCGCGATGAGGGCGGCGTCGATGAGGCGCTGCTCGGTGGACTCCATGTCCTCGATCTCGTCGGAGATCTCGCCGATGACGGCGTCGACGGCCTTCTGAACGCCCTTGCCGTCGTAGCGGTCCTTGTCGCCGTCGCGCAGCTCGTACGCCTCGAAGGCGCCCGTGGAGGCGCCGGAGGGAACGCCGGCGCGAGCCACCGTGCCGTCGTCCAGCAGAACCTCGACCTCGACGGTCGGGTTGCCACGGGAATCAAGAATTTCGCGAGCGCCTACAGCCTCGATGAGAGCCACAACTATCTCCTTTGGAACCGGGTGTGTTTTGTATGAGAACGCCGTTGTTCCTCGGTGGTCAGTCTAGGGCGCGGTCACAGCGGCCCGCGAGTTGCCCGCGTCCGCCCTGCAGGCGGCCCGCTGCGGCAGACGTGAGCGGCTCGGTCAGCCGATGGTCTTGAACTCGAGAGCGGCGGCATCCGTCTCGCCCGAAGCGACGAAGGCGTAGCGGGTGAACCCGTCGGCCTCGGCCCGCTCGAGGAGCGCACGCACGTTCTTGGTGCGCTTGGCCAGTCGCACACGGGCACCGGATGCGACGAGTGAGCCCTTCAGCGCCACCAGGGCTGCGGGCTCGGCGTCCTTGTCGTGCACCAGGAGCAGGGCATCGGCCCTGCCTGCGGCGTCGGTGTCGAGCAGGTCGACGATGCGCTCGAAGCCGATCGAGAACCCGCAGGCGGGCACATCCGTTCCGAGGAAGCGGCCGATCATGCCGTCGTAGCGCCCTCCTCCGCCAAGCGAGTAGGTGAGCTCGGGGTGGGAGATCTCGAAGATGGTCCCGGTGTAGTAGCCCATGCCACGCACCAGGGTGGGGTCGAAGTCGAGCTCGATGCCAGAGACGGCGTCGCGGATGGCCCGGAGCTCGGCGTAGACGTCGAGGTCGAGCCAGGCTGGGGGCGGCAGCGTTCCGTCGTGCAGGTGCCAGCCGGCGTTCTCGATCGAGGCGAGGGTGTCGGCGATCCCCGCGGTGTCGATGCCGAGCGATCCGAGCTCGTCCACGACGCCCGTGACACCGATCTTGTCGAGCTTGTCGATGGTGATGAGGGCGCGCTCGTGCTGCTCGGTCGGCACGCTCCAGGTCTCGAGCAGGCGGGTCAGGATGCGTCGATCGTTGATGCGGATGCGGCATCCGTCGAGTCCCAGGGCTGAGATAGCCGCGGCCGTCGCCGTGATGAGCTCGACCTCGGCGAGCGCGCCGGCTTCTCCGATGATGTCGATGTCGCACTGCAGGAACTGCCTGAATCGCCCCTTCTGCGGGCGTTCGGCGCGCCAGACCGGAGCGATCTGGATCGCGCGGAACACGGCCGGGAGCTCAGCGCGGTGGCTGGCGTAGAAGCGGGCCAGCGGCACCGTGAGGTCGAAGCGTAACCCGAGGTCCGCGAGGCCGAGCGCATCGTCGGCCTCGGCGGCTGCCGCCAGCATCTCGGTCGTGATGCCGCGGCGCATCACGGCAAAGGCGAGCTTCTCGTTGTCCCCGCCCAGACCGGAGTGCAGGTAGGCGGCGTCCTCCATGACCGGCGTCTCGATCTCATCGAAGCCGTGCAGTGCGTAGGCGGAGCGGATCGTCCCGAGCGCGTGCTCCCGGCGGGCCTTGTCGGCGGGAAGGAAGTCGCGCATGCCGCGGGGCGGGGTCACAGTCTGGGCCATGCGCCCATTCTTCCATTCCCGGCATCGACCCCCGCTCCACCGTGTGAAGGCACCCGCCGCCGGTGATCCGCGGGATTCCGCGACTCATGGGACCGGTGCCTTCACACGGCGGGCGCGTCGCCTTCACACGGCGGCAGGTCTGTACACCTCCAGCGCAGCGTGGCTACAGGGCGCCGCCGGCAGCGGCCGGAGCATCGGCGTCGAGGCCGCCGTCGCCGATGGCCTCGCGGGCCACGAAGTTCTCGAGGTCGAACAGGTTGTCGCCGGCGCGCTGGGCCACTGTCAGCAGGGTCGACATCGACGCGACCTCCTCGACCTGCTCCTTGAGGAACCACAGCATCGCCTGCTCGCTCAGGGCGTCGCCGTCGGCACGGGCCGCCCGGAACAGCGCCTCGATCTGCGTCGTGACCTGCTTCTCCTGCGCGAGCGCGAGCGCGATGGGCTCGACGACGTTCGCGAACGCCGTCTGCGGGGCGTCGACGCCGGGGATGCTGACGCCGAGGTCGCGGTCGAGGCGGTACTGCACCAGCATCATGGCGTGGTTCCGCTCCTCGAGCGATTGCCGGTAGAAGTGCCTGGCGAGCTGCGGGAGGTCGTGGTCGTCGAACCACACGGCGATCGCGATGTACTGCTGCGACGCCGAGAACTCGTTCCCGATCTGGGCTGTCAGGAGGTCGTTGAAGCTCTGCTCAGTCATGGCTCCGACGTTAGCGGCGGCATCCGGAGCTCCGCTAGGCAGGACAGGCTGCCCTGATCGGCGCCGTGACGCGCCGGACAGCGAACGATCGCCCTCAGCTCACAGCCCACCCATAGGATCGCCCTCGGGAAGGAGATCCATGTCGATCTCAGGGGGAATAGTCGTCGAGTCGGTCGCACGCTCGTTCGGCGACGTGCATGCCGTGCGCGACGTGTCGCTGACAGTCGAACCGGGTTCCGTCGCCGGCCTCATCGGCCCCAACGGCTCGGGCAAGACGACGTTGCTGCTCATGCTCGCCACACTGGTGCAGCCCGATTCCGGAACCATCAGCATCGGCGGCTTCGATCCGGTGACGGATGCCCGCGAGGTGCGCTCGCGGATCGGCTGGATGCCCGACACCCTGGGCGCGTGGCCGTCGCTGTCTGTGCGCTCGACCATCACCACGACCGGACGGATGTACGGCATCGACCGGGAGAAGGCCGCAGTGCGCGCCGAGGAGCTCATCAGGCTCGTCGGGCTCGACGCCCTCGCCGATCGACCGGCCCGCGTCCTCTCGCGCGGCCAGAAGCAACGGCTCAGCCTCGCGCGGGCGCTGGTGCACGACCCCGACGTCCTGCTGCTCGACGAACCGGCGTCGGGCCTGGATCCCCACGCCCGCGCCGACCTGCGCGACTCGGTGCGCCGCCTCGCCGGAGAGGGCAAGGCCGTCCTGGTGTCGAGCCACGTGCTCGCCGAGCTCGACGAGATGGCTGATGCCGCCGTCTACGTCTCAGCCGGCGTCACCGCCACGGCGGAGGCCGTCGCCCGCTCCGAGCGCACTGCGCGCGACTGGCGCATCCGTGCCATCGACCCGGCCGTCCTCGCACCGGCGCTCATCGCGGCCGGAGTGCCCGTCGAACTCATCCGCACCGACAACCTCGGTTCGCTCGTTCCGATCGGCGACGAGGCCCAGGCCGCGCGCCTGCTCTCGGCCCTCATCGCCTCGGGAGTGCAGGTCTCCAGTTACGGGCCGGCTGTCGGCGACCTCGAGCACGTGTTCCTCGAGCTCAACCGCGGAGAGGGCTCGGCATGAGCGCCCCGTCAGCCTCCCTGGGCACCATCCGCGGCACCTGGCTCATCGCCACGGTCGAACTGCGCCAGCGCGTTCGCGGGGTCGCCTGGTACGTGCTGCTCGGAATCTTCATGCTCATCGTGCTGTGCGTCACCGTGCTGCTGGTCATCGCGACCAATGCCTGGAGCGACGGCGGTGGGGGCACCTTCTCGACGATCATCCTTTTCGTTCTCCTGCTCGGCACCCTCGTGTCGCCCGCCCTCAGCGGCAACGCGATCAACGGCGAGCGGGAAGGCGGCACCCTGGCGACCACCCAGGTCACCCTCGTCACGACCTGGCAGATCGTCCTGGGCAAATGGATCGCCGCGTGGATCACTGCACTCGCCTTCCTGCTCGGAGCGCTGCCGTTCCTCGTCTTCGCCGTCGCCCTGGGCAAGGTGTCCGCGCTCACCATCGCGGTGTCGACTATGGTGCTCGCGTTCGAGCTCGGCGTCGTGGCCGCGATCGGCGTCGGCCTCTCCGGGGTCATCACCCGGCCGTTGTTCTCGATCGTCGTCACCTACCTGGTGATCGCGTTCCTCAGCGTCGGCACCCTCATCGCCTTCGGACTCGCCGGCGCAGCGACGCAGTCGACCGTGGCAGTGACGACGACGGGGTATCCCGAGAGTGCGTGGGACCCGCAGACGGGCGAACTCGCTCCAGGCGCGACCTGTACCGAAGTGACCAGCTACGAGTACCAGATCCCGCGCTTCGACCACTACTGGGGCATCCTCGCCGCCAACCCCTATGTCATCCTCGCGGACGCCTCCCCGGCCGCATTCAGCTCCGTCGGTGCTCCGGAGGACCTGTTCACCTGGATCAGCGTCGCGGTGCGGGGCGCCCAGCAGACGCCGGAGCTGGTCGACGAGTACAACGACTGCCTCCAGTCCCAGCAACCCGCGCAGACGGCCGAGCAGATCTACGCGGAATCCGTGCCGTCGTGGTTCGTCGGGGCGATCATCCACGTCGTGATCGCGTCCGGGGCTCTCGTCTGGGCCTGGCGGCGCACGGACACCCCGGCCAAGCGCCTGCCGAAGGGAATGCGCGTGGCCTGACCCGGCGGCTCGTCACGGGCCGCAATCGGTCAGCGCTTGCTCAGGCGCTCTCAGCCGATCGCACGTCGTCTCCGAGCGCACGGATGGCGGCACGCAGCGCGCGCTCGGGGTCGAGGTCCTTCTCCCGGGCGTTCGCCACGAGCGCCAGCAGGTGGGCGCCGAGCGCGGACTCGTCGTCGAAGTCGTCGACGTTCGCATCCGTTCTCCGCACCCCGACCTTCGCGGCCTTGCCGAGGGTCTTGTCGGCGAGCGCGAGTGCCGGCATGCCCTGGGGCACGCCGTCGAGCACGCTGGTGCGATGCGGCTTCTCCTCCGCCTTGAGGTCGTCCCAAAAGGCCACGACGTCCTCGGCCGTGGACGCCTGGCGATCGCCGAAGACGTGCGGATGCCGCCCGATCATCTTGGCGTTCATGTGGGCGGCGACATCCTGGATGTCGAAGTCCTCCCCCGCCGTGTGCGCGGCGATGTCTGCGTGGAACAGCACCTGGTAGAGCACGTCGCCGAGTTCCTCGATCATCTCGGCCCTGTCGCCGGCCTCGATCGCGTCGATGAGCTCGTGGCTCTCCTCGACGAGATAGCGCACGAGCGACTCGTGGGTCTGGTCGGCATCCCAGGGGCAACCGCCCGGGGCACGCAGCAGGGCGACTGTCGCGATGAGGCTGTCGAGTTCGCTGGTCATGCCATCATGCTAGGCGGCGTCGTCCGACAGGCCCGTCGGGGCCCTCGCTAGACTTGGCCGCGGTGCGCCGGGAAGTCTGGTCGGCGGGCGGCGGAGCCGCTCTGAGCGCAGAACGCGAGCCTCGAGGGGATCCATCGATGACCATCCAGCACACTGACGGCCACCGCACGTCGCCGTTCCGCTCCGAGCGGGTCGCGGCCGGGCTGCTTCTGGTGGCAGCCATCGCCGGCCTCGTCGTCGCGAACACCGTCGTCGGGCCGAGACTGCTGGAATTCATGGGCGACCACCTCGCCATCGCGGCGATCGGCTTCGACATCTCGGTGAGTCATGTGATCAGCGACGGACTCCTCGCGGTCTTCTTCTTCATCGTCGCTGTCGAGCTCCGTCGCGAACTCGTGATCGGCGAGCTGAACTCGCTCGCGAAGGCAGCCCTGCCCGCCATCGCCGCCATCGGCGGCGTCGTCGTGCCGGCACTCGTCTACTTCTCGTTCACCGCCGGAACGGCCGTGGTCGACGGCTGGCCGATCCCGACGGCCACCGACATCGCCTTCGCCCTCGGGGTCCTGGCGATCTTCGGGTCGGCGCTGCCGACCCGGGTGCGGGTCTTCCTCATGGCCCTCGCGGTGCTGGACGACCTCGTGGCGATCCTCATCATCGCCTTCTTCTTCACGACCGACGTCAGGTTCGCGTCCATCGGGTTCGCCGCCATCGCGATCACGGCCTTCGGCGCCTTGAGCAGGCTGCTCCGGCCACGCTCACCCTGGTTCCTGTCGCGGCGGCCGCACTGGCCCGTCATCACGGCGATGGTCGTGCTGGCCGTCCTCGCCTGGTTCTTCACCTATCAGTCCGGCGTGCACGCCACGATCGCGGGCGTCGCACTGGGCTTCGTCATCAGCCGACGCCCCGGCGGTCGTGCCGTGCACGCCATCGAGCCGTGGTCGAACGGGGTCATCCTCCCCGTCTTCGCCTTCTCGGCTGCACTCGTCGTCATCCCAGCGGTCTCCCTGAGTGAACTCAGCCCGGCCTTCTGGGGCATCCTCGTCGCACTCCCCGTCGGCAAGCTCGTCGGCATCACCGTCGGCGGACTCATCGGAGGGTGGATCTTCCGCCGCCGATCCGGTGCCCTCGGGATCGCCGATCTGGTGCCCGTCGCCGCCCTCGGGGGCATCGGCTTCACAGTGTCACTGCTGATGAACGAACTGGCGTTCCGCGGCAACCGCGAGGTCGCCGATGAGGGCGTCCTCGCCGTCCTGATCGGATCGGGCGTCGCCATCGCCGTCTCCGCCGTGGCCGTCAGCCTGCGCGCTCGGCACTACCGGCGTCTGCGGAGCCAGCCGGTGCCGCTTCCGCAACCGGAGCCGGGAAGATCGCCGTCAGCAACTGCGTGACCCACGCGATGAGTTCGGCGTCGTCGAGGGGCTGGCCGTGCTTGTCGGGCAGCGGGACCGACAGCACACCGGTCTGCGTGAAGTAGCGCGAACCCGGGTACATGCGCTGCAGTCGCACCTGGATGGAGTCGGCCAGTGTGCCGGGGCCGACGCGCAGGTTCGACCCCATGGCGACGACCTCGCCGAGGCTCGCCCGCTGTGCCTGACGCCGCAGCCGCGACACGGCGATGAGCGTGAGCACGGCCTGCGGCGGCTCGCCGTAACGGTCGGTCAGCTCCTCGAGCACGCTGTCGATCTGGCCGTCCTTGGCCGCCGGCGAGCTCGCCGTGGAGAGCTTCTGGTACGCCTCCAGCCGCAGTCGCTCGCTGTCGACGTAGTCCTCGGGGATGTGCGCGTCGACGGGCAGCTCGAGCCGGAGCTCGGTCTGGCCCTCGGCGACGTCGCCGCGGAAGGTCGAGACGGCCTCGCCGATCATGCGCAGGTAGAGGTCGAATCCGACCCCGGCGATGTGACCGGCCTGCTCGCCGCCGAGCAGGTTGCCCGCCCCGCGGATCTCCAGGTCCTTGAGCGCGACCTGCATGCCCGATCCGAGCTCGTTGTTCGCGGCGATGGTCGACAACCTGTCGTGGGCGGTCTCGCTCAACGGGGTGTTCTCGTCGTAGAGGAAGTAGGCGTAGGCACGCTCACGACCGCGGCCGACGCGACCGCGCAGCTGGTGGAGCTGGCTGAGGCCGTACTTGTCGGCCCTGTCGATGATGATCGTGTTCGCATTGGCGATGTCGAGGCCGGTCTCGATGATCGTGGTCGAGACGAGCACGTCGAACTTGCGCTCCCAGAAGTCCACGACGATCTGTTCCAGCACGCTCTCGGGGAGCTTGCCGTGGGCGACCGCGATGCGCGCCTCGGGCACGAGCTCAGCGAGCTGGGCCGCCACGCGGTTGATGCTCGACACCCTGTTGTGCACGAAGAACACCTGGCCCTCGCGCAGCATCTCGCGGCGGATGGCGGCGGTCACCTGCTTCTCGGAATAGGGGCCGACGAAGGTGAGGATCGGATGCCGGTCCTCGGGAGCCGTGGCCAGCGTCGACATCTCGCGGATGCCCGTCACGGCCATCTCGAGCGTGCGCGGGATGGGGGTCGCGCTCATCGCCAGGAAGTCGACGTTCGTGCGCAGCTTCTTGAGCTTGTCCTTGTGCTCGACGCCGAAGCGCTGCTCCTCGTCGATGATCACCAGGCCCAGGTCCTTGAAGATCACGCCGTCGGCGAGCAGGCGGTGGGTCCCGATCACGACGTCGACGGTGCCGTCAGTGAGCCCGGCGAGGGTCTCCCGCGCCTCCTTGTCGGTCTGGAAGCGGCTGAGGGCCTTGAGATGCACAGGGAAGCCGGCGAAGCGCTCCTGGAAGGTCTCGACGTGCTGCTTCACAAGCAGCGTCGTCGGCACCAGCATCGCGACCTGCTTGCCGTCCTGCACCGCCTTGAACGCGGCGCGCACGGCGACCTCGGTCTTACCGAAGCCGACATCGCCGGACAGCAGGCGGTCCATCGGGATGGGCCGCTCCATGTCGGCCTTCACCTCGTCGATGGTCTGCAGCTGGTCGGGGGTCTCAGCGTAGGGGAACGCCTCCTCGAGCTCACGCTGCCAGGGGGTGTCTGGTCCGAAGGCGTGCCCGCGCGACGCCATGCGCGCCGAGTAGAGCTTGACCAGCTCGACGGCGATGTCGCGCACGGCCTTGCGGGCCTTGCTCTTGGCGTTCGACCAGTCGCTGCCGCCCATCTTCGACAGCGCCGGCGCCTCTCCGCCGACATAGCGGGTGAGCAGATCGAGCTGGTCCGTCGGCACGAACAGCTTGTCCGCCGGTTGTCCGCGCTTGGACGACGCGTACTCGAGCACGAGGTACTCGCGCACGATGGTGGGCTGCTGGGCTATGCCGGCAGTACGACTCGGGCCCGTCGGACGGCTGCCCGACGCGACAGTGCGCTGGGTCATGTCGACGAAGCGACCGATGCCGTGGGTCTGGTGCACCACGTAGTCGCCCGGCTTCAGCTGCAGCGGATCGACGACGTTCTTGCGGCGGCTGGCGAGCTTCTTGATCTGCCGCGAGTCGTAGCCTGCGGTGCGGCCGTAGAACTCGCCCTCGCTCAGCACGCCGATCTTCGCCGACGGCACCTCGAAGCCGCGCGAGACCCCGGCCTGCAGCAGGTAGGCGACACCGGGTTCTGGCTGGGCCGGGAACTCGTCGGCGACACGACCGGCGAAACCGCGGTCGGCCAGCACGTCGCGGGCACGCTCGACGAGGCCGTGGCCGGCAGCCACGATGGCCATGGACCAGCCGTCGGACAGGCGAGCGCCGACGTGCTCGAGGGCGCCCTCGACGTTGCCGGCGAAACTCGGCACGGCCTCGGCGGCCACCCGGATGTAGTCGGACAGATCGGCGTCGCCGGCGTCGAAGGCCGAGAACGTCCACCAGGGGTGGTCCGGCGCCTTCTGGCCCGGCGCCGAGAAGCGTACGGAGTCACGCAGCTCGCCCAGCGACAGGAAGTCCCCGGAGTCGAGGTCGATCGGCGCCTCGGCGCCGGCCGTCGCGGCGCTCCAGGCTGCGGCGAGGAACTCCCGGTTCGTCTCAGCCAGGCTCTGCGCCCGGCCGCTCACGCGTTCGGGCCCGACCACGGCGATCACGGCATCCGGTGGCAGGTAGTGGGTGACGGGTACCAGTCGGTCGACGAGGGCCGGAGCCAGCGACTCCATGCCCTCGACCGGGATGCCCTCTGCGATCTTCTCGAGCATCTGCGCCAGGCTGGGGAACTCGTGCCGCATCTCCCGGGCACGCTGGCGAACCGAGTCGCTGAGCAGCATCTCTCGGCTCGGCATCAGGCTGACGGATGCCACCGGCTCGGGCAGCGAGCGCTGGTCGGCCACGGAGAAGGCCCGGAGCTGGTCGATCTCGTCGCCGAAGAAGTCCACCCTGTACGCGTGGTCGGCGACAGGCGGGAAGACGTCGAGGATGCCGCCGCGCACGGCGAACTCCCCGCGCCTGGTCACCATGTCGACGCGAGTGTAGGCGAGGTCGACGAGCTCCCCGGCCAGGGCCGAGAGGTCGTAGCCTCGACCGCCCTGCGTGAGCACGACCGCCGGCCTGTCGGCGAGGTTGTCGGCTATGGGCTGCAGCGCGGCGCGCACCGAGGCGACGACGACGAGCGGGGCGCGCGTTGCGGCATCGGCCTCGCTCCAGACGCGCAGGGTGCGCAGGGCCTCGATGCGGCGTCCGACGATCTCGGCGCTGGGGCTCAGCCGCTCATGCGGCAGGGTCTCCCACGCCGGGAAGTCGAGCACGACGGCGTCGGGGGCGTAGGCGGCGATGCTCGCCTCGAGCGCCTCGGCCTCACGGCTGGTCGCCGTGATGACGAAGGCGGCCTGCGCGCCGCGCTCGGCGCCGCGGCGGGCGAGGAGCCCCGCGAGCAGCGGCGCGTTCATCCCCTCGGGGAGCGAGAAGTCGGCATCGCGGTTCGCCTGTGCGAGGGCGGCGTCGAACGTGGAGGCGCGCTCGAGCGCGTTTATCAAGCCCTGGAGCATCACCGTACGAGTCTACGGCCGGCCACCGACGGGCATCCGTCGTCACGTCCCCCGGATGGGGAATCACCCGGACGGGCAGCACCCGATCTGGGACGCGCAGGGGGTGATCGGCCTTCCCTAGTGTCGGAGTCGCCGGAGTCCCCTACGACGATGGCGGAACACCGAAACGTGGAACCACGCAGTACCCTCGCAGAGTCCCGGCTCCTCGGAGCCGGGACTCACTGCGTTCGGGGGCGCGGATGCTCCGGCCGACGTCAGGCCGGTGAGTGGAAGCGCAGCTGGGCCGAGGCGAGGCCGTCGGTGATGACGTGCTCGGCGGCGTCTGCGGCATCCGTCAGCAGATTCGGCAGCACCTTCTTCTCGGTCGATGAGAAGTCGTGCAGCACGAAGTCGGCGGCATCCTGTCGCCCGGGCGGACGACCGACGCCGACGCGCACGCGGGTGAAGTCGGGGGTTCCGATGGCCGCGATGATGTCGCGCAGGCCGTTGTGGCCGCCGTGGCCGCCGCCCAGTTTGAGCTTGACGGTGTCGAACGGCACGTCGAGCTCATCGTGGATGACGATGAGCCGCGAGGCGTCGAGAGAGTAGAACTTCAGCAGCGCCGCGACGGGCTTGCCCGAGAGGTTCATGAAGGTGCCGGGCTTGGCCAGGATGAGCTTCGGTCCGCCGGGGCGCAGCCGCCCCTCGGCGACGAGCGCGTTCGCCTTGTGCGTCTTGAACGACGCCGAGATGCGGCCGGCGAGCTCGTCGAGCACCATCTGCCCGACATTGTGCCTGTTGCCGGAGTAGCCGGGCCCGGGGTTGCCGAGCCCGGCTACCAGCCAGGTGTTCTCGTCCACGTCGTGAACGTTCTGTCGTGAACGGAAGAGACCGAGGATGACTACTCGGCAGCCTCGGCGGCGGCCTCGGCGTCAGCCTCTTCCTCTTCCACGCCCTCGCCACGACCGGCGGCGGGCACGTGCACGTTGATGACGAGCGTCTCGGGGTCGCTGATGAGCGAGGAGCCCTTGGGCAGCTCGACGTCCTTCGCGAAGATCTGGGCGCCCTCTTCGAGGCCCTCGATGTCGACGACGACGTTCTCGGGGATGTGGGTCGCCTCGGCCTCGAGCAGGAGGGTCTTGGCGTCGAGGTCGGCGATGGTGCCGGAGAAGCTCTCACCGGTCACGTGCACGGGAACCTCGATCTGGACCTTCTCGCCCTTGCGGATGACGATGAGGTCGAGGTGCTCGATGATCTGGCGGACCGGGTCCTTCTGCACGTCCTTGACGAGCACGAGCTCGGTCTTGCCGTCGATGTCGAGCTCGAGCAGGGCGTTGGCCTTGCGGAGGATGAGTCCGATCTGGTGGGCGGGCAGGGTCACGTGGCGGGGGTCGGAACCGTGGCCGTAGATGACGGCCGGGATCTTGCCGACGGCGCGGATCTTGCGGGCAGCGCCCTTGCCGAAGGACTCGCGAACCTCGGCGACAACCTTGTTGTCATCACTCATGATGTATCTCCTTGCGGGCTCGTGGCCCAGATCAGTGGTCTGTGTGTTCAACTCGAACGCATGTCAGCGTGAGGAAAAGCCAGGGGAAGCCGCATCCGCCGCGTCGATAACGGATGCCGGAGCATCCCTCGCCGAAGTCTTCAGTCCCCTGCACCGCGAGCGGCACGGGAAACCAGTCTGTGAGTCTATCAGGCTTGGCGGATGCGGCAGCACAGCGTCATGAAGCAGGCGCGAACACTACGCTGGAATCCGACTATCGAAGGAGAGCGCAATCGTGCCCGAGGCAACAGCAAACATCGGCGTCGTCGGCTTGGCCGTCATGGGATCCAACCTGGCACGCAACCTCGCCAGCCGTGATGGCAACACCGTCGCAGTGTTCAACCGCTCTCCTGAGAAGACCGAGACCCTGCTCGCCGAGCACCCCGAGGCCGAGTTCGTGCCCGCCTCCTCCTACGAGGAATTCGCCGCGACGCTCAGCAAGCCGCGCACTGCGATCATCATGGTGCAGGCCGGACGGGGCACCGACGCCGTCATCGACGCCCTCACCGAGGTCTTCGAGCCGGGCGACATCATCGTCGACGGCGGCAACGCGCTCTTCACCGACACCATCCGCCGCGAGAAGGCCGTGCGCGAGACCGGCATCAACTTCGTCGGCGCCGGCATCTCCGGCGGCGAGGAGGGCGCCCTCAACGGCCCGTCGATCATGCCCGGAGGCTCCGACGAGTCGTGGGTCACCCTCGGACCGATCCTCAAGTCCATCGCAGCGATCGCCGAGGGCGAGCCGTGCGTGACCCACGTCGGGCACGACGGCGCCGGCCACTTCGTCAAGATGGTGCACAACGGCATCGAGTACGCCGACATGCAGCTCATCGGCGAGGCCTACGACCTCATCCGTCGCGGAACCGGCAAGTCGCCGTCGGAGATCGCCGACATCTTCTCGGAGTGGAACCGCGGCGAGCTCGAGAGCTACCTCATCGAGATCACGGCCGAGGTGCTGCGCCAGGTCGACGCCGAGACCGGCACGCCGCTCGTCGACGTCATCCTCGACCAGGCCGGCGCGAAGGGCACCGGAGCCTGGACCGTGCAGACAGCGCTCGACCTCGGCATCCCGGTGTCCGGCATCGCCGAGGCCGTGTTCGCGCGGTCGCTGTCGTCGAAGCCCGCCCAGCGCGCGGCGGCATCCGCCCTCCCCGGCCCGTCGGAGGCGTGGACCGTGGCGGATGCCGACCAGGACGCGTTCGTGGAGGACGTGCGTCGCGCCCTCTACGCCTCGAAGATCGTCGCCTACTCGCAGGGCTTCGACGAGATCGTCGCGGGCGCCGAGCAGTACGGCTGGGACATCAAGAAGGGCGACATCGCGGCCATCTGGCGCGGCGGCTGCATCATCCGGGCCCGCTTCCTCAACCGCATCACGGAGGCCTACGCCGCCGACCCCGGACTCGTGGCGCTGCTGACGGCCCCGTACTTCGCCGAGGCCCTCGCGGGCACCCAGGAGGCGTGGCGCCGCGTCGTCGTCGTGGCGGCCCAGGCCGGCATCCCCTCGCCCGCGTTCTCGTCGAGCTTGGCCTACTACGACGGCCTGCGTGCCGACCGACTGCCGGCAGCCCTCATCCAGGGCCAGCGCGACTTCTTCGGAGCCCACACCTACAAGCGCGTCGACAAGGACGGCACCTTCCACACCCTGTGGTCGGGCGACCGCTCCGAGATCGAATCGGCAGGCTCCAGCCACTAGTCGCGCTGGCCGTCCCCGCTACTTCGGGGCGGCTTCCCGGCGCCTCATCATGACGCTCAGCGAGCGGGCGCCCAGCCCGACCGCCAGCACCACGACGGCGCCGACGACGGCCTGCCACGGCAGGGTGAGGGCCAGCAGGAGGCATCCGGCGAGCCCGATCCACTGCACGGCGCGCGGCAGCCAGCGCTCCGAGCGCGGCTGCCGCAGTGCCGAGGCGTGCGCGATCGCGTAGTAGCCGAGCACGGCGCAGGCCGAGAATCCGACCAGCTGGCGCGGATCGAGCAGTACCACCGCCGCGATCGCGATCAGGGCGACGGATGCCTCGGCCACGACCGGCGCCGACGTCCGGGTCGAGATGCGGCCGAGCGCGCCGGGCAGGTCGCCCTCCCGTGCCATCGCGAGCGAGGTGCGGCTGAGCCCGGCGAGGATGCCGATCAACGACCCGAGACTCGCGAGGGCGGCGACGGCACCCACGACGACGGCCCATCCGGTGCCGCCGAGAGCCACGGCGGCCAGATCCGCGATCGGCGACGCCGAGACCGCCAGACCGTCGGGCCCGAGCACGCTCAGGCAGAGTGCGCCGATGGTCGCGTAGAGCGCCAGTGCGATGGCCAGCGCCGAGATGATCGCCCGCGGGAGGGTGCGCCGGGGATCACGCACCTCCTCCCCCAGCGTCGCCATGCGGGCGTAGCCGGCGAAGCAGAAGAACAGCAGGCCGGCGGACTGCAGCACGCCGTACCAGCCGGCATCCGTCGCTCCGAGCTCGAGCACGGGTCCGACCGCCGCTCCCGAGAGCAGGGTCGCACCGATCAGGGTGACGAGGCCGGCTCCCACTACGGCCACGATCACCAGGCTGACGCGGGCGGTACTGCGGATGCCCGTCGCGTTGACTCCGGCCAGCACGGCCACGGCGGCCACGGCCACGGGCTTCGCCTGCTCCGGCCAGAGGTAGCTCCCGGCGATGAGTGCGATCGCGCCCACCGAGGCTGTCTTGCCGCAGACGAAGAGCCAGCCCGCTGCGAATCCGGTCCACGGCCCGATCGTCGCCCTCCCGTAGGCGTAGGCGCCGCCGGACACCGGATGGGCCATCGCCAACTGGGCCGTGCTCAGGGCGTTGAGCGAGGCCACGATGCCGGCGAGGACCAGCCCGACGAGCAGCGCTCCACCGGCCGCAGCGGCGGCCGGTGCCCAGACGTAGAAGACACCGGCCCCGACCATCGATGCCAAGCCGATGCCCATGGCCTGGCCTGTGCCGATCCGCCGGAGGAGTGCGCTCACGAGGCCGACCTTAGCGATGCAGCGTGAACGTTTGTTAGGGTCGCCACCATGACGACGCATCCGGAGCTGCTCGGCGCCGACGAGGACGACGACGACTTCGCCCGCCCGCTCCGCGGCGGCCGCCGCGGTCGCATGCTCCGGGCCGTGGTCTGGGTCGGCATCGTCGCCCTCGTGCTCCCGGGCGTCCTGGTGACCTGGGGTGTCGCCCAGGGCACGGCCGCCCGCGCCTGCGCCGCCTATGCGGCGTACCTGCGCCCTGACGCCGGCGGCTCGTCGGTCGACTTCCAGCTGTTCGCGCAGGACGGCCCGGGCTGGCAGTGCTACGCCGTGAGCACGAGCGGTCCGCGGGAGTACCTGGGATCGCTCGGCCTCATCCCGTCAGCACCGCACATCCCGCAGCAGACGTCCTGACTCAGCCGTTCAGCAGCTGATCGCGTACCTGTCGACGGATGACCTTGCCGATGAGCGACTTGGGCAGCTCGTCGACGGCGACGATGCGCTTCGGCACCTTGTAGGCGGTCAGCTGGTCGCGCGCGAACGCTCGGATGGACGCCTCGTCGAGCTCGGCGCCGTCGCGCAGCACCACCGCGGCCACGACCTGCTCACCGCTGTGCTCGTTCGGGAGACCGACGACTGCAGCGTCGAGCACGTCGGGGTGCGCGCGCAGCGCCTCCTCGACCTCGCTCGGCGCCACGTTGAAGCCGCCGGTGATGATGAGCTCCTTGATGCGGTCGACGATCCTCACGAAGCCGTCGGAATCGAGCGCGACGATATCGCCGGTGCGGAACCAGTCGGCTCCGCCATCCGTCGCCGTCACGAAGACGGCCGCGGTCTCGTCGGGCTTCTTCCAGTAGCCGGAGAACACCTGCGGCCCGCGCACGATGAGCTCGCCCTCCTCGTCTGTGCCGCGATCCTGCGTCGGGTCCTCCGGGTCGACGACGCGTACCTCGGTCGATGACAGCGGCAGGCCGACGGTTCCGGCCTTGCGCGTCGGGGCGACGGGGTTGGCCATGAGCACCGGAGAGGTCTCGGAGAGCCCGTAGCCCTCGACGAGGTAGCCGCCGGTGAGCGCCTCCCACGGCTCGACGACCTCGGCCGAGAGGGGCATGGCGCCGGAGATGGCGATCTGGATGCCAGCGAGCGACACGCCCTCCTTCTCCGCGGCGTGCCGTAGGCGCTCGTAGATGGGCGGCACGGCCGGCAGGAAGGTGGCCGGACGCTTCTTCATGACGGCGAGCACCAGGTCGGGGTCGAACTTCGGGAACAGCACGAGTCGCGACCCCATGCTCATCGCGAAGGTCAGGCAGAGGGTGAGGCCGTAGGCGTGGAACATGGGCAGCACGGCGTAGACGACGCTGGTGCCGCGCTCGATGGTCGGCACCCATGCCCGTGACTGTGCGGCGTTGGCGGCGAGGTTGAGGTGCGTGAGCGTCGCGCCCTTCGGAGACCCCGTCGTACCGCTGGTGTACTGGATCAGCGCGACGTCGTCGACGGATGGCGCCACGATGTGCTCGTCGATGGGCGCAGCCTTCAGCAGCTCGTCCCACGGGGTCGTGCCGCGCACCGACGTGGTGAGGGCCTCACGCGACTCGCGCGCCTTCGCGACCGGCAGCTTCAGCGCGGCACGGGTGAGGAAGGGCATGGCCCGGGTCACGTCGACCGAGATGATCGTCTCGACGGCGACATCCGCCGGGAAGTCCTGGATCGTCTCGACCACCTTGTTCCACGCGATGGCCACCGTGGCCCCGTGGTCCTCGAACTGGTGGCGCAGCTCCCGCGGCGTGTAGAGCGGGTTGTGCTCGATGACGATGGCACCGAGTCGCAGCACGGCGTAGAACGCCGCGACGTGCTGCGGGCAGTTCGGGAGCACGAGGGCGACCGTGTCGCCCTTCTGCACGCCGAGCAGGCGCAGGCCCTCCGCCGCCCGGTCGACCTGGGCGCCGAGCTCGGCGTAGGTGGTGGTGCGGCCGAAGAACTCGAGGGCGACGTTGTCGGGATACTGCCGAACCGACGCCGCGAGCATGTCGTAGAGGGAACCGTCGGGCAGCTCGATGTCGTGGGGCACGCCCTCGGCGTAGGAGTCGAGCCAGGGGCGGGGGGTCGTGATCACCCCTTTACAGTAGCGCCGGGCTCATCATCAGGGTGCCCTGCTACCCTCGGGCGAAGGCCTATGACCTCCGAACACATCCGACCTCGCAGCTCGTCGCGGCACACCGCGGCGCGACGGGGCGCGCCGCGGAAGACGACATCGCATCCGCGCAACCGGATGGCGATCCCGGCGGCGCTGGCCGTCATCGCCTGGGGCGCCGCCCTCATGATGGCGCCCCCACCGCTTCCGAGCGCTGCCGAGACGGCTCAGGCGAGCGGGACGACGCTGCCGGAGCAGTCGATCACCGTCGCGGCGACGGTGCCCGACATCTCCGTGGACCGCGACGGCTACAGCGCCACCGACGGCGCGCAGACCCTGGCCGCCAACGGAACCAACTACGACTGGGCCAAGCTCGTGCTGGTGTTCGCCGGCTGGCCGACGACGGAGAGCAACATCACGGTGTTCACGCGCTGGATGCGCCAGGAGAACGGCGTCGACAACTGGTGGAACCGCAACAACCCGCTGAACAACGGCTGGGGCTCCGGCGGCGGCAGCGGCCTGGGCAGCTACGACTCGCTCGTGACGGCGGCCGAGCAGTGCGCCGACGCCCTGCACCGCAACTCGGGCTACTCCGCCATCGCGGCCGGCTTCGCGGCGTCCGCTCCGACGAGTGAGATCGAAGCGGCGATCTGGGCGTCGCCGTGGGCGTCGAGCCACTACGCAAACGGGGCGCACTGGAGCTCGCGCCCGGCCGACATGGTCAAGGCGCCGACAGACGCCTGGGGCTAGGCGCCTACGCAGCCCCGTCGAACATCGAGGTGACCGACTCGTCGTTGAAGACGGCGTCGATGGCCTGGGCGAGAAGCGGCGCGATCGGAAGGATCGTGAGCTTGTCGAAGCGCTTCTCCTCCGGCACCGGCAGGGTGTCGGTCACGACGACCTCGTCGACGGCGTCGCTCTGCAGGATCTCCGTGGCCGGATCGCTGAAGACGGCGTGGGTGGCTGCGACGACGACGCCGATGGCGCCGGCGGCCTTGAGGGCCTCAGCCGCCTTCACGATCGTGCGGCCGGTGTCGATCAGGTCGTCGACCAGCAGGCAGACACGTCCGTTGACCTCACCGACGATCTCGTGCACCGAGACCTGGTTCGGCACCAGCGGGTCGCGGCGCTTGTGGATGATGGCGAGGGGAACGCCGAGTTTGTCGCTCCAGATGTCGGCGACGCGCACCCGGCCCATGTCGGGCGAGACCACGGTGAGGGTGGCCGGGTCGAGCTTGGACTGGAAGTGCTCGAGCAGCACGGGCATCGCGAAGAGGTGGTCGACGGGGCCGTCGAAGAAGCCCTGGATCTGGGCGGCGTGCAGGTCGACGCTCATGATGCGGTCGGCACCGGCGGCCTTGTAGAGGTCGGCGACGAGGCGGGCGCTGATCGGTTCACGACCGCGGCCCTTCTTGTCCTGACGGGCGTAGGGGTAGAACGGCGAGACGACGGTGATGCGCTTGGCCGAGGCACGCTTGAGGGCGTCGACCATGATGAGCTGCTCCATGAGCCACTCGTTGATCGGCGAGGTGTGCGACTGGATGACGAAGGCGTCGCAGCCGCGCACGCTCTCGTCGAAGCGCGCGTAGATCTCGCCGTTGGCGAAGGTGCGGGCATCCGTCGGCACCAACTCGCTGCCGAGCTCGGTCGCTATGTCCTTCGCGAGCTGCGGATGCGCACGCCCGGAAACCAGGACGAGGTGCTTCTGGCCGGTGATGTTGATGCCGGACACTCGGACTCCGCTCTGCTCTGCGACTCGATGGCCGTTTAGTCGTCGGACGCCGGTGAGGCGGCCCGGGCCGCTGTGTCGGCGGCCGTTCCGGGGCGCTTGCGGCTGACCCAGCCGTCGAGGTTGCGCTGCTGCGCGACCGAGATGGCGAGGGCCCCGGGTGGGACGTCCTTGCGGACGACTGTTCCGGCGCCGGTGTACGCTCCGTCACCAATCCTAACGGGGGCGACGAACACCCCGTGCGACCCGGTTCGAACGTGCGAGCCCACTTCGGAGCGGTTCTTCTCGACGCCGTCGTAGTTGGCGAAGATCGAACCGGCGCCGATGTTGGAGCCCTCGCCGATCGTGGCATCGCCGACGTAGGAGAGGTGCGGCACCTTGCTGCCGACGCCGATGTTCGCGTTCTTGGTCTCGACGAAGGCGCCGATCTTGCCATCGGCGCCGAGGATGGTGCCCGGACGCAGGTACGAGAACGGGCCGACGGTCGCGCCGGCCTCGATCACGCTGAGGGTGGCGTCGGTGCGCTTGACCGTCGCTCCCTCGCCAACCTCGGTGTCGACGAGGGTGGTGTCGGGACCGATCACGGCTCCGGTGGCGATGACCGAAGCCCCGAGGATCTGGGTGCCCGGCTTCACCGTGACGTCTGGAGCCAGCACGGCCTTCACGTCGATCCACGTCGTGGCCGGGTCCTGGATGGTGACGCCGGCCAGCTGCCATCCGCGCACGATGAGCGCGTTCAGCTGCAGGGCGGCCTCGGAGAGCTGGGCGCGATCGTTGATCCCGGCCACGAGCCAGGCCTCGTCCACGGGGACGGCGGCGACCTCGCTGCCGGCCTCGCGGAGCAGGCCGATGACATCGGTGAGGTACTTCTCGCCCTGGGCGTTGTCCGTCGTCACGTTGGCCAGCTGGTCGCGGAGCTCGTTCACCCCGAAGACGTAGATGCCGGCGTTGGCCTCGCCGATGGCGCGCTCGGTCTCCGTCGCGTCCTTCTGCTCGACGATGCGGTCGAAGGCGCCGTCCTCGGTGCGCACGATGCGCCCGTAACCCGTGACGTCGTGCGGGAACAGCGACATGACGCTGGCGGCCGCGGCATCGGCCCGATGCGCCTCGACGAAGCGCCCGAGGGTCTCGGCATCGAGGAGGGGCACGTCGCCGTTGACGACGAGCACCTCGCCGGCGAAGTCGGCCGGCAGCGCCGCGATGGCGAGCTCCACCGCACGGCCGGTGCCGGCGATCTCGTCCTGATCGACGATCACGCTCTCCGGCATGTCGACGCCGATGACGCCGGCCACCCTGTCGCGCTCGTAGCGCACGACGCTGATCACGTGCGCGGCGTCGAGCTTGCGGGCCGTGGCGAGCACGTGCGACACGATCGGCATGCCGCCGAGCGGATGCAGCAGCTTCGGGAGCGACGACTTCATGCGGGTGCCCTGGCCTGCGGCGAGGACGACGATGGCGAGCTTCGGATCGGTCATGGGTCTCCCTGGATGCTGCTCGAAGGGCTCCGCCGCCAGGACTCGAACCTGGACCTAACAGCTCCAAAGGCTGTCGTGCTGCCATTACACCACGGCGGACCACGCCGGGCCACGAGGCCGAACGCGCCCTCCAGTCTGCCAGAACGCATGACGCGCCCGTGACGCGACGGAGAGCATTCGAACGGGATAATGGAGCCATGCCGAGCAACGACGAGGTCGACCGCATCGTGGATGCGTGGGGACGCGAGCGCCCCGATCTCGACTTCTCCCCCCTCCAGGTGCTGTCCCGAGTCGGTCGACTCGCGAAGCACCTCGACCGCGAGCGCCGCAGCGCCTTCTCCCGGGCCGGCCTGGAGTCGTGGGAGTTCGACGTGCTCTCGGCGCTGCGACGCGCAGGCGCCCCGTACCAGCTCTCTCCCAAGCAGTTGCTGCAGCAGACTCTCGTCTCCAGCGGCACCATGACGAACCGCATCGACAGGCTCGTCGACGTCGGCCTGGTGACGCGGCAGACCGACCCTCGCGACGGCCGCGGCGTGCTCGTGGTCATGACACCGGCGGGCCTCGACCAGGTCGACGCCGCCATCACCCAGCTCGTCGACGCCGAGGCCGACCTCCTCGACACGCTGAGCGCGACGGATCAGGATCGTCTGGCCGGGCTGCTGCGCAAGCTCAGCCTCGACTACGACTGAGGCCGGCGCCCGAGCGCTGCGGCCGCCTCCACGGCGGCGATGGCCAGGTCCTCCTCTTCGAGCTGCTCGTTCTCGGCGGTTCTGGCCTCGACCCGGATCTGCACCAGCTTCTCGCTGCGTCGCTGGTTCGGCAGCGGCAGGTGCTGGGTGATGATCGACAGCGGCAGGATGAGGATCCAGAAGTACATCGCCACTGAGGGGTCCACGAACAGCGCGATCGGAATGGACAGGAGGAAGATCGCCGGCGTCGGGAACTGGTTGCGCACGCTGAGCGCGTAGACGTCGAAGTCGACGATCTCGTCGAGGAAGTCGTGACGCCACGAGTACACCCAGAGCCAGAGCTGCATCAGGCTGATGGCAGCCACGTTGACGGCGTAGATCACGACCGTGACGGGCTCCTGGTACATGCTCAGCGCGCTGGTCGACACGGGCAGCAGCGCGACGAAGAACAGGACGCCCAGGTTGATCGCCTGCAGCGGGGCGTTGTACCGGCGGATGACCGTGAACTTGCGGTTGTGCGTGATCCAGTTGATGCCGATGATGGCGAAGCTCAGCACGTAGGCGCCGAACACGGGCAGGTCATCGAGGAGCGCAGCGCCGATGTCGCTGGGCGCGACATCGGGGATATGGATCTCCAGCACCAGCAGAGTCATGGCGATGGCCATCACGGCGTCGCTGAAGAACACGGTCCGCTCGATGCTCGAGCCCTGGGTCAGCAGGCGCTTGTACCGATTCTCGGCGCCGGTGCGACGTTCCACCCGCTCGGACCGATCAGTCATGGGGCGAGCCTAATAGGGTGGGGCACGTGAGTGAATCCTTCAGGCGGATGCTGCGCGCCCTGCCCGACTTCCCCGACGAACTCCCCGATTTCGACCCCGACACGGCGCCGTCGGACCCCGTCGAACTGTTCCAGGACTGGCTCGAGGCCGCTGTGGTCCGCGGCATCCGTCAGCCCCATGCCTTCTCTCTCGCGACGACGGATGCCGCGGGCCTGGTGTCGTCGCGGATGCTGATCCTCAAGGACATCGACGCCGACGGCTGGTGGTTCGCCACCTCACGGCTCTCGCGCAAGGGTCGCGAACTGGCGGAGAACTCTGCCGTCGCGCTGAACTTCTTCTGGGCCGAGCTCGGTCGGCAGGTGCGGGTGACCGGCGACGCCGTCGAACTCTCGGACGAGACGTCGGCGGCGGACTGGGCGGCCAGGCCGAGCTCCGACGGCTCGGCGAACCCGACCTGGCAGGTGTACGCGGTACATCCCCGCGAGATCGAGTTCTGGCAGGCGCGGCACGATCGGAACCACATCCGGCACCGCTACGAATTCTCCGCATAGGTTCGCGTCATAGCCGCTCTCGTCGGAACGTCGAACAGATGCGGGCCCGGCTCAGCGCCGCAGGGCCAGTCGGGCCAGCCTGTTACCGACGAACTGCGCGATCTGCACGAACACGACGATCAGCAGCACAGCCGCCCAGGTGACGACGGGCTCGAACTGCCTGTAGCCGTAGAGCTGCGCGAAGTAGCCGAGGCCGCCGCCGCCGATCAGTCCGGCCACGGCCGACATGTCGACGATCGCCACGAAGATGAAGGTGTAGCCGAGGATGAGCGGCCCGAGGGCCTCGGGGATGACGATGGTTCCGAGGATGCGGTACGGCCCGGCGCCCATCGACCGCGCGGCCTCGATGACCCCGGGGGCGACGGTCACCAGGTTCTGCTCCACGATGCGGGCGATGGCGAACGACGCGGCCAGCGAGAGCGCGAAGATG
This sequence comes from Leifsonia sp. Leaf264, assembly GCF_001422325.1. Classification (GTDB taxonomy): domain Bacteria; phylum Actinomycetota; class Actinomycetes; order Actinomycetales; family Microbacteriaceae; genus Orlajensenia. The sequence goes on from NZ_LMMR01000001.1 coordinate 737,656, forward strand.
ACGGCGTTGATGCCGATGCCGGTGCCGATGATGAGACGCGACAGCGGCTGCACGGCGGCGATGAAGATGATGAACGGGATCGGCCTGAAGAAGTTGATCACGACGTTCAGCGTCACGAAGATCGCACGGTTGGGCAGCAGGCTGCCGGCTCTTGTCGCGTAGAGCACCAGGCCCATCAGCAATCCGGCGGCGCCACCCACGAGGAGGGTGATCGAGACCATGTAGAGCGTCTCGCCCGCGGCCTTCCAGAACTCGGACTGCAGCTCGATGAGGGCGTCCATCAGCTCACCTCGGTCACGTGGGTGCGTTCAGCGATACGGGCGATGGCGGCGTCGATCGCCGCGTCGTCGCCGCGGAGAGCCAGGGTGAGATGGCCGAAGGCCCGGCCCTGGATGTCGTTGATGCCGCCGTAGACGAGCTCGAACGCGACTCCGGCGTTCACGATCTCGAGGAAGACGGCGGCCTGGTCGGCGTTGCCGTCGCGGAAGGAGATGGTGACGATGCGTCCGCGGTGGCGCTCCTGGAGCACGGAGATCTCGGCCGGCGACGGAACGCCCTTGATGACGGTCGACACGAAGCGGCGTGACGACGCGTTCTGCGGCGCGGAGAACACGTCGAAGACGTCGCCCTTCTCGATCACACGACCGCCGTCCATCACGGCCACCTTCGTCGCGATCGACTGGATCACGTCCATCTCGTGGGTGATGACCACGATGGTCACGCCGAACTCGGTGTTCACGCGCTTCAGCAGGGCGAGAACCTCCTGCGTCGTCTCGGGATCGAGGGCGCTCGTCGCCTCGTCGGCGAGCAGGATACGCGGCTCCGTCGCGAGGGCGCGGGCGACGCCGACGCGCTGCTTCTGACCTCCCGACAATTGGTCGGGATAGCTGCGGGCCTTCTCGCGCAGCCCCACGAAATCGAGGAGTTCGTCGACGCGAGCCGCGATCCGGTCCTTCGGCCAGCCGGCGACCCTCAAGGGGTAGGCGACGTTGTTCCACACGTTCTTGGCGTTGAACAGGTTGAACTGCTGGAAGATCATGCCGATCCCGAGGCGGACGGAGCGGAGTTCCCGCTCCGGCCGCCCCGAGATCTCCTCGCCGTCGATCACCACGCTGCCATCGGTCACCGGCTCCAGGGCGTTGATGAGACGCACGAGCGTGCTCTTCCCAGCTCCGGAGTAGCCGATGATGCCGTAGACGTCCCCGGCCTCGATGTCGAGGGAGACGTCGTCGATGGCGACGATCGGCTCACCGCCCTTGTCGGGCGACGGGTAGGTCTTGGTGACGTTGCGCAGACTGACGAGGCTCACGCGGTGCGCTCAGCCGTTCTTCCGGGTGTCGGCCTCGACGGTCTTGAGCGAGGCCTCGAGGTCGGCGACAGGGGTCTTGACCGCGACGGCGGTGCCACCGGATGCCTCGAGCAGGCCGTCCTGCACAGCCTTCGTGTCCTGGAAGATCTCGACCAGCTTCTTGTACGTTGCGTTGTCCTTGTCCTCGGCCTTGGCGGCGAAGATGTTCACGTACGGAAGGGCGGAGGCGTCGGCCGGGTCGTCCTGGGCGATGGCGTCGGAGGCCTTCAGTCCGGCATCCTCGACGTAGTCGTTGTTGATGATCGCGGCGGCGACGTCGGGCAGCGACGACGGGGTCAGCGACGCCTCGAGCGTGGTGACCTTCACCTTGGACTTGTCGGTGTCGATGTCGTTCAGGCCGGAGTAGATGCTGCCGCCGCCCTTGAGGCTGACGAGGCCGGCCGACTGCAGTACGAGGAGGCCACGCGCGAGGTTGGCGTCGTCATCCGGAATCGCGACGGTGTCGCCCTTCTTGATGTCCTCGACGGAGTCGTACTTCGTGGAGTACAGGCCCAGCGGGTAGATGGCGGTGGAACCGATCGGCACGAGGTCCTCGTCGGCCGACACGTTGTAGCCGGCGAGGTAGACGATGTGCTGGAACTGGTTGAGGTCGAGCTCGCCCTCGGTGAGCGCCGGGTTCGGCTGGGCGTAGTCGGCGAAGTCGACCAGGTCGACCGTGATGCCCTCGTCCTTGGCCGCCTCGACGAAGGGCGCCCACTGCGGGTCGCTCTTGCCGACGACGCCGATGGTGACGGTCTTGTCAGCGTCGTCGCCCGACGCGCTGGCTGAACCGTTGGCGCACCCCGCGAGGGCGACGACGAGGGGGATGGCGGCGAGGGCCGCGACGATGGACAGAGACTTCTTGCTGCTGCGTGACATGTCTTCGACGGTATCCAGCGTGGTCGTCACGGGCGGAATCGGCGGGTCACACTTCGTCACGCCGGGCGCGAATCGGGGTACAGCACCGCCGCATGCGGTTCGTGGCGCGCCAGCACTCTCCGGTTCAGCCCTCCAGCAGCTCCGAGACCTCGAGCCAGCGCACCTCGAGGTCGGCCACCGTCGACTCGAGCTTCTGCAGCTCGGCGGTGATGGCGCCGAGTCCGGCGTAGTCGCTCTGGTCGTGCACGGCGAGCTTCTCGTGGGCCGCGGCGATCTCGCCCTGGTACTTCTTCAGGCGCCGGTCGAGCGAGGACAGCTCCTTCTCGGCGTTGCGCTTGTCCGCCCCGCCGAGGGCCGGCTTGCCCGGCTTCGCTGAGGCTCCGGATGCGGCCGAGGCTCCGGATGCCGCAGGCTTGCGCGCTGCATCCGTCGCGGCATCCGTCACTCCCCGACGCAGTTCGAGGTACTGCTCGACGCCGCGGGGCAGGTGCCTGAAGTGGCCGTCCATGACGGCGTACTGCTGATCGGTGACGCGCTCGATGAGGTAGCGGTCGTGGCTCACGACGAGCAAGGTGCCCGGCCACGAGTCGAGGAGATCCTCGATGGCCGCAAGCATGTCGGTGTCGAGGTCGTTGGTCGGCTCGTCGAGGATGAGCACGTTCGGCTCGTCGAGCAGGATGAGAAGCAGCTGCAGGCGGCGCTTCTGGCCGCCCGACAGGTCCTTGACCGGTGTGGCGAGCTGGGCGCTGGTGAAGCCGAGACGCTCGAGCAGCTGTCCGGGAGTGAGCTCCTTGCCCCCGGCGACGTAGCTGGAGCGCTGGCGGCCGATGATGGTCGAGACGCGCTCGTGCTGCACGTCCTTGAGCTCGTTGAGCTCCTGGGTGAGGCTCGCGATGCGCACCGTGGTGCCGCGCTTGACCTTGCCGCTGGTGGGCTTGACGGTTCCGGTGACGAGGCCGAGCAGGGTGGACTTGCCGGCACCGTTGACGCCGAGGACGCCGGTGCGCTCCCCCGGTGCTATCCGCCACTCGATGTCCTTGAGGATCGTGCGGCCGTCGTAGACGACGCCGGCATCGAGGATGTCGACGACGTCCTTGCCGAGGCGCGAGGTCGCCATCTGCTTGAGCTCGACGGTGTCGCGGGGCGGCGGCTCGTTCTCGATCAGCTCGTTGGCGGCGTCGATGCGGAACTTGGGCTTCGCCGTGCGGGCGGGCGCGCCGCGGCGCAGCCAGGCGAGCTCCTTGCGCATGAGGTTCTGCCGCTTGGCCTCACTCGCCGCCGACATCCGGTCGCGCTCGACGCGCTGCAGGATGTAGGCCGCGTAACCGCCCTCGAAGGGCTCGATGATCTGGTCGTGGACCTCCCAGGTGTAGTTGCACACCTCGTCGAGGAACCAGCGATCGTGGGTGACGACGATGAGGCCGCCGGAGTTCTGCGCCCAGCGCTTGCGGAGATGCCCGGCGAGCCAGGCGATGCCCTCGACGTCGAGGTGGTTGGTCGGCTCGTCGAGGAAGATCACGTCGTGGTCGCCGACCAGCAGGGCGGCGAGGCCGACCCGCCGGCGCTGGCCACCGGAGAGGGTGCCGACCACCGCGTCCCACGGCACGTCGCCGAGCAGTCCGCCGATCACGTCGCGGGCCTGGGCGTCGCCGGCCCACACGTGCTCGTCGATGCCGCCGACCACCGCCTGCGCCACGGTCAGCGTCGGGTCGACGGTGTCCGACTGGTCGAGCATGCCGATGTCGACGCCGCGTCGTCGGGTGACGCGTCCGTCGTCGGGTTCGATGCGGCCGGCGAGCAGGCGCAGCAACGTCGACTTGCCGTCGCCGTTCTTGCCGACGACGCCGACGCGATCGCCCTCATTGAGGCCGACCGTGACGCCGTCGAAGATGACGCGCGTAGGGAATTCGAGTCGCAGCTTCTCGCCGCCGAGCAGGTGTGCCATATCCGGTCAACCCTACCCGCGTGGGCCGGCGACGGATTCCGTCGTCGGGAGCTGGCGGAGTCTCGGTGACACGGCGGGGTGTCGGTGACCTGGCGGGGTGTCGGTGACCTGGCGGACGCACGACCATCCGCCGTGTCACCGAACCTCCGCCGAGACGACGGATCCCCGACCCGGACAGGGCGGATGCCGCGGCTCAGTCGTGCAGCAGGCGCGCGCCGTGCACCGGCGCCGTGGCACGCACGGCGGTGAGGCGTGCTGCCGAGAGGGCCACCTGCAGCTCGAGTGCCGAGTCCGCATCCTGGGCGAGGAACGCGACGGTGGGGCCGGACCCCGAGACGATCCCGGCCAGGGCGCCGTTCTCCTCGCCGAGTTCGAGGATGTGGCCGAGCCCGGGAGCGAGGTGCAGCGCTGCAGCCTGCAGGTCGTTCGAGAGTGCGTTGGCGAGCATGCGCGCGTCACCGGCACGGAGGGCCTGCAGCACCTCGGTGTCGACGGTCGGCGCCGTCTCGGCCGGCTGGATGTCGCGGGCGTTGCGGGTGCGGTGCCGGTCGAGCTCCTCGTACACCGCCGGGGTCGACATGCCGAACTCGGCGATGGCGAGCACCCAGTGGAAGGTGCCCTTGGCCAGCGCCGGGCTGAGCTGGTCGCCCCTGCCGGTGCCGATGGCCGTGCCTCCGAGGAGCGCGAACGGAACGTCCGCGCCGAGTCTGGCGCCCAGGGTGATGAGCTCGTCGCGCCCGACCTCGGTGCCCCAGAGCGCGTCGCAGGCGAGGAGCGTGGCGGCGGCATCCGCCGAACCCCCGCCCATTCCGCCGGCGATGGGCACGTGCTTCTCGACCTCGAGGCGCACTCCCCCGCGGAATCCGGTCTTGCGGGCGAGCAGCCTGGCCGCCTTGATGGCGAGGTTGCTGCCGTCGGTCGCCAACCCCGAGGTGTCGACGCTGCCGCTGAAGGTCACCGAGAAGTCGTCGGCCGGATAGGCGCGCACGTCCTCGAAGAGCGAGACGGCCTGATAGGCGGAGGCGACATCGTGGTATCCGTCGTCCTGACGCGCGCCGACCTTGAAGAACACGTTGATCTTGCCCGGTGCCCGCGCATGCGCGGCAGGCGATGCGGCAGGCAGGGTCATGCTTCTAACCTAGCCCGGATGCCGCCGCCGTCAGCCACCCCGACGTGCATGCGGCCGGCATCCGCTCAGTCCGTCAGGTGCGATGCCCGCGCCACGGCGAGGAAGTCGTGCACCGTCAGCTCTTCGCCACGGGCTGTCGGCTTGACCCCGGCCGCCTCCATGGCGGCGGATGCCGTCGCGGAGTCGCCGAGCACGCCCGAGAGCGACTGCCGCAGCATCTTGCGGCGCTGCTGGAAGGCGCCGTCGACGAGCGCGAAGGTGGCGAGGCGTTCGGCCTCGGTGCCGATGGCGTCGGTGCGTCGATCGAAGCCGACGAGAACGGAGTCGACGTTGGGCACGGGCCAGAACACCTGACGGCTCACGTTGCCGGCAGTGCGCCAGTCGCCGTACCACGCGGCCTTCACGCTCGGGCTGCCGTAGACCTTCGATCCGGGCGGCGCGGCGATGCGGAAGCCGACCTCGGCCTGCACCATGACGATGCCGGCGTGGATCGACGGGAAGTGCTCGAGGAAGTGCAGCAGCACGGGCACCGAGATGTTGTACGGCAGGTTCGCGACCAGGCGCACGGGCGCTCCGGGCAGCTCGCGGATGCGCAGCGCATCCTGGTGCACGACCTCGAGGGCGGCATCCGGCTGCATCAACGAGACCGTCTTCGGCAGCTGCTCGGCCAGTCGTCCGTCGATCTCGACGGCGATGACGGATGCTCCAGCCTCGGTGAGCCCGAGGGTCAGCGAGCCGAGCCCCGGCCCGATCTCGACGACCTGCTCCCCCGCCTGCACGCCGGCGGTCTTGACGATGCGGCGCACCGTGTTGGCGTCGATGACGAAGTTCTGGCCGAGCTTCTTGGTCGGCGTGACCCCCAGCAGTTCGGCGAGATCGCGGATCTCGGCCGGCCCGAGGAGACGGGCACCGCCCGCGCTGTGTTCTCCACTCATGCGAGTCCTCCTGACGGGACGACGGTGCTGGCGACGGGCTCGGCATCCCAGCGTCCATAGACCTGCTCGGTGTTCGAGCCGATCTGGGCGGCGAGCACCGAGACGTCGGTGTCGAGGTAGCCGGCCATGGCCCGCAGGGTGTGCGGGATGAGGTACGGCGCGTTCGGCCGCCCGCGCAACGGCGTGGGCGTGAGGAAGGGGGCGTCGGTCTCGACCAGCACCAGCTCGCGCGGCGCGACGGCGAGGGACTCGCGCAGGTTCTCGGCGTTCTTGAACGTCACGTTGCCGGCGAAGGAGAGGTACCAGCCGTTGTCGGCGCAGACACGCGCCATCTCGGCATCGCCCGAGTAGCAGTGGAACACCGTGCGTTCGGGCGCTCCGACGCGCAGCAGGGTCTCGATGACGGCGGCGTGCGCGTCGCGATCGTGGATCTGCAGGGCGAGGCCGTGCCGCTTGGCGATGTCGATGTGGGCCTCGAAGGAGCGCTGCTGGGCGGCCCGCCCCTCGGCGCTCTCGGTGCGGAACCAGTCGAGCCCGGTCTCACCGACGGCGACCACCCGGGGCTGCCCGGCGAGCCTGTCGATCTCGGCAATGGCCTCGTCGAGCCCGCCGCGCAGGGCGTACTCGGCGGCCTCGTTGGGGTGGATGGCCACGGCCGCGAGCATGCGCGGCTCGATGGCTGCAGTCGCAGCGGACCAACGCGAGGTCTCGATGTCGCCGCCCACCTGGATGACTCCGAGCACGCCGACGGAAGCCGCACGGTCGAGGTGCTCGCGGTAGTCGAGTCCCTCACCGTCGGCGATCTCGAGGTGGGTGTGGTTGTCGTACACGCCCACCGGCAGCGGCTCGGGCAGCGGCGGATAGTTCAGGTCGCGTCCGGCTGTCTGCTCGCGGACGCGCACGAAGTCGCCTGTCGGCTCCTCGTTACTCACCACTCGCCTCGATGCGCGGGAACAGGGCTTCGAGCGGGGCGACGGATGCTCCGCCGGTCCACTCCCACGCCCGGTCGATGCGCTGCTCGGTGACCGAGCCCTCGCCGCCGAGGGCGGTCCAGAGCTTGGCCGTGGCCTTCGGCGTCACCGGCGAGAGCAGCACGGCGAGAGTGCCGAGGCCGCGCACGACCGTGGCCAGGACGGTCTCGAGACGGGCCCGGTTCGCCGGGTCCTTCGCAAGGGCCCACGGCTCCTGCTCGGTGATGTAGAGGTTGAGGGCGTCGACGAGCTCCCACACCGAGGTGATCGCCTCGTGGATGGCGAGGCGCGAGATGGCCTCGCTGGCGGCATCCGTCACCGAACGCTCGAGAGCCACGATGGACTCCTCGGCCGGGGTCAGCTCGCCCGCCGTCGGGATGACGCCATCGCAGTACCGCGACACCATGGCGATCACGCGGGAGGCGAGGTTGCCGAAGCCGTTCGCGAGCTCGGCCTGGTAGCGGGCCGCCAGGTCCTCCCAGGAGAACGAGCCGTCCTGGCCGAAGGAGATGGCGCGCAGGAAGTAGTAGCGGAACGCGTCGGAACCGAAGGTGTCGATGATCTGCGACGGCGCGATGCCGGTGAGCTTGGACTTGCTCATCTTCTCGCCGCCGACGAGCAGCCAGCCGTGGCCGAAGACCTGCTTCGGAACCTCGAGGCCGGCGGCCAGCAGCATGGCGGGCCAGATGACGGCGTGGAAGCGCAGGATGTCCTTGCCGACGATGTGGGTCGCGGGCCAACGGCGGGCGAACTCCTCCTCGTCGGCGCCGTAGCCGACGGCGGTGATGTAGTTGAGCAGGGCGTCGAACCAGACGTAGACGACGTGCGACTCGTCCCACGGGACCTTCACGCCCCAGTCGAACGAGGTGCGCGAGATGGAGAGGTCGGCGAGGCCGGACTTCACGAAGGAGACGACCTCGTTGCGGGCGCTCTCGGGCTGCACGAAGTCGGGCCGCTCCTCGTAGAGGGCGAGAAGCTGGTCTGCGAACGCGCTCATGCGGAAGAAGTAGTTCTTCTCGTTGAGCAGTTCGACGGGCTTGGAGTGGATGGCGCAGACCTTCTGGCCCTCGTAGTCGCCCTCGCCGTCGACCAGGTCGCCCGGCTGCTTGTACTCCTCGCAGCCGACGCAGTAGTAGCCCTGGAACTCGCCCGTGTAGATGTGGCCGGCGTCGTAGAGGTGCTGCAGGAACTTCTGCACGTTGGTCTCGTGACGCTCGTCCGTCGTCCTGATGAAGTCGTCGTTCGAGAGGTCGACGACCTCGAGCAGCGGCTTCCACGCTTCGGCCACCAGCTTGTCGACCCACTCCTTGGGGGTGACGCCGTTGGCCGTGGCCGTGCGCAGGATCTTCTGGCCGTGCTCGTCTGTTCCCGTGAGCGACCAGGTGTCGTCTCCGCTCTGGCGGTGCCAGCGCGCGAGCACGTCCGCGGCGACCTCCGTGTAGGCGTGCCCGATGTGGGGAACGTCGTTCACGTAGAAGATCGGCGTGGTGATGTAGAAGGAGGAGCCGTCGGACATGGTGACCATCCTATTCGGCGCGCCGAGGCCTCCCTGCCGTGTTACCGGGCCACCATGAGGGCATGACGGATGCCACTCCTCCCCTGCAGCCGCCCGTCGGACCCGTCGGCCTCGGCCTGGCGACCCGGGTGCTCATCACGCTCGCAGCCGCGTCGATCACCATCGCCGGAATGGCCGCCGCCAAGGAGATCATCGGCCCGATCGTGCTCTCGATCGTGCTGGTCATCATCGCCCACCCGGTGCGGGCGATCCTGGAGCGCAGGGGCTGGGCGCGCTGGGCGGCCACGACGGCCGTGATCGTGGTCGTCTACCTGATCCTGCTGGCCCTCGGCGTGCTCCTCGTCACGGCACTCGCGCAGTTCGCCAGGCTCGTCTCCGAGAGTGCCGATGCCTTCAAGGCACAGGCGACTGCGCTCACCGACTGGATCGGCACGTTGGGGCTCAGCAGCTCCCAGACCGAGGCCTTGACCGGCGCCGTCGATCCCTCCGCCTTCTTCGGAGTCGCCCTCAGCCTCGCTGAATCCACGCTCAGTTCGTTGACCGTGGTTGTGCTGGTCTTCGCCTACCCGCTCTTCATGGCCGCGGATGCCGCCTATATCGCGCCGCTGTTCGCCAGGTTCCGCGACTCGCACGCTCACGTCATCGCCGCTCTGGCCGGCTACGCGCACGGCGTACGCCAGTACATGATCGTGAACGCGATCTTCGGGCTCATCGTCGCCGTCCTCGACGGCCTCATCCTCTGGGCCCTGGGCATTCCGGGCGCCTTCATCTGGGCGGTGCTGGCGTTCATCACGAACTTCATCCCCAACATCGGCTTCGTGATCGGTGTCATCCCGCCGGCCGTCATGGCGCTGGTGACCGGCGGATGGGGGCTCGCGCTCATCGTGCTCGCCGTCTACTGCATCGTCAACGTCACCCTGCAGGTGCTCGTGCAACCGCGCTTCGTGGCGGTGGCCGTGAGCCTCGGCTTCACGATCACCTTCGCTTCAGTCATCTTCTGGAGCTTCGTGCTCGGGCCGCTCGGTGCGCTGCTCGCGGTTCCGCTGACGCTGCTGCTCAAGCTCCTGCTGCTGGATGCCGATCCGCGGGGGACGTGGGCACGAAGCCTTTCCGGTGACCGAACACCGGAGGAAGAACCTCGTGAGCCTGAGTCTGAGGATGCGGAGTCGCCACTCCCAGAGTCGCATCCTGCTGCTTGATCGCGCTCTGGTGCAGTCGCTGGTTCTTGTAGGCGACGACGTTCATGCCGATGACGATCTTGCCGACGGACTCCCGACGGTCGAGCCTGCGGTAAGCGTCGGCGACATCCTCGAGTGAGAACACGTCGGCGATGGGCATCCGCACGGCGTGCTGCTCCATGAGTTCGGCGACGACGAGGAGTTCGCGAACGCTGCCGGCGGTCGCACGCTGCACGCCGTACTCGTCGACGGCGCGCCAGTCGAGCACTGTGCTGATGCGTCCCAACGGAACGCCCAGCTCGACGGCTGCAGCGACCCCGTCGCCGAGGAAGTCGATGAAGGCGTCCACCCCGTCAGGGGCGACGGCACGGATGCGGTCGGCGAGGTCGGGTCCGTACTCGATCGGCGTGGCCCCGATCTGCCGCAGGTAGTCGGCGTTGCGCGCTGCCGCGGTTCCGATCACCCTGGCACCCCTGCGCACGGCGAGCTGCACGACGAGGCAGCCGACACCGCCGGCCGCCGAGGTGACGACGACGGTGTCGCCAGCCCCGACGGCGGTGTCCTGGAGTGCGTCGAGGGCCGTCGTTCCGGCGACGTAGAGGCTGCCGGCGGTCTCCCACGGCACGCTGCGAGGCTTGACGGCGAGTTGCGAGACCGGCACGGCGACGTGGGTGGCGTGCGAACCGCGCGCCACGAAGCCCATGACCTCGTCTCCGACGGCGAACTCGGTGACACCCGGTCCGACCCCAGCCACGATGCCGGCCAGGTCCCGGCCCTGCCCTTCGGGGAAGACGACGGGCCAGCGCTCTGGAGCCGCTCCGGACCTGATGGCGCTCTCGACGGGATTGGTGCCGGCGGCGACGACCTGCACGAGCACCTCACCGACGCCCGGGACCGGCATCTCGATGTCGACGACCTCGAGAACCTCCGGTCCGCCGAACTCTGAGAAACGAACTGCTCGCACCATCGCGCACCTCCGTGGATCAGGTGGTGGACCTCTCCCCAGCGTCCTCCCGGCGGGCTGGGAATGGGCGGTGAATCGCTAACTCGGTTAGCGAGCAGCCAGCGCGCCCTCGTACAGCTCGCGCTTGCCGAGGCCGGTGCTGAGCGCGACCGATGCCGTCGCATCCTTCATCCGCTCGCCCGCAGCGACCAGGGCCTGCACCTGACGGATGCCGTCCTCGAGGCTGTGCACCCGCTTGGGGGCCCCGGCCACGACGATGCAGATCTCGCCCTTCACGCCCTCAGCGGCCCAGGCCGCCAGCTCGGAGGCCGACCCCCGCCGCACCTCCTCGTAGAACTTCGTGAGCTCGCGGCAGACGACGACGGTGCGGTCGTCGCCGAAGACGGCGCCGAGGTCGGTGAGAGCGGCGGCCAGCCGGTTCGGCGACTCGAAGAACACCATGGTGCGGCGTTCGTCGATGAGCTCGCGGAACGTGGAGGTGCGGTCTCCGTGCTTGCGCGGGAGGAAGCCCTCGAAGGTGAACCGGTCGGTCGGGAGCCCCGAGACGGCGAGCGCCGCCAGCACGGCACTCGGACCCGGGATCACAGTGACCTGAACGCCGGCCGCCGCGGCGGTCTCGACGAGGTGGAATCCGGGGTCTGAGACCGTCGGCATGCCGGCATCGCTCAGCACGAGCAGGTCGGCGTCGCGTCCGAGCTCGACGAGCTCGGCGGCCTTCAGCCTCTCGTTGTGGTCGTGCAGCGGGATCAGGCGCGGCCGATTCTCGACGTGCAGGGCGGCGAGCAGCCTCTGCGTCACCCTGGTGTCCTCCGCGGCGATGACCTCTGCCGTGCGGAGAGCCTCGATGAGCCGGGCGGATGCATCCCCGAGGTTGCCGATGGGGGTGCCCGCCAGGATGATCATGCCCCCAGTCTCTCGCACCGTGGCGTGCCCGAGGGCCCCTCGCGCTCGTTTAGCATTGCGCCATGAGTGTCGACGCCCCGAAGATCGCCATCGACGACATCATCGACGGCCCCGGCGACGACGGACACGACGGATTCGAGGCCGACGACAGTCGGGACGACGTCGACGAACCCCGCGGCACGCGCCTCGACGCCTGGTGGGGACGGATGCTGTCCACGCCCCTGCGACTGCGGCTCTGGTACTGGGGCGGCCCCATCGCCGTCACGCTGCTCGCCGCCGTGCTGCGACTCTGGAACCTGGGCAACCCGCACAGTCTCGTCTTCGACGAGACCTTCTACGTCAAGGACGCCTACACCCTGCTCCGCAACGGCGTCGAGAGCACCTGGCCCGACGACGCTGACGCGCGATTCAACGCCGGCGACACCGACATCTACAACTCCGACGGCTCCTACGTCGTGCATCCGCCCCTCGGCAAGTGGATCATCGCCCTCGGGCTCGCCGTCTTCGGCGCCGGCGACAGTTTCGGATGGCGCATCAGCACGGCCATCGTCGGCATCCTCGCTGTTCTGCTGATCACGGTCATCGCCCGCAGGCTGTTCCGCGGTTCCACCCTCATCGGCGTCATCGCCGGGTTCCTGTTGGCGATCGACGGCCACGCGATCGTGATGTCGCGGGTGGCCATCCTCGACAACTCGATCATGTTCTTCGCCCTGCTCGGGTTCGGCGCCATCCTGCTCGACCGCGATTGGAACGAGCGGCGACTCACGCTGTGGCTCGACCGGCGTCGGGCCTCGGACCCGGATGCCGGCAGTTGGGGTCCTGCACTGTGGTGGCGGCCCTGGCTGCTCGCCGCCGGACTCGCCTTCGGGCTCGCCAGCAGCGTCAAGTGGTCCGGCCTGTACTTCCTCGCCGGCTTCGGCCTGTACGTGATCGTCGTCGACATGCTCGCGCGGCGTCGGGCCGGCATCACCTTCTGGGCCACAGGCGCACTGCTCAAGCAGGGTCCGATCTCCTTCCTGCTGATGGTGCCCATCGCAGTGGTCACCTACTTCGCGGCCTGGACGGGCTGGTTCGCCACGGCCACGGGCTACTACCGGCACTGGGCCGACGAGGCCGGCAACGCCTGGACCGGCGCGCTCGCCTGGGTGCCGCATTCGCTGCAGAGCTTCTGGCACTACGAGGCGGCGGCGTACCAATGGAACATCTCGCTGGCCACGCCGCATCCGTACCAGGCCAATCCGTTCACCTGGCTCTTCATGATCCGCCCGACGAGCATGTACTACCTCGGGACGACGTCGGAGAACGGATGCCCCGTCGACTCGTGCTCCGACGCCATCACCTCGCTCGGCAACCCGATCATCTGGTGGGCGGCGACGGCGGCGGCCTTCTACCTCGTCTACAGGCTCGCCCGGTACCGCGAATGGCGGGTGGGCCTCATCCTCATGGGACTCGCCGCCGGCTACCTGCCCTGGCTGCTCTACGCCAACCGCACGGTGTTCCAGTTCTACACGATCGCCTTCGAGCCCTACCTGATGCTCGCGCTGACCGCGGTCATCGCGCTGATCCTCGGCCAACCCGACGACGTCACCTGGCGACGACAACGCGGCATCGGCGTCGTCGCGGTGTTCCTCACCGTGGCCGTCCTGGTGTCGGTGTTCTTCTGGCCGCTGTGGACCGGTGAGCGCATCCCGTTCTGGTACTGGCAGCTGCACATCTGGCTTCCGAGCTGGCGCTGACGTGACCCGCCTGCTGCCCGGCCTGCTGGTCGCTGGCGCAGCCGCCCTCCTCGCGTGGGGCGTGCACGCGCTCCTGCCCGCCGTGCCACTGCTCACGGCTGCCGTCGCCCTGGGCATCGTCGTCGGTCAGCTCCCCGGAGCGAGGGGTCTCCTCGACGGCGTGCTCGCCCCGGGCCTGCGGATCGCCGCGCGTCGGCTGCTGCGCGTGGGCATCGTGCTGCTCGGCCTCAAGCTCAGCCTCGGCGACATCGCCGGGCTCGGAGCTCTCACGATCGCGACGACCGTGCTCATCGTGGTCGTCACCTTCGCCGGAACGCTCTGGCTGGGGCGGGCCATGGGCCTGCCGGGCCACCAGCCGCTGCTGGTGGCGAGCGGCTTCTCCATCTGCGGCGCCTCCGCCATCGGCGCGATGGGCGGTGTCGTGAAGGCGCGAGACGACGAGCAGGCGACGCCGATAGCGCTCGTGACGCTGTGCGGAACGCTCGCCATCGCCGTGCTCCCCCTGCTGTGGCATCCGCTCGGCCTCAGCGACCTGCAGTTCGGCCACTGGGTCGGCGCCGGCGTGCACGATGTCGGACAGGTCGTGGCGACGGCGCAGATCGCCGGGCCGGCCGCGCTGGCCGTCGCCGTCGTCGTCAAGCTCACCCGCGTCCTCCTGCTCGCGCCCATGGTGGCCGTCACGGCCGTCGTCGAACGCCGCCGATCGACGGATGCCTCCGGGCCACGCCCCGCCATCGTGCCGCTATTCGTCCTGGGATTTCTCGGCGCCGTGCTGGTGCGCACGGTCCTGCCGGTTCCGGATGTCGTCCTCGACGTGGCCGATATCGCCCAGACGACGTTGCTGGCGATGGCGCTGTTCGCGCTCGGAGCGTCGATCCGGGTCGCCGAGCTGGCCCGGACGGGATGGCGCGCCCTCGTGGTGGGGCTGACCTCCTGGGCCCTCATCGCCGTGCTCGCCTACGGCGCCGTGCTGCTGCCCTGATACCGCCTGGCATATGCCCGCCACGGCATGCGATCCGCGGAAATAACCGGGCAATCCCCAGCCTTCTCCCCTACGCTGGGGGGCATCCGATCGCTGGGGATCCACCCGCGATGCGCGGCACCTGCCTCATCTTTTCGACTGGGAAGTCACACCGATCGAAGGCAGACACGTGTCAGAAGCCGTTGTCGCACCCTCCACCGGGGTCCGCATCATCAGAACCAAGCCCGGCGGGGATCGTGCCAATCCGACCACCGAGTACTCGGCGCTGCTGCACACAGTGCGCAACCTCGGGCTCCTGCGCCGCCGCACCGGCTTCTACTGGATGGTCTTCGCCATCCTGCTCGCAGCACTCGGCGGCGCCGTCACAGGCTTCATCCTGCTCGGTGACACCTGGTACCAGCTGCTCATGGCCGGCGCGCTCGGCATCATCCTCACCCAGTTCGCGTTCCTGGCGCACGAGGCATCGCACCGCCAGGTGTTCGAGTCCGGCAAGGCCAACGACACCGCCGGACGCATCCTGGCGAACGCCTTCGTCGGCATCAGCTACTCCTGGTGGATGACGAAGCACTCGCGTCACCACGCGAACCCGAACGTCGTGGGCAAGGATCCCGACATCGACAACGACTTCATCGTCTTCCAGCCGGCCGAAGCGGCCAAGGTGGGCCGCCTGCAGGCCGTCGTCACGCGCAAGCAGGGCTGGTTCTTCTTCCCGATGCTCATGCTCGAGGGCTTCAACCTGCACCTCCACGGCCTCCGCACTGTCATGGGACGCGGCAAGGTCGACAAGCGCTGGCTCGAGATCTCCATGCTCGTCACGCGACTGGTCGCCTACGTCGCCGTCATCTTCTACTTCCTGCCGCTCGGAATGGCCTTCGCCTTCATCGGAGTGCAGCTCGCCGTCTTCGGCATCTACATGGGGGCTTCGTTCGCTCCCAACCACAAGGGCATGCCGCAGCTCGCCCACGACAGCAAGGTCGACTTCCTGCGTCGCCAGGTGCTCACCTCGCGCAACATCCGTGGCGACTGGCGCATGCTCACCTTCATGGGTGGCCTCAACTACCAGATCGAGCACCACCTGTTCCCGAACATGCCGCGCCCGCACCTGGCCAAGGCCGGGGAGATCGTGCGCGAGTACTGCCGCGACCACAACATCCTCTACACGGAGACCGGCCTCGTGCAGAGCTACGCGATCGTCGTCGACTACCTCAACAGGGTCGGCCTCTCGGCACGTGATCCGTTCGACTGCCCGATGACGGCACGGTTCCGCACGCACTAGCGGCATCCGCTCGCACCACGACAGGCCGGATCGGCTGGCTCCCTCGGGACCAGCCCATCCGGCCTGTTCCGTTCGGTGCTGCCTGTCCCGTTCGGTGCAGCCCGGCCGTCAGTCGGTCGACGTCAGTGGTCGACCAGTTTCAGCCCGACCACGCAGCCGACCAGGCCGATGATGAGCGCCAGCTTCACCCACGACACCGAGGCGTCGCCGGAGATCATCGACCAGCCGACGGTGAGCGCCGCCCCGATGCCCACCCACACGGCGTAGGCCGTTCCGATGGGGATACTGCGCATCGCGAGGGCGAGGCCACCCATGCTGGCGATGAGCGAGACGCCGAAGACCACCGACGGCCAGAGCCTCGTGAAGCCCTCAGACTTGCCGAGCGCCGTGGCCCAGACGGCCTCGAGGATTCCGGACGCGACGAGAACGATCCATGCCATGACTGATCCACTCCTGTGGTCAGTCTTGTCGCGTTCCGGGTACTGATCCCTCGTCCGGGGCTGCTGTCGTGCGGCCTGGTATCAGGATAGCAACGGCCCCTGATCAGGCCCTGTGCACCTCGGCGAAGTGCTCGACGACGGGGAAGGGATCGTAGAACGGATGCAGCAGCGAGGCCCAGCGGCGGTACTCCGGCGAGCCGCGGAACCCCACCTCGTGCGCCTCGACCGAGTCCCAGTGCACGAGCAGCAGGTACGACGATGGCGACTCGATCCCGCGCGACAGCGAGAGGCGTTGGAATCCGGGCATCAGCTCGATGATGGTGCGCGCCTCGGCGAAGGCCTCCTCGAACTCCCGCTCTCGCCCCGGGGTCACCGGGAGCACGACGTGCTCGAGGATCATGCGGCCGGTCCGTGCTCGACGGCGAGACCGGCTCGTTCCCAGCCGACGATCCCGCCGTCGACGTTGACGACGTCGTACCCGCGCTGGTCGAGGTAGTTCGTCACCTGGGAGCTGCGCCCTCCCACGGCGCACACGATGTAGACGGTCTCGTCGAGCGGCACCTCCTCGAGGCGATCCATGAAGGCGCTCATCGGGATGTTGACGGAGCCGGGGATGCGAACGCCGGCCACCTCGTCGACCTCGCGCACGTCGATGATCGAGCCCGCGATGTCGAGGGCGGAGAGCTCTGCAGGGGTGATCGATTCCATGGACTCGAATCTACCGCCGGCTACAGCGTCGGGTTGCGGGCGTCGTAGGCCCTGAAGCCCGGTGTCATGCGCAGGAGCACGCCGATGATCGCCATGATGAGCAGCCCGCCGAGCACGGGCGGGAACCAGAGCGCCACCAGCGATGCGAGGATGCCGGCGTAGAGGTCGCCGATGCGCGGGCCACCGGTGACCACGACGGTGAAGACGCCCTGCAGTCGGCCGCGCATCTCGTCGGGGGCGGCCGTGAGCAGGATCGTCGAGCGGAAGATGGCGCTCACCTCGTCGGAGGCTCCAGTACCCGCGAGCGCGATGCCCGCTATGACCAGCGCGACCCAGTTGACCTCGCCCATGGTCGGCCCGACGGGTCCGAACCAGCCCGTCTGCATCGCGGCGATGACGAGCCCGAACAGGAGGATGAAGCCGCCGTAGACGGTGATGGCCCGCCCGATCGCGATCCCGTAGCGGTGCACATGGGCGACGGGGCCGCTGAACAGCCCGGTGGCGAAGGTGCCGAGGGCGGCGGCGGCCGTGAGGATGCCGACGGTCACGGGTCCCCCGCCGATCACGACGGCGCCGACGGCCGGCAGCAGCACGAACGGGCGGCCGAACGACATGGCCACGATGTCGACGAGGAAGCTCATCCGGATGTTGGGCGCCCGGCGGAGGAAGGCGTAGCCGTCCCGCAGCGACTGCAGGCCGGGTCGCACCGTGTGCGTCAGCGGCGGCAGCTTCGGCAGCGAGAGGATGCCGAGGAAACCCGCTGTGAACAGCACGGCGTCGACGGCGAAGGTGATCGGGAAGCCGGCGAGGGCGACGAGCACGCCGGCGAGCGCCGGTCCCACCGTCAGCTGCAACCCCGAGGAGATGCCGTTCAGGGCGCTGGCCCTCGACACCAGGTGCTCGGGGAGGATGCGCGGGTAGACCGAGAAGCGCGTGGCTCCGGTGATCGTGGCAGCGATGGCGTTCAGCGTCGTGAAGACGTAGAACGGCCACACCTCCACGCGGGTTCCGGATGCCGCCAGCACGGCATCCGCCAGCGACAGCACCACCAGCGCGATGGTGGCGAGCCAGCCGGTGAGCGCGGAGATGATCAGGACGATACGGCGGTCGAAGGCGTCGGCGAGCATGCCGCCCCAGAGGCCGGCGACGATCATCGGGACGAGGGCGATGCCGCCGACGAGGGCGACCGCCAGGGTGGAGGCCGTGATGTCGTAGATCTGCAGTCCGACGGCCACGATGGTGAGCTGCGCCCCGATGCCGGAGACCGCTGCACCGATCCAGAGCCTGGCGAAGGCCGGGGACTCCTTCAGCGGCGCGAGGTCGACGAAGCGACGCCGCTGGGCGGCTGGGGCTTGCTCGGGTACGGTCACTGCATTCGATCGTATGCGTTTCGGCGCGTTACGCCGCGCACGGAATCGTGCATCAGTCCACCGGTAGCGTTGCCCGCATGGCAGATCGCGAGTACGGCTTCAAGACGCGTGCAATCCACGCAGGCAACATCCCCGACGCAGTGACCGGTGCACGGGCCCTGCCCATCTACCAGTCCACGGCGTTCGTGTTCGATGACACGGCGGATGCCGCGGCCCGATTCGCGCTGCAGAAGTACGGCAACATCTACTCCCGCCTGGCCAACCCGACTGTGGCGAGCTTCGAGGAGCGCGTGGCCAGCCTCGAGGGCGGCCTCGGCGCCGTGGCGACGGCGTCGGGACTCTCCGCGCAGTACATCACCTTCGCCAGCCTCGTCGGCGCCGGCGACCACATCGTCGCCTCCGCCAATCTCTACGGCGGCTCGATCACCCAGCTCGACGTGACCCTGCGCCGCTTCGGCGTCGAGACCACCTTCGTGCAGTCCTCGGATCCCGCCGACTACGCAGCGGCCATCACCGAGAAGACCAAGGTGCTGTTCGCCGAGACCATCGCCAACCCGTCGGGCGAGATCGCCGACCTCGAGGGCCTCGCGGACGTCGCTCACGCCCACGGCATCCCGTTCATCGTCGACTCCACCATCGCGACCCCCTACCTCAACCGTCCGATCGAGTGGGGCGCGGATGTCGTCACCCACTCGGCCACCAAGTTCCTCGGCGGACACGGCACCACCCTCGGCGGCGTCGTCGTCGAGAGCGGACGCTTCCACTGGCACAGCGACAAGTTCCCGTTGTTCGGCCAGCCCGTGCCGAGCTACGGCGGACTGGAGTGGTCGGGCAACTTCGGCGAGTACGCGTTCCTCACGCGCCTGCGCGCCGAGCAATTGCGCGACATCGGGCCGTCGCTGTCGGCGCAGGCCGCCTTCCAGCTGGCTCAGGGCGTGGAGACCCTGCCCTACCGGGTGCAGGCCCACGTCGACAACGCGCGCACCGTCGCCGAGTGGCTCGACGCCGACCCGCGTATCGAGGCCGTCAACTGGGCGGGCCTCGCGGCGCATCCGCACCACGACCGGGCCCTCAAGTACCTGCCCAAGGGGCCGGGCTCGGTGTTCAGCTTCGAGGTCAAGGGCGGTCGCGCCGTGGGCCAGAAGCTCATCGAGGGCGTGAACCTGGCCAGCCACGTGGCGAACATCGGTGACGCCAAGACGCTGATCATCCACCCGGCATCGACCACTCACGCGCAGTTGACCGAGCAGCAGCTGGTGGATGCCGGTGTGCTCCCCGGCATCGTGCGCATCAGCGTCGGCATCGAGGATGTCGATGACATCATCTACGATCTGGACCAGGCACTGACCGCTGCTACGGAAGGCAAGTGATGAGCACCGTCGTCGAAGACACCGAGACCGTCCGCCTCGTCAACGGACTGAGCTGCGACCTTCCGGCCAGTTCCCCGCTCGCGAAGCTGCTCAAGTCGCAGCGCACGTGGGTCGGGCCCGACGCCAAGGAGCGACTGAGGATCCTGCGCGCCGCGAAGAGCGTCGCCATCGTCGGAGCATCGCCGAATCCCGCCCGTTCGAGCTTCTTCGTCGGCACCTACCTGCAGCAGTCCAGCGACTATCGCCTGTACTTCGTGAACCCGAACGCCTCCGAGATCCTCGGCGATAAGGTCTATCCCGACCTGGCGTCGCTTCCCGAGGTTCCCGACATCGTCGTGGTGTTCCGCCGCGGCAGCGACATCCCGAGCGTCATCGACGACGTCGTCGCCGTGGGGGCGAAGACCATCTGGGTGCAGCTGGGCATCTGGAACCAGGATGCCGCCTACGAGGGTGAGGCCCGTGGCCTGACCGTCGTGATGGACCGGTGCATCAAGGTGGAGCACGCCCGTTTCGGCGGCGGACTGCACCTGCTCGGCTTCGACACCGGCCAGATCTCGAGCCGCCGCGGCGCCGTCGGGCGCTAGCCGACCTCTGCGCCGTCGTCAGTCGCGGCGCTTCACCACGTTGTCGCCGGTCGCGTCCGTGGCCCCCGCCGGTTCGTTGTCGGACTCGATGACGTTGGCTCCGCCCTGGATCGCCACGGACCCGATCGTCGGAGCCTCGACCTCGTTCGACTGACCGCTGATCGACACCGACCCGATGCCGTCATCGGAGGAGACGTCGTTGTCGTCGCCGCGGATCTCGAGGCTGCCGATGTCGGCGCGCGCCTCGACATCGTTGCGCTGGCCCTCGATGAGGATCGAGGCGGCGGACTCGAGCTCGATCTCGAGGTCCTGGCCGCGCACGCTCACGGCCCCACAGTCTCCGGTGACGTGGAACTCGAGTCCCTGCCCGTCGAGTTCGAGCGGCGCTCCGTCCGCGCAGCGCTGATCGGCATCAGCGGACGCCTGGCCGCTCGGTGCGGCGGGAGCGACCGGCTCGCCGGCCGGGTCGAGCGGACTGCCACCGGTGCCCGGCGCGCACCCGGTCAGGCCGAGGAGGAGGGCGGCGGCGATCAACGGAATCCTGAGCAGACGCATCCGTTCACCCTACGCAGAGCGTGCGGGCTGGCGCTGGCCCTTGCGCTCGTCGGCACACCCTGCCAAGTAAGCTCGGCAGAGTGCTGAAAGCCCTCGCTGAGACACCGCGGGTCGCGGTTCTCGGACCCGTGCTCATCGACGGCCGCGACGGCCGATCGATCGAGCCGCCCGGCGCTCTCGCCAAGGCACTCGTGGCAGTCCTGGTCGGAGATCCCGGGCGTCCGGCCGGCAGCGCCGTGAGCGTGGAGACCATCGCCGACGAACTGTGGGGCGACGAGCTGCCCCGCAACGCGAAGGCCGCGCTGCAGACCCTCGTCTCCCGCCTGCGCGCCGTCGCCGCCGAGGGACTCGTCGTCTCGACGGCCAGAGGCTACGCCCTGGCCGTGCACGATGATCAGACCGACGTCGGCCAGGCGCGCCTGCTCGGCCGCGAGGCCACGTCCGTCGCAACTGACGATCCCCTCGCGGCCGTCGCCCTGCTCGACCGGGCCCTCGCGTTGTGGCGCGGCGAGCCCGGCGCCGAACTGCCGGACTCTCCCGTGCGCGCCCAGCTCATGGACGAGGCCGCAGCCGCCCGCAGCGGTCTGCTCGAGACCCGCGCCCGCTGCCTCGTGGAGGCCGGACAGCCCGAGCGGGCGATCAGCGACCTCGAGTACCTCATCGAGGCGCATCCCTTCGCCGAGAACCTGCAGCTCGTCCGTCTGCGCGCCCTGTCAGCGCTGGGCAGGAGGCAGGAGGCGATCGCAGCCTTCGCCGCGTTCCGCACCCTGCTGCGCGACGAATTCGGCTCCTCCCCCTCTCCCGAGCTGGTGGCACTGAACACCCGCCTCCTGCAGGAGGACTCCGCGCCGCCGCCGCGCGACACCCGGGTGCGCATAGGCCTGCGCGTCGCCCCCAACGAGCTGCTCGGACGGCAACACGACATCGAGGCCGTACAGGGCCTGCTCGAGCAGGCACGCCTCGTGACCTTGCTCGGCGCCGGCGGCCTCGGGAAGACCCGCCTGGCGCAGGAGCTCGGCGCCCGCGCCACGACGCCGGCCGTCGTCTTCGTGGAACTCGCCAGCGTGAGGACCGATGCCGACGTCACCCTCGCGCTGGCCTCGACCCTCGGCATCCGCGAGGTCTCCCCCGGTCAGAAACTCGTCGACACGACACCTCGACCCGACCTGCGCGAGCGCATCATCGCCCAGCTCGGCGAGCGCCCCACCCTGCTCATCCTGGACAACTGCGAGCAGGTGGTCGAGGGCGCAGCCCTCTGGGCGGCCGACCTGCTGGCCTCCCTGCCGCGCCTGCGCGTGCTGGCGACCAGCCGCAGCCCGCTGCTGATCGGCGCCGAGCAGGCCTATCCGCTGGAATCCCTCCCGGCCCACGGTGCAGCCGGAGAACCCGGGCCCGCCGTGCGCCTGTTCACCGAGCGGGCTCGCGCCGCCCGCCCGTCGGTGGCTCTGCCCACCGACGCCGTCGCCAGACTCTGCACCCGCCTCGACGGCCTGCCCCTGGCCATCGAACTCGCCGCCGCCCGGGTGCGCTCGATGTCGGTCGAGCAGATCGAGGCGCGACTGGAGAACCGCTTCACCCTGCTCACCAGCGGCGACAGGTCGGCACCCGAGCGGCATCGCACCCTCCAGGCCGTCATCGAGTGGAGCTGGACCCTCCTGCGCCCCGAGGAGCAGCGCGCCCTCCGCAGGCTCTCGCTCTTCGTCGACGGCTTCGGCCTCGACGCCGCGCAGTGGGTGACCGGTGACGACGCCGCCGAGCTCCTGGACGCTCTCGTCACCCAGTCGCTGCTCACCGTCACCGACGATGCGGCGACGGGTGGCCTGAGATTCCGCATGCTCGAGACTGTGCGCGAGTTCGGCCAGGCCGCGCTCGCCGACGCCGAAGACGAGACATCCGCCCGCGACGCGGTCTTCGCCTGGGCCGAGGCGTTCAGCATGCGCGCCATGCGCCATGCGATGGGGACACGTCAGGTCGGCATGTTCCACGACGTGTCGATGGAACAGGACAACCTCGTCGCCGTGCTGCGCGACGCCATCGCGGCGCGGGATGCCCGGATGGTGCTGAGCGTGTTCGCCCTGCTCGGCTACTACTGGAGCGTGCGCGGTGCTCA
Source organism: Leifsonia sp. Leaf264 (assembly GCF_001422325.1). GTDB lineage: Bacteria > Actinomycetota > Actinomycetes > Actinomycetales > Microbacteriaceae > Orlajensenia. The sequence goes on from NZ_LMMR01000001.1 coordinate 760,555, forward strand.
CACCGAGGTGTTCTCCTTCAGCAAGGCCGTGCTCGACGCGACCGGCGGGTACGCCGCGGATGCCGAGCACGCCGACGCCGCCGCCTTCGCGTACATCATGCTCACCGGCACCAACTTCGTGATCGGCAACAGGGAGGGCTTCCGCGCGATGTCGCGCCTGCGCACGATCAGCCGGAGCGACCTCGTCCTCCAGCCGTGGATCGCCGCGACGATGGGCTTCCTGCTGGCGTTCCCCGACATGCAGCGGGCCCCAGCCCTGCTTGCCAGGATGGCGGCGTCGGACGATGTCCCCTCCGCCCTGATCGGCAGCATCATCTCGGCGCAGATCGCCGAGAACGACGGCGATCCCGACACGGCACGGGTGGCAGCACGCCGCGCCTACGACCTGTCGCAGACCTCCGGCGACATCTGGATCGGCTCCATGGCGGCCATGTCCCTCGCGCAGCTGGCCAGCCAGACGGCTCACGCCGACGAGGTGCTGGTGTGGGTCGATCGGGCGCGTACCGGGATGGTGCAGCTCGAGGTGGTGCAGGACCTGCAGCAGATCAACTGGATCCTCGGCGGCAGCCTGCTCTCCCTCGGCCGGCTCGACGACGCCCGTGCACTCTTCGACGATATGGTCACGAACGACCTGACGATCGACGACGGCCTCGAGATGGTCTCCGTCGGCGAGTTCGGTCACGCCGAGCTCGCCAGGATCGAGGGCCGTTCGGCGGACGCCGCCGAGCGCTACCTGCGCGCGATTGCGTCGTTCACCACTCCGGCGTCACGGGCCTCTCCGTGGTTCTACATGACGCTGTCGGCACGCGTCTCCTCGGCCGTCATCGACGGTGACCAGGATGCCGGCGACATCGCGCGCTGGGCCGCCCGCCTCCGTGCCCGCATCCTCGCGCTCCATCGCGCGAGGCCCGACTACGTCGACAAGCCCGTGCTGGCGGCATCCGTCGTCGGATGGTCGGTCTGGGCGATGTCGCAGCCCGAGCTCGCCGACAGGGGCCTCGAACTGTTCGCCCTCGCCGAGGCCATGCACGCCCGCCAGGACCTGCCGGCGCTGCACCTCGCCCCCTACCTCGCTATGGCCAGGCAGACGTTCGGCGTCGACAGGGTGCACGAGGCGCAGGATGCCGCCGCCAGCCTGCCGCTCGACACGCGTGCCACGCGCGCCTACGCACTGATCGCGCTGCCGGTCTCCACGCCGTAGACGCAGCCCCCGCCCCTCCCTACGCGGCGAATCGCCCGTCTTCGTCGCCACGACGGGCCCCGGAGGGCGACATGGCGACGAAGACGGGCGACTCAGGTGACGAAGGACGGGGCGTGGACTACGCCTTGCGCATGTAGGCCTTCACTGTGAGCGGTGCGAAGATCGCGACGATCACGGCAGCACCGAGCAGGGTGAGCCAGGCGTCGGCACCGAAGGTGCCGGTGTTCATGAGTTCGCGAGCGGCGTCGACCAGGTGGGTGACCGGGTTGTAGGCCACGACGGTCTGCAGCCAGTCCGGCATGGTGTCGGTCGGAGCGAAGGCACCCGACAGGAAGGTGAGCGGGAACAGCACGAGCATCGAGATGCCCTGCACGCTCGAGGCGGTGCGGGCCACGACGCCGAAGAAGGCGAAGATCCAGCTGAGCCCCCAGGCGCAGGCGATCACGAGCAGTCCCGCGACCAGCACTCCGCCGGCTCCACCACCGGGCTCGAAGCCCATCAGGAAGCCCATGGCCAGCGTGATGGTGGTGGCGATCGCGTAGCGCAGGGTGTCGGCGAGCAGTGCTCCCGAGAGCGGTGCGATGCGGGCGATGGGCAACGACCGGAACCTGTCGAACACGCCCTTGTCCATGTCCTCCCGCAACTGCACGCCCGTCACGATGGAGCCCGTGATGACGGTCTGCACGAGGATGCCCGGGATGATGATGGGCAGGTAGCTCGGGATGTCGCCCGAGATCGCCCCACCGAAGATGTACACGAACATCACCGTGAAGATGATCGGCTGCAGCGTCACGTCGAACAGCTGCTCGGGGGTCCGCTTGATCTTGAGCAGTCCGCGATAGGCCATCGTGAACGTGTGCGAGATGGTCTCGGGGATCGAGACGCGGTTGCGGAGAGTGCGCTGGACACCCGGGACGATCGGCGACTCGGTCGTCGCCTTGGGGGAAAGCGTTGTCGTGGTCATGCGCGGCTCCCTTCGAGCTCTGCTGATGCGCCGGCGTCGTCGGCGTCGGTCTCGACGCCGTGGCCGGTGAGGGTGAGGAAGACCTCGTCGAGCGTCGGCTTCTGCACGCTCATCTCGGCGAGGTGGATGCCCTCGTCGCGGAGCGTGAGGAGAAGCTCTGTCACGAGGTCGGGGTTGTTCATGGGGGCCGTGATGCGACCGGCCTCCGGGGAGACCGTCGCGGCCACGCCGAGCACGCGCTCGATCGCCACGCGCACGTCGTCGAGGTCGGCGGGGTTGGCCAGGCGCAGTTCGAGGCTGGATTCGCCGACGGAGCCCTTGAGCTCGTTGGCCGTGCCCTCCGCGACGACCCGTCCGCGGTCGATGACCGCGATGCGATCGGCGAGCTGATCGGCCTCGTCGAGGTACTGCGTGGTGAGCAGAACGGTCGAGCCCGAGGACACGAGGCGACGGATGGTGTCCCACATCTGCATGCGGGTACGCGGGTCGAGGCCCGTCGTCGGCTCGTCGAGGAAGATGAGCGGCGGCTGCGAGATGAGGCTCGCGGCGAGGTCGAGTCGACGGCGCATGCCACCGGAGAAGTTCTTGAGCGGTCGCTTCGCGGCATCCGTCAGTCCGAACTCCTCGAGCAACTCGGTGGACTTGCGACGCGAGGCCGATCCGCTGAGCCCGTGCAGCCTGGAGAAGAGGTAGAGGTTCTCGGTGGCCGAGAGGGTCTCGTCGACCGAGGCGTACTGGCCCGTGACGCCGATGAGCTGGCGCACGACCTGCGACTCGCGCTGCACGTCGTGTCCGAAGATGCGGGCGCTGCCGCCGTCGGGCCGCAGCAGGGTCGCGAGCATGCTGATGGTGGTGGTCTTGCCGGCGCCGTTGGGGCCGAGCACGCCGTAGACGGTGCCCGTCTTGACGCGGAGGTCCACTCCGTCGACGGCGCGATTCGAGCCGAAGGTCTTGACCAGCCCGTCGGCCTCGACGGCCCAGTCGCTGGTGAGTGATGTGTGTGTCATGTCTCGATGGTGCGGCCTGCCGCTTTCACGGCGATCACGGGATGCTTACAGCCGCTCACGCCTGCTCACTCGCGCACCGGGGCCGTTGCATCAGCAGCACCGCGTAGCCTTGGGAGCGTGACAGCGTACGTCTCGGCCCTCGACCTCTTCTCGATCGGGATCGGCCCCTCCAGTTCCCACACGGTGGGCCCGATGCGGGCCGCACTGCACTTCGCCGACTCGCTCGCCTCGGACGGAGTGCTCGAGCAGGTCACCAGGATCACCTGCGCCCTCTACGGCTCCCTGGGAGCCACGGGCATCGGCCACGGCACCCCCGATGCCATCGTCGCCGGACTCGCAGGACTCCGACCCGAGACCTGCGATCCCGCGGCAGTGCACGGCAGCTGGCGGGACACCACCATCGCCGTCAACGGCAGCCATGAGATCGAGCTCGCCCGGGACGACATCTCCTTCGCGCCGTTCACGCGGCTTCCGGCGCACCCCAACGCGATGACCCTGCAGGCCTGGGGAACGGATGCCGCCCTCCCCGTCGCCGAGCAGACCTACTACTCCGTCGGCGGCGGGTTCATCCGCCGCGAGGGCGAACAGCCGGCTCCGGCCGCATCGCCCTCGGCCACCCAGCCGTACCCGTTCTCCTCCTCCGCCATGCTGCTCGCCCTCTGCGAGCAGACCGGGCTGAGCATCGCGCAGATCGCGCGGGCCAACGAGGAGGCCATGCACGGGGCCGAGGCCCTGGATGCCGGGCTCGACCTCATCTGGGCGTCGATGCTGCAGTGCGTGCTCGCCGGCCTCGAGACCGACGGCGTGCTGCCGGGCGGTCTCGGCGTCAAGCGCCGAGCATCGGCCGTGCGGGCGCAGCTCGAGGCCTACGAGCAGAGCGGCGATGCGGCCCGCCGCGACACCACGACCGAATGGCTGCACGCTTTCGCCCTCGCGGTCAACGAGGAGAACGCCTCGGGCGGCCGGGTCGTCACGGCTCCGACCAACGGCGCGGCCGGCATCATCCCGGCCGTCGCGCACTACTACCTGCGCTTCACTCCGGATGCCTCCCAGGAGGGCATCCGCGACTTCCTGTTGACAGCGGCCGTGATCGGTTCGCTGGTCAAGGCGAATGCGTCGATCTCCGGAGCCGAGGGCGGCTGCCAGGCCGAGGTCGGCTCGGCGTGCGCGATGGCATCCGGAGCCCTCTGCGCGGTCCTCGGTGGAACACCGCAGCAGATCGAGAACGCAGCCGAGATCGCCATCGAGCACCATCTCGGCCTCACCTGCGACCCTGTCGGCGGTCTCGTACAGGTGCCGTGCATCGAGCGCAACGCCATCGCATCGTCGACCGCCGTCTCGGCGGCCCGCCTCGCCCTGCACGGCGACGGCAGCCACATCGTCTCCCTCGACACCGTCATCGAGACCATGCGCCAGACCGGCCTCGACATGAAGACCAAGTACAAGGAGACGAGTCGCGGGGGTCTCGCGGTCAACGTCATCGAGTGCTGAGCCCGCGATGACGCAGGGCCGGATGCACGACGACCAACTCCCCGTCGACGCGAAACTCGTGCGCAGACTCGTCGCCGAGCAGTTCCCGGCCTGGGCCCGGCTGCCGGTGACGCCTCTCGCCACCGGCACGGTCAACGCCATGTTCAGGCTCGGCGACCAGATGGTGGTGCGCCTGCCCGTCGTCGAGCGGGCGGCCGACGACATCGTCTTCGAGCGCCGCTGGCTGCCGGTGCTCGGCGCGGAGCTCGCCGTGCCGATTCCCCGGGTGCTGGCCGCGGGTGTTCCGAGCCCCGACTACCCGTGCCCCTGGCTGGTGCTCACCTGGCTGCCCGGTATCACCCCGACGCCAGGCGCCATCGAGGCCGCAGGCACCTCAGCGCTGGTCGCGGACGTCGCCGCCCTCCTGACGGCCCTGCGCCGCATCGACACGACGGATGCGCCGCCCGGCTACCGCAGCGGTTCGTTCCACGGGCTCGATTCCGCTGCACGGACGAGCCTCACGGCGGTGTCCGATCTCGTCGACACCCCGCTGCTGCTGCGCCTCTGGGACGATGCCCTCGACGCGCCGGCCTGGTCGGGCCCTCCAGTCTGGACGCATGGCGACCTGCTCAGCGGCAACCTCCTCGTGCACGACCCTGGCGGCGGGCCAGGCGGGCTCAGCGGCGTGCTCGACTTCGCCTGCGCCGGGGTGGGCGACCCGGCCTGCGACCTGCTGGCCGCCTGGAGCATCCTGCCGGCGGATGCCCGAGCCGAACTGCGGGACGTGCTCGGCGTCGACGACCACACCTGGCGGCGAGGTCGCGGCTGGGCCATCGCCCAGGCGTCAATCGCGCTCGCCTACTACCGCGACACGTTCCCGCAGATGGCCGTCACCTCGGCGCACATGCTGCGCGAGGTGGCGGAGTCAGTCTGAAGCCGTCGTCCGCGTGCGTCGACCGATGAGGAAGCCGGCACTGAACGCCACGACCAGCAGCCCGACGGTGAGCGCGAGCGCGCCCCAGATCGTCGTGGGCGAGAGCAACGACATCGACGGCAGGAACACGCTCTGGTCGAGGGGCTGATAGGCGAACCAGCCGAACGAGGCCGCCGGAGCCGGAACCAGCAGGGCGATCATGCCGATGAGGGCGACGATGCCGCCGGCGATGGCCACGGCCGACCAGATGCGGAACCACGCCGGCGGCGTGGTGGACGGCTGGTTCTGCTCGGTCATGCGCCCAGTGTACGGACACGTGTGACGCAGGGTTGCGGTCCCGATCGCGAGCCGCGAAGCTCCGGGTTAGCGTGGCGGCATGTCGAACGACAACAGCACACGCCTTCTCGCCCCGTCCACTCCGCTCGCCTCGACGCAGTGGCTCGCCGACCACCTGGGCACCGACGGCCTCGTCGTGCTCGACGCGACGGTGCTCGACGTCGCCTCCCCCGCCGGCGGACGCACGTGGTTGAGCGGCTACGACCAGTACCTGGTGGAGGGCCACATCCCCGGGGCGCTGTTCGCCGAGGTGCTCGAGGAGTTCTCCGACCCGTCGGGCCGCTTCGCGTTCACCCGCCCCAGCGCCGAGCAGTTCAGCAGCGCCGTCGCAGGTCTCGGCATCGGAACCGCTTCGAGGGTCGTCGTCTACGACACCTCCATCGGCCAGTGGGCCTCGCGCCTGTGGTGGCTGTTCCGCTCCTTCGGCTTCGAGAACGTCTCGGTGCTCGACGGCGGCCTCACGAACTGGCGGGCCGGCGAGCGCCCGCTCGAGTTCGGGCATGTCGCAGCGGGTTCGGTGACCCCGGATGCCGCCTTCCAAGCGACGGCCATCCCCGGGTTCTGGGCCGACAAGGCCGACGTCGAGGCTGTCCTCGCCGGGGAGCGCGCAGCGACCCTCGTGTGCTCGCTGCCGCCGAGCGACTTCGCCGGCGAGACCGGGGCCCGTTCGCGGCTCGGACACATCCCCGGCAGCGTCAACGTGCCATCGGGTCGACTCGTCCAGCGCGAGGACCGCACCCTCCTGCGCGGAGACGCGTTGGCCGAGCGGTTGGCACCCGCGACGGCATCCGAGGATCCCGTCATCCTCTACTGCGGCGCGGGCATCGCCGCGACTCTCGGCGCTCTCGCGCTCACCCTCGAGGGTCGCACGGCGGTCGCCGTGTACGACGGGTCGCTGGGCGAGTGGTCGGCCGATGCCGACGCTCCGCTGGTCACGGCAGCCGCCGGCTGAGGTTCACAACCAGCGCATCGTGAACGCCCGCGCCACCAGGGCACGCGTCGGCGGCACGGCGAGGGAGCGCACCAACGCATTCCGGGCACCCAGTCGCATGCCGGACACGGGCTTGCCCATGCCCATGTTGAAGGCCGCCTGTCGTGATGCCATCGCCGCCGAGCGCCGACGGTCCCGGTCGTAGCGCCCGAGCGATTCGGTGTCGCCGCCGAGGGCCGCGGTCAGGGCGGGTGCCAGCATCCGCGCGTCGAGCCAGCCCAGGTTCATGCCCTGTCCGCCGATCGGACTGATCTCGTGAGCGGCGTCACCGACCAGGGCGACCCGTCCGACGGCCATGCTCGTCGCCAGGTGCTGACGCACGGAGAAGGCGCTCACGGCTCCAGGGCCCGGCGTCGTGCGCATCCCCGTGCGCTCCTCGATGAGCTCGGCGAGCTGCTGTGACGTGACGCCCGTCCATTCCCGATCGGTCATCGCCACCCATCGGCGTTCGCCGTGAGGCAGCGGGAACGACTCGACCACCCCGCCGCGCTCGAAGAACAGCAGGGCCCTCTCCCCGTGACCCGTGTCATCGGGGAAGTCGGCCATCACGTAGTCCACCCTGTCGCCGCGAGCGAGCCACTGGATCCCGGATGCCGCCCGCACGACGCTGCGCGACCCGTCGGCGCCGATCACGAACGACGCGGCGACAGCACTCCCGTCGTCGAGCACGACATCGACGCCGTCGCTGCGCTGCAGCACTCCCGTCACCCGAACACCCCGCCGCACCGCATCGGGGGCGAGCTGGCGCAGCCTGTGCCGGAGCAGCGCCTCGGTCTCGCGCTGCGGCAGCGAGAGCACGAACGGATACGCCGCACCGGCCTCGGCGAAGTCGAGGCTGCCGAGCATGCGCCCGTCGCAGCGCACCTCGCCGGCCGTGATCGGGACTCCCCTGCCGATGGCGTCGTCGGCGATGCCGGCCGACTCGAGCACGCCCAGAGCCGGCGGGTGGATGCCGATGGCCCGCGAATGCGCCGAGCCGTCGACGCGCGCCTCGAGCACGACGACATCGACGCCCCGCTGCGCCAGCAGGACGGCCAGCAGCAGCCCGACCGGACCGCCTCCGACCACGACGACCTCAGGCATCCGTCACCCCGGCATCGTGTTCCAGCACGTAGCCGAACGGTCCCCGGGGCACGGCCCGCCAGCCCGGCGGAACCGCCGCATCGAGCTCGGACGGGGTAAACGAACGACGAACCGATCTCATGCCGTCCGACCGGATGTAGGAGTCATGGAAGAAGGGCGCCGTCAGTATGCCGAATCCGGCATATGCAATTAAGGACCGGGTGATGTCGGCGTGCATGGACCGGGGGGCGAGCTTCTCGCTGTCGAGGAGGAGGCCGCCGAGTTCGGCCGCAGTGAGATGGTGCAGCAGGTGGTTCGACACCACGACGTCGAAGCGCTCCCCTGCCCTGACGAGTTCCGCGCTGAAGGCACGGCGGAACTCCACTCCGCGCATCGGTGGCAGCGCCTCAGCGTAGGCGGCGGCCCGCGGGTCGGGATCGATGCCCGTCACGCGCAGCCGCAGGCCGTCTCGGGCCGCCCAGCGCGCCAGGGCGCGCGTCAGGTCGCCGCCGCCGGATCCCACGTCGAGCACCCTCGTGACGACCGTCGTCGACAGCAGCGGACGGATGCCGCGTCGGTAGATCCCGTGCCACCCCGAGAACACGGCGTTGACGGCGGCGAACTGCGCGTAGGTGTTCTCCAGCAGCCGCGGGTCGCAGTCCGGCGCATCCATCAGCTCGCTGAGGTCGGTGGCGCGCCGCCGCAGGTCGGGTACCACCTAGCCCTCGAGCACAGTGAGCAGGCCCGTCTCCACGGTGAGGCCCGGCCCGAACGCCATCGCGAGCACGCGGTCTCCCGGGGCTGTCGTGCCGTCGAGGATGTTGCGCAGCACGAAGGCGATCGTGGCACTCGACATGTTGCCGTAGTCGCGCAGGGTCTCCCGTGCCGGCACCAATTGCGCCTCGCTGAGCGCGAGCTTCGACTCCACCTTGTCGAGGATGCTGCGCCCACCCGGGTGGATCGCCCAGTGCGCCACGGCCCCGGCGGGATCGGCGAGGAGAGCAGGCTCGGGTGCCAGCAGGGGCGCGATGGCGCTCTCGATGTGCTCGTCGATGATGTGCGGAACGTAGGTCGACAGGATCATCTCGAAGCCGTTGTCGCCGATCTTCCAGGCCATGTCGGCCTCGCCGACCGGAGTGATGACGGTCTCGAAGCGGTCGAGTCCGAAGGCGAGTTCGCCGGGCGCCGGCATCCGGTTGCTGACGATGCCGGCACCGGCCCCGTCGGCGAACAACGACGACGCCACGATGGTGTCGGGATCGTTGGAGGACCGCAGGTGCAGAGTGCACAGCTCCGCCGTGACCACGAGCACCACGGCGTCGGCGTCGGCCTGGACGAGCTGCTTGGCCAGCCGCAGCGCCGGCATGGTGGCGTAGCAGCCCATGAAGCCCAGGTGGAAGCGCTGCACGGCCAGGTCGAGTCCGAGTTCGCGCACGAGCATGTAGTCGGGCCCCGGTGCGTAGAAGCCCGTGCAGCTGACGGTGATGACGTGCGTGACGTCGGATGCCGCCACGTCATCGAGGGCGTCGAGCGCAAGCCGACCGGCCTCCACGTAGAGCTTGGTCGCCTCGCGGATGTAGAGCTCGTTGCGCACCTTGGTACCCGGCATGAGCAGTTCGCCGGTCGCCGGGTCGAAGAACTCGCGATCGCCGTCGACCTCGTCGAAGGTGAGCTCCTCGATCACGGTGTGACGGGTCTCGATCCCCGAGACGTTGAACGAGGTCGGCACTATGCGCTGAGCGAGCCTGGAGAGTCCGGGCTGCGCCGCGAACACGTCACGCACCTGTTCCTGGATGAGCACTGTCGGAGGAACTGCGGTGCGGAGACCGCGCAGGGTGACTGTCATGGGTCAGTCTAGGCACGCCGCGAGGCGGCGCGTCGAGGCCTTGCGGTCGACTCGCAGGAACCCTGGGATCCGCTCAGCACTCGCAGGAGATGCCGGCGACCGACGTCGAGAGCCCGGTCGCTCGCGGCCCGACGAGCTCGTCGACCTCACGGCGTACGGTGCCGATGGCCGTCTCGACGGGGTAGCCCTCGCGGGCCCAGTACTCGAATCCACCGATCATCAGCTGAACCTCGTAGCCGAGGATCGCGAGCGCGAGGGCGGCCTTGTCGCCGCCGTTGCAACCCGGGCTCCAGCAGTACACGACGAAGCGCGTGCCTGCCGGGTAGCGCGCCGGCACCTCCTCGGGGATGCGAGCAGTCGGCAGGTGGACGGCGCCGGCGGCGTGTCCCTGGTCCCAGGCCGCCTGACCGCGCGTGTCGATCAGCACGAAGTCGGCGCCCTCCTGCATGGCGACGAAGACGTCGCTCGCGTCGGTCTCGAGGGCGAGCTTCGCGCGGAAGTGCTCGACGGCGAGGGTGTTCGGGGTGGTGCTGAGCAGAGTGTCGGTCATGCATCAAGGGTGACTGATGGGTTCCGTCCGCGCGCGCTGTCGGCTGCCGACGATCCACGATTTCGCGCCAGAGTCGCATCCGCGATCCTTGACACCGGTTCGCGGGGCGGAGTATCCATGCACGATGACGTCCGGGGAGATCGTGACAGCCAGGCACATCGTCATCCGCGGTGGCGTGCAGGGGGTCGGCTTCCGCTGGTTCGCCCGTGAAGAGGCGGGACGGCTCGGGGTGGCCGGCTGGATCCGGAACAGCGGCGACGGCAGCGTCGAGGCCGTGATCGAGGGGACGGATGCGGCCCTGGAGGCGATGCTCGCGTGGCTGCGGGTCGGCCCGCCTGCGGCATCCGTCACAGCAGTCGACGTGACCGATGCCGTTCCCTCGGGCTCCCGCGGCTTCCGCATCGACCGCTGAGCCCGGTGCCTCTGGAGAGCCGGGCCTCGTGTTTCGGGACTGTGAACGTGCTGGTCGGCCCGCTGACAGGAGCTGCCTGCGTCCGTAGGATGCGAAGTGGAACGTGGAATGCCGCTGACAGCGTCAACACCCGTCGGCGCTCGGTGACCACAGTCTGGGGAGAGCGCTGATGATGGACATGACGATGCAGATGATGGAGATGCACTCGGCCGAGTCGTCGATGCCCGGGATGGACATGACGCTGATGGCTGAATGTATCGAGGCCTGTTCCGCCTGCGAACAGGCCTGCACCATGTGCGCCAGTTGCATGATGGGCGAGGGCACGGCGATGCACATGGAGATGTGCATGAACACCGCCGACATGTGCAACACGATGATGCGGATGATGCTGCGTCCGAGCGGCATGATGATGGATTCGATGATGCGGATGCTCGACGCCACCATGATGCAGTGCCGGATGTGCGCCGACGAGTGCATGAAGCACGCCGACATGCACGAGGACTGCCGCGTCTGCGCCGAAGCCTGCCGTCAGGCCGCGATGGCGTGCGAGAAGATGATGGACTCGATGCAGAAGATGATGGCGGAGGGCTAGGCCCCGGCGGCCACCAGCACGCTGACGCGCGCGTGCCCGATCGACAGCACGTCGTAGACGCCGTGCAGGGCTACGGGCTGCCCGATGTCCACCCGCGCGGTGAGGTCCTCGTGATGCCACGCCCACACACGCTCCCCGGTCTCGAACAGGTCGACGGCGATCCAGCCGTCGGAGTCGACGTGAGCCACGAAGGCGTCGCGCCACTTGCTCGGCGTCGCGTTCGCCGCGCGTTCGCGGATGGGGCTGATCGCGTGGCCGGCACCGTGGGTCTCGCAGGTCTCGGAAACGCATGTCATGACCCGCTGCACTCCAGGCTTGAGATTCGACATCACGTTCCTCCGTTCCCCGGCTCGAGCCCCCGCTGGTGCGGCGGGCTGGTTCTTCGAGGGTAAGGAGGGGTGGCGCCGGAGTCACGCGCCCCTGTCACACGCCGCAACACGTGTTCCCGCCGAGGCCGGCCTGTGCGCCATTTCGCGGGTGCCAGCGCCACGTGATGTGGCGCACACCCGCGCGAAATGGCGCAGGGACGGACCGCGCCGCCTACTCCCCCGCGAAGAACGCCGTCACTGCCGCGGCGAGCGCTGCGGCGTCATCGACGTGCACGAGTTCGCGGGCCGAGTGCATCGAGAGCAGCGGTGCCCCGACGTCCACCGTACGGATGCCGAGACGCGTCGCCGTGATCGGGCCGATCGTCGAGCCGCACGGCAGGGCGTTGTTGGACACGAACGCCTGGAACGGCACCCCGGCGGCCGCGCACAGCCGTGCCCAGAGGGCCGAGCCGGCTGCATCCGTCGCATAGCGCTGGTTCGCGTTGATCTTCAGCAGCGGACCGCCACCGGGTACGGGCTTGTTCACCGGATCGTGCCGGTCGGCGTAGTTCGGGTGCACGGCGTGCCCGGCGTCCGCCGAGACGCACCACGAGCCCGCGAGCGAGCGCAGGCTGTCGGATGCCGACGCTCCCAGGCCGGCGCCGATGCGCTCCAGCACGTCGGCGAGGAACGGTCCGGCCGCCCCAGACCGTGACTCCGAACCGAGCTCCTCATGGTCGAAGGCGGCGAGCACGCTGATGTGACCCGTCGCGCTCTCCGAGGATGACGCCTCAGCCAGCAACGCCGTGAGCCCGGCGAAGACGCTGGTCAGGTTGTCCATGCGGCCCGCCGCGAAGAACGCGTCGTCGAGCCCGAAGCGCGCCGGTGCAGCGGTGTCGGCGGTCAGGATGTCGTAGCCCGCGATGTCGGATGCCGCCACTCCGGCGAGCGACGCCAGGTGCTCGAGCAGGCCGTCCTGCGAGAACCGGGCCGAATCTCCAGCACCCCACACGGGCTGCGTGTGCCGTTGCTTGTCGAGCGTCAGCCCGTCGTTATTGACTCCGCGGTCGAGGTGGATCGCGAGTTGCGGGATGCGCAGGAAGGGGCCGGTGCGCACCAGGTGCTCCGTACCGTCCGTCGTCACCAGACGCCCGGCCAGTTCGAGCTCGCGATCGAGCCAGGAGTTGAGCAGCGGACCGCCGTAGACCTCGACACCGGCCTGCAGCCATCCGTTCACCGACGTCGTCGGGTGCGGCTTGAGCTTGAAGCCCGGCGAATCGGTATGTGCCCCCAACACCCGGAACGGCGTGAGCGGGCCGGCACCCTCGGGCACGATCCACGCTATGACAGCGCCGTCGCGCACGACGACGTACCTGCCGGGCGCCTCCGGCCAGTCCGCGGTCTCGTCGAGCCGGGTGAAGTCGGCAGCGGTGAGACGTGCGGCCACCTCGGCTGCCGCGTGGTACGAGGAGGGGGCCGCCTGGATGAATCCGGCGAGGGCGTCGATGTAGCTGGCGGTGTCGAGCGTCATACCCCTATCCAAGCACCGGCACGCGGCTCCCTCGGGCGCTGCCGCCGGCAGCGACGCCGGCGCCACCGTCGACGGTGCCACCGGCACGCGCGCCGACGGTGCCACCGACGCGTGCCCCGACGGATGCCGCGACCTCCACCCCTCCGGCCACGAACGTCGCCGTCGCCGGTTCGCCCCAGGACTGCAGGAGCGGCAGCAGCCCGGCCCAGGCTCCGTCGTCGAGCCGCTCGCTCACACCGGGCTCGCCGCTGCGCGCCTTCATGCTCACCGTGGTGATCGGAATGCGCAGCACCAGGGTGCCGGCCAGTTCGCGTCGCGAGTTCTCGGGCACCTCGGCCGCCCGCCCCGGCATGAGCTTGGCGGCGATGAGCTCGAGGGCGGCGTTCTTCGCCTCGCCCAGCACCACCTCCGGTACGCCGTGCACCACGGCACTGCGATAGTTCATGCTGCTGTCGTAGAGCGTCGTGGCGTACACCAGGGCGTCGACCGCGCACACGCTGATCGCGAGCGGAGCGGCCTCGCGCCCTGCACGCAGGGCGGCTCCGGCCCCGGTCGACAGGTGGATCAGGATGGCGTCCCCGTCTCGCGCGAACGCCATCGGGATGACGAGGGGCTCGCCGTCCACGACCGCGGCGATGTGCGCGATCAGGGTCTCGTCGAGCAGGGCGTTGAGCGCATCGCGATCGAACACCTGGCGTTCGGCCATGCGGTTGAGGGTGGTGGCGGCAGAAGTGGGCAGCGAGGTCATGATGCCAGCCTCGTGGTTCGACTGGTATACACAGAAGTCCAGTGCATGCAGATCCAACCAGACCAGTGAGGAATCCATGGCCGACCTCGCCATCAGCATCGATCGCACGGATGCCGCCCCGCTGTCCCGCCAGATCGTCGACGCCATCCGCTCGGCCGTACTCGCGGGCTCCCTCGCCCACGGCGACGTCGTGCCGTCGTCCCGGGCGCTGGCCTCGGCTCTCGGCGTCTCACGCGGCGTCGTGGTCGTCGCCTACGACCAACTCGCCGGCGAGGGCTATCTCGAGATGTCGCAGGGCGCGGCCGGCCGTGTCGCTGCCGTCGACGCGTCGATGAGACGCGGCAGGCCGCAGGTTCCCTCGACACCGAGCACGCCCGCCACGGAGGTGAACATGCTGCCCGGGTATCCGTCGACCTCCCGCCTCGACGAGCGCGCCTGGCGGGCCGCTTGGCGGCTGGCGGCCGCCCAGCCCGTGCCCACGGTCCAGGCCGACGACTTCGGCACCGCAGCGCTGCGTGCGCAGATCGCCGATCACGTGCGCCGCGCCCGGGGCGTGGACTGCGACGCCGCGGACATCCTCGTCACTGCCGGCACGAGCGAGGCCGTCATGCTGCTCGCGCTCGCACTCGGCGAGTTGCATCCGCGGGGCGCCCGCGTCGCCATGGAGGACCCGGGCTATCCGTCGTCGCGGCGAGCGCTCCAGCGTTTCGGGTGCGAGGTCATCCCCCTGCCGGTCGATGTCGACGGCCTGCGTTTCGACGCACTCGCGGCGGTGGACCCCGCGCCCAGTGCCGTCCTGCTCACCCCGAGCCATCAATACCCCCTCGGCGGCCGGCTGCCGGTCTCCACCCGACTCGAGATCCTCGAGTGGGCACGGCAGCAGGATGCCCTCGTGATCGAGGACGACTACGACAGCGAGTTCCGCCACGGCGCAGCCACGCTCCCCGCCCTCGCGACTCTCGACCGCTCGGAGAGCGTGGCGCTCATCGGCAGCTTCTCCAAGGTGCTCACCCCGTGGCTGCGGCTCGGCTACATCGTGCTGCCGCGGCGACCCGAGCTCCACGCGGCACTGCGACGAGTGCGCGCCGACGTCGCAGCCCCCATCGCCGGAATCGCGCAGGAGGCCATGGCGGCCCTGCTCGCCGACGGCACAGTGCGGCGCCACATCGCCGCTGTACGCCGGGACTACGCCCACCGTCGACACCTCGTCATGGGCGCCCTCGGCGACGTGCCCGGCACACGGCTCCGCGGGCTCGAGGGCGGCCTGCACGGCGTCGTCGAGTTGCCGACCGCCGCCGCGGCCGAGCGGGTGCGCACGCTCGCGGCCGAGGCCGGGGTGGCTGTCGCCGACCTCCGCGAATACGCGGCGGTACCGGCGGCATCCGTCCATCACGGAATCGTCTTCGGCTACGCGGCACCGACCGACCTGGCGTTGGCGAGGGGCCTGGCGGTGCTGCAGTCCGCGATCGGCGCCGAGAGCGGCGCCGAGATCCGCCGACCACGGAGGCCCGGCATCCTGCCAGACTGATGGCATGGCGCTCCCACCCGAGGGTCTGGTCGGTCGTGGTTCCGAGTTGAGCTCGATGCTCGCGGAGCTCGATCGCGCGCGCAGCGGCACCGCCGCCTCGATTCTCATCCTCGGTGAGCCCGGAGTCGGCAAGTCATCCCTGATGGATGCGGCCTGCGACTCCGTCAACGACTCGGCCGTGGTGCTGCGCGGTCGTTGCCTGCCTCTGGCCAGTCTGGCCGTGCCCTTCCTCGCCCTGCGCGACATCGTGCGGAGCTCCCCGGAGATTCCCGAGCACCCGAAGCCTCGACTCGGCACAGGTGATCACACGCCGGAATACGTTCCCGTGCTCCTCGACGAGTGGATCGACGGCCTCTGCCGCACTGGCCTCGTCGTGATGGCGATCGACGACCTGCAGTGGGCTGATCGCAGCACGCTGGACGCCCTCATGTACCTCATGGCAGGACCCGCCCGCCGCACTCTGGGCATCCTCGCGACAGTACGGGACGGCCAGTACGCGGAGGACGAGCCGATAGCCAGGTGGTTGGCCGACGTCGCCACCCTGCCCGGAGTGAGTTCGCTCCCGGTCGCTCCGTTCGATCGCTCAGCGACGACGGCACAGCTCGCCCGGCTGCTCGGTGACCTACCGCACGAGTCGCTGGTCCAGGACGTGTTCGAGCGGACAGCAGGAAACCCCTACCTCACCACCCTCGTCGCGCGGGGACTGCCCGCCGATGCGAGGGAGATCCCCCGCGAGCTTCCGCCGGACCTGCAGTCGACGCTGCGGCATGACTGGCTCCGGCTCGGAGAATCGGCACGCGAGCTCACGACGATGCTCGCCATCGGCGGGCGGCCGCTCACCGAGCGAGCGCTCACGGCAGTCCTGGACTCGGACCCCGATGCTGTGGCGGATGCGCTCACCGAGGCCGTCGGCCTCGGCATCCTCGCGCTCGATTCCGACGGACGCGCCTGGTTCCACCATCCGCTCATAGCCGAGGTGGTCATCGGCGCCATCACGCCGGAACAGGCGCGCCGTCGCCACGCTCACGCCGCCGACCTCTACGCGGCGGCCATAGCGGCGGAGGACAGTGCTCCTGCGGACTGGCTGGTGTCGCGTGCCGTGCACCTGGATCGCGCGGGCGACGATGAGGCGGCGCTGTCCGCCGGGCTCATCGCGGCCGATGCCGTGCACCGGGTCGGAGGCGACCTCGAGATGCTGCGCCTGCTGCGCCGGTGCATCGAGCTGCGGCGGGGCCTGCCCGACTCGGCCGTCCCGGTGCAGGAGCTCCTCCTGCGTTTCCGCAGGGCCGCGGCCGAGACCGGAGCCGTCACTGACGAGCTCGAGGCCGTGGACGGCATCCTCGCCACCCTCGATCGCGAGTCCGACCCGCTCCTCGCGGCCGAGATGCTCGTGAGACGGATGCATCTGCGCTTCCGCACCGGGCGCGGCTTCATGGTCTCGGCAGAGGCCCGGGAGGCCCTGCGCCTCGCCGCGGCGCATCCGGCCAGTTGGCAGTACGCCTTCGCGCTGGCCGAGCTCGGGCACACCCAGGTGTTCGAACGCGATCCGGCGGCATCCGCGACCGTGGACAACGCCGTGCAGGTCGCGGCGGCGAGCCGCAGCGACGAGGCCATCGCCTACGCCCTCTCGGCCCAGGGCCTCCTCGCCGGCACGCGCTACGACGCTGGCGAATCGAGGCGACTGGGCGACCTGGTGTTCGAGGCCTCGGTGCGCGCCCACGACTTCTGGCCCGTCATCCGCTGCGCCATCTGGGAGGCCACGGCGCTCCGTTCGAGGCGGAGGGGTGCTGACAGCCTCGCGGCCCGGAGGTCCCGGCTGAGCAGTGCGGGAGCTCCGCATTCCTGTGTGGCGACGATCGCAGCCTACGAGGCGGCTGAATGGCTGATCGTGGGTGACATCCAAGCCGTGCGTCAGGGCGTGCGCGCGGCTCTCGGCGCCGACCCCGGGCTCCTCGCCGACGTCAGCGTGAGGCTGACGGCGGCGAGGCTCGCCGCGATGCAGTCACGGGCGGCCGAGGCCGCGGCCCACCTCGGTCGAGCCGAGGAGCTCGTCGACGGCCGATCCGGCTACCTCGCATCGGACTTCGCGCTTGTGCGTGCTCACGTGCACCTGGCAGCAGGAGAGCCGGACGCAGCGCTGGCCGCCGCAACGGCCGGATTGGATCACGCTCCCCCCGGCGGAATGAGCGAATGGCTCGTTCCCGTCGCGGCTCGTGCCCTCGCCGACCTGGCCCAGAGGGCGCGCGACTCCGGAGTGGGCCTGGACCGGGCGCTCGCGCAGCTGACGGCGTTCGAGCTGGCCCATCCCGGCATCCAGCATCGCGGGATCGGTGAGACGCCGGCGGCGGATGCCGCGGCCCTCCTCGCGCTCTACCGGACGGAGGTCGCCCGGGCTCGGGCGGTGGCGGGCATCGGTGAGGGCTGGGAGCAGACCGCGACACTCTGCCGCGAGGCCGGCTTGCCGTGGGACGAGGCCTACGCCTGCATGCGCGGCGTCGAAGCCGAGCTCACGCACCGCTCGGGCTCGCGGGAACGAGCAGCCGTTCTCGCGCGGCGCGGCGTGGAGCTGGGTCGCCGGCTCGACGCCGACGGCATCACCGCAACGATCGAGTCGCTCGTCGGCGGGGCCCACATCCCGCTGGCCGACCCGGCTCCGATCGCGACCTCCCCTGTCGCCGACGGGCTCCCCCGGCTCACGGCCCGCGAGCGCGAGATCCTCGACCAGCTGGTGGCCGGGCGCACCTACTCGGAGATAGCCCGCAGCCTCGTCATCAGCGAGAAGACTGTGAGCTCGCACGTGTCCAACCTGCTGCGCAAGACCGGAGCCAGCAACAGGATCGACCTGGCCCGGAGAGCCGCGGCTCCCGTTCAGCGCTGAGCGAGCGGCCTCGGCAGTCGCTTCGGAGCCGGATGCGCTCCCCGACGATCCACCGGAACGGTGGCTCGCACCTCGACGCCGCCGTGCCTGATGACGAAGCGTTCGAGGGAGTCAGCCGTACCGGCTCCGGTGGCCGCCACGGCGACTGCAGTGCCCGCGGCCTCCGGATCCGGTCCGGGTGTCGCGTCTGCCGTCGGCACCCCGAAGAGGAGGGCGCAGATGCCGACCCCCACGACGAAGGCGACCGCCATCACAGCGGGGAGTCGGGTCTCGTGCACCATGATCTGCCTTTCGACGCGCGGGCTTCGCGCATCTCAAGGCTGCCGCCGCGACCCGGCCGCCGCATCCGGACCCCCTCCTCAGATCCGGCACCAACCCCCTCAGATTTCGCGCGGGGAATAGACTGCGGCCACCGCGCTGCACAGCGGCATCGCGCCCGCCGAAAGGATCCCGCCATGGTTCCCGAGATCAACTACTGGGCCGTCATCCTCGCCACGCTCTCGAGCATGGTCGTCGGCTCGATCTGGTACACCCCGAAGGTGTTCGGCAACTACTGGATGAAGCAGGCCGGCGTCACGCCATCGGGCAACTCGGCCGACGCCATCGGCCCGATCGTCGTGACGGTGTTCGTGAGCTTCATCACGGCCTGGGTTCTGGCAGGCGCCTCCTACATAGCGTGGGACTTCTACGGTGGAAGCTTCTTCTGGAACACCGTGTTCACCGCCGCCATCCTCTGGGCCGGATTCACCGCCGCCCGATTCATCACGCACGACGCCTTCGACAAACGGCCGAGTGGGCTCACCATCCTCAACATCGCCCATGAGCTCGTGACCGTCCTCGTGATGTCCGTCATCATCGGCGCCTGGGTGCCGGCCGGCGTCTGACCGCGCGCCCGGTCCGGCTCGGCTCGCGAGCCCGCAGGTCACACCAGAAGCGCCGCCCCCATGACGACGGCCATGAGCCCCATGCTCGCCGCATCGACCCGCGCCAGCAGTGATCGGCGGCGCATGGCCACCAGCGCGAGCCACGCGGTGTAGACGAGGTAGCCGGCGACCCCGGCCGCGACGAGCGGGATCAGCACCCCGGATGCCGCATGCGCGTGGGCCGACCCGGCGACGGATGCAGCGGGGCCGGCCGGGGCCGCCATGGCGAGAGTCAGACCCGCCATCACCAGCAGCCCCAGCGAGCGGTGCAGCGGCATGTGGCTGCGACCCGCACGCACCCCCACTACGGTCCACACCGCGAGCCCGACCATGATCGCCGCCCAGAGCAACGGGAGGATCAGGCCGGGCCCGACGGCGAGGTCGAGCGTCGCGAGCAGCATCACCAGCGCGGGCACGACCGAGCGCGTCCGCCGTTCCCTGGCGCCGATGGTGCAGCAGATGCCCACAGTGGCGGGCAGCACCGCCCCGATGTGCACGATCTCGACCACCTGGGGCCGCCTCAGTGGCCGCAGGAGCAAGCGGCACCGGCTGAGCCGTGCGCGCCGTGCGCGGCGGCTGTGCCGTGCGCGTCGGCCGTGTGCCCACCGGGTTGCGGCGCCGGCACGTTCAACGCCGGGTTGCGGTCGAAGAAGCCGACTGGCTTGAGCGTGAACTTCGCGTAGTCGACGGGCATGACGGGCCAGTCCTCGGGCCGCGGGAAGTGCGTCGGCCCGAAGGTGTGCCAGAGCACGACGTCCTCGCCGTCGAGGGAGCGGTCGCCGGCCGTATAGGCCGCAACGCCGTCTCCGCCCGGGTTCTGGTGCACGAAGTCCCCGGCCGCGTAGCGTTCCGTCGGCTCGTACTGCGTCACCTGCAGGTGGGTGCGGGCGAACTCCGCGCGCCGGGCGATCGAGGATGCCGCATCCGCCAGCAGAGTCGGGGACTCCTGCGGATAGAGCACGTAGCCCGTCGGCTTGCCCAGCCGGTTGGTCTTCTCGGTGTTGACGACGTGCCAGCTGCGCGCGACGGATCCATCGGCGGTGCGGCCCGACATCGACTCGCTGATGAGGCGGGTGCGCTTGTTCGTGAAGGCGTTGCCGTGTTCGTTCCCCGGTCCGATCGGAACGCGCACGGCGTCGACCTCCTCGACCGCGTTCGAGATGCCGTCGACGGTCATGTCGAGTCGGGCGCTGAACAGGTGCTGGTGGAACGGAGCACCGACACCCGGGGCCACCTCGCTCGCGTAGGGGTAATCGGCCTCGGGGTAGGAGGACGGGAACAGGATGCCGGTGAGCTTCGCCTCGCACTCGATGGTGCCGTCGAGGTAGAGGTACCAGTAGAACCCGTAGTCGTAGTTGCCGACGGTGGTGAAGAAGCTGATCACCAGGCGACGAGAACGGCGCACCTCGTTGGAGCCGGTGAACATGTCCTGGTGCTTCCAGAGCGTGCCGAAATCCTCCTCGTGCATGCAGATGCCGTTCTCGATGGTGACAGGGTTGCCCGTCTCGTCGGCCAGCACGGCGTCGAAGTACCTGATCTCTCCCACGCAGTCGCAGCCCAGGGCCAGCGAGTTGGTGAAGCGGCCGAACAGGTACTCACCGGTGTCGAAGTAGTTCTGCCAGAAGCGCGTCGGCGACGGGTCTCCGTAGGGCACGAGCATCTCGTTGATCGAGGCACGGTAGATGACGGGCCGCTGCTCGCCCCGGTCGTTGAACGAGAGCTGGCGAAGCACGAGGCCCTCGCGGGGGTCGAAGCCCACCTGGAACTTCCAGTTGGCCCATTCCACCCACTCGCCGTCCACGGTGAAGCTCGGGCCGTCGGGCTGCGAGATCACGATCGGCTTCAGCGAGGTCAGCGGCTCGCCCTGCACGGCCGGGTCGTCGAAGTTGCCGCCCTCCACCGGTATCGCCATCACCGCGGCATCCACCAGCCGGGTCACTGTGCGCGCGGCGACGTCGACGTAGGCCGACAGGCCATCGACGGGGTGCGCCCAGGGGTGGTCCTCCGGGTAGTCCTGGCGGAAGGCGAGGACGCGGAGGATGCGACGGCCCTCCTCCTCGGGGAACTCGTAGTAGCCGGCCGACAGGGGCACGTAGATGATCGTCGCGGGGTCGATGCCGCGCGTCGCGAGTGCTGCGAGCCAGCGCTCGTCGGCCGAGACGATCTCGCCGACGGCGTCGAACTCCTCCACCAGGACGGGCAGCTGGCCGTGCGAGCCGTCGAGCTCCACCGTGGACAGGAACTCCCCAGTCGTGATCGACACGACGTTGTCGGTGGACCGGCCCGTCGCCATGTCGAGCAGCATCACCCGGGCCCGGCGGTCGGGAAGCTCGGCGTCGCCGGCCTGCCAGGCGAGCACCTCGGCCTTGTGCGGCTCCTCGAGGCCCACGTAGGCGAAGCGGGTGGTCGAGGTGAAGTCGGATGCCGCCGTCACGGTGTCGCGGATGCGCACGATCTCGGCCGAGGTGAGGCTGCCGAGGGGGTGCTGGGCCGTGGTGGTGTCAGCGTCGTGGCCGGTGGGGCCGGTGGTCAGTTCGACGTCGATGATCGTCATGGGTGTCTCCTGTGTTTCATGGTTCGAGCTGGACGGATGCCGGTCGGCCGGCGATGCTGGTCGTCAGCCGGCGATCGCCTCGGTGATCTTCGCGTAGGCCTCCGGCTTCGACTTCCTCAGGTACAGCGCCTGCAGGTAGCCGAACACCGGGAACGCGATCGTGAGGCCGAGCATGATGCCGGTGATGCTGCCGAAGGTGGGCACGCCCGCCGCATCCACGTCGCCGAGGAGCATCGGGAAGTTCAGGGCGATGATGATGGCCGCGCCGAGCAGTCCGATGAAGCCGAGCGACGGGGCGATGACGGTGTTCCACAGCCTGGTGTCCTTCTTGGTCCGGGCGAAGTAGACGATCACGGCGATGCTCGTGAGGGCCATGAGCAGGGCGATGGCGAGGGTCGCGACCCCGGAGAACCAGGTGAAGACCTGCAGCACGGGGTCGAGTCCCATGACGGCGAACACGGCGATGAGCACGGCGGCCGTCGCCGTCTGCACGATCGAGGACACGTGCGGGGAGACGTGCTTGGCGTGCACCGACGCGACGCTGCCGGGGAGGACTCCGGCCGATGACATCGAGTGCTGGTACCGGGTGATCACGTTGTGGAACGAGAGCACGCAGGCGAACATGCTCGTGATGAGCAGCACGTTGATGATGATCTCGCCGATCGGGCCGAGGTAGTCGAGCGTGGTGATGATGACCATCGCACCGGGGTCCGCCGCCGCAGCCTCGACGACCTTGCTCGGGCCCCACGCCATGATGAGCGCCCACGAGGCCAGGGTGTAGAAGACTCCGATGCCGATGACGGCGACGTACGTGGCCCGCGGAATGGTCTTCCCGGGGTTCTTGGCCTCGTCGCGGAAGATCGCCGTGGCCTCGAAGCCGATGAAGGCGGCGATGGCGAACATCAGGCCGACGCCGGGGGCGCCCGAGAAGACGTTGCTGGGCAGGAACGGCGCGAGCGAGAGGCCCTCGGGTCCGCCGCTGACGACCACGGCGATGACCAGCGCCAGCACGATCGCGATCTCGCCGACGAGCATGATGCCGAGCACCTTGGAGCTCAGGTCGATGTGACGGTACCCGAGGATTCCCACCAGCGCGATGATCGCGAGGGAGTACACGTACCAGGGGATGTCGGGTCCGCCGAGGCCGGCGATGGTCACGCTCATGATGTAGCCGACGTAGCCGTGCACGGCCACCTGGATGGCCGTGTAGGTGAACAGCGCCAGGTAGGCGGCCGCGAGCCCGAGCGGCCGACCGAGCCCGTAGCCGACGAAGGTGAAGAAGGCGCCGGGCTTGGGAACGTGCTTCGTCATGGTGGCGAGGCCGACCGAGAACAGCAGCAGGATGACGGCGGAGATCGCGTACAGCGACGGGAAGCCGACGCCGTTGCCCAACAGGATGCCGAGCGGGGCCGCACCTCCCACCACCGTGAGCGGGGCTGCCGCCGCCACGACCATGAACACGATGGCGGTGACGCCGAGCGATCCGGTGAGGGTGCGCGGTGCGGCGTCGGTTGTTCCGGCGGCGGTTCCGACGGGAACTTTCAGACTGGTCATGGTCTCTCCTGGGCACGGGGCGGGTGGGGATGCAGCCAGACTGAACCGGCGACGTTTCACCGGAATGCTGCGCCGGTAAAAGCTGACGACTCCCGAATGAGACGGTTCCGTCCCCCCTGTCTCATTTGGACGACACACGACCGAAACATGCGCGGCCTACCGTCGCAGCAGCGATGGGAGTCGATCGGATGCGTGCACTGGAACGAGCGGTCAGTTCTCCCGTGCGGGTGGGCGGACTCCCCGCCGTCTCCCCCGTCGCCGGCCTCGCCCGCCGCAGCATCGGATTCGCGGACGTGCTGGGGCAGTCGGTCTCGGCCGTCGCTCCGGCGGCTGCGGCCACCACGACCACTGTCATCGTCGCGGCCGTCGCCGGATCCGCCTCGTTCTGGTCGATGGGCACGGCTCTCGTCGTCGCGCTGCTCGTCGCGAGCACGGTCAACCAGTTCACCCGGCGCATCGCGGCCACAGGCTCGCTCTACACCTTCGTCGCACGCGGGCTGGGCGCCGGGTCAGCCGTGGTCGCCGGCATCGCGCTGCTCATCGGTTACGGCTTCATCGCCATGTTCACCCTGACCGGCGCCGGCTTCTACGTGTCGATCCTGCTCGCCAGGCTCTGGCCCGGGATGCCGTCGGCAGTCATCGTCGCCGCCATCGTCATGGCCGTCATGGGCGCCGTCGGCTTCCTCGTGGTGGCCCGCGGCGTGAGGCTCACCACTCGGCTGACGCTGGTGATCGAGCTGGTCTCCGTCGCCATCATCCTGGTGCTGGTCGTCGCCCTGTTCGTCAGCACCGGAGCCGGGCTCGACTGGGGCGTGCTCGGATTCACGGATGCCTCCCCGTCGAGCATCGTCGTCGGCACCGCCATCGCCATGACCGCCTACGTGGGTTTCGAGAGCTCGGCCACCCTCGGGGTCGAGGCCAAACGACCCTTCGCCGTCATCCCGCGGGCCATCACCTGGACCGTCATCGCATCGGGCGGCCTCTACCTCGTCACCACCTTCGCCCAGTTGAGCGCCTTCGACGGCCTCGGCGTCGACCTGGCGTCGAGCATCCCGGCCAATGACCTGACGGCGGCTTTCGGCGTTCCCGCGGCCGGCATCCTGCTCGACGTCTCGATCGTCGCCTCGTTCTTCGCCTGCGCCCTCGCGAGCATCACGGCACTCAGCCGGGTGCTGTTCGCGATGGGACGGGAGGGCGGCCTGCCCTACGCCGTCGGCCGGACGCATCCGCGGTTCCGCACCCCGATCGTCGCCATCGCCATCGCCGTGCCCGTCGTCACCGTGGTTCCGATCGTCGCCGTGCTGCTCACGGGCGCGATCTGGCCCGTGATGGAGGTGCTCATCCTGTGCTCGGCGGCCGGGTACATCACCGCCTACGTCTTCGTCTGCGTCGCCGCACCGGTGTTCCTGCACCGCATCGGCGAACTCACCGCATGGCCCGTCGTGCGGGCCGCCGTCGCGGCGATGGCCCTCACGGGCATCCTCGCGGTGTACATGATCGAGGAGTCGTCTACGAGCCGTGTCGTCGGCGTCTGGGTGTTCTGGAGCGTGCTGGCGGTCGGAGTCGCAAGCTACGCCATCCGCGTGGCGCGTCGGCCCTGGCTGCGAACCGCCATCGGCGTCTACGACTCCCCGGTGGCGGCCGACGTGCTCGGGGGCAGCACCGGCCCATGACCGACACCCTCGACCTGCGCGCCCGTCAGCCCAAGGCGATCCACAGCGCCTTCACCGTGCTGGAGGAGGTCGCCCGCTGCGGTGCCGGCGTCACCGCCCGTGAGGTGTCGGACAACCTGCGGATGCCGCGGGCCACGACGTACAGGCTGCTCAACCTGCTGGTGCAGGAGGAGTACCTGGTGCGCTTGCTCGACCCGGCGGGTTTCGCTCTGGGGCGGAAGGTGAGCGAGCTCGTCACCCTCGTCGCGGTGCCCGAGCGGGCTCCGCAGGCGGCGCGTGAGGTCATCGACGAGATGCGCTCGCGCATCCGCGGAGGCGTCCACCTGGTGCGCTACGACGCCCTGAGCCTGCGGACCGTCGACATCGACCCCGAGTACCCGCTCGTCGACGAACCGCGGCTGCTCCGCGACCTGCCGACCTCGGCACTCGGCCGGCTGCTACTGGCTGAGCAGTCGTTCGGGGTCGCCGCCATCGGCGAGGACGTCGTGGCCGAGACCCTGCGCCGTGGCTACGCCACGCAGGTCGGCGGGTTCGAGGCGAATCGCGGATGCCTCGCCCTGCCTATCCGCGACGCATCGGGCCACCTCGTCGCCGGTCTGGCCCTCTCCTCCACGCGCGACCGGATACAGCAACCGGGCGCACTGCTCGACACCCTCGTCGACGGATCGCGCCGACTGGCGCCCCTGCTCGTCTGAGGTCGCGCCGACCTCAGACGTGCCGCACGGCTTCCTGCAGGCGGGTGCGCACCTCGAACAGCTCGGTGCCGTTGATGCGGGCCGCACCGGGCAACCCGTCGCGGAGCACTCCGGGCAGTCTCGACTGCTCCACCAGGGCGGTCACCGCACCGCGGGCGTGCCCCAGGACCTCGAGCGACTGCGCCGGGGCGCCGTCGGGCACCACGATGACGAGGCCCGTGAACTTGACCCTGGCCGCGCGAGCGACCGACTTCGCGCGGGTGGCGAGGTCGTGCATCGGACGTTCGCCCCCGAGGGCCTGGCCGATCAGCTCGCCGCGCTTCACCTTCACGGGGTCGCCCCAGTCCTCGCTCTGGATCGCGAACAGCCCGCTCGGGCCGAGGACGACGTGGTCGATCTTCGGCGGCACCTGCGGGCCGGCGGCATCCGTCGCCACGTCGTGCCAGATGGTGAAGCCGATGCCGAGGGTCGACAGCTGGCGTGCTGTGGCCTCCTCGGCGAGGGCGTTGGCGAGCAGGTGGCGGATCTCGCGCGGAGCGCGACGTACGAGTTGCGGGTCGTAGAGATCGGGGACGGTCTCGCCGCGACCGAGCCACTCGCGCATGTGGTCGAGGAAGTACTCGCGCGACCAGCCGCCGGGGTGGCCGAAGGATCGCGCCGTCGGGCGCGAGTCGGTGCGTGGTCGTTCCTGCGGCATCGACCAGGCCGGCGGGGCGTCGGCCGACGCGAACGGGCGAGCACGATCGTAGGCCGCGCGCGCCTCCGGCGTTCCGACCTTCTCCCAGGCGATCTGCACGGCGTGGAATCGCTCGGCCGATCCGCCGGCATCGGGATGGGTCTGCCTCAGCAGGGCACGGAAAGCGCGCTTCAGTTCACGGTCGGTCGCAGAGGGACTGACGCCGAGCACCTCGTAGGGCGTCGCCGAGATCGGACTGTCGGGCATTGATCGAGGCTAACCCACTTACAGGTAGTCATCCGGTGCGAACCAACGCGTGCCGTCGCGGTGGCTGATGAGCTGGGCACGGATGCTCACGTCGGCGTCGGCGCACGCCGCGGCGAGCTCCCGCGCCCAGGCTCGATCGGCCTCAGTGGTCGTCGCTCGCAGCCGTCGTTCCCACACGACGATGACCTGCGCCGCCCCTGTCTTCTCCACCACCTCCGCGATGCGGGCAGCCAGCAGCTCCGCGTTGTTGTTGTACGGGGCTGCCGGGTAGTCAGCCATCGGGATCACGAGCGGAATCTGGCGATCCTGCTCGTCGATGAAGAGCAGCCAGAGCTGGCGTCGCACAGCCTTCCCGATGAGTTCATCCACCCGTTCGAGCACCTGCTGATCGCTCGTGATGGGCTGCTGCGTGGCTTCGTCTGCGCTGAGGGTCATGTGCTCCAGCCTCCTCGACGGCATCCGTGAATCGCAGGTCACCTCCGATATCGGTGCACGCCCCAACGTGCACCGGCCCGTGGGGAGGAGAGGGTAGAGTCACGATACGGATGCGCCAGGGCGGCGCATCCGTTCTGTCGGGGGGACAGCATGGTTGCACGTCTGAGAGTGGGCACTGCAGCCCTCGGCATCGCGGCGGTCGTCGCCCTGACCTCCTGTGCGACACCGGCTCCACCCGCGCCTCCGGTCACAGTGGTGGTCACGGTGACACCGACGCCGACGCCGACACCCACCCCGACTCCCACCCCTGAGGCACCGGCTCCGGAGCCCTCGTTCGAGGTCGTCGTCCCGGTGCCGAACGCACCTGCTCCTCCCGTCGAGGAAGGCCCGGCACAGGATCTCGGTGCCCGCGACGGCGCCACGGCCGCTCCCGCGACCGACGGCAACGGGGCGCTGGTGAGCTACACGGTGGTCGCGGGCGACAGCTTCTTCGACATCGCCCAGCGCTTCGACCTCCCGCAGCAGCAGTTGCTGCGCATGAACCCGAGCATCCCCGACTTCGGCGAGGACATCTACATCGGGACCGTCATCAACCTCGACTGGACGAAGACGGGCTGAGGATGCCGTCGAGCACGAGCTCGCGCACCGCCGGAACCAGCTCGGCCGTCAGCGCGACCTCGTCGACCTCGAGCAGCTGGGACAGCGCTGCGCAGATGGCGCCCACAGACAGTTCGCCGTCGCACGCTCCGATGAGGGCGGCGAGCGCCGTGTCAAGAGTGACGGCGCGCCCGAAGCCGCCGCCCTGGCGCAGTATCATCGCGGTCGGGTTCTCGTCGCCCGGCCAGTAGTGCCGTTCCTCCGTGACGTCGCCGGCGACGGTGAGGCACGTCGAGAGCAGCCCGGCGTCGTCGGTGCCGGCCAGCCAGTCGTGTGCGGCCACGCCCACCTCGAGGTGGGCGCCGACCCCCTGCGGCTCGATATCACCGAGCGGGCCGTGCTGCTGCTCGGTACGCGTGAGGGTGACGGATGCGCCGGCCTGCGGCACCCGCAGCACCACGTAGCCGAATCCGACGCCCGAGACCCCGCGCCCGGCGAAGTCGTCGAGCCACGCACCGTACAGGCGGTCGAAGTCGGGCGTCGACGGGGTCGTGCCACCGTCGCGGATCCAGGTCTCCGCGTAGAGCGCCGCTCCCAGCACCTCGCGCTCGACGATCCAGTAGTCGAGCGCGACGGCGTCGAGCCAGCCGCGGACGCGCTCGAGTCCGTCATCGCCGTCGTGGTACTCCCAGTTGCCGAGCAGCTGGGCGTCGCCGCCGGGATTCAGGTGATCGGCGACGCCGGTGAGAACGGCCTGCACGAGAGCATCGCCCACCAGCCCGCCGTCACGGTATTCGTAGGACGGAACCCCGTCCACCCGCGGAGTGATGACGAAGGGCGGGTTCGACACGATCCGGTCGAAGCGCTCCCCCGCGACGGGCTCGAACAGGCTGCCGAGCCTGAACTCGATGTTGTCGAAGCCGTTCAGTGCCGCGTTCACGGCGGCGATGGTGAGCGCACGCTGCGAGATGTCGGTGGCGACGACCCGCCGGGCATGTCGGGCCGCGTGCATGGCCTGGATGCCGCATCCGGTGCCGAGATCGAGTACGGAGTCGACTGATGCCTGGAACATCAGGCCGCTGAGGGTGAGCGAGGCTCCCCCGACCCCCAGGACGTGGTCTTCGGCGAGCGGCCCGCCCGTGGCGAGCTCGCCGAGGTCGGAGACGATCCACCAGGCGCCGGCGCCGTCGGTGTCCTCGAAGGAGTACGGGCGCAGGTCGAGTGCCGCACGCGCCTGATCGGCGGTGATGGCCACGAGGCCGAGGTCGACGGCGCCGGCAGCGCCCAGCGCGGGGAAGGCAGCGTCGAGCTCGGAACGGGGCACCTCCCGGCCGAGCACGAAGAGGTCGGCGAGGATGGCCACGGCCGGCAGCGCTGAACGCGAGTCGCGCAGCGCGTCGATCGCACGGCGGGCGGGAACACGATGGCCGCGGTGCAACGCCTCGGCGGCATCCGGGCCCCAGAGTCCCGCGAGGGCCGGTACTGAATAGCCGGCGGCGGTGAGATCGGTTCGGAGCAGGTCGACGGGGTTCACACCCCTATTGAACCTCAGCCGTGGACGATGCGACTGCCGGACGACTGCGCACGGTGGCGTTCGGTGCGAGCCGGTACGAGGACCCACGCCCGCAGGCGAGCGCGGAAGGTGTGGCGGGACTGGCGTCGGGCGGCCTGGGCGCGGCGACGGCGGATCTCGAGCTCGCGCACGACGGCGACGTCGTCGTCGGTGCGGAAGATGGTCTGGGCTGTGTACGGGCTGAGTGCGGGCATTCCTCCAGCGTGACCTCAACCTGTCGCCAGGGGCTCGGGGATGGCCCCACAGGCCCTCGGGGCGGGTCCTGAGATCCACTGAGCAATTCTCGATCCGGCATCCGACTCGCGGAGCAATATTCACTCGCCGTTCAGTCTTCTCTGCTTGGGTTGCCCCGTGATCCCCAGAACGGCTGAACACCCGCGGCCCGACCATTTCCTCCTGCACATCAGCGACACCCACCTTCTCGCCGGCGACGGCAAGCTGTATGGACGAGTCGACAGCGAGAGTCACCTGCGTGATCTCTTCGCCACCCTCGAGGCCTCGGGCGGACGCCCCGACGCCATAATCTTCACCGGCGACCTCGCCGACAAAGGCGAAGCCGACGCCTACAGCCG
Organism: Leifsonia sp. Leaf264; assembly: GCF_001422325.1. GTDB lineage: Bacteria > Actinomycetota > Actinomycetes > Actinomycetales > Microbacteriaceae > Orlajensenia. The sequence goes on from NZ_LMMR01000001.1 coordinate 790,432, forward strand.
CATCCGGGCCATCGTCGACCCTGTCGCCGAACGGCTCGGCTCACGCGTCGTGTGGGTGATGGGCAACCACGACGATCGTGCCGCGTTCCGCCACGGCCTGCGCGACGAGCAGCCATCGACGACACCCGTCGACGACGTGACCTGGATCGGCGACCTGCGCATCATCACGCTGGACACCAGCGTTCCCGGTCACCACCACGGCGAGGTGTCCGGCGCGCAGCTCGACTGGCTGGCCGCCGAGCTGGCGACGACAGCACCCGACGGGACGATCCTGGCGATGCACCACCCGCCAGTTCCGTCGGTGCTCGACCTCGCGGTCTCCGTGGAGCTGCGCGACCAGATGGACCTCGCGGAGGTCCTCGCCGGCAGCGACGTGCGCAGCATCATCGCCGGCCACCTGCACTACTCCTCGATGGCCACCTTCGCCGGGATCCCAGTGTCGGTCGCGTCGGCGAGCTGCTACACGCAGGACCTCGCTGTGCCCGTCGGGGGAACCAGGCCCCGCGATGGCGCACGCGCCTTCAACCTCGTGCACGTGTACCCGACGACGGTGCTGCACTCCGTGGTGCCGTTGGGCGAGTTCCCGGCGCTCGACTACGTCGATGCCACGGAGACCGAGCGCAGGCTCGATGCCGCCGGCATCCGGATTGCGGATCCGGTCAGGCCCCTGGTGCAGCAGAGCGCGCATCGCTCCGCGCCGCCGACGACTCCGATCCAGATTCTGGCCTGACCTTCTCCCACGGCGCCGGGAACGGGAAGTAGCGCTCGAGGAAGTCGGTGACCGCAGCGGTGCGCTCCTCGACCGAGATCTCGGGCTTGGAACCGTCGTTCAGGCAGAACATGTCCTGGTCTCGGCGCTTGAGCAGGCGCGACATCTGGTCGGGAGCCATGGCCAGCGTCGTCTCGATGTACTTGACCTTCGCCTGCGTCTGCACCACGGCGCGGCCCGTCATGAGCGAGTAGTAGTGGTACAGCGAGTTGGTCACCGAGATGTCGGTGGCCGAGCGGAAGCGACTGGCGGCAGTGCGGGTGAAGTCCTCGGGGAACTCCTCGGTCTCCATGGTGCGCATGACGCTGGCGCGCAACGGCGCGGCGCAGTGCTCGAGGTGCCGAGTGGTGACCTTGCCGAAGCGATCCTGCAGGAGTCGACGGTTGACGCGGGCGGCGTTCTCGAATCCGCTGCGGGTCGGGTCGTTCTCGCCCAGGCCGATGCGGGTGGAGGCCTCGACGAACTTGGTGATGCCGCCCGGCGAGAAGAACAGCTCGGGTGACAGCGGGCGGCCGAAGAACATGTCGTCGTTGGAGTAGAGGAAGTGCTCGGCGATGCCCGGGATGTTGTGCAGCTGGCTCTCGACGGCGTGCGAGTTGTGCGTCGGCAGCACGCTCGTGTCGGCGAAGAAGTCCTCGCTGCGCATGATCGTGACCTGGGGGTGGTCCGCCAGCCACTCGGGCGCCGGCGAATCCGTGGCGATGAAGATGCGACGCACCCACGGCGCGAACATGTACACGCTGCGGAGCGCGTACTTGAGCTCGTCGATCTGGCGATAGCGCGCCTCGTTGTCGTCGCCGTCGCCGACGACGTAGGCCTGCATCCGCTTCGCCCGCTCACGCACGAAGTCGGCGCTCGAGCCGTCGACCCAGGAGAACACCATGTCGACGTCGAAGTCGATGTCGCTCGCGTGCGGAGCGAACATGTTCTCGAGCGTGCGCCAGCGACGGCCGTAGAGCTCCACCGAGTCCTCGACGGCCTCGGATCGCGGCATCCGTGCCCGCATCAGGCTGTTCGGGCGCGGGGCGACGATCTCCTCGTCGCCGAAGCGCCAGAACTCCAGCTGGAAGGCGGTCTCGGCGCCGTAGCGGAGGCGCCCGATGGGCTCGATGCGCGGCCGGTAGAGCCTGAAGACCGAGGCCTTGCGCTTGGCGGACAGGGTTCCGTCGGCCACCAGCACGTCGCGGATGTCGTCATGGTCGACGGTCTGCGAATAGAACGGCTCATTGGCGAACGCGCTCGCGAGTGCGGCGCACACCTCTCGGCGGCTGCGTCGGTCGACGGCGATGACGGCACGATCACCGTCTCCGCGCACCAACAGGAACTCGATGCCTGCGGCGATGAGGGCGTCGCGCACGGCGATGAGGTCCTCGATCATCGACTCGCGCGGCGTGAAGTGTCCCGTCGCGAGGGCGTACTGGCCCTTGCGCAGCACGAGGTCGTCGCGGTCGAAGCGGGTGCGGCCGTCAGGAGCACCGATCAGCAGCGGCTCGGGCAGGGCGGAGAGGGATCCGCGGCGTCGCTTCGGCGCGGGCGGGCGCCCGAATGCGACGGGTCGGTCGACCCGGTCCCCCGTGTGTGCTTGCTCGGTCATGTGGACCCGCCTCCCCTCGTCGGTCTCCCTTGATCCTAAGCGAGAGATCGTGGCACGCTGTCAGCGAGGGGCGGCTCCGGCACTGGCTGCGGCTCCGACGCCGGGTGCGGCTCCGGCTGCGGCTCCGGCCAGGAACACGGCCTCCGTGCGCGACGACGCTCCGAGCTTGCGGAGGATCGCCGACACATGCACGCTCGCGGTCTTGCCGCTGATGAAGAGCTCGGTGCCGATCTCACGGTTGCTCAGGCCCCGGGCGACGAGATCGAGCACCTGCTGCTCGCGAGGGGTGAGCGGCTCGGTCGCGGCATCCGATGCCGACTCGGGCTGTGGCTGGGGTTCCGCGCTCAGCCGTGCCCGTCGTGCCAGCGCGCGAGCCTGATCGCCGACAAGCCCGATGCCGATGCGATCGGCTTCGCTGACGGCCGACTGCAGGCTCTCGTGCGCGCCGACCCTGTCACCGGCGTCGATCTGCGCCTCGGCCAGCCGGAGGGCGGCATACGGGCTTAGGTGCACCGGTCCGCCAGCTGCAGCCGCCAGCGCCCGCTGCCACAGGACGGGATCGAGCCCGGTGCCGGCGTCGCCGCCCAACTCGGCGTCGACGAAGGCGCTCCACACCGGTGCCGTGGGCCACCAGTCCAGTTCGGCCGAGGCCAGTCGCAGGTCTGTGGCCGCCGCGTCGACGTCGACCGGGGACGCCGCACCCCCTGCTGAGCGGCGGATGCCGGCGACAGCGCGGGCGGCCACGGCGAGGAGAGGCAGGTCGTAGCCCGGAATGCTGCGGTGCTCGGGACGGAACACAACGCTCGCCTCGGCCCACGCCCGCTCGTCGTCGCCCTCGGCGATGGCGATCTCGGCCGCGAGGCGGGCGATGCCGAGCCTCGTCTGCATCTCGACCTCGACGAGAGAGGCGATGGTGGAATCCAGCGACCGGAACATGACGGCAGCACCCGTCACGTCTCCCCGCCAGAGCATCCCCCACATGCGCGCCCGCTGCAGGTACACCCTGAAGGCGAACGGCGGATCGAGCGAGAGCCCCCGTTCGATCAGAGCGTCCGCGCGGTCCCACTCTCCCAGCGCGTAGTACGGGTCGACGGCGTTGGAGGCCAGGATGACGCCCGAGATGCGCTCGACGCCGAGTTCGCGGGCCCGCATCAGGCCGCTCTCGGCCAATTCAACGGCCGAGCGATACCGGCCGAGCAGGTAGTGCACGTCGGAGATGTTGACCCTGTAGCGCAGGCCTGCAACGCGATCGCCATCGCCCAGTACACGCGCCCGCTCGAGCATTGCCAGTCCACCCTCGATGTCGCCGTTGTGCACCATGCTCACGCCGGCGATGTTGTGGGCGACCGAGGAATAGCGGTCGGAGCCCGCTGCCGCTGCCTCGGTCGCGGCATCCGCCGCCATGGCGATGGCCTCCTGCGTGCGCCCCTCGATCATCAGGCGCCCGGCGAGTGCCGTGAGCATGGTGGAGCGAAGTTCACCGGGGCTGCCGGGCGGAACGAGGTTGACAGCCCGCTCGAGGAGCGGCACCGTGCCCGTACGACCGGCATTGCCGAGGTAGAACGCCTTGTCGCGGAGGGCTCGGGCATACTGCAGCGGCCGGTCGGGCCCGCCCTCGGCCAGCGCGAGATCGATGAGCGCGAGGGAGCGCTCGTTCTCACCGGCATTGCGCAGGTGCGACGCCGTTCGGCCGAGGAGTTCGAGCCGATTCATGCCGGAGACGCGCTCGGGGTCGGCGACCTGATCCCAGAGCTCGAGGGCGCGCTCGCCCATCTGCCCGGCCGTGGCATAGGCGAAGGCGGCGCGTGCCTCCTCCCTGGCGGCGAGCGTGGCGGGGAACGCCTTCTCGGGAACGTGCGCCGCCATCCAGTGATAGGAGACCTCGGCGGCGACCCGGCGGCCGCCGGACGTGCGTTCGAGGGCCTCGGCGTAGGCGGCGTGGAAGCGGCCGCGCTCCCCGGGAAGCAGTTCGGCGTGGATGGCCTCGCGCACGAGGGCATGCCGGAACGCATAATCGTCATCGCCGGCCACGAGCACGCTGGCGAACACCGCCTCGCGGATGGCGGCGTCGAGGTCTTCGGGCCCGCCCGTGTGCACGGCGGTGAGCAGGGCGTGCGACACACGGACGCCTCCTGCCGCAAGCAGTCGCAGCACGGCCTGGGTGCTCGCCTCGAGTCGCTCGTACCGGGCGAGGAGCAGGTCGCGCAGGGTGTCGGGCAGTCCGTCATCGGTGGGGCAGCCTCCGAGACCGAGAAGCTCCTCGACGAAGAAGGGCACTCCCTCGCTGCGTTCGGCCGTACGCGCCAGGATGTCGGGATCGGGAGCCTCGCCGAGGATCGCCTTCACCTGCCGTCGCACCTGCGCCTTCGTGAGTCGACCCAGCTCCCAGCGATCGACGGCCCGCCCACGATCGAGTTCGGTGAGGAATCCGCGCACGGGATGGCCACGGGTGACGTCGTCGCTGCGATAGGTCAGCAGGAGGAGCAGGCGGCCGCGACGCACGGCCCTGATGAGGAAGCGAAGCAGGGTGAGACTCGCCGCGTCGATCCAGTGCAGGTCCTCCACGATGACGACGAGGGATCGGCCGAGCGAGAACTGCTCCAGGACGACGGCGACGGCCTCGTGCAGCTGCGCCGACGATCCTGCGTCGGCATCGCCCTGCGCGAGTTCGGGGAGCAGGGCGATCAGTGCAGATCGGCCCGGGCCCGCGGCATCCATCACGGCTTCTGCGCCGAACTCGGCGACGAGGCTGCGCAACACGTCTTTGACCGGCGCGTAGGGTGCAGCGACGGAGCCGAGGTCGACGGACTGGCCGCGGAGCACGAGCACCTCTGACGGTACGGATGCCTCGAACTCGGCGAGCAGCCGGGTCTTGCCGATACCGGCCTCACCGCCGACCACGGCCGTGCGGGGCACGCCGTCGGTCACGGCCTCGAGGAGTCCTCGAAGCCGCTCGAGATCACCCTCACGCCCGACCATCTGCGGGCTCGACATCGACGACGGCACGTTCCGATCGTGCCACGGACCGCCGACATCTGTCATCGGTGCGCGAGTCGCGCTGCCGTCGGGTTCCTGTGGTGGAACAGGGGCGCCCAGGCGTGGTGTCGTCGCACCGGACCGGCGTCCTCCTCCGGCTCTCCTGCCTCCTCCACGCGACGGCGCTGCTCCAGCCACTGAGTGGCTGCGGTCGACTCGTGACGATGAAGCGTCTCCGCCATGTACTGAGCTGCGAACTGCATTGTGGACCTCCTGATTCGATAGGTCCAGCGTGCTCGCCGAGCCCTACCCGGCGGATCGGGAGGATGCCCTAGATCGAGGCTGCAGCCACCTCAGATCGTCGCTCGGCTAGGCCGGGCCCACGCGCGTGACGCGGATGACGGCCTCGCCCGCGTCGTCGGAGGCGTCGAGGTCGACCGTGGCCTCGATCGCCCAGTCGTGGTCGCCGTCGGGATCGTCGAAGATCTGGCGGGCCGTCCAGACGCGGGTGCTCTCGTCAAGCACGAGGAGCGCCGAACTGCGGGCATTCGGGCCGATTCCCATCGAGTCGTACTCGGTGAAGTAGCCGTCGAGGGCCTGCCGCCAGGCGACCTCGCCGAATCCGTGCGCAGAGTCGAGTTCGTCGAGCGCTGCGTAGTCCTCGCGGGCCGCCAGTTGCACCCTGCGGAACAGCTCGTTGCGCACCAGCACGCGGAAGGCGCGGATGTTCGTGGTGAGGCGGCTGGGCGCAGGGGGCACGACGGCCGTCTCGAGCGCGTGATGAGCTGCGGCATCCGGATGCGCGAGCTCGTTCCACTCGTCGAGCAGGCTGGAGTCCACCTGTCGCACGAGCTCGCCGAGCCACTCGATGAGGTCGGCGAGGTCTTCCGTGCGCAGGTCGAGCGGGATCGTCTGCCGAGCCGTTCTGTAGGCGTCGGAGAGGTAGCGCAGCACCACCCCCTCCGAGCGCGCGAGCTTGTAGAACGCGATGAACTCGCCGAACGACATCGCCCGCTCGTACATGTCGCGCACGACGGACTTGGGGCTGAGCGCGAAGTCGCGCACCCACGGCTGCACCGCCGCGTAGGTCTCGTAGGCGGCGTCGAGGAGCTCGGCGAGAGGCTGCGAATGCGTGATGCCCTCGAGCAGCTCCATCCGTTCCTCGTACTCGATGCCCTCGGACTTCATGGCGGCGACGGCCTCGCCGCGCGCGACGAACTGCTGCTGCGCGAGGATCGCGCGTGGATCGTCGAGCGTCGACTCCAGCACCGAGATGATGTCGAGCGCATAGCTCGGCGATTCGGGCTCGATGAGCTCGAACGCCTCGAGGGCGAACGGCGACAGCGGCTGGTTGAGCGCGAAGTTGGGTTCGAGATCGACGGCGAGGCGGATGACGTCGCCGTCCTGCGTGACGATTCCGGATGCCCGGAGCGTGCGGTAGATGCCGAGCGCACGGCGGGCCAGCTCGAGCTGGCGCTTCCACGGCTCGTGGTTGTCGAACACCAGGGCGTGCACGTTCGCGAACACGTCGCCTCCGCGACCGATCACGTTGATCAGCATCGCGCTGGTGATCTGCATGTGCGAGCGCAGGGCCTCGGGCTCGGCGTCGATGAGCTTGCGGAACGACGGCTCACCCCACGACACGAAGCCGTCCGGAGCCTTCTTGCGGATGATCTTGCGCTTCTTCTTCGGGTCGTCGCCGGCCCTCTCGATGGCCTTGAGGTTCTCGGACTCGTGCTCGGGCGCCTGCGCCACGACGGTGCCGGTGGTGTCGTAGCCGGCCCGGCCGGCCCGGCCGGCGATCTGGTGGAACTCGCGTGCCGTGAGTTGCCGCATCCGTTGGCCGTCGTACTTCGTGAGGGCCGTGAGCAGGACGGTTCGGATGGGCACGTTGATGCCGACACCGAGGGTGTCGGTTCCGCAGATGACGCGGAGCAGCCCCCGTTGGGCGAGAGTCTCGACCAGCCGGCGGTACTTCGGCAGCATGCCGGCGTGGTGCACGCCGATGCCCATGCGGATCAGCCGCGACAGCGTCTTGCCGAAGGCCGTCGTGAACCTGAACTCCGCGATGAGCTCGGCGATCTCGTCGCGTTGCTCCCGGCTGGCGATCTTCGCACTCGCCAGCGCCTGGGCGCGCTCGAGCGCCGACGCCTGCGAGAAGTGCACGATGTAGACGGGCGCCCGGTTCGTCTGCAGCAGGTCGTCGATGGTCTCGTGCACCGGCGTGGTCTCGTAGTAGTAGCTGAGCGGCACCGGGCGTTCGACGCCAGTGACGGATGCTGTGTCGCGGCCGGTGCGCCGGGTGAGGTCGTCGGCGATCTCGGTGGTGTCGCCCAGGGTGGCCGACATGAGCACGAACTGGGCAGAGGGGAGCAGCAGCAGCGGGACCTGCCAGGCCCAGCCGCGGTCCTGGTCGGCGTAGAAGTGGAACTCGTCCATGATGACGACGTCGGCCTCGGTGTCGTCGCCGTGCCGCAACGCCTGGTTGGCGAGGATCTCGGCGGTGCAGCAGATGATGGGCGCATCGGGGTTCACGGCCGAGTCGCCCGTCATCATGCCGACGTTCGCCGCCCCGAAGGTCTCCACGAGGGCGAAGAACTTCTCGCTCACGAGCGCCTTGATCGGTGCCGTGTAGAAGGAACGCTTTCCGGCGGCCATCGCCGCGAAGTGGGCGCCAACCGCGACGAGTGACTTCCCAGTGCCGGTGGGAGTCGAGAGGATGAGGTTCGCGCCCGAGACGATCTCGATGAGCGCCTCCTCCTGGGCGGGATAGAGGCTGAGGCCGGTGTCGGCCACCCAGCCCTCGAACGCCTCGAAGATGACGTCGGCATCCGTCGACTCCGGAAGGCGATCGAGAAGGGGACGCGCATCGGAGCTCATGGTGATCGATCCTACGGTCGCCGAGCCCATGGGCACGGGAGTACCATCTGGGCATGAAGAGCGGGCGACGCTCGAGGAACACGATCGTCACGGTCGTCGCCGCGGTCCTCACGGGTGCACTGGTGCTCGCCGTGTGGATCGTGGTCATGAACACGCGCCCCGACACCCCCACCACTCTCGCCGGCGTGAAGGCCGAGGTCATGGCCGTGGTCGATGAAATCCATGGCATGGTGCCGGCGGCATCCGTCGTCGATGTCGTCGAAGAGGTCGAGACTGCAGCCTGCGTGCGCAGCGGCGCTCAGAAGATGCGCATCCGACACGAGATCACGGTGGATCCCGAGCTCGACCGGCGGCAGTGGATGCTCGACCTCGAGGAGACCTTCCGGGGGCGCGAGGGCTGGGCGTCGGACTTCGAACAGCTGAACCAGCAGGCCGACGCCCAGGTGCGGCTGGTCACTCCCCAGACCATCATCGTCAGCGTCGTCGCGACGGCCGACACGGGGGTTCCGCATGTCACGATCCTGAGCACGACCCGCTGCACCGAACCCGGATGACGCCGACCGCCCAATCCGAGCGGCCGACACACGACGAAATCCCGTTAACGTGCGTGTCACACGGCGTGCGTACTGTGTGAGCAAGGGGAGGGATATTCAGATGTGGGAAGCACCGCTGGAACCGTTGCTGCTGGAGCAGTTGCGCAACGAGGCACGCGACGAGCTGTCGGCCGTCATCGAGATCAAGTGCCGACAGGGCGAGGACCCGTGGGAGTTCCTTCCCGACCTGCCCTCCGTCGACGAGCAGGTCGTGGCGACCATTCGCGCCGAGCGCCTCTCCGACGCCCGCCTCACCAGTGAGCGTGCCCGTGCCCACCACCCGGCCTCGCCGCGCGGTGCGGCCGAGGCGTTCGAGTACAAGCTGCTGCGCTCCATCGCCCTCGAGCATCCGGAGCTCTCCACAGCAGTCTGGGGCGTGCTCGCCCGGCTGCCGCACGCGGCCTAGGCGAGGCAGGTCAGGCGCGGCGCAAGTTCAGGCGCAGGTCAGGCGCGGCGCAGTTCAGCCTGCGCGACGCGCGCCTCGCGTGCGGCGGCATGCAGGTTCGCCGGGCGATCGAGTCCGAGGTGCTCACGCAGGGTACGGCCCTCGTAGGCCGTGCGGAACAGGCCCCGGCCCTGCAGCTCGGGAATGACGAGCGAGGTGAAGGCCTCGAACTGCTCGCCGTGGAACGCCGTCAGCACGTTGAACCCGTCGACGGCGCCGGCCTCGAACCACTCCTGCAGGTGATCGGCCACGATCGATGCGTCGCCGACGACGGCGGCGCTCGGAACCAGGTGCGTCGCGAGCAGGTGCCGCAGGGTGATCGGCCGCTCTCCGTCGCCCACCCGACGCCCCGTGCGCACGGCGACCAGCTCGATGAGGTGCTGGCCCAAATCGCTGAAGCGCTCGGCGAGACGACGGGTGACGACGGAATCCAGAGGCTGCGGCCCGAGGGCCACTCCGACCGCCTGCGACAGGGCACGGATGCCGCGGCCTGCCGGGAAGTCCGGTGACAGCGAGAGCTCGGAGCCGTCGTCGAGCGGCACGAGCTCGAGCAACTGGTCGAAGATCGCCCAGGCCTGCTCGCGCGTCTCGGCGACCACGGGCAGCACGGGCGAGATGATGCGCAGCTCATCGACCGAACGCCCCGCCGCGACGGTCTGTCGTCGCAGCTCCGCGCTCAACTGCACGCCCTCGGCGAGAGTCGGAACGGCGACGAGGGCGACATCCGCCGTCGCGGCCGCGAGCTGACGGGAGCGCAGCGCCGTTCCCGCGTGCACGATGGGCAGGTGTCCCTGTACCGGACGCACCACGTTGAGAGCGCCGGCGACGCGCACGTGCTCGCCGTTGTATTCGGCGCTGTGCAGGCGCGACGGATCGATGAGTCGTCCCGTCGTCCTGTCGTGCACGAAGGCGTCATCCTCCCAGCTGTCCCAGAGCAGCCGCAGCACCTCGATGAACTCCGCAGCCTGGTCGTAGCGATGCTCGTTGCCCCAGTGCGCGTCGCGGCCGTGGTTGCCGGCGGCGCGAGGTTCGGCACCGGTCACCAGGTTGAGTCCGGCGCGTCCTGAGCTGAGGGCGTCGACGGATGCCGTCGCCCGGGCGAGAGTGTACGGATCGCTGTAGGTCGTGTTCGCCGTCGCGATCAGGCCGATGCGCCTGGTGATGCCCGAGAGGTAGGTGATGGCGGAGAGCGGATCGATGCGCGCGAGCAGGTAGGGATCCCGCACCTCGAGGTCGCTGCCCGTCGCCAGCCAGTCGCCGAAGAACAGGTAGTCGAGGTGGGCGGCCTCCGCGAGCTTCGCCGTGCGCCGCAGCACCGCCGTGTCGGTGCGCGGGTCGGCGTGCGCACCCGGGATGCGCCAGCCCGACGGGTAGGCGCCGAGCGCCCGCACCATCGCCCCGATGATGATGTGCTCTCTGGCGGCGGTGCCCATCAGGCGGCGCAGCCGAACCGCACGGCCGTCGTGTCGAGGGCCGGCGCCCAGTCCGGCCGGGGACGGGCGTCGTCGAGCGGAACCCACTGCCCGTCGACGAGCTCGTAGCGCCAGACCGGACCGTTGGCGAGGAAGAGGGTGAGGGCCCCGAGCAGGGCGTCGACGTCGGCATCCGTGGATCCGACTCCGAAGCTCGCACGCAGCGCCGGGCCGTCGATGCCGAGCTTGGCCAGAAGCGGATGCGCGCAGAAGCGCCCGTCGCGCACGCCGATGCCGTGCTCGGCCGAGAGGAAGGCCGCGACGAGGCGGGCATCCGTGCCGTCGATCGAGAACGAGACGACACCGACGGCGTCGGTGCTGTCGCTGAAGATGCGATGCGGGTGGACGCCGGGCAGGGCCTCGAGTCCTGTGATCAGGCGGTGGCGCAGGGCGCGGTCGTGCGCGGCCCACTTCTCGGCGTCGAGGCGGCCGATCTCGGAGACCGCCCGAGCCAGGGCTGCGACACCGACGACGTTGGGGGAACCCGCCTCGTGCCTGGCCGGGGCCGGATGCCACGTCGCACCGTGCAGCGTGACCTCGGCCACGGCTCCCCCGCCCTGCAGCAGCGGCGGCGCGACGTCGAGCCAGTCCTTGCGTCCGACGAGCACGCCGGCGCCGAACGGTGCGTAGATCTTGTGGCCCGAGAAGGCGAGGTAGTCGATGCCGTCGCGCTGCAGGTCGACCCGGCGATGCGGCACCAGCTGGGCACCGTCCACAGCGAGCCTGGCGCCCCGGCGGTGCGCGATCGTGGCGATGGCCCGCAGCGGCAGGGTCTCCCCCGTGACGTTGCTCGCGCCCGTCACCGTGACGAGGGCGGCGGGGCGGGAGGCCAGCTCGGCGTCGAGGCGCTCGAGGGTCTCGGCGACGGTGTCACCCGAGAGCACGATGCGGGAGGCGCCGCGCTGCCAGGGCAGCAGGTTGGCGTGGTGCTCGATGTCGAGCAGCACGGTCTCGCCCGGAACCGCGCTGGCGAGCAGGCCGAGCGCATCCGTGGTGTTGCGGGTGAAGACGACGACGTCGTTCTCGCGGGCGTTGACGAACTCACCGACGATGGCGCGGGCGTTCTCGTAGACGCTCGTGGAGACCTGCGAGGCGTAGCCGGCGCCCCGATGCACGCTGGCGTACAGCGGCAGCAGCTCTGTCACGTGCTCGGCGACCACGCTGAGGGCCGGGGCGCTCGCCGCGTAGTCGAGGTTGACGTAGCGCTGCTCGCGCCCCGTGACGAGGGGAACGCGCAGCGACGATCCGACGACCCCCAGCAGCGAACTCTCGGCGATGGTCACTGCGCTCACCAGGTTCCGACGTAGGCCGAGACGTCTTCGGGAGCGACGATGGTGCGGATGATCGGGAGGCCCCGGCCGATGGCCTGCTCGATGCGCTCGTCGAGGGCCGGGTTCGTCACCACGTAGTCGGTGAAGTCGGCATCCTTCGCGTACACGCCGATCGGCAGGGTGAGTGCCTGGAAGAAGGAGAACAGCGGACGGAACTGGTGCTCGATGATGAGCGCGTGGCGGTCGCTGCCGCCGGTGGCCGCGAGAAGCACGGGCTTGTCGATGAGGGCGTACTGCCCGACGAAGTCGAAGAGGTGCTTGAACAGCCCGGTGAACGACGCCCTGTAGACGGGGCTGGCGACGATGAGGAGGTCTGCCGCCTCGATGGCGCGCAGTTCGTCTTCCGCCTCGAGGGAGAGCTGGTCACGCCGCAGCGCACCCGCGAAGGCGGGGCCGCTGACGCTCAACTCCACGAACCGCGTTCGCACGTCGACGGCACCGCCGAGGGTGCGCTCGAGAACTCGCACGATCTCGTGCACGAGGGCTGTGGTCTTCGAGGGAGCGTGCAGGCTTCCGGAGACGGCGACGACATTCAGGATGGGCATGGCAGCGACGCTAGGCGCGTGCCCAGCGTGCCGCCAGCGATCCAGCAACACGACGTAAGAGTGCGTTTTGTTACGGCTGCCGTTGCAATTCGGCCGACTCCGTCATCGGCAGCCTGCAGACGAAATCCCGGCACAGGTAGGCGGCCGCCACCCCCGAGATGCTCGTACGCGACTCGAACAGCTCGAACCCGGCACGCGCGAAATCGGCGGCCTGGGCATCGGTCAGGATCGTGCTGACGGATGCCGGATGCCGGCGGGTTGTCGCAGCGAGCGGGTCGGCGGACGACGCGGTGGCTGCGTGCTCAGCGGCCGAGCTTGGCGCGACCGCGCCCGCCGCATCCGGAACGACAGTCACGAGTTGCACGATCGGTTGCGTGAGGCGTCGGAGCAGGGCGAGCGCGCCGCCGGCCGCGAGCGGGTTGGCGACGGCTCCGGATGCTGCGAAGCCGGCCGCCGTGGTCGCGGCGTCGAGGAAGCCCCGCTCACCCGTGAGCAGGAACAGCCTGTACGCCGCGTCGGCCGTGGCGGTGAGGCCCGAGGGATATGCACCCTCGGATGGGTCGACGCCGAGGGCCGTGCCCTGCGCTGCGAGCACCGGATCCGGGCCGCCCGGGACCGCGAAGAGGGCGTCGGGTCGGGTCGTCACCGCCGAGACCAGGTCACGGGCCGCCACGGCGTACCGGGCGACTCCGGTCGCGAGGGCGAGGTCGATGAGGCCGCCGGCGAGCATGCCGTAGTCCTCGAGGGTGGCCGTGGCGTCGGAAGCCCGGCCGTCGAGCGACGAACGCACGAGGCGATCGGAGCGCACGTGCCGGTCGAGGAGGAGGTCGGCGGCGCGGGCGGCTGCCGCGGTCCAGTCGGCGCGGTCGAAGGCGAATCCGGCGCGGCTCAGTGCCCCGATCGCGAGGCCGTTCCACCCTGTCAGCAGCTTGCGGTCGAGGGCCGGCGGCGTCTCATGGGTGCGCCCCTCGCGGTCGAGCGCGTAGTAGCCGCCCTCGGAGCGTCGGCCGTCGATGGTGCTCTCTGAGTCCTGCGCGCTGGCGAACCCGCCGTCGGGGAGCTGCATCCGTTCGAGCAGGAAGCGGGCGACCTCGGCGGAGACGGTGGCGGCCCATGGTCTGTCGTCGGGGCTCTGCAGCCACACTGTCGTGTAGTCGTCGAGCAGCAGGGCGTTGTCGTAGAGCATGCGCTCGTAGTGCGGCTCGGTCCAGTCGGGACGGGTGGCGTAGCGGAAGAAGCCGCCCTCGACCGAGTCGCGGAGTGCTGAGGCACCCATGGCCTTCAGCGTGCGCACGGCGGAGGCCGCCCCCTCCCCTCCGCCCTCGAGCAGGAATTCCAGCACCGGCGCCACGGGGAACTTCGGCGCCGTGCCGAAACCGCCGTGGCTGTGATCCTCGTGGACGATGAGGCGCGCGGCGGCATCGTCCAGGGTGGCGGCATCGGGGAGGTCGACGCTGCCGTCCAACGGTTGGGCCGCGGCTGCGGCGGCCGCCGCGAGGGCGTCGCCGATGGCCGAGGCCGTGCCCTCGAGGTCGGCGCGACGGTTCGCCCAGGCATCAGTCACCGCACCCAGCACCTGCAGGAACTCGGGCACGCCGTGCACCGGGCGGGGCGGGAAGTAGGTGCCGGCGAAGAACGCGAGGCCGTCGGGGGTCGTGAAGACGTTGAGCGGCCAGCCGAGCTCCTTCGTGAAGGCGCCGGCAGCGGCCAGGTAGCTGGCGTCGACATCAGGATGCTCCTCGCGGTCGACCTTGATGGCCACGAAGTTCGCATCGAGATAGGCGGCGATGACGGGGTCGCTGAAGCTCTCACGTGCCATCACGTGGCACCAGTGGCAGGTGGCGTAGCCGATGGAGACGAAGACCGGCACGTCGCGGCGCTTCGCCTCGGCGAAGGCCTCAGCACCCCACGGCCACCACGGCACAGGATTGTCGGCGTGCGCGATGAGGTACGGAGAGGTGGAATCGGCCAAGCGGTTGGGCGCCATGTTCCCAGCCTACGGCTGGCGTCGCGGCGTACTCTGGCCGCATGCCGGCTGCCGACGATGGCGTGGACGAGCGCTCAGCGCTGCTCGCCGCCGTCTACTCAGCCGCGGGCGGGGCCGAGATCGAGCAGGTCTACGTCGATCCGGTCTCGGGAGTCGAACTGCGGATGCGGCCAAGCGAGTGGGCGCTGCGCGAGTTCGACAGGCTGGCGGCCGAACAGGCGGCCCTGACCGCCGCTGCGGCGACGGCGGCGGCGACGACGACGGACGCCCGCGACACCGAGGCGGAACCCGGCGCCGACGCATCGGAGGCCGAACCGCTGCCGCGCACGCGACGCCGGTGGCGAGCTGCCGCGCTCGTCGCCGCCGGTGTGGCGGTCGGCCTCGTGGCGGCATCCGGAGCCCAGAACGTGATCGAGGGACTGGAGCCGCCGGCTCGTACCGGCGCGACGGGCGCGGTGTCGTACTTCGGTGCGGCCGAGCCGCCGACCGGCGACGTGTTGGCGATCTTCGACCAGACGCCACCCGACGTGCGCACGCTGCCGACCGAGATCCTGGCCGAGTTCGACGCGATCGACGTGCAGCGCATCTACGATCCGTCGACCAACGGGGGCGGCTACGACATCTTCGCCGCTCGCAAGAACCGCGACCTGTTCTGCCTCGTTCTGCTGAAGTCGGGTGAGAAGTACGAGGCGAACTGCGGCTCCGCCGCCCAGATCGCCGCGGAAGGGCTGCGCCTCACCGCGGTGGTCCCGCCGCCGCGGCCCGTCAGCCTGCTCGCCGACGGTCCGGTTCCGACCGAGACCCCGTGGCAGGTCGAGGCCCACTGGAACCGCGACGGCACGTTCTCGTTGTCGGGGTCGCCAGTGGGCTTCACAGGCTGAGCGGATCGGAACCGATCTGAGCCGATCGGAACCGATCTGAGGCGATCGCCTACTCGACCTCGTCGGGGTGCGCGCTCACGCGGCCCTCGCGCTCGAGAGCCGTGATGGCGGCGACCTCGGCATCCGTCAGCGAGAAATCGAGGACGTCGAAGTTCTCGGCCATGCGCTCGCGGCGGTTCGACTTCGGGAAGACGATGTTGCCGGTCTGCAGGTGCCAGCGGATGACGACCTGCGCGGGCGTCTTGCCGTGGGCCGCTGCAGCCGAAGTCACGGCTTCGGCCTCGAAGAGCGGGTACTTGCCCTGTCCGAGCGGACCCCAGGCCTCGATGTGGATGCCGTGCTCACGCGCGAAAGCCGTGACGGCGGGCTGCTGGTGGGCGGGGTGCAGCTCGATCTGGTCGACCGCCGGAACCACGTCGGTGTTCGCGAGCAGCTTCTCGAGGTGCGGAACCAGGAAGTTCGAGACGCCGATGGAGCGCGCCCGCCCTGAGGCCTGGATCTGCTCGAGCGCCTTCCAGCTCTCCACATACCGGTCCTTCTTCGGGCTCGGCCAGTGGATGAGGTACAGGTCGACGAAGTCGAGGCCGAGCTGCTCGAGGCTGCGGTCGAAGGCGTCGAGCGCCGACTGCGTGCCCTGGTCGTCGTTCCACAGCTTGGTGGTGACGAACAGCTCGTCGCGGGCGATGCCCGAGTCGGCGATGGCCTTGCCGACGCCGGACTCGTTGCCGTAGACCTTGGCGGTGTCGAGGTGGCGGTAGCCGACCTCCAGCGCGTCGGTGACGATGCGCTCGGTCTCGGCGGGGTCGACCTTGAAGACGCCGAAGCCGAGCTGCGGGATCGTGTGGCCGTCGTTGAGGGTGATGCTGGGAACCGTGTTCGTCATGTCATCCATCCCACCACGGATGCCGCGGACACACCCGGGGGTTGACGTGGCGTTCGCTCGGCGCGAATGCGGGAATACCCGCGCTGGTGCCTGCCGCTCCCGGCCAGCTTTGCCCTGCGCCATTTCGCGGGGTGCTGCGCCAGCTGATGTGGCGCTGAGGCCCACGAAATGGCGCGGAAGGTCGATCAGCCCTGCCCGCTGACCTTCTCCGGGTCGATCGTGAGGATGATGCGCTGCTGGTCGCGCCCGCCGTACCAGGGGTAGGGCCGGCCGGTGTACTTCTGCGAGAGGGCCTCGATGCCCTCGGCACCGCCCTCGGTCGTCATCGACGTGACCTTGCCACGCACCTGGATGAAACGGAACGGGTTCTCGGGATCCTGGATGGCCACGGCGACGCGGGGGTCGCGCCGGACGTTGCGCACCTTGAGGTGGGTGGTGACGGAGTTGATGATGACGTTCTCGCCATCGGTGTCGACCCAGGTCTCGGTCACCTGCGGTGAGCCGTCCTTCATGAGGGTGGACAGGAAGCAGGGGCTGGGCTTCTGCAGCAGGGCGAGGAGTTCCGGGGTCATCGGCATAGTGCCTCCAACGCTAACCGCGTTTCAGACCGCATCCGTTCAGCGGAGAGGACGGAGCGATGCCCACGCACGGGCGGCTTAAGATGGAGGGCTATGGCTGAGACCGCGACCACCCCCACGATCCCGGTCATCACCTACCCTCCGGAGCTGCCGGTCAGCCGCATGCGCGGCGAGATCGCGGACGCCATCCGTGACAACCAGGTCGTGATCGTGGCCGGCGCGACAGGCTCGGGCAAGACCACGCAGCTGCCCAAGATCTGCCTGGAGCTGGGTCGAAAGAACATCGGCCACACCCAGCCCCGGCGCCTCGCGGCTCGCACCATCGCCGAGCGCATCGCCGAGGAGCTCGGCGATGAGCTGGGCGGTCTCGTCGGCTACCAGGTGCGCTTCACCGATCGCTCGTCGGCCGACACCCGCGTGAAACTGATGACCGACGGCATCCTGCTCAACGAGATGCACCACGACAGGCTGCTGAGCAAGTACGACACGATCATCATCGACGAGGCCCACGAGCGAAGCCTCAACATCGACTTCCTCATCGGCTACCTCAAGCAGCTGCTCCCCCGGCGCCCCGACCTCAAGGTCATCGTCACCTCGGCGACCATCGACCCCGAGAGCTTCGCGAAGCACTTCGCTGACGCTGACGGCAGGCCCGCCCCCATCATCGAGGTGTCGGGTCGCACCTTCCCCGTCGAGATCCGCTATCGGCCCTTGGTCGCCGAGACGGAGGGCGACGACGATGACGACGACGGAGCCGCCCGCGACGACAAGGACTACCTGCAGGGCATCCTCGACGCCCTCGACGAGCTCGCGCGCGAGTCGGCCGGCGACGTCCTCGTCTTCCTCTCGGGTGAGAACGAGATCCGCGACGCCGAGGAGGCCGTGCGCGGGCACTACCAGGGTGGGGCATCCGTCACCGAGGTCCTCCCCCTGTACGGCCGGCTCTCGTCCGCCGACCAGCACCGCGTGTTCGAGCCGTCGAAGACCGCGGGCGTTCGCCGTCGCATCGTGCTGGCGACGAACGTGGCCGAGACCTCGCTCACGGTTCCCGGCATCCGGTACGTGGTGGATGCCGGAACCGCGCGCATCAGCCGCTACAGCGTGCGCTCGAAGGTGCAGCGCCTGCCCATCGAGGCCATCTCGCAGGCCTCGGCGAACCAGCGCTCCGGCCGTTCGGGCCGCACCAGCGACGGCATCGCCATCCGCCTGTACTCGGAGGAGGACTTCAGCCGTCGCCCCGAGTTCACCGAACCCGAGGTGCTGCGCACGAACCTGGCCGCCGTCATCCTGCAGATGATCTCGCTCGGACTCGGGTCCATCGAGGACTTCCCGTTCCTCACCCCGCCCGATTCCCGCGGCATCAAGGACGGTCTCGACCTGCTCGCGGAACTCGGCGCGCTGGACAAGTCCCGCCAACCGCCCACTTCAGCTAGTGCGAGACGCTCTGAACCGGCGGAAGTGGGCAGCTCGTTGCGCCTCACGCGCATCGGCCGCGATCTCTCGCGCCTGCCGATCGACCCGCGCTTCGGGCGCATGGTCATCGAGTCGAAGGCGCAGGGCGTGAGCCGCGAGGTGCTGGCCATCGTCGCCGGCATCACCATCCAGGATCCGCGCGAGAGACCGCTGGAGAAGCGTGCGCAGGCCGACCAGTTGCACGCGCGCTTCGCCGACCCGACGAGCGACTTCCTGACGCTGCTGAACCTCTGGACCTACATCGAGACGCAGCAGCGCGCGCTCTCGTCGAGCGCGTTCCGCCGCCTCTGCAAGAGCGAGTTCCTCAACTACCTGCGCGTGCGCGAGTGGCAGGACGTCTACCGTCAGCTGCGCCAGCTCGCGAAGCCGCTCGGGCTGGCCGTGACTGACGCCGGCGGCGAGATCAACGGCGACGGCATCCACCGGGCGCTGCTCGCCGGCCTGCTCTCGCACATCGGCCTCAAGGACGAGAAGCCGGCGAAGGGCGCCGCCGGTCGACCGCGCATCGAGTACGTCGGTGCGCGTCAGGCCCGGTTCGCCATCTTCCCGGGATCCGCTCTCGCCAAGAAGCAGCCGGATGCCGTCATGAGCGCCGAGCTCGTCGAGACCAGTCGCCTGTTCGGCCGCATGAACGCCGCCATCGATCCGGCGTGGGCGGAGCCGCTCGCCGGCGACCTGCTCAAGCGCAGCCACAGCGAACCGCACTGGGAGAAGACGCAGGGCGCCGTCGTCGCGTACGAGAAGGTCACGCTCTACGGGGTTCCGATCATCCCGCGCCGCCGCGTGCAGTTCGCCCGCATCGACCAGCCCTACGCCCGCGAACTGTTCATCAGGCACGCGCTCGTGCAGGGTGAATGGGATTCCAAGCAGGCCTTCGATCGTGCGAACCGCAAGCTGCGCACCGAGCTCGAGCAACTCGAGGAACGCACCCGTCGCCGCGACATCCTGTTCGACGACGAGGCCGTCTTCGAGTTCTACGAGAAGCGCATTCCCGCCGACGTCTATTCGACGCGCAGCTTCGAAGGCTGGTGGCGGCGTGCACGCACCGAGACCCCCGACCTCCTGACTATGACGCCGGAGGCTCTCGCCCCCGAAGACTCGCCCGAGGTCGACGAGACCGCCTATCCGCCGAGTTGGCGCCAGGACGACCAGCGCTTCACCCTGCGCTACAGGTTCGAGCCCGGGGCTGTCGATGACGGCGTGACAGCCGTCATCCCCCTCGCACTGCTCGCCCGAGTGAGCCCGAACGGCTTCGACTGGCAGGTGGCCGGCCTCCGCACCGAGCTGATCGCCGCGATCATCAAGGCGCTGCCGAAGGCGATCCGCCGCCAGGTCGTCCCGGCCAATGACTGGGCCGTGAAGATCGCGGCCGAGCTCCCGGATGAGCCGGCCGACGAACCCTTCACAGCAGCCGTCGCCGCGATCATCCAGCGACTGACGTACACCGCGGTGACAGCGGCCGACGTCGAGCTCGATCGCATCCCCGGTCACCTGCGCGTGACCTTCTCCGTCGTCGACGACCGCGGACGACCCGTCGCCTCGGGCAAGGACCTGCGCGCCCTGCAGCTGCAGCTCGCCGACAAGGCGCGCGACGCTGTCGCTCGCACCTTCGCCGAGCGTCCGCCGCGGCAGCGCGCCGGCGGACCGACGCAGGTCGCCGCCGCGCGTGATGCCCTCACCGGCACCCGCCTGCGGCCCAGCGGCGGCTTCAGCGAACGCACCGGCATCACCGCCTGGGACACCGATGAGATCCCGCGGCACGTCGACACCAGGGTCGCCGGCAACTCGATCCGCGCCTACCCCGCCCTCGTCGATGACGGGGCGTCGGTGAGCCTGCGCCTGCTGCCGACGGCCGAGGACCAGGCGAAGGCCATGCCGGGCGGCATCCGTCGACTGCTCGCCCTCGCCGTGCCGTCGCCGTCGAGCTACGTGCAGCAGCACCTCACGAACACCGAGAAGCTCGCTCTCGCGGCGAGCCCGTACCGCAGCACCAACGCGCTGTTCGACGACTGCCTGCTCGCCTGCATCGATGACGTGCTCTACCGCATCGCTCCCGACGGGATGCTGTTCCAGCGTTCGGAGTTCGAGGCCGTGCGCGACCGCGTCTCGGGCGTGATCATGGAGTCGATGTTCGAGACCGTCGGCCTGGTGTCGCGCACCCTGGCAGCCTCGCGTTCCGTCGACAAGGCGCTGAAGGAGGCGACCAGCATGCAGGTCATCTCGGCGCTGACGGATGCTCGGGAGCAGGTGGGCGGACTGGTCTACGCCGGCTTCGTCTCGGCCACGGGCCTCGAGCGGTTGCGACACGTTCCGCGCTACCTCAGCGGCATCCTCGCCCGCGTGGTGAAGCTCCGCGAGAACCCGGCGCGCGACCGCGTGTGGATGACCGAGGTGCAGCAGGCGACGGCGCGCTACGAGGAGGCCGGCGGCACGATCCCGATCGACGCGCGCGCGACGCCATCCCTGGTGAGGGCGCGCTGGATGATCGAGGAACTGCGCATCAGCCTGTTCGCACAGGAGCTGCGCGCCGCCGAGACTGTGTCGCTGCAGCGCATCGTGAAGGTGCTGGGCGGGCGCTGACCTCGCACGGGCGCAACGGTTCGTCATGCTGGGCGGCCACCCGGCCGCACGCGAGTAGCGTTCTCGCATGCCTGATGTCGACACAGCATCCGTCACCGTCGTCCACGTCCGCTCCGACGACGTGCTCGCCCGCCCCCTCGTCGAGGAGTTGTCGCGCGAGTACGACGAGCGTTACGGACTGAACGACGGCATCCCGTCGTCGGTGGAGCTCTCGCGCTATCCGGCGGAGCTGTTCACGCCCGAGTTCGGCGGCGACTTCCTGCTCCTGCTCGATGGGGCCGGGGACCCCGTCGCCGGCGGCGCGTTCAAGCGCGCAGGCGACGACGCCGTGGAGATCAAGCGCGTCTGGACGCACTCGGCCCACCGCCGCCGTGGCCTCGCCCGGCGCGTGATGGCCGAGCTCGAGGCCGAGGCGTCGCGTCGCGGCATCCGTCGCCTCGAACTCACCACCGGAGCCCGTCAGCCCGAGGCCGTCGCCCTCTACCGCAGCCTCGGCTACACGCCGCTGTTCGACCTCGACGGCGACTGGGAGGCCGTCGGCTACCTGGCCTTCGAGAAGGACCTCCCCCAGCACTGAGGGGACGCCTGCGCACTGTCCCGCTGCCGCACGACCGTGCGCGCGCGTCTCCTCAGCGCTGGAGACGCGTCAGGAGAACGGATGCCGCAGCCACCGCGTCGGCCGCCGGGCGTTCGCGGAGGGCCGTCACGTCACCGTAGAGCGACGCGGATTCCGCCGACAGGCGAGGCGGCTGCTCGGCGAGCGCCAGCAGCTCGGCCGCGTGCAATGCCTCAACGGCGAGCACGGATCGCGTCAGCTCCAGGCTGCGCTCGAGCAGACGCAGGGCGGCCGGCGCGAAGGAGGCCACGTCCTCGACGCCCGACAGCACTGTCGCACCGAGAGAGACCGGGGCGGCGATCTGGCGCAGCTCCGCCAGCGCATCTGCGGCGGCGTACCAGCTGAGGCCCGCCAGCGTGGTGCGACCGGCGGACCGGAAGGTGCGCAGCTCGGACGAGAGCAGCGCCGTGCGGCGCTCGCTCGCCGCCGCGAGGTGGGCCAGGCCGAGACGGGCGCTCTCGATGACGATCGCCAGCCCCACAGCCGAGAAGTTGCCGCCGGACAGCATCCTGTCGCCGTCCACGACAGGGTTCTCCGGGCGGGAGCCGAGTTCGATGCCGAGTTCGTCGTCGATGCGGTCGGCGATGTCCGAGACCGCGCCGTGGATC
Organism: Leifsonia sp. Leaf264; assembly: GCF_001422325.1. Taxonomy (GTDB): domain Bacteria; phylum Actinomycetota; class Actinomycetes; order Actinomycetales; family Microbacteriaceae; genus Orlajensenia. The sequence continues at coordinate 812,643 of NZ_LMMR01000001.1, forward strand.
TGCGGCGCCGTGCGCAGCGATAGCGGGTCCTGCACGCTGACGATGCGGTCCGGGTCGTCGAGGAAGCTTCCGGCGATGGCGTTCCTGATGCGTTCGGCGCTCGCGGTGGCGCCCGAGCGACCCGTGGCTGCCTGGACGACGGCGGAGTACGGCGTCAGGGAGCCCGCCGGACCGTGGGCGCCGAGGGCCTGGAGGCTCAGTGCGACGATGGCGTCGGCGGACGCGACGGTCTCACGCACCTCCCCCACGGCGAGAGCGGCCAGTCCGATCGTGGCGGCATTCGCGCTCAGGAAGGCGGCGGCCTCATGGGGAGCCAGCACGAAGCCCTGCTCGCCCAGGGCCGCGAGCAGCGCGGCGAGGTGGGTGAGGTCGGCCGCACCGACGGAGCCGAGCCGTCGCACGGCGGGCGGATCGTCGAGCAGGGCGGCGACGGCGTGCACGAGTTCCTCGCGAACCCCGGCCCCGCCGTTCAGCAGCACGGCGAGGCGCGCGGCGATGATGGCCCGCACGGCGTCATCGGGGAGGAGCTCGCCGACACCGCCGTCATGGTTCGCCACGACCTGGCGCTGGAAGGCGAGCAGGTCCTCCGGATCGATCCGCTCGTCGCGTCCGGACCCCAGCCGCGTCGTGAGTCCGTAGACCGACTCCCCCGACGCCAGCACGCGCTCGACGACGATCCGCGACGCCCGCACGCGATCCAGTGCGGCCGACGCCAGCACGACGGCCTCTCCGGCGGCGATCCGACGGATGTCGTCCGGCGTCGTCGCGGCGGCCCCGAGCTCGACGGTCATCAGAAGTCCAGCAGATTCCGCCGCAGGCCGCCGTCGCCGAGTTCCGTGCGCAGCACCCCGCGGCGGCGCAGTGCCGGGACGAGCGGATCGAGGGTGCGGTGCACGTTCGCCGGGTGCACGTGGCCGGTGAACAGGAAACCGTCGCCGCCTACCTGCTCGCCCAGCGTCGCGAGGTGATCGGCGATCTCGTCCGGCGTTCCGATGACGGCCAGGCCGTCGCCCTTCGCCCGGGTCTGCAGGATCTCGCGCAGCGTCGAACCAGCCGGCGCGCTCTTCACGAAGTTGTCGAGTGTGCCCTGATTGCTGTTCGTCGTGAGCTCGGGCAGCGGCGCGTCGAGGTCGAACTGCTTGAAGTCCACGCCCGAGAGGTACGAGATGGACTGGAGCGCCTCGTCGATCGCGGCGGTCGTCAGCTCGGCGCGACGGGCGCGCACCGAGGCCGACTCCTCGGCGTTCGCCGTGACGATGGGCTGCACGACGAAGAGCACGCGGATGTCGTCGGGCGAGCGGCCGGCGTCGGCGGCGGCCTGGCGCACCGAGTCGCGGTGGGCTCGCATCCGTTCCGGTGTCGACGCCAGGGCGAGCACGACGTCGGAGTTCTTGCCGGCGAAGGCCTGCCCACGGCCGGAGGCGCCGGCCTGCACCATCACGGGCTCCTCGGGCAGCGGGGCGTTCGTGAGGGGTCCGCGAACCTTGAAGAAGCGGCCATCGTGGTCGATGGTGTGAACCTTGCTGAAGTCGGCGAACACCCCGCCGGCGACGTCCTCGACGATCGCGTCGGGCTCCCACGACCGCCAGAGCTTGCGCACGACGTCGATCCACTCATCGGCACGGTCGTAGCGCAGGTCGTGCTCGATCTGCTTGTCGAGGCCGTAGTTCTGCGCGGCGAGGTCGCTGCCGCTCGTCACGACATTGAAGCCGAGCCGCCCGTCCGCGAAATGCTGCAGCGTCGACAACAGGCGCGCGGCTGTGAAGGGTTCGTAGAAGCTGGCCGAGAGCGTCGGAACGATTCCGAGCTTCGACGTGGCGCCGAGCAGGTAGGGCACGAGGGGCAGCGGATCGTGCTTGGGCACGAAGCGCGCGCTGGCGAGGTTGACCTCGGCCGTTCCGCCGTAGGTGTCGGGTACTGTCACACCGTCTTCGATGACCAGGAGGTCGAGTCCGGATGCCTCGAAGACGCGTGCGGCGTCCTGGTAGACCTGCGGCTTCTTCCAGTCGTATCCGACGCCGTAGCTGTCGTCACCCCACCCCTGCACTCCGAAGCCGGCCCCCAGGAACCATCCGAAGTGCAGCAGGCTCATGTGTACAGTCCCTTGCTCAGGTAGTTGAGGCCGGAATCCGGTGAGATCACGGCGATGACGGATCCGGCTGGCGCCTCACGGGCGACCTCCAGGGCCGTGGCCACGGCCAGGGCCGATGACGGCCCGAGCAGCAGGCCCTCCTCGAGTGCCAGGGAGCGCGCCACCTCGTGCACGCGTTCATCGTCGATGGTACGCACCTCGTCGATGACGGCGGAGTCGACGTTCAGCGGCCACCACTCGCGCGGCCAGCGCGTGCCGACGCCGTCGATGCGGATGGGTCCGTCAGGGCCGCCCCCGTAGGTCGAGCCGATGGGGTTGGCGCCGATGATGCGCACGCCTCCGCCGGACACGTCGCGCAGGTAGCGACCGACGCCGCTGATGGTGCCGCCGGTGCCGATCGAGGCGACGAAGTGGGTGACGAGGCCGGCGGTCTGGCGCCAGAGCTCGGGGCCTGTCGTCAGCACGTGGGCCTCGGGGTTGTCGGCGTTGTCGAACTGGCGCGACTGCCACGCGCCCGGCGTCTCCGCCGTGATGCCGGCGGCGATGGCCCGTGGGTTCGCCGGGTCGTCGGGCGAGGCGTCCCAGTCGGCCTCCACCAGCCTCGCGCCGAACGCCGCGAGCAGCGCCTTCTTCTCGGCGGAGGTGTTCGCGTCGTGCACGATGACGACCGGATGTCCGGTCAGGCGGCCGACGAGGGCGAGGCCGATGCCGGTGTTGCCCGAGCTCGACTCCACGATGGTGCCGCCAGGAGCGAGCGCGCCCGACGCTTCCGCCGCGCGCACCATGTTCAGCGCTGCACGGTCCTTGGCCGAGCCGCCGGGGTTCCGACCCTCGAGCTTCACGACGATGCGCACGGGCAGCCCGCGCGTCAGCACACTGAGTTCGACCATCGGCGTCTCGCCGATGAGGTGCGCCACCGAGGGCAGCACCTCCCAGGCCGGCGCGTCGATGGCTGACGCGAGCGCTGGCGACAGCTCAGGCGACGGCGACTCGGCGATGGACATGACAGACAGGCTACGTCGGCAGCGGATGCCGCATCGCCGCGGTTGCGTCGAGTTACGTGCGACCCGCGCTCGCCCGCGGGCCGCATCCGACGCTCAGCGAACCGTCGGGATCACAGCACCTTCGAGAGGAACGCCTTCGTACGCTCGTGCGTCGGGTTCGAGAGCACCTCGCGCGGATCGCCGGACTCCACGACCACGCCACCGTCCATGAAGACCAGGGAGTCGGCCACCTCGCGGGCGAAGCCCATCTCGTGCGTCACCACGATCATGGTCATCCCTGACGTCGCGAGCTCCTTCATCACGTCGAGCACCTCGCCGACGAGCTCGGGGTCCAGCGCGCTGGTCGGCTCGTCGAAGAGCATGAGCTTGGGGTCCATCGCCAGCGCCCGCGCGATGGCGACGCGCTGCTGCTGGCCGCCCGAGAGGTGAGCCGGGTAGTAGTCGGCACGCTCTGCGAGACCCACCCGGGCGAGGAGCTCCAGTGCGCGCTTGCGCACCTCCTGCTTCGGCTGGCCCTTGACGCGGATGGGCGCCTCCATCACATTCTCGAGCGCCGTCATGTGCGGGAACAGGTTGAAGCGCTGGAACACCATGCCGATGTCGCGTCGCTGCATGGACGCTTCCTTCGGCTTCAGCTCGTAGAGCTTCCCAGCCGTCTCCCTGTAGCCCACCAGGTCGCCGTCGACGCTGAGACGCCCGGCCGAGAGGATCTCGAGGTGGTTGATCAGCCGCAGGAAGGTCGACTTGCCGGAGCCGGACGGCCCGACGAGGCACATCACCTCGCCGCGCTTCACCTCGAGCGAGATGGACTTCAACACCTCGTTGGTGCCGAAGCTCTTCGAGACGCCGTCGGCGAGGACCATCGGAACAGACGCCGCGACGGATGTGGTGTCGGTCATCAGTGGCCTCCGGCCTCGTGGGAAGGGGCGATGACGGTCGGTTGACCGGCGCCGACGACGGGCAGGGTCCCGGTGGGCCCAGCCCCCTTGTCTGGTCGGCGGTCGCCGACACCGCGGGCGAAGCGCTTCTCCAGGAAGTACTGGCCGATCATGAGGATCGACGTGAACAGCAGGTACCAGAGCGACGCCACGATGAGCAGGGGAATGGGGTTGAACGTCTCGGCCGAGATGTCGCGCGCCCGGTTGTACAGGTCGAGGCCGAACGGCACGGCCGTCACCAGCGAGGTGGTCTTGAGCATCGAGATCACCTCGTTGCCCGTCGGGGGGATGATGATCCGCATCGACTGCGGGATCACGACGCGCAGCATGGTCTGCGACCAGCTCATCCCGAGTGCCTTCGCCGCCTCCTCCTGCCCGGGGTCGACCGAGAGGAGTCCGGCACGCACGATCTCAGCCATGTAGGCGGCCTCGTTGAGCGCCAGGCCGATCACGGCGATCCAGAACACGCTGATCACGTTCTTGGTCTCCATGGAGATCCACGGTTCGGTGAACGGAACGCCGATGTCGATGGACTGGTAGATGACGGCGATGAGGCCCCAGAACGTGAGCTGGACGTAGACCGGTGTTCCGCGGAAGATCCAGAGGTACACCCAGGCGACGCTCTTCACGACGGGATTGGGCGAGAGCCGCATGACGGCGAGCACGATGCCGAGGATGATCGCAATCACCATCGAGAGCACGGTGAGCTCGAGGGTGACGACGGCGGCCTGCGAGATGCGACGGTCGAAGATGTACTTCCCCACCGACGCCCAGTCGAAAGCCGGCCGCTGGGCGGCGTCGATGACGACGAGCGCGACGATGAGGATCAGCACCACGGCGAACACGTTCCGCCACGGATGCTTCAGCTTGATGGCCTTGATCGGCTCAGGCCGACGCTCGTCGTCCGACATGATCAGCCGTTCGCCGCGGCGTTGATGGTGGCTTCGGAGATGCCGCCGTCTGCGACGCCCCAGGTGTCGAGGATCTCGCCGTAGGTGCCGTCGTCCATGAGCGACTGCATGGCCGCCTGGATGGCCTCGGTCAGTCCCGAGTCCTTGCCGACGACGATGCCGTAGGGAGCCTCGTCGAAGGACTCGCCGGCCGCCTGCAGCTTGTCGTCGGTCTTCGAGATCGCGTACAGCGTGACGGGCGAGTCGGCGCTCATGGCGTCGGCCTGGCCGAGTGCGACGGCGTTGGTCGCGGCATCCTGCGTGTCGTACTGCACCTTGTCGATCGGGTCCTTGCCTGCCTTCACGCAGGCGTCGCTCTTGGCCGGAACCTCGTCGGTGTCCTCGTAGGTCGTCGCCTGCACCGCGACGGTGAGTCCACAGGCGTTCTCGGGGTCGACGTCCTTGCCCTTCGCCGACGCCCAGAGGATGCCCGCCGTGTAGTAGTTGACGAAGTCGACCTGCTTCTCGCGCTCGACCGTGTCGGTGAAGCTGGACTCGCCGATGTCGGCCTTGCCGCCGGTGACGCTCGGGATGATGTTGTCGAACTTGGCGACCTGGTACTCAGGGGTCAGGCCGAGCTTGGCCGCGACGGCTGCGGCGAGCTCGATGCCCCAGCCGATGGGCTCGCCGGCCTCGTTCTTGAACTCGTTGGGCGCGTAGGTCGGGTCGGTGCCGATGATGAGCTTGCCCGAGGAGGCGACCTTCTCCGGCAGGAGCTTGGCCGCGGCATCGTCCTTCGCGACTGCGGCCGTCGAGGAGCCGCCGCCCGTCGTCGCGGCCGGCGTCGAGTTGTCGACGCAGCCCGTGAGCAGCAGTGCCGTCGCCGCCGTTGCGGCGAGGATGACCGGCAGTGATCTGGAGAGGCGCATGGGGGTTCTACTTTCTAGTCGGTGCTGGTGGAGATGGTGGAGCTGGGGGTGCCCGTGGCCACTGGGCGATCGGGGTGGTTCGACCACTGCGACCAGGAGCCTGGATACAGCGCCGGCTCGAATCCGGCGATGGTCAGGGCCAGGGCGTCGTGAGCGGCCGTCACGCCGGAACCGCAGTACACGCCGACCGGATGCCGGGAGTCGACTCCGAGCGACGCGAAGCGCTCGGCCAGACGGGCGGGCGACAGGAAGCGTCCGTCGGGGCCGAGGTTGTCGGCCGACGGGGCATTGACGGCACCCGGGATGTGGCCGGCGCGCGGGTCGATCGGTTCGACATCGCCCCGGTAGCGTTCGGCCGCGCGCGCGTCGATGAGCACGCCGTGATGAGGGAGGGCCGCCGCCTCGTCGATGCCGAGCACGGCGAGGTGCCCGTACTCGAGGACGACGTCGCCGGGAGGCGGAGTGGCGGCATCCGTCGTCGTGGGAAGACCCGCAGCCGTCCACGCTGACCACCCGCCGTCCAGCAGGCGCACGTCGGCGAGGCCGGCGTGGCGCAGCAGCCACCACGCCCGAGCGGCCGATTGTCCGCCGCGGTCGTCGTAGACCACCACGGCATCGCCGACGTTCAGGCCCCAGGCGCGGGCGGACTGCTCGAGATCGGCGATCTCGGGCAGCGGATGCCGTCCGTCCGTCGGCTCGCCGTGTCGCGCGAGCTCCTCGTCGAGGTCGACGTACACGGCGCCGGGAATGTGGCCGAGCGCGAACTCGCCGCGCCCATCCGGCCCGCCGAGGCTCCAGCGCACGTCGAGCAGTCGTGGTCTGGCGTCGCCCGAGAGCGCTGCGGCAAGCTCGTCAACACTGATGAGCTGGTCTGACATGGCACCCTTCGGTTCGTGATCAGTACACGCTAACCCCCTGACGGGCGTCCCGACCAACCGGATAGTCTGGATCATCGTGAGCGCTTACTCGGATCTGTTGAAGACGCCGGGCGTGGCCCGGATCATCAGCGCGCAGCTCACGGCCCGCTTCCCGTTCGGGATGCTCTCGCTCGCCTTCCTGCTGCACATCGAGCAGCAGACGGGCTCCTACGGTTCCGCCGGCCTCGTGCTGGCGGCCACGAGCATCGGCCAGGCCATCGCCGGTCCGCTGACGAGCCGCCTCATGGGCGTGTGGGGCATGCGCCAGGTCATCGCCGTCACCATCGCCATCTGCGCGACGGCCGTGACGGCGATAGCACTGCTGCCGCTCACAGTCCCCTGGTACATGGCCGTCGGCGCTCTCGCCGGGCTCAGCATGCCGCCCATCCAGCCTGCAGTGCGCACGATCTATCCGAAGATGGTCAACTCCCGCCAGCTCACACCCCTGTTCTCGCTCGACGCCACGGCGCAGGAGATCATCTGGGTTGTCGGACCTGTCGTGACGACCTTCATCGCCACCCAGATCAGCACGGTGTGGGGCATCCTGACCGCCGTCATCTTCCTCGTCGGCGGCGGACTCTGGTTCCTGTCCTCCCCAGAGCTCGGTCGCGTTCGCATTCCCCGCAGCAAGCGCCGCTTCGGCACAGTGCTGCGTCGTCCTCCGGTCATGCTCGCGACCATCGTCGGCTTCCTCCTCGTCGGCGCCTGCGCCGCCATCGAGGCCGGCGTCGTCGCCGTCTTCGGGCACGGCGGCGCCGAGGCCGGCATCGTGCTCGCGATCTTCTCGATCGGCTCGATCGCGGGCGGACTCAGCTTCGGCCACATCGCCATCGGCCCGTGGGCGAGCGCACGACGCATGTTCATCGTCTTCATCGGAACCGCAGCGGCCATGCTCGGCCTCGTCGCCATGGAGGGCAACGAGTTCCTCTGGCTCTCCGTCACCCTGTTCGTCGCCGGAATCGGCATCGCTCCGGCCCTCGCCGTGCTGTTCGCCATGGTGTCGGCCAGCGTGAAGTTCAGCGACACGGCCGAGGCCTACGGCTGGGTGGGCACCGGACAGCTCATCGGCGCCGCCCTCGGCTCCGCCGCGGCGGGGTTCCTCATCGACACCGGCGGTCCCGTCGGAGCGTTCTGGGCCGCCACGGCGTTCGCCCTCGTCGGCTTCATCGTCCCCGTGGTCGGCAAGCGCTGGCACCCCGACCTGCGCGGTCGCGACGCCAGTCCGCTTCCCGACACCGAGCCAGTGAGCGTGCAGCCCAGCTGATGGACCTCTCGCATCGGCTGACCATGAGCGACGGGCTGAGCATCCCGCAGCTGGGTCTCGGCGTGTACAAGATCTCGGATGCCGACACCCCCGCCGTGGTGGTCGCCGCGCTCGACGCCGGGTACCGTCACATCGACACGGCCGCCCTGTACGGGAACGAGACCGGCGTCGGGCTCGGCATCGACGACTCCGGGATCGAGCGCGACGACGTCTTCGTCACCTCGAAGGTCGGCAACGCCGACCACGGCTACGACGCCACCCTGCGCGCCTTCGACGCCACCATGGAGCGGCTGAACCTCGACCGCATCGACCTGTACCTCATCCACTGGCCGGTGCCGAGCACCGACCTCTACGTCCAGACCTGGCGCGCTCTCATCAGGCTGAGCGAGGAGGGCCGCGCGAGCTCCATCGGCGTCTCCAACTTCCACGCCCACCACCTGCAGCGCCTGCTCGACGAGACGGGCGTGCACCCGGTCGTCAACCAGGTGGAGCTGCATCCGTGGCTCCAGCAGCGCGAGCTGCGCGCGTTCCACGCCGAGCACCTCATCGTCACCGAGGCGTGGTCCCCGCTCGCCCGCGGCCGGGCCGTGAACGACCCGACGCTGACGGCCATCGGCGAGCGTCACGGGGCGACAGCGACGCAGGTCGCCATCCGCTGGCACCTGCAGCAGGGCAACGTCGTCATCCCGAAGTCGGCGTCGCCCGAGCGCATCCGCGCGAACGCCGACGTCTTCGACTTCGAGCTGACGGATGCCGACCTCGAGGCGATCGCCCGGCTCGACGCCGGCGAGCGCACGGGTCGCGACCCCGACGACGACTAGGTGCGCTTCGCCATCCCCGCTCGCTGAGAACCGAGTGAAGCGAGCAGACCCCGCCGGTCGAGCAGCCCGCGAGCGAAGCGAGCAGGCATATCGAGACCACTCCCGACGGCGCCTCTCGAGGAAGCGCACTTCAGCGTGATCTCGATACGTGTCCGACTTCGTCGTGGCACTACTCGATCAACGGGAAGTCACCAACGCGGGTGGATGAGCTCCCGCAGCCTGCGGTCGTACAGGTCGGCGACGGCCGAGTCGAACGCTGCACCGAGCGGAGGCGTGGAACCAGCCGCGGCATTCGCCACGGCCTGCTTCACCGAGCGCGCGCCGGGGATGACGGCGCTGACGGCCGGGTGCTGGGCGATCCACGCCAGGGCCGCTTCGGCCACGGGAACGGCATCCGGAACCAGATCGGCGAACTCGTGCGCGGCCTCGAGCCCGGTCTCCCATGGCACGCCCGAGAACGTCTCCCCCACGTCGAACGCCGAGCCGTCGCGGTTGTAGGTGCGGTGGTCGTTCGCGGCGAAGGTCGTGGCGCGGGTGTACTTGCCGCTCAACAGTCCCGAGGCCAGCGGAACGCGGGCGATGATGCCGACTCCGGCGGCCTGTGCCGCAGGAAGCACCTCATCGAGCGGCTTCTGCCTGAAGGCGTTGAGGATGATCTGCACCGTCGCGGTGCCCGGTCGGGCGATCGCGTCGAGCGCCTGCGCGGTGGTCTCGACGCTCACGCCGTAGTTCGCGATGACCCCATCGGACACGAGCGTGTCGAGCGCGTCGTAGACCTCGTCACTGGTGAACACCGCAGACGGCGGGCAGTGCAGCTGCACCAGGTCGAGGGTGTCGACGCGGAGGTTCCGACGCGAGCGGTCGGTCCACTCGCGGAAGTTCGCCAGCACGTAGTTCTCCGGCAGCTGCTCGAGGCGACGGCCCATCTTGGTCGCCACGGTGATGTCGTGGCCGGGGTTGTCGGCCAGGAACGCGCCGATCACGCTCTCCGACCGCCCGTCGCCGTAGACGTCGGCGGTGTCGAAGAACGTGACCCCGGCGTCGACGGATGCCGCGAGCACGTCACGCGCATCCGACTCGCTCACCTCACCCCAGTCGGCTCCCAACTGCCAGGTGCCGAGTCCGATGACCGAGACTGTGCGGCCGGTACGTCCGAGGGTGTGATGCTCCATGGTTCCAGACTAGGGGGACGTCAGGCCGGCAGCGCGGCGAGGCTGCCGGTGGTACGCGGCGCCTCGAGGGATCCCTCCACGTGGACGACCTCCTGGCTGCGGAAGTGGCCGAGCACGCTCAGGACGACTCCGGCGACAGCCCAGCCGCCGAGCACCAGCCACGCCTGCGAGGCGTCGGCCTCGGGGAAGTACGACAGATCGCGCAGCAGGGTGGTCGAGGCGCCGGGAACGAAGTACTGCCCGATCGCACCCCAGGCGCCCGGCAGGAACTGCATGGGCTGGGTGGCCGCTGACAGGGGGTTGCCGACGAGCATCGTGAGCAGGGCGCCGACGGCGATGCCGGCCCGACCGATGAGGGCCGTCGCTCCGACGATGACGCTGGCGGTTGCGAGCAACGAGAGCCCGACGGCGACGGAGTTCAGGAGGAAGTCGCCCTGCAGGATACCGAACCAGGTCTGCATGATCGCCGTGAGTCCGAGCCCCGCGACGACGGCGTACGCAGCCAGGGCGGAGAGGCGGCGCCAGACCCCCGTGACCAGCAGCGAGATCAGGACGCCGCCGATCATGCCGCCGATCACCATGGGGAATGCGGCCGAGGCGAAGCCGACGCCGCGAGGATCAGTGTCGGCGAGGGGGACGACATCCGTCGTGGTGACGGTCGGAGCTGTGACGGCGCTCGCCTTCTCGATGATGGCGAGGGCCTGATCGGCCGGCAGTTGCCCGGCAGCCTGCGCTGCCGATGCCTTCGCGATGCCGGCCTGAACACCCTCGGTGACGGCCGCCGTCACCTGGTGCTGCAGCTGGGACGCGACCTGGGCCATCACGGTGGCGTTGACGGTTCCGCCGGCGCTGGCGGTCAGCACCTCGGGGTCATCACTCAGCACGACGGCCCCGTACACGACCCGCTCCTCGATGGCCGTGACGGCGTCATCGCGGGAGTCGACTGTCGTGATGTCGAAGCGCCCCGCGGCGTTCTCGTCGAGGGCGTCGGTGAATGCCGTGACCTGCTTCACATCACCGGTGACCGCGATGGGGAAGTCCTTGATCGAGCTGGTCATGCCCGGCCAGATGAAGGCGAGCACGAACACGGCGGCGACCAGTGCTGCCCCGATGGCGATGCCGATGGAACGCCCCCACTTCGTGTGCGGGCTGGTGACGATGGTCTCGGACATGACGGCTCCTACGGGTATTACGCGGGGGAAAGTGATCGCTGAAAACGAATGATCGTTCTTTATTGTGAACTCACCGCATCGGCTTGTCAAGAACGAACGTTCTTTTTATTATGTGAGTATGCCGAAAGTCAGTGAAGAGCATCGGATCGCCCGCCGCACCGAGATCGCCCAGGCCGCGATGCGCTGCTTCGCGCGCAAGGGCTTCGACGGTACCTCGGTGGCCGACATCATCGCCGAGTCCGGCTTGTCCGCCGGCGCCATCTACGGGCATTACAAGAGCAAGAACGAACTCATCCAGCTGGCGGTCTCGGAGCTGCTCGGCCAGCGCATGGCCGAGGTGGAGATCGCCCTCCAGCGCGAGGAGCTCATGGAGCCGGGCGAGCTCATCGGAGTCTTCCTGCGCGGCGTGGAGCGCGAGTTCGTCGACCTCAGCGTGCTGCTCCAGCTCTGGGCTGCTGCAGCGACGGATGCCGGACTGCGCGGTGTCGCCGACGCCATCGCCGGTTCGATCCGGAACGTCTTCCAGACCTATCTCGCGGCGTGGCACGTTCGCTCGACCGGATTGAGCGAGGCCGAGGCCGAGGCACGCGCGACCCGGGAGGCATGGGTCTACATCGGCATCTGCCAGGGCTACATGGTGCAGTCGACGATCTTCGAGGCCTTCGATGGCGACGCCTACATCGAGACGAGCGCGGCGCTCCTGGCCCGGTGATCCCCCGGCATCCTCGCCGACACCCGATCGTGACATCACGATCGGATTGCGTCGCACCCGTCCGCTGACCTGCGGTTCTACAGTGCAGACATGAAGCGCGCGCACTTCGCCACTGTCGTCGCCGTGGCCGCCCTGCTGACCCTCGCCGGATGCTCGGCATCAGGCTCCTCCGACTCCGATGACGGCGGGGGCTCCGTCGCCGAGCCGGCTCCGGCCGGGGCCGACGACGGCGTGGTCGACGCGGGCCGGGAGGCCGGTGCCGCCGACAGTGCCGGCCAGCTCGCGTCCGATGCGACGACCCGCGAGGTCGTCACCACCGGGACGCTGTGGGTGACGGCCGAGGATCCGGTGTCGGCGGCGGGCAAGGCCGTGACGCTGACCGAATCCGCCGGCGGACGCATCGACTCGCAGAACGAGCAGCCCGGCACGGATTTCCAGGCGGCCAGTGCGTCGGTGGTGCTGCGCATCCCGTCCGATCGGTATCAGGCCGTCGTCGCCGACCTCGAGAAGCTCGGCCACGTGACGCAGTACTCGACGCAGGCCGCCGATGTCACGCAGCAGAAGCAGGACATCGATGCCCGCATCCGTGCGCTCGAGACCTCGACGAAGCGACTCGAGAGCCTGATGGCCGATGCCGACAGCACCGCCGACCTCATCGAGATCGAGAACGCACTGTCGGCCCGCCAAGCGGAACTCGACAGCCTGACGACCCAACGCGACCTCCTCGCCGACCAGGTTGAGTTCTCCACGCTCTCGGTCGAGTTCACCGCGCCCGGCGTCGTGTCGGCGGGCTCCCCGCAGACCTTCTGGGACGGCTTCATCGCCGGCTGGAACGCCCTCGTCGGATTCCTCGCCGGCACCCTGGTCGTGATCGGCGCCTTCCTGCCCTGGCTGCTGCTGTTCGGCGTGATCGCGCTCATCGTGCTGCTCATCGTGCGGGCGGCGCGACGGAAGCCTCGAACGCCGCCGGGGCCGTTGGCACCCGCCCCGGGACCGGGTGCTCCGCCGAACGCGAACCTCACGCCGGAGCCTGCTCCAGAGCCCGATCCGGTCGACACCCGCGCGTAATGTGTGGAGCGTGAGCAACGCATCCGACTCCCCGCTCCTCGACGACGCCCTGCTGGAGCGCATCCGTGCGCGAGCAGCCGGCTACGACCGCGACAACGCCTTCTTCACCGAGGACTTCGACGAACTCGTGGCCATCGGCTACCTGCGCGCGCTCGTCCCGGTCGAGTTCGGTGGCCTGGGACTCACGCTCGAGCAGGTCGCTCTCGAGCAGGTGCGCCTCGGATCGGCTGCTCCTGCCACGGCCCTCGCCGTGAACATGCACCTGGTCTGGACCGGCGTGGCCAAGGTGCTGCACGACCGCGGCGACTCCTCCCTCGACTTCCTCCTGAGCGAGGCCGGCGCCGGCGAGGTGTTCGGCTTCGGCATCAGCGAGGCCGGCAACGACCTGGTGCTGTTCGGTTCGACGACGGATGCCGCCCCTGAGCCTGACGGCGGCTACACGTTCACGGGTACCAAGGTGTTCACCTCGCTCTCCCCGGCGTGGACCAGGCTCGGCACGATGGGCCTTGACACCACGTCACCCGATGCGCCGAAGATCGTCTACGGCTTCGTCGACCGCGCCGACCCCGGCGTCACCCGCAAGGACGACTGGGACACCCTGGGGATGAGGGCGTCGCAGAGCCAGTCGACTGTGCTCGCCGGTGCCCACTCCCCCGCGGATCGCATCATCCGACGGCTCGACCCCGGCCCCAACCCCGACCCACTGGTGTTCGCGATCTTCTCGAACTTCGAGATCCTGCTCGCCGCCGTCTACACCGGCGTCGGCCAGCGCGCCCTCGAGCTCGCCGTGGCGGCAGCGCACCGCCGCACCTCGCTCAAGGCCGATGGCCGCTCGTACGCACAGGACCCCGACATCCGCTGGCGCATTGCTGATGCCGCCATCGCGCAGGACGGCATCCGACCCCAGCTCGTCGCCCTCGCCCGCGACGTCGACGAGCAGGTCGACCACGGCGCCCAGTGGTTCCCGAAGCTCGTGGGCCTGAAGATCCGCGCCACCGAGAACGCCCGCCACGTCGTCGACCAGGCGGTGCGGGTCTCGGGCGGAAGCTCCTACTTCGCCGGCAGCGAGCTGGGACGGCTCTACCGCGACGTTCTCGCCGGCATCTTCCACCCGTCGGATGCCGAATCCGCGCACAGCACGGTCGCCAACGCCTGGCTGGGCCCGATCGGCTAGTTGCCGCTCCTCGACTCCCCAGTTCTTGCGAGTGGCGCTCACCGAGTACGACCTCTCGGCGGGTGCGGATGCTGCACCACCCGCCCAAACTGCGAATTCGACGATGCCCACCAGATCTCCGTTCGCACGTGCCCCAGCGCCCGGAGAGGGCGCGAACGGATGCCGTCCCCAACCGGAGTAGTTTGTATGCGTGGGAATTCGCATTGAGAAGATCGACCTGCCGGGCATCGGCATGCGTCACGATCTCGTCACCGAGAGCGGCCGTCGCCTGAGCGTCGTGTCCTATCGCGACGGCGAGCGCAACCTGGGGATCTTCGACGTCGACGACCCCGACGCCTGTCGGGACTCGATCCCCATCACCGAGGACGAGGCCGAGGCTCTCGCCGACGTCCTCGGGACCTCCGTCACCCTCAGCCGCCTGACCCGGCTGAGTGCTGACACCGAGGGGCTCTACACCGAGCAGCTCGAACTCGCGACCGACTCGCCCTTCATCAATCGGCCGCTCGGCGACACCAAGACGCGCACCCGCACGCACGTCTCCATCGTCGCCATCGTGCGCGACAAGAAGGTGATCCCCTCTCCGACCCCCGCAGAGATCCTCCGCCCCGGTGACGTCATCGTCGCCGTCGGCACGCGGGACGGTCTCGACGCCGCCGGTCGGCTCATGGCCAACGGCCCCGACTGATCCGGGGGCGCGCCAGTGCATGACAACACGCTGATCCTCATCGAAGTCGGCGCGCTGCTACTCGGCATGAGTCTGCTCGGGCGCCTGTCCATCCGCATCGGCATCTCGCCCATCCCCTTCTACCTCATCGCCGGGCTCGCGTTCGGAGAGGGCGGGTTCATCCCGCTCGATGCCAGCAGCGACTTCTTCGCCATCGGCAGTGAGATCGGCGTCATCCTCCTGCTCGCGCTCCTCGGGCTGGAGTACACCGCCAGCGAGCTGCTCACCAACCTCAAGCAGTCCAAGACCGCCGGCATCATCGACGCGCTCTTCAACGCGCTCCCCGGCGCTGCGTTCGCCCTGCTCCTCGGGTGGGGGCCCGTCGCGGCCGTCGCCCTCGCGGGCATCACCTGGGTGTCCTCGTCCGGGGTGATCGCCAAGACCATCCGCGACCTCGGCCGCATCTCGAACCGCGAGACTCCGACAGTGCTGGCCATCCTCGTGATCGAGGACCTGGCCATGGCGTTCTACCTGCCGGTGCTGTCGGCCGTCGTGATCGGCGTCAGCCTGCTGCAGGGCGCCATCACCGTCGCCATCGCCGTCGGGGCCGTCGTGCTCATCCTCTTCCTCGCCCTGCGGTACGGGCACGTCATCTCGCGCATCTTCACGCCGGAACACAACGAGCCGCTCCTGCTCGGCGTGCTCGGCCTCACCATGCTCGTCGCCGGCCTTGCCGCCCAGGTGAACGTGTCGGCGGCTGTCGGGGCGTTCCTCGTGGGGATCGCCCTGTCGGGACGGGTGGCGCAGAACGCCGGCGAGGTGCTCACGCCCCTCCGAGACCTCTTCGCGGCGGTCTTCTTCGTCTTCTTCGGACTGGCGACGGATGCGGGCGAGCTGATCGGCATGCTCGTGCCCGCCATCATCCTGGCCGCCGTCACGATGGCGACCAAGGTGGCAACGGGCTACATCTCGGCGAAGCGCGCCGGCATCGGCGTCCCCGGCCGCTGGCGCGCCGGCTTCGCGCTCACGGCCCGCGGCGAGTTTTCCATCGTCATCGCCGGCCTCGCCGTCGGGGCCGGCGTCGCACCGCTGCTGGCACCGCTGGCCACGGCGTACGTGCTCATCACGGTCATCCTCGGCCCGATCCTCGCCCGCGTCCCAGATGCACGCTGGTTCAAGGCCACCCTCAAGCGCCGGGCGTTGGCCCGCGCCTCCTGAGGCGGATGGAACCGTCGATCCACCGCGAATCGGGTTTCTGCGGGCATAATCCGGCCAGCGGTGGCATTGTCATCTATATGACCACCATCAACGACATTCCGCTCACGACCATCACCGGCGAGACGACGACGCTCGCCGACTACGGTGACCAGGTCAAGCTCATCGTCAACGTCGCATCGCGCTGCGGACTGGCACCCCAGTACGAGAAGCTCGAAGCGATGCAGAAGCAGTACGAGGACCGCGGATTCACCGTGCTCGGCTTCCCGAGCAACCAGTTCCTGCAGGAGCTGGGCAGCGAGGAGGCCATCTCCGAGTACTGCTCGACCACGTGGGGCGTCACGTTCCCGATGTTCGAGCGCATCAAGGTCAACGGGCGCAACCAGCACCCGCTCTATGCCGAGCTGGTGAAGACCGAGGACGCCAACGGCAAGGCCGGCAAGGTCAAGTGGAACTTCGAGAAGTTCGTGATCACCCCCGACGGCCAGGTGCACCGCTTCCGCCCGACGACGGAGCCCGACGCCCCCGAGATCGTCGACCTCATCGAAGGCGCGCTCCCCCGCTAACCTGCTCGTATGGCGGTTTCCAACGGCACGGCGGGCATGAGCTCGACCGACGCCGCGGACTACACGCGCGCCGTCCTCGACATCGCCATCAGGGTGACCGAGGTGCTGTTCACCAACGGTGCCGGTGCCGAGGACGCCGTGGCGGCCATGCAGGCCGTGACGCACGCCTACGGGCTGCGCAACATCGAGGCCGACATCACCCACACGCTCATCTCGTTGAGCTGGGAGAACCCGTCGACCTACGAGACCATCTCGCGCAGCCGCAACGTCAAGTACCGCACTCTCGACTACCACAAGCTCACCAGGGCGACCGAGCTCATCGGCCGCATCATCGATGATCCGCCCTCGGTTCCGGATGCCCGACGCCAGGTGGCCGCCATCGTCAGCGGAGCGCCGGCCTACCCGCAGGCGCTCCGCCGCATCGGTTGGGCGCTCGTGGGCACCGGTGCCGCGCTCCTGCTGGGTGGCGGTCTCATCGTGGCAGCGGCATCCTTCATCGCCACCCTCTTCATCGACCTCATCACCTCAGCCCTGCAACGTCGCCGGGTCCCGGTGTTCTACCAGTCGGTCGTGGGCGGAGCCATCGGCCCGCTCGTGGCCGCCGTGGTCTACACGCTCGATCCCGGGGTGAATCCCTCGCTCGTCGTCGTGGCGACCATCATCATGCTGCTGGCCGGGGTCACCACCTTCGGGGCTGTGCACGACACCCTGTCCGGCTTCTACGTCACCGGAACCGCGCGACTGGTCGAGGCCGTGCTCATCACCAGCGGACTCGTCGCCGGCGTGCTCGGCACCACCCTGCTGCTGACGCGCTTCGGCATCGTGCTCGAGATCGACGCCACCATGTCGCCGTCCATCGACAACCTGCCGATGCAGCTCGTCGCCGCCGTGGTCATAGTCCTCGGCTTCGCCCTCGCCGTGCAGGTTCCGCTGCGGGCCTTCTGGGCCGTCTGCCTCCTCGGCGCCGCCGCCGAACTGCTCTACCTGCTCTTCGTCGGAGCCGAGGCCGGCATAGTCTTCGCCTCGGCCGGCGCCGCAGTGATCGTCGGCGTCCTCGCCGCCATCGCGGTGCTCGTCGTGCGGGTGCCGCCCCTCGTGGCCGTGGTCTCCGCCCTCGTGCCGCTGGTGCCCGGCCTCATCCTGTTCCAGGGTCTGCTGCAGGTGGCTGATGCCGACATCGACGGCCTGCTGTCGCTCCTCACCGCGGCGGCCGTCGCCGCGGCGCTGGCAGCGGGCGCCATCCTCGGCCAGTACCTGGTGCAGGCAGCGCTCGGCCCGGCCCGGAAGCTGCAGCGCCGCTTCGTCGGACCGCTCATGGCGCTGCCGATCCAACTCGGCCGCAAGAAGGTGCACGAGCACACCGACCGGGTCTGAGCGACGGACGTGGCGACGGACTCGTTGTCGGTCTTGTCGTCGGGGCCACTCGGTGCTTGGCTGGGGCGATGATCGAATCAACGCGGATCTTCAGCGGCTTCGCCGTGCCCGACGTCCCGGCCGCCAAGGCCTTCTACGCCGACACCCTCGGCCTCGGCGTCACCGAGCAGATGGGAGGCCTCGTGCTCGATCTCGGCGACGACCACCACATCTTCGTCTACCCGAAGCCCGACCACGTGCCGGCGACGTACACGATCCTCAACCTCGAGGTCGCCGACATCGACGCGGCAGTCGATTCGCTCGAGGCATCCGGCGTCCGGCTGCTGCGCTACGAGGGCTTCGGCCAGGACGAGCGCGGCATCCAGCGGCCGGGTGGAAAGCATCCCGGGCCCGACATCGCCTGGTTCACCGATCCCGCCGGCAACATCCTGTCGGTCCTGCAGCCTCCAGCAGAATAGAGGCATGACACTTCCCTCCACCGACACCGTCGTCCTCTACCCGGCCGGCAGCACCCGCAACGGCGCCACGGTGCTGCACGTCGAGACCGTGGCCGACGGACGCATCGTCGTTCTCCTCGATGAGACGTCCTGCCACCCCGTCGACGCCGGCTGGCCCGACCAGGGTTCCGACCGCGCCGTCCTGGTGACCGGTGCCGGCGATGAGGTGGCTGTGACCGAGGCCGTCGTCGCCGCGACCGACGGCGAGACGTTGTTCATCGGGGCCGATGTCCCCGTTCGGAAGGGCGAGGAGGGCTGGGCCTTCGTCGTCGCCCACCTGCTCGACCCGGATGCCGCCATCGCCGCCGGCGACGAGGTGACCGTCGTGGTCGACGAGGAGTACCGCAACGCCCTCTCCATCGGCCACACAGCCTGCCACCTGGCCTCGCTGGCGCTCAACCGTGCAGTCGCCGACCGCTGGACGAAGGAGGTACGTGCCGACGGTCTCGGCGAGCCCGACTTCGACGGTGCCGCCATCGCGAGCTCGCTCATCCGTCCCCAGGGCTCCACCGACGTGTTCCGCCTCAACAAGTCCCTGCGCCGCAAGGGCTTCAGCACCGACGGCCTCGCCGAACAGCTCGCCGAGATCGAGGCGGCGACGGCGGCGACCCTGGCGACCTGGATCTCCGAGGACGCCCCTGTGCACATCGAGGTCGCCGGGCCCGGGCTGACCGACCGCCGATCGTGGGTGGCCGACCTGGCCGAAGCATCCGTCAGCATCCCCTGCGGCGGAACCCACGTGTCCGCCCTCTCCGAACTCGGCTCGCTCTCGGTGTCGCTGGAACTCGCCGACGTCGACGGAACCCCCACCCTCACCATGCTGACGGATGCCACGAGCTGAGCCATGACGTCGACGGCGGCGGGATTCATCGCGGAGCTCGAGGCGCTCCGCGACCCGGCCGAACTGACGAAGATCCTGCGCTACTTCACCGCGGGCCCCGACGAGCAGTTCATCGGGGTGCGGATGGGATCGATCTTCGAGCTGTCGAAGCGCCACCTCGCCATGCCGGTGTCCGAGCTCGAGCTCATACTCGAGAGCCCGGTGCACGAGGTCAGGGTCGGCGCCTGCAGCATCATGGGCAAGTCGGCGGCGGCGAAGACGGCGACGGTCGAACGCCGCGGCGAACTGTACGAGCTCTACCTGCGGCGATCCGACCGCGTGAACAACTGGGACCTGGTCGACCTCGCCGCTCGCGACGTGCTCGGCGGCTGGCTCAGCGACAAGCCGCGCGACCCGCTCTACACCTTGGCGCGCTCCTCCTTCTGGCCCGACCGACGCTCGGCCCTGCTGGCGACGGCGTGGTTCATCAGGGCCGGTGAGGTCGCCGATGCCCTCGCCATCTCCGAACTTCTGCTCGCCGACCCGGAACCCCTCGTCACGAAGGCGGCCGGATGGATGCTGCGCTACGCCGGCGACGCCGACCGCCCGGCTCTCCTGGGGTTCCTCGAGGCCCACGCGGCCGCCATGCCTCGCGTGATGCTGAGCAACGCGCTCGAGCACCTGGACGCTGCCGAGAAGGCGCACTACCGCGGACTCGGGAGGTGACGTCGGTCAGCTGGGAAGTCAACCCCTAGCAGCACACCGGCGATCCTGAGAGCGTGGAATCAATCGATCGAAGGAGGACTCTCATGGGTTTGGACGACAAGATCAAGCACGGTACCGAAGAGGCTGTGGGCAAGGTCAAGGAGGGCGTCGGCAAGGCGACCGACAACGAGCGTCTCGAAGCAGAGGGGCACGCTGACCAGGCCAAGGCCAACGTCAAGCAGGCCGGCGACGACGTCAAGGACGCCTTCAAGAGCTGACCCTGACCTTCGACAGAACGCCTCCGCCCGATCCGGGCGGAGGCGTTCCGCGTTCCCGGGTGTTTACCCAGCCTGCGGCGTAGCATCCGGCCATGAGGACTCCTGTGACGCCCATCCGACCCGCCGACGGCCAGGAATCGGTGTGGGACTACCCTCGGCCCCCGCTGATCGAGCAGATCGACGCCCGGGTGCGCATCCGCCTGGGCGGCACTGTCATCGTCGACACTCGCGACGTCGTGCGCGTGCTCGAGACCAGCCATCCGCCGGTCTACTACCTGCCGATCGCCGACTTCTCGCCGGGAAGCGTGATTCCGGCCGCGGGCTCCTCGTTCTGCGAGTTCAAGGGCTCGGCCCGGTACTTCTCGCTCACGTCAGGCGACGCCACGGCCGAGCGCGCGGCCTGGACCTATCCGACTCCCGAGCCGGGATACGAACTGCTGCGCGACCGCGTGGCGGTCTATGCCGGCCAGGTCGATGACGCGAGCGTCGACGGCGAGATCGTCGTGCCGCAGCCCGGAGGCTTCTACGGCGGCTGGATCACCTCGACCGTCGTCGGACCGTTCAAGGGCGAGCCGGGCACGCTGGGCTGGTGAGACCGAAGAACCCCCGGGAGCTCGGCTCCCGGGGGTTCTTCGGTGTCTGTGGACCTAAGGAGATTCGAACTCCTGACCTCCTCGATGCGAACGAGGCGCGCTACCAACTGCGCCATAGGCCCTGACATTTCCAACGATACCATCCGATCCGGACGGTCTCGAACCAGCCGGAATCAGCCCACGCGGCGGCGGCGCAGAACGGCGTCGAGGTCGCTCATTCCGGGCGCAGCGTCGTCGATGATGCCCATGCGGGCGAAGCGGCTGTCGACGGCGGGGACGGATGCGGAAGCTGGCGCGGCGGTCCGTTCTGCGGCCGGCGCCGACGCTGCCGGAGCACGACGCAGCGGCACCGGGGCACCGGCGTTCATGGCCGCGGCCTTCTCGCTCATCGCCGCGAAGACGGCCGCACGGCGCAGGGCGGCGGCCTCCTCCACGGAGTCCATCGCGGCGGCCGCGACGGAGCCTCGCTCGAGGGTGAGCGGCTTCGGCAACGGGCGCGGAGTCCAGGCTGGGCGGGTCGCCACCGGGGCGGCATCCGCGAATTCCACGGGCACGAACCGCTCGGAGACTGCGGCAGGGGCAGCAGCGACGGATACCGGCACTCGCCGACCCGCCTTCGCCAACGACGAGAGCACGAACAGGGCGACGACGGTGCCGCCCAGCCCGGCGACGGCGAGAGTCCACGTGGCTCCGAGGGCTCCGGTCACGACACCGGCCACGAGGGCGATGAGCGACAGCAGCAGGCCGAGAGAGGTGAGCGCGCGGTTGCGGCGGACGGCTCGGGCACGAGTACGGGCACGGCCCGCAGCGGAGGCGGAACGAGCGGCGGCGGCACGCGCCAGACGCACGGATTCGGCAGCCTCGCGCTCGGCGGCGCGACGGGTCTCGGTGGCGATGGTCGCCTCGGCCTTCAGGCGAGCGCGCTCCGCCGCCTGGTGTTCCCGCAGCACATGCTCCTGGGCCGCGACGGCGCGTGCCGTCGTCTCCAGGCGCACAGCCTCGGGGGTCTCAGCCGTCTCGGCGAGGATGCGCAGGGTCTGCTGCAGTCGCACGGCATTGCGTTCCGTGGCGAGGTACTGCCGACGATGCAGCCAGCTCGGGACGAGGTAGGCGATCCAGAGCGCAGCGGCGATCGCCACCATCACCCCACCGCTGAGCGCGTCACCCATGGGGTCCACGGTAGGGCAGTGTCAGTCCACGCGGCCGCGGCACCGGGGGCGTGTTGCGAAGACTTTCTAGAATCGCGTCGTGACCGGGAGCGGAACGGCCGCCGCCGCGCGGTCGTGATCGCTGACCCGTGCGGCATCCTCGGGCACCCTGCCGTCGAGCCAGCGGCGCAGCACGCCGTCGGTGAGTTCCTCGACGACGAGGGCGAAGCAGAAGTGATCCCGCCAGTCGCCATTGATGTGGATGAAGCGCCGACGCAGCCCCTCGTAGCGGAAGCCGAGCTTCTCGACCACGCGAAGCGACGGACCGTTCTCGGGACGGATGCAGATCTCCATGCGGTGCAGCCCGAGCCTGTAGAAGCAGTAGTCGGTCGCCAGCGCCACGGCGGTCGGGGTGAGTTCCTTGCCGGCGAACCGCTCCGACACCCAGTACCCGATGGTCGCCGAGGCGAGCGAGCCGCCGGTGATGCTCGACACGTTGAGCTGACCGGCGATCTCGCCGTTGTACTCGATCACGAACGGCAGGCCTGTGCCCAGGCGCGCATGCGACAGCAGGCTCCGGATGCTCGCCTTCATGTCGAAGTTCATCGGGGCGTGCGGGCTCGTGGCCTCCCACTGGCGCAACCAGCGTCGGTTCTCGAGGAGCTCGCGTTCCACGACGCGCGAGTCCCGCAACCGGATGGGCCGGATCGTGATCGCGCCTTCGCGCAGTGTGGGGGTCGGGGCGGGCACGGCTCCAGACTATTCGAGGTCGGAGGAGAACTCCCGCAACCACGGACGCAGGTCGGGACCGAGATCCTCGCGCTCGACGGCGAGCTGAACGATCGCCTTGATGTAGTCGAGACGGTCGCCGGTGTCGAAGCGACGACCGCGGAAGACCACCCCGTACACGCCGCCGGTGCCCTCGACATCGGCCGCGAGCTCCTGCAGCGCATCCGTCAGCTGGATCTCGCCGCCCTTGCCGGGCTGGGTGCGCTCGAGCACGTCGAAGACGTCGGGCTTCAGCACGTAGCGGCCGATGATGGCGAGGTTCGACGGGGCGTCCTCGGTGGCCGGCTTCTCGACGAGGCCGGTGACGCGTACGACGTCGGGGTCATCCGTCGCCTCGACAGCGGCGGCACCGTAGAGGTGGATCTGCGCGGGGTCGACTTCGAGCAGGGCGATGATCGTGGCGTCGCGCTTCTCGAGCTCGGCGATCATCTTGGGGAGGATGGGGCTCTTCGCGTCGATGAGGTCATCGCCGAGCAGGACGGCGAAGGGCTCGTCGCCGACGTGGCGACGAGCGCGCAGCACGGCGTGACCGAGGCCCTTCGGGTCGCCCTGACGCAGGAAGTGGATGTCGGCCAGGTCGCTCGGCGCCTTCGTGCGCTCGAGCCTGTCGAGGTCGCCCTTCGCCTCGAGGTTGCTCTCGAGCTCGGTGACGCGGTCGAAGTGGTTGGCGAGGGCGTTCTTGTTGCGCCCGATGATCATGAGCACGTCCTCGAGCCCGGCCGCGACGGCCTCCTCGACGACGTACTGGATGGCCGGCTTGTCGACGACCGGGAGCATCTCCTTCGGCATGGCTTTCGTGGCCGGAAGGAAGCGCGTTCCCAGTCCGGCAGCGGGAATGACGGCTTTGGTGATCCGATGACTCATGCTCGCAAGGCTACACAAGCGACGGGCTCGGTTTCGTTTCGCGCACACGATGCTCATCTGCTCGTAACATCCCCCCGCCTAGACTGAGCCCATGGCAACCGACGCAGCTCATCAGAAGCGCGCCCTCCGAGCCGAGCACCGCGAACGTCGGCAGAACATGTCGACCAGGGAACGCGAGGCCGCGACGGCCGGATTCACCGAGAACCTCGAGGCCATCACGATCGACCTGTCGGCCCGTTCCATCGCCTGCTACCTCTCCCTCCCCACCGAGCCGAACACGCGCCCCTACATCAACTGGGCCGAGTCGCAGGGGATCAGGGTGCTGTTCCCCATCAGCAGGCAGGACGGCCTGTTGGACTGGACGGTCGGCGAGGAGCAGGTCGAGACCGAGGGCATCTACGGGATGCCCGAGGCCGTCGGGGAACTGCTCGGCCCGATCGCGATCAACGACGTCGACCTCATCATCGTTCCGGCATCCGCCGTCGATTCCACGGGCATGCGCATGGGGTGGGGCCGCGGCTATTTCGACAAGACGCTCGGTTCGATGCAGAATTGTCCTCCGGTGTACGCCGTCGTCTTCGACTCGGAGGTCGTCGACTCCGTGCCCCGTGAACGGCACGACGCTCCAGTCGACGGCGCCGTCACCCCCACGCGCATCCTCGCGTTCTGACCTTCTCGAACCCCTCGACCCACGAGCACCACACAGCACGGAGAACCAGTGCCCACCTACTCTTACCGCTGCACCGAGTGCGACAACGCGTTCGACATCCAGCAGTCGTTCACTGACGACAGCCTGTCGATCTGCGAGGTCTGCGGCGGACGCCTGCGCAAGGTGTTCAACACCATCGGCGTGACCTTCAACGGCTCGGGCTTCTATCGCAACGACTCCCGCGCCGGCGCCTCGGGAGGCTCGAAGTCCGCCGGGAGCGTCACAGGGTCGAGTGCCTCGTCCTCGTCGTCGGGCTCGGGCTCGGGCTCCTCCTCGTCTTCGTCGTCTTCGTCCTCGTCTTCGTCCTCGTCGTCATCCGGATCGGGTTCGACGGGAAGCACCTCCTCGTCATAGCCTCGATGGACAGACAGTCTGCGTACGACGAGGGGAAGCACGTGCTCAAGGGATTCAGGGAATTCGTCCTCCGGGGCAATGTCATCGACCTGGCCGTCGCGGTCGTCATCGGTGCGGCGTTCACGGCGGTGGTCAATTCCATCGTCACGAACCTGTTCAATCCGCTCATCGGGGCGATCTTCGACGCGAAGAGCCTGGACTCCCTGGTCTGGACGATCGGCAATGCCGAGATCGGCTACGGCGCCGTCCTGGGTTCGATCATCACGTTCCTGATCGTTGCAGCCGTGGTGTACTTCGTGTTCGTGCTGCCGATCAACAAGCTCAAGGAAGCCCAGGAGCGCCGGCGCAAGGCCGGTGTCACCGAACCCGACGCGCCAGACACCGAGCTCGACCTGCTGAGCGAGATCCGCGACCTTCTCGCGGCACAGTCGCGCACGCGGGACTGATCGTCGACGACGGAGCCGACGCGCCGACTGTCACCAGTGCGGCGGCCTGTCGCGCTTGAGGCGCTCGTCGTTCGGTCCGATCGGACCGGATGCCGCAGGCGACTCCTCGCGTTCGACGGGCGACTCCGGACTCGTGTCGGTGCCGGGCACCGCCGTCAGCCGAGCGCGCCGATTGCGGGTGCCGTGCTTCTGCACGTGCTGGCGGGGCTCGTCCTCAGTCACGTCGTCCAGCCTACGCTCGACGTCGTGCCGGTCCGCTGCCTCTGAGCACCCGGCGGGCGAGACCGATCAGCGAAGACCGGAGGGCGACACGATGGTGATCGGCGCCGTCTCGGTGTCGAT
This sequence comes from Leifsonia sp. Leaf264, assembly GCF_001422325.1. Classification (GTDB taxonomy): domain Bacteria; phylum Actinomycetota; class Actinomycetes; order Actinomycetales; family Microbacteriaceae; genus Orlajensenia. The sequence goes on from NZ_LMMR01000001.1 coordinate 838,160, forward strand.
GCCCGGAACCACCGTCGTGGGTGCTCCGATGACGCCGGCGATGCGCGATGCCACGGCATCCGGATCAGCGAACAGCTCGAAGGCGTGCACGCGCAGGTAGTGCCAGCCGAGGCGGCGCAGCACGTCGGGCCGCAGGCGCAGGGACTCGCGCAGGCTCATGGTGCCGACGACGGCATCGGTCTCGACCACGATGGCCTTGCCCCGGAACGACGCCGCCAAGGCGAGCTTCTCGCGGTGTCCGAGTTCGACCGTGACGCCGCGCACCCGCAGGCGCTCGGCGAGGTCGATGAGCATGGCCTCGCTCGCGATGGCCGTCGGCGGCGTGGTCTCGGCGAGGTCGATCTGCTCGAGCACCTGGGCCAGGGCCAGGATGCCGTGGCGGCGGCGGTCCTCGTCGATGTCGCTCGGGCGGAAGCAGGAGACTATGTCCATGGCGCGGCGGGCGCGCGTCATGCCGACGGCCAGCAGTCGATCACCGCCGGCCTCGCCGAGCGCACCGAAGTTCGACAGCAGTCGGCCGTGCGGGGTGCGGCCGTAGCCGATCGAGAAGATCACGCGGTCACGGCTCTGGGCCGTCGCCTGCTCCAGCGTGAGCACGGTGAATGGCTCGGCCGTGTCGTTCAGGATGAAGCTCGACAGGTCGGTGCGCTTCGCGAACGCCGCGAGCACGGCCTGGTGCACGCGCACCGCGTGCCGGCCCGACGCCGTGATGACCATGAGCGACTCGCGCGGACGCTTCACGGCATGGTCGATGACGAGCTCGACGACCTTCGCCACCTCGGCGTCGACGCTCTCGACCGCACCGCTCTCGTTGTCGGGCATGCCGTGGCCGCCCTCCACGTAATGCAGGTTGAGGCTGCCGTGTCCGAGGAAGCTGCCGGCCCAGGGCAGGGCGTCGATGCGCCCGGCGTAGAAGCGGCGGTTCACGAGCTCGGCGAGGTCCTCTCCCCCGGCGCGGTAGCTGCGCGTGAGGGTGAGGGTCGGAAGCAGTTCGCCGAGGCGCGCCAGCGCCGAGTCGGCGTGCAGCGCGTCGACTCCCGGGCCCGTCGTGGCCTCGGGGGCGGCATCCGTTGCATCACGGATGCCGGTCTCGAAGAGCGATGGCGTCTGGGTGACGGGGTCTCCGAAGGCCACGATCTGCTTGCCACGACGGATGGCGCCCAGGTTCTCGGCGAAGCTGGTGGCGCCGGCGTCGACGAGGAGCACGGTGTCGAAGACGATGTCGTCGGTGATCTCGGCCACGTCGTACGGCGAGGCGAGCCACACCGGGGCGACGACCTTGCCGAGGTGCGGGGCGGCGAGATGGAGGTTCCTGGGGCTGGTCCGGTCGGACCGCAGCAGCCGACGGAGGTTGTCGGCCTCCTCGGGCCAGTCGACGACGCCGATCTTCCAGGTCTCGGCGAGGAGCGCGGCGAGCAGCCCGCCGGATGCCGAGGCGTGGGCCTCGTCGACGAGCTTGAAGTCGGCTTCGAGCCTGTCCAGAACGCCGGTGTTGGCATTGAGCAGCGCCTTGTCGCCGGCCAGCATCGACTCGAGCACGGACTGCCACCAGGCGAGCTCGAGCTCGGCCGCGACATCCTGTTCCGCGACGTGGCGACGGGACAGGTCAGTGAGCAGCGGGTCGAGGTTGAGCTCGCGGAGGCGAGCCAGCAGTGCCGTGCGCTCCTGCAGGTTGGCCAGCACCTCGGACTCGGCCGCCAGGCCCGACATCGTGTAGATGAGCTCGCGGATGGGGCGGGAGGCCAGCTGACGCGGGGTGCCAGACACTCCGAGCGGCGCATCGAGCCGGGCCAGGTCGTCGGTGACGCGCTGGTAGGCGACGTGCACGTCGGCGATGCCGACGGGAACGGCCGGAGTGGACCCGGCGACGACGTAGCGCTGCCAGAGCGTGCGCTGCTGCTGCACCCGGCGCAGGGCCTCGTTCATGTCGGTGACGTGCACGCCCGGTCGCAGGTACTCATGCGCGAGCTTCTTGAGGCGGCGGCGGTTCGCGCCGGACATCTCAGGGGCGTCGCGGCGCGTTGACGTGGCCGCGATGAGCTCGACGAGCGAGCGGTCGTAGACCGACGGCTGGAACTTGTCGAGGGTCTCGCGGATGTCGAGGAGCAGCCGCAGGTAGATGCCGAGTTCGGCGATCGACTCGAACGGGCGCAGCCTGGTCTGGCCGACGAGGGCGTTCGCCCGCTCGATGAGGCGGGGCAGCTCCTGCGTGTTGAGTCGCTTCGCCAGCGCGTGAGCGCTGTCGGCATCCTGGGTCGACGTGAAGGACGCCCCGTACCAGGGCGAATCGCCGGGACCGTAACGGAACTCGCCGAGCACCGCCGCCTTGATGAGCGCGGCTGCAGCACCGGCGCGATCGGTCGCGAGGGCGACGATCGACGAGTGGTCGAGCCTGGCCGTCGTGGCCGGCGGCGTCGGCAGCAGCGACAGGCGGGTGAGTTCGCCGAGAGCGTCGAGCACCGAGACACCGAGCGCCGGGTCGCGGCGGGTGAGGGCGCCGCGATAGTCGAGGAGCACCTTGCGGAGGCGCACCAGCGCGTCGTCGACGTCGCTGACCTGAGGTCGGTCGGCCTTCTCGTTGCGGCCGATCGAGAGCATGAGGTCGCGTCGCAGGGTGCGCGCCGACACGGCGGCTCCGGGCAGGCCGACCTGTCCGAGCCTGTGGGCGATGCCCTCGAGGCTCGCGCGCCGCGCGCTCACGACGAGTACGCGCTTGTGCTGGCCGATGAGGGTGCCGAGGGCGTTGACGATCGTCTGGGTGCCGCCGGTGCCCGGCAGCGTCTTCACGACGAGAGAGTTGCCGGCCGAGATCTGCGCGACGACGTTCTCCTGCTCGGGATCGGCGTCCAGCAGCAGCACGTCGGTGGCGGGCGGGCGCGAGTCCTGGCCCATGGCCTGAACGGGGTTGTAGGCGGTCTCGATGCGCTCGCGCGCAGCGGGGTTGCCGGCGACGGCGTCGATGACGGGGTGGTCGAGCTTGGCTGCATCCGTCGACATCCGTCGACCGACGTCGGAGAACGACGAGACCACGAGACGCGGGGCGACGCTGAACCAGGCGAGGTGCGACGTGAGGCCGCGGAGGCGGTCGATCACGGGCTGAGGCTTGAACGCGCCGTTGGAGACTGCGAGCGCCACGAACGCGTCGGCGTCGAGCGTGATCTGGAACTGCTCCTCGAGCGCATTGGCCAGCTCGGGGTTCAGGAACGGTGCGCCCTTGAGCTTCAGTTCGAAGTCGCGTCCGTAACGACGGATGGCCATGGGTCGCAGCAGGACCGGCGCGAGGTAGTCCTCGCCGTCGAGCTTCCACTGTGCGAGGCCGATGCCGAGGTGCACGCTCTCGATCCCGCGCATGGAGCGCAGCTCGATGCCCTTCTGCGTGATGGCTCCGGCGGCGAGCCTGGCGTTGCGCAGGGCGAGCTCGTCGCGGATGAGGCTCGACAGCAGCACGGTCTTGCCCGTGATGAACTGCGGCAGGCCGCCGGGATGCGTCACGCTCAGCTCGATGCGCGTGCGCGGCTGGTCGTCGAAGTGCAGCAGCGGCGACCGGCCGCCGATGGCGGCCAACTCGTCGCGCCAGCGCTGCCATTCTGGTTCGGCGATGTTCGCCGGACGATCCCCCGGATCGCCCGTGGTGACGGCGTGCGGAGCGGTCACCTGGGCAGGGGGAACGTTCGACGACGTCGGATCAGGTTCGTCGTCAGTCTTTCGGTCGAGGCGCCACACACGGACACCCTAAATCGATACGAGCGCATTCCGTCGGAGGCGGGTCGGGTTTTCGTCAGACCGGCGATGTCGGGATCAGCTCAGGCAGCGCGCACGTAGCGCGTCTTCGGTCCCTCGGTGCCACCGACCACGACGTTGTCGGGGATCATGGCATCGCGTTCGAGGTGATGACCGGCGACGATCCTGGAGTTGGCTCCGATGCGCGAGTGGCTGCCGACCCGGGCACCGTCGCTGACGACGGCTCCGGCTCCGACGTGCACGTTGGCACCGATGAAGGAGCGCGATCCGAGCATGGCGTCGCGGTCGATCCAGCTGCCTGCGCCCACGAAAGCGTCACGGGCGATGCTGGCGCCGTTCTCGACGTACGCGGTCGAGGCCACGAACGCCGTCGCATCCACGTGCGCTTTGGGCGAGACGAATCCGCCGCCGTTGGGGTGCCGGCGGTACTTGGTGACGACGCCCTTCTCGAGCTCGACTTCTTCGTTCACACGTCTCACGGGGTTTCCCTGCCTTCCGAGGGCTGCTGGTGAGTCTTGACTTCGTTCGCCCTACGATGACAAGAACGCCTGATGATCAGCCGCTATTCCGCTGACAATACGGCTGACAGAGTTCTCTCAGGGCAGCGACACAGTCTCGTTCTCGCCGCCGTCGTAGCGCTCGCCGGTCAGCTTCGCCTTGACGAAGCTGATGACCGTGGCGATGCGGCCGCCCGGTGAGTCCCAGTACTCGCCGCTCTCGGCCGTCACCTTGAACAGCACGGCCTGCTCGCTGTCGGGCCCGTCGGGCAGCCAGGCCTCCACGGCGGGGTTCCAGAGCTCGTGCAGCTTGGCGGCATCGGTCAGCACTTCGGCTGACCCGGAGAACGAGACGAACGAGGAACCGCTGGTGAGGGAGATCCCGACGCTCGGGTTCATCCCGATCTCGCCGGCGTCGCGGGAGCCCGCCTCGGCGATGAACCAGATGACGCCCTCGTCGGTGATCTCCTGCGGCGCCATCGGTCGGCTCACGACGTGGCCCTCGCCATCGATCGTGGTGAGCATGGCGATCGGGATCTTCCGCGCGAGTTCGACGATGCGGATGCGGGGATCTTCTGTCGTGTCGGTCATCGGATTCTCCTTCTTCGGATGCGGCTCCCTCGACGCTAGTTCGCCGCACGCCCGTCGGCAGGGGCTTGACAGCGCTACGATCGCGCTCATGTCCTCCGAGAACCGCCCAGCCCTGCTCACCGTCGCCGACGTCGCCGCCAGATTCGGCGTGTCGACCTCGACGGTGCGCGTCTGGCTCACTCATCGCGATGCCGGGGCGACGGGTGGCGTTCCATCGATCCTTCCCGAACCCCTGGCCCGCGGCGTGGTCTGGCTGGCCGACGACATCGAGGCCGTCGCGGCCCGGATCGAGGGCCGCAGTCGCACGGGTGGGCGGCCGAAGTCGGCCGTCGCCGAGGCTGCGCCGGCCGAGCCTGCCAGGCCTGCCGGGCCTGCCGGGCCTGCCGAGACCGAGCCGCCGACTACTTGACGGTCTTCGCGGCCGTCGAGGTCGATGTCCCGCTCTTCGAGGCGTAGCCGTAGCGCACGGCCGTGACCTTGACGCGCACGACGGCGCCGGCATCCGCCGCCACCTGCTTGTAGGTCTTCGCCGTGGCACCGCTGATGGTCGTCGTGCCGCGATACCAGGCGTACTTGTAGGTGGTGCCCGTCGTCGTGGGAGCCCAGTTCGAGCCCGCCTTCGCAGTGAGGGTCGAGCCGACCTTGCGGGTGCCGGAGATCGTCGGCAGGGCGGTGCCGGTGAAGGACTTGAGCGATGCGATGGTGGCGGTCGCCGCGCTGACTCCGGCGCGAGATGTGACCCCGGTCTTCATCGCGGTCACGCGCACGCTCAACTTCGCACCCTTGTCTGCGATCACGACCACGTGGGTCCTCGCCGTCGCCTTGGCGATCGCCGTGCCGTTGCGGTACCACTGGTACCCGTACGACGTGGGAGCGGGAACCCACGCCGCACTCGGCTTCGCGGTGAGGGTGCGCGTGACGAACGGCTCGCCGACGATCGTGGGCACCGCGGACCCGCTGAAGGCTCCGGTCGTCGTGGCCGCTGTCGCCGAGCGGTAGCTCCGACTCGTGATCCCGGCCTTCACCGCCGTGACGGATGCCGTCACGATGGCCCCGATGTCATCGGGGCGCTGGGTGTAGCTGGACTCGGTGGCGCCGGCTATGGCCGCCGAGCCGCGATACCACTGGTAGGTGTAGGACGTCGGCGTGGGAGTCCAGCCGTCACCGGGGGCCACGGTGAGGGTCTTTCCGGCGGCGCGTGTTCCCGTGACGATGGGGAGCTTCTCCCCGGCGAAGGCAGTGTCGGCGACGGTCTTGATCGTGGTCGTCGATGTCCACGTCTTGTTCGGGTAATCGGTCCTCGCCGCGGTGACCGCGACAGTCGTGAAGGTGCCGGCGTCGGCTGCGACCGGTGTGTAGCTGACGGACGTGGCCCCGGAGATCGCGGCCCCGTTGCGCATCCACTTGTACGCCAGTGTCGTCGGGGTGGGTGTCCAATCGCTGCCGGATGTCGCCGTGAGGGTCAGTCCCACCTGACGATTGCCGACGATCGTGGGTGGCTTGGTACCAGCGAAGGCGAGGGCCGGTGGCGTGATGACCACGGTGACGGTGGCGACCGACGTCGTCAGAGAGGAGACGGTGATCTTCAGGCCGCCCGTGCGTGATGTGAACGAGTGTCCGGCGACGAACGCCAGGCGACGGCTTGTCGCAGACACGGCGTCGGGGATGACGACCGAGCTCGTGCCCCCGGGGCCGGCCTTGAGAATGCGGACACCCGGGCCCATGGAGGACATATTCCAACCGGCGGGCGGGTTCACGAAACGGGCGTAGAGCGCCCCGGCATCGCGCCCCTGGGCGTTGCGGTACTCGACGACGTAGCGCTCCTTCGATATCGGGTCGACGATGTTCAGTGCGCGGCGGCCGGACTGGGCTGATGCGCCGTTGAGGGTGTAGTCGGCGGTCGTGGGGACTGTCGCCGTCAGGACCGGCGCGTCCGCTGCGGAGATGAGTCCGAGCCGGACCTTGGAGATCGCGTTGAGGGCTGGGGTGTTGTCATTCCCGTGCACCCTCGTTCCGTCGTTGACCACGAACGACATGCCCATCACGTCGTAGAGGTCGGCGTAAGGGTTCTCGACGCACGACGACGAACCGTAGGAGGCGCCGACGACCTTGGCATCGGACTCGGGATAGGTGCACTGCTGCACGTTCGCGTGATCGAGCGAGAAGTTGTGACCGATCTCGTGGGCCAGGGTCAGCTCGTCCCCTGATCCGTCGCCGCCGTCGAAGGCCGCCCACACGACGCCACCGTTCCCGATGCCGTCGCCCACCGATCCGAGGCCGTTGAAGGTACGGGCGCACGACGCCGGGCTGATGACGACGAGGTGCTTCGTGCCGGCTACGAGGTAATCGTCCATCCCGCCCGCGTGTCCGAACTTCTTGGCGGCCTCGTCCCAGAGTGCGAGAGTCGAGTCCTCAGTGCCGCAGCCCTTCGTGGATGAATAGCGCTTGATCGTGGTGAGGGTGATCGCCGGCACCAGAGACGCCGACTGCTCCGTCCAGAACGCCCCGGCCTTCGCCACCACGCTCGTGACGTAATCGGTGCTCGCGGACGGCTCAGTCGAGCCGTCGGAGACGACGGCGACGTCGATGGTGTGCGCCGTTGCTGCGGCCTGCGTGTCGACGTCGCCGATCTCGCCCGCGACGACGGTCAGCGGGTCGTCGGCGACGACGGCGGCTTCGACGATCAGCTGGCCCTCGGCGGAGTCGGCGGCGACGGTTCCGGATGCCACGACGCCGGCGTCGGCCAGCACCTCGGCACTGGGCGCAGCCACGACATCCACGGGTGCACCGGAGGCTGCATCCGCGGGGATGAGGCCTCCCTCGATCGGTACGGATGCACCGTCGGCGAGGATGACGTGTGCTCCGAGCGTGGCTGCGGCCCCCGTTGCGGCCTGCGGCGGCGTCACCGGGGTGGGCGACTCCTCCGCCTGGATGACGACGAGGGTGCCGACGAGGTGGACCGCGGCATCCGATGCCGGGTCGTCGGCGACTGCTGCCTGGACCGGGGCGAGCAGCCCGCCCAGAAGCGCCACCGTAGCCGTGAGTACCGGAATCCTGAACGACCGCATGCTGATGATTCCCCCCGAGGACATGCTCTCGACGTTATAGATGCGGCGGGCGGGTCCGCGCCTCCAGAAAGGGGCGCATTCGCGCGCACCGTCGGGTCGTCGTCGTCGGCGGCGGATACGGATGCGGATGCCTCACGCAGCCTGATCTGACGCCGCGACCTCGACACGCAGCGTCGCCGCGAAGTTCGGGCCACCGACGGGGAAGGTCCACGCTGCTGCTGACGCGTTCTCCGGAGTCGCGTCCTCGGTCGCCCGGCTGATGCGCGGGTCGATCACGGTGTCGGCATCCGCGTCGGTCAGACCGCTCGTCAGCTTGAGGGTCTGCTCGGTGGTGTGGATGAAGATGACCGGGTGGGTGCCTTTGATCACCTGGAGCCAGTACTGGCCGGAGAAGATCACGTTGTCGGAGAAACCGATGCCGATGGTGTCGCGTTCGGCCACGTAGACGTCGAGGCGGAAGACCATGTCGGGCGCCTTCGGATTGGCGTTGGAGTCGATCCAGCCCTCCCAGATGAGTCTGCCGTCACCGGCCCAGCCCATGGCCCGGTCGGATTCCGACAGCGGCCTGCTCAGCGCGGCCGGAAGTGCACCGGGTCCATCGTCGCTGAGGTCGACCGTGCGGAAGGGTCCGTAGCAATTCTCAGCGGCGGCCGATTGCTCGAACAGGGAGAAGTCGACGAAACGTGGCTTGATCGTCACCCCGAAGAAGAACTCGCTGCGGCCGAAGAAGTCCTTCTCGTCTCCGTTGATCCTCGCATCGTCGAGGGAGAGGCGGATGCTGTGGGTGCCGTGGAAGAACCGCATGGCGATCTCGTAGGCCTCGCGACTGGTCACCAGCGAATCGGTTCCGCCGTGGCACTTGTTCACGAAGGTGCGCGGCGCGCCCGGCAGTTGGGCCGCGGCCTGCTTCACCAGCCCGTCGCTGCGGTTGTAGGTCATGCCGTCGCCGGCGAGCAGACTGGCCAGCCTGTTGCCGGCGGAGGAGACCTTGATGTTGTAGTCGCGGTAGTTCGTGCCGACGACGGTGAGGAGGTTCGACAGGGGGAACCACGTCGGAACGTCGAGGAACGCCGTACTCGTCGGGTCGAATGCGCCGAGTTCGCTCGCCGCCTTCACGTGCACGAAGGAGAGGAAGGCCTCGGGCATCCGTTGGAAGGCGATCCCGCGGTGCGGGGTGCCCAGGGTCACAGCCCGGTGGATGGACTTCGCCGCCCCCTGCGTGACGTTCGGGTCCTTCGCCACCGCCGCCTCGTGCAGCAGCCGCATGGCCTGCACCATGACGAGGCCGCCCATGCTGTGGGCGATGACGTCGACCCCGTCGAAAGCGGGCTCGCCGTTGCGCTCGGCGAGGTAGGCGATGCGCTCGATGAGCTGCACGAGTCCCTGCGCGAAGGTGTCGATGTTGCGCGGGTTCAGGTCGTAGTAGCGGTACACCCAGATGGTTCCCCTGGTGTTCCAGCCGTCGTGATCGTCGACCATGCGCGGGTCGATGACGACGGAGCCCTTCACGAACTCGGGGTCCCAGCCGGCGATCTCGGCCGGTCCCTCGACGGCGGACGGGTAGTACCCGATGACGTCGGTGGCGTCGTTGTACGGATGCTCGGACGACTTGAGCGCCTTCAGCACGAAGCCCTCGTAGATGTAGTTCTGGCCGCGCTTGCTCGGATAGACCGTGCCGTCGTTGAAGCCCTGGTAGGCGTTGCGCCTGTCGTCCTCGATGTCGAGGCCGCCGAAGCCCCTGATGAGTACGAGCGGTCGCGGACGTGTCTCCATCGTGCCTGCCCCTTCGGGTCGGGAGGCCCGGCGGCGTCGTCGCTCGCCAGCGCCCAGGCGCCGACCGAGAGGCCGGCGTCGATGGCACCATCGTCCCGCTCGCGCCGACCCCCGTCAACAGCGGGCTTCGCGACTACCGCTCGGTCGGCGGAACCTCGTCGCGCAGTTCCCAGGGCAGCTCGTCCTCGTCGAGCACGACCTCGTCCGTCGGGGGCTCGTCGAAGGGTCCGGGCTCGTGCGGCCAGCCCGGCGGCTGCACCTGCGTGGGGTGCGTCGTCTCAGCTGCGACTTCGTCGGCGCCGTGGGCATCGGATGCCGCATCCGTCGCCCCGCCACGATCGAGGATCACGCGCCTGAAGCGAGCGAAGCCGGGGAGTGAGTCATCCGTCTCAGCCATGGGTCCATCCAAGCACCGGATGCCGCCCGAATGCGCACGGCGACCCCAGACCGTACGTGTCGGAGGAGGCCGCACCACCGCTGCACAGCAGGGCGCGGTACCGTTGGAACCATGACGTCCCCTGACTCCACCCCGCAGAGCGAGGCGGAGACCACCCCCGCCGAGCCTACCTTCACCGATCTCGGCCTTTCAGACGCAGTTCTCAAGGCCCTCAAAGACGTCGGTTACGAGACCCCGTCCGCCATCCAGGCGGCCACGATTCCCCCGCTCCTCGCCGGCCGCGACGTGCTCGGCACCGCGCAGACCGGAACCGGCAAGACCGCGGCGTTCGCGCTGCCCATCCTCTCCAACCTCGACGTGTCGCAGAAGTCGGTGCAGGCCCTCGTGCTGGCCCCCACCCGCGAGCTCGCCCTGCAGGTGTGCGAGGCGTTCGAGAAGTACGCCTCCCACGTGCGCGGCGTGCACGTGCTGCCCGTCTACGGCGGACAGGGCTACGGCGTACAGCTCTCGGCGCTGCGTCGCGGCGTGCACATCGTGGTCGGCACCCCCGGCCGCATCATGGATCACCTCGAGAAGGGCACGCTCGACCTCACCGAGCTCAAGTACCTCGTGCTCGACGAGGCCGACGAGATGCTCAAGATGGGCTTCGCGGAAGACGTCGAGACGATCCTCGCCGACACTCCCGACGAGAAGCAGGTGGCGCTGTTCTCGGCCACCATGCCCGCCGCCATCCGTCGCATCTCGGCCCAGTACCTGAAGAACCCGGAAGAGATCACGGTCAAGACCAAGACCACGACCTCCTCGACCATCACGCAGCGCTACCTGGTGGTGTCGTACCCGCAGAAGGTCGACGCCCTCACCCGCATCCTCGAGGTCGAGAACTTCGAGGGCATGATCATCTTCACGCGCACCAAGAACGAGACCGAGACCCTGGCCGAGAAGCTGCGCGCCCGTGGATACTCCGCCGCCGCCATCAACGGCGACGTCGTGCAGGCCCAGCGCGAGCGCACGGTCAACCAGTTGAAGTCGGGCAAGCTCGACATCCTGGTGGCCACGGATGTCGCTGCCCGCGGCCTCGACGTCGAGCGCATCTCCCACGTGGTGAACTTCGACCTGCCCATCGACACCGAGTCGTACGTGCACCGCATCGGTCGCACCGGCCGCGCCGGTCGCAGCGGCGAGGCGATCAGCTTCGTCACGCCTCGCGAGCGACGGATGCTGACCTCGATCGAGAAGGCCACCCGCCAGACCCTCACCCAGATGCAGCTGCCGAGCGTCGACGACGTGAACGCCACGCGCCTGGCCCGCTTCGACGACGCCATCACCGAGGCCCTCGGCCAGCAAGAACGGCTCGACCGCTTCCGCGACATCATCGCCCACTACGTGGAGCACCACGACGTGCCCGAGGCCGACGTGGCCGCGGCGCTCGCCATCGTCTCGCAGGGCGAGACTCCCCTGCTGCTCTCCGCCGAAGACGAGCGCGCCCAGCAGCGCGCCGAGCGCTTCGAACGCGAGAAGGAGCGCAACGAGCGCTCCGGTGGCGACCGCGGCGACCGCGGGGGTTCGCGCGGCGGCGACCGCTGGGACCGTGGCGACCGCACCGACCGTGGTGGGCGCGGCGATCGCCCCGACCGCTACGCCGACCGTGGCGCCGGCGGTGACCGTCCCGAGCGTCGCTCGCGGCCGAGCAGCGGACCGATGGCCATGTACCGCATCGCCATCGGCAAGCGCCAGAAGGTCGAGCCGCGCCAGATCGTCGGTGCGCTCGCGAACGAGGGCGGCCTCAGCCGCCAGGACTTCGGGGTCATCGACATCCGTCCCGACTTCTCGCTCGTCGAGCTTCCGGCCGGGCTCTCCGACGACACGCTGTCGAAGCTGAGCGGCACGCGCATCTCGGGCAAGCTCATCGAGCTGCGCCCCGACAGCGGAGGACCGTCGCGTGCGAACCGCGACTCCGACGGCGGCGACCGCCCGTACCGCAAGCCGCGGCACGACTGAGCCCCGGCTCGACACGCGTTGATGCGGCGACGGTGACTCGACCATGACATTCCAATCCGTGATCGAGGCCATCGGCACCGTCATCGACGCTGCCGGCGTGGCCGCCATCGTCGTCGGCGCCCTCATCGCCACAGTCGTGGCGGTGCGGGCACTCGCGGCGAAGCGTGGTGCCGTCTACGTGCCGTTCCGGCGTTCCCTCGGGCGCTCGATCCTCCTCGGGCTCGAGCTGCTGGTGGCGGCGGACATCATCCGCACGGTGGCCCTGACGCCGACGCTCGAGAGCGTCGCGGTGCTGGGCGGCATCGTCCTCATCCGCACGTTCCTCAGCTTCTCGCTCGAGCTCGAGATCTCGGGACGCTGGCCGTGGCAGAAGAAGGATCCGAAGACGGATGCCGATCCCACGTCAGGCGCTGCCGACGCCGACCCCACGTCGTAGTTCGCGGCGCGGCGCGTCGGGTCTGGTCGCCGCTTGTGGCCCCATCCGTCGGGCGCCGCGGGCGTCGCTCGCCACCTGTGGCCGCATCCGCCCCGCCGCAACGGGCGTTCGCCATTAGTGGCCGCTTCCGCTCCCGCCCGGTAGGCAGCTCGCCACACGTGGCCGCATGCTCCGGTGTCGCTCGCCACCTGTGGCCGCATCCGTCACCGCCTTGCGGCCACAAGTGGCGAGCGAAGCGGGGCGGAGCAGGGCGGAGCGGGGCGGAACAGGGCGGAGCGGGACCTCGGCGGAGCAGGACTTCGGCGGAGCAGGGCAGCAGCGGCCGAGCCGGAGCCGCAGCCGGGGCCAACCGGGTGGGCGCCGGCCGAGCCGGAGCCCGAGCCGGAGCCGCAGCAGCCCGGGCCGGAGCGAGCGACAGGTGACCGCGCGGCGGAGCCTCTGCGCGGACTCCCGTCGCGACCCGAATACGATGGAGCTTTGCGCTCGCCCCTTCGGAAGGCCCCTCGTGACGATCACCGCCGCAGCCGACGGCTCAGCCCTCGGCAACCCCGGACCATCGGGCTGGGCCTGGTACATCGACGAGAACACCTGGGCCGCCGGCGGCTGGAAGCACGCCACCAACAACATCGGCGAGCTCACCGCCGTGCTCGAACTGTTCCGCTCCACCGCGCACCTCGACGAGGACCTGCTGATCCTCTGCGACAGCCAGTACGTCATCAACTCGGTGACCAAGTGGATGCCGGGCTGGAAGCGCAAGGGCTGGCGCAAGGGCGACGGCAAGCCCGTCATGAACCTCGAACTCATCCAAGAGCTGGACGCCGCCATCACGGGCCGCCGCTACAGGTTCGAGTGGGTGAAGGGCCACGCCGGCCACCCGCTCAACGAGGCCGCCGACGAGCGTGCCCGCGCCGCCGCTGAGGCCTACCAGCGCGGTCGCCCGGTTCCGAGTGGTCCCGGCTTTCCGGGCGCTGGCACGTCGGTGACGGATGCCGCCACTCCCCTCGCAGCTCCTGCCGCGCCGGCTCCTGCTGAGCCATCGGCCCCCCGGCCGGCGCCATCCGCTGCCCCGCAGCTCTCGCTCTTCGACGACGAGCCGGCCGCCGAGGAGCTGCACCCGGTGACGGTCCGACTGACCGCTGACGAGCACGCCCGCCTCGCGCGCACAGCGGCCGACCTCGGCATCACCGTCGATGAGGCGCTCCGCCGGCTGATCTGAGGCGCCGGTTCGCTGGCCTGCTACCGGGGCGTGGTACATTCACCCTCATGGGTGAACCAACGACGATGACTCTGGATCGGGTCTTCGGTGCGATCTCCGATCCGACCCGGCGCGAGATCCTGCTGCGGCTCTCGCGATCCGACGAGCGCGTGACGGATGTGGCGAGCCACTTCTCCATGTCGCTCAATTCCGTCTCGAAGCACGTGCGCGTGCTGGAGGGCGCCGGACTCGTGACCCGGTCGGTGCAGGGCCGCAATCACGTGCTCTCGTTGAATGCGGCACCTATGGCCGAGGCCGCGGCGTGGATGGAGTTCTACCGCGAGTTCTGGACGGATCGACTGGCCGCACTCGACCGCTTCGTGACGGGTGCGGCGGCCACCGGGGCTGCCACCGCCGGGTCAGAGGCCATCGGCGCATCACCGGCCGGCACGGCCGAAGCGGCATCCGAATGACCGTCGGAGCACCGGCGGGCTCCCCGGCACCAGCACCGGCCCTCGTCGTCTCCAGGGTCATCGCGGCGTCACCCGAGGCGCTGTTCGACGCCTGGACGGACCCGAGCAGCCTCGCCGCCTGGATGCAGCCCGGCGCCACCACGCACACCGAGGTCACGGCCGACGCCCGCGTCGGGGGCGAGTTCAGCATCCTGATGCACATGCCAGACGCACCGGTGCTGCACCGCGGCACCTACCTCGAGGTCGACCGACCCAGGCGGCTCGCCTTCACCTGGCGGTCGCGATTCACCGAGGACGCCGACACCCGCGTGACCGTCGACTTCACGGCGACGGATGCCGGGACCCTGGTCGCCGTCACCCACGAGCACCTGCCGCACGAGTCGGCGCGGGCCGCCCACCTCGATGGCTGGACAGACTGCCTCTCCGAACTCGCGGCCTGGGCCGCCCCGGCCTGACGACCCACCCGGCATCGACTTGGCAGTCGTGGCTGCCTGCGTGCGGACGCGAGCAACCGAAACTGCGAAGTCGAGCTCGGTCTACTCCTCCGCTGGGCGCCCCGGGCGCACGGCAGCGGTGTCGGCGATGTCGATGCGAGTCGTTCCGTCGAGCCGTTCCTCCACCTCGATGCGCGGCGCTGCGTCGGCCTCGGTCGCCTTCGGTGCCGTCGTGAGCTGATCGTGGCGCTTCTCGTCGTTGGACATCTCGGTCATTCCTGAAACCCTACGCCCGCCCCTGTCGACATCCGAGGTTCGGTGTTATATTCACCCTTATGGTTGAGTAACTTGACGAGTGAAGCACAGCCAACAGCCAACAGCCAACAGCGCGAAGCAAGCGAACAAGAGAGCGAAGGACGAACCCATGAGCGAGCAGGACTACACGGCGACGATCTCGGTGACGCAGACCCCGGATGCCGCATTCGCCGCGATCACGCATCCGCGTGCCTGGTGGTCGGAGATGATCACGGGCGACACCGAGAAGCTCGGCGACGTGTTCGTCTTCGACTTCCCCGGCGTGCACCGCAGCACAATGACACTGACCGAGGTGGTGCCCGGCCGGCGCGTGGTCTGGCACGTGACGGACACGATCATCAGCCTCGTCGAGGACCAGGACGAGTGGAACGGCACCGACGTCGTCTTCGACATCGTCGAGCGCGACGGGCGCACCGAGGTGCGATTCACCCACGTCGGGCTGACACCGGCCTTCGAGTGCTACGACCTCTGCTCCAACGCCTGGGGTTCGTACATCACGGCCAGCCTGCGCGACCTCATCGAGTCCGGCACCGGCTCCCCCATCGAGGCCGGCGACTCGCTCGAGGTCGAGTTGCAGCGCACGCAGGTCCGGTCGACCACGGCGGATGCTGTGCACCACTGAGTTCACCTGTCGGTCGCCGACGCGCACTTGACGGTCGGGAGAGCGCTGCATCACACTCGGAGGATGAAGACGCCGAATGAGGACGAGGCTGTGGCGGAGATCGTCTCCCGTCTGGCCACTCGATTCCCGGATGCTCCTCGCGCCGATGTCGAGGCCGTGGTCGACAGCGAGCATCACGCCTACGACGGTCGTCCCGTACGCACCTACGTACCGGTGCTGGTCGAGCGCGGAGCCAAGCAGAAGCTGCACGCGCGAACCTCCGATTCGGTGGCGTAGATCAGGGATGCGGGCGGCGCCATCGTGCGCTGGCAACCGCCGACGCTGACGGACGAGCGCCGACGACGCATCCTCCAACTGCTGAGCGCTGCGGAGCGCGCCCGCTGGGAGGCTGCGGCATCCGGCGAACCGGGCGATCGATTCCTCGTCGGGCGGATGCTGCTCCGCGAACTGAGCGCCGAGTCGCTGCAGATCCCGCTCGAGGCCGTCACGGTGCTGGCGGTGTGCCCGAGCTGCGGCGGGCCGCACGGCCGACCTGAGATCGCCGTCGACGGAGCGATTCCCCTACGCGCCGGCCTCTCCCACACCGCCGGACTCGTGGTGGCTGCGGTCCTGCCGGCGACGCGCGGATCCGCGCTCGGGATCGACGTCGAGGCCGTCGCCGGCTCCTCGGAGCGACGCGCTGCGATCGATGCGCTGGTGCCGCCCGACCTCCGGGGAGCACGGGGTGCCCGAGGTCATGGACACGGCACCCGCGGCGCGCTCCGGGCGTGGACCCGCGTCGAGGCCGTACTGAAGGCCGACGGGCGCGGCCTGCGGGTGGACCCGAGTGCCGTCACCCTGCAGCGGGCGGACGGCAGGCTCGCGGCATCCGTCGACGGGAGCGAAGCGGACTACGCCCTGTTCGATCGGAGCATCGGCCGTCGGGGCCTTCGCCGCGGTGCCGTCATGAGCATCGCGATCGCGGACCCGGTCAGCGAGCCGAGCCCAGGGGCAGGACGGGCAGCGCGGCCGAGTACAGCCAGGCCGTGAACAGCGGGCCCAGCGCGAGGCCGGTGCGCGCTTCGGCCAGGGTGACGAACTCGGCGGTCGAGGCCGTCGCGTGGCGCTTCAGGGTCGTCCACGCCTGCAGCACCCCGAAGAACGCCTCGTCGCCGACGGTGAGCCGCAGCGCGTGCAGCGTGAGCGCCCCGCGCTTGTACACGCGGTCGTCGAACATGTGGGCCGCGCCGGGATCCCCGACCAGGATGTCGGCCGGCAACCGAGACAGCCCGACGCGGAACTGCCTCGCGAGGGCGTCGGCGCTCACCGACCCCGAGGCCTCCGACCAGATCCACTCGGCGTAGCAGGCGAAGCCCTCGTTGAGCCAGATGTCCTTCCAGGCGGCCACACCGACGCTGTTGCCGAACCACTGGTGCGCCAGTTCGTGCGCCACGAGCCGCTCGGAACCGCCACGGCCGTCGGCGTGGTTGGACCCGAACACGGCGAGCCCTTGCGCCTCGAGCGGGATCTCGAGTTCGTCGGCCGTCACCACGATGCCGTACGACTCCATCGGATACGGTCCGAATGCCTGGTCGAACACAGCCATCATGCGCGAGACGTCGGCGAAGTCGCTCCGCACGGCGCGTTCGATCTCCTGGGGGAAGTACAGCGTGCCTGGCGTGGCGCCGAGAGCGAGATCCGTCGCGGCATAGCGCCCGATCTGCACCGTCGCGAGGTAGGTGGCCGTGGGCTCGGGCTGCTCGTAGGTCCAGTGACCCCGGCCCGACGCGACCCGGAAGTCCGTGAGGCGACCATTGCAGACGACGCGATAGGCGGCATCGGTCTCGACACGGATGCTGTAGCTCGCCTTGTCCGACGGGTGATCGTTGCACGGGAACCAGGTGGGAGCGCCCGAGGGCTGCGAGGCGACGAGGAGTCCGTCGTCGAGTTCCTCCCACCCGAGGGTTCCCCACCGCGTGCGGCGCGGCTTCGGAGCACCGGCGTACTCGACGGTGACGCTGAACGCCTCGCCGGCGGCCAGGGCCTGGGCCGGGTCGACGCGCAGCTTCGTCGCTGTCTGCCGGAATGCGACCCGGCGGCCGTCGATGCTCACGCGTGACACCCGAAGCCCGACCAGGTCGAGGCTTAACCTGGTGAGCGGCTCGGTGGCGACCGCCGAGATCACCGCGATCGCCGTGAGCCTGTTCGTGCTGATGCGGTACTTCAGGTCGAGGTCGTAGGCCGCGGTGCTGTAGCCGCCGTTGCCGCTGGCGGGCAGGTAGGCATCACCGGCGCTCTCGGCACCGATCCCGGCAGCAGCCATCACCGCACCCGCACGTGGTAGTCAGCCGTCGAGACGACGCGCCACGGTCCGATCGTGTTGCCGCTCCATCGGCTGCCGACGGGAACCTCCTCGCCGCGCATCACCAGCGAGGCGGGGCCGACTGTTGCGTGCGCGCCGATGCGGGCGGCGGGCAGGATGACGCTGTGCGGCCCGAGGGTCGCACCGGCATCGAGAGTGACGACGTCCATGCTCATGATTCGATCATGGAACAGGTGGGTCTGCACGACGCAGCCGCGATTGACGGTCGATCCGTCGCCGAGGCGCACCAGATCCGCCTCGGGAAGCCAATAGCTGTCGCACCACACGCCGCGACCGATCGACGCTCCGAGGGTGCGCAACCAGACGGCGAGCGCCGGCGTGCCGGCCGCGGACTGGGCGAACCACGGAGCAGCCACCATCTCGACGAAGGTGTCGGAGACCTCGGTGCGCCAGACGAAGCTCGACCACAACGGATGCTCCCCCACCCTGATGCGCCCGACGACGACCCATTTCGCGACAGACGTGACGGCCGCAGCCACCCCGCCCGCGACGAGCATGACGACGCCGCTCAGGAGCACCGTGGCGACGGGTCCCGTGGACTCGATGAGGACGGCGAGGGCGAAGAACACCCCGAGACCGATTCCGCAGGTCACGAAGACCGGCAGGATGCGGCAGAGTTCCCAGAGCGTGCGGGCCAGCCGCAGCCCGGAGGTCGGGCTGTAGGTGCGGGTCTCATCACCGGCGACGTTCGCTCGGCGCAGGCGCACCGGCGGCGAGCCCAGCCAGGAGGATCCGGCCTTCGACTTCGCCGGTGCCACCGACAGCACGGCGACGAGCGAGTCCTTGGCCACCCTGTGGCCTGGCGCCGCCATGCCCGAGTTCCCGAGGAATGCCCGCTTGCCGATGCGGGCCGGGCCGATGACCATCCAGCCGTCCTGCAGCTCGTAGGAGGCGACCATGGTGTCGTCGGCGAGGAAGGCGTTGTCGTCGATGGTCGTCATCGACGGGATCAGCAGCACCGTCGACGCCTCGACACCCCGCCCCACCTTCGCTCCCAGCAGGCGGAGCCACACCGGCGTGAACAGGCTGGAGTAGAGCGGGAAGAGGAGGGTGCGCGAGGCGTCAAGCAGGCGTTCGGTGCTCCACGCCTGCCAGCCGATGCGGCTGCGCACCGGATGCCGTCCCTCGTGAAGCCCGATGGCGAGCAGTCGCACCAGCACGACGACGAGACCGGCGAAGACCACGCCCGTGACGAGGGTCGCGGGCACCAGCCACGCCACGGCCGCCAGCGCGGCGGACGCGAGGTCGCCAGCACCCCGGATGCCGGCCGCGATGACGATGCCACCGGCCGCGAAGGCGATGATCGGCAGCAGCGACAGCACCAGGGACGCCACGGCGTAGGCCCAGACCCAGCGGGTGCGCCGAGACGGCTCGGGGCGATCGCGCCTCGCCGGCGCCGGGCCGACCCGCTCCGCGGGCGAGCCCGCCCAGCGCTGACCCGACGGGACCCGGCCGAACACCGCCGAACCGGGCGCGATCTCGGCGTACTTGCCGATGCGGGCGCCGGGCAGCAGGGTGCTGCGCGCGCCGATGGTGCTGTGGGCTCCGATGCGCATCCGGCCTATGCGCACGACGTCGCCGTCGATCCAGTACCCGGCCAGGTCGACCTCCGGCTCGATCGCCGCGCCCTCGCCGATGGTGAGCATTCCGGTGACCGGCGGCATGGTGTGGAGGTCGACGTTTCGGCCGATCTTCGCTCCCAGCGCACGGGCGTAGTAGCTCACCCAGGGAGCGCCGGCGAGTCCGACGGCGCCGATCTGGTGCGCGATCTGGTCGGCGAGCCACATGCGCATGTGCACGGATCCGCCCCGCGCGTAGTCACCGGGCTCGACGCCGGCGAGCAGCATCCGGGCCCCGGCCACGGCGATGGCCATGCGCCCGAACGGGGTGATGAACACGAGGATGCCGACGATCAGCAGCCAGAGCGGCACGACCGGCAGGTAGGAGAAGTCCTCGCCGACCCAGGCCAGCACCTGCGTGGCCGTCAGCAGGTAGAGCAGCCAGCGCACCCCGCTCAGGATGAACAGGGGCACACCGACGAGGGTCTGCAGCCATTGGGTCGACCGCGGCGTCGGCGCCGATTCGCGGAACCCCGTCGCGGCATCGTCGCCGCTCCGGGCGCGCACCCTGACGTCGAGTTCTGCTGCCATGGCGCCGAGCCGCGGGTAGTCGTAGATGTCGGCGACGGTGAACTCGGGGTCGCGCTCGCGGATGCGGGTCACGAGCTGGGCCGCAGAGAGCGACCCGCCGCCGAGGTCGAAGAAGCTGGCATCGGCTCCGGATGCCGGCACTCCCAGCACGGCGAGCCACTGCGCGGCCAGCCACTGCGTCGTCGAGTCCACGTCATCGTCGACGACGGGCTCGGCCTCCAGCGGCCAGGGCAGCGCAGCCTTGTCGACCTTGCCCGACGTGCGGGTCGGGAGCTCGTCGACGACGGCGAGCAGCGGAACTATGGCGGCAGGGAGTTCTTCGACGAGGCGAGCACGAGCAGCACCCTGGTCGAAAGCGGCGCGGTCGGACACGGCCACATAGCCGACGAGCACCTGATTGCCGGCCTCGGTCCTGCGCACGGCGACAGCAGCACCGGTGACGCCGGGGAGCGCCTGGACGGCCGCTTCGATCTCGCCGAGCTCGATCCGTCGGCCTCCCACCTTCACCTGGTCGTCGGCGCGGCCCTGGAACACAAGCCCTGCGCGTTCGAACTGCACCAGGTCGCCGCTGCGATAGGCCCGGTCCCATCCGATGCTCGGAAACGGCGCGTACTTCTCGGCGTCCTTCGCCGGATCGAGATAGCGGGCGAGCCCCACTCCCCCGATGATGAGTTCGCCGACCTCGCCGTCGGCGACCGGGTTGCCATCGGCATCGACCACGGCGAGCGCCCAGCCGTCGAGCGGCAGGCCGATGCGCACAGGGACCGATCCGTCGAGGAGGGCAGCACAGGCGACGACCGTGGCCTCGGTCGGGCCGTACGTGTTCCAGATCTCCCGCTCGGCCGAGGCCAGCCTCTGGGCGAGTTCCGGCGGGCAGGCCTCGCCGCCGAAGATGAGCAGTCGCACGTTCTCGAGGGACTCGACAGGCCAGAGCCCCGCCAGAGTCGGCACCGTCGAGACCACGGTGATCCCGTGGGTGATGAGCCATGGCCCGAGGTCCATGCCGGAACGCACCAGGGAGCGCGGCGCCGGCACGAGGCAGGCGCCGTGGCGCCACGCCAACCACATCTCCTCGCAGGAGGCGTCGAAGGCGACGGACAGCCCGGCGAGCACACGGTCTCCGGGCCCGAGCGGGGCGTCCTGCAGGAAGAGCCGCGCCTCGGCATCGACGAACGCCGCCGCGGACCGGTGCGTCACCGCGACGCCCTTCGGTGTTCCCGTGGAGCCCGAGGTGAAGATGATCCACGCATCGTCGGCGACGGTCGGAGACGTGAGGCTCGGCGTGGCGTGGGTGCTCGGATGAGCCGCGGCCCCGTCGAAGAGCTCGACGGCGGAGGCGGCATCCGCCTCCGCAAACACGGCGGCATCCGTGTCGGCGTTCGTGTCGACCTTCGTGTGGGCGTTCGTGTGGGCGTTCGGGGTCGCGGAGGCGACGAAGCCCCCTCGTCCCGAGATGACGCCCACCACCTTCGCCTCGCTGAAGACGAGGTCGGCGCGCTCCTGCGGGTCGTCGGCGTCGACGGGCACGTAGGCTGCGCCGGCCGCGATGACGCCGAGGATGGCGACGTACAACTCTCGCGCACCGGACTCCATGCGGATGCCGACCCTGTCGCCGCGGCGGACCCCGGCATCGTGCAATCGGGCCGCCGATCTCACGACGGCGGCCATCAGCTGCCTGTAGCTGAGTGCCCCGGCGGCATCCTCGATGGCTGAGGAGTCCGGATGCTCCATCGTCGTCTGCCGGAGCACGTCGAGGAGGGTGCGCGGCGGCGGCGCTTCGGAGGCGCGGTCGAGGATTCCGGCGAGAGGTGCGGTCACGTGCTCACTCCAACTCGCATCGAATCACGGGGTGCGCGCCCGCGAGTTCAGCCCGCACGACCCTCGGCCGATCGTATGTCGCGCGTCAGTCCGCGAGGGAAGCGATGAGTTGCGCCTTGGTGAACTTCCCGTAACCTGTCACGCCCTCCTCGCGTGCCCTGGCACGCAGTTGAACCACGGTGAGTGCGCTCAGGTCGCCGCGCTCGACGGCCTCGTCCACGAGGGCCGTCGCCCGATGGGGCGTCGGAGTGCTGACGGGGACAACGCTGGCCGGCTCTGCGTGGACGGCGACGATCACGACATCGTCGTCGCTCGGCACCGAGGTCGGCGCGGCAGGCGGCTTCGGCGCTGCAGTCGTCTTCGTCGTCGCGGACTTCTTCGTCGCAGCAGGCGTGTTCAGCACGGTGGACGGCTTCGGCGCTGCCGTCGAACTCGACGCGAGCCTCTTCGCGCGCTTCGCCCTCTTCGCAGCATCCTTCTCGATCTTCGCGGCGAGGTCCTTCAGTTCCGACTCGACTTTCTTCGCGCGCTTCTTCGCCTTCGCATCGACCTTCTTGGCGGTACGCCTGGCCTCGGCCACGGCGTCCTTGGCCTTCTCCAATGCCTTCTCGGCAGCCTTCTCGGTCTTCTTCTTCGCCATTCGAGCAATCCGTTCGTCGGTGTTGCAACTGGCCCCACAGTCTGGCACCCCCGGGTGAACGACGCTGACTTTCGTCGACGCAGACTGTTCGACCCGTGCTTTCGTGAACTCACGTTGCGCGCCTCCGTGCATGAGCCCTCCTCATCTGCCACTCTCGAATCCGCAGCGCCCGCACCGGGGCGCATCCTGCCCGACTCGACTGTTCACACCTCTGGAGACCTGCCGATGACCACCGTTCCCCCCGCACCCGCGGCTCCCCTCGACGCCCCTCTCTACGGCGCCTCCTTCGGGCAGGCCGTCTCCCGGTACTGGTCGAAGTACGCGACCTTCTCCGGACGCGCCAGCCGCAGCGAGTTCTGGTGGTCGTACCTCTTCATCGGTGCGATCAGCACCGTCCTCTACATCCTGCTTCTCATCGGACTGGTCAGCGGGGGCGTCACGACTGACGCCGTGACCGGCGTGACGACGCCGAATCCGTCGGCGTTCGCCATCATCATGACGATCGTCTACATCGTCTGGGGCCTCGCGATCATCATCCCGACGCTCGCGATCAGCTGGCGGCGCCTGCACGACACCAACCGCTCCGGGGGTTTCTGGTTCATCGGCCTCATCCCGTTCGTGGGCGGCATCATCCTGTTGGTCTTCTTCATCCTCGACTCCGACCCGGCTGGCGCACGTTTCGACCGCTAGTCACGACGCCGTCGCGGATGCAGCCCGCGCGGCATCCGCACGAGGAAGCCCCCGATCCACGACGATCGGGGGCTTCGTCGTTCCACGCCGCCCGAGCCCGCCCGAGCCCGCCCGAGGTCGTCCGAACGTCATGCTCGGGCTAGCCTGAAGTGGTGGAGTACGTCATCGAGTTCGACACCAAGCCCCAGCTGGTCGGCACCTTCCATTCGCAGAGCGAGGCCGAGGATGCCGCCCAGCGGATCGCCGCGCACCGCGGCGTCTCGTCGTGGCGGGTGCGGCAGGTCTTCAACGGCGCGATGGCGCTGGCCGAGCTGCGCTGATCCCTCGTGGAGATCGACGACGGCGACGACCCGCGGTTCGTGAGCCCGGAGCCCTGTCCGCAATGCGGCGACATCATGAACGGCGGCGTGCTCGGCGGTGACGACGTCGGCATGCTGATCTCGCTGCGCTGCCTCGGCTGCGGGTACAGCGCGTTGGTGGACCCGTTCGCCTAGCCCGCGTGGATGACGGGCTGCGGCGTCCTGGACGACCGCCGCAGCCCGAGTCTCATCGCGCGTGATGCACGGGCAGCCAGACACGCATCGTCGATGGCCCTCGCTGCGCCCACCGGTGGTACGGGACGAGAGGTGCTTCGACGGGCTCGGCATCGGGGCCTGCGGCATCAGTCGTCGTGTAGGGCCAGGCCTCGGCATCCGCCGATGCCGTGCGGAGGAGCACTGAGACGCCGTCGCCGCGGTCGTCCGGGTCGGCAGTCCTGTCGACCTGCAACCCGCTGAACGCTCCGGCGCCGGCCGGAAGGTCGACTGACTCGAGGCAGTACACGATCGGGCCTCGCTCCACAGCTACGCTGTCGCGGATCGCATCGATGCGAGGGTCCGGCACGGTGAACCTGGCTCGCATCGGAAGGCTGAGTTCGAGCACGTCGCCGGAACTGAACGCGCGTCGTATCGACGCATAGCCCGGCGACGAGTCCACCGTCTCGATCGAGCCGTCGACTGCGCGGAGCACCAGACTCGCGGATGCAGCCCACGCCGGCACCCGCAGACTGATGGTCGTCGCCTCCGGCATGTCGTCGGTGACGGTGACGGTGACGGTGCCGTCGTCGGGATACCTGGTCGCGACGTCGACGGCAACGAGGCGCCCGTCCGCCAATCGGGTGCGGATCGAGGCCGACGCGTACTGGTGCAGTTGCAGGCCGTCATCATCTGTCGTCGCGAGATATCCGGCGAGACTCGCGAAGGTGCGTGCGACGTTCGGCGGGCAGCAGGAGACCTCGAACCACGGCGCGCGCAACGACGACGACGCCCGCGGCGACATCACATCGGACGGGGCAGGCTCTCCCGGTCGGCGCTGGTGCAGCGTGTTCGCGTAGAAGAATGCCGTGCCCTCGTCCGAGGGCGAGGTCGCCACGACGTTGAAGAGGGTGCGCTCGATCAGGTCGGCATAGCGACCGTCTGGCCGCCCGTCGGCGCCGGAGCCGCCGCCCTCGGCGAGGAGCAGTCTCCAGCTGAACATTATCGACGCGATTCCGGCGCACGTCTCGGAATAGGCGCGGTCGGAGGGAAGCTCCCAGTCCTCGCCGAAGGCCTCGTCCTGGTGGTGGGAGCCCTGTCCGCCGGTGACGTAGGTGCGGCGGGCGACCGTACGCTCCCATTGCCCTCCGAGGGCTCCGAGCAGCTCTGTGTCGTCGCCCTCGACCGCGATGTCGACGGCCCCGGCCGCGAGGTAGTTTGCGCGCACTGCGTGGCCGGTGAGAACCTCGGCCTCACGCACGGGAACGTCGTCCTGGAAGTACGACCGTCCCCACTCGATGTCGGCGAGGGTTCCATGGCCGCGCCGGTCGAGGAACAGCGCCGCCTGCGCGAGGTAGCGCGGCTCCCCCGTGAGCCGGCCGAGTTCTGCCAGCCCCACCTCGACCTCGGCGTGCCCGCACACCGACTGGATGCCGCTCTCGCCGAACACCGAGCAGACCAGGTCCGCCGCGCGCGTGGCGACACCGAGCAGCCCGTCGTCGGCGCCCGGCCGCGTGCGCTCCCTGGCCACTGCGGCCTGGAACAGGTGCCCGAGGCAGTACAGCTCGTGACCCCACTCGAGGTCGGACCAGCGGGCGCCCTGACCGCGGCGACCGAAGTTCGTGTTCAGGTAGCCATCGGCCTCCTGCGCCGCTGCGACACGGTCGACGACGGCGCGGAATCGAGCCTCGAAAGCGGCATCCGTTCCCCGTCGACCGATCTCCCATGCCACGGCCTCGAGGTACTTGTAGACCTCGGAGTCGGAGAACTCGCGGCCACGGCGTCCTGCGGGAAGGGTCCCGGATGCAGCGAGGTCGAAGTTCGCGAGCCAGCCGTCCTTCTCCAACCAGTGCTCGATGTGCGGCAGCGT
Organism: Leifsonia sp. Leaf264; assembly: GCF_001422325.1. GTDB lineage: Bacteria > Actinomycetota > Actinomycetes > Actinomycetales > Microbacteriaceae > Orlajensenia. The sequence continues at coordinate 863,742 of NZ_LMMR01000001.1, forward strand.
GGCCGACCCGTTGACGCGTTGGCGTTGAGCCCAGAATCCGTCGGTGATGTGCACCTCGTCGACGCCCAGTGGGCGCAGTGCTCCTGTGGACGGGACGACGGGCGCCGCGATGATGCGTGTGGTGGTGGTCATGGTCATCCCTTGAAGGCGCCGGACATGAATCCGCGCACGTAGTGGCGTTGCAGTATCAGAAAGAGCAGGATGCACGGCAGCGCGAGCACGACGACGCCGGCCTCGGTGGCTCCGTAGTCGACGACGCCCTGCACCTGCCCGCGCAGGTTGGAGATGGCCAGCGGCAGGGTCATGCGCGCCGAGTCGTTGATGAGGATGAGCGGGGCCATGAAGTCGTTCCAGGCCGCGAGGAAGGCGAACAGGCCCACTGTGATCAGCCCGGGCTTGACCGCGGGAACCAGCACCCGCCAGAGCACGCCCCACGAGGTGCAGCCGTCGACCATCGCCGCCTCGTCGAGCTCACGTGGAATCGACTCGAACGAGATGCGCATCATGAAGGTCGAGAACGGCAGCTGGAACATGGTGAGCACGAGCGCGACCCCCACCAACGAGTTCGAGAGGCCGACCATGTTCAGCAACACGTAGAGCGGGATGAGCAGGGTGGCGTAGGGCACCATGAGGATCGCAATGGTGGCCAGGAACAACGCATTCTTGCCCCGGAACTCGAAACGCGCGAAGGCGTAGCCGCCCAGCAGCGAGATCACGAGCGTGAGCACCACCGTGAGAAGCGAGACGAACACCGAGTTGAGGATGTACTGCCCGATCCCGTCCTGGTAGTTCGCCAGGGTGGTGTAGTTGCCGAGCCCCCACCCTTCGGTCTGATTGGTGCCGGCGCGTGGGGCGACCGATGACACCGCCGTCCACACGAGCGGGTACAGGAAGATGATGGCGATGGCGGCTGTGAAGACCCAGAACGGCATCTGCAGGGCGATGCCGGCGACGGAGTATCTGCGGCGGTTCGGGCGCGGAGCGACTGAGGCCATGGACGACGTCTCGGTGCGCGGTGGTCGGGCGAGGGTATTGGTCATGGCTCAGTCCTCCGCATTCCGGCTGAAGCCCCGGATCTGCACGATGTTGATGACGACGAGGGCGGCGAGCACGATGACGGACAGCGCTCCGGCGACCCCGAGGTCGTTCTGACCCTGGAAGGCCATGCTGTAGATGAGTTGCACGACGGTGATGGTGCTGTTGTCGGGGCCGCCCTTGGTGAGGATGTAGAACTGCTCGAACGCCAGCAGGGAGCCGGTGACGCAGAGCACCGTCGTGAGGGCCAGGGTGGGTCGGAGCAGCGGAATTGTCACGTCGCGGAAGGTCTGCCACCGGGACGCCCCGTCGATGCGTGCCGCCTCGTAGACCTCGTCGGGAATCCCCTGCAGTCCGACGAGCATGAGCAGCATGTAGAAGCCCGCATAGCGCCAGACGATGAGAAACAGTGTCGACCAGAGGGCGGCATCCGGAGTCCCGAGGAAGGTGAAGCCCCATGCTTGGGTGAGCTCGGCGAACGGACCGGCGATGGGCGAGTACAGCACGTAGAAGAGCAGGGAGGCCGAAGCGAGACCCAGGGCGCTCGGGATGAGGAACGACGCACGGAGGAATCCCTTCCAGCGACTCGACTCCTGCACCAGCAGGGCCAGCCCGAGTCCCAGGCCGATGAGCAGGATCGTCGCCAGCACGGCGTACTTCAGCGTGAACAGCACCGAGTCGACGAAGAACCGGTTGGTCACTGCTGCCGTGTAGTTCTCCGGGAAGTTCCAGCCCTGATCACCGCCGAGGAGCGGCCAGTCGGATGCCGACATCTTGAAGACCAGCAATAGCGGCAGCACGAACAGGAACAGCACGAACAGCGCCGTCGGCAGGGCGTACAGCCACCCGATGCCGGCTCTGCCGGAAGTCCGGCGGCGGCGCATCGGCCGTGCCTCCGTCGCCCTGATGAGAGGAGCGGTGACGCTCATGGTGATGCCTTTCGGTGCGCTGGATGTCGACACGGAGGGAGAGGGCTGCGCCGGCCGACTGTCGGTCGACCGGCGCAGCCGTCAGTCCCCTACTGCGAGAGCACGTCCGTGATCGCGTCATTGTCGGCGTCGACGGTGTCGGTACCGTCGAGCACCGCGTTGCGCACGAGCGTCAGCCACGGGCTCGTCGGCGAGTTGAACGCCTCCTGGAAGTTGAGCGACACGGGGGTGTCTCCCTTGCCTGCCACCTCGTTGATGGTGATGAGGCGAGGGTCCTTCTCGGAGTACTCGTTGGTCGCGAGGTCGGAGCGTGAGACCACGTCGTTGTCCTTGGCGAGGACACCGACCTGAGCCTCCTCCGACATCATCCAGTTGAGGAAGTTCCACGCCTGTGCAGCCTTCTTGGAGTCCTTCGAAACGCCGATTCCATCGCCGCCGACGAAGGTGGACCCACCACCCTTCGGGCTGGGGATGCCGGAGACGCCGACGTCGAACGGGGTCGATGACAGCAGCGTGGCCGGGTAGGGCATGAGGCCCACCTTGCCCTCGGTGAAGCCGGCGGTCCAGGTGGGGCCGGCCTCGTCCTTCGACGACGGCAGCACGGCACCGGACTTCCACAGGTCGGCCCACGTGCTGTAGATCTCCTTGGCGGTGTCGCTGGCGAGCAGCGACTCCGTGCCCTCGGGGTTCATGACCTGCTCGCCGGCGGCCCACACGCTCGGGAACCACGTGAAGACGAGGCATCCGCCGCAGTTGAGGCCGGTCGCGGTGCCGTAGGTGTCTGGCTTGTTCAGCCCTTGGATCGCCTTCGCCCACTCGGCGAACTCGGCGAGGTCGGCCGGTCCGGTCTCAGCGTCCAGTCCGGCCTCGGTCGCCAGTTCCTTGTTCCAGAACAGCATCGACAGATCGAGCACGAACGGAAGCACGTGCTCCTTCCCGTCGGCGGTTCCGGCGGCCAGATGGCCCTGGTTGATCGAGTCCTTGAAGTCGAGACCGTCGATGTTCGCGGTGAGGTCCTGGAACAGGCCCTGCTTCACCCAGTTCGGCACGTAGACGATGTCGGCGGCGAAGAGGTCGGGCAGGCTGTTCGAGCCGGCAGCGGCGCCGACCTTGGCGACGTAGTCGTCGTTCGGAACGACGGTGAGCTTGACCTGGTTGTCGTGGCTGGCGTTGTAGGCGTCGACCAGCAGGTTCGCCTGCTTCTCGAGCGGGGCACGAGTCCACAGAGTGAGAGACGTACCGTCGTCCACTCCCTCGGGGCCGGCACTCGAGGCTGAGGTGCCCGGATCGTCGCTGCTGCAGGCGGCGAGGCCCGCGAGCAGGATGCCGGCGGTGACCACGGCCCCGACCCTGCGCATCCGTCGGTTCATGGTGCGTGTCATGGAAGAACTCCTTCGAACTCGTCATTGAGTGGGCCGGGTGGGGCCCGGTGCTGTGGTGCTGGGTGGTGCCCGGGTGTGCGATCCGCGGTCGAGCGACCGAAATATCCGAAACGCCTTTCGGTACGGTATCGCGGGCGAATCCGGCCCGTCAAGTGCCACATCCTGTAACGTTTACGAAACGCGAGGGGAGCACGTTGATGGCAGACAGGGAAGCGAGCGGGTCGACCGGACGTGCGGCGACCCTCAGTGATGTCGCCAAGCTGGCCGGGGTCTCCATCGCCACGGCCTCGAAGGCCATCAACGGCCGAGACCAAGTGGCTCCGGCAACGCGGCAACGGGTGATGGCAGCAGCCGAGAAGATATCCTTCACGCCGAATGAGCTCGCGCGCAGTCTGATCAACGGACGAACGGGCACTGTGGGCCTGCTCACCAGCGACCTCGAGGGTCGTTTCGTCATCCCCATCCTCATGGGCGCTGAAGACGCCTTCGGGGCCGGCCAGGTGAACGTCTTCCTGTGCGATGCACGCGGGGACTCGATCCGCGAGCAGCATCACCTCAAGGCCCTGCTCACGCGCCGGGTCGACGGCATCATCGTCGTGGGCCGCCAGACCGATCCGCGTCCGTCACTCGGGCACGACATCCCGGTGCCCGTCGTCTACGCCTATGCACCGTCCGACGATCCGACGGACATCTCGATCACCCCGGACAATCGCGCTGGCGGCCGCCTCGCCGTGGAGCACCTGATCTCCTGCGGCCGCCGCCGCATCGCCCTCATCTCGGGCGATCCCTCCTTCGCCGCCGCCCAGGATCGCTCGGTGGGCGTGACGGAGGCGTTGCGCGACGCCGGCCTCGAGCTAGTGGGTTCTCCCATGTACTCCGACTGGTCGGAGCATTGGGGACGCGACGCGTCGGCCATGCTGCTGCGCCAGTTCCCCGACGTCGATGGCATCGTCTGCGGCTCGGATCAGATCGCCCGCGGCGCCCTGGACACCCTCCGCGACCTCGGGCGCGAGGTGCCTGGTGACGTGGCGGTGATCGGCTACGACAACTGGGAGATCCTCGCGACCAACTCCCGTCCCGGCCTCACGACGATCGACGCGAATCTCCAGCAGTTGGGACGCGCCGCCGCCACCAGGATCTTCGACGCCCTCGAGGGAACCGAGGTCGCCAGCGGCACCGAGCACCTGCCGGTGCGACTGGTCATCCGCGGATCGACCATCCCGCGCCGCTGAGGCGGCCCTCCGCTGCCCGCGATCGACCAGCGCCGTCTGTCCCGCCGTGGGTCGTCGCTGGCGAGCGACTACTCGAGCGGCACGAGGTCGAGCTCCTGGAAGTCGGCCACCTCGGGCACCCAGCGCGTCGCGACGAACTCCACGTGCGCCGGATGCGCGTTGTACGCCTCGTAGGCGGCGGCATCCGCGAACTCCATGGAGAACTGGAAGGCGTGGGCGCTCTTCGGGCTGACCTGTCGCGAGACGATGAAGTGCTGCACGCCCGGGATCGAGGGGAGGATGGCAGCGGCATCCGCGAGGAACCCACCCTCCTCGGTCGAGCCGGCCGGATGCCGCAGGGCGAAGCTCACTGTGTGCTGGATCACCGCTCCACCGTAGCGCGGTGCTCGGCGCCGTCGTAGAGTCCCGGCATGGACGACCACGAGATCAGGCCGCTCACAGTGGAGACGTGGGACGCCTTCGCCGACCTCGCGGAACGGCACAACGGAGTGTGGGGCGGATGCTGGTGCACCTGGTTCCATCCGGACTGCGAGGAGAAGGGGAAGACGGCCGAGGGCAACCGCGCCTACAAGGAGCGCCTGGTTCGGGAGGGCCGCGCCCACGCCGCCCTCGTCTTCCAGGGCGACACCGCCATCGCGTGGGCGGAGTACGGAACTCCTGCCGAGCTGCCCGTGCTCCATCACCTGAAGCAGTACACGGCCACCCTGGACCGCCTGCCCGACTACAGGATCACGTGCCTGTTCGTCGACAAGCACCACCGCCGCGAGGGCATCGCCGAGATCGCGGTCCGTGGTGCCGTCGAGTTGATCGGCCAGTCAGGCGGCGGCATGGTCGAGGGATACCCGCACGACCTTCCGCCGGGCAAAAAGACGTCGGCGTCCTTCCTCTACAACGCCACCCGCACCCTCTACGAACGTGTCGGCTTCACCTTCGTTCGTCCGAAGGGCCAGGGCAACACCGTGATGCGCATGGAGGTTCCGGATGCGCGACGGTAGGTCGCGCTAGTTTCATAGCCATGGTGAGCTTTGCCGACAAGCCGATCCTCGACTACACGATCGAGGAGTGGGAGGCGTACCTCGCGGGTTCCCCCGACGACGGCGGGGTGCGGTTGAAGCTCCGCAAGAAGAACTCGTCAGCCCCGGGCATCACCTGGTCGGAGGCCCTCGACGTGGCCCTCTGCTACGGCTGGATCGACGGCCAGGCCGGCCGCTTCGACGAGGACTACACGCTGCAGGCGTTCACTCCGCGCCGCAAGAACAGCCCGTGGTCGCAGATCAACCGCGAGCACGTGGCACGGCTCATCGAGGAGGGACGGATGCGCCCGGGCGGCCTCGCCGAGATCGAGCGGGCCAAGGCCGACGGCCGCTGGGACGCGGCCTACCGCCAGAAGGACGCCGTGCCGCCGCCCGACCTGCAGCTCGCCCTCGACGCCAGCCCCGATGCGACGGCCTTCTTCGAGACGATGACGAAGATCGAGAAGTTCCGGGTGTACTTCCGTATCGGCAACATCAAGACCCCTGCCGTGCGTGCAGCGCGCATCCGTGACGTCATCGAGAAGGCCGAGCGCGGCGAGCTGCACTACCGCTGAGCACTCGACCGGGCGCTCTCGCCTCCCGTTCACTGTTGTCGGTGCATGTGTTGTCGGAGTGCGTCGGATTGTCGTACTCGGGATGTTCGGGCTGGTTGCCAGACGGGTGGTCCGAGTTCGGGTGGGGGCATGATCTGGGGGCTGCCGTCGATCATGCGTACTCGCCAGCCGTTGCGGGTGTCGATGGTGCGGTGGTGGAACCAGCAGAGGAGCACCCCGTTGTCGACGTGAGTCCTGCGATCGACCACCCAGGGCACCACGTGGTGGGCTTCGGTTTCGACGGCGGGGCGGCCGCAGATGACGCAGCCGCCGTCGCGGGCGTCCATGGCCCGGCGTTGGGCGCGGTTGAAGCATCGTTCCGTCGTGCCGAGGGCGAGGATCTTCCCGTTCGCGGCCAGATCGACGGGTTGGATGCCGTTCGCACAGCAGAGTTGTTGCACGGCGATCATCGGGATCAGAACGTCGAGGCCGTCGACGTGTCCGACCCCGTGCCCGGAGGTGTGGTCGTCGGCATGCACGGTGACCACCATCGTCGGTGCTGCCCCGCCCAGAGTGGGGAGTTCTCCGGAGCGGGCGGCAATACCGAACACTGTCGCCAACGCGTCGTGCTGGCGTTGGCTGCGGGTGCGGGGGTCCTTGAGTTGCACCGGGTCCAGCGCGGTTTCTTCGACCTGTCGTTCGAGTTCTGCCCGGTCCTCGTCGCTCAGGAACTTCTGCGACTGGCGCGGGTTCGTCATCGAGGTGAACACCGCCTGCATCGCCCCGGCGAGCTCGGGTACGACCAAGCCTCCACAGGGGATCATGCCGTTGCGGGCGGGCTGGAACCAGAACCCCCGCGAGGCGAACTCCTTCTCGGTCGGTTCGGCCCCGTCGGGGTTCAGGTACGCCGCCCAGGTGTGGGCGTGGATCTCAGTGACAGAGGGCGGCACCGCAGGTTCGGCCACCGCACCCGGCTCGACGGGTTCCCCGATGGCCGCACACACCAGTTCATGCTCAGCGGGCACGAACCTCGAGTAGGTGTCGGTCGGGGCACCCACCTTCGCCTGACCGAGGATGCGGGTGATGATCCGCGCCGAATCGAGACCCAACCGGCCACACGCCAGGCCCGCCCGGACGGCGTCGAACTCGGCCGGCAGCACCTCCCCGGTCAGAGTCGTGTTCGGACGAGTCTGGGACCCGAGCCGGAGCCGAGCCCGGGCGGTGGGCAGACCCACCCGGGTGAGATGCTCCAGCAGTTCCGCCGGGGTGGGGAACCCCATCCGTTTCGCCAATGACTCGGATCCCAGGATCGGGCGGGACCGGTGGCCGACCTCCCCCGCCGCCAGCACCCGCACCGCGTCGATGGCCCGGCCGCCGGCCTCGCCCACGGCGGCGACGAGCAGCAGATCCTCCTCCGACACACCATCCAGCACCCCGGCCGCGGCGACCTCGGCGAGCAGCGCACGGTTCGCCGCCACTGCCTCCCGCATCCGTCGCCTGAGTGATTCCATACCCCCACGCTACGGACACCCACCGACACTCGAACCCCCGAATACACCCATTGATCAGGAAATTCTTCTCCACAGTCTGTGGAAACCGGAGCAGAGGAGACACCCTGGGGAGGAGGGCGGAAAAGGAGCGCGCAACAGGGGTGGTTTCGATACGCCTGCTCGCTACGCTCGCGGGCTACTCAATCAGCGGATACTCCACATACAGCTGCGGGAACTCGCCGCGCTTGGGGGCTACTCCATCAGCGGACTACTTGCCACACTCGCGGCGCACTCGATCAGCGGGACACGGCTCACCGAGCGAGCAGCCCGGTGATGTGCGCCTCGAGTTGGTCTCCGACGTCGACGCTGTCCGGATCGTAGAGCCACTGCAGCTGCAGGCCGTCCCACAGGGCGACGAGCCAGGCCGCCTCGAACCACGGGTCGACGGCGGGCCCGAGCTCGAGCCGGCTGATCATCCCGGCGAAGCGGTCGATGGCCATCGCGAAGCGCTGTTCGAAGTAGGCGTGGGCCGGGTGCGACTGCGCCGCGGCCTCAGCCGAGAGCACCGCGTAGAGCTCGATGAGTCCGGGCTCCGATGCCGCGTCGTGTCGTGCTCCATCGGGCAGGGCGAGCAGGGTTCCGCGTGGATCGGTCTGGGGATCGAAGACGGCGCGCTCGCCGATCGTCGAGTCGCGACGCTCGATCACGGCGGCGAGCAGGTCCTCCTTGCTGGAGAAGTGGTGCAGCAGCGTCGACTTGCCGATGCCGACCTGCTCGGCGATCTCACGAAGGCTCGCGGCATAGAAGCCGCGACTGGCGAAGACCGCGGATGCCTCCACGATGATGCGCTCGCGGCGCTCGCGACCCGGTGCGTAGCCGAGATCGTTCGTCCACGTCGCGAACTCCGCGGCCGAGCCGGCCGACGCCACCGGCGCCGCGACGTCGACCCTCGGCGCGACGCCCTGCAGCTGACGGAGATGCGTCTCGAGCATCGCCGGAACATCGACGCGATCGGGCAGGTAGAGGGAGATGAGCTGCAGGCCGTCCCAGGCCGCGGCCAGGCGGATCGCCTCGCCGACGGCATCCGTCTCGCCCGGAAGGATCCCGCTGGCGATGGCCTGCCCGAAGAAATCGCCCGAGAGTCCGCGCAGTCGACGGTGGCGCTCACGGAAGCGCGCATGAGCGGGATGCGCCGAGCTGGTCGCTTCCCCGGCCAACGTCGCGAACAACGGGATGTAGCCCGGTCGCAGAGAGTTCTGTCGTGCGATCTCGACGAAGACCTCGATGTCCATGCTGCGCTCGCCGATGCGATCCTCGTTGGCGCGTTCCAGATCGTCGACGATCACGTCGAGGATCTCGTCCTTCGAGGCGAAGTGCCTGAGGACTCCCGGATGCGACAGCCCGGCCTGGGCGGCGATATCGCGCAGAGACACGGCGCCGAATCCACGCTCCACGAACAGCGCTGAGGCCGACTCGAGGATCGCGGCGCGAGTGCGCGCGGCCCCGACTGCTCGCGCAGAGGCGAGTGCCTCGATCGCCACGCCCATCGGTCCTCCATCGGTTCGTCGGGCCCCATCCTCCCACAGTCGGTTACCGGCCGGACGGCATCCGATTACCACGTGGTCCTTATTGAGTTACCAATCGGTCGAATTTCATGTATGCTCGTCCGCGAGCCGATGGCGGCTCAGGTTCATTCGAAAGGAACCCCCATGACAGAGTCGTCAGTGGCTGGCGCAGCGACATCGCTCGGCGCGCAGTCCGATCTCCTCCTGGCCGAATCGGCCATTCCGGGCAAGCAGGGCGGGCGCGCCCCTCGCGGCTTCATCCCCGGTCTCGCATTCTCGAACTTCGGCGTCTACCTCGCCCTCCTCACCCCGGTGATGGTCTCACTGGCCTTCAAGGTGCAGCACATCACCTCCTCGGCAGCCGAGGCCACGGCGCAGCTCGGCATGATCATGGGTGTCGGCGCCCTGTTCGCCCTGATCTGCAACCCGCTCATCGGTCGCCTCTCCGACCGCACGACCTCGCGCTTCGGCATGCGTCGCCCGTGGATGCTCGGCGGCGTGATCGTGGCCCTGGGCGCCTTCGCTCTCATCGGCGTCGCCACCAGCATCTGGATCGTATTGCTGGCCTGGTGCATCGTGCAGGCCGCCCTCAACGGAGTGCTCGCGGCGTCGACCGCGACGGTTCCCGACCAGGTCCCCGTCTCCGGCCGCGGCAAGGTGTCGGGCATCATCGGCCTGACCACGCCGCTCGGCATCCTGGGCGGAAGCTTCCTGGTGAACTTCCTCGCCGACGACATCAGCCGCTTCGTCGTTCCGGGCGTGATCGCCGTCATCGCCGTCACAGTGTTCGTCGTGGTGTTGAAGGACCGTGTGCTCACCGAGAAGCCGTCCGAGCGCTACGGCGTCAAGGAGTTCTTCGGCTCCTTCGTCTTCAACCCGCGCAAGCACCCCGACTTCGGCTGGACCTGGCTCACCAAGTTCCTCGTCATGTTCGGCTACGCCGGCATCGCCACATTCCTGCCGTTCTACCTCGTCGAGCAGTTCAAGCTCAGCGAGCAGGACGCCATCGGCACCATCCTCATGGCCAACCTCGCCTCCATGGCCGCCATGGCGGTCTCCGGCCCCATCGGAGGCATCCTCTCCGACAAGATCGGCAAGCGCCGTCCCTTCGTCGCCGTCGCCGGCGGCGTGATGGTGATCGGCCTCGTCGTTCTCGCCTTCGCCCCCAGCGTCGGCGCCGTGCTCGTCGCCCAGGCGATCATCGGCTTCGGTGCCGGCTCGTTCATGTCGGTCGACATGGCGCTGGCCACCGAGGTGCTGCCGAACGCTGCCGACGCCGCCAAGGACCTCGGCGTGCTCAACATCGCCAACGCCCTCCCGCAGTCCATCGCCCCGGCGATCGCCCCCGCCATCATCGCCTTCGGCGCCACCACGGCGCTCGGCGGCTACACCGTCTATTACCTCTTCGGCGCGCTCGTCGCCCTCGCCGGCGCCGTTCTCGTCTACCGCATCAAGGGAGTGAAGTAACACCATGACAGACACCATCGATTCCACCGTGACGGATGCCGCCGGCTCAGCACCCGTCGACCCCACCTACCGCGACGCCGGCCTCCCGATCGAGGAGCGCGTGGAGAACCTGCTCGGCCAGATGACGCTCGAGGAGAAGGCCGGCCTGTTCTTCCAGACCATGATCGCCATGAGCCAGGACGGCGAGCTCGCCCCGGCCGATCCCACGTTCGGGCTGCGCTCCAACGAGGACATGGTCATCGGAACCGGCATGACGCACTTCAACGTGCTCGGCTCGGCCCCCTCGGCCGAGCTCATGGCGGCCTGGCACAACAAGCTGCAGGAGCTGGCCGCATCCACCCGTCTCGGCATCCCCGTGACGATCTCCACCGATCCGCGGCACTCGTTCAGCGACAACCCGCTCGCCGGCATGCTGTCGGGCCCGTTCTCGAGCTGGCCCGAGACGATCGGACTCGCCGCCATCCGCGACGAGGCCCTGGTCGAGAGGTTCGCCGACATCGCGCGGCAGGAGTACACGGCCGTCGGCATCCGCGTCGCCCTGCATCCGCAGATCGACCTCGCCACCGAACCGCGCTGGGGCCGCCAGGTCGCCACCTTCGGTGAGGACGCCGACCTCACGAGCGCCCTCGGAGCCGCCTACATCCGCGGCTTCCAGGGCGACGCCCTCGGCACCGCATCGGTCTCGACCATGACCAAGCACTTCCCGGGTGGCGGCCCGCAGATGAACGGCGAGGACGCCCACTTCGCCTACGGTCGCGAGCAGGTCTATCCCGGTGGCGAGTTCGAGCTGCACCTCAAGCCCTTCGAGGCGGCGTTCGCGGCCGGCACCAGCCAGATCATGCCGTACTACGGCATGCCCGTCGGCACCGAGTACGAGGAGGTCGGCTTCGGCTTCAACAAGAGCGTGATCACGGGCCTGCTGCGTGAGCGCTACGGCTTCGACGGCATCGTCTGCACCGACTGGGGACTCATCTCGGACTCCGAGATCTTCGGACAGCCCTTCCCGGCCCGCGCCTGGGGCGTCGAGCACCTGACCCCGCGCGAGCGCATGGTGAAGGTCATCGAGGCCGGCGTCGACCAGTTCGGCGGCGAGGCCATCCCCGAACTGCTCATCGAGCTCGTCGAGTCCGGTGAGATCAGCGAGGCCCGCCTCGACGAGTCCGCACGCAGGCTGCTGCGCGAGAAGTTCGTGCTCGGACTGTTCGAGCAGCCCTACGTCGACATCGAGAAGGCCGGTGTCGTCGTCGGCTCGGCCGAGTTCGTCGCAGCCGGCGAGGCCGCCCAGCGCGCCTCGATCACGGTGCTGACGAACTCGGTGACGGATGCCGGAACGCCGGCTCTGCCGCTTGCGACGGGGCTGCGCCTCTACGTCGAGGGCATCGACGCGGCAGTCGCCGGCGAGTACGGCATTGTCGTCGACTCGCCGTCGGACGCCGACGTCGCGATCATCCGCACGCAGGCTCCCTTCGAGGTGCGCGGCACGATGTTCGAGAACTTCTTCCACCAGGGATCGCTCGACTTCACCGACGAGGCCGTCGAGCACCTGCGCGAGGTGGCGGCATCCGTTCCCACCATCGTCGACGTGCACCTCGATCGCCCGGCGATCCTGACGCCGATCGTCGCCGAGCCCGGCGCCCCTGTCGCGATCGTCGGGAACTACGGCGCGAACGCCCGCGCCCTCCTCGACGTGCTCACGGGTGCGGCCGAGGCGAAAGGCCGGCTGCCGTTCGACCTGCCATCGAGCATGGCCGCCGTCGAGGCCAGCCGGGAGGACGTGCCGTTCGACACGAAGGACCCGCTGTTCCGTTTCGGCCACGGGCTGAGCATCTGAGGCACTGAGCCGCAGAGACAGGGAGGGTTGGGAGCACATTGCCCCCGGCCCTCCCTTCTTGCATGGCCCACGACGCTGCGCGCCGATGGAGCAGGATCGGAGAAGCAGCGCGCATACTCCCCCGCCTAGCGTGATGGTCATGAACACCACCACAGCACTCAGCACCATCGACTCGGTCGTCCTCGACGTTCCCGACACCGCGGCCGCGGAGCAGTTCTACGCCGCCGCCTTCGGCTCCATCCCCCAGCTGCGACTTCGAGCTGTGACGGATGCGGCCGCGCCATCCTCCGGCTTCCGCGGCTACACGCTGTCGCTCATCGTCGCGCAGCCGTCGACCGTCATCAGCCTCGTCGACTCCGCCGTCGCCGCCGGCGCGACCCTGGTCAAGCCCGCCCAGAAGTCGCTGTGGGGTCACGGCGGCGTGGTGCAGGCGCCGGACGGCGCGATCTGGCAGATCGCCACGTCCGCGAAGAAGGAGACCGGACCGGAGACCCGTCGGATCGACGAGGTCGTGCTGCTGCTCGCCGCCGCCGACGTCAAGGCGACCAAGCGCTTCTACGTCGAGCGCGGCCTGAAGGTCGGCAAGAGCTTCGGTGCGTACACCGAGTTCGACCTGGCGTCGAGCGGGGTCAAGCTGGGCCTCTACAGTCGCAAGGCCCTCGCCAAGGCAGCCGGTGTCACGCCGGACGGCAGCGGATCGCACCGACTCGGCATAGCGGGCGACGGTGGTGCGTTCACCGACCCCGACGGGTTCGAGTGGGTGGAGACATCGGCCTGACGGCTCCCGCGCCTACGCCTACTGCCGGAAGGGCCTGAAGAACTCGCGCAACTCCCGTGCGTAGAGCTCCGGTTCCTCGAAGGCGGCGAAGTGCCCGCCGCGCTCCGGCTCCGTCGCCCGCACGACGTTCGCGGTGCGCTCGAGCCAGGCTCGCGGCGGGCGCACGATGTCCGCCGGGAAGATCGAGAAGCCCGACGGCACCTCGACACGTCGGGCGAGCTGCTCGGGCGGCAGCTTCGAGTTCGCGTTGTACATCCGCATCGACGAGCCGATGCTGCCCGTGAGCCAGTAGATCGTGACGTTCGTGAGGATCTCGTCCTTCGTGAAACTGCGCTCGATGTCTCCGCCGCAGTCGCTCCAAGCCCGCATCTTCTCGACGATCCACGCCGCAAGTCCGACGGGAGAATCGGTGAGGCCGAACGCCGCCGTCTGCGGCTTGGTGCGGTGCATCGCCCCGTAGGCCCCCTCCGCCGCATTCCACGACGCGGCGTCAGCGACCAGCGCGCGCTCGTCGGGGGCGAGCTCCGAGAGGTCGACGCCGGGCGAGGGGATGCCGGCATCGGTTCGATGCACGGCCACCACCCTGTCGGGGTGATCGAGGGCCAGATAGCGGCTGACGTGACTGCCGATGTCGCCGCCGGCCGCGCCGAACCGCTCATGCCCGAGCGTGCCCATCAGCTCGGCCCAGAGTCCGGCCACGGCCCGTGAGTCGAGCGGGGCCGACGGATGCTCCGAGTAGCCGAAGCCCGGCATGTCGGGCACGATCACCTCGAAGGCATCGGCGGGGTCGCCGCCGTGCGCTGCGGGATCGGTGAGCAGCGGGATCACCTTCGAGAAGCGCCAGAACGAATCCGGCCAGCCGTGCGTCAGGATGAGCGGGAGGGCGGAGGGGGATGCCGGAGCCGCGGCAGCGTGCACCACATGGATGCCGAGCCCGCCCACCCGCACCCTGAAGCGCGGCAGGCGGGCCAATGCGGCCTCCTGCGCCGCCCAGTCGAAGCCGTCGACCCAGTAGGCGACCAGCTCCCGCAGGTAGTCGAGGTCGGTGCCGAGCGACCACCCGGCATCGTCGGGGGCATCGGGCCAGCGTGTCGCGACCAGTCGCGCGCGCAGATCGGCGAGGGCGGCAGGGTCGGCGTGTGGACTGAACGGCTCGATGGCGGCATCCGACATGCTCATCAGCCTAGGCACGGATGACCTGTAACCGACCGGCGCACGGCAGGATGGGGTCGATGGACGAACCGAACCGGGACGACCGGCCTCAGGCGCCGACCGACGCTGCAGCGTTGCCGCGCGCATCGGCGCGCACCCCGGCGGGCTGTCTCGCCCGTGGCATGGAGCACCACCACCCCGGGTGGCTGGTGGAGCACGCTCTCGCCGCCGGATGGATCTGGGCGGCGTTCTGGGTGGCGCTGCTGTTCGTCGCCGACCACTTCGCCCTGCACGCCGTGATCTGGGTGGTGCTCGTCGTGATCGCGGTCCTTCCGAGCTTCGCGGCGACAGTCGTCGTCTTGAGCGAGACCCCGCACTCCCACCTGGAGCGACCGGAATCCGTGCTCTCCCACTTCTTCGGCCGCTTCGCCGGCTACACCTTCGCCTTCGTCGCGTGGACGATCTCGGTGGTGCTGAGCGCGACCATCGCCGCACAGCTCCAGAGCGAGGGGAAGGGCAGCGAGAACGCCACCCTGGGCATCGGGGCGAGCTGGCTTCTGGCCGCGGTCCCCGTGGTCGTGCTGTTCCTCTGGCTGGTGCTGACCTTCCGCTACGCCTGGTACCTGTCTCGATTGCGCGGGTGGAGTGCACACCCGAAGGGCACCCGACTGCCCGACGGGTTCCTCGAGGGCACTCCCCGCACCCATGCGGTCGTGGTCGGGCTCGCCCATCCCGGCCTCCTTGCCGTGACCGGGAGCCTCGCCGTCCTGCTCGCCTCGGCCCTCTGGGTCGACGACGTGACGATCCACATCGTCTGACGGGCGCGTGCGGCACAGGGCACAGGGCGCATCGGCGCTAGACGACGTCGGCCACGACCTCGCCTGTGACGCCGGAGATCACGAGCTCGGCGCGTTCCCGTGAGCGCTCGATCAGCACGGCGTTGGCACCGTCGACGTCGCGTGCCCACGCCGTGGCCGCCTCGGGGGTGCGTCCGTGGCGGGTGTGTCGATCGATCAGGCGGCGCTCGCGCTCGTCCTGCGGGGTCGCACAGAACCACGCTGCGTCGAGGCGGTCCCGGATGCCGCTCCACGGCTCGACGTCCGAGAGCAGGTAGTTGCCCTCGATCACGACGATCGTGGCCGAGTCGTCGACCGCGATCTCGCCGGCGACGCCCTCGTCGACCCGGCGCTTGAAGCTCGGCGCGTAGACGGTGTGCCCGCTCTCGGACCGCAGCCTGTCGAGGAGGGCGACGAATCCCCAGCCGTCGAAGGTCTCGATGGCACCCTTCCTGTCGTGGATGCCGAGGCGATCGAGCGTGGAATTGGCGAGATGGTAGCCGTCCATCGGGAGGTGGACGGCGGTGCCCGGCACGTCGGAACCCACGTGGGGGTCGGCATCCGGACCGCCGCCGTTGATCCTGTCGACGACAGCCTTCGCCAGCGTCGTCTTGCCGCTTCCGGGGCTGCCGGTGATGCCGATGAGCAACCGCCGACCCGCCGCATCCGTCAGCGAAGTGATGCGGGCGATGAGGAGGTCGACGGCCTCGGCCGAGAGCGCCGGCCGTTCCGCGCGCTCCGGGTGTTCTGGATCGAAGGGCACGAATCGACACTATGACACTCCCGAGGCCCGACGCCGGGCAGTTGTCAAGCCCGGAGTGGGCACCGCCGTCCGGACGTACGTTTGCCCCACCTCGCGACGACGCGGGATCATCTGAGGGGACGTCCATGTACTTCCACGCACAGCGTTACATCAACGAGATCGCAGCGGATGAGCCGGATCCGGCGGCAGCCAATGCTCTGCAGGAAGGGCTCGGCGGTCAGTTCGGCGAGATGCGCACGATGATGCAGTACCTGTTCCAGAGCATCAACTTCCGCGGGGCTGCAGCGAAGCCCTACCGCGACCTGATCCAGGGCATCGGCACCGAGGAGATCAGCCACGTCGAGCTCATCGGAACCACGATCTCGCGCCTGCTCGACGGCTCGCCCCGCTACACGGGCAAGCTCACGGACCCGCTCGACACCCCCGGCGCCGGCGGAGCGATCCCGCTCAACCTCGCGCTGAGCGAGGGCAACATCCATCACTACCTGGTCGGTGCACAGGGTGCCCTGCCCGTCGACTCCGTCGGCAACCCGTGGAGCGGCAGCTACGTCTACAACTCCGGCAATCTGCCCCTCGACCTGCTCTACAACCTCATGCTCGAGTCGACCGGACGCCTGCAGAAGTGCCGCATCTACGAGATGACCGACAACAAGACCGCGCGTTCGACCGTCGCCTACCTGATCGTGCGCGACCAGGCCCACGAGAACGCCTACGCCAAGGCACTCGAGTCGCTCGGAGTCGACTGGAACAAGCTGCTGCCCATCCCGAAGACGAACGCCGAGCAGTTCCCCGAGGTGAAGAAGCTCCTCGACCTGGGCCTGCAGTCCAAGCAGTACAGCTTCGACCTCGAGGGCAAGTCCGAGGCCGGCCGCATCTTCCAGGGCATGTCGCCGTCGAAGGACGGCTCGAAGCTCGACGCGACCGAACAGGCGCCGGAGGGCGTTCCGTCGACGATCTCGCCGGAGCGGCTCGAGGAGTTCTCGCCGGGGCTCGACGCCGACCTCATGGAGCTCATCCAGGCGACGGCCGAGATGGAACTCGCTGACGTCGAGGCGATGTTCGGACCCGTGCCGACGAAGTAGACGACCGGATGCCGCTCGAGATCACCCCTCGGGCGGCATCCGCACGATCAGGCTGAGCGGATCGACCCAGGTCTTGAACGCTCGTGCCTCACCGAAGGAGTCGCCGTCGAGCTGGATCTGCTCGGCCCGACTCAACGACACCACGAGTTCCTTGCCCTTCAGGTAGTTGAGGGCGCGTACCTCTTTGGTGAGACCCATCAGGCGTCGACCAGCGGTGGTACGACGGAGAACGCCGTTCTCCCAGAAGATCTTCGTCATGATCTGCACCCAGCCGAAGAAGCCCTCCGGTCGCAGCACGACGATGTCGAACTCGCCGTCGTCGACGGCGGCATCCGGCAGCAGCAGGATGTTCGCCGGCAGCGACCCGCAGTTGCCGACCATGATGGTGTGGGCGCGCAGTGAACGGTTCCCCCGACCATCGAGGTTGTAGCGCAGGCGCAACTGGTTCTTGTCGCGCAGCGCCAGGCCGATCGCCTTCACGTAGGCGAGCCAGCCAGCTTTCGCCTTGAGGTCGTCATCGGTGTTGGCCAGCATCTTCGCATCGAGCCCGAGCCCCGCCATCACGAGGTAGGCGTGGCGGCTGGTCGTGCCGTCGTCGCCGCGGATGTCGATGACAGCCATGTCGATGGGGCGATCAGTGCCGGTCAGGGCCGTGCGGAGGGAATGCTCGGAGTCGTCGAGCGTGAGCTCGAGGTTGCGGGCGAGGAGATTGCCCGTGCCCGACGGCAACAGCGCCAGTGGCACACCCGAGCCGCGGAGCGCCTCGGCCACGACGCGAACCGTTCCGTCACCACCGGCGGCGATCACGACGTCCACCTCGTCGGCGAGCGCTTGGGCAGCCTGCCCGGCGCCGGGATCATCGACCGTGGTCTCCAGCCAGAGCGCCGGCCCCCACCCGGCCTCAGCCTCGATGGCGGCGAGCTGCGGCCGGACGGCGTCGGCGTCGAGCTTGACGGGGTTGTAGATCACTGCCGCCCGTCGGCTCGGCTGGGATTCTGGTCGAGCATCAACAGCGGTCATCCCGCCACCGTACGGGATCGCGGGCCCGTCATCCTCCGGAGGGGTTCTCGGGCTCGCCGTGCACGTCGGTCTCCGTCGCCGACGTCGACGCGTTCTTCTTCTCGGCGTTGTCAGCGGCATCGGCCGCGTTCGAGCCGGGCTCAGGTGTACCGGTCATGGTGTCGTCCCGGTCGTTCTCTGGTGTGTCGCTCATCGAGCGAGCATATGTCGAGCGCTGCGTGCGAGGTTGGGGGTTGACAGGCTTGGACCGACGACGGATGGTCAGCTCGTCCCAGTGCCGAGGGAAGCCACGGTTCGGCGAGAAGGGATTACTGGGAATCGGTGTGAAAGTCGTTTAGCTAACCAAGTTAGTGACATACTCCACGCATGGGTGAACTGATCTACGGTGCAGGCACGGCGTATCAACTCGACGATCGAACACTTGCGCACCTGAAAGTGGCCGCCGGCGTGCGGCTGCGGCGCAAGGAGTCGTTCTACGTCATGTGGACGAACCCGGCCAGCCTCGGATCAGGACGCGTGTGCATCTGGGTGTCGCCATCGATCCCGATCCAGTTCCATTTCTCGGGCAGCCGGCCACCGGAGCTGAACCGTCAATGGCTGGCCGCACTCGACGCCTCGGCGGTCAACGAGAGCGGGATGCAGGTCATGCGGGAGTCCGACGCGATGGGGATCTCGGAGGCACCGACACGGGCGCGCTCGGTCGGGACATCCGCGCCTCTCACGGTTCAGATGCACTGAGGCGCTGAGGCGTATCGGCGGTGAGGGCGTCGACGTCTAGCTCGAGCTGTCGCCGAGCAGCCCGTCGCGCACCTTCTTGCGGAGCACCTTGCCGATGAGCGATGTCGGCAGTTCATCGAGCTGCACCACGCGCTTCGGCACCTTGTAGGCGGCCAGCCTGGTGCGACAGAAGTCGCGCAGCGCTCCCCCGTCGAAGCTGGTGCCGGCCCGCATGACGACGGCGGCCGTCACGTCCTCCCCGCCCGAGGCTCGAGGCAGGCCGACGACGGCGGCCGACGCGACGTCGGGATGACTGAGGAGCACCTCCTCGACCTCCGATGGGCTCACGTTGAAGCCACCGGTGATGATGATCTCCTTGACCCTGTCGATCACCGTCACGAAGCCGTCCGCCGACACCGTCACGATGTCGCCGGTTCGCAGCCACCCGCCCTCGAGGAGCGTCGCCCGCGTGTCGGCCGGCCGACGCCAGTAACCCTGGAACACCTGCGGCCCCCGCAGCAGCAACTCGCCGGGCTCGCCGAAGGCGCGATCCAGGGACGGCGCATCCGGATCCACGACCCGGATGTCGGTACTCGGGAACGGCACGCCGACGGTGCCGGGCCGACGGGACGGCCCGATCGGATTGCCGAGAGCGACAGGCGACGTCTCCGTCATCCCGTAGCCCTCGACGAGCAGCCCGCCGGTCACCTCCTCCCACCGGGTCACCGTCGCGACAGGCAGGCTCATGGCCCCCGAGATGGCGAAACGGATGCTGGAGAGGTCGACCCCCTTGCGGCTCGTCGCCCGGGCCAGAGCGTCGTAGATCGGCGGAACCGCGGGCAGGAAGGTCGGCGGCGACGTCTTCAGCGCCCCGAGCACCAGGTCGAGGTCGAACTTCGGGAACAGCACCAGCTTGGCGCCGATGCTCATGGCGAACGTGAGGCACAGGGTCATGCCGTAGGCATGGAACAGGGGCAGCACCCCGTAGAAGGTCTCGGCGCCCTCAGTCAGGCCGGGCACCCACGCCCTGCCCTGGGCGGCATTCGCCCGCAGGTTGCGGTGCGAGAGGATGGCGCCCTTCGGGATGCCGGTGGTACCGCTCGTGTACTGCAGCAGGGCCGTGTCGTCGATGACGGGACGGATGACGCGCTTCGACAGCCGCCCACCTCCGATGAGGCGACCCCAGGTGAACACCTTGCGCGCCCGCGGCGTTTCGGTCATGGCGGCGCGCGATTCGCGGGCCTTCTTGAGCGGCAGCCTGAGGGCGAGGCGCTTGCCGAACGGAAGGGCATCCGTCATGTCCACGGACACGATGTGCGCGAGCTTGACGTCGGTCGGCATGTCGGCCACGAGGTCGTAGACCTTGTCCCACACGAGCGCGACGCCGGCACCGTGGTCCTCGAACTGGTGTCTCAGCTCGCGCGCCGTGTAGAGCGGGTTGTGCTCGATGACGATGGCTCCGAGGCGGAGAGCCGCATAGAAGGCCACGACGTGCTGCGGGCAGTTCGGCAGCACCAGCGCCACCCTGTCGCCGGGGCCGACGCCGAGCCGACGCAGCCCCTCCGCGGCCCGCGACACCTGCTCGCCCAGCTCGCGGTAGCTCGTCTGCGCGCCGAAGAACTCGAGCGCGACCTTCGATCCGAATCGCTTGACCGAGGCGTCGAGCATGTCGACCAGCGTCTCGGTCGGCTCGTCGATGTCGGCGGGAACACCATCGGCGTAGGAGCTCAGCCAGGGCCGATCAGCGAAGGACTGGGGCGTGTCTGTGTGGGCATGGGCCATCCCGTAAGGCTACGTCGACAGACATGCCGCAGCCGGGATGCGACACTGCCACCGGTCGGTGTTGCGGTCCGTGCCCGTTCGTCGATCTCTCCGAGGCGCGGATCTGGGGATCTCGTGAGAGCCCTTACGTTCCAGCCACAGCGAGCGTAGATTGCGTTATATCGCGTTTGCGCGCCGACACCGTCGCCGAGCACACGACGCCGACGGAGGGGGTATTCGTGGACTCGAATCAGACTGCAGGGCGGGTGCGCTGATGGACGTGCTCATGTCGGTCCTCCTCTCGCTCGCGGTCATCGTCACCGCATCCGTCACCACCGTCGTTCTCGTGGTGCGCTCGGTCTACAAGCGCATCCGGCGCAGTCGCACCCTGAACGGAGCCATGCTGAAGGGTCGCGCCAGGCTGAGCTGGGGACCGCAGCGACAGGTGCTCGGCCTGCAGCTCAAGCTCAACGACGCACTCGAGAGCGGGCGAGCGGCCATCGACCTCGCCGTGCGCAGCAACGGGCGACGCGGCGAACTCCCGCGCATCTTCCGTCGTATCGAGGCCGAGGGTGTCGCCCTCCAGGCCCAGCTCAGGCTTCTGGAGACCGAGACCGATGGAGCCGCCCTGGCCGATGAGCTCCCGGCAGCGACCCTGCGCGTCGACCAGGTCTCCGAGATGATCCAGCGTCTGCGAGGATCGGTCGCCGCCGGACTGGGCGATCCGACCGGCGCATCGCTCGCCGCCCTCCGCGCGGAGGTCGACCGTGAGGTCGCCGCCCTGCACGCCGGGGTCGAGGAGCTGCGCCATCTCAACGCCGAGGACGGCCGCTTCGAGGCCGTTCGCCCCTCACCCACCGATCGCCTCCAGAACAAGGGAGTCCAGTCATGAGCGACAACACAGCACGGTTGCGCACCATCTTCCGCACCAAGACCTCCAAGGCGCTCGACCGCATGGAGGACCCGCGCGACGCGCTCGACGACAGCTACGAGCAGCAGGTGAAGCTGCTGCACCAGGTGCGCCAGGCCGTCGCCGAAGTCGCCACGGCGAAGAAGCGCATCGAGCTGCAGGGCGAGGAGATGGGCGCCCGCTACAGGCGCCTCGGCGACCAGGCGCGCGAGGCCATGGAGCACGGGCGTGAGGATCTCGCGCGTGCTGCCCTCGAACGACGCGCCGCCCTCGAGGGCCAGGTGGCGAAACTGCAGGAGCAGCACGCCTCCCTGCAGAAGCAGACGTCTCAGCTTCAGGAGCGGGAACGCCGGCTGGCCGAGCAGATCGCCGCGTTCCGCATCGAGAAGGAGACGATGAAGGCCACCTACAGCGCCTCCGAGGCGCAGGTGCGCGCGAACGAGGCCGTGGCCGGCATCGGTGCGAACATGAACGACGTCGGCGTCAGCCTCGATCGCGCCCGCGACAGGGTCGCCCAGATGCAGGCCCGCGCACAGGCCACAGACGAACTGCTCTCCAGCGGCGCGCTCAAAGACCTGACGGCGGCACCGGATGCCGACATCGAGCGTCAGCTGTCGGAGCTGGCCTCACGGGCCGACATCGAGCGCCAACTCGCGGCCATGAAGTCCGACGGGACCGACGGCATCCGCGGTTCGAAGGGCGACGATTCAGACGGCTGGCTCAGCATCGGGCAGGCTCCGACGGCGCCGTAGCGGACACCTCCGTCCGGGACCCGGGCGGATCTCGCCCGGCGTGCGGTTCAGGCGCCGCGTCGCGGAGCGTCGGGAAGCTTGCTGAGCGCGTCTTCGGCGGCGACCCAGGCGAGCATCGCGCACTTCACGCGCGCGATGAACTTCGAGGCGCCACTGAGCACGGCGGCGTCGCCGAGGAGCTCCTCGTCGGGTTCGACGGTTCCGCGGGAGCGCATCATCGTGCGGAAGGAGTCGATGCGCGGCTCCAGCTCCGAGACCGGCAGGCCGTCGAAGAGCTGGGCCAGCAGCGAGGCCGACGACTGAGAGATGGCGCATCCGTGCCCCTCCCAGGTCACCGAGGTCACGGTGCCGTCGGCGACGTTGAGCTGCAGGGTGATCTCGTCACCGCAGGTGGGGTTCAGCTGGTGCGATTCGGCCGACGGATGCTCGACCAGGCCGAAGCCGTGCGGCCGTCTGGCGTGGTCGAGGATGAGCTCCTGGTAGAGCGAGGCGAGTTCGCTCATCGTGCACCTCCGAAGAACGCGATGCCGGCGGCGACACCGGAGAGGAAGGCGTCGACGTCGTCGGCGCTCGAGTACAGGTAGGTGCTCGCCCGTGTCGACGAGGTGACGCCGAGGCGGCGGTGCAGCGGCTGGGCGCAGTGGTGACCGACCCGCACGGCGATGCCGAGGCTGTCGAGGAACTGGCCGAGATCGTGGGAATGGATGCCGGGCACGTCGATGCTGGCGAGCCCGACCCTGTCGACCCCGGTCACGGGACCCAGGATGCGGACGCCGTCGATCGTCGACAGGCCGTCGGTGAGGCGTCGGCCGAGCACGGTCTCGTGCGCCGCGATGCGATCCATGCCGATGACGTCGAGGTAGCGCACCGCGGCAGCGAGGGCGATGGCCTGCGACACCCGCTGGGTTCCGGCCTCGAAGCGCAACGGCGCCGACAGGTACTCCGCGCGCTCCATCGTGACGGTGGTGATCATGGATCCGCCGGTGAGGAAGGGTGGAAGGGCGTCGAGGATCTCGCGGCGTCCGTAGAGCACGCCGATGCCGGTCGGCGCGAGCATCTTGTGCCCGGAGAACACGGCGAAGTCCACGTCGAGGGCGCGCACGTCGAGGGGCAGGTGGGGTGCCGATTGGCAGGCGTCGAGCACGACCATGGCACCGACGGCGTGGGCGCGCTCCACGAGGAGTTCGACGGGGCTCACGGTTCCCAGCACGTTCGACACATGGGCGAACGCGACCACTTTCGTGCGCTCGGTGAGCAGGGAGTCGAGGTCGTCGAGGCGCAACGATCCGTCGTCCTCGACGGGGATGAACCGCATCGTCGCACCGGTGCGGGCGGCGAGCTCCTGCCAGGGGATGAGGTTGGCGTGGTGCTCGAGCTCGGTCACGAGGATCTCATCACCCGCTCCGAGGCTGAACCGGGCTGCGGCCTCTCCCCCGCGCCCGAGGCTCGCGTTCGAGATCGCGTAGGCGATCAGGTTGATGCCCTCCGTCGCGTTTGAGGTCCAGACGACCTCCTCGGCCGATGCCCCGATGAAGGCGGCGACGACCTCCCTCGCCTCCTCGAAGTCCTCGGTGGCGAGGGCAGCCAGGGTGTGCGCTCCGCGGTGCACGGCGGAATTGCGGTTCTCGTAGTAGTCCCGCTCGGCGTCGAGCACGATGCGAGGTTTCTGCGAGGTCGCGCCGGAGTCGAGATAGACCAGCGGATGCCCGTTCACCTGTTGCGCCAGCGCCGGGAAGTCGCGCCGGATGGCGGCGATCTCGGCGGAATCGAGAGGCTGGGCGGTGGTCGTGCTGACGACGGGCATGGGGCGGATCGGTGCTTCCTGATGGGCGTGCATCCAGCCTAAGACGCTCGAGCGTCGCATCGGGCGTATCCTCAGCTGAGGAGGAACGTTGGGCTTCGGCGTCGATCTCGAATGAGACGAGGACGACATGCCACAGGCATCCACGACGAAATCCCCGACGACGACTGTCGTCGCACCACCCAGCGCCGCACCCCGGAGTGCCGAGGAATCGCGTAGGGTGCGCAGCGTGGGAACTCTCTACTACGACGGTGTGGCCATCGAGATGAACGACCGTACGCTCGCGCACGTGAAGATCGCGATCGTCCAGAAGATGCGCCGAGCCGAGAGCTTCACCTTCTCTTGGGTGCACACGGGCGACCAGCCCCCCGGACGATCGACCATCTGGATCCACCCGTCGATCCCGATCCGCTTCGAGTTCCTGAATCCTGTGCAGCCCGAGCTCAACACGAAGTGGATCGAGAGCATCCTGCGTTCGGCGAGCACGACCGGCGGCATCCTGCTCACCGAGGAGCACCTCGAGAACGGCCCGCCGACCCCGTCGGTCGCCGCCTAGAGACGTGCCACGGCACCGGAGGAGAGATCGATGACAGGACGGATCGCGGCCCTCTTCGACATCGACGGAACCCTGGTCGATTCGAACTACCTGCACGTCGAGGCCTGGCAGCACGCCCTCCACGACCTGGGAACCGATGTCGACGCCGCTCGCATCCATCGATCGATCGGTCAGGACGGCGGCCAGCTGCTGTCCTCGCTCGTGGGCGAGAAGAGCGAGGCCTGGACCTCCGAGGCGACAGCCCTCAACGCGCGGTACTACAGCGAGCTCGCGCCGCGGCTGCGCCGGTTCGACGGCGTCACGCAGTTGCTGCGCACTCTCGCCGACCGTGGCGTGGTCATCGTGCTCGCGACGTCGGCCCCGCAGGAGGAACTCGATCTCCTGCTGCCGGTGATCGACGCAGACGACCTCATCCACGCCACCACCAACGCCGACGACGTCGACACGGCGAAGCCCGAGCCCGACATCGTGCAGGTCGCTCTCTCCAGGGCAGGCGTCGAGGCTGACCACGCATTCTTCATCGGCGACTCCGTCTGGGACATGAAGGCCGCAGCACGAGCGGGCGTCACCCCCTACGCCGTTCTCTCCGGAGGGATCGCGAGCGGTTCACTGACGGATGCCGGAGCCCGGGTGGTCTTCGACGACCCGGCCGATCTCCTGGCCCGACTCGACGAGATCGCACTGCTCGGCTGACCCGCCGCCGTTCAGCGGCGCATTGTCACCCCTGCGGCCTGCCACGGCAAGCGCCTTGTCCCGCTCGGCAGTCTGCGTAGCGTCGAAGCATGAAGATCGGATACAAGCTCATCGCGGAGGGCTTCGGCCCACAGGACCTCGTGCGCCAGGCCGTACGCGCCGAACAGGCTGGCTTCGACTTCGTCGAGATGAGCGACCACTTCCATCCGTGGGTGGAGGCGCAGGGCCACTCCCCCTTCGTCTGGAACGTGCTCAGCGCCATCGCGGCGAAGACGTCGACGCTGGGGCTCGCGACCGGCGTGACCTGTCCGAGCGTTCGCTACCACCCCGCGATCATCGCCCAGGCCGCGGCCACGCTCGCCCTCCTCTCCGACGGTAGGTTCACCCTGGGTGTCGGGTCCGGCGAGCGCCTGAACGAGCACATCGTCGGCCGCGGCTTCCCGGGAGTGCACGAGCGCCACGCCATGTTCGATGAGGCTCTCGACATCATCCGCCTGCTCTGGCAGGGCGGCTACCAGAACTACGACGGCACCTACCTCAAGCTCGAGGACGCCCGCATCTTCGACCTGCCCGACGTGCTGCCGACGATGGCCGTCGCCGTCAGCGGTCCCGACTCCATCGCCCTCGCCGCCGAGCACGGCGACGGCCTGTTCGCCGTCGAGCCGAAGGAGGAGCTGGTGTCCGGATACCGCGCCGCTGGGGGCACCGGACCCCTCTACTGCGAGGCTCCTCTCGCCTGGGCGACGACGGAGGCGGCCGCCGTGACTGCGGCCCACACAACCAACGCGTGGTCGGTCGCGGGCTGGAAGGTGCTGGCCGAGCTGCCGAACCCCGTGAACTTCGAGGCCGCTGCAGCCACCGTGCGCGAGGACGACATCCGCGAGCAGTTCGCCTGCGGGCCCGACGTCGAGCGGCACCTCGAGGTCATCGGCGCCTTCACTGATGCCGGCTTCGATCACGTCGCCCTGATGAACGCCGGGCCCGACCCCGACGGCTTCTTCGACTTCTTCGAGAAGGAGCTGCTGCCGCGGCTCACGACCAGCTGAGGGCGGCATCCGTGGCAATACGGATCGGAACCTCGGGGTGGAGTTACGACCACTGGGAGAACGTGCTGTACGCGCCGGGGCTTCCGCCGCGGGAGCGGCTCGGGAACTACGTCACTCGGTTCTCGACCGTCGAACTCAACGCGAGCTTCTACCGCTGGCCTCGCCCTGCAGCCTTCCGCAGTTGGCACCAGCGCCTGCCGCACGGGTTCGCGCTGTCGGTGAAGGCACCGCGCGGGCTCACCCACGCGAAGAAGCTCTACGCTCCCGAGGACTGGATCGCGAGGATCGCCGCGGGCTGGCATGAGCTCGGCGACACGCGTGCGGTGCTCCTGGTGCAGCTGCCGCCGGGCATGCCCCGCGACGACGCCAGGCTGTCCTACTTCCTCCGGGCCATGCCGACGCGGGTGCGGCTCGCCGTCGAGTTCCGGCATCCGTCGTGGCACTGCGACGACGTGTTCGAGATCCTGCAGCAGAATCGGGCCGCGTACACCGTGATGAGTGGTGCTGGGCTCCCGTGCATCCTGCGGGCCACAGCGGACATCGTCTACGTACGGATGCACGGACCCGACGACGACCACCTCTACGGCGGCTCGTACTCCGACGCCGACCTCCAGTGGTGGGCCGCCCGGGTGCGCGAATGGTCGGACGACGGGCGCGACGTCTACGTCTACTTCAACAACGACGGCGGAGGAAACGCCGTCCGGAACGCCTCGACGTTGCGACACGTCGTCGGAGCCTGACGCATGGCACCCGTGACGAGTGACGGATGTCGGCTACGCTCGGGCACCGTGACCTCGACGAGGACGGAGGCCCCATGCCCGATCTGAGCGCCGACGCTGACCTTCATGACGGGCGCGACGAGACCGCCGACGAGCGGTCGGATCGCAACTGGAACGAACTGCTGCAGGAGTTCCGGGTGCTGCAGACCGGAACCCAGATCCTCGCCGGATTCCTGCTGACCCTTCCCTTCCAGTCGCGGTTCGATCAGCTCAGCCCCTTCGACGTCGGCGTCTACCTGACGTTGGTGGTCGGCGCCGTGCTTCTCACGCTGCTCGCGCTCACGCCGGTGAGCCTGCATCGCCTCCTTTTCCGCCGCCACGCGAAGCCCACCCTCGTGAACACGGGAAGCCGCATCCTGCTGGCCTGCCTCGCGGCGAGCTCCCTGCTGTTCGCGGGGATCGTGCTGTTCCTGTTCGATTTCCTGTTGCCGGCGCCGGCCGGATGGATCGCCGGCGGCGCCGTCATTGTCGTGGCCCTATGCCTGTGGGTGGGCGTCCCCCTCGTCATCCGCCGTCGGGTGGCCGCCGACCATCCCGAGGAGGCGAGGCGTAGCCTCGAATCATGACGGACCAGTTCAGCAACGAACCCGACGCGCAGCGATACGTGCTGCTGCGCGACGGCGTCATCGCATCGAGCCTCGACTACTCCGTGCGCGGCGACTCGATCTCGATGACACGGGCGTACACGAATCCCCGGCTCCGCGGGCACGGCCTGGCCGGTCGACTGGTCGAGTACGCGGTCGACGACGTCGAACGGTCCACCCGGCTGCGGATCATCCCGATGTGCTGGTACGTCGCCGAGTGGTTCGACGCCCATCCGGATCGCGCCGACCTTCTGAAGCCACGTTCGGCCTGACTGCCACCCGCACGGGGCCTCCGTGAGCAGCCCCCGCACGCGGCACGCCACACGCGAGGGTGGCGCGCCACGGGGCCCCGCAATACCCTGAGGGCATTCGACTACCGAATACCAGGAGGTATCAGGTGCCAACGGAATCAGGCTCGGCGCTGAGCGCGTTCTCTCTCGACTCGGCTGAACTCACCAAGTCCGCCGTGAACACCATCCGCGTCGCCCTCGGCGTCGGTGGGATCGTCGCGCTCGTCGTCGGCCTACTGGTGACGTTCCAGCCTCAGGCGGCGGCGACCACCATCGCCATCCTGCTGGGGATCTACTTCATCGTCGCCGGCCTCGTCTACGTCGGGATCGGCATTTTCGCCCGCGGGATCTCCGGCGGCACCAGGACCCTGGACATCCTCCTCGGACTCCTGTTCCTGGTCGGCGCCGGGCTGGCATTCGCCAACCTGTCCGGCACCGTGGCGTTCCTGGCCGTCTTCCTCGGCATCCTGATCGGCGTGCTGTGGATCATCGAGGGGATCACGACCCTCGTGCAGCTGGGCGACGCACCGTCGAGGGGCTGGGCGGTCTTCTTCGCGATCGTGAGCATCGTCGCCGGCATCGCCCTGCTGTTCGCGCCGGTCTGGGGTGCCCAACTGCTGTTCCTCGTGACGGGAATCGCGCTCATCGTGCTCGGCGTGATGCAGGTCATCCGCGCGTTCACCTTCGGGCGCGGCGTCACCGCAGCCGACTGAGCCTTCCCGGCGGCAGGCTGGAGCCGTCGTCCGTCGAGCACGGATGACGTCTCCTTCGGCGACCGTGACGACCCGAGGCGGACCCGCGGCGGACGACCCCGAACGCGGGTTTTGACAGCTGGCACGCCATAGCGGATGCTGTGCAGGCCCCCCACGACGATGGAGTCTCATGAAGTCGGTTCGACGTCCCGCCACAGCCCTGACGACCCTGCTCGTTCTCGTCGTCATCCAGGCGATCGCCGACCCGACGGGGCTGCTCGCGTTGGTGGGGTTCTCGGGCGCCCAGCTGCGACTGGACGACGGCGTGTGGCCCCTCGCTCCGTACCTCGTCTTCATTCCCGTTCTCCTCGCCGTGGCCTGGTGGGTGACGATCCGCGCGGGCGACAGGTTCTGGACCCTGGTGGCCGGGTTCGTGCTTGCCGTGCTGCTGGCACAGGCCGCCACCTGCCTCGTCATGACGTGGAATCTCGGCCTGTCGACGTGGGCCGCCGGCTACGTGACGGCGAAGGCCGTACCGGCCGCTCTCATCGTCGCCGCCGTCACCCACTGGTTCGGAGGCCGCGCGACTCGCACGTCGTTCCCTCCGGCGTCGCTGTGGCCGCCGGCGGTGGCGATCTGGCTGCCGTCAGTCGTGTTCGCTGCTCTCACGCCGTTGCTGGCCGGACTGTGGTGGACCGGGGCCGCGTACGCGCCGGGGGTTCCGGCCGCGCGGGCCGATCGCGGGGCGCTGTCCCTGCTGGTCGCCGTGCTGCTCATCGCCGTGGTCACCGCGCTCTGCCTGCGCTGGATGCGCGCCCGTGTGCCGGGCCTCCTGGGCGGCTGGCTCGCGGCGCTCGTCGCCGGCGGCATCGTCGGCGTCATCCAGGCCGTCATCGCCCTGGTGGTCGACGGAGGCCTGAGCGGAGACCTCTGGCCTGCGATGACCGCATACATCGCCGTCGCCGACGGGTTGTCATTCGGAGCCTGCCTCGGCTGGCTCGTGGGGGTGACGGCGATCGCCGTCGACAGGGTTCGCTCCGGCCGGCCTGCACGAGCACTGCAGCTGGCTGCGGCGATCGTCGCCGTGATCGCCGTGAGCCTGGCGCTCGTGCTGCCGGCAGCGGGTGCGGCTTCAGCGGGGGCGGCATCCGTCGCCGCTCCGGCCGGATTCCTCCGCGCCGAGGGAGACATCATCACGGATGGCGACGGCAACCAGGTGCTGCTGCGCGGCGTGAACGTCAACCAGCTCGTCGACTTCTACGCTCCAGACCCCGACGTGGCGACGACCCGCCCGTTGACCGAGGACGACTTCGCCGGGATCTCGGCGCAGGGCTTCAACGTCGTGAGGCTCAACCTGTCGTGGTCGGCGCTCGAGCCCGAACGCGGAGACTTCGACGAGGCCTACCTCGGGCGCATCACCGACGCGGTGGACTGGGCGAAGCAGTACGGCATCCGCACCGTGCTCGACATGCACCAGGACTCCTGGTTCAACGGCGCGACCGCGGACGGGACGCAGTGCCGACCGGGGACCGATCCGATGTGGGGATACGACGGCGCACCCGAGTGGGCGACGATCACCGACGACGCACCGCGCTGCCAGTTCCAGGGGCGCGACATCTCACCCGCGGGCAACCGCGCGTTCCAGCATTTCTACTTCGACACCGACGGCGTGCAGAGCGCCCTCGTCGACACCTGGGGCCGGCTGGCCGCCGTCTTCCACGACGAGCCGTCGATCGCCGGTTACGACCTGCTCAACGAGCCCGGCTTCGGCGAGACGGCTCCCGTCACAACGTCGTACCTCCTCGGCCGCTACTACGACCGCGCCATCGAGGCGATCCGTGCGGCGGGAGCCCCGCAGATCGTGTTCGTGGAACCCAGCATCTTCTGGTCGGGGCTCGGGTTCGACAGCGGTCCGCCGCCGGCCTTCACCGACGACGCCAACATCGTGTTCTCGCCCCACCTCTACGCCGAATCGCTGACGATGGACCGTTCGCTCGGCATCCCGCCGATCGTCGGCATGGACCGCCAGTTCACCCTCGCCGAGCGGGTCGCGGCCGGTTACGGCGCACCGCTGTGGTCGGGCGAGTACGGCTACTGGGGCGAGGAGGAGGACGTCGTCGACCGACTGCAGCGCTATGCCGCCGCCGAGGACGCCCATCTGCTCGGCAGTGCCTACTGGGTGTGGAAGCAGGCATGCGGCGACCCGCAGAACGGCATCGGTCCGACGGGCAACGGGCTGATGGTGCAGGACTGCGAGACCGGCGGCGACGCTGCACCCCGC
This sequence comes from Leifsonia sp. Leaf264, assembly GCF_001422325.1. Lineage (GTDB taxonomy): Bacteria > Actinomycetota > Actinomycetes > Actinomycetales > Microbacteriaceae > Orlajensenia. Next base: position 894,733 of record NZ_LMMR01000001.1, read on the forward strand.
GACGACCTGCTGCAGATCCTCACCCGCGCGTACCCGCGCTCGGCTCCGGGAGCACTGACCTCCCTCCGTGGCGACGGGGCGCAGATCGAGTTCGCGGGCACGACGCAGGAGCGCGGATGCGGACTCGAGGTCTGGATCCCCGGAGACGCGGAGCCGGAGTTCACCGTCACCGGGATCGCCGACGTCGAGACGACGGCGGTCGAGGGCGGCTGGAGTGTGACGGGCTGCGCCGAGGGCGATTACTCGCTGGCGACGCGATAGGTCGATCGAACGGCGCTGCCTCGGCCGGGACGCTCCGCCGTCGCCCCCGGGTCGCCGAGCCACTGAGCGGAGGCGTCGGCAGCGGAGCCCGGACGTGCGCCTGTCAACCCCCGCGCGTGCATCCGGAATAGGGCGTCTACTCGATACATGAGAGCTCTGACATGGCAGTCGACCGGAACCGTGAGCGTCGAAGAAGTCCCCGATCCCCGGATCGAGGAACCGACCGACGCGATCATCCGCATCACGTCGTCGGCGATCTGCGGCTCCGACCTGCACCTGTACAACGTGCTGGGTGCCTTCCTCGACAAGGGCGACGTGCTCGGCCATGAGCCGATGGGCATCGTCGTCGAGGTCGGCTCCGCCATCTCGACCCTCGCCGTCGGCGACAGGGTGGTCATCCCGTTCGTGATCGCGTGCGGCGACTGCTACATGTGCCGTCACGGTCTCACCAGCCAGTGCGAGACCACCCAGAACCACCAGAGCGGCAGCGGAGCCGACCTCTACGGCTTCTCCGAGCTCTACGGCTCGGTTCCCGGAGGCCAGGCCGAATTCCTGCGGGTGCGCCGGGCCGACTTCAACGCGTACAAGGTCGGCCACGAGTTGGCCGACGAGCGCTACCTCTTCCTCAGCGACATCCTCCCGACGGCGTGGCAGGGCGTGCAGTACGCGCAGGTTCCCGACGGTGGCACCCTCGCCGTCCTCGGGCTCGGTCCCGTCGGCCAGTTCGCCGCCAGGATCGGGCGTCACCTCGGGCACCGCGTGATAGCGGTCGACCCGGTCGTCGAGCGTCGGGCCATGGCCGAGCGTCACGGCATCGAGACCCTCGACCTCACCGACGACGTCCTCGAGCGCCTGCGCGACGCGACGGACGGGCGCGGACCGTCCTCCGTCGTCGACGCCGTCGGCATGGAGGCCCACGGCAACCCCGGGACCTCCTTCATCCAGTCCGCCGTCGGCGTGCTTCCCGACGCCATCGCCAAGCCCCTCATGAAGAAGGCCGGCGTCGACCGCCTGGCCGCCCTCCACCTGGCCATCGACGCCGTGCAACGTGGCGGAACCGTCTCCCTCAGCGGCGTCTACGCCGGAGCCGCCGACCCGATGCCGCTGGTGTCGATGTTCGACAAGCAGATCGCACTGCGCATGGGCCAGTGCAACGTGCACCACTGGCGCGACGAACTCCTCCCGCTCGTCGAGGACCCGAGCGATCCGCTCGGCGTCGAAGACCTCGTGACGCACCGGGTGAGGCTCGACCGCGCCCCCGAGATGTACGACACCTTCAACGAGAAGGCCGACGGATGCATCAAGGTGGTCATCCAGCCCTGAGCCGCCGGACTGCACGGATGCCGCCCGATCCGAACAGCATCGCGGCATCCGTGTCAATCCCCCAGTCCGATTTTCGCCGCCGAACCCGCATCCGCATATGGTGAGCGCATGGATGAGGGGCGGGCATGAGCGGGAGGCGAACGCTCGACGCACCCCTCCTCCTCGAGCGCTACCGCCCGATCGCCCTGATCGCACGAGGCGGCATGGCAGCGGTCTTCCGCGGACGTGACGAATACCTCGGTCGCGATGTGGCCATCAAGGTGTTCAGCGGCGGCAACAAGGAGCACATCGACACCTACAGTGCCGAGCTCCGCATGCTCGCCGGGCTCAGTCACCACGGCGTGGTCTCGATCATCGACGCCGGCGTCGACACCTCGGCCCCCGACGATCCCCGCCCCTTCCTGGTGATGCAACTGGTGCGCGGGACCACCGTGCGCGACAGGCTCGCCGCTCGGGTCGTGTCGGTGCGCGAGGTCGGGGAGATCGGCTACGAGGTGGCCGAGACCCTCGAGTACATCCACGCGAACGGCGTCATCCACCGTGACATCACTCCCTCGAACGTCATGATCGTCAACTACGGCACCCAGCACGCTCGTGAGCGGGCCATGCTCACGGACTTCGGCATCGCCGTGGAGACCGAGTCGGCGGTGTTCCAGTCGGAGACGATCACCGGGACACCCGCGTACCTCAGTCCCGAGCAGGTGCGGAACCAGCCGCTGACGACGGCATCGGACATCTATTCGCTCGGGCTGGTGCTCCTCGAGTGCTTCACCCGCACGCAGGCCTTCCCCGGCATCCCGGTGGCCTCGGCGATAGCCCGCCTGCGGCAGGGCCCCGCGATGCCGCCGGACCTCGTGCCCGTTCCGTGGCGACCCCTGCTCGAGCGGATGACGGCCGGCGATCCGGGCCGTCGACCGTCCGCGGCCGAGGTGTGCGGCGAGCTGCGCCGGATCCTGCGCGACCTCGGACCCCGACGCCGCGCCTGACGGGTCAGGAGAAGACGATCGCGGTCGTCCTGTCCTTGCCGGCGTTCTTCGACCGATACATCGCCGTGTCGGCGAGGGTGAACAGCCTGTCGGGGGTGACCGACGGCGAGACACCGGGCGAGTACACGGCGACCCCGACGCTCGCCGAGATCGCGTACTCGTCGGGCACGATCGACATCGGGGCGCCCACGACGGCGCGGAGCCTGTCGGCGATGGCCGACGCGGCATCGGTGTCGGCGTCCTCGCAGATGATGATGAACTCATCGCCCCCGAACCGCCCGGCGACGTCGCTGGGGCGGATCGTGGCCCGCAGGCGGCCGGCGACCTCGCGCAGCACCGCGTCACCGACGACGTGCCCCAACTGATCGTTCACGGTCTTGAAGCCGTCGAGGTCGAGAAAGATGAGGGCTGTCGAGTGCCGGGTGCGCTCAGCTGTGCCGAGCGCCTCCTCGAGTCGCACCTTCAGCAGCTGGCGGTTGGCGAGGCCAGTCAGCTGGTCGAAGAGAGCCATCCGTTCCAGTCGACGCTGCAGTCGCACGCGCACGAGGGCCTCGGATGCCTGCCTGGCCACGGCCTCCTGCACCTCGATGGCGTCGCTGTCGAAAGTGCGGGCGCGACCGAAGAAGCAGAGGACCACGCCGGATGCCGTTCCGTCGAACGACAGCGGAACCGCCGTGAGCGCCTCCACCCGTCCCGCGCGGAACTCCTCGCCGAGTGCCGGGTAGCGCTCCCGCAACGCCCGACGGTCGGCGAGCACGACGACCTCTCCGCTGTGGATGGCCTCGTGCTCCGGGCCCTCCGGGCGGCTCTGTGCGACGTCATCCGGGGCGTCGCCACCGGGTGTGTCGCCATCGAGGGGGTGGCCATCGGGGGCATCGCCATCAGGGGCATCGCCATCAGGGGCATCGCCAACAGGCCGGCCCGGGATCTCCCCTGCGGTGAGCACGAGGTCACCCGACTCGTCGATGAGCAGCACGGCGACGGATGCCGCAGCGAAGCCGTGCCGCATGCTGTCGACGACGGCCTCCGCCACGGCGTTCTCGGTGGTGCTCGTCATGAAAGCGGACGACGCGTGCTGGAGCACGCGCACCCGCTCCTCCGAGGCCTCGGCCTGGCGGCGTGCCGTCAGGAGCTCGCGCTCGTAGTTCTGGCGAGCTGTGGCGTCGAAGACGGCCAGGTGGATGAGGCCGGGCTGCCCATCGGCCTGCTCGGCGAGCACGGAGTTGACCAGTGTCGGCAGCGTGGAACCGTCGGCTCGTCTCATGGAGAGGGCGACCTCGTTGACGGCGCCCTCCAGCCGGAGCAGGGGAAGGTAGCGGGTCTCGGCGAAGATCTGGCCGCCGCGGGTGAGCAGTTCGGCGAAGAGCCTGCCGACGAGCTCAGTGGAGGTGTACCCGGTCCAGTCGAGGAAGGTGCTGTTGGCCCGCACGATGACGCCGTCCGACGTCAACGTCAAGTGCCCGCAGGGGGCGTGCTCGTAGAGCTCCCGGTAGGACGACTCGGGCTCGGTCATCGCAGGAATTCCCGGATCCGGGTCACGACCTCGGCTGGACTCGAGAGGTTGGGGCAGTGCCCGGTGGCGTCGAGAACCACCAGGGTGCTGCCGGCGATCTGGCCGTGCACGAACTCTCCGACGGCCAGCGGCGCGATGATGTCGTCGTTGCACTGCAGGATCAGGGTCGGAGTCACGACGTTCTTGAGGTCCTCGCGGTTGTCGGAGGTGAACGTGACGTGGGCGAAGTGGCTGGCGATGGCCGGGTCGACCCTGCAGAAGCTCGAGGTGAGCTCATCGCCCAGCTCGGGGCGCTCGCTGTTTCCCATGATGAGCGGCGCCAGCTGCGATGACCAACCGAGGTAGTTCGAGTCGAGGGTGTCGAGGAGGCCGTCGATGTCGGCCTGGGTGAAGCCGCCGGTGTAGTCGACGTCGTCGACGTAGCGCGGTGACGGGCCGACGAGCACGAGCGATCCGAAGCGCGACGGGTCGTGAGTCGCGGCCAGAACACCGACCATTGCGCTCACGGAGTGACCGACGTACACTGCGTCGCTCAGGTCGAGTGCCTCGAGGATCTCCAGCACGTCGTCGGCATAGCCGTGGAGCGAGTCGTACTTCGCGCGGTCGTAGGCGCTGAGGTCGGAACCGCCGGCGCCCACATGGTCGAAGAGCACGACGAGGAACTCGTTCTCGAAGGCCGGTGCGACGAGCCGCCACATCTCCTGGCTGCATCCGAAACCGTGGGCGAAGACGATGGGACGACCAGCCGGATTCCCCGAGATCTTCACGTTGTTGCGGCTCAGCACGCCGGTATCGAGAGGCGGGGCCATCGTCACTGTGGGCTCCTTATGGGGCGGCTCTGCGAGCCCCCGACAATCGCGGGCCTGAGTGGTGATCCCAGTTTAGCCGCAGGACATGGGAGACGGATGCGGACCCCCACGGTGCGGTCCCGCGCGCGTCGGGGGGGGTCGATCCGCGACTGGCCGACAGGCCGGCGACCGGTGGCTGACGACGTGCCACGGGCGCACTGAGGGCGTGCTGGGCAGAGAGTACAGCATCCGCGGCGGTCTCCGCGGCGGTTGCACCCAGCCCCGTGACCACCCACGATGGACGCAGACCCACGACCATGAACCAGGGGCACATGAGTTCACGCACAGCACTCACCGCGGACCGCATCGCGCGGGACCTCGAGGTGGCCGTCGAACGCGGGGAGATCCTGGCCCACTACCAGCCGCAGGTCGCGACCATGACGGGGCGCGTGGTCGCCGTGGAGGCGCTGTGCCGCTGGCGGCATCCGGAGTTCGGCCTCATCGCCCCCGATGTCTTCGTGCCCGTCGCCGAGGAGACCGGAAGCATCCACTCCATCGGCCGCTTCATGATCGAGGACGGCTGCCGCCTGGCCGCCGACTGGGAACGTGCCGGGCTGCCCGTCGAGGTGGCCGTCAACGTCTCAGCGAAGCAACTCGCCGTCGACTTCTTCGATCACCTCGGCGAGACCCACGCCCGCGAGGGCGTCGAGCCCGGCCGACTCACCATCGAGATCACCGAATCGCAGATGATCGCCGACGTGCCGGCAGCCGTCAGGGAGCTGGAGCGGGTGCGTTCCCTCGGCGTCGGCATCTCCGTGGACGACTTCGGCACCGGCCACTCGACGGTCGAACAGGTCGTCGCCCTGCCCGTGACGGAGCTCAAGATCGACCAGGTGATCGTGCGGGAGGTGGGTCCGGATTCTCAGCGCACGCTGGACGCCATCGTCGACCTCGTGCATCGCCGCGGACTCCGCGTGGTCGCCGAGGGCGTCGAGACGGAGCAGCAGCTCGAGCGCATGCGGCGCCTGCGCTGCGATCGCGTGCAGGGATACCTGATCTCGCGGCCGCTCCCCCGGCACGAGGTCGAGGACTTCATCGCCGAGCGGATCGGCTAGGACGGCTCAGACGTCGAGGTCGAAGTCCTGTGCGGCGGCGGCCGCACTGTCATCAGCCTCGGCACCGCCGACGTCGAGCCGGGTCCAGGTGACGGGCATGCCCGGGGAGAACAGGATGTCGAGCCCCGAGCCGCCGGACTTGAGCGGCGGGATGTTCACGTAGCCGCCGCCGGCCTTGATCGCCGCGAGGATCTCGTTCTTGAGCTCGGTGACGGGATCCGGAAGGAAGTAGTCCTTGCCGTCGACAGTCAGTCTGTTGATGATCACCCAGCCACTCCACTTCGATCGGCGACCCGAGCAGGTCGCCCGCCAAGGCTACTCCGTCGACGGCGGTCGAAGCGCTTCGCTCGCTGACGTGGGCGCGGCGCCCGGTGTCGTCGGCGTCGCCGGCGCGAGGCGAGGCGCGCGCCCTGGCGCGAGGCACGGCGCAGCGCGATGTAAAGTGCTGGACGTGCCGCGTTGCGGCGGCGAAAGGTGACGGGATCTACGTGGGTGCTCTCTACTACGACGGCGAAGAGTTCGAATTCGACGATCGCGTCCTCGCACACCTGCAGCTGGTCGTCTCGACGAAGCTGCGCCGCCGGGAGGACTTCTTCCTGACCTGGTCGCTGCCGATGGAGCGCGGCAGCGGGCGGCACTCGATCTGGATCGACAACGGCGTGCCCATCAGGTTCTACTACAGCGGTTCGCGCACCCCGAGCATCAACCGCGAATGGATCGAGAGCCTCATGCTCTCGGCGTCGCGCGCCTCCGGCCTGATCCTCGGCGACGAGCCGACGGAGATCCGGCCCGCATCCGCCGGCTGACCCACGCGGCTACGTCGTCGCCTGGCGACGCACCATCTCGGCGATCCAGATGGGAGCAAAGGGCGAGGTGCACCCCGGAGGAGTCGGGTAGTCCTTGAGGACCTCGAGTTCCTCGCCGATCGCGAGGGCTCGTGCACGATGGTCGGGGTGATGGATGCCGATACCCGCGAGGCACTCGTTCATCGCCCACTGCAGCCGATCGGGGGCGTGCTTCATGTGCGCCTCGATGGTGTCCAGCAGCTCATCCAGGTCGAGGTCGCCGGGCGACTTCGCCACCCGCTCACTGGTCAGGGCCCACCCGGCGCTGGCGACGACCGGATCCTCGTCGCCGAACCACAGCGGCCGCAATTCCTCGGCGTGCGGATTCTTCTTCACGATGTAGTTCACCAGCCAGTCGTGCACCTTGGGCACGCGGGCCTCCCGCACCATGGCGTCGAGCTCGGCCGCCGAATACTGCTTGGGCCGGCTGATCAGGATGGCCACGAGTCGAGCGGCGGTGCCGCCTGTCCCCCAGAGCTCGACGGCCAGCTCCGGCTGGATCCGGAGGTCCTTCGCGACGCCGCGCAGCTTCGTGAGATTGACGCCGTGGTCATCGCCGTGCCGCTCGTTCACCGCACGGATCTTCGGGTCCTCCAGGGCGGCCAGCGCTGCCAGCACGCTGTCGACGCTCGCCTGCTGAACCGTTCCCGTCGCCATGTCGGTCTCCCTCCGGGTCGGCGGACCGACAGTCCCGGTCGCACCCCTGCCAGTCTCGCCCATCGGCGACGCGTCAGTCGACGGCGCCAGTCGCGATCCGCCGCGACACGTGGTGGGCCTCGAGCAGCAGCGCCCGCCCGAGCTCCTTCTGCCGGTCGGGTCGGAATCGGCTCTCGATGCCCGTGAGGGTCAACGCCCACATCGGGCGGTTGGCCCTGTCGAAGATCGCGGCCGCCATGCCCCAACTCCCCTCAACGATGCGCCCGGGGTTGACGACGTAGCCGAGCGTCTGAGCGTCGGCGATGGTCGCGCGGATCGCGGCGAGCGACTGGTTCACCCCGTGGCGGCCGTCGCTGAGGTCGAGGCGGGACAGGTGCTCCTCCTGCTCGGCCCTGTCGAGGTGCGCGAGGATCGCGAGACCGGCCGAACCGACGCCGAGCGGGAAGCGCGTGCCCTCGGCCAGCACGAAGGATCGGATGGGAAAGCTCCCATCCTCCCGCATGAGACAGATCGTCTCATCCCGGCGACGCATCGAGAGGAAGGCCGATTCCCCCGTCGATGCGGCCAACCGCTGGAGCGACGGATGCGCGATCTCCTCGATCGGGAAGCGGCTCGCCGCTGCCGAACCCATGACGTACATCTCGGGGCCGAGGTGCCAGAGCCCGGTCTTCTCGTCCTGGTCGAGGAGCCCTTCGGCACCGAGGGAGTTGAGCAGTCGATGCACCGTCGGCTTGGTCAGCCCGGTGTTGGCCACGAGGCCGTTCAACCGCATGCCGCTGCTGCGGGATGCCGCCACCTGGCGGAGCAGCATCCCGACGCGCTGCACTACTTGGGTGCCGGCCGGAGCGTCACCGAAGCCTCTGCGATCCATATTGTGGAACTTTCTCTCGGATGTTTCCACATCGTATCCACATGTTGGCACCTCGCGCCCGACCGACCTAGGGTCGGTTCTGATCGCTGAACGGCAGGTCTCAACGGTGAGGAACCCCCATGACGAAACTGGCATCAGACGCCACCACCCTGATCGGTGAGGCCATCAGCGATGGCATGACCATCGCCGTCGGCGGATTCGGCCTGAGTGGAGTGCCCGTCGACCTGATCGATGCCGTGCGTGAGTCGGGGGCCACCGATCTCGTGATCGTGTCGAACAACATGGGCATCGACGGCCAAGGTCTCGGCGTGCTCCTGGAGAACAACCAGGTCGCCAAGGTCATCGCCTCCTACGTCGGCGAGAACAGGCTGTTCGCGAGCCAGTACCTCGACGGGCGTCTCGACGTCGAGTTCGTGCCGCAGGGCACCCTCGCGGAGCGACTGCGGGCCGGCGGCGCCGGCATCCCGGCCTTCTACACACGGACCGGCGTCGGGACCCTGGTCGCCGAGGGCAAGCCGACGGCCGAGTTCGACGGGCGCATCTACCTCCTCGAGCGCGCCATCACGGCCGACATCGCCCTCGTGCGCGCCCACCTGTCCGACACCGAGGGGAACCTCACCTATCGGTACACCGCCCGCAACTTCAATCCCGCCGTCGCCACGGCGGGGCGGCGCACGTTCGCGGAGGTCGAGCGCGTGGTCGAAGCCGGCGAGATCGATCCGAACGTGATCGTGACGCCCGGCATCTTCGTGGACAGGATCGTGCAGGCATCCGATCGTCCCAAGCTCATCGAGCAGCGCACAGTCCGCCAGCGCACCGACGCACCCGTCGCCTGAGTTCGAACGAGAAGGAGAACACCTGCCATGCCATGGACACGCGACCAGATGGCGGCCATCGCCGCTTCGGAACTGCACGACGGCGACTACGTCAACCTCGGGATCGGCATCCCGACCCTCGTGGCCAACAATGTGCCCGACGGCCTCTCGATCACGCTGCAGAGTGAGAACGGACTGCTCGGAATGGGTCCGTTCCCGTTCGAGGGCGAGGAGGATGCCGACCTCATCAACGCCGGCAAGCAGACCGTGACGGTTCTGCCGGGCAGCAGCATCTTCGACTCCGCGGCGTCGTTCGGCATGATCCGGGGCGGTCACATCGACGTCGCCTTCCTGGGAGCCATGCAGGTGTCGGCATCCGGCGACCTCGCCAACTGGTCGATCCCCGGCAAGCTCGTGAAGGGGATGGGCGGCGCCATGGACCTCGTCGCCGGCACTCGACGCGTCGTCGTACTGACCGAGCACGTCGCCAAGGACGGCTCCCCCAAGATCGTCGAGGAGTGCACCCTGCCCCTCACCGGACTGCGCGTGGCCCAGCGCATCATCACGGACCTGGCCGACTTCGACATCACGGACGACGGGCTGGTGCTCACCCAGCTCGCCCCGGATGTCTCCCTCGAGCAGGTGCGCGCCTCCACCGGCGCGTCATTCACCCTCGCGCCGAGCGTGCGCGAGGACGCGGTGGCGTCGTGACGCCCCGGTCCCCGCGCTACGCGACGCCGGCTACTCGACGCTGACCCGGGCGAGGAAGCTGCGGTCAGCGCCGATCCGCACCGTCGGGCCGGTGATCTCGACGCGCGCCGACTGCCGCAGGTCGTCGGATGCCGCCCCGAACGCGACCTCGATCGCGCCGGGCTCGAAGACGAAGCCATCGTCGTCGATGCCGATGTAGGCGAGCTGGCTGAGGTCGAAGTCGACCGTCACCCGCTTGGACTCGCCCGCCGCGAGTGCGACGCGCGTGAAGCCGACGAGTTGCTGCGCCGGGCGGGTGACGCCGCGAGCGCGGTCGGCCACGTAAGCCTGCACGACCTCGTCGCCGGCCACCCCACCGGTGTTGGTGATCGAGATTGTCGCCGAGATCGAGCCGGAGGTCGTGACAGCGGCATCCGCCAGGTCGATCGCACCGTACTCGAACGTCGTGTACGACAGGCCGTGTCCGAAGGCGTAGAGGGGCGTCGCCGGGTGGTCCTGGTAGCCCTTGTGCATGTCGCCGTCGCCACGACGGTAGCCCGTGCCACGGTGCTGGCCGGCGTAGATCGGAACCTGGCCCGTCGTGCGGGGCATCGTGAACGGCAGCTTTCCGCTTGGATTGGCCGCACCCGCGATGACGGATGCCAGCGCCCGACCCTGCTCGGGACCACCGAAGTAGGCGGTCACGATCGCCGACACGGACCCTTCGATCGAGCTGAGTGCATAGGGGCGTCCCATCTGCACGACCGCGATGACGGGCTTCCCCAGTCGGGCTGCTTCCTGCGCCAGGCGCACCTGGATGGCCGGAAGGTCGATGTCGGCCGTGTCGACGCCCTCCCCCTCCGTCCCGCCGACAGCGCCGGCGAGCCACGACGACCGTCCGCCGAGTGCGAGCACGACGACGTCGGCATCAGCGGCGACGCGCAGCGCCTCAGCCGGGTCCCAGTCCTCATCGCGCAGCGGGGTGACGACGGACGCGATCTCGGCCGCCGGCAGGGCGTCGCGCAGCGCGTCGGTGATCGATTGCGCACCGTAGGCGCCGCGCACGACCTGTTCGAGGTCGATCGACTGGAACGCGGCCATGGCCTCGGCCGCCTCGGCGGCGACGTCCTCCGGCACGTCGGTCGGCGCCTCGACGCCGGCCATGTTCCCCATGCCGCCCGACATCATGACCTTCATGAGCTCGATCCCGGCAGGCTGCGTGTACGCGGCGAAACTGGTGTACGCCGACTCCGCGTGGGGGCCGAGCACGGCGATGCGGCGCGTCGCTGCGGAGAGCGGCAGCACACCGTCGTTCTTCAACATCGTCACCGATTCGACGGCGAGCGAGGCAGCCAGCTCGCCGCCACGCCCGGCGACCTCGGTGATCTCGATCGGGTCCTCGCTGGCGTACGGGTGCTCGAACAGGCCGAGCGCGAACTTGTCGCGGAGTGCCCGGTGCACGGCCTCATCGAGAAGGCTCTCCGCGATGCGACCGTCGCGGACGGCACCCGCCAGCACCGGCCCGTAGGCGTACGGGTTGGGGAGTTCGACGTCGAGGCCGGCGGCGAGGGCGAGGGCGGCTGCCTCGACCTTGTCCTCGGCGACCTCGTTGCGCTCGACGAGCATCTGCGTGGTCATGTAGTCCGACACGACACTGCCGGTGAAGCCGAGGTCGTCGCGCAGGAGCCGGCGCAGGATCTCTGGGGACGCAGCGACGGGAACGCCGTCGATCGTCGAGTACGAGTTCATGACCGAGGCGAGGCCAGCGAGGCGGATCGCCGCCTCGAACGGTCGGGCGTAGACCTCGCGCAGCTCGCGTCGCGTCACCGCCGTGCCGGCCATGTTCTGGCCGGCTTCGGTGACCGCGTAGCCGAGGAAGTGCTTGCCCGTCGCGATCACGCCGTCGGTGAGATCGGGTCCTTGGAGGCCCCGGATGAAGGCGACGCCGAACGCCGATGCGAGGTAGGGGTCTTCGCCGTACGTCTCGTGCACCCGGCCCCAGCGGGCGTCACGCGCGACGTCGAGTACCGGCGAGAGCGCCTGGGTGAGGCCGACCGAGCGCATCTGCCGTCGGATGAGCTCGGCCATCTCCTCGACGGCGTCAGGGTTCCAGGTGGCCGCCAGCGCGATCGCGGTCGGGAACGACGTGAAGCCCGGGGCGACGACGCCGTTCAAGGCCTCGTTGTGGAAGATCGCGGGGATCCCCGCACGGGTGTTCTCGACGAGGTAGCGCTGCAGCGCATTAACCGAGGCGGCAACCTGCGGAGCGCTCTGCGCACCGAACATGCCGATCCCCGACACCTGGCCGATTCCGCCACCGAGCGCCTGTTCGACGGCGGCCGGCACGATCCCGTGGGGGCCGACCAGGCCCATCGGCATGATGCCGACGAGCTGCTGTGCCTTCTCTTCGATCGTCAGCTGCGCCGCAAGCAACGCTGCGCGCTCGTCGGGAGTCCCCGAGGTCGGGATCTCGACGCGCTCCTGGGTTTGGTTGGTTTCCATGGTGACTAGGTCTTTCCGTGTGCAGATCGGGTGGGTGCGGGTTGCGCCGAGAGACGCCGCGCGCATGGGTGCGGCGGTCGGCGTCTGTCGGCTGCGGTCGGCGTCAGTCGGCGTCAGTCGGCGTAACTCAGGCCGTGGCCGAAGCGGAAGGTGGGTGCCTCGGTGTCGAACGGCGTGTCTTCACGGCTCGCCCGCACGGCGTCCATCGACGACGGCAGATCGAAGGGCAGCTTGCCCATCGGCGTCGCGCGCCCGGTCAGGACGTCGAGTCTGGCCCGGTCCGACGCGCCGTAGTCGGCGATGACGGCGGCCGCGTGATCGACGAGGTCGCCCAGCACAGCCGCACGGTCGAGGGTGATGTCGATGACCGTCGGAACCGTGTCGCAGATGGTGCGCAGACGGTCCTGCTCCTCAGCGGTGAACTCGAGGGATCCGGCGTGGAAGAACAGCTCGAAACCGGGCCCACGCGGCTCGAAGGGAGCGCCGAGGTGGAGAACGGCGATGTCGGCGTCCTCCGGGCTGTCGACCTGGGTCCAGCCCGCTTCGCCGGAGATGTCGATGTTCTCGGCGTACACCTTGACGGCGCCGGTGATCGGCAGGGTGGCGACACCGTCGCGCTCGGTGTTGCTGAGCAGTGTCATGGATGCCTGCTGCGCCCGCAGCCCCTCCTCGTGGAAGGCCGCATTGCCGGCGATCGCAACGGCCTGCTCCTCGTCGGCGAGGGGATGCTCGAACAGGCCGAGCTCGATCTTCTGGGTGAGCAGTCGCACCACGGATTCGTCGAGACGCGACTCCGGCACGCGACCGAGCCGCACAGCCGTGACGAGCTCTTCCGTGCACATCTCGCCGCCGAACTGGTCGACGCCGGCGTCGAGCAGGCGCACGATGCGCTCCTGCCTGGTCTTCGTCTCGAGGCCCCACGCCTTGGCCGGCATCGGGGCGCCGAGGATCTCGATATCCGTCAACAGTCCGAAGTCGGTGCAGACGACGCCGTCGAACCCGAGCTGGTTGCGCAGCAGGTCGGTGACGATCGCCTTGTTGAAGGCGAATCCGACCTCCTCGTACTCCGTGCCGACAGGCATGCCGTAGTAGGGCATCATCGAGGCGACGCCGGCGTCGATGGCGGCGATGAACGGCTCGAGGTGGTAGCGGAAGTTGCCTCCTGGGTACACCTGCTCCTTGCCGTAGGTGAAGTGCGGGTCCTCCCCGTCCTTCTGCGGGCCGCCGCCGGGGAAGTGCTTCGCCATCGCCGAGACCGAGGAGGCGCCGAGCTTCTCCCCCTGCAGGCCCCGGACGTAGGCCGCCGCCAGCTCGGTGGTCAGCCCCGCATCCTCGCCGAACGTGGCGCCCGCCCGAGCCCAGCGGGGCTCGGTGGCGACGTCGATCTGCGGATGCAGAGCCGACCGGAGTCCGACCGAGACGTACTCCTGGCGCACGATATCCGCGAACCTCTCGACCAGCTCCGGGGAGCGCAGGGCCGCGAGGCCGATGCTCTCCGGCCACAGCGAGAACATGCTCGACAGAGCGGATGCCGCCGGGTTGTCCACGAAGCCGTGGCGCGGATCGGTCGAGAAGGTGATCGGAATCCCCAGGCCCGACCGCAGCGCGAGCTCCTGCGCCGAGTTGACCCACTGGGCGAACTCGCGCGAGTCGTTCGCGTCACCGATCACGTACAGGTGCGTGAGTCGGTGGTTGATCGCGAGCGACGCCAGCGACGGCAGCCCGAACATCGTGTTCGGCTCGTCCACGGGACCGACCGACACGATCGACAGGAACATCGTTCCGGCCTTGTCCTCGATGGACATCCGGCTGACGAGGTCCCGGGCCCTGGCCTCGGGGGCCAATGTCGGGTCCTGGTACGGGAAGCGCGCGTGTGCGGCGGGCATGGGGATTCCTTTCAGAGAGGTGTCAGGTCAGCGGACGCCGCGGATCCGGAAGACGAGGGCGCCTCCGACTCCAGCGACGAGTCCAGCGAAGACGAACCACGCCAGGTAGCCCGCTCCGAACAGGCTCTGCCCGATCGGGATGATCAGGATGCCGGCGATGAGGGGGACGACCATCGCTGGGAGGGTGTTCGCGATGTTGAGAACGCCGAGGTCCTTGGCGGTGTTCTCGGGGTCGGGGAGCACATCGATGCAGAGCGCCTGGTCCACCGCGAAGAAGAGGCCACCGCCGATGCCGATGAACGCCTCGGCGACGAGGATGGCCGTGAGGCCGGCGCTGTCGCCGAACGCGTGCGAGAACCCGAGCAGGATGACACCCACGCCGAGGAAGATACCGCCCAGGGAGACGAAGATGCGGCGCCGGCCCAGCTTGTCGGAGAGCTTTCCGCCGATGATGCTGACGACGATGAGGAAGACCGTCGACACCAACGTGGCCGTCAGGTTGAACGACAGCTGCTCGGTGATCGACATGCCGTAGGCGGTGGCCAGGAACAGCGTCAGGTAGGCCGCGACACTGCCGTAGCCGAACATGATCATGGCCTTGGTGAGCCAGGCCCAGCCGAGGTCGGGGTGCTTCTTCGGGTTGAACCAGAACGTCTTGAGGAGGTTCAGGATGTCCATGCGCTCCTGGCGACGCTCGGTGCGGACCTTGTCCTTCAGCACGAAGGCGAAGATGAGTCCGAGCACGAGGCCGACCGTCGCGGGGATGACTGCGCGGAGGAAGTCGTTCGGGAAGGCGTTCAGCGAGATGGCGCCGGCGAGGATGGCGACAGGGGTGGCTGCTCCGACGAGACCCGAGACGAAGCCGCGGCGGTGCTCGGGCACCTGATCCGCCAGGGTGGCGGACTCTGCGGCCTGCGCGAAGTTGCTGAACAGCTGCGCGCCGCACCAGCCGATGAGCAGCACCCACATGTTCGGGGCGATGCCCACGAGCAGGAAGGAGAGGAAGGTGCCGACGACGCCGGTGATGATCCACGGACGGCGCATGCCGAACCTCGACATCGTCGCATCAGACAGACGGCCGGCGATCGGCTGGGACACCAGCGCGAACAGCGAGCCGACGGCGGTCACGATACCGAGCTGGACGGGGACCTGGTCGAGGCTGACGAGTCCCTGCAGCTTGACCGACAGTCCGCCGAGGATCGGGGTGAGGATGGCGAAGTACAGGCCGAACGCCGCGAGTGCGAAGGTGGGCGTGTAGCCGCGAGGCTCCTTGCCGGGCCTATCGACGGCGAACGGCGCCGGGGCTGCCGTGGTTTGTGACATTTAGTGACTCCTTCGTCCTAATGAGACTCGTCCTCCTATTTGTAGGAGACGACGACAAAATGCAATGTAGCATGAAAAACCTACACTGATGTTTGTTTTGGAGGCGCCCTGTCCACCGGTCACTATCCCAAAGGTCTGCTCCGCCGTCAGGCGATCGTCGAGGCCGCGACAGAGGTGTTCGCGCGCGCAGGTTTCGAGGGGGCATCCGTCGTCGAGATCGCCGCCGAAGTCGGCATCTCGCGCGCCGGGCTTCTCCATCACTTCGAGTCCAAAGAGGACCTCCTGATGGCAGTGCTCGACCATCGCGAGGAATCTGACCGGCAGGTCTTCGTCGCCAGCGGCTCACGAAAGGAGGGGGGAATCGGAGTGCTGCGCGGGATGGTTCGCCTGGCCCAGCGCAACGAGGAACGCCCGGGCCTGGTGCGTCTCTACGTCGCACTCTCCGCTGAGGCGACGGCCCACGACCATCCGGCCCACCAGTACTTCGTTCAGCACTACGCGCGGATCCTCGATGGCACCGAGTGGGCGCTGGACAGCGCCCGAGCATCGGGGGCACTGAAGACGGATATCGACGCCCGTCGGTTCGCCAGGGACCTCGTCGCCGTGCAGGACGGGCTGCAGCTCCAATGGCTGCTGCGCCCTCAGGACACCCGGCTCGCCGCCCCGCTCGAGGCTTTCATCCAGTCGGCACTGACCCGGGACCTGTGGAGCCCCGTCATGACCGAGGCGGCCTCGTAGGCGATCAGGCACCGAGAAGCTGCACGATGCGGTACTCGACGAACTCCCCCATCACGAGTCCCGTCGTGGTGCGCTTGACTCCATCGATCGCGAGAATGCGCCCGGCGATCCGGTAGAGGTCGTCGGCATCCCGGGCCACGACGTGCACGAGCAGGTCGGCCACCCCGGACAGCCCGTGCACCTGCAGGACCTCCGGCACCTCGGCGAGAGTGGCCGACACGGAGCCGAGCTTGCGCTGCTTGACGGTGGTCACGATGAAGGCCTGCAGGGGGAAGCCGAGGAACGCCGGATCGATGCGCCTGTCGAAGGAATGCAGCGACTCCTCGTCCGCATAGCGCGCCAGCCTGGCCCTCACCGTGTTGCGGGCGAGGCCGGTCGCCTCGGAGATGGCGAGGTTCGTGGCATCGGGATGCGCCACGAGGTGGGACAGCAGGGCGACGTCGATCGCGTCGGCACGGCGCTGGTTGCTCATTGTGATCACCGATCTCGAGGGGGTGGATGCCTGATTCGACCATTATGCGCATGTCATCTGCCGCATATTGCGCAACACGGGCAGCGGTGTTCGAATATCTGCAAGCAATGCGTCAACCGCGTGCCGAGCATCCTTCTCCACAAGAGGAGGCACGCGGCCGTCGGGAGGGGATCCCGCCTTCCGGACGGCCGCCATCCAGCCTCGCGTTCCGAAGGATCAATGATGAACACCATTCCGGCCGCCATCCTGCAGCCGACCACAGCAGTCGACCTCCCCACCACCACCGGCGCCACAGTCGGCCGTGGACCCGACGACGCCCTGCGCGAGATCGAGCAGCGCGTGCTCTGGCTCGCCACCTCGATCGTGCATCACGCCAACAGGGTGCGGCCGAACACCTCGGGCATCAAGGTCGGCGGCCACCAGGCCTCGAGCGCCTCGATGGTCACCATCATGACCTCGCTCTGGTTCGAGCAGCTGCGCGCCGAGGATCGCGTCTCGGTGAAGCCGCACGCGTCGCCGGTGCTGCACGCCATCAACTACCTGTTGGGCACCCTCGACGAGCGTTACCTCACGACGCTGCGTCAGTTCGGAGGCCTGCAGAGCTACCCGAGCCGCTCCAAGGACCCCGACCCCGCCGACTACTCGACGGGATCGGTGGGCATCGGGGCGACGGCTCCGATCTGGGGCGCCATGAGCCGGCGCTACACCGAGACCCTCACCGGCACCCCGAACCGCGGACGCCAGTACTCGCTGCTCGGCGACGCCGAGCTCGACGAGGGAGCCATCTGGGAGGCCGTGCTCGATTCGGCCGTTCAGGACCTCGGCGAGATCGTCTGGATCGTCGACCTCAATCGTCAGTCGCTCGATCGGGTCGTGCCCAACATCGCAGCAGGCAAGATCGAGAAGCTGTTCGATGCCGCCGGATGGCAGGTCATCACCGTGCGGTTCGGCCACCTGCTCGAGAGCCTCATGGCACGCCAGGGCGGCGACGCTCTGCGGCGGCGGATCGTGGACATGTCCAACGCCGAGTACCAGAGACTGCTGCGCTGCTCGCCCGACGAACTGCGGCTGCGCCTTCCCGGGGCCGGAGACGGAGCCGCCGCGGTGGCAGCACTGATCGCGGCAATCGACGACGCGACCCTGGCCGCGGGCATCCGCAATCTCGGCGGTCACGACCTCGACGCACTCCGCGCCGCCTATGCGCAGATCGACGACACCCGGCCGACAGTCATCCTCGCGTACACGGTGAAGGGTCACGGCCTGCCGATCGAGGGGCACCCGCAGAACCACTCCTCGCTGCTGACAGTCGAGCAGTACGAGGGTCTCGCCGCGAGCTTCGGAGAGCGCACGGATGCGCCATGGTCGCGGTTCGCGCCCGAGTCGGGCGCCGGTGTGATCTGCGAGGCCGCAGCATCGCGCCTGGAGCGCCCGGCGATACCGGCTCTCGCCCCTCCGATGGTCCCGACCGACCTCGGCCACACGCCGACGGGATCGGCGACGACCCAGGCGGCACTCGGCCGCGCGCTTCTGGACCTCACCAGAGTCGCGCCGGAAGCGGCCCGCCGAGTGGTGACTGTCAGCCCCGACGTCTCATCGAGCACCAACCTCGCCGGCTGGATCAACAAGGTGGGAGTCTGGTCGACCCAGGAACGCCACGACTGGTTCGATGACGACGGCGAGACACTGCTGCACTGGCGCGAGCGGCCAACAGGCCAGCACATCGAGCTGGGCATCGCCGAGGTCAACCTGGTGAGCCTCATCAGCGAACTGGGCACGACGTGGAGCCGGTGGGGCGAGACGCTCTTCCCGATCGGCACCATCTACGACCCGTTCGTGGAGCGCGCCCTGGAACCGTGGTCGTACGGGATGTACGCCGGCGGGCAGTCGATCCTCGTCGGCACCCCGTCCGGTGTCACGCTCGCGCCCGAGGGTGGAGCTCACCAGTCGATCAAGACGCCCTCGATCGGCCTGGAGCAGCCGGAGTGCATCAGCTACGAACCCGGATTCGTCGTGGACGTCGAATGGACGTTGCTGGCCGCGATGGGCCAGCTCGGACGCCCGGGCGGGAAGTCCGCCTATCTGCGCCTGTCGACCAGGCCCGTCGACCAGAAGCTCGCCGCGATCCCGGCGGATCCCGCCGCCCGGGAACGCCGTCGCCGACAGGTGGTGGCCGGCGGATACCTGCTGCGCGCCGCCACCGATCCGCAGACCACCATCGTCACGATGGGCGCGATGATCACGGATGCACTGGCCGCAGCCGACAGGCTCGAGGCCATGGGCGTGCGCGCCGACGTCGTCTGCGTCACGAGCGCCGGCCTGCTGTTCGAGGCCGCGCAGTCCCGTCACGGCGAGTCGGACGCCCCGTCGTGGATCATCGACCAGGCCTTCCCGACCGATCGCGCACGCCCGATGGTGACAGTGCTCGACGGGCACCCGCACACCCTCGCGTTCCTCGCCGGCATCAATCGGGTGAAGGCGCGGCACCTCGGCGTCTCTCGCTTCGGCCAGGCGGGTGACCTGAAGTCGGTGTACAGGTACCACGGCATCGACACCGAGAGCATCGTGCGAGCAGCGCTCGACCTGGTGGGCTGACACGACAGCGCCCTCCGCACGCGATGTGCGGAGGGCGCTGTCGTTCTGCGTCATCCCGCGGTCGGCTGAGGCTCCCCGGCGACAGTCTCCGTGGCAGCTGCGGCGGCAGGCTGAGAATTCGGCGCCGACAGCCGCACCGACACGGGCACGAACAGTGCGAGCACGGCGCCGAGGACGGCGACGATGGCGAAGGCGTAGAAGTTCCACTGGACGGGAAGGCTCGAACCCAGGACGGCGGCGCCCAGCACCGGGCCGAGCATGGCACCAGGTCGGCCGGCCGCGAGAGCCCAGCTCAATCCATTCGCCCGCAGGTCGGCGGGGTACCGGGTCACGATGAAGGCGTTGACGAACGCCTGCGATCCCATGAGTCCGAAGCCGCACAGGAAGAGCAGGATGAGGAGGACCCAGAGGTCGGGCTTCTGAGCGATGAGGGCGAGGCACACGGCTCCAGCGATGAACGCCGTCACCGTGACGCGCTTGGGCCCGACGGCATCCGCGACGCGACCGCCGATCACCATCCCGACGCCGGCACCCGTCGCCACGACAGCCGTGAGCAGCAGGGCTGAGTTGAGCGCGAAGCCCTGCGCCTGCATGATCGTCGGAAGCCAGGCCGTGATGCCGAACACGAGGAGCAGCGCGCAGGCGACGGTCAGCCAGAACAGGATGGTGACCGCACGCAGCCCGGGACGGAACAACACACGCAGTCCGAGGGCGCCGGGCTTGTCGCCGGCATCGATGGCGGGCATCGGGATGCGCATGCCTGCGGTGAGCTCTTCTGCCAGGGCACCGCGTCCCGTGCGAACGAGGTGGACGGGGCTCTCGGGGAAGAGGCGGATGACGAACGGGATGGCGATCACGGCGGGGATGACCCCGGCCAGGTAGATCCAGCGGTACGACTGACCCGGGAGCAGCACCGACGCGAGAAGCGGAGCACACAGTCCGCCGAGTGCCATTCCCGCCATCACGATGCCGACGTTGCGCGCCCGTCGCCCCGCATGAGAGAGCTCGGCGACGAAGGCGAGCAGGGTCGGGAGCACGATGCCCAGACCGATGCCGACGATCGCTCGGCCGCCGATGAACACGCCGGCCGTCGGGGCGAGTGTGTTCACGATCATGCCGAGGGGAACGAGGATGCTCGAGGCGATGATCAGCCACCGGGGTCCGACGCGGTGGGTGAACGCACCCGAGAGCGCGGCACCGATGAGCATGCCGAACGCTGTGACCGCTCCGGCGATCCCGCCGAGTGCCGTCGTCAGTCCCAGACCGGGCTCCTGGAGCAGTGTCGGCAGGGTGACACCGAGGGATGCGAGGTCGTAGCCCTCGAGGATGGCCAGGGCGAACGCGAGTGTCAGCAGCGTTCGTTCGGCGATGGGACGGAAATGGGTACGGGCTGTTGTCATCGTGAAACGACTCCTTTGTCGAATGAGCGATAGAACTGTAGAGCCTATAAGATATATCCTTCACACGGGCGGACGGAAGATCCCGCGAGCTCAATTCGTCGAGTCGCGTGAGCTTCCACTCGCCGTGTGGCGCTGCCACTCTCGCCGGACGAAGGATTCGAAGCTGGTGGGCTCGCGGCCGAGCAGCCACGTCAGGACGTTCGCGTTGCCCACGAAGTCGTGGGCGCTGTAGCGGGCGGAGATCGATCGCAGCACAGCGAGCTGGTGGGGGGCATCGGCGGGATCACGATCACCGAGCCACGCCTTCGCGTAGGTGTCTGCGTCGATCTCGCGAACGTCGAGAGGGCGGCCCATCACCCGCGCGATGACGTCCCTCAGCTCGAAGGCCGTGTATCGGCCCGGGGCGACGAGCTCGTACGTCGCGCCGGCGTGACGCTCGGCATCGGTCAGGGCCATGACGGCCACATCCGTCACGTCGTCGAGGTCCACCAGCGACTGGCGCCGATCGAGCGACCACGACAGCTCGAAGACGCCGCGTTCGAAGGCCGGACGGAGCTTGAGCGGGAGCATGTAGTTCGAGGGCTGCAGGATCGTGAACTCGAGGTCGGAAGCCAGGAGGTGCTCCTCGACGTCCCGCTTGATCTCGTGCTGCACGAGGTCCGTGACGATCGAGTGGAGCACCGAGCTGAGCACGACATGAGCGCCGCCAGCCGCCCGCGCCGCGTCGATGATCGCGAAGCCCATCGCCCGTTCGTCGGGATTCAGGGTCGGCCCGACGTGATAGATCGCGCTGACGCCATCGACCGCACGTGCGAGCAGTCGCGGATCGGCGGCGTCACCGACCACGACGTCGGTCGCGCCCATCGCGTGCAGTGGAACCGCGGATGCCTCCGACCGCACGATCGCGCGCACGGACTCGCCGGCGGCGACGAGCTTCGGCACGAGCAACCTGCCCTGGTTCCCGTTCGCCGCAGTGACCAGGATCACGCGACCGGCCTCAGTCGACGAATCGCTGGGTGATGGTGCCGATTCCCTCGATCGAGGTCACCAACATCTCCCCCGCGACGAGGAACCGCTTGGGGTCCATTCCGGCGCCGACTCCGGGCGGCGTGCCCGTGAAGATGATGTCTCCGGGCAGCAGTTCGATGATGTCCGACAGACGGCTGACCAGGTCGTCGACGGCAAAGATCAACTGGTCGGTACTGCCCTGCTGCACGACGGTCTCGGTGCCGTCGGGCGAGACTATCGTCGTCGAGATCGCGAGCTTGTCCGGATCGGCGAACTCGTCGAGGGTGACGATCACGGGTCCTGTCGGTGCGAAGCCCTCGAACGACTTGCCCATGCTGAACTGCGCGGGCTGTCCCTGCCACTGGACTGTGCGCTCGGAGAGGTCCTGACCGACGGTGTAGCCGGCGATGCTCTCCCGAGCGGACTCGATCGGGATGTGGCGCCCGCCGGTGCCGATCACGACCACCAGTTCCGCCTCCCAGTCCACGGTGTCCCCGGGCAGCCGCACCTCGGTCGACGGTCCGCTCACCGAGGAGGCGAACTTCGTGAAGACGACGGGATGCTCCGGGATCGGCAGGCCGGACTCCGCGGCATGATCGGCATAGTTCAGGCCCACACCGATCACCTGCCGCGGCCGTGGCGACGGTGCGCCGAGCTCGGCGCCGCCGAGCGGCGCGGCATCCGGATGACCGGAGACGTCGACGGATGCCGCCCAGTCTCCGAACTCGTTCCACCGGGCGAAGAC
This sequence comes from Leifsonia sp. Leaf264, assembly GCF_001422325.1. GTDB lineage: Bacteria > Actinomycetota > Actinomycetes > Actinomycetales > Microbacteriaceae > Orlajensenia. The sequence continues at coordinate 917,263 of NZ_LMMR01000001.1, forward strand.
GAGGGCGGGGTCAGCCGCGAAACGGCTCCCGCTCGCTGATTCCACATCGAGGATGTGGTCCCCCTCGACGAGGACGAGCCGGCCGGCGGAAGTGGCGATGCGCATGGGAATTCCTTTCAGGCAGTGCGTCTGCACGCAGTGCGTCAGTGGTGCGAGATGAAGCCTGTGAGCGCCGCACTCAATGCGGCATCCGGATCGTCCGAGGTGCTCCCGATCCAGGCGATGTGCTGGTCCGGGCGTACGAGGACGACGAGCTCGTCGGCCGGGGGCTGGAAGCCCTCGGCTCCGGGATCGACGTACGTCAGGGGGATGCTCCGGCGGCTCGCGGCCAGCGTCCACTCCTCGGCGTTTCCACCGAGCACCGTGAACTCCGGCCCGAGAGCGTCGTAGAGCGAGTCGCCTGCAGAGTTGCGGCTGTGCGGCAGCCTGTTGCCCGGAGCTGCGATCGGCTGGTAGACGTCTGGAGTGGGAGCCTGACTCGCGGACTCCGGGCCGTAGCCGTATCCGAGCACGAGCCCGAGACTGTAGAACTCGGCGCGCTTGACGTCTTCGATGGCGAGCGCCGCCGACGACCGGGCCGCGTCGCCCTCCTCGCCGTCAGCCATGATGGCCGGGGTCGTCAGGTCGTGCGAGAGCGCGCGCATGTTGCCCGCCGCGAGGTCGATCGTCTGCTGCGCTATCGGGCGCCGCTCCGCCTCATAGCTCTCCAGCAGTTCGGAGCCGGCCCAGCCCTGGTGAACCGCAGCGATCTTCCACGCGAGGTTGACCGCATCGCCGACACCGGTGTTGTAGCCGTGGCCGCCCCATGGCGGGTTCTGGTGTGCAGCATCACCGACGAGGAAGACCCGCCCGGCGCCGTACGAGTCCGCCAGCAGCATCCGTGCCTGCCATGGGTCCGTCGCCAGAACCTCGACGTCGATGTCGGCTCCGACGAGGCCGCGCACGACGGCGACGGCCTCGTCGTCGTTCGCGATCGAGGCCGTGCCCGTGGCGATGGCCCACCACTCACCGTCGAGGGAGAGCGGTCCGACCACCCCGGGGAATGCCGGGTTGAGGACCCAGTGATGGATCGCTGGACGCTGCGGCAGCACTGCCCCGAGCTCGGCCGAGCGGAATGTGATGTTGACGTTAGGGCGTCCGCCAGCCGCACCCTCGTACCGTGCACCCACGGCATCGCGGACGACGCTGCGTGATCCGTCGGCACCGATGACGTACTCGGCTCCGATGACTGAAGCCGTTCCGTCGGCGGATTCGACACGCACCCGAGGTCGAGGCTCCGTCGCGTCGACCTCGACCACCCGGCTCCCGTACAGGGTCGTGACGAGCGGATGGCGCTCGACCAGCGCGCGGAGGGCCTCCTCGACCGCCGACTGGGTGACCTGTTGAGCACCCTCGGCCGTGAGATCGGAGTCGAGGAGCTCCAGTCCGAGCACGCCGCCCAAGCGGGTGATCTCGTACCCGCTCGCCGTCGTGCAGAACCGCACCTCGTCGGACCACGCCGCGGGGATGGCCGCCCTCCGGCGAATCTCCGCGGCCGCCCCCGTGCGACGGAACAGCTCCATCGTGCGCGCCGACGTGGTCTTCGCGCGCGGACGGGAGTGATCGACCTCGGTGCGGGGCTCGACGATCACCGAGGCCACCCCGTGATGGGCCAGCTCCACTGCCGCGGTCAGGCCGACCGGCCCGCCGCCCACGATGACGACGGGCGTCTGGACCGCCGCATCCGCCTGCGCTTCGAGGCGGGTCACCACACCTCGGGAAGGAAGATGTCCTCGGGGATGACATCGGGCAGGTAGTCGCCGGCGCGAGTGCGCTCGTGGATCTCCTGGAACGACAGGCCGGACTCGCGCGCCGCGACGAGCTTCTCGGAGTCGAAGAAGGTTCCGATGGGGTTCTCGGCGAACTCCTTGGCGTTGGCGATCCACTCGCTCGAGTCGGCCCAGTCGCCGAAGCCGTCGACCTGGATCTCGACGCCGTTGCCGTCGGGGTCCTGGTAGTACACCGACATCGTGATGCCGTGGTCGAGCTGCAGGAACGGCAGGATGCCGTGGTCGCGCAGGCGGATGTAGTTGTTCATCCACATGTCGAAGGTGCCGAACTCGAAGGCCGTGTGGTGGATGCCGGTCTCGTGGCCCTTGTCGGTCGGGTGCTTGAGTCCGGGAGGGGAGAGCAGGGCGATGCGGTGGTTCGCGTCGTCGTTGGTGAGCCACGACGCCTCATCGCTCTGGAAGACCGGGCGCAGGCCGCAGACCAGTCCGTACCACTCGACCATCTCGTTCATACGCAGTGTCGTGAACGTGGTGTGGTGCAGCTTGGGCGGGTTCGCCGGCCAGTTCGTCGCCTTGTTCTCAGGCATGTGGTCTCTCCTTCGAGATCGGTGGTGATGAGAGTGGAAGGACGTGTTCCCGGCGAGCGACAGTGCCCGTCGAGCCGGCGTCGGTCCTCATCCGAACTCCCTTGTTCGCGTAGACTATATCTTATAGCGTAGCGATATTCGGAGCGGCGCTGCAACGATCAACCCCGCCGCAGTGACACGATGAGACTAGGCAATGGCGAGGAGAGCTGCATGGTGATTCAGGGACAGGTGCGCTCGATAGCATCCGCGAACAGTTCGGCCGTCGATCTCGTGACCGCCGAGATCCGTCGCGCCGTCCTGACGGGAACCCTAGCTGCCGGTGCCGAGTTCTCCATCCGCGACCTCGCTGCCCAACTCGGCGTCAGTCACATCCCCATCCGCGAGGCGCTCCGCCGGCTCGAGTCGCAGGGACTCATCGTGCTGCGCCAGGCCAGGGCCGCGAGCGTCGCCCCCCTCAGCACGGCCGACCTGGCCGCGATCTACCGCCTGCGCTACGAGATCGAGCTCCCCCTCGCCGGCGCGTCAGCCGGGATGCGCACTCCCCCGCAGGTCTCCGAACTCGACGCCCTGCTCGAGGCGAGCCGAGACCTCGACCCCGAGATCGCCTGGCAGGCGCACTACGACTTCCACGAGGCCCTCGTCCACCCGGCCGCGAACGCATGGGACGACCGCGTGCTGCACACGCTCTGGTTCGCGGCCGAGCGCTACACCCATCTCGTCTTCGATCCCACGCAGATCACGGATGAGGAGCGTGCCCGTCGGTATGAGACCCACCGGGTACTGCGGGATGCCGCACTCATCGCCGACCCGGCGGGGATGACGGAAGCACTCCGCGTGCACCTCAGCACGAACGAGAGTCGGATCCGCGCTCACATCGCGCCGCTCGAGGAGCACTGACCACCACCCGGATGCGCGGGTTGTGTCCGCGCCCGGATTCACCTAGCATGCGGAATATATCGTAGCGAATAGCGAGGAGACGCTGATGTCTGTTCTGGTTCTGGGGGCCACCGGCAATGTCGGTCCCCACGTCGTCGCAGAACTGACCGCTCTCGGCCACGCCCCGCGTGTTCTCGTGCGCGACGGCGATCGAGCCCGCACCATCCTCGGCGACGGCATCGACATCATCGCGGGCGACGCCACGGATCCGGCGACCCTCGAGTCGGCCGTCGCCGGCATCGACACCGTCTTCCTACTCTCCCCGCACAGCTTCACCATGGCCGACCACCAGCTCGGGGTCATCCGCGCCCTGCGCCGCACCGGCGTCCGCATCGTGAAGCTCTCGGGAACCGCATCCGCCATCACGCCGGACGGTCCTCACGTCTGCCGGGAACACTGGGAGATCGAACGCGTCCTCGAGGACAGTGGCCAGCCATTCGTGATCCTGAGGCCGAACTCGTTCCTGCAGGTCCTGGTCGGACAGCTCATGCTCCCGTCACTCCGGGCCACCGGCAACCTCATCAACCCGATCGGGACTGCCGGGATCAGCCTGGTCGACGCGCGTGACGTCGGCGCTGTCGCGGCCCACGTGCTCACCAGGCACGACTGGGACGGTCAGACACTCAGCATCACCGGCCCCCGCGCCGTGAGCTACCCGGAGATCGCCGGTCTCGTCTCGGAGCGCAGCGACATCACCCCGACCGTCGTCGACGCGTCGCTCGACGGCGTGCGGGCCTCGCTGATCGACCGGGGCATGGCGCCGTGGGAGGCCGACCACTTCCGCGAGATGTACGAGCTCTTCAAGGCCGGCGAGTCGGAGTTCGTCACCGACACCGTGCGATCCGTCACCGGGAACGCACCGCGCACGATCGAGGCCTTCCTCGATGAGACCCTCCAGCGCGAACAGGTCTCGGCATGACCGCGTGCCTGCCCTGCGAGCTCGAGGAAGCCGACGCAGCGGCCGTCGTCTACAGGGACGACACCTGGTCGTGCGAGATCGCCTCCGGGTACGACGTCCCGGGCTGGTTCATCCTCAGACTGCGCCGTCATGCCGAGGGCTGGTCCGGTGCCACCGCTGAGGAGCTCGCCGGATTCGGTCCCTTGTCCCAGAGGCTCGTCGCCGCCATCCAGCAGGCGACGGATGCGCCCACCGTGTACTTCCTGAGCTTCGGCGAGAACTACCCGCACTTCCACTTCCTCGTCATCACCCGCCCCGCCGATCTTCCGCCCGAACTCAAGGGCGCGGCGATCCTGGCGCAACGCGCGGAACACCGCGACCTCGACGCGGCGCTCGCCGGCGGCGCCGAGGTGCGGGCGGCGCTCGCAGTCTCCCCCCTCTGACCCACCCCCACCACCCCACCCACCCCAACCGAAAGGACGACGATGTCCACTCCCCTCACCCACTCCGTGAACGGCTCCGGCGCAGCATCCGGCTTCAGCTTCAGCGGCCGCACCAACATCGGTGCTGACCTCGACGTGCGCCCCGATGCCCCGCTGGTCATCGCACTGCACGGCGGCACCTACTCGTCGGAGTACTTCGACATCGCAGGCCACTCGCTGCTCGACAACGCGGCAGAGCGCGGCATCCCCGTCATCGCGATCGACCGCCCCAACTACATCGACTCCTCGCCGCTGACATCGGAAGGATCGATCATCCTCGCCAACGCCGAGGTCATCGGCGACGCCATCGGATCGATCTGGGAGCAGTACGGCGCAGGCACCACCGGTGTCGTGCTCATCGGCCACTCCATCGGGGGTGCCGTGGCGACGGCGATCGCAGCTACTCCCCAGTCGTGGCCGCTGCTCGGCCTGGCGACCTCCGGCTGCCTCGTGCGTGTGCCCGCCGAGTCGGCCGGTGCGTGGGCGGCACTGCCGCCCATCCCGATGATCGACCTGCCGGTACCGATGAAGAACCAGCTCATGTTCGGGCCGGCCGAGACCCTCGACGACTCCATGCCCGCCGCGAGCTACCCCTCGAACACTCTCGTGCCCAAGGTCGAGCTGCTCGACATCACCGGAGCGTGGATCGAGCGGCGCGCCGAGACCTGCGGCCGCGTCACCGTGCCCGTGCACCACAGGCAGGCCGAATTCGATCACCTCTGGGTCACCGACCAGGGCGAGGTCGATGAGTACAGAGCCGGCTTCACGTCTGCGGCATCGATCGATGCCCGGCTGCAGCCCGGAGCAGGCCACTGCATCGACTTCCACCTGCCGAGCTCCGAGTTCCAGGGCTCGCAGCTCGACTTCGCACTGGCGTGTGCGGTGAAGGTCGCGGCATGACGCGAACCGTCCTTCGCGGTGTCAGGGTCTACCGCGATGACACCTTCGGGGAACCGGAGGACGTCGTGATCGACGGCGGCGTCATCGGAACGGATTCCGCGGGCGCCGAGGAGGTCGGTTCTGGCGGCTACCTCGTACCGGGCCTCATCGACTGCCACGTGCACCTGTACGGGTCGCAGACCCTGGAGGCGCTGTCGGCCCACGGTGTCACGACGGGACTGGACATGAGTTCACCGGCTCCACTGGTGGCGGCGCTGCGCGGACTGCCGGGAGTGACGGACATCCGCAGCCCCCTCATCGCTGCAAGCTCCCCCACGAGCGCCCACGCCGAGCGTCTGAAGGCCATCCCGGGCGCACAGGAGGCGCACGTGTCCGGCCCGGCCGACGCCGACGCGTGGGTCGCCCGTCACGTGGACCAGGGCGCCGACTACATCAAGGTGGTCATCGACCTGCCCGGATTCGACCAGGAGACCGTCGACGCCCTCGTCGCGGCATCCCATACGCGCGGACTGAAGGTCGTGGCGCATGCGTCCCGTCACGATGCCGTCGACATGGCCCAGCGCGCCGGCGTGGACATCCTGACCCACGCGCCGCTCGATCGGCCGATCGAGGCAGCCCAGGCGGCCGAACTCACGGCAGCCGGCGCAGTGATCGTGCCGACGCTGACGATGATGCAGGGCATCGTCGCCCGGGTGGCGGCGGCAGGCGGCCCCGGGCCGAGCTACGCGCCGGCGCGGGCATCTGTCGCGGCTCTGCACGCGGCCGGGATGCCGATCCTCGCCGGCACCGATGCCAACGCCACGCCCGCAGCACCGGCGTCACCCGCCTTCGGCACGAGCCTCCATGACGAGCTCGAGCTGCTGGTGGATGCCGGGCTCACGCCGGTCGAGGCCCTGAACGCTGCAACGTCCGAGGCCGCGCAGCACTTCGGACTGGACGATCGCGGTCGCATCGAGGCCGGACTTCGGGCAGACCTGGTGCTCCTGGATCGCGATCCCAGCACCGACATCGGCGCCATCCGCACCATCACCGGTGTGTGGTGCGGCGGCATCCGTCGAGTCTGAGGGATCCGGATGAAAGTCATCGCCCTCGAGGAGCACATGCTGCCCCGCGACGTCATCGAGGCCGCCGGCATCGACCTGGGGCTGCGCGCCGGCGGTCGGGCCGCGGCTCTCGATGACCTGGGCGACGGCCGGCTGAAGGTCATGGACGACGCCGGCATCGACGTTCAGGTGCTCTCCGCACTCGGCTACTTCGTGCAGGATCTCGCGCCCGAGCAGTCGGTGCAGTGGAGCCGCGAGCTGAACAACCGGATGGCCGGGGCCGTAGCGGCGTACCCGGATCGCTTCCGGGCCTTCGCCGCGCTGCCTGTTGCCGATCCGGCCCGATCCGTCGACGAACTCACGCGGAGCGTGGAGGAACTGGGCTTCGTCGGCGCGATGATCCACGGCCAGACCCACGGGGTGTTCCTCGACCATCCATCCGTCAGGCCGGTCCTCGTTGCGGCGGCACGACTGGATGTGCCGATCTACCTGCACCCGGCACCACCGCCGCAGGTCGTGCACGACGCGTACTACTCGGGCCTGCCGCCGGCGATCAGCGCCTGCCTGTCGACGTCAGGATGGGGCTGGCATTCCGAATGCGGAATGCATGTCCTGCGGATGGTCGCGGCCGGGGTGTTCGAGGAGCTTCCCGAGCTGAAGATCATCGTCGGCCACATGGGTGAAGGGCTCCCGTTCCATCTCGACAGGATCGAGAACATGCTCGATCCCGTGGTGACCGGACACTCCCTGAGCGTCGCAGAGACGCTGCGCCGGAACCTGTACCTCACCACCTCCGGCTACAACTCGGATGCGCCGTTGCTCTGCGCCCTCTCAGCGTTCGGGGTCGACCACGTGCTGTTCTCGGTCGACCACCCCTTCGGCAACAGCGCACAGGCGACAGCACACCTGCTGTCGGCGCCAGTGAGCCCTGCCGATCGGGCGAAGATCGCCCACGGCAATGCCGAATCGCTTCTTCGCATCTGAGGCGAGCCTCCGCGCGCGACATGAATCCGGCACCCACCGAATCAGCAAGGAACTCCAGATGAGCATCTTCGACGGCCCCGATGGCCACGCCGTGACGTCGCACTTCATCGACGGCGCCTGGACGACACCCGGCGGGACGACGTTCCCGGTTCGGAATCCCCTCGACGACGCCCTCGTCGCCGAGGCGGCCGCCGGAGGCGTCGCGGAAGCCGAGGCCGCCGTCGCTGCTGCGGCCGCCGCCTTCCCCGCCTGGGCGAACCTGGCACCGGGCGCCAGGCAGGAGCTGTTCCTGAAAGCGGCCGACATCGTCGAGCGCCGAACGGAAGAGCTGGTGCGGTTGATGGCGGTCGAGGGCGGAGCCAGTCGGGCGTTCTCGACCTTCCAGATCCGACTGTCGGCCGCGATGCTGCGTCAGGCGGCCGGATGGGGCTACCAGCCCGCCGGCGATGTGCTGCGGAGCGATACGCCAGGCAGGATGGCTTTCGTCACCCGCAAGCCGCTCGGCGTCGTCGCCGGGTTCACGCCCTGGAACGGGGCGTTCTACCTCGCGTGGCGCACGTTCCTCCTGCCGATGGCCTTCGGCAACACGACAGTCATCAAGCCCTCGGAGTTGGCGCCGTTGTCGGCCGGACTCGTGCACGCCGAGATCCTCGACGAGGCCGGATTTCCGCCTGGGTCGTTCAATGTGGTCACGCACGCGCCGGGAGCGGCATCCGCCGTGGCCGACGTGTTCTTCGAGAGCCCGGCCGTGCGCTGCATCAACTTCACCGGCTCGGACAGGACCGCGCGCATCCTCGGCGAGCGCGCCGGCAGGTCCCTCAAGCGCATGGTCCTCGAGCTCGGCGGATTCAATCCGGTCATCATCCTGGACGACGCCGATATCGAGGAGTCCATCAAGGCCGTGGCGTTCGGAGCGTTCCTGCACCAGGGCCAGGTCTGCATGAACTCGCGCAAGGTCTACGTCGCCCGCCCGCTCCACGACGAGTTCGTCGCCCGCCTCGCGGACAGGGTGCGAGCGCTGAAGATCGGGGATCCGACCGATCCGGACGTCGTCATCGGGCCGCTGATCGACGACAGGGCGGTCGAGCAGATCGCGACACGGGTACAGGATGCCCTCGATCGCGGCGCAACCCTGATCACGGGCGGGAAGGCCGACGGGCGGCTCTACCAACCCACGATCCTCACCGATGTTCCCGCGGACGCGATCTGCACGACCGGAGCCGATGAGACGTTCGGTCCCCTGCTGGTCGTCGAGGCCTTCGACGACCCCGAGGTCGCGCTCCGCGACGCCCAGGACACTCCGTACGGGCTGAGTGCGTCGATCATGACGCGCGATCGCGGCCGGGGCCTGGACATGGCCCAGCGATTCGACACCGGAATCGTGCACGTGAATGCTCCGACGATGGCGAGCGAAGCGTCCCTGCCCGTCGGCGGTGTCAAGCACAGCGGCTGGGGCCGTTCCGGCCACTATGCCATCGAGGACTTCACCGAGATTCGCATGACGACCATGAGCAGCGAGCCGGGCCGGTACCCGTTCTGAGCATCGCGGCCGAAGCGGGTGCCTCACCGACCGGTGAGGCACCCGCGCCGGCATCCTGCCGTCAGAGCGCCTGCACCGGGAGCTGCAGGTACGAGGCGTGGTGGCCTCCGGTGTGGATGACGTGCTGTCCACTGTTGGCCCCGACGTACTCCTCGATCGCGGGCATCAGCGTGCCGAGGAGGTTGCGCGAGCTGATGATGAAGCGCAGCGACTCCCCCGGGTGGAACTTGAGCCCGATCGGGAACAGGTCGATCTCGATCTCGGCGATCTCGCCCGGTGCGAGCTTCTCCACGCGGTCGAAGGTGTGGGCGGGGACGTCGTCGGTGGTGAGGTTCTCGTCGAGGTGGCGGGCGGAGACGCGGAGACGTCCGTCGGATCCCTTGTACTTGAGGATCGTGGCGCCGTGGTCGGTGAGGTCGTGGATCATCGCGCTGTGGTTGGGCGTGGTGAAGGCCTCGAGCGGGGTGCCGTGGGCGTCGAGCTTCTGCACGAGGACGAACAGGTCCATGTCGTCTGAATCGCGGGCCTCGACGAAGAGGTGCGCCTTCGGGTAGCCGACCAGCACGGTCTCCTCGGCGAAGGTCGTGATGAACGACACGGCGTTCGGGTTGGATGCCACCACGTATGCCGCTGGAACCTCGTCCGTGGGGGCATCCGTTGTCAGAGCGCGGGTGCGTCCGTCGAGGTAGTACTTGGTCGACGCGACGTCTGCTGGCGGGAACTGGTCGGCTGCGACGTTGACCTCATCGCCGCCCTGCAGGTCGAGTACCGAGTAGCGCACCCGCGGGGTGTGCTCCCAGTCGTTGTCGACGTCCTTCAGGTAGCGGTCGAAGAAGTGCCGGAGCTCCTCGCGGTTGGCCTCGTCGTAGTAGTCGGGCCATTCCTGGCTGTTGTGGATGCGCAGCCACTTGTCCGCCGACGCGATCCGGCGCCAGGCACGGAAAGTTCCGGCGGTGTGCAGCGTGTTCGAGTAGCTGGCGACGATGTAGGCGGGCACGGTGATCTGGTCGAAGGCGGGGATCTTGTTCTCCCACAGCTCGTTGACGAGCGGGTAGGTCTCGACCTCGGCGAGGATGTCCTCCTTCTGGTTCTTACCGAAGAAGCTTCCCTCCTGCAGTTGGCGGGCGAAGCCGGTGTCGGGCATGCCGCCCCGCATCACCAGGTCGCGGTAGACGTCGCTGACGCCCTCCCACGGGTTGATCGCGGCGAGGTGCGGCGGCTGCTCGGCCGCGGTGAACCACTGCGAGACGGCGAGGTAGCTGGTACCGCTCATTCCGACCTTGCCGTTGGACCACTCCTGCTCGGCGAGCCACTCGATCAGGTCGTAGGCGTCGCGGCCGTCCTGACGGTCCCAGAGAACGCTGTCGCCCTCCGAGTTGACGATGCCACGGCCATCCGGGTTGCAGATCGCATACCCCTGGGCGACCCAGTAGGCGGGGTCGGCTCCCTCGAACTTCTCCAGGCCCGAGACGATGCCATTCGGGAGACCGACCAGTCCGAAGACGCCCATGACGCTCAGCGAGGTGCCCTGCGCCTTGCCGTAGGGGCTCCACGCCACGATGACGGGGACCTTCTCGGCACCGGCCGGACGGAAGATGTCGGCGTAGATCGTCACGCCATCGCGCATCTGCACGGCGACGTCCTTCTCGAACACCACGTCGACCGGGAGCGGCAGGAAGGGCGGCGCGATCTGGAAGCCCGCCTCCAGGGTGCGGGTAGAGGGATCGAACTCGGTCAACCGACCCGTCCTCGCCGGGGGCAGCGGGCTGGATGGTGTGTAGATCTTCTGGACTTCGCTCATGGTCGGCTCCTCACATCGATGTCGCCCGGATTCGGGCTCGCGCCATGTGCCGAGCGTACGTCGGTTTCGTTCATAACTCAACACCCGTTGAGATAATGCACAGGAACGGCTAGATTGAGAGGCATGACAACCGACGAGACGCCGAAGCGCCGGGGCCGGCGCCCAGGCCCCGGAAACACGCGACAGCTAGTGCTGGATGCAGCGCGAGCACGATTCGCCAGCGATGGCTTCACCGCGACCACCATCCGCGCTGTCGCCGCGGATGCGCAGGTCGACGCCTCTCAGGTGATGCAGTTCTTCGGCTCGAAGGATGAGCTCTTCGCCGCGGTGATGGCAGTGCCCGCATCCGCCCTGGAGCGATTCGACACGGCGTTCGACGGCCCTGACGAGCATCTCGGAGAGCGGGTGGTCCGTGCTTACCTGAGTGCGTGGGAGGGCTCCCCCGAGGAATCGCATCCGCTCATGGCGATGCTCCGCGGCGCCGTCGTGAACGACAACGCCAGCGCCCAGTTGGCCGACTTCATCCAGTCCCGACTGTTGGCCGGTACGCACAGCACCGCCGATGACGGCAGCGATGCCGCCCTCCGGGCCGGCCTCGCGTCAGCCATGCTCGTCGGACTCGTGACGAGCCGGGGGATCATCGGGGTTCCCCTGCTGGTCGACGCCGACACCGAGAAGCTCGTCGAGGTCGTCGCTCCGGCCATCCAGGCCGTCCTCGCCCCCTAGTGCTGGACGGGGACGTGTCTCTCGTCGACGCCGTTGTAGGCGGAGAGCGGGCGGATGAGGGCGTTCGCCGCGAGCTGCTCCATGATGTGCGCAGTCCACCCCGTCACCCGTGATGCCACGAACAGCGGCGTGAACATCTCGGTGTCGTAGCCGATGAGGTGGTATGCCGGGCCTGACGGATAGTCGAGGTTCGGCTGGATGGCCTTGCGCGCCTGCATGGCCGTGTTCAACGCGTCGTAGAGCGCGAGCAGGTCGGGGCGTTCGTACTCCTCGACCAACAGGTCGAGCGAGGCCTTCATGGTCGGCACCCGGGAGTCGCCGTTCTTGTACACCCGGTGGCCGAAGCCCATGATCTTGCGCTTGCTCGCCAATGCATCATCCAGCCAGGCCCCGGCCGCCTCCGCGGTGCCGATCTCGTCGAAGACGTGCATGACCGCCTCGTTCGCGCCGCCGTGGAGGGGTCCCTTCAGCGCACCGATGCCGGCGACGACAGCGGAGTACAGGTCGGAGAGCGTCGACGTCACGACGCGCGCCGTGAAGGTCGACGCATTGAAGGAGTGTTCGGCGTAGAGGATCATCGACACGTCGAACGCCTTCACCACCACGTCGGAGGGCACTTCCCCGAACGACATCGCCAGGAAGTTGGCGGAATAGCCGAGGGCCGCATCCGGCGGCACCGCGTCCAAGCCCCGACGGCGGCGCTGATCGTAGGAGACGATCGCGGGGAGCTTCGCGAAGAGGGTGTAGGACTTCGCGAGGTTGCCGCTCGGGCTGGCGTCGTCCCACGTCGGGTCGAGCGCGCCGATGACGCTGACGGCGGTGCGCACGACGTCCATGGGGTGCGCCGTGAGCGGCAGTTCGTCGATGACCATCTTCACCGCAGGGTCGAGCGCCCGCTGGGCACGCTCGATCCGTTCGAACTCGGCCAGTTGTTCCGGCGACGGCAGCTCCCCGTGCCAGAGCAGGTAGGCGACCTCCTCGAAGGAGCAGTTCGCCGCGAGTTCCTGCACCGGGTAGCCCCGGTAGAGCAGAGAGTTGGTCTCGGGGTTCACCTTCGAGACGGCCGTGTAGTCGACGGTCACTCCGGCCAGGCCCTTGCGGATCTCCGGCGCGGCCGTGCTCGTGGTCGTATCGGTGCTCATGTCACTCCTTCGTGATGGTTCAGTGCGCGGGACGTCAGCGGCCGCTGGGGACCTGGAAGTCGAAGATCGACGTGTCGAACGCGTTGTAGGCCTCGTAGTCCAGCAGTTCGTACAGTCGCGCTCGAGTCTGCATCGTCGGCACCTGCGAGTTGAGCGATCCCTCGGCGGTGAGAGCGTCGAGTCCGCGTTCCGCCGCGCCCATGGCGATGCGCAGCAGGCTCACGGGGTAGATGACGATGTTCACGCCGATGTCGGCGAGCTGGCGGGTGCTGAACAGTTCGCTCTTGCCGAACTCGGTCATGTTGGCGAGGATCGGCACGTCGACGGCCCGGCGGACGGCCTCGAACTCGCTCAGGTCGGCCATGGCTTCGGGGAAGATCGCGTCGGCTCCGGCATCGACGAGGGCCTTGGCCCGATCGATCGCCGCCTGGAGGCCGTCGATGGCACGGATGTCGGTGCGGGCCATGATGAGCAGGTTCGGGTCACGGCGGGCGTCGACGGCGGCGCGGATGCGCTTGGTCGAGGTCTCCAGGTCGACCACCGCCTTACCGTCGAGGTGTCCGCATCGTTTGGGGTTGACCTGATCCTCGATGTGGAGTCCGGCGACACCGGCGTCCTCGAGGGTCTGCACCGTGCGCGCGACGTTCATCGGCTCACCGAACCCGGTGTCGGCATCGATGATGGCGGGCAGCTCGGTCATCCGGGCGATCTGCTGGCCACGACCGGCGACCTCGCTCAGCGTCGTGAGGCCGATGTCGGGCAGCCCGAGGTCGGCGGCGAGCACGGCGCCGGAGATGTAGACACCCTCGAAGCCCTTGTCCTGGATGAGCTTGGCGCTGAGCGGGTTGAATGCGCCGGGGAAGCGCAGCAGCTCACCCGTTGCGAGGGCCGCACGCAGGTCGATGCGCTTCTGTGCTGCGGTGGTCTGGGAGTACAGCATCAGAACAGTCCCTTCGGGCCGGCGCCGAGAACGCCCGGCTTGGCGACGATATTGAGTCCGTCGAGCTCCCCGACGGCGAGCTCGGGCAGTCGCTGCACGGCGTCGAGGAAGCGGTCGGTCTCCGCCCCGTCGAGGACCGGGGTCGCGAGAGTGCGGAACTTGCGGATGTAGTCGGCGCGGGCGAACGGCCGGGCGCCGAGCGGGTGGGCGTCGGCGACGGCGATCTCGTCCACGATCGTCGACCCGTCGGTCAGCGTGATCGCCACGCTGCCGCCGAACGCCTTCTCGGCGGGATCGTTGGAGTGGTACCGCCGGGTCCACTCGGGGTCCTCCTCGGTCGCGACCAAGTTCCAGAGGGCGACAGTGTCCGGGCGGCCGGCACGCGCCGGCGCATACGAGGCTTCGTGATCCCAGGTGCCGTCCTGCAGGGCGACGGTGAAGATGTACGGGATCGAGTGGTCGAGCGTCTCCCGGCTGGCGTTCGGATCGTACTTCTGCGGGTCGTTCGCTCCCGAGCCGATCACGTAGTGGGTGTGGTGCGAGGTGCGGATGATGACCCGCTCGATGCGGTCGGCCGTCAGCTCGGGGTACTCGTTGTGGAGCTTCCGGGCGAGGTCGATCCAGGCCTGCGCCTGGTACTCCGCCGAGTGCTCCTTCGTGTACGTGTCGAGGATGGCGCGCTTCGGCTCCCCCGCCTCGGGCAGGTACACCTCGTAGGCGGCATCCGGACCGTCCAGCAGCCAGGCGATGACACCGTCCTCGCCCTCGTAGATCGGTGTCGGGCTGGTCTGTCCGCGCATGGCACGGTCGATGGCTTCGACGGCCATCTTCCCGGCGAACGCCGGAGCATGCGCCTTCCAGGTGGAGATCTCGCCCTTGCGCGACTGGCGGGTGGCCGTCGTCGTGTGCAACGCCTGCCCGACCGCCTGGAAGATCGTCTCGACGGGAAGTCCGAGGACGGTGCCGATGCCGGCGGCGGCTGATGGGCCGAGGTGGGCGACATGGTCGATCTTGTGCTGGTGCAGGCTGATCGCCTTCACCAGGTCGACCTGGATCTCGTATCCGGTCGCGATGCCGCGGATGAGGTCGGCGCCGGACTTCCGGGCGTGCTGGGCGACAGCGAGGATGGGCGGGATGTTGTCGCCCGGGTGCGAGTACTCGGCGGCGAGGAACGTGTCATGGAAGTCCAACTCCCGCACGGCCACCCCGTTCGCCCAGGCCGCCCACTCGGGACTGACATGGTCCGTGACGCCGAACACGGTCGAGCCTGGAGTCGCCGGATGCGCTTCGGCCTGTGCCCGGGCCGCGATGCCCGGGCCGCGGGTGATCGACGCGGCGGCGACGGCGGCATTGTCGATGATGCGATTGATCACCATCTCTGTGACGTCATCGCTCACGGCTACAGGGTCGGCGGCGACCTCCGCGATCTTCCACGCCAACTGATCCTCGCGGGCGAGATTCTCGTCACTGCGATGAACGCGTACTGGGTGCAGTCTCACTTGTCGTCCTCTCTCACCGCGGTGAGTCGTTCGGCCGACGCGAGGATGTTGCGCAGGCTTCGATACAGGTGGATCCGGGTGGCGGATGCCGCGAGCTCGGCATCCCCGTCGACGATGGCGTCGACGATCAGCAGGTGCTCAGCCGCCGCCGCGCGGAGTCGTGTCGGGTCGTCCTGGGCGACACGGCGGATGCGCACCAGGTGAGGCCGGAGGCCGCGCAACGCTCCGACGAGATAGGGATTGCCTGTCGCGTCATCGACGGCGTCGTCGAATCGGGAGACGAGGTCGTAATAGTCGACGTGCGCGGGGTCCCGGCCATCCAGCAGGTCGGGCGCCGCCGTGAACTCATCGCGCAGCGCGACGAACACCTCGCTGTCGCGGCGCCGGGCGGCGAGACGAGCCGACTCCTGCTCGAGTGCGACGCGCAGCTCGAACAACTGGCGGATGTTCTCGACCGAGACCGCCGTGACGACGAGCCCACGGCCGCCCTGGGCGACGACGAGCCCATCGGCGGCGAGGCGAGCCAGAGCCTCTCGCAACGGCGTGCGGGAGACGCCGAGCCGCTCGGACTGCTCGACCTCTCCGAGCACGGTACCGGGCGCCAGACGCCATTCCATGATGTCTTCGCGCAGAGCCTCGTATGCCCGGGCGCTTGCCTTCACAGCCATCATCATGATCCCAATGTATACACAAATTGGAATTATGTAGAGAATGAGGCTCAAATCGTCAACAAAACTGTTTCTGTGCATACGAACATGACTTTTGGCTCTCTACGAGAGCGTGGCGATCGCGAGGCCACCGCGAGCCCTCGCCGTGTCCCCCCACTGTCCATTCGACGGACAGCAGGTCAGCACCTCACGGCCGATCAGCTGCGACGCTGCTCGCGATACTTCGCCGCCCACTCGGCGTTCGGCGGGAAGAGTCCCTCGATGGAGTGCCCGGCGGCGACGTGCTCGGCCACCCAGGCATCTTCCTGTTCCTGAGCGACGGCCTCCGCCACGATCTCCCCGACGAGGGCTGCAGGGATCACGATGGCTCCGTCCGCGTCGCCCACGATGATGTCGCCCGGAACGACGGCGGCTCCGCCGCAGGCCACGGCCACGTCAGTCTCCCACGGCACGTGCCGCCTGCCCAGCACCGACGGATGGGCGCCCTGACTGAAGACGGGGATCCCGATCGCTGCGACCTGCGCCCAGTCCCGCACCCCGCCGTCGGTGAGGATGCCGGCCGCACCGCGCAGGTGCGCCCGCAGCGCGAGGATGTCGCCGACAGTGCCCGAGCCGCGTTCGCCTCGCGCGTCGATGACCAGCACCTCGCCCTCGTTCACAGTGTCGAAAGCGCGCTTCTGGGCGTTGTGACCGACAGCGTGGCTGGCGAAGAGGTCGGGCCGGTGCGGAAGGAACCGCAGAGTCCGTGCGGGACCGACCATGCGCACGCCCGGCTGGTTGGTCGAGACTCCGTCTATGAAGACGTCGACGTAGCCCCGCTTCCTCAACGCGCTCGACAGCGTGGACACCGGCGTGACCTCGAGGGCCTCTCTCAGCTCACGGGACAGCCCTCCGGGCAGCAGCCCCGTCACGTCGGCGGTATTCCGCTCTCCGTCGTTCACGGTTTCTGTCATGGTTCTCCCTCTCGTCAGCGCGTCGCGCCGATGCACATCACACGCTCGGCCAGTCAGTAGCTCGGTCGCGCCGTCTCACCGACCGTGCCGATGAAGGTGTCCGCCAGCGACTCCGTGGCCCGCGCGAGCAGCCCGACGTCGGCCCCGACGAACACGAAGTCGGCGCCTGAAGCGGCGTAGCGTTCGGCGACGGCGGGCGCGAACGCGTTGACTCCGGCCTTCACGCCGGCGGCGCGGGCGAGGGCCATGACGTGTTCGACGGCCGCGAGGACCTCCGGATGCTCCTGCTGGCCGATGAGGCCCATCGATGCCGCGAGGTCGCTGGGGCCGATGAAGACGGCATCCACCCCATCCACCCCGAGGATCGCCGAGGCGTTCGCGACGGCAGTGGTCGACTCGATCTGCACGGTGAGGCTGACGTGGTCGGCGGCATCCGCCAGGTAGTCCTCCACTCGGTTCCAGCGACCGCCTCTCGCGAGGGCGCTTCCGACGCCGCGGCTGCCCCGCGGAGGGTAGTGCGCTGCCCGCACGGCGGCCTCAGCCTGTTCTGCGGTGTCGACCATGGGCACGATGAGGTTCTGAGCCCCGAGGTCGAGATACTGCTTCACGGCGACGGCATCGTTCGCCGGGACCCGCACGACCACGGTCACCGGGAACGCCGCGCACACCTGCAACTGGGCCTGGATCGACGCGAGGCTGTTCGCCGAGTGCTCGCCGTCGATGAACACCAGGTCGATTCCGCTGCCCGCCACGATCTCGGCCGCGACGGGGCTGCCCGAGACGACCCAGATGCCGAACAGTGGTCGGCCTGCGGCGTCGAGTCTGGCGGCGAGGGTGGGCGGGAGCGTCAGGCGAATCGGCACGTCACCGCTCCCAACGGACCGAAATCGGCATGCACGGTATCGCCCTTCTGCACCCACATGGGCCGCGTGAATGAACCGGCGAGGATGAGCTCTCCTGCGGCGAGCGCCTCACCGTGCTGCGCGAGCTTGCCCGCGAGCCAGGCGACGCCGAGCGCGGGATGTCCCAGGACAGCCGCGGAGACGCCCGACTCCTCGATCGTCTCGTTGCGGTAGAGCACCGCGGAGATCCAGCGCAGGTCGACCTCATCGACGGCGACCGGCCGGCCACCATAGACGACGGCCCCGAGCGCGGCGTTGTCCGAGATCGTGTCGACGATCGTGCGGCCCTCGAGTTCCAGGTGCGAATTCAGCACCTCGAGTGCCGGCACGACGTACTCCGTGGCGCGGAGCACGTCGAAGATCGTGGCCGGGGCGGAGACCGGCTCCCGGAGCACGAACGCGAGTTCGACCTCGACGCGCACGTTGCTGAACGCGGCGTGCTCGAACACGACGCCCGACTCATGGATCTGGTCGTCGAAGATCACCCCGTAATCCGGCTCTGTGATCCCGGTCGCGGCCTGCATGACCTTCGACGTGAGGCCGATCTTGTGGCCGACGACGCGACGGCCGTCCGCCCTTCGGCGACGCCCCCACTCGGCCTGCACGGCGTACGCGTCCTCGACGACCATTCCTGGGTACTGCGTTGTGAGCCGCGGCAGCACTGTCCGCGCCTTTTGGGCGGCGTAGAGGTCGTCGGCGATGGTGGCGATCTGTTCCGTCTCAAGCATCAGTGCACGCCGAGGAAGTCCTCGAGCGTCGCGGGATTCGCTGTCACGAGCGGGTCGAGCACAGCCTCGCCCGGGAACTCGCTCGCCTCGAAGAACCAGCGACGAGATGCCGGCATGCCCCACAGCTGCGCACGCTGCGGATTCGAGGTGTCCCAGCGGATCGGCTCGGCTTCCAGGTCGATGAACTGGTAGTGCGTCGTGAAGAGTTCGACGCGGTGCTGGTCGGGGTCGCGCAGGTAGAGGAACAGCGCATTGCTGATGCCGTGCCGTCCGGGGCCCCTGTCGATCTCCTGCCCGAAGCCGCGCGCGCCGGCGACATCCGCGGCGTGGATGAGGGCGCTCGCATCGGGCACCGTGAACGCGAAGTGGTGCAGCCGCGGCCCACGGCCGTTGGTGAAGACGAGGTCGTGGGTGTTCCCCTTGACCTCCATCCACGTTCCCCAGAGCTCGTCGCTGCCGTCGGTGGCCGTGTACTCGCTCATCCGCATGCCCAGGCCGGTCCAGAAGTCCGTGGCTGCCTGTACGTCGTAGGTGACGACCTGGTAGTGGTCGATGCGCTGGGGCGCACCGGCCACGAACTGGTCGAAGTGCTGCATCCGGCGGTCGACGACCTCCATCGACGATGTCAGCTCCATATGCGTGCCGACGGGGTCGCGGAAGCGGAGGGTCGGCCCCTGGTGGGGAACCTCGACCCGCTCGTGGTCGATGCCCACGCTGCGGAAGTGGCGCTCGGCGGCGATGATGTCGTCGTCGGTCCGGACCCGGAGACCCACGTGCAGGGCCTTGGCCTCGGACGCCAGCTCGAGTCGCAGGCTGTGGTGCGATGCCTCCTCGAGACCGCGCAGGTACACAGCGTCGTCGGTCTCCTCGGTGACGACGAGACCGATCGTGTCGCGGTAGAAGTCGCGGCTCGCCTCGAGATCGGTGACCGCGAGCGCGACATGGCTCGCACGCGTGATCGCGAAGGGCGGGTTCTGGTTCCATTCCGGCAGCATCGCCAGTGTCCTTCCGTTGAGTGCAGCGCAAGCCTGACAGTCACGGCCTGACCGCGGAACTACCGATCGCCTGTAGCAGCCATAGGCCGCGTGTATATCGGAGGTGACGCGATACACTCTGCCTCATGGAGCTACGACACTTGCGGTACTTCGTCGCTGTGGTCGAGGCCGGGTCGCTCACCGCCGCCGCGAAGAACCTGCACATGTCCCAACCGCCGCTCAGTGTCGCGATAGCGCAGCTCGAGTCGGACCTCGGAGTTCCCCTGCTCGTCCGCTCCCCGCGCGGCGTCGAACCGACGAGCGCCGGCCGGTATCTGCTCGACGCCTCGTCCCGAGTGCTCGGCGAGCTCGACGAGATCGTCGCGACGATCCGGCGCTCGTCCGGCGGTGCGAGCAGGGTCATGACCATCGCCGCGGTTCCCGTGCTCATGTGGCACCGCATCCCGGAACTCCTGCGCAGGCACGCCGCGGTGGCACCTGATGTCGAGGTGCGACTCGTCGACCCACCGCCGTGGACGGCGATCGACCTCATCGCCCAGCGGAAGGTCGACCTGGCTGCCGTCATGATCGCCGATCATCGGCGGTTCCTCGCCCGTCACCGCGATTCCTTCGACGTCTACGACTGGGGCGACGTCCCCCTCGTCGCCGTCCTGCCTCCCGAGGCCACCGAGACGGGAACGGTTCCGCTTCGAGCGTTCGACGACCGCATCGTGCTGCTCCCCCATCGCACCGCCGCAGTGCCGAGCCTGCCGGAACTCGTCGAGGCCGCCTTCCTGCGCCACGGGATCGTTCCACGGGAGATACGCACAGTCGACACGATCCAGACGATCCTCCCGCTCATCGAGGCCGGCGTCGGCTCCGCGATCCTGCCCGACCCGGATCAGGCGAGCCTGGAACGGTTCGACGTCACGGTCCGCCCGCTCCACCCGGATCCGGGCGCACTTCGCGCCTTGGTGCTGACTCCCCGTGGCGCCTCCGCGGATCCGACCGTGCGGCGGCTGCTCGACCTCTTGGCGACACCCCAGGGCGCGGTACTCACAAATCGTGTGTGATTTCCCATACAATCGTGGAACGCACGGGAGGACCAAGGATGGCAACCAGTAAGACAGAGCAGTCGTACGCCATCCTCAAGGCACGGATCATGGACGGCACCTACGGCCCCGGATACCGCCTCGTCATCGACCAACTCGCGCGCGAGCACGGCATCAGCTCTGTCCCCTGGCGGGAATCCCTGCGGCGACTCGAGGCCGAGGGCTGGGTCGAGATCGTCCCGAACGTCGGGGCGCTGGTGCGCACCTTCGACGCCCACGCCTTCGAGCGCACGATCCGGCTCCTGGCCCGCCTGGAAGGCCTGGCCACGGCTCTCTCAGCACCGAATCTCACTGCCGACGACCTCGCTGAGGCACGCGCGCTGAACGCGCAGATGGCGGATGCGCTCGAGAACTTCGACACGAACCTGTTCGGCGTCTTCAATCGCCGCTTCCATCAGCTGCTCTGCTCGAAGTGCGACGACGAGCGCCTCAACGAGCTCGTCGGCAACGAGTGGGCGCGGTTGGACTTCATCCGTCGCTCCGCCTACTGGTACGCCCCGGGCCGGGCCCAGGCATCCGTGAAGGAGCACGAGACCCTTCTCGAACTGATCGAGAGCGGCGCGGATGCCGACGCCGTCGAGACTGCGGCACGCCAGCACGAGGTCAACACCCTCGTGGCTGTGACGACCTACGACAGCGCGATCGCCGGCCACTCGCCGAACGAGTCGCAGCTCGCCTGACGCGCCAGGCCGCCTCGGCACGTGCTGTCGGCCGACAGCACGTCAGCCTCGCGTGAGCGCCTTCCAGGCCTCGACCCAGGCACGGCCGTAGTCGTTGCCGTTCGGCAGTCGCAGGGTGGTGTGCACGTGGAATCGCGCCGGCAGCCGATTGCTGAGCCAGACGCCGGCATGGTTGTCGAGCTCCGCGATGATCACGGGACTCTGGATGCGGAAGTACACGGGCTGCGTGCCGTCGGTGGCGCCGTACCAGGAGAACCACGTCTCGTCGATGCAGGCGTCGTAGCGCTCGAGCGCGAGCGCCCTGTGCGGCTCTCGGAGGAGCCCGAGGAAGTCTGCGACGATCTGCCGGAGGAGGTCGCGCTGGTGCGTGTCCAGACGCGCCGCGGGAATGCCCTCGTAGGGCACGACGCGGTTGTCGCGGAATGCGCCGGCGACGTGGCGTTCGTCGGCCGGATGCAGTCGGCCCTCCGGCATGGACGGGTCGAGCACCGACTCGAACACGACGGCCTCGGAGCGCTGCGCATCGGTCAATGAGCCGGCGAGCTCGAGTGCCCGGCGCTCGCGCGCATCGAAGAGGGGTGGTCTCGCACCGTCGGACAGGGCCGGCTCGGCGCCGAGGAAGATCGGGGCGACCACGTCGCGGCCGGCCACGGTGACGAAGTTGACGGCGACGTGGTGCCCGAAGAGCTGCCAGCCCCATGGGTCGTCCGTCGACGGGGTTCCGAAGAGCGAGAACCAGTAGCTCCGGTCGTTCATGATGGTGGGCAGTTCGGTCACCTCGCCGAGGAAGCCGTTGAGCTCCATCGCCTCGCGCACCCGCCCGTAGCCCTCCGGGCTGAGCGAGGCCTCGACGAGTCGCAGGATCGCCTCGACCTGCGCATCGGCGAGGTCCTCCAGGCGCAGCCCGTTGCGATGGAAGACGAACTCGGGGTTGCTCCATCCGCGCCAGTCCGGTGCGTCGATCGGATACTGGACGCTGTCGCGCTGATCGGCGGTCAGTGTCTCGAGGGCGTCGACAGCCGCCGCGGCCAGAGCCGAGTCGACGACTCCCTCTGCCGGAAGGGGCCACGCATCAGTGCGCGGCGTGCCATCGGTCGTGATGCCGACGAAAGGTTCGTCGTACAGGGCGTCCCAGTCGGCGAGGAGTTGCCTGAGGAACTCGTTCTCCTGCCGGGCTGCGGTGAACTCCTCGTACGACATCCCTCGCCACGGGGCCAGTTCCTCGTCGTCGGGAGGGTAGACGTAGGCGCGATAGCTGTCCGAGTCGAGGGTGACGGCCTCGTCGCGCCCGCTGACGCGAGCGGTGGAGAAGAATCCGTCGATGTCGGTGTCGTCAGTCATGCTGCTCGTCCTGGTGGCGAGTGAACACCGCGGCTCGCTGACGAAGTCTCGCGCGCGAACCGTCGGCGTAGATCGCTCCCACGATGTCGTCCGGGGTCATCGGGGCCGACAGCTCCTGCCTGACCGCGCCGTCCGAGAACACCAGGACGCGATCGCAGATGAGGGCGAGTTCGTTCTCGTCCGATCCGGCCAGGAGCACGAAGGTGCCGGCAGCCGCGGCCTGCCTGATCGCCCCGGCGATGACCTGGCGAGCGCCGATGTCGACGGCCTGCGTCGGCTCGTGCAGGAGGAGCAGCCGTGGATCCGTCGCGAGCCATTTCGCGACGAAGACCTTCTGCTGGTTGCCGCCGCTCAGCGTTCCGACGGGCGCGTCGGGTCGGGGCGGGCGCACGTCGAGCCTGTCGATCCAGTCCTCGGCGAGGGTGCGCTCCGACTTCGTGGAGTACGGGAGGAGGGCGCGCCGCGATCGGGACGTCTGGGGGAAGGCGACGTTCTCGGATACCGACATCGACGCGGCGACGCCGGAGTGCTCCCGCCCTTCCGGGACGAGGGAGAAGCCGGCGGCGATCGCTGTGCCGGGCGTGAGCCCGGGGACGGCGATACTGGCGTCGGCGATCGTGACGGTGCCTGCTGAGGCCGGGGATACCCCGGCCAGGAGGTACGGCACGTCGTCGTAGCCCGACCCGGCGAGGCCGGTGAGACCGAGCACCTCTCCGGGGCGGATCTCGAATCCGATGTCGTGCACGCCGAGTCCGGTGACGCCCTCGACGCGCACTGGAGTGCCCGCGACAGTCCGCGACGCGGGCCGCTCGAGGTCGATGAGCTCTCGGCCGAGGATGAGAGAGGTGAGCGTCGCCTCCGTCATGCCGGCGACGTCCCGACCCGATTCGACCACCTCGCCGTCGCGCAGCACAGTCACGCGATCGGCCGCATCGACGACCTCTTCCAGGCGATGGGTGATGAGGAGCACCGCCGTTCCCGTCGCGACGATCTCGTCCAGGAGGGCGAAGAACCCCTCGAGCGCGCGACGCCCGAGGGCCCGCGTCGACTCGTCGAAGATGATGAGGCCCCTGCCCGGCGTCGCGTCCTGCAGCGCACGCGCAATAGCGACGACGGCGCGCTCCTCCTCGTTGAGCGAGCCGACGAGGGCATCGAGGGGCACGCTGCGCTGGATGCGCTCGAAGACGGCACTGGCCGCTGCGCGCTCGCGCTTCCAATCGATGCGGCGCAGGATCCCGTTCGGCTGGAACCGCCCGACGCGAAGGTTCTCGAGCACGGTGAAGGTGTCGACGAGTCCGAGGCTCTGGTGCACGATGGCCATTCCGCGCGTTCGGGCATCGAGCGGGGTGACGGGGAGCTCGAAGGCATGACCGTCGAACGACACGACGCCGCCGGCATCCGGCGTGTAGAGCCCGGAGAGGATCTTGGCGACGGTGGACTTGCCCGATCCGTTCTGGCCGACGAGAGCATGCACCTCACCGGGGCGCACGTCGAAGGAGATGTCCTTCAGGACTCGGCTCCTGCCGAAGGTCTTCGACAGCGATTCGACCGAGAGCCGGGTGGCCCGGGGGGCGGATGCTGCCATCCGCACCCCCGAGGTGGTACCAAGAGTCATCACACGCCCCACAGAGTCGCGAACTCGTCGCGGAACGTGGTCGGGCCGAACCACTCGCCCGATGCCTCGGCCTCGTCGGTGAGGGTGACCGAGTCGATGTTGTCGCGCGTGAAGAGACGCACCGGGATCGTGTACTCGGGCACCGTGGCACCGGTCATGAGACGCAGCGCGAGGTCGGCCTCGACCCAGCCCTGGAAGGAGTTCGCCTGGCCGGCCGCTGCGTAGAGGTAGTTGTTCGCAGCGAGGGCCTGCAGGCCGCCGAGGCCGACCGAGCCGGTGACGCCCTTCACGGTGTTCATGGCGCCGGCCGACTGCACGCCACCCTGGGTGGGCTGGAGGAACTGGGCGAAGTCGTTGACGACGTAGCCGATGTCGGGATCGTTGAGCAGGGCTGCGCTCACCGACGGGGTGACCTGGGCGAAGTTCGACGACGAGACCTCGTTGATCGTGACCGTGCAGTCGGGGCAGATCGACTTCAGCTCGTCGGTGCCGGCCTTCACGTAGACGGCCGGCGACGGTCCGTCGGAGGTCTGGTTGAGGAGGATGTTCGCCTGTCCGCCGGAGTCCTTGGTGATCCACTGGGCGATGGCGATCTCCTGGTCGGAGCCACCGGCGGGAACGTAGCCGAGGGTCTTCGAGGCGGGGTGGGAGTCATCGGGGATCTGGTTGCTGATGACCACGGGGATGCCGGCCGCCTGGGCTGCATCGAGCGCGTTCGCGGCGAGGCCGTAGGGAACGGCATCCGTGACGATCGCCGCGGCGTCCGCCTGAGTGGCCTGACCGATGCACGAGCCGATGTCGCTGGGGTTGCCCTTGCCGTCGCAGACCTGCACGTCGATGCCCGCTGTGTCGAGGGCCTCGGTCAGCTGCTTGCTGACGATGGCGAACTGCGGCGACTGCAGCGTGATCGGCACGTAGTAGACGGTCTTGCCGGCGAGGTCTGCGACCCCGCTGATCTTCTCGGTCGGGACCGGGTAAGCGTCGAGGGGCTTGGAGACCTTCTCGAGTGCCGAGTCGAGCGATGCATCGCCGCTCGACGAGGTCGATGAGCCGCCCGAGGGCGTGTCGGTGCCTGCATCGCTGCAGCCGACCAGGGTGACGGCCGTTGCGGCGATGGCCCCGACGGCGAGCAGTCCGCGAAGGCGGTGGGCTGTTGTCTTGTTCATGCGGTGTGTTCCTTACTTGGCGACTTTGACAGTTCGGATGTGCGGGTGTTGCTGTGAGATGCCCTAGCGGGCGCGACGGTGGAGCACTGTGGAGAGGGACACGGCGATGACGAGAACGCCGCCATAGAAGATGTTCGAGATGGCCGGGCTCGCCCCGAGGAACTTGAGGCCGAGCACGCCCGTGGCGAGGAAGTAGACGGCGACGAGGGTGCCGAGCGGGTTGAACCGGCCAGGCTGAAAGATCGCCGTGCCGAGGAAGGTGGCCGCGAACATCGGAAGCAGGTAGGTCTGCGACGTCATGGCCTCGGCTCCACCGAAGTACGCCGCCGAGAGCACCCCGCCGATGCCGGCGATGACACCGGCCGAGACGAAGGCGCCGATCCGGATGCGGTTCACCCGAACTCCGGCGAGGCGGCTGACCTCGCGGTTCTCGCCTACGAAGCGCATGTTGCGACCGAGGGGCGTGAACTGCAGCAGGTAGGCGAAGCCCAGCATGAGGATCAGGGCCAGGTAGAACGTCGTCGGCAGGCCGCCGATCGTGTACGTCGCGATCCGCGTGAACTCGGCCGGCAGGCCACTGACGGGCTGGAGGTTGCTCGCCCAGCTCGCGCATCCGAGCAGGACTGTTCCCATGCCCAGCGTGACGACGATCGTGTTCACTCCGAGCCTGACGACGAGAAGACCGTTCACGAGGCCCGCGAGCGTGGAGATGACGATGGCCGTGAGCGCCGCCAGCCAGACGTTCCAGCCGTTGTTCACCGTCAGCACCACCACGAGGATGGAGGCGAGGCCGAAGTTGGACGCGACGGACATGTCGACGAACTCGCCGACGATGATCGTGCACAGCAGGCCGGCCGCGAGGAAGACCAGGTCCGACTGGCCGCCGAAGATCGACGCCCAGGTTCCCGCGTGGAACATGTTCTGGGGGCGCAGCACCATGAAGATGCCGATGAGAAGCACCCAGACGGCGATGACTGCGAAGCGGGACGACGCCCAGCCGAATCGGGAACGCGGTTGCGCCGCCCGTGCCGCGGCGACCGACACCGTCTCTGTTGTTACCGTCTTGGTGTCCGTCATCGCTGTTCGCGCTCCCGTCTTCGCTTCATTGCGTTGCACTGCTCTCGTGCTGTCGATCGGCGTCGTCTGTTCGTCGTCGACATGATCGTGTGCGACATCATATGCGATACCGCGCTGGATCGGCGGCGTCATCGTGCGGTCGCTTCCGAGTCGCCCGTCGGAAGGACGGCGACCAGGTCGCACTGCACGAGCGAGCCACGATCCAGCTGCGCCGCCATGACCTGACGGGCCGGACGGCTGCGCTCGTCGGGGAACATGGCCGTCCACTCGCGATTGAGGGCGGCACGATCGCGGTAGTCGGCGACCCAGAACGTGAGCTTGATGATGTCATCGACTCCCCCGCCGGCCGCGGCCATGACGTCGCGGATACGGTCGAACACTTCGGACAGCTGGCCGTCGAGGTCCTGGGGTATGACCTTGGTTCGCGGGTCGCGTCCCGTGAGGACGCCGGAGTAGAGGAAGGGGCCGATGCGGCTCGCCGCCGGCACGGGGTTCTCGTGGGCGAACGAATCGAGATGGATGCTCGTGCGTGCCATGTCAGACCTCCTCCACGACCCGGTTCTCGATCGCGCCGAGGCCTTCGATCTCGGCCCGGACGACGTCGCCGGCCTCCAGGAACCTGCCCGTTGGGGCGCCGATGCCGGCCGGGGTGCCTGTCGCGAGGATGTCGCCCGGCATGAGCGTCATGACCGTCGACAGGTACTCGATCTGCTCGTAGATGTCGTAGATCATGTCGTTGGTGCGGAAGTCCTGGCGCACCTCCCCGTTGACCGTGAGCGTCATCCGCAGGTCGAGCGGGTCATCGATCTCGTCATCCGTCGTCAGCCACGGGCCGATCGGGCCATGCGTGTCGAACGACTTGCCGAGCGTGAAGGTCGGCGAACGCTTCTGGAGCCAGTCACGCACCGACACGTCGTTCGCGACGAGGTAGCCGGCGATGACCGACCGTGCGTCGGCCGCCTTCACGTGGCGGGCGCGTCGCCCGATGACGACGCCGAGTTCGATCTCGTAGTCGAGCTGGTCGGAGACGGCGGGCCTGACGATGTCGTCGTGGGGCCCGACGATGCAGGAGACCTGCTTGTTGAACCACAGCTGGCTCGTCGGGGTGGGGATGCCCGCCTGGCGCGCCTCCTCAGCGTGCCCCCTGTAGTTCATGCCGATGCCGAGGTACTTCTGCGGGCCGTCGATCGGAGCCTCGAGCTCGACATCGTCGAGGGCGAAGCGCGCACCGTCAGCCTTGTGGATGGTTGGCGCGAGTTCGGACAGCGCCGGCAGGATCTCTCGCAACGAGGTGCCGACCCCTGGCACGTCGGAGACGTCGATGATCGACGTGCCGTCGACGCGGCCGATCCTGGACTGACCGCCGCCCACGCGGAATCTCGCGAGCCTCATCGTCGTGCCTCCTCGTCGGTGTCGGCGGCCTGCTCCGAGGGGAGCTGGCCCCACACCTCATCGCCGAGCGGTGTGAGTTGGAAGTTGACGAACCGCCAATCGTCGTCGTCGCGCACGAGCACCTGCGTCACGACACCGCGCTGGGTACGGTGACTGCCGTCGGGGTTGCGCAGTTCGTTGACGATCGGGCCCGTCGCGATCGCGACGTCGCCGACGATCCGGATCTCCAGGTCGCCACGCGTGATCGCCTGGTAGGCGCGGCGCGTGCCCACGTGTTCGAGCAGCCTGGACTTGTCATGCACGAGCCCGGGCGCGTGGATGTGCACGAGGTGGTCGTCGAAGATGCGGGCCAACGTGTCGAGGTCCCCGTCGATCAGGGCCGCCTGTCGGCTCGCCTCGAGGGCGAGGATGTCGGCACGCTCGCGTGGCTGCGCCTCGCGGATCTCAGTCATGCCGAGCACCCACTTCGGCGTCGCCGGTCTCCCAGGTGCGGTAGCCCGTCGCCTCGCCGGCCTCGTGCCCGGGGCGGGGCGCGCCGACGAGGGCGTGGTACGAGCTGAAGATCTCATCGGCCTCGGCGAGCGGGAGAACGTCCTCGATGTCGTCGAAGGGCGCTCCGTCGGTGCGTTCGGCGACGATGCGGCGAATGACCTCGTAGCCCTCGCCGCGACTCGCCATGACGATCCGGTTGACGGCCTCGCGGCGAACGGCGTCGTAGGCCACGAACGCGGCATGCGGATCGCCGATCTCGACGATCTTCTCCGCGATCACGCGGGCGTCGAGCATCGCCTGCGTCACCCCGTTGCCGCCGCGCGGGTACATGGCGTGGGCGGCATCGCCGAGGAGGACGACCCTGCCGTCGACCCAGTTGTCGAGTGGATCGTGACGGATCAGGGGGAACAGGTAGACCTCGCGTGCGTCGCGCATGAGCTGCTGCACGTCGATGAAGTCGATGTCGACACTGTCGTACAGGGGAACGACCTCGCTGATGTCGCCGACCTGGTTCCAGTCCTCGATGGTCTCCTCGCCGTTCGTCTCCACGACCCAGTTCACGAGGTCGAGGCCTGTGCCCTCGAAGTCGTTCGCGATCGGGTAGATGATCATGGACGAGACTCGGGGGTCGCCGATGTGCAGGATGGTGTGTCCGTTCCGGAACGGCTCCCGCAACGTCGTGCCGCGCCACATCGTGATTCCCGAGAAGTGCGGCTCGGCCGCATCCGGATGCATCTGCTTGCGGACGGCGGACTTGATGCCATCGGCGGCGATGACGGCCTCGTGACGCACCTGCTCGGTTCGACCGTCACGG
This sequence comes from Leifsonia sp. Leaf264, assembly GCF_001422325.1. Classification (GTDB taxonomy): domain Bacteria; phylum Actinomycetota; class Actinomycetes; order Actinomycetales; family Microbacteriaceae; genus Orlajensenia. The sequence goes on from NZ_LMMR01000001.1 coordinate 946,424, forward strand.
TGCTCGATGTCGAGCGTCACCGACGACTCGTCCTGGCTGTACTGCACGACGCGCGCACCGTGCACGACGGCATCGGCGCCCAGTCGTTCGAGCACGGTCCGGTACAGGAGCATCTGCAGGTATCCGCGGTGCACGAATCGCTGCTCGTGGAGATAGCCCATGTGCACGCCGCACTTCTCGGCGTAGATCTCCTGGCCGTGGTGGTTGAAGAAGATGGAGTCCTCGGCATCCACCGAGATCGCACGGAACTCCTCGAGCAGGCCGACCTCGTCGAGCTCACGAGTGCCGACGGTCTTGATGTCCACGCCGACACCGAGGGGATGCAGTTCGGGCACGGACTCGTAGATCGTCGGGGTCATGCCCGCCTGATGGAGCCGGAGCGCGGTGATGAGCCCGCCCGGCCCGGCGCCGATGATCGCGATGTCTGTCATGGTGTTCCTTCGTTGTGGTTCTGTCAGGCGTCGCACGAGGACGTCGTGGACTCGGTCGTGAAGAGTTCGTCGAGGAAGGCGACAGTGCGGGCCCAGGCGCGGGCAGAACTGCGTGCGTTGTACGCGGCGCCCGGAATCCCGAGGCCGTCCGCCTTCGGATTCGTGAAGGCATGCCGGGTACCGCTGTACAGGTCGAACTCCCAGTCGATGCCCGCTGTCGTCAGGCCCGCCTTGATGGGTTGCCAGTGCTGCGGTGCGGCCATCGGGTCGTCGGCCCCGGTGCAGAGCAGGACGCGGGTCGATGATGTCGGGTCGGACCAGTCGCCCTCGACGAGGTCGAGTCCGCCATGGATGCTGACGACGCCGAGGACGTCTCCCCCGGTGCGGAGGTACTCGAGTGCTGATGACCCGCCGAAGCAGTAGCCGGCGATCGCGATCCGATCGGCCGCGACCTCCGGCTGGGCCGCTGCAGCGATGTGGGCGGCACGGATGCGCCCCATCCACGCGGCGCGGTCGCTCGCCATGCCTCCGATGAGACCGCCGATCTCCTGGCCCGACGTCGGCTCGAGACGCTCGCCCCAGACGTCGGCTGCGAACACGGCATAGCCCAGCTCGGCATAGCGGTCGGCGATGGCCGCCATGTCCGCGCCCAGTCCGAACGCGTCGTGGATGAGGAGGACACCCGGCAGGCCGACGCCGTCAGCCGGCGAACTGAGCCGCCCGATCATCCGTATGTCGGCGTGTGAGTACACGACATCGCGGGAGGCCAGCTGGGACATTCGTCGTCCTCTCTGTTCGGGTCGAGGACGTGCGCTCGACGGTGAAGCGTGGGATCATCCTACATAGGATCACACACGATTTCCAACACGATCGACGGAAATTCACCTAGGCTGTGTCCGGAACAACGCAAAGAAGCGAGACAGGAGTACAGGCCATGACAGTCGTCGACATCAACATCCACCACCTGCCGGAGGATCTCTTCAGCAACGAGAAGATGCTCCAGGGCTTCCTCGGGAGCGCCCCCCGAGGATTCGGGGAGATCGCCCGGGTGATCGAGATGGAGAGCGGGAAGAAGCAGCTCATCCTCGAGAAGCCGAAGGGCTTCCAGAACCTCAACTACGTCGAGGGCGACTACTCGGCCGAGGCCAAGCTGGCCGCCATGGACGAGGCCGGTGTCGACTACGGCATCATGCGCGTGCCCGTTTGGCAGGAATGGCTCGACCTCGAGACGTGCAGGGCGGTCAACGACAATGCGGCGGAGATCGTCGCCCGCTCTGGCGGCCGGCTGTTCGCGACGGCGTGCGTTCCGCCGTGGGGCGACAAGGCGAGCATCTACGAGCTCGAGCGCTGCGTGAAGGAGCTCGGCGTCGTGGGAGTGCAGTTGGCCTGCCACTACGGGCAGCTCTACCTCGACGATGAGGCGTTCGACCCGTACCTGAAGGTGCTCAACGAGCTCGATGTTCCCGTCATCGTCCACCACACCCCGCTTCCCGTGGAGTGGAAGTCCGTCGTCGACTACACCAACCTGCGTCGCGAGTACGGACGGATCATGGACCAGGGCATCGCCGTGGGGCGTGAACTCTTCAGCGGGATGTTCGACAAGTACCCGAACCTCCGTTTCATCCACACGATGCTCGGCGGCAACTGGTTCGCGAACACGGCACTGCTCACGCCGCACGCCTCACCCAAGCAGGAGGCCATGCAGCGCCTGGAGGCCACCGGCGGCGAGAAGATCCAGCAGTACCTCCGCGAGAACATCTTCTTCGACCTCACCCACCCGCACTCGTGGGGCAAGACCCAGGTGGAGGCGGCGCTCGAGATCAATGGCGCCGACCACTACCTGTTCGGCTCATCGTTCCCGGTGTTCTACAGCTGGATGAGCCAGGGGGTCGACTTCGTGCAGAACCAGCTCGAGATCAGCGACGCCGACCGCGACCTCGTGCTGGCGGGCAACGCGAAGCGACTCTTCAACCTGCCGATCGAGCTCTAGGCCACCGAGCCTCAGGGCCAGAGCCCTGAGCGCCGGCGCCACCGGTCATCTGCCGCGGGCGTGGATGCGGACCGAGTCCGCGTTCGCGCCCGCGTCGTCGTTCCCGTCGGAATCGACTCGAGCGAACTCGGCCTTCCACTGCCGGAATCCGTCCTCGGTCCGACCGCGGCGCCAATAGCCGGAGATCGACAGCTGATCGCGACCGAGGCCGCGTTCGGTGCGCAGGTACGGTCGCACCCCGCGCATGACCTCCTCGGCCTCCCCGTGCACGAAGGCGTGAACGCGTCCGTCCATCCACTCCAGTTCGCGAACCGCGTTCGCGAGCAGCCCGTCGACGGAGCCGCCGTCGCGGTGGAGGAAGGTGATCGTCGCACCGGCCGGGCCCACCAGCGTCGGCTCATGTGCGGCGGAGTCGACGAGGACGATGACGCGCGCCTCGGCATCGCTCGGCAGCGCCTCGAGTGCCGCGGTCACGGCGGGAAGCGCCGACTCGTCGCCCACCAGGAGGTGCCAGTCCGCCGTGGGGTCGGGGCTGTAGGCCCCGCCTGGGCCGTTGGCGAGCAGTCTGTCGCCGATCGTGGCGTTCGCTGCCCACAGTCCCGCGATGCCCTCGTCGCCGTGCACGACGAAATCGATGTCGAGAGTGCCGGCATCGACATCCGGATGCAGTGCCGTGTAGGTGCGCACGACGGGCAGGTCCTCGGGCGGCATGGTTCCGCGCATCGCCCGCACGTCGATCTGATCGGGGTAGACGACGCCGGCCTTCGGGAAGACGAGCTTGACGTAGCGGTCGGTGAAGACACTCTCGCGGAAGCCGGACAGGTCGTCGGTCTGCAGCTGCAGTCGACGAAGCGACGGGGTGACCCAGGAGGTGGCGGTCACTTCGAAACGGGTGGTCGGCATGTCGATCGTCCTCGGTCAGTAGCTCATCGTGGTCAGGACGCCGGGGATGAGGGTGTACTTGGTGGAGAGGTATTCCTGGATCCCCTCGATGCCACCCTCTCGGCCGACGCCCGACTGCTTCACTCCCCCGAAGGGAGCCGAGGCATCGGACACGGCACCGACGTTCACTCCCATCATGCCGGTGTCCAGCCTGTCGATCATGCGCTGCGCCAGCGCGAGATCCTCGGTGTAGACGTAGGCGACGAGTCCGTACTCGGTGTGGTTGGCGAGCCTGACCGCCTCAGCCTCGGTCTCGAACTCGACGATCGTCGCCACGGGACCGAAGATCTCCTCGCGCAGGATGTCGCTGTCCGACGGCACGGCGGCGAGAACCGTCGGTTCGTAGAAGCTGCCCACCCCGTCGCGTCGTCGTCCACCGGTGGCGAGCTCGGCTCCGCGACTCACGGCATCCTGCACCAATTGGTCGACCTTGTCGACGGCGTCGTGGGTTATCAGGGGGCCGATCTCCACTCCCTGCTCCGTACCCGGGCCGACCCGGAGGTCGGCGACGCGAGCCGCCAGACGTCGCGTGAACTCGGCGGCAATCGAGGAGTGCACCAGGAAGCGATTCGCCGCCGTGCAGGCCTGACCGGAGTTGCGGAACTTCGCGGTCATGGCCCCCTCGACCGCGCGATCGATGTCGGCATCGGCGAACACCACGAACGCGGCATTGCCGCCGAGCTCCATCGATGTGCGGAGCACGGTGTCGGCGGCCTGCTTCAGCAGGATCCGTCCTATCCGTGTCGATCCCGTGAAGCTCAGCTTCCGCAGGCGCGGATCACCGATGATGCGCTCGCTCACTCCAGCCGCATCCGAGGTCGTGACCACGTTCAGCACGCCGGCAGGCAGGCCCACCTCCTCGAAGATTTGGGTGAGGAACAGCGTGGACAATGGCGTCAGTTCGGCAGGCTTCACCACGGCTGTGCAGCCGGCGGCGAGGGCCGGTGCGATCTTGCGCGTCGCCATGGCGAGGGGGAAGTTCCACGGAGTGATCAGGTAGCTCGGGCCGACGGGTCTCCGGGAGACGAGCATCCGTCCGGTCCCGTCGGGATTCTCACCGTAGCGGCCCGAGATCCGGACGGCCTCCTCGGCGAACCAGCGCAGGAACTCGGCACCGTAGGCGACCTCTCCAGCGGCCTCGGACAGTGGTTTGCCCATCTCCAGGCTGATGAGTCGGGCGGCCTCGTCGCGTCGCTGCATGAGCAGGTCGAAGACACTGCGCAGCACCTCGCCGCGCACGCGGGGCGCCGTCTGCGCCCAGTCCTCGGAGGCGGCGGCAGCGGCATCGAGCGCCCGCGCCCCGTCGTCTGGCGTCGCATCGGCGATTCGCCTGAGCAGCCCACCTGTCGCCGGATCGAACACGTCGAGGTGGCGCAACGAGGAGCCGGCCTCCCAGCGACCGGCGATGAAGAGCCGATCCGGCACCGATGCGAGGAGCTCTGTCTCGGTCGACCGACCTGGCGTGGCGGCGTCGATCCCCCGTCCGAGCCCGAGCGCCGGTTCCCTGTCGACGGAGGTGACCAGGTTCGACATCAGCGGCTCCAAGAGGCAGGGGGGACGGCACGCAAGTCTGGCATCGGCATGCACGGCGCAGAACTACCGAGTTCCACTGAGACGCATAGGCGATGGCTATGGGCTGCCGGCGCTCGGTCGTCGCGGCGATGCAGGAACCGTCGGCCTATGCTGTCGTCGTGAGCGACGCATTGGACGACGGTCCGTTCTTCCACGGCACCAAGGCCGATCTCCGCGAGGGAGATCTGCTCACGGCGGGATTCCGCTCGAACTACCGCCCCGAGGTGGTGATGAACCACATCTACTTCACGGCTCTTCCGAACGGCGCCGGGCTCGCCGCGGAACTCGCCGCAGGTGACGGCGCTCCGCGCGTCTACGTCGTCGAGCCGACCGGCGCATTCGAGAACGACCCGAACGTCACCGACAAGAAGTTCCCCGGCAATCCCACCCGGTCGTACCGGAGCACCGAGCCGCTCAGAGTCGTCGGCGAGGTGACGGATTGGATCCGGCAGACACCGGAGGCACTGCAGGTGTGGAAGGAGCGCCTGGCGGAACTCAGTGCCGACGCGCGGGGCGAGATCATCAACTGATCGAGGCTGCCCGGCGGCAGGTTCTCAGTCGCGTCGCCAGATCTCCCCGAGGGTGGAACGTCGCGGGATGAGGTGGGGCTCGAGAACGACCGTGCGCTTCTCGACACCGTCGGCCGTCATGATCTCATCCATCAGCAACTCCGCAGCGACCCTGCCCATCTCCTCCCCGGGCTGGCTGATCGTGGAGATGGGAATCGCGCTCTCCGAGGCGAAGTGGTTGTTGTCGTATCCCGTGACGGCGATGTCGGCGGGCACGGAGAACCCGTCAGCGTCTTCGAGCACCTGGATCGCACCGATCGCGAGGAGGTCGGCGGCCGCGATGATTCCGTCGTAGCGATCGGCTCCCCTCTCGACGATCTCGCGCCCGGCCTGGCGTCCGTGGCGGATGTTGAGTCCTCGCGTCTCGATGGTCTCGAGCGTGACGCCGGGACTCTGGGCTATCGCCGCCTGCACACCCTCGAAGCGCTCAGCGACCGCTGTGAGGAGGAAGGGTCCGCCGACGAACAGCAGTCGAGTGCGGCCGAGGTCGATGAGATGACGTGCTGCCAGGTACCCGCCTCGACGCTCGTCGACGACGACCCCCGAGTAGGAACTGTCGGGCGAGGCGTAGTTGACGAGAACCAGGGGGGTCTTGCGCAGCAGGTGGGCACCCTCCTCTCGCACCTGTGCGGTGTCGAGCGGCGCCATGAGAACGCCGGCGACGCGAGACTGTTCGAACGTCTCGAGGTTGCGGGTCTGCTTGGCCAGGTCGATGTCGCTGTTGGCGATGAGCAGGTTCATGCCGTGCTTGCGCAGGGTCGCCTCGGCCCCCCGGGCAATGTCGACGAAGAAGGAGTTCCCCAGGTCGGCGAGAACGAGGCCGATGGTCGTGCTGGTGCCTGCGGCCAGTGAGCGGGCGGCGTCGTTGCGGACGAAGCCGAGTTCTGCGATCGCAGCGAGGACGCGACGGCGGGTCGGTTCGGAGACCTTGTCGGGGCTGTTGAGCGTGTTCGAGACGGTTCCGAGGGCCACCCCGGCGCGGCGGGCGACATCCGTCATGCTGGGTTGTGCCTTGCTGGCGCGCCTGTCGTCGGTCACCATCGGACACCTCCTCGTGCATCTGCAGAACTGTGAGCTCGGCTGCCATGCTTGCACACGACCTGTCGACTGACGCCCATCATGGCTCACGTGCCTTCCGCGCGGATCGCGACTGTCGGCTCGTTGCCCAATTGTGATGAAGCGCTTCAAAATACTAGCGGATTCAACTTGACACGGACCCGGCTTTGGTGGGTTACTACTCTTGAAACGCTTCAACGGAGGCGTCGCCATTCAAGGAGGAATTGTGACCACAGCACCGAAATCACGACTGCGGCGTATCGCACCGCTCGTGGCCATCGTCGGAGCGGGAGCGTTGATGCTCACCGCCTGCGGGTCGGGAAGCGGCGGCTCCGCCAGCAACGGCCAGTTCACGTATCTCGGCCAGACCGAGAACACCACCATCATCGGAACGCTGAAGGACCTCGCGAAGAACCAGTGCGCCCCCGAGGAGAAGGCCGCGAAGCTCACGGCAGACTCGGTCGCCGGAACGCAGTGGGATCAGAAGCTCCAGCTTCTCGCCGGCCAGGACGCCCTGTCGAACATGTCGATGTCTGCAGGCACGCCCTCCCTGATGAAGCAGTTCATCGATGCGGGCCAGGTCGTCGACCTGTCCGCTGAGCTCGACAAGCTCGGCGTCGCCGACAAGATCCTCCCGGCAGCCGAATCCACCATCAAGGCCCTCTACGGCGAGGACAAGCTGTACTCGCTGCCGACTGAGCTCAACATCGAGGGCTTCTGGTACAACAAGAAGCTCCTCGCCGACAACGGCATCGATGCTCCGGCCACCTGGGACGACCTGGTCGCTGCTGCCGGAACACTCCAGGACGCCGGCGTTCAGCCGTTCGCTGCCGACGGCAAGGACGGCTGGCCCATCACCCGTCTCGTCGGCGACTACATCGCCCGCGACCTCGGCCCCGACGCCCTGAAGGACGTCGCCGACGGCAAGGCCAAGCTGACCGACGACGAGTACGTGAAGGCCGCCGACGAGGTCGCCAAGCTCGGCAAGGCCGGCTATTTCGGTGACGCCGTCGGGTCCGTCGACTACAACGCCGCCATGAACGAGTTCCTCACTGGGAAGGCCGCCTTCTTCTACATGGGCAGCTGGGCACTCGCCAACTTCAATGACGCCACACAGAACACGATCGGCGCCGACAACATCGGCTACGCACCGTTCCCGGCCGTCGAGGGCGGCGCTGGCGCCATCGACCAGGTTCCGGCCAACGTCGGAATCCCCGTGATGTTCGCCAAGAAGGGCTTCGGCGACGACCAGGCCGCCTGGCTGAAGTGCATAGTCTCCAACTACGGCGACACTGTCCTGAAGGACAGCGGCGTCGTGTCGGGATTCGCACTCGACAACCCGCCCACCGATCTGCCGGAGACCACGCAGACAGTCCAGCAGGTCATCAAGGACGCGCCCTCCAGCATTCTCTGGTTCGAGGCCCTCTTCACCTCGAAGGGCACCAGCGTGAGCCAGACGAACGGCGGTGGCCTCGCGAACGGCACGCTGAGCGGAGCTGACTTCATGAAGCTCGTTCAGGCCGCCAACGACGAGGGCTGACCCTTCTCCACCTGATGCGGGGTCGCGGTGTCCGCGCCGCGACCCCGTTCATCACCGCTGCGTCCTGCGCAGCTGACAGATTGTTGATCCATGGACAGAGTGCTCGGCGACAAACGCGCCATCTTCATCCTTCTCGGACCCGCCCTGCTGGTCTACTCCATCATCATGCTCGTGCCGATCTTCTGGTCGCTCGGCTACACCGTCTTCGACGGCAACCCGATCCTCGGGTTCACCTTCAACGGGCTCGGGAACTTCGCCAAGTTCTTCCAGGACCCGGCCGCCTGGAGTGCCATCTGGTTCACCCTGCGCTATGCGCTCGTGCTCACCGTCCTCCAGGTCGGGGTCGGCTTCGGCCTGTCGCTGCTCTACGTCTTCTGGCTGAAGCGGGCATCCTCGGCGATCCGGACCATCGTCTTCTTCCCCGTCGTTCTCCCCACTGTGGCCGTCGCGCTCCTGTTCCAGCGCCTGTTCGAGGCCGCGCCGACGACGGGTCCGGTCAACTCGTTCCTCAACCTGATCGGGATCCCATCGGTCGACTGGTTCGGAACCCCGGATGCATCGTTCTGGGTGATCATCCTGATGGACCTCTGGCGCTCCATGGGCTTCTACGCCGTGCTGCTCTACGCCGGCCTCCTCGACATCCCCGAGGAACTGCTCGAGTCGGCCCGGCTCGACGGGGCAGGCGGGTGGAAGCTCATCCGCACCATCGTGCTCCCGCTTTCTCTGCCCGTGCTGCTCTCATCGCTGATCTTCAGCATCAACGGCACCCTCAAGGTGTTCGACACCGTCGTCGCACTGACGAACGGCGGCCCGGGCAATGCGACCACTCCGCTCACCCTGTACATGTTCCAGACCTCGTTCACCTACGGCGAATACGGCTACGGCAGCACGATCGCGCTCATGCTCACGATCCTCTGCCTGCTCTTCACCGTGTTCATCTTCCGGTCCACGCGCCGCGACCTCACGAAGGGCTGAGCCAGTGACCACTCAGACGACCGCCATTCCGAGCGTCAATCCTCGCCGCCTCGCCCGCACCTCGGTTCCCAGCACCGGCAGGGGGGCACCGAAGCGCTTCTTCGCCCGCCTCCCCCTGCGGATCATCATCGCGATCCTGCTCATCGTCGAGATCTACCCCATGGTCTGGATGTTCCTCGGATCGTTCAAGACGCAGAGCGAGTTCCTCAACGACCCGTTCTGGACCCTGCCGAGCACCTGGTCGCTCGACAACTACGTCTCGGTGTTCGAGAGCGGGTTCGGGCAGTACATCCTCAACAGCGTCATCGTGGTGTTCCCGTCGCTCGCCGTCGTGCTCGTGTTCGGCGTCGCTGCCGGATTCGCGCTCGAGATCATGGTGTGGAAGGGGCGCGGAACAGTCCTGCTGCTCTTCCTCGCCGGCATCATGGTGCCGACGCAGATGATCCTTCTGCCGCTCTTCACCATCTACTTCCGCACCGGGCTCACCGGCAGCTACTGGCCGATGATCCTCACGTACATCGCCACGGGTCTGCCCCTCACCGTGTTCATGATGGCGACCTTCTTCCGATCGGTCCCGCGCGAGATCTTCGAGGCATCGACGCTGGACGGCGCGAGCATCCTGCGCTCCTTCTGGGCCGTCGGACTCCCTCTGGTCAAGAACGCTGTCTTCACCGTCGGGCTCGTGCAGTTCTTCTTCATGTGGAACGACCTGCTCATCGCCCTGACCTTCACCAACTCGAACGCGCTGCGCACGATCCAGGTCGGCCTGCTCAACTTCACGGGGCAGTACGGGGCTGTGCAGTACGGCCCGACCTTCGCGGCCATCGCCGTGAACGTGTTCGGAACACTCGCCATCTACCTGTTCCTCAACCAGCAGGTCATGAAGGGCCTCACGGCCGGATCGGTCAAGGGCTAGGAAATGACGACAACGACTCCAGCGACGACAGTCGCGACTGACACCATCACCGATCTCTGGCTCGAGAACCGTCGTGGCGCGTCGACCCTCGGCATCGGCGAGCGCAGCCCGCGGCTGTCCTGGCTGTCCGACGGCACCGCCCCGGTCTCCGCTGTCGAGTTCGAACTCACGGATGCGAGCGGAACGGCGCACCGCCACACCGAGGCCGGCGGCCGACGCCGACTCCTCGCTTGGCCGTTCCCGCCGCTCCAGTCCCGTGCAGCGGTCGTGCTTCGTGCGCGACTCGTCCACGACGACGACCGAATCGGCGACTGGAGCGCACCGCTGCCGATCGAGGTGGGGCTGCTCGAGCGTTCGGACTGGACGAACGACTTCGTCTCGCCGTCCGTCACTGCACCTCAGGGAGAGTTGCGGCCGGGCTACCTGCTGCGGGCCGACTGGAACATCGAGGACCTCGGCATCGACCCGTCCACCATCAGCCGCGCTCGCGTCTATTCGACGGCGCACGGAGTCTACGAACTCGAGCTCAACGGGCTGCCCGTGTCGGAGGACATCCTCGCCCCGGGCTGGACGAGCTACACCCACCGCGTGAGGTACCAGACCTACGACGTGAGTGCCGGCATCCGTCCCGGTCGCAACACGATCGGCGCGTGGCTCGCGGATGGCTGGTACCGCGGCCGCATCGGCTTCGAGGGCGGACTCTGGGACGTCTACGGAGCGGATGCCGCTCTCCTGCTGCAGCTCGAGCTGACCCTGAAGGACGGCTCGGTCGTGTCAGTGCCCCTCGAGGACTCCTGGCAGTGGAAGCCATCGCCCATCACCCGCGTCGGCCTGTACGAGGGCGAGACCTACGACGCGACACTGCTCCCAGCCGGCTGGAGCGAACCGGACTTCCACGCCACCGGATGGCAGTCGCCGAAGCGACTCGCCCTCACCGGATTCCCGGCCGAACTCGAGGCGCCGACCGGCCCGCCGGTGCGGGTCACCGAGGTACTGCGACCCGTGAGCGTCGAGCCGTTGCCCGGATCGCGCATCCGGCTCGACTTCGGGCAGAACATCTCCGGCAAGCTGAGACTGCGCGTGCGCGGGAACGCCGGGCACACGATCACCCTGCATCACGCGGAGGTGCTCGAGAACGGCACCCTCGGAGTACGCCCGCTCCGCTCAGCCGAATCCATCGACCGCTACACGTGCCGCGGCCATGGCGTCGAGGAATGGAGCCCCCGGTTCACCATCCACGGATTCCGCTACGCCGAGGTCGAGAACTGGCCCGGCGACGTGGCCGCCCTCGACGTCGAAGCACTCGTGGTGCACACCGACCTGGAGCGCACGGGCTGGTTCGAGAGCTCTCATCCTGGACTCAACCGCCTGCATGAGAACGTCGTCTGGAGCATGCGCGACAACTTCGTCGACCTCCCCACCGACTGCCCGCAACGCGACGAGCGCCTCGGTTGGACCGGCGACATCCAGGTGTTCACCCCGACGGCGCTCTCGCTGTTCGGTGCGCACGGCACGCTCACGGGCTGGCTGCGCGATGTGGCGCACGAGCAGCGGGACCAGGGACACGTGCCCAACTTCGTACCGTGGATCGAGTGCGGGTTCCCGAACTTCCCGACGGCGGCTTGGGGCGACGCGGCCGTGATCGTGCCGTGGGAGCTGTACCGGCACGACGGCGACGCACGTGTCCTCGCCGACCAGTACGACAGCATGCGCGCCTGGGTCGACCTCGTCGACGACCTGACCGGGCACACCGGCTTGTGGAACACGACCTTCCAGCTCGGCGACTGGCTCGATCCCGCCGCTCCATCCGACAGCCCCGGGCAATCTCACACGGACAAGCACCTCGTGGCGACCGCCTACCACGTACGCACTGCACGCATCCTCGCGCAGACCGCTCGTTTGCTGGGCAAGTCGACGGATGCCGACCACTACGACACCGTCGCCGCTCGGGCCGTCTCGGCATTCCAAGCCGAGTTCATCGCCCCCTCCGGCCGCGTCGTGAGCGACACCGTCACGTCCATCGCGTTGGCCATAGTCTTCGACCTGTTCGCGAACGAGAGCCAGGTGCGGCACGCCGGCCGGCGGTTGCTCGAACTCGTCGCGGCGGGCGACTTCCACATCAGCACCGGGTTCGTCGGAACACCGATCATCTGCGATGCCCTCGTACGTGTCGGAGGCCTGGATGCCGCCTACCATCTGCTGCTGCAGGACGAGCTGCCGTCCTGGCTCTACCCGGTGTCGATGGGAGCCACGACGATCTGGGAGCGCTGGGACAGCATGCTTCCCGACGGCACGGTCAACCCCGGCGACATGACCTCGTTCAACCACTATGCGCTCGGTGCCGTCGCCGACTTCATGCATCGCGTCGTCGCCGGACTCGACTCGCGGGAACCCGGATTCGAGCGTCTCTGGATCGAGCCCCAGCCTGGCGGCGGGCTGACTCATGCCTCCACAGCCCATCGCGGGCCCCTCGGCCTCAGCTCGTCGTCCTGGCGCAGGGAGGGCACGAACTTCGAGCTCGATGTCGTCGTCCCAGCCGGCGCCACGGCCACTGTCGTGCTGCCGGGAGGCGGCGGGGTGCACGAGGTCGCGGCCGGCCGACACACCTTCCACTGCACCTTCCGGGATCCGTCGGATGATGCTCGCAAGCCCGACTTCCGGCGGTGGTGACAACGTTCATGGAGCCCATCGCCCGTCCGGTGGCCGGGCGGGCGGTGTGGCCCGTCGGCCTCGGGGGCGCGTGGTGGTCGATCGGCGACGCGGTCGATGAGGCTCGCAGCATCCGCACGATCCATGCTGCCCTCGACCTGGGCGCGAACCTCATCGATACGGCGGCGGCCTACACGACGGCGGATGCCGCCCGCCACAACGAGACCCTCATCGCCCGCGCCCTGCGTCAGCATCCCGGTGCCGACCCGATGATCGTGACGAAGGGCGGCCATGTGCGCGTCAGCGCGGACGAGTGGATCGTGGACGGCACCCCCGAGGCCCTCGCCGCCGATTGCGACGCGAGTCTCAGCGCCCTGGGCGTCGATGCCATCGACCTCTACCTTCTCCACAAGGTGGATCCGGCAGTCCCCCTGGAGGAGAGCGTCGGAGCCCTCGATGAGTTGCGGCGCTCCGGCAAGGTGCGCGCGATCGGACTCTCGAACGTCTCCGGCGCCGACCTCGATCGGGCACTCGCCGTTGCTGGGATCGACGCCGTGGAGAACGAGTTCTCCGCCCTGAATGCGACTCACACCGGCGTCGCTCGGCGGTGCGAGGAACTGGGCATCGCCTTTCTCGCCTATTCCCCACTCGGGGGTGCCTCGCGGGTCCACCCGTTGCGCGAGGCCTATCCGCGGACCGCTGCCATCGCGGCCGGCTCCGGGCATTCACTCCAGCGCGTGCTCCTCGCCTGGGTGCTGAAGCAGTCATCGTCGATCATCGCGATCGCCGGTGCGAACCGCCCCGAGACCGCCGTGGACTCGCTCGCCGCACCACGAGTGCACCTCACCGACGAAGCCTGGAGCCGCATCGAGGACGAACTCGCTCGGCCCCGCGCCATACGCTGACGACCATCCCCACCATGAAACGGAACATCATGCAGAACTCCATCCGCCCCGGTCAGCCCTGGCTCGACACGAAGGGAGAGCGCATCCAAGCCCACGGCGGATCCGTCCTCCACGTCGACGGCGTCTTCTACTGGTACGGCGAGAACAAGGAGCACACCCGGCCTGGTGGCGACATCTGGCACTGGGGCATGCGCTGCTACTCGTCGACGGACCTCTACAACTGGGAGGATCGCGGGCTCATCATCCCGCCCGTCGAAGGCGACTCCACGCATCCACTGCACCCGTCGCAGCTCGCCGATCGACCCCACATCATCCACAACGCGCGGACAGGCAAGTACGTGTGCTGGGTCAAGGTCATGCAGCGCGACGGCGGCCAGCTCTCGAGCGTCTTCACCGCCGACGACATCCTCGGTCCGTACGAACTCGTGCGCAGCGGCATCCGCCCTCTCGGCATGAACGCCGGCGACTTCGACCTCGTCGTCGATCCCTCGGACGGGAAGGGCTACTACTACTTCGAGCGCGTGCACAGCGAGCTCATCTGCGCCGACCTCACCGACGACTACACGGATGTCACGGGGTACTACTCGACCCACTTTCCACGGCCGCAGCCGCCGTTCGTGCGCGAGGCCCCCGCGTACTTCCTGCGCAACCGCAGGCACCACCTCATCACCTCGGGTACGACCGGCTACTTCCCCAACCAGTCCGAGGTCGCGGTCGCTGACACATACCACGGGCCCTGGACGATCGTCGGCGACCCGCATCCCGATGACGAGACCCGCACGTCGTTCCGCTCGCAGATCTCGTCGATCTTCCGGCATCCGCTGAAGAAGGACCTCTACATCGCTGTGGCCGACCGGTGGGTCGTGGATCCTCCGGCCGACCTGCCCGACATCCCGGAGCTTTTCGAGAAGGTGTTCAGCCCCGGCTTCGACCCGACCGAGTGGGGTGCCGTGCCGCTGCCGGACCCCGACACCTCGATCGCCGACTACATCTGGCTGCCGCTGCGTTTCGACGGCGACAGGGTGCTCATCGACTGGCATGACGAGTGGCGCGTGGAGGACTTCGACTGACGACAGCGGCGCCGTCTATGCACGGATGCGGTCGAGCCAGTCGGCCACGAGTGCACTGGCGACGGCAGCCCGGTCGAGATGCACGTTGTGCCCGGCCGCGTCCAGCGCCACGAATGTGGCGCGGGGATAGTGCTCGATCCGCGCCCAGGCGTCATGGTAGCCGTGCAGCAGGACGAGCGGGCCTCAGTTGACCGCGTGTCGCGAGCGGCTCATGACGGCGATTCCGAAGGTGGCCAGGACCGCGTACGCAGCGGGAAGGAGGAAGACGAGCGGGAGTCCGAGCCATCCGACGCCGAGCCCGCCCGTCAGGCCGCCCAGTGCGCTGGCGACAGCCGGGGCGCTCATGAAGACGGCCGACGCCGTCGCGATCGCGCCGGACAGCAGCCGTTGCGCGACGACGATTCCGAGTCCGGCGAAGACTCCCCACACGGCACCCATGCAGATCTGTCCGGCGAACATACCGGCCGCGCTGCTGGTGAGGGCGAAGCACAGATTCGCCGCGACGCCGAAGGCAGCGCCGATGATCATCAGATGCATGATCCCCATGCGACGGGCCACGATCACGGCGACCGGCATGAGGATCAGCTCGACCAGCGGTTGGATGCCGATGACGGCGCCACTGACGACGGCAGGCAGGTGCAGGTCGTCGTTCATGTAGATCGGCAGGTACCCGTACTTGATCGGCTCGCCGGCGTAGACCAGCACATAGAGCCCGGTGAAGGTCAGCAGCGGCAGCATCATCCGGACGCCGGGACGTCGCACCACGCTGCCGACCCCTCCTGCGGCCACGCCAGCATCGGGAACGGATGCCGTCCTCTCGCCGGAGCCCAGGAACCCGAGGGGAAGGATCTGGGCGAGGGTGAAGACCGCCGTGGCGACGAGCATGGTCCGGGGACCGAACGCTGCGGCGAGGAACGACCCGACCACGGGGCCGACGATCCATCCGGCGGTCAGCGCCATGCGCACGATGGACGTCACTCCGTCGGCCACGGGACTGGCGTGGGCCTCGAGGTCATCGTGGATGGCAGCGAAGAGCTGGGACGTGGCTGCGCCCGCGAACGCGAGCACGACCGCGCTGATCACGAACGGCATCCAGATCTCCGACGAGAATGCGATCGTCAGCCATCCGAGGAATCCCGCGAGGGCGCACAGCCTGAAGAGGCCGAGGCGCTTGCCCGTGCGATCGGACCGCGCTCCGACGAGGTAGCCCACGACGGGTGCGGTGAGATTGGTGAGATAGAACAGGCCGGCGGTCGTCAGCGAGGCATGGAGTTCGTTGACCAGGAAGGACGCGATCTGCGGCGCAGCGCCAGAGAAGCCGAGGCCGGACAGGAACATCGCGACGGTCGCGCCGCGATAGAGCGGCGACGCGATGGTCTCGCGGATCGCCGACGGCTCGGCCGGAGCCTCTGCAAGCTGTGACACTGACGCCTCCTTGAGTCGTCAAAACCATACACCGTTCGGCTTTGGTTCACAGAGGCAGACTCGCGCACCGCGGCCTGCGGCGTGCCGTCAGGCGCGCTCGATGGGGAGCCACAGCTCGCAGGTGGCCGAGCTGAAGTCGGCGGCGCGGTCGAGCACGGCCACGATCGACGGGCCGGGGCGCAGACGCCACGGGTTCGACGGGAACCAGTCCGTCGCCGTCGCCGCCCACGTCGACTGCAGGGCCGTCGGGTAGTCTCCTTCGACGCGGAACACCACCCAGGCCCCGGCCGGCACGTCGATCACGTCGAGGTCAGCGGGCACCGGTTCCTCCTCGGCGCTGGCGACGCCGTGGAGGTAGGTCAATTCGCTGCCCTCCGTGTAGTCCGGATCGACGTCGGCGCTCACCTGGAGCAGGCCTGCCGGTTCCGTGCTGCTCAGTTCCTTGAGCCGGGCGTGTTCGGTGGCTGGCAGCCCGGCGATGTGAGCCTGGATATGCGGATTGGCGCCGAGGTGGACGAGCGGCACCCGGGCCGAATGGCCGACGAGCCTGAAGGCCGGTCGATCGATGATGCGAGCGTTCATGGTGATGTTCCCTTCCACGGTCAGGCGGAACCTGAGTTGCGATTGCGTGCGAAGGGGGCCGCCGTCTCGGCGCACGTCGCCGGGTGCGACGCCGTGCACCGAGCGGAACGCTCGGCCGAACGCCTCGGTGGAGCCGTAGCCGAACCGCACCGCGATGCTCAGCAGGTCGTCGTCGCCGGTGACATCCGCCGCCGCTGCAGTCATCCGTCGGCGCCGGATGTACTCGGACAGCGGCATCCCGGCCAGCGACGAGAACATCCGACGGAGGTGGTACTCCGTCGTGCCGAGCTCGAGTGCCAACGCTGTCACGTCGATGTCGTCGGTCAGTCGATTCTCGACGAACTCGACGAGACGATTCAGTTCTGCGATCACGGTGCCCCCTTCGCCATCCAGCCTCGTCGGGAGCCTCGATCGGCACCCTACTATCGCGGTCCGATCGGGTCGACTCTCACGTCGAGGATCCGACCGCCGGTGGCTACGCGTGGAGGGGCCGGGTCAGGCCTCGTCGCGACTCCGGCGCGCGACCCGACGGCCGATCCAGCCCTGCCATGCGACGAGGATCCGCGGCGGGGCCTGGTGGTGCCGATTCGAGTTCTGCAAGCGCGGACCCCTGCTGGGTCGGCGGGCTCCGGTGTGCGTGCGGTGGTCGTGCTGGGCGGGAGCATCGCTGTGGGCGGGCACCCCCGGTACGAGATGGGTGGCGTCGTGCGCTGCGGTGACGAGCTTGTTCATGGGAGGTCCTTCAGGTGTCAGTCGTGCGGTACGCCGCCAGAGCGGTCGACGACTGCTGCCTTCACTTTCGCGACCCTTCTCTCTTACAGCGTTAGAGCGATAGGCTATTTCTAACACTGTAAGAGTGATCGTGCAAGGAGGGGCAGTGGCACTGGACCGACAGCAGGTCATCGACGAGGCCCTGCACCTGCTCGACGACGAGGGCCTGGACTCGCTGAGCCTCCGCACTCTCGCCGCACGCCTCGGCGTGCAGGCTCCCACCCTCTACTGGCACATCGGAAGCAAGGCCGAACTCCTCGACGCACTCGCCGACGCCATCATGGACGACGCCATCGGGAGGGTTCCGGCATCCCTCGCCCATGACGACTGGGCGGACTGGCTCCTGGCCGCCCTCGTCGCCCTACGCGCCGCGATGCTCCGTCGTCGTGACGGGGCTCGGATCGTCTCCGGCGCCAGGACGGCGCTGCGACGCGCCGACTTCTCCGAGACCGCCATGTCGACGCTCGTCGGCCATGGGATCGAGCTGCAGCGCGCCCGGCTCCTGGTGCTCGCTGGAGAGCGCTTCACCGTCGGCTACGTCCTCGAGGAGCAGGCCCCCGTCGACTCCGGCCAGCAGGCCCCCGACGTCGCAGAGTTGCAACGTCGCTTCCCGGTCATGTTCCAGGCCATCGGCGAGTACTTCGCGGCCGATCGCAGCTCCGACGATCTCTACCGCGACGCAGCCCGACTCGTCTTGGGCTTCCCGCCGCACGCGTGACCCGAGTCGAACTGGTGAGCTCCAGTCGCTGGCCTACGGCGAGGGGATGCCACCATTGACGTTGAGCGTCTCGCCGATCACGTAGCTCGACTCGGCCGATGCGAGGAACACATAGGCGGGCGCGAGCTCGGCCGGCTGCCCGGCGCGTCCCAGTGGGGTGTTCTCGCCGAAGGAGTCGAGCTTCTCCTGCGGTTGCCCGTCGGTCACCTGCAAGGGTGTCCAGATCGGCCCGGGGGCGACGGCATTGACGCGGATGCCCTTCGGCGCGAGCTGTTGCGCGAGGGCCTTGGTGAAGGTGTTGATGGTCGATTTCGTGGACGCGTAGTCGACGAGGATCTCGGAGGGCGAGTAGGCCTGGATCGACGTCGTGTTGATGATGGTCGATCCCGGAACCAGATGCGGCAGGGCCGCCTTGGTGATCCAGAACATCGCGTACACGTTGGTCGTGAAGGTGTCGTCGAACTGCTCGTCGGTGAGGCTCTCGAGATCCTCGTTGAAGACCTGCTTTCCGCCGTTGTTGACCAGGATGTCGAGACCGCCGAGCCCGTGTGCGGCCTTCTCCACGAGGTCGCGGCAATAGGCGGCATCCCGGAGATCGCCCGGGATCTGGAGCACGTCGACGCCGGCCTCCCGCGCAATCGCCGCGATTTTGTCGGCGTCCTCCCTCTCGTCTGGAAGATACGACATGGCGACGGATGCCCCCTCGCGGGCGAAGGCGATCACAGTCGCCGCCCCGATGCCCGAATCGGCGCCGGTCACGAGCGCCCTGCGCCCGGCCAGCCGTCCGCTGCCCTGATAGCTGTCCTCGCCGTGGTCCGCGAGCGGCGTCAGCTCGGCATCCGATCCGGGTTCCGCCTGGTGCTGCTTCTCGGGCTGGAACTCCGCGTAGAGCTCCGCCGGGTTCGTGAAGGTGTACTGCGTGCGTTCTGTCATTCGGTCCTCCGTCGTCACGTTTCACGCTACGTGCGGCCACTCGCGCACGCAGGGGGCTTGACGGATGCCGATCGGTCGAGTCACGACCCGCCGCGACGGTGCCGGCTGCTCGTCGGCCGACTCAGCCTGAGGCGCGGGCCGCTCGTGCGCGCGTCTTGATCGCCAGGATCACGTCGGTCTTGGCATCGGCGTAGTCGTTCATGTCGTCCCACCGCTTGAGGAGCAGGTTCCGCTTGGTGCTCTCATAGAGGGCTCGATCGTCAGCGTCGGATCGCAGATGATCGCGGAGAAGGAGGTAGTCGCCGACGGCGGAATGGCCGCGTTCGTACAGGTGCACGTGCACGTCGCGGTTGGGCGTGCGCACGAGACGATGCCCGGGTTCGCGCACCCGCAGTACGTATCCCGCCGCCAGGAGCGGATCGAGGTAGTCCTCTTCGGCAGTGATGTCATCCACCACGACCACGATGTCGACGATCGGCTTCGCTGCCAGGCCGGGAACCGAGGTGGAACCGATGTGGTGGATCTCGACGCCCGAGGAGGAGAGTGCATTCCGGATCCGCCGACGGTGGTCCAGGTAGATGTCCACCCATCTGTGGTCGTAGTCGTGCAGCTCGAGCTCGAGCCTCTCCGGACCCCCGATCAGTTCGATCGAGGCGACATCCGGTCGTCGCGTTTCGCGGCCGCTCATCACGGGAATCGTTCCCGTCTAGCCCAGGTTGCCCAGCATCAGGCCGAGCGTGAAGTCGAACCGCTCATGCCCCGATCCTGAGGTCAGTTCGGATGCATGGCGAACGATGATGGGGAAGCGGTCGGTCGGCAGCCCCGAGAAGCGGGCGAGGAGGTCGTCGTGCCCCTGCGGGCTACGCCTCCATTCACCGGTGACCGAATCATCGCTGGCGGCGTCGGCATCCATCGCGTAGGCGCCGACGTAGAGGAAGAGGGCGTCGATCGTCCATGCCGCGGTCTGCGGCGCGATCCCGCCGGCGATCAGGATCGCGAGCATCCCCTCGTTCACCCGGAGCAGGTCGAGGTCGGTGACATCGATCGCCAGTGCCGCACGCGAGATGCCGGGATACCTCAGGTACTGGTCACGCAACTGCGTGCAGACGTCGGTGATCTGCTCACGCCACGTCGAGGGGTCGGGCGTCGGCAGCACGAGTTCGCTGCACAGCCGGCCGATGATGAGCTCGTCGAGGTCGGCCTTGTTGACCACGTGCGCGTACAGCGAAGCGGGCCCGGTCTCGAGGGCGGAGGCGACGTTGCGCATTGTCAGGGCGTCGTAGCCGTCGGATGCCACGATCCCGAGGGCCGCGTCGGTGATCCGTTCGACCGTGATCGGTGCCTTGCGCGGCGCTGGCGCGTCGGCGCCCGTCGCGTGACGGGCCGAGCGGCGCAGCTGAGGGGAGGGAGCCATGGGCCCATCCTAACTTGACACGAACGCCGTTCCAAGTATAGAACAGTGTTCGTGACTTACGAACAACGTTCCAAGGTAAGCCTGCGCGGCTCGTGGATGGCACTGGCCGGTTTGTCGGCGGTGTTCCTCTTCGAGATGCTCGACAACTCGATCCTCAACGTCGCGTTGCCCACCATCGGCCGCGACCTGCAGGCTTCGACGACGGCACTCCAGTGGGTGACCGGCGTCTACGCCGTCGTCTTCGGCGGGCTGATGCTGCTCTTCGGTGCCATCGCCGACCGCTTCGGCCGTCGACGGGTGATGCTCGTCGGGCTGGTGCTGCTCGGCCTCGCAAGTCTGGCGACGGCTTTCGTCGTGAACGCAGAACAACTGATCATCGTGCGCGCCGCCATGGGCGTCGCGGCCGCGATGACGACACCGGGCTCGATGGCGCTCGCATTCAGGCTGTTCGACGAGGAGAGCCTGCGTGTTCGAGCCATCACCCTCATCTCCACGGTGGGTCTCGTCGGACTGGCCATCGGCCCGACCGTCGGAGGCCTGGTGCTCGCAGTCGCGCCCTGGCAGGTGCTGCTGCTCATCAACGTGCCCATCGCGGCGTTCGCGATCGTCGGCATCCGTCGAGGCATCGCTGCCGACGACCCGGCCGAACTCCACCGCGACCCGCTCGACATCGTCGGCGCGCTTTTCGCGACGGCGACCATCGTTCTCGCGCTCGTCGCTCCGACCCTGTTCATCGACCAGGGCGCTGGCTCGTGGGGACCGTGGGCGACGACGGCAGCGGCGCTCCTCGCCGCAGTCGGCTTCGTCATGCGCGAGCGCACCGCGAAGCATCCGCTGCTCGATCTCGCCCTCATCGCCCGCCCACTCGTCTCGAGCGGCCTGGCGTTCAAGGCGGCCGCAGGGCTCGCGACCGCCGGACTCAGCTACCTCGTGACCCTCCAGCTTCAGCTGGCCTGGGGCTGGCCGCCGGCGCTCGCGGCACTCGGGATGCTGCCCCAGGTGATCGTGCTGTTGGCACTCGGCCCGTTCGTCAATCCGTTCGTCGAACGCGTCGGCATCAACCGCGCAGCGTGGATGAGTGCGACCACGGTCGTCGTGGGTCTCGCCGTCTACGGTCTGTTCAACAGCTTCGGGTACGTGTGGATCGCCATCGCGCTCGCACTCGTCGCCGCGGGACTGCGTGTCGTCGGCGTCGTCGCAGCGGTCAACGTGCTGACGGGTCTGCCGAAGAACCGCACCTCCATCGGCGCAGCACTGACCGACACGACCACCGAGGTCGCCAACGGCGTCGGGGTCGCCATCGCAGGCACCATCCTCGCCGCGCTCTTCACCGGGAGCATCGCCGCGCCGGACTGGACGGCGCAGCAGTCGAACCAGTTCCAGAGCGCCGTCACGATCGCCGGTCTCGCTCTGACCGCCGTGGCCGCGGCATTCGTCGTGTTCGGGTTGGTCCGAGCGCGCGGCAGCGCAGCGGCGGACGCGCCCGTCGGGCCGACGTCCTCCCCCGCGTCGCTCCAGCACTGAGCGGCGCTCCGGGCCACCACGCACTTGAGGAATGCTCGGGTGCGTGGAACGATGAATCGCCGGCGTCTTCGCAGAACACGCCGCGGCGAGGGGGCTCGATATGCGCACGATGCTGCGGGCCTGTGCGGCCGCACTCGGCATCGCCGCACTCGGGACGGCGCTCGTGCTCCTGCCGACTCAGGGGGCGCTCGCCGCATCACCACCCGACACCATCGACACCGGCGATCCGCCCCCACCGGCCGACCCGTCCGCTCCTGGCGGCCTCGATCAGCCGACACCCGACCCCGACGAGACGATCGTCGAGGTACCTCCACCGGACTCCCCCGACATCGTGCCCAGTGCGAACACCGTGCGCATGGCGTGGGTCGGGACTCCGGACCAGCAACCGGCAGACGCGGCCCTTCTCACTCTGCAGGCGGCGATCAACGCCACGACGACCACCTCGAACACGGTGTCCTTCATCTCGAACGACTACGCCTTCACGGGGGCCCTGTCGATCACGAAGGCTGTGACGCTCGACTCGGCGACGGACTCCATGCTCTACAGCAGGTTCACCGTCAGCGCAGGCGGCCTGACGCTCGCAGACGACGTCGCGATCGGCGCGGCGAACACGGGGGCCGTGATCAGCGTGACCGGAGCAGGCGCTGCGCTCACGAACATCACTGTGCGCAATCCCACCCCGGTGCCGCGCCCGACGGGGATCCAACTGGGCGCCGGTGTCACCGGTGTCGTGGTGGCGGGATTCGACATGGACGGGAACGGAGAGGACTTCTCCTACGGGGTCAACCTCACCACCGGAGCTGCCACCATCACCGACCCGACGATCGTCGGCGTCGCTGTCGGTGTGACGGCGACGGCGGCATCCACGGTCGAGGGCGTCTCGATCAGTGGCGGCTCGATCTCGGCGGCCACCACGGGCGTCTCACTCGGCACCGCGACAGCACCGACGGTGACGGGTCTCACGGTCACGGGCCCGGGCAGCACCGGCACGGGAATCGACCTCGCGAAGTCCAGCGGAGCTGACGTCCGGAGCGCGACGGTGAGCGGCTTCGCCCGCGGCATCGGGGCCGCCACCACCAACACGAGTGCCGGGCCGTCCATCACCGACGCCGTGGTCAGCGGAACCTTCCGCGAGGGGATCTCCCTGGGCGCGACATCGGCGGCCGTGATCGTGCGACCGAACATCGCGGGCACCGACGCGATCCAGTCCACGGGCATCCTCACCCTCATGGCCACGGGTGTGGTGATCGAGCAGCCGACGATCTCGGGGGTGCAGTACGGCATCACCACGAGTTCGGCGAATGTCGGTGACGGGCCGACCATCAGCGCGCCGACCATCACGGCGTTGGGCGGCATCACCCTGGGTTCGACGCAGGGGGCGATCATCACGGATGCCGTGCTCGACGCCGGGACGTGGTCGGGAGGCACCGGCATCAACACCGTCAACGCGGGTCGGGTCACCATCACCAATGAAACCGCCAACGGCTTCCTCTACGCGATCGGTTCCCAGTCCAGTTTCGATCCCACGTCGGATCGGGTCGACATCTCGATCTCGCACCTCACCGTGACCGGGGCGGCGAACGCCTCGAACGCCGTCTACCTGCTCGGGGTCGAGAACGCCACCATCGAAGACGTCACGGCCGACATCACCGGCGCCGCGCTCGTCATCCACCAGTCCGTCGGGGTCGACGCCCACGACATCACCGTGCACGGCCACGAAGGACCGACGTCGGTGACAGGCGCTGCCATCCTGCGCGCGTACGGATCGCAGGACGTCAACGTCGACAGCGCCTCCATCGACGCCGGTTCCTACGGATTCTTCTACTCCGCCACCGACGGCTCGACCGTGACCAACGCGACCGTGGCGAACCTCCTCGAGTACGGCGTCTACGGACGCAGCGTCGCCAACCTCGACGTGAGTGCCGTCACCTTCACGGACAACTCGGCCGTCGGCCTGTTCGTCGTGACGACGCCGGCCAACGGCATCAGTCACGACATCGCGGTGCATGGGAACACGATGACCGGAAACGACAGCGGCATCCAGGTCCTGCAGGGCACCACCGATGTGCAGGTGACCGGAAACACCGTGAGCGGACAGCCGGATGTCGTCACCGTCGGATCCGCCCACGACCTGCTGATCGCCGACAACACCATCGATCAGGTCGGGAGCGACGAGACCGCAGCCATCGTCGTCGCGCCGCTCTGGGAGGACGGCGCCCTGCCGGGGTCGTACTCGTCGTCGGCGGTGCAGATCATCGGGAACACCTTCAGCGGCGGCGGCACTTGGCTACGCGTCGGAACCGTCGACGGCGCATCCGACGAAGCGACCCGGCGCACCTTGAGCGACCCCGTCCGCTTCACTGGGAACAGCATTCCCGCAGCCTCGACCGCGATCGTCACGCTGCCGAACGCAGTCGTGGGCGACGACACCGCCACTCCGACGGATGTCGCTCCTCTCGTGGCTGTGGCCGACGGCCCTGTCGCGGTCGACGCACGGGACTACGACGATCCGAACGACTGGGGCGCCGCCTGCAAAGCGACGGGCTTCCTCGACGACGCCTCGTACTACGACGGCGGCGGGGCTCAGGTGCAGGAACTCACGGTGGCGCCGGTCCTGTACCCGATGACCTGCATCGACCTGTCACTCAACGAGAGGGTCGACGCGTCCGATGGCCATCGGTTCCGCATCGGCGACATCGTCGCCTGGTTCCTGACCCCGCACAACGACGGCCCGCGCGCGGCGCCGGCGGGCTGGTCCGTCACCCAACTCCTGCCGGACGGCGTCGAACTCGTCTCCATCCGCGGTGCGGAATACACCGTCGTCGACGACACCGCCACGGCGACGGCCGAACTCCCGCCCGGAAGCGATGGTCCGCGATTGACCGTCGTGGTACGGATCGTGTCGGCGCCATCGGGACAGTCCGCCATGCGCGACGTCGCCTATATCGCCCCGGCCGAGGACACCGATCTCGACGGCGACGGATTCGTCGACCAGATCGTGGAGCAGTTCGGTCCCCTCGTCGTGCCGACGATCGACACCGACACCGATGCCTCCGAGACCGACAACGACGCTCTCGGCGTCTGGACCGTCGTCGGCGACGAGCCCACTCCCGAGCCGCCCGACCCCGAGCCGCCCCTCCCCGGACCGCCTGTCCCCGGGACACCGGGTTCCGGTGGACTGCCGGACACCGCTGCCGGATCGCCGGATGCCAGTGACCTGGCGAGCACGGGCACCAACCCGGCGCCCCTGCTGTTCGCGGCGGCGATGCTGCTGCTCCTGGGCGTCGGCGGCCTCGCGGTCGGCCGCAGACGACTCAGCTGACGGTTCCGATAGTCGTGCGTGCGGCATCCGGAGTCTCGATCCGCACGCCGATCGGGGCGCCTCTGGAATCCTGCGAGCTCGTTGTCGGCCACGAGCCCGTCACCGCAGCTCCGGTGGGTTCGGCCTGGTCGGTCTGGTCGGCCTGAAGTCCGGGTACCCCTGAAACGGCGCCGGCCCGTGGCTCCGGATGAACTCGTGGTGCACCCGTTCGCACGCCCCGCGCAAAGAGGCGCCGTAGCCCAGGAGCTCGCCCCGGAACTCGGCACGGAAGCGCACGTCCCCATTCAACCGGACGACGGCGACGCGCCCGTACTCGTTGCCTTGCGCATCGATCAGCACCCAGACGCCCGGTTCGGGTTCGGCTGCGGCGAGGATCGGGTGCCACTTCACCACTCGAACATAGATTCGAATGAGGCGTCATGCAATACGGGGTCGGCAGTCGTCAGGTCCGCTCGAAGATAGCCGCCAGGCCCTGTCCTCCGCCGATGCACATCGTCGCCAGGGCGAGCGAGCCGTCCAGTGACGGCAACTCGTGGGCGATCGTCGTGAGCATGCGCAGGCCTGTCGCCCCGATCGGATGGCCGATGGAGATGCCGCTCCCCCGCGGGTTGAGGCGGGGATCCTCGGCGTCGATCCCCCAGTCGCTCAGGCAGGCGAGGACCTGCACGGCGAAGGCTTCGTTGAGTTCGATGACGTCGAGGTCGTCGAAGCGCACGCCGGCACGCTCGAGGGCGCGGTTCGAGGCGGCGACCGGTGCCACACCGAACCGCTCCGGCTCGTTGCCTGCGAGCGCCCACGATCTTAGCCGGAGCATGGGCGTGAGTCCGAGCTCGGCCGCCCGTCTCGGCGTGGTGACGATGGCGGCCGCTGCGGCGTCGTTCTGTCCGCTCGAGTTGCCGGCCGTCACGGTGGCTGCGGCATCCGACCCTGACAGGATGGCTCGCAGCGAGGCCAGAGCCTCGAGGGAGGTGTCGGCCCGCGGATGCTCGTCGCGATCGACGAGCATCGGGGCCCGGCGACCCGGCACCTCGACGGGGACGAGCTCGGCGTCGAAGGCGCCCGAGGCCTGGGCGGCGACGGCGCGCTGGTGCGAGCGGAGCGCGAGAGCGTCTTGGGCCTCCCGGCTGATCCCGTACTCGGCCCGCAGGGTCTCGGCCGTACCGACGTTGCCGTCAGGGGTCGGATGACGGTGCCCGCCGACGGTCTCCCGTCCGCGGGCGAGCGCGTCGTGCAGGAACAGGCCGCCGGGCGGCACGCCCCGCCGTCCCTGCACCGTGTAGAGCGGCGCGTTGCTCATCGACTCGGCGCCGAGGGCGATGACGACGTCGCTGATGCCGGTCTGCACCTCCATGGCCGCGTTGAGCATGGCCTGGAGGCCGCTGCCGCAGCGGCGGTCGAGCTGGTAACCGGTGGTCGTCACGGGCAGCCCGGCATCGAGGGCCGCGACCCGGCCGAAGGCCGGTGCCTCCATGGTCGGATAGCCCTGCGCAGCGATGACACCGTCGACGGCGGCGGGGTCGATGCCGCTGCGCTCGATGACGGCGCGGAGCACTGTCGTCGCGAGGTCGAGTGCCGAGACCTGGGCGAGCGAGCCGCCCATCCGTCCGACGGGGGTGCGCAGGGCAGAGCAGACGACGACGTCGCGCAGTTCGGTCACGATGTGGCCTGCAGCGCGGGATCGATGGACAGCTCGGCGCCTGTCGCGTCGATGACCTGCTCGAGGCTCACCCCCGGTGCGAGTTCACGCAACACCAGGCCGTCGGCCTTGACGTCGATGACCGCGAGGTCGGTGATGATGCGATCGACGCAGGCGCGCCCGGTGAGTGGCAGAGTGCATTCCGCCACGAGCTTCGCCGTGCCGTCCCTGGCGACGTGCTCCATCACGACGATCACCCGTTCGGCGCCGTTCACGAGGTCCATCGCCCCGCCCATTCCCTTGACCATCCTGCCCGGCACGGCCCAGTTGGCGATGTCCCCTGCGGCCGAGACCTGCATGGCACCCAGCACGGCCGTCGCGATGCGACCGCCGCGGATCATCCCGAAGGATGCGGCCGAGTCGAAGTAGCTCGCTCCGGGAAGCACCGTGACGGTCTCCTTGCCCGCGTTGATGAGCTTCGGGTCCTCCTCGCCCTCCCACGGATAGGGACCGACCCCCAATATGCCGTTCTCGGAATGCAGGACCACGTGGGTGCCGGCCGGCAGGTGATTGGGGATGAGGGTCGGCAGTCCGATGCCGAGGTTGACGTAGCTGCCGTCCTCGAGCTCCTCGGCCGCGCGGGCCGCCATCTCGTCTCGTGTGCGCGGCATCAGTCGCTCTCCTGCTTCTCGTTCGTGCCCGGCCTGGGCCGAACTGTCACCTTCTCGATCGGAAGTTCCGTGGCCTGCGCCGGCGTGAGCTGCACGATCCGGTCCACGTAGATGCCCGGCAGGTGAATGTCGTCAGGATCGAGCACTCCCGGCTCCACGAGTTCGTCCACCTCGGCGATGGTGATGCGCCCGGCCATTCCGGCCAGGGGGTTGAAGTTCCGGGTCGACTTCTCGAAGCGGAGATTGCCGTGGCGATCGCCGACCGCCGCCCGCACCAGCCCGTAATCGGTGCGGATGGCCTGCTCGAGCACGTACTCCCGCGGGGCACCGAAGACGTCGAAGGGCCGCAGCTCCTTCGGCAGGCTGGTGAGGGCGACGGATCCGTCCGCGGCGTAGCGGAGCGGCATCCCGCCGTCCGAGACGGCCGTGCCGGCCCCGGTCGCTGTGTAGAACGCGGGGATGCCGACGCCGCCGGCACGCAGCCGTTCGGCGAGCGTTCCCTGCGGGGTGAGCTCGACCTCCACCTCGCCGCCGAGGTACTGGCGCGCGAACTCCTTGTTCTCGCCGATGTACGACGCGATGACCCGACGGATGCGGCCGGCACCGAGTAGTTCGCCGAGTCCCCAGCCGTCCACGCCGCAGTTGTTGGAGACCACCTCGAGTCCGTCGACTCCGCTGGCGAGGAGAGCCCGGATCAGGACGATCGGAACTCCCGAGAGCCCGAAGCCGCCCACGGCGAGGGACGCCCCGGCCGGAATGTCGGCGACGGCCTCGGCTGCACTGGCGACGGTCTTATCCATGGTCGGGATCTCCTGGTGTGGTCGGGTCGGCGAACACCTCGCGCATGACGGCGAGGGCGGCGTTCGCCGCCGGAAGGCCGGCGTATAGCGCCGTGTGCAGGATGACTTCGGCGATCTCGACACGGCTGAGTCCGTTGCGGAGGGCTGCGCTCACGTGCATCCTGATCTCGGTCTCATGACCGCCGGTCACGAGCGATGCGAGCGTCGCGATGCTGCGTTCCCGGCGTGAGAGCTCGGGGCGGGCCCATATCTCCCCCCACGCGTAGCGCGTGATGAAGTCCTGGAATGGCGCGGTCTCGGCCGTGGAGGCTGCGGTCGCCGCGTCGACGTGGGCGTCGCCGAGAATCGAGCGGCGGACGGCCGTGCCGGTCGCGCGCGCGTCCCGCGGCGAGTGCTGCTCGATGAGCTCGAGCAGCAGGGCCGCCGAGGCCACTGGATCCTCGAGGGGGGCGAGGTGGGCGACTCCGGCGATCTCGGCGAAATGCGCCGACGGCAGCGCCTCGGCGAAAGCGCGCATCGACGCCGTCGTCGTGACGAGGTCGTGCTCGCCGCTCACGATGAGCGCTGGAGTCGCGATCCCGCCGAGCGACGCCGTGCGATCGAATGCACCGAGCGCCTCAGCGCAGAGTGCGTACGACTCGTCGTCGACCTCGACGAGGGTGCCGAGCCCACGCGCACCCGCCCCTGTCGGATGCGCTTCGAGGTACCCCGGCGCGTACCAGCGCGCCGCGCTCCCCGTCACCACCGACGCCGTGCCCGACGCGCGCACCTGGGCGGCACGCTCGGCCCAGCCGGCCGCGTCGCCGATGCGCGCACCGCTGCAGAACGAGGCCAGCGTCTGCACCCGCTCCGGATGCGATGCGGCGAGTTCGAGGGCGACGACTCCCCCGAGCGAGAGCCCGCCGATGTGGAAGCGGCCGCCTCCGGCTTCATCGACGAGGCACAGGGTGGCTTCGACGAGCTCGGCGATGGTGAACGGTGCACCGGCTGCGGGGCTCGCGCCGTGGCCCGGCAGGTCGACGCGGAGGATGCGGAGCGCCGGTGCCGCCCTGGCCACCTCGCTGACGACACCGTCCCACACTGCCGTCGTCGTTCCGAGCGACGGAAGCAGCACGAGCAGCCCCGTCTCTGTCGCGGTGGCGGCCGCCGGCGAGATCGAGCCGTGCAGTCGGGGGACGGTCATCGGGACTCCTTCGTCGGGAGGGAATGGAAACGCCGGACGGCGGCGCCGACGACGCGCCGGGAGGCGGCGATCGTCGAGGCCGCATCGTGCTGCAGTCCCGGGCTGATGGCGCGGGACCGCTCCACCGCGGCGTGGTCGACGGTGAGAGTGGCGAGCATCGTGGACGCGGCATCCGCACTCTCGAGCGCGATCCGCACGAGTCCGCGGAGCGCCGACCATTCGGCGTGCCACTCACCGGCCGGACGCGCGTCCTGCGAGACGGCGGCCGTGTGCACGGTCGCGAGCAGTCCGGGGGCCCGCAGCCCGTTCGCGGTGAGCAGCACGGCGTCGACGGGGTTGTGCTTGTGCGGCATGGCAGACGAGCCGCCCGTCGTACCGAGCACGACCTCGCCGATCTCGGTGCGGGCGAGGAATGCCACGTCACGGCCGAGGCGGCCGAGCACGGCGGCGACGACGGCAGCGGCGGATGCGATGCGGAGGATCGGGGCGCGCTCGGTGTGCCACGACCGGCCGGGGTCGTCGAGTCCGAGCTCGGCGGCGAGCGCGGCGCGCACGCCGGCGCCCAGGTCCTCTCCGGTGCCGACCGCGCCGCCCGCCTGCACCGGGAACGCGAGGGAATCGATGTCCTCGATGGCCGATGTCACGCCGTCGAGCCATCCGGCGGCGAGCACGCCGACGGTGCTCTGGGCGGCGTGCTGGCCGAGGGTGCGGGCGATCGCCAGGGTCTGCACCTCGTCCTCGGCGAGCGCCACGAGTGCTGTGCCGGCATCCGTGAGGCGTGAGCGTGCGACGTGGAGGGCGCGGCTCGCCACGAGCACGAGCGCGCTGTCGAGCACGTCCTGGCTCGTCGCGCCGGCGTGCACCGCCGGGCCCGCGCCGGGCACGACGGACTCGGCGATGGCGCGCAGCTGCACCACGAGCGGGATGACGGGAACGCCACCGCTGCGGTTTCCTGCCAGCAACGCGGGCCGATCAATGGCTTCGGGGAGGAACGCGTCGGCCACGGCGTCGAGGTCGCGATTCGCCAGGCCTCCCCCAGTGCGCAGCAGGGCGCGCTCCACATCGATGAGGGCAGCGAGCACGGCGTCATCGCCGGTGGCCCCGGCGGATGCCGACAGCGGCTCGAGCAATCCCCAGACGGTCTGATCCTCAGGCATGACTCTCCGCATCGAAATCGAGGAAGACGGTCTCGCCGTCGCCCTGCAGTCGTATGTCGAAACGGTAGCTCCGTGGAGCGTCCGGCGCAGCGATCATGGTCTGCCGCCGCGCCGGATCCACGCCGGCGAGGAACGGATCGCCCTGATTGCGCACGGTCTCGTCGCCGAAGTAGGCCCGGGTGAAGAGGTGATGGGTGAGACCGCGTGCGAACACCGTCACGAGTGCGTACGGAGCAGCATCCGTTCGAGTCGCTCCCGGCTTGATGGTCGAGAAATCGTAGTGACCGCCACGATCGACGGACGCGCGACCGAAGCCCGTCACCGAGTGGCCGTCGCGCTCGAGGCTGCCGCGCTCGGTGTGCACGGCCCCATCGGCGTCGGCGTGCCAGATCTCGATGATGGCGTCGGGGATGGGCTCTCCGGCCCCGTCGAACACGGTGCCGTGCAGTCGGATGGCCTGCGGATGCCACGGCGGGGCCACCTGCGCTCCCCCGGCGTACGGCAGCGCGTAGCCGAAGAAGGGGCCGACGGTCTGCGAGGGGGTCTGCAGGAACTCCCGCGGCGAACCCTGCTCGGTCGCATCAGGCATGGTCGGCGTCCTCCGGTTCCATCCACGTCGATCTCGGACCGGTCAGCACGACGTCCCAGCGGTAGCCGATGGCCCATTCCGGCTCGCTCACCTCGTGGTCGTAGCACGCGACCAGTCGCTCTCGCGCCGCGGGGTCGACGATCGACTGGTAGATCGGGTCGAGGCCGAACAACGGGTCCCCGGGGAAGTACATCTGCGTGATCAGGCGCTGCGTGAACGCCGAGCCGAAGAACGAGAAGTGGATGTGCGCCGGACGCCACGCGTTGCGATGGTTCTTCCAGGGGTACGCGCCCGGCTTGATCGTGGTGAGCCTGTAGCTGCCGTCGTCTCCCGTGATGAGGCGCCCGACCCCGGTGAAGTTCGGGTCGAGGGGTGCCGGATGCTGGTCCCGCTTGTGGACGTACCGGCCGGAGCCGTTCGCCTGCCAGATCTCCACGAGCTGGTTGCGTACCGGCCGGCCGTCGCCGTCGAGCACCCGTCCGGTCACGATGATGCGCTCACCGAGTGGCTCCCCTGAGTGCTGGATGGTGAGGTCGCTCTCCTCCACGGCGACGTCCGTGTGACCGAACGCCGGAGAGGCCAGCTCGATCCCCTCCGGGTCTGCGCGCACGAGTTCGTGCGTCGGATGCCGCAGGAGGGTGCTCCGATACGCCGAGAAGTCCCGGGGCGGATGCACCGGGCCCGGGCTCCCGGCCGCTCGGGAGCTCTGCACGTGCTCGGCATGGATCCGGGAGATCTCCGCGGAGATCATGTCCTGGGTCAGCTGGTCAGCCGGAATCGTCATGGGGTTTCTCGCTCTCAGAAGGGGAGGCCGGCGTACTGCTCGGCGAGACCGGCCATGGCGTTCCGCGAACCGGTGACGTACTCGAGCTGGCCGACCTGGCTGCGGTAGCGGAAGGCCCGAGCGGAGGCATCCGGATCCTCGTGGTGAACGTGCAGCAGTTCGGTCATCCACTGCGAGAACTGCTGCACCTGCCACTGCCGGGCGAGGGCACGGTCGCTGTAGCTCGCGAGCGGCGCATCGTCGCCGGCTCGCTGCTCGAGCAGCGCCCGGCCCAGCAGGGCGACGTCGGCGATCGCGGAGTTGAGGCCCTTCGCACCCGTCGGCGGCACGATGTGGCCGGCGTCCCCCGCCAGGAACAGTCGACCGCTGGCCAGCGACGATGTGACGAAGCTGCGCATGGGGGTGATGGACTTCTCCGTGATCCGACCCTCCTCCAGGGTCCAGCCGCTCAGGCCGAGCCTGGTCTGCAGCCCGTCCCAGATGCGCTCGTCGCTCCAGTCGTCGATCGACTCGTCTGGCCCCACCTGCAGGTAGAGCCGCGAGACCGTGCGCGATCGCATCGAGTGCATGGCGAAGCCGTCGGGATGCAGGGCGTAGATGAGGTCGTCGGTCGACGGTGGGACGTCGGCGAGGATGCCGAGCCAGGCGAACGGATAGCTGCGCTCGTAGGACTCGAGGGTCCCGGTCGGGAAGCTCTGCCTGCAGATGCCGTGGTAGCCGTCGGTGCCGACGACGAAGTCGGCGTGGAGTTCGTGCCGGGTGCCGTCGAGCGTGTAGCTGACGATGGGATCGGGTCCGTCCGTGCCGTGCGGGGCGACATCGTCGGCGTCGAACAGGATGGTCGAGCCGAGCCGCTCGTGTTCGGCGAGCATGTCGGTCACCAGCGCCTGCTGGCCATAGATCGTGACTGTGCGCCCGACTAGGTCACGGAAGTCGACGTGGCGCCGTTGTCCCTCGTACTGCAGGTGGATGCCGCCGTGCTCGAGGCCGCGCTCGCGGAGCCCGGCGTCGAGTCCGAGCGACGTGACGATGTCGACGGAGCCCTGCTCCAGCACTCCGGCCCGGATGCGACCGAGCACGTGCTCCCTCGAGCTGCGCTCGAGGATGACGAAGGGCACACCGGCCCTGCCGAGGATATGCCCGAGCAGCAACCCGGCCGGGCCCGCTCCGATGATGGCCACGCTCGTCTGCACGGAACGCCTCTCGCGTCGATGGGAAGGTGTTCCCAACTCTGCCGTCGGCCCACCCTCGCGACACTCGCGTTTCCACTCAGTGGAAACTCTGCTGCGGCGTGACGGCGTCAGGACATCAGCCGAGAGCGGCGGAGATGCCCCGGGCCGCCATCCGGACCCCGAGCACGAACTGCGGTTCACCGCGTCGCTCGACGCGCGCCACGATCGACACCGCGGCCACGACCGATCCATCGGCGTCCCGGACGGGAGCGGCTACCGAGAACGCCCCGCGCGTCAGTTCCTCCACGGAGTCGTCGACGCCGGTCAGCCTGATCTCGGCGAGACGCGCCCGCAGCTCGCCCTCCGTCGTGAGGGTGTTCGGCAGGTAGCGACGGGGACCGGCCGCGAGCACGGCGTCGAGGACCTCCGGGGGCGAATGGGCCAGCAGCACCAGGCCGACGCCCGTGGCGTGCAACGGTAGCCGTGTGCCGACATCCGAGATCACGGGAACGGCATCGTTTCCTGACAGGCGTTCCAGGTACACGGCTCCGAGGTCATCACGTACCGCCAGATGCACGTGCTCGCCCGTGGCATCGAGGAGGTCGTCGAGGTACGGTCGGGCGGCGTCGCGCAAGCGCCTCGCCGTGGGCTGTCGAGCTCCCAGGCGCCAGAGCTTCATGCCGACGCGGTACGTCCCGTCCTCCCCGCGCACGAGGCCGCCCCATCTCGTCCACTCCGCCAGCAGGCGGTGGGTCGTGGAGATCGGCAGGCCGGCGCGTTGCGCGACTTCGGTGAGCGTGAGTTCGCCACCGCGTTGGAAGGCATCCGCGATCGCGAAGAGCTTCTCGGCCACGCCGGGATTACCGCTACGTCCGTCCACCATCCGCACACCCTACGGCGAAAACGGTTCGATCGCCGCGCGCGAGTCTCCTCACACGCAGACGCGCACCCGGCGGCCGTCGAAGCCGACGATATCGCCGGGCTGCAGCTGGCGCCCGCGTCGACGATCGACCTCGCCGTTCACTGTCACGAAGCCGTCGATGATGGCCTCTTTCACCTCACCACCGGAGTCGAGGAGCCCCGCGAACTTCAGGAACTGCCCCAGGCGGATGGACTCACCACCGATCGCGATGTCGTCGAGCGGAGCCGGGTTCGTCATCCCCGAATGCTAGTCGACGCGGTGAGCCGGCACTGAGCCGACCCACGGCTCATCCGAACTCCTACGAGTCGGTCTCGTCCAGCTCGCGCCGCAGGTACTTGGGAGCCTGCACGCGCCAGGCTTCCGTCACGAGCTCGGCGAGATGATCCTGGTCGATGCCGGCCATGCGGAATGCGATCTTCGGCTCGCCCCAGGGCGTCGTGGTGCGCAGGAACACAGATGGCGCCATGTCGACGAGGGCCAGCGCGTCCAGTCTGTCGGCGACCTTCACCCCGACGACGAGTTCGGCCGCGATCAGCTCGCGTACGTCTGCGGGGATGCTCGGCCACGGATGGCACTCCCACGCGTACAGCTTGCCGCGAACGAACCATGCGGCGCCGCCGGTCGTCGCACGCTCCTCGCTGCCGGGCAGCCCGGCAGCGGTCCGGCGCAGGTCGTCGAGAGTCGCCATGGGGTGAGCCTATGCCGCACGACCGACGGCCGGACACGAGTCTTCGCCCAGCGCCGATCCTCTGAATGAGCACCTGCTGGTCGGGCGTTCAGTCGGCCTGGACGAGCCGCGCCCGGTACCAGTCGTCGATGTCGTTCAGGGCTGCGCGAGCCATCGGAGTCGGGTGCCCGGTGAACGCGTGGGGCGACGCAGGGTAGAGGCGCAGGTCGACGTCGACGCCTGCTGTTGCGAGCCGTGCGGTCATCGCGAGGTTGTCCTCGAGAAGGATGTCGTCGGTTCCGATCACGATCATGACGGGTGGCAGGCCCTCCAGGTCGGCGAACACGGGCGAGAAGTCCGGATGGGTGCGGTCCGGCACCGCCCCGGCATAAGCGTCGAGGAAGTACTCGTCGGCGATCCGTCGACCGGCCGGCGTCTGTGCGGAGAGATCGTAGGTTCCGCACTGCAGCACACCGCATGTGAAGGCCGCGAGCTCGCGGTCGCGCAGGCGCACGAGCGTCGCCATCGCAAGGGTCGCTCCGGCGGAGAACCCGGCGATGGCGAGCCGCGACGTACCGAAGCGTTCCTGAGCGTGTTCGGCCAACCAGAGCGCTGCCGTCTCGCAGTCGTCGGGGGCGGAGGGCCACGGGTTCTCGGGCGCGAGCCTGTACTCGACACTGACGACGGCGACGCCGAGAGCGTCGACCAACTGCCGGTTCCGAACGTCGCTCGACGCCGCCGAGCCCATGAAGAAGCCGCCGGAATGGATCTCCAGGACGACGCCGACAGGCGGGTCGTCGACGGGCAGGTGGACCCGCACCGGCACGCTTCGACCGCCGGCGGATGCCACCTCGAGGATCGGCTGCGGGTCTGAGAGAACGGGTGCCGGCGCACCCGACCGGAATCTCAGGAGTTCGTCGAGGCTGCTCGCGCCCCGACCGGGCCTCCGGCTCGCATAGAACGCGTTCGATTCGTCGGCCAACGCCCACAACTCAGAATCGATCAACGAAGCCAGGTCGAACCGCACCACTCAACTCTACGATCCGGCCTGGGAGGGCCCTCCGCCGATGCCTGCTGCTCGCTACCGAGCGTCGAAGACGATCGCGCGGTCGCCTCCGCCCCGTTTCGCGGCGTACATCGCCTGGTCGGCCAATCGGATGAGTTGGTCGATCGATGCCCCGGCGGCATCGCCGTCAGTGATCGCAATGCCGACGCTGGCCGTGATGTCCAGTCCCGCGGGAATGCCACGGAACGGCTGCGCGATGGCCACTCGAGCCCGGTCTGCGAGCTCGACGGCATCGGCCGTGTCCGCGACGTGCAGGGCGGCGATGAACTCGTCGCCGCCGTAGCGGGCGATCGAGTCCTCCTGACGGAAGACATGGGTCAGGCGCTCGGCGACTTCCTTGAGTACGGCGTCGCCGGTGGAGTGCCCGAGGGTGTCGTTGACGGCTTTGAACCCGTCGAGGTCGACGAAGAGCACGGCGATCTGCTCGGCGGGGGCCCGCTGCGTCTGCTGCAGGTTCTCGTCGAACAGCCGCCTGTTGGGCAGGCCGGTGACCTCGTCGAGCATCGCCGCCCGCCGCAGGCGGGCTTCGAGGCGCAGCCGCACGAGGACCTGCCCGGCAAGTTGCGCCAACGCCTCGGCCAACGGCACAGCCTGGTCGTCGAAGGTTCGTGGCTGGTCGAAGTAACACGCGAAGGCACCGAACGGGGTGCCGTCTTCGATGATCGGTGCGCCGATGACCGAGAACACCCCGGCTCGTCTGAAGATGTCACCCAACCCGATGCCCGGAACAACGGTGTCAGCCTCATCGGGCGTCTCGATCGTGATCACACGTCCCAGCTGCACGGTCGTACCGGCTCTCGGCGGTGCGTCATCCGGCCACACTGCGGCGAGCATGTTCTCTCCCGCGACCAGCGCGTACGTGCCCTCTTCGCCGGTGTGCACGCTGCACGCGTTCGCATTGAACGCGCGGCGCGCGGTCTCCGACAGGAGCTCGCCGAGCTCTTCCTCCGATCGCGTGTTCGCGAAGGCGACGGATGCCGACAGCAGCAGTTGCAGCCGCTCGCTTTCGCGCAGTCCGAGGGCGCGGGTCTGGTCGCCCACTGCCGCGAGCTCGGGGTCGAATGCGACGATCGTGTGCCCTCCGGATATCCGGACGGCACGGATCACTATGGAGCTGCGGGTCTCCTGATAGCTGTGGGTCGTCGACGCGAGGCGGACGCCGCCCGGGTTACCGGTGGCGAGCGCCGCGGCGAGCTCATCATCATCGACACCGAGCACGCCTGCCAGAGGCATCCCGACCAGCGTTCCGGTCGGCCTGCTGGCCCAGACCTCCAGCGCGATGTTGGCGTCCACGATGACACGAGACCGGTCGATGAGTGCGCGTGGGAAGGGTTGCATGCGCGCGACCTCGTCGCGCAGGTCGGCCTTCAACAGTGAGACATCTCGTGGCGCATGCCTCGATCGTGACGGTTGGTCGCGAGATCGTCAAGTTCTGCCGGACTCGCCAGCCATTCCCCTACATGCAGAGGGCTGGCGACCGGGTCGGCGACCGGCCAAACGCCCACGGCTACTCGTCGGCGCGCATCTCCCTGTCGCCGTCCGGATGCCAGATGAAGATGAAGTTCACGGCCTTCGACTCATCGGCACGGTCGCTGTACGGAGTCTCGCTCGACCACAGCAGCTTGAGGCCGTCGGCGGTGAGTTCGGACTCCGGAGCACAGGTCGCCGCGAACCGCCTCGTCTCGATGACGACGACGAGGCACACCTGGTGCGAGCGATCACGAGCGAGGTAGAGCGTGTCGAGCCCCGCCGTGACGAGGTGCCGGAAGCTGCCCTCCACGAGGCTCGCCGGTGGTGAGATCTTCGGCACGTCGGCGGCGGTCTGCGGTGCGTCGAAGCGGGCGAAGGCATCGTCTGCAAGGGCAGAGGTCGGCTCTGCGGTGGGGGTCTCGCCCGTGAGCGCCTGTGACGAGACCGCACCGATGGCGACACCGACGACGAGGATCGACGCCACGAAGCCCACGGCGATCCAGGGGCGGTGGGGGCGCTCGGAATGCGAGTGGGCGGTGATTCGACCGTCGACCTCGGAAACGCCCGTTCGGGCGACGGCTGACGGGATCACCGCAGCTGCGTTGTTCTTCGACGGATGCGTTCTCGCTGACCCAGCGCCAGTGCCGCGTTGCAGCGCCTCGAGCTCGTCGAGCTCACGTGCGGCCGCTGCCCGTTCGAGCTCTGTGAGAGCATCGGCATCCGCTGCATAGAGCAGACGCTGGAGGCGGCGGATGCGCGCCTCCAGGGAGTCGGGCGCATCCGTCATCGCGAGCACTCCCTTCGGGTCGAGGCAGGCACGACAATCCTGACACCGCGCCGCACGGCAGCGGTAGATGGATGCGCAGATTCGATCCGATCCGAGCTCGCGATGGGGATCGAGACCCGGACAACCGCGCGTTCGACCGCCCACGGCTCGACCAAACCGTGAGCAACGACGAGCCGGGACTCAGGTCGCTGGTGCGAGCCGGGCGATGATCGCTCCGTGGGGTCGAGGCTTGGGGTCACGTCCAGTGCGGGTGTGGGTCTCGATGACCTCGAATCCAGCGGCCTGCAACTCGATGGCGAGAACTTCCGGAGGCCAGCGGTAGGCCGTGACCACCGCATGTTCGAACGGCTCAACGACCGGCCCGATGAAGAAACCCACCAGAAGAGTGCCGCCCGGCCGGAGGACACGAGAGAACTCGTCGAGTGGGGCGCGGATCGTGCGCGGTTCATGGTGGATCAGGGAGTACCACGCCAGGATTCCACCGATGCTGCCCGCCGCGTCGGGTAGCCGGTCGAAGCTTCCCAGCTCGAACGCCGCCCGGGGGTACGTTGCGCGGGCGTGGTCGATGAACTCGGGCACCTGGTCAACGCCGCGGGCGTCGTTGCCGCGCTCGGTGAGGTAGGCGGTCCACTGTCCCGGGCCGCAGCCCGCATCCAGGAGTGGACCCGTCACCTGTGAAGCCCACGACGTGATCAGTTGCACGTCGGAGGGATGAGCAGAGGATATGGAGCCGATCTTGTCCACGTACTCGTCGGCTCGGTCCGAGTACGCAGCTTCGACGATCGACGACATGAAGGGAAGCCTAGGAGACGAGGCGCGCCGGTCACCCCTCCCCCACACCGGCCGCTCAGGGGGGGGCACACCGAGTGTCGCGGTCAGGGGACCGTTCCACCGTCCGGGGTTCTAGGCCTCTATGTCGCCGGGTTCAGGCCGAGCATCGTCGCAAGGGCGGTGAGTGCGGCGGATTCATGTTCGTTGGTGGCTTCCCCCGAAGTCCCGAACTGGCCATCCTTCGACGCTGCTGCCGCAGCTGTGGCGATCCTGACCACTTCGGTCTTGAATCCGATTCCGTCGTCACCTGCCTTGTCGTCGATCAGGCGAGTGGCATGCTCGATGACGTCTCGAAGCCGGTGGAGGTTCTCGTCGGTGTTCTTCGTGGGTCCGGGGTTACCGTTGGGCCCGGCCGAGTCCTCGCGGGCGTCGGTGATGAGCCGGTTGGTGGTGGCAGGACCGTGTGCGAACTCGCTGGCGCCGGCGAGCATGTTGCGGATCGTGTTGAGCGAGTGATGCGGACCCGACGCGACCACGAACGCCGCCGCGTAGTACGGGAGACCACCCACGGTCCGCCACTCCTCCGCAGTGAATACCGATTTCCCCGACATGACTGCCCCTTCTTCTTCGAGCGTGCCCCCGTCGAACTGCCGCGAGGTCGCGTAATGGCCCACGGATGCGGCCCAGCGTCACAGGTCCGCGAGCACCCCTCCGGCGGGCTTCTGCTGCACGCGGCCTCGGATGAAGAACACCAGCACGAGGCCGGTGACCACGACGGCGATGTTGCCGAATCCCGAGACGGTCGTGAGCATGCCCGTCGCCGGGAAGGCCGTCTGGAGGAAGATGCTCGGATCGGTGCTGGCGTGGAGCAGGACCGGCGCGATCAGAGTGCCGGATACGCGAAGCGCGAGGTACATGCAGATGCCGAAGAAGAAGGTGTACACCACCTGCAACAGGGTCGGCAGGAGGGCCTGACCGGTGAGCAGGTTGCTGGCGTGGAGGAGGGCGAACAGTCCAGCGGAGACCAGCGCGACCGCGATCTCGGGGTGGCCCGCTTCCCGCATGATGCGTACGACGTATCCCCGGGTGAGGACTTCTTCAGCGAATCCGATGAACAGGCCCGCCAGCAGCCAGGTCATCACGTACTGGAAGCCGGCTGCGCTGTAATCGATCGTGAGGAACCGCAGAATGTTGAACAGCAGCACGACGGCGACGGCGACCCACATCCATCCTCGACCGCTGATCGGCTGCGGACCGAAGAGATCGCGCAGCCATCCCACCGATGCTCCGAAGATCACCAGGATGACTCCGCCGAGGAAGATCGGCACGACGTACACGAGCAGGACATAGACCGCGGACTTCGGGTCGGCGGTGTCGGAGACGAACGGAAGCATCAGCAGCGACGCGAGGTTGTAGAGCACGAGATAGCCCACGGCGAGGATCAGTGCCTTCCACCACCGGCCGTTGTCCCAGAACCTCGTCCAAGCCGATTTTCCCGTCGTGTCGCGCACAAGCACCTCCGGTTCCGGGCACGAACGCCGCGCCGCCGCTCCAGTCATCGTCTCGGAGATGGGCGGATCAGGCAACTGTCCGCGCACGCGTGAGCCCACGAAGCGACGATGGCCGGATCGCGGAGTAAACCGGCGGGCGCTCTGCTCGCTGAGTCCTGCGTCTCTGACCGAACACCCTCACGAGCGGTTGCGACATGGGGGGGGTGAGTCACAGGCCGCGCGGACGCATTCCAACGCGCTTCGTCGGCGGAGCGGGCCTCAGCAGCAGCTTCATGCCCACAAGGGTGAGGATCGAGCTCGCCAGGCACACGCCGGTCGCAGTCCAATTGCTGTTCACGACGGTCTGTGGTCCGACCTCGTCATCCGGTGAGTCGTACGTGCAGTTCACACCGAGCGGGAACCACGTTCGTTCACCGGTCGTGA
Source organism: Leifsonia sp. Leaf264 (assembly GCF_001422325.1). Taxonomy (GTDB): domain Bacteria; phylum Actinomycetota; class Actinomycetes; order Actinomycetales; family Microbacteriaceae; genus Orlajensenia. The sequence goes on from NZ_LMMR01000001.1 coordinate 987,337, forward strand.
TCGTGGACTCGAAATAGGGGCCACCGACTTCGGGGCGTGGCGCCGACAACGTGCACTGCACCGCTGGGTCGCCTTTGCCATCGAGCGTGACACCGAACGCCAGGGACACGAGGGCCAATGCCCCGAAGACGAGCACCAGAACGAGCCCGAGCAGCATGCGAAGGACGGGGTTCATCGCCACAACCGTAGCTCGCGCTGCGGTCAGGTCATGGCATGAGATCCGCCTCGGTGTCGCATCGAGGCATCCTGACGCCATACTTCAGACCCTGCGTCAAGGGGCCCGCACGGGTGAGGGCGGACGTGCACAATGAGCGGATGCACCACACCGCACCAGCTCGCCAGCTCGCACTGCTCCCGGCCGGGCATTCCCGTGGCTGAGGCGCAGCCGACATTCGCCGAGGCCGCCGATACCACCGACGCCGTCGGCGGTGACACGCGACTGCGACGATCGATCACAGGCCCGCTCCTCTTCCTCTTCGTCCTCGGCGACGTCCTCGGTGCCGGCATCTACGCGCTCATGGGGGTGTTGTCCGAGGAAGTGGGCGGAGCGCTCTGGCTTCCGCTGCTTCTCGCCCTCGTGATGGCACTCTTCACCGCCGGCTCCTACGCCGAGCTCGTCACCAAGTACCCCCGGGCCGGTGGTTCCGCCGTCTACGCCGAACGGGCCTTCAAGCGTCCGGTCGTCTCGTTCCTCGTCGGGTTCTGCATGCTCTCGGCCGGAGTCGTCAGCGCGGCCGGCCTCGCGCTCGCCTTCGCCGGTGACTATCTCGGCACCTTCATCGACGCGCCACCCATCCCGGCGGCCATCGTCTTCCTGGCGCTCGTCGCTGCGTTGAACGCCCGCGGCATCCGCGAGTCGATGGCCGGGAACGTGGTCATGACGGTGATCGAGCTCACCGGACTGCTCATCGTCATCGTCGCCGGAGCGGTCGTACTCGGCTCGGGCAACGGCGAACCGGCGCGCGTGCTCGAGTTCCGCGACGGCGTCTCGCCCTGGGGCGCCGTGCTCGGCGCCACCATCATCGCCTTCTACTCGTTCGTCGGTTTCGAGACGTCAGCGAATGTCGCCGAGGAACTGCGGACTCCGCGCAACTATCCGCGGGCTCTGTTCGGCGCCCTCGCTGTGGCCGGGGCCGTCTACGTGCTCGTCGCCCTCGCCAGCTCGATCACCCTCTCCCCCTCGGAACTCGGCGAGTCGAGTGGTCCGCTTCTCGCCGTCGTCTCGGCATCCGGCCTCGGCGTTCCGGAATGGCTGTTCAGCGCTATCGCGTTGATCGCCGTCGCCAACGGAGCGCTCCTCACCATGATCATGGCGAGCCGCATGACCTACGGCATGGCCGAGCAGGGCCTCCTCCCCCGCGTGTTCGGACGGGTGCTCCCGAAGCGCCGCACGCCGTGGGTCGCCATCCTCACCACCACGCTCATCGCGATGGGCCTCACCCTGCTGGGCGATCTCTCCGTGCTCGCCGAGACGGTGGTCTTCCTGCTGCTGTTCGTGTTCGCCAGCACCAACATCGCGGTGCTCGTACTGCGCCGCGACGAGGTCGATCACCCGCACTTCCGGGCGTGGACGGTTCTGCCGATCCTCGGCATCGCCTCCTGCGTGCTGCTTCTGACCCAGCAGTCGCCGCAGGTGTGGCTGTTCGGAGCGATCGTGCTCGTCGCCGGCGCCGCCGTCTTCCTCATCGCTCGTCGTGTATCGGCATCACGGACCGCGGCGAAGTCCGGTGCGATCCATTAGTGCCCGCATCCGTCACTCGGATGCTCCGGGCCCGACCGGAGGTTCACCCGCGTACGCGACTCGACCTCCCGGTGACCGCGCACAGGCCGGAGGGGCAGTTCGTGACGGCTGATGAAGTCCAGCGGGCTGGACATCGCCTGGTGCGAGCGCCACGACCTCGGGCGCCGCGGCGTCCGATCACGTCCACCGGCCTCGTCCAGGCATTCGTGCGGCGCCCGGTCGGTGTGGCGGAGATCACCGCGGACGGCATCCGACTACTCGTCATCGTCAGTGTGCTCGTCGCCGGGATCGGATGGGGCCCGGTGCAGGTGGGCATCTTCATGCTCGCGCTGTTCGGGGCGCTCGCACCACGGGCACTCCGCATCCGTCCCTCGGTCGACATCAGTATCGGCGTGACCATGCTGATCGCAGCGTGGAGCAACGTGTTCGATCTCTACACGGAGATCGTCGGCTGGGACAAGATCGTGCATGCCGCTCTCACTGGAGCCGTCACGATCCTCGTCGTCACGGCGGCCCAGCGCGGCGGACTCCTGCCGCAGACGGGCTCTCCTCGCTTCGCCCTCGTACTGTCGGGTGCGGCCGTCGGCCTCGCCGTCGGTAGCATCTGGGAGATGCTCGAGTGGGCGGGGCACACGTTCACCGACGCTGTGATCTTCGTCGGCTACGACGACACCATCGGAGACCTCGCAGCAGACGGAGTCGGGGGTCTCATCGCAGGCCTCGCCCTGTCGCTCCTCCCCCACGGCGGGTTCTCCCGTGCGACTCCTGCCACCGAGAGAGCAACAGAGCGCGAGCCCGCCGGTGGTGCTCGATGAACCGCCGCCGCGCTCTCAAATCCGTTCCCCCGTCGCCGGCACCGCTCTCAGGACCGCTCCTCGTGAGCGTCGTCATCCCGGTGAAGGACGACGCCGCCCAGCTCGAGCGGTGCCTCGTCGCTCTTCGATCGCAATCGATCGATCCATTCGAGGTGATCGTGGTCGACAACGGCTCGACCGACGATACGGCCAGCGTTGCGCAGCGGTTCGGCGCACGGGTCGTCTTCGAGCCCTCGGCTGGGATCGGGATCGCCAGCGCGGCCGGCTACAACGCAGCAACCGGTGACATTCTGGCGCGGCTGGATGCGGACTCCATCCCCGTGGTCGATTGGGTGGAGACCGTCAGCTCCACGTTCAGCGTGCGCGACGACGTCGCGGCCATCACCGGGCCGGCGCATTTCACCGACGGGCCTCGATGGCTTCGAGCACCCGCCGCTCTGGCCTACCTCGGCTCCTACTTCGCGCTCACCGGGATGGCCCTCGGCCACGTCCCCCTGTTCGGATCGAACCTGGCGCTCAGACGGCACGTGTGGCACAGCATCCGCGACGAGGTGCATCTCCACGACGCACTGACGCACGATGACCTCGACCTGTCGTTCCACATCGGTGTGCGGAACTCCATCCGGTACATCCCGGCACTGCGGGCCGGCATCTCGATCCGACCTCTCAGCGATGGGAGAGGCGCTCTTCGGTGGAGACGCGGAATCCATACCGTGGTGATGCACTGGCCGCACGACCTGCCGTGGCTCCGCATCGCACGACGGGCGGTATTCCGCGCTCGGGTCCTCGTGCGCTCAGCCGCGTGACAGCCTCGAGACCGATCCGATCACCAATCCCTCGTCTGTCGACGCCGCGAGGATCATCTCTTCCACGACGCCTGGATCGACGGTCGCGTCCACTCCGTGGTCGACGTGGTAGCGCAGCGGGATCGACGGATCCAGCCAGACGGAACTCGTCCCGTCGCCCACGACGTCCGGCTCGTGCCACGACAGCAGGAACCTCTCGTTCCGCCGCAGCTTCTCGGTGATGGCGGCTCGCAGGTGGACGATGACACTGTCGGCGACGACGATCTCGGTTCCGGTCTCGCCGTAGAACATTGAACTCATCAGTTGAGGCTCCCCATCCGTCACTCTGAGGCTACGTGTCGGCGCGGGTTGTCGCTGAGGCTTGACAACCGGGCGCCGATCTCACCCAGCAGCATTACCTTGTTCCCTCCCTATCGGACGGCAAGGAGGTCAGCCCGCTTCGAACGGATTCGTGATCAACGCCGCTGTAGCGACTTGCATCTGTGCAGTGATACAGCACCGCATTAATTCAGCGATTCCTGTACTGTCGCTCTCATGTCGACCGCCACCGCCTCCGTAACGCACACCACAGCACTGGCCCGACTCGGGTACGCACTCTCGGACGCGACTCGTGCCGGCGTGCTCTTGGCACTCCGTGAGGCTCCGGCCTATCCATCCGACCTGGCCGATGCGCTCGGCGTCTCCCGCCAGGTCATGTCGAATCAGCTGGCCTGCCTGCGCGGATGCGGTCTCGTCGAGACCGTTCCGGACGGGCGGCGCACCTGGTACCGCCTAGCCGACCCACACCTCGCGCCCGCGCTCAACGAACTGCTGCAGGTCGTGCTCTTCGTCGATCCCGACTGCTGCGCCGGAGAAGGCTGCTCCTGCGCATGACGGTCCACACGCCTACGCAGTCCGCCGAACGGAAGCACATCCTTCAGCGCCGGATCCGCTGGATCGTCACGGCGACAATCGCGTACAACCTGATCGAAGCTGTTGTCGCGCTCACGGCCGGCGCCATCGCGTCCTCGTCGGCGTTGATCGCGTTCGGGCTGGACTCGACCATCGAGGTGCTCTCCGCGGCGGCGGTCGCCTGGCAGTTCACACGCCGCGACCCCGAGCGATGGGAGACGGGCACGTTGCGCGTCATCGCGGTCGCCTTCTTCGCCCTGGCCGCCTACGTGACCGCTTCCTCGCTGCTCGCGCTGATCCTGCACGCCGACGTTGAACCCAGCACGCTCGGCTTGGTCATCACGGCACTCAGTGTTCTCGTCATGCCGTTCCTGTCGCTCGCGGAGCGCCGGGCCGGCCGCGAGCTCGGCTCGGCGACGGCCGTCGCGGACTCGAAGCAGACCCTGATCTGCACCTACCTGTCCGCAGCCGTGCTGGTCGGGCTCGTCCTCAACAGCCTGTTCGGATGGTGGTGGGCCGATGCGATCGCCGGCCTCGTCATCGCAGCGTTCGCCATCCGCGAAGGCGTCGAAGCCTGGCGCGGCGACGCCTGCGCCACGTCCGTCGGCATGCTGCTCGAGGACGACCATGAGGACGACCACGCCGACCACGACAGACCCGCGCGGTGACGGATGCCGCGCGGACGTGATCGTCCGATTCTCGAGCCGGTCAGAAAGGGCCCGTACCGAGATCGCGTGCAACCCCCGCCGCGTATGCGCGAGCCATCGCCTCGGCATGGTGCGAATCCTGGGGAGCATCGTCATTCGACGTGGGTCTGGATCTCCTGGCGCGCAATTCGAGCACCACTATGAGTACAACTGCCAGCACGAGAATCACAACTGCGGCGATGACGAACTCCATGCGCGGTCCCCTCCCCTTGTCGGAACCCTAGCAGCGCCGTTCTCGCGCAGCATCGTCATCTCGACGTTCCTCGCTCGCGACGGGCTCAGGTCGCGGTCGTGTCTGTGAGGGTCGCTCCGTCGTCGGGTCTGGCTGAATGGTCGCTGTGGCCGTGGGTTCGTCGCGCTTCCTTCATCTCCGCCTCGAAGAGGTGCCGGCGGCCGCCCACGAGTTCGTCACGTGCCTTGCGCTCGAGAGCTCGGAACATCGCAAAGTAGTCGTCGTCGTACTCCTCGACGATCTGGAAGGTCCAACGCCCGGCGAGCACGTTGCGTCCGCTCAGTTCGTTCGTGATCTGGTCGGCGAGCTCGCCGTGGCCGGCCGCCTCGAGCATTCTTGCTGCCTCACCGAGAGTGAGGTCGGATTGCCCCGTGAGCCGATGAAAGGCGTAGAGGTGACCCCGAGCATCCTCCGCGATCTCGAACGCCTCGGACAGTTTGCCCAGCGCCTCCACCGTCGCATCCGAAGTTCCGGGCGGGCGGATGTGCGCGTCGTCCGGATTGTCGTCGATCGCATCCGACATCCGATCTTCGGCCTGTGGAGCATCCGCCTGGCCGGGTTCGGTGCGGCCAGAGTCGTCGTCAGTTGTCATCCTGCAACCGTGTCTGGCTGAACCCATGCCGTCAACGGGTTGCTCACACCAGCCAGGCGATTTCGAACGGGCGAGATCTACCTCTCCCGTCGCGCATCGTCAAGCCGGTACCCATCCGGCACTCCCTCCCCCATGCTGGATGCAGCGAACGAGACAGTCGAGGAGGACCACATGTCAGATGCCACGGATTCCGAGGGAGATGCTGTCTCTCAAACGGCTGAATCAGCGGAGCAGGCTCCCGACGCCACGGTGCCGGACGAAGAGGTGCTCGAAGAGCCGAGCACAGAGAACGAGCCCGGGGAAGAACCACGGGCTACGAAACCCGACGACGCTGAACCTGATCACGAGGCCATCGGCATCGGTGTCATCGACGGTCCGCCGACGCCCTGAGACCGTACGTGAACGGATGACGGGACGGGAGCTGCCCTTCACGCGCCTGTGCGACCGACCGCGCTGTTGATTTTGTCTGCTCCCTTCGCAAGTATTCGCACATGAGTGACAAGTCCGATAGCGAGCAGATCGACGACATCATCGCGCAACAGACCGGCTGGAAACACGACGTGCTCGTCGCGCTGCGCGCTGCGATCATGGCCGCCGACCCGGCCGCCGTCGAGGTGGTCAAGTACAAGAAACCCTCCAAGCCGGAGGGAGTTGCGTTCTGGACGCATGGCGGAGACGTCTGCTTCGCCGACGTGCTCAAGAGCGCTGTCAGGCTGACATTCGCGCGGGGCGCCCGCATGAAGAGCAACGATCTCTTCAATACCCGACTGGACAGCAAAGTCGTCCGTTCAATCGACTACTTCGATGGCGACCACGTGGACGAAGCGGCTGTCAAGGCGCTCGTGGCTGAGGCCGTGCAACTCAACGTCGCAACGAGATGACATTCGCCACGAAGACCGAGCCCGTACATCAGGGCGAGCATCCGACTCGCACGACGTGGATGGTCAGTAACTCCGGCCGACGATCGCCATCAGGTCGGACTCCGAGCCTCCACTGCCCGGCACTGTTCCTTCCCGGGTCTGCAGGCAGCGGACACTGACAGCCTCGCGGTTGAGTGCGTCCTCGCCTTCCTCTCCGAGTTGCGCCCATGGGATTCGCGCGAATCCTGACCGGGCGGCGTCGAGAGCCTCTGCCACGGACGCAGCCTCCACTGTGCGGTCCATCAGTCTCTGGCGGGCGGTCGCGATCATCTCAGCGTGCATGCTCTCGAGCAGAGCGACAACGGTAGTGCTGATCGCGTCGAGCGTGACCGCTTCCTTGGTGCCCCTGTCGCGCCGCACGATCGTCGCTCGGCCCGATTCGAGATCGCGGGGACCGACCTCCAGACGCACCGGGACGCCCTTGAGTTCCCACTCCGTGGCACGCCGGCCGAAGCCCTGCGTCGTCCGATCGTCGAGCCGGGCTCGCACTCCTGCCGTCTTCAGTTCGTGGACGAGCGAGGACGCCGTAGTCATGGTGCGCTCATCGTCCTTCACCGCGAGGACGACGACCTGCACCGGCGCGACACGGGGCGGGATGCGGATTCCCCGGTCATCACCGTGGGCCATGATCAGCCCACCGACCATCCGCGTGCTGGAGCCCCATGACGTCGTCCAGCACGTCTCGACCTGCCCCGAGCTGTCGGCGAAGGTGATGTCGAATGCCTTCGCGAAGTTCTGCCCCAACTCGTGACTGGTGGCCATCTGGAGCGCCTTGCCATCGCCCATCATGGCTTCGCAGGTCATCGTGTTGATCGCCCCCGCGAACCGCTCGCGCGGGGATTTGACGCCGACGAGTACGGGAATCGCGAGAACGTTCTGCAAGAAATCGCGATACACGTCCAGGTGGATGCGCAGCGCGTAAGCGTTCGCGTCCTCGCGGGTGGCATGCGCGGTGTGGCCCTCCTGCCAGAGGAACTCCGACGTCCGCAGGAACAGGCGCGGCCGCATCTCCCACCGCACGACATTCGCCCACTGGTTCAACAGCATGGGCAGATCTCGATGCGACTGGATCCACTTGGACATCAACTCGCCGAACACGGTCTCGCTCGTCGGCCTGACGACGACCGGCTCAGACAACTCCTTACCACCCGCGTGCGTGACTACGGCAAGTTCGGGGCTGAAACCCTCGACATGCTGCGCCTCCCGTTCCAGGTAGGACTGCGGGATGAACAGAGGCAGATAGACGTTCTCGGCTCCGGTCGCCTTGATGCGCCCGTCGACCTCGGCCTGCATCCGCTCCCACAGTCCGTAGGCATACGGTCGAATCACCATCGTGCCGCGCACCGGACCGTTCTCAGCCAATTCGGCCTTCTCCAAGACGTCCTGGTACCAGCGGGGGAAATCATCCTCCTGGGAAGTGAGCACCCTCGTCCGACTGCTGTCTGCCATTGGCCCACGCTACCGGCAGCGCGAAGTTCGCCGATAGCTCAGCCGAATGATCGAGTTCCGTGACTCGCCCGCAGAGCTCGCGGCCTAGTACAACCTGCCACGTCCGCTGTCGATCTGGCTCTGGATCTCGTCCAGCGACTGCTGCATCTCGGGATCATGGATGCTCGAGGAGAGTCGACGTCGACGACTCGCAAGCCCGATGATCACGATGAAGGCGATAGCCGCGACGACGGCTCCGGTCCAGATGAACGCAAGAACGATGCCACTCATGATTTCCCCCAGGAACGCTTCAGAAACAGAGTATCGGGCGCATCTCGCGTGAGGTATCGGAAGTAGAAAGGCGAGCGTGGGCTACCGTTGAGGCGGCCGAGCGGAGAGGAACGAACGTGGAGGTGCTGAGCGGTCCGCGCGTCGAAAATCGACCCTCGCGACCGACACTGGGCATCCGAAAGCGCACTCCGTTTCGCGGGATGCTCGCGGAACGCGATCGCTTGCTCGCGGTTCTCATCGACTGGATGCAGGACAACGGCGTCGAGCCGGACGGTTCGTTCTATCTGCGGCTGCACACCGTCGACATGAACGGGGAGATGAACCTGGAAGTCGGAGCGTTCGCGGCTGGGACTGGCGACGAATTGGTGGTCGCGGGCGAGATGTCTGGCGGACAATACGTTGTCCTGCGCTACTGCAATCACTCCATTCGCGCGCACCGCCTCCTCTTCGAATGGGCAGAATCGCAACAGATCGGTTTCGACACCGATGACTCCGACGCTGGGGTCAATTGGGCAGGCCGATTCGAGATCTACATCACCGATCCGCGCTCCGAGCCACGGAAGACCCGATGGCAGACGGAGCTCGCCTTCCTGAGCAAGTAGCGCCTCCGCTCACCAAAAGCCGTCACGACGGGCGTGCTTGCGATACTGTGTGGCTCTATGTAATGTATGCCGCATGGTAGCCATCGCGAAGCACGAACAGGACCTTCGCAAGGGCGTCCTCGTGCTCGCGGTCCTGTCCCAGCTGCGCGAGGAGCAGTACGGCTACTCGCTGCGGCAGGCGCTCGCCCTGCGCGGGATGCCCATCGAAGAGGGCACGCTCTATCCCCTGCTGCGACGGCTCGAGGCGCAGGGCCTTCTCGCCTCGAAGTGGAAGGCGGAGAACGGCCCACCGCGCCGGTACTACGTGCTCAGCGCCACAGGCGCCGAGCTCTGCCGAGAGCTGTCTGAATCATGGGCCTCTCTCGTGACCGTGATGTCCGAGCTGTTGGAAGGGGAGAAGCGATGAAGCCGGATGCCCTCATCGAGTCCTACGTCGCCGAAGTCGTGCGTCACCTGCCGAAGAGGCAGCGCGCCGACGTCGGGTTCGAACTGCGCTCGCTGCTTACCGAGGAACTGCGCGGCCGCACCGGCGACAGCGAGCCCGACACCGCGACCACGCTCGACCTGCTCGCAGACTTCGGGCGTCCCGCCGAGGTGGCCGACCGCTACCGGCCGGCCGGGTTCACGATCATCCGACCCGCGGACGCGCCCCGCTTCGCGTGGATCTCGCTCGTCGGCGTGGCGGTCCAATGGGTGATCACGCTCAGCGCGACCTACGCCGCCCCCGCGACCGGCGCCGGCGACGACTGGCTCAGCCGGCTCGGAACATGGTGGCTCTCCGCGGGGCTCGGGGCGTTCTGGTGGCCCGGACTGCTCGTCTCGTTGAGCATCGTCGCGGCGGTGTTCTCGGCGAGACGCGGCGGTGATGCTCCGGAGTGGACGCCCCAGGCGGCGGCGAGGCTCGACCGCGACCGCATCAGCCGCCCGCTCTATGTGCTCGCGATCGCGGGCGCCCTCGTGGGCATTGCGGCTCTGGTGGCCGCGATCAACCTCGCAAGCTGGTGGCCGGCGCTGCCACAGCCGGTGCTCGACGCCTTCGTGATCGACGAGGACTTCCTGACCACGCGGGCTCCGTGGGCACTCGTGCTCTGGGCGGCGACCTTGGCGAGCATGATCGCCCTCCTCGTCACGGGCCGCTGGACGCGCACGACCAGACTGCTCGCCGTCGCTGGGAACGTGCTCTGGGTCGCCCTGCTCATCTGGTGGGTCGTGGCCGGTCCGATCTTCGTGCAGCCCTACGCCGACGTCGTGACCAAGGGATGCCTCCTCTTCGTCGCCGCGATCTGCGTGCTCGATCTCGTGCTCACCGGCCGCCACCTGCGCCAAGGCATCCCCGAGCCGGCGGTCTAGCGGCATCCATTGACGAACTTGACCTGGCTCGATCTCAGCGACGATCCGAGCCTGTCAGACGTGACTCCCCTCGCCGGACTGTCGAAGCTCACCCAGCTCCACCTCTGGAACTCCACGTCACTGACCCACGTCTCCGCACTTGACGATCTGACGAACCTCACCGTGTACCGCTGAGGACGCCTCTCGACAGGCGTGGACAGCGCGAACAGGTCACATTCCGGGATGGCCGGAGCAATCGACGGAATCACCACGGGCGATGTCGCCCTCGGAGAAGTCACTCTTCGTCGCGATGATCTTGCCCCCGTAACTGGCGACGCAGCTCAGGCCGCCGCCCGTCGCGCTCGTCGCAGTGAACGTCCACGGATGACTGGCGACACCCTCGCCGCAGTTGCTCTGCAGAATGGAGATGACCGGTCCGACAACTGTGGCCGTGCGGATCACGGGTTCCCCTTCCGGGCGGAAAGACGACCAGGTCAGGGTGATCGGTGTCGTGTCGTCGTCCGCGAGAATCGAGAACGCCACTGCGCCACCGCCGGCGGGGTCGAACGGACACTCTCCAGGCTCCACCGGGACTGTCTTCGCGGCGGCCGTGGTCGTGGGTGCCGGCGTGGTGGGTGTCGCGGTGACGGTAGTCGTCGTAGTGACTGTCGGCGCTGGAATCGCCGAAGGGCCCGTACACCCGGTGAGAAGCAGAACGGCGGCGGTGACGGAGATCGGAACAGCCGGGTGTCTGCGACTCATGGGGCGAGAATACTCCTGAGGTGACACTCCCTCGTCGAGGCCAACCTACGTCGTAGGGCGTGCCGACCAACGCTCGAACGTCGTCCGCCGATACGTTGTGGCTCACGCGGCGAAAGGACTCTCGAATGACCAGCTCCGGTGCGAGCGCGATCATCATCGTCATCTACCTGTTGCTCGTGCTAGCGGGGCTGTGGCTGAGTTATGCGATCATCCGGGCTGCGGTCCGTGCCGCTCTCGCAGACCACTACCGCACCGTGCGTCGATACGAGGCGACCGGCGAGTGGCTGGGCGCAGGAAGAGCACCGAAAACGCTCCCCGACAGCGATCGTCGGTCGTAGAAGAACGATTCGCCTCGGTACACAGCCACGCTGACGCGGCAGCCGGTCGTGTTGGAGGCGTCATCGGCTGCCCAGCAGCTACTGCTGCCACATCACGTGGATGAGGATGTGCATCGCGAACCCGCAATAGGCGATCCACGATGTCGTGGTGAGGACCGTGGTTGCGAGGATGAGCTTCCATGCCCCGATGCGCTCCCGGACCGCACGGCGCTCGGCCCCGACGATTGCCGATGCAAAGATCGAGGGCGCATTCACCACGATCGCGAGGGCGCTGGCGACGACGGCGAAAGCGCCGAACAACGCCAGGCTCATGTTCCCAACCGAGTTAGTAGCGGAGCCGGTCTGTTCGTCCCACGGACCGCCAAGAACGACCTGCACAAGGAGGGCCACCAGCATGACGATCGCGGTCGTCAGCGATGCCCGCTGGCTGAACCTGCCAAATCGCATCGCCTCGTCGCTTCGGTCGGAGTTCCTGTCCCCGAGTGTCGCGCGGACGCGTCGCCCGCGTCTCGCGGTTATCTCGCGCATGGCAATCGCCAGGACGGTATAGGGCAGCGCGGCGTAAGCGGCAAAGAGTCCCATGTAGAGAGCAGCGAACAGTCCACTGGTGAAGCCGAAGACCGCGAACCCGAATCCGATGATCAGGAGCGTGGTCGTGATGGCGGCAAGAGCTCCCGAGTGACGATTCGCCGGATGCCGCGTCGGCATACGGTCCGGCCCGACACTCGGCGGTACATGGTGCCCATTCATCGACTCGCGGAACGGTGTCACTCGTTCCCCTTTTGCTCGTCGGGCCGCCCGTCGTGACTACGGTCGAATCCCTGCGCGGTTCGGATCATGAGCGCGACGATGACGATGATCGTGGTGAGCACGCCGGGCGGCCCACCGCCGATCAGGAAACCGAGTCCACGGAGGTCCAGTCCTCGTCCGTCAGCCAGCTCGGGGTCCGTAGTGGGCAGATACGCGTTGAAGGTGACCGGATTGAGGAGCAGAGCGGCGGCAGCCAGCCCGAACACTGCAGCGAACCAAGCCCATCCCCGGGTGCCCGGGCGGCTTCTGAACAGGGCGGCTCCGCCGATCACTGCGACAACAGGAACGAGTAGCGACGCAACGGTCCAATTCAAGCGTGCAACTCCCTCGAGCTCATGCCCGCTCGAGGTGAGCGCTTCCTACGTCGCCCGACTCCAGTCTCGGGCGCCTGTCGTCCGCTCATGGTTTGCCTTTCGCCGTGCCGACAGTGATCGTGACCGCACTGCCGGACTTCGCCTCGGCCCCGGCGGGGGGATCGGTGGAGACGACCTTTCCGACCTGACCGGCATCGTTCACCTCTGCGCTCCGCACCGTCACCTGGAACGCGGCCATCGCCCGTCGCGCGGCCGCCTCGTCCATCCCGGCCACATCGGGCACCAGGATGAGTGATCCGTTCGACGTGTAGACGGTGACCACGGTGTCACGACCGGCCTGTCCGCTCGGGTTCGTGCCCGTCACCTGTCCGGCGGGTAGCACCGAGTCCTGTGGACCGCCGTCGGCGAAGATGAAGCCGGCGGCGGTGACCTTGGCTTCGGCATCCGCGATGCTGCTTCCTCGTAGGTCAGGGATATCGAAGAAGACCTGCCGGAACGCGGATGCGTCTGGCTCGGGGAACGCGTCGCCGCCCCACTTGGTGTCGGCCACGTACATGATGCGTGGCCAGATCCGGTGGCGGGCGGTCGCCGCTGCACCGCTGGCGAAATCCAGCGTGCGGAGGTTCGCGTCGCGAGTGACGTTGCCGACCCAGACAGCCGTGGCCGCTTTGGTGCTTGCGCCGATCATCCAGGTGTCCTTGGCGAAGTCGGTGGTTCCGGTCTTGCCGATGTGGGGAACACCGGTTCCGGTGTTGGATGCCGCAGCTGTCCCGTCGGATTCGAAGGTGCGCTGCATGGCATAGGCCATGGCCGATGTGACGTTGGGGTCGACGGATTGCCTGCAGTCGGCCGACGGAGGTGTCATCTCACTTCCGTCGGGCTTGACGATCCTGTCGATGACGATCGGCTCGCAGACCAGCCCGCCTGCGGCGACTCCCGCGAAGGCCGACGCCATGGTGATCGGGGCGATCTCCTGGGTGCCGAGAACGTCGGAGGGGTTCATCTGCAGGGGGTCGCCATCGGCACGGTGCACGCCGAACGCCTCAGCCACTCCCTTGATCTTGCACAGATCGAGCTGTGACGCCATCGACATGAAGCTGGAGTTGACCGACCAGGCCGTGGCGTCGACGGCGTTGTTGGCGATGCGGCCGTCATCGTTGTTCGGCTCGAAGCGGCCGCTCCAGTTGCCGTCGCAGGTGTTGACGAAACCTGTGAAGGCGCGCTTGCGTCCGTCAAAGGTCTCCCGGAGAGAATGGCCCTCAGCGATCCAGTCACCGAGGGTGAAGACCTTGTACGTCGAGCCCGGCTGGAACCCGCTCGATCCGCCGTAGTCGAAGTCGGTGTTGAAGTTGATGGCGCTGAAATCGGTGCTCGTCGCGATCACGTCGGGATCGTTCGAGAACGCCTTGTTCTGCGTCATCGCCAGCACTCTGCCCGTCCCGGGTTGCACCGTGACAGCGCTCGAGCCGACGTCGAAGCGCGGGTCGGTGCGCGGGACGTTGTCGTTCATGGCGCTCTCTGCGGCTGTCTGCAGATCGAGGTCGATGGTGGTGTAGATGTCGAGTCCGCCCCGGCTCACGGTCTTCTTGCGGTCGGCTTCGGTGGCGCCGAAGGCCGGGTCGTTCAGCATCGTCCGGTAGACGAAGTCGCAGAAATATGCGGCGCCACCAGCCGTGACGCATCCGGTGCTGGATGGATGGATCGCCGGGGTCACCGGGGTCGCGACAGCGCTCTGGTGCTGCTCGCGGGTGATCTTCTTGTGCAGCAGCATCTTGTCGAGGATGTAGTCGCGGCGCTCCTTCGCGGCCGCGTAGCCGTTCGCCGCGCCGTTCTTGAGGCTGTCGGGCTCGTCGATGCGGTACTTGACCGGATTGTTCACCATTGCCAGCAGCGTGGCGGCCTGTTCGAGGCTCAGGTCTTTCGCGGAGACGCCGAAATAGTAGTTCGAGGCGGCCTCGATGCCGTAGATCTGGCCCCCGAAGAGCGCGATGTTGAGGTAGCCGAGCAGAATCTGGTCTTTGGTGTACTTCTTCTCCAGGCCGATCGCGAGGCGCATCTCTTTGATCTTGCGATCGGGGGTCTGCTCGACGGCCTTGGCGTAGCCGGCGTCGAGCTCCTCCTGCGTTTTCGCCTCACTCTCGGCGTTCTGAACCAGCACATTCTTCACGTACTGCTGGGTGATGCTCGACCCACCCTGTGCTTGGCCCTTCAGCAGATACGTCGACACCATGGCGCGCGCGGTTCCCTGCACGTCGATTCCGCCATGTTCGTAGAATCTCGGGTCCTCGGCGGCGACGGCGGCATCCTTCGCAAACTGAGAGGCGTCGCCCCACCCGACCTCCTCACGGTCTTGGTCGTAGAACGAGGCGAGAAGGTACGGCTGACCATCGTTCTGCATGGCGTACACGTTGGTCTTCTGCTGGAGCGGACCTATGGCGAGGTAGCTCGGCAGCTTCTCGAAGATGTTGATGGCGGCCGTTGCCCCGAGGCCGGTTATCGCTATGGCGGGCGTCACCGCGACGGCGACCAGCAGCCCGGCGACAGCGCTCAAGGCGATGAAGCTGATGAAAGCGAGGACGCCAGTGCCGAACCGCTCCGTGCGCGAAGAGAGCCGTGTAGTCGACGCCTGGTGCTCCACCGCGATGGTCCCGAATGTGATCGCCACTAGTCCCCCGTACTCATCGAAGTAATCCCCGTCCCGATTATGGGAAGATAGGTTCTCAGATGTCAATACCCGACCTGGAGGTGCTACCTGATGTGGGTCTTCGTCGCGGCACTGATCGCCATCGCGACGATCTGCCTGCTCCTTCTGCTCCTCGCCAGGCTGAGACCGACCGCATTGTCGGGGCGTCGGCGCTATGTCATCGCGGCGCTGGTGTGCAGTTCGGTGTCCCTCCTGGGCGTCGCATCCATGGATTGGGGCCATTACCTCGGCTCTCTACCCGATGCGCCTTCCGCGGGGGTCGGAGGGTCTGAGATGAGCTTCTTCATCTACGGCTTCTTCGGGGCCGGATGCGGTGCATTGGGGGTGGTTGTCGTCGCCGCCTGCGTCGCGGTTCACGGAATCGGCCGGGTCGTCCACCACCTCGCGGCGAGCCGCCACGACGGGCTGACCAAACGCGGATGACGACGGTTGCATTCTGTGCAGCTATCTTCCTAGAATCGATGCATGGTGCGTAGACGAGCAGGTCGTTTGGTCGATCTCGAGTTCGACATCCTCACCGTCGGCATGCAACTGCAGGCTGAGGAGGGGTCGTTCTACGGATTCTCCCTCGCCCGCAAACTGGCGGAGGAAACAGCGTCGACTGCTCTGACCGCCCACGGCACGCTGTACAAAGCGCTCGGACGCCTGAAGGACTCGGGGCTCTTGGATGCGGTGTGGGAAGACCCGGACATCGCCGAAGAAGAAGGGCGCCCCCGACGCCGGCTCTATCTGGTCAGCGGGGCAGGTGTGCGCGCTCAGGCGGCCGAGGCCGTGCTGCGAGAGGGTGAGGCCCCGGCGGGCAAGGCGGCCTTCGCGTGAGCCTGGCCTCGGAGGACGAGGACTTCGACGCTTTCACCTCAGTTTTCCACGGGACGAAGGACTCGGAGCCGACAAGCCAGATCGATCGGCTCGTGTTGCGCTGGGTCGGGTGGTACACCCGCGACCTGCCGGATGCCGCGGTCGACGACAGGACGGGCGAGATCGATTCCGACCTCTACGAAGACCGGGTGAACGGAGCCACGGGCCGCGACGTCGCCAGCCGCTGGCTCCGAGGCATCCCGGCAGACCTCACGTGGCGTCTGGACCAGCAACGCCAAGCCGTGACCGACGACCAACGGGGAACGTTCCCCGTCGGCCTGCCGATCACGGCATCCGTCGTCACCGCCCTGTTGATCGCGTGGGGATGCCTCGTCTCTATCAGGGTGTTGATGGCGATGGCGCGCGGTGAATGGGCCGGTGCTGCCGACCTGGTTCTCGCCGTCATCCTCGGCACGGCCATCGCAGTCTGCGGAGCCATCATGACCGGCCGTGCGCGACAGCGGTGGATGGGTGCAGTCTGGCTCAGCGCCGCGGCCTACCTGGTAGTGCATTACGGGATGTACGCGTTGATCGCGAGCAGCACAACGATCAGTGCGATGTACTTCACGACCGATTATCCCGTCGAGCTTTCACATGGGCTGAGCATCGGCGCGGTGCTGTTCTTCGCTGCCATGGCGGTGTGGTGGTTCCCATCACTCACATCGGTCACCGCATCCCTCCAGACCCACGCGGCCGGCGGTGACGAATGAACACACGTAAACGTGTGGCAGCGATCGTCGCGCTGGCCGGGGCGGTCGTAGGAGCGGCATCGATCGGCGGGTTCGCGACCGGCGCCTATGCGACGTTCACCGCCGGGCCGCCGCGCACGGTAGAGCAGAACGTCGCCCCGGATGTCGAGGCGGCCCCAGCTGCCGTCGGAAGCAGCCCGCTGCCAGCGTCAGACAACAGTCCCCCGGCACCTGACGACGGCACCGACCCGTTCTCCGCGGAGTACAACCCCGCCACCACACCGGGCGACCCTGACTACCTCAGCACCGCCATGCTCTCCGAATGGTTCGGCCAGCAGGAAGTGATCAAGGAGTGCATGGAGTCGAAAGGACAACCGTACCTGGCCGCCGATCCACGCTTCGGTGAGTCACCCCAGCCTCATGGCCTCTCATTCGAAGCATCGATCGCATTCCTCAAAGCGCTCAACGGCGACGACATCTACATGCCATCACCGGGTGGCGGATGCTCCGGTGTCGGAGAAGCTGCAGCCGAGGCTGCACGGGAGGCGGGGACACCGCTGAGCGGGGCCGTGCCCACTGTCGATCCAGGCCGGCCGACTCCCCGCCAGACCCAACTCGCATTCGAGGACGTCATCCGGAAGTGCATGGCGGAGAAAGGACACGAGTTCCTCGGCTTCACATCATCATGGGATCCGACAGCGCAACCCAGCAATCCGAACCTGCCGGCCGGCATGCCCGAAGGACTCTCACCCGACCAGCAATCACAGTGGGTCGCCGACATGGACGGCGACGCCGGAGTCGGACCCGCCTACCGATGGCAGGACGCCGGATGCTCCGGCTACGCCACACACGCCACCGGCAACGACAACATGCACTGACCTCTTGAACCGCCAGCAATCCCGCTGCGGGCCGATCAGCGGCTAGGTCTCCTCGGTGCAACGTGCGAACATCATCGCGTCGGGTTGGGGCGCCTCGTCTGACTTGAAATCGCACTCACTCGACCGGCCCGACGGGCGCATGCCGTTGCCGTTCGGCGGCCGCTACTCCGGCGGCCGGAGCATGCATATCAGGAAGCCGCGACGGCACGGCCTATGCGGGTTCGATCTTCCAGCGCATGAGCACGTTGCCCGACTCGGGCCATGCACGTGTCTCGAGGAGCTTCAGCGCGACGAACGGCCGTTCATCGAAAAGCGACACTCCGCCGCCGCCGATGAGTGGGAAAGTGACGAGGTGCAGTTCGTCGACGAGCCTGGCTCGCATCAGGTCGTTCCACAGGATGCGGCCGAGAAGGATCAGGATGCCGCGCCCCTCCCCTTGCTTGAGTGCAGCGACCTCGGCACGCGCATCGTCGACGGCGACGATGCGCGTGTTCGGGTAGGGCTCGAGATCGTCTGGCGTGATGGTGTCAGAGACGACGACCTTGTCGACGCGGGCGAACAGCTCCGCGAATCTGCGGCGGATCTCAGTGGCGCCCGGATCGTCGCGGACGCTCGCCCAGTAGGAGAGGTTGCCGAGCGATGAGCGGCGCCCCGAGAGCAGCACGGTGTCCGCCTCGGCGAGAAGGCTCGTCGTGTAGTGGTCGAATGTGTCGGCGCCGTGGTAGTCGGGGTGCTGATGCTCGAAGAACGAGATGATGTCGTGCTCGTCGTCTTCGTACCGTCCGTCGACCGTGACGAAGTTGCAGACCGTGAGAGTGGGCATGACGCCACGCTAGCCCGACGCACGCACAAGGGCGACGCAGCTGAGCGTCGCGACATCCGATCTAAAGACGGTGATTCGAAAGCGGAACGTCGAGCGAGACAGTCGCGACTAGCGCGGCGATCTTGTCGCGATGGGTTCGAGCTCGACAAGTTGACCCGGATAACCGAGGACGGAGACTCCCTGCAACGTCGCGGGCACCTCATGGCTGCCGAAGTGCTCCCTGACGACGTTCCAAGCCAATCCGAGATCCTCTGATCGGTCCGTTGCCACGAGGATCCGCAAGAACGCCACGTCGTCGAGGGCGACGCGACAACGCTCGAGGATCACGTCCATATTGTGGAGAGCTCTACGGGTCTGCTCGGCGATGTCCCCGAGGGCAACCACCGCGCCCTGCGCGTCGAGAGGACATACCCCAGCGAGAAAGACGGTCTCGCTATCCGTTCTGACGATCGATGCGTCGGCATATTCCGCGTGGCTGAGATCCGATAAGCGGATCAACCTCAAAGTGTTCACTCCGGAGACGATACTCAGGGCTACAGAGATCGGCGGGCTTGATGCCTGTTCCTATCGTCTCGCAAGCCGATCGGCTAGCGGTCGTCGCCGTCCGGAGCCACTTCGGTAGATCGGGATGATGCTTGACGCGCGATTTCGCTTTCCTGACAGCCTCGGATGGCCGTCAAGATCATGGATCGCCGGGTGAAGCCAGGCTGACTCGCTTTGCCATGCTCCGAAGGACTCGAGCCCGTGTTCTGTCCGATCGCAACAATCTCCGCTTTGGATGGACGTTTCACGTCCGACCGGACATGTGTCTAGTGAGAGCATCACTGACAGGGAGATCGACATGGACGATGAGGAGTTCGACAGACGCGTAGCGTCATCAGCTCCGTCGGTTGCGCATCGGACACCGGCTGTCCGCGCCGCGATTGAGGGCGTTGTTGCCGAGAGCCGGCCGCCAAGGCGCAGGCGCACACGGATGTTGATAGCGGGGGCAACCCTGTCAGTGGTGCTCCTCGGCGGCACGACGACCGCGTTCGCATCGCAGTACCTTCTCGATTGGTTGGGCTTCACACCCGATCACACCATCCAGCACCGGAACGCCGATGGCGACTATTGCGCGGCCGGGATGATCGTCCGTCCGGAGGGCGTCGAGATGGACGACCCATCGTTCCTGGCGGCGCAACAGATCTTCCGGGCGATTGACTTCGAAACGCTCAAGATCCCAGCCCACATTCGCGATGACGACAGGTACTCCGACGCGCGCAGAGCAGAGAAGATCAAGTACTTCGACGAGTACAACGCCGCACACCCCGAAGCACCGATGGCACCGCCGATGTGGGATCCCGAAACAGAGATGCTGTCCGCAACCGCCTATGAGGTGGTGGTCGCCGGAGTCAAGGAGCGCGGTCTGGACGACAGCCGTTTCTCGATCGAGGGTGGCGCCCAGTGCGACAGGGTCGGCGAGTGAAGCGCGCGGAACGAGAGGACCGGTTGGAAGCTGTCATCCGCGCGACCGCTTCAGACCTGCTCGCGTACCTGGAGCGACGCATCGACCCGCGAGCTGACGCTGCGGATGTGCTGAGTGAAGCGCTCATCGTCGCGTGGAAGAAGGCAAGCAGGCTGCCCTCTGACGACGTCGCTGCACGGATGTGGCTGTTTGCCATCACCCGAAACACTCTGCTGAACGCCAGACGGGCGACGAGCCGGCGAAATGACGCCACCAGTCGCCTGCGCGTGGAACTCAGTCTGGTCTCGGCGGCCGACGACCCTGACAACGTTCTGGCTGTCCGTGATGCGGTGAATAACCTTCCGCTCGAGATGCGGGAACTTGTCGAACTCGTGCACTGGGAAGGCTTCAGCATCGCTGAGGCGGCAAGCATCACCTCCGTGTCACCATCCACAGCACGGTCTCGCTACTCCGCCGCCAAGGCGAAACTCCGTCGCGCGCTCACGACGGAGGTTGAAAACTCCCCAACCTGAGTCGAGAAGAGCGGCTGGGACAATGACGCGTCGAGGGGTCGACCAGAGATCCCCTGCGACCGATGCAAGCTGGCGGCGGCCATCGATCGATCGAGTTTGCGGAGGTCTGCGCATCGCCGCGTTCTGTGCAGGATGACCCGGACTCGCCGACGGCAGGATCCACCGGTCAGGTCAACAATTCACTCGCTTCTGGTTATGCGTATCCAGTAGTTTGAGCTTCAATGCCGCCTGCGAAGGGCTTCCAGCGATGAAGTGGAGTGGGAATGTGCGTTGCGCCAAAGGTCTGGACCGGGTTTGTTGTCCTTGCCACCCCGGGGGCCCACGGGGATCCGCTTCCGGACAGACATCGGAGGACTAATCCTCTGCTGGCCATCGCCATTCATGCGTAGACCGATGGTATCCGGCACACCAATTCCTCATCCGCTCGGCGGCTACCTGAGAGCCCGACGCGAGCTCCTGAGCCCGGCAGACGTCGGGCTGCCTGACGGTCCGGGAATGCGCAGGGTGCTGGGCCTCCGTCGGTCCGAAGTTGCGGCCTTGGCGGGCATCAGCACTGAGTACTACGTCAAATTGGAACAGGGCCAGGAGGCCAACCCGACTGACCAAGTGCTCGACGCACTGTCACGGGCGTTGCAGCTCGATGCCACGGCGAACTCCTACCTGCACGCGCTCGCCCGTCTTGTCAGTCGGCCTGCCCAGCCGCTCACTACTCCTGTCCTCGAGCGCACCCGGTGGCTGATCGATTCGTGGCCGATGACCGCGGCGATGATCCTGGATCGCCATAACGACATCGTCGTGAGCAACTCCTTGATGGCCACCCTGGTCAACGGGTATCGGGAGGGCCACAACGCCCTCGCCGTGCTGTTGCTCGACCCTGAGGTCCGTGAGCTCTACGTCGATTGGGACGGGTTGAGTCGACGCTCGATCGGGCTGCTGCGGTCGAGAGTCGGCCTCGATCCAAATCATGCTCGCACCCAGGAGCTGATCGCCGAGTTGACCCAGCACAGTGAGCGGTTCCGCGAGCTGTGGCACCGCCACGACATCGAGGGGATGACCGAGGGCACCCATCCGATGAACCATCCCGTCGCCGGGTCGCTATCGCTCCACTACGCCCAATTCCCGCTCGCCGGCACGACCGATCACACGATCTTCGCCTACTACGCCGAACCGGGTACTCGGTCCGAGGCGGCACTTGCCGATCTGGCCGCAGGCAGGTAGCGGCAGTACTAGCCACATCCCGGGCACGCGCGGCGTGAACACCGAGCCCTAATCTCGCCCCATGGATCTCGGACTCACTGGCAAGACCGCTGTCGTGACCGGAGCGAGCAAGGGAATAGGACTCGCGATAACGCAGGCATTGGTCGCCGAAGGCGCGCGAGTCATCGCCGGCGCCCGGTCTTCATCTGCCGAACTCGACATGCTCATCGCGACGGGCGCGGTTCTGTTCGAGAGCGTCGATCTATCAGAAGCGGATGCTCCGGCGAGGCTCGTCGCGCGATCGGCTGACCTCGGCGGACTCGACATCCTGGTGAACAACGTCGGCGCGGTCACCCTGCGCTTCGACGGATTCCTGGCAATCACTGACGACGAGTGGTTCGACACCCTCAACCTGAGCTTTCTCGCCGCGGTGCGCACAACGCGCGCAGCGATACCTCTCCTCATCGAGCGTGGCGGCGGCAATGTGGTGACGATCGGGTCGGTCAACGCGTTCCTGCCCGACCCGCCCGTGGTCGACTACTCGGCGGCCAAGGCCGCGGTGTGGAACCTGTCGAAGTCGCTCTCCAAGGAGTTCGGCGCCCAGAACCTCCGGTTCAACACCATCAGCCCCGGGCCGGTGGCCACCCAGCTCTGGCTCGGTGAGAACGGCGTTGCGGCCACGGCTGCGCGCAGCATGGGCGTCGACTTCGAGACCGCTCGCGACCGCGTGGTCGCGAGCCAGGGCGGGTTCTCCACGGGCAGGTTCACCCAGCCGTCCGAGGTCGCCGACCTCGCCATCATCCTCGCCAGCAACCGCGCCGGCAACGTCACAGGGGCGGACTTCCTCATCGATGGCGGACTCATCAAGACCCTCTGATCCACCCGCACACAACCTAGGAGCACGCATGAGCAAGAACGTCGTCTTCATCCACGGACTCTGGATCCATTCCAGCGCGTGGCGACCCTGGCAGGATCTGTTCGAACAACAGGGCTACACGACCTCGGCTCCAGGCTGGCCCGGCGATCTGGACACCGTCGAAGCGACCCGGGCGACCCCGGAAGGGCTCAACAACCAGGGCATTTCCGAGATCTGCCACTACTACGCCGAGACCATCGCTCAGCTCGATGAGAAGCCGATCGTCGTCGGGCACTCCTTCGGCGGCCTGATCGCCCAGGAACTGCTCGCGAACGACCTGGTCGCCGCCGCCGTGGCGATCGACCCCGCTCCGATCAAGGGCGTCAAGGTGCTGCCGTTCGCGCAGCTGAAATCCGGTTTTCCGGTGCTCGGCAACCCCGGCAACAAGTCGCGTACCGTCGCTCTGAACGAGAAGCAGTTCAAGTACGCCTTCGGCAATGCGATCAGCGATGAGGAATCGGATGCCCTGCACGCTGCCTGGACGATCCCCGGCCCGGGCCGCCCGCTGTTCGAGGACGCGACCGCGAACTTCGTGCGCAACTCGCCCGCAGCAGTGGACACCCACACCGCCGTGCGTGGACCGCTTCTGCTGACCTCGGGCACAGAAGACCACACCGTGCCGAAGGTCGTGACCGCCGCTGTCGCGAAGCTCTACGCCGACAACACCGCTTCAGTGACGGAGTACCACGAGTACGAGGGCAAGGGGCACTCGCTCACCCTCGACGCCGGATGGAAAGACGTCGCTGACGACGTTCTCGTTTGGTTGGCGTCCAAGGGGTTCTGAGGTCACCACCGTCGCCCCGAATTGTTCATGTGCGAATGCCCTCCCGGCATTGGCTTCACAACCATCGGGAAGCTTCCCGCTGCCCGCGTCACTCTGAGGAGAACCAAATGAACGTCGACATCAACGACCTGAAAGTCGCATCTCGCTACGGCACATACGCCGAGGACTCAAAGCCGGTGCTCTCATGATCCGCTCGCTCCCGCGGCGAGCGGGGATGCGAGCGCTTGGCATCTTCGCAGCGTTCGCGTTGGCTCTCACCGTGCTGCTTCCACACCAGGCGGCCCAAGCCGCCGCGCCCAGCGCACCCGCACAACCCGCCAAGCCCACGATCGTGCTCGTTCACGGCGCGTGGGCTGACAGTTCGAGTTGGACGCCGGTGACGCTTGCGCTGCAGACCGCGGGCTACACGGTGCTCGTCCCGCCTAACCCGCTCAGAGGCCTGTCGAGCGATTCCGCGTACCTCAGCGCCTACCTCCAGCAGGCCACGACTGGGCCAGTCGTACTGGTCGGGCACTCCTACGGCGGCGCTGTGATCAGCAACGCAGCGCTCTCGGACCCGGACGTCGCCGGCCTCGTCTACGTCGATGCATTCGTGCCCGATGTCGGTGAGAGCGTGGGACAGATCGTGGGCGGTTCGTCGTCTGCCCTCAACGCGGCGGATCCGACCACCGTCTTCAATTTCGTCGCCTACCCCGGCGCACCGACGGGCGACCTCGATGCCTACCTGAAGCCGGCCGCCTTCGAGCAACTCTTCGCCGGTGACCTCTCCAAGCCGGTGGCGCGTGCGCTCGGCGCCGGCCAGAAGCCGATCACTCTCAGCGCCCTGGGTGAGCCGGCAACCAGTGCAGCGTGGAAGACCCTCCCGAGCTGGTACGTGCTCGGTAAGTCGGACCTCGTACTGCCGCCGGCGACACAGCTCCAGCAGGCATCGCGAGCCGGGTCCAAAGTGACTTCGGTGGAATCGTCCCATCTGGCCATGATCTCCAAGCCTCTCGTGGTCACCTCTGTGATCATCGCGGCCGCGAAGGCTGTGGCGGCGAAGCACTGATCCGACGAGGTCAGGGGCGGTGCGATTTTCCGGGTCGCCCCTGACCGCTGGATCCATGACGCAACACTCGACCCTTTGTTTGGCGGGAACGAGCTGTGCGCCTCCCTGAAGCAGACCGGCGACAGCGGCTTCTCCGCCAGAAACTGAGTTCAAGACTCAGCTCGCCCGAAGGGCGGTCCTTCATCGGACGTGCGAGCGGATCGGCCCGCGGGCGGGCGCTTGGCGTTACCCGACCGAGTCGCTGACGGGTGGGAATGTCCAGGTCCCGTCGAGGATCTCCTTGCGTGGGCGGTACATGCGAACGGCGTAGTTCCAGCCGTCCATGATCGGGATCGTGTTGGGCAGGTTTCCGTTGCCGAATCTGATCGTGGTGGAGCCATCGTCGTTCTTCGCCGCGGTCACGCTGTTGATGCTGTAAACGCCCTTCTCGTTCTTCTCGAAGAAGCCGGCTTTGTTGTAGACCGAGATGGACCAGAACGCGTCCACGGGCACATCGCCGACGGTCAGTTCGTAGGTGCCGACCGGCAGGTTCGGTTCGATCGTCGCGTATCTTGCTTCCTCGTCAGGGAGGCCGCCCCACCCGTTCGCTGTCGCGATCAGGTGCAGCACCGGGTCGACCTCGTCGCGCTTTCCAAAGCCATGGGCGAACTTCGTCAGGTGACGGGAGAGCGTCAGCAGTGCGTCGCGGACGGTGTCGAACGAGTCCTTGTCGTACACGGGCATCGAGAAGTCCTCCGTAGAGGACGTTTCGATCTTCAGCCCGTCCTGCAGGGCGTTGACCGCGGCAACGTCGGCCGGATCCGCCGGGTCGATCAGGATGCGGGATGCCACGAGTACCCATGGGGTGTCGAACTCGCTCGTCGTGAGGTCGTACGTGCCTCCGGAATGGAACACCCGGTTGATGTAGTGGTCTTCATTGACCACCATCACGGACATGTAGCGGTCGCCCGCATCCGGCAGTGTGAGGGTTGCACCGTCGCGGAGGTCCACGATCGCGAGACTGTAGAGCGTGTCGCGGTTCTGCCGGATCACCCGCTGGTCGTCGATCGAGCCCGGCTCGCGATCGTGATGCCAGCGGTTCGTTCCGCCTGCCCTCTCGGCCAAGCTCGCGAACATGCGGTCCGTCTCCGCGCGCGGGAAGTTCTCCACAGTCACAGCAATCGCATCAGCCATCAGCTCTCCGTCCCACCCACATCATGCCCACAACCACTCATGCCGCGCCAGACACGCGGGCGTAACTCGGACCGCTCAATGACCGCAAGCCGGTCCCTCACCGGACGTCCGGAAGCCGATCCGCCAACGGGCGACCGACGTTGGCATGCTCACCCGCATCGTGACTTGCACATCAGATCGACGGTTCTGTGGCAGCCTTCACCGTCTTCATCGTTGCCGTGCTGGTTGCCCTGAAGACACAACCCGATCAGCGCTTCCTGCCGAACGTGGGCGAATGGCTTGTGACCGACCCGGGCTTCGCACTGCGCAACTGTTTACCTTCCGCCTCTGGTTCACGGAGCGACTCGTGCATAGGGTGAGGGGAATCGTGCGTGTTGAGAGAAGAGAGTGCCTCGATGACTGATGTGCCCCGCCAGGTCCTGCCGATTCCGGATGTCAGGCCGGTGAGTCTCACCACCTATACGACGAAGGATCCCGACACGAAGTTCCCACCGATCACACCCCTGCGTCCGCCCGCCGGCGCTCCGAACGTGCTCGTGATCCTGCTGGACGACGTCGGCTTCGGCGCATCGAGCGCTTTCGGCGGTCCCTGCGCAACGCCGACAGCGGAGCGGCTGGCGGCATCCGGGCTCAAGTACAACCGGTTCCACACCACAGCCCTGTGTTCGCCTACACGGGCCGCGCTTCTCTCGGGTCGGAATCACCACGCTGTGGGCATGGGTGCGATCACCGAGATGGCCACTTCGGCCCCGGGCTACAACTCTCTTCGCCCGAACACATGCGCCCCTCTCGCGGAGATCCTGAGACTGAACGGCTACTCGACAGCCCAGATCGGCAAGTGCCACGAGGTTCCGGTCTTCGAGTCGAGCCCGATCGGTCCATTCGATCACTGGCCGCATCCGGGTGGAGGCTTCGAGTACTTCTACGGCTTCATCGGTGGTGAGAACAACCAGTGGTATCCCGCGCTGTACGAGCAGACGACGCCGGTCGAACCCTGGGGAACGCCGGAGGAGGGCTACCACCTGATGGGGGACCTGGCCGATCACACCATCTCGTGGATCAGGCAGCAGAAGTCGATGGCGCCCGACAAACCGTTCTTCACTTACCTCGCGCCGGGTGCGACGCACGCGCCGCACCACGTTCCCGAGGAGTGGATCGCCAAGTACAAGGGTCGCTTCGACGCCGGATGGGACGCCCTGCGCGACGAGATGTTCGCCCGCCAGAAGGCTCTCGGCGTGATCCCCGAGGACACCGTGCTCACGGCCCGCCCAGGCGAGATCCCGGCCTGGGACGACCAGCCCGAGGAGCTGAAGCCCGTGCTCGCTCGGCAGATGGAGGTCTACGCGGCCTTCCTCGAATACGCCGACCACCACGTCGGACGGGTCATCGACTCGCTCGATGATCTCGGCATCCTCGACGACACCCTCGTGTACTACATCATCGGCGACAACGGCGCATCGGGCGAGGGCACGTTGATCGGTACGACCAACGAGATCATGGTCTCCGAGGCCCCCGACCTCTCGACGCCCGAGTGGCTCATCGACCGGATCGACGACCTCGGCAGCCCCCGCGCCTACAACCACTACGCCGTGGGCTGGGCGCACGCCATGGACACGCCCTACCAGTGGACCAAGCAGATCGCCTCGCACTTCGGCGGCACCCGCAACGGCACCATCGTGCACTGGCCGAGCCGGATCGAGTCGGCCGGCGAGGTGCGCGAGCAGTTCCACCACGTGATCGACGTGGTCCCGACGGTGCTCGAGGCCGCCGGCATCCCGTTCCCGACGGCGGTCAACGGCGTTCAGCAGGAGCCGCTGCACGGGGTGAGCATGGCCTACAGCTTCGACGATGAGAAGGCCGCCGAGCGGCACGAGACCCAGTACTTCGAGATGATGTGCAACCGCGGCATCTACCACAAGGGCTGGACCGCGGTCACGAAGCACGCGACGCCGTGGGAGTTCTCCGGGCGCAGTGAAGACGTCGACGCCGATGTGTGGGAGTTGTACGACACCAACGTCGACTGGTCGCAGTCGAACGACCTCGCCGCCGAGATGCCCGACAAGCTCAAGTCCCTGCAGCGCCTCTTCGAGCTCGAGGCCGGCAAGTACAACGTGTTCCCGCTCGAGCCGCGATTCGCCGAACGATTCAACGCGGATCTCGCCGGCCGACCGAACCCAGTGGTCGGCAACACCCAGATGCTGTTCGGCGGGATGCGCCGCCTGCAGGAGAACGTGGTCATCAACATCCGCAACAAGTCTCACGCGGTGACGGCCGAGATCACGGTTCCGGATGCCGGAGCATCCGGTGTCATCATCGCCCAGGGTGGCAGCACCGGTGGCTGGTCGCTGTACGCACTAGACGGGAAGCTGCGGTACGCCTACAACTTCACCGGGGCGCGCTACTACTACGTCGGCGCCGAAGCCGATCTGCCGGCAGGCACGCACCAGGTTCGCATGGAGTTCGCCTACGACGGCGGCGGTATTGGCAAGGGCGGAGACGTCACCCTCTACGTCGATGGCGCGCCGGTCGGATCCGGGCGAGTCGAGCGCACGCACTGGGGCATCTTCTCCATGGACGAGACGACCGAGGTCGGCAGCGATGCAGGAGCGCCCGTCTCGGAGGAGTACGGGCCGTCGGGCAACGACTTCGCAGGCAAGGTGGCATGGGTCCAGCTGGACATTGATGAGGCTGCCGAGGACCTCGACCACCTCATCTCACCCGAGGAGCGATTCCGCGTCGCCATGGCAAAACAGTAGGGGTTCGGCCCTCATGGGCGGTCCGCGCGGTCATACAACCGTGCGCCCAGCGCGCGCCTCGAAGTCAGTCTGAGTGAACCACTAGCATCGCCGGGTCCTGGGTCTCGCTATCAACCCGAAAGAGTCGCGTCTCGCTGCCATTCGGATGGCTCCACGAGGACGTTGACTCCTACGAGCTGCTCATCGTCCTTCGCGACCGCGCCGTCGGGCACGAGTTTGAACGTGGTGTCATCCTGAAGGCTGACCGCGAGGCTGGGGCCGCCGCGACCCACCAGCCAGCTGTCATTGTTCTCCGGGCTCGTGTTGACGAGGAGGCAATGCGAGCGCCCGTCGACAGAGCTGCCGATGAAGATCGGCAGCTCGTCGAACTCCCCGACGAACCGGGTGGATTCTTCTTTCACGCCGTCCAGCACTCGTGGTGGAACGACGCCGACGAGCTGATCCGCGTCTGTTTGGGCTCGCTCCAGATCCGAGTAGCTCGAACCCCCGCTGCTCACACACCCGGCCAAGGTGAAGACGCACCCCAGCATCACTCCGATAAGGAGTGGTATTCGAGCTGCAACCCGCATCATCGGCCGACCATATCGCCTGGCACGCGGGCTACAAGTGAGTCGACGGGGCGATTCGACGATCTCGGCGTACCTAGCCCTGATCAGCGGCCCATTGTCCGAGCGCGATGATCGCCGGGCGCAGGGCGAGCCCGCGATCGGTCAGCGCGTAGGCACGGGTGTTGTGCCGGAGGGGCAGACGGTGCAGCACGCCAGCCGCTTCGAGCTCACGCAACCGGGTCGCGAGCATGTTCGTCCCCATCCCGAGGTCGCGCTGCAGGTCGCCGTATCGTTGCGGCCCGTCGAGCAGCCGCTCCACGATGAGCAGGGCCCACCGTGCTCCGACGATGTCGAGGGCTGCGGCGAGGTCGCTCACGCGATCGGATCGGCGTCCGGCTTCATCCAGAACGGCGAGTAGTGGTAGCCGTCAGGGTCATCGAACTGGCGCTGGTACATGAAGGGGTAGTCATCGATGTCACCGACACGACCGCCGGCAGCGCCGGCGCGTTCGACGAGTTCATCGACAGCCTCCCGGCTGCCGAGGTCGAACGAGACCGTCACTTTCGAGGGGGTGTCGGGCCCGCCGACCAACTCCTCGGTAGCGCCGACGCTCGCGTACATCTCGCGGCTGCCGAGCATGACGTACTGTTCGGGCGCAATCGCGAAGCACGACACGTTGTGATCTGACATCTCGGCGTTCAGAGTCCAACCGAGGGCGGTGTAGAAGGCAGTCGCGCGCTCGACATTCTCGACAGGGCAGGTGATGAAAAGGCTCATGCAGCCAACACTTCCAAAATGAAAGTGTGATGTCAAGACCTCGGCCACATCCGTGGTCAGCATCCAGGGTCGTCGTTGATTCACGCGAGAACTGCCGCCCGGCATGACGACTGGCCGTGCCTCAACGCACCCACCGTGTGACGGCGTCGACGATGTCAGAGGGATCCCGGTTGAAGGCGATGGGTGCACCGGGAGCGTGTTGCCGGATGAGGTTGACGGTCACCTCGAACACCTCGAGCAGTTCTTCAGCTTTTCGGATGCCTCCCCCGACGACGACGCAGTCCCAGGCGTGGGCGCTCAACGCAGCAGTGACCACCGCTGGAATGTCATCGCCGTCGAGCCCGAGGAGACAGTTCTGCACCTCGAGGCCTACTTCGGCGTATCGCGAGGTGGACCTCTCGATCGCTTCGGCTACGGGTCTGGGGTCCCAGGGACCGGGAACCCGATACGGGTCTAGCCCGATCACCAGAATCCGCGGTGTCGCGGCATCCATGATCCCGAGCGTAGTCGCCGCTCGTCGGCGGTCGCTCAGCGCGGCTGATGGTGCACGCCGCACGTCCTCAGCCGGCGGGAGCGGCATCCTTCGGGGGATTGAAGACGAATTCGATGCGGATGCCGTTCTCGTCCTCGAGGAACGACGCATAATAGCGGTCGTTGAACCGCGGGTAGAGCTTCGGGTCTCGCACGACCGTCCAACCGGCGTCCACCGCAGCCGCATGCAACCCGTCGACGTCGTCGCGCGAATCGACCGAAAAAGCCAGGTGCTGCCACCCGACGCGTCCGTGGACGTGCGGGCCGGAGCCGGTCTCGCGCGCCTGGAAGATGATGAACTCGACCTCGCCCTCGCGATACCAGGAAACCGATCCGTCGCCGTCCGTGCGCTCGAATCCGAGCCCCGCCATGATGGGGCCGAATTGAGCGATGGAGCGGTCGAGGTTCTCGACGGAAATTCCGAGGTGATCGAACACAGGCATGCTGCCAGTCTTACGGACCGACCCGCGCACGCGCACGGGCGCGCCGATCCTCCCCCAGCTCGCCGATGCTCCGACTCTCGCAGGAGTAGCCCGGCCCAACATCGTCCGCAAGCGGATCGGATCGCTCATCTCCTTGGTGGTGGATGATGAACGGGTGGAAGAGCGCCGTCGAGGAGGCAGAACAGCGCCGAGTGATCGCCGCGGTGATCAGCTTGCTGGGGCGCGGCTTGAGGCGAGCAGACGGCGGCCGGCGGATCTCCTCGTGCAGTGGACGAGTGATCCAACTGTGCGTCCGAGTGCAGTCGATCTGCGAACGAGTGTGGCGTTGGACGTGCTCGCGCTCAACGCCGCGCATGACTACGAGGCGTTGCTGTTGTCACCGGTCGCGCCGATAGGCGTGACCTCGGTGCTTGCGCCCACGTCTCAGGACCGCGTCTTATCGACTATTCGCGGCACCGAGGTCGTTTCGGACGCGACGAACGTGCTCGCGCTGGAGTGCGCGCTGCGGCTCCGCCGTGACTCGGCTGCGCATGTTCGCCTGTGCACGGTTCATCAGTTGCTTCGGATGCAGCCGACCACTACCGACAGCGGACGTTCGAAGCATTTCCGGCTGTTGATGCTCGCCGACGCAGGCGCGGGACTGCCTGAGGACGGCTTCGAAGTCACCGCCGTCATCGCTCACCTCAGCGTTTATCGGCGACTGCTCGACGCCGCAGCGCAGTCACACGGGCTCGCGTGGGAGCGTCCCGCTCTGATCCTTCGTACGAACGACGCACTTCCCGCGATCAGCACACGCCTCCGCGTTGCGATCTGCGCATCCTTCCCAGACGTCGCTATTCGAGAGGAGCACTTGGACTCGACCTATTACCAGGGCCTCCGCATCGGGTACGGCGTCCACGACAGTGACGGGGTGTTTCACGAGATCGTGGATCTAGGAGTCTTCGACTGGGTGGCGCAGCTGACCAGCAACCGACGTCATCGATTGGTCGCAAGCGCGATCGGCCTGCAACTCCTTCCGCTACTCCTCAGCGGATCCTGAACAACGATCGGTCAGCGCTACGCGAGGGCTTTCGACTTCAGGACATCGAACTCGGCCTGTGTGATGGCTCCCGAGTCCAGCAGCGACTTGGCCGAGGCGATCTGTTCAGTCGCTGACGTCGAGGAGGACTGGGCGACGGACTGGATGTATTCAGCCTGCCTCGCTTGCATGGCCTTCGCCTGTTCCAGCTGGCGCTCCTGCATGCCGCTGCCGCGCGCGATCACGTAGACCAGGATGCCCAGCCACGGAATGAGGATCACGAAGATGATCCAGAGGGTCTTCCCGCCCCCTCCGAGGTCGCTGCTTCGGAAGATGTCGCCGATCACCCAGAACAGGCACATGAACCAGGCGAAGAACAGGAAGAACTCGAAGAGTGCGAGCAGGAACGACCCATTGTCGTTGAACATATGATTTCCCTTTCGGCTGGAGCTTGTCGGACGTCGTCGCAACCAGCGGTGGAAGGGTCGGAACCTGGTTTCGACCAGTCATTTCAACGCACGGCGATTCACGGAGGCTACCAGCGCACGAAACCTGCCGAATCATACGTTCTGGATGACTCCGAGCAGCCCCGGGAAGCCAACGAAGCTCCAGCAGGTGAGGTCCGCCGTCACCTCGGGGTGACGGCGATCCTCTCAGGTCCGCTGCCTGTGACCGATGGAGGATCCGTTTCGTCCCTCACCGTGGCGGTGACCGGGCATTGCAATGCCCGGCGCAGAGCCTCAGCGGCACCAGAATGATTCCATGCGACGCTCCCCCGCCGTCTTCTTGATCGCCCTCGTTGCTCTGCTGGCGGGCTGCGCGGCGCCGAATTCATTGTCCGACCCGGCGCCGAGCGGCATACCCACCCCGTCGACCACCGAGTCGTTCGGAACGCCTGACGGGGACGACGATCTGGTCATCAGGTACAACGACACCGAACTTCACATCGCTTCAATGGATGCCGCTGTGAACCTCGATCCGATTACCGACGACCTGCCATCCATCGTCGCCGACGATCTGTATGTCTTCGTGCGACCGGCAGGCTGGACCCTGTCCGCGATGCAGTTCACTGGCGAGCCGTACGAATGCGACGAGCGATCCCTTGAGCCGGCGCAGGATGACATCGGTGGCGGCTGGTGGGCCATCCGCCCAGTAGGACCGGCCGGCACCTACACACTTCAGCTCAGCGCGGGCAGCGGTCCGGGTCTGCCGCTCGGCGGTGAGGTGGGCGCGGCGGGTGCATACGTCACGCTGCAGACAGTGACGGATCGCCCCCTGCCTCCGGCTGTTGCGTCGATCGATGTGGTCGCGGTCGAGAACGAACCCGCCTCGGTCAGCCTCACGATCACCGGCCTCTCTGATTCACCTGATTCGGTGTCGGCGAGAGTGGTGCTCACCGGTTCCGGCGAGCAACCGGTCGCTTCCACGCCCTCACAGCGGGATGGGGAGTGCGCAATAACGGGGGACGTGTCTCTCTACTCCGAACTCACCGACGACGAGACCAGCTCGCTGGGCGAAGCGCCCTATCGATACGACATCGACCTCGTGCTTGACGGAGCCACCTATACAGCGACCGGCACGACCCCGGAAGGCAGCGCGCTCGGCACGCTTTCGTTCACCCCCGCACTGCCGTAGGGGCCACATGGCGATGCCGGACAACTACAACGCCGCCAGGCACGGCGCGTTTCAAGCGCGGAGGCCGCCGACACCCTCATCACTCACTGTCACCGACCGCTCGACAGCCGATCAATCAGCAGGCGGCACTGCGACCTGCGAAAACGGTCGCGGCTTCTTCACGCTAATCGGTGAGCTGGAACGCTGACATCGCCTGGTCGAGGTGTTCGCTGGAAGTTCCTGGGTGCGCTGCATCTTCTCCAGGTAGCGGGCGCTGAGTTGTGGGAAGCCCTCCACGATACGGTCCACCGCGTCGTTACGTGCCCGTTGATTCTCGTCCTGCACGTAGTCGAGGGTGATGTCGAACATGCGCCGAAGCGACCGCCAGACCGGCTCATCAACGGGTCGCTCATCGCGATCGCAGCGGGTGCTGTGGTGACATCGGCCGAGATAAGTCGGTGAGGACGCCAACCATCCTCTTGATACTGACGAGATGGAAGCCCGCGGATAGGCAGTCAGTCGTCTGGGTCGATCACTTCGTCCTCGCGAAGCACGCGGGTGGGGCTCATGGGACAGACATATCCGGCGGGTACGAACTCAGCCCGCGGTCCGCCGACCCTGACGTCTCGAGAGGGCTTCATCGCCTCGCTGACGCGCACTCCGTGCTCTCGGCATATCTTCATGGTGTTGGGCATCCTCATCTTCGCGGGGTGGCCCCGCCACAGCAGGGGCCACTTGTGACACCAGATGTTCGAAGGCTGGTATTACTCGACGGCGTCATACGGGCTCCCTTCCGTGCTGGCGTCGTCGCCAACCAGGCCACTACGGTAGGCCGCGACGATCGCGGGTGGAGAGGGCTTGACTTCAGCTTCTTGCGCGCGTCCAAATACCCGCATTCACTGGTCGATCCTGAGCCGCATAAGGGATGTGGAGTCTCATCGGCGGGGGGATCGAGCCGCGTGAGGAACCTTCGCACGCCGTCGTGCGATAGGTCGAGTGAGAACTAGGCGTGACGCCGATCGTCGGACCGATCATCGGCGCATAGGTGGGCCCTGTTTGCCGGCATCAGCAAGGTCACGTCACGCCAGCGGCGCATGGGATCGCAGAGCGTCGGGGAGGTTGTTGTCAGTCGACTGCAGGGCGAGGGCCGGTCGTACCCGTCGACTCGATCATTCTGCGGCTCGCCTTCCCGGGGGCTGACCAGCTTGCGAGCAGTCGGAGCCGTTCCTCCGAGGAGGTTCCGGGTTCGGCGGTGTAGATCAGCAGCGTGAGGCCATGATCGGAGGTGAGTGTCAGGTCTTCGTAGACGAGAGTGACATCGCCGACGATCGGGTGGTGGAAGGTCTTCACGCCGGCTCCGTGTTCTCGCACGTTGTGGGCACCCCACCGGGTGCGGAAGGCGTCGCTGAGGGTGGAGAGTTCGCCGACGAGATCCTGCATGCCTTTGTCGTAGGGGTTGCGGCCGGCTTCGGTGCGCATGATGGCGACGACGATGTCGGCGGCGATCTCCCAGTTCGGGTAGAACTGTTTGGCCCGCTGGTCGAGGAAGTTGTAGCGGGCGATATTGCCTCGGCCGGGGCCGTCGAACACCTCCGCGTAGAAGGCGCGGCCCAAGTCATTCGTACCGAGGATGTCCATACGTCCGTTGCGGACGAAAGCCGGACCACCGGTGATGGTGTCGAGCACGAGCTGAAGCGAGGGGCGAACGGCGGTCGACCTGTTGGGGCGGCGTCGCGCTTTCGCGTTGATCGGGGCGTTGGCGATCCGGGATAGATCGAACAAGTGGGCTCGTTCGGCGTCGTCCAGCTGCAGCGCGGTGGCGACCGCGTCGAGAACACCATCAGAGGCGCCGGCGATGTTGCCGCGCTCCAGTTTGGCGTAGTACTCGACGCTGACATCGGCGAGCATCGCCACTTCGCCGCGACGAAGGCCGCTCACACGCCGGTTGCTTCCGCCGGTGATTCCGGCATCCGCGGGGGTGAGCCTGGCTCGCCGCGAGGTGAGGAACTCGCGGACCTCGTCTCGGTTGTCCACGCAGTCGACGCTACGCCAGTGACTCCTGCTGAGGGATGCACTGCCGGTACACGTTTCGCAAGGGACTGCCTCACGTCTCCGCATGGGCGTTCACTGGGGTCATGCCACTCGACACTGATTCTCCGACCACCGGCTGGACCGGAGGGCAACGCGCCTTCGGCGACTTCGCCCCCGGCCTCGTTCACTACACCGACCAGGTTCTCTTCGACGAGGTGTGGGAGCGGCCCGGCCTGTCCAAGCGTGACCGCAGCCTGGTCACCGTCGCTGCATTGATCGCTGGAGGAAACATCGACCAGCTGCGTTTCCACCTGCCGTTCGCCCACGACAACGGCGTCACCGAGCAGGAACTCATCGAAGCGATCACGCACCTCGCCTTCTACACCGGGTGGCCCAAAGCCATGTCGGCGATGAACGCAGCCAAGAGCGCATTCGCGCCGGACCGTGTCAACGAAGACGACCAGAACGACTGAACCGCCCTCCGGCCCGTCACGGCCGATCCTGCGGAAGAACACCCAGCAAGGAGCACGACTCATGCACACACGCACACTCGGACAGGGACTCCAGGTCTCGGCCATCGGCCTCGGCTGCATGGGCATGTCCCAGAGCTACGGCCCGAACCCGGGTGATCGGCAGGCAATGATCGGCGTCCTCCGAGACGCGGTCGAGATCGGCATCACCTTCTTCGACACGGCCGAGGTGTACGGCCCATTCGTCAACGAAGAACTCGTCGGTGAGGCACTCGAACCGATCCGCGATCAGGTCGTCATCGCAACCAAGTTCGGCTGGCGGATCGAAAACGGCAGGTCTGTGGGGCTGGACAGCACCCCGGACCGCATCCGCCAGGTCGCCGACGATTCCCTCCGCCGCCTGCGCGTGGACACGCTGGACCTGTTCTACCAGCACCGTGTCGACCCGGACGTTCCGATCGAGGACGTCGCCGGGACGGTCGGGGAGCTCGTCCAAGCGGGGAAGGTCCGCCACTTCGGCCTCTCCGAGGCGGCGGCCGGAACCATCCGTGCTGCACACGCCGTGCACCCGGTCACCGCTGTGCAAAGCGAGTACTCGCTGTGGACCCGTGACCCGGAACCGGAGATCCTTCCCACCCTCGCTGAACTCGGCATCGGATTCGTGCCATTCAGCCCGCTCGGCAAAGGATTCCTGACCGGCACCGTCAAGCCGAACACCGCGTTCGCTGATGGCGACGTGCGCGGCACCATCCCACGATTCAGCTCCGAGAACCGGACCGCCAATAAACTCCTCGTCGACCACGTCGCCGAACTCGCCGCCACCAAAGGCGCATCACCGGGCCAGGTCGCGCTCGCCTGGCTGCTCGCGCAACGACCGTGGATCGTCCCAATCCCCGGCACCCGACGACGTGAACGCCTCGAAGAGAACGCAAGGGCGACCGTCGTTGCCCTGTCCGCGGACGAACTCGCCGACCTGAACGCGGTCGCGTACACCATCGGCGTGCACGGTGACCGGTACAACGAGCAGCACATGAGCTACGTCGGCCGCTAGTCCGACCCGACAACGAGACAGACCCGTGTCCGAATCACCCAGCGACGCTCGACCCGCGGAGAAGACACCCGCATTCAGTCGACTGCTGCCCACACTGCTGCTCCTGCTGACCGTGTTCGGCCCGATCTCGATGGATCTGTACCTCCCCGCTCTTCCCGCTCTCACCACCGAGCTCGGAGCAGCGACATCCATCGCGCAGTTGACCGTCACCGCCTGCCTGATCGGACTCGCTGGCGGTCAGTTGATCGCCGGGTCCCTCTCCGACCGATTCGGCCGCCGTTGGATCCTGCTGATCGGCACCATTGCCTATATCCTCACGTCCGTACTGTGCGCGATCAGCCCAGGCGTGGAACTCTTGATCATCGCCAGACTGGTTCAAGGCTTCGCCGGCGGCGTCGGCATCGTCATCGCCCAAGCCGCCGGACGTGACATCTACTCCGGCGGACCGCTGATCCGGTTCTACGGACGACTGACCGTCATCGGCGGATTAGCCGCGATCGTCGGACCGCTCCTCGGAGGCCTGCTCAACACCGTCACCGACTGGCGAGGACTGTTCCTCTTCCTCGCCGCCATCGGAGCTGGGATCCTCATCGCCATCCTCCTCATCTTCCGCGAGACTCTCCCGGTCGAGCATCGCACCCGCGGCGGATTCGCCCACATCCTGCACGACTTCCGCACACTCCTCGCGGACCGCGCATTCCTCGGCGCCGTGCTCACCCAAGGCTTCCTCTACGCCGCCCTGTTCGCCTACCTTTCCGGCGCTACCTTCGTACTGCAAGGCATCTACGGCCTCTCCCCACAGGAGTATGCGCTCGCATTCGGGCTGAACTCCGCCGGATTCATGCTCTTCGGATACCTCGGTGGCCGCAGCGCCGAAAAATGGAGCATCCCCGGCACCCTCAGCATCGGTATTCTCATCGCCGGTCTGGGCGCTGCCGGCATACTCGCTTCCGGCATCACCGCGCTGCCACTGTGGGTGATCATCGTCTCGCTGCTTGCCCTCGCCAGCGGGGTCGCCATCTCATCACCACCCGCAACGACCATCGCTCTGGTCGGCTACCCGCAGATCGCAGGCACCGCCTCATCCCTACTCGGCATGGTGCGATTCGGGTTCGGAGGCATCGCCGCCCCGCTCGTCGGAATCGCCGGCGCAACCAGCATCCTGCCCCTCGGCATCGTCACGATCACCAGCGTCGCCCTGGCCGGAACCGCGTTCCTGACCCTAGCTCGGCGATCCCCTCGTCTGCCGAGAGCAAGCGCGGCCATCAGCACCGCCCCAACGCCACGCACCGACGAGCCAGCGAGACGAAAGTAGGGCGCTACGGTGCTGGCTTGCCAGGCGGGTTACAAAGACTCAGATCGCCGAGACACCGACTACCAATCGGGGCGGTAGTCGCCCGCTGCCCGCTGCCAGCTGCCAGCTGCCTGGGCGACGGAGACCGACATTCCGCGCCCGTATCCGAACGGCGACTGAGCTTCATACCACCCGAATTCGGCCCTGGATTCTGCGCGGGCGCGGTGCCAGACTGGCCGGGTCGAGAAGAGGGAACCATGGTCGACGGCGACGGAACCCAGTCGGATCCTTGGAGGCTCACCACGGCCCCGGGCAGTTCAAGCTATGAGATGTACCGCGACGAGGCGAGCGATCCGCCCGCTCTCGTATGCGTCGTGGGATCGACGACGCTGAAGTACCACCTCAGCGCGGTGGACGATCTGGCGGCGTGGCTCCG
The DNA here is from genome assembly GCF_001422325.1 of Leifsonia sp. Leaf264. Taxonomy (GTDB): domain Bacteria; phylum Actinomycetota; class Actinomycetes; order Actinomycetales; family Microbacteriaceae; genus Orlajensenia. Next base: position 1,025,931 of record NZ_LMMR01000001.1, read on the forward strand.
CGCGCAAGGGGACTGGGTGCCGTTGGGCGCAGCAGACGAGAAGAAGGACGCCGCCGCCGGCACCGTCGAGGCGTGGGGTCGTTCCGCCCAGAATCCGGTCGGAGGATGGTACGGACTCCGGAACGGGTATCGCGGCCGGTTCGGGATGTATCTTCCGCCTCTGCTGGAAGCGCTCGGCCTGGCCGAACTCACCCACGGCCCGCGCAACAACAGCATCCGCGCCATCTGAGACGTGGTCGCTCGGGCGACGCGCAGGGGTGTTGCATCGGCCGGGGCGTCACGCCAGCGGAAGCTGCTGTCCTCCCGGCGCACCGATGGGCATGGTCCATGGCGCCGGCCTTCAATGACGCGCATACTGTGCGTACCGGCACCGGCCGGCACCGAGTTCTACCTGCCTTGGACGAGGAGTGATCATGCCGAACTCTGACGCCGCCTTCGAAGGCTCCATCCCGGTCATCTACGAGCGATATCTCTCGCCGTTGCTCTTCGAGCCCTACGCGGTTGACATCGCACAACGCATCGCTCCGCTTGCCCCGCGACGGCTGCTCGAGACTGCGGCCGGTACCGGCGTCGTCACCCGCGAGCTGGAACGGGTGCTCGGCGAGGACACGGTCATCACGGCCACGGATCTGAATCAGGCGATGATCGACGTCGCCACCACGACGCGGGGATCCGGCCACGCCACGTGGACGCAATGCGACGCGATGGCGCTGCCCTTCGACGGAGACAGCTTCGATCTCGTCGCCTGCCAGTTCGGGGTGATGTTCTTTCCCGAACGAACCCGGGCGTACCAGGAGGTCGCCCGGGTGTTGGCGAGCGACGGCGCGTTCATTTTCACGGTCTGGGACAGACTCGCAGTCAACGAGGTCACCCGCATCATCGCGGACGCGTTGACGGCACGGTATCCCGAGGATCCTCCGTCGTTCTTCGAACGCGTGCCGTTCGGGTACTTCGACGTCGACCTGATCCGGTCACAACTGATCGAATCCGGCTTCTCCGAGGTCGCCGCCGAGACGGTGATCCTGCCCAGTCGAGCAGACGCAGCGCTCGACGCGGCGATCGGAGTGTGTCAGGGCACCCCGGTGCGAGCCGAGATCGAATCGCGGGAAGCCGACGGTCTGCAAGCGGCAACGGACGACGCGGCGCGGGCCCTGGTCGCACGCTTCGGCACAGATCGTCTCGAGAGCACCATGCAGGCGATCACTCTGACAGCGCGGCTGTGAATCCCCAGTCGCGGTCCGAACAGATGGCGTCGGTAGGAGTCTGTCGGGGCCATTTCTGACGCAATGGAAAATGGTGTGGTTGGACGTGCTGATGCTCACCGCGAGTCCACCCATCGGTTTGCGCACGTCCCCGAACCACCTGCGGCCGCGTTCTGTGCTCGCACGGCGGCATTCAGCCGTGGCCCACACCAATCCCGTCAGTCGGTGAGGAGGACCTGGGCGAGACGGTCGAGAGAACCGGGGACGAGCTTGTAGTACGCCCATGTGCCGCGTTTGGAGCGGGTGAGGTAGCCGGCATCCATGAGGATCTTCAGGTGGTGGGAGACGGTCGGCTGGCTGAGCCCGATCGGATCCGTGAGGTCGCACACACAGGCCTCCTCGCCTTCGGAGGCTGCCACGATCGAGATGAGTCGGAGCCTGGTCGGGTCCGCCAGCGCCTTGAACAGCAGCGCGGTCTTCTCGGCATCCTCTGCGGAGATGGTCTCCTTCGTCAGCGGAGTGCAGCAGGCGTCCGGCTGCAGCAGGGGAAGCTCGATCAGACCGGTCATGGAACACACTGTACCCGAATATTGACAAACGTCGATGGATGTTCCAAGCTCAACGCATCGACATTCTTCGATGCTCTGGAGGAGCACTGTGACCCTCATCGATCTGACCGCACCGGCCGTCCGCGACAACCGCTTGGATGTTCTGCCTGTCGCCGTCATCGGCGCCGGACCGATCGGACTGGCCGCTGCCGCGAACCTCACCGAACGCGGCATCCCGTTCGTCGTCTACGAGGCCGGTGACGCTGTCGCTGACTCGATCGCGCAGTGGGCGCACATCCGCCTGTTCTCCCCCTGGAAGCACCTCGTCGACCCTGCATCGCGGCGACTGCTCGAAGACGCCGGATGGCAGCATCCAGCCAACGACGGCTTGCCCACCGGCGGTGAGCTCATCGGTTCCTACCTGCACCCGCTGGCGGCACTGCCACAGCTCGCCGAACACATCCACACGGGCGTGGAGATCGTCGCCGTGAGCCGGGCAGGGATGGACCGCACCCGAACCGCCGGCCGCGCCCAGACGCCGTTCCTGCTCCGCCTGCGCGACGACGACGGCACCGTCACCGAGGTCACCGCCCGCGCCGTCATCGACTCCTCCGGCACCTACCGGAGCCCCAACTCGCTGGCCTCCTCCGGATTGGACCCGCTCGGACTGCCTGAGGTCGCCGACCTCGTCAGCCATGCCCTGCCCGATGTGCTGGGTCATGACCGTATCCAGTTCGCTGGCCGCCACACCGTTGTCGTCGGCGCCGGCCACTCCGCCGCGAACACGCTGCTCAACCTCGCCCAGCTCGCCGACACCGAAGCAGGAACCACCATCAGCTGGGTCATCCGGAACGCGTCAGCGGTACGGGTCACGTCTTCGGCCGACGATGAGCTCGCCGCCCGTGCATCGATCGGCCGTCGTGTCGACCAGCTCGTCGCCGACGGACGCATCGAGGTCGTCGACAGGTTCGAGATCATCCGCCTGCACCGCGACGATGACCGGATCGCCCTCACCGGCAGCCGAGCCGGGACCGTCACCACACTGACCGGCGACACTGTCGTGAACGCCACCGGCTTCCGACCCGACCTCGACATGCTCCGCGAGATCCGGCTCGACCTGGACGAGATCGTCGAAGCACCCCGCCGGCTCGCACCACTGATCGACCCGAACATCCACAATTGCGGCACCGTCGCCCCGCACGGGGTCACCGAGCTGCGCCAGCCCGAACCGGACTTCTACCTCGCCGGGATGAAGAGCTACGGACGCGCCCCCACGTTCTTCCTCGCCACCGGATACGAACAGGTCCGCTCGATCGTCGCGCACCTCGACGGCGACCACGCCGCCGCATCCGCCGTCGCCCTGACCCTCCCCGCCACCGGTGTGGGCTCCTCCGATCAATCGTCTGAGGCATCCTGCTGCGGAACCGCCACTGAGGCGTCCTGGTCATGATGGACGTTCGCCCGATGGTCCCTAGTGACTGGCCGGATGTCCGCGCCATCTTCGCCGACGGGATCGCCACCGGCCAGGCCACCTTCGAGACCGAGCCCCCGCGCGACTGGGAGCGGTTCGACACGAGCAGACTCAACGACCTCCGGCTGGTGGCGGTGGCCGCGGACCGGGTGATCGGCTGGGCTGCAGCGACGCCCGCCTCCAACCGACCTGTCTACCGAGGAGTGATCGAGCACTCCGTCTACGTCGCCGCCGGTGCCCGCGGGACCGGTGTCGGACGGCTGCTCCTCGATGCCTTCATCGCCGCCGCCGACCTGGCTGGATACTGGACCATCCAGTCCTCCGTCTTCCCGGAGAACACCGCCAGCCTGCGCCTGCACGAGACCGCCGGCTTCCGGACCGTCGGTCGCCGCGAACGGATCGCGCTCATGTCCCACGGGCCCCACGCCGGCGCCTGGCGAGACACCATCCTCATCGAACGACGCAGCACCACGAACGGAGCAACCCCATGACCGAGCCCACCATCCTCTTCGTCTGCGTCCACAACGCCGGCCGCTCCCAGATGGCCGCAGGCTACGCCCACGCCCTGTCCGGCGGTCGCGTCACCGTCCTGTCGGGAGGGTCGGAGCCCGGAACCGCCATCAACCCGGTCGCGGTCGAAGCGATGCGCGAGGAGGGCATCGACATCAGTCAAGCCGTCCCCCAGTTGCTGCAGACCGACGATGTCCGCGCCGCCGACGCCGTCATCACCATGGGCTGCGGTGACGCCTGCCCGATCTTCCCTGGCAAGCGCTACGAGGACTGGGAACTCGAAGACCCCGCCGGTCAGGACATCGACGTGGTTCGGCGTGTCCGCGACGATATCAAGGTGCGGGTGCAAGAACTTCTCGCAGACATCTGACCCACGAGGAAGCCCCACGGTCAACGCGGCAGGCCTCTCCTCATTCAACTCTCCCCCTACTACCCAGCCTCGCCCAGGGGCGCTTCGTGCCCGCTGAGCGGCGAAACGTGGCAGGCTGCCACAAACTACTGGTTGGGGCGCGCCCATTCTTCGAGGACTTCGACGCTGCCACCGAATGCGAGGTTGGGGCTCTTCTTCGCCATGGCGACGGCGGCTTCCAAGGATTCGAACTCGACCATGGACGCGCCGCGCGCGATGCCATCGGAGTCGTGCACTCCTGACGAGGTCACAAACTTCCCGCCCGAGGTACGGATCCCGTAATCCTCTTGGACGGCGGCGTTCCAGGCACCCCATGCCTCCCGGTTCTCCGCGACACGGTCGGCGGGTACGGGGTCAGGGCCAGCCCGGTAGATGAATAGGAACGACGGCATCTGTCAATCATTCCACTCCCCCCTCGAGAGCAAACCGGATGACGGGCTGATCCTGTTTCAGCAGTATTTGGACTCCGACTCCGCGCGCTGGAGCGACCGGCGGAAGGCTGCGACCCGTGCACTCGCCGACGCGACAGCAGCCAGTGAATGTCTGTACGACATCCGATTCCGTTTTGCCGCACCCGGCGAGGAGGGCAGCGCGTCGGATCCTCTATGACAGCTCAACCATCGTCAACTGACGCGGCTCACGCGTCTGGGTGCCGGCTGTGGTCCTCGAGGTCGGGCTCGGCCCGCAACACGTCGGCGATCTCCTCCTCCGGCCGCGGCGGGATGGTCTCGTCAGCCTCGAGCTCAGGAAAGCTGGGCTCATCCGCGGAGGGGATGTGGTGGTCAGGAGTGTTGTCATCGGACACGGCGAATCCTTCGGTCGGCATCACCGACAGCGTATGCCGATCCTTGATCGGATTCCGAGACACTGGCGCACGGCCGGAATCCGCGAGTTCCTGGTGCCGGGAGCTACGCGGCTAGAACAACCTGCCGCGCCCGCTCACGCCACGCCACGCCACGCCACGCCACGCCACGCCACGCCACGCCACGCCACGAGGAGCGGATCCCATAGACAGCTCTGGCGCTGTCGTCTAGAAGCCATTCGCTAACCAGCAAAGAATGTCTCCAGCCGCTGCGCCACAATACGTGGAGAACTCTCATCGGGAGCATTGTGGTCAGCACCGTCAAGCATCGCCACGCGAGCAGTTGGGATCATCCGTTGCAGAGGATCGAGTACCCCAGTGAGATACGTGGGAGTCTTCGAGCCACCGAGGAGAAGCGTGTCGGCGGTGATCTCTGCGTAGTTCGCTCCGTCGGAGTCGAGTCTCATGATCTCCCTGATCTCAGGTGGTGTGGTCGGCATCAGGCTCCGCATCTCCGCGCCATTCCTCCCACCCACCATGAGAGCGCTGAGAGCACTGAACACGAAGCGAGGGGTTGAGGCCGGAAACGGAGTCAATCGAGTCCGTTTGAGGAACAGGGACATCGCAGCGATGTGACGGTTCGCGGCAAGGAGTTCCTCGAATTCAGGCAGGAATGACGCATCGAAAGAGCCGTTGAGGGACACGCCGGGTTCATAGACGGCGAGTTGCTGGATGCGACGATCCCCGCGCGCCGCCTGAAGCGCGATCAGGCCGCCGTAGCTGTGACCGAACACGAGTCCGGCATGCTCGGCGCGTTGAACCGCTCGCAGATCCTCGATCTCGCGGTCAAGCCCATACGCAGCGCCTTGGGGGCCGCTAGCGCCGCGCCCTCGCCGGTCGATCACTGAAACCGCGAAACGGTGGGCAAGCTCGCCTACTAGCCGGCGATAGTTGTGGGCCATCCGGTTATTGCCGGGCACGATCACCAGACCCGGACCAGTACCCACGTGCGCATAACTGATCTCGGTGCCGTCACGTGAAACAACTGATCGATATTCCGCCATCCAACAAGTCTGATGGCCGGTACTTTCATCGCTCTCACGCTGCGCTTACACGGCAGCGTTCGCGGTGCCGGGCCGGCGGACAGCGGACAGCCGCAGAGGGATCGCTCACCGGGACAGTGCAGGCTCGATACCACGGCAGGCACGACCAGCACGTGGTTTCGTCATGCCACCTCCACGCGCTGGGCATCTTCGACCTCCACGCGCTGGGCATCTTCGACATGAGCTGATCCTGCAGGGACGACGCCGGTGGTCGGCTGGCCGAGTTCGCCAGGAGGAATGGGTGCGAGTGTGTCAGCGAAGAAGAACCGAGAGATCCGAGCTCGCAGTACGTTCACTGGCCGGAGTCGCCCGCGTTCATCAGGGCGGGCCTGGTATGGGTTCTGGTCGTTGGCGCTCTGGAGGCTCCATCGTTCGTAGGTGTCCACCGCTTGATGGATTTCCGTGTACTCGCCGCCGGGGAGCCGTACGATCCGTCCTGTCTCGAATCCGTGCAGCAGCAACTCGCGGTCCTTGTTCTGCAGCGCGAGGCAGATGCGTCTGGTCAGAACGAAGGCGATGATCGGTCCGACGAGCAGCAAGACCTGGAACGTGTGGACGACGCTCTCGATTCCGAGCCGGAAATGCGTCGCAGCGATGTCGGCGCTCCCCGCTCCCCACAGAGCTCCGAAGAACACGATCCCGGCAACACCGAATCCTGTACGGCCCGGAGTGTTTCGGGGTCGGTCGAGGAGGTTGTGGTCGCGACTGTCACCGGTTGTCCATTCCTCAATGAACGGATAGGCCACCACTGCCAGGAGGAAGAGGCTGACGACGACCAGCGGTATCAGGATTGCGAGCGTCCACGTGTGTCCGAGCCATTCGACCTCCCAGCCCGGCGGCACGAGACGCAGAGCACCGTCGAGGAAGCCGGTGTACCAGTCCGGTTGGCTGCCTGCGGAGGCGTCTCCTGGGGACGACGGACCGTACAGCCAGGATGGGCCGATCGTCACTGTTGCCGATATGAGGACGAGAAGTCCGCTGACGATCGCGAAGAGACCGAATGCTCGGGTCGCAGCTGCCGGCCAGAGGGTGAGGCCCACCACGTTGCGTTCCGTCCTTCCCGGACCTGCGAACTGGGCTGGCTTGCGCGACCATCCGACCCGGATGCGTGCGGCGAGCAAGAGGATCAGGGCGCCCGGCACCAGTGCAACATGGATCGGGTAGAGGTTCTCGATGATTGACCCGGGGAACTCGCCTCCGAACAGAATGGATGCGAGGGACGTCCCGACGACCGGTATGCCGAGCACGATGCCTTCGACGATGCGAAGACCAGTCCCCGCGAGCACGTCGTCCGGGAGCGCGTACCCGCTCCACCCTCCGACGAGCGCGACGATGAGGGTCAAGAACAGGAGGACCCAGCCGAGTCGTCGCGGACGTCGGAACCCACCGGTGAAGTAGGTGACGAGGAGCTGCAGGATCAGGGATGCCGGCAGGAGAAGCGCCGCCCAGTGGTGCGCCTGACGTATGAGCATTCCGCCTTGGACCTCGAATGAGATGTTCATCGTGGACCGCATTGCTTCGGACATCGTCACCCCATCCAGTGGGGCGTACCGCCCGTTGTAGATGACGGGGGCGCTGGAGGGTTCGTAGAGGAGCGTCAGGAACACGCCGGTGACGAAGATGACGGCGACGCAGGCCATCGAGACCACGCCGAACATGTTCGTCCAGTGCAGTGGAACACGCCGGGTGCGGAGCTCGGCGACGAAGGAGCTCAGCCTTCCGCCAAGCGGAGTGGTTGCGAGCAGGTGAGCTGCGCGGTCGGTGAGGGGCCGCCTCGGCGCACGTCGGTCAATGGGCATCAGAAGCTCCGACCCGCGGTATGTCGAGTGTCGGATCACCGCCGCGCACGAATGCTTCCCGGGGATGCTGGACAGACAGCAGGGAGACGATGTCCCTTCCGAACAGCAGTGCTGAGAACCAGACGAGCAGTACCCGCACCTTGCGTTCCCATGTCGGTATCGCCAGGACGTGGTAGCCGCGGTGCATCAGCCAGGCGAGCAGGCCGGTCACGGTGAGGCTCCGGTACTGGAAGATGCCTCGGCCGATGCCCAGGGTCGCGACGACCCCGAGGCTGTGGTGGACGTAGTCCCGGGTGCGCCCGCCGCGGATGCTGGCCGCGATGTTCTTCGCGAGGTGCTTGCCCTGCCTGACCGCGTGTTGGGCGTTGGGAACCGTTCGTGCGCCCGGCAACGGCGATGCGAGGTCGGGAACTGCCGCGTCGTCGCCCGCAGCCCATGCGTCTGCGACGGGGTCGCTGTCGGTTCCGACGCGGAGGTCGGCACGAACGATCACGGAGCCGCGGGCATCGATCGGGAGGTCGGTGTGCTGTGCGACGATCGGGTTTGCGGCATTTCCGGCTGTCCACACGACGAGGGGCGAGTCGAATCGTTCCCCGGTTGACAGGATGACGTGGCCGCTGTCGACGGACAGCAGCTGGCTGTTGAGGTGCACGTGCGCCCCGCGTTCCTCGAGAGAACGCACAACCCATGCTCCTGCCTTGTCCGTGACTTCGGGGAGTATCCGGCCGGAGGCCTCCACGAGGTGAAGACCGAGCTCGGAGAAACTCACCTCCGGGTACGACTTCAGCAGCGCGGTCGCGAGTGAGAGCAGCTCTGCACATGCTTCGACGCCGGCGAACCCGCCGCCCACGACGGTGACGGTCAGGAGGCGGGACCGATCTGGTCCGGCAGGCATGGTGGATGCGCGGTCGAACGCCGTCAGCAGGCGGTCGCGGATCGCGACAGCCTCTTCGACGTGTTTCAGGCCGATCGCTTCGTCACTCAGGCCCGGGATAGGGAACTTGCGAGTGACGGCGCCGGCAGTCACAACGATGATGTCGTAGCCGACTGCGAACTCGGGCCCGTCCTTCGGCGCAGCGACTACGGTCTTCGTCGCATGGTCGATTCGGATGACAGTCGCAGAGATGAGCTTGGTGCGTCGTAGATGGCTTCGCAGCGAGACTGCGGCGTGGCGAGCTTCGATGGACCCCGCTGCGACTTCGGGCAGGAAGGGTTGGTAGGTCATGTACGGGCGGGGATCGATGATCGTGATCTCAGCCTCATCACGACGGAGCTTCTTCTCCAACTTCCACGCCGTGTAGAACCCGGCATAGCCTCCGCCTACAACAAGAATCTTCCTCACGATCGTCTCCTCTCACTAAGTAGGACCGGATGCCGAACGAATCTGTGACCGGTGAGGACCGTCCGCGGCGATGCTCGGCCGCTACACGGTGTTCCAGTGACGCTGGGTCTCCGGATGAAGGCGAATCCACACCATGCTGATCAGCTCGCCCGCGAAGTCGACGGTCATCGCCGCGGTCGCTGTGCCGTCTCGGCTGAGTACGAGACCGGCCTGCCCATTCACGGAGCGCTCGACGATGACCAAGCCGTCTCGGCTTCGCATGCCGTGGCGCAGCAGCGCGACGGCGTCATCGGTTCCTCTCACCACCCTGATCGTCGGTGGAGTCGTCTCGCCGGAGTCCACGACGACCGTTATTCCGGGATCGAGGAGAGCAGCGAGGTCCGCCGCATCCGCGTGCTCAGCTGCCAGACGGAACCTGCGCACTGCTCTGTAGTGCATGGGTCTGGCCAGCCATTCCCACATGGTGGGCCAGGCACGGCTGGTGCCAGCCGCATCGTTCCGGATCTGCTGTTTCGACGTGAGTGTCATCATGCACCCCTGCTACCAGCGATGACCGCACGGACGCGGCGACGCTGGTAAGCGAACGTTGCCACCAACACGAGGATGCCTGCGAGCACGCCAGACCCCGTGGCGGCCGTATTCGACGCACCGACTCCGACGCTCAAGGCGAGAGCCGTGATCGCACCGCCCAGCACGGCGTTGACCACGCCGATCATGCTGGCCATTCCGAAGAGGATGGACCACTTGGAATAGTGCACACCGTATTTCCCGGTGGTGAGGGGATCCTCCTCGGTGAAGAACGTTGAGGCGTACGGGCCGAGGGTGGCGTAGTGAGCTCGGATCCGTTCCATCCGGCGTGCGACCGTGATGTTCTCGATGGTGGTGTCCACCAGGCGTACGACCGTGAACCATCCGAGGACCCAGATGGTGGGGAGGACCGTGAAGGCGAGTGGGCCGAGGAGACCCTCGGAACTGCTCGTGAACCCGATCGCCACCAGGCCACCGGACAGTGTGGACAGATAGACCATGCAGCGAGTTCCGGCTTCACTGATCGTGGAACTGGCGATCGACTGGAGCAGGAATTGCTCAGATCCCAGCGCACCCAACAGGGCGGGAGCATCCTTCTCTTCGGACATCTTCTGACTCCATTCCCGCGGGTATCGGCCCGCAAACTACGACGACCGGCGGCGCACTCCCTCCGTGACAGTCGCACGGTGGTTCCCTTCGGCGGGCCAGCCGGTCACGCCCGAGGGAGCGCATGCCGGCGTCTCTCACGTGGCGTGACGCGGGCTGACCCTCCGGGGGGGGCGGATGCTGAAAGCCCTGGATGCGCTGGCGCGCTACACGGCTGTCGGCTGGGCGGCGAGCCAGTCCGCGAACGTGGTGGTCGAGAGCTGGGCGTCGGCGCTCTCGGGCACAAGCTCGGTGCCTGTGATCTTCGTGCCGAAGTAGGTGGCCTCAGGGTCGCCGATCACGACCCGGGAGTCGCCATTGGCTGCCATGGCAATACGCACGAGCTCGTCCTGGGGAATGCGCTCGGGTCCACCGACTTCGACCGTGCCGTTGATTGGATCGTTGGCCGCGACGCGGGCGACTGCCGCCGAGACGTCCGCTGCCGCAATCGGCTGCATGAGTCCTGTGGACAGGCGTGCAGTGCCGCCGACGGTCGCTTCGTCAGCGATCCGTCCCACGAACTCGAAGAACTGCGTGGCCCGAACGATCGAGTAGGGCAGTCCCGACTCCTTGATCAGTTTCTCCTGAGCCACCTTCGCCCGTAGGTAGCCGCTGCTCGGCAGGCGCTCGGCGCCCACGATCGACAGGGCCAGGTGATGGGTGACGCCGGCCTCACGCTCAGCAGCGAGCAGGTTGGCGGTCGACGTGGTGAAGAACGCGAGCACGTCGTCATCAGCGAACGACGGCGAGTTCGACACGTCGACAACCACCTGTGCGCCACCGAGCATTTCCGCCAATCCCTCCCCCGTGATGGTGTTCACACCCGAGTTCGGCGACGCAGCAACGGCCTCGTGGCCGTGTTGGGCGAGGCGCTCGACGACCTTGGACCCGATGAGGCCGGTACCTCCGATGACGACGATCTTCATGACTTCACTGCCTTCTGTCAGGGCAGCGGCTGGTCCGCTGCCTTCATGAAGCTCAGACCGGGCACCCATGCGATCTGTGACGGCATTTGAACACTCGTTCAGTGGGTCGAATGGCGCCGATTCCAGCTCGCGAGCTTCGGCGGCGACGTGCATAGCCATAGTTTCGCGATCGCTGTCGCGCCCTCGACGCTGAGCACACCGATGACCTCACCGCCCGAACGCCGAAGGGCGAGGCCCGTCTGCCCGTTGACGTTCGCCGTGAAGAAGCCAGCATCTGGATGTCGCGTCTGGAGATCGTGAAGTGCACTGACGACACGCATGCGGCCGCTCACCTCGCCGCCGGACTCATCACCGGAGTCGGTGACCAGGGATACGTCACGGTGCAGGACACTGACAAGAGCAAGGTCGTCGCCGTGGTCCAATGCGGCGCGCAGGCGAGCGGTCAGGTCATACGACGGCACGAAGGGTCACTGCCTCGAGCTTGTGAGGATTCATCATCCAGAGCACCTGATCGATGCCCGTGGCGCCCGCTACGACAGTCAGTACTGCGAAGATCGTGCCGTCCTTCGACAGGAGCACCGAAGCCTGGCCGTTGGTCTCGGATTCGACGGTGTCAACGCCATCCCAGAAATGCGTGTGGAAGGCGCGAATGAACTTCGCGACCCGCTCGCGGCCGATCACCGGGAACTTCGAAGCTCGCACGACCCCGCCGCCATCGGAGTACGAGACGACATCCTCGGAGAGGAGGTGCTCCAGTTCGACGAGATCGCCGGTCTTCGCTGCAGTCAAGAACGCGGTGAGCAGCCTCCGCTGCTCGGACTGCGGCACCTCACGCCGGCGTTCACCTGTCAGGTGCTTCCGCGCTCGAGAGACGAGTTGCCGGGCAGCGGCCTCGGACACCTGCACGATCTCACAGATCTGTTCATAGGGGTACGCGAAGGCCTCGCGCAACACGTACGCCGCCCGCTCCGTCGGGGTGAGGCGCTCGAGCATCACGAGCACCGCGAAGCCGAGCGCTTCAGCGCGCTCGGCGCCGAGGGTCGGATCCGCGCTGGTGTCGACCGGCTCCGGCAGCCACGGCCCGATGTAGGTTTCCCGCTGCGCACGCGCCGAGTGGAGCGCATTGATCGCCAAGCGGGTCGTCACGGTTGCCAGGAACGCTGGGGGGTCTTGCACCAACGTGCGGTCAGTCCCCTGCCAGCGCAGCCACGCGTCTTGGACGATGTCCTCCGCCTCGCTTGCGCTGCCGAGCATCCGATACGCGATGCCGAACAGCCTTCCGCGGACGGCCTGGAAGGCGGCGAGTGCATCGTCGAGGGTTGCATCCATTTCTCATCCTGCCGGTCGGTCGAGGAACACCAGCTGTCCTTGCCAACTCTGACCGGTTGTAACGCACAGTTGTGACGTGATCAAGGGAATCCCCTGAAAAGAGATGCCGTGTGACCGCTACTGCGGTGCGAGTGCGCGGGACAGAAGTTCGCCCCGCGCACTCCGAGCATGGAGCTGCGGCCGTGGATTATGCGGCTGCACGGTCCTGGGTCACGCCGCGGACCGCGTCCAGGATCGTTGCTGCCACTGCTTCGGGCTGCGAGACGCTGACGGCGTGCGAGGCACCCGTGAGTTCGGTCGTGCCCCGCGAGCCCGCGCGTTCAGCGCCGGCGCGGAACACCGCCGCCGGGATGTTGCGATCCTCGCTGCCGAACACGTGCCATGACGGGCGGTCCTTCCATCCGGGCGTCGTCGCCTGCACTGTGTCTTTCAGGGCGGTCTCCGTCACGGGACGCTGAGTCGCACCCATGAGGCCGGCGACCTGCACAGGCACGTCGGCGGCGAACTGGTCGCGGAACAAGGGTCGGCGGATCACCAGTTCCACACCTCCGGTCGAGATCGGGTGAGCGTCGAGGGAGTCGCCGAGCGTGGAGCCGGGCTCGCTTGCAGAGAGCGTGAAGGCGCTGTCCCCGGGCTCGGGCACGAAGGCGGAGGCGTACACGAGGCCGACGACCTGGTCGTTTCCGGCGGATGCCTCGCTGATGACGAGTCCGCCGTAGGAGTGGCCCACCAGCACTACAGGCCCGTCGACGGAAGCGATGACGTCCCGAACGTAGGCGGCGTCGCCGGCGAGGCTGCGGAGCGGGTTGGCGACCGCGACGGAGGTGATGCCCTCGGCGTGGAGGGCGGCGATGACGCCGTTCCAGCTGGCGGACTCCGCGAATGCGCCGTGCACGAACACGACGGTCGGATTCTGATCTGACATGACTGATGCCCTTCTCGAACCCCCGTCCGCCCGGTGCGGACGGGATACACACTCTGACCACGAGGGATGGCGACTTGTGACGACGTCGTCCGTTTCGTGAGCTCGCCTGCAGAAGGCCACTGGAGCGATTTTCCTGTTCAGTCACAACTCTGTGGTCAACCCGGTCACTACTTACGACAGGCTCGGCCGAGTCGTGAGAGAAGAGCGGGAGTACCGGGTTTCAGGCGGCCTTCTCGGAGGTTGCGCCAAGCAGAGCATGGCTGGTCCCACCCGCCGCCGAATCCTGTCATGATTCGCAATCGACCCTAGGAGGTCCTCATGAGTGCAGACGATGAAACCCGACCGTTCGAGTACCCCGATTCCGCCGGCTACCCTGACGGCGCCGGATTCCTGGACGAGGGCACAACAGCCCCTGTTGACGACGTGACGCTGAGGGCTGTCCGTGAGGTCGATCGACCCTCAGACGACGCCGACTCCGAGATCCAGTTGCGTCACCGATCCGAGGACCATGTCTACGCTGCGCTGATCGACGGCAAGCAGATCGCGAGCGTCCGATATGACGTCGAGGATGGTCGGGTGATCATCCGTGACACGACAGTGGAATCGGAGTTCCGCAATCGGGGCATCGCCTCAGAACTCATCGCCGATGCACTCGACGACATCCGTGATCGTGGCACGCAGGTTACGGTGCAGTGCCCGGTCGTCGCTGCGTTCATCGCCGAGAACGGGCAATACGCGGACGTGATCGCTCCAGAGCGATAGGGCGTGACATTCGCGCTCTGCGGCTACGACACGTTCACCGCGCTCCCTGAAGGAACGCGATGAACGAGTCGTAGGTCGGGACCAGCAACGCGGCGGTGCGCTGAAGCGCAGTCGTCACCTGGTCCCCCACGCGCTCAAGAGCGCCCGAGGGCTTTGCGGAGCACGTGCACTGCCTGCTCGACTGCGGCGGTCACGGCAGGAGAGGGCCGGAGCGGGTTCAGCATCATGAAGTCGTGCAGGGTGTTGTTGTATCGCACGCTCGTGGTCCGCACCCCTGCCTCCGCGAGTCGCCGCGCATACGCTTCGCCTTCATCGCGGAGTACGTCGTTCTCGTCGGTCAGCAGAAACGCCTCAGGGAGTCCAGCCAGCTGTTCGAGCGACGCGCGAAGCGGTGAGGCCGTGATCTCGGCCCGCTTCGAGACATCCGGAAGGTAGCTGTCCCAGAACCACGCCATCGCCGCCGCCGTCAGGTACGGCCCGTCCACGAATTCCCGGTAGCTGTCGGTGTCCTGGGCAGCGTCGGTCACGGGGTAGTAGAGCGACTGGTGCACGAAGGACACGTCGCCGCGCTCCTTGGCCAGGATCGTCACCGCCGCGGTCATGTTCCCGCCGACGGAGTCGCCGGCCACCGCCAGTCGCTGGGCATCCAGGCCCTTCTCCGATCCGGATCGGGTGATCCACTGGGCGGTGGCGTAGGCCTGCTCGATGGCGACCGGATACTTCGCCTCTGGCGAGCGGTTGTACTCGACGAACACCACGGCGGCATCGACACCGACTGCGATCTCGCGCACGAGCCTGTCGTGCGTGGCGGCGTCGCCGATGACCCAGCCACCGCCATGGACGTAGAGGATCGTCGGCAGCAGACCAATCGAGCCGGCCGGCTTGACGATCCGTACCCGCACGTCGCCGACGGCTGCGCGAACGGTGATCCACTCCTCGTCGATGTCGAGCTTCGAGATGGGAGCGGCCTGCAGGTCGTCGAGGACCTTCCTGGCGCCGTCCGCGCCCAGTTGATAGAGGAACGGGGGTGTCGACGAGGCGTCGGCGATGGCCTGGGCCTCGGGGTCGAGGATGTGCGCGTTCATGATGGGTGCCTTCCGTTGTGCGTCGTTCGTCGGACAGGAACATCTCTGACGGATGCTCGTGCCAGCTACGACCGGGTCCAGCGGCCGACTGTGACAGACGGACCAACGCTGTGGACGGCTCCGTCGACCCTCGTCACGCCCTCGTCACAGAGCGGCGCTCTGCCCGGTCGAAGCTGATGGCATGGTCGTGCCAACGTGCCAGGCGATACGCCATTGACGAGCCATTGCAGGAGAGGGAGCACACATGACTGGGACACATCGTCTCGAACCGCTGCGACACATCCGAACAGCGCACCTCGATGTCGCCTACTTCGAAGCAGGTCCAGCAGAGGGCCCGCCGGTGTTGCTGTTGCATGGATTCCCGTATGACATCCACAGCTACGTCGACGTCGCGCCGACGCTGGCCGACGCGGGCTATCGTGTCATCGTGCCGCACCTGCGCGGGCACGGTGACACACGCTTCCTGGACGACACCATTCCCCGCAGCGGCCAACAGGCCGCGCTGGGACGGGATACTCTCGAGCTCCTGGATGCTCTTCAGATTCCTCAGGCGATCCTCGCGGGCTATGACTGGGGCGGCCGCGCTGCCTGCGTCGTCGCAGCACTGTGGCCCGAGCGCGTGACCGCCCTCGTGTCCGTCAACGGGTACCTCATCCAGGACATCAGCGCATCGATGCAGCCCATACGCCCGGACCTGGAGGCGGGCTTCTGGTACTTCTTCTATTTCCTCACCGAGCGTGGTCGTGCCGGGCTCACGGACAACCGGCGGGGCATCGCTGAAGTCATCTGGCGTCGCAACTCGCCGGATTGGGCGTTCACTGAAGGTGACCTCGACCGTGCCGCGGAAGCGTTCGAGAACCCCGACTACGTCGACGTCGTGATCCACTCGTATCGGCACCGACTCTTCCGCGTATCCGGGGCCGCCGAGTACTCCCGGCTGGAAGCCCAGCTGGCGCAGTTGCCCTCCATCTTCGTGCCGACCATCACCTTGGACGGTCTCGCCGACGGTAACTTCCCTGCCCGAGACACTGCCATAGCCGGCGCACGATTCTCCGGACCGTACGAGCACCGCCAGGTTCCGCACGCGGGTCACAACCTGGCGCAAGAAGCACCGCTCGCCTTCACGGAAGCGATACGGGACGCTGCGGCACTCGCCGAGCGGGCTGCTGCCGCCTAGCTCGCAGCCGACCGCCCGGGTTGGATCCGCATGCGGGCGCTAAGAATGCAATCAATTTGCAGACTCGGTTTAGACCCATGCCACGGGACCCGCTTCAGGATGGACGATGGCGGTAGCTGGGTCGTAGACCTGGACCATGTCTGCGAGTGAGCGGCAAATGGTCGAGACACAACGTCGCTTGGACCTGGCTTGCTTGCCAGTGGCAATTGACACCGATTGAATGGCGGGCAGGAGCACACGATCGACGGCGTCCGGATCGTGTTCCAGCTCGCCCCGGGCACCGAGGCTCCCGCCGAGATGCATTTCCACCTGCCCGACCATCGGGCGTTGTGCGTGGCGGAGAACGCCACCCACGCGCAGCACAACCTGCTGACTCCAGACGTTGCGGCTGCTGAACAAGGGCCACGTCGGCTCGGAGGTCGCCGAGATGGTGTAACTCCCGCCGGCACTCGAGCGGGCGTGGCACGCGCGTGGCTACTACGGATCCGTCAGCCACAACGTCAAGGCGATCTACAACCGGTACATGGGGTGGTTCGACGGCAACTCGGCCCATTTGTGGCAGCACACCCCCGTCGAGCAGGGCAAAGGTACGTAGGCTACATGGGCGGAGCCGCCGCCGTCCTCGAACGCGCACGGCAGTCGCTGGCCGACGGTGATCTGCGCTGGGTCGCCGAGGTGGTCAGTCACGTCGTGTTCGCAGAACCGGACAACGCCGAGGCGAAGGCTCTCCTGGCAGATGCCCTCGAACAGCTCGGGTACGGAGCCGAGAACGGGACCTGGCACAACGTCTTCCTCGCCTGCACCCACGAGCTGCGCCACGGCAACTTCGGACCCCCGTCTCGAGCAGTTCCGCCGACACTCTCGCCCAGCTCACCCCACCGCAGATCTTCGACGCCATCGCGGTGCAGATCGACGGCCCACGCTCCTGGCACGACACCATCTACCTGGATGTCGTGCTGCCGGACCGCGAAACGACCTAGAGGGTCACCCTGCGCAACGGCGTCCTCACCCACACCGCCGCGTCGTCGAAGCGACCGGCGGACGTGACGATCACAGTCCCGTCTGGACGTCTCTTCGCCGCGCTGACCGCTGCCGATCCGGCCGGCGCCGGCGGCGAGACCACCGGCGACGCTGGCGCTCTCGCACGGCTGCGCACGTACATCGACTCGCCAGACCCCGACTTCGCAATAGTCACACCCTGACTCCGGCGAGGGGTGAAGAAACCAACTCCGGTTCCACGGAGGAGCGGCCTGAACACCAACGCTCGAATTCTCAACGGTACAGACCCGCCGGTCCGGCCAGGTCCGCCCTGTGCCGCGAAGGTACTGATCGTGTGGACCGAACGGTCATGAACGAGATCCGGGCGCGACCTACCTGACGCGTTCCACCTTGGGCGGCAGCCACGTGCCATCGATGATCGCTTGCTTCGGCCAATAGGCGCGGATGTACACGGAGAAGGCGTCAGCCGGAGCTGGCAGCCAGTTGCTCGCAGGCGCATCGGCCGGCAGTTCATTGCCGACGTAGAAGGTCAGTGAGCCGTCGTCGCCGAACTGCAGGTCCGGGTTCTTGGTGCCGAGCGAGTACCGCCCGAGTTCGTTCTCGTAGTAGAAGTGGTGCTGGTTGTACAGGGTGAGAGAGAAGAATCCGTCGACCGGCGGGAGGCCGTCGGCGGTGAAGGTGACTGTGTACTTGTGGGTGCCGTTGAGCTGGTTACCGTCGACGTCGGTGTCGGTGAAGACGTACTTCGTCTCCTGGGGCGTGTTCTCGAACATGTTCGAGCGGGCGATCGCCGTTCTGGTGAGGTAGTCGGTGCCGAATGCCGAGTTGTTCTTCGGCGAGTACCATCCGTTGCCCGCACCGGGGCCATTGTGTTCCCAGCGGAGCAGGGGCGTGATCAATTCCTTCTCCGCTTCCCGCGCGGCTTCGACCAGCGCCGCCTTCACCGATGAGTCGGCATCTGCAGCTTCGAGCAGGGCGCTGAATTGCTGGTACAGGGCGTCCTCGCCGGGGAGTGGTGGCACGGTTGCGAGCACCTCGACAAGCTGGTCGAAGAAGGTGTCGGGGTTCACCCAATGGATCTCTCCCTCCGCCGCCGCTTCCGGCACCGGGAAGCTGGGCACGTTCGCCCAGTCGTACTCGTGGACAGCGCCGTCGAACTCGTCGAGCGGGTAGATGTTCAGCTTCGGGATCAGGTCGGCGACCGCGGCTCGATCCTCCGCCGTGTCCTCGATGAAGACCCGGGGACAGAATGCGGCGAGGGCGGTCGATGACCGGAAGACGCCGGTGATGCCGTCAGGGATCTCCCCGTCCCAGTTCGGTCCGACAACGGCGTAGAAGCCCGGTTCGGTTCCGTACTGCTTGCCCAACTGCGCGAACGAGTCCGTGCGGTGATCCCACGCGGCGGCAACCCAGAAGCGGTCCCCGAAGTCGGGGATCTGGAACACCGCCGGCTGCTCGTCGAGGCTCCCGAATCCGAACCCGTAGAGCACGTCCTGGTTCGTGCAGGCGACGAAACGCTGGCTGGGTGCGATGTAGTCGGTCATCATGCATACCCGACCGACTGGAGCGTTCGGGAGAACGCCGCCACGCATTCCAGGCTCCGGAACCGAGGTGAGGCCAGTGCGTCGGTTGATCATCGACACCATCGGCCACCCCCACACATACGCGAATCGCCCGACGGCCTTCACATAAGCGTCAGTCATCGTGGTGCCTGAAATCGGTCCCGGAACAGTTGTCGACATCGACGCCCCCATCTCGAGTTCCCACAGTCTAGGGAACGTCCTCCCATCCTGTACCGGGGCGGCAGGTTAGTCGAGGGCGCTTGCGATGTGCGAACGTCCGCGCAGCTCGAAGACTGGGCGTCGCACACAACCTTGGAGGCCTAGACAGGGCCTACCGGCCCTTAGACAAAAGCAGGCTCCGGTCCGGATAGCCCGGTGCCGAAGCCTGCTCCCTATTCACCCCGTATCAGCACTTCCTCCCGAGGGGGCTACCTCAGCGGGGCACCGCTGGAGACCCCACCAGCACCATGGGGCAAACAGGCGAGAGCCCTGCCGATAAGGCGGGGCTCTCGGTGGTTGATCGGGTTGGCGCGCGATGTTCTTGTATGGCCGGGCGTCCTACTTGAGCCGCTCGCTGGAGCCTCGGATGACGAAGGCGACGACGATGAGCCCGAGGACGCCCGCGATGATGTTGAGGATGCCACCGAATGCCGCGAACGGGCCAGGGGTGCCGTGCCCGACGGCGAAGGTCGAGAAGTCCCAGAGGCCGTGCAAAACCATCGCCCAGATGAGCGTGCCGGTCGTGCGGCGCAGGATGTAGAAGACCGTGCCGCCGAGGAACGCGAGCCCGACCTGCTGGAGGGTGGGCGCGAGGCCCTGTCCCGTGAACACGTTCGTCAGGTGCATCACGGCGAACAGGGCCGAGCTGATGAACCACACCCAGCCTTCACCGAGCTTGCTGCGGAGGCCCACGACGAGCAGGCCACGGTTCGCCATCTCTTCGGTGAAGCCGACGAGGATGAGCACGATCGACGCGGCGAAGAACCCTGCGTCGTAGGAGCCCCAGTCGGTGCTCGCCAGGTTGATCAGGAGCGCGACGGCCATCAGGGCGGGGACGAAGACCGGCCAGCGAACACTGTGCTGGCGGTCGAACAGTGACGGCCGCCACCACCCCAGCAGGCTCGCGGTGACAGCGAGGAAGATTGTTCCGATGATCAGCGAGAGGCCGGCGCCGAGGAAGAGGTTGCCGCCGTTCTCTCCCCACTCGGTGTACGGGATGCCGCTAAGGCTTTGCACGATGAACACGAGCAGGACGTACGCGGCCCAGATGGCGAGGCCGATCCAGACGCGAGGACGAACACGCAGCTTTGTGGGGGTGAATGTGTCGGACACAGGCGCCTTTCGGAGGGGGCGGTGATGGGTGCTCAGCTGAATCTATCGGTGAAGCGCTCCAGGACGAGGCCAGACGCACGCGCCGTTTTCCCGACGAGCTCGAGTACGTCTCGCGGCCGCCGCCCGCAAACCGGTCCTTACGAGGGCGGCGAGGACTGAGATGCTTTCCACACAGTCGCTGAGTGAATCCGCTTGCCCACAAGCCTCAGCGGAGCGGATAAATGACCGCCTTCAGAGAGGGTTGTCGGAGCTTCCCGGTGCTGATTCAATCGAGCGAGGGGGCAAAACATGGATCAGGGTCGTACAGGCGCGAAAGAGCGTCACGCGCTCGACATCGTGACTGTGTTCGTGCTGTCGATCACTGCGGTTCTGACAGCCTGGTGCGGCTTCGAGGCATCGAAGTGGGGCGGCGAGATGTCGATCGCTTTCAGCGAGGCATCGAGTGCCCGGGTCCAGGCCACCGCCGCGGATGGGACTGCACGTGATGCGCGCCAGTACGACTTGACGATCTATACCCAGTGGGTGCTGGCCGTGGCTGACCAGCGCACGGAGCTGCAACAGTTCATCGAGGAACGCTTCACCCCTGAGTTCCGCGTCGCTTTCGACGCATGGGATGCAGGCGGTCGAGTCGAAAAGGGGCCCCTCGCCATGGTGGAGTACGTTCCACCTGGCACGAACGAAGCGGTAGCGCTGAATGCGCGGGCTGACGCGAAGTTCGACCAGGCGTTGGAGAGCAATCAGCGGGGCGACAACTACTCGCTGCTCACAGTCCTGTTCGCCCTGGTGCTCTTCCTCACGGCGATGTCACAACGCGAACTCACGCCGTGGATGCGAAGAGCGCTTCTCGGCATGGGAGTCGTCGTGGGAATCGGATGCATCATCGTCGGAGCCACGTTCCCGATCAAGGTGTAGGCCGGCCCGACGACCTGCCCCGTTGCGACCGCTCATCTCTCCGGGCTGCGGATGTTTCTAGCAGGCCCGCCCCGGTGAGGAACAGGTCCTCACCCGAGCGGGCGTCGACGGCGGTTGCGGCTAGGGCGTCACGATGGCCGAGTCCTTGTCGCCGGGATCGAGCAGGACGGCGAGCCGTTGGAGGACTGTGGCGTCTCCGCTGAACTCGATGCCAGCCGAAGCCAGACTGTCAGCGGTGAGGGCGCCCGTTGCCAGAGCGGGCAGGGCTCGTCTGGTCGTCGTCAGAGTAACGTCGGGGTCGCACTTCTGCGGCGCGGCACTGTAGGTGAGAGCGCCGTTCGAGAGGCAAAGTCGGTAGCAGGCGTCGGTGTCCGTGAGCACGATCTCGATGCTCAACTTCTCGTCCCACGCTCGCGGTCCGTCGATCTGGATCGCGATGGCATCAAAGAGCAGCTCCGGCGTGAGGGCGGAGACCACATCAGCCGATGGTGGCGAAGCTTGACCGGCTGGCACGCTCGCTCCGCGACGCCAGCGACATCGTCGATGAGCTCACTGCGAAACACGTCAAACTCAGCATCGGCGGGTCCNAGTGGCGAAGCTTGACCGGCTGGCACGCTCGCTCCGCGACGCCAGCGACATCGTCGATGAGCTCACTGCGAAACACGTCAAACTCAGCATCGGCGGGTCCGTCCACGACCCACTCGACCCGGTCGGGAGGCTGCTGTTCAATGTGCTCGCGATGGTGGCTGAGTTTGAGTCGGACTTGATCCGAGCTCGCACTCGCGAAGGCATGCAAGTTGCGAAAGCAAAGGGCCGGCTCCGCGGCAAGCAGCCGAAACTCTCGGTCCCCCAGCAGCGTCACCTCATGGAAGTCCACAACTCCGGTACTCACACCACAGCTGAGCTCGCCGAACTATTCAACGTCGCACGGTCGACCGTCTACAGAACTATCCAGCGTCAGACACACGCAAGGACAGGCGAGTAGACGAGGTGTGTCGCACGACGTTCTTGGTTAGACGTCTCTAGAGCGCCCCCAGAAGAGCCGCTAGGGCGGTAGTTGTCAGGGAGGCAACTACCGCCCGTTTGCTTCGTGCGTCGTCTGCGCCTCAGTCAGTACGGCGGGCGCGGGGTGATGCCGCAGCCGGATCCCTCGCGGGGCTAGAGAGATTGATCGTCGACCTCCGTGAGGCAATGCGCGACAACCCCTGCATGTCGATAGCGCGCCCATCCGTCGCCATCTGGCGCGTCCCACTGGAGACTGCTGCCGGCACGATTCAGACGGTCGTGCTCATCCTTCGTGACCCAACACTTCTGGAGAAGCTGGTCGAAGATCGAGATCAGGTGTTCTGGAGAAGTGGCAGGGCCACCAGCGATCGGCGCATTGTGAGTGTTCGATCTGGGGTCCGCCTGGCTTGGATCGACGATCTCTATGACGATTCGTTTGAACGGGATCACATGCTCCACAACTCTTTGACCACGCGGTAGCTGAATCGCATCAATCGTCGCGAATGTGACGTCGTGAGCTTTGTCCAGTCCATGAAGAATCTGACGTAGACGACTCGGGTAGCCTCCCGACCCCTTCGACCACAACCGGCCACCTGAGGCAAGGAGCGGACGAACCTCCGCTTCGATGAGGTCAAAAGCCTCGGTCGCGATCCGCATGCGGCGCTCATCGTCCCGCTTAGGGTCCATTGCGCGATCCTCGCACCGATTCGGCCCTGCAGTCCACCCAAAGTGCGGTGACCGCATACGGATCTCTCAGTGCGATCGGATTAGAGGCTGGTGTGTATCCAGTTGGGAAGAGGAGGCTCACCCTATGGAATCGGGGTGAAGCCTCCTCTTCATTTTTCATTTGGTAGATGACGCTAGCGTGCTGCCTTCTCGATGAGGCTGAGCACATCCAGGGGGTGGCTCAGCATCGGTACGTGCGAGCTCTTGATCTCGACTGTGGTGGCACCCGCTCGTGCTGCCATCGCTCGTTCCGCTTCGGGTGGGATGATCCGGTCATTGCTCGCGACCATGTACCAGCTCGGAATGGACTCCCACGCGGCCGGCCCGGAGGGCGTCACCAGGGACGCCAACGCTCCGGGGCGCTGCGACGCGGCCATACCCTGCGCGATGATCTTCGGGAGATCCTGTGCGAAGAGTTGTGGGAAGAACGCCGGATCGATGTACGCATCGCCGTCACCTTCTGTCGCTCCCGGGAACGGGCGGAGGACGAGATGGTCGATGACGTCCGTGTGTCCGCCGCCGAGTGCATTCGCCGCTTGGACCGACTCGCCTTCAGCCAACGCGTAAGCGGCGATGTAGACGAGCGATTTCACGTTCGGGTTTCCGGTCGCAGCGTTGGAGATGACGGCCCCGCCGTAGGAGTGGCCGACGAGGACGATCGGGCCGGTGATGGTGCTGAGGAACTGCCGCAGGTACTCGCCGTCGTACGCCGGCCCGCGCAGCGGGTTGGAGAACGCGATCACGGGATAGCCCTTGAGCTGGAGGGCTGTTGCGACCGGGGTCCAGCCGCTCGAGTCAGCGAAGGCCCCGTGGACGAGGACGATGGTCGGCTTCGCAGCCTTGGCTGCCGCCACGACCGCTGGTGCTTTGGTTTCGTTCTGGGCGACGGCCGGCGCCGCGAAGCCGGCGAGGACGAGGGCGGCGGCCGCCGCGAGGGCGATGAGCCCTCGTCGTTTGTTGCGGATCATGAGTGTTCCCTTCGATGGTGGAGTCGGGTGTTTCGGGTGACCTCGGCGGGGTGGGTCAGACGTCGACCGGTTGACCGTCGGGGAGCCAGCGGATGCGTGAACGGATGTCGGGTGGGGCTGTGGCGACGGCTGAGCACATCCCCTTCTCACCGTCTCGGAAGTGGGACCAGCCGTCGTAGTGAGCAGGGATAGCAACGCGTGGATCGATCTCGGCGATGAGTCGCACTGCGTCTGCGCCCGTCATCGTGTACTTGAGCGGTCCGGTCGCGGGGAACCCCACTCCGCCGGCGTTGACGATCGCGACATCGACATCGAGTTCCACGGCTGTGCGGCGGAGGGCCGGGTAGAGGACGGAGTCGCCGGTAATCCACAGTGCGACCCGAGCCTGTCCAGGTCTGCGGATAGCGAAGCCGATGACGTCACCGACGATTGGGTGGCTGAACACTGGGCCGTGCCGGCACGGGGTCGCGGTGACTTCCAGCGGCGCCTTCCCGTCGGTTTCGATCCGGATGCTCTCGCCCGCTGTGAGGCCGTGGGCATGCGGCATCGCGAGGCGCTTCGCGCCGCTCGAAGTCGTGATCACATGCGTCGCGGAAGGCAGTACAGCGCGGCCGGCCGTGTCGAGGTTGTCGGCGTGATGGTCGTGACTGACCAGGATCAGGTCGATCCGGCCGAGGCTCGAGGCGGTGACGGCCGGTCCGCGGGTTTTGACGCTGGAGGTACCCAGCGCGAAAGGGTATCTCCTGCCCGGCGGGTCGAAGGTCGGGTCGATGAGGATCCGCCATCCGTCCAGCTCGACGAAGATGCTCGGCCCGCCGATCCTGGTCATACGCATGTCGGATCCTCACCGCTTCGCCGGCTGGGCAGTCAGCTTGCCGGCGTGCCAGCGATAGCGGCCGTTCGGGCGTTGGTCAGCGCCCAATCGAGGGCGTAGTCAGCGACGGCCTCCCAGCCGGGTGCCGCACAGGTCCAGTGGTCGCGGCCGGGGAACTCGTGGTAGTCGGTGACGGACGGGCCGGCCGCATAGTGCTTGGCGTTGGACTTGTTCACGGACGGCGGCATGATGTGGTCGAGTTCGCCGCCGATGAAAAGCAGCGGCGCACGGTCGGCGGTGTAGTCCACCCACGTCTCTTGGTGGCCCGGCTTGTAGTTGGCGATGAGGCCGTAGGCCCACACCCAGTTGCCGGGTGCGCCGATCGCGTAGCGTTCCCAGGCGGCGTCGGAGTCCTCTCGGGAGAGCGTGTTGGTGAACGCGTAGTGGAACTCCTCCTGAGTGAACGCGACCGCCTTGTGCCGGTTTGCCGGGTTCTTCAACGCAGGGAACAGCGACTTCACCTGCGACAGCGGGCTTAACCGAACTCCTTCAGTTGGCGCCGAGTCCACGACGACAGCGGACACGCCGAGCCCCCTGGCGAGGAGCAGCTGGGTGAGGGTGCCGCCGAAGGAGTGGCCCATGATGATCGGCGGCTTCGGCAGGGCCTCGATCTGCGAGGCAATGTGATCGACGGTTTCGGGGACGGTGAGCTTGGCGATGATGTCGGGGTTCTCGCGTAGCGCTTCGACCTCGATCTCGAACCCCGGGTAAGCGGGAGTAAGTACGGTGTACCCCTTGGCTTCGAAGCGTGCTTTCCAGCCTTCCCAGCTGCGGGGTGTCATCCACAGTCCGTGCACGAGCACGATGGTGTCGGGGGTGTCGGGGGTGTCTGATTCTTCGGTCATGATGAGGTTCCTTTCGGGTGGGGGCTCAGGAGTCGATGAAGGCGAGCAGGTCGGCGTGGAGGCGGTCGCGTGCGGTATCTGGCAGGCCGTGGGCGCCACCCTCGTAGACGATCAACTGAGCATCTGGAATGAGCTGGACGGAGAGTTTTCCCGCTACCTCGAACGGAACGATCTGGTCGTCATCGCCATGGATGATCAGGGTTGGAACATCGATCTTGGCAAGGTCGGGACGGAAGTCCGTTGCCGAGAACGCGGCAATGCACTGATACGCGTTGCGGGTTCCGGATGCCAGACCTTGGAGCCAGAACGCGTCGCGGGTGCCCTGCGGCACGCCTCCGGTGCGGTTGTTGCCGAAGAACGGACCGTCGGCGAGATCCCGGTACAGCTGCGAGCGGTTCGCTGACTCGCCGCTCCGGATCGCGTCGAAGGTCTCGACGGGAAGGCCCCCTGGGTTGTCGTCGGTGCGAACCATCATCGGCGGGACCGCGGACACGAGCACGACCTTCGCGACGCGCTCGCTACCGTGCCGGCCGAGATAGTGGGCGACCTCGCCGCCGCCGGTGGAGTGTCCGACGAGAGTGAGGCCGGTCAAGTCGAGATGACCGATCAGACAGGCAAGGTCGTCTGCGTAGGTGTCCATCTCGTTCCCGGCCCACGTCTGAGTGGATCGCCCGTGACCGCGACGGTCGTGCGCGACGGCGCGGTGCCCATGTTCGGCCAGGAACAAGGCTGCCGCCTCCCATGCATCCGAGTTCAGAGGCCAGCCGTGGCTGAGAAGGACGGGTGAACCTTCGGTTCCCCAGTCCTTGTAAAAGATTTGGGCACCGTCATCAGTTGTCACGTACGGCATGGTGTTCCTCCAGCGGCTCGGATGAGCTCATGGTTCCCCGTGGGGGTACTCGGCCGCACCACGTGATGCTCGTAGTCCCCGGAGGCGGTGTGAGACGAGCGCTACGCGTTTCACAACTCTTTCGCGCGTGATGACGGTCGGTATAACTTGATCCCATTGACGCGACCGATCTGCTGGGGCGTGCGGCCGAACTCGAGCGGGTCCGCACGCTCTTCTCCGCTGCCCGAAACGCCGTTGGCGGGGCGACGCTCATCGAGGGGGAACCAGGAATCGGTAAAACGGCCCTGATCGAAGCGGCGCTGCGGGGACACGAGTCCATGCGGGTAATCCGCGTGCAGGGTGTCGAGGTGGAAGCGCAGATCGCCTTCGGGGCCTTGCAGCGCATCGGGCGACCGCTGGCGAAGTTCGCGTCGGACATACCCGAGAACCAGCGTGCGGCCCTCCGTGTGGCGGTAGGACTTGACGAAGGACCGCCGCCCGAATTGCCACTCGTCGGCTTGGGTGCCCTGTCCTTGCTGGCACGCGCTGGCGACGATCAACCAACCGTCTGCATCATCGACGACGCTCACCACCTCGATCAGGAAAGCTTGCTCGCTCTCGGGTTCGTCGCGCGCCGACTGTCCGCCGAATCGGTGGTCCTCCTGTTTGCCTCACGACCCGGCGACGTCGTCGCGAGCTCGCTCGCCAGTGTTCCTCGGCTCGAACTCGGCGGTCTGGATGCCGCCTCAGCATCAGCGCTGCTGCGCCAGAAGGTACGCGGCAACCTCGACCCGACCGTCGTGCTCGAGTACGTCACGTACACCGGCGGAAACCCATTGGCACTACGGGAGATTGCCTCGGAGAGGACGGCCGAAGAACTGACCGCATCCGCAATCGGGCACTCGCCGATCCCGATCGGCCGCCACCTCGAACAGCTCTACACCCAGCGCATCGAAACACTGCCCGAGCCCACCAGAGCGTGGCTCCTGCTTGCAGCGGCGGAATCCACCGGTGACAGCGCCGCGGTGCAAGCGGCCGCGCGGGCGAGGGGCATCCCCGCGCATGCCTCCAGCCCTGCGGAGCAGATCGATTTCGTCACGGTGGTGCATGGGTCGATCCGGTTCCGGCATCCGTTGATCCGTTCCGCCATCTACCTCAGTGCCGCAGAACGTGATCGGCTCAGCGCGCATCACGCCTTATCGGCTTACGCCCGGGACAATGATCGACCTGACTTGGCGGCATGGCACGCGGCCGCGGCGACTCCAGGGCCTGACCAGGCGGTATCCGATCAAGTCGCGGATGCCGCCGGTATCGCAGGATCTCGCGGCGGAATGCTCTCCCGCGCGCACCTGCTGGGCCGCGCAGCCGAACTCACGCCGGACCCGGCTCTCCGGAGCGAACGTTACATCGCGGCAGCAGAAGCATGCCTGAGCGCGGGCGCAGCTACTCTTGCGCTGCAGATGCTCTCGAATGCCGATTCAGACCGACTCGATGATGTCGGGATAGGACGAACACTCATCGTCGAGGCCATGTGCGGCCTGTTCTTGTCCGAATCCGTCGCGCTTCGCGGCGGAATGGCAAAGCTCATCCATGCCGCCGACCTGATGGAACAGTCAGCACCTGACCTCGCCCAACACGCGCTGCTGTTGGCGATGAACTCGGCAACCGGGCAAGAGGACCGTGCCACAGGGGCCAACGTGCTCGACCTCGCCAAGAAGATGAGAGACGTGTCCTCGGGAGACCACACCACCGCAGCCGTCCTGGAGGCAGTCAGCTCATTCATTCTGGACCCGTATCCCGTCGCAGTCCCACATCTACGCCGCGCGGTCGCCGCACTCGATGCCTTGGACGACGCTCGCGTAATCGAGTTCACGTTCGCGGTGACTGTGCCGACCATTGCCCTCTGGGACTGGAACGCGGCATCTCGGCTTCTCGGACGGGTTGTTCGAATCGGCCGTGAAACAGGCGCACTCAGAGCAGTCGACAGCGCTCTCTGGATTCTCAGCGCCGTCGAGATGACACGCGGCGACCCGGCCCTCGCCAGCCTGTACCTCGAGCAGGCGGCCGAACTACGACGCGCTCTCGGATCCTTGGATGAGCTCGCCGTCAACGCGGCGCTGCTTGCGTGGCAGGGAACCCCTTCATCCCTTGTCGAACAGGTCAGCTACGCCCTCAATGAAGCAGGCTGGGGCGGTATCGCTCGGATGGCAACCGGTGCGATCGCCACACAGGAGATCGCGGCCGGCGAATACGCGCCAGCCTTCGAACGGCTCACACCCATCGTTCGTCACCCCTTCCTTCAGGCTACGTTCCATCAGATCCCAGAATTCGTCGAAGCGGCCGTCCGAAGCGGGAATCGACCCGCAGCTTTGGAAGCCGCCAAAGCGCTCGACATGTACGCCGTGTCAAGCGAATCGCCCGTCGCCCGCGGGTTCATGGAACGATCCCACGCTCTGCTCGCAGAGGCCGATCAAGCAGAAGCGCTGTTCCGTGCATCGATTCGGAGTTTCCATGGCGTCGGACATCGCGGCGACAGCGCACGATCACGGCTGCTTTACGGCGAATGGCTGCGCCGAGTACGCCGCCGATCCGACGCCCGCATCGAACTTGAGGGCGCGCTGCGCGCGTTCAGCATCGCGGGTGCAACGGCATTCGCAGAGCGAGCACGTCGCGAACTGCGCGCAACGGGCGCGACTGTAGTCGATCGGCCCAAGGTGAATCCGACCCTGACGCCCCAGGAAGATGAAGTTGCCCGCCTTGCTGCCAGCGGAGCGACCAACGCCGAGATCGGCGCCACCCTGTTCATCAGCGCCAACACCGTCGATTACCACCTCCGCAAGGTGTTCCGAAAACTCGAGATCACATCCCGCCGCCAACTCATGGACTATCTCCGCGACCTCACATTGTGACCGCAAGCAGCGTGGCCCCTATGCCGTCCAAGTTCCAAAATCGGAGCCCTCTCAACCCCTTCCGCCCGATCACAAGGTGATCGGGTCGCATCGAAGCGGAATCTGGACAGGGCGCGCGCCGACGCTGCGGATCCACCTCGGATGTCCGCTGAAGGATCCGCTTCCGGACGTCCGCTGACGGACCGCCATGCGGTCGCGATGTATTGGAGATTCGCCGAAGATCATGGGCCAAGCAAGCGCGAAGGGCCTGAGACACGGCGAAGGCCAAACGCAAGTGGTCAGGTTGGCCCACCGGGACGAAGTCAGACTCCAGGAGCGTTACGAGAGTGGCGCCGTCCTTCTTCAATGCCGAAGTAGATCCGGACAGACTTCGCAAGCAAATCCGAGTGCTCCGCAAGGTCGTGCTGCGGTGTGAAGGTGTCTTCAGAGGTACTAGCTCGAACAACCGCCGCGGCGAGCTCCCAGTGCCTCTCAACGGTATCGCGAACACTCGGCGGAGCAACGAGCGCGAGCTGATCACATTCATGCGATAGTGCTTCGAACGCGTCCATGAAGGCGTTCAACGCCGGCTGCGCAATGGTTGGGTAGCCAATGGACTCGCCCCTCTTTTGCTGATCGAGCATCACCTCAGTCTGGGCTCGTTCGGCCGTGTGGAAGTCAGCCGCCGCCGACCGAAGCTGCTTAGTCAGGGTGATCACATTCGACGTGTGATTGAGCAGGTTCTCGTCCCAACGCTCGAGCCGCTCGCGTTCTGCCTTCCGCTTCTCAGCACGCTGGTTGAAGAGATAACCCAAGGTGACACCCGCGAGTGTGAAAAAGCCTGTCAGTACCCACCCGAGCCAATCGAGGTTAGGTCCACTCCCTACCACCTGAATGAGAATCGGCGTCGGGGTCGGCGTCGGTGGCATGACCACAATCTACTGTGCCGTAGCAGCGAGGCAATGGCAGAGGGCGATAAGCGAGCGCACAATCCGCGCGTGCTCAATGGGCAGAATCCGCCGAGCAGATCAAATCTTCCTGCCGCGCCGTTCGAGGCTGACATGCAGCTTTCGACTACGAGCGTGATGGGTCGGATGGTGATCGAGCACCGATTGCCAGCCCGCGTCCCCTTATCGCGCAGTGCCCCATGGGATCCGCATACGGATAGCAGTGCCCCATGGGATCCGCATACGGATAATGGACGGCACCGGCAACCGACAATGCCTCGCGACTAAAACGTGCATGGCGATAGCGTTTCCGGGTGGACGTGGTGATTGACTCCAGCAGTGTGATGGCTCGGCTCGGCGAGGTCGCGATATGGTCGTTCGACCTCGAGGCGTGGGGTGAATGCACGCAAGCACCTGACGATACCTCTGCTCTGACCTTGTTCTCGCGCCGCGTCCACGTCGCTCCGAACGAGCTAAGGGTTGCCGAGCGCATCACTGGTCCTCGCGCCGTCTTCAAGCAGGACCTCGCGCCCGCATCCGACGAGCAGATCGCCAGGACGCTGCAGCTCCTCGAGCTGCACCGATCCCGGACCCTCTCCTTGCTCGATGCTGTCAGCGAGGATGATTTGGATACTCAGGATCCCACCGTGGAGCAGCCGCCGTGGATGCCTTGGCGCACGCCTCGACAGATCTTGCACCACATAGCGGACACGGAGGCCCGCGCGTACCCCAGGTGGTGCGGGCTTCCTCAGCTCGGCCAAGTCGACGACCTCCGCACTGAGTTGGAGGCATCAGCCCGCCACATAGGGCGCGTCATTCTGGAGATGCCGCGATCCTTCACGACGGAACATCGAGGCGAAACGTGGACGCCGGTGAAACTTCTCCGAAGGCTCGCCTGGCATGAACGGATCGAGCTGATATTCCTCCGACGCCGCCTCAGCTGCACTCTCCAGCAATAGTGCCCGCCCGCAAGCTCCAGCAATAGTGCCCGCCCGCAAGCCGGTCCGTCTATGGCGATTGAATTGCGAGTTGGTTGAGCTTGACGACGAGGTCAGCGACTCCCTGATCGCTCACGATCGAACTCAACGTTTCACCAAACCATTCGCGCCAGATTGAATCGACCTGGACAACTCTGATCACCCCTTCCTCGCTAAGCAGATCGGCCATCGGCTTCGCCTCAAGGATGTACTCGTCCGCAGGAGAACCATCCGCCTCTCCGGGAGTAAGACCGTACGGATCCAGTTCAGTCAACAGCCGCAGCACACTTTCGGTCAGTGGTCTCGACTGTTCGCTCCCATGCATGCGACCATCATGTCGCAGGATTTGATGCTCGATGCCTTCCAATGAGGGGTCCCTCAACGTG
This sequence comes from Leifsonia sp. Leaf264, assembly GCF_001422325.1. Taxonomy (GTDB): domain Bacteria; phylum Actinomycetota; class Actinomycetes; order Actinomycetales; family Microbacteriaceae; genus Orlajensenia. Next base: position 1,057,744 of record NZ_LMMR01000001.1, read on the forward strand.
TTGGTTGATGTCGTGCCGAGTCCGCGCGACGGCCGAAGCATCTTCGGTCCCGTAGACCCCGCCCGCGAAAATGCCCGGTGAAGGTGCGACAACCGCAACAACCATGCGCTCGTCCGTCACGACCGCACAACAACCAAATCCACACGTCCGCCGACAAGCGAATGCCCACCTCGACTGACGCCGACACCGACACCAGTCCAGATTCGGAAATGCCGAACGAGTCCAGTTACTTGCGGAAAGTCCAGTTTCGACAGCAGCAGGACAACGAACTCTTGAACCAACGGTCGTCGAACCATCCCGCGAAGTGCCTGCCGCTCACCTTAGAGCCGCGGTGTTCAAGGCCGAGCTACAGCTGTCGCGAGTCGGCTCCCAGGAGCTCCCGCAGCATCGCTAGCCGCGGGCTCTGCACGGATACGAGCACTGACCAGCAGTTATTGCCCCAACGTGAGCTTCGCGTATTCGCACCTCGGAAGCCGTTCTAGTCTCACCGATATGAGACGAGTCTCACTCTGAATGAGATCCGTCATCAATCGACGCTCTCAACGGTGCCCCTGGAGGGACTCGAACCCCCAACCCTTTCCTTAGGACGGAACTGCTCTTCCATTGAGCTACAGAGGCTGACCCACCGAGTTTATCGGGTCGCGGATGCCGGCGGGAACGCGGCCGGTCATGCCGACGCTAGCTCGTCGGGGCGTCGCCGCCTTGCGTACCGCCGCCGGTGTCGGACCGATCGCCGGGTCGGCCCGGGAAGCTTCGGCCGTCGGTGCCATCGCCGCGTCCGTCGAAGCCGGGGCCGGGTCCGCGCTGGTCATCGCCGCCGAGGAGATGCTGCACCGAGTGCGATGCCGCTTGCGCCAACGACGACGTGGCGAATCCGAGAGCGAAGAAGACGATGGCGATGCCGACAGCGATGAGCGACAGCCAGAGCCACAGGTGCCGCGCCCATGCACTCCTGCCGTCGGGTGCCGTCGTCGCTGGCGGAACCGATGCCGGAACCGATGCCGGAGCAGGTACCGAACCGGCTGCTGAGGTGATGCCTGACATGGTGAACCTGCCCTCCGGGCGCGCCCACGCACGCCGAACGCTCCCAGAATGCACTGGCACCTTATGACCCGGCTATGGACGCCATGAGAGATAGCCGCGAACGAAGGCCCCGCACGCTGGTGGAAGTCCAGCTCACCGACGACCCGTCGGCGGTGGATGCCGGGCAGACAGCTACGCGGGCGGCGGGTAGAGGTAGAGCGCCGCGTCTCCGACACCGATAGTGCGGCGGTGATAATTGTGGTCGGAGTTCTGGTTGTACTCCTCGATCGTCACCGTCCCGTCGCCGTTGACCGATTGCACGTAGGCGACGTGGTTGCCGGTGAACCAGGCGACGGATCCGACGATCGGGTCGTGGCTGACCTGCCAGCCGTTCGCGTACCAGGCGTTGGCCCAGTTCCACGCACTGCCGCCGCCGGGTGTGAGGTTCGACCAGACCCAGCGGAACGGGCCGGTGGCTCCAGCATCGCGGTTGAGGCGCCAGGCGACGAAGTCGACGCACTCGCGGTATTCGTAGTTGAGCGGGGAGAGCACGCCCACCGGGCCGCCGGGCCACGGGTAGTCGTCGCCCTCCTGCCGTTGCGCCGGCGCCGAATAGGAGCCGACCTGGGCCGCCAGTTCGGCCGCGGCCTGAGCACGGGCCGCCGCTTCGGCCTCCTCGGTCTGCCGACGGATCTCCTCGCCGCTCACAGCGGTGTAGCCGTCGCGAGCGACGGTGATCTTGGCGGCCGAGCTCGAGACGTCGACTTCCTGGGCGGATGCGACTGCGAGTTCGTGCGAGTCAGTCTCGCCGAACCCCGACCCCTCCCCCGTCGGTGCGAAGGCATAAGCCGGCAGCGCGACGGTGAGGAACAGTCCCGGAACGACGACCAGGGCGACGAGTGCGCCCAGCGGATTCCGGCGCTTGCGCGGAGCCGTCCTGATGGTGGGCGTTGATCCGGTCGGCGGCACACCGCTGCCTGAGGCTGCGGCGCGTGCTGCCGCCGGCGAGGCGACGGGGCGAGCAGCGGCTGCGGCTGCGGCCGTTGAGCTTGGGACGACGGATGCAGTCGCCGGAGCCACCGCGGCCGAGGCGTCCGGCGCGACGACGGTGTGGGCTGCCCGCGGGTCTGCGGCATCCGTTCGCTCATCGCGACCGGAGATGGTGCCTGGCGTCGGCCACTGCACGGCCGGCACGGATCCGGTGCTCGTCGCCGACGACGCTTCGCGCCCGGCACGCAGCGAACGGCGCGTGGGAAGCTCGCCGGGCAGACTGGTGCCGGTGGTCTCCGGAGCCGACTCTGGTACGAGTCGGTCGGGGTTACCGGGTTCAGTCACAGATGGTCCTTCGAGGCGCTGGTAACGCCGCGTCGTCGTACATGGGGGCACATCGCCCGCTGGAATGGGGGTCCCGCGGCGCGACCTGCCCCAGACTACGTGATAGCCCGGAGGTTGTCACGGTGGGAAACGGCTAAGTGCGCGCCTGCGCGTGAGAGGGCTCTCATGCACAGCCGAGGCGGGCGCATCGCATCCGACGGCACGCGCGAGAACTCAGGCCGCAAGCGTGAGGAACTCGTCCCACTGCGGCTCGGGACGCTCGAAGCCCCGCACGAGCCACGCCGTGCCCTGCGGCATCGTGGGTGTGAAGCGCAGGTGCCAGCCCATCTCGTTGGGCGTCTTGTCCGCCTTCACGTTGTTGCAGCGCACACAGCAGGCAACGAGGTTCTCCCACGAATCACGCCCTCCGCGCGAACGTGGCAGCACGTGGTCGATCGTCGCGGCCGACTTCCCGCAGTAGCCGCAACGGTGATTGTCACGCCGGAGAACGCCCCGGCGGCTGACCGGAACGTCGCGGGCGTATGGGACACGCACGTAGCGCGTGAGCAGGATCACCGACGGGCGCTCCCAGGATCCGGACTGACCCCACACGGGGTGATCAGCGTCGTACTGCAGCAGGACGGCCTTGCCATTCATCACCAGGATGAGTGCTCGTTTGAACGAGATGACGGCGAGCGGCTCGTAGCCGGCGTTGAGGACCAGTGTGCGCATGTCTCTCCCTCTCGAATGAGGCTGGACGGCTTCCAGCCATTCGAACTACCCCGACGTGCGGGATCTCAGGAGGGAGGGCGAACAGAAAAGGGCACCGTCACGCAGACGATGCCCTACCAACCACCCGCGGGTGGAGTTGCGTGCGACTCGAATGCCGACGCACGAAAGCACAGCGGTCATCCATGGTGCGGATGCTGCGTGAATCGTGCATGGGCTCTCCTGAGAACTCGGTTGTCAGAGCTTCAGGCTAAACCACCGCGGAGGAACACTCACCATCAGGCGCGCCGAGTGCCGAGTGTCGTCATCCGATCGTCACAGGACGTTCACGAGGGAAGTCGGATGCCGCAACTCTCAGATGCCGAGGCGCACGATCGTGTAGTCGCCGGTCCAGATGGGCTGGATACGCACGGATGCACCCTCGTAGGGAGCGTGCAGGATGTTGCCGTTGCCGGCGTAGAAGCCGTCGTGGCCGTCCATGATGACCAGGTCGCCGGGCTGCGCATCCGCGATGGAGATCGGGGTTCCCATGGCACCCTGCCCGGAGGACGAGTGCGGGAGGCTGACACCGAACTGGGCGAAGACGTACTGCACGTAGCCGGAGCAGTCGAAACCGGCCGGGGTGTTGCCGCCGTAGACGTACGGCACGCCCTGGTACTGGAGCGCGACGTTGTATACGGCACCCAGGTCGAAGCCACCGGGGAACGGCGGGTTGGCGAGGAGGTCACCGACGCTGGGGCCCGAGAAGGCGGCGCTGTAGGCACTCATCTCGGCGGCGGCGGTCGCGGCAGCCTGGGCCGCGGCTGCGGCAGCAGCGGCATCGATGGAGGCCTTGGTGGTCGCGGAGTAGCCGTCGCGGGCGACGGTGATCGTGGCCGCCTTCTTGTCGACGGTCACCTCCTGTTCGCCGGCCTTCATGGCACGGTTCACGTCGGATTCCGCGAAAGCCTGCTCGCCGACTCCTGGCGCACTGGCGTACGCGGGCAGCGCCACTGTGGCCACGAGGCCGACGGCGACGGCCATCACTGTGAGGTTCGAGGCCACACCACGGCGCTTGGCGCGGGGCTTGGACTTCTCGATCGCAGCGCCGGGGGCTGCCGCGATGGTTCTTGAGTTGTCTTGTGGGTCTCGACGATTGTGTAGCTGGGCCAAAGTCACCTCCGGCGCCTCCGGCAGCCATGCGGCTGGTCCGTCCACTGCGGGTATCGCGTGCGTATCGGAAGGTCAAGAGACGGGGTGGGAGGCGTCTTGATCCGAGTCCTTCGACCAGGGGGGACGGTCTGTGGGACTCCTCGACGCTAGCCGAAGGTCACGGTCATGTCACATCGGGTGACGCGGCATGCCGCCTTTGAGAGCGGTTTCTCAGGGTGCGGAGGACCAGCAGATCAGGCCTCGACGAAGATGTGGCCGGCCGATTCGTTCGGCAACTCGAGGCCGCCGTCGACGCCGTCGACCTCGATGCGCACGTACGAGCCGGCGTTCGAGAATGACGCCTGGGCACCGGGAAGGATGCCGAACTGCTTGAGCTGCGCGAGGAGTTCCGGGTCGAACTGCACGGGTTCTGCGAGGCGACGGATGCGGCCGGGCACGGCGGTTCCGCCTTCGGCGACCAGCGAGACGATGTTCACGACGCCGGTCATGAACGGCGTCGATGCCGGTTCGCCGAGCTCTTCCAGCCCGGGGATGGGGTTACCGTACGGCGACTCGGTGGGGTGATCGAGGATCTCCAGGAGCTTGCGCTCGACCTGCTCGCTCATCACATGCTCCCAGCGGCATGCCTCCTCGTGCACGAACTCCCACTCGAGTCCGATCACGTCGGAGAGCAGGCGCTCGGCGAGGCGGTGCTTGCGCATGACGTGGACCGCCTTGAGGCGTCCGGCATCCGTCAGCTCCAGGTGGCGATCACCGGAGACCACGACGAGGCCGTCGCGCTCCATGCGAGCGATCGTCTGCGAGACCGTGGGACCGGAGTGACCGAGACGCTCGGAGATGCGGGCCCGGAGGGGAACGATGTTCTCCTCCTCGAGGTCGAGGATGGTGCGGAGATACATCTCCGTCGTGTCGATGAGGTCCGTCACTCACGCCTCCCCTGTCGCCTTGGCACGTACCCCGCTAGCCTACCCGCCCCGAGACGTCACTCGCCGTCACTCGCTGGGGGCTCCATCTAGAATCTACGCATGCCCCAGCTGACCATTCCCACGTCACTCCTGCCCACTGACGGACGCTTCGGATGCGGTCCGTCGAAGGTGCGCCCCGAGCAGCTCGAGTACCTCGTCACCGCCGGCGCCGCCATCCTCGGCACTTCTCACCGCCAGGCGCCGGTGAAGGACCTCGTCGGGCGAGTGCGCTCCGGCGTGTCCGAGCTGTTCCGTGCTCCCGACGGCTACGAGGTCGTGCTCGGCAACGGCGGATCGAGCGCCTTCTGGGATGCCGCTGCGTTCGGCCTCATCGAGAACCGCAGCCAGAACCTGGTGTTCGGCGAGTTCGGCGGCAAGTTCGCCGCCGCCGCGAAGGCGCCGTGGCTGCAGGCCCCCGACGTGCGCAACGCTCCGGCCGGATCGCGTACCACGGCCGAGGTCGTCGACGGCGTCGACGTCTACGCCTGGACGCACAACGAGACGTCGACGGGCGTCTCGGCTCCGATCGAGCGCGTGAACGGCGATGCAGGAGCCCTCACCGTGATCGATGCCACGAGCGCCGCCGGCGGCATCGACTTCGACGCGTCGCAGGTCGATGCCTACTACTTCGCGCCGCAGAAGAACTTCGCCTCGGACGGCGGCCTCTGGTTGGCCCTCCTCTCCCCCGCGGCCCTCGAGCGCATCGACCGCATCGCGGCATCCGACCGGTACATCCCCGAGTTCCTGTCGCTCAAGAACGCCGTCGACAACTCACGTCTCAACCAGACGCTGAACACCCCGGCCCTCGCGACCCTGCTGCTGCTCGAGAACCAGCTCGAGTGGATGAACGGCAACGGCGGACTGGCGTGGACCGCCGCCCGCACCAAGGAGTCGTCGGATGTGCTCTACGAGTGGGCAGAGCGGGTGGATTACGCGACGCCGTTCGTGACGGATGCCGCGCACAGGTCGCAGGTCGTCGTCACCGTGGACTTCGTGGACGGAATCGACGCCGCCGCCATCGCCTCGACGCTGCGGGCCAACGGGATCGTCGACACCGAGCCCTACCGCAAGCTCGGCCGCAACCAGCTGCGCTTCGCCACGTTCGCCGCGATCGAGCCCGACGACGTGCGTGCGCTTGTGTCATCGATCGAGTACGTGGTCGAGAACACCGCCCGCTGATCCGCGAGACCAGTCGCTAGGGTCGAGGCATGCGCATCTGGCTGAAGGACAGTGAGCGGAGACCCGATCCTGAGCCCGCTCGGGCCGATGGGCGCAAGGCCGTCGTCGCCGGAACAGCCGCGTGGGTCATCGCCCTCGTCGTCTGGTTCATCTGGGACGGCGCGCTCACAGACGCCGGTTACGGCTGGTGGCTCTGGATGTGCATCACCGGCATCGCGCTCGGTGTCATCGGCCTGGTGGTCGTGCAGGTGATGCGCCGGGGCTGACCGCAGTCAGCCCCGGGCCGCGTCACTCGTCTTCGTCGGCGTCCGATTCGTCGTCGGACTCGTCTTCCTCGTCGTCGTCTGAGTCGTCTTCGGACTCGTCATCGTCTTCGGACTCGTCGTCGTCTTCGGACTCGTCGTCGTCTTCGTCGGACTCGTCATCGTGCTCGTCGTCGTCGTGCTCGTCGTCATCGGACTCGGCACGGTCGTCGCCGAAGACGTCGACGTCGAGGTCGTCGTCGAAGTCCTCGTCGTCCTCGTCGAGGTCTCCGTCATCGTCACCCTCGGCCGCAGCCTCTGCAGCCGCCGCGGCTACGGCTTCCTGAGCGGCACGGTAGTCGGCCAGTCGATCCGACCACGGCACCCAGTCCGGCGCGAGCAGCGCGCGCTCACCGGGCATGAGCTCGGCCTCGAGCACAGTCGGCTCCGCACCCTCGACGCGTCCCAGCGTCACGGTCCAGTGCCAGCCGGGATAACCGGCCAGACGGGTCTCGAACAGCAGCGAGAGGGCGTGCTCCCCCTCGACGATGTGACCGGCTGGCTCGCCGATGGTCTCCTCAGGAGTGATCTCGGCGAGCGCCGTGCGCGCGAGCGCCACTGCGGCGAGCAGCACGTCGTCGGCGACGAGCGGCGCCACCGGCTCGACCGGCGCGGTGTCATCAGCGGCCTCAGCCTGGTCGGCGGCGGCATCCGTCACCGGCTCGGAACCGGCAGCGGCATCCGTGCGTGAGTCGTCGGCAGCGGCATCCGTCGCCGACTCGCCCTCGACGACGACCTCGTCCTCGCGGGCGAGCTCGGCGTCGGTCGTTCCGTCGGAATCAGACATCCAGCTCGTCAGCCACCTTGCGCAGCATCGCAGCGGTCGTGCGGGTCTTCGCGTTGTCGGGGTAGTGGCCGCGACGCAGGTCTCCGCCGAGAGTGTCGAGGTACTTCACGAGGTCCTCGAGCAGGATCGCCATCTCGTGAGCCGGCTTGCGGTTCATCTTGGCGAGGCTCGGCGGAGTGTCGAGCACCCGCACGGAGAGGGCCTGCGGGCCGCGCTTGCCTTCGGCGATGCCGAACTCGAGGCGGCTGCCCGCCTTGACGACAGCGCCGGCGGGCAGGGCTGACGCCGGGAGGTGGACCTGCTGTCCGTCATCGGCGCTGATGAAGCCGAATCCCTTGTCGTCGTCGTAGAACTTGACCTTGCCGGTGGGCATACTGAACCTCGATTAGTGTGCGGGCGCGCCGAATCGCGACGCAGTCCTCCTCCTAGTTTAGAGGGGTGACGGATGCCGCGCGCCGAGCCGGCGGCATCCGCCCGCTGATCGTTCGTGCCCACCCCGTTCGGGGCGGCGCTGCCGCGCGAGGGCTCGGCACACCCGGAATGCTCGTATTGTTGTTCGGGTGACCTCTGAACCGACCGTCCCCGGCAAGCACCGCCTGGAGCGCGCGCTCGCCTCGATGGCCGGAACGACCGTCGGCCTGGCCGTGCTCGCCATCGTCGCCCTGCTCATCGGCAGCGCCGCCGGGCTCGACATGAGCGGCGGCATCTGGGTCGTCGTGCTCGTCATCCCGCTCATCGCCCTGCCGATCGGGCTGCTGTTCATCATCGCCTTCATCATCGTGTCCGGCGTCAGACGCTCTCGAGAATCCTCGTCGAGGCAGAGCTGATTCGTTCCCTGCCATGATCGCGCTGGCCGCCCTCGCACGATCGATGAGCGATGATGCTCTCGTCGAGGCGTTGCACGCGCGCGGCGTGCCGAGCACCGGCATGCGCGACCTGTTCGACCTGGCGGAGTGGCTGCTGACGCCGACATCGGTGCAGTCGGCCCTCGCCGACTTCGACCGCACCCATCTGGCGGTCCTGGGCGCGGCAGCCGCCATCGTCGCTGAGACCGATGCCGAGCCCGAGAGCACAGTGGCCTACGCCGCCGTCGCAGAACGGCTGTCGCAATCGCGCGTCGAGCCGATCGGAGCCGACGATGTGCGCACCGCCGCCCGGGATCTCGCCGCCGTGCTGCTCTGCCGGGCCGACGACGACGGCATCGCCGTGTTCCGCGGCGTCGGTGAGCGACTTGCGGCGTGGCCGTCCGAGGGGCTTCCGTCACTCATGGAGCTTGCCGCCCCCTTCCCTCCGACACCGGTCGCCGATGGTGCCGCTGACACGCGCATGCTCGATGCCCTCGCCGCCGAGCGCTCCTTCTCGACAGTGGCAGCGATAGCCGAACTCGTGGCGGCCGTCGGCACCGAGCCGGCCCGCGAGCTGGGCAAGGGCGGCCTCTCGCTCCCCGATGCGAAACGGCTCGCGCTGGCCATGTCGATCCCCATCGAGCAGGTCGCCGGCCACCTGAGGGTGGCGGCTCGCGCCGGGCTCGTCGCACTGAACGTCACCGACTGGATGCAGACGGATGCCGGTGGCGACTGGTTGAACGGCTCCACCCCCGAGCGCTGGTCGGCCCTCGCCTCGGCCTGGTACGAGGCGATGCCCACCGACGTGCACGACATCCTGGCGAGCGCCCGGGTGCCGTGGGGTCCTGGCATCCGTGCGTACGTCGCGTGGCTCTATCCGGCGTCAGGGTCTGCCCTCGAGGCCCGCATCGACGAGTTCTCGGCCGATGCGGAGCTGCTCGGCATCACTGCGGGCAGCACGCCCGGTCTCGTCGGAGCGCTCGTCCTCCGGGGTGAGCGGGCAGCTGCCGTCGCCGCCCTCGATGGCCTGTTGCCGCACGAGGTCGACAAGGTCTACCTGCAGCACGACCTCACCGTCATCTCCCCCGGACCCCTGGCTCCACGCCTCGACGCCCGCCTGCGCACCCTCGCCGACGTGGAGAGCCGTGAGCTCGCGTCGAGCTACCGCGTGACGGCGGCATCGGTCGAACGGGCCCTCGCCGTCGGCGAGACCGCGGAGTCGATGCTCTCCTTCCTGGGCGAGATCTCGCTCACCGGGATGCCGCAGCCCCTGGGCTACCTGATCTCCGAGACGGCCGCCCGCTACGGTCGGGTGCGGGTCGGCGCGACCAACGGCGAGGACCAGTTCCGCAGCTACGTGCGCAGCGACGACGAGTCGCTCATCGGCCAGATCAGCGTCGACAAGACGTTGGGCGCCCTCGCACTGGTGCGCACGGGGCGACATCGGGTCGCCAGCCGCTTCGAGCCCAGCATCGTCTTCTGGGCGCTCAGCGACGCGCGCTACCCCGTCGCCGCCGAGAACGACAGCGAGCAGATCGTGCACATCGCCCGCCGTACCATCCGCCGCCCACCGCCCGCCGTCAAGCCCGATCCCCTCATCGATCTCGTCGTCCGGTTGCGGGCAGCGGATGCCGACATGGGCGAGACCGGCCAGGCCTTCCTCGCCCGTCAGATCGAGGCGGCCATCCGGGAGAAGCGCACCCTGACCGTGAGCGTGCGGATGCCGGGCGGCACGGTCTCCGACTACCTGCTCGAGCCCACCTCCGTGGCCAATGGACGGATGCGCGCCCGCGACCGCCGCGCTGACATCGAGCGCACCCTGCCGCTGTCGAGCATCGACGGGATCTCCTGACAGCGACCTCGGCGGGCGTCGTGGCACCCCCTCGCGGTACTCGGATGCCACAGCAAGCGACGCTAGGATTGACGGTTATGTCAGACGGACCCCTGATCGTCCAGAGCGATCGCACAGTGCTCCTCGAAGTGGCGCATCCGCTCGCCGAGGATGCCCGCCACGACCTCGCCGTTTTCGCCGAGCTGGAGCGCGCTCCCGAGCACATCCACACCTATCGCATCACACGGCTGGGGTTGTGGAACGCCCGCGCGGCCGGGCATGAGGCATCCGACATGCTGGCGACGCTGGAGCGGTACTCGAAGTTCCCGGTGCCGCAGACGGTGACGATCGACATCGCCGAGACCGTCGGCCGCTACGGCCGCCTGGTGATCGAGCGCAACGACGACGGCGAGCTCGTGCTCCGGTCGACGGATGAACCCGTGCTCACCGAGATCTCGCACGCCAAGCGCATAGCGCCGCTGCTCATCGGGCATCCGTCGTCGGACACCTACCTCATCGAGCCGTGGGCGCGCGGCGCCCTGAAGCAGGAGCTGGTCAAGCTCGGCTGGCCGGCGGAGGACCTCGCCGGGTACACGCCGGGCACACCGCACGCCATCGACCTCGCCGAAGACGGCTGGAGCCTGCGCGACTACCAGAAGAAGGCCGTCACCAACTTCTTCGACGGAGGGTCGGGTGTCGTTGTTCTTCCGTGCGGCGCCGGCAAGACCCTCGTCGGCGCCGGGGCCATGGCCACGGCGAAGACGAACACGCTGATCCTGGTGACGAACACCGTCTCGGCTCGGCAGTGGCGCGACGAGTTGCTGAAGCGCACCTCGCTCACCGAGGACGAGATCGGCGAGTACTCCGGCCAGATCAAGGAGGTGAAGCCCGTCACGATCGCGACGTACCAGATCCTCACCGCCAAGCGGAAGGGCGAGTACGCGCACCTGGCCCTGCTCGACGCCCTCGACTGGGGCCTCATCGTCTACGACGAGGTGCACCTGCTGCCGGCGCCGGTGTTCAAGCTGACAGCCGAACTGCAGGCCCGACGTCGTCTCGGCCTCACCGCCACGCTGGTGCGGGAGGACGGCCGCGAGGGCGACGTGTTCTCCCTCATCGGACCGAAGCGCTTCGACGCTCCCTGGAAGGAGATCGAGGCCCAGGGCTTCATCTCCCCCGCGTCCTGCTACGAGGTGCGCATCGACCTGCCGCAGAGCGATCGACTCACCTATGCCGCCGCCGCGGACGACGAGCGCTATCGTCTCGCCGCGACGGCGCCCGCGAAGCTCGGCGTCGTGCGCCAGCTCGTGGCCCGGCATCCGGGCGAGCGCATCCTGGTGATCGGCCAGTACCTCGACCAGATCGACGAACTGGCCGAGGCGCTGAACGCTCCGAAGCTCACCGGGGCCACGCCCGTCGACGAGCGCGAGCGGCTGTACCAGGCGTTCCGAGAGGGCAGTGAGGAGGTGCTCGTCGTCTCCAAGGTGGCGAACTTCTCCGTCGACCTTCCCGAGGCGACAGTCGCCATCCAGGTGTCGGGATCGTTCGGCTCGCGTCAGGAGGAGGCCCAGCGCCTCGGACGCCTGCTGCGCCCCAAGGAGTCCGGACTCACCGCCAACTTCTACACTCTCGTGGCCCGCGACACCGTCGACCAGGACTTCGCGCAGAACCGCCAGCGGTTCCTCGCGGAGCAGGGCTACAGCTACACGATCCTCGATGCGCATGCTCTGGACGCGGTGGCGGCCTGACGCCGGCGCCCGCCGACCACCTGCCCGCGCCGTCGCCTACCCGACGAGAGCGTCGCGCCCGTACCTCAGGAACAGCAGGCGCTCCCCCTGCAGTGCGTGCAGGAGCCGCATCCGTCGCAGCTGCTCCGAGGCACCGCTCAGGATGCGCCCGGCGTCTCCGCCTACCAGTACCGGGCTGAGGCTCAGGCACAGCTCGTCGACGAGGTCGGCGTTCACCAGCTCGCCGAACAGGTGCGGTCCGCCCTCGGAGAGCACCTGCGGGTGGCCGCGTTCGGCGAGCGCCGCCGTCGCCGCAGTCAGGTCGACGGCGTCGTCGCCGAGCACCAGCACCTCGGCGACGGCTGAGAGGGCTTCGCGCCGATCGACCGGCGATCCGGCGTGGGTGATCACGTAGCGGGCTGCATCGGTCGCGGTGAACACCGGATGCCGCGCATCGATGTCGAGTGAACCGGAGACCACGGCCAGCGGCATCCGCACGCCGCCATAGCCCTCGGCGCGCACCGTTCCCGCGCCCACGAGCAGAACGTCCGCGGCCCCGCGGAGCACCTGCATGACCCGCTGATCCTCGTCGTCGCCCAGTCCTCCGCTGCGGCCGTCGACTGTCGCCGCCCCGTCGAGGGAGACGACGAAGTTCATCCGCACCCGCGGCGTCCCCCTGTCGGGAAGCGCGTAGGCGGCGGCGAGGGTGTCGTGGTCCAACCCAGCCGCGTCAGCCATGCCGGGTCTCCCGCACCTCATCAGCCGCCATGTTGTGCCGCAGCACCGCGGGCTCCCGCCATCCGGCGATGGTCTCGATCATCCGCATGGCGTCCACCGTCTGACGCACGTTGTGCACCCGAACGATGCGTGCGCCCTGCAGCACGCAGTACACGGCGGCGGCGATGGACCCCTCCACCCTGTCGCCACGGTCGCGGGCGATCGACTCCCCGATGAAGTCCTTGTTCGACAGGGCGACGAGGGTCGGATGCCCGAGCGCGGTGATCTCCGAGAGCCGGCGCGTGAGCTCGAGCGAGTGCACCGTGTTCTTGTTGAGGTCGTGGCCGGGGTCGACGACGATGCGCTCCGCCGGCACCCCGGCCTGGAGCGCCCTGTCGACCCGCGACCGCAGGAAGTCGACGACCTCCGTCACGACGTCGCCGTAGCGGGGCGCCGGGTAAGCCGTGCGCGGCTCGGCGAGGCTGTGCGTGACGACGATGGTCGCGTCGCTGGCGGCGACGACCTCGGCCATGCGGGGGTCGTGGATGCCGGTGGTGTCGTTGATGACGTGGGCGCCGGCGGCGATGGCCGCCTCGGCGACAGCCGCGTGGAAGGTGTCGACCGAAATGACGGCCCCCGACCCCCGCAGGGCCTCGATGACCGGCACCACCCGGGCGATCTCCTCCTCGACCGGGATCGGCGGCCCCGGAGCGAACTTCGCCCCGCCCACGTCCACCCAGTCGGCTCCGTCGGCGAGAGCCCGGTGAGCTGCCGCGACAGCCGCGTCGAGGGCGAAGGTCGAGCCCTTGTCGTAGAACGAGTCCGGCGTGCGGTTGACGATGGCCATCACGGCCACCTGCCGCGAGAAGTCGAAGGTGCGCGGGCCGATCCGCCGGATCGGCTGGATGCTCGGGCCCGGGGCCGATGCCCTGGACGCGCTCACGCGGGCAGGAGGGAGTCGAGGGCCACGTCGGGGTCCGCCAGCGCGACCGGATCGACCCGCACCCCGGCACGGATGAGCTTCTGCACGTGCTCGTTGACGTCCCAGACGTTCACGTTCATGCCGGCGACCACGTGGCGGTCCCGCAGCCAGAACGCCACGAACTCGCGCCGGGCCAGGTCGCCGCGCACCACCAGCTCGCCGCCTGCCGCGAGGGAGCCGTACCCCGAGTACTCCATGCCGAGGTCGAACTGGTCGGTGAAGAAGTAGGGGATCTCGTCGTACTCGATGTCGGCTCCGGCCAGCGCCCGACCCGCAGCCGCCCCCTGCGAGCCCGCGTTGGCCCAGTGCTCGACGCGCAGTCGCCTGCCGAGAACGGGATGGTAGGCATTGGCGACGTCGCCCGCCGCGAACACGTCGGGCGCGCTCGTGCGGAGGCCGGCATCCGTCACGATCCCGTCGTCCACGGTGATCCCGGATGCCGCGGCCAGGGTCGTGTTCGGGGTCGCGCCGATGCCGACGACCACGAGGTCGGCATCGAGCTCCTCGCCCGAGCCCAGCACGACGCCGGTCACGTGTCCCGAGCCGTGCCCGGGGCCGCGGATGGCGCTCACGGCCGACTCCATGCGCAGGTCGACGCCGTTGTCACGGTGCAGCCCGGCGAAGACCTCGCCCATCACGGGGCCGATCGCCGACGCAAGGGGAACGGCACCGTGGCCGATGACCGTCACGGTGTTCCCATAGGTCGTGGCGGCGGCGGCCACCTCGAGTCCGATCCATCCGGAACCGATCACGACGACGCGTCGGCCGCCTCGGGCGAGCGCCGTGCGCAGCACCGTGGAGTCGTGCAGGGTGCGCAGCGTGTACACACCCGTGAGTGCCGCTCCCGGGCCTGTGAACGCTCGGGGGGAGGCACCGGTCGCGAGGAGGAGCCTGTCGTAGGCGATGCTCTCGTCGCCGACGCTCACCGTGTGGCCGACGGTGTCGAGTGCGGTCGCCTCCACCCCTGTGCGCAGATCGATGTGGTGGGCCGCGTACCAGGCGGCATCCAAGGGGATCGTCGCGGCGGCGTCGTCGCTGCCGAGCAGGTAGCCCTTCGACAGTGGCGGACGCTCGTAGGGCGGCCGCGCCTCCCCGGCGACTACCGTGACCTCGCCGTCGAAGCCCTCGCTGCGCACGCTCTCGGCAGCTCGCGCCGCCGCGAGCCCGCCTCCGACGATGACGATCCGTTGCTGAACGCTCATACCGCCGAGTCTTCCATGCCGGTCGCATGACCGCCCAGCACCGTCGCAGATGGTCGCCGGACTCCCAGCACGCCCGTCACCGGCCTCCGAGACGGGGCATAGTGTTCACCCGACTCGCCTCCATTCGATTCTCAGGCAGGTTTCAGGAAACGCGCAGATACTGGAGCCATGGCTGACGGTCCCCGCATTCTCATCGTCGACGACGAACCCAACATCCGCGATCTCCTCACCACGAGCCTGCGCTTCGCCGGCTTCGCGGTGCGTGCTGTCGGCAACGGCGCCCAGGCGATCTCCGCCGTCCTCGAAGAGGAGCCGGACCTCATCATTCTCGACGTCATGCTGCCCGACATGAACGGATTCGGCGTCACCAAGCGCCTCCGCACCGCGGGCTACACGGCGCCGATCCTCTTCCTCACAGCGAAGGACGACACCGAGGACAAGATCACCGGCCTCACCGTCGGTGGCGATGACTACGTGACCAAGCCCTTCAGCCTCGACGAGATCGTGGCCCGCATCCGCGCCATCCTGCGCCGCACGATGCACGCCGACGAAGAGGCCGTCATCCGCACCGGCGAACTCACCATGGACCAGGACACCCACGAGGTGCTCGTCGGCGAGGTTCCGATCGAGCTCTCCCCCACCGAGTTCAAGCTGCTGCGCTACCTGATGCTCAACCCCAACCGCGTCCTGTCGAAGGCGCAGATCCTCGATCACGTCTGGGAGTACGACTTCAACGGCGATGCCGGCATCGTCGAGAGCTACATCTCCTACCTGCGTCGCAAGCTCGACCAGCACTCCACCGAGCCGCTCATCCAGACCAAGCGCGGCTTCGGCTACATGTTGAAGAGCTCGAAGGGCTGATCCCGGAGGTCGCGGGCAGATGCCCGGTCATCGGTGGGCTGATGCTCAGACTGCATTCGTAGACTGACGCCGCCATGCATGAATCACTCTCCGAGCGGTGGAACCGCGTCTCCCTGCGCAGCAAGATCACCGGTGTCACCGTGTTCATGCTCACCCTCGGACTCCTGGTCTCCGGCATCGGCACGATGGCCATGCTGCGCCAGTACGTGACCCAGCAGGTCGACCAGCGGCTGGAGACTGTCGCGCAGGGCAACCTCAACCGCTTCTTCGGTGGAGACGACGACGGCGAGATCAGTACCGTGACGAGCGAGTCCGCTCCGTCGGACTACTTCGTGGCGGCGTTCGACACCGAGGGCAACCCGATCGTGCACAACTGGCAGGGGCATCCGCTCGACGACCTGCCCGTCATGACGAGCAGCCTCCCGCTCGAGACCACGGTCTCCCTCGGGGGATCCATCCGCGAACTGCGCGACTCCAACGGCACGATGTTCCACGCCATCGCCGTGCCGATCTCGATCGACGCCCAGGGCACGACCGGCACCGCGCTCATCGCGGTCTCGATGCGCGAGACCGACAACATCATGGCCACCTACCTGTCGATCTTCCTCGGCTTCGGTATCGGGGTGGTCATCCTCGGCGGGCTCATCACCCGGATGCTCGTCACGACGACCTTCTCGCCGCTGCGCGAGGTGGAGCGCACAGCCGCTGCCATCGCCGACGGCGACTTCAGCCAGCGACTCGGCGGTGCGACGCCCAACACCGAGGTCGGTCGCCTCAACCGCTCGCTCAACACCATGCTGAATCGCATCGATCGCGCCTTCAAGGACCGCGCGCGCAGCATCGAGCAGATGCGCCGCTTCGTCGGCGACGCCAGCCACGAGCTGCGCACGCCGCTCGTGTCGGTGCGCGGCTACGCCGAGCTGTACCGGATGGGCGCGCTGCAGACGCCGGACGACGTCGCCCAGGCCATGGAGCGCATCGAGAAGGAGGCCATCCGCATGGGCGGCCTGGTGGAGGACCTGCTCTCCCTCGCCCGCCTCGACGAGACCAAGCCCCTCGAGCTCGCTCCGGTCGACCTCGTACCGATCGCCCGCGACGCTGCCCTCGACACCATGGCGTCATCGCCCGATCGCACCGTCACGGTCATCCTGCCGCCGAGCCCGCAGCACCACCTCGAGAACGCCGACGCCGCTGTCTCCCCTGACGACAGCTCGGCGTCCACGACGACCACCCCTGAGCGCCTCGGAACGAGCAATGCCACCGGCCCTGTCGCCTTCGCCGGCGCCACCCTCGCCCGACTGCGCGGGCGCCGCTATCGCAAGGCGGATGCGGCATCCGTCGTCGCCGGGACCATCGTCGCCTCGGCCGCGGCCCCGACTCCAGCCGCCGAACAGGCCGAAGCCCCCGAGGCGATCGTGCTCGCCGAGGAGAACAAGATCCGGCAGGTGCTGACCAACCTGCTGGGCAATGCCATGAGGTTCTCACCCGAGGGCAGCCCAATCGAGATCGGCGTCGCCATCGACGAGTCGACCGACAGGGCCGTGCTCTCGGTCATCGACCACGGCGACGGCATCCCGCCGCAGATCCGCGAGAAGATCTTCCAGCGCTTCTGGCGCGCCGACACCTCGCGCACCCGCGAGACGGGTGGAAGCGGCCTGGGCCTGGCCATCGTGTCCGCGATCATCGCCGCGCACAACGGTACCGTCGACGTCGTCGAGACCCCGGGCGGCGGAGCGACGTTCCGCGTGAGCCTGCCGCTGGCCACCTCGTCCTCGGCACCGCAGTCGCTCGATGCCACGGGCACCCCGACAGCGGCCACGCCCGTCGTCTGACGCGCCCCTCGTCAGGTCGTCAGGTTCTCCACGACGGATCCTGCGATGGCGAGGATGTTCTGACGAGCCATGAGAGTGTCCGGGCCATCTCCCACCCCGTCTCCATCACCGTCTCGGGGCTCCCACGCGACCGAGACCTGGATCCAGTTCCCGTCGATGGTGAAGTCGACCACGCACAGGTCGTCCGGGTCGTCGCAACGCAGCGTCGCCCGCTCCCCGTCGTCGAGTCCGGGGACCGCCACAGTCGCCGCATCACCGAGAAGGAGATGGGCGTCCATGCGTTCGGCACCGGCCCACGCCCCGTCGACCATGGCATTCACACTGCCGATGACCGAGTCCAGATGGGAGTATCCGACGTCGCACTTGCGCGACGCGCCCGTGAACAAGCTCACGATCCAGGCGGTGCCGCGGCTCGGCCCATCCCACCACCGAGCCACGGTGAGGGGCGACTGTCCGGTGAGGTCTTCCGCCTGCTCGGTCGTGAGGAACTCACTGCATTCCGTCGGAAGGGCGAGCGACGGCTCCGCGGGCGTCCATGGTTCGGGAGAGCCCGCCACTTCGGCCTCGAGAGAGGCCGTGATCCCGTCGATGACCGGCTGGATCAGACTGAGAAGTTCGTCTTGGGTCAGGTCGGCTCCACCGGCGAGGCGAGAGGAGCGGAACTCGACGAAGTACCCGTTCACGCGCCCCTCGAAGTAGCATGAACTCACCGAGCCGTCCCGGATCGGCCAGCACCAGGTGTGCATGGCATCCCCGTTGTCGTACGACCACGTGGTTCCGTACTCGGTCCACTCGTCGTCGGTGACGGGCGTGATCGAAAGTGACGCGCCGCCGAATCCGGGTTGGGTGATCCACCAGCGATTCCGCATCTCCGATCCCCACGAACAGAACAGCGCGCCCCGTCCTGCCGGCGCAGCGTGGAGCGGCGAATCGAACTCGACATCAGTCGCCACGTCGAGTGGGGAGACGTCCGGGCCGAGGACGGACGCGACGACGTCCACCGGAAGCGAATCATCACAGCCGATCGGCGTCCGCGGCTCAGGAGCATCGACACCTGTCGACGAGACCTCCGGGGATGCCGTGGACTCCGGCGTCACGGTGGCCGACGGCGCTGGAGTCGGGGTGGCGGATGCAGCGACGGGGTGTGGCGGTTCGGCCCCCGAACGCTGCGGAGACGCACATCCCGCCAACAGCACCAGCGCGAGCATCCCCGTAGCCAGCCCCCACGACTTCGTCATGGGCTCAAGCTAGCGGTTGGATCGTTCAGGGCGACAGCGAGTCATATTCCAACTCGGTAACGCACCCGAGCTCATACGCGAAGCGGAATATTGCTGCTCCTCCCCGCCGCGCCATTCAGCGCACGAAGCCCACCATCCTCGGCTCCGCGAGTTCCGATCGCGCGGGGTTCCTACGATCGGAGGCCACAGGGAGAGGACCCATACCCATGACCACCTACCACGTCGACAGCGACGCCGTCATCCAGACCACTCGGAGCGCCCACGGATCGATCGAACGCCTCCGCACCGAAGTGCAGGCGCTCCTCGGACAGCTCACGAGCCTCGAGGGCTCCTGGAGTGGGCAGGCGTCCGTTGCCTTCCAATCCGTCGTCGCCGACTGGCGTGCGACCCAGCAGCGCGTGGAGGAGAGCCTCGTCGGTATCACCACAGCGCTCGGCAGCGCCGGTGCGCAGTATGCCGAGACCGAGCAGGCGAACCTGCGGCTGTTCGGACGCTGAACGCCTGCATCCGTTCGGCCCACCTTCGACGCACGGGCCCGCGACGTACCGTGGGCCCGTGCGCGCAAGGTGGGCGGCCGGGTCGGCCCGCGCCAGGACGCGAAAGAGGGCGCCTCCCGCAACGGGAGACGCCCTCTTCTCGTGCTTCAGCGGGACTTAGAAGTCCATGCCACCCGTGGGGTCGCCGACCGGAGCCGGGTTCTTCTCGGGCTTGTCGGCGACGACGGCCTCGGTGGTGAGGAACAGGCCGGCGATCGACGCTGCGTTGAGCAGTGCCGAGCGGGTGACCTTCACCGGGTCGTTGATGCCGGCGGCCAGCATGTCGACGTACTCGCCGGTCGCGGCGTTGAGGCCCTGGCCGACGGGGAGGTTGCGCACCTTGTCGACGACCACGCCGGGCTCGAGGCCGGCGTTGAGGGCGATCTGCTTGAGCGGAGCGTCGATGGCGACACGCACGATGTTCGCACCCGTTGCCTCGTCGCCGACCAGCTCGAGCTTCTCGAACGCGGTCTTGCCGGCCTGGATGAGAGCGACGCCACCACCGGCGACGATGCCCTCCTCGACGGCTGCCTTGGCGTTGCGCACTGCATCCTCGATGCGGTGCTTGCGCTCCTTGAGCTCGACCTCGGTCGCTGCACCCGCCTTGATGACGGCGACGCCGCCGGCGAGCTTGGCGAGGCGCTCCTGGAGCTTCTCGCGGTCGTAATCCGAGTCGGTGTTCTCGATCTCGGCGCGGATCTGCGCGACGCGGCCGGCGATGGCCTCCTCGTCGCCCGAACCCTCGACGATGGTCGTCTCGTCCTTGGTGATGATGACCTTGCGGGCCTTGCCGAGCAGGTCGAGGGTGGCGTTCTCGAGCTTGAGTCCGACCTCCTCGGAGATGACCTGACCACCGGTGAGGATCGCGATGTCCTGCAGCTGCGCCTTGCGACGGTCACCGAAGCCCGGAGCCTTGACGGCGACGGACTTGAAGATGCCGCGGATCTTGTTCACGACGAGCGTGGCCAGGGCCTCGCCGTCGACGTCCTCGGCGATGATGAGGAGCTGCTTGCCGGTCTGGATGACCTTGTCGACGATCGGCAGGAGGTCCTTGATGTTGGAGACCTTGCCGTTGACGATCAGGATGTAGGGGTCTTCGAAGACGGCTTCCTGACGGTCAGGGTCGGTGACGAAGTACGCCGACAGGTAACCCTTGTCGAAACGCATGCCCTCGGTCAGCTCGAGCTCGGTGCCGAAGGTGTTCGACTCCTCGACGGTGACGACACCCTCCTTGCCGACCTTGTCGATGGCCTCGGCGATGAGCGCGCCGATCTCGGGGTCTCCGGCGGAGATGGAAGCGGTCGCTGCGATCTCCTCCTTGGTCTCCACCTCCTTGGCGTTGGCGACGAGCTCGGCGGTCACAGCTGCGACGGCCTTCTCGATGCCGCGCTTGAGGCTGATGGGGTCTGCACCGGCGGCGACGTTGCGGAGGCCCTCGCGCACGAGCGCCTGGGCGAGCACGACGGAGGTCGTGGTTCCGTCACCGGCGACGTCGTCGGTCTTCTTGGCGACCTCCTTGACGAGCTCCGCACCGATCTTCTCGTACGGGTCGTCGAGCTCGATCTCCTTGGCGATGGAGACACCGTCGTTCGTGATGGTGGGGGCGCCCCACTTCTTCTCGAGGACGACGTTACGACCGCGCGGGCCAAGCGTCACCTTGACGGCGTCCGCGAGGATGTTGAGTCCGCGCTCGAGGCCACGACGGGCCTCTTCGTTGAAAGCAATGATCTTTGCCATGTGTGATTCTCGTCCCTTCCCGGACGTTTCAATCTGCGTCTAGTTAGCACTCAATCCAAACGAGTGCTAATTCAATTCTGGCACTCTGATGCCCCGAGTGCAAGCCGGTGCGACGCTCCGGGAAGCGAACGTCTACTGCAGCGTGACGGACCCCGTGCCGTTGGGCACCAGCTCGATCCAGGTGTTGCCCGGCGCCAGCCGCACGACCACGCCGTTGCCGTCGACGAAGCGGATCGGGCTCCCGGCGTCGGCCTTCGACCAGGTGGCGTTCACCGTCTTGCCACCGGTGGAGACAGTCGCTGCTCCAGACCCGGTCAGCACGGTCTTCGGCACTTCGCCGTAGGTGCCGTCGATGTCGACCCGCATCGTGATCACGTTCGTCGCCTGCAGCTGCTTGCCGTTGGCGTCGAGGTCGGGAGACCCCTCCTGGTTGCGCAGCCAGACCTTCGTGGCCTCGTCCCAGGTGTAGTTCGGGTATCGCTCCGGGGAGAACGAGACCGCGATGTTGCCCGTGGGCGCACCGTCGAGCGCGGCGGTCGAGGTGGCGATGTCGGTCGAGTACGCCCATTGCTGCTGCGGAGCCGCGAGAGCGGCGGACTGGCCGACGACATCCTTCGCACGCAGGATCACGTTGTGCGGCGCATCGTGCACGTCGTTGCGGTAGAAGATGCCCGAGGTGTCGTAGTCGAAGACGAGGTTCTTCACCGGGGTGGCCATCATCATGTCGACGAAGATCTGCTGGCCGCCGGAGTAGGCGATGATGCCGCCGAACGGCGAGATGATGTCGGGGTCCATCGGCCGAATGGAGCGCACAGGGCCGATCTCATCGGGGACGTCCGACTGCCAGACCGCTGCGTACCGGGTCAGGCCGCCTTCGACGAGTTCCTCGAAGACGATGTCGGTGCGGTCGAGTCCGTACTGCGGCCGCGCTTCCTCGTGGTTGTCGATCTTGGCTGCGAGAGACGGATGCGCGAGGCTCCCCGCCGGCACCGTCGTTCCGCGCAGTGGGGCGATCTCCGTGGCGGCCGGCGCCTCATAGGTCGAGACGTACGCCGGCTCGGTCGGCGTCGGACTCGCCGACTTCTTCGGTGGCGCCGCGGTGCATCCCGCTGCCAGCAGGAGCATGGGCAACACGATGATCGTGGACAGCACTACTCTTCGACGCATCCGCACCCCTCAGTCGGTTCCTCGACGAAACACTAACGCCGCCCGGTCACCCGGACGGCGTTAGGACACGGGCTGAGCCCGCAGATCGTGCTGATCAGGCGAGTCGGACGGACTCGGCCTGAGGACCCTTGTTCCCGGTTCCGACTTCGAAGACGACCTGCTGGCCCTCCTCGAGAACCTTGTAGCCCGCCATGTCGATGGCGGAGTAGTGAACGAAAACGTCCTGACCCCCACCGTCGACCGTGATGAACCCATAGCCCTTTTCAGCGTTGAACCACTTGACGGTTCCGTTCGCCATTCGTTGCTCCCATTGCTGTGTAACTCGCAGCACCTGCCCAATTGCCTGTACCGGGCCTGTCGCAGTGAACTGCGCCTGCTTCCCCGCTCTCGCGGAAAACGTTCGACCAGCACCAGATGTTACTGAAATCGACGGCGACGACAAGGGAAAGAACGCTGCTTTTCATCGCAGATTGGCAACGATTCGTCACAGACCCCGTGACAGGCGCTCGAAGCGAGCGTCACGCCGGGGATTCGTAGTCGGAACCGATCACCAGCACGAGCTGCGCTCCGGCGTCGGCGAAGTCCTGCGAGAGCTGGACGTCGGCCCCGGGGACCGCCGCGGCGAGACCGCGGGCAGCGCCTTCGAGCGTGGGGTCCGCGTAGTAGACGACGGTGTCCTTGTAGTCCTGCTTGTCGGCGTTGGATGCAGCCCCGACCGTCCAGCCCGCTCCGCGGAGGGTGTCCGCCACCTCGCCGGCGAGGCCGGAGGTCGCCGTGCCGTTCAGCACGGTGATCGTCACCGACGGGTCCTGGGTCGGCTCTGCCGTGGCCGTGGGCGCGGCTGTCGACGTCTCGGGCGCTGAGGTGTCACCGGGAGCTGCATCCAGGCCGGAGTTCAGCATCATGATGGCGACGGCGCCGATCGCGACGAGCACGATGGTGGCCAGAGCAGCCCAGCCGAATGCGATCCAGCCACGGCCGCGCTTGCGGGGGGAACGGTGGGCTCCGACCCGCTCGAGATCCTTGGGGATGTCGTCGAAGCGGTCTTCAGGGTACGAGGTGGCCATTCTTCCCGGTTCAGTTCGTGTCGTCAGTTGTGCCGAGGGAGCGCCGGCGGCGTGCAGCGGTGCGGGTGTCGCGCAGACGCTGCAACCTCTTGACGAGCATGGGGTCGTGCGCGAGTGCGAGCGGCGAGTCGATGAGGGCTCCCAGCACTTGATAGTAGCGGGCGGCGGAGAGGCCGAATTCGGCTCTGATCGCCTGCTCCTTCGCCCCGGCGTGCACCCACCACTGGCGCTCGAATGCGAGCACGGCCTCGTCGCGTTCCGACAGGCCGGACGACGTGCGCGAACGGTCGTGTCGGCTCTCATTCGCCTCGGCCATGCGCACCTCCCACAGACGACCGCGACCGGTTCGGGTCGGCTTGCCGCCATCCTATGCACGAGCCATCGTCCGGCAGCTGAGCGCGACCCGGCTCGTCGGAATGCGATCATCGATACTGACGTTGTCGTTCTCGACGACGTGTTCCCGGAAGGATCCCCATGAGTTACCAGGTTTCGAAGTCCGACGACGAGTGGCGCGAGGAGCTGGGCACCGAGCAGTTCCAGGTGCTGCGCGAAGCCGCGACCGAACGGCCGTGGACCGGCGAGCTCCTCGACGAGGAGCGCGGCGGCATCTACACCTGCGGCGCCTGCAACGCCGAACTGTTCAAGAGCGGAACGAAGTTCGACTCCGGATGCGGCTGGCCGAGCTTCTACGAGTCGGTGCGCCCCGAGGCCGTGCAGCTGATCGCCGACACCACCCTCGGCATGGAGCGCACCGAGGTGCGCTGCGCCAGCTGCGGCTCGCACCTCGGCCACGTGTTCCCCGACGGCTTCGGCACGCCGACGGGCGACCGCTACTGCATGAACTCGATCGCGCTCAACTTCACCCCCGACGCCTGACTCGTGGGGTCAGCCTTCGAAGCCGCCGGTGAGCGGCGTTCCCGGTCGCGGGTCACGGATGCCGCACCGACACGCGACGAGCTGCTGAGACTGCTCGGAGCCGCCGGACGCGTCGCCGACCACGGGTCGCTCGCCCCGTGGCGAGTGATCGAGCTGCGCGGCGAGGCCCGCGAGCGACTCGGACGGGCGCTGGCGGCCTCGGCACGACGCGCCGGCCGGGACGGCGACGCCCTGCTGGGAAAGCCGCTGCGGGCGCCGCTGCTGCTCGCGATAGTGAGCCGCAGGCAACCGAGCGAGAAGGTCGACGGCTGGGAGCAGGACGCCGTGGCTTCGGGCGTCGCCCACACCATGAGCCTGCTGCTCGACGAGGCCGGGTGGGGCGTCATGTGGCGCACCGGTCCCTACACGCGCACCAAGGCGGTGCGGCGCATGCATGCCCTGGCGAAGAACGAGCGACTGCTCGGCTGGCTCTATGTCGGCGGCGTCCCCGACGGCATCCGCGAGCCCAGGCGCAAGCCCGTCGACGCCGGAGCGTTCCTCACGCTGCTCGGCTGAACCCGCGCCAGTTCACGCCGGCCACGACGACGGCGGCGAGGGCCAGGACCGTGCCGATGACCGTCGACACGGCGAGGGAGCCGGCGTGTCCGGGCAGCATGGTGTCGATGACGATGGCAGCGACGAGCTGCCCGGCGATCATCGCCAGCGAGAGCACCAGGGTTCCGGTGATGCGCACGAGGACGGCGGCGGCCGCGATGAAGACGCAGCCGATGGCGCCGCCGAGGTAGAGCCACGGTTCGGTCGGCAGCGACTGCGGCCAACCGGCGGCGAGCCCGTGCACGAGGAAGGCGACCAGCAGCACGACGGTGCCGACCGCGAAGTTGCCGACGGTGGCGGTGAGGGCGCTCTCGGCGCTCTCGCGCACCCGTCCGTTCACGGCCTGCTGCCAGCCGAGGCCCAGGCCGGCGAAGAACGGCAGCAGCAGCATCCAGAGCGGCGCTGCCCCGCTCAACTGCGTCGCCACGGAGATGACGACGGCCAGGACCGCCAGCGCCGCACCCACGACGCGCGGCACCGTGAGGTGGCGGGGTCCGCCGGAGACCAGAGTCGTGCGATCGACGAGCAGTCCGCTGATCGACTGCCCGGCCACTGTGGCGACGCTGAACAGCGCGACGCCGAGGATGGCGGCGGTGAGTCCCTGGCTGAGCACGAGGAAGGCTCCGGCGGCACCGCCGCAGAGCATCCACCAGCGCAGGCGGCCGTCGCGGAGGGCTGCGGGCAGACGGCGGAATCCGGCTCGTCCCGGACGCCACACGGCGAGGGCGATCAGCAGGATGACGAGGCCGCTTCCGAAGGAGATCAGCGCGGCGGCGAAGCCGTCGTCGAGGCGTTGGCCGAGCTCGCCGTTGATGCGCGACTGCACGGCGACGAGGACACCGGCGACCACTGCACAGGCGATGGCGATGATGACGGCGGAACGAGCCGGCGGGGAGTGAGTCGTCACCGTCTCGGCCGGCGCGTCCTGCTGTGTCACGTGTGTTTCCCCCGATCGGGGCCGGCTGCGGGACTCGAACCCGCAACCCCCGCTTTACAAGAGCGTTTGCTGCGGTCAACCGGCGTGTCATACCTTGACCTACTCCACTGTGGTGCATTCTCATTTGCAATACCTCACCATCGTGTTACGGCGCGTCCTGCTGTGTCACGTGTGTTTCCCCCGATCGGGGCCGGCTGCGGACTCGAACCCGCAACCCCCGCTTTACAAGAGCGTTTGCTGCGGTCAACCGGCGTGTCATACCTTGACCTACTCCACTGTGGTGCATTCTCATTTGCAATACCTCACCATCGTGTTACTTGATTTGCGACGACAAGGGGCTCCAATGAGGAAGTTCCTCTTCGATTCGAAGAGTGTCGACGAATTGCACCCGTCGCCAATTGTGAGCCTCCCCGATGGTATGCCCTTCGTTCTGGACGACGACTTCACGCCGGTCGAGGAGATCAACACCTGGCTACGCTCATTGCCCCAGCGAGGATGCCACTCGCCCCGCACGTGGAGCGGCTACGCCGATGACATGGTCGCGTGGGCTTCCTTCCTTCAGGAACGTGGCAAGTCAGTCTTTGACGGGCACGAAGCTCTCGTCCAAGCGGTCGCTCACTATCGGGAAGTCCGCTTGCAGGGCGACCCCGACGGACCATACGAGCTGCTCGGACCGAGCGCGTGGAACCGCGCAGTAGCGGCGATGGAGAACTTCTACTCCTGGGCCGTCGACGAACGCCGAATCGTGTCGAAGCCGTTCAGATACAAGCAAGTGCGAGTGTGGCAAGGAGCACTCGCCGGCGAGACCACGCAGAAGAACCTCGCGAAAGCAAGAGCGGGCTCTCCCCTGGCGACGATGCGGCATCTCGAGGTCGACTTCGCTGACATGTTCATCAAGGTCGGCCTGGGTGGTGAGCTCCTCGACGGCAAGCCGGATCTAGCATTTCGCGGTCGTCTCGCAGCCCGAAATCGAGCGTTGGGCCACCTGGTGAGGCGCAGCGGTCTTCGGCGCCAGGAGTTCTCCAACCTGCTCGTTTGGGAGGCACCTCGCTCCCTCGGTCCGTTCAGTGACTACGTGGCTCTGCCGGTCCCCCGGACCATCGCCAAAGGCGCTCATGCGCGTGTCACGTGGGCGACGAATGAGGCGCTGGACGATGTCCGAACCTACATCGATCTCGAACGTGCGATCGCAGTGGAAGGCTCCGACTGGATGCCTGAGCGGCCACTGCATGTAGAAGAGCCGAATGAGCGTTCTGGCATCGTCAATGGCCGACGGGTCACTTGGGCGAAACTCTCCATTCAGCACCGACGCCGGCTCGTTGGTCCCAACGGTGGAAGTGCTCTACTCTTCGTCAGCAGCAACGGTTCGCCGGTCGAGGAGAACAACTGGCGGTACACGTTCGCCTCGGCCGCCGACCGATGCCGGGAGTTCTCGCCGACATTCCCAGACGTCACTCCTCACATGTTGAGGCACACGTTTGCGATGGAAACGCTCACCGCCCTGACCCGGGGTGCCCTCTCCCGCGCTGAGCGCCTCGCACGAGTTACAGGTGCCGACCCTCTGCTGATGGCGATACTCCGTCGCAACGATCCGCTTCTGGTCCTGCGCGACCTTCTCGGTCACAAGCACCTGTCCACCACAGAGGTCTACCTCGCCGCCCAAGACGCCACTACCGTGCTCACGGACGCCGAGCTTGACCTCCTCGAAGAGCTAGACCTTGCCGAGACGGACGAACTCGACGACTGGGCATCATGACTGTCAGCCCCCAGCGCTTGGAAGAAGTGCCGCTGGGCCTCCGACTCGCCTTCCTCAACGATGACCCGCTCCACATTCCGCTCCACAGACTGCCCTGCCGGCCAGTCGTTCGATCCCTCGCGTTGGGTCTCCTCGACGCTACGAACGCGTTGGGCGACATCAAGACGAACTGGACGGCACGTCACTACACCGCGGCAATCGCACGATTCGCCCGTTGGCTGGACAGCCAAGGGTTCGCTGGTGACCTTGACGAACTGACCGTCGACCATCTCTACGAGTTCGGACGGTATGAGGAGTCAAGTGTAGAGCGGCGGACCCGTGCTCTCCTCCGATCGGCTACACCCGCTGCAGGCGTCAAACGGCCCGTCACCGATGAAGTTCGGGAGCATCTCAACGGTCCAGCGATCAGTCCACCGAAGCCGAAATCGACTCCTCTACGCGCTTATACAGCGGGCGAGTATCAACGTCTCGTTGCGGCTTGTCGTGCCGAGATTGAGTCGTGGGATCAAGTGCGTCCGCGGACGTTGCCTGATGCACGTGTCACTCTCGCTTTCCGCATCCTCCTGGGGCTTGAGCTCGGCTTGCCTCCTGAGTGCGTTGATGCGCTTCGCGTCGAGGACCTTCGCTGGCAAGGAGAACGTGACCTCCGTGTCGAGTTCGTGAAGCGACGCGCAGACGGGCCGCAAGCCAGGACGTTCCGAGCTTCTGGCCGATGGTCTGGTCCAAAACTCATCGAGCGATGGCTCCAAGCCTCCGCTCCGCTGCGCGTCAATGAAGATAGCGGCGCGATATGGATCTGGTCCCCACGGCCGGGTGAGGCTGAAACCGTCAGGTTCTCGGCAATCGCGTGGTGGGGGCGGCGCAAAGCGTTCCTCCAAGCTGCCGGCCTTGAAGACGACGACGGCCGACCACTCTCCCTCGACATGCGCAGGCTCAGGACGACGTGGACTGCACGAAAGTCCAAGTACTGGCACGGCGCGGTCACCGTCGATCCCAACCACAGCGCGAAGGTGGAGGGGGACAACTACCTGACGCGATCGGCCGACCTCGATGAAGTCGATACGACGATCGAGGGAGCCCAGCAGGACCTCATGAGGCGTGCGCAAGCGGTCGCCCTAGTTGTGGCTGACGAGGACACACTTGCCGACGCGGTCGATGACCCCACGTTCGCAACGCAACGAGGGGAAGGCTCCAACAGCTCGGGCTGGGACATGTTCGCTGCAGCCTGTCGCGACCCGTTCTCTTCACCGTTCGGCCCGAAGGGTACCTTCTGCACCGCCGCCGTCTGGTCTTGTCTCGTGTGTCCGCTCGCAGTGATCACCCCATCCAAACTGCCAGCTCTGATGCGGCTCGAAGGGTACTTGCGTGACCAATCCGCAGCCGTCACGCAGACGGAATGGCTACGCATCTACGGCCCGGCCTGGGTTCAGCTCACGACCCGCATCTTCCCGAAGTTCGCCGAATCGGTGATCGCCGAAGCAAGGCGGATTGTCGAAGAGAACCTCGACCTGCCGATGCCAATTGAACCCTTGGAGTCATGATGAGCCTCGACCGTGCACTCGAGCTAACCCAATCGCCTTCGGAACCGCCGTCCGCCTTGTTTGCGCCGGAGCTCGACGTGTACGCGATCCTCCCTGCCCGGGCGCCCTCCGGAACACCGCCCACACGTTTCGCCGACGCTCGATGGCGTCTCGACAGCATTCCCACCTGGCCCGCCTATAGCCCCCGATCCGACCTGATCTGGGACACCATCGAGAACCCGAACTGGCGCGTCAGCGCCAAGGAGGTGGCGCTGTTGCTCATGCAACCGAAGGAAGCCATCGAGCGGCGCCTTCCTCGGGCGCGACGAAAGCCATACCCGCCATGGGCGATGCCCTACCAGCGGCTCTCCTACTGGCGACGATGGTTCGCATTCCTGCAAAGCAACGGCCACACCAGTTTGGCGACAGTGACGCAGACCACCTGCGATGGGTTCCTCAAGACGATCACTCCGGACTCGCGTCACATCGCCATCACCGCCATCCGCGCATTCGCGGACTACGGTCCCGCGCTCACCTACGACCGCTACGCAGCGGACTTCCGCCCTTGGGGAGACTTGAGCGCTAAGAGCGCATCGGAGCAGCCAGGGCTTGGCGACGCCGGCAACAAGACTCCTCCGATTCCGGATCGGGTATTCGCGCCGCTGTTGGCAGCGTGCCTACTCCTCGTCCAAGAACTCGGCCCGGACCTGATCGCCGCCCGCGCGGAGCTAGCGAGACTCACCGCGATCCCGTCATCACGGGGCAGTGTGCGAGTCGATTTCGATGCGCGACTCGACGACTACCTCGCTGCGGCCCGCCGGGATCAGCGAGCGATTCCGCAAGCGCAGCGTTCGTATGGTCGCTCACACGCCATCGACCTTCCCATGGTCGCTCTCAATATAAGCCTGCGCGATCAGAGCGCTCTACTGCGGCCAGATCGCTGGGCCAAGCTGACGCAGGCGGCCGACGAACTCGGGCTGGCCCGGACGGGCCTGAATACCCCCGGGACACGCTTCTCCTTCAGCCGGTCGATGATTAGCCACATGACTCGAGTGGTGTCGACCGCCTGCTACGTCGTGGTCGCTGCCCTTTCCGGCATGCGCTCAAGCGAATTGGCCGCCATCGAGCGCTCGGCCTACCGCCGCGAAGTTCTCGACGGCGGAGTCGTCCGCTATCGCGTCCACAGCAAGCTCCTCAAAGGCGAACCGCCTGGGGGTCGCAGAGAGATCTGGACGGTGGTCGAGCCGGTCGCGGACGCCCTGCGCCTCGCGGAACAGCTTTCAGACGACAACCACCCGTTGAACGGCCAGTACTTCTCGGAGTCGATTTCCGAACTGCGCGGCTGGGTAAACGGCGCCGGCGCAGCGCACGGACTGGAACAGATCCCGTCCGACTGGGAGCTGCGCCCACGACAGTTCCGACGCACTCTGGCACGTGAACTCGCCTGGCGGCCCAACGGTGTGATCGCGGGCAAGATCCATCTAAAGCACGTATCGGTCGCTACGACCGAAGGGTATGCCGGTCGGCGCGGCGAATCCGCCAACGCATTCTTGGCCGAAGTGGAGTCCGAACGACGGCGAGCTGCCGAACATGAGGTGCGGGTCGTCATCGAAGCGGTCGAACGTGGTGAGCCTGTTGCCGGTCTTGGCGCACGCTCCCTAGTAGCCGCAGTGGCCGCGCTGCCCGATGCGACCACAGACGGGCCGCAAGTGCGCCTCCGCGACGATGCCCTCGTTGCGCTCACTCGCGCACGCGCTGACACCCTCCACATCACGCCGCTCGTGCACTGTTGGTTCACCGATCCCGAACGCGCGCGGTGTCTACGTGGAGTCGCCGACAAGAGCCGACCTATCGTCGGATCATGTCAACCCGACCTGTGCGCTCAAGCGACGATCCACGACAAGCATGCCCCCATCTGGGTATCCGGAATTGAGGATCTGCGGGCAACTCTGAAGGACATTCGGGTACCTAAGGGCGAGCGAGAGCGACTGGCCGCGAAAGCCCAACGCATGGAAGAAACGATCGCACCCGTCGTGGGGAGGATGCAGTGAACGAACCATCCAGCTCGGTTACGGAGCGAAATCAACGGCGGCTTCGGGACGCCGCAGAGCGGCTTCTTGCCGGGCGCGCCACCGTTTCGAACGGGAAGCTCACACTCAAATCGTTGGCTGAGGAAGCCGGAGTACCGCGTCCGTACCTCTACAGGGCTGAGTACAAATCCATCGCGGAGGACTTCGAGGAGCAAACCCTTCGAATCCAGATGCGGGGCACCTCACCGGACCCGAGGGTGGCCGAAATCGAGCACCTTCGCTCTGAGCTGGCGAAAGTTCGCGGACGAGCCAAACGCCATCACGACGACCTCGTAGAGGCCCGGAAGGACGTGAAGAAGGCTGCGACTCAGATCGCTTACCTGACCGAGCAGACCAGGGCACTGCGTGAGGAACTCAATGCCGCCCAGAACGTCGTCAGCCTCGCCGGGCGGGCGAAGGGCTGACTGCGGGCGTGAAGGTGTCGGTCAACACCGCACCGACGACCGCGGCGAGGGGCGGCGCCGTGGGCCGTCATCGAGTGGGCGGGCATTCACGCGTCAGTAAGAAACGCCCTCGACTTACCTGCCGACCCCAGACAGGATAGGAGGACGTTCCCAGACTGCGGGGACACGAGATGGGGGCGTAGATGTCGACAACTGTTCCGGGGCCGGTTTCAGGCACCACGATGACGGATGCGTACGTAAAGGCTGTTGGCCGGTTCGCATATGTGTGGGGCTGGCCGATGGTGTCGATGATCAACCGCCGCACAGGCCTCACCTCCGTACCGGAGCCTGGAATGCGCGGAGGAGTCCTACCGAACGCTCCAGTCGGTCGGGTCTGCATGATGACCGACTACATCGCGCCAAGTCAGCGTTTCGTCGCCTGCACGAACCAGGACGTCCTCTACGGTTTCGGATTCGGAAGCCTCGACGAGCAGCCGGCCGTCTTCCAGATCCCCGACTTCGGCGATCGCTTCTGGGTGGCCGCCGCATGGGATCACCGCACGGACTCGTTCGCGCAGATGGGCACGCAGTACGGAACCGAGGCCGGCTTCTACGCCGTTGTGGGACCGAACTGGAACGGCGAGATTCCCGACGGGATCACCGGCGTCTTCCGCTCGCCGACTGCACTCGCCGCCTTCTGCCCGCGGGTCTTCATCGAGGACACGGCCGAAGACCGAGCCGCGGTTGCCGCCCTGATCCCGAAGGTGAACATCTACCCGCTCGACGAGTTCGACGGCACAGTGCACGAGTACGACTGGGCCAACGTGCCCAGCTTCCCGGTGCCGGAAGCGGCAGCGGAGGGGGAGATCCACTGGGTGAACCCAGACACCTTCTTCGACCAGCTCGTCGACGTGCTCGCAACAGTGCCTCCCCTCCCGGGCGAGGAAGCTCTGTATCAGCAGTTCAGCGCCCTGCTCGATGCTGCAGCCGCTGATTCATCGGTGAAGTCGGCGCTGGTCGAAGCGGCCCGTGAAGCGGAACAGGAATTGATCACCCCGCTGCTTCGCTGGGAGCACAACGGTCCTGAAGCTGGCAACGGATGGTACTCACCGAAGAACAACTCGGCGTTCGGCACCGACTACCTCACCCGCACGGCGATCGCCCGCTCGAACATGTTCGAGAACGCGCCCCAGGAGACGAAGTACATCTTCACCGACACGGACGTCGACGGGAACCAACTCGACGGCACCCACAGCTACACGGTCACCTTCGCCGCCGGCGAACTTCCGCCGGTGGACGGCTTCTTCTCCCTCACCCTGTACAACCAGCACCACTTCTATTACGAGAACGAACTGGGCCGGTACTCCCTCGGTACCAAGAACCCGGACCTGCAGTTCGGTAACGGCGGCTCCTTAACCATCTACGTCGGCAACGAAAAGCCCGCCGATGCACCCGCGAGTAACTGGCTGCCAGCTCCTGCCGAAGCGTTCTCCGTGTACATCCGCGCCTACTGGCCGAAGCAGGCGATCATCGATGGCACATGGCTGCCGCCCAAGGTGGAACGCGTCAGCTAGGTCGCGCGTCTGGATCTCGCTCAGGATCTCCGTACGCCCGATCAATGCATTCGCGCGCGCGAGCCTCAGAGGCTTGTCCCATCTACGACTCGCCGAAATCACTCGGATTTGCCGAAGTGAGAGAGCTGAGAGCCGGTGGCGGGAATCGAACCCGCGACAACTGTTTACAAGACAGCCGCGTTACCACTACGCCACACCGGCAGAAACCACGAAGAGTGTTACACACGCCTCCTGGCGTCGAATATTCAGTTGTGGGGTATCGCGCTTCTCTTGGTGACACGGCGGCACTGTTACACGCCATTTCCGCAGCAAAAGAGCGG
>NZ_LMMR01000002.1 GCF_001422325.1 Leifsonia sp. Leaf264
ATTTGACATTGTGCACGCTGTTGAGTTCTCAAGGATCGGATGCTCCCCGCTTCACACCCCAAAAAGGCGATCAACTCGAAGGCAACTTCTCTATCTTACCCGTCTCGTTCTCGCTGTCAAATCGAGTGTTTCGCGCCGGATCGAGCATCCTGATTCGGACTGACTCGACCTTCGCGACTCGAAGCTTGACGCTTGCACGAGAGCGGGTGAACCCCTGGACACAGATGTGGTCCGAAGACTTTTCGTCTGTGTGTTTCAGGGGGTGATCCCCACTTGAGGCCGGCGAGCACGATTCTGATGAACCTTGGCGCTCTGCCGCACCTTTGGGGTGATGAGTAATAACTTACGTGGCGAGAACGGGGCTCGCAAATCTGAGACGCAGCCCGGGCGTGTCGGTCGGTTTCACGCCTGCAGGAGGCTGAATACCTCATAGTCGGCGAGCTGCTCACGGCCGCCGAGGCCGAGGAGTTCGAGGGTGACGGCGACGCCGGCGACCCGCCAGCCCGCACGCTCGATGAGCCGGCACGCGGCCTGCGCCGTTCCACCCGTGGCGAGGACGTCGTCGATGACCAGCACCCTCGAGCCCGCGGGCAACTCGTCCTCGTGAACCTCGAGGCTGGCGACGCCGTACTCCAGCTCGTAGGTCTCGGTGATCACCCGGCGGGGGAGCTTGCCGGCCTTGCGCACGGGCAGCACGCCCGCTCCGGTGAGGACCGAGGCGCCCCCGGCGATGATGAAGCCCCTGGCCTCGAGCCCGCCCAGGATGTCGAAGCGTCCGGCGAAGGGCTCCACCAGCGCCTCGCACATCACCCTGAAGGCTGCGGCATCCGCGAACACCGGTGTCAGGTCCTGGAACTGGATCCCCTTCTCAGGGAAGTCGGGGATCACGTGGATGCGGGCGGATACCTGCTCGGCTGCACTCGGGTTGGTCACGCAGTCAGGGTATCCCGCCCTCGAGGGCGGCCCACGGCCCGTCGGCTTCCGGGCTGTCACAGCACGGGTACCGCCGAGCGTCGACCACCGACCGCACGGGCTGGGGCGCGGTCTGCCGACGATAGACTGGGCCGGTCAGGCTGTCCCGCTGAGAACCACCCGTGCCATGCGCCGGGCTCGTTCGACGCGTCCCCCTTCTTCTGGAGTTCGCCACCCGTGACCACTTCCTCCCCCGTCGTTCCCGTGCTCGACACCGTCGAGAACGCAGCAGCAACTCCCGACAAGGAGCAGCCGTACGCGGCTCTCGGGCTGAAGCCCGACGAGTACCAGAGCATCCGCGAGATCCTGGGGCGTCGCCCCACGAGCGGGGAGCTCGCGATGTACTCCGTGATGTGGAGCGAGCACTGCTCCTACAAGAGCTCGAAGAACTACCTGCGCCAGTTCGGCCAGAAGGTCTCACCCGCCATGAAGAAGAACCTCATGGTGGGCATGGGCGAGAACGCCGGCGTCGTCGACGTGGGTGAGGGCTGGGCTGTCACCTTCAAGATCGAGTCGCACAACCACCCCTCCTACATCGAGCCGTTCCAGGGCGCAGCCACCGGCGTCGGCGGCATCGTGCGCGACATCATCTCCATGGGCGCCCGCCCGGTCGCCGTGATGGACGCCCTCCGCTTCGGCGCCATCGATCACCCCGACACGGCCCGCGTCGTGCACGGCGTGGTCTCGGGCATCTCCTTCTACGGCAACTGCCTCGGCCTGCCGAACATCGGCGGCGAGACCTGGTTCGACTCCGTGTACCAGGCCAACCCGCTGGTCAACGCCCTCGCGGTCGGCGTGCTGCGCCACGAGGACCTGCACCTCGCCAACGCCCGCGGCGTCGGCAACAAGGTGGTGCTGTTCGGCGCCCGCACCGGCGGCGACGGCATCGGCGGAGCATCCATCCTCGCCTCGGACACCTTCGCCGAGGGCGGCCCCACCAAGCGCCCCGCCGTGCAGGTCGGCGACCCGTTCGCCGAGAAGGTGCTCATCGAGTGCTGCCTCGAGCTGTACCGCGGCGAGCTCGTCGAGGGCATCCAGGACCTCGGCGCAGCCGGCATCTCCTGCGCCACCTCCGAGCTCGCCTCGAACGGCGACGGCGGCATGCACATCACCCTCGACAACGTTCTGCTGCGCGACCCGTCGCTGAACGCCGAGGAGATCCTCATGTCGGAGAGCCAGGAGCGCATGATGGCCGTCGTGCACCCCGACAAGCTCGAGGGCTTCCTCGCCGTCACGTCGAAGTGGGATGTCGAGACCAGCGTTCTCGGCGAGGTCACCGACACCGGCCGCCTCATCATCGAGTGGCAGGGCGGCGTGATCGTCGACGTCGACCCGCGCACCGTCGCCGTCGACGGCCCGGTCTACGACCGCCCGGTCGCGTACCCGACCTGGATCGACGCGCTGCAGGCAGACTCGGCATCCGCTCTCCCCCGCACCTCGGAGGGTCCGGCGCTCCGTGCCCAGCTGCTGCAGCTGGTGGGCAGCGCCAACCTGGCCGACGCATCGTGGATCACCAGCCAGTACGACAAGTACGTTCTCGGCAACACGGCGCTGAGCTTCCCCGACGACGCCGGCATGGTGCGCGTCGACGAGGAGTCCGGCCTCGGCTTCTCGGTGGCGACGGATGCGAACGGTCGCTACTGCCAGCTCGACCCGCGCCAGGGGGCGCGACTGGCGCTGGCCGAGGCGTACCGCAACGTGGCGGCATCCGGTGCCGTGCCCGTGGCCGTCTCGGACTGCCTGAACTTCGGCTCCCCGGAGAACCCCGAGGTCATGTGGCAGTTCTCCGAGGCCGTGACAGGCCTGGCCGACGGATGCCTCGAACTCGAGATCCCGGTGACCGGAGGCAACGTCTCCTTCTACAACCAGACCGGCGACGTGCCGATCCACCCGACGCCTGTCGTCGCCGTGCTCGGCGTCATCGACGACGTCGCCCGCCGCATCCCGTCGGGCTGGCAGGACGAGGGTCACAACATCTACCTCCTGGGGACGACCCGCGAGGAGCTCGACGGTTCGGCCTGGGCCGACGTCGTGCACGGCCACCTCGGCGGCGTTCCCCCGCAGGTCGACCTGCTCGGCGAGCAGCGCCTCGGTGAGCTGCTGCGCGCAGCAGCCGTCGAGGGCCTGATCGACAGCGCCCACGACCTGTCCGACGGCGGCCTCGGTGTCGCCCTGTCGGAGAGCGTGATGCGCTTCGGCCTCGGCGCCCGAGTCTGGCTCGGCGAGATCGTCGAGCGCGACGGAGTCGACGCGGCCACCGCGCTGTTCTCGGAGTCGGCCGGCCGAGTCATCGTGACGGTTCCGCGCGAGGACGACGTCAAGTTCCGCGGACTCTGCGAGGGTCGCGACTACCCGGTGCTCCGCATCGGCGTGACCGATGCCCAGCTCGGCGCACTCGAGGTGCAGGATGCCTTCACCATCACGATCGACGAACTGCGCAGCACGAACCGCGCGCCCCTCGCCGACGCCTTCGGTCCCGTCGTCGGCTACTGATGCCGCACCGCGCGGCCGGTCTCGCAGCCTCGGCGGCGCTGATCGCCGTGCTGGCGCTCACGGCCTGCTCCCCGTCGGCAGGCGCTGACGGCGGGGCGGCGACCGCTGCACCGACGCCCGGGGCGACGGCCGGCGAGGATGCCGCGGCATCCGATTCGCCACTGTCGTTCGCGGCGAATCCGCGCTTCGAGGACGGCAAGCGTCCGCAGATCGCCGACGGACTGATGGCCGACTCCCGGTGGACCCTCACCAGTCCCGACGACGGAACCGGTTCGTGGGGTTACACCTCCACCGACGGCGCGTGCACCATCACGCTCAGCCAGAAGATCCTGCCCGACTCGATGGTCGGACAGACCGACGACCTCGAGGCCACGCGCGCCTACCTCGCCGCGGTGCTGCAGGAGGACCAGCAGGTGATCGAGGATCGCGCCGAGGTGAACGAGTTCGCCGGCGGCGATGACCCGACCGAGGCGCTGCTGGTGAGCGCCGGCGGCCAGGACGGCTCGGCGTGGTTCGTGCTCCTGCGTGTGTTCAGCTCAGCCGATGCCGCCGTGGGCGTGAGTGGTCAGTGCGCCGCCGGGACCGATGTGCGCACCGCGATCGCCACGGCCGAGGGCAAGCTCGGCATCGTCGCTCCCCTCGCGGCGGGCTGACCGTGGCTGCCGTCGAGGACTACAGCGAGGCGTACGCCGGCGAGCACGGGCGCTTCGCCGTGATTCCGGCCGCCTACGTCGTGCTGCGCCGTGGGGACGAGGTGCTGCTGCAGCGACGTTCGGGCACCGGCTACTACGACGGGTACTGGGCCGCCGGGGCCGCGGGCCACGTCGAGCAGGGGGAGTCCATGCTGGCCGCTGCCGCGCGCGAGGCCCTCGAGGAGCTCGGCGTGCACGTGGAGGTGCACGATCTCGCGACGCTCACCGTGATGCACCGCACCGGAGGAACCGGCGCGGCCATCGACGAGAGGCTCGACGTGTTCTTCGCGTGCACGCGATGGACGGGCGACCCGGCCCTGCAGGAGGACAAGGCGAGCGACCTGCGCTGGTTCGCGCTCGATGCGCTGCCGGACCAGGTGGTTCCGCACGAGGTGGCCGTGCTCGAGGCGTGGCGCGACGGGACGTTGCAGCCGGTGACAGTGTTCGGGTTCTGACGGATCCGTTGGGCGCTTCGGCCGCGCGCTGCGCGCGGGCCTCTGCGAGCGAGCTCTGGGGCGGCCCCGGCGAGCGGCGCGACGGTCAGGCTGTCGCTCGGGCTATCACCACGAGAAGCGCCTGACCGTAGGCTTCGGCCGGCTCCGGATGCTCGAAGGAGCGCTCGGCTCCGTCGAGTTCGATCGTCACCTCGAAGCTGTCGGGAAGCCGCCGCAGAGACCGGAACCTCGACCGGAGCAGTTCGCGCAGCTGGTCCTCGCGAGGCAGCCAGACCGCATCCGCCAGGGGAAGGGAGTCGAGCGCCCACTCCGTCGTGCCGTTGAAGCCGAGCACCGTGCCCGAGGGATGGTGCTGGGCCTCGATGGTCATCTCGCTCACGGTGAAGATGTCGTCATCGAGGTCGGGGATGTCGATCTGGAACCGATCGCCCGATTCCGGCCGCCAGAGCAGGCCGGCGGTTCTGAGTTCGGCGGCCAGCTCGCGGGAGATCATGTGACCATCGTGCCCGAGCGCCGCGACGCGCGATAGGGCGGCACCCGGATGGCGGTCGGACCGACAGCCATCTGACAGGATGGCGCCGTGGATCAGTACCCGCTGCGAGCCGCCATCGATGCCGACGTCGACGCCCTGCTGGCATTCTGGGCGCGCGCGGCCGAGAACGACTCCA
Source organism: Leifsonia sp. Leaf264 (assembly GCF_001422325.1). Taxonomy (GTDB): domain Bacteria; phylum Actinomycetota; class Actinomycetes; order Actinomycetales; family Microbacteriaceae; genus Orlajensenia. The sequence continues at coordinate 5,281 of NZ_LMMR01000002.1, forward strand.
GGCCGGCCGACAGCGCCGAGGCCGTGCGTCGCCTGATCGAGCGCGACCCCGATGCCCTCGTGGTCGCCACGATCGGTGATCGCATCGTCGGTTCCGTCATCGCGGGCTGGGACGGATGGCGCTTCCATCTCTACAGGCTCGCCGTCGACCCCGCCCTGCGCCGCCATGGAATCGGGCGCGCCCTACTGGCCGCCGCGGAGGCGCGACTCGTCGCACTGGGGGCGTCCCGTATCGATGCCATGGTGCTCGACGGCAACGATCTCGGCCAGCGCATCTGGCTCGCGGCCGGTACCACCGGCAGGACGAGTGGGGCCGCTGGGTCAAGCCGCTCTGAGCTGTGGCTCAGCCGGACCGGGTTCAACCCGCGAGGATGGCCTCGCTGCGTTCCCACAGCCGTGCGCCGATCACGGGATCGGTCGACGCCCGGATGGGCTGTCGCCTGATGGGCGCCCCCTGCGTCAGCAGGCTCGGCCCGAAGTACCAGCCGCTCCGGGCCGCGGGATCCGTCAGAGCCCGCACGACCGGCCACGCGCCTCGGTCCTTGCCCTGCGCCCACAGCCCCTGCAGTGCATCACCGAAGCGCTTGCCGCGACTGGGCTCATTGACGCCGGGCACCCGAGGGCTGAGGCCGCCGACGGAGTAGCCGGGCTGCGCGACCAGGGCACTCGTGCTGCTGCCGGCGGCCCGCAGCCGTCGATCGAGTTCGAAGCCGAAGGACTCCACCTCGAGCTTGGACTGCGCATAGGCGGTCCAGGAGTCGTAGGCGTCTGTCAGCTGCAGGTCGTCGAGTGCCGAGCGGGTGAGCCGCGCGGCGATCGAGCCGAGCAGCACCACTCGTGCCCCCTTCGTGCGTTCGAGGGTGGGCAGCAACCGGTTCACCAGGGCGAAGTGGCCGAGGTAGTTGGTGGCGAAGACGAGTTCGTTGCCGTCGAGGCTGACCTCGCGATCGCGGGGCGGATGCACGACGCCGGCGTTGGCGATGAGGCCGTCGAGTCGGGGCAGCGCGGCGATGGCATCCGCCGCCGCCGCCACGGAGGCGAGGTCGGAGACGTCGAGGCGCAGGGTGCCGACGCTGGAGTGCGGTGCACGGATGCGGATGGCCCGCGCCGCGGCATCCGCTCGCTCGTCATTGCGACAGGCGAGGACGACCGAGGCTCCGGCCACGGCGAGCTGCGCGGCCGCGAAGAAGCCGACACCGGCGTTCGCCCCCGTGATGACGAAGGTCCTGCCGGACTGGGAGGGGATGCGGCGCGGGTTCCAGCTCACGAGGCGTCGCCGGCCGGTCCCTCGTTGCCCGCGGCGTCGCTGGCGAAGCGCTCGTGGTGGTGGATGACCTCGGCGACGACGAAGTTGAACCACTTCTCGGCGAAGGCCGGATCGAGGTTGGCGTCGATGGCCAGGGCCCGCAGGCGCGCGATCTGGCGCCTCTCGCGCTCGGGATCGGCTGCCGGCAGTTCGTGGGCGGCCTTCAAGCGGCCGACCTGCTGGGTGAACTTGAAGCGCTCGGCGAGCAGGTGCACGAGTGCGGCATCGATGTTGTCGATGGACTGACGGATGCCGCCGAGCTCGGCGAGCGCCGCCTCGCGTTCGGGATCGGGCGACGTCTCTTCAGGCATGTCTCGACCCTATTACGAGTCGTCAGTGCGCATTACGAGTCGTCAGTGCGCATCATCGGGCGCGTCACCGTATGCATCCTTCGCGGCCCCGGCCGCTACGAAGGCCTCGGCATCGGCCACGGCCTCCAGGACGGCGTCGCCGACCCACTCGGTGCTGCGGTAGACGTTCTCCTCACCGATCAGCTCCACGACGTTCTCATGCTCCAACTGGCGTTGCACGTGATCGCTGCTGACGACGAGCTTGAGGATGGATCCGCGCGAATGCAGCCGGGTCGCATATCCGCGCAGCACGTCGATGAGAGCGAGCCCGATCTCGTCGACGCCGCGCAGGCGGATGACCACGACGGAGCCCGTGCTCTCGGCTGTGACCATGGGGAGTCCGGCCGAGAACGTGGGCGCGCTGGCGAAGAACAGGCTGCCGTAGGGCTGCACGACGACGACCTCCGCGCGCGGAAGGGTTCCGGGTGCTTCGGTCTCGCGCATCCGTCGTCCCTCGGCGAATTCGAGCCGTACCACCCGCAGCCGATTCGACTGCTGCGCGACGTAGAGCACGATGCCGAGTCCCACGCCGACGAGCACGGCGAACTGCAACGGGATGACGAGGGTGAGCACGAAGGTCGTCGCCATGACGACGGTCTGCACTGGGCCGGTGCGCACGACGGAGAGGATCTTCGCCGGTTTGACCGTGGCGACGCCCACTGTGATGAGAAGGGCGGCGAGGGCGGGCATCGCGACGTATCCGACGATCCCGGAGAGCGTGAGGATGACCAGGGCCATGACGCCGCCGGCGACGAAGAGCGCGAACCGCGAGCGGGCGCCCGCCGCGACCACGAGCGCGGAGGCCGACATGGATCCGCCGACGGGAGCTCCCTGGAACAGGCCGGACAGGATGTTGCCCGCGCCCTGCCCGATGAAGTCGCGCGAGGCGTTCGCCGGCCGGCCGTTCTCGTTGCGGAATGCTCCTGACACCGCTGCTCCCTGCACGAGGCCGACGAGCGCCAGCGAGAGGGCGGGCACGAACAGGGAGACGACCTGGTCGAGGTCGGGCAGCACCGGCCCCGGCAGTCCGGATGGAACATCGGTGATGTCGCGCACGAGGGCGACGGGCAGGCCGAGCACCTCGGTGAACAGCACGGCCAGCGCGGAGCCGACGATCACGGCGACGACCATGCCCATCGCCTTCAGCGGCGTGCGCCGCAGCACGATGATTCCGCCGATGGTGATGAGCCCGACCAGCAGGGTCGGCCAGCTGATGTCGACGACGTGCAGCAGCAGGTCGAAGGTGCGCTGCAGACGACCCGCGCCCTGGCTGGAGTATCCCGTGAGATTCCCGAGCTGGCCGAGCACGATGTTGACGCCGACGGCGGAGATGAAGCCCGTCATGACGGCCGTCGGCACGAAGCGCAGGAGCTGTCCGCCCTTCAGGAGCCCGGCGACGATCATGATGACGCCCGTCAGCAGGCCGAGCGTGACCAGGGCTCCGGCAGGGTCCGGCCGGTCGAGGATCTTCGCGTCGGCGACGACCAGCGACATCGCACCGGTGGCCTGCACCGCCATGAACGAGCTGCTGGTGAAGAAGGCGGCCCCCACCATGCCGAACAGGTAGGCGTAGAGGCCGGAGACCGGGTTGAGTCCGGCCAGGAGCCCGGCAGCGAGGCCGTCCGGCACGCTCTCGACGCCGAGAACGAGGCCGGCGACGGCGTCGCGTCCGAGGACGTCGCGCGAGAACCGGGCGCGAAGTCGCCGTAACGGCGTCCCCGTCGTCGGTTGCTGCTCGGCCATGGACCTCCCGCCCGGCACCAGTCTGTCGGATGCCGGACTGGAGCGGAACGGATCAGCGCGGGGTGGCGCGCCTGACGACCACGTATCCGAGCGCTGCGAAGACGAGCGCGGCGACGAGCAGCCATCCGAAGAAGCCGATGACCCCGAGGCCTGCGACGGCCGTGAGGACCGCGGGCCAGCTGTTCGTGAAGGTCAGCACCGCCGTCACAGCGACCAGGGCGAGGAGGGATGCGAAGAGCAGCACCATCATCCCGCGCATGCGCCACCGCATGTACACGGTCGTGACCGACGCCCCGAGGAACAGGACCGTCAACTGCAGCACGAAGGTCGTGAAGGCGTCGGCGACCCAACCGTCGATGCCGTACCAGAGCGCATCGAACATGTGAGCGTTGACCCACCAGCCTCCCGTGGCTTTCTCGAGCTGCACGAGCGTCGCGATCGCTATCGCGTTGACGAGGGAGACGACGACGAAGATCCCGGCAGTGCCGAGCCAGAAGTCGCGCCGGGTCGCGCCGAAACCGAGCGCGAACGAGAAGGTGAAGGAGACGGCCTGGACGCCGACGGCGACCATGTACCACTGCGGCGAGAGCACCGCCCAGCTGTAGCGCAGGCCGTCGAAGGCCTGCGGCGGAGCACCGGCGGCCGTCATGATCACGGCGATGAGCACGCTCACGGCCCACGCGGCACCGAGGATCAGCCACGGGATCCCGAAGAGCACGGAGGGATTGACCGTGTGCAGGCGTGCTATCCGCCAGATCTCCCGGGTCCGGAATCCAGCCTCGGTGCGCGGGGGTGCTGAGGTGACGACGGCGCTCATGCTGCTGCCTCCTGATCGGTGCGGACGGCCAGGTCGGGCCCGGTCATGTGGATGATGAGTTGTTGGAGTGAGACCGGCGCGAGCTCGAGTCCGAGCTCCGCCGCCTTGAGGCGCTCGCTCGACGAGAGCGGGCCGTCGATCGTGACCGAGGCGAGACCGCCGAGGGTCTCGCGCCCGATGACAGGCCTGTCGATGACGAAGGCCTCGACGGCATCCCTGGCGCCGGCGATGGTCGTGGCCGAACCCCGGACCTCCTCGGCGTCCCGGTCGAGGATGATCCGACCCTCGTCGATGAGGATGACGTGTTCGAGCAGGTTCGAGACCTCGTCGATCAGGTGCGTCGACAGCACGATCGTGCGCGGGTGCTCGGCGTAGTCCTCGAGGAGGCGATCGTAGAAGATGTGCCGGGCCACGGCGTCCAGGCCGAGGTAGGGCTCGTCGAAGAAGGTGAGCGGCGCGCGGGAGGCGAGCCCCACGATCACGCCGACGGCCGACAGCTGCCCGCGGGAGAGCTTCTTGATGGGGCGGTTCAGTGGCAGCCGGAAATCGGCGACGAGGCGCTGGGCGAAAGCGGCATCCCAGTGCTCGAAGAACCAGGGCGCGGCCTGGAGGACGTGAGCCGGCTTGAAGCTCTCGGGGTAGCGCTGCGATTCGGCGATGAAGCACAGCCGACGAAGCACGTCGGCGTGCTCGGCCGGCGCCCGGCCGAAGACCTCGACGTTGCCGGCGTTCGGGAACAGCTGGCCTGTGAGCAGTTGCATGATGGTGGTCTTGCCGGCACCGTTGCGGCCGAGGAGTCCGTAGATGCGGTTCTCCTCGAGTGTGAAGTCGACGCCGTCGACGGCCGTGAACGAGCCGTAGCGCTTCACCAGTCCGCCGACGCGGACGACAGGGGCGGTCATGATGAGATCCTTTCCGCGCGGAGCAGTTCCGCGAGTTCTTCGATGCTGATTCCGAGCTTCTCCGCTTCGATGACGAGCGGGCGGATGTACTCGGCGGCGAAGTCGGATTTGCGCCTCGCCACCAGCCGTTCCCGGGCACCGGCAGTCACGAACATGCCGATCCCCCTCCTCTTCTCCACCACGCCGTCGTCGACGAGGCGGTTGACGCCCTTGAGAGCCGTGGCCGGATTGATGCGGTGGAACATGGCCAGCTCGTTGGTCGACGGGATCTGCGTGTCCTCGGGGAGTACGCCATCGATGATGTCGTTCTCGACCTGTTCTGCGATCTGGATGAAGATCGGTCTGGAGTCGTCCACGCCGTCCTAGCTTCGTTGGTTAGTTACTTATGTAACTAACCAACCATGTGGAGGGTGGCATGTCAAGAGGCGAGCCGAATTCACTTTCGCGCTCCGCCGGCATGGGAACCTCAGCGCGGGATGGGGGCAGCCTGGTCTCGTCTGCGTCGCTCCGCGAACGAGGCGATGCGCAGCCGCTTCTGCGTCAGCAGGATGCCGACCAGCACCAGCCCCGCTCCGACGGGCTCATGCCAGGAGAACGTCTCACCGAGCAGGAGCACTCCGAGGACGACGCCGACCACCGGCGTGACGTAGGTGACCGTTGAGGCGTTCGTCGGCCCCCAGGCACGCAGCACGTTGATGTTCCAGATGTAGACGACACCGGTGCCGAGCGCGCCGAGCGCGAGCAGGCTGAGCGTGATGGGCCAATCGAGCGCGACGGGTCCGAGCGCGACGACGGGGGTGAGCAGCAGCATGATCACGCCGGCGATTCCGATGTTGAGGAAGGCGAAGGTGGCTCCGGCGATCGGGCGCCCGCTGAGGAAGCGGCGGGTGTACCCGAACGTGAAGCCGTAGCTGAGAGCCGACCCGAGACAGGCGAGCTGACCCCAGAGGTCGCCTGTCATCGCCGCGTAGCCCCACGGCCCGATGATCACGACGACGCCGAGCACTCCGATGACGACGCCGAGCACCTGGTCGCGCGCGAGCCTCTCCACCCGGAAGACCGCCGTGGCCATGATCGCCGTCATGATGGGCGTCACGGCGTTGTAGATCGACGCGAGGCTCGACGAGACGTACTGCTCGGCCCAGGCGTAGAGCAGGTACGGCACGACGCAGCCGCTGATGGCGATGACGACGAAGTGGAGCCACACCACCGGCTCACGCGGCAGAACCGCGCCGCCATCCACGCGCGGGCGGGTGACCAGGACGACGGCGCCGAGCACCAGTCCTCCGAGCACCAGTCGCGACCAGGCGATCTGGCCGAATCCGACCCCGACGAGCGCCACCTTCATGAACAGGAAGCTCGCTCCCCAGATGATGCCCATGCCGAGGAACTGGAGCCAGATGCCGAGGGAGCCGCGCGTCTTCACTCCCCGACACTACGGCCGACGGCGGACCCCGGACGACGCGCGCGAGCACGTTGTCCGGAATCCGCCGAATGATGGCCGCATCCGCTCCCCGGATGCCGGGCCTAGTGCTCCGTCGCCTTCTCGGCCCCGACGCCGGTGAGCGAGCGAACCTCCATCTCGGCCTGCTTCTCGGGCGACTCGAGACGCTTGTCGAGGACAGTGCCGAGCCAGCCGAGGAAGAACGCCAGGGGGATCGAGACTATGCCCGGATTCGACAGCGGGAAGATGTCGAAGTCGGCGCCCTTGATCATCGCCAGCTCGTTGCCCGAGACCACCGGCGAGAAGATGATGAGCACGATCGCCGAGATGAGCCCGCCGTACATGCTCCAGACCGCACCTCGCGTGGTGAAGCGCTTCCAGAACAGCGAGTACAGGATCGTGGGCAGGTTGGCGGATGCCGCGACGGCGAACGCCAGCGCCACCAGGAACGCGACGTTCTGCCCGTTGGCGCCGATGCCGCCGATGATCGCGACGATGCCGATGACGACGACTGTGCGCCGGGCCACCTTGACCTCGGAGCCGGGCTCGGCCTTGCCTTTCTTGATGACGCTCGCGTAGATGTCATGGGCGAAGGACGCCGCCGCCGTGATCGTGAGGCCGGCGACCACCGCGAGGATCGTCGCGAAGGCTATCGCCGAGATGAGTCCGAGCAGGATCGGTCCGCCGAGCTCGAAGGCCAGCAGCGGAGCCGCCGAGTTCGCGCCTCCGGGAGCCGCCGCGATGACATCGGCGCCGATGAGGGCGGCCGCGCCGTAACCGAGAACGAGGGTGAACACGTAGAAGATGCCGATGAGCCAGATGGCCCAGACCACGCTCTTGCGTGCCTCCTTCGCCGTCGGCACCGTGTAGAAGCGCATCAGCACGTGAGGCAGGGCCGCGGTTCCGAGCACCAGCGCGAGGCCGAGCGACAGGAAGTCGAGCTTCGAGATGTCGCTGACGCCGTACTTGAGACCCGGCTCCAGGATGGCCGGGGTCCCGGCGGTGGCGACGGCGTGCTCGAGCAGCGTCGACAGGTTGAAGCCGTGCAGCGCGAGCACCCACACAGTCATCACGCCGGCGCCGGCGATGAGCAGCACGGCCTTGATGATCTGCACCCAGGTCGTGCCCTTCATGCCGCCGATGAGCACGTAGAGGATCATGAGCGCACCCACCACCGTGATGACAACGGCCTGGCCGACGCCGTCGCTGATGCCGAGCAGCAGCGAGACGAGCCCTCCGGCCCCGGCCATCTGCGCGAGCAGGTAGAAGAAGCACACCACGAGCGTCGTGGTGGCGGCGGCGATGCGGACGGGTCGCTGCTTGAGCCTGAACGACAGCACGTCGGCCATCGTGTAGCGCCCGGTGTTGCGCAGCAGTTCCGCCACCAGCAGGAGCGCCACCAGCCAGGCCACGAGGAACCCGATGGAGTAGAGGAATCCGTCATAGCCCGTGATGGCGATGGCTCCGACGATGCCGAGGAAGGATGCCGCCGACAGGTAGTCGCCGGCGATGGCCGATCCGTTCTGCCCGCCCGTGAAGGAGCGGCCGGCCGCGTAGTAGTCGGCAGCCGTCTTGTTGTTGCGGCTGGCGCGGAACACGATGATGAGCGTGAGTGCCACGAAAGCGGCGAAGATGCCGATGTTGAGCCACGGATTTCCGGGCGATGCGCTGGTCTCGAGGTGCAGCATCAGCGGGTCACCTCCGTGGCCGGCTCGAGCTCGGCGCGCAGTTCGGCCGAGAGCGGGTCGAGGCGGCGGTTGGCGAAGCTGACGTACCACATGGTCACGGCGAAGGTCGTGACGATCTGGGCGAGGCCGAGCAGCAGCCCGATGTTGATGCTGCCGAAGACCGGCGTCGACATGAAGTCGTGCGCGTAGCCGGCGAGCAGCACGTAGGCGAAGTACCAGAGCAGGCACGCGACCGTGACGGGGAAGACGAAGCGGCGGTGGCGGCTGCGCAGCCGTTGGAACTCCGGTGACTGCTGAACGGTGCGGAAGTCGACGGCAGGTTCCGTCGTCTCGGCGCTGGGGGCGTCGTTGCCCATGGCGATCTCCTTCGAGAGAGGGGGAGCGACGACAGCTGCCATGCCGCGCCGCTGCGGTTCGAGCCCCACTCTGCTGCCGGGCGGCGGGGGTGGGGAGCGGCATCCGTTCGTCGTCGTCGAACGGGGTGCTCCGTGCGACGAGCGGATGCCGTCACCCGGTGAACGACGTCGGCCCAGCGGATAGGGTCTGAAGCAATGTCGGAGTCAGTGTTGATGATCGGCGCCGCGGGGATCCTGCTCGGCGTCGCGATCGCCGCTGCCTTCGCGGTCGCCCGACGCCTGGTGCGCGGATCGCGGGAGCTCGGAACCGACGCCGAGCGTGCGACCTACACGACGCTGCACCTGGCCTCCCGCGCGGCCGGGCACCTGCGCGGCGGGTTCGAGGTCGGTGACGCCGCCAAGGCTGCGCGGCCGCTGCGCACCCTGCTCGGCTGCGAGGCGCTGGCCATCACCAACGGCGCCCTCGTCGTGGCGCTCGACGGCGGCGACGACACCGTGCGGGCCGAGGCCGAGCGGTTGGCCGCGACGGCGTCTGCAGTGACCCCGGGCCGGCGTGCCGCGCTGTTCCGAGACGCCATCGGATCGGGACGGACGCACCTCGACGCCGTGGTCGCGCCGGTCACCCGCGGCGGTGTCGCGAGCGGCTCGGTCATAGCCTTCGCGCCGCGCGCCAGGGCCGGCCTCGTGCGCGCGACCGGCGAGGTGGCCGACTGGGTGTCGGCCCAGCTCGAGCTCGGCGAACTCGACGCCTCCCGCACGGCGCTGGCCGAGCTGGAGCTGCGGGCGCTCCGGGCCCAGATCAGTCCGCACTTCATCTACAACGCCCTGAACGCCATAGCCTCGTTCATCAACACCGACCCGGCCAAGGCCCGTGAGCTCGTTCTCGAGTTCGCCGACTTCACGCGCTACTCGTTCCGTCGCCAGGGCGACTTCACCACCGTCGCCGAGGAGCTGCGCAGCATCCACAGCTACCTGCAGCTCGAGCGCGCCCGCTTCGGCGAGCGCCTCGCCGTGACCCTGAAGATCGCCCCCGAGGTGCTCTCGACCGTGATCCCGTTCCTCAGTGTGCAGCCGCTGGTGGAGAACGCCGTGCGGCACGGACTCGAGGCGCGCGAGACCGGAGGACACATCACCATCAGCGCCAACGACGCCGGCGGGTTCGCCGAGATCAGCGTCGAGGACGACGGCGTCGGCATCGACCCGGCCGTCGTCGCCGAGGTGCTGGCCGGTGGCGCCCGCGAACACGTGGGCCTCCACAATGTCGACGCACGCCTGCGCCAGGTCTACGGCGACGAGTACGGCCTCGTCGTCGAGACCAACGTCGGCAGCGGGATGCTGGTGCGGATGCGGGTGCCGAAGTCGCAGCCCCACCACGAGCTCGCGATGGGGGCTCTGCGATGACCGGCCGGCACATGAGCGTGCTCATCGCGGACGACGAGCGTCCCGCCCTCGACGAGCTGGCGTTCCTGCTGCGCCGCGACGTGCGCATCGGGGCGATCCACCTGGCCTCGTCGGGAGCCGAGGCTCTGCGACTGCTCTCCACCGAACGCATCGACGCCGTCTTCCTCGACATCCACATGCCCGGCCTGTCGGGCTTCGACCTGGCCCGCGCCCTCGCTCGCTTCGAGCACAGGCCGGCCCTCGTCTTCGTGACCGCCGACGAGGAGGGCGCCGTCGAGGCGTTCGACCTCGCCGCGGTCGACTACCTGCTGAAGCCGCTGCGCCCGGAACGCCTGGAGCGCTCGGTCACCAGGGTGCTGGACGCGCTGCGGGCGGCATCCGTCTCAGGACAGCAACAGCCGCACAGCGAGGACGCGATGATCTCGGTGAGCCTCGGCGGCACGACCCGCATCGTGCGCCGCGACGACATCCGCTACGTGCAGGCGCAGGGCGACTACGCCCGGCTGCACACGGCCGAGGCGAGCTACCTGGTGCGCATCCCGATGGCCGACCTCGAACGGCAGTGGGCGGATGCCGGTTTCGTGCGCATCCATCGCTCCTACCTCGTCGCGCTCACCCATGTCACCCGCATGCGCCTCGGAGCAGTACCGCCGACCGTCACGGTCGACGGCGCCGAGCTGCCGGTGAGCCGCCGCCTGCTGCCGACCCTGCGCGAGACCCTCGAGGCCCGCCGCATCCGACCGACGGCATGACCGACGCGACGGGGCCCGAGCGCCCGACGGGTCCGGTGCCGCTCCCGCGGGTGCGCGTGACGGCTCCGCAGACCGCGGCGTCGCGAGGGGGTCTCGGCGGCGCGATCGGCCCATCGACCGGAACCGGATCGACTCCGGCCGTGAGGCCGCAGCCCTCCGAAGCCGATCGACTCTTCGTGCGCTCACTCATCCGCTCGCAGTTGCGCCTGGCCGTGGTGTGCGCACTGGGTTTCATCGTCTCGCTCGCCGTCCTCATCGTGATCTCGGCGCTGCCGGTCCTCGCCGACGCCTCGTGGATGGGTGTTCCGCTCCCGTGGCTGTTGCTCGGGCTCGGCGCCTACCCCGTCGTTCTCGGAATCGCCGTGCTCTACCGGAGGGCGTCACGGCGCAACGAGAGCGGCTACAGCTCACTGGCCGAGGATTCGTGATCACCTCGTGAACGCCGCCCTCGGCTACGTCTCGATCGCCATCGTGGCCCTGGCGACGGCGCTCATCGGCTTCTACGGCCTGCGGGTCTCGCGCACCACGAGCGACTTCTATGTGGCCTCGCGCACGGTGCGGCCGTGGTGGAACGCCTCGGCGATCGGCGGCGAGTACCTCTCGGCTGCCAGCTTCCTCGGCATCGCCGGACTCATCCTGCTCTCGGGCTCCGGCGGGCTGCTGTTCCCGATCGGCTACACGGCCGGGTACCTGATGCTGCTGCTGTTCGTGGCGGCGCCGCTGCGACGCTCCGGCGCGTACACGATCCCCGACTTCGTGGAGGCCAGACTCGAGTCGCGCACGGCACGGCGGCTCACCAGCGTGATCGTCATCGTCGTGGGCTGGTTCTACATCGTGCCGCAGCTGCAGGGCGCCGCCCTCACCGTGAACATCACCACGGGGCTGCCGCCGTGGGCGGGGTCGGTGGCCGTCGCGGTGATCGTCGGCATCGTCGTGGCCGCCGGCGGCATGCGCTCGATCACCTTCGTGCAGGCGTTCCAGTTCTGGCTCAAGCTCGTCGCCATCGCCGTTCCGGTGGTGTTCGTCCTACTCGCCGTGACGGACGGCAGCCCGGCCGCACTCGATCCGTCCGTCGCCTTCCCGGCATCCGTCGGCCCGGAATCCCTCGACGCGTACCGCACGGTGTCACTGCTCGTGGCGCTGCTGCTCGGAACAATGGGCCTGCCGCACGTGCTCGTGCGGTTCTACACGAACCCCGACGGCGACGCCGCCCGCACCACCACGCTCATAGTGCTGGGGCTGCTGTCGGTGTTCTACCTGTTCCCGGTGATCATCGGCCTGCTGGGCCGGGCGTTCGCTCCCGACATCGCCGATGCCGGCACCGCGGATGCGCTGGTGCTGCTTCTGCCCGGGCGGATGCTGCCGGGGCTGCTGGGCGACGCCGTCACGGCCCTCGTCATCGCCGGGGCGTTCGGCGCCTTCCTGTCGACGACCTCTGGGCTCGTCGTCTCGCTCGCCGGGGTCATCAGCCAGGAGCTGCTGGGCGGCAGCGTGCGCGGCTTCAGGATCGCGGCCGTAGCCTGCTCGCTGGTGCCGCTGGCCGTGGCGCTGATGACAGCGTCGGCGGGCCTGGCGGGAAGCGTCGGGCTGGTGTTCGCCTTCACGGCGTCGACCCTCTGCCCGGTGCTGCTGCTCGGCATCTGGTGGCGCGGACTCACGGCGCACGGAGCCATCGCCGGCATGACGACGGGAGCACTGCTGTGCGGTGCCGCCATCCTCGCCGGACCGGCGATCGGGCAGTCGGTGCCGGCGTTGCGCACCGTGCTCGAGCTGCCTGCGGCGTGGTCGGTGCCGCTGGCGGTCGTGGTGACTGTCACGGTCTCGCTGCTCGATCGACGCCGGGTGCCGCGCGGGGTGGACCACCTCCTGGCGCGGCTGCACGTGCCGGAACGAGGGTCGGCGCGCTGACCCCTTCGGTCGCTGAGGCCCGGATGCAGTCCGCGGCCGAAGCGCCGTCGAGGCGCGCTTCCGGCGGTCGCTTCACCGGCGCTCAGCGAGTGAGGTTCACCGGGTGGTCGCTCAGTGCGTCGAGCCGTGCGAGCAGGCCCGCTCGTACCGTCGGCCACTCATCGATCAGGATCGAGTAGACCGCCGTGTCGCGCCAACTGCCGTCGGCGCGCGGGCGTTCTCGGCGCACGATGCCCTCGAACTGCGCGCCGAGCCTGAGGATGGCCGCCCGCGAGCGGTCGTTGAGAGCGTCGGCCTGGATCTTGACGCGGCCGAAGCCGCTCTCGAACGCACGGCCGAGCAGAAGCAGCTTCGCCTCGGGGTTCACGGCCGTCCCCCACACACGCGGGTCGTAGGCTGTCCAGCCGATGTGCGTCGATTCGAGCGGGAGATCGAAATCGGCGAGCGTGCTGGACCCGACGAACAGCCCGTCGTGCTCGCCTCCCACCAGGCGGATGCCGTAGGGCTGGGCGAGCTCGGAGTCGAAGCGGTAACCGGTCTCGGCCCAAGCCAGGAACCCCGCGCGATCGGCCCGGAAGCCCGCCGGACCGCCGCCGAATCCGCCGGCGAACACCTCGGGATGGGCGAGCGCCGCGTAGAGCTCCGGCAGGTCGGCACGCGTGAGGGGATCGATCCTGATGAACCGACCGACGATCGGCTCGAACGGGGGAAGCACGGCAGTCATCCACTGATTCTGGCACCGGTGCGGCACGGGCGTCACCGCAGCAGACTGCCGCGCCGCGTTTCGCGGATGTAGCGTGACAGCATCCCTCAATGGCGAAGTTCGAGTCGCAGATCGACGGCGCGAAGGATGCCGCCGACAAGGCCGTCGGAACCGACTAGCCGCACCGCTTTCAGCTGGCTCACAATAACTTGCACAGCAGTGTGCAAGTTAGTACACTCGAATCATGACATCCGCCGCCGTCGGCGCCCGCCGGGCTCCCCGGCGAGACGCTGAAGAGAACCGCACCGCGCTGCTCGACGCCGCGACCATCGCGTTGGGCTCCGATCCCGACGCCTCCCTCGAGGCGATCGCCGCCGCAGCCGGGCTCAGCCGGCGAGCGGTATACGGACACTTCGCGAACCGCGACGAACTCGTCGCCGCCTCGGTCGCGCGAGGCGCCGTGCGCCTGAGCGACGCCACCGCCGGCATCGAGCGCGATGACGCCCGCGTGGCCCTCGCGCTGCTCGGCGCTCGCCTGTGGGACTCCGTCGAACAGGTGCGCGTGCTGGCCAGCCTGGCCGTCCGCGGACCGTCGCTGGCCGTGGTCGGCGAGGCGCTGGCGCCCGTGCGCGCCCGCCTCCACGCGATCGTCACGGCCGGCGCGGCATCCGGAGCCCTCCGCGATGACATCCCCGTCGACTCGCTCAGCCGCCTCATCGAGCAGGCCGCCATCGCGGTGCTGATCGAGGCGACCGAGAGCGGCTTCACCCGCGACGACGGGCACAGGCTGGTCATGCTCGTCGCCCTCTCGACCGCCGGACTGTCGTGGCGCGAGGCGAACGCGCTCATCGACGCCACCCCGGAACTCCACCACCCCCTCCCCGAGGACTCCACACGATGAAGATCGAACTCATCGGCGTCAGCATGGGCCGCAACGGCTCGTCGCTGCCCGAGACCACAGTGCGTTTCGAGACCGACGCGGCCACTCTCGCCCGCGCCGAGACCGAACGCCGCCCCACGGTGCTCGGCCTGCTGGCCTCCGGCCGCATGCGCCCCGACACCGGCCGCGTGCTCATCGACGGCGCCGCCGACGCCTCCGAGCTGCGCACCCGCGTCGCCCTGGTCGACGCCCCCGACGTGAGCGACCCGGCCGCCGACGTCACCGTGACCGGCGTGGTCATGGAGGAGCTCATGTTCGCCGGGCTCCCCGGCAGCCGCAAGGATGCCGCCCTCACCTTGGCGCAGCTCGAGCTCGGCGACGTCGCGAAGACCGCCATGGCCGACCTGCCGCCGGCCGTGCGCATCCGTCTGCTCACCGAGCTCGCCGTCCTGCGTGACGGCGTCGAGGGGATCGTGCTCGCCGCACCGGACAGGCACGGCGGCGATCCGCTCGACTGGTGGCGCATCGCCCAGGGACTCGCGGCCCGAGGGTACGCCGTGCTCGTGATCGCCGGCGACGCCTCAGCTGCCGCGATCGGTGCCGAGGGGCTGCTCGCCCGGCTGGAGAGCGACGCACGGGCGACGGGATTCCGGCCGGCTGAAGCCAGGCCGGTCGAGACCACTCCGGACGAGACCGGCCCAAGAGACACCGCCCCGACCGAGACCCCGACAGAATCACGACAGACCGAGGGAGGTGCGGCATGAAGGTTCCGCAGATGATCACAGCCGAACTGCGGCGACTCACCTCGTCGCGCATGTCGGTCATTGCCCTCATCGCACTGGTGTGCGTGCCCGTCATCTACGGCGGCCTGTACCTCTGGGCCAACCAGGACCCGTACGCCAAGCTCTCCGAGATCCCCGTGGCGCTGGTCGTCGATGACACCGGAGCCGCCGACGGCAACAAGGGCGACGACGTGGCGGACACCCTCGTCGACGCCGCCACCTTCGACTGGCACGAGGTGTCGGCGGCGGATGCCGAGGCCGGCGTCGCTGATGGCACCTACGACTTCAGCGTCACCTTCCCCGAGGACTTCAGCGCCGACCTCGAGTCGTCGTCGACCGATGACCCGCGCAAGGCCGAGGTGATCCTCAGCACCAACGACGCCAACAGCTACCTCGCCAGCACCATCGGCGAGCAGGCCGTCAAGACAATCCAGACCCAGATCGTGCGGAGCGTGGGCGAGAACGCCGCCATCACCTTCCTCGACTCGCTGTCGGAGATCCGCGGCAAGCTCGCCGAGGCCGCTGACGGCGCTTCGCAGCTGGCGGATGGCGCAGCCCAGGCCGTCGACGGAAGCGCCGAGCTCGCTGACGGTGCGGCCCAACTGGCGGACGGCAACGCGGCGCTGGCCACGGGATCGTCGACCCTCTCGAGCGGGCTCTCCCAGCTCGCGACCGGCGCCGGCAGCGCTGCCGACGGCGCCGCGCAGCTGTCGACGGGTGCGTCGACGCTCTCCGACGGAGCCGCCCAGACGGCCGCCGGCGCCGCACAGGTGGCAGCCGGCAACGCCGCCCTCGCTGCTCAGGCCGACCAGATCGGTGCGGCTGTGGGCGATGCCGCCGCAGCCCTCCCGCAGACGAAGGCCGACATCCGTCAACGCCTCATCGACGCGGGAGCAGCCCCGGCGACAGTGGACGAGGCCCTCGCGCTGCTCGACCCTCTCGACAGCAGGATCCAGGACGCCAACACGAAGGTGCAGGACACCGTCGGCCAGATCGACCAGCTCTCCGACGGCGCCGCCCAGGTCGCCGCCGGGACCCAGCAGGTCGCCGACGGCTCGGCCCAGCTCTCGACCGGCGCAAGCAGCCTCGCCGACGGCACCGCCACCCTCGCAGCGAAGACCGGCGAAGCGGCATCCGGAGCCGCCCAGCTGGCCACGGGAGCCGCCACGGCGTCCGATGGCGCCGCGAAGCTCAGCAGCGGTGCCACAGAACTGGCCGACAAGCTGCCCGCCCTCGAGTCCGGAGCGGCTGAACTGCGCGACGGACTCGCGGCAGGGCGCGACCAGATCCCCGAGAGCACGCAGGCCACCCGGGACGCACAGGCCACGAACATCGCCGACCCGGTCACCCTCGAGACCGGTGCCGTCACGAGCGCCGGCAGCTACGGCGCCGGCCTCGCCCCGTTCTTCGCCGCCCTCGCCGGCTGGATCGGCATCTACGCCCTCTTCCTCATCGTCAAGCCGGTCTCGCGCCGAGCCGTGACCGCACTGCACTCACCCATCCGCGTGACATTGGCCGGCTGGCTCACTCCGACCCTGCTCGGAGCCGTGCAGATGTCGTCGCTCTACCTGGTTCTGTCGTGGGCCCTGGGCTTCCACATCACGAACCCGGCGGGGATGCTCGGCATCATGCTGCTCGCCTCGGCGACGTTCGCTGCCATCGTGCTCGCATTGAACGTGTGGCTCGGCAGCGTCGGGCAGTTCCTCGGTCTCGTGCTGATGGTGCTGCAGTTGGTGACGGCCGGCGGGACGTTCCCGTGGCAGACCCTGCCCGGCCCTCTCGCCTCGCTGCACCACGTGCTGCCGATGGGATTCGTGGTGGACGCGCTTCGCCAGGCGATGTACGGCGGCAACGCCGCCGCAGCCTGGAGCGACGTGGGCGTGCTGCTGCTCTGGCTCATCGGGGCGTTCACCCTGGCTGCGATCGGCGTCACGCGGATGACGCACCACCGCACGCTCCGCGACCTGCGGCCCAGCCTGATCGGCTGAGGCCGGGTATGGCCCGCCCTTCAGGCGGGCCATACCCGGCGGTTCACCGGTTCGAGGTCCTCCGACGCCTGGTGATGATCAGCACTCCGCCCGCGAGGAAGAGCACCATCACGACCCCGAGCAACGGCAGCACGTCGACGCCCGTGCCCGACAGTCCACCGGATGTCGCGGGCGCCGGCGGGATCGGGGGCGCGGGCGGGATCGGGGGAATCGGGTCGAAGCTGTTGTCGATCGTGATGGTCACGGTCTGACCGGAATCCACCGCGACAGGACTCGCCTCGGTGGCGCTGACCGTCACGGCGTCGGCTCCTCCGGAATCGGTCTCGTCAGCCCAGCAGTCGGCTCCCACCGGAAGGCCGTCGATGGTCTGCGTCTGCCCTCCGGCGATGAGCACAGGCGAGCGATCCAGCGCGACATACGGGTCGTTGGATCCCTGGTCGAGCACGCAGGTGACCTCGACGCGGAACAGCTTGCCCGCTGCCTGAGCGACGTCACCGCTCACGGTCTTCGTGATCTCGATCGATCCGTCATCGAAGGTGTTCGTCGCCGAGATGGTCAGTTCCTGCGGTTCGTCCTGCACATCGATGATCGCGGCGTTGTCGTAGGAGTCGTCGTCGATCTCACTGTCCGAAGCACCGCCGGAGTCCGTCTCCTCACCGAAGCAGTGCGTCAGGTAGGGCAGCTTGAGTCGCCGGCCGTCGTCGCGCAGCACCGGAACGGTCTCTCCGGCGCTCACCTCCACTGGCCCGCTGAACAGAGTCACCCGGGTACCGAGAACCTCGAGTTGGCAGGTCACCTGGAAGGTGAAGACCGCGTCGCGCACGTAGGGCTCGTCGGCGGCGGTGCCGGTGACGGCCTTCGTCAACTGGATGGTGCCGAGCGAGAAGACGTTGAGGAATCCGGCGGAGACCACGGTCTCGACCCCGTCTTGCTCCTGATCGGTGATCGTCACAGTGACAGGCGGCGGCGTCACGTCGGCGTCGGCGCTGAAGGTCTCACGCACGAGACAGACGGAGCCGACCGGGATCCCGGTGATCGTCTGGCTCGTGAACGGCCCCTCCGTGCCATCGCCGACGACGACGAGCGACCGATCGACGACGGTCTGCCGCTCGTACAGGCACCTGACGTGGAAGACGAACGGCCCGTTCGAGAACTCCGGCACGCCGGGACCGGTGACGGCCTTGACGACGTTGAGCCCTCCCGTGCGGAACTCGTTGTCCACCGTGACGGTCGCAGGCTCGTCTGTGCCGTCGTTCCCGACGACGAACGACTCAGGTGTGACCGTCGACTCGGTCGCGCCACCGTCGGCGTCGTCAGCCTCGGTGACAGTGCAGTCGGCTCCGGTCGGAAGGTCGTCTACGACCCAGAGGTTTCCGGGCACATCCTTCGTCAGTGTGTGCGTCTCGTCGAAGACCGTGTCGGGGTCGGCCGAGTCGAGCGTGCACACCATGCGCACGTCGAAGTCGCCGAAGGTACCACCCCAGGCATCGGCTCCGGTGCCGGTGACGGTCTTCGTGACCTCGACGGAGCCGACGGTGAAGGCGTTCGTCACTGTGACCGCTGTCGCGACGGCATCGTCATCATCGGGAGCGAGGGCGAACTCGGCCTCGCTCACACCGCCGAGGTCGTCATCGACGCCCTCCTGGGTGACGACGATCGAGGTCGACGCGCCGCCCTGATCGGTCTCGGTGACGACGCAGTCGGACCCGGCCGGCAGGTCGGTGAAGGATTCCACCTGTCCGTCGGTCAACTCGAACGACTCGTCGAGCACCGTGGCGCCCTCGAACTCGCACGTCGCGGAGAACGAGAAGGCCGTGTCGTATTCGATCGGCTCACCGTCCTGATCGACGGCTCCGCCGTCATCGACCTGCTTCGTGACTGTGAATCCGGCATCCGGGAACACATTCGTCACCGTGATGGTGATGCCCTCCTGGGTCCCGATGACGATCGGGTCGGCCTCGGTCGCGCTGATCACCACATCGGTCGCCCCGTGAGCATCGGGTTCAGTGGCCCAGCATTCGGATCCGATGGGGATCTCGTAGAGGGTGGTCAACTCGCCGCCCTCGAGTTCGACCGGATACGCGTCGAGCACGACGAGCGGTGGGTTGGCTGCGCCGCGGTCGAGGGTGCACGTGACGAGGATCTCGAATGTCACTCCCTCGGCGAAGGCTGCGTCGCCGCCGATCTCCTTCTCGATGGAGACGTCACCCAGGTCGAAGGTGTTCGTGGCGGCCACGTCGAGTGCCTGCGGTGCGTCATCGGCGCTCGCCACCACGATCACGGCGTCGTCGAAGGAGTCGTGGTCGACAGACGAGTCGGTCGCCCCGGCATCGTCGGTCTCCTCACCCCAGCAGTGCGTGCCGACTGGAAGCAGCAGCGGCTCGCCGGTCGCATCATCGAGGATCGTGACGGTCTCGCCGCCCGTCACCTCGACGTCGGCGTCGTAGAGCGGGTCGCCGCCGTCGGTGAGAGCACAGGTCAGATGCACGGTGAAGGTCGCGTCACCCACGTCGGGAAGACCGGCCCCGGTTCCGTCGACGGTCTTCGTCACGGCGATGGTCCCGGCGCTGAAACGGTTCGTGAAGGCGGCCGTCTCGACCTGGGCCACCCCGGCATCTTCGTCGGGGATCGTGACCGTCACGGGAGCCGGCGTCGCATCGGCGCCACCGTCATCCGTCTCCGTGACGACGCACACGGCTCCGACGGGCAGTCCGTCCACGGTGCTCGAGGCGAGCGGGCCCGCCGTGCCGTCTCCCGTGATCGTGAGTTCACCGGAGCCGACGGTGCCGCCGTCGTAGGTGCACTGGTAGTCGAAGTCGAAGTCGACGTCGGTGCTGAAACCGATTCCGGGACCGGTGATGCTCTTCTCGATCACGAATCCGCCGACACGGTAGTCGTTGGTGACCACGACCTCGATCGGATCACCCTCGGTTCCGTCCACTCCGATGATGACGGGCTGGGCCGGCGAGACGGCGAACTCCGTTGCTCCGCCGTCGTCGGGCTCAGTGACGGTGCAGGATGCCCCGGTCGGGAGATTGTCGACCGTCCAGGTCTCGCCATCGACGATGGTGTGGGAGTCCTCGTAGACGAGCTGCGGCGTCGCCTGGTCCCAGGTGCAGGAGAGACCGACCTGGAAGTCGTCGGCGGCCCACTCCTCGGCGCCGGCGCCGGTGACGTCCTTCGTGATCGCGATGCTTCCGGCCGTGTAGGTGTTCGTGACCGCGATGGCTGTGAGGTGGGTGCCGTCCGCCTCGTCGGGGAGGATCGTGAAGTCGGCAGCGCCGTCGACGGGGTCGCCGGCGACGCCGTCCTCGGTGACCACGACTCCCGTCGATGTCGCACCGGCGGCATCGGTCTCCGTGACGGTGCAGTCCGCTCCGACCGGCAGCGGGCCGAAGTTCTTCGAATCGCCATCGCCGAGGGTGAACTCATGGTCGGCCTCGGGGATGACATCCGCTCCAAGCCACATGCAGCTCGCCGTGAATGTGAACTCGGGGTCATACTCGATCGCGTTGCCGTCCTGGTCGACAGCCGTCGACCTCTCGACATCCTTCGTGATCGAGAATCCCCCGATCTCGTACGTGTTCGTCACCTGGAGCGTCACGTCCTCCACCGGATCCGGGGGGAACGGATGAGCGATGTCGTCGCGCCCGACAAGATCGCGAGTCGCCATGACCTCGCCCGACCTGTCGCCGACACCCGGCGGGTCGTAGCTGACCGTGGAACCCTGCGCGAAGTTCTCGGCGACGGTGCAGCTCGAGAACAGCGGGAGGTTCGTCGCAGGACCCACCGCCACGAGCGATCCGTCGGAGGGGACCGCAATCGGTGAGACGGCGGCACCCTCGGTATCGACCAGGTCGACGGGTTCACCGTCGGAGGTGCACTGCACGTCGAAGTCGTAGGAGTCCGGCACGCCGAACGACCAGGTCTCCGGAACGTCCACTGCCTTCTGGAGCTGCACCTCGCCGGTCGGGTATGCGACGCCGGATCGCACCGGCTCGACCGGTCCCTCGTAGATCTCAGCACCCTGGAACGTCGCACGCGACCCCGCGGCCGCGGTGTTCCACGCGATCGGCAGACCGGTGTCGTAAGCCTCGGGGATGAAGGTGGGGGTCTGGGTCTCGTAGGTGATCGACCCGGTCTGGCCCGGCGCGAGTCCCTGCCCCTCGGGATACTCGACGACTGTCTTCAACGCGCGGGCGATCGCCAGCTCTGACGCGGGCGTGTCGTTGTCGTAGGGGATCCAGGCTCGCGTCGAGACGTCGGCGAAGCAGGAATCCGAGTCGGGAATCGGCGTGCCGAGCGTGCTGTACTGGATGTCCGCGGCGTTGCAAGCGACATCCGGCACCGTGGTCATGTAGTAGGCCTGAATGTTCGCCGACGTCGCCTGGAGGGCGAAGTTGCCGAGGAAGATGGGTGCCCATTGCGACCCGCGGGCCGATCCGACGACCACTCCGGTGTCGCCGATCGCCGGCAGGACGTCGATGCCACCGACGGCATCGGCTGGCACGTTGCCGCGATTGGTGAAGCTGAGGCGCCACTGCTCGACTCCGCCCGGTCTGGTGATCGGCACGCACTCGTTGACGTAGTACCCGTCGGGGGCGTTGGGCGTCGCACAGGCATCGACGGACGGCGTCGCCGACGTGTTGAGCACGCCGAGATCGTCGTAGTTGGGGTCGTCCTCCTCCACGCCGGGAACGCCGGCACCCACACCCTTCACGGATTTGACCATGCTGATCGGGGCGGCTGCGGCAGGGGTGACCGTCGTGTCGGCTGAACAGTCATCGACATTCGTGGTGTCATCGGCCGGCACGTTATTCGAGGTGTGCTCGCAGGTCTCGAAGTCGCGGTCGCTGGTCGCTGAGATGGTGTTGCCGACGGGGGTGCCCGGGGCGAGGCCGGCCCGGAAGACGAGATGGGCCTGGATGACCAGCACGTCACCTGGGCTGAAGACGAAGCCGCCGGGCACGGTGATGGTGACGACGCCCGTGGTCTCGTCGAGTTCACCGCTGAAGCCGTCGCTGGGCAGGGTAGCGCCGTTGGCGTCGGTGAGGGTGAACTCGAAGACCGGATCGGCGGTCGGGTCGGCGACGAGGTAGGAACCCGATGCGTCCGTACCGACCTGGTCGGTGAGTTCGAGCCCGGTCATGTCCCACTCGCCGGTGTTCGTGATCGTCATGGCGTAGGGGATGTCGCTGGCGGGCGGGAACTGCTGGGACGCGGCTCCCCCGGACCCGTTGCCCGGAGACTTCGTGACGCTGATCGAGTTGACGCGGTGCAGGAGTCGCGTATCGTCCTGAGCACTGTCGTCGGCCTCCCAGGTGACGCCGTCGGGCGCCTGCCAGGATCCGGTGCCGTGAACGTCGACGTCGTCCGAGGTCGTTCCCTGAACGGTCTCGCCCGGCGCCGTCTCGAGGCCCGGCAGGGTCGACGGCACCGGATAGCTGTCGATCTCCCCGTTCGGCCCGAGATGCAGGTTCTCCAGCCGATCAGCCGTGAAGGACAGGGTGATGATGGGGGTTCTGGGCGACTCCCAGTTCGACCCCTTCGCGTCGCGACGGATGTCGAACCGGAGGCCGCGCACGTCGGCGGCAGCGACGCCGTCAGGGAGTTCAGGCGTGATCGCACCCCCCGGTGCTGCATCCTGCCACTCGCCGGCGACCCAGCACTGTTCCAGGGTGCCCGCTGGGCAGTCGGCGACGAGGGCGTCGTCGCCATCGACCGAATAGTCGACGCCGACCAGCGCCGACACCTGCAGCTGGCCGATCCCCTCTGGCAGCAGCGAGGCGGGGAAGGAATTGAATTCGTATGCATTCCAGAAGGTCGGGGTGTCGTCGGTCATGGTGAGCAGCGTGGTGCGCACATTACCTGTCGGCTGGCCGCTGATCGTCACCGTGTACCCGTCAGCTGACTCGTCCTCGTAGCGGGATGCCGGAGAGATGGATTTGTCGGCGTTCACGCCATAGGTGGCGTCAGCGAAGGTGAGGGAGTCGGTGGCCGTGGTGTAGGCCTCGTCGAGGTCCGGGTCGCCGCCGGGTCGGGACGCGTCGACCGAAGCCACGTTGGTGACAGTGTCGGCCGTCGTGGGGCTCACCGTCGGTTCATCGCGCAGGAATTGCCGCAGTTGATAGGTGAGCGAGATGACGGTGCTCTCCTCGCTCTGGATCGCCACACCGTCGGGATCGCTGTGCACGACGCTGAAGCCGATGACGTCGGCGAGGTCGTCTGGCGTCAGGGCCGCGGCCTCGTCGATCGAGTAGTCGTTCGTGCCACCACCCTCGCGTGTGAGGGTGACCGTCGATTGCGTCGCATCGACCGGCACGCTGATCGAGTCGATGCTGTAGAGGTTGAGGTAGTCGTAGGTCGTCGTCTCGGCCGGCGGTGGCGTCGGAGCATCCGGCACCGTGGCTGGGTCGTCGACGCGCAGCTGGCCGATGTTCGCCTCGGTCTCGTTCGTGCCGACGAGCGTGGCGGTCACCAGGGGATAGGCGCTCTGCGCCGTATCGTCCGGGGGAATCGGGAGGCTGTCCTGATCGAATTCCTTCGTCACGGAGGTGTTGATGACGGTGTCGAGGATGGTGATGTCGTCGGAACCCTGATCGGTGACCGGCTGGGGCCCGTCGCCGTCGGCCTGCGCGGTGTTGGTCACCACGCCGGCCAGGCCGGAGTTGTAGGTGTCGTCGTGGAGGCTGCCGACGACGGGACCGCCGCTGCGCTTCTCCTCGCGGAGCTGGAAGGTCAGGTCGAGGTTACGCTCGAAGTCGTTCGACGCCGCGACGCCGGTGCCGGCTGCGGGGCCCCCGGCTCCCCCGCGGTTCGTGCCCTCCACGTAGGTGAGTCGTACGCCGACGGTGCTCGCGCGCTCGGCTTCCGTGAGTTCGTAGCCCGGGAATCCTCCATCGCAGGAGGTCCCGGTGGTGTCGACAGCTCCACACGCCTCAGCCGTGATGTCGACCCAGTCGTTCGCCTCGCTGTCGTACAGCTCGACCGCTGAGATGCGGTCGTAGGCCATGACGGGATCGAGCGCCCCGTCGATCGGCTCGATCCGAGCCAGGTCCCACGCGTCGAAGGTCGACGCCGCGATGTTCGCGAAGTCTTCTCCGGCGGTCGGGTCGTCCGTGATGGCCACGGCATCGAACGGCAGTCCCTCGGTACCCCACGAGATGCGGGCTGTGCGCTGGTCGTCGCTGAAGGCGTTGACGTCGTCATCGAGCCACTGCTTCTCGAGCAGGTCCACGCCCTGGTCGGGATCGAACGGGTTGACGTTGATGGTGTCGCCGTCGGTGGCTGAGTTGTCCTCGGGCGAGGTGTCATCGGGATTCGTGATGGTCGACGATGCCGTGTTGTCCACGACCAGCGGGTCCGCTGCGACCGCGGCGTCATGCACGCTGCCGCCGGTGCGGAACTGGTCGCGCGTGGCCACGGAGATGCTGGGAGCGACCTCGAAGCCGGGCGGGAGGGTCTCGCCGTCCTTCGGGGTGTAGACGAAGCGGATGCCCTCGATGTCATCCTGGAGATCGGCGGGGATCGGGTACGAGGTGTCGGGCGACGGGCCTTCGATGGGTCCCTCGAGGGTCTGCCAGGTCTCCCCGTCCCAGTACTCGATCGTGAGGTTCGCATTCGCGGGAACGCCGACGGTCACCTCGGTGAGGTTGAAGGTGTTCCAGAACGCCGATGGCGGATCTCCCGCGACAGGATCGGCCGGATCGCTCACGATGAACTCGTTCACGCCGACAGTGGAGGCATTCTCGCCCTGGTCGTTCACCGAGGCGAGGAAGGTCACGTCGGTGACGCTGCCCGGCACGTCCCAGACGTCACTCTGGACGATGTTCTTGTCGATGACCGTCGAGACCCGCACCGGCTGGCGCGTCACATCGGCGGCGTCCTCGTCGGTTCCGGTCTGGCCAGTCGAATCGGTCACGGTCGAGGTGGTGTCGTTCGTGCTGACGACGTCGTCTTCACCGTCGACGGACTGTGCAGTCACGTTGAATGGCAGCGCGGCTGATGCGTTGGGCAGGATGGGACCGGAGAAGGTCACGGAGAAGCCGACCACGTCCCCGGTCGGGTCGGGCAGGGTGTCGGGCGTGGTCGTGTCGAGGGTCTCGGAGGAGCCATCGGCATAGGTGTAGGTGATCGACGCGCTCGTGGCGTTCTGCGGCCAGGTGATGTCACCGAATCCATCGAAGGTCAGCCCCTGGTCGGCCAGATTCGGAGAACCCGCCGTCGGCTCGTCGATCGTCATCGAGGTGACCGGCCTCGGGCCGTTGGCGGCCTCGATGGTCGCGGTGGTGGAGTCGCCGGCCAGCAGCGTCGGGTCGGCGAAGGACTTCTCGACATCGACGGTCGGGCCTGTGTTGCTGATGACCACGTCACCATCGGCTGTGTTCGGATCGGTGGTCGTGTCGTCGACGGTCACCGACGAGGAGGCCGTGTTCGGAACGTCGACCGACTCGTCGAGAGGGAGGTCGAGGACACTGTCGTTGGTCTCCGACGAGATTCCGATGGTTCCGTTCTCACCCGGTGGAATCTGGCCGGTCGTCGACGTGAAGGTGAATCGGAGGCCCTTGACGTCGGAGGGTGGATCAACGCCGGGAATGTCCGTGAAGTCGGTGGGGATCGGGCCCGTGGGATAGGCCACGACCCAGTTGCCGTCAGCGTCGAGATACTCGATCTCGACCTGATCGGCTCCGGGCGGAGGGGTGATGGAGGTGATGCCCGTGAAGTCGAGGTAGCTGTCGAAGGGACTGGCGACGCCATCCGCCGGATCCTGCACGACGACGGAGTCCACGGACTGGTTCGAGGCGTTTCCCCCGCCGATCGTGTAGTCGATCGGCTGCCCCGGCAGTGACGGCACGGTCTCGCCATCGGGGAGGTGGTCGTCGACGGACTTGACGACGGTGGAGTCGAGGTCGACCGGCACGTCGATCACCACCGGAACGGAGGCATCCTTCGGAAGGGCATTGTCGGCGGATGCCGTCGCCGTGTTGACGATCTCGCCGTTGTAGTCGGCGCTGACGTCGTCGGGAACCTTCACGAAGACCGTGATGCTCACCTGCTGTCCGGTCTCGAGACCAGTGCCTGCCGTTCCGATCTCGGTGAACGCCGCGGTGAAGCCGTCCTCACTCCTCGTCACCGTTGCGCCGGCCGGAGCCACGACGACGGGATTGGGCACGGAGGGGTCGAAGATCAGCGGGGCTGGAAGCGTGTCGGCCACCTGGGCGCCGACGCAGATGTCGACGATCGGGCTGTTGCACGTGAGCGTGATGGTGTAACTGAACTGCTCGCCGGCCTCATATGGCGACGTGTCCGGCGGCGTCACGACCTTCGAGAAGGTGGTGAATTCAGCGTCATCCGGTGCCGCGGCGACAGGCGCCGCCCCAGCGGCGATGAAACCGAGCGTCAGCGCCATCGCAGCGAGTCCGGCCAGCGTCCGGCGTACTTTCGACATGCGGCTCCCCACGCTCACACGAAGCGTCGCGAGAACGAGACGACACCTCATCTCGACTCTAACCTGAGGGATTGTCGCCTGACCATACCGGCCGTGATCGGGGCCTGCGATCGTTACGACCCGCCGCGATGCCGCCGTGATGCGGCGTGTAGAGCTCTAGCGCGCGCGGCGCCTCCGGGCGCGCCGAGCCGCCCAGATGGCCAGCAGGCCGCCGGCGGCGAGCACGGCGAGGGGCGCCGCGATCAGCATCCGTTCACGGGAAAAGCAGGCGAGACGCTCAGTCGATGAGGTCGTGGCGCACCACGATCTCTTCACGGCCGGGGCCGACGCCGATCACCGAGATGCGCGAACCGCTCATGGCCTCGAGCGCCAGCACGTAGTCCTGCGCGTTCTTCGGAAGGTCGTCGAAGGTGCGCGCAGTCGTGATGTCCTCGGTCCAGCCCGGGAACTCCTCGTAGATGGGAGTGGCGTGGTGGAAGTCGGACTGCGACACCGGAACCTCGTCGTGACGCACGCCGTCGACGTCGTAGGCGACGCAGACGGGGATGGTCGAAAGGCCCGTGAGCACGTCGAGCTTGGTGAGCACGAAGTCGGTCACGCCGTTGATGCGCGCCGAGTAGCGGGCGATCGGGGCGTCGTACCAGCCGGTGCGGCGCTTGCGTCCGGTCGTGGTGCCGAACTCGTGGCCCTTCTCGGTGAGGAAATCTCCCCACTCGTCGAACAACTCGGTGGGGAACGGGCCGGCGCCGACGCGGGTCGTGTACGCCTTGATCACGGCGATCACCCGGTCGATGCGGTTGGGCGCGACGCCCGAGCCCGTCACGGCGCCGCCCGAGGTGGCGTTCGACGAGGTGACGAAGGGGTAGGTGCCGTGATCGACGTCGAGCATGGTGGCCTGGCCGCCCTCGAACAGCACGGTCTTTCCCTCGTCGAGCGCGCGGTGCAGCAGCAACGAGGTATCGGTGACCATCGGGCGCAGGCGCTCCGCGTAGCCCAGCAGTTCCTGCACGATCTCGTCGACCTCGATGGCACGGCGGTTGTAGATCTTCACCAGCAGGTGGTTCTTGCTGTCGAGGGCGCCTTCGACCTTCTGGCGCAGGATGTTCTCGTCGAAGAGGTCCTGCATCCGGATGCCGACGCGGTTGATCTTGTCGGCGTAGGCGGGGCCGATGCCTCGCCCCGTCGTGCCGATCTGGCGCTTGCCGAGGAAGCGCTCCGTGACCTTGTCGATGGTGCGGTGGTAGGCGGTGATGATGTGGGCGTTCGCACTCACCTTGAGCTTGGACACGTCGACGCCGCGCGCGATGAGGGCGTCGAGCTCCTCGAACAGCACCTCGATGTCGACGACGACGCCGTTGGCGATCACGGGGATCACGTTGGGACTCAGGATGCCGGATGGCAGCAGGTGCAGCGCGTACTTCTCGTCGCCGATCACGACGGTGTGGCCGGCGTTGTTGCCGCCGTTGAACTTCACGACGTAGTCGAGACGCGAACCGAGCAGGTCGGTCGCCTTCCCCTTGCCCTCGTCGCCCCACTGGGCTCCGATCAGAACGATGGCTGGCATATCGGTGTCAGTCCTCTCCTCGAATGACGAAGGATTCCGTCGGAGGCATGGTGGCCGGGGCGGTGGCTCCGGGCGGGATGATAGTGATGAATTGCGTGGCCGTGTGCTCGGACTCGATGCGGGCGACGGCGGTCGGGTCTGCGGCGGCGAGGAACCCGCTCAGGGCGTCAGCCTCGAAGACGAGGCCGATGGCGGCGGCGGCGGCGTGCAGAGCGTACGCGGCGCGGAGCACGGCCCGGTTGGAGGCATCCGACCAGCTGATGGCGTCGCCCTCGGACCAGCCGGCAGCCTCGAGAAGCTCGAGACCGCGCTTGTGCGCGACAGTCGCATAGGCGTACGCCTCGACCTCGCGGCCCTCGGAGTGAGCGACGTCGGCGAGCTCGGCCCACGCGAGCGGTGACGTGACGTGTGCGAGCACGAAGCCCGGCAGCGCCTCACGGTGCACAGAGGAGATGAGGGAGCGAACCACCTCGTCATCGGCGACGACGACGGATGCCGGAGCCTGGTCGACCTCGTCGGGATCGTCGCCCTGCACGTCTACATCGATCTCGGGTACGTCAGCGCCCTGTTCGACGGAGTTGCCCGAGTCGTCCGCCTCAGCTGCGACGGAATGGTCCGTGCCGGGTTCGTCTGCGACTGCATCGTCGGGGGCGGAATCAGTCCCGGAATCGATCGTGGTGGGTTCGTCAGAGTCGACCGCGTCAGGCGCGGATGCCGCCACGGGCAGGTTTTCTCCGGTCACACTCCACCTTATCGCACGGGTTTTCCGCGGGTCGGAAGGCGCGAGCCGACGAGGGCGTACATGCCCCCTGACAAGAGAAACGACCCTCCGGTGCGAGGTCGTGGATTCGGGTTTCACGACCTCGCCCGGGTGTTGTCGGGATGACAACGGGTCTGAGAAGAGTGTGCCCCGTCCGGGGGCGCGTGCACACCCCCCACTATGAGGGTCACTCAACTTTGCAAACCGCCGACAAGAGGGGTCCCGGCCACGGATTTCGTCGCGAAATGCATCTTTCACGCATGAAAGCGCTCTCCATGCCTTCGGAATCCGCAACGCCCCTGAAAGCACTCCTGGGGCGCAAATGGCCCCTGACCGGGGTGGATGCCTGCCCGGTACTGCCCCGGCACCGCGACGCCCTAAAATCGTAGGCATGTCCAAGGTCCTCACCTCCCTTCCCGTCGGCGAGCGCGTCGGCATCGCATTCTCCGGAGGGCTCGATACCTCCGTGGCCGTCGCCTGGATGCGAGAGAAGGGTGCTGTGCCCTGCACCTACACCGCAGACCTCGGCCAGCCCGATGAGCCCGACGTCGAGGCCGTCCCCGGCCGGGCCATCGCCTACGGCGCCGAGATCTCCCGCCTGGTCGACTGCCGGGCCGCTCTCGTCGAGGAGGGCCTCGTCGCCCTGCAGTGCGGGGCGTTCCACATCCGTTCCGGCGGAAAGACGTACTTCAACACCACGCCGCTCGGTCGCGCCGTGACGGGAACCCTGCTCGTGCGCGCCATGATGGACGACGGCGTCGACATCTGGGGTGACGGATCGACCTACAAGGGCAACGACATCGAGCGGTTCTACCGCTACGGCCTCATGGCCAACCCGCGCCTGCGCATCTACAAGCCCTGGCTCGACCGCGACTTCGTCACCGAGCTCGGCGGACGCACCGAGATGAGCGAGTGGCTGAGCACACGCGACCTCCCCTACCGCGACTCGGTGGAGAAGGCGTACTCGACCGACTCCAACATCTGGGGCGCCACGCACGAGGCCAAGACCCTCGAACACCTCGACACCGGCGTGGAGAGCGTCGAGCCGATCATGGGTGTCGCCTCGTGGGATCCCGAGGTCGAGATCGAGACCGAGGACGTCGTGCTGCGCTTCGAGCAGGGCCGGCCCGTCTCGCTCAACGGGGATGACTTCGACGGCGATGCCGTGAAGCTCGTGCTCGAGGCCAATCGCATCGGCGGTCGCCACGGACTCGGCGTCTCGGACCAGATCGAGAACCGCATCATCGAGGCCAAGAGCCGCGGCATCTACGAGGCTCCGGGCATGGCCCTCCTGCACATCGCCTACGAGCGGCTGCTCAACGCGATCCACAACGAGGACACCATCGCGAACTACCACAACGAGGGCCGTCGCCTCGGCCGCCTCATGTACGAGGGCCGGTGGCTCGACCCACAGTCGCTCATGCTGCGCGAGTCGATCGTCAAATGGGTCGCGTCGGCCGTGACAGGCGAGGTCACGCTGCGTCTGCGCCGCGGCGACGACTACACGATCATGAACACCACGGGTCCGTCGCTCAGCTACCACCCCGACAAGCTCTCGATGGAGCGTGTCGGCGATGCCGCCTTCGGCCCCGAGGACCGCATCGGCCAGCTGACCATGCGCAACCTCGACATCGCCGACTCGCGCGCCCGCCTGGAGCAGTACGCGCACCTCGGCATCGTCGGCGGCGCGACCGCCGCTCTCGTCGGCGACCTCACCGAGGGCGAGGCGTCGGAGATCCTCGCCGGATCACCCGAGACCGACCTCGAGGCAGCGACGGATGCCGCCAACGAGGGCTCGGCCTTCGACCTCGGCACCGACTAGGCCTTGAGCCGCCGGGTCCGCGACTTGCGTGGACGGCGGCGATATCGCCAGGCTCGGTTCGACGTCAGGTCCCGTCGAGTCCGCGGTCGAAGCGCTCCCATGCCTCCCGCCGCTCGCGTCGCGGATCGGCCTCGACCCTGTCGACGTCGCCGATGATCAACGTGCGCCGCGACTGCGCCTCGTAGCGCGGCCACGACGACTCGGGCTCGCCGCCCTCGGCGAAGGCGAGCCAGTGGCGCCGCATCCGTTCCCCGGCAGCGGCATAGGACTCGTTGCCGCCGAGCGATGTCATGGCCCTGGCCAAGGGCTCGTCGAGCCTGTCGAAGAGCGCGAACATCTCGACACCGTGAGTGGCGTCGAGGCCGACGAGCCGGAGCAGGCGCGGCGCGAAGTCGAAGCGGTAGGCGAACACCGGGGCGTACCGGGAGTGCAGGTCGGCGACCCTCGTGCTCGGGTACCAGAACCCGAAGTCCCCGCTGAGGTCGGCGGCTGGCCTCCGAGCCGGGAGCCCCGGGTACGCCCGGCGCAGAGCCGCGCCGGCCTGCGGCGAGGCCTGTCGGAACAGTGCCGCGATGCGCGCGGCACTCCTCGGGAGGATGTCGATGCGCCCTCGGAAGATGGAGCCCTCCCTGTCGTTGGTGCCGATGATAAGGGGGATGCCGAGGGCCCGCCCCGCCCTGAAGGCCGACATCGGGCTCTCGGGAACGAGGTCGTCGTCGATCACCGGCGCCAGGCAGAACTCCCCCGGATACAGGTCGGGCGTGCGGATCTGCAGCCGGACGCACGCCGTGAGGAGGTCGCCGACGGGGGCATCGGCGAGGAGGTTCGTCGTGGTCACGCCCGCGGCACGCTCAGCCATGACCGAACGCAGGATCTCGACGTACTCGCCGGCCCACTGCGCCGTGCGGTCCGCCGGGTAGACGGCATCCGACGGCGGACTCTGGGCGATGGCCCGAGCGAACAACCCGCGCGCACTGGGCGTCGCCATGAGCGTGGTGACGGCATTGCCTCCGGCCGACTCGCCGAAGACCGTGACCCTGTGCGGGTCGCCGCCGAACGCGGCGATGTTCGCCTGTACCCAGCGCAGCAGGGCGAGCTGGTCGCGCAGGCCCAGGTTGCTGTCGAACCGGCGGGAGCGACTCGAGTAGCGGCTGAAGTCGAGGTAGCCGAGCGCCCCGAGCCTGTAGTTGAAGCTCACGTAGACGACCCGGCGACTGTCGACGAAGCTCTCGCCCTGACCCGAGAAGTCGCGCGACGAACCGGAACTGTAGCCGCCGCCGTGGATGAACACCGTCACCGGCAGCGGGCCGGCCTCGCGTGGACCGAGGATCGGGGATCTGATGTTCGCGGTCAGGCAGTCCTCGCCGCCTGACACGGTGGCGCGCGAGCCCAGGCCCGTGCGCACCAGTTGCGGGGAGATCTGGCCGTAGCTCGACGCATCGCGGGTGCCGGGCCACGGCCGCACGGGTTGCGGGGCCCTGAAGCGCAGCGGGCCGACTGGAGCCGCCGCATACGGCACACCGCGCCACACCCTGCTGCGGCCGACCCGCACACCCCTGACGGTGCCTCCCGTGACGCGCACGGTGGCCAGGCGCTCGTCGAGCAGGCGCCGGTCCATCAGATGCCGAGTTCCCCCATGGGATTCATGGAACCACGGCAGCCGTCACGGCGTCAGGGGTTGACGCGCTCCCCATTGCAGCACCCACGAATGCATCGCGACGGCGGCGGCGGCACTGGCGTTGATCGAGCGGGTCGAGCCGTACTGCGTGATCTCGACCACGGCATCCGCCGCGGCGATGGCCTCGTCGCTCATACCGGGACCCTCCTGCCCGAACAGCAGGATGCAGCGCTCGGGCCAGTCGAAGGTCTCGATGGGCACGGATCCCGGCACGTTGTCGACGGCGATGATCGGGAGGTCGCGGGCGCGCGCCCAGGCGACCAGGTCGGCGACGTCGGGGTGGTTGAGCACGTGCTGGTAGCGATCGGTGACCATGGCACCGCGCTTGTTCCAGCGCCGACGGCCCACGATGTGCACGGTGTCGGCGGCGAAGGCATTGGCACTGCGCACGATGGATCCGATGTTCATGTCGTGCTGCCAGTTCTCGATGGCCGCGTGGAACGGATGCCGGTGCTCGTCGAGGTCGGCGACGATGGCGTCCATGCGCCAGTAGCGGTAGCGGTCGATGACGTTGCGGGTGTCGCCGTCGCGCAGCAGCTCGGGGTCGAGCCGGGGCTCGTCCGGCCACTCGGCCTCGCCACCGGGCCAGGGGCCGACGCCGTGGGTGCTGAGCTCGTTCGTCGGGGTCGGCGCTGGTGTCGGCGCTGCGGTCGGGTTCGGCTCTGGCGTCTCGGTGTCGGGCACTCCCCAAGGCTACGGCGCTGCCGCCGTGTGAAGGCATCCTGCACGCAGCTCCCCCGCCATTCCGCGGATCGGCAGCGGCATGCCTTCACACGGCGGCGCGAGTGCCTTCACACGGCGGCAGAATTGCCTTCATACGGCGGCAGGGCGACCTTTTCGGGTCCCCTAAAAGGAGCTAGGGTTTCGGTGTGCCGAAAGATGTGGTGGCGACGACGCCCCGGGATGCTCGCGACGCAGTCGCGCGCGCGCCGCGCCCGCGCCCTCCACGCCCTCGCCAGCCACGCCAACGCCCACCGCGCTCCGCGGCGGGCACCCGCGTCGTCTGGCTGATCGGCCCGGCGCTCGTCGCCGGCGTCGCCTACCTCGATCCGGGCAACGTCGCCAGCAACATGACTGCCGGCGCCCGCTATGGCTACCTGCTGGTCTGGGTGGTCGCGCTGGCGAACGTCATGGCCTGGCTCATCCAGTACCTGTCGGCCAAGCTCGGGATCGTCACCGGGCAGAGCCTGCCGCAGGTGCTCGGCCGCCGCATCCGTCGCCGTCCCGCTCGCATCGCGTACTGGCTGCAGGCCGAACTCGTGGCCATGGCCACCGACCTCGCCGAGGTCATCGGCGGTGCCGTGGCGCTCAACTTGTTGTTCGGCACCCCTCTCGTCGTCGGCGGCCTCATCACCGGCCTCGTGTCCCTCGTACTGCTCGCCGTGCACAGCAGACGCGGTCCGCGCACCTTCGAGTTCATCATCATGGGACTGGTCGTCATCATCGCCATCGGCTTCAGCCTGGGCGTCGTGATAGCCCCGCCCGAGCCCGGAAGCGTACTGGGCGGGCTGGTCCCCCGCTTCGAGGACTCGGGCTCCGTGCTTCTCGCCGCGTCCATCCTCGGCGCCACGATCATGCCGCACGCCATCTACGCGCACTCGGCACTGTCGCGGGACAGGTTCGGCGACGCGGATGCCGCCCGGGAACGCGCTGATGCCGACAGCGCGCTGCCGAATCCCCGCGGCGCGGTCGAAACGTCGACAGCGCCGGTGCTGAACGACAGCGCCGCGACAGTGGCCGACACCGCGAACGGTCGTCTGAGCACCAGGCGACTCCTGCACGCCACCCGCTGGGACGTGTCGATCGCCATGGCCATCGCGGGCACCGTGAACCTCTGCATCCTGCTGCTGGCCGCCGCCAACCTCTCCGGAATCGCCGGCACGGACAGCCTCGAGGGCGCCTACGCCGCCATCGGCGCCTCGCTCGGCCCGGCGGTCGCCACCCTGTTCGCCGTCGGCCTGCTGGCCTCGGGACTCGCGTCGACCTCGGTCGGCGCCTACGCCGGTGCCGAGATCATGTCGGGGCTGCTGCACGCCCGCATCCCGCTGCTCACCCGCCGTCTCGTCACCCTGATCCCGGCGCTCATCGTGCTCGCCCTCGGCTTCGACCCGACGCTCGCGCTGGTGCTCAGCCAGGTGGTGCTGTCGTTCGGAATCCCGTTCGCCCTGATCCCGCTCGTCATCCTCACGGCACGGTCGAGTGTTCTCGGCCGCTGGCGCAACCACTGGGCGACGACGGCGGCCGGAGTGGCGGCATCCGTGTTCCTCGTGACCCTCAACGGCGTGCTGCTCTGGCTCGTCTTCACGGCCTGAGCGTGCGGATAGTCTGATTCCGATGGCGACCACCTCTCCCGCGGCCGAGGACTACCTCAAGACGATCCACGCGCACACGGAGTGGCAGCCAGACCCGATCACGCCGTCCGTGCTCGCGACCCGGCTAGCCGTCGCGCCGTCGTCGGTCACCGAGATGGTGAAGAAGCTCGCCGCGCAGGGCCTCGTCAGCCACCGGCCGTACGGGGCCATCGTGCTGACGGATGCCGGACTCGCACGCGCTCTCGGCGTCGTGCGCCGTCACCGGCTGGTCGAGACCTGGCTGGTGCGCGACATGGGCTACGACTGGGACGCCGTGCACGACGAGGCCGAGGTGCTCGAGCACTCCATCAGCGACAGGCTGCTGGAGGCCATCGACGCCCACCTCGGCCGCCCCACCCGCGATCCGCACGGCGATCCGATCCCGCAGGCCGACGGCAGCACGGTTCGCGTGCCATCGGTGCTGCTCTCCGAAGCACCGGCCGGGCATGCCGGAGACGTCGTGCGCATCAGCGACAGGGACCCCGGACTGCTGCGGGTACTGGCGGATGCCGGCATCGGGCCCGACGCCAGGGTCGCCCTCACGATCGACGGCCTGGAGCTGCCGGACGGCACTCGCCTCGAGCTGTCGGAGGACGCGCTCTCGTCGATCTGGGTCACGCTCTAGGCTGGTGCCATGCACCGTCGTGACGAGATCGAATGCTGGCTGACAGACATGGATGGCGTGCTCGTCCATGAGAACGAGCCCCTCCCCGGCGCGGCCGCCCTGCTGCAGCAGTGGCGCGACCAGGACGCCCCGTACCTCGTGCTCACGAACAACTCCATCTTCACGCCGCGCGACCTCAGCGCGCGTCTTCGTGCATCCGGCCTGATCGTGCCCGAGGAGCGCATCTGGACCAGCGCACTGGCCACAGCCGACTTCTGCGCCTCGCAGATCCCCGGCGGATCGGCCTTCGTCATCGGCGAGGCCGGCATCACGACGGCACTGCACGAAGCCGGGTTCATCATGACCGAGACCGACCCCGACTACGTGGTGGTCGGTGAGACGCGCAACTACTCGTTCGAGGCCATCACCAAGGCCATCAGGCTCATCGCGGCAGGCTCGCGTTTCATCGTCACCAACCCGGATGCCACCGGCCCGAGCGCCGACGGCCCGCTGCCGGCGACCGGAGCCATCGCGGCACTCATCACCAAGGCGACGGGCAAGGACCCGTACGTCGTCGGCAAGCCGAACCCGATGATGTTCCGCTCGGCGATGAACCGCATCGGCGCCCACTCCGAGAACACGGCCATGATCGGCGACCGCATGGACACCGACATCGTCGCGGGCATCGAGGCCGGCCTGCACACCATCCTCGTGATGACGGGCATCAGCGACGAGGCCGAGATCAACCGGTACCCGTTCCGTCCCGACGAGATCCTCAGCGGAGTGCACGAACTCGTGGCGAAGGAGCCGATCGAGTCCGAGGTGTGATCGCGCTCAGCGGGCGACTGCTGCAGCCAGAGCGTCGATGATGCGACGGTAGGCCGGCGTGGATCCCTCGGCCGTGATGGCCCTGAAGACGAGTTCGTCCACGCCGCTGCGATAGTCGCCCACGCGCGCCCGCAGGGTCTCCGCGGTCGTTCCGGAGATGGTGGTGTCCTCGGCCGAGATGCCGAGCCTGTCGAAGTTCGCGGCGTAGCTCGGATACGACGCGTAGCGCGCCGACTCCTCGGCGAGAGCCTCGGCCGCGGCGGACTCGACGATGCCGCGGGCGTAGAGCACGGCGCGCGGGCGCGGACTGTCGGCATCCGTCGCCGTCTCCCGCAGCTCGGCAGCAGTCTCGGCGGCCACGGCCGGCGGCAGCCAGCTGAGCAGCGCACCTGAAGCGCGCGTCGCTGCCAGCTCGCGCATCTTCGGACCGAGCGCCCCGAGCAGCACCGGCGCCTCGACGCTGCGCTGCAATTCGTCGAGCTGCGGGCTCACCAGGGCCAGCGGGCGCCGAGCGGCTCCAGAGCCGACGCCGAGCACGAGGCGCTCCTGCGGAAGTGCGAGATCGCGTACCCGCTCGGCGATGACGGATGCCGGACGCCTGTCGAACGGGATCACCCCCGTCGCCAGCACCAGATGATCGGTGACCTCCGCAGCGGCGGCGAGCCCGGCGAGCGCCTCGCCGTCGGGGGTGTCGTTCAACCAGAGTGCGTGCAGTCCCGCCGCCTCGGCGGCGACGGCCAGCTCACGGATGGCGGCGCGGTCGAGGGCGCCCGCGAGGCCGAGGGAGACGTCTGCCAGTGGGGTGCTCATCACTCCAGCGTACGCAGGGTCGCGCCGGGTTCCTCGGCTTCGACGGCGAGGTCGTCGCTGTCTCTGCCAGCGGGATCGTGCGAGCTGGATCCTGCGAGCGGGAGTCCCTACCCGCGGAGGGTCACTGCCGGCGCGCGGAAGCGGACCGGAGCGGTGGTCCCTACGCGAGCCGGCCGATCGCGGCCTCGACGGCGTCCCAGAAGCGGGGCACGTCGAGGCCGACGGCCACATGGGCGTTCGCCGGACGGTCGAGCATGCCGTCGAGGTCGACGAGGGTGGCGCCGGCCGTGTGGACGCCGGCGACCTCGACATCGAGGCGGGTGAAGACAGTGCGGACGGCGTCCGGAGCCGCGAGGACGGCCACGGCCACGGGATCGTGCAGCGGGCCGTCTGGCAGCCCGAACACCTCGTCGTTGGTGGCGCAGAAGAAGTCGAGCAGCTCGGCTCCGAATGCCGACGTGGCATTGCCGACGGCCGCGATGCGACGGCGCACCTCTGGCGTCACGAGGGCCTCGTGGGTGACGTTCAGGCCGACCATCGTGAAGCGCACGCCGCGGGCGAGCACGATGGCGAGGGCTTCGGGATCGACCCAGGCGTTGAACTCGGCCGCGGGCGTGACATTGCCGCGGCCCGTGGAGCCGCCCATCCACACGATCTCTCGGATTCCGGATGCCGTCTCGGGGCGATCGCGCAGCAGCTCGGCCACGTTGGTGATCGGGCCCGTGGCGATGATGGCGACGGGCTCGACGGATGCTGCGATCACGTCGGCCATCAGCTCGACGGCCGGACGCGGGTCGAGGAGCACTGTCGGCTCGGGCAGCGCCGGTCCGCCGAGGCCGTTCTCGCCGTGGATCCACTCGGCTGTGACGAGCTCGCGCACGAGGGGACGATCGGCGCCGGCTGCGACAGGGACACCGGTCACCCCGGCGACACCGAGGGCGATGCGGGCGTTGCGCTCGGTGTGCACGAGGGTGCCGTTGCCGCCGACGGCAGTGACGGCCCGCAGGTCGAGGAGCTCGCTGCCAGCGGCCAGCCACAACGCGAAGACGTCGTCGTGACCCGGATCGCAGTCGATGATCACCGGGATGCGATCGGTCACGCCATCCCCATCCGGTCGGCGAACGCCAGCAGGTCCACGCGCCCGGCATAGGAGCCGACGGTTCCGCGGGAGGTGACCGAGAGCGCTCCCGCGGCGACGGCGATGGCGACCGCGTCGCCCAGTGATCGCCCCTCCGAGAGGAACGCGGCGAGAGTTCCCGTGAAGCAGTCGCCGGCCCCCGTGCTGTCGACGGCGGTGACCCGCGGCGCCTCGCACTGCGAGCTGCGCGACGTGACTTCGGTGTCGACGGCGTCGGCGTCGGCGTCGACGACGGATGCCGACTCCGGTCCGGCGGCCGAGACCGCTCCCTCGGCTCCGAGCGTGATGACGACCGAGCGGCAGAGTCGCCCCGCGACGGATTCGGCGACAGCACGCCAGGCTGCGAGCCCTGCGGTCTCGGAGTCGCCGATGCCCAGGGCGACGGCCTCGTGCTGGTTGACGACCAGCGGATCGCAGACGGCGAGGGCGACCGCGGAGATCTGCACCGGCGGCGCGAGGTTGAGCACGAAGCGGGTGCCGACCTCCGAGCTCAGCATGGCCAGCCGCTCGACGGCCTCGACGGGCAGTTCGCCCTGCGTGAGGGCGACATCCGCAGCGGCCACATCCCAGCGGTGCTGCTCCACGGCGGCGGCCGTGACGAAGGCGTTGGCCCCGGCCGAGACGATCACGGTGTTCTCGCCGGAGGAGGCGACCGTGATCTGGGCGACGCCCGTCGCGGCATCCGGAACCGAGTCGATGGCATCGAGGGCGAGCCCGAACCCGCGCACGGTCTCGAGCGCGAAGGTGGCCGCGGCGTCGGTTCCGACACGGGCGACGAGGTCGACGGATGCCCCGGCCAGGTGCGCGGCAACGGCCTGGTTGGTGCCCTTGCCCCCCAGCGCCACGGCGTAGCCCGTGCTCGGGATCGTCTCACCGGGCGCCGGGAAGTCGGCGACGTAACTCGTGGAGTCGACGTTGAGGGATCCCAGGACGAGCACGCGACCTGTCACGGGTCAGGCCGCCGGACCTGGTCCGGCGACGCTCGCCGTGATGGGCTCGCCACCCGAGCGGGAGACGAAGCAGTAGTAGTAGCGCTTCGTGGTGGTCCACTGCTCCTCGGTGACCGGGAAGCTGCCCTGCAGCTGCAGATCGGGGTAGCCGCCTGCGGCGTTCACGTCGATGACGCCGGGAGCACTGCAGAGCAGGTTGATCTGCGATGCCAAGGCCTCTTCGCCGGGGAACGCCGTCGTGGCGTCGCCGCTGAAGGTGCCGCGGTAGACGAGCTGCGCGGCATGCGGCGCGGCGCAATCGACGACAGTGAAGGTCTCGGCCCACGGCCCGGTGTACGGGTCGATGCACTCGCCTCCACCGAGCTGGTCCCAGGGGTGCTCTCCTGCCGCGGCCGGACCCGTCACCTCGGGAGCGACGGTGGGGGTCGGCGTGGGGGTCGGAGTCTTCGACGCACTCGGCGTGGGCGTCGGGGCCGCCCCGAACATGGTCGGGAGGCGGGTGCCGAGGAAGAACAGGCCGACGAGCACGACGACGAGCCCGAGCACGCCGACGATCCAGAGCAGGCGGCGGTCGACCGGCGGCTTGCCTCTAGGGGGCGTGCCATCAGGCGGAGTGCCGCCCGGCGGTGTGCCGTCGCTCGTGGAGTCGACGTCGGTCGGCACCTGGGCGTCATCCGCCCCACCGGCGTCGTTCGCTGCACCGGGGATCTGGTTCGCCGCATCATCGGACGGGTCGGATGCAGCCGCGAATGCGGGCGGCGCGACGAGAGCGGCCGGGGGTAGCACCAGGCCGCTGAGCGCAGGGTTCGCCGCCTGGGTGTCGATGAACGACGACTGCTCCGACTCGGCTGTGGCGAGGAGGGCCGTCGCCGCGGTGTCGGCGTCGGCGAAATCGATCGGGTCGGAAGTCTCTGGGGCTGAAGCGGCCGCGGGCTCCGCGTCGTCCGGCTCGGGCTCGGGCTCGGGCTCGGGCTCGGGCTCGGGCTCGGGCTCCGGCTCGGGCTCATCCTCGACGGGCGGCGGTGGAACCGGGGTGGGGAAACGCGGCGGTTCGGCGGCCGGCGCCCCGAAGACCGGCGCGACGAACGGGGCCGCGACGAACGGGGCGGGAAGGAACGGCGCAGCGTCGGCGGCGGCATCCGCTGACGAGTACTTGGCCGGATCCTCGCCGGCTCGCAGACCCCAGTGGAATCCGGCAGCAGCGGCTGCCTCCTCCTCGGTCTCGACGCTCGACGTCGAGGCGTCGTCGTCGGAATCGTGCGCCTGGGCGGGGTCGGAGTCCTGATCGGATTCCACCGGAGCGGGCTGGGCCGGCTCATCGGTGTCGAAGTCGGCGAACAGCGACCACACGGCCGAGGACGCCCCGGCCGCGCGGGCGACCGGGGCGGCGGACTCGGGCTCGGCTTCCGCCTCAGGCGCAGGCTGGGGTTCCGCCTCGGGCTCGAGTTCGGGCTGGGGCTCCGGCTCGACCTGGGGCTCCGGCTCGGATACGGCTGAGGCCAGTGGCTCTGCTGGCGCTACTGGCTCTGCTGGCGCTGCTGGCGCCGCTGGTTCCGACGGCTCCGCTGCAACCGTGCCCGTGGCGCTCGGTGCCGCGTACCAGACCGGGATGACCGCCTCGTCCTCGGCGGCAGCGGGCGCCGGGTTCGGCGCCTCGGGCTCGACCTCTCGACGTGCTCGACGACCGCCGGAGAGTTGAGCGAGCAGCCACTCGGCCCCGCCGATCTCGGGATCGTGCTCAGTGTCGGCGTCGGGTTCGACGTGCCCGTCGTGCTGGTCGGGACCGTCAGGCATCGCGCAGGCCCAGGTCGTCGAGTCCGATGGCGTAGAAGTAGGGGACGCCCTCGGCCTCGATGATCTCGCGGGCGCCGGTGTCGCGGTCGACGACGACGGCCACGGCGGCGATCTCCGCGCCGACCTTTCGCAACGCCTCGATCGCCTTCAGCGGCGATCCGCCGGTGGTCGACGTGTCCTCGAGCACGATCACGCGCTTGCCGGCGAGCTCGGGACCCTCGACCTGGCGACCACGGCCGTGGTCCTTCGGCTCCTTGCGCACGACGAAGGCGTCGTAGGCGAGACCGCGGGCCACGCCCTGGTGCAGGATCGCGGATGCCACGGGGTCGGCTCCCATGGTCATGCCTCCGACGGCGGCGACGTCGGGGATCTCGGCGATGAGGTCGAGCATGACCTGGCCGATGAGAGGCGCGGCGCGGTGGTCGAGGCTGACCTTGCGGAGGTCGACGTAGTACGTCGCCTTCTTGCCGCTCGTCAGGGTGAAGTCACCGTGGAACACGGCATCCGATGAGATGAGTTCGATGAGCTTGGTGCGCGCGTCAGTCACGGCGTCAACTCTATTGCCCGCGTCGGAATACGCGC
Organism: Leifsonia sp. Leaf264; assembly: GCF_001422325.1. Classification (GTDB taxonomy): domain Bacteria; phylum Actinomycetota; class Actinomycetes; order Actinomycetales; family Microbacteriaceae; genus Orlajensenia. The sequence goes on from NZ_LMMR01000002.1 coordinate 46,629, forward strand.
TTCCAGAAGCCCGGCGTTCCGGGCTTCTGTGGTGCCACGACAGCGGGGAGGTCGATGTGGAACTGGCCGATCTCCTGAGCCCCGAAACGCACTGTGCGGTACACCGCCGTACCGATGAGCACGCCGAGGGCGATCGAGATCACCGTGCTGAGCGCAGAACTCAGGTCTTGGGCGCTCTGGTCGGCGCCGAGCAGCTCCGTCACGCCGATCAGCCCCGCCGCCCCGGGCACCAGTAGCCAGAACGCCGGCAGGAAGGTGATCTGCGACGGGGCGCCGTGGCGCAGCGAGTCGATCCAGAGCACCACCGGAGTCATCAGAACGGCCCCGAAGAAGCCGCTCAGGCTCGCCCCGAAGAACACGCTGCCGACGAACTGCCCGATGTAGGCGACGACCAGCACCAGCAGCACCCAGCCGAAGGTCTTCGCCGGCGCCGAGAAGTGCAGGTAGTTGCCGACTGCGAACAGCAGCAGGCCGAGCACCGGCAGCCACCACTCATGCGCCGGAGTGCTCTCAGACAGGTAGCTGTAGTCGTCGACGCCGACCAGCGTGCCTGCAGCGAGGATACCGAAGGTGAGCAGCGCCAACTGCACGAGCCCGCTGACCAGTCGGCTCGCGCCGGCGATCATCTGGCCGCTCGCGAGTTCGACGGTTCCCGTCGTGAGCAACCCGCCCGGCAGGAAGGTCACGAGCGGTGGGATCAGCACCAGCAGCGGATCGGACAGGTCGAACACGTCGGCGAGGAGGAACACCGCCAGCGAGCTGGTGAAGGCGGCCACGATCGGGAAGATCAGGTCGAGCGTCGACGATCGCACCAGCTTCATGAGCCCGACCAACAGACCCAGGAGGAACGCGAGCACGGCTCCCTCCACCGTCGGGAACAGCAGCAGGCCGAGACCGAGGGTCAGGATACCGTGACCGAGGGTGCGCAGAACCCAACCGAAGCGGGGCTTCGCCTCCCCGATGGCATTGAGCTCGCGGATGCCGTCGGCAGGGTCGACGCTGCCGTCCTGTGCCCGGTGGATGAGCCTGTAGAGCTGAGCGATCTGGTCGAAACGCAGTCCGGATCGCACCTGCGTCGAGATCGCGACATGGGTGTCGGCCGCGGGGCCGGTCTGCACCAGGATCACCGTCGGCAGCACGACGAAACCCGTGCCCGGCGCCCCGTAGGCGGCGGCGATCTCGTGCATGATCCTGCCGACCCTGTCGACGGACTCGCCGGCCGCGGTCATCCCCTCGGCCAGTCCCACGAGGAACGGACGCAGCTCGGCGTCCGTCGGGGTGCGCTCCGGCATCCGCGCCCCGCTCAGATGCCTGCGACCGGGCGCGGGCCCACGGCAGTCATGGTGTCCACCAGATGCGCCACTACATCCCCCGTTCGCGAGAATCGCCGAGGGTTGTCACGCTATGCCCGGCGCCCGTGGCGCGGCAAGCGGCCGCCGATGAGAAAGCCCGCCTCCCGCGCCGTCCCTGGCGTGGTGGCGGCCTCAGCGCATCCGTGGTTCGTCTGTGCGGCGAACCGAGCGGATGCGAATGCCCGCTTTCCTCTTAGAAGATGCGGACGTACTCGCGCTTGGGGGTGCGGCCGTAGCCGTCCGACGCGAGAAGGGTGATGGTCCCGGCGATGGCGCCGACCGCGATGATGCCGAGGATGACGAGGAGCGCGATCATGATGGAGCCTTTCGAGTTGGGTGGGTACTTTGATTCTGCTCTCCCGAACCATGCAGCACAATCGAATGGTTCTGCATAGTGGATGTAGGTTGACTACATGGATGTTCGACGACTCGATCTGCTCCGTGAACTGTCGGAACGCGGAAGCGTCACAGCTGTGGCGGAGGCGACCCATCGCACGCCGTCGGCGGTGTCGCAGCAGCTGAAGGTGCTCGAGCGGGAGGCCGGGATGCCGCTGACCGAACGCGTCGGTCGTGGCATCCAGCTCACCGGCGCAGGCATAGCGCTGGCCCGCAGCGCGACCGACGTGGCCGTCGCACTCGAGCGGGCCACGGCCCTGTGGGACGAGTTCCGCAACCATCCGAGCGGCGAGGTGCGCCTGGCCACGTTCCCGTCGGCCGGTCAGGTGCTGCTGCCCGGCGTCCTCGCCGACGTGTCGCTGATCCCCGGTCTCGTGGTGCACTGCTCCGATGGCGACGCCGAGCTTCTCGACTTCCCCTCGCTCACCGCCGACTTCGACATCGTGCTGGCGCACTCGCTGCGCGGCACGCGCGCCTGGGGCGGGCGCGGGCTGCGTGCGGTGCCGCTCATGATCGAGCCCCTCGACATCGCCATCCCGCCCGATCATCGGCTCGCCGGTCGCAGCTACCTGACGCCGGCCGACGTGATCGACGATCCGTGGATCGGGGTGCCCGTCGGCTTCCCGTTCGAGCGCATCCTGCACGACATCGAGCAGGTGGCCGGGCACCGCGCGACGGTGTTCCAGCGCATCAGCGACCTGCGCATGGTGGAGTCGTTCGTGGCGGCGGGGCTCGGCATCTCGCTCATCCCGCGCTACACCTCGGGGGGCATCGACCCGAGTCGCGTCATCCTGAAGCCTCTGCGGGGAGTGGATGCCGAACGCGACATCGTCGCGCTGCTGCGACCCGACGTGGCGGAACGCCTCGCGGTGCGCACCGTGGTCGACATCCTGCGCACTCGTGCGGCCGAGATCGAGGCCGCGCACGCGTAGCGCGGCGGCGCAGGGACCACGGGAACAGCATCCGCCCGTCGATATCCGTCACTCGTCGGCCCTCGACGGCGGCTTCGGATGTCGGATGCCACAGTGCGTGCCGCGCCCGAGCGACGGGTGAGTAGGCTGCCGCTGATGAGCGACACGATTCTCCTCGAGGTGACGGACGGGCTCGCCCACGTCACCCTCAACCGTCCCGAGCGTCTCAACGCGATCAACCCCGAGGCCGCCGAACGATGGCGCGACATCGGGCGCGAGATCGCCGAGCGCGACGACATCGGCGCCGTGCTCTTCGATGCGGCCGGCCGGGCGTTCTGCGCCGGGGGCGACGTGCGCGAGATGGGCACGACGGTGGGGGACGGATCGGCCATCGCCGCGCACGCCGACGTGATCCACGCCGGCCACGTGTTCTTCCGGGAGAGCGGCAAGCCCATCGTGGCTGCCGTGCAGGGCGCCGTCGCCGGCGGCGGGCTCGGCTTCATGCTGTGCGCCGACGTGATCGTGGCGTCCGACCAGGCCAGCTTCGCGAGCAAGTACTCCGACATCGGCCTCACTCCGGACTGCGGCGTGAGCACCCTGCTGCCCGAGGCCGTCGGCATGCGGCGGGCACTCGAGCTCACCCTGACGTCACGCCGGCTGACGGCAGCCGAGGCTCTCGATTGGGGCCTGGTGACCGAGGTCGTGGACGCGGACGCCGTCGGCCAGCGAGCACGGGCGATCGCCGAGGCCTGGCTGGCCGGCGCGACCGGGGCTTTCGGCCAGGCGAAGCGGCTCCTGCTGGCGAGCAGCGGGCGCAGTTTCCAGCAGAACCTCGACGACGAGGCGCGCACCATCGGCGCCGCGTTCGGAACGCCGGAGGCGCAGGCGCGCATCGCGGCGTTCGCCACCCGCTGATCGAGTAGCGCCCGAGCGCAGCGAGGACGCGTATCGAGATCCGCCGTGACGGGTGGTTTCGATACGGCTGCTCGCTGCGCTCGCGGCCTACTCAACCAGCGAGATGACGCTCAGTCGTGCTGCGGGAAGCCCAGGTTGATGCCGCCGTGGCTCGGGTCGAGCCAGCGCGACGTGATCGCCTTCTCGCGGGTGAAGAACTGGACGCCAGCAGGGCCGTAGGCCTTCGCGTCGCCGAACAGGGAGGCCTTCCAGCCGCCGAAGGAGTGGTACGCCACGGGCACGGGGATCGGCACGTTGACGCCCACCATGCCCACCTGCACCTCGCGCTGGAAGCGCCGCGCGGCGCCGCCGTCGTTTGTGAAGATGGCCGTTCCGTTCCCGTACTTCCCGTCGTTGATGATGCCGAGCCCCTCCTCATAGGAGGAGACGCGCACGATCGACAGCACGGGGCCGAAGATCTCGTCGGTGTAGACCGATGACGTGAGCGGCACCTTGTCGATGAGGGTCGGGCCGAGCCAGAACCCCTCGGCCGCCCCGTCGAACTCGCCGTCGCGTCCGTCGACGACCACGGTCGCGCCGTCGGTCGCGGCGACGTCGATGTAGGACGCCACCTTGTCGCGATGCACCTCGGTGATCAGCGGTCCCATGTCGCAGGAGCGGCGACCGTCGCCGGTCGTCAGTCCGGCCATGCGCTCGGTGATCTTCGCCACCAACTCGTCGGCGATGGAGTCGACGGCGAGCACCACCGAGATGGCCATGCAGCGCTCGCCCGCAGACCCGAAGCCGGCGTTCACGGCGGCGTCGGCAGTGAGGTCGAGATCGGCATCCGGCAGCACCAGCATGTGGTTCTTGGCGCCGCCGAGGGCCTGCACGCGCTTGCCGTTGGCCGAGGCGGTCTCGTAGATGTACTGGGCGATCGGCGTCGAGCCGACGAAGGAGATGGAGGCGACATCCGGATGCGTCAACAGCGCGTCGACGGCCTCCTTGTCGCCGTGCACCACATTGAAGACGCCGGCCGGCAGCCCGGCCTCGGCGAACAGCTCGGCCATCCAGATGGCGGCCGACGGGTCCTTCTCGCTCGGCTTCAGCACGACGGTGTTACCGGCCGCGATAGCGATGGGGAAGAACCAGAGCGGCACCATGGCCGGGAAGTTGAACGGCGAGATGATGCCGACGACCCCGAGCGGCTGGCGCACCGTGTAGACGTCGACGCCGGTGGAGACGTTCTCGGAGTAGTCGCCCTTGGTGAGGTGGGCGATGCCGCAGGCGAACTCCACCACCTCGAGGCCGCGCGCGATCTCACCGCCGGCATCCGAGAGCACCTTGCCGTGTTCGCTGGTGAGGATCTCGGCGAGCTCGCCCTTGCGTGAGTTCAGCAGCTCGCGGAACGCGAACATCACCTGCTGGCGACGCGCGATCGAGGTCTCGTTCCAGGCCGGGAACGCTGCTGCCGCTGCAGCGACCGCTGCGCCCACATCGGCGACGCTGCCCAGCCGCACCTCCTTCTGCACGATGCCCTTCGCGGGGTCGTAGACGGGCGCTGTGCGCGTCGACTCCCCAGCACTGGCAGCTCCGTTGATCCAGTGGTCGAGCGTGGTGGTCATGATGGGTCCGATCTGTGTTCGTGGGTTCTGAGGTGAGGTGGATGTGGTCTCGATGCGCGTCGACGTCGTCGGCGCTACTCGGCCAGCGGGAGTGAGAGCACCTCGTCGTAGGTGGCGAGCGCCTCGGCGACCTCGTCGTCGGTGACGGTGCAGGGCGGCACGACATGGATGCGGTTGTCGGCGGTGAACGGCAGCAGTCCGCGTTCCACCAGCGCACCCTTGATGTGCCCGATGACGGCGGCGCTCACGGGCTCGCGGGTCTCGCGGTCCGCGACGAGCTCGAGGGCCCAGAACACGCCCTCCCCACGCACCTCACCGATGATCTCGTGCTTGGCGAACAGCTCGGCGAGTCCGGGACCGATGGCCTCCCGCCCCACCCGGGCGGCGTTCTCGACGATGCCCTCCGAGCTCATCGCGTCGAGGGCACCGACGATGGCTGCCATGGCGAGCGGATGCCCGCTGTAGGTGAGGCCGCCGGGGAAGACCGCGGTGTCCCAGGTCGCCGCGATGGCGTCGGAGATGATCACGCCGCCGGCCGGAACGTAGCCCGAGTTCACGCCCTTGGCGAAGGTGATGAGGTCGGGCACGAGGTCGTAGCCCTCGAAGGCGAACCACCGGCCGGTGCGGCCGAAGCCGCACATCACCTCGTCGGTGATGATGAGGATGCCGTAGCGGTCGGCGATGGCCCGCACCCCGGCGAGGTAGCCGGGCGGGGGAATCAGCACGCCGGCCGTGCCGGGGATGGTCTCGAGCAGGATGGCCGCGATCGACGACGGTCCCTCCGACTGGATGACGCGCTCGAGGTGGCGCAGGGCGCGCTCCGACTCCTGCTCGGGCGTCGTCGCCCAGAACTCGCTGCGGTAGAGCCATGGGCCGAAGAAGTGCACGTGCCCGCGGGCGTACTCATTCGGCACGCGTCGCCAGTCTCCGGTCGCGACCACGGCGGCTCCGGTGTTGCCGTGGTACGAGCGGTAGGTCGAGAGGATCTTGTCGCGGCCCGTGTACAGGCGCGCCATGCGGATGGCGTTCTCGTTCGCATCCGCCCCTCCATTGGTGAAGAAGACCTTGGAGAAGCCGGCCGGGGCGCGGTCGGTGATGCGCTTGGCGGCCTCGCCGCGGGCGAGGTTGGCCGTGGCCGGCGCGACTGTCGCCAGCAGGTCGGCCTGTTCGTGGATGGCCGCTATGACCGACGGATGCTGGTGGCCGATGTTCGTGTTCACCAGCTGCGAGGAGAAGTCGAGCCAGCTGCGCCCGGCGTGGTCCCACACGCGGGAACCGGAACCGCCGGCGATCACCAACGGGTTCAGCCCGGCCTGCGCCGACCAGGAGTGGAAGACGTGCGCAGCGTCGAGCTCGCGCGTGCGGTCGTCGAGTTCGGAGAGTTCCAGGTCGGTCATGCTGAGTGCCTTTCATCCACCGCTGGTCGAGTAGCGACCGAGCGGAGCGAGGACGCGTATCGAGACCCGGTGAGGTGATCTCGATACGCGTCCGACTCCGTCGGGCGCTACTCGATCAACGAGTACTGCTTAGTTGCCGCCCTCGGCGAGGGTGACGTCGATGGGCTCGAAGTCGGCACCGGTGGTGTCGACGCCTTCGTCCTTCAGCTCGGCGAGAGCCTTCTCCACGTACTCGTTCGAGTAGGCGTCGGCCGGCGGATCGGTCGTGATGATGGTCGCGCCGGTCTCGTTCTTCGTCTTCATCGCGATGTCGACCGTCTGCTTCCAGGCGGCCTCGTCAATCATTCCGACGCCGTTGGTCGAGGGCCAGATCAGCTTGTTGACCTCGTTGGTCATCCACAGCTGGTGGCTCGCGCCGAGCGTCGATCCCGCCGCCGTCACGATGCCGGCTGCCTTCTCGGCGTTGTCGCGCGCGTAGACCCAGCCCTTGATGGAGGCCTTGATGAACTTGACCGTGGTGTCGGCGTAGTCCTTGTCGTCGGCGAGCTTGTCGGCATCCGCCCAGATCGCATCCTGGAGCATGGCTGTTCCGACGTCGTTCCAGTTGATGACGTTGAGGTCGTCGGGCTGGTAGAGCTCGCCCGTCGCCGGGTTCTTCGTCTCCAGCACCTGCGCGTACTCGTTGTAGGTCATGGCCTGGGCCGCGTCGATGTCGCCGGCGAGGAAGCCGTTCATGTCGAAGGCCTGCTGCACGAGCGAGATGTCTCCGACGTCGACGCCGTCCTTCTGCATGCCAGCGAAGAGCTCCCACTCGTTGCCGTAGCCCCAGCTGCCCACCTTCTTGCCGGCCAGGTCGGACGGCGAGGTGATGTCCTTGTCCTTGAACGAGATCTGGGTGGTCGCGCTGCGCTCGAAGATCTGCGCGACGTCGGTGATGTGAGCGCCCTGCTCGATGGAACCGAGCACTTTCGGGACCCACGAGATGGCGTAGTCGACATCGCCGGAGGCCAGCGCATCCTGCGGGACGATGTCGGCGCCGCCCTCCACGATCTCGACGTCGAGGCCCTCATCCTCGTAGTAGCCCTGGTCGACGGCGGCGTAGTAGCCGGCGAACTGGGCTTGGGAGAACCACTGGAGCTGGAGCTTCACGGGGGTGAGTTCACCGCCGGCGTCCGACGTGCTGTCCGAGTCGCTGCCGGTGCTGCTGCATCCGCTGAGAACGAGTGCCGAGACGGCCAGTGCTGCTGCCGTGCCGATGACGTACTGTCTGCTGCGTTTCATTTCTTCCTCCTTCAGGTGCCTCTTGGTGTGGTGCAACGTGGCCGGATGACCGGCGCACGATTACGCGCTCGGACGATGCCGAGACGCGAGTCTCTCGAGGGCCAGGGTCGCTCCGTAGAACAGCAGGCCGAGAACGATGGATCCGAGCACGTAAGCCCAGGCGAGCGCGTAGTTGCTGCTCGACGCCGCCGAGGTGATCGACTTGCCGAGACCGCCGACCGGGCCTCCGAAGTACTCGGCGATGAGGGCGGAGATGACGGCGAGCGACGATGCGATGCGCAGCCCGGTGAACACGAACGGCGTGGCCGTCGGCAGCGTGACGACCCTGGTGGCCTGCCACGGGGTCGCCGCCGTCGCGCGCATCAGGTCGCGGTGCACCGGACGCACCTGGCGCAGACCGCGGAGCGAGTTGAGGTAGACGGGGATGAACACGGCGATCGCGGCAACGATCTGCCGGGCCGTCTCCTCGGCGGCGCCGAACATCGAGTAGAGCACCGGGGCCAGCGCCACGATCGGGATGACCGAGAGGGCGGCGACGAGTCCGGCGCTCAGCTCGTCGACGATCGGCAGCAACGCGGCGATGACGGCGGCCACCACGCCGACGATCCCGCCGACGATGAGGCCGATGAGCGCATTCGTTCCCGTGATCACGGATGCCGCCCACACCGTCGGGATGTTGTCGACGAACTGGGTGCCGATCGCCACCGGGCTCGGCAGCACGAACGGCTTGATGTCGAGGGCCATGACGGCGAGCTGCCAGATGAGCAGTGCCCCGATGCCCAGCACGAGCGGAGCGACCACCGCCCTCGTCGAGCCGATCGCGGGCCTCATCGGTTCTCGACCCCTCGCGCCCCGGCCGCTGCGGGCTCACCGTGCAGCAGCTCGCGCACCTCGCTGACGGCGTCGAAGAAGCCGTCGGCCTCGCGCAGCCCCTCGCCGCGCTGGGCCGAGGAGCCGAGCGCGATGGGCAGGATGCCGCGGATGCGTCCGGGCCGCGGCGACATCACGACCACGCGATTGGACAGGAAGACGGCCTCGGGGATGCTGTGGGTCACGAACACCACGGCCGCCTTCGTCTCGCCGCAGATGCGCACCAGCTCGTTCTGCATCCGTTCGCGCGTCATCTCGTCGAGCGCACCGAACGGTTCGTCCATGAGGAGCAGGTTGGGGCTCTCGGCGAGGGCCCTGGCGATGGCGACGCGCTGCTGCATGCCGCCCGAGAGCTGGTCGGGGTACTTGGAGCCGAAGTCGCCGAGGCCGACGAGCTCGAGCAGTTCGGTCGTGCGCGTCCGGCGGTCGGCCGAGCTCACGCCGTGCAGCTGCAGCGGCAGCTCGATGTTGGCGGCGACGCTGCGCCACGGCAGGAGTCCAGCCTGCTGGAAGGCGATGCCGTACTCCTGGTCGAGGCGGGCCTTCTTGGCCGTCTTCCCGAAGACGCTGATGTCGCCGGCCGTGGGCTGGTCGAGGTCGGCGATGAGACGCAGCAGGGTGGACTTGCCGCATCCGCTCGGCCCGATCAGGCTCACGAACTCGCCGGGCGAGACCGTGAGGTCGATGCCGTCGAGGGCTGTGACCGTCGACTCGCCGCGGCGCCCGGAGAACACGCGCGAGACGCCGGTGACGGTGACGGCGTCGGATGCCGCTGCTGCCGGAGCGGTGGCCTCGGGAACGGACTGACTCATGCTGGAACCTCTCCACGGCGGTAGCGACGCAGGAACACGCCGATGAGACTGACGAAGCCCGCGGCGACGAGCCCCACGAGGACGGCGCCGAAGATGGGCGCCCAGGGTTTGGCCGGATCGCCGCCGGCAGCTGCGGCGAACTCGACGACCATGCGGCCGATGCCGCCGCGCAGGCCGATGGACACCTCGGCGACGATCGTGCCGATGACGGCGCTCGCTGCTCCGAGGCGGAGCGCAGGAAGCAGGTACGGCACGCTGGCGGGGAGCCGGAGGCGGAACAGGGTCGTCCACCAGCCCACGCCGTAGCTGCGCATGAGTTCGACGTGGTTGGTGTCGGGCGAGTTGAGTCCGCGCAGGGCACCGATCGAGATGGGGAAGAAGGCGAGGTAGCTGGCGATGAGGGCCACGGACATCCACGGCTCCCACTCGAACGAGCCGATCTGGATCTGCGCTCCCCAGCGCCGCACCAACGGGGCGATGGCGATGAGCGGCACGGTCTGGCTGAGCACGATCCACGGGAACAGCGCAGCCTCGGCGGTGATGAAGCGCTGCATGAGTAGGGCGAGGAACAGACCGACCACGACGCCGGCGATCCAGCCGACGGATGCCACCCCCAGGCTGAACGCCGAGGCCTGGAGCACGGCCTGCCACATCGGCAGCGCGCCGGCTGCGCTGGAGACAGGCTCGAACAGGCGCCCGATCATGTCCCATACGTGCGGCATGGCGAGGTCGGTGGTGCGCGGCAGCACTGTCACCCCACCGATGACGACGCCATCGGCTGGACCCAGGGCCTTGTAGATCTCCCAGACCGCGGCGAGCAGCACGATGCCGAGCGCACCGAGGAGGAACCGGCGGAGGGAGGCACCGCCCCGCATCCGACGAGGCACCCCGGCCTCGACGATTCCGGGCACCGTGCCGATCGACCCCGCGTCGACCGCCTTCAGCGCCTCGGACACGCTCACGCCTTCGCCGTGATGTGGTCGGAGAGCGCCGGGATGACGGTCTCGCCGTAGACGCGGAGGGTCTCCTCCTTGTTGTCGTGCTGCAGGTATCCGGCGAACTGGTCGACGCCGAGGGCCTTCAGAGCCTCGAGCTTCTCGATGTGCTGTTCTGCGGTGCCGAGGATGCAGAACCTGTCGACGATCTCGTCGGGCACGAAGCTGGTGTGCGAGTTGCCCGCGCGCCCGTGCTCGTTGTAGTCGTAGCTCTCGCGCGCCTTGATGTAGTCGGTGAGGGCATCGGGGACGGCACCGTGCTCGCCGTACTTCGAGACGATGTCGGCCACGTGGTTGCCGACCATCCCGCCGAACCAGCGGCACTGGTCGCGCATGTGCTCCCAGTCGTCGCCGATGTACATGGGCGCGGCAACGCAGAACTTGATCGACATCGGGTCCCGCCCGGCTGCCTCAGCGGCATCCCGGACCGTCTTGATCATCCAGGCGGCGATGTCGAGATCGGCGAGCTGCAGGATGAAGCCGTCGCCGACCTCACCCGTGAGCTTGAGCGCCAGCGGACCATAGGCGGCCACCCACACGTCGAGCTGCGAGCCGCGGCTCCAGGGGAACTGCAGCTGCGAGCCGTTGTACTCGACCGAGCGCGAGTTGCCCAGCTCCCTGATGACGTGGATCGACTCGCGCAGGGTCTTGAGGTTGGTCGGCGCGCCGTTCGTCACCCGCACGGCCGAGTCGCCGCGACCGATTCCGACGATGGTGCGGTTGCCGTACATCTCGTTGAGAGTGGCGAAGACCGATGCCGTCACGGTCCAGTCGCGGGTGGCCGGGTTCGTGACCATGGGCCCGATGATCACCTTGCGGGTCTCCGCGAGGATGGCGCTGTAGATCACGTAGGGCTCCTGCCAGAGCAGGTGCGAGTCGAAGGTCCACACGTGGCTGAAGCCGTGATTCTCGGCGAGCTTGGCGAGCTGCACAGTGCGCGACGCCGGCGGGTTGGTCTGGAGGACTGCTCCGAAATCCATGGGGTCTCCTAGATCAGGTACTGCGAGAGGCCGCGCTTGAGGAACCGACCGTCGCCCTTGGCACCGAGGTACTGGTTGCCGTCGACGACGACCTTGCCGCGCGAGATGACGGTGTCGACGTGACCGTCGACCTCGAAGCCCTCCCACGCGGAGTGGTCCATGTTCATGTGGTGGCTGCGGCCGGTCGGGTGGCCGTGCTCGTCGACCGGCATGCCGATGGAGGTGTGCCCGTTCGGGTCGTAGACGACGATGTCGGCATCCGCCCCCGGCTGGATCACGCCCTTCTTGCCGTAGAGCCCGAACATGCGCGCCGGGGTGGTGCTGGTGAGCTCCACCCAGCGCTCGAGGGTGATCTCGCCGGTCACGACGCCCTGGTACATGAGGTCCATGCGGTGCTCGATCGAGCCGATGCCGTTCGGGATCTTGCGGAAGTCGCCGAGGCCGAGCTCCTTCTGGTCCTTCATGCAGAACGGGCAGTGGTCGGTGGAGACCATCTGCACGTCGTTGGTGCGCAGCGACTGCCACATGGCGTCCTGGTGGCCCTCCTCGCGGGAGCGCAGCGGAGTCGAGCACACCCACTTGGCGCCCTCGAAGGCGCCCCACTTCTCGCTGACGGCGCCGAGCTGCTCCTCCAGCGAGAGGTAGAGGTACTGCGGGCAGGTCTCGGCGAAGACGTTCTGGCCCTTGTCGCGGGCCCAGGCCACCTGCTCGACGGCCTGCTTGGCGCTGACGTGCACGACGTAGAGCGGAGCGCCGGTGAGCTTGGCGAGCATGATGGCGCGGTGCGTCGCCTCCTCCTCCATCTCCCAGGCGCGGGCCTTGCCGTGGTAGAACGGGTCGGTCTTGCGCTGCTCTACGAGCTGCGCCGCGAGAACGTCGATGGCCGGGCCGTTCTCGGCGTGCATCATCGTGAGCATGCCGGTGTCGCGCGAGAGCTGCATGGCCTTGAGGATCTGCGCGTCGTCGGAGTAGAAGACGCCGGGGTAGGCCATGAAGAGCTTGAAGCTCGAGATGCCCTCGTCGACCAGGCCGCGCATGGCGAGCAGCGACTCGTCGTTCACGTCGCCGACGATCTGGTGGAAGCCGTAGTCGATGGCGCAGTTGCCGGCCGCCTTCTCGTGCCAGGCGGCGAGGCCGTCCTGGATCTTCTGGCCGTAGGTCTGCACCGCGAAGTCGACGATGCTCGTCGTTCCGCCCCAGGCGGCTGCCCGGGTTCCGGTCTCGAAGGTGTCGGAGGCCTCGGTGCCGCCGAACGGCAGCTGCATGTGGGTGTGGGCGTCGATGCCGCCCGGGATCACGTACTTGCCCGTGGCGTCGATGACGGTGTCCACGGCTGAGGCGACATCCGTTCCCAGCAGAGCGCTGCCGGGCTCGAGTACTGCGGTGATGCGTTCCCCGTCGATGAGCACGTCGGCCGCCGCGCGGCCAGTGGCGCTGACGACGATGCCGTTGGTGATGAGGGTCGTTGCCATGGTTCGCTCCTTCGCGGTGGGCTACGGCTTCGGGATGGACGTGTACGACTCGGGACGACGGTCGCGGTAGAACTGCCAGTTGTTGCGCACCTGGCGGATCATGTCCATGTCGAGGTCGCGCACGACGACCTCCTCGTGCTCCTCGGAGCCGTACTCGCCGATGATGTTGCCCTGCGGGTCGACGAACTGGCTCTTGCCGTAGAAGTTCACGGCGAGGTCGCCGTACTCGTTGTCCTCGAGGCCCACCCTGTTGGCGGCGGCCACGAAGTAGCCGTTCGCGGCGGCGGCCGCAGGCTGCTCGATCTCCCAGAGACGGTTCGAGAGGCCGGGCTTGGTCGCATTGGGGTTGAACACGATCTGCGCGCCGTTGAGGCCGAGCTCGCGCCAGCCCTCCGGGAAGTGCCGGTCGTAGCAGATGTAGACGCCGATCTTGCCGACGGCGGTGTCGAAGACCGGGTAGCCGAGGTTGCCGGGGCGGAAGTAGAACTTCTCCCAGAACCTGTCGAGGTTCGGGATGTGGTGCTTGCGGTACGAGCCGAGGATGCTGCCGTCCGAGTCGACCACCACGGCGGTGTTGTAGTAGACGCCGGGCTGCTCCTCCTCGTAGATCGGGAGGATCATGACCAGGTCGAGTTCCTTCGCCAGCGCCGCGAAGCGCTGCACGATGGGACCGTCGGCAGGCTCGGCGTAGTCGTAGTACTTCGCGTCCTCGGTGATGCCGAAGTACGGCCCGTAGAACAACTCCTGGAAGCAGATGACCTGCGCACCCTGCTCCTTCGCCTCGCGGGCGAACTGCTCGTGCTTGGCGATCATCGATTCCTTGTCGCCCGTCCAGGTCGTCTGGGTGATCGCTGCTCGCACGGTGTTCGTGCTGGTACTCGTGCTCTTGCTGACGCTGGTCATGACCGGTTGCCTCCACGAAGGATCTGCCGGCGATGGCGGTACTACGAGGTCACCAACGCCGAGGGTTGAAGCCGAACCGGACCTCTTCGTCCGTTCTGTTATTGTTCGGCGTAAACATTTCTCTTTTGTTTCACTGTGTGACGTACGTGTAAGTCATTGTGGTTCCCCACCTCCCGGAGGGCAAGACCCATGCACGATGAAGCCATGCACTCGTGGATCCAGCACATCGACGGGTCGTCGCCACGCGACATCGCGGCCTCGATCGCGCGCCAGATCACGTCCGGCGAGCTCGCGCCGGGCGATCGACTCCCGACGGTGAGGGTCGTCGCGAGTGAGATCGGAGTGAGCCCGGCCACAGTCAGCCATGCCTGGCAGGCCCTCGCCCGCGCCGGTCTCATCGTCTCGCGGGGGCGCGCGGGCAGCTTCGTGCGGAGCACGGATGCCGCCTGGCTGCCGCCCCGCACGCAGGGCCTGGCCGGGCATCCGGGCGACGCCAGGCTCGACCTGTCGCGCGGCACTCCCGATCCGTTGCTGCTTCCCGGCCTCGCACGGGCACTGGCACGGGTGTCGGCCGGAGCCCAGAGCGCCCAGACCTCGAGCTACCACGACCTCCCGCTCATCCCCGAGCTCGAACGGGTGCTGCGGGCGGCCTGGCCCTACCCGCCCGAGGCCATCACCGTCGTCGACGGAGCCCTCGATGCCGTCTCGCGCGCGCTCGAATCCGTCGTGCGCTTCGGCGATCGAGTCGTCGTCGAGAGTCCCGGCTTCCCTCCGTTCTTCGACCTCATCGACGCCCTCGGCGCCGAGCGCGTTCCCGTCACGCTCGACGACGACGGCATGCTGCCCTCCTCTCTCTCGGCAGCTCTTGGGTCGCATCCGAGTGCCGTCATCCTGCAGCCACGGGCGCAGAACCCGACCGGGGCGTCGATGCCGCGCGCCCGCGCCGAGGAGTTGGCCCGGGTCATCCGCGGCCATCCGAACGGATCGCAGCTGATCGTGATCGAGGACGACCACTCGGGGCAGATCTCGACGGCCGGCGACGTGAGCCTGGGCGAATGGCTGCCCGATCAGGTACTCCACGTGCGCAGCTTCTCGAAGTCGCACGGCCCCGACTTGCGCATAGCAGCGCTCGGCGGACCGAGCGGGATCGTCGACAGGATCGTGGCCAGACGGATGCTCGGACCCGGCTGGACGTCGCGCATGACGCAGCGCATCCTCTACGACCTGCTCACCGACGGCCAGTCGATCGACGAGGTGGCCGAGGCGCGGCGCCAGTACTACACACGACAGCGCACGCTCGCATCGGGTCTCGCCACCTGGGACATCGCGTCCCCGGTGCGTTCCGACGGCATCAACACCTGGCTGCCGGTGGCCGACGAGCGATCGGCGCTGGTGCAACTGGCGGCGGTCGGCATCAGGGTCGCCGCCGGGTCGGCATTCATGGCCACGGACGTGCCGGGCGCGCCGGCCTTCGTGCGGGTCACCGCCGGCATGGTGCGCGACGACACGGCGGAGGTCGCTGCGGCGCTCGCCGCGGCCGCGCTGCCGCATCCGCCCGGCTCGCACTCGCTCGGTGCGCGCTGGTCCTAGGGTCGCTGCGCCTCTTCTCGCTCGCTCGTGCTCGCTCGTGCTCGCTCGTGCGCTCGGTTGTTCGCCCCGCTCGCCACTTATGGCCGCTCCCACGGCGGCCCAGCGGCCACAACCGGCGAGCCGGGCACTGCGGTGCGGCCACAACTGGCGAGCCGGGCGCTGCGGTGCGACCACAACCGGCGCGCGAGCGCTCAGCGTGCTGGAGACAGGCGCGCCAGCAGCGCCGCCCACCACGATGCGGGCAGCACGTCCCGAGCGCCGGGCAGACGATGCGCCAGCGCTCCCCCTCCGACCAACGCCGACAGCCCACTCGGCAGGCCGACGGCGGCGACGAAGCGCTCCACGGTGTCGTTGGAGAACTCGGGCGGATCGATGAGCGGGCGCAGCCGCTGCGCGCCGGCCCCGTCGAGCCCGAACGCGGCGACGATGCGCGCGAAGTCCGGAGGCGGGTCGGCGATCTCGAGAAGGGCGTCGCGCACGATGCGGCCTGCGGCATCCGTCACCGATCCGTCACTCGGATCGACCCACCACCAATGTTCACCCCAGCGGTGCACGATGCGACCCGCGGAATCCCACACGCCGAACCCGCCGTGCACACCGTTGGTCCAGATCAGCACGGCTCGGGAGCGCATGGCGTGCCAGGCCATGAGGAGCACCCCCGGATCGTGCGGGGCGACGAGGGCCTCTCCATCGCCGATGGGCGCCGCGATGATGGGGAAGCCGACCGATCGCGCGACGAGGGCGGCCTCACCCGCCTGCGCAGTGGGCGAGAACCACAGCACGCGGGGCGGGGTGAAGGCTCCGTAGGGGAACTCGTACTGCGTGCCGAGGCTGTAGCCGCCGCGATTCCGGTCGACGATCACTCGGGCACGCAGCCTGTCGCTGAGTGCCTCGAATCCCGCCCGCGTGGTGCACTCCTCGAGCGCGAATCCCCTGTCACCGACGGGCACCACGATGAGCGGCCCACCGCCGACGGCTGCCAGGATGCGGGCCTCGACAGTGCGCGACTCGACGTCGTAGCGGATGAGCGCCGGATGCCCCTGCTGGCGCAGGTGTTCGCGCACGACGTCGAGGGCCGTCTCGCCGACACCGACGCACAGCAGCTCGCACACCTCGAACTCAGCCATGGGCCGCCCCCTCGCGCGCCGGCCACCGGGGCCCGCCATCGCCTCCAAGGGTAGGAGCGTGGCCGCCGCGGCCGCGCACCCCCGTCATGGGCGCGCCGGGCCCGAGTCGCCCCCTGGCAGCTCGAGCCGCTCGCCTCGTGAACCCTTCGCCCCTCGATCCCCTCGCCACATGGGCCACTCGCCACTCATGGCCGGTCATTGCAAGGGCGCAGCGGCCACAAGTGGCGAGCCGCGCACGCCCCAGCGGCCACAAGTGGCGACGGGGCCGCGCTTCGGGCGGCCGCTCCACGATGCTTGCCCTCAGCGCCCGGGGTGGGAGCGACGTCGCGTCGCCAGGAGCAGCGCGGCGCCCGCGATGAGCATCAGCAGGGCAAGGTGCAGGGAGCCGGATGCCGCAACTCCCGTCGACGCCATGGTGCCCGTGCCCGTGCCCGATCCACCGCCGCCGCTCGTCCCGCCGCCAGGGCTACCCGAATCGCCCGGACTTCCCGGGGTCGGCGTGGGAGACGGCGTCGGTTCCTCCGAGGTCGCTGTCGTGACAGTCACGGTGAAGCTCGACGTCGCGGTGTTACCCGCGGCATCCGTCGCCGTGCAGGTCACAGTCGAGACGCCGACGGCGAAGGAGGTGCCGGATGCCGGCACGCACTCGACCGTCGGATCGTCTCCCGAGTTGTCGGTCGCAACGGGGTTCACGAAGTCGACGACCACGGACGGCCCGGGAGTCGTGCGGACGAGATCGGGATTGTCGGCGATCACCGGAGGCTCGACGTCTTCGACGGTGATCGTGAAGGAGTCGGCCACCACCGCGAACAGGATGATCTCGAACATCGACTGGTCGGAGTCCGTCGCGGTGCAGTTCACGGTGGTGACGCCGATCGGGAAGAAGTCTCCGGATGCCGCATCGCAGTCGACAGTCGTGGGAGGAACGCCACCGGCCGTGGTGGGCAGTGCGAACGCGACCTCGGCGCCAGCCTCACCCGGGTCGTTCGGCACCACGATGTCGTCGGGCACGTCGATCGTCAGGGCCGGAGGCTCGGAGACCAGCGTCCACAACACGGTGTTGTCCTCTGACGTCGACGCCGCACTCGGGTTCGCATTCGGTGACGCATCCACCACAGCACCCGCCGGGATCGTCGCGAACACATCACCCGCCACCGTCATCCCGGACACCGACACCGTGTACGCCGGACCAGCACCGCTGATCACCACCGTCGTCGCCCCCGCCGTGCCGCCCAACACCACATCGGATGCCGTGAACCCGACNGGACACCGACACCGTGTACGCCGGACCAGCACCGCTGATCACCACCGTCGTCGCCCCCGCCGTGCCGCCCAACACCACATCGGATGCCGTGAACCCGACAACCGGCTCAGAGAACACCACGTCGAACACGATCGGGGACACCGAGGTCGGATCCACCTGCGTCGCACCCTGGTTCAACGTCACCGTCGGCGCCACCACATCACCCGGGTCCACCGTGAAGATCACGGTGTTGTCCTCCGACGTCGACGCCGCACTCGGGTTCGCATTCGGCGACGCATCCACCACAGCCCCCGCAGGGATGGTCGCGAACACCTCACCCCCGACCGTCATGCCCGACACCGACACCGTGTACGCCGGACCAGCACCGCTGATCACCACCGTCGTCGCCCCCGCCGTGCCGCCCAACACCACATCGGATGCCGTGAACCCGACCACNGACACCGACACCGTGTACGCCGGACCAGCACCGCTGATCACCACCGTCGTCGCCCCCGCCGTGCCGCCCAACACCACATCGGATGCCGTGAACCCGACCACCGGTTCCGAGAACACCACGTCGAACACGATCGGGGACACCGAGGTCGGATCCACCTGCGTCGCACCCTGGTTCAACGTCACCGTCGGCGCCACCACATCACCCGGGTCCACCGTGAAG
>NZ_LMMR01000003.1 GCF_001422325.1 Leifsonia sp. Leaf264
GGGGGGGGGATGCCCGCAGCCGGATCCGCATACGGGCGACCGATGTTTGAGCGGGCATCCGGGTCGTTGTGTGGTTCTGAGGGGTAGGCCGCTAGCTCACGCATTTCACCTGGGTGATGCCGTTGACTGCTGACGCGTTTGTCGCGCCAGCATTTAACTGTGTGAGGACTCCCCCGGCCGAATTCTTGCCGGTGATGTATCCGCTGGTGCGAGCATTTGCGAGAGATCGGACGGCACCGCCGAGCGCGTTGGTTGAGACGGTCGTGTCGCAGCTGGTGAATGCGAGCTTTGAACCTGTGAGACTCGTTCCGCTGTAAACACAGAAGCTGCCGGTGGCGCAGCTGCCGATCGAACGAGCGTTGTCGGAAACGAGGGTAAGTTCCATGGAGCCTCCGTCCCATTGGATCTGGTTCGCGGAGACCTGCGTGCCGCCGGGGTTCAGTCGGAGAGTCTCGTCGATTCGCTGTTGAAGGTCGCTTGAGCCGGTGGATTCTGAAGCGCTAGCGGCGGCGGGCGCGCTGATTAGTAGCGCCGTGAGGATCGCGGCGGCGAGGGGTCGGTGCAAGTGCGGTGTTCTCCTAGTTCCAAAGGGTGTAGCTGGTGACGGCTGGGGCGGGAATGTCGAGATCCGGCAGCCCTCCGAGATAGATGGTCTCGATAGCGCCGATCTGACCCGTTGCGTCGTTGATGACGACGAGACTCTCGAAATTCGGATTGTGGGTGGAAGGCACCCGGAGTGCTACCCCGGGCCTACCCATCCGGTCCACGACCCGGCCAGCAACCTCAACGCCCTCGTACTGGCCGAGGGTTCCGATGATCGTGGACTGTTGTGCGCCGGAGAGGGTCCACTCGTTGAGGAGCGCCTTGGCCGTGTCGAGGTAGTCGTAGCCATCCGGATCGGCTGGCGCCACGCTGCGGATGACCGCATTCAAGCTAGCAGCGTCAGTAGGCAGGTCCCCAGGAAAGAGCACTGGGAGGGAGCCGGCCGCATATTCTTCATCACGGAGCACGGTCCCTTCCTCGGGAGCGTCGGCGGCGTTCGGTACTTCTGTCTTCGACGGATCGGCGACCGTGTACGCCCGTCCGGCCGTCACTGTTAGGCGCCCAGAACGGTCAGCATCCCAGCGCAACTCCGTCACCTGCGGTGAGATGAAGGCAGTAGTCGCCTGATCATCGACGGTCGCATCGAGGAACCAACCTTGATATTTCGTGCCTCGGACCGATCCCATAGCGCTGCCCCCTCTCGTCGCGACGGTCTCCGAGTTGCGGATCACGTCGCTGAGTGTCTCGGATGTCGGAGTCATCTCCAGCAACGGCGGTGTGGCTGCAGCGGCTGTCGGTGCTTGCGCAAAGGGGAATGTCGTCTGGATGAGGACTGCGGCGATGATGAACGCGCCGAGGAGCATCGCGGAGGTGACCCAGCGGCGGTGTGGTCTGGGTTGCGCGGCGGTCCGCGGACTGCCGATGATTCGAAGTAGTGCTGATTCGGCGTGCGCGTCAAGGCCTGCGTTTACCGGTGTGGTTGCTGGATCCGCTTGGCGCATCATCGTCTCGAGTTCGAGGTCGTTCATGGGGCCGCCTCGATCCGTTCAGCTGTTCTGGTTCGTTCGATGACTGCCCGAAGCGCTGATTTCGCGCGGCTGATGCGTTTCCATGCTGCTTGCTCGCTGCATCCCAGGACCATCCCCACCTCGGCGGGGGGGACTCCCTTCGGGACAACGAAGCGGTGGGCTTGACACGAGGGAAGCCGACCGTGGGGGCGGCGGCTTCCCTCCCCTACCGACAGCGATGGTTCGCGGGCAATGTCAGGATCCGCGTGCGACGGAAACCTCGTAGGTGGCAGACAGATTCGTCTGCGGACAATCACTTGGTTGAGGGGTAACAAATGATTCGGAACAGGTTTGCGCTTCGCGGTGCAATTGCTATGAAGCGACGCTGGACTGCGCGGTCGGTGGCGGTCGCCGCTGTAGCGGCGGGGCTCATAGCGGTTGGCGCTTCACCAGCGTCGTCAGCCACCTACACCTGGCTAAACGCATCGATCCGGCCTGACGGGAGCCTGTACTCGGACGTTTACTCAGGCGCTGGGAGCTTCTCGCGAATGGGAGTCTCCGCCAAGATCAACAATGCCGATGGATATACGTGGCGAACCAAGGTCTCGTACAACGGCTATTGGAACACGGGCTCATCCACTGCAACTCAGAACGGCCCTCGCGGCCATGGCACGACATACGCATCCTTTGAATACTTGAATGGAACGATTCCCAGTGAACGGATTGGAGTGTCTGCTTGGCTCCTAGCAGCAGTGATGGGGAAATCCGCCGTGGGCACCTTGGATGTCGTCGAAGACGGCAGCGAGAGTGATCCGCCCGCCAGCGCGGAGGTCACGGTGGACCAACTTCGAGCCGGGGATGCGCCGAACTTCGTCCTGACCTACTACGGCGTCATCGACGAGAGTGAGCTCTGGTCGGGGCAAACGCTAGACGGGGAGACCTGCCTATTTGTGGCCCAAGGCGAGAATGTGGGATCTACCTGCGCCGAGGCGACCGACTTCGAACAGCATGGGTTGAGCATTCACTCTCAGGGTCCGGAGCATTCCATTCAGGCTGCCCTCGCTCCACACGGCGGTATCACCAAGGAAGCGGCGCTTGCTGCGGGTCTCGAGATGGTGACCGACTCGCTCGCGGTCAACTCACGCCTGCCCGTCAGGGGGACACTCGTCCTCGATGAAAACGGCACTCGTCAAAAAGGCGCTAGCGCTGCCACGGGTATTGTGTTGGTCTCGGGTGCGGCCGACTAAACGGTCGAATTAGTGGTAGCCAAGGGGAACACCATGGACGATGAGCATCGTCAGGATTTCGGCCAGATGCCAGGAATCAACGACGCGCCACTAAACGCTTCGTTTAGGGACGGTCCCGCGAAAGAACCGCGACGGATTCGTTGGTGGGAGCCGCTGCTCATCATCACCGGGGCAGCGGGGGTCTTCATCGTCCTCATCGTGATGAATGGCAAGTAGCAATTCTTCGGGTGAATGACGCGCCCATTGGCGGCTGACAACTCAGGAGCGAGCGCGGGGTGGCGAAGAACGCCAACCCGCGCTCTATGACTCCCGAAGGACCTGAAACGGCAGTTTGCACGCCTTGCCCCCGCGATTGCGATCCCGCGGATGCGAACAGGCTAGAGCTTCACCACGTCCTTCCCATCCTCGTCGGGCGCCGCTAACGGGTCCGTCACCAGACGTCCGCAAGCGGATCACTTGCGGACAGTCATGGAACGCCTACGCGAATAGAACCCACCAAGACGCGACGATCAAGATGAAATTCAGCGCGATAAGAGTTACACCGCTCGTAGGGTTCAAGACCCCGGCTGCGACCGCACGGATCGCTCGAGAAATGTTGAGGAGTGCGGCAACAACAGCGATCAGCAGCCAAACGGGTGACAGCACCACCGCGAGGACAATTGCACCAACTCCGACGAGAAGCGGCACCAGGAATGACGTGGAGCGTGCGGTTGTAGCGGGTGTGGTCATGGCCCCTCCTGATCACGAATCGCGTGCCGATACGTGGCCAGCGTACTTGTCTGCTGCACGACAGCTAAGTGATCGGGAGTTAGAGCGAGCGACCGATCCTTGGTTAGGACGGTCTCGCCGACTAAAGCGTTTGCTCGGATCGCTGCAGAGCCCGCCGAAGTTGGCGCACGCGGTCTCACGACCCGCCCGCTACGGGATCCCCAAACGGGCGCTATTGGCTGGAATCTAACGAAGCTCCATGCAGAGGAGCCGGGGCCTGTCCTCCCAGGACTCGACCGGGATAAAGCCGCGGGTGCGGTAGAGCCTCACTGCATCGTCTCGCCAATCCCAGACGGTCAGCCGGACGGGACGAGTCGTCTGGCTGAGGGCGGCATCGATCAGTGCTGAGCCAACTCTCAGGCCGCGCGCGCTTGGATCGACCCAAACGCGCTTGATTTCGGCTGTTGTCACGTTCTGCTGGAGGACGACCACTCCCACCAGTGAACCCAACTCCGCGACGTAGACGACGGCGTTCTCGTACGCGCGCGCGGGGTTGTCGATTTCGGGCCGGTATCGGTCTGGAAGGTCGGCCCCACCATGGGCTTCGCCCAAATACAAAACCTTCTCGTCTTCGGTCTTCCTCAAGTACGCCTCGACGAGGCGGCTCACCGCGTCGTTGTCAGCCCCGGTGAGGTCGGCCGGACGGATCCTGATCGAATCCAGCTTGTTCTGCACTGTTCCATTCTCGTGGAGAGCACCGGGTGCTCTCCACGAGAGAACCGGATGCCTCAGGCTGCCCGTTGGACGGTCTCTCACTGGGCACCCGCGTAGGGATCCCTAACGGGAAGGCGGGTTGGCCGCTCGTGTGTGGCCGTATCGTGCACACGGCGCTAGCGTCGAAGTGAGCGAGGGGTCCGAATGCAGGTTGAATGGGACGAGACGTACTTCGAGGCGCAGCAGCAAGACGCGAAGGTCTACTGGGTCTGTTTCTGGACAGGGGACGACGTCGAACAGTCGGCTCAACACGATCCGCAGCGGATCACGGGAGCGCACTCAGTAGAGGAAGTACTTACATGGTTGTCCCGAGTGAGGGGCGAACGGCGGTACGAACTGTTCGTCGAGATCGGCGACCACGCCAAATCACGCGACCAGGGCTGGGCAACCCAGCGAAAGCTCATCCGTCTGGCTGGCGACTTCCGGCCGCGCGTCACCTCGGTCACAATCACCATGACCCGATCTGAATAGCGGCCCGCACCGGGGTCGGTCAACGCGACAACTCCAGCCCGCAAGCCGATCGGCGCACCGGCAGTAGAAGCCCTCCGACACCGAGGTTGCCGCCCGCATTTCAGGCCGCTCCGCTGGAAGTCACGCCAGTAGTGCTAGCCGTCTCGCCGCGCGGCCCACTCGCGTTCCAGGATCGCGAAGATCCCGGTGTCCGTCCACTCGCCCTTGAGCCACATGTGCTCGATGAAGTGGCCTTCGTGCCGCATCCCCAAGCGCTCGCAGAGAGCGACGGATGCCGCGTTGCGAGGGTCGAGTTCGGCGTACACGCGGTGCAGCCCGAGTTCGCCGAACGCAAGGTCGAGCAGAACGCGCGCAGCCTCGGTGGCGTAGCCCCTACCTCGCGACGAGGGAGCGAGGATCCAGCCGATCTCGGCCGTGCGGTCATCAACGCTGGTCAGGTGGAAGTACATCGTGCCGGCGAAGTGGCCGTCCTCATCCCGGATCGCCGGTTGGACGTAGTCGCCGGGGTTTTCGAGCCGGGTGGCACCGGCATCCACCGCGAGCACCTCTCCGACCTTTTCGCGTGAACGTGCCTCGTACAGAAGGTAGCGACATACCTCCGGGTCGGACTGCATGGCGTACAGCGCCTCGAGGTCGTCGTCGCGCAGCAGCTCCAGCGCTACCCGAGGACCGTGGAGAGGGCGGAAATCCCAGGGCAGCGCCATGAACCCATAATGGCGTGCCGACTTCCACCGCGCACACCCCGCAGATGACAGAGGTCACCACAAGATGGGTCGACTGGTACAACGCGAGGCGCCTGCACTCGACCATCGGGACGTCCCACCCGACGAGTTCGAAGCCGCGCACTACGCTGACCAGAAACGCCATCGCACCCGGCGATGAAACCCGCATAGAAGCGGCGCCGCGAGGGCAAACTGCTCTGATCGATGGGGACGCGAATGGGGGTCGCTCAGCGGGCGGTCCGGGGGGTGTAGTCGTCAACGGCCGCAAGGACGAGGCTTCCGGCATGAATGCACTACTGATCGGATACGCACGCGTGTCCACATACGAACAAGACCTCACCGCGCAACGGGTCGCGCTCGAGCGTCTCGGAGTCGATCCCACCTATATCTACACGGACCATGGGCTGACCGGCACCAACCGGGTCAGACCCGGTCTCCGCGAAGCTCTTGCCGCGTGCCGCAACGGCGACACCCTGGTAGTGGCGAAGCTTGACCGGCTGGCACGCTCGCTCCGCGACGCCAGCGACATCGTCGATGAGCTCACTGCGAAACACGTCAAACTCAGCATCGGCGGGTC
>NZ_LMMR01000004.1 GCF_001422325.1 Leifsonia sp. Leaf264
GTAAGATAGAGAAGTTGCCTTCGAGTTGATCGCCTTTTTGGGGTGTGAAGCGGGGAGCATCCGATCCTTGAGAACTCAACAGCGTGCACAATGTCAAATGCCAAAAACCTCGTGCAGTTTGATCCGTTTCTAGCGGTGATGATTGTGGGAGATTCCTTTGGAAAACATTTATAACAACAAAGCAAGTCAGTAATGATTTGTTCTGTCAGTTTCAAACTTGTCGTGATGTTCGCCTATTCCGGTGGCGTTGCGGCTAATTGAATGTGCCGGCTGTCTTTGGATGGTCGTGCAATCAAGCATTTATGGAGAGTTTGATCCTGGCTCAGGACGAACGCTGGCGGCGTGCTTAACACATGCAAGTCGAACGGTGAACTTGGGAGCTTGCTCCTGGGGGATCAGTGGCGAACGGGTGAGTAACACGTGAGCAATCTGCCCTTGACTCTGGGATAAGCGTTGGAAACGACGTCTAATACCGGATACGACCATCCCCGGCATCGGGAGGTGGTGGAAAGAATTTTGGTCAAGGATGAGCTCGCGGCCTATCAGCTTGTTGGTGAGGTAATGGCTCACCAAGGCGACGACGGGTAGCCGGCCTGAGAGGGTGACCGGCCACACTGGGACTGAGACACGGCCCAGACTCCTACGGGAGGCAGCAGTGGGGAATATTGCACAATGGGCGCAAGCCTGATGCAGCAACGCCGCGTGAGGGACGACGGCCTTCGGGTTGTAAACCTCTTTTAGCAGGGAAGAAGCGAAAGTGACGGTACCTGCAGAAAAAGCACCGGCTAACTACGTGCCAGCAGCCGCGGTAATACGTAGGGTGCAAGCGTTGTCCGGAATTATTGGGCGTAAAGAGCTCGTAGGCGGTTTGTCGCGTCTGCTGTGAAATCCCGAGGCTCAACCTCGGGCCTGCAGTGGGTACGGGCAGACTAGAGTGCGGTAGGGGAGATTGGAATTCCTGGTGTAGCGGTGGAATGCGCAGATATCAGGAGGAACACCGATGGCGAAGGCAGATCTCTGGGCCGTAACTGACGCTGAGGAGCGAAAGCGTGGGGAGCGAACAGGATTAGATACCCTGGTAGTCCACGCCGTAAACGTTGGGAACTAGATGTGGGGACCATTCCACGGTCTCCGTGTCGCAGCTAACGCATTAAGTTCCCCGCCTGGGGAGTACGGCCGCAAGGCTAAAACTCAAAGGAATTGACGGGGGCCCGCACAAGCGGC
Organism: Leifsonia sp. Leaf264; assembly: GCF_001422325.1. GTDB lineage: Bacteria > Actinomycetota > Actinomycetes > Actinomycetales > Microbacteriaceae > Orlajensenia. The sequence goes on from NZ_LMMR01000004.1 coordinate 1,225, forward strand.
GGAGCATGCGGATTAATTCGATGCAACGCGAAGAACCTTACCAAGGCTTGACATATACGAGAACGGGCCAGAAATGGTCAACTCTTTGGACACTCGTAAACAGGTGGTGCATGGTTGTCGTCAGCTCGTGTCGTGAGATGTTGGGTTAAGTCCCGCAACGAGCGCAACCCTCGTCCTATGTTGCCAGCACGTAATGGTGGGAACTCATGGGATACTGCCGGGGTCAACTCGGAGGAAGGTGGGGATGACGTCAAATCATCATGCCCCTTATGTCTTGGGCTTCACGCATGCTACAATGGCCGGTACAAAGGGCTGCAATACCGTAAGGTGGAGCGAATCCCAAAAAGCCGGTCTCAGTTCGGATTGAGGTCTGCAACTCGACCTCATGAAGTCGGAGTCGCTAGTAATCGCAGATCAGCAACGCTGCGGTGAATACGTTCCCGGGCCTTGTACACACCGCCCGTCAAGTCATGAAAGTCGGTAACACCCGAAGCCGGTGGCCCAACCATTTATGGAGGGAGCTGTCGAAGGTGGGATCGGTGATTAGGACTAAGTCGTAACAAGGTAGCCGTACCGGAAGGTGCGGCTGGATCACCTCCTTTCTAAGGAGCATCTGGCCACTTCGGTGGTCCAGGCACGCCAGATCAGGACCGTACGTGTTCTGCTGGCAGCTCATGGGTGGAACATTGACATTGATGCCGATCGGATCGATCGGGACTCAGTACGCCACTTCGGTGGTTGGAAAGGTTCTGGTGGTGAGGGCCGGCATGTTGCACGCTGTTGGGTCCTGAGGGACCGGATGCCACACTTTGCGGTGTGGTGGACGAAACTCAGGGCCTTTTCTGTTCGGCATACATCGCCGGCGGGGAGGGTACCGCCCGTACTTTGAGAACTACACAGTGGACGCGAGCATCTTAGATTGATCCTTCGGGATCAATCACAAAAGATTTTAGGACGAGCTCTTTCGAGGGTTCGTCCGACTAATCATTGGTCAATTTCTAACGAAATCGATTCAAACTCATGTGATTTCAAGATTCTAAGAGCAAACGGTGGATGCCTTGGCATCTGGAGCCGAAGAAGGACGTCGTAATCTGCGATAAGCCTCGGGGAGCTGATAAACGAGCTGTGATCCGAGGATTTCCGAATGGGGAAACCCCGCCAGGCCCTTTGGGTGACCTGGTGACTCCCGCCTGAATATATAGGGCGGGTAGAGGGAACGTGGGGAAGTGAAACATCTCAGTACCCACAGGAAGAGAAAACAACAGTGATTCCGTCAGTAGTGGCGAGCGAACGCGGATCAGGCTAAACCGATCATGTGTGATAGCCGGCAGGCGTTGCATGGTCGGGGTTGTGGGACTTTTCGTGCTGATTCTGCCGAACAGTGAACGTTACAGCGCGATATAGACGAATGGGATTGAAAGCCCAGCCGTAGACGGTGCGAGCCCGGTAGTCGAAATGTCGTTATGGCGTGAGAAGTATCCCAAGTAGCACGGGGCCCGAGAAATCCCGTGTGAATCTGTCAGGACCACCTGATAAGCCTAAATACTCCCAGATGACCGATAGCGGACAAGTACCGTGAGGGAAAGGTGAAAAGTACCCCGGGAGGGGAGTGAAATAGTACCTGAAACCGTTTGCTTACAAACCGTTGGAGCACCCTTGTAGGTGTGACAGCGTGCCTTTTGAAGAATGAGCCTGCGAGTTAGCGATATGTGGCGAGGTTAACCCGTGTGGGGTAGCCGTAGCGAAAGCGAGTCTGAATAGGGCGATTCAGTCGCATGTCCTAGACCCGAAGCGAAGTGATCTATCCATGGCCAGGTTGAAGCGACGGTAAGACGTCGTGGAGGACCGAACCCACTTCAGTTGAAAATGGAGGGGATGAGCTGTGGATAGGGGTGAAAGGCCAATCAAACTTCGTGATAGCTGGTTCTCTCCGAAATGCATTTAGGTGCAGCGTTGCGTGTTTCTTGCCGGAGGTAGAGCTACTGGATGGCCGATGGGCCCCAAAAGGTTACTGACGTCAGCCAAACTCCGAATGCCGGTAAGTGAGAGCGCAGCAGTGAGACGGTGGGGGATAAGCTTCATCGTCGAGAGGGAAACAACCCAGACCACCAACTAAGGTCCCAAAGCGCGTGCTAAGTGGGAAAGGATGTGGAGTTGCACAGACAACCAGGAGGTTGGCTTAGAAGCAGCCACCCTTGAAAGAGTGCGTAATAGCTCACTGGTCAAGTGATTCCGCGCCGACAATGTAACGGGGCTCAAGCACGCCACCGAAGTTGTGGCATTGACATTTATAGGTAGGCCTTCGTGGTCCAGCCGTGTTGATGGGTAGGAGAGCGTCGTGTGGCCAGTGAAGCGGCGGTGTAAACCAGCCGTGGAGGCCACACGAGTGAGAATGCAGGCATGAGTAGCGAAAGACGGGTGAGAAACCCGTCCTCCGGAAGACCAAGGGTTCCAGGGCCAGGCTAATCCGCCCTGGGTAAGTCGGGACCTAAGGCGAGGCCGACAGGCGTAGTCGATGGACAACGGGTTGATATTCCCGTACCGGCGAAGAACCGCCCAAACTAATCCAGTAATGCTAAGTGTCTGAATCCCCTAGACGGATCCCTTCGGGGTGACGCGTGTGGGCCTAGCACACGACCCTATGCTGGTGCGGTTAGCGTATTAACAGGTGTGACGCAGGAAGGTAGCCGAGCCGGGCGATGGTAGTCCCGGTCTAAGGGTGTAGGCCGAGAGATAGGCAAATCCGTCTCTCATATAAGGCTGAGACCCGATGGGTAGACGCAAGTCGAAATCGGTGATCCTATGCTGCCAAGAAAAGCATCGACGCGAGGTTCCAGCCGCCCGTACCCCAAACCGACTCAGGTGGTCAGGTAGAGAATACTAAGGAGATCGAGAGAATCGTGGTTAAGGAACTCGGCAAAATGCCCCCGTAACTTCGGGAGAAGGGGGGCCTGAAGCGTGAATGGACTTGCTCCAGGAAGCGTGGATGGCCGCAGAGACCAGTGGGAAGCGACTGTTTACTAAAAACACAGGTCCGTGCTAAGTCGCAAGACGATGTATACGGACTGACGCCTGCCCGGTGCTGGAAGGTTAAGAGGAACGGTTAGCCGCAAGGCGAAGCTGAGAATTTAAGCCCCAGTAAACGGCGGTGGTAACTATAACCATCCTAAGGTAGCGAAATTCCTTGTCGGGTAAGTTCCGACCTGCACGAATGGCGTAACGACTTCCCAGCTGTCTCAACCGCGAACTCGGCGAAATTGCATTACGAGTAAAGATGCTCGTTACGCGCAGCAGGACGGAAAGACCCCGTGACCTTTACTACAGCTTGGTATTGGTGTTCGGTGTGGCTTGTGTAGGATAGGTGGGAGACGGTGAAGCTTGGACGCTAGTTCAGGTGGAGTCAATGTTGAAATACCACTCTGGTCACTCTGGATATCTAACTTCGAACCGTGATCCGGTTCAGGGACAGTGCCTGGTGGGTAGTTTAACTGGGGCGGTTGCCTCCCAAAAAGTAACGGAGGCGCCCAAAGGTTCCCTCAACCTGGTTGGCAATCAGGTGTCGAGTGTAAGTGCACAAGGGAGCTTGACTGTGAGACTGACAAGTCGAGCAGGGACGAAAGTCGGGACTAGTGATCCGGCAGTGGCTTGTGGAAGCGCTGTCGCTCAACGGATAAAAGGTACCTCGGGGATAACAGGCTGATCTTGCCCAAGAGTCCATATCGACGGCATGGTTTGGCACCTCGATGTCGGCTCGTCGCATCCTGGGGCTGGAGTAGGTCCCAAGGGTTGGGCTGTTCGCCCATTAAAGCGGTACGCGAGCTGGGTTTAGAACGTCGTGAGACAGTTCGGTCCCTATCCGCTGCGCGCGTAGGAAATTTGAGAGGATCTGACCCTAGTACGAGAGGACCGGGTTGGACGAACCTCTGGTGTGTCAGTTGTTCCGCCAGGAGCACCGCTGATTAGCTACGTTCGGGATGGATAACCGCTGAAAGCATCTAAGCGGGAAGCCGGCCTCGAGATGAGATTTCCATACCTTCGGGTGAGAGGCTCCCAGCCAGACGACTGGGTTGATAGGCCGGATGTGGAAGACAGGACGAAAGACTGTCGGAGCTGACCGGTACTAATAAGCCGATATCTTGATAATCACCACTCCCATACATGTTGTAAGGCTGGTATGGGGGGAAACATGAATGCTTGCGTCCACTATGTGGTTCTCGATGTACGGTCGAGAACCCGAACAACACACGCTAACGCGTGGACTGTTCGGAACAACTAGATACATCTCTAGTGTTTCGGCGGCCATAGCGAGAGGGAAACGCCCGGTCACATTCCGAACCCGGAAGCTAAGACTCTCAGCGCCGATGGTACTGCAGGGGAGACCCTGTGGGAGAGTAGGACACCGCCGGACTTAACTTGAAGAGGCCACCCATACCCATGGGTGGCCTTTTCCCATTTAACACAGCAATTCAACAGTGACCCCGCGATAATGGCGAGGCCTGCGGGCCGTGCTGGCACTGCACAGGCTCNTACTGCAGGGGAGACCCTGTGGGAGAGTAGGACACCGCCGGACTTAACTTGAAGAGGCCACCCATACCCATGGGTGGCCTTTTCCCATTTAACACAGCAGAAGGACCATCCCGACGGGGTGGTCCTTCTGTGTTTAACGTCCTGGCACGAGCCGGCCGCATCCGTTCGACACTGTACCTTTGAGGGGTGGATGCCGACGAGACACCGAACGACGACGGGCTGCTGCCGCGCCTGCGCGTGATCGAGGACCAGCCGCTCGAGGAGCGCGCGACGGCCTATGCGCAGCTCCACGACCAGCTGCGCGACCGTCTCGAGGGCGGCGACGTCGCCCGCCCTCGCGGTTGACGATGGCCGACTCCAGGCTCGACGCCGCTCTCGCTGCACGCGGCCTCGCCCGCTCGCGCACCCACGCCGTCTCGCTCATCACGGCGGGGCTGGTGACCGTCGACGGACGGCCCGTCGTCAAGGCGTCGGCCAAGGTGCGGGATGACCAGCTGATCGAGGTCGCTGGAACCGACGACTACGTCAGCCGCGGTGCCCACAAGCTGAACGCCGCTCTCGACGCCTTCGGGATCGCCGTCGACGGACGGATCGTCCTCGACGCCGGGATCTCCACCGGCGGCTTCACCCAGGTGCTGCTCGAACGCGGAGCCTCCCGCGTCATCGGGGTGGACGTGGGGCACGGGCAGTTGTCGCCCCTGCTCGCCACCGAGGACCGCCTCACCCTGGTGGAGGGGTTCAACGTGCGTGACATGTCGCCGTCATCGTTGGCAGGGGCATCCGGCATCTCCGATCGTCCCGACCTCGTGGTCGCGGACCTGTCGTTCATCTCGCTCCCACTCGTGCTTCCGGCGCTCGTCGACACCGCCGTCGACGAGGCCGACTTCGTCCTGCTCATCAAGCCGCAGTTCGAGGTGGGCAAGAGCGGCATCCGCGAGGGCATCGTGAAAGACGCCGGTCGCCGGGCGGATGCGGTCTCCAACGTGCTGTGGGCCGGGTTCGACCTCGGCGTCGGCACAGCGGGGCTGACTCCTTCACCGATCGCCGGCGGCGCCGGGAACCACGAGTATCTGGTCTGGATGAGCCGAAGCCACGGCAGCAATCCGACAGAATGGTTGAGTCTGGTTTCTTCGATGACGGGAGTGTGAGAGTCGTGGCGAATGCCCGCCCCATCCTCGTCGTCGCCCACACCGGCCGCGCGGAATCGCTGTCGGCGGCGCTCGACGCCTGCCGCCAGCTGACAGCGGCGGGAGCGCTCCCCGTCCTTCCCGGCGACCAGTGGGACGACCTGCACGAGTACGCGCCCGAGCTCGACGGGCAGACGGCGCGCCTGGGGGCCGGCATCCGTGCCGACGATCTCGAGCTCGTCGTCGTCCTCGGCGGCGACGGGACCATCCTGCGCGCCGCGGAACTGGTGCGCGATGCCGCGACGCCCATCCTCGGAGTCAACCTCGGCCACGTCGGCTTCCTCGCCGAGAGCGAACGCGACGACCTGGGTGAGGCGATCGGGCGTGGTCTCGCCCGCGACTACGTCGTCGAGGAACGCATGACCCTCGCTGTGCGCGTGAAGCAGGGCGACGTGATCGTCCACGAGGACTGGGCCCTCAACGAGGCCACAGTCGAGAAGGCCAGTCGTGAGCGCATGCTCGAGGTCGCCATCGAGGTCGACCGGCGCCCGCTCTCGACCTTCGGCTGCGACGGCGTCGTGCTGTCGACCCCGACGGGTTCGACGGCGTACGCGTTCTCCGGTGGCGGCCCCGTCGTCTGGCCGACACTGGACGCCATGCTCATGGTGCCGCTCAGCGCCCACGCGCTCTTCGCGCGCCCGATCGTCGTCGGCCCAGACTCAGCTATGGCCGTCGAGCTGCTGCGGCGTACACAGGGCTCCGGCGTGCTCTGGTGCGATGGCCGGCGCTCGTTCGAGCTGGAGCCCGGCGCGCGCGTCGTCGTGCGGCGGTCACCGGTTCCCGTGCGCCTCGCCCGGCTGCATCCCGGACCCTTCACCGACCGGCTGGTGAACAAGTTCCAGCTGCCCGTCACAGGATGGCGAGGGCCCGAGACCAGTGATTGAGGAACTCGGCATCCGTGATCTCGGTGTGATCGCCGATGCGACGCTGCCGCTCGGCCCCGGCTTCACCGCCGTGACCGGTGAGACCGGTGCGGGCAAGACCATGGTCGTGACGGCTCTCGGGCTGTTGCTCGGCGCGCGCTCCGATGCGGGCGCGGTCCGTGCCGGGCAACGCGAGGCTCGAGTCGACGGACGGTGGATCGTCGACGAGCACGGAGCCGTCGCCGACCGGGTACGTGATGCCGGGGGAGACCTCGACGGTCCCGAGCTCCTTCTCGGGCGGTCGGTGTCGAGCGAAGGTCGATCACGCGCCGTCGTGGGCGGCCGCGCCGCTCCGGTCGGGGTGCTCGGCGACCTCGCCGATGAACTCGTCGTCGTGCACGGCCAGTCCGATCAGATCCGGCTGAGGTCGGCCTCCGCCCAACGCGCGGCGCTCGACAGGTACGCCGGGTCCGAGCTGGCTGCAGTGCTCGACGAGTACCGTGCAGTCTTCACGCGCTGGCGGGCCAACGTCGAGGCTCTGGAGACTCTGCAGGGCGATCGCGATCGCCGGGCGCGCGAGGCCGAGCAGCTCCGCGTCGACCTGGCCGAGATCGAGGAGGTCGACCCGCAGCCCGGGGAGGACGTCGAACTCGGCGAACGCGCCGAGAGGCTCGGCAACCTCGAGGAGCTCCGGGTCGCCGCCGCGCAGGCCCGGGAACGCGTCTCGGCCGAGGAGTCTGATGACGCCGGCGACGCCGTCGCCGCCGTCGACTCGGCCCGCCGACAGCTCGAGCGCGTGGTGGAGCACGACGCGAGCCTCGCGCCGATCCTCGAGTCGCTCACCAACGTCAGCTTCCTCGTCGCCGACATCGCCGCCGAGCTCTCCAGCTACCTGGCCGGACTCGACGCCGACGGCGCCCGGGAGCTCGAGGTCGTGCAGGAGCGACGCGCCACCCTCGCCGGCCTGGTGCGCAAGCACGGCACCGACCTCGACGCCGTGCTGCGCTTCGCGGCCGAGGGCGGCATCCGTCTGCTCGACATCGACGAGGACGACGAGCGCATCGCAGCATTGACCGAGGCCATCGCGGCCGACTCCGCCGCCGTCGACGAGCTGGCGGCCCGGATGAGCGGCATCCGCACCGATGCCGCCGGCCGTCTGGCCGCCGCGGTCACCGAGGAACTCGCGGCCCTCGCCATGCCCGATGCGCGGCTGGTCGTCTACGTCGAGCAGCGCGACGAGCTCTCGGCATCCGGACGTGACGTCGTCGCCATCCTGCTCACGCCGCACAACGGTGCCGAACCGCGGCCGCTGGCACGAGGCGCATCCGGTGGCGAGCTCTCCCGCGTCATGCTGGCGATCGAGGTCGTCATCGCCGCGACCGACCCCGTGCCCACCTTCGTGTTCGACGAGGTCGATGCCGGTGTCGGCGGTGCCGCCGCCATCGAGATCGGGCGCCGGCTCGCGCGCCTGGCCGAGTCGTCGCAGGTCATCGTGGTGACGCACCTCGCCCAGGTGGCTGCCTTCGCCACCAACCACCTGCGCGTGGCCAAGGACAGCTCGGGTGCCGTGACAGCTTCCAGCGTCGAGAAGCTCGCCGGGGAGACCCGCATCGCCGAGATGGCGCGACTCCTCTCGGGCCTCGCCGACTCCGAGAGCGGCCTCGCCCATGCGCGGGAGCTTGTCGAGCTCGCCGGCACCGGTGATCACCCGGATCGACATGGTAGGGTGGAAGCCCGTGGCGGACATTAGCGCGGGAATCTCAGACGGCATCACCAAACACATCTTCGTGACCGGTGGTGTCGTTTCTTCATTGGGCAAGGGCCTCACGGCCGCGAGCCTGGGCAACCTTCTGACGGCGCGGGGTTTGCGCGTCGTGATGCAGAAGCTCGACCCCTATCTCAACGTCGATCCGGGAACGATGAACCCGTTCCAGCACGGCGAGGTCTTCGTGACCGACGACGGCGCGGAGACCGACCTCGACATCGGCCACTACGAGCGATTCCTCGACATCAACCTGAGCCAGGCGGCGAACGTCACCACGGGCCAGATCTACTCGAGCGTCATCGCCAAGGAGCGTCGAGGCGAGTACCTCGGCGACACCGTGCAGGTCATCCCGCACATCACCGACGAGATCAAGCGACGGATGCGCCTGCAGGCGTCGGAGTCGCCCCAGCCCGACGTGATCATCACCGAGATCGGCGGCACCGTCGGCGACATCGAGTCGCAGCCGTTCATCGAGTCGGCGCGTCAGGTGCGCCACGAGCTCGGTCGGAAGAACGTGTTCTTCGTGCACGTCTCCCTGGTGCCGTTCATGGGCGCATCCGGTGAGCAGAAGACCAAGCCGACGCAGCACTCCGTCGCCACCCTGCGTTCCATCGGAATCCAGCCCGATGCCCTCGTGCTCCGCAGCGACAGGCCCGTGACCGAGTCGAACAAGCGCAAGATTGCGCTGATGTGCGACGTCGACGAGCAGGCCGTCGTGAACGCGGTCGACGTGCCGTCGATCTACGACATCCCCACGATGCTGCACGACCAGGGGCTCGACTCGTACATCATCGAGACCCTCGGCCTCACGGCTCACGACGTGGACTGGAGCGGCTGGGCGCCGCTGCTCGAGGCCGTGCACGAGCCCAAGCACGAGGTGAACATCGGCCTGGTCGGCAAGTACATCGACCTTCCGGATGCCTACCTCTCGGTGACCGAGGCGCTGCGCGCCGGCGGCTTCGCGCACCAGACGAAGGTGAAGATCCACTGGATCCCGTCCGACGAGTGCCAGACCGAGGAGGGAGCTGCACGCCAGCTCTCCCACCTCGACGCCATCTGCGTTCCCGGCGGCTTCGGCGTGCGCGGCATCGAGGGCAAGCTCGGAGCCCTCAAGTTCGCCCGCGAGAACGGCCTGCCCGCCCTCGGCCTGTGCCTCGGGCTGCAGTGCATGGTCATCGAGTACGCCCGCGACGTCGTCGGCCTCGAGAACGCCTCGTCGAGCGAGTTCGACCCCGAGACCGCCTTCCCCGTCATCGCGACGATGGAGGAGCAGGTCGAGATCATCGCCGGCGGCGACATGGGCGGAACCATGCGCCTCGGCCTCTACCCGGCCGCTCTCGCCGACGGCTCGCTCGTCGCCGAGCTGTACGGCGCTCCCGTCATCTCGGAGCGGCACCGTCACCGCTACGAGGTGAACAACTCCTACCGCGAGCAGATCGCCGAGGCCGGGCTGTGGTTCTCCGGCACCTCGCCCGACCGCCAGCTCGTCGAGTTCGTCGAGCTTCCCCGCGATCAGCACCCGTTCTACGTCGGCACGCAGGCGCACCCCGAGCTGCGCTCGCGTCCGAACGACGCGCACCCGCTGTTCCGCGGCCTCGTCGGCGCGGCCCTCGACCGCCAGCAGGCCAGCCGTCTGTTCGAGGATGCCTGAGTCCGCGTCCCCGGTGGAGAACGGGTCGTCCGCGCTGATCGCGGACGACCCGTTCCATCCCGAGGTCACCGCCACCGACCGCGTGTTCGGCGGCATGGTGTGGGATGTCCGTCGCGACACCTTCGACTTCAACGGGCACGCGATCACCCGTGAGTACGTCGACCACACGGGCGCCGTGGGCGTTCTCGCGATCGACGACGACGATCGCGTGCTCCTCATCCGTCAATACAGGCACCCCGTGCGCCAGCGCGAATGGGAGATCCCGGCCGGCCTGCTTGATATCGCCGACGAGCATCCGTTGGTCGGAGCGAAGCGCGAGTTGGCCGAGGAGGCCGACCTCGGAGCGACGAAGTGGGCTGTGCTGAGCGACTACCAGACCACACCGGGGGGAAGCACCGAGGCCATCCGCGTGTACCTGGCCCGCGGTCTCAGCGCGGTGTCGCACGACTTCGAGCGCGAGGCTGAGGAGGCCGACATGGAGGTGCGCTGGGTGCCGCTCGACGACCTCGTCGATGCCGTGCTCGCTCGGCGGGTGCAGAACTCCCTCACGGTCATCGCCGCCCTCACGGCGCACGCCGCCCGATCCCGGGGCTGGGAGACGCTCGCCCCGGCCGATTCACCGTGGCCACGCCGGCCGCGGAAGGGCGCATCCGCCTAGATGAAGCTGCAGCCGGCGATCGACTCCTACCTGCGTCACGTCTCGGTGGAGCGCGGGCTCGCGAGCAATACCATCGCCGCCTACCGCCGCGACCTCGCGGTGTACGCGGCATGGTGCGAGGCCCAGGGCATCGACGATCCGGCTTCTGTCGACCAGGCCGCCCTGTCGGCCTTCGTGCAGCACCTCGGCACCCGCGAGGAGTCGCCGCTGACGTCGTCGTCGATCGCGCGGGTGCTCTCATCCGTGCGCGGTTTCCATCGCTTCCTCGTCGAGGAGGGCGTGACGACGACGGATGTCGCCCGGGAGACGAAGCCGCCGAAGCTCGGCACCAGGCTGCCCAAGGCCATCTCGATCGAGGACGTCGAAGCCCTGCTCGCCGCCACCGACGGCGAGGGCCTGCAGCAGCTGCGCGACAAGGCGCTGCTCGAGCTGCTCTACGCGACCGGAGCGCGGGTGAGCGAGGCCGTCGCGCTGAACGTCGACGACGTGCTCGAGGAGGGCGTCATCCGGCTGTTCGGCAAGGGCGGCAAGCAGCGCGTCGTTCCCGTCGGCAGCTTCGCCCGTGCGGCCGTGGACGCCTACCTCGTGCGGGCCAGGCCGACGCTGTCGGCACGGGGCGCTGCCACTCCTGCGCTGTTCCTCGGGCTGCGCGGTCAGAGGGTCTCGCGGCAGAACGCCTGGCTCATCATCCGCGCCGCCGCAGAACGTGCCGGCATCACGGCCGAGGTGTCCCCGCACACCCTGCGGCACTCCTTCGCGACGCATCTGCTGGCGGGAGGAGCCGATGTTCGCGTGGTGCAGGAACTGCTCGGACACTCCTCGGTGGCGACCACCCAGATCTACACGATGGTCACCGCCGACACACTCCGGGATATGTACACCAGCGCCCACCCCCGCGCTCGGTAGAATCGTGACGGGCGCACGGGATGTGCGGCCTAGTCGAGGAGAGATGCAGTGACCGGTAAGCAGGACGACTCGGCGACACTGACCTTCCCCGACGACGTGATCCTCGGCCCGACCGGCCGTCCCCTTCGACAGTTCGCCCAGCCGAAACCGCTGAAGTCGCACGGCCCGGCACGCGTGATCGCCCTGTGCAACCAGAAGGGCGGCGTGGGCAAGACCACGACGACCATCAGCCTCGGGGCCGCGCTCGCCGAAGACGGACGCCGGGTGCTCGCCGTCGACTTCGACCCGCAGGGTGCCCTCTCGGCCGGCCTCGGGGTTCCGACCCACGACGTCACCACGATCTACGACCTCCTGCTGTCGCGGTCGAAGGACCCGCTGGAGGCGATCCAGAAGACCGGCGTGCCCGGCCTCGACGTCATCCCCGCGAACATCGACCTCTCGGCGGCCGAGGTGCACCTCGTCAACGAGGTGGCCCGCGAGCAGATCCTCGCCGGGGTGCTGCGCCGACTGTCGGCCGACTACGACGTCATCCTCATCGACTGCCAGCCCTCGCTCGGACTGCTCACCGTGAACGCCCTGACGGCTGCTCACGGCGTGCTGATCCCGCTCGAGTGCGAGTTCTTCGCACTGCGCGGCGTGGCCCTGCTCATCGAGACCATCGACAAGGTGCGCGACAGGCTCAACCCCGCCATCCAACTCGACGGCATCCTGGCCACGATGTACGACTCCCGCACCCTGCACTCCCGCGAGGTCCTCGAGCGCGTCGTCGACGCCTTCGGCGACAAGGTGCTGGAGACCGTGATCGGTCGCACCGTCAAGTTCCCCGATGCCTCGGTGGCCGGCAGCCCGATCACGCAGTTCGCGCCGGAGCACGCCGCGGCGCACGCCTACCGTCAGCTGGCCAGGGAGCTGGTCTTCCGTGGCGCAGTCGCCTGAGGCCGTCGGGCATCCGGAGTCGTCCGGCGCGCTGAGCGTCGCCGAGCCGCCTGCAGCGCTCGAGCCCGAGACCGACGCCACCGGCACGGACGCCGAGGTGGAGCCCGGCTTCAGGGTGAAGCTGGCGAACTTCGCCGGACCGTTCGACCTGCTGCTCTCCCTCATCAGCAAGCATGAGCTGGACATCACCGACATCGCGCTGAGCGCTGTGACCGACGAGTTCCTGTCGTACCTGCGCGGACTCGACACGGCCGAGGAGCTCGACCAGGCGACGGAGTTCCTCGTGGTGGCGGCGACCCTGCTCGACCTGAAGATCGCCGGCCTGCTGCCGCAGGGCGAGCTCGTCGACGCTGAAGACGTCGCCCTGCTCGAGGCCCGCGACCTGCTGTTCGCACGGCTGCTGCAGTACCGGGCGTTCAAGCAGGCGTCGGCCTGGTTCCAGCAGAACCTCGATGCCGAGGCCTCCCGCCACGCCCGCTCGGTGCGGCTCGAGGAGAAGTACCGCCAGCGCACGCCCGAGCTGGTCTGGACCCTGACGGTCGACGACTTCGCGGCGATCGCCCTGCTCGCGCTGGCTCCGCGCGAGGTGCCCGTCGTCGGCCTCGACCACCTGCACGCGCCGCTGGTCAGCATCCGGGAGCAGGCCGCCCTCGTGGTGACCATGCTGCGTCGCGGCGAGGTGCTCTCCTTCCGCGAGCTGGTGGCCGATGCCCCGGTGAAGGGCGTCGTGATCGCGCGGTTCCTCGCCGTGCTCGAGCTGTACCGCCACGGGGCGCTCTCCTTCGAGCAGCTCGAACCTCTCGGCGAGCTCACTGTCAGATGGACCAGTGAGCACTGGTCGGATGAGAACCTCGCGAACCTGGGAGCCGATTACGATGCGTGACGTTGACATTTCCGCCGAAGATTCCCATGCGTCGCTTCGCTCCGGATCGGAATCCGACGATGTCGGCTTCGCCGACCTTCGCTCCGCGGGACTTCTCGAGTCGGCTCGCGAGGCGCCTGCTGACGAGCCGAGCGCTGGGCTGGAGCGACGCCTCGAGGCGATCCTCATGGTGACCGACGAGCCGCAGGGCGTCATCCACCTGGCCACGGCCGTCGGGCGTCCGGTCGCCGAGGTGAAGGCGGCGATCGACACGCTCGTGGCCGACTACGACGGCATCGACGCGAACGGCGAGCCGACAGGCATCCGTCGCGGATTCGAACTGAGAGAGGTCGGCGGCGGCTGGCGCATCTACGTCCGCCCCGAGCACGACGAGCTGGTGACGGACTTCGTGCTCACCCAGAACCCGACGCGGCTGTCGCAGGCCGCCCTCGAGACCCTCGCCGTGATCGCCTACAAGCAGCCGATCACGCGCGGGGCCATCGCCTCGATCCGCGCCGTCAACGTGGACTCCGTCGTGCGCACCCTGCTCAGCCGGGGCCTCGTGACCGAACTGTTCGCCGACGCCGAGACCGGCGCCATCAACTACGGAACGACCGAGCTCCTGCTCACCCAACTCGGTGTGAACGGCCTCGACGAGCTTCCGCACATCTCCCCGCTTCTCGAAGGCGGAAACGAAGGGTTCGACGGTGACATCCGATAACGCAGCAGACGACGGCATCCGATTGCAGAAGGTGCTGGCCAGTGCCGGCGTAGCCTCGCGCCGGGTGTCGGAAGACCTCATCGTGGCGGGTCGGGTGCGGGTCAACGGCACCGTCGTCACCGAACTCGGCCGCCGCATCCACCCCGAGACCGACCTCGTGGCCGTCGACAACATCGCCGTGCAGCTCGACAACACCAAGCTGTACCTCATGCTCAACAAGCCGGCCGGGGTGTACTCCTCCATGCGCGACGAGCGCGGCCGTACCGACCTGAGCTACTGGGCAGAGCAGTACGAGGAGCGCATCTTCAACGTGGGGCGGCTGGATGCCGAGACCACGGGCCTGCTCATCATGACGAACGACGGCGACCTGGCCCACACGCTGGCGCATCCGTCGTTCGGCGTCGCGAAGACCTACATCGCCAAGGTCGAGGGCCGCGTGAGCCCGCAGACCATCGCCCAGCTCACCCGCGGCATCGACCTCGAGGACGGCCCGATCGCCGCCGACAAGGCGCGCCTGATGACGAGCGCCTCGGACTCGACGTCGAGCCTGGTCGAGATCACCCTGCATTCAGGTCGCAACCGCATCGTGCGACGGATGCTGGATGCCGTCGGGCATCCCGTCATCGACCTCGTTCGTCGCCAGTTCGGGCCGCTGCACCTCGGAACGCTTCAGATCGGACAGATCCGTCCGCTCACCTCGGCCGAGCTCGGCCAAGTGCTCACACTGTCGAGAGACGGCGGCGCGGAGCAGGCCGATCCGAAGAAGGCGGCGCCGAGCGCCGAGTCGGGCACCGAGACGAACGACGGAGGTCGCTGAGTGGTCGTGGAGTCCCGCCTCATCGGACCCGTGCGCGTCGTCGGTGCCGGCCTGCTCGGCACCAGCATCGGCCTCGGACTGACCTCCCGGGGCATCGACGTGATCCTTGCCGACGCGTCGCCGACGCACGTCAGCATCGCGGTCGACCTCGGGGCCGGCCGTCGCGCAGCCGCGGGTGACGCGCCCCAGCTCATCGTGGTCGCGACGCCACCCGATGTGACGGCATCCGTCGTCGCTCAGGAGCTCGCGGCGTTCCCCGACGCCATCGTGACGGATGTCGCCAGCGTGAAGCTGGCCGTGCTCGCCGAACTCACCGAGCTCGGCGCCGACCTCAGCCGCTACATCGGCTCGCACCCGATGGCCGGGCGGGAACGGGGCGGCCCCCTCGGCGGCCGTGCCGACCTCTTCGTCGGCCGCCCGTGGGTGGTGGCGGCGCACGACTCCATCAGCTACCAGCGCGCCGGTGCGATCGACGACCTCATCCTCGACCTCGGTGCGACACTCGTCGAGATGACGCCGGAGCAGCACGATGCCGGCGTCGCCCTGATCTCGCACGTGCCGCAGGTGATCTCGAGCCTGATGGCCCGGCGCTTCATCGACGCGCCGAGCGCCGCCGTCAACCTCGCCGGACAGGGCGTGCGCGATGTGACCCGGGTGGCCGCGAGCGACCCCGACCTCTGGGTGCAGATTCTCGGGGCCAACGCATCGCCAGTTCGGGACATCCTCCTGGCCTACCGCGACGACCTCGACCGCTTCATCACGGCCCTCGACGACCCCGAGGCGCCCGGCGCCCGCCGTCGGGTGGCCGAGGAGCTCGCCGGTGGCAACATCGGGGTCGCCAGGCTGCCCGGCAAGCACGGAACCGACAAGCGCTTCACCACCCTGACCGTCATGGTCGACGACAGGCCGGGCCAGCTCGCGCGCCTGCTCGCCGAGATCGGCGAGATCGGCGTGAACCTCGAAGACCTGCGGCTCGAGCACGCGCCCGGCATCCTCGTCGGCCTCGCCGAGATCGCCGTGCTGCCCGAGACCGTCGAACACCTCACCACCGAGCTGGCCGCACGCGGCTGGCGGATTGCCGGATGACCCGAATGAACACCACCCCCTCGTCAGCCCCCGTCGTCGTCGCCATCGACGGCCCAGCCGGCAGCGGCAAGTCCAGCGTGAGCAAGGCCGTCGCCCGGCGCCTCGGCTACGGCTTCCTCGACACCGGCGCGGCGTACCGCGCGTTGGCCTGGCTGGCGCTCGAGAACGGCGCCGACACCGAGAGCGCGGCATCCGTCGTCGAACTGCTCGACGACTTCGACTACGCGATCGGAACCGACCCCGACGGCTACAGCGTTCGGGTGGGGGAGAACGACGTCACCGAGGCCATCCGCGAGCCCCGTGTCGCGGCCGTCGTGAGCGCCGTCGCGCGGGTACCGGAGGTGCGCGCACACCTCGTGGCGATGTTCCGGAGCATCGCCGCAGCTGTGGATCGGCCCGGAATCGTGATCGAAGGCCGCGACATCACCACGATCGTGGCCCCTGACGCCCCCGTTCGCATTCTTCTCACAGCCGATGAGGCCGTTAGAATGGCGAGAAGGTCGGCTGAGCTGACCGATCTCGCCGCGGATTCCGTCGGTCGAGCACTGGCGGAGCGTGACAGGGCGGATGCCCGGGTCGTCGACTTCCTGAACGCCGCTGACGGTGTGACCACCGTCGATTCCACCCATCTGGACTTCAATCGAACTGTCGATGCCGTGATCACGGTCATCGAGGAGGCATCAACATGAGCACCGACGAAAACGACGACTACGAAGACGTCGACGGCGCGCTCGCCTCGCGCCTGGCCGACGTCGACGAGGAGGCCGCGGCACAGCGCGCGGCAGCGCTCCGTCGCGGGCTGGACGCCTACGACCTCGAGGACGACGACTTCGACGTCCTCGACACCGTCACCGAGGACCCCGACGCCATCCGCTACCTGCCGGCCCTGCCGGTCATCGCGATCGTCGGTCGACCGAACGTCGGCAAGTCCGCGCTCGTGAACCGCATCCTCGGCCGCCGCGAGGCCGTCGTCGAGGACACCCCCGGCGTCACCCGCGACCGTGTGAACTACAAGGGCGAGTGGAACGACCGTCGCTTCACCCTCGTCGACACCGGCGGCTGGGAGCCCGACGCCAAGGGCATTGACGCCTCCGTCGCAGCCCAGGCCGAGGTCGCCATCGACCTCTCCGACATCGTCATGTTCGTCGTCGACGCCACAGTCGGCGCCACCTCGACCGACGAGCAGGTCGTGCGCATGCTGCGCAAGGCCAAGAAGCCCGTCTTCCTCGTCGCCAACAAGGTCGACGACGTTCGTCGCGAGCCGGATGCCGCAGCGCTGTGGAACCTCGGGCTCGGCGAGCCCTACCCGGTCTCCGCCCTGCACGGCCGTGGCGTCGCCGATCTGCTCGACACCATGCTGAAGGTCCTTCCGGCCGTGTCGGCCGTCGCGAAGGACGAGGTGGGCGGACCCCGCCGCGTCGCGATCCTCGGTCGCCCGAACGTGGGCAAGTCCAGCCTGCTGAACAAGTCGGCCGGTGAGGAGCGCGTCGTCGTCAACGACCTCGCCGGAACCACCCGCGACCCCGTCGACGAGCAGGTCGAGCTGGGCGGCAAGGTCTGGCGCTTCGTCGACACCGCCGGCATCCGTCGCCGTGTGCACCTCGCCCAGGGCGCCGACTTCTACGCATCGCTCCGCACCAGCGCAGCGCTCGAGAAGGCCGAGGTCGCCGTCGTCATGCTCGACGTCTCGCAGCCCATCAGCGAGCAGGACGTGCGCATCATCGACCTGGTGCTCGAGTCGGGCCGCGCGCTCGTGCTCGCGTTCAACAAGTGGGACCTCCTCGACGACGACCGCCGGCGCTACCTCGAGCGCGAGATCGAACAGGACCTGGCGCACGTCGCCTGGGCTCCGCGCGTGAACATCTCCGCCCGCACCGGCCGTCACATCGAGAAGCTCGTGCCCGCCCTCGAGCTCGCGCTCGAGTCGTGGGACACCCGCATCCCCACGGGCAAGTTCAACGCCTTCCTCGCCGAGCTCACGGCGGCGCATCCGCACCCCGTGCGCGGTGGAAAGCAGCCGCGCATCCTGTTCGGAACGCAGGCCGCGAGCCGTCCGCCGACATTCGTCGTGTTCACGACCGGCTTCCTCGACCCCGGCTACCGTCGCTACATCCAGCGTCGTCTGCGCGAGATCTACGGCTTCGAGGGAACTCCGATCGTGCTCAACATGCGCGTGCGCGAGAAGCGGACGCGCTAGAGCCGGCCCTCCGGCTTCCGCTGCCGCCCTCCGCTTCCGCCTCCGTGTGAAGGCATCAACGGCCCGTCGCCCCCGGATCTCCGGGTAGCGGCGGGCCGTTGCCTTCACACGGCAGCAGGAATGCCTTCACACGGTGGCAGCTGCTGCGATCGGCGCACCGGCTCCGCACACCGCTCAGGGCCCGGCGGTCTCCTCGGCCGGGGCGACGTATTCGAGGTCCCGGGCACTCGCACGCGGCATCGCCAGGGCAGCGATGACAGTCAGCGCCGCGGCGACAGTGACGGCCAGGAAGACGGCGGTGGCGGCATCCGCCACCGCGGTCTTATCCGTCTCGCCACCCGGAGAGGCGGCGATGATGGAGTTGGCGATGGCCCCGAAGACGGCGACGCCGACGGCGCTGCCCGCCGAGCGGGCGAACATGTTCGTTCCCGTGACGACACCGCGCTCGCCCCACGCCACCGATGACTGCGCCGCGATCAGGCTGGGAGCCGCGACCCAGCCGAGGCCGAAGCCGATGACGAAGCACGACAGTGCTATCAGCAGGGTGTTCGGATGGGGTGCCACGAGGGTGACTCCGATGGCGCCGAGCACGGTGATCGTGATGCCGATGAGCACTGTGGAACGGAACCCGATGCGCAGGTAGAGCCGCCCGGCGAGGGCGGCCGAGATCGGCCAGCCGAGGGTCAGCGCTGCCACGGCGAGGCCGGACACTATCGGGACGACGCCCAGAGTGGTCTCGAGGTAGGTGGGGACGTAGGACGTGAGGCCGATGAGGATGGCGCCGACACCCAGCGAGATGAACGTGGTCGTGACGATGAGGCGCCGGGTGAAGATGCCCAGCGGGATGATCGGTTCAGCAGCCCGCTGTTCGATGAGAACGAAGGCGATGAGGGCGACGGCGCCGATGCCGAAGGCGGCGAAGCTGGGGACCGAGTTCCAGGCCCACGCCTGCCCGCCCTCGAGGAGGGCCAGGATGATGGCCGTCAGGGCGATGGTGAGCGTGACGGCGCCGGCGTAGTCGATGCGATGACGGCGCGGCTCGATCTTCTCGTGGAACGAGCGGATGAGCCGCCAGCCGGCGATGACGCACAGCGGGATGTTCACGAAGAAGATCCAGCGCCAGGAGACGAACTGGCTGAAGACGCCGCCCAGCGCCGGTCCGACGACGGAGGAGATGGCCCAGACGCTCGCGATGTAGCCCTGCACCTTGGCGCGCTCGGCGAGCGAGTACAGGTCGCCGACGATGGTGATGGACGTGGGCAGGACCGCGCCGGCACCCAGTCCCTGAACGGCGCGGAAGGCGATGAGGGCCGGCATGCTCCACGCGAAGCCGCAGAGGATCGACCCGAGCAGGAACAGGCCGATGCCCACGAGGATGATCGGCTTGCGGCCGACGGTGTCGGAGAGCTTCGAGTAGATGGGGACGGATACCGCCTGGGCGAGCAGGTAGATCGAGAACAGCCACGGGAACTGGGTGAAGTCGCCGAGGTCGGCCACCACCGAGGGAACGGCCGTGGCGAGGATGGTCGAATCGATCGCGATCAGCCCGGTCGCGAGCATGAGGGCGATGAGGATCGGCCCGCGCTCGGAGCGGAACCCCACCGACAGTGGTGCACTCGTCATTCTGAAGCCAACGCTGAGCGGGCCGGTTCATTCCCGGAAGGACCGTTCCGCAAGCGCGGCACCTCTCAGCGGACCGGGACGACCGGCTCCACCAGGGCGACGTGACTCGACGCGACCCGCTGCGGTACGCCGTCGAAAGCGGCATCCCGCTCGGGCGAGGTCATGTAGGCGGCCTCGGTCTCGGCGAAGCCGGCGGCATCCGTCGGCAGGCTGAGAGCCCAGCTGAACTTGGCCGCGTCACGATCGAGGTAGGCGAACTCGACGACGAAGCCGTGAGCCGTGCGCGCTGGAACGAGGCGGGAGTTCCACCACTCGACGAAGGCGTCGATCTCGGTGGGAACAAGGTCGTACAGGCGCAGTTGCATGGTCGTCGTCATGGCGTCGATCCTATTGTTCGCGCGTCTCCGAACTCACGCTGAGTGGCGTGGCGATGTCCTCCAGCGACTTGTTCTCGGCGTCGACGCCGAGGAAGGCCTCGACGAGGCCGGCGCCGATCATGAGCACGGCGCCGATGAAGTAACCGAACACCACCGCACCGATGCCGTCCTCGATGAACTGCCCGAACAGGATCGGACCGATGATGCCGCCGATCCCGGTGCCCACGGCGTAGAAGAAGGCGATGGCCATGGCGCGGGTCTCCATCGGGAAGATCTCGCTGACGGTGAGGTAGGCGGCGCTCGCACCCGCCGAGGCGAAGAAGAACACCACCATCCAGCAGGCCGTGAGGGTGACGGCATCCAGCACTCCCGATTGGAACAGGATGCCGGTGCCGATGAGGAGCACCCCGGATCCGATGTAACAGCTCGAGATCATCACGCGGCGCCCGATGGTGTCGAAGAAGCGCCCGAGCACTAGTGGGCCCAGGAAGTTTCCGATGGCGATCGGCACGAGGGACCACGGGGCGACGTCATCGGGCACGTCGAGGAGCTTCGTGAGCACGAGGGCGTAGGTGAAGAAGACGGCGTTGTAGAGGAAGGCCTGGCCGATGAAGAGCGAGAGGCCGAGCACGAAGCGCTTCGGATAGCGCGTCAGCCCGACCTTCACGATCTCGCCGAAGCCCGTGCGCTTGCGCTGAGTGACCTCGATGTAATCGTCGACCTCCTCGAGCTTCGAACCCTCGGACTCGACGATCTGCTTCTCGACGTCATCGACGATCTTCTCCGCGCTCTCGAGATCACGATGGATGAACAACCAGCGCGGCGACTCCGGCACGCTCCGCCGCACGAACAGGATGCAGAGGCCGAGCACGGCGCCGAGACCGAAGGCGAGGCGCCAGCCCAGCTCGGGAGGGAAGATCGCCGTGTTGAGCAGGAACACCGACAGGACGGCGCCGAACGCCGTGCCGAGCCAGTACGAGCCGTTGATGGCGAGGTCGACCTTGCCGCGATGGCGGGCCGGGATCAACTCGTCGATGGCCGAGTTGATGGCCGCGTACTCGCCGCCGATGCCGGCTCCGGTGAAGAATCGGCAGACGAAGAAGAACAGCGGCGAGAACGAGAACGCCGTCGCGACAGTCGCCAGCAGGTAGACGCCGAGCGTGATGATGAACAGCTTCTTCCGACCGAAGCGATCGGTGAGGTATCCGAAGAACAGCGCTCCGCTGCAGGCGCCGGCCACGTAGATGGCGGCAGCGAGGCCGATCTGCGCCGTCGTCAGGCCGAGGCCGCTCTCTGGCTCGGTGAGCCGACCGGCGATCGAGCCCACGATCGTCACCTCGAGCCCGTCGAGGATCCACACGGTGCCGAGGCCTATCACCACGACCCAGTGCCAATGCGCCCAGGGCAGCCTGTCCATCCGGGCCGGAATGTTCGTCCGGATGGTCTTCGCGGTCTCCGCCGTCGTCATCTCTGCTCTCCTTCGAACCGTTCCACGGTAAGGAGATGCCGCTGCCGCTTCGACCCCTTGCGCTGGGCCGCGATGAGGAGGACCATCCGCTCCCGGAAGGACTGGTCGCCGTCCGTCGCAAGTTCTCGACGTCGGCCTCGACGTCGTTCTCGATGCTGGTCTCGACGTCGGGAAGCGCGTCGGGAATAGGCTGGACCCCATGATGAGAGACGCCGTCATCGTCGACGTCGTGCGGACCCCGAGCGGGCGTGGCAAGCCCGGCGGGATGCTGTCGCATGTGCACCCCGTCGACCTGCTCGCCGGAGTGCTGCGCGAGCTCGTCGACCGTTCGGGTATCGATCCGGTGCAGATCGACGACGTGATCGGCGGATGCGTCAGCCAGGTGGGGGAGCAGAGCTACAACGTCGTGCGCACGGCCGTCCTGTCGGCGGGATTCCCCGTCAGCGTTCCCGGCACGACGATCGACCGCCAGTGCGGGTCGAGCCAGCAGGCCGCCTCCTTCGCCGCCCAGGGAGTGATCGCCGGGGCCTACGACATCGTGATCGCCTGCGGCGTCGAGTCGATGAGCCGCGTCCCTCTCGGCTCATCGACGCTCGGCCTGTCGCCGTACGGGGTCGGCATCGCCGAGCGCTTTCCCGACGGGCTGGTGAGCCAGGGGATCTCGGCCGAACTGATCGCAGCACGCCACGACTTCGGGCGCGACGAGCTCGACGCCTTCTCGGCCGAGTCGCACCGACGAGCCGCCGCCGCGGCCGAACGCGGAGACTTCGCGCGCGAGATCATCGGAGTGGCCGGGGTGGAATCGCTCGTCGACGAGACCGTCCGCGCCGGAACGACGACGTCAGCGCTCTCGGGACTGGCGCCCGCGTTCCGCACCGACGAGCTCTCGGCGCGATTCCCCGAGATCGACTGGCGGATCACGCCGGGCAATTCCTCGCCGTTGACCGATGGCGCATCGGCCGCCCTCATCATGAGCAGCGCACGGGCGGCCGAACTGGGACTCACACCGCGCGCCCGATTCCATGCCTTCGCCGTGACCGGCAGCGATCCGCTCCTCATGCTCACCGGGGTGGTTCCCGCGACCCGGATGGTGCTCGACCGGGCTGGCCTCGCCGTCGAGGACCTGGACAGCTCCGAGGTGAACGAGGCCTTCGCGCCGGTCCCGCTGCTCTGGCTCAAGGAACTGCACGCCGATCCGGCCACTCTCAATCCGCAGGGCGGTGCGATCGCCCTGGGTCATGCGCTCGGGTCGTCGGGCACACGACTGCTCGCCACGCTCCTGACCTCCCTCGAACGAACCGGCGGCCGCTACGGGCTGCAGACGATGTGCGAGGGCGGCGGCATGGCCAACGCCACCATCATCGAGCGACTGGGCTGAGGGCTCCAGCACGAGAACACCGGCTGGGACGAGCAGCATCAGCCCGAACGACACGAACAACAGAAGGAGAATCCATGCGCATCGACGGACTGTCGGCACTGGTGACAGGCGGGGCCTCGGGGCTCGGTCGGGCGACGGCGACAGCCCTGCACGCGGCCGGGGCGAGCGTGGTGCTCGTCGACCTGCCGTCGTCGCCGGGTGCCGCTGTCGCGGCCGAGTTGGGGGAGCGGGCACGGTTCGCCGCCGCCGACGTGACGAACGAGTCCGAGGTGCAGGCGGCGATCGCACTGGCGCAGCAGCTGGCGCCCCTGCGGGTGGTGGTGAACTGCGCCGGCATCGCGACGGCCGGGCGCACCGTCGGCCGTGAGGGACCGCTCGATCTCGGCGCGTTCGAGCGCACCATCCGGGTGAACCTCATCGGCACCTTCAACGTCGCCAGGCTCGCCGCCGCCGCCATGGCCGCGAGCGAACCGGTCACGGCATCCGCTCTCCCGGGGGTTCCGGAGACGGCCGAGCGCGGTGTGATCATCAACACGGCGTCGGTCGCCGCCTTCGACGGCCAGATCGGGCAGGCGGCGTACTCGGCATCGAAGGGCGGCGTCGCGGCGATGACCCTGCCATTGGCCCGCGACCTGTCGAAGCTGCTCATCCGCGTCGTGACCATAGCGCCGGGCATCTTCGAGACGCCGATGATGGCCGGCATGCCCGACGAGGTGCGGGCATCGCTCGAGGCTCAGATCCCGCATCCGTCGCGCATGGGCACCCCGGCCGAATATGCGGCCCTGGCCCGGCACATCGTGGAGAACCCGATGCTGAACGGCGAGACCATCAGGCTCGATGGCGCCATCAGGATGCAGCCGAAGTAGGGCGCCTCGCCGCCTCGGGCGCTCGGCGCCTCGCCGCTGAGTTCTCAGCGGGCGGAGGCCAGGCGGGGGTGGCGCACTCTGTACGCGTTGTAGAACCCGTCGATGACGTCCCAGACGGCGATGGCGACGAGACTGACGACCACGATGATGCTGGTGATGCGCCACGCCTCGTCGAAGTCGTCGTCGGTCTGCAGTGCGACAGCGTCGACGAAGGCCGGGTTGAGGATGCTCCCCATGAACCAGAGCCACACCGCGGGCACCGCGAAGGCCACGTTCAGGAGCACGTTCACGCCGGCCAGCGCGTAGCTCCAGCCCCGGAAGTAGAGCACCAAGGCGAAGGCGATCTCGGCCACGGTGAGGATCATGAAGAACGGGATCCAGAACGACCAGAGCTCGGGGTTCAGCACGGGAAGCACATCGTCGCTTCCAGCGAGGTAGGGGTTGAACTGCTGCCAGACCAGGGCGACCAGGAGCAGCGTGAGGAACACCACGCTCGCGATGAGCTGGCCGAGGGCGGAATGCTGCGTCGGTGACGGCACCTCCGGGAGCTGCTCGGGGGTCCACTCGATCATGGGAGCGCCCTTCGCGCTCCGATCGAGGATCACGAAGGCGACGGTGGTCCAGAATCCGAGGTTGACCGTGACCTGGATCGCTCCACCGATCATCGATCCGATGATCGCGCCGACGGTGGCGCCGGCGATGAACTGTCCGACGCCGATGCCGAGCGTCGCGATCGGCACGACGATGAGCAGGAGCAGCTTCAGCAGCCGCCACCAGAGCAGGTAGTACGCCGGGCCGATGAGGGTGAGCGGGCGATCGGCGTAGCGGGCGGCGAGTACCAACGGGTCGCCGAGTTCGACGATGGCGTCGCGCTCGGCGGTGGGCGATGCGGCCTCGAGATGGGCGTCCATGGCGTCGGCCACGAGGGCGCGCACCTCCTGCTCGAGCTCGGGTCGCTGGCTCTCGGGTGCTGTGCGCACCACGGCCCAGACGTAACGGTCGGTGAGGGTGGTCATGATCCTTCTCCTCGGATGAGTCGGCGGAGGGAGTCGTCGATGCGACCCCAGTCATCGGTGAGGGCTGACGCCATCTGCTCGCCCTCGGTGCTCGTGCGATAGAACTTGCGCGGGCGGGACTCCTCGGTGTTCCACTCGCTCGTGAGCAGGCCCTGCTTCTCGAGCCGACGGAGCAACGGATACAGCGTGTTGGCGTCGACGCTGAAACCCAACGTGTCGAGGGTCTCGAGCAGCGCATAGCCGTAGTCGGGGGTGCGCAGCCGCAGCAGGCAGGCGAGGACGACGGTTCCGCGGCGCAGTTCCTGCAGGTGTCCCGTGATCAGATCGTCATCGCCCATGCGTCACACCATACTGTGTGACACACACTATTGCAATGGGTCACCTGATGCGGCGTGAGCCTCCAGGAAGGAGTAGACGGCACCGTCGTCGACGCCCGGGAAGGTGCCGGACGGCAGCGGAGACAGGATCTGCGCGTGCAGTCTCGCGCTCGGCCACGCCTGACCGGCCCAGCGGCCGGCGAGCTCGGCCGGAGCGCGACGACAGCACGACTCGTCGGGGCAGGTCGACACGGCCCGCACCGTGGTCTCGCGGCCACGGAACCACTTCGCCTCGCTGAACGGCACTCCGAGGGTGATCGAGTACTCGCCGTCATCCGATCGTCCGGTCTGGGTCGCGCACCAGTAGGTTCCGGCAGGGGTGTCGGTGTACTGGTAGAACTCCGTGGTGCGGTTCGTGTGGGTGAAGGCGTTGCGGGCGCTCCACTTCTTGCACACCCACTGCCCCTCGATGGAGCCTGTCACGTCTGTCGGCAGCGGGATGTCGTCGTTCTCGTAGCCCTTCAGCAGTGCTCCGTCGCCGTTGACGCGCAGGAAGTGCATGGTCATGTCGAGGTGCACCGTGCCGAGGTTGGTGAAGCGCAGGGCCGCTGCCTCGTGCGTGACTCCGAAGGCATCCCTGAAGTCCTCGATGGCCAGGCGCTTCTCCTTCTTCGCCGCCGACAGGAAGGCGACCGACGCCTCCTGCGGCATGAGGCAGCAGGCGGCGAAGTAGTTGATCTCGAGTCGCTGCTGCAGGAACTCCGCGTAACTCGCAGGCCTCTCGTGACCCAGGATGCGGTGGGCCATCGCCTGGAGGGCCATCGAGCGCAGGCCGTGTCCGCCGGGGATGGAGGCCGGAGGCAGGTAGATGCGGCCGTTCGCGATGTCGGTGATGGAACGGGTGGAGTCCGGCAGGTCGTTGACGTAGATGAGCTGGAAGCCGAGCTGCTCGGCCATCACGCTGACCTCGCGGTGGGTGAGGGCGCCGACCCTGTGCCCGGCGGCGCGCACGCGCTCCTCGGCGAGCCTTTCGATCTCGGGCAGGTGATTCTGCTTCTCGCGCATCCGCTCGCGCAGTTCGGTGTTGGCCCGACGGGCCTCCTCCGGGGTTGCGATGGCCTCCGACGCGCGTCGGGCGAGTTCGCGGTGCAACCCGAGCATGGCCTCGAGGGTCTCGTCGGGTGTGCCTCGGGTGGGCTTGACCGCCGGGAGCCCGAGCGAGACGTAGAGCGGATTGCGCTGCGCCTTCGCGAGCTCGATCTCGAGGGCGGCACGGGTGTTCGGCGCCTCAGTGGCCAGAAGCGTCGTGAGATCGACCTCGAGGGCGCCGGCTATGGCCTGCAGGGTGCCGACACGGGCTTCGCGCTTGCCGTTCTCGATGAGGGAGAGCTGGCTGCCCGCGATGCCGACGCGCTCGCCGAGCTGGTCGAGGGTGAGCCCGCGCTCGCCGCGGAAGTGCCTGATGCGATGGCCGAGGGTGGTCAGATCGGAGCCGCGTTGCTTCATGACTTGAGAATAGCGAAAGTTTCCTGTTTCTTAACGGCGGATCTGCGGCATCCGGAGCTCAATACTGCGTGAGTCTTAAATCACCAGCGACCCCCTCCCGCAGGATCAACCGAAAGGCGAGCGCCATGACCATCTCCGACATCGCAACGGGCACGGCATCCGACGGACGTGAGCGGGATGCATCCGGTCCCGTGACGGGTACCACGGATCGGGGCCTGCGCTCCTGGGTCGGCGAGATCGCGACGATCACGAAGCCCGACGCGATCGTCTGGTGCGACGGCTCGATGGCCGAGGCCGATCGGCTCACCAAAGAACTCGTCGCCAGTGGGAGCCTCATCCGCCTGAACCCCGAGTGGCGGCCGAACAGCTACCTGGCGCGTACCGACCCGGGGGACGTCGCCAGGGTCGAGGACCGCACCTTCATCTGCTCGACCTACGAGGAGGACGCAGGGCCGACGAACAACTGGCGCGATCCCCGCGAGATGCGCGAGGAACTCGCCGACGTCTTCGACGGCTCGATGCGCGGCCGCACGATGTACGTCGTGCCGTTCTCGATGGGACCGCTGGGCGGCCCGATCTCGCAGCTCGGCGTCGAGATCACCGACTCGCCCTACGTCGTGCTCAGCATGGGCGTCATGACGCGCATGGGCGACAGGGTCTACAGGATGATCGAGGACGGCGAGCCGTGGGTGCGCACTGTGCACAGCGTCGGCTACCCGCTGCGCGACGAGCGAGGCTTCAAGCGAGCGGATGCCGAGTGGCCGTGCAACCCCGAGAAGTACATCGTGCAGTTCCCCGACACCAGGGAGGTGTGGTCCTTCGGGTCGGGCTACGGCGGCAACGCGCTGCTGGCGAAGAAGTGCTTCGCCCTGAGGATCGCGTCGGTCATGGGCCGGGACGAGGGCTGGATGGCCGAGCACATGCTGCTCATCAAGATCACCTCGCCGGAGGGGCGCGCCTACCACGTGGCGGCAGCGTTCCCCTCGGCGTGCGGGAAGACGAACCTCGCCATGCTGCGCCCGTCGATCCCCGGTTGGACCGTCGAGACCCTCGGAGACGACATCGCGTGGATGCGCCCCGGCGAGGACGGCCGCCTCTGGGCGATCAACCCCGAGGCTGGATTCTTCGGCGTGGCACCCGGCACCGGCGAGACCACCAACCCCACGGCCGTGCAGACGCTCTGGGGGAACACCATCTTCACGAACGTCGCCCTCCGCCCCGACGGCGACGTCTGGTGGGAGGGCCTGACCGAGGCGACGCCGGCTGAGCTCACGGATTGGACCGGCCAGCCGTGGACGCCGGACTCCGGCCGACCGGCGGCGCATCCGAACTCGCGCTTCACCGTCGCAGCGGCCCAGTGCCCGACCATGGCGGACGACTGGGAGTCGTTCGCCGGCGTGCCCATCGACGCGATCCTGTTCGGCGGGCGCCGGGCGACGAACGTGCCGCTGGTGGCGCAGGCGCGCACCTGGAAGCACGGCGTGTTCATGGGCGCGACGATCTCCTCGGAGACGACCGCCGCTGCCGAGGGCACTGTCGGCGAGCTCCGACGTGATCCGTTCGCGATGCTGCCGTTCTGCGGCTACAACATGGCCGACTACTGGGGACACTGGGTGAAGATGGGCCGTACGCTCGGCACCCAGGCGCCGGCGATCTTCCAGGTGAACTGGTTCCGCAAGGGGGAGGACGGCTCGTTCCTCTGGCCCGGCTTCGGCGAGAACGCGCGCGTGCTCGAGTGGATCATCCGTCGACTCGAGGGCACGGCGGATGCCGTCTCCACGCCGATCGGCCTGGTTCCGGCGGAGGGTTCCCTCGACGTCGACGGGCTCGACCTCGAGCCCGGGGTCGTCGACGCCCTATTCGACGTGGATGCGGAGTCCTGGCTCGCCGAGTGCGACCTCACCGAGGAGTACTTCGACCTGTTCGGCAGCCGGGTGCCTGCGGCGCTGCGGGCCGAGCTCGCCAGCATCCGGTACCACCTGGCCCGCTCGGCCTGAGCGACGCGAACACACTCTTCGGCGTCGAGTTGCCCACTTCCGCTAGTCGCGTACTGCTGACACTGGCGGAAGTGGGCAACTCGACGGTCAGGGGCGCCAGCCGCGACGGAGCAGCGCGGCACGGATGCGGGCGACCACCTCGGGCAACGGATGCTCGCTGCCGATGCGCATGCTGTACCAGTCCACATCCTGGATGTCATTGAATCGCGTCAAATCGCGATTCCACTGCGACCGGTCCAGTCTGTGCTGCTCCCCTTCGTAGTCGAGCAGCATCCGATATTCGGGGTAGGCGAGGTCGCCTCGGGCGATGAGTCGTCCCGACGCGTCGCGAAGGTCGAAGTTGAGGTGAGGGCGCGGCAGGCCGTCCGCGATGATGGCCAGGCGTATGAGCGTCTTGCGCGGCGACTCCGAGCGATCGACGAGCTCGGGAAAGGCGGCTGAGAGCAGCCGAGCTCCGCGGCGATGCCCATGGCCGACGATGGCTGCAGACAACCCCGCTCGATCGGCCAGTGGCTCCTTCCAGTAGAGAAGCCGATCACCAGCCATGATGAGCTCGTCAGTGCTCGTGGTGAGCGTAGCGAGATCGCACCACGTGCGACTGGCCGTCGTCATCGGTACGTCATTGATCGAGATGACGTCGTCCGTGCCCATGACCATGCTGTGGCCACGGATTCCGCGGGCATGCTGAGCGCGAGCTGGAGAGGCGACGCTCACGTGGAGATAGGGCTCCTTCTCGAGTCGGGACGGGACTGGGATCCCGTGGAGCAACGCTGAGGTGCTGTGGCTGATCACGGACCCCGCCGGGAGCCTCTGCAGCAGGGTGCGACAGAGATCGTGAAGCGCGAGAGGCCCGTCCGTGTGAGCGCGCGTTCCCCAGAACGGGCGGCTCAGATCGGCAGCACGCAGGCGGTGTTCAGATACGCCGGCCGCACGCCCTGTCGCGAAGGCGAATGCGGAGTGCTGGAGCGGGATGGGCAATGTCGAGCGTCGGGTCACGCCTCAGATTCCCGCCAGCCGACGCTGTGGCCAGGCGCGTGAGCCTTCTCGTCAGTCCGTCCCGTGACGATCGAGGTTGTGGGGGAGCCCGGCCTACGTCCAACTGCCCACTTCCGCTAGTGGTCGGCGCTGAGCACTAGCGGAAGTGGGCAATTGGGCGAACCCGACCCGCCGCGTCGAGTCCGGGGAGGGGAGCGACTACACCAGCAGCTGGTGCTTCGCCAGGTCGCGGTAGAGCGGGGTGCTCTCGACGAGTTCGGAGTGCGTTCCCGTGCCGATCACCCGGCCGTGGTCGAGCACCACGATCTGGTCGGAGTCGACCACCGTCGACAGCCTGTGCGCGATGACGATGAGGGTGCGGTCCTCGGCCACGGCATCGATCGCCGCGCGCATCTTCTGCTCGTTGACGCCGTCGAGGCTCGAGGTCGACTCGTCGAGCAGCAGGATGGGCGACTCCGAGAGCAGCGCCCGTCCGATGGCGAGCCTCTGGCGCTCGCCGCCTGAGAGCATCACGCCGTTCTCGCCGACCTCGGCCGACAGCCCCGCCGGATCCCGGTCGAGGACGTCGAGCAGGTTCACCGCGCCGAGCACGGCGACGCACTGCTCGTCGGTGGCATCGGGCGCCGACAGCACGAGGTTGTCGCGGATCGAGCCGGCGAGCACCGGGGCGTCCTGCTCGACGTAGCCGATCTGCGCGCGCAGGTCGTGTCGGTCGAGGGAACGGATGTCGAGGCCCCCGAGACGCACCTCTCCGCCGGTCGGATCGTAGAAGCGCTCGATGAGGGCGAGGATGGTGCTCTTGCCTGCGCCCGACGGCCCGACGAGGGCCGTGCGCTTGCCGCGCGGGGCGCTGAACGAGACGCCGCCGAGAACGGCCGGGCGCTGGATCGCCGGAGCGTCGGCTCCGGCGTCGGCAACGACATCCGTCACGGCCTCCAGCGAGCCGGTCTGGGAGAGCTCATCGAGTTCCACGAGGGGATTGAGGGTGACTGCAGGCGCCTCGGACGGCTCGACGATGACAGACGTCGCGGGGTAGGAGAACCTCACGTCGCGGAACTCGATCGCCGGCGCATCGGGCAGCACGGCGTCGTTCGCGGCACCGATGATGACGGCGAGCGGAGCCAGGTCGCGGTCGTTCTGCGACTCGGTGGGCAGGTCGATGATCTCCTGGATGCGGCCCAGGGCACCGAGCGCCGAGTTCACCGAGGTGAGGGCGCCGAAGGCCGAACCCAGCGGAGCGATGAGCATGAAGAGGAGCATGATGAAGGCGACGAGGTTGCCGATCTCGATCTCGCCGGAGGCGACCCTGTAGCCGCCAAGCCCGAGGACGACGAGCAGGGAGACCTGCAGGGCGATGCCGGCGACGGGCACGACGAGAGCCGAGATCCTCGCGACCTTGACACCGGCCTCGTAGGCTCCAACGGCGTGCTGCTCTACCGTGGCGATCTCGCGATCGGTGGCGTTGGACGCGCGTACGGTGCGCACGGCGCTGATCGAGCGCTCGACGCCCGACGCCAGCTCGCCCACCTTCGACTGGGTGACATGACTGGCCTCCCGGATGCGGCCGGAGAGCAGTACGACGACGACGATCGAGATGGCGATGACGAGCACCGTCGCGCCGAGGAGCACGGGGTCGATCACCAGCATCGCGATGAGGGCGCCGACGAACAGCAGCACTCCGCCGACGCTGTCGACGAGGCCCTGGGTGAGCACGGCGCGCAACAGCGTGGTGTCGCTGCCCACGCGGGACACGAGGTCGCCCGTGCGGCGGCTGTCGAACTGCGCGATCGGCAGGTGCAGCATCCGCGCGATCAGGCGCTTGCGACTCGCGAGCACCACGGATTCGCCGGTCCGCTGGAGCAGGTAGTGCTGGTAGCCGCTGATGAGGGCGGCTATGACGACGAGGGCGACGAGGACCGTGACGAGATTGCCGAGGTCGTCGCCGGCCTGGACCTGCGTGATCAGGCTGCTCACGAGAAGCGGCTGCGCGAGGCTCGCCGCGGCCCCGAGCACGCTCAGCACGACGACGGCGACGATCACGCCCTTCTGCTCGAAGATGTAGGGCAGCAGCTGGCTGAAGGTCGCCCGGGGTCCGTCCTTGGGGGTGGACCGGCGGCCGAGGCCGCGCGAGCGCGTGGATGTTTCGCTCATGACTTCTCTCTGATTGCTCGGATGCCGTCCGGCGCGTTCCCGCGCCCGCTCGGCTCCCGGTGGAACTGATGACTCAGCTTCGCCCGTACTTCTTGTGAACGGCCTGCTTGCTCACCTCGAGGGCGAGCGCGATGAGCTGCCAGCTCGCGCCGCGCGCCCTGGCGCGACGCACGGCGACGGACTCCACCCTGTCGAGTTCCCGCCGCAGGCGATGGATCGCCCGGAGCGAGTCGATGGGGTCGTCGCCTCCCGCGCTGGCGGCGAGGGTGTGAATCGTGGTGACGTCCATGTCGTCAACTGTAGTTGACGTTTCGGTATTCGTCAATTTCGGTTGACGAATCGGGTCTGTGGAGGTCATCCCTCTATTCTCCCCCCGTTCGCGGGCGGCCCGGTCCGGAGGCCGCAGACGGCCGACGCTTCGCCGGGGTGTCCGGGGGCTTCGCTAGGTTGGACTGGTGCCAGAGCCCGTCATCGTCGCCCGTGATCTCGTCAAGAAGTACCAGGACTTCGTCGCCGTCGGCGGAATCTCGTTCGAGGTCGCCCCGGGTGAGTCCTTCGGGCTCCTGGGTCCGAACGGGGCCGGCAAGTCGACGACCATGCGCATGGTGGGCGCCGTCTCCACCCGCACGAGCGGTGAGCTGAGCATCCTGGGGCTCGATCCCGATGAGCACGGCCCCGAGATCCGGTCTCAGCTGGGGGTTGTCCCGCAGTCCGACAACCTCGACACCGAACTGCGCGTGCGCGAGAACCTGCTGGTCTACGGGCGCTACTTCGGGCTCCCTCGCAAGCTGGTGGCCTCCAGGGCCGACGAGCTCCTCGCGTTCGCCCAGCTCGAGGGCAAGGAGAAGGCGCGCGTCGATGCGCTCTCGGGCGGCATGAAGCGCCGGCTCACCATCGCCCGCGCCCTCATCAACGATCCCCGCATCCTGCTGCTCGACGAACCGACGACGGGCCTCGACCCGCAGGCGCGCCACATCCTCTGGGACCGCCTGTTCCGGCTGAAAGAGGACGGCACGACCCTGCTGCTCACCACCCACTACATGGACGAGGCCGAGCAGCTCTGCGATCGTCTCGTCGTCGTCGACAAGGGCACGATCATGGCCGAGGGTTCGCCGGCCGAGCTCATCCGCGCCTACTCGACCAAGGAGGTGCTCGAGGTGCGCTTCGGCAGCGACCTGAACGCCGACATCGGCGAGCAGCTCGCCCGGGCCCAGGGAACCGACGGCGGACGGGTCGAAGTGCTCCCCGACAGGGTGCTCGTCTACAGCGACAACGGCGAGGCCGAACTCGTGAAGATGACGGATGCCGGGCTTCGGCCGATCACGAGCCTCGTTCG
The DNA here is from genome assembly GCF_001422325.1 of Leifsonia sp. Leaf264. Classification (GTDB taxonomy): domain Bacteria; phylum Actinomycetota; class Actinomycetes; order Actinomycetales; family Microbacteriaceae; genus Orlajensenia. Next base: position 34,432 of record NZ_LMMR01000004.1, read on the forward strand.
GCGCTCCAGCCTCGAAGACGTCTTCCTGCGGCTCACCGGACGGAGCCTCATCGAATGAGCGTGCTGAGCAACCAGGGCACCGACGCCGCGCGCGCCATCGCGGCGGGGCGCCGGTCGCGCCGCTGGGGAGCCTGGTACGTCACCGAGCACAGGTTGCGCGCCATGCGCACCTACACCGGCACAGTGGTGATCGCCGGCATCGGCAGCCCGCTGCTCTACCTCTACGCCCTCGGTGTCGGTCTCGCGACGATCGTCGACGCCAACATGGGGTCCGATGCCGTCGACGGCGTCAGTTACCTCGTCTTCGTCGCGCCGGCCCTGCTCGCCAGCGCGGCCATCACTGTCGCCAGCGAGGAGTTCACGTACCCGATCATGCTCGGCTACAAGTGGAACCCCACGTTCACCGGCGCCGCAGCATCCCCGATCCGCCCCGCGCAGATCGTCGACGGAGTGGTGTACTCGGTGATCATCCGGATGACGGTGAACCTCGTGCTGTTCTACGCATTGATGCTGGTGTTCGGGGCCTCCCCGTCGCCCATCGGCTTCCTCGGAATCGTCGCGGGACTCCTCGGCGGCCTCGCCTTCGGAACCGTGATCATGGGCTACGCCTCGACGCTCGAGGAGGACACCGGCCAGCTCGCCATGGTGCAGCGCTTCATCGTGCTGCCCATGACGCTGTTCTCCGGCACCTTCTTCCCGCTCTCGGCCTTCCCGGACTACCTGCAGTGGATCGGCTGGATCTCGCCCCTGTGGCACGCCACCGAGCTCGCGCGGGTGTTCTCCTACGGATACGCCGAGCCCATCTGGCTCACCGTCGTGCACGTGGCCTACCTCGTGGCGCTCACCGTCATCGGCTGGGCCTGGTCGCGGCGCATCGCGGTGCGGAGGCTGAACTCGTGACGGGCGCGACGGACTTCGCCCCGAGCAGCATCCGCCCCCGTCCGGTGCGTTCGCTCTACGCGGGCAACGCGCGTGCCGTCATGCTGCGCGGCTGGCGGGCGACGGCGAGCACCAACTGGCTGGTGGTCGTCAGCGGACTGTTCGAGCCGATCTTCTACCTGCTCGCCATGGGGGTCGGGCTCGGCACGCTCATCGGCGACGTGACGTTGCCCAACGGGCAGGAGGTCAGCTATCCGGCGTTCATCGCTCCGGCGCTGCTCGCCGTCGCCGCCATGAACGGCGCCATCTACGACTCGACCTGGAACGTCTTCTTCAAGATGCAGTTCGCGAAGCTCTACGAGGGGATGCTGTCGACCTCGCTCGGGCCTCTCGACGTCGCCCTCGGCGAGATCCTGCTCGCACTCCTGCGCGGCGCGCTGTACGCCGTCGGGTTCCAGTTCGTCATGCAGGTGCTCGGGCTCAACCTGTCGTGGTGGGCGTTGCTCGCGCTGCCGGCCGTGCTGCTCATAGCCTTCGGCTTCGCGAGCGTGGGCATGGCCGTCACGAGCTACATGAAGACGTTCCAGCAGATGGACTGGATCAACTTCATCCTGCTGCCGATGTTCCTGTTCTCGGCCACGTTCTACCCGCTGAGCGTGTACCCGCAGTGGTTGCAGTACGTGATCCAGGCCATGCCGCTGTGGCACGGCGTCGAACTCGTACGCGGCCTGACGACAGGGGACGTGAGCTGGGGGCTGCTGTGGCACGTGCTCTACTACGTCGTGATGATCGCGCTGGGACTGGTGTTCACGACGAAGCGGTTGCGCACTCTGTTCCTGGACTGACGGCCCGGCCTACGCCACGTTGTCGGTGTACGCGACGTCGCCGGTGTCCTTGCTGATGATGAGCGCCACGAGGGTGATGGCTCCGGCGAGGCTCAGGTAGACGCCGACGAACACCGGGCTGCCGCCGGCGTTCTGCCAGAGCGCCACGGCGATGAACGGGGCGAGAGCCGCGCCGAGGATCGACGCCACGTTGTAGCTGATGGCCGAGCCGGTGTAGCGCACGTTCGTCGGGAACAGCTCCGGCAGCACGGCGCCCATCGGGCCGAAGGTGAGGCCCATGAGAGTGAAGCCGATGATGAGGAGCGCCATCACGCCGATGGTGCCGCCGGCGAACAGGGGAACGAAGAGCAACCCGAAGACGATGATGCCGATGGTCGTGATGATGAGAGTGCGTCGGCGGCCGAAGCGCTCGGCGAGCGGACCGGACACGAGCGTGAAGATGCCGAAGAAGACCACGCCGATGATCAGCATGATGAGGAACGACTCCCGGCTGTAGCCCAGGCCCGAGACGGCGGCATCCGTCGGCGTCGTTCCATAGGTGAGCGTGAAGGTCGTCATCAGGTAGAACAGCACGTACGTCGCCAGCATGATGAAGGTGCCGAGGATCAGCGGGCGCCAGCTGGTCTTCACGACCCGTGCCAGCGGGAGCTTGGCGACCTCGCCCTGCTCGACGACCTTGGTGAAAGCCGGGGTCTCGATGAGCTTCAGCCGCACGTACAGGCCGATGGCCACGAGGATGGCGCTGGCGATGAACGGCACGCGCCAGCCCCACGCGAGGAAGGCGTCTGCGTCGATGGTCGCGGACAGCACGAGGAACACACCGTTGGCGAGGATGAAGCCGATGGGGGCTCCGAGCTGCGGGAAGGTGCCCCAGATGGCACGCTTGCCGGCCGGCGCGTTCTCGGTCGCGAGGAGGGCGGCGCCGCTCCACTCGCCGCCGAGGCCGAGGCCCTGCCCGAACCGCATCACCACGAGCAGCGCGGGGGCCAGGATCTCCCAGCCCGGAGTGAGGGCCGTGGGCAGGATGCCGATGATGAACGTCGCGATGCCCATGGTGAGCAGCGAGGCGACGAGAGTCCCCTTGCGCCCGACGCGATCCCCGAAGTGCCCGAAGACGATGGAGCCGATCGGCCGCGCGACGAAGGCGACTCCGAAGACGGCGAAGGACTGCAGCAGTGCCACCGTCGGGTCGGCGTTGACGAAGAACAGCGTCGGGAAGACGAGCACGGCGGCCGTCGCGTAGACGTAGAAGTCGTAGAACTCGATCGAGGTTCCGATGAGGCTCGCGAGGATGACGCGGCCTCGGGTGTTGGCCGGAGCGGCCGGAGTCTCGGCGACGGATGCAGACATGGGAGGAGCGCTTTCGGTGCAGGGGCTGGCGTCAGCGGCACGCGCGCGTCGTCGGTCCGGCGGGAGAGGCGTGCTGCTGGGGATTCGAAAGTCGCTTGTGGCAACCCGTCCACGGTACGCCCCCGTCCCCCATCATGCCGAATCGGGGTACGGATGCTGGCCCTCGGTGCGACGGGACTCCTAGGCTGGCGGCATGAACGAACTCTTCAACGTGCTGCACGTCGTCACGGCCGTGTTCATCGTGGGGCCGCTGGCGATCCTGCCGATGACGGCGCTGCGGGCACTGCGCTCTGGCAACGGCGCCCAGGTGAAGACCCTCGCCACCTCGACGTCGGTGTTCGGCCGGTTGTCGATCCTGGTGGTGCTCCTCGGCTTCGCCGTGATGGGGACAAGCGACCCGAAGTACGGTCTGACGTTCCTCACCCCGTGGATCCTGTGGTCGCTGATCCTCTGGGTCGCGGCAGCCGTCGTCAGCGAGGCCGTCGTGGTGCCGTCGATGCGCAAGGCCGCTGCTGCCCTGGGTGCGACAGCCGGCGGTGGAACGACGGATGCGTCAGGCGCATCGCAGTACTACGGCCGTATCGCAGGCGGCAGCGGCGTGGTCTCGCTTCTGCTCGTGGCCGTCGTGGTGCTCATGGTCTGGAAGCCGTAGACCCGCTTCGACGCGGACTCCGAGCGGAGCGACCGCCCGAAGCGCCGTCAGCGGTCCGCGCGCAGCGCCTGCAGGACCCGCACCGTCGACAGAGCGGCCTCGGCGGCCTCGGTGCCCTTGTCCTCCTTCGAGCCGGGCAGGCCGGCGCGATCGATGCCCTGCTTCTCATCGTCGAGCGTGAGCAGCCCGAAGCCGACGGGCTTGCCGGTGTCGAGGGCAACCCGCGTCAGGCCATCCGTCGCTGCAGCCGAGACGTACTCGAAGTGCGGGGTTCCGCCGCGGATGATCACACCCAGCGCGACCACGGCGTCGGCTCCGGCATCCAGAGCCGCCTTCGCGACCACGGGCAGCTCGAAGCTGCCCGGAACGCGCACGAGGGTGTGCGAGGCTCCGGCGGCGTCGAGGGTGCGCACAGCCCCAGCGATCAGTCCGTCGGTGATCTCGGTGTGCCAATGACCGGCGACGATGACGACGTTCAGTCCGGTTCCGTCGATGTCGAGGGTGGGGGAGCCTGCTCCGCTCATGATGCGTGTCCTTCCAGGAGGGGTTCTGTGCCGGCGGCGGTGAGGCGTACGCTCTCGGCGAGTTGCTGATCGGCGATGGCGTGACCCATGCGGTCGCGCTTGGTCTCGAGGTACGACTCGTTGAACGCGCCAACGCCCACGACGAGCGGAACCCGCTCCGTCACGGTGACGCCGCGCTCCTCGAGCTGCCGTACCTTCTCGGGGTTGTTGGTGAGCAGGCGCACCGAGGTGATGCCCATCTCGTCGAGGATGGCCGTGGCCGCCCCGTAGTCGCGGGCATCCGCAGGCAGGCCCAGGGCGAGGTTGGCGTCGAGGGTGTCGAGCCCGTCCTCCTGCAGCCTGTAGGCGCGCAGCTTGTTGATGAGTCCGATGCCGCGACCCTCGTGGCCGCGGAGGTAGATGACGATGCCGCCGTCGCGCTGGATGGTGTCGAGCGCAGCGTCCAGTTGCGGTCCGCACTCGCACTTGAGGGAGCCGAACGCCTCGCCGGTGAGGCACTCGGAGTGCACACGCACGAGGGCACCGGATGCCGCGGGAGTGCCGGCGACGATGGCCACGTGGTCTGCGCCGGTCTGGCGGTCGCGGTAGGCGCGCACCTTGAACGGGCCGTGCGTCGTCGGCACCGTGGTCTCGACCTCGAAGTCGACGCGCGAGCTCTCGGGGATCGGCGTCGCGACGGGAACATCGGTGTCGCAGTGCCACTCCTGCAGGTAGTCGATGATGGCCGCAACCGTGGTGACGGGCAGGTCCTCGCGCGCGCCGAGCTCGATGAGGCCGGGGAGGCGCATCATCTCTCCGTCGTCGGCCACGATCTCTCCGATGACGCCGACCGGGCTGAGGCCGGCCAGCTTCATGAGGTCGACGGCGGCCTCGGTGTGGCCGCCGCGTTCGCGGACGCCGCCCTCCTTGGCCCGCAACGGCAGCACGTGGCCGGGCCGGATGAGGCTCTCGGGCTGCGACGTCGGGTCGGCGAGCACGCGCAGGGTGTGGGCGCGATCGGCGGCACTGATGCCCGTGCTGACGCGGTCGGAGGCGTCGACGGTGATCGTGTACGCCGTGCCACGCGCATCCTGGCTCTGCGTGGTCATCAGCGGGAGCTCGAGCCTGTCGGCGTACTCGTCGGGCATGGGCGCGCAGAGGAAGCCGGAGGTGTTCCGTACCATCCACGCGATCCACTCCTGGCTGGCGAGTTCCGCAGCCATGATGGCGTCGCCCTCGTTCTCGCGGGCCTCGTCGTCGGCGACGATGACGGGCTTGCCGGCGCGCAGGGCGTCGAGCACTTCGGGGATGGTGGCGAGGCTCATCGTGAGCTCCCAACTGTCGTGGTGGATGTCGTGACGGCTGAGCCGTCGTGAAGCGATGAGGGCAGGCTGTGGTGCACGCCGAGCGACAGCATTCGCTCGACGTGGCGGGCGAGGATGTCGGTCTCGATGTTCACGCTGTCGCCGACGGCTCGCTCGCCCAGGGTGGTCGCCGTGAGGGTCTCGGGGATGAGGGAGACCTCGAACCAGCCGTCGTCGAGGCCGCCGCCCACGGCGCTGACCGTGAGCGAGGTGCCGTCGACGGCGATGGAGCCCTTGTCGACGACGAGGGGAGCGTGCTGCGGGTCGAGGCTGAACCTCACGACCCGCCAGGCGCTTCCGTCGGCGATGGAGAGCACTGTGGCAGTGCCGTCGATGTGCCCCTGCACGATGTGCCCGCCGAGCCTGTCGCCGACGGATGCAGCGCGTTCGAGGTTGACGGTGCGGCCCTCGGTCACTCCGGCCAGGGTGGACATCGCGAGGGTCTGCGCCATGACGTCTGCGGTGAAGGTCTCGGGGGTCGATGCCACGACGGTCAGGCACACGCCGCTCACGGAGATGGAGTCCCCGTGACGCGCGTCAGACACGACCAGTGGCCCGCGCACCGTGATGCGGGCGGCGTCGCCGGTGGTCTCGACGCGCTCGATGCGGCCGATCTCCTCGATGATTCCGGTGAACACTGCTGCCTCCTACGGCTTCTTCTTCAGGGTCGCGACGATCAGGAGATCGTCGCCGAGGGTGCTGGTGCTCTCGATGGAGAGCCTCAACGCGTCGTCGATGGTGCTGATTCCGACGTCGCCGATGGCGGTTCGCGGACCGCCGATGATCGCCGGGGCGAGGTAGACGAGCACCTCGTCGACGAGGCCCGCCCGGATGAAGGCGCTGGCGAGCGTGGGGCCGCCCTCGATGAACAGCGACCGGATGCCCGCGGCGTGGAGCTCGCGCAGCTCGGCGGCGAGGTCGGTGCCCGGGACGAAGATCGGCTCGTGGGGGCCGCGCCGGATGGCGGCATCCGTCGGCGTCGCGCGTGCTCCGAAGACGACCGGGATCGGCTGGTTCTCGTAGGGGCTCCCGTCGGCGTGGCGCGCCGAGAGAGCCGGGTCGTCGGCGAGCACGGTGCCTGTGCCCACGCCGATGGCGTCGGATGCCGCCCGGCGGGCGTGCACGTCGGCTCGCGCCTCGGGTCCGGTGATCCACTGGCTGGTGCCATCGGCGGCCGCCGCTCGGCCGTCGAGGCTGGACGCCCACTTCACGGTCACGACCGGGCGCTTGAGGCGGGCCGCCGGCAACCAGTCGCCGAGGCGAGCCGTGGTCTCGGCGAGCAGCGTGCCGCCCGTCACGTCGATGCCGGCCTCACGCAGCCGGTCGGCCCCGCCGGAGGAGTGGTCGCCGGGGTCGCTCACGCCGTACACGACGCGGCTGACGCCGGCGGAGATCAGCGCCTCGGAGCACGGCCCCGTTCGACCCGTGTGGTTGCACGGCTCCAGCGTGACGACGGCGGTGGCGCCGAGCGCCTCACCGGTCGAGAGCTTCGACAGGGCGTCCACCTCGGCATGGGGCGTGCCCGCGCCGCGGTGCCAGCCCTCGGCGATGGTGATGCCGTCGGCTGCGAGGATGACGCAGCCGACCTGCGGGTTCACGCCGCGGGCGGGGCCGTTCGCGGCGATCTCGACGGCGCGCGTCATCGCACGCTCGATCACGTCGTCGCTCAGCCGCTGGGCCGTCGTGCTGGTCATCCGGTCTCAATCCTGTTGAGCTCCGGGGCTTTTCGGGATCACCCGAAACCGTCGCTCGGCGCGAACGCCGAACGACGCGTGCATCCTCCCATCCGGACTTTAACCGTCGGTCCCGGAATTCCACCAGGTCAACCGCCTGTGATGGCGGGTCGCGGACTATCACCGCCGGTTCGGATTCTCACCGACCCCGGAGCACGTTTCTTGTCTTCGATGATAGATCAACGCGCTGACGCGCGTCCTATTCCCGTGTCGCGATGAGACGCGCACGATCCGAGTGCGACGCGACCAGGAGGCGGGCGGTGCCCTCGTCGACGAACAGATCGGTGATGAGTCGGGCGGCGATGGCACCGCGGATGCTCGCCAGCCGTGCGGCGCCCGAGACGACGCAGATGCGCCGGGGCGTTCGCCGGAGGACGTCGAAGGCGGGTCCGCTGCCGCGCTCGTTCAGCCTGATGCCGTCGGTCGATCCGTCGGCACGGTAGAAGACCGTCGCGACGTCGCCGACGACGCGCTCCTCCTGCAGGCTCGCCAGGTCATCGGAATCGAGGAAGTTGCTCGAGTAGACGTGGCTCGGAACCTCCGCGAACGGCGATCCGACACCGAACAGGGCCACGTCGAGGTGCTCCTGCAGGGCGAGGACGCGCTGCATACTGCGCTCGCGCCAGAGCGCCTGCTTGGTGAGCGGGTCGTCGAAGAACGCCGGCACCGGGAACTGCTGCACCTGTGCGTTGAAGGCCTCGCCGAAGCGCCGGAGGATCTCGCTCGCGTAGACGATCCCCGTGCTGGTGAGGTTCCCGGCGCCGTTCAGCTGCACGATCTGGGTGTCGTGCACGGACCGTGGCACCAGGTGCCGGGAGACGGCGCTCACCGTCGCGCCCCACGCGACTCCGAGGGTGGTGTTCGAGTCGATGTACTCCCCGAGCATCCGTGCAGCCGACAGCGCGACGCGTTCGAGCCTGTCGACGTCGCTGGTGTGATCCGGCACGGGTACGACATGTGCGCTCACCCCGAAGGACTCGAGGATCTGGCGTTCGAGGATGTTCGGCATCTCGCGCGGGGAGCGCACCCGGATGTCGACGAGCCCAGTCTCGCGGGCGTGGCTGAGCAGCCTCGAGACCGAGGAGCGGGACGTGCCGAGTTCGTGGGCTATGGCCTCCATGGTGAGGTCCTGCAGGTAGTAGAGCTGAGATGCGCGCAGGGCGTCACTCGTGCGCGTCGAGACATCGGGGTGATCTGTCGCCATCTGTTCATTCTGCACATATGTGCAGTTCACTTGCAAGAAGGTGCGGGCGTGCTCAGGATGGAGGTGTCGGTTCGACAGCGTGCCGACCAGCGAACAAAGGGATGCACCATGGCGACGTCGTCGACGACTTCCACCTCCTCCTCCGGAGCCGCCGCGCTCCGCCCGGCCGTCGAGGCGCTGCGCGCCCGACCTCACGCCGACGTGCTGGTCATCGGGGCCGGCATCAACGGCATCGCCACCTTCCGTGACCTCGCCCTGCAGGGCGTGGACGTCGTGATCATCGATCGCGACGACTTCGTCTCCGGGGCCTCCGCGGCGTCGTCGCACATGATCCATGGCGGCATCCGCTACCTGGAGAACGGCGAGTTCCGCCTCGTGCGCGAGTCCGTCGAGGAGCGCAACGCCCTCGTCAGAATCGCTCCGCACTATGTGCGTCCGCTGAAGACGACCGTGCCGATCTTCTCCACGTTCAGCGGCATCCTGTCGGCCCCTCTGCGCTTCCTCACGCACAAGGCGGGCAAGCCGACCGAGCGCGGTGCCGCCCTCATCAAGGTGGGACTCACCGCCTACGACTCCTTCTCCCGCGACGGCGGCAGCGTTCCCCGGCACGAGTTCCACGGGCGCAAGCGCTCGCTCGCCGAGCTCCCCGAGCTGAACCCCGGCATCAAGTACACGGCGACCTACTACGACGCCTCGATGCACGATCCGGAGCGCCTGGCGCTCGATGTCCTGCACGACGGCCTCGCCGCCGGACCGAACGCGCGCGCCGTGAACTACGTCGAGGCCGCCGGCGCCGATGGTGACGGCGTCAGGCTGCGCGACACCGTCACGGGCGAGGAGTTCGCGTTCACCGCATCCGTCGTCGTGAACGCATCGGGACCCTGGACCGACCTCACCAACGAGGCTCTCGGCGGGGCGACCCGGTTCATGGGCGGCACCAAGGGCTCGCACATCGTGCTCGACCACCCCGAGCTGCTCGCGGCGACCGACGGCCGGGAGATCTTCTTCGAGCACGAGGACGGTCGCATCGTGCTGATCTACCCGCTGAAGGGTCGCGTGCTGGTCGGCACGACGGATCTCGAGCACGACATGCGCAAGCCCATCCGCACCACGGAGGATGAGATCGACTACTTCTTCGACCTGATCTCCCACGTGTTCCCCGGCATCGCCGTGAACCGCTCGCACATCGTCTACCGCTTCGCCGGCGTTCGCCCGTTGCCTCGGCACGACGAGACCCAGCCCGGCTTCGTCTCCAGGGACTACCGCATCGAGGAGTCCACTGTTCCGGGCAGCGGCGGTGCCGTGCCCCTCCTCAGCCTGGTCGGCGGCAAGTGGACGACCTTCCGTGCTCTCGCCGAGCACTTGAGCGACGAGGTGCTCGCCAAGCTCGGACGCAGCAGGACGGCGAGCACCGAGGGCCTCGCCATCGGTGGTGGCCGAGGCTATCCGACGACGGATGCCGCCCGCACGGTCTGGCTCGCAACTCACGGCGAGCTCGTCGGGCGGGCCAGGGCGGCAGAACTGCTCGAGCGCTACGGAACTCACGCCGAGTCGCTCATCACCGAACTCGCCGAGAGCGGGACCGACGTGGCGCTGCGATCGGCGCCGACGTACAGCGCGGGGGAGATCACGGCCCTGGCGCGCGACGAGCAGGTCGTGCATCTCAGCGACGTGCTGAAGCGGCGCACCAGCCTCGCCTTCACCGGTGCCGTGGACGCCGACGTCCTGGAGGAGCTCGCCGAGATCGTGGGCGACGCCCTGGACTGGAGTGCGCCCCGTCGCGCGGGCGAGATCGAGCACGCGCGCACCGAGTTGCACGACGTGCACGGTGTGGCGATCGAACAGCGCCGGGTCGCGCACGCCTGAGGCGCATCCGCTCATTCTTCGCCGCTCGACCGGCGGGGATCAGGCTCCGAGCGCCCCCACCAGCTGTCCGAGCCCGGTGATCTCGAGCACGCCGAGCTCGCGTGCCTCGGCCGCATCCGTCGGGTCGGGACTGACTCCCGTGCGATTCAGCCACACGCCGGTCATGCCGGCTGCTGCGGCACCGATCGCGTCGGTGCGCAGCCTGTCGCCGACGTACGCTGCGTCGGCGGTGGGCACGCCGAGCCGGGTGCAGGCGTACTCGAAGATCCGCGGATCGGGCTTGGTGACCCCGAGGGAACCCGAGGCCACGATGCCGTCGACCAGTCCCGTCAGCCCGACGGTGTCGAGCTTCGACTGCTGGAACACCGGGTCGCCGTTGGTGATCACGCCGATCCTGATGCCGGGCCGTGCCGCTCGCAACGCCGCAAGGGTCTCGAGGGCGTCGTCATGCAGCATCCAGGCGGCACGATAGTGCTCGAAGTAGTCGTCGAACCAGGCGCCGGCCGCGGCCTCGGCGAGCACGACCCCGTGCGCCGCGGCGAAGTCGCGCGCACGTGCCCGCCGCTGGCCCTGGAAGTCGAGGGTTCCGGCGAGATAGGAGTGATAGTGCCGCTCCTCGAGCGCATGCCAGAAGGCGACGTCACCCGCCCGGTCGGGCGAGGAGTAGCCGACGGCGTCCATCTGCACCTCGATCGCCCGCGCAACCGCACTGCGATGGGCGAACAGGGTGTCATCGAGGTCGAACAGGACGGCGGCCGGGATGCCGCTCACAACAGGGTCTCCTCGGGCCAGCTGGCCTCGGCCTGACTGGCGTCGTGCGATCGCAGCAGCACGCCGTGCCAGGCGGGCACGGGGGAGCCGTCGCGTCCCGGGTGCGACGACGGCGCTGTGCCCGTGAAGGCGAATCCGACGGCACGGGCGACCGCGGCCGATGAGCGGTTGCCGGCGACGGCCTCCCAGGTGACGGCATCCGTCGGCGGGACATCGCCGCTGAAGAGGGCCCACTGCACGACGGCGCCCAGGGCTTCGCGCATGTAGCCCTGGCCGCGTGCGTCGGCGCCGAGCCAGAAGCCGACGTCGCTGCGCGCGGTGCGGTAGCTGATCACGCCGACCAGCGGGCCGCCCTCATAGGTGCGCACGGCCCAGGTCGCCTCGGTGTCGCTCGACCAGCCGAGGGGCACAAGGGTGCCGACGAAGGTCTCGGCATGCTGGAGTCCGTACGGCCAGGGGGTCGTGAGGAACCGTTCGAACAGGGGATCGCCGCAGTAGTCGGCGATGCGCGCGGCGTCGGCCTCCGTCGGCTGGTCGAGAACCAGCCGTTCGGTGCGGAGCACGACGGGTTGCATCAGCGGCGCCTGATGAAGCCGATGCGGTCGTAGACGGTCGCGAGGGTCTTCTCGGCCGTCGCTGAGGCCTTGTCGGCGCCGACGGCGAGCAGTCGATCGAGTTCGGCCGGGTCCTCGAGCAGCTCGAGGGTGCGGGTGCGCACCGGCGCGAGGGTGTCGACGACGACCTCGGCGAGGTCCTTCTTCAGGTCGCCGTAGCCGCGACCGTCGTACTCCTGCTCGAGCGTCGCGATGGAGCGGCCGGTGAGGGAGGAGTAGATGGAGAGCAGGTTGGAGATGCCCGCCTTGTTGGCCTGGTCGAAGCGGACCTCCCGCTCGGCATCCGTCACGGCGCTCTTGATCTTCTTGGCCGTGACCTTCGGGTCGTCCATGATGTTGACGAGGCCGGCCGGGCTGGCGGCCGACTTGCTCATCTTGGCCTCCGGGTTCTGGAGGTCGTAGATCTTGGCCGACTCCTTCGGGATATGCGCCTCCGGCACCACGAAGGTGTCGCCGAAGCGGCTGTTGAAGCGCTGTGCGAGGGTGCGGGTCAGCTCGAGGTGCTGGCGCTGGTCCTCGCCCACGGGCACCTGCTCGGTGCCGTACAACAGGATGTCGGCCGCCATCAGCACGGGGTAGGTGAACAGGCCGACGCTGGTGGCGTCGGAACCCTGCTTGGCCGACTTGTCCTTGAACTGGGTCATGCGGCCGGCCTCGCCGAAGCCGGTGATGCTGCCGAGCACCCAGGCGAGCTCGGCGTGTGCCGGCACCTGCGACTGGATGAAGAGGGTGCACAGCGACGGGTCGATGCCCGCTGCGATGTACTGGGCTGCGGTCTGGCGCGTGTTCGCGCGCAGCTCCTTGGGATCTTGGGCCACGGTGATCGAGTGCAGGTCGACGACGCAGTAGTAGGCGTCGAAGTCGCGCTGCATCGAGACCCAGTTGAGCAGGGCGCCGATGTAGTTGCCCAGGTGCAGCGAGTCGCTCGACGGCTGCATGCCGGAGAAGAGGAGGGGGCGGGTGTCATTCATGTGAGGAGAGGCCTTCGGCTGTGAAGAGGGGAGTAAGAGGGGGCGATCAGATCGCGTAGTCGACGACGACCGGTGCGTGGTCGGACCATCGCTCGGAGTAGCTGGCCGCCCTGTCGACCGTGTAGTCGACGACGGATGCCGCCAGAGCGGGTGTCGCCAGCTGGTAGTCGATGCGCCAGCCGGTGTCGTTGTCGAAGGCCTGGCCGCGGGCGGACCACCAGGTGTACGGACCGTCGACCTCGCCGGCAGCACGGCGCCCGATGTCGACCCAGCCGAGACCCGCTCCGGCGTTGTAGGCGGGATCGCCCTCGGCGCCGATGAAGCGGTCGAAGTAGGCGCGCTCCTCGGGCAGGAAGCCGGCGCGCTTGACGTTGCCCTTCCAGTTCTTGATGTCGAGCGTGCGATGACCGACGTTGAGGTCGCCCATCACGACGCTCAGCTCGTTGTGCGCGGCGAGTTCGGGCAGGCGGGCTTGCATGGCATCGAGGAACTTGTACTTCTCGACCTGCTTGGGGGTGTCGGCCTCGCCGGAGTGCACATAGGCGCTCACGACCGTGACGATGCGACCGCCGACCTCGAAGTCGGCCTCGAGCCAGCGCCCGGCGCTGTCGAAGTCGGGCGCCCCGAGCTCGACCCGGTGGATGGTGGCGGCACCGCGGCTGGCGAGCGCCACTCCGGCGCGCCCCTTGGCCGTCGCCGCGTCGTGCAGCACGCTCCACTCGTCGCCGAGCAGCTCGGTCACGTGTTCGGTCTCGGCCCTGACCTCCTGGATCGCGAGGATGTCGACGCCTCGGGCATCCAGCCATGCACCCATGCCGTTGCGGTAGGCGGCACGGATGCCGTTGACGTTGACGGATGCGATGCGGAGGGGCGTTGCCATGCCTTCGATCCTATGGGAGGCCTCGGACGTCGACGGGTCAGAGCGGGCCGGGACGAGCGGCATCCGTCACCCGTGAACCGGGGCCGGGAGTCGATGACGCGAGCTGCAGGTCGTCGAGCTCCGACTGCAGTCTGGCGATGCGCCGCTTGACCCCGGCGCGACGGATCCAGCCGACCCGGGCGGCCTCATCGCGGGCGCGCCGCAACTCCACCTGGGTCGTCAGGATGCGGGCCTGCCGCTCGCTCTCGCGTCGCTCGGCCTCGAGCTGGGCCGGGGTGACCCGCCGCAACGACTCGTTGCGATCGCTCGCGCTGACGTAGATCCAGGATGCCGCGACCAGCGTCACGATCGAGGTCAGCCTGAACCACAGCAACAGTCCGATGAAGACGGCGAACGTCGCGAGCAGCGGGTTGCTCGTCGCACTGCCGACCAGGAAGCCGGCGCCGATCTGCAGCACGTACATCGCCACTCCACCGAGCACCGACCCGCCCCAGAGCCTTCGCCACCTCACGCTGGCCCCGGAGAGGAAACGGAACATGGAGATGAGCACGCCGGTGTTGATCACGAGCACCACGATGAAGCCGGCACCGCCGATGGCCGCCTGCACCAGCCACGAGTTCTCGCCGAAACCGAACAACGACAGGAGCCAGGTCGTGGCGCTCGTGCTGGCGACGGAGAGGACGGCCCCGAGAAGCAGGACCGCCCCGAACGCCAGAGCCGCGATCAGGTCGCGAGCCTTCAGCAACACGTACGAACGCATGTCCTTCGGCAGGCCGAACAGGCTGCGCACGGCCGTGCGCGAGTACGTGATCCACCCGATGGCCGTCCAGACGAAGCCGGCGAGGGCGACGGCGCCGGTCCAGCCGAACAGGCTCGTCGACGAGTCGGCGGCTTCGGACAGCTGGGCCGGCGTGATGGCGCCGTCGGGGCCGATGAGGCCGGGCACGTAGGTGTTGATGAGGTTGACGATGGCGAGCAGGGTGTCGTCGTTGCCGCTCAGGAAGAGCCCGGCGCCGGCGAAGAGGACGTACACGGCGGCGAACACGGCGAAGATCGCCTGATAGCTCATACCCGATGAGAGCAGGAAGCCGTTGCGGAACAGGAACCAGCGCCAGACGCGCACCGGGAACAGCGCCATGGTCTTCTGCGTGATGGAGGTGACGGTCTGGATGGGCTCCTCGAAGCGCTCGCTGAGGATCCCCACGCGTTCGCGCACCTCGGCCGACATGCGCTCGCCGCGAGTCGGAGGGTCGAGGGGGTCATCCGCCGGCGCCTCCGCCGGTCTCGTCACGCGCGTGCTCACGGTGCCAGCGTAGGGGAGGCCGACTCCGTCAGACGGATGCCGCAGCCGAGCACGCCTCAAGTCGGTCCGTGATCGAATCGTGACCGTCCGCACGCTGGATCTCCCGCGATGCACATCCACATGGCCCTCGAATGCGGGACAAGATGAGCATTACTCGTGTAGCTTGACGAGTGGAAGTTCGATCACCGCCATCCGTACCCGACGGGATGTGGCGGAAGCCAGGTGCACCCCGTGCACCCGTACCCGAAGGCTTGGACATGTTCACCCGAATCACCGGCGTCCCGACAACCCAGAATGACGGTGGGCAGAGACCCGGTTCCCGGCGTCGCAGTCCGTTCGCCGTCCCGGTCGCGATGCTCCTCTCCGCCGCGATCATGCTGATCGGCGTCCCCGCCGTCGCCATCGCAGACGAGGGGGTTCCTGCCGGCGAGACGCCGACGGCATCTCCGACCGACATCGCGACGCCGGCCCCGGAGCCGACCGACGCGGCTGCATCGGACCCTGCGGAACCGGCGCCGACGCCGGAACCCGCTCCCGATGTCGCAGACCCCGCCACCCCGACGCAGAGCGCTCCGCCGTCGGACACGCCAGCGGTCGTTGAGCCCACGCCGACCCCCGAGCCCACGGCCGCGTCCGACGAGTCCGTCGCGCCCGAGCCGACGCAGCCAGCCAAGGTCGCCAAGAAGGCCGTCGCCGCGCTCGTGCCTCCGGCCGTCGGCCCGAGTGCCGTGATCAATGTCAAGGTGCGCTCCCTCAGAACTGGCGGCGCCGGCGACGACGGGGTGCCGCAGCCTCTGGCCGGTGTCACGCTGGAGCTGTGGAGCGCCAGCAGCGCCGCCACGGACTCGCCGGGAGTGAAGGTCTCACCGGCCATCGGTGATCCGCCCGACTGGACCGAGTGCGTCTCGGATGCCGCTGGTGACTGTTCGTTCACGGTCCCGTCGACGCAGGACGGCGGCATCAACCGCGACAGGCGCTTCTGGATCGTGCAGAGGTCGGCGCCCGACGGCTACTACCTCAATCCGACCCTGGTCACCGGCGCCAACATCACAACCGGCCCCAACCGTTTCGCCGCGACGCCCTACGTGTGGAGGACCGGCGCCGAACTGCGCGCCGGGCAGACCTACGACATCCTGCCCGCCCTGAGCACCATGCCCACGACCTCCGTCATCGGTGCTCCGATCAGCGGGACAGGCGCCACGGCCGGCCGGTGGAAGACCGGAGGAGGCATACCCGTCTCGCAGGACAACAACCAGTACCAGCCGACGTGCCAGCCCGGACTCAAGGTGGCCATGCTGCTCGACCTGTCGACGTCGATGACCTCGAACAACAACCAGGGGCTCAACGGTGTGCGCACGGCGGCGAAGAACTTCGTCCGCGCCCTCGCTCAGAGCGATGACCAGGCCGAGGTCGGGCTCTTCACCTTCGCCACGACGGCACCGGCGAGCAACCTCGCGACTGGGCGCAACTGGGCCCCCGAACTCATCACAGCCGGCAACCGCGGTACGGACGCCCAGTTCTCCAACGCCTCGTTGACCGACCAGACGTCGTTCTACGGCCGGATCAACAGCTACGCCGTCGCCGGAGCCTCGACCCAGTACACCAACTGGGACCGCGGATTCTGGCAGTTGGCGAAGGCGACAGACGACTTCGACGTCGCGATCGTCATCACCGACGGCAACCCGACGGTCTGGAGCACGAACCCGGCCGTGCAGGGCGACACCACCTTCCAGCATGTCGAGAACGCGATCTTCTCGGCGAACGCTCTGAAGGATCGAGGCACCCAGGTGCTCGCCTTCGGAGTCGGCCAGGGCATCTCCGGCGTCGAGGGACACAACCTGCGTGCAGTGTCCGGGACGCACAAGTGGGAGGGCGGCTCGGTGGCCGGTGCGGACTACTTCCAGACCGATGACTGGGGTCAGGTCTCCGATCAGCTGGCAGAGCTCGCCGGGAGCATCAGTTGCACGGTGCCGATCACGGTGCACAAGGTCGAGAAGACGGGAGCAGTCGAGGAACCCGGCGACGGCTGGACCTTCACGTCGACGCTCAGCGGTGATGGCGCCCTGAATCAGCCCGGCGCTCAGGTGACGCCGTTGAGTGGAGCCGACCACTGGGACGTCGCCTTCGCGGAGCCCGACGACACCGCCGACGTCGCCGTCGCCGAGACGGCCCAGGACGGCTGGGTGTTCGACAGTGTCGCCTGTACCGACAACGGATCACCGATCGACGTCGAGCAGTCCCCGAACTTCACCCTCGCCGGGCTGGCTGTCGGCGACAGCATCGACTGCGTCGTCACGAATGCCCGTCTGGTGATCACGCACGACAAGACTGTCGTCAGTACGACGCAGAACCCCGATGGCACCTGGGACATCATCTACAAGGTGGTCGTCACGAACGAGACCGAGGGCTCGACGGGCCAGTACAGCCTGACCGACCTGCCGGCCTTCGGGACCGGGATCACCGTGCAGGACGCCTCAGCGACAGGGCCCGGAGGTGCTGTCGTACCGGGTTGGAACGGGACGAGCGGCGGTGACGTCCTCGCCACCGGCGCATCCATCGACTTCGGATCCCCCCAGACCTACGTCATCACTGTGACGGCATCCGTCGCCACCGCGGTGACGGGAACCGAGGCGGCGGACTGCGAGCAGCAGGAGGGCGAGAACGGCACTGGATTCCTCAACCGCTCCTTCCTGACTGTCGACGGGGAGACCACGGAGGCCGACGCCTGCTCCACCCCCTCGCTCCCGACCTTCGAGAAGACGTTCGTCTCGGCGGTCCAGGATGCCGACGACGACTGGGACGTGACCTACACGTTGACGGTGTCGAACCCGTCGACCTCGATCGAGTCGTACTCGCTGAGCGACTCCCCGGCCTTCCCCTCGGGTGTGACCTACAACTCGATCGCGGTGACCAGCGTGGCTCCGGCCCCGGCGCCGATCACGGCTAGCGACGACGCGCCGTTCGCCGATCCGTTCCCCATCGCCGCTGACGAACTCCTCCAGCCCGGGGCGACCCACGTGTACACGGTCGTCGTGAACGCGACGGTCGACCCAGGAGCCGTCTCGGTCGATGACCTGAGGTGCGAGACCGAGCAGCAGCCCGGGGTCGGATTCCTCAACCTGGCGACCCTGACCACGGGGTCCGAGGTGATCGTGCGCGACGACTGCAGCGACATCCCCCTCGTCGACGTCGGCATCGAGAAGAGCTACCTGCTGCCGGACGGCGCCACAGCCGTCGAGGGCGGCATGGAGTTCAGCTACACCCTCGTCGTGACGAACAACGGACCTGACGATGCCACGGGCGTGGTCGTCTCCGACACGCTGGAGGACGAACTCGAGCTGAACGGTGCCATCACGGTGACGCCGGCAGTGCTCGCACCGACCGTCGTCGGAAACCAGATCACCCTCACCGGTGCCGGCCCGTTCGGGCCCGGTGCCATAGCCACGATCACGGTCCCCGTGAAGATGAAGGCGGCCGACCCGCTGTCCTCGGTCTCGGTCGGGCCCGACGATCCGGCTCCTGAGCCGCCGACAGTCGACATGTCCGACATCCCGAATGAGGCGTGTGTCGCCATCACCGAGAACGACGTCGACGCGAGCAACGACTGCGACGACGTCGATGTCCCGACCAAGCGCATCAACCCGAACGTCTATGTGCGTTGCGTCAATGACGTCCCGTGGCTCTACTACGACATCGCGGTGACCCCGTCGGTGCCGGAGGGCCCGATCACCGTCACGTTCACCTCGGCAGACGGGAGCCAGACCGACGTGCGTACGATCCCGTTCGACGCCAAGACCGGCCGCCTGCTGTGGCCGGGTGCCACGGTGGACGAGAACGGCATCGGGATCGGCTATCCCGGGTACAGGCCCGTGACGGCGGCGGATCTCGACTCCCCGCTGCGCTTCGAGGACCTCGTGCTCGATCCGAGCCTGCCCAGCTACGCCTGGCGCGACCAGGTGAACCCGGCGACGATCACCTTCCAGATCAACCCGAGCCAGTCCGTGCTCGCGGTGTACCCGCAGGCCCTTCCCGCCTGTGCCGTCGAGCGCCTGCCCGAGGTGCAGATCGAGAAGACGGCGAGCGTCGAACGCGTCGACGTCGGCGATGACTTCCAGTACACGCTGCAGGTGACGTCGACCGGACTCGGGGCCGCATCGCCGGTCGAGGTCTTCGACGAGATCCCCTCCGACCTCCGCGTGGACGGCATCACCACGGCGCCTGGCCCTGACATCCCCTACTGGGATGACTGCGAGGTCACGGGGAGCGACTCCGACGGCTACGGCGGAACGCTGCACTGCGACCTGGTCGGACTACTGGGCGTGAACTTCCCGACGGCGCCTCCGATCACCCTCGACGTGCACGTCAGCGAGGCCACGACGGCCACGACGATCAGCAACACCGGCGAGGTCTGCTGGCAGCACGACGGCGACACAGCCGGGGAGGTGCTCTGCGACGACGACACGGTCGACGTGCTCGTCAAGCAGGTCGTGCTCACCGGGCAGGCCGTCTGCGTCCGTGACACCCCGCTGTTCAGCTACTCGGTGACGCCGACGAACCTCACGGACGCTCCGCAGGTGCTCCTCATCTGGTGGACGCCGGAGGCCTACGCGGCGCACGACCCGAGCCTGCACGATGCCGATGCGATCCTCGCCGACGGCGCCAGCCAGGTCGATGTCGTCGCCACGGCCGGGAGCTATACGCCGGGCGACACCATCGCCGGTTCCCAGCTGTGGCCCGGGGCTGCGGTCGATGCGGCCGGGAACCCGATCGCCTGGCCGGGATGGACCGAGCTGCCCAACGGGCAGTGGGTCCTCGACCCATCCGCGCCGTTCTACGACCTGCGCGCCTCCGCCGTGGTCGAGATCAGGGTGAACCCGACGACAGCGGCCATCACGTCGTACCCGCCGGCCACGCCGAACTGCGACGCGAGCCCGCCGACCACCCCGACCGCACTCGCGAGCACCGGAATGACCGAGGCCTGGGTCGTCTGGCCGGCCATGGGTGCCATCACGCTCGGCGCGCTCGTGATGGTCGTGCTGTGGCTGCGTCGTCGTCGCACCGAGGAGGCGTGATCGGTCGTTAGACATCCCGCGGGGTAGGGCCCACGGGAAAGCGGAAGGGCCCGGGTCTGATGACCCGGGCCCTTCTCGTTCGTCGCCTGCGGTGACTAGGCGTGACCGCGCATCAGCGCCTGCTTGACCTCGGCGATGGCCTGGGTCACCTGGATGCCGCGAGGGCAGGCATCCGTGCAGTTGAAGGTCGTCCGGCAGCGCCAGACGCCCTCCTTGTCGTTGAGGATGTCGAGGCGCACCTGCGACGCGTCGTCGCGGGAGTCGAAGATGAAGCGGTGCGCGTTGACGATGGCGGCAGGACCGAAGTACTGGCCGTCGGTCCAGAACACGGGGCAGCTCGACGTGCACGCTGCGCACAGGATGCACTTCGTGGTGTCGTCGAACCGAGCCCGCTCGGCGACGGACTGCACGCGCTCCTTGCCGGGCTCGGGCTTCGAGCCGGGGATGAGGAACGGCTGCACCTCGCGGAAGGACGCGAAGAACGGATCCATGTCGACGATGAGGTCCTTCTCCAGCGGAAGGCCCTTGATGGCCTCCACGTAGATGGGCTTCGAGATGTCGAGGTCCTTGATGAGCGTCTTGCAGGCGAGACGGTTGCGGCCGTTGATGCGCATGGCATCCGATCCGCAGATGCCGTGCGCGCAGGAGCGACGGAAGGTCAGCGAGCCGTCCTGCTCCCACTTGATCTTGTGCAGGGCGTCGAGCACACGGTCCGTGGCGTACATCTCGACGTCGAAGTCCTGCCAGCGCGGCTCGGTGTCGGTGTCGGGGTCGAACCGCCGGATGATGAACGTGACGGTGAACGGGATGACCGAGGGGTCGGCGTTGCCGGGGCGGTCTGCGGCGATGGTGGCGGTGGTCACCGTCAGTACTTCCTCTCCATGGGCTGGTAGCGGGTCATGACGACGGGTTTCCAGTCGAGTCGGATGTGGTCTGCCGCGTCGGCGGAGTCCGCCTGGCCCGACAAGTAGGCCATGGTGTGCTTCATGTAGTTCTCGTCGTCGCGCTTCGGGAAGTCGTCGCGCATGTGGCCGCCGCGGCTCTCCTTGCGGTTGCGGGCCGAGTAGACCACGACCTCGGCGAGGTCGAGCAGGAAGCCGAGCTCGACGGCCTCGAGCAGATCGGTGTTGAACCGCTTGCCCTTGTCCTGCACGGCAACGTTCTTGTACCGCTCGCGCAGCGTGTGGATGGTCTCGGTGACCTCGGCGAGCGACTCGTCGGTCCGGAACACCTGGGCGTTCCGGTCCATGTGGTCCTGCAGCTCCTTGCGGAGCACGGCGACGCGCTCGGTGCCGGTCGAGCCCTTGATGTGCTCGAGCAGCCCGCGGACCGCCTTGGCGGGGTCGGCGGGCAACGGGGTGAAGTCGACGTTCTGCACGTAGGCGACGGCGTTGTTGCCGGCACGCTTGCCGAAGACGTTGATGTCGAGCAGCGAGTTCGTGCCGAGGCGGTTCGAGCCGTGCACCGAGACGCAGGCGCACTCGCCGGCGGCATACAGGCCCGGAACGACGGTGTCGTTGTCGCGCAGGACCTCCGCGGAGACGTTGGTGGGGATGCCGCCCATGGCGTAGTGCGCCGTCGGCATGACCGGCACGGGCTCGGTCACGGGGTCGACGCCGAGGTAGGTGCGGGCGAACTCCGTGATGTCGGGCAGCTTGGTCTCGAGCACCTCGGCGCCCAGGTGGGTGCAGTCGAGGTAGACGTAGTCCTTGTTGGGGCCGGCTCCGCGGCCCTCCGCCACCTCCTGCACCATGCAGCGGGCGACGATGTCGCGGGGTGCGAGGTCCTTGATGGTGGGCGCGTAGCGTTCCATGAAGCGCTCGCCGCTCGCGTTGCGGAGGATCGCACCCTCACCGCGAGCACCTTCGGTCAGCAGGATGCCGAGTCCGGCGAGGCCGGTCGGGTGGAACTGGAAGAACTCCATGTCCTCCAGGGGCAGGCCCTTGCGCCAGATGATGCCGACGCCGTCGCCCGTGAGGGTGTGGGCGTTGGACGTGGTCTTGTAGATCTTGCCGAAGCCGCCGGTGGCGAAGATGATCGCCTTCGCCTGGAAGACGTGCAGCTCGCCCGAGGAGAGGTCGATGGCGACGACGCCGGAGGGCTGGTCGACGCCGTCCACGTTCGTCATGACCAGGTCGAGCACGTAGTACTCGTTGAAGAAGTTGATGCCGAGGCGCACGCAGTTCTGGAACAGCGTCTGCAGGATCATGTGGCCGGTGCGGTCTGCGGCGTAGCAGGCCCGGCGAACAGGCGCCTTGCCGTGGTCGCGGGTGTGGCCGCCGAAGCGACGCTGGTCGATCTTGCCCTCAGGGGTGCGGTTGAACGGCAGGCCCATGTTCTCGAGGTCGATGACGGCGTCGATGGCCTCCTTCGCGAGGATCTCGGCAGCATCCTGGTCGACGAGGTAGTCGCCGCCCTTGATGGTGTCGAAGGTGTGCCACTCCCAGCTGTCCTCCTCGACGTTCGCGAGGGCGGCGGCCATGCCGCCCTGCGCCGCTCCGGTGTGGGAGCGCGTCGGGTAGAGCTTCGAGATCACGGCGGTCTTCGCGCCGGGGCCGGCCTCGATGGCCGCACGCATGCCGGCACCGCCGGCGCCCACGATCACGATGTCGAACTGGTGGTAGTGCACGCCGTCGACGACGGTGGACTCGGATTCAGGATTCACAGGTGCCGTACTCATATCTCTTTGTTATCCGACCGGGCAGAAGGAGGGCAGCAGGTCGGCGGGGGATCCGGCCGGGCAGGGCTCGAAGGTGAAGACGACGAGGGTTCCGAGGAGGATGAGCGCCGCGACGGCGACGAAGATGGCGCCCTTCAGGATGCGACGCGTCGACGGCAGCGTGGCGTAGTCGTTG
Organism: Leifsonia sp. Leaf264; assembly: GCF_001422325.1. Classification (GTDB taxonomy): domain Bacteria; phylum Actinomycetota; class Actinomycetes; order Actinomycetales; family Microbacteriaceae; genus Orlajensenia. The sequence continues at coordinate 57,294 of NZ_LMMR01000004.1, forward strand.
ACGATCGTGCGCATGCCGTTACCGCCGTGGATCAGCGCGAGCCAGAGCATCAGCACGTCCCAGACCTGCCAGAACGGAGAGGCGTACTTGCCGCCGACGAAGCCGAAGTCGATGGCGTGGACGCCGTCGCCGACCAGGAGGTTGACGAACAGGTGCCCGAAGATGAGCACGAGGAGCAGCACGCCGGAGACGCGCATGTAGATCCAGCCCCACTTCTCCCAGTTCACGCCACGGTTGCGGGCGGGACGGGAGGGGGAGCGGGGCGGCTCGATGGCCGGGGCGTTGTCGATTGCGGTCACTTCGAGTCCCTCCTAGTGTCCGAAGACGTTCATCAGGTGGCGGGGGGCGAAGCCCAGCATCGTGACGACCCACAGGCCGATCACGACGTAGAACATGGCCTTCTGGTAGCGCACGCCCTTCGACCAGAAGTCGATGAGGATGATGCGGATGCCGTTGAAGGCGTGGAAGACGATCGCTCCGACCAGCGCCACTTCACCGAGCCCCATGATGGGCGTCTGGTAGGTGCTGATCACGGCGTTGTAGGCCTCGGGGCTCACGCGGATCAGAGCCGTGTCCAGGACGTGCACCAGCAGGAAGAAGAAGATGGCGACGCCGGTGATGCGATGAAGAACCCATGACCACATGCCCTCGCGGCCCCGGTACAGGGTTCCTCCCGGACGGGATGCTCGCTTGGTGTCTGCTGTCAGGGTTCCTGCCGTGTCCTGAGGCATGAACAACCCTCCCTGGCTGTGTCTGACGGCCTGGAGATTCACAGGCCGGAACCGCTCGACGAGCGTGAGCCAAGTGTATTCCTTTCGTCTCGCCCAGTTCCCGTAAGGGGAGCCTAAGTATCTCGACGTCGAGAGACTGTTCACGCGCCGGGGGCGGTGACCGACCCGCGCCGGAAACAGGGCGGCCGCTAGTCTGGCGGCATGACTGCGATCGAGCGCTTCTACAGCGTCATCCCGGCCGGCGGCATCGGATCCCGACTCTGGCCGTTGTCGCGCGCCGACGCTCCCAAGTTCCTGCACGACCTCACGGGCTCGGGTCAGACGCTGCTGCGCGACACCTGGGACCGGCTCGCCCCGATCTCCGGCACCGACCGCATCATGGTCGTCACGGGCAGGGCACACCGCGCCGCCGTCGAGGGGCAGCTGCCCGAGCTCGCGGACCACAACGTCGTCCTCGAGAGCGAGCCGCGCGACTCCTCCGCCGCGATCGGCCTCGCCGCCGCGATCCTCGCGCTGCGCGAGCCCGACGTCATCATCGGCTCCTTCGCCGCCGATCACGTCATCAAGGGCACGGTGCTGTTCCGGCACGCCGTCCAGGAGGCCGTCGCCCTCGCCGATGCCGGCTACATCGCGACGATCGGCATCCGTCCCACGGAACCGGCGATCGGATTCGGGTACATCCACACCGGCGGTCCGTTGAAGGTCGCGGGGGCACCGTCGGCCAGCATCGTGGACTCCTTCGTGGAGAAGCCCGACCTCGCCACCGCCGAGCGCTACGTCGCCGGCGGCAAGCACCTGTGGAACGCCGGCATGTTCATCGCCCGCGCCGATCGGCTGCTCGAGGAGCTCGCCCGAAACAAGCCGGAACTGCACGCCGGCCTGGTCGAGCTGGCGGCGGCCTGGGATGACCCGGCCACGCGCGGCCCGGCGGTCGACCGCATCTGGCCGAACCTCGAGAAGATCGCCATCGACTACTCGGTGGCCGAACCGGCCGCCGCCGCCGGCAGGCTCGCCGTGGTGCCGGCCCAGTTCGACTGGGACGACGTCGGCGACTTCGCCTCCATCGCGAAGATCCACTCCGGCGGGCGCAAGCGCGACCTCGCCATCCTCGGCGCCGACGCCCGCGTTCTGGCTGATTCCTCCAGCGGTATCGTCGTGAGCCAGGGCGGGCGCACCATCGCCCTGATCGGCGTGGAGGACATCGTGGTGGTCGACACCCCCGACGCCCTCCTCGTGACCACCAGCGCCAACGCGCAGAAGGTCAAGTCCGTCGTCGACGCGCTGCGACTGTCCGGCCGCGGCGACGTCCTCTGACGCGCCACAGCAGTTCCCCCGTCGCTCCAGCACCCATCCGAGAGGTTCCACTCATGAGCAGCAGAATGCGGGCAGCATCCGTCGTCGCCGTCCTGGCCATCGCGGCCCTGGCCGGCTGCTCGGCGCCGCCGAGTTCGAGCGACTCCTCGACGAGCGCGGCAGGCGACTACTGCGCGCGCATGGTCACGAACTCCGGGGGGCTCGAGGACCGTTCGTTCAACCAGTCGAGCTGGGCCGGGCTTCAGAAGGCGGAGAAGGATGCCGGCATCGACGTGCAGGCCCTCGTCTCGACCGGCGAGACCGATCTCGCCCCCAACGTTCAGCAGGCCGTCGACTCCGGGTGCCAGTTCGTGCTGACCGTCGGCTACGAGCTGGCCGACGCCACAGCGTCGGCCGCGACGGAGAACCCCGACGTGCACTTCTCCATCGTCGACGAGGTCGTCGACGGCCCCAACGTCAAGCCCATCATCTTCGACACGGCCCAGGCGTCCTACCTCGCCGGCTACCTGGCGGCCGGGGTCTCGAAGACGGGAACCGTGGCGACCTTCGGTGGCGGCAACCAGCCGCCCGTGACCCTCTTCATGGACGGCTTCGTCGACGGGGTCGCCGCCTACAACGAGGCTCACGGCACGTCCGTCGTCGCCCTCGGCTGGGACAAGGCCAAGCAGGACGGCAGCTTCACCGGCGACTTCGAGGACATCAACAAGGGCAAGACCCTCACCGAGAGCCTCATCGACCAGGGCGCCGACGTGATCCTGCCCGTGGCCGGACAGGTCGGGGAGGGCTCGGCGGCCGCGGCTCTCGAGAACCCGGGCGTCTCCGTCATCTGGGTCGACAACGACGGCTACGACACCCTTCCGGCGAAGTACCACCCCGTCCTGCTGACCAGCGTGCTGAAGAACACCGAGGACGCCGTGGCGACGATCGTCACCGATGACGCCGCCGGGTCGTTCGATCCCGCGCCCTTCATCGGCACCCTCGAGAACGGCGGGGTCGGGCTCGCGCCGTTCCACGACCTGGCCTCGTCGGTGCCGCAGGAGTTGTCGGACGAGCTCGACGCGCTGAGCGCGAAGATCATCGACGGCTCGGTCGTCGTGACCTCGCCGAGCACGCCGGAATGATGCGATCGAGAGCCGATCTCACGCAGAAATGTTGCGAGTTCGTTTCGTCGGATGCGCGCCGGGTCGCAGATTCATAACCATTCGCGCGAGCACCCACTTTGCTCTTTTGAGCAAGGAAATATTCGGTAACGTGATTGCACATCCCGGCCCATCCATCCCTGTGGGCCTGCAATCTTGGAGGTCATCTTGACGATCACTACCCGCAAGACCGCCATCGGCGGACTTGCCGCGCTCAGCGCAGCGCTCCTGCTGGCCGGCTGCGCCTCGGCGCCCGAAGAGGGCGGCGCTTCGTCGGGTGCGGCAGCAGCATCCGACTTCGTCCCCTGCATGGTCTCCGACTCCGGTGGATTCGACGACAAGTCGTTCAACCAGCTCGGTGCCGAGGGCCTCGACTCGGCCGCCAAGGAGCTCGGCGTGGAGCCGATCAAGGTCCAGTCCGACGCCGAGACCGACTTCGCTCCCAACCTGACGAACCTCGTCGACCAGGGCTGCAACATCATCGTGACCGTCGGCTTCGCGCTCTCGGCAGCGACCATCGAGTCGGCCACCGCCAACCCCGACATCGACTACGCGATCATCGACGATGCGGCTGACGCCGACTTCGACGGCAAGGCCGACGCACCCAACATCAAGCCGATCCTCTTCGACACCGCGCAGGCGGCGTTCCTCGCCGGCTACGCGGCCGCCGACTACTCGAAGACCGGCGTTGTCGGCACCTTCGGTGGAATGAACTTCCCGACGGTCTCCATCTTCATGGACGGCTTCAAGCAGGGCGTCGAGTACCACAACACCGAGAAGGGGACCGCAGTCAAGGTCCTCGGCTGGGACGGCGAGAACGGCCTGTTCACCGGTGGCTTCGAGGCGAACGACACCGCTCGCCAGACAGCACAGGGCCTCATCGACCAGAACGTCGACGTCATCCTGCCCGTCGGTGGTCCGATCTACCAGAGCGCAGCGGCGGCCATCAAGGACGCCGGTCGCGACATCGCCATGATCGGTGTCGACGCCGACTTCACCGTCACTGCGCCCGACGTGGCCGACCTCATGCTGACCTCGATCCTCAAGGGCATCGACGTCGGAACCAACGATGCCGTCGTCGCCGCCGGTAAGGGCGACTTCGACCCGACCCCGTTCATCGGAACGCTCGAGAACGAGGGCGTCGGCATCGCCCCGTTCCACGACTTCGAGGACAAGGTCGCTCCGACCCTGCAGGGTGAGCTCGACAAGATCAAGGCCGGCATCATCGACGGCTCGATCCCCGTCAAGTCCTACCTCGCAGGCTAAGTTCTGACAGACAGCGGGGGAGGCCGGCGAGAGCCGGCCTCCCCTTCTGCATGTCGGCGCTTCTGCGCATCATCTGCAACATCTGAGCATCCGCCCCGAAGGTCGACCCACCTTCGAGCACGCAGGGGCGCGGAATCACGTGAATAACTAGGATCGGGAGCATGAAGCTCGAACTTCGCGGCATCACGAAGACATTCGGTGCCCTGGTCGCCAATGACCACATCGATCTCACCGTCGAACCCGGGGAGATCCACTGTCTCCTCGGTGAGAACGGTGCAGGCAAGTCCACCCTCATGAACGTGCTCTACGGCCTGTACCAGGCCGACGGAGGCGAGATCCTCCTCGACGACGCCGCCCAGCACTTCGAGGGTCCCGGTGACGCGATGGCGGCGGGCATCGGCATGGTGCACCAGCACTTCATGCTCATCCCCGTCTTCACCGTCGCCGAGAACGTCATGCTCGGGCACGAGCAGACCAAGAACGGCGGCATGCTCGACCTCCCGGCCGCACGCGGCCGGGTGAAGGAGATCTCCGAGCGCTTCGGCTTCGATGTCGATCCCGACGCGCTCGTCGATGAGCTCCCCGTCGGCGTGCAGCAGCGCGTCGAGATCATCAAGGCACTCTCGCGGGACGCCCGCGTGCTCGTGTTCGACGAGCCGACGGCCGTGCTCACGCCGCAGGAGACCGATGAGCTCATGCAGATCATGCGGCAGCTGCGCGACGCCGGGACCGCCATCGTCTTCATCACCCACAAGCTCCGCGAGGTGCGCGAGGTCGCCGACCGCATCACCGTGATGCGACTCGGCAAGGTCGTCGGCGAGGCCCAGCCCACGGCGACGAACGCGGAGCTCGCCTCCTTGATGGTCGGCCGCTCGGTCGAGCTCACCGTGCACAAGGATGCCCCGACGCTCGGCGAGGAGGCCCTCATCGTCGAGAACCTCACCGTCGTGGATCCGATCGGCCAGCTCGTCGTGAACGACGTGAGCTTCTCCGTTCGCCGGGGTGAGATCCTGGCCATCGCCGGAGTCCAGGGCAACGGGCAGACCGAACTCACCGAGGCCCTCGTCGGTCTGCAGCCGCGCGTGTCCGGCCGTATCAGCCTCGACGGCCGGGAGCTCACCGGAGCGAGCGTGCGCAAGATCCTCGACGCCGGAGTCGGCTTCGTGCCTGAAGACCGCAACGAGGACGGACTGGTCGGCGAGTTCTCCATCGCCGAGAACCTCATGCTCGACCGATCGACGGGAAAGCCCTTCGTCAGGGCCGCGAACCTGCAGCTCGGCTTCCTCGCCGAGTTCGCCAAGGAGAAGGTCGCCGAGTTCGACGTGCGCACCCCCGGCATCGAGACCAAGGTCGGCCGCCTCTCGGGCGGCAACCAGCAGAAGGTCGTTCTCGCACGCGAGTTGAGCCGCGACCTCACGCTCTTCGTGGCCGCTCAACCCACCCGCGGTGTCGACGTCGGATCGATCGAGTTCATCCACAAGCGCATCGTCGAGACCCGCGACTCCGGCGTTCCCGTGATCGTCGTGTCGACCGAGCTCGACGAGGTCGCGGCCCTCGCCGACCGCATCATGGTCATGTACCGAGGCCGCATCGTCGGCATCGTGCCCGGAGACACTCCCCGCGAGGTCCTCGGCCTCATGATGGCCGGCGAGGCCCCCACCGTAGAAGGAGCCGCCGCATGAGCGACGAGAATCCGAAGAAGCCCGTGGTTCCGGATGCCGCAGCCGACGACGCGGCCACGACGGCCGACGTCGCCCTCGAGGAGACTGCAGCCCCCGGTCGGACGTCGACGCCGGCGCCGGCATCCGTCGCCGGCCCGGCAACACCCAACGAGGCCATCGAACCCCCGTCGCGCTGGACTGTCGCGCTTCGCGAGATCGCGACGGGCAACGCCATCATCTCGGTGCTCGCCGTGCTGCTCGCCCTGCTCGTGGGCGCCATCATGATCGCTTTCACCGACGAGAACGTGCAGAAGACCGCCGTGTACTTCTTCGCCCGTCCCGGCGACACCGTCGTCGCGGTCTGGCAGTCGGTGTCCGGTGCGTACTCGGCGCTTTTCCAGGGGTCGATCTACAACTTCCGCCGCCCCGGCTTCGAGGCCGGCATCAAGCCGCTCACCGAGACCCTCACCTTCGCCACCCCGCTCATCGCGGCCGGACTCGGCGTGGGCCTGGCGTTCAGGGTCGGCATGTTCAACATCGGTGGCCGCGGCCAGATGCTCATCGCGGCATCCGCAGCAGGCTGGGTCGGCTTCGGCTGGGACCTGCCGTGGGGCATCCACATGATCGTGGCCGTTCTCGCGGGCATGCTCGGCGGAGCGCTCTGGGCCGGCATCGCCGGACTCCTCAAGGCCCGCACCGGAGCCCACGAGGTGATCGTGACGATCATGCTCAACTACATCGCCTACTACCTGGTGTCATGGATGCTGCGCACCCCGGGCCTGCTGCAGGCACCGGGCTCGAGCAACCCGAAGACCCCGGCGATGGCAGACACCGCCGTCTTCATCAAGATCCTCGGGCCGCAGTACAACCTGCACTTCGGATTCATCCTGGCCATCGCCGCCACCATCCTGGTGTGGTGGATCCTCAGCCGGTCCAACCTCGGCTTCCAGTTCCGCGCCGTCGGCGAGAACCCCAACGCCGCACGGGTCGCCGGCATCAACGTGAAGTCGATGTACTTCTACGCCATGCTCATCTCGGGTGCGCTCATCGGCCTCGCGGGTGTCGCGCAGGTCCTCGGCACCGTCACCACGGGATTCAGCTCGGGCATCGACGCCGGCATCGGCTTCGACGCGATCACCGTCGCCCTGCTCGGCCGCTCCACCCCGTGGGGCATCTTCGCGGCCGGCATCCTGTTCGGCGCTTTCAAGGCCGGCGGATTCTCGATGCAGGCCGCCGAGGGCGTGCCGGTCGAGATCGTGCTGGTCGTGCAGTCCCTCATCGTGCTGTTCATCGCGGCGCCCCCGCTGGTACGCGCCATCTTCCGCCTGCCGTCGCCGGGTTCGAGGCAGAGACGGTCAGTGCCCAATGTCACGAAGGAGGTGGCGGCGAAGTGAGCACCACCACCGAGAGCACCGCACCAGCACCCACGCCGGCTCCCGTCGTCGTGCTCGCCAAGACCGTCATCACGAGCTGGAAGGCGCCTGTCGCATTCCTCGTCTTCACCCTGGTCATGTTCGCGCTGGCCATCTTCGGCGCGAGGAGCGGCGACACCACCTTCAGGCTGTCCAGCCCGGCTGACGCCATCCAGCTGCCCGAGGTCGTCGTTCCGTCGGCCATCACGGTCTGGATCGTCGCCGTCCTCCTCGCCGTCGTCACCATCGCGAGCGCCGCCATGGTGCGCGCGCAGAAGAAGGTGCCTCTCTGGCTCATCGTGATCTTCGCGGTGCTGTTCATGTTCGGCTTCCTCACCTGGGCGGCCGCCGGCTCATCCCTGCCGATGATCGGCCTGCTGTTCGGTTCGCTCAGCCTGGCCGTCCCGCTCATCTACGGCTCACTCGCCGGCGTCATCGGCGAGCGGGTCGGCGTCGTCAACATCGCGATCGAGAGCCAGTTGCTGGCTGGCGCGTTCACGGCGGCCGTCGTGGCCTCCGTCACCGGACAGCTCTGGCTCGGCGTCATCGCCGCGATGATCGCCGGCGTGCTCGTGGCCATGGTGCTCGCCGCATTCGCGATCAAGTACATGGTCGACCAGGTCATCGTGGGTGTCGTGCTCAACGTGCTCGTCGTGGGCCTGACCAGCTTCTTCTACTCGCAGGTGCTGGTGCCGAACGCCGCGGTCCTGAACGCCCCGCCGCGGTTCGAACGACTGCCCATCCCGCTGCTCGGCGACATCCCGATCATCGGGCCCGTGCTGTTCAAGCAGACGATCATCGTCTACATCATGTACGTGGCCGTGGCCGCCGTGTACATCGGACTGTTCCACACCAAGTGGGGTCTCCGCCTCCGCGCCGTCGGCGAGCACCCGCAGGCCGCCGACACCGTGGGCATCAAGGTCAACAAGACCCGGTTCTGGAACGTCGCGCTGGCCGGTGCCATCGCCGGCCTCGGCGGTACCTTCTTCACCATCGGAACCGGCATCGCCTTCAACAAGGAGATGACGGCCGGAGCCGGCTACATCGCCCTCGCCGCCGTGATCTTCGGCCAGTGGGATCCGATCAAGGCCACGCTCGCCGCGTTGCTGTTCGGCTTCGCGTCGAACCTGCAGAACACCCTCAGCGTCATCGGTTCGCCGGTGCCGAGCGAGTTCATGCTCATGCTGCCGTACGTCGTCACGATCTTCGCCGTGGCCGGTCTCGTCGGCAAGGTGAGACCACCGGCCGCATCAGGAAAGCCGTACGTGAAATCATGACCGAGCCAACAGCATCCGTGCCGGAGATCGACTGGGCAGCCCTGCGCTCAGCGGCCGTCGAGGCCATGGGCAGGGCCTACGTGCCCTACTCGGAGTTCCCCGTCGGTGCGGCGGCCCTCGTCGACGACGGACGCATCGTGTCGGGCTGCAACGTGGAGAACGCCTCGTACGGTGTCACCCTCTGCGCCGAGTGCACGCTCGTCTCCGGACTGTTCATGTCCGGCGGCGGCAGGCTCGTGGCCTTCACCTGCGTCGACGGCCGCGGCAACACCCTCATGCCGTGCGGCCGCTGTCGTCAGCTGCTGTACGAGCACTCCACCGAGGGCATGCTGCTCGAGACGGTCTCGGGCATCCGCACCATCGACGAGGTGCTCCCGGATGCGTTCGGCCCGCGTCAGCTCGCCGAGTACAGGGGCTGACGCGGCACCGACCCGATCCACGCTGCCGAACCGTCATCCGGCACGCGGATGCCGCCCATCGGGCACCGTCGTCCGGCACGACCTCCAGTGAAACGAAAGTAGGACCCCATGGCCGTTGAAGCCTTCGACGTCGTCGACCTCATCCGCACCAAGCGAGACCACGGCACGCTCTCGACAGCCCAGATCGACTGGCTGATCGACGCCTACACGCGCGGCTACGTCGCCGACGAGCAGATGTCGGCCATGACCATGGCGATCTTCCTCAACGGCATGAGCCGCAGCGAGATCCGCGACATGACCATGGCGATGATCGCGAGCGGCGAGCGGATGAGCTTCGACGCCCTGCCGATGCCGACCACGGACAAGCACTCCACCGGCGGCGTCGGCGACAAGATCACCCTGCCGCTGATGCCTCTCGTCGCGGTGTTCGGCGTGGCCGTTCCGCAGCTCTCAGGACGCGGCCTCGGCCACACCGGCGGAACGCTGGACAAGCTCGAATCCATCCCCGGGTGGCGTGCCAACCTGACGAACGAGGAGATGTTCGCCCAGCTGCGCGACCATGGCGGCGTCATCTCGGCGGCGGGCAGCGGCCTGGCCCCGGCCGACGGCAAGCTCTACGCGCTGCGCGACATCACCGGCACGGTCGAGGCGATCCCGCTCATCGCCTCGTCGATCATGTCGAAGAAGATCGCCGAGGGCACCGGCGCCCTGGTGCTCGACGTGAAGTTCGGCTCCGGCGCCTTCCTCAAGGACATCGAGCGTTCGCGCGAGCTCGCCCGCACCATGGTGGAGCTCGGCGAGGACGCCGGTGTGGCGACATCCGCTCTCCTGACCAACATGAACGTGCCACTCGGCCTCGCCATCGGCAACGCCAACGAGGTGCGCGAGAGCGTCGAGGTGCTCGCCGGCGGTGGACCAGCCGACATCGTCGAGCTCACTGTCGCGCTGGCCCGGGAGATGCTCGCGCTCGTCGGGAAGACCGACGTCGACGTCGAGGCGGCACTGCACGACGGTCGCGCCATGGACAAGTGGCGCGACGTGATCCGTGCGCAGGGCGGGGACCCGGATGCCGCCCTCCCCGTCGCGCGCGAGACCCACACCGTCGTCGCCGACCGCGACGGCGTGCTCGTGGAGCAGCAGGCCCTGCCGTTCGGCATCGGCGCCTGGCGTCTCGGCGCCGGGCGCGCCCGCAAACAGGACCCCGTGCAGCACGCGGCCGGCATCGACCTGCACGCCAAGCCCGGCGACGCCGTGACGGCCGGACAGCCGCTCTTCACGCTCTCGGCGGACGAGCCGGAGCGGTTCGCGCGAGCCCTCGAGGCCGTCGACGGCGCCTGGCGCATCGGCGACGCCGACGAGCCCGTGCAGGACGGCGGACCGTTGATCGCCGAGCGCATCGGGCGCTGACGCGCGACTCCCGCCGTGTGAAGGAGATCCCGCCTCCGTCTGAAGGATCGGAGCGTCCGAACCCTCCATCCGCGCGGATCGTCCCGTTCGAGTTCCTTCAGACGGAGGCGCAACAAATCAGCGCCCACGGCGGCCCGGTCGCACCGGTAGATTTGAGGACGTGAACACGATTCCGACGGACTACCTGTTGCCTGGCGGTGGCACGAGCATCAACTCGCTGCCCAAGGTCTCCCTGCACGACCACCTCGACGGCGGCCTGCGTCCGCAGACCATCATCGAACTGGCAGACGCCATCGGCCTCGACGTCCCGGAGACCGATGCCACAGCCCTGGCGAGCTGGTTCGCCGACCAGGCCGACTCCGGGTCGCTCGTCGAGTACCTCAAGACCTTCGACGTCACGACGGCCGTCATGCAGACCACGGAGGGCCTCGAGAGGGTCGCGCGCGAGTTCGTGCAGGACCTGGCGGCCGACGGTGTCATCTACGGCGAGATCCGGTGGGCTCCCGAACAGCACCTCGCTCGGGGCCTCACCCTCGACCAGGCCGTCGAGGCCGTGCAGGCCGGCATCGAGGCCGGAATCGACGATGTCGCATCCGGCACCGGCAACGGCATCCGCATCGGACAGCTGGTCACGGCCATGCGCCACGCCAACCGCGGCCTCGAGATCGCCGAACTCGCCGTGCGTCACCGCTATCGCGGCGTCGTCGGCTTCGACATCGCCGGCGCCGAGCTGGGCTTCCCGGCGCGCAACCACCTGAGCGCGTTCGACTACCTCGCCAAGGAGTACCTGCCCGTCACCGTGCACGCGGGCGAGGCCGACGGCATCGACAGCATCCGCGGCGCGATCTTCGACGGTCGCGCGCTGCGCCTCGGTCACGGCGTTCGTCTCGCCGAGGACATCTCGATCGAGCGCGAGGACGACGACAACACCTACGTGACCCTCGGTCCCGTCGCCCAGTGGGTGCGCGACCGCGAGATCGCCCTCGAGCTGTCGCCGTCGTCGAACCTGCAGACGGGGGCCATCGCGGCGTGGGGCGACGAACTCGTCGACCACCCGTTCGACCTGCTCTACCAGCTCGACTTCCGGGTGACCGTCAACACCGACAACCGACTCATGAGCCGCACCACGATCAGTCGTGAACTCGCACTGCTGGCGGATGCGTTCTCCTACGACCTCGACGACTTCGAGGTCTTCCAGCTCAACGCGGCCTCGGCGGCGTTCCTCCCGTTGGAGGATCGCGACGAGCTCATCGAGCAGATCAGCGCAGGCTTCGACGCGGCCTGACGCGCCGGTTCCGCTCCACCGCTCCACCGAACGACAGAAGGCCACACGTGCTGCCCCCACTGCCCGACCGCGCCATCAGGCTCGGCGTCGACGCGAACGACTGGCACGACGCGGTGCGTGCCTGCGGGGCGGCTCTCCGGGACTCCGGGGCGACGACCGATGCCTACACCGAGCGCATGATCGGGGTCATAGAGGAGTTCGGCGCCTACGTCGTCATAGCGCCGGGGTTCGCCCTCGCGCACGCGAGGCCGGGCAGTGACGTGAAGACCGATGGACTGGCCGTCGTCACTCTCGCCGATCCGGTGCGCTTCGGCCACCCCCACAACGACCCTGTGAGCGTCATCATCGGCCTCGCCGTCACCACGACGGACGAACACGTCGGTGCCGTGGCCGAACTGGCGAACGTGTTCAACGACGCCGCAGTCATCCCCGCGCTGGCAGCGGCCGCCGACGACGAGACCGTGCGGAGACTGCTGGGGTATCCATCATGAAGATCGTCGCCATCTGCGGAGCCGGCATCGGCACGTCGGCCATCCTCAAGCTCAATGCCGAGCGTGCCCTCGAGAGACTCGGTGTCGAGGCGCGCGTCTCGGCCACCGATGTCGCCAGCGTCGGAGTGGCCGCATCCGACGCCCAGGTGATCCTCACCTCGCCGGAGCTGGTGCAGCACATCCCGGCGACGAACGCCGACATCGTCGTGATCGACAACTACTTCGACCTCGACGAGATCACGACGAAGCTCGAGATCGCCGTCGGCTGACCGTACGCCGGGCCGGGTGGCTGCTAGCCGACCAGCTCCCGCATGCCCGCATCGAGGGCGGCGACCGATGCGGCTGCGGCGGCCGTGCGCTCCGCGGCGGTCCCCTCGTCGGACGAGGCGTCGATGTAGACCTTGAGCTTGGGCTCGGTGCCGCTCGGACGCACCATGACGCGTGATCCGTCGGCGAGCTGGATGCGCAGGACGTCGCTCGGCGGAAGACCACCGAAGCCGTCGGCCAGGTCTTCGATGCGGTCGACGCGGATGCCTCCGATCTGCGCCGGCGGCTCCTCGCGCAGACGCTGCATGGTGCTCGCGATGCGTGCGAGATCCGTCACGCGGATCGAGATCTGCGATGAGGCGAACGCCCCGAACGTCTCGGCGAACTCGGTGAGCCTGTCGGCGACGGTGCGCCCGTCGGCCTTGAGTTCGCAGGCGAGCGAGAGGAAGGCAACAGCGGCGGAGATGCCGTCCTTGTCGCGCACGTCGCCTGGGTTGACGAGATAGCCGAGCGCCTCCTCGAAGCCGAACACCAGACCGGGAGCCCGGGAGATCCACTTGAACCCCGTCAGGGTGTTCGAAAAGTGCAGACCGTAGTGGCGCGCCACGGCGGCGAGTCCGGGGGAGGACACGATCGAGCAGGCGAGGGTGCCGTCGCCCGGCGTGCGGCCGTCGGCATTGCGCTCGGCGACCCACCACCCGAGCAGCAGCCCGACCTCGTTGCCGGAGAGCCGCCTGTAGCCGCCGTCGACAGCTGCATCGGGGATGGCGATGGCGAGCCTGTCGGCGTCGGGGTCGTTCGCGATCACGAGCTCGGCCTGCTGCTCCCGGGCCTCCGCCGTCGCGAGGTCCATGGCGCCGGGCTCCTCGGGGTTGGGGAACGCCACCGTCGGGAAGGCGGGGTCGGGCTCGATCTGGGCATGCACGACGTGCGGCTCGTCGAAGCCCGCGGCCGTGACGGCGCGCGCGAACGTCTCCCAGCCGACCCCGTGCATGGCCGTGTACACGGCGTTGATCTGCGCGCGCGGCGCCGGGGCGATGGCCGCCGTCGCGGCGACGTAGGCGTCCACGACCGACTCGTCGGCCGTGTCGTAGTCCGCCCGCGGGAGCTCGAGCACGTTCGCGGAGTGGGCGACGAGGAGGATCTCCTCGGCGATCTCGACATCGGCCGGCGAGACGATCTGGGATCCCCTGTCGCGTCCGCCGAGGTAGACCTTGTAGCCGTTGTCGTTCGGCGGGTTGTGCGACGCCGTGACCATCACCCCGGCATCGACGTCGAGATGGCGCACGGCGAAGGCCAGCACCGGGGTCGGCAGCAGGCGGGGGAGCAGGATGGCGCGGACGCCGGCCCCGGCCATGATCTCCGCGGTGTCGGTGGCGAACACCCGGGAGTTCTTGCGGCCGTCGTAGCCGATCACGACGCTGGGCGCATCGCCGATGGCCGCATGATTCAGCAGGAAGCGGGCGAGTCCCGCCGCCGCCTGTGAGACCAGCACGCGGTTCATGCGGTTCGATCCGGCCGCGATCTCGCCGCGGAGGCCGGCCGTGCCGAACGCGAGCCGCACGTCGAAGCGGGCGTGCAACTCGGTGACGGCCTCGGCCGATCCGGCGTCGGCCTCATCGATGAGAGTGCGCAGCTCGGCCTGGGTCTCGGCGTCGGGATCCTGGGCGAGCCAGGCGCGCGCCTGGTCGAGAACGCGGGCGGCGGCATCCGTGCTCATGACGGCGCTCACAGGGCGTTCGCGATGCGGGCGAGCAGGGCGCTGATGACGGCCTCGGCGTTCTGGCCGGCCTCGATGACCTCGGCGTGGCTGAGCGGCGTCTTCTGGATGCCGGCCGCGAGGTTGGTGATGAGGCTCATGCCGAGGATCTCCATGCCGGCCTGGCGGGCGGCGATGGCCTCGAGGGCGGTCGACATGCCGACGATGTGGCCGCCGATGGTCTTGGCCATCTGCACCTCTGCCGGTGTCTCGTAGTGCGGTCCGCGGAACTGGCAGTAGACGCCCTCGTCGAGGCCGGGGTCGATGGTGAGGGCGAGGTCGCGCAGGCGCTTGGAGTACAGGTCGGTCAGGTCGATGAACGTCGCACCCTCGAGCGGCGAGTCCGCGGTGAGGTTGATGTGGTCGCTGATCAGCACGGGGGTGCCGGGGGTCCAGTGCTCCTTGATGCCGCCGGCGCCGTTGGTGAGGATCATCGTCGTCGCTCCGGCCGCCGCCGCAGTGCGCACGCTGTGCACGACCCGGCGCACGCCGTGGCCCTCGTAGTAATGAGTGCGCGCTCCGATGACGAGGGCGTGCTTGCCGTTGGGCAGCGCGATCGAGCGCAGCATGCCGCCGTGTCCCTCGAGGGCCGGCTTGCTGAAGCCGCTGATCTCGTGGGCCGGGATCACGGCCGTCGTCTCGCCGATCAGGTCGGCGGCCTTGCCCCAGCCGCTGCCCAGGGTGAGGGCGATGTCGTGGCGTTCGACGCCGGTGCGCTCCGCGATCTGCTCGGCGGCCGCCCGGGCCACCTCGAACGGGTCGGTTCCGGGCTCGTCGAGGGGATTCGTCGTCGAATTCGTCATCCGTCCACTCTAGAGCCGGTGCTCTGGCGCGACCCAGTCGGTTGGCAGGGAGCGGATGCCGCTGCGTCGGATGCTGGCGGGCTGCAGCATCCGTTGCTCATCTGCGCACTCCGCCGGCCTGGACGGCCCCGGGCGGACACTCAGCGGATTTCGAGGTTCTGGTGCATCTGCGAGAATGGAGGCATGGCCCATGAGTTCGAAACCACCCAGCGGATCGCAATCCTCGGTGGGGGGCCCGGCGGATACGATGCCGCCCTCGCGGCCGCCCAGTTGGGTGCCGAGGTCACGCTCGTCGAACGCATGGGAGTCGGCGGGTCGGCCGTGCTCACCGATGTCGTCCCGTCGAAGTCGCTCATCGCGACGGCCGAGGCGTCGAACGCCATCAAGGAGGCAGCAGACCTCGGCGTGCAGTTCTACGCCCGTGGTGAGTCCGGCAAGCCGCTGCGGCCCGAGGTGGCCATCAACCTGGCCGCCGTCAACAAGCGCCTGCTGCGGCTCGCCCGTCAGCAGTCGGAGGACATGACGGCGAACCTCGAGAAGGCCGGGGTGCGACTGGTGCAGGGCGAGGGACGCCTCGACGGCGCCGGCGCCATCATCGTCTCGACCGCCCTCGGCGAGGAGGGCACCGACTTCGACCGCATCGAGGCCGACACCATCATCATCTCGGTGGGTGCGAGCCCGCGGATCCTCGATTCAGCCGTTCCCGACGGCGAGCGCATCTTCACGTGGACGCAGCTCTACAACCTGAAGAGTGTTCCCGAGCACCTCATCGTCGTCGGCTCCGGTGTGACCGGAGCCGAGTTCGCCTCGGCCTACCGCGCCCTGGGCAGTGAGGTCACGCTGATCTCCAGCCGCGACCAGGTGCTGCCCGGCGAGGATGCCGATGCCGCCCGCGTGCTCGAGAACGCCTTCCGGCGCAACGGCATGACCGTGCTCTCCAAGTCCCGAGCCGACAAGGTCGAGCGCACGGCGACCGGCGTCAAGGCGACGCTCTCCGACGGCCGCGTCGTCGAGGGCTCCCACGCGCTCATGGCCGTCGGTTCGATCCCGAACACCGCAGGCATCGGCCTGGAGGAGGCCGGGGTGCAGATGACGTCGGGCGGCCACATCCGGGTGAACCGCGTGGCGCGCACCTCGGTGCCCAACATCTACGCCGCCGGCGATTGCACGACCTTCCTGCCGCTGGCCTCCGTGGCCTCCATGCAGGGCCGCACGGCTGTCTTCCACGCCATGGGCGACATCGTGAACCCGCCCGAGGAGCGCAACATCACCTCGAACATCTTCACGCAGCCCGAGATCGCCACCGTCGGCTGGACGCAGAAGCAGATCGAGGACGGCATCGCCCAGGGCGAGATCTACAAGCTGCCCCTCGCCTCGAACCCGCGCGCCAAGATGATGGGCATCAAGGAGGGCTTCGTGAAGATCTTCGCCCGAACGGGATCGGGCACAGTCATCGGCGGCGTGATCGTGGCGCCGAAGGCCAGCGAGCTCATCCTTCCGGTGGCTCTCGCCGTCGTGCACAGGCTGACGGTCGACCAGGTCTCCGAGGCTTTCCCCGTCTACCCGTCGCTGTCGGGTTCCATCTCGGATGCCGCCCGCGCGATGCACATCGTCAACACCTGACGTTCGCCTCGGCCGGCTCGCCGAAGCTCCCGGGAGCGGGTCAGTCCGCGATGCTGAGAAGCAGGTGACCCGACGCCACGGTCGAACCGACTGTCGCGTTGATGTTCTCGATCCGGCCGTCCTTGTGGGCCGTCATCGGCTGCTCCATCTTCATGGCCTCGAGCACGACGATGAGGTCGCCCTTGACGACCTGGTCGCCCTCGGCCACGGCGAGCTTCACGATCGTCGCCTGCATCGGCGCCTTGACGGCGTCTCCCGTCGAGGTGCTCACGGAATGGTGCGTCGCGCGACGACGCGGTGCCGGACCGCCGGTCTTCTCGGCCGAGGGGCTCGGAAGCAGTCGCACAGGCAGGCTCACCTCGATGCGACGACCATCGACCTCGAGGGTGACGGTGTTGCGCTGTTCGGCGGGAGTCGGGGCCTCGGCCTCGCCGCTCCAGGCCTCGATGGTGTTGTCGAAGTCGGTCTCGATCCAGCGCGTGTAGATGGAGAACGGCTCGCCGTCGGCCGGGGCGAACGCGGGGTCGCGCACGATGGCGCGGTGGAACGGCAGCACCGTCGGCAGGCCGGCGACCTCGAACTCGTCCAGGGCACGGCGCGCGCGGTCGAGCGCCTCCTCGCGGTCGGCGCCCGTCACGATCAGCTTCGCCAGCAGCGAGTCGAACGATCCGCTGATCACGTCGCCGGCCTGGATGCCGGTGTCGACCCTGATGCCGGGGCCGCTCGCGGGGCGGAACACGTGCACGGGGCCGGGGGCCGGCATGAAGCCGCGGCCGGCGTCCTCGCCGTTGATGCGGAACTCGAAGGAGTGACCGCGGGGGGCCGGGTCCTCGTAGTCGAGGATGCCGCCCTCGGCGATGCGGAACTGCTCGCGCACCAGGTCGATGCCCGTCACCTCCTCGGAGACGGGGTGCTCGACCTGGAGGCGCGTGTTCACCTCGAGGAACGAGACCGTGCCGTCCTTGCCGATGAGGAACTCGCAGGTGCCGGCACCGAGGTAGCCGACCTCCTTCAGGATGGCCTTCGACGCGCGGTACAGCTCGGTGTTCTGCGCCTCGGTGAGGAACGGGGCCGGAGCCTCCTCGACGAGCTTCTGGTGGCGGCGCTGCAGCGAGCAGTCGCGCGTGGAGACGACGACGACGTTGCCGGCGGCATCCGCGAGGCACTGCGTCTCGACGTGGCGCGGCTCGTCGAGGTACTTCTCCACGAAGCACTCGCCGCGCCCGAAGGCCGTGATCGCCTCGCGGGTCGCCGAGTCGAACAGCTCGGGGATCTCCTCGCGGGTGCGGGCGACCTTGAGGCCGCGACCGCCTCCGCCGTACGCGGCCTTGATAGCGACGGGCAGGCCGTGCACGTCGACGAAGTCGAGCACCTCCGAGGCGTCGGAGACGGGGTTCAGGGTGCCGGGGGCGAGCGGCGCCCCGACCTTCTCGGCCACGTGACGCGCCGAGACCTTGTCGCCGAGGCGCTCGATGGCGTCGGGGGATGGCCCGATCCAGATGAGGCCGGCGCCGATGACGGCGCGGGCGAAGTCGGCGTTCTCGGCGAGGAAGCCGTAGCCGGGGTGCACGGCGTCGGCGCCGGAGCGGCGGGCGACGGAGAGCAGCTTGTCGATCACGAGGTAGGTGTCGGCGCTCGTGGTCCCGTCGAGGCCGTACGCCTCGTCGGCGAGGCGGGAGTGCAGGGCGTCACGGTCCTGGTCGGCGTAGACGGCCACCGAGCGGATGCCGCTGTCGCGGGCAGCCCGGATGACGCGGACGGCGATTTCGCCCCGGTTGGCGATGAGGACCTTGGAGATGCGCGGCATGATTCACCAGCCTATTGCCGCATCCCTCATCCCTTTTAGGCGTCCCCCACAAAAATGCGGGCAGACCCCTTCGGAAAGGTACAAGGTCGGTGCTGGGCGACTCAGGAGCGTTGACGGTTCCACAGCGACGGCCAGTCGACACCGACCTCGCGCACCAGGTCGCGCAGCGTGGAGAGAGACAGTCCGATGACGGTGCTCGGGTCGCCGTCCACGGAGCGGATGAACGGCCCGCCGAGGCTGTCGATCGTGAAGGCTCCGGCGACCTTCAACGGTTCGCCGCTGGCGACGTAGGCGTCGATCTCGGCCTCGTCGACGTCGGCGAAGGTGACGCGGGCCGAGGCCACGGCGCCGACGGCGGCATCCGCCCGTCCGCTGCGGTGGTCGATGAGCCAGTGGCCCGAGAACAGTTCGCCGCTGCGCCCGCTCTGGCGCAGCCAGCGCTCGCGTGCGACCTCGGGCAGGTGCGGCTTGCCGTACACGGCCCCGTCGAAGAGGAACGCCGAATCACCGCCGAGGATGAGACCGTCGATGGGCGCGCCGTCGACGAGGGAGCCGACGACGGCCTCCGCCTTGGCTCGGGCGAGCAGCTCGACCATCTCGGCCGGGGCGAGCGGGGCGCCGCGCTCCGCCTCGACGGCGGCCGCGAGAGCCTCCTCGTCGACCTCGGGGGAGATCGTGAGCGGCTCGATCCCGGCGGCGCGCAGGGTGGCGAGTCTGGCGGGGGAGGTGGAGGCGAGGTAGAGGCGCATGATGCTTTCGTGCAGAGTCGTGTGGAATGCTCGGATGATGGTCAAGAACAGAACCCGCACGCCGTCCGCCGAGCGATCGGGACGCCGCGGGTCCGGCTCGATGACCGAGGTCGAGCTCGACGTCACCAACGTAGCCCACGGCGGTGTCTTCGTCGCCCGTCACGAGGGGCGGGTGGTGTTCGTCAGCGACACCCTTCCGGGAGAGAGGGTGCTCGCCCGGGTCAGCGATGACGCGCATTCGAGCTTCTGGCGTGCCGAGACCGTCGGCGTCGTCACGGCGGCTCCCGAGCGCCGCCCGCACGTGTGGGCGGAATCCTCCGTCGACCGGGCGCCCGACGAGCGCGCCGGCGGTGCCGAGTTCGGCCACATCGACCAGGACTTCCAGCGCGAGCTCAAGCGCCGCGTCATCACGGACTCGTTCTCCCGCATGGCGAAGATCGACACCGACGTCGATGTCGAGGCGATTCCCTCGGCACCGGATGCCGACGCCGACGCCGCGGCCACCGGGACGGGGTGGCGCACCCGCGTGCGGCTCCAGGTCGCCGCCGACGGATCGGTCGGTCCTTACGCAGCGCGCTCCCACCACGTGGTCACCGTCGACTCGCTGCCTCTCGCGACGGCGGCGGTCGCCGACATCGCACCGCTCACGCAGCGCTTCCCCGGTGCCGCCCACGTCGACGTCATCGCACCGAGCGATTCCGTCGCCCGGATCGTGGTCTCGGAGAACGACCGCCGCGGCAAGCCGAAGGCGCCCCCGCATGCCATCGTGCACGAGCTCGTGGGCGGGCGTCGGTTCCGGCTCGAGGCCGGCGGCTTCTGGCAGGTGCACGCCAGCGCCGCCGAGACTCTCACGGCGGCCGTGCAGGAGGCGATCGACGGCGACGAGTTCGATCCGCGGGCAGCCAACCTCGACCTCTACGGGGGTGTCGGCCTGCTCGCCGCGGCCGTCGGTGACCGCTTCGGCTCCACCGTGCGCATCACGACTGTCGAGAGCGACGCGAGGGCCACGGACCATGCGGCCGAGAACCTCTCGGAATGGCTGGGCGCCGCAGCTGTCACGGCCCGCGTCGACAGGTTCCTCAGGGAGCTCGTCGAGGCCCCGGCCGCCGAGCGTCGCCGCCTCGAGGGTGCGACCGTCGTCCTCGACCCGCCGCGGTCCGGCGCGGGACGCGAGGTGATCGACTCGCTGGTCGCTGTGCGCCCCCGTCAGCTCGTCTACGTGGCGTGCGACCCCGTCGCCCTCGCCCGTGACGCCGGGCTGCTGCGTGAGCGCGGCTACGAACTGCAGGCCCTGCGCGCGTTCGACCTGTTCCCGAACACGCACCACGTCGAAGCCGTGGCGCGCTTCACCCGCGCGTCCTGACCGCGAGCAGGCTGACGCCGTAGTCTGGGAGGACGCGGCGAGGTGGGCCGGGCCAGTGGAGGGGACGCACATGACGGAGTCGAACGAGGCAGCGGCATCCGCCATCCAGGTGGCCATAGTCGACGACCACGAGTCTGTGGTGCTCGGACTGAAGGCGGCCTGCGAGGCTGCCGGCTACGACGTGATCTACACGACAGCGCGGGCCCAGGACCTCATCGACAACGTGCTCGGCCGCCCCTGCGACGTCGTCGTGCTCGACCTGTCGCTCGGTGACGGATCGAGCGTGACCGATAACGTCAAGGCGGCCCAGGCCACCGGGGCGGCAGTGCTCGTGCACTCCATCGCCGACCGGGTGGCCAGCGTGCGCGAGGCCCTCGCTGCCGGTGCCGCCGGTGTCATCCCGAAGTCGGCCCCCACGGCCATGGTGCTCGCCGCCATAGCGACAGTGGCCCGCGGCGACGTCCTCAACAACCTCGAGTGGGCGTCGGCCATCGACGCCGACGCCGACTTCGGCAAGGCCCAGCTCGGACGGCGCGAACGCGACGTCCTGCACCTGTACGCCTCCGGACTGCCGCTCAAGACCGTGGCGCTGCAGTTGGGCATCGCGCACTCCACGGCGAGGGAGTACCTCGACCGTGTGCGGGTGAAGTACGTCGAAGTCGGCCGGCCGGCCCCGACCAAGGTCGACCTGCTCCGCCGGGCCGTCGAGGACGGCATCCTGCCCGGCCTCGACCAGGACTCGGCTGGATGACGACGGCCCAGCCGACCCGCACCACACCGAGCGGGGAACGCCTGCTCAGCGCCCTGCCGACGACCTCTGAGCCGCGTGCAGCGCTGAGCGCTCGACGGATCAACCTGGCGCTGGCCCGCGCGACGGCGTTCTTCGGGCTCA
This sequence comes from Leifsonia sp. Leaf264, assembly GCF_001422325.1. Taxonomy (GTDB): domain Bacteria; phylum Actinomycetota; class Actinomycetes; order Actinomycetales; family Microbacteriaceae; genus Orlajensenia. Next base: position 78,959 of record NZ_LMMR01000004.1, read on the forward strand.
TCTTCGTGGTGCAGACGGTGCCGGTGATGATCCAGCAGATCCCCGAGCTCATCGCCCCGTGGTCCTACATCGTCGGCGTGACAGTGCTCGGGAGCCTCGTGGCCGTCGCGATCTCGGCCTGGCTGAATCGGGTGCACAAGCTGGTCTTCGGCACGTTCGCCGTCATCTACCTGGCCGCCGTGCTGGTGTGGCCGCTCACCGTCGGCGATCCAGCCGACTTCGCCGATGACACCCCGTGGATCTGGTACCTGGTCACCGTGGCGACGACGAACGCGGCCATAGCGTTCAAGCTGCCCATCGCCGTGCTCTACACCGTCATCACCCCGCTCTGCTACGGCATCATCAGGCTGTCGCCGGCCGGCGGCGACGTCGGTTTCACCCGGGCGAGCCTCGACACCGTCTACGCCATCCTGCTCAGCTCGGCCGCGCTGATCATCTTCACCTCGCTGCGGCAGGCGGCCGAGGCCGTCGACGCCGCCCAGGCCGGAGCCCTCGCCAAGTACGCGCAGGCCGTGCGTCAGCACGCCACGGACGTGGAGCGCGTGCAGGTCGACGCGATCGTGCACGACAGCGTCCTCACCACTCTGCTGTCGGCGGCCGGAGCCGACACTCCCGAGCAGCGGGCTCTCGCCGCGCGGATGGCGCGCACGGCGCTCGAGCACCTCGAGGTGGCGGCGGAGCCGCCGGCAGAGGACGAGCAGGACGTGCCGCTGGATCGGCTGGCCCGCCGCATCCGCTCCTCGGCGTCCGCATTCTCGGCGCCCTTCGTCATCCGTGCCACGCGCGTGGCCGGTCGGGGCGTGCCCGTGCAGGCCGCTGAGGCACTGTACTCGGCATCGGTGCAGGCGATGGTGAACAGCATGCAGCACGCCGGCGGTCCGGCGACGCTGGTGCGTCGACGACTGACCGTGACGGGCCTGGCCGACGGATGCCGCATCACCGTGAGCGATTCCGGACGTGGATTCGATGCGTCGGGGATCCCGCAGGAGCGTCTCGGCATCAGGGTCTCCATCGTCGAACGGATGCTCAGCGTCGGCGGAGCCGCCCGCATCGACTCCGCGCCGGGTTCAGGCACGACGGTCACGCTGATGTGGCCGGCTGACGCAGTCGTCGATCCTGTCGCCGACGACGATCCCGATGCCGTGGGGACGCGCAGCGGGGGCGACAGCGCATGATCACCATTCCCCGTGCCCTGATCGTCGGTCTCGCCGCCGTGTTCTCGGCATACCACGTCGTGCTGGCGCTCACCTCGCTCGGGGTGCCGGACTCACCCGTCGCACCGATCATCGCCATCGCCCTGTACGTGCTCGCGACGACCTTCAGCCTCTGGCCCACCCGCCCGGGTCGGATGCCGCTGTGGGTGGCGGCATTCGACCTCGCCGCGAGCATCGCCATGCCGTTGCTCGTGTGCTCGACCCTCGATGCCGGGGCCGACAACGGCTACGCGACCTGGTACGTGGCGGCCATCGGAACACTCATGACCATCACCGCCGTACGCGGGCGGCTCCTCGTCGCCTGGGCCGGGGTGGCCTTCCTCGTGCTCCAGACGCTCGTCTGGGCCGGGCCGGCCGCACTCGGGTTCATCGGCGTCATCGGCAGCGTGGTCTGGGTGGGGGTCGCGCACTTCGGCGCCCGATCGCTGTCGCGCGCTGCGCGTGAGGCGCGGTCGTACAGCCTCGCCGAGCGGGAGGCCGCCGACTGGCAGGCCGCACAGGATGCCCACCTGCACGAGCGGCAGATGCGGCTGGCCACCACGGACAGGATCGCCGCACCCATGCTGCGTCGCATCTCCGAGGCCGAGGGCGACCTGAGCGATGCCGAACGCCTCGAGTGCCGACAACTCGAGGCCGCCATCCGCGACGAGATCCGGGGGCGGATGCTGCTCGACGACGGCGTGCGTTCCGCCGTGCGCGACGCCAGGCTCCGCGGAGCGACCGTGACGCTGCTCGACGAGGGCGGCATCGACGAACTCGTCGGCGGCGACCGCGACCGCATCCTCACGACCCTGCGCGATGCGATCGTCTCGACTGATGCCGACCGCATCATCGTGCGCACGGTCAGCGACGACGAGGTCGCTGTGACCGTCGTCGGCCTGCGCGGTGGCGATCAGCGCACGGCCGCCCTCGGAGACGGCGGTGCTGGAGGCGCCGTCGACGCCGAGGAGGACGACGACGACGGCGAGGTGCTCGACATCTGGCTCGAGATCCCTCGCTGACGCAGCGCGGTGCATCGGTCGGCCGGAATGGCCGCCCGGACATGACGAAGGGGAGCCGGTCCTGAAGACCAGCTCCCCTTCGTGTATCCGAGTCGCGGCGATAACCCGAATATCGCCCTGACTCGTCCCACTCGCCGCCTGCCGAACGGCTGGCCTGCGAGGGGCGGTGGTCCTTTTCAGGAGCACCTTCGATATCTATAGTGACGCACCCGCAACCACAGGAACAGTCATCATTTCGGGGGACATACGTCAGGACGCCGTGTGAAAGCGTCTTCCCTGACACCGCTCGCAGTCGCCAGCCCCCAGAAGGGGTGATGCGGGTCGGCCTGCGACGAGGGGTACATCCCGAGCGGATGCCGGCCTCAGCCGGCGAATCCCCGCCACTGCCCGGGGCCCGGAGTGAGGGGCTGCCGCAGCGAGCGCTGGGAGCGCTGCCAGGCGTTCTGCCCGCTCGGGGGTGTCGTGCGGGCCCCGGCGGACTCCTCGGCGAGCATCGCCGAGAGCACCGCGGTGACCGCGGCGGCCTCCTCGTCGGAGACCCCCTGCGTGATGAACGTGATGCCGGTCAACGCCTGGGCGTCGTCCGGCAGATCGGTCGCAGCGTGCCTGCCCATCAGAGCGGGATGTTCCCGTGCTTCTTGGCCGGCAGGCTCGCACGCTTGGTGCGGAGGGCGCGCAGGGCCTTCGTGACCGACACCCTGGTGGCGGCAGGCTCGATGATCCCGTCGAGCTCGCCGCGCTCGGCCGCGAGGAAGGGGCTGGCCACGTTGTAGGTGTACTCGTTGGCGAGCTTGGTGCGCACCGCCGCCACGTCCTCGCCAGCCTCCTCGGCCCGCTTGATCTCGCCGCGGTAGAGGATGTTCACGGCACCCTGGCCGCCCATCACGGCGATCTCGGCCGTCGGCCAGGCGAGGTTGATGTCGGCACCGAGCTGCTTGGAGCCCATCACGATGTAGGCGCCGCCGTAGGCCTTGCGGAGGATCACCGTCACCAGGGGCACCGTCGCCTCGGCGTAGGCGTAGAGCAGCTTGGCTCCACGGCGGATCACTCCGGTCCACTCCTGATCGGTGCCGGGCAGGTAGCCGGGAACGTCGACGAGAGTGACGATGGGGATGGAGAACGCGTCGCAGAACCTCACGAAACGGCTCGCCTTCTCGCCGGCGTCGATGTTCAGGGTTCCGGCCATGGCGTTGGGCTGGTTGGCGATGATTCCGACCGAGCGACCCTCCACCCGTCCGAAGCCGATGACGATGTTCGGCGCGAACAGCGGCTGCACCTCGAGGAAGTCGCCGTTGTCGACGACGCCCTCGATGACGGTCTGCACGTCGTAGGGCTGGTTGGGGGAGTCGGGGATGACCGTGTTCAGTCGACGGTCGGCATCCGTGATCTCCAGCTCAGTGTCGGTGTCGTACACCGGAAGCTCTGCGAGGTTGTTGTCGGGAAGGAAGCCGAGAAGGGTGCGGGCGTAGTCGAGCGCGTCCGACTCATCGCTGGCGAGGTAATGCGCGACTCCCGAGACCTTGTTGTGGGTCAGAGCGCCACCGAGTTCCTCCATGCCGACGTCCTCGCCCGTGACGGTCTTGATGACGTCGGGCCCGGTCACGAACATCTGGCTGGACTTGTCGACCATGATGACGAAGTCGGTGAGGGCCGGCGAGTAGACGGCTCCACCGGCTGCCGGACCGCAGATGATCGAGATCTGCGGGATGACTCCGGAGGCGCGGGTGTTGAGGCGGAAGATCTCGCCGTACTTGCCGAGGGCGACGACGCCCTCCTGGATGCGCGCTCCACCGGAGTCGAGGATGCCGATGATGGGAACGCCGGTCTTCAGCGCGAGCTCCATCACCTTGATGATCTTCTCGCCGGCGACCTCGCCGAGGGACCCGCCGAAGACCGTGAAGTCCTGCGAGTACACGGCGACCTGACGGCCGTGGATGGTGCCGACTCCTGTGACGACGGAGTCGCCGTACGGCTTCTTGGCGTCCATGCCGAAGGCGTGGGTGCGGTGCCTGACGTATTCGTCGAGCTCGACGAAGCTGCCGGCGTCCAGCAGCTCGGTGATGCGCTCGCGCGCCGTCATCTTGCCCTTGGCGTGCTGCTTGGCGATGGCGGCCTCGCCGCTCGCCGTCACAGCCTCGTGGAAGCGGTTCTTGAGGTCGGCGAGCTTGCCTGCCGTCGTCATCATGTCGGGGGCCTGCGCAGCGGTGTTCTCGGTCACGCGGTTCAGCCTATCCGGGGCACCTCCCCGGTGCCCGTTGAGGGATGCATACAAAGATGTGCCCGAACCATCGTGATCACCCCCAACCGCTACTCTGAACGCGACGAAGGGAAGCCCGTCATGGAATTCACGCGGAGCGCGGCGCTCGCCGCCCGATTCGAGTACCTCGACGAGGCCGGATCGACGAACGACGAGCTGGTGCAGCGGGCCGTCGGTCCGGATGCATCCGGCTGGCCCGATCTCTCGGTTCTCGTGACAGGGAGCCAGACCAGCGGACGGGGGCGGCTCGGCCGCACCTGGACCGCACCGGCCGGACGCTCACTCGCCATCTCCCTGCTGGTGCGGCCCCGCCTCTCCGATGGATCGCCGCTGCCGGCCGACAGTCTCGGCTGGCTGCCGCTGCTCACGGGGGCCGCGATGACCCGCGCCGTGCGCAGCGTCGTCGCGACCCACGCCGAGGCTGCCGTCGTGACCGTGGACCCGGACACCGACGCCGACCCGCGATCGGTCACGGTCGACCTGAAGTGGCCGAACGACGTCCTGATGGACGGCTACAAGGTGTCGGGCATCCTGGCGGAACTGCTGCCGCCCGCGGCGGGAGAGCAGCCCGGCGGCGTCGTGATCGGAGCCGGGGTCAACCTCGCCCTCGACGAGCACGACCTCCCGACCCTGACCTCGACCTCGATCATGCTGGTCACGGGCCAGACCCCCGACCCCGACGAGGTGCTCTCGCTCTACCTCGCAGCCTTCGGTGAGCTGTACGGCGCCTTCCTCGCAACCGACGGCGACCCGCTGGCCAGCGGGCTCCTCGCCGAGGTCACCGAGCTGTGCAGCACCATCGGCCGCGAGGTGCGCGTGGAGCTGCCGGGAGGCGACGTGCTCATCGGCACGGCCGCATCCATCGACGCCGACGGTCGACTCGTCGTGGACGACCGTGAGACCGGCGAGAGCCGCGCCGTCGCCGCCGGGGACGTCACCCACCTCCGCTACTGACCGGGCGAATCCGGCGACCCCCGCCCGTCGCGACTGGGGCGGGCCGGCTCTGGGGTATCAATGACCTATGAGCATCGCAGGCGGGCCTCCGACCGGAGCGACGGGCCCCACCGTCCCGGCAGAGCGCATCGTCGCGCGGTTGCGCAGGCACGCCAGGGCGTTGTTCCTGCCGTCCCTTCTCCTGATCGTCGCCTGCGGCGTCGCCGGCTACGCCGTACCCCGACTTCCGGAGAGCTGGATGCAGCTCACGGCGTGGATCGTCCTCGGTGCGATTGTGCTTTTCGGCTGGCTGCTGCCGGTGCTCTGGTGGCTCGGGCAGCGCACCACCGTGACGACGCGGCGCATCATCGTGCGCAGCGGGTTCTTCGTCCGAGTGCGGCAGGAGGTGCTGTACTCGCGCATCTATGACGTCAGCGTGCGCACCTCTTGGTTGCAGAGCGCCTTCCGCAGTGGCGACGTGCTGATCAACACCGGAGCCGACAGGCCCGTCGTGCTGCGCGATGTCCCCGGCGCCGCCCTCGTGCAGCGGGCACTGCACGACCTGACCGATGCCGCCCACGGCAGCGGGACGCGCATGCGCTGGCAGGACGAGCCGTCAGCGCTCCCCGACCAGTCCGTCGTCTGGGGCGGCCGGTAACAGGGCCCCCGCCGCCGTGGCGGTGCGGTGCGGCGCGAACACCCACAGGCGATAGGCGACGAATCTGAACGCGGCGCCCAGCGCGAGGCCGATGACGTTCGACGAGATGTTGTCGGCGAGCACCGAGGTGTATCCGAGCACGTAGTGCGAGAGCCAGAGGCAGGCGATGCCGATGACCATGCCGATGATGCTCACCACGAAGAACTCGACGCCCTCGCGGACCGTGCTGGACGAGCGGCGATCCGCGAAGGTCCAGTAGCGGTTGCCCATCCAGTTCACGAAGATCGCGAGAACCGTGGAGATCGCCTTGGCGATCAGCGGCCCGGTGTGCACCTCCTCGGGGGAGAGGACGGTGGCACGGAGCAGATTGAACACGCCGACGTCGACCAGGAACCCGACGGCGCCGACGGCGCCGAATCGAGCCAGCTGCGAGAGGAGTACGCGCCATCCGCCGGTCGTGGTCGATGTCATGACTGCATCCAAGAGGAAAGGGGATGGGCGAAGATAGACGTGCGCAGGCAGTCTAGCCATCGCGCACGAAGCCAATCTGAATGCCGGCTGCGGATGTCATCCGCCGGCCGAGAGCCTGGAGAGACGTGACGATGATCGTTGGTGTGATCGGTGCGGGCCAGCTCGCCCGCATGATGATTCCGGCTGCGGTGGAGCTCGGGATCGAGCTGCGGGTGCTCGCCGAGGCCGACGGAATGTCGGCCGAGCTGGCCGCTGTGGGGGTCGGAGACTACCGCGATCGCGACGCCGTGCTGTCATTCGCCGACACCGTCGACGTCCTCACCTTCGATCACGAACACGTGCCGCAGGAGATCCTGCGGGAACTCGTCGAGCGCGGTGTCGCCGTGCATCCCGGGCCCGACGCCCTGCTCTACGCCCAGGACAAGCTGCTCATGCGCGAGAGGCTCGCCGAGCTGGGCCTGCCGGTGCCGGACTGGGCCCGCGTCGAGGACGCCGACGCCCTCGCCGTCTTCCTCGCCGACCACGGTGGCCGCGCCGTCGTGAAGACCCCGCGCGGCGGTTACGACGGCAAGGGCGTGCGGGTCGTGCGCTCGGCCGCCGAGGTCGACGACTGGTTCGCGAGCCTCGCCGGAGACGGCGACGCGCTCCTCGTCGAGGAGCTCGTGGACTTCAGCCGAGAGCTCGCCCAGCAGGTGGCACGCCGCCCGTCGGGTGAGATCGTGGCCTGGCCGCTCGTCGAGACCGTGCAGGCCGACGGCGTCTGCAGCGAGGTCATCGCGCCGGCGCCGCGCTCCGCCGGGCGTCTGTCCGACGTCGCCGTGCAGATCGCCGTCGCCGTCGCCGAGGGCATCGGCGTGACCGGCGCTCTCGCCGTGGAGCTGTTCGAGACGACGGATGGGCGACTGCTCATCAACGAACTCGCGATGCGCCCGCACAACAGCGGGCACTGGTCGATCGACGGGTCCATCACCAGCCAGTTCGAGCAGCACCTCCGCGCTGTGCTCGACCTCCCGCTCGGCTCGACAGAGCCCCACGCCGAGTGGTCCGTCATGGTGAACATCCTCGGCGGCCCGTCGGAGGGATCCCTCGCCGACCGCTATGCGAGCGCGCTGTCGCAGCATCCGTCCGTCAAGGTCCACAACTACGGCAAGGCGCCCCGCCCCGGCCGCAAGGTCGGGCATGTGACCGCCGTCGGCGACGACCTCGATGACGTGACGTACCAGGCGCGAGCCGCCGCGGCGCACTTCGGGGACTGACCGGGCGCGATTCCCAGCTTTCGGCAGGGAGATCGCCTATCCTCATCTGGGCCACGGGAGCCAGTGCGCTTCCGCCCCGCATTTTCGCCCGTCATCGACGTGCGGAACCCCCACCGCAGAGAGTGAGCACGCGTGTCGAAGACGTCGTCGGCCGATCCGGTCACGCCGCCGCGCCTCGCTGCGCCCATGCGCCTGAGCGGTCTCGACGGCCTGCGCGGCGTTGCGGCCCTGATCGTGGTGATCCACCACAGTCTCCTGCTGTTCCCGACGATGTCGGCGGTCTACCTGACCGGCACGGCTCCGGTCGCAGGGTCGTTGATGTGGTGGATGTCGTACAGCCCGCTCAAGGTGCTCTCGGCCGGCGGTGAGGCCGTCATAGTGTTCTTCGTCCTCAGCGGGCTCGTCCTCACGCTGCTGGTGACGAAGCGCGCCGGATTCGACTGGGTCGCCTACTTCCCGCGACGCGCCGTGCGGATCTGGCTTCCTGTCGCAGCGTCGGTGATCTTCGCGTTCCTGCTCGTGACCCTGGTGCGCCAGCAGCCCTTCCAGCCCGGCACCACCTGGCTCAACCGGTCGAGCATCGTCGAACCCACGTGGGCCACGCTGGTGAATGCGTCAACGCTCTTCGGCGGCAACTTCCAGTTGAACAACCCGCTGTGGTCGTTGCAGTGGGAGATGATCTTCTCGGTCTGTCTCCCGTTGTTCGTGCTGTGCGCCCTGGCGTTCCGCCGATGGTGGATCGCCGGCGTCGCGGTCGCGATTTTGCTCGCCTGGGTCGGTGTCCTCGGAGCCATCCCCGCCCTGCACTATCTTCCAGTCTTCCTCGCTGGCGGGTTCCTCGCGGTCGGACTCCCCGGCATCCAGCGCGTCGCCGCCAGGCTCAACGGCAGCGGTGTCGGTCGCTGGCTGTGGCCGTCGGTCCTCGTCGTCGCTGTCGCCGCGCTGCTCGGCCCATGGCTGATCGGACCGTCGCTGCGCAGCATCGACTGGGCACTGAACCTGGCCACCCTCGTGGTCCCCCTGGCGGCCGTTGCCATCGTGGTCTGCGCCATCGGCTGGCCGCTGCTCGCACGTGTCCTGAGTGCCGGTGTCTTCAAGTTCCTCGGGACGATCTCCTTCAGCCTCTACCTCGTTCACGTGCCCATCCTCGTGTTCGCCTCGTACGCCCTGAAGGGCCTGCCGCAACCTGCGGTCGTGGTGATCGCGGTGCCGTGCAGCATCGTGGTGGCGGCGCTCTTCTATCGCTTCGTCGAGCGCTCGTCGCACGTCTGGTCGCGACGGATCGGGGACTGGGCATCCGCCGTCTTCGCCAGGTCAACGAGCCCGGCTGCCGCCGAGCCGACGGCCGCAGAAACCGTGATCGCGTCGGCGCAGCCTGCAGACCCGTCCGCACATCCTCGGGGACGTGCCGGAGCAGGTGCGAGCCATGCGAGCCCCGTTGCCTAGCATGGAGTGGTGAGAGAGATGACCGAATCAGCCATCGTCGGCATCGTCATGGGATCAGACTCGGACTGGTCCGTCATGAGCGATGCAGCGCAGACCCTCCGCGACTTCGGCGTGCCGTTCGAGGTGCAGGTCGTCTCGGCGCATCGCACGCCGCGCATGATGATCGACTACGGCGCGGATGCCCGAGGCCGCGGTCTCCGGGTGATCATCGCCGGGGCCGGGGGAGCCGCGCACCTCCCCGGCATGCTGGCGGCGGTGACAGTGCTTCCCGTGGTCGGTGTCCCCGTTCCGCTGAGCCGGCTCGACGGCCTCGACTCGCTGCTCTCGATCGTGCAGATGCCGGCCGGAGTCCCCGTCGCCACGGTGTCGATCGGCGGCGCGAAGAACGCCGCACTCCTCGCGCTGCGGATCCTCGCGACGCACGACGACGCCCTCGCCGACAAGCTCGCCGTCTACGCCGACGACCTCGCCACCCTCGTGGAGAAGAAGAACACGGACCTGCAGTCCCAGCTATGAGCACCATGACCTCAGTGGCGAGTCCCATCCGCTACCCCAACACCACGTCAGCCCAGGTGATGACGCGTCGCGCCTGGTGGCTCGTCGTCCTCAACTTCCTGCTGCCCGGCACGCCGCAGGTGCTCGCGGGCAATCGCAGGCTCGGCAGGTTCGGGCTGGTGAGCACCTTCGTCCTCTGGGCCATCATCGCGGTCCTCCTCGGACTGTTCCTGTTCTCGCGCACCACCCTCTACACCCTCTTCAGCACGTCCATCACGTTGTGGGTCGCCGCAGTGGTGCTGGTCTTCTACGCCGTGGTCTGGCTGATCCTCTCGATCGACACCCTGCGCCTCGTGCGACTGGTGCGCACCACGCCGTCGGCGCGCGCCTGGATCGGCGGCCTCACCGCCCTCCTGATGATCTTCCTCAGCAGCGGCGCGCTCTACGGCGCCTACATCGCCACCTCGGCGAGCGGATTCCTCTCGTCGGTGTTCCAAGCGGGCCCGAGCGTTCCGCCGGTCGACGGCAAGTACAACATCCTGCTGCTCGGCGGCGACGCCGGACCCGACCGCGAGGGCATGCGTCCCGACAGCATCTCGGTGGTCAGCATCGACGCCACCACGGGCCAGGCCGTCACGATCGGCCTGCCGCGCAACCTCATGTACGCGCCGTTCTCGCCCGGGCCGATGGCCGACAAGTATCCCAACGGCTACGGCTGGGACGACGAGTGCGAGGTCGACGTCTGCCTGCTCAACTCCATCTACACCGAGGTGGAACTGAAGAGCCCCGAGATGTACCCGGATGCCGAGAAGAACGGCAGCGAGCCGGGGATCGAGGGCATGCGCGACGCCGCTGAAGGCGTCACCGGGCTCACCATCCAGTACTACGTGCTGATCGACATGCAGGGCTTCTCCGACCTCATCGACGCTCTCGGCGGTGTCGACATCACCGTCGACCAGCGCATCCCGATCGGCGGCGACGAGGACCTCAACGGGGTCGAGGGCTGGATCGAGCCCGGGGCGCAGCACCTCGACGGCTTCCACGCCCTCTGGTACGGCCGAGCACGACACGGCACCAGCGACTACGACAGGATGGCGCGCCAGCGCGTACTGCAGGATGCGATCCTCTCGCAGTTCAACCCGGCCAACGTGCTGACGAAGTTCCAGGCCGTCGCCAGCGCCGGTGCCCAGGTCGTGAAGACCGATGTGCCGCAGAGCATGCTCGGATACTTCGTCGACCTCGCGTCGAAGACCAAGGGACTGCCCGTCACGAACGTGGAGCTCGTTCCGGCCAACGGCATCGACCCGTCTGAGCCTGACTTCGACGCCATCCACGCGATGGTGAACGCCGCCGTGTATCCGCCGACGGAGACTCCGGCACCCGTCGGCTAGAGCGCGTCGACCGCGGAGCCGTTCCGGCGTCAGCGCGGGCTGCGCGTCACAGGTCCGCGTGCAGTTGCCAGAGTCGTTCGCCGGCGTCTCGCCAGGTGAAGGCCCTCGCCCGGTCGGAGCTGACGATCCGCAGGCGCGCAGCCCGCTCCTCGTCGCCGGCGATGGCGGCGACAGCGGTGGCGAGGCGTTCGGGATAGCCCGTCGCGTCGGTGCGTTCGACGGCGATGCCGGCATCGCCGACGAGTTCGACCAGCGCTGGGGCGTCCGAGTGCACGACGGGGAGACCGAAGCGCAGCGCGTCGATGATGGGAGCCCCGAAGCCGGCCTCGATGCCCGCGAACACGAACACCGTGGCGCGGTCGAGGACGACAGCGCGATCCTCAGGGCCGAGATCTCCCATCAGGCGTACCCGCCCGGACTCGAGGTCGGCCCGCAGGGGATCACCATCAGGTCCTGACGGCATGTCGTCCACTCCGGTGCCGAGGACGAGCAACGGCAGATCGAGATCGGCCTGGCGGAGCCCGATGATGAGGTCCATCACGCCGTCGGCCGGATCGAGCGTGCCCTCGGCGAGCAGGTAGGTGCCGGGCAGCTCGAGGGCGCGCGCACGGCCGTCGGCATCCGTCGGCACAGTCAATCCGATGCTCCCGGCACCCGCGATGACCCTGATGCGATCGCCGAAGTCGGCGATCTCGGCCAATTGGCCCGCGACGGCGTGGCTCGGCACCACGATGGCGTCGGCGAAGCGTCGTGCACGGCGCAGGAAGGCCTTGCGGACGGTCACGGCGTCACGTCCGATCGCCGCCGGCGATGTCCAGGCCAGGGTGTCGTGCACTGTGACGGAGATCTGGTCCCCACGTTCGCGGTCGTGGGAGCGCAGTGGCGCGCGCAGCCCGGGCGCGTGCACGAGGCCGCTGCCGCTGGAGCCGACGGCACCGAGGCTCCAGGCGATCGCCAGTCCTCGATTGGAGATCGACGTCGGCCTCACGTCGGCGAGGCCGGTCAGTTCGGCGCGGACCCTGGCGACGAGCTCGTCGGACCCGCCCGGAACGATCGACTCGACGTCGCAGCCGTCGGGGGTGGTGGCGATGATCGCCCTGGCGATGGAGACCGAGTAGTCCCCGGGCACGTCGGTGGGCCCGGCGATGAGGTGGTCGGCGATGACGCGCAGGGTGGTCATCGCACAGTCGCCTTCCGCAGCGGAGCGCGGCGCGGCGTGATCCGTCGCTGTGCCGTGTGGTCGCCGTCCATGTGCCCCCGATCGATGCTGTCCTCACCGATTCTCCCGGTTCCTGGCCCCGGATGCGAACGCGCCCGTCACGCGAGCCCGAGCCGCCCACCCCCGGGCGGCATCAGTCACCGGCGGCGCGCACGTCCGGCTCAGGAATTAACGGCAAGATAGAGGTCTATGTCTGCAGCAGCATCACCCCCCGCCGCGTCGGCCGCCGCACGCGTCGTCGCCGTCGTGGTGGCGTACAACCGCAGCGCACTGCTGCGCGAGGCGATCGAGGCGCTGCTCGCACAGGACCGTCCGCTCGATGGCATCGTGATCGTCGACAACGCGTCGACAGACGACACGGTTTCAGTCGTCGCGGCCTTCGGGCCGGCTGTCGACCTGGTCTCGCTCGACCGCAACACCGGCGGCGCCGGCGGATTCGCTGTCGGCATGGCCTGGGCCCTGCGGCACCACGAGCCCGACTGGCTGTGGATCATGGACGACGACACCATCCCCACGTCGGCGGCCCTGGACGCCCTGCTCGCCGCTGTCTCCGGGTCGGACACCGTCGTCGCCGGTTCCCGAGTCGTCTGGACCGACGGCCAGGACCACCCGATGAACACCCCGCGGCGCAAGCCCTTCGTCTCCTCGGCGGAAGCCGCCCGAGCCGAGCAGCGCGGCAACCTGCCTGTGCGCAGCACGTCGTTCGTCTCGATGTTCGTGCGCGCCGACGTGGTGCGGCAGGTGGGCCTCCCCATCGCCGACTATTTTATCTGGAACGACGACTTCGAGTACTCGACGCGCCTGCTGCGCGGCCGGCACGGCGTCTTCGTCCCCTCCAGCGTCGTGGTGCACAAGACGAAGATCCTGGGTTCCACCGACGTCGATCCCGGCCCCCGCTTCTACTACGAGGTGCGCAACAAGCTCTGGATGCTGCGGCACTCGCGCAGCCTCAGCCGAGGGGAGAAGGTCCTGTACGGAGCGTCCAGCGTGCGGCGCTGGATCCGCACGGCCCTGCACTCCAGCGACCGGTCCGTGCTCGGCGACGGCTTCCGCCGCGGCTGGCGCGATGGTTTCAGCACCCGGCCCCGCGCCAACGGCGACGCCCTCGCCGGATTCGAGGCGGCATCCGATGCCGTCGTCGCGATCGAACGCGCTGCAGCATGAGCTCAGAGCACGGCGCCCCCTTCTCGCTCCTCCTCCCCGTCTACAGGGCCGACGATCCGGCGCACTTCACGAAGGCCTTCACCAGCAGCGTGACGGCTCAGTCGCGGCGACCGACGCAGGTCGTCGTGGTGCAGGACGGTCCCGTGCCCGAGGAACTGTCGGCGGCCATCGCCGCCGTCGCGGCCGACAGTCCGGTGCCCGTCGTGCACCACGTGCTCGCCGAGAACGCCGGCCTGGCCGCAGCCCTCACCGCCGGGCTCGCCCGCTGCGACCACGACATCGTGGCGCGGATCGACGCCGACGACATCTCCCTGGCCACGCGCTTCGAGATGCAGTTGCCGCACATCGAGGGCGGCCTCGACCTCGTCGGGTCGGGCATGTACGAGTTCCTCGACGACGTCGGCTCCATCGTGGGGCGCCGCGTGCCGCGCACCGAGCAGAAGGACATCGAGCGCTACGCCAGGTTCCACGATCCGTTCAGCCACCCGACCGTCGTCTACAGGCGGAGCGCGGTCGAAGCCGCGGGCGGCTATCAGCCGATGGGTCTCATGGAGGACTACTGGCTGTTCACCCGGATGATCGCCGCGGGAGCCAGGGTCGGCAACGTCGCCGATCCCCTGGTCATGTACCGGGTCGGTGAGGGTGCCTACGCGCGCCGCGGAGGACGCGAACAGTGGCGCAGCGAGAAGGCCCTCCAGAAGGCCATGCGCTCCATCGGGTTCACGACCCGGTGGGAGCACCTGCGCAACATCATCATCCGAGGTTCGTACCGCTTCGTGCCTGTCACCCTGAGGCGGATGGCCTACCGTCGATTGATCGCCGGGAGCGCCGGGGCACCCTGATGGGGGTCGCCGTGCTGCGGCGGCTCCGGCGTTGCGTCTGGTGCAGGAGTGACTATCGCTCGTACCATGAAAGGACATGTGCGGGAATCGGGTCCTGCCGTGGAAACGGAAGTTGCAGCGTGCCGAGCCGACTGAAGAACATTCTGTCCGGGGTCGTCATCGCCGCCCTCCTCGCATCCGTGATCACCATCGCTCAGTCGACGGTGGCACCGAACGCGCCCGCCGAGGCTGCGCAGGGCAAGGACTTCAACGCCGGCATGATCATGAGCGACGAGGTGTTCTACAACCCGTCGACGATGAGCACGAGCGCAGTGCAGGCGTTCCTCGAGGCCCGCGTTCCGACCTGCCGCTCCGGCTACACCTGCCTCAAGAGCTTCCGCCAGTCGACCACGTCGCAGCCGGCCCGTTCCGAGGGCTGCTCCGCGTTCTCGGGCGCCTCGAACGAGTCCGCCGCAGCGATCATCGTCAAGGTCGCGCAGTCCTGCGGCATCAACCCCCGGGTCATCCTCGTCCTGCTGGAGAAGGAGCAGGGGCTGGTCACTGACACCTGGCCCGGAGCCAACCAGTACCGCAAGGCGACGGGCTACGCCTGCCCAGACACCGCTGATTGCGACGCCGCCTACAACGGCTTCTTCAACCAGGTGTACAACGCCGCCTGGCAGTTCAAGAAGTACCGCGCCCGCCCGGCCGACCGCGGCTACGTCGCCGGTCGCACCAACACGATCCAGTGGAACCCGAACGGTGCCTGCGGCAGCTCCCAGGTCTACATCGAGAACCAGGCCACAGCCGGCCTCTACGTCTACACGCCGTACCGTCCGAATGCCGCGGCGCTGGCCAATATGTACGGGACCGGAGACGGATGCTCCGCCTACGGCAACCGCAACTTCTGGCGCATGTTCACCGACTGGTTCGGTTCCACCACCCAGAAGGAGTACGCGCTCGTCAAGCGCGCCGGCGGTTCCGAGATCTACGTGATCTCGGCCGGCATCAAGTACCACGTCGCCACGCAGGCCGACTACACCGAGTTCACGAAGGCCTTCGGCACCCGCCAGGAGGTCAGCACGATCTACCTGCAGAGCATGCCGACAGGGCCCGACGCGAGCCTGTTCATCACGAACACGCTGACCGGAGCCGTATCGCTCCTCCAGGGCGGCAAGACCCACAAGTTCGCCACCTGCGCCGCTGTCTCTCATTGGGGCGGCAGCTGCAGCTCCGGCCTGATGCCGCTCACCGAGCCGATCTACACCTCCATCGCCGTGGGGCCGGCTATGACGAACTTCGTTGCCAGCGGCGGGAAGACCTACCTCCTGGAGTCATCCAAGCTTTACCCGATGTACAACGCGGCAGCCGCTGCGGCATTCAACCGTGGGAAGGCGCCGTACGCGGCGACTATGACCGCAACGGTTGCCAAGAGATATTCCGTCGGGGCAGTTCGAGTGGCCCCCGCAAGCCTCATGCGCACCTCGGCATCGTCAGCGCTCTGGTACGTCGACGGAACCAACCGGCGCTACAGCGTCACCACCACTGCCATCACGAAAGAATTCGGACTGACCTCGACGACGCCGTCGGTGATTCCGGATGCCGTCTTCGCCGGTTATAAGGACGGTGGGAAGCTCAGCCTTTTCACGCAGTGTGGAACAAAGCTGTACGCGGCGACGCAGGGATCTTTCGCTGCGCTCGCGCAGACTGGAGCGGGCGGATTCACCGTTACGCCGCTCTCAGGCTGGACCTGCAACCTGCTGAAGCTAACGGCTGCGGCTGTTCCGGGTGGGCTCTATCTCAAGGCCGTCGGGGCGCCCGAAGTGTACGTGGCTCTCGCAGGTCAGCTGCGTTACGTCTCCTCGCCGACGGTGCTCAAGGCGCTCAACGGCGGTAGCACGCCGCGCATCGTTAGTGTGGGTCGAACGTCCTTGTCGACACTCAAGCGTGGCCTTCCGGCATTGGGTATCGGCGCCCTCGTCCGCACCGTGACTGACGACGACGTGTACTTGGTGAGCGGCACATCCTTGATCCCAGTGAAGAATCTGAGCGCTCCGAAGGAGTTCGGAATAAGCACGAAGGTGCACATCGTCGACGGGACCCGATTCACCGGCTACAAGACCAGTTCCTCCCCGCTCGGCGTCTTCGCACAGTGCGGCTCGGACGTCCTCTTGTCATCGGCTGGCAAGGCGGTACGTGTGACGAAAGCTGCTTCGGACGGCAATGTGATCACAGGATTGAATTGGCTGATCTGCAATAACCTCGCACGTTCGACCAGCTCTATATCCGGGGCCATCATCGTCGCGTCGGGATCGAAATCGGCGGTGGCCGTGGCAGGTGGATTCGCAGCACTTCCGAACTCGGCTGCGGCGACGGAGGCGAATGGTGGCAAGGCGTCCCAGCTGCAGGCCCTGTCATCCGACTCATTCGCAAACCTGCCTGCCGCGAAGTCGCTGCCGAGCTCGGGGTCGCTCGTACGGGGTTCGACGAATACCGCTGTGTACCTGATCGTCGGATCCACTCGTGTTCCGTTGCCCAACTGGGGCATCGCGGCCGACCTCGGCCTGATTACGCGCTACGCCGTGGTCTCGCCCACCCGCGTGGCTCCGTTTTCGACGTCCGCGAATGGACTCGGTAACTTCGTGCGCTGCGGCAAGATCACGTATTTCGGTGCCGGAGGCGTACTTCGCGCGGTCACCGACGCCGCCGCGACAGGGTTCCCTGTCGTCGCCCTGGATACGGCGGCCTGCGCGACGCTGAAGATCAGCGCCGAACCGACGCTGGCGACGGTCTACGTCGCCGCGCCGACCGGAACAGACGCTTGGTTGGCGAAGGACGGGAAATATACATCCGCCGGGAATGTCAAGGCCGTTCCGGCCGGCTCCGTCGTGTTGCGAATCGACGCCCGCACGCTGGCGTCTCTGCCACGATCCTGAACGCATACAGCTTGCTTGGAGGTCGCCGGAGCACCGTCGGCTAGTATTACTGACGGCCATCACCGTGGTTCTTCAGTGACTCAAGAGTTGAAAGTAGTCGAGTAGCACGTGACCCGTATTGAATCCCGAACGGATCTCAGCGACTTCAAAGTCCCTGGGCGAGGCCGCGGAATCCTCGATGTCTTCCGTTACCACTACCTGCTGCGTCTGCTCATCCGCAAGGGCACCTCGACGCGCTATCGCAACTCGGTACTGGGGTGGACCTGGTCCTATCTGAAGCCCGCCGCGCAGTTCATGGTCTATTACTTCGTCATGGGCGTGATCCTGCAATTCCATAAGGACATCCCGAACTTCGCGATCTTCCTGTTCTCCGGCGTGGTCATCATCAACCTCTTCAACGAGGCCTTCGGCAACGCCACGCACTCGATCGTCGACAACCGAGCCCTGGTCAAGAAGATCTACCTGCCGCGCGAGCTCTTCCCCATAGCGTCGATCATCATCGCCCTCGTTCACTTCCTTCCGCAGGTCGCGATCCTCCTACTCGCGTGTCTGCTCGTCGGCTGGTTGCCGACCTTCGCCTCCCTGGGCTTCTTCGTGCTCGGGGGACTCATCATCCTGTTCTTCTCCCTCGGCCTCGGACTCCTGTTCGGTGCGCTCAACGTCCGCTTCCGGGACGCCCAGAACTTCGTCGAGATCATCCGGATGCTCTCCACCTGGAGTGCCCCGGTGCTGTACTCCTGGGTCATGGTCAAGGACGCCCTGCCGGCTTGGGCCTTCGACATCTACATGCTCAACCCCCTCGCCGTCGCCGTCGAGCTGTTCCATCGCGCGTTCTGGGAGACGACAGTGTCTGCCAGCCAAGTCGGCAATCACGGTTTTCCTCCCGGCATGACCCTCTATGTGATCCAGGCCTTCGTCTTCTGCATCGTCGTGATCGTCATCGGTCAGCTCACCTTCCGCCGCCTCGAGCGCCGATTCGCACAGGACCTTTGATGACAACACTCACCGACACTCGCCCCAGCATCATCGTCGACTCCGTCCGCAAGGACTTCCTTCTGAGGCACACCCATTCGATGAAGGAAGCCTTCATCGGGTGGATGAAGCGCAAGAAGGTCGGCTCGAGCACCTTCCAGGCGCTCGAGGGAGTGAGCTTCGAGGTGCGCGAGGGCGAGTCGCTCGCTGTGCTGGGCTACAACGGTTCGGGCAAGTCCACGCTCCTCAAGGTCATTTCCGGCGTGCTCGAACCCGACAGCGGCAAGGTTCTCACGCGTGGGCGCGTCGCCGGCCTCATCGAGGTCGGGGCCGGCTTCCACCCCGAGCTCTCCGGTCGCGAGAATGTCTACCTGAACGCCGCGATCCTCGGCATGAACGCGGCAGAGACCGATGCGCGCTTCGACGACATTGTGGCGTTCTCCGAGATCGGCGACAAGATCGACCAGGAGGTCAAGCACTACTCCTCCGGCATGTTCATGCGCCTGGCCTTCTCCGTCGCCATCCACGTCGAGCTCGACATCCTTCTCGTCGACGAGATCCTCTCCGTCGGGGACGCGCCGTTCCGGGAGAAGTGCAAGCAGAAGATCGCCGAGCTGACCTCACAGGGCAAGACCATGCTGATCGTGAGCCACAACCTCGGCATGGTCCGTGAGATGTGCGACCGCGGCGTCGTGCTGCGTAAAGGGCACAAGGTCTTCGACGGGCCGATCGAGGAAGCTATCGCGGCTCTTTCTCAATGAGGATCGATGAGCGAGGCCTGTCGATCCTCCGTCACGAGATCGAGGGAGCCGCGACCGTCGACGTGACGTTCGATGGTCAGCGCGTGTGGTCGACCCGAGTGGAGTCCGACGACGATTCCGAGTCGACGGATGCCGTCGATCCCGAGGTCTTCCTCGCCTGGCCGGCTGCGCTCGCGCCGTACCTCGACGGCATCACGTCGGTCGAGGTCCGTGATTCAGCCGATGGCCGGTCGCTGGCCTCCGGAGAGGCGCGACTGGGCGCCGGAAGCTCTCGGATAGCCGTGGTCGACGCGCAGGGCCGACACCTCGCGATGAACAAGTGGGACCGCCTCGGGGTGGTCTTCGAGGGCAATGACAGCGGGGTGAAGGAGCGGCTGCTCGCCAGCGCTGCCGCCGCCGTTGCCGTGCTGGAACGCGCCGGCTATCCCGTCTACATCGTCGGCGGGACGCTGCTCGGCTACATGCGCAACGGGGGACTTCTCCCGCACGATGACGACATCGATCTCGCCTACCTGTGCGAGGAATCCGATCCGACCGATATCGCACTGACGAGCTACCGCATGGAGCGGACGCTGAAGGCGGCCGGATTCGTCGTCGTGCGGCACAGCCTGGCCCACCTGGAGCTCGACTTCTTCGACGAGAACGGTCACGTCGACTACTACATCGACATCTTCACCGGCTACTTCCGGGATGGCGAGTACTGCCAGCCGTTCGCCCTCCGCGGTGATCAGGTCACTCCCGCCGACCTCGTGCCTGTGAAGCGCATCGAGGTCGACGGTGTCGTCCTTCCGGCACCGGCGCGGCCCGAGGCCTGGCTCGAGTACGCCTACGGCCCCGGCTGGCGTATCCCGGACCCCACTTTCCAGTTCGTCACTCCCCGGTCCACCCGCGACCGTTTCGAGACCTGGTTCGGGGTGTACAACCGTGCGCGGGTATTCTGGGACAAGAGCTATGCCAAGCAGGACGGCGTGCAGGGATCGTCGCCCGACGACCAGTGGGTCGAGGACTTCCTGGATCGGCTTCCGGCCGGAGCCAACGTGCTCGACCTCGGTTGCGGTGACGGTGCCGTGACGGAGCGGATGGCCCGTGCCGGCCATCGCGTCGTCGGGGTCGACTACAGCAATGAGGCTCTGAATCTCGCTCGCGCGTCCTCGACCACCGATGCCGACTACAGATTCGTCAACCTCAACGATCGGCACGCCCTGTTCGCGCTCGGTTTCGACCTGATCGAGACCCGAGAGCCCTGGTGGGTGTTCGGGCACGGGCTGCTCCAGGGAATGACGAAGACCAACCGCCGGAACGTGTTCTACTTCCTCAACCTGGTCCTCCGTGGCGACGCCGAGGCCTACATGACGATGGACACCGAACTGCCCGACAGCTATAGGCGCGAGGACCCGACCACCTGGCATCTCCCGGTCGAGTGGCTGCACGACGAGATCGCCGGCTATGGCCTCCGGTACGAGACCCGTTCGCCGGGGCTCTCGGATCGCTACGGCATCAGACGCCGTACGATCGCGGCCACCATCCGGCGGCTCGATGAACTGGCACCCGCGACATCCCAAGGACTGGAGCACCTATGAAGAACCTGATATCCAAGGTGGCCTCGCGTCTCGCCCCGCGCACGTACGAGAACCTCCAGTTGCTCGCTACTGTAGACGTGCAGACCGGGGAGACCGTCGCCACCATGCTGGCGCGCCACCAGGTCGAGGTGAAGGAACTGCGCGCAGAGGTCAACGAACTCCGGCGCGACAACAGGCGCGTGACCGAGCTCTACGATGCCGTCTTCGAGCGCATCCGCTCCGACAACCCGCTGGTCTGATCGACCGGGTGCCGCGAGACGAGGGAACCCGGCAGTCAGCGGTCCGACAGGGTGAAGCCCACCGCTCCGAGCGGAGTCCGTGACACGTCGATCGATCCGCGGGTCAGCCGACCGACGACCGTGGGAGAGGCGCTGCGCACGCCCCGTTGATTCAGTACGCCGAAGAGCTCGGTCCTGGCGTGGAGATCCCAGCGTCCGGCCGCGAGAGGCCGATCGATGGCGACCCGCTGCGGGTCGATGACGGCGACGGACCGGGCCGTGACGTCGGGGTAGTCGGTCGAATCAGCGACGGAGACCTCTGTTGTCGTCGGTGCGAGCCAGGTGATCGCATCGCGCCGGGAACGCACGCCGATCGTCACGCGCGCCGCCAGCACGTCGTCGGTGACGTCGAGGAGGGCGGCCGGAAGGGCCGCTTCGAGCTCCGGTGCCAGGCGTCGAAGCACTCGTCCCGATCGCGGTGACAGGTCGAGGAATCCGTGCTTCGTCGTGAACCAGACCGTCTTCGCCCGTACCTCGATGAGATCATCGACGACCGAGATCCCGGTACAGAAGGCCTTGCCGGTGATGTCGGCGTCGTACCTGCCCAGCATCGTGATCAGGTCGGCTCGCCCGGTGCGGATGAGGTGGGCGCGGGCCTGGAGGTGCTTGGGCAGCTCGGCGTCCCACCCTGCGGGGAGATGCTCGCTGATGATCTCTGCCGCCGTGGTCAGCGCGAACTCCTGATCGCCGCGCGGCCGCGCCCGTAGACCGGCGCCCAACGCGGGCAGCAGTCGCGAGCGGTACTGCTCCATCAGCAGCTGGCGGCGCTGGAACGTGTTGAGGTCCCCGTCCAGACGCTCCTCGACGTACGCGAAGATGCGCCGCAGTGCAGACCACCACTCCACTTGGTCGTCCGCATAGCCTGACGACGACGTCGTCGCCCCTCGCACCCAGTGGTAGAACGGCTCGTCGGCCATCGTGGCGATCCTGACCGCGTGACGGGCGACGTCGATGTTGAAGAACACGTCCTCCCAGATCGCCCGACGACCCTCGGGAAACCTGATGCCGTGCTCGCGCAGGAAGGCCGTCCGGTACAGCTTGTGCGGATTCGTGGGGACGAGCGGATGCACGTCCTCACGTCCGACGGCGTTGTCGAAGTTCGCGGTGTAGGTCGGCAGCGCCCACTTGGATTGATCGGTCCGCGCCTCCTTGCCGTTGACGACGTCGGCGTCGGCCCGCCTGGCCCGCTCGTAGGCGGCGGTGAGGGCATTCGGGTAGAGCTCGTCATCGTGGTCGAGGAAGATCACGTACTCGCCACGGGCGAGGTCGACGCCGAGGTTGCGCGGCGCGCTCGGCCAGCCCGAGTTCTCGATGCGCTCCACCCGCACGTTGGCACGATTCGAGGCGAGCTCCAGCAGGCGTGCATGAGTGTCGTCGGGCGATCCGTCGTCGACGAAGATCACCTCGAACTCGGCAGAGGGGAGGGTCTGACCGTCGAGGGAGGACACGACGCGCGCGAGGGCGTCGCCGGTCGCGTACGTCGGAACGATCACCGTCACCTTGGGGGCGAGGAGGGCGGTGTTCACGAGTCCATTCTGAGGGGCGTGACGCTCACCTGAAGCGAACGACTCATCTCGATCTGCCAGCGCCTCGGTCCCGCCGGCGCGTTGCCACCGGTGATGATGAACCGGTGGACGTCTCCCGGAAGGTCCACGGTGACGGTCGCGCGTCCGCGCGAGGTCGCGACGGATGCCGGCACGGTGCCCTCGCGCGGGCCCTCGGAGCGGCCCAGCGCGACTCCGGCCGTCCTCCTGGCGCGCCCGGCCACACGCCCGACGATGCCCCGAAGCGGGCGCACGTCGAGCGTCGTCTCGGTCGTGCCGTCACCGTGGAGGTGGGCGCCGCCCAGCTCGAGGCTGAGTTCCACGCGGTCCTCGCGCCGGCGAGCCGAGACGGCGACGAGCTCGATGACGTCCGACCCGAGCACGGCCCCCGCCGGTCCGATCGCTACGCTGAGGAAGCCGTCGGCGTTCACGTACGGGATGACGGAACGACCGTTCACGATGGCGGGCTGCAGTGCGGAGGAGTCGGCGGCGGCCAGCCTGGCCTGTTGGCTGGATCCGGCCAGGGTGGCTCGGACGTTGAGGTCCCAGAGCCCGTCGACCAGAGGCGAACCGAACACGGCGCGGTCGACGTCGAGGGTGGCCGTGCCCGATACGTCGAAGACCGCATCCGCTCGATCGATCGCGACAGCCGATGTCGATGGCAGCATCCAGGTCACCCGAGATGAGCGCGAGCGGATGCCGACCTCCGACCTCGCCCCCTCGATCTCGGCCGTGACGTCGAGGAGGTCGGGGCCGGCGGCCGCGGCCAGGGAGGGGGAGAGCCTCTTCAGCAGGCGGCCGCCATCAGCCGCGAGAGCGTGGCGCCTGCCGGATCCGGAGCGCCACGCCGTGTCGACGTCGATGCGCAGGACGCCATCGCTCCACGCCGCCGACGTCAGGCGACCTGCGCCGGGCACGGCCCTGTCCTCATCGCAGGCGAGGAGGAGTCCCGGGAGATCGCCGGCACGCAGGAGTCTGGCCCTGATCTGCTGGGAGCGCGTGAGTGAGGCGTCGAACCGCGTCGGCAGGTGGTTCTCGACCAGAGTCCGGGCGCGGTCGAGGATGAAGCGTTTCTCGACATCGTCGCGTTCGAGGAATGCCGCGTTGAATGATGCGAGAACCCGAGCGCGGTACTGGTGCAGCAGCAGCTGGTCGCGTTCGGCGGGCTTCTCGGCGAGGTCCGTCGTGATGGCCGACAGAACCTCGTCGAGCCAGTTCCACCAGTCCGCGTTCTTGCGAAGGAAGGTCGTCGACCCGCTGCCCGGGTGGGTCACCCAGTGATAGTACGGCGTGCTGGCCAGCGTCGCCACCCTCTCGGCGTGCCGTGCGACGAGCACGTTGAAGAAGATGTCCTCCCAGAGCACCCGGCCGCCCTCGCGGAACCTGATGTCGTGCTCGCGCAGGAAGGCCGACCGGTAGAGCTTGTGGGGATTCGTCGGGGTGAGCGGATGCTGGTCGGCTCGTCCGATCGACTGCGGCAGGTCGCGCCTGTAGGTGTCGATGGCCCACTCGGCATCGTGGGTGCGCGCCTCCTTGCCGTTGACGACGTCGGCGTCGTTGGCGCTGCCGTAGGCGTGGGCTGCACGCAATGCGTCCGGGTACAACAGATCGTCGTGATCCATGAAGGCGGTGTACTCGCCCCGGGCCAGATCGGCGCCGATGTTGCGGGGCCGGCAGGGCCATCCCGAGTTCTCGATGCGCTCGAGCCGGTAGTTCGGTCGCGTCGACGCGATGGCGGTGAGGCGCTGCCAGGTCGTCTCGTCGGGGGACCCGTCGTCGACGATGACGACCTCGAACTCGGCTTGCGGCAGAGACTGGGCGTCGAGGGACGCGACGAGTGCATCGAGTGCCTCGGTCGGCTTGTAGGTCGGGATGACGACGCTGACCTTGATAGGGACGTGGCCGGGTGCGGCCGCCTGCTCGAGCGCCGTCGTCGGGCCTTCAGTCATCTTCTTCGAGGAGGTTGGCGGCGATGAGGCGAGCGGTGCCTAGGTCCTGCGGGGTCGTGATCTTGATGTTGTTCACATGTCCCGGCACGATCTTGACCCTGTGGGAGCAGAACTCGGCGACCAGGTCGGCGTCGTCGCTCACCCGTGCGTAGGCCCCAGCTATGGCCGTGTCGTAGGCGGTGGCCAGGAGGTCGCGCCGGAAGCCCTGGGGGGTCTGTCCGAGCCAGGAGTGCGATCGGTCGAGCGAGCCCTCGACGAAGCCGTCGTCGCCGATGAGCTTGACCTGTACAGTGCTCGGCAGCCCGAGCATGGCGGCACCGTGCTCGACCGCCGCGGCCGAGACCCTGTCGATGAGGTCGGGGGTCACGAAGGGCCTGACTCCGTCGTGTACCAGGATGAGGTCGCCGCTGGTCGCGTCGAGGCCGTTCTTCGCGGACAGATGGCGTTCGGTGCTGCCGACGACGATGGTGACATCGATACCGGCCTCCTCGAGGATGCGCCGGTACGTGGCCTCGTGGTCGGCGCTGACAGTGACGATGATCTCGTCGACGAGCGGGATGTCGAAGCAGCGCACGGTCTTCTCGAGAACCGTCATGCCGTCGATGGTGACGAGCAGCTTGTTTCCGCCGAAGCGGGTGCCCTTGCCGGCACAGGTGATGATGGCCGAGACGCGATACCTGTCGAACATGCCGGCCTCAGCGATCCGCGACCG
Source organism: Leifsonia sp. Leaf264 (assembly GCF_001422325.1). GTDB lineage: Bacteria > Actinomycetota > Actinomycetes > Actinomycetales > Microbacteriaceae > Orlajensenia. The sequence goes on from NZ_LMMR01000004.1 coordinate 104,017, forward strand.
CAGTGCTGCGGGTGAACTCGGAGATGGCGGCGATGACCTGCTCCTTCGAGGCGAGGTGGGGACCCGAGGCGCCGAAGAGGTCGGCGTGCTCCGTGGTCATGGACCTGGTGTACATCTGCGCGAACGGGTCGACGGGGCCGGGAGGGTTGTTGCCCGTGATGTCGCGGCCGAACACGGTGCGGGCGACCTCGGCGTTGCGGAGCGGCTCCGTCGCGAAGTTCATCGATGACAGTCCGGCGTCGAGGCAGACGGTGATGTCGTTCCAGAGCCGGCGCACGTCGTAGTACTGGAACTCGGTGTCCGGGCGGATGTACTCGACCCTGTAGTCGTTGGCCAGATCGTAGATGAGGCCCTTCTTGAGGGCATCGCCGTAGAGCTGGGGGAGTCGTACGACGAGGGTGTCGAAGGCGGCGCTGAGGCGCCTCTCCTGGTGCAGCCGGTTCTGGCCGTAGGGCGTGAGGTCGTCGTCCGAGAGCGGCGTGGACTCGTTCGGCGCGCCGCCGGCCGGGTAGACGCAGACTGTGGAGACGAGAACGAGCTTGCCGATGCGCGCAGTCTCCAGGTGGTCACCGAGGGCGTCGACCTCGGCGAGGTCGCCGGCCTGATCCCGATTGATCCGGAACGAATCGGCCCGATTGCCCGCTGTCACCACCAGGTCGTACTCACGTCCGGCGATGTCGGCGATGTTGCTCGAGTTGTAGAGCGCATCGAACGGGAAGCGGGAGGCGAGATTCGAGCCGACGAACCCCGTCCAGCCGATCAGGGCAGTCTTCATCTGGCGCGTCCTTCGTCGTGGCGGTCGGTTCGATTCTAAGCGGGGGCCACCTGAGCATCAGCGGGGAGCGTCAGCTGAGGGCGCCCTCGTCGACGGCCGCCTGCAGAGCCTCGCGCCACGGGCGCATCGGCTCCAGACCGGCACGGGCCCAGCCATCGTGTCCGAGCACCGAGTACGCTGGCCGCGGGGCGGGACGCACGAACTGCGAGCTGTCGGTGGGGTGGATGCGCTCGGGGTCGAGGCCCGCACTGGCGAGCACGGCACGGGCGAAACCGAACCAGGTCGTCGAGCCGGAGTTGGTGCCGTGATAGACGCCGGCCGGGGCGTCGGCGTCGAGCAGGCGCACGATCTGGCGCGCCAGGTCACCGGTCCAGGTCGGCTGCCCGGTCTGGTCGTCCACGACGGTCCAGGACGGCTTGGAGCTGGCGAGCGCGAGCATGGTCCTGGCGAAGTTGCCGCCGCCTGCGCCGTAGAGCCACGCCGTGCGCACGATGTAGTGACGCGGATTCGCCGCGGCGACGGCGATCTCGCCGGCGGCCTTGGTGCGGCCGTAGGCGGAGACCGGATTGAGCGGAGAGTCCTCGGGGTACGGGGTGGTGGCTCGCCCGTCGAACACGTAGTCCGTCGAGATCTGGACCATGGTGGCCCCGTTCTCGGCCGCCGCGACAGCGAGGTTCTCTGCTCCGAGCGCGTTGACCGAATTCGCGGCATCCTCATCGGACTCGGCGTCGTCCACCCGCGTGTACGCGGCCGCGTTGATGACGACGTCGTGGCCGGCGACGGCCGCGCGCACGGCCTCGAGGTCCGTGACGTCGAGATCGGTCCGCCCGAGGGCGGTCACCTCGCGGCCCGAGAGGGCGCTCTGCAGGTCCTGGCCGAGCATGCCGGAGGCGCCCGCGATGAGGTAGGAGGTCACCGCGGGTCTCAGCTCAGGGCCGCGCGGGCCTTGAGCGGCTCCCACCAGGAACGGTTGTCGCGGTACCACTGCACGACATCGGCCAGGCCCTGCTCGAAGGGCACCAGCGGCTCGTAGCCGAGCTCGGCGCGGATCTTCGAGATGTCCACCGAGTAGCGCAGGTCGTGGCCGAGACGGTCGGCGACGCGGTCGACGTACGACCAGTCCTTGCCGGTCGCGTCGAGCAGCAGCTGGGTGAGCTCCTTGTTCGTGAGCTCGGTTCCGCCGCCGATGTTGTAGATCTCGCCGGCCCGACCGTTCACGAGCACCATGGCGATGCCTCGGGTGTGGTCGTCGACGTGGAGCCAGTCGCGGATGTTGTTGCCCTCTCCGTAGAGGGGCACGTGCTTGTCGTCAATCAGGTTCGTGACGAAGAGGGGGATGACCTTCTCGGGGAAGTGGAACGGCCCGTAGTTGTTCGAGCAGCGGGTGATCGACACGTTCAGGCCGTGGGTGCGGTGGTAGGAACGCGCCAACAGGTCGCTGCCCGCCTTCGACGCCGAATACGGGGAGTTGGGCTCGAGGGCGCGCTCCTCGTCCCATGAGCCCTCGGCGATCGAGCCGTACACCTCGTCGGTGGAGACGTGCACGAAACGGGGCAGCTTGTTGCGCAGGGCGGCGTCGAGCAGCTGCTGCGTGCCGAGCACGTTCGTCTCGACGAAGATGCTCGCATCCCGAACCGAGCGGTCCACGTGGCTCTCGGCGGCGAAGTGCACGACTGCATCCAGCCCGGGGAAGAGCTCATCGAGGAGCGCGCCGTCGCGGATGTCCCCCTTCACGAAGGTGTAGCGCGGGGACTCCGCCACTGAGGCGAGGTTCTCGAGGTTCCCGGAGTACGTGAGCGCGTCCAGGACGACCACCTCGGCTCCTTCGAGTCCGGGATAGGCGTCCTCGAGGGTGCGACGCACGAAGTTGGAGCCGATGAACCCGGCGCCGCCGGTTACGAGGATCTTCATGGGAGAGGGGTGTCCGTTCGTTTGATTGCCTCGAGGATTCTATCGTCTGGCGCCGCGACCCGCCCTCAGCGGCCTCACTCCGGCGCACGGGATTCTCCTACGATGGTCCCGGGCGACAGCCGTCGCTCGATCGTCTGGTCCAGCTGATGGAGGCTCGTATGACCGGTATCGAACCGAGTGCCCGGCAGGCATGGCTCGACGAGACGAGCTACTGGACGCCGAAGTGGCTGGTCCCGTCGGCCTGGCACGAGCACTCGCCGTTCGCGTTCTGGCTCATCAACGCCCTGCGTCCGCAGACGATCGTCGAACTCGGCACCCACAACGGCTTCTCCTTCTTCGTGTTCTGCGAGGCGCTCAAGCGACTCGGCCTCCGCGCCGAGGTGAACGCGCTCGACACCTGGGAAGGCGACGAGCACGCCGGGCGCTACGACGAGAGCGTCTTCGAGTCGGTGACGCGGATCAGCACGGAGGACTACCCCGAGCTGGCCGTCATGAAGCGCGGCTACTTCGACGACTTCGTCGACGGCACTCCTGACGGGAGCGTCGACCTCCTGCACATCGACGGTCGACACCGTCTGGAGGATGTCTGGCACGACTTCAACTCGTGGCTGCCGAAGGTCTCCGACCGCGGCGTCGTCATCTTCCACGACACCGCCGAGCACAAGAAGGACTTCGGCGTCTGGCAGTTCTGGGCGGAGGTGAGCCGCGACTACCCGTCGTTCCAGTTCGTGCACGGACACGGGCTCGGCGTGCTCGCCGTCGGCACCGAGGTCCCGAGCGCGATCACCGAGTTCATCGCTGCGGCGAACGCCGACCCCGACAGGGTGCGCGCGACCTATCACGAACTCGGCGCGCGGGTGAGTGCCACGGCCGCCGTCCAGCGCAGGCTGGCCACGACGACGCAGGAACGCGACAGGGCACGCCGCGAGGTCGATGACCTGCGCACGAGCACGAGCTGGAGGTTCACGGCCCCGATGCGGGCCGTCACCTCGAAGCTGCGCCGGGCGCCGAAGCCGTGATGTCCCCGATTGACTAGACTTCTCGGGTGCAGATCCGAGAACTGAAGATCCCCGACAGCTACGAGATCACCCCGAAGCAGTTCGGGGACGACCGCGGGGTCTTCCTCGAGTGGTACCGGTTCGACCGTCTCGAGGAGACCATCGGACACCCGCTCTCTCTCGCTCAGGCGAACACCTCGGTCTCGAAGCGCGGCGTCGTGCGAGGCATCCACTTCGCCGACGTCCCACCGAGCCAGGCGAAGTACGTCACGGCGACCCATGGCTCCGTGATCGACTTCGTCATCGACATCCGCGTGGGCTCCCCGACCTTCGGACAGTGGGATTCCGTGCTGCTCGACGATGTCGACCGCCGCGCGATCTACATCTCCGAGGGGCTCGGACACTGCTTCGTGGCGCTCAGCGACGACGCCACGGTCAGCTATCTCGTGACCTCTCCGTTCAATGCCCCGCGGGAACACGGCATCGACCCCCTCGATCCCGAGGTCGCCCTGGACTTCGGCATCGACCGCGAGGCGCTCCTCCTCTCGCCGAAGGACACCGATGCCCCGAGCCTCGCCGAGGCGTCGGCATCCGGCCTGCTCCCCACCTGGGATGAAGCGCGGGCCTACTACGACTCACTGAACAAGGGAAACTGACACGATGCGCGGCATCATCCTCGCCGGGGGATCCGGCACCCGACTGTGGCCCATCACCAAGGGCATCTCGAAGCAGCTCATGCCCATCTTCGACAAGCCGATGATCTACTACCCGCTGTCCACGCTCATGATGGCCGGCATCAACGAGGTGCTGATCATCACCACGCCCGAGTACAACGCCCAGTTCAAGGCCCTGCTCGGCGACGGCACGAGCCTCGGAATGACCATCGAGTACGCCGTCCAGCCGTCACCCGACGGGCTGGCGCAGGCCTTCATCATCGGCGAGGAGTTCATCGGGGACGAGTCCGTGGCGCTGGTGCTCGGTGACAACATCTTCCACGGCGCCGGCCTGGGAACCGCACTGCAGGCCAACACCGACATCGACGGCGCCCGCATCTTCGCGTACCACGTCGCCGATCCGACGGCCTACGGCGTGGTCGAGTTCGACGAGGACTTCTCCGCGCTCTCCATCGAGGAGAAGCCCGCCGCCCCGAAGAGCAACTACGCGGTACCCGGCCTCTACTTCTACGACAACGACATCGTCGGCATCGCCAAGACGATCGAGCCGAGCCCTCGTGGCGAGCTGGAGATCAGCACCGTCAACGAACGCTACCTGCAGCTGGGCAGGCTCAGCGTGCAGGTTCTCGACCGCGGGACGGCCTGGCTCGACACGGGGACATTCGAGTCGATGATGCAGGCGAGCGACTACGTGCGCGTCATCGAGGAGCGACAGGGCTTCAAGATCGGCTGCATCGAGGAGATCGCCTGGCGCGCCGGGTGGATCGACGACGAGCAGCTCGCCGAGCTGGCGGCACCCCTCGTCAAGAGCGGCTACGGCGCCTACCTGCAGCGGCTGCTCGCCGATCGCTGACCGACGGATCCGCGTCCGCGAGTCTCTGAACGACCCGATAGCCGACCGACCGCGTGACGGGCGGCGGATCAGCGGGCTGCCTGCATCCCGAGCTTCAGATCCTCGATCGTCGCGTGGATCCCGGCGGGCAGCGGCATCAGCGATCTGACGTCGAGATCGGGCCAGACCACGCTGCGTACGCGCAGGTCGTGGGCCTGCAGCGCCGAGGCGGCGTTGGAGCCCAGCATGGCGTGCGGCTTGCCCTTGGAGATCAGGCGGAAGTAGCCGAGCAGGTCGGCGATGGTCACGGACTGCCCGGACGCGATGATCTTCGTGGTCACCCCGGGGGTGGTGGCGAGTCTGGCGACGCAGTCGATCACCAGGTCGGCGCAGTCCAGGACGAAGATGTAGTCGCGCAGGGTGTCGAGCGAGACGTAGATCGACGCGGGCTGGGGAGTGAGCTGGGCGCGGGCGAGGTGCGAGATCAGCCCCTGCATCTTGTCGAGGCTCTGTCCCGGTCCGTAGAGGTTCGCGATCCGTCCGATGAGCACGGGAACGCCGGAGCGCTCGCCGAATCCCCGGACGAGCTCCTCGGCCTCGAGCTTGAAGTGCCCGTACGGAGCCAGGGGCCGCGGGGGAGTGTTCTCGTCGAATGGCGGATGCTCGGAGCCGCCGTAGACGCCACCGGCCGACGAGGCATAGAACAGCGCGCCGGATCGCGGATCGAGCCCGCGGGAGCCGGCCGACTCGAGTTCGCGCAGGGCGACGTCGAGCTGGTGGAGTTCGGCGTCGAGCGCTTCGCGGGGCGAGTTCGTGACGGCGGCGCCGGCCGCCCACACGACGGCCCACTCGTCGCCTTCCGGGCCGGCGGCCACAGCGGCTGCGAGCCCATCGAGGGTGGAGGCCACGGCAGCCGCGAACGCGGCCGGATCGCTCCAGGGGAGCGGGCGCGCGTCGGCGACAGACCAGCCCGGCCGAGCCCGCAGGCGCTCGACGACTCCTCGACCGAGAAGTCCCCGGGCGCCGACGACCCAGACGTGTCGGGTCACGGACGACCGGCGGGGCGGCGGCCCAGCGGACCCGCCGCCGGATCGCTGGTGATCAGGTACGGCGGGCGGCCCATCGCCATGTTCACGTTGATCCCGATGTACTCGGCGATCACTCCGAGTGAGAAGAGGATCGCGCCCGAGCTCAACAGGATCACGACCATGGTGGACGCCCAGCCCTCGATGGCGACGTCGCCGAACAGTCGCTGGATCAGCACGACCACGGCGACGAGAGCGCCGAAGGCCGCGAAGATGATGCCGAGGAGGGCGACGAAGCGCAGCCCGCGGGTACCGCTCGAGAGGATCATGCGGAGGAAGTGGGCGAACAGCCGTCGGCCGGTGTATCCGGAGCGGCGTCCGCCCTCCTCGCGCAGTTCGACGGGGGAGGTGGCCACACGTCCGGCCACCCAGCCGAGGGCCACGTCGAGGTAGACGCCGGAACCCGAGTAGGCCGCGACGCTGCGCCCGACGCTGCCGAGCACCAGCCGGAAGCTCTGGTAGTCGGTGGCCCCGGTGGTGCCGGTGAACCACTCGAGGACCTTCTTGGCGCTGCGCGATGCGACGTTGCGCAGCGCTCCGTGCGGGGCCTCGTTCGTCGGCTTCGCATAGACCAGTGATGCCTGCTCGCGCATGGCGGTGTCGAGCAGGCCGCCGATGGCCGCCGGATCGTGCTGGCCGTCCTCGTCGAGGGTGACGATCCAGTCCGAGCCGGCGGAGGCCATGCCCGCGAGTGTCGCCGCGTGCTGGCCGAAGTTGCGCGACAACCAGACCGACCGCACGTAGTCGTACTGCTCGGCCAGTTCGCGCATGACGCGGTCGGAGGCGTCAGGGCCGTTGTCGTAGACGAAGAGCACCTCGGACACGACGAAGCGGTGTCCGTCGGCGGTCTGCTGCGTCGACGTGAGGGGTTCGATCTCCGTCAGCAGGCCGGGAAGAGTGCGTTCCCCGCCGTAGACGGGGATGACGATCGAGACTGTGTGGTCGGCCTGAGGCGCGGGAGTCTGGCCGGTGTTCACGGAACGCGAATCTATCACAGCGCCCCGTCGCGGAATCGGTGCCCGGCCATCAGACGATGCTCTCGCCGGTTCCGGCGTTCGAGCGCGACATGCGCCGTCCGAGGTACACGTAAGTGAGCTGCCTCGCCCTGGCCATCGCTCGCGCCCTCAGGTTCCCGACGCGCCGATCCGACGCCCGGATGACATTGGGATGCTCTGCGGCGAGCCAGTCGTGGAAGGCCATGGTCTGCCCGGCCTGGTCCTTCACCAGGCGGACGCTCCACTGGCTCGCCGACACCCGGAACGCGGCGAGAGGTTCGTCCACCGCGACGAAGTCGCCGGTGAGGAGGACCCGCGTGTAGCTCGCCTGGTCGATGAGGTAGGGGAAGCGCGAGTCCCACCATCCGACGTTCTCGAGGGAGTCCCGCCGCATCAGCACGCAGGCCGGTTCTCCGAAGATGTTGGTCCCGTTGCGCACGCTCTTCCGGATCGCGACGGACCCCGGATGCAGTCCCTTGAGTCCGGCGAGGCCGCGCCCCCTGATGAACGGCTCGCCGTCGGCGTCGACGATGTCGCGTCGTGACGCCGCGAGCACGGCTGACGGGTTCGCTTCGAGGGCGTCGACCTGGCGAGCGATGAGGTCGGGGTAGATGATGTCGTCGCCGCAGACCAGCTTGATGTACGTGCCTGTCGCCGCCTCGCTGACGCGGTTCCAGTTGCGCAGGGCGCCACCACCGGCATCCGTCGACAACAGGGTGACGCGGGGATCGTCGGCGAAGAGTCGCATCACCTCGAGGGTGCGGTCGCTCGAGGCGTGATCGGCGATGATCACCTCGAGCGGAGAGTAGGACTGGCCGAGCACCGAACGGACGGTCTGCTCGAGGTACTCGTCGTTGTTGTAGGCGGGAATGACGACGGAGACGAGTGGCTTCACACCTCAATTGTGACGCATGCCGGTGGACGCGGCGCCCGGCTGCACCGCCGGTCGAGCGCGATGGGCGATAATTCTCTGATGCGATCCCGATTGTGGTGGCCAGTGGCCGCCGTTGCCACGGCCATCCTCGGGGCGATGATTCCGCTCGTCTTCGACCCCCGGTTCTACTTCGTCGACGACACCCAGTCCGGTGCCATGGGCCAGTGGTACGAGATCGGCGCCCGCTTCCTCGCCGGCGACTGGTCGCTCATCGCGCCGACGGTCTGGCAGTCCGGCAACTACCTCGCCGAGGGAGCATGGGGCATCTTCAGCCCGCCGCTGTGGCTGATCGGCGCCGGGATGCACCTGGCCACCGACGCCGTCGTGTACATGACGGCCGTCAAGCTGGTCTTCATCGGCATCGCCGCCTTCGGCGTCTGGCTGCTCGCACGCACCTTCGGGGCGAAGGAGTCGTGGGCGGCCGTCGCGGCCGTTGCAGTGCCCCTCACGGGATTCACGCTCTACATCGATGCCGCATCGTGGGTCAACGGGTTCATGGCCTGGGCCATCTGGCCCCTCGCCTGGGCCCTGACGAGGCGAGCCGTGTTCCAGGCGAAGTCGCCGATCCTCCCGCTCCTGGCCTTCATGGGGCTGATCGGGATCGGCTACGTTCACGCGACCCTGATGCTGGCGGCCGTGCTGGCCGCGACCATCGTCGAGGCGTTCCTCCAGAAGCACCGCCCCACGATCGTCCGCGCCTTCGCCGCCGCGACGCTCGCCGGCCTGTTCGCCGTGATCGTGCACCTGCCCGGTCTGCTCGTCGCGCCGGTCACGGGGCGCGCATCCGGGATCGGCAACTCGGGCCTGCTGACGGTGAGCCTCAACGGACTCGCGGCCTCATCGACGCCGGTCGGAAGCCCGTGGATGAAGTTCTTCAGCGGGCTCGACGCCCCTGGCGCGCCGATCCTCTACATCGCCTGGTTCCTTCCCCTTCTCGCCTTCGTCGACTGGCGCACCCTGGTCGCAGTGCTCCGCTCCCGCGTCAGCATCGTCATCGTGCTGGCGATCGCGCTCCTCGCCGTGCTGCTGCCCAGCGACTTCGGCCCGCTGCGCTTCCCGGTGCGGTTGATGCCGTACCTGTCGGCGTCGATCCTGGTCATCCTGGCCATCGCGCTCTCCCTCGCCCCCGCGCTGAGGCTCGGACGCGCGCGCCTCGGGGCAGCCGCGGCCGTCACGGTCGGATCCGCCTACTTCGCGTTCTCGGCGGCACCGCAGTACTGGAAGTGGATCGCCGTCGTCACGGTGGTGTCGATCGCCATGCTCTACGTGGTCTACCGCCTGCTCGGCGGCGGCCGCCGCAGCGAGAACCCGGCCAGGCGGAACGCACCGGCCCTGGTGGCCGTCGTCGTCATCGGCACGACCGTGGCACTGCTCGTTCCGCAGCACCACATCACTGGGTCCTCTCCGCTCCCCGACTACGGCAACCCGTCGCTGATCGCCGACTACAAGACGCAGTACACCGATGCCGTCGGTGACGTGATCGTCGTCGGCGGCGTGCGCAACGGGGACGAGCATCCGGAGTACTGGGCCGAGACCCTGATGGCGAACATGTTCTACATCAACGACGCCAGCGTGCAGAACGCCTATTCCGCCGTCTACTACCCGGCCTACCAGTCCGGTCTCTGCATGCAGTACAACGGCTCGACCTGCGGCGAGCTGTTCGAGAAGCTGTTCGAGGTGCAGCCCCAGACGGGCAAGACCCTGGTCGACCTCATCGGCGTGAGCACGATCCAGCTGGTGAAGGCGATCGTCCCCGAGGAGACGCGCGACGAGATCCCCGACGGCTGGCATGTCGCCGAGGACACCGAGCTCACCCGACTCCTCGTGCGCGACGAGCCCGTCGCGCCGGCGGGAGGCGTGGTCTGGTCGTCCGACGGCACAACGGTGACCCAGCTCTCCGAGGACGCGATGGGAGCATCCTTCCGCGTGGACAGCGTGGGATCGGACGGCGGCACCGTGGCGCTCAGCCGCATCCCCTGGCCCGGCTATGAGGTCGAGGGCGCGACGCTCACGAAGGACCCGGTCGAACCGTTCCTGCTCGGCGTTCACGTCGAACCCGGGTCGGAGGGCACCGTCGTCCACGTCTCCTATCACGCGCCCGGTTACCCGGTCGAGCTCGCCGCCGGCGCGCTGATCGTGCTGATCGGCGCAGCGTGGGCCGTCCTCCGGCGCCTCCGCCGTCGGGACGCCGCGAACGGTCCGTTCGATCGGCTGGTGGCCGGAACCCGCGCCACGGCCGACTGAGGCGGCATCCGCCGAGCCCATTGAGGCGCCGGGCAGGCGGGGAAGTTAGAGTAGTCAATCGGCCCCGAACTCGTGGCGGCCTTTGCGAGCAGGAGAAGTACTTCATGACAGACGTCGACCTGGTAGTCGTCGGATCCGGATTCTTCGGGCTCACCGTCGCGGAGCGTTGCGCCAACGAACTCGGCCTGCGGGTCCTCGTCATCGACCGACGGGACCACATCGGCGGCAACGCGTACAGCGAGAACGACGAGGCCACCGGCATCGAGGTGCACCGCTACGGCGCCCACCTGTTCCACACCTCGAACAAGACGGTCTGGGACTACGTCAACCGATTCACGACCTTCACCGAGTACGTGCACCGGGTGTACACGAACCACAAGGGCGAGGTCTACCCGCTGCCGATCAACCTCGGCACCATCAACCAGTTCTTCCGCTCCGCTCACGGCCCGGTCGCAGCGCAGGAGCTCGTCGCGTCGCAGGCAGCCGAGCACGACACCCGCGAGGCGGCCAACCTGGAGGAGAAGGGCATCTCCCTGATCGGGCGCCCCCTCTACGAGGCCTTCATCCGCGACTACACCTCGAAGCAGTGGCAGACTCCGGCGACCGAGCTTCCCGCCGAGATCATCAGCCGCCTTCCCGTGCGCTACACCTACGACAATCGCTACTTCAACGACACCTACGAGGGCCTGCCGACCGACGGCTACACCGCGTGGATCGAGCGGATGGCCGACAACCCGCTCATCGAGGTTCGGCTCTCGACCGACTTCTTCGACGAGTCGCAGCCGATCAACAAGAAGGCGATCGCCGGCAGGATCCCGGTGGTCTACACGGGTCCGGTCGACCAGTACTTCGACAACCAGCTCGGCGAGCTCTCCTGGCGCACACTGGACTTCGAGCGCGAGGTGCTGCCCATCCGCGACTACCAGGGGACCTCGGTGATGAACTACGCCGACCTCGACGTGCCGTACACGCGCATCCACGAGTTCCGCCACTTCCACCCCGAGCGCGAGTACCCGGCCGACAAGACCGTCATCATGCGCGAGTTCTCCCGATTCGCGGAGAAGGGCGACGAGCCGTACTACCCGGTGAACACCCCGGACGACCGCGAGAAGCTGCTCGGCTACCGCGAACTGGCGAAGTCGGAGGACGGCGTCTACTTCGGCGGACGCCTCGGCACCTACCAATACCTCGACATGCACATGGCGATCGGCTCGGCGCTCTCGATGTACGAGAACCAGCTCAAGCCCGCGCTCGGCTGATCAGCCGATCCGCACACCGACCCACCGCCCCGAGGGAGCACCACAGGCAATGACCGAGTCGACACCGATCGAGGAGCGCGCCGTCCTGCAGCGCGTCATCTTCCCCGCGAACGCCGACCCCCAGGCACTGCCGCTCTACCTCGACCCCGAGGTCTGGACCTGGGATCGCCGATCGGAGAGCGAGGCCGACAGGCTCGCGAAGATCCGCGGCGTCTTCATCGAGGGTGCGGATCGGGACCCCGTCAGGCTCACCAACCGCAACGGCATGGCCTGGCTTCGGGGTCGCCGAGGCCTGGAGATCCCGTCGTTCCGCACCGTGTCGCTCGCCAGCTACTTCAACGCGTTCCCCGCCAGCTACTGGAACGCCTGGACGAGCCTCAGCGGTGTCGACCTGCGGATCAGCACGCAGGGCACTGGAACCGTCATCGTCTACCGCTCCAACGCGCGCGGCGTCATCCAGCGCGTCGACGACCTCACTGTCGCCGGGGACCACACCGGGACATTCCACCTGCCGTTCGCGTCGTTCATCGACGGCGGATGGCTGTGGTTCGACCTCGTGTCGGGGGAGGAGCCGCTCACCCTCGTCCAGGCGGACTGGCTGGCGCCGGAGGGCGCGACGCCCCGGGTCGACGGAACCGCGACGGTGTCGATCACCACGCTCAACCGCGGCGACTACTGCACCAAGCTGCTCTGGGAGATCGGCGAGGACAAGGAGGTGCTCGCGCACCTCGACCGCCTGACAGTCGTCGACCAGGGCTCGGAGCGCATCCTCGAGAACGCCGGCTACCCGCTGGCGGAGAACAGCCTCGAAGGCAAGCTGCGCGTCATCGAGCAGGCCAACCTCGGCGGCTCCGGCGGATTCTCCCGCGGCATGATCGAGACCGTGCAGGCCGGCGAGTCCGACTACATCATCCTGCTCGACGACGACGTCGAGGTGGAGCCCGAGAGCATCCGTCGCGCCGTGACGTTCGCGAACTACTCCACCAAGCCCGCGATCGTCGGCGGCCACATGCTCGACATGTACGACAAGGCGAAGCTGCACGCCTTCGCCGAGGGCATCCGCTGGAAGCCGTTCATCTGGGGTCCCTTCACGCCGGCTCGTCACGACTTCGGCGAGTCGAACCTGCGGCAGACGTCGTGGCTGCACCGCCGGTTCGACGTCGACTACAACGGATGGTGGATGTCGCTCATCCCCGTCGAGGTCATCAAGCAGGTCGGCCTGTCGCTCCCCGTCTTCATCAAATGGGACGACGCCGAGTTCTCGCTCCGCGCGCGCGAAGCCGGCTACCCGACCGTGAGTCTCCCCGGGGCCGCGGTCTGGCACGTCTCCTGGGTGGACAAGGATGACTCGCACGACTGGCAGGCGTTCTTCCACGCCAGGAATCGACTCGTCGCCGCCCTGCTGCACTCGCCGTACAAGCGTGGCGGCTCGCTCTGGCGGGCGAACCTCTCGACTGACCTCAAGAACCTGCTCACCATGGACTACTACACCGTGGCGATGCGCCTCGAGGCCGTGAAGAACATCTTCGACGGGCCCGACCAGCTGCACGCCGACATGGTGGACCGCCTGCCCCGCGTGCGGGCCATGGCCTCGACGTACACCGAGGGCAAGCTCATCCGCGAGACGAGCGACCTGCCGCACTTCCCGGCGCGCGAGATCATGTCGGTCACCACGGGCCGTGCCGATCCGGGCCCGCGTGGGCTCGGCCTGCTGGTCTGGCTCGCCCAGCAGTCCCTCAAGCACGCCTTCACGACGCCGAGCGCCTCGTCGAGGCAACGACCTGACGCACACCTGTCGTACCAGGATGCTCGCTGGTTCGAGGTCCCCGACCACGACAGCGTTCTGATAACCAATGCGGAGGGATCGGGCGCGACCTGGCACCTGCGCAACCCGCGCCTCTTCCGGAAGCTGCTGGTGCAGTCGGTCAGAGCGAACCTGCGTTACCGCCGGGAGTGGGCGGAACTCAGTTCCCGCTACCGGAAGGCCCTGCCGGAGATCACGTCCATCGAGGCCTGGAAGCGCACGACAGGGGCCTGACGGCTCCTCGCCGCGCGTCCGTGCAGCGCGCTCAGGCGCGGCGGCGCTCGAGCAGAGGCAGCCCGACCGCCTGCACGAGCAGGCCGCAGACGGGGCCGACGATGAGGGCCAGAGTCGTCCTCGCCTCCAATTCGAGCGGCAGCAGCAGGCAGCCGATCGTGACGAGGGCGGCCACGACCCATCCGGCCGTGAACAGGCCGTGGCGCGAGCGCGAGAGGGTGGCCGGGGCGGTGATGCAGAGCGCGCCCAGCGCCGTCGACGATGCCGCCAACACGGCGATGAGGGAGCCGTCGATGGGCGGCTCCTCTGGGAAGAGCAGGGCGAAGACAGCCGGTCCGAGGGTCCAGCCCGCGACGACGAGGACGGCGCCGACGGCGAGCACCACCCCCTCGAGCCGCAGCAGCAGGCCCCAGAAGTGCGCCGTGCCGCGGAACAGGACGACGAGGTAGCTCTGCAGCGCGAGTCCCACCACGATGAGCGGGGCACGCACGAGGGTGGCGAGCAGGATGATCGTGCCGAGCCGGTCGGGATCGGCATCCGGTGATGTCACTCCGAGCAGGAACGGGAAGCCGCTGACCAAGAGGCCCATCCCCGTCGCTGCGAGCACAGTGCGTGCGACGTTCCACACGAGCTGCCGGTAGCCGACGTCGAGTTGCGTGCGTTGCACCAGGCGACGTCCTGCGGCGAGCCAGATGACGACGAAGGTGGTCGGGAACGGGATCGCCACGGCCCAGGCCAGCGCGACCTGATCCGTCGTGACGACCAGGGTTCCGGCGATGAGGATCAGGCGGAGCGTGCCCTCCATCAGGATCACCCAGAACACCCCACGCCAATGCGCGGAGCCGTACAGCGTGCCCGTCAGCACTGTGAGCAGCACGTAGGACGCGCCGCCGACGGCCAACGGCCACACCATCGCCCAGCCCTGCTCAGGGAAGACGGCATCAGCCCAGAACAGCGCCGAGACCACGACGATGACGAACACCAGCAGCGAGGTGGCCAGCGCGAACGGCAGCGCACGGGCGAGACGACTCCGGGGCGGCACCGCAGCGGCATCAGCGGGCCCGGTGGCCCTCGTGACCTCCTGCTGGATTCCCGAGAGTCCGGCGGCGAGCAGGAAGGTGAACGACCAGTAGATGGCGAAGGTGGTGTACGCCGCCGTGCCGATGACGAATGGAACCAGCCAGGTGATGACGTACCCGGCGACGCCGACCACGGCCGTCGCGACCAGCACCGGGGTGAAGCCGCCGCGCGACGTCGACTCAGGGTCGGCGGACGGGTACTCCTCGATGTCTGACACGTGCAACTCCGTTCGCGGCGGCATCCGGAAGCCGCACCACCGCCTGTCGTCAGAGGGTGGGGCCGACTGCGTCGACCAGCGACAATCCTATGCGGCCACCTACGCCGGGCCCGCTCGGAGCCGGCCGCCGTCGACGCATCCACCTGCCAGATCCAGGCGCTGTATGGTCGTGACATGAGCTCCGGACCGACCGGAAGGGCAACGCCGCCCTTCGACAGCCCGACCGCCCCCTCGACCCGCGACAGTGCCTACACCGATCGACTCGTGGCCAAGCAGACGGCCACCTGGAAGCGCGTGCTGAATGTCCAGGCGCCGTACAGGTGGAACCTTCGCCGGCTCGACCTCGGCTTCGTCCTGGACATCGGATGCGGCATCGGTCGGAACCTCCAGCACCTCGGCAGCGGAGTGGGCGTCGACCACAATGCCGACTCGATCTCCGTCGTGCGCGAGCGGGGCTTTCCGGGATTCACGCCTGAGGAGTTCCACGCATCGGAGTTCGCCGTCGCCGGTCGCTTCGACTCCCTGCTGCTCTCGCACGTGCTCGAGCACATGGACGCGGCGACAGGACGAGCCCTCCTGGCCGAATACCTGCCGTACCTGCGCCCCGGGGGCCGGGTCTGCGTGATCACCCCGCAGGAGCGCGGCTACGCCTCCGACGCCACCCACGAGCTGTTCGTCGACTTCGCGGGGATCGAGGAGGTCTTCGCCGACCTCGGCCTGGAGCCCGTGCGGCAGTACTCGTTCCCCTTCCCCCGCTGGGCGGGGCGGGCCTTCATCTACAACGAGTTCATCGCCGTCGCCGTTTCACGACGGGCCGGAGACTGACAGGACCCTCCGTATCCGATCGGGTACTCTGACGGGGCGCCCCCCGATCGGGGACGCACACAACGGCGTTGGCACCATCTCTCGCCTGCGAACGCCCGTGAGAAGGGCGTCAGTCACTGTGGCAGGAACCAACCCCGAGCGTCGGATCTCCATCTGGGCGACGGTCGGAGTCATCGCCTCGGTCATGGTCGCCTCTCTCGCCCTGTCGCTGGGCCCGCTGGTCGCGCGCGCCGGATGGCGCTTCGACCTGTTGCGCAACTACTTCTCCTACGACCAGTGGGGCTACCTGTCCATCGTCCGGAACTACGCCGATGGACTGTTCTCCGCGGTCGAGCCCGACACCCAGACCGGGAGCAACTTCTACCCGCACGCGTACTACGCCTTCCTCGGCCTCGTCGCCCGGGTGACCGGCGCCGATTCCATCGTGGTGTGGAACATCGTCGGCATCGCGTTGCAGACGGTGCTCGTCGGATTCCTCGCGATGGTGCTGATCGTGCGCTGGCGGCGCCCGTTGCTCGGCCTGCTGGCCGTGATCCCCTTCATCATCGGCACCTTCGCGTGGTTGGACGGAGGCGCCTGGTTCACCCAGCTGCAGTCGCACGCCGTGCTCTGGGGACCCTTCGCGATGTTCTACACGCTCAACGGCGAGGCGGCATCCGTGGCCATCGCGGGTATGGCGCTGCTGACGATCCTGGCCGTCTGGATCGGTCCGACATCTCGTCGGCTCCGGATGTGGGGCACCCTGCTGGCCGCGATCGCCATCGGTGCGCTCGGCAACGTGCAGACCTACTCGTTCATCACGGCGGTCTATCTGGCCGTCTACGTGCTGGCCGTGTACGCCATCGTGTCGAGGCGTCGGTGGAAGACCGCCATCGTGTCAGTGGTGCTCGTCCCCGTGCTGTTCCTCACCGGCGGGACGGTCTTCGCCGTCGGCGGGCAACTGCCGACCCTGGTCTTCGGGCTGCTGCCTGCGATTCCCGGCCTGATAGCGATCATCATCGACTCCCGGGGGTTCGTCGCCGTGTGCGGCGCCGCCGCCGCGCTCGCTGCGTCGCCGCAGGTCGTGATGACTGCCATCGGGATCATCTCGAAGGACCCGTTCCTCACGTTCAGGGTCGACTCGAACGTCGCCCTGGGCCTCGGCGTGCGTGCCGGACTGCTGGCGAGCGTCGTGCTGATCCTTCCGCTGGTCGCCGTGGCCGTCGCCGGCATCGTGGCACGTCGCCCGCTGTGGAGCGCCTACGGCATCGGAGCGATGGCGGCCTGGTTCGTGCTCGCCTCGAACGACCGGTGGGGCGCGAACGCCGAGCCGTACCGCATCTGGATCGATGCGTTCACCCTGATCGCCCTCACGATCCTCCCGGTGATCGTCGACGTCGTCATCGGGCTGAGGCGACGGGCGGCCGAGACGGAGTCGGAGTCGCCGTCGCGCGCCCGAGCCCTGCGCGTGACCGTCAGCGTCGTGGTGACCGTCACCGCACTCGTCGCCGCAGGCTCGGCGATCGATGTGCTGCGGTTCAGCCAGGACGCGACCATGCACACCCTCGAGGCCTCGCGCACCCCGCGAGAGCTGGCGGCATCCGCCTTGGCATCGTCGACGGATGCGGCGAAGACCGGAGCCCTCATCGCCACCGACGGGTGCGTCGATCCGCGCTACCTGAAGGTCAACAGCGGCGGCCCCGTCGCCTTCTTCCACGTGGGCATGGCGTGGCCCGAGGACTACGTCGACGTCGGCGCCGTCGTCGACGGGCGGCAGGACGGCAGCTTCCCGGTCGCATCGGCCATCGCCGGGGGAGTGGGGTGGGTCATCACCGACTCCGAGTGCGCTGATGACTGGCCGACGCGATACGCCGACGACCTCGTGCTGCACTCGTCGCGCGACTACACGACGGACGATGGTGCGTCCGCACAGGTCCAGCTCTGGAGCATTCGCGGCGATGGCTGAACACGCGCGCGGCTGTGCTTCGGAGACGGCTCCTCTCGGCGCCGGAATCGCGCCGAATAGACTCATCACGACTCGACGGACCCGACTCCGTTCGCACACACCCGACTTCGTCCCATGAAAGGGCATCCGCCATGTCTCTGCCCCTCCTTGTCGCGTTCGACCTCGACGACACCCTCGCGCCCTCGAAATCGCCCGTCGATCCGCGAATGGCGGATCTGCTCGTGAGACTGCTCGCAGCCACGGAGGTGTGCATCATCTCCGGCGGCCAGATCGGCCAGTTCCGGATGCAGGTGCTCGACAACCTGCCCATCGCCGACGAGGAGACCTTCGGTCGGCTGCATCTCATGCCCACCTGCGGCACCCAGTACTACCGGCGCCACGACGGCGAATGGGCCCAGGTCTACGCCGAGAACCTGACGACCGACGAGCGCGACCGAGCGCTCGAGGTCGTCGAGCGTGTCGCGAAGGGGCTCGGCTACTGGGAGAGCGAGACCTGGGGGCCGATCCTCGAGGACCGGGGCTCGCAGATCACCTTCTCGGCGCTCGGCCAGGCCGCCCCGGTCGCGGCCAAGGTGGCCTGGGACCCGACGGGGGAGAAGAAGGACGCGCTGCGGGATGCTGCTCAGGCGGAACTGCCCGACCTCGAGGTGCGCGGAGGCGGCTCGACCTCGGTCGACATCACCAGGCGCGGCATCGACAAGGCCTTCGGCATGAAGCGGCTCGCCGAGATCACCGGACTCTCCCTCGACGACATGCTGTTCGTGGGCGACAGGCTCGACCCGAACGGCAATGACTACCCGGTCAAGGCGTTGGGCGTCGAGTGCGTCTCGGTGCACGGCTGGGAGGACACCGCCGTGGTGATCGAGGACCTCCTCGCCGGCGCCTCCGCCAGCTGAAGCGGCGTCATCTCCGGCTGAGCGAGAGCGTCATTTCGGCGCGGGCTCCAACGGGACCGGATCGCGCTTCGGCAGCGCATCGCGCCAGCTCATGCTGCGTGACGCCTTGACGGAACAGATGACGAGCAGCATCCATCCGCTCTCGAAGAGCGCGGAACTCTCGGCCAACGACACCGTCGCGAGAGCCACGAGGATGAGCGCCGGCCAGACGTAGACGAGACTGCGCTTGTCGGAGGCGAGCAGCCAGGAGCGGACGAGCGCGAGACCGATGAGCGCCACGAAGGCGAAGAAGCCGACGATTCCGAGCTGGAACCAGACGTCGAGATAGGCGTTGAGGCCCGTGGAGTTGTCACGCCCTGTCGCGAGGTTCATCCAGAGGTACGGAACCGTGTCAGGCCAGGTGCCGACCCAGCCCCAGCCCTGCAGATTGTTGGGGCTGGCGTAGGCGGTCATGGAGCGCCACAGCCTGTAGCGCACCTCGAACTCGCTGCCGGCGTTCAGCATGTCGATCACGCGCGACTGGGCGACCCAGATCAGCACTCCGGTGACGGCGATGCCGGCGAGGATCACGAGTTGCCAGATCCAGCGGGATGCTGCACGTGCACGGCGCACGGCGAAGAGGGCGAGGGCGGCGGCGACGACGACGGCCACCACGCCGATCGCCACGGGGGAGCGGGACAGCAGGAGGCAGGCCGCGGCGATGAGCAGCGACCAGCGCCCGACGCGTCGGGGGACGGAGTTGGTGGCCATCTCCACCGCGAAGGTGATGAGCGCTATCACGGCGATGAAGCCGAGTTGGTTGCGGGTCCCGAACACACCCTGGATCGGACCGAGGTCGGCGATGTTCCCCTGCATCCGGAGGAAGGCGATCGGCTGGTCGATCAGCACTCCCGCGAAGACCTCGAGCACGAGTGAGACCACCAGGAGGATGCGCAGGGCGTCGCCGGCGGCGCGCACGATCTGGATGGTGTCGCGCAGGACGGCCACGTAGAAGCCGAGGAAGCCGAATCCGAGCATGTAGACGAGGCGCATGCCTGTCGCGATGGTGGTGTCGGTCCAGAAGATCGACAGCACGGCCCATCCGACGAAGACGATGACGGAGATGGGCAGTGTGCCATGCCACTCGAGGTGCGCGCGGCGGTACCAGAGCGACGCGAGGGCGCAGATGATGAGTCCGGCGAGGATGCTGATCAACCCGGGCCAGCCGATGAGTGAGCGGATCAGCTGGGTGCTGAAGGCGGTGAGGAAGATCGCCGTCGTCACGGCGGAGGCGAATACCGCGGAGCCCAGGAAGGTCCGGCCGCCCGGGGGGAGGAGGAATCGCCGCTCGGCCACGGGTCAGCGCACCCGTTCGCCGGAGGACGGCGTCGCGTCGTCAGACTGCCGATCTCCCGCGGCCTCGACGGGGGCGAACTGCGCGCGCTTCGTGATGATGCAGAAGGCGACGACGAGCATCCAGCCGCCCTCGTAGAGGATGCGGCTCTCGGCGAGGCTCTGGGCGAGGAGTGCGGCGAGGATGAGGAGCGGGAGCAGGGAGCGGGCGGTGTACGGCTGGTCGTCCGCGATCCCGACCCGGGGGCGATCGACGGCGGCGAACCAACTGCGCCACAGCGTCGAGGCGAGCAACGCCGTGAAGAGCACGAGTCCGATGATGCCGACCTGCAGCCAGACGTCGAGCCAGGCATTGTGGGCCTGGAGGTAGGTCACGCCCTTGCGCACGGCGAGGCCGTCGAAGGGCTCGACCCACGGTGCCCAGTAGCCCATCCATCCCCATCCAGCCACCGGCCGCTGCTGGGCCAGGCCGATCACGGCGTTCCAGATGTCGAATCGGCCCGTGAGGTCCTCGCTCTTGCCGAACACCTTAAGCAGTGCACCGTTCAGCGTGATGAGCAGGGTGATGACGACGACGACAGATGCCGCGGCCGTGATGTACATGGGCCGTCGCCGCTCCGCCCCCCGCGCCCGCGCCCAGAGGGCGAAGCCGAGCGCTGCAGCGACGACGACGAGGGCGAGAATGACCGTCGTCGAGCGGGTGAGGGCGAACACCAGACCCGCGACCGCGACCCAGAAGATCGCCCAGCCGCGGCGCACAGTGCCCTCGACGAGTTGCAAG
The DNA here is from genome assembly GCF_001422325.1 of Leifsonia sp. Leaf264. GTDB lineage: Bacteria > Actinomycetota > Actinomycetes > Actinomycetales > Microbacteriaceae > Orlajensenia. Next base: position 124,838 of record NZ_LMMR01000004.1, read on the forward strand.
ACGAACACGATCAGGGCGATGAGCGCGATGAATCCGAGCAGGTTGCGGTTCCCGACGATGCCCTCGACGGGACCGCCGTCGAGCAGCAGTCCTCGCGACCAGTAGAACGCCTTCGGGTAGGGAGGCTCCCCGTAGTCGACCCAGAACGGCAGGACGGGTCCGCGCACCACGAACGCCACCCACGCCTCGAACAGGAGGGAGAGGACGAGCATCCACCGGAACGCCGCCGCGAGACTGCGGATGAGCTCTGCATATGTGAGGCAGAGGGCCAGGAAGACGCCGCAGACCGCCGTGCCCAGCTGGATGCCCACGCCGATGAGCGACGCAGCCGGGTAGAACGACCACGCGATCGACAGGGTGCAGAAGCCGACGAAGGCGACGAGTCCCTTGGGCACGCGGCGCCACTCCAGGCGCGGATGCAGGACCGCGATGGCGACGATGGCGCCGATGATGCAGAGTCCTGCGATGATGCCGAAGCCCCACCAGCCGAGCAGGTTCCGCCAGAACTGGCCACCGAACGCCGTGAAGACCGTGAGTGACGCGAGCAGGCGCAGGGGGAGCCTGCTGCGCGTTGATGCCATGCGATCAAGATTAGTCGGCGGTGGCGTCGGGGCATGAGCGCGGCCGGCCGAGTTCGGGCTGGCTGAGGCCGTCCTATAGTTGTGCATTGGAAGTGTCTGTGACTTGGGGGTACGTGTGGGCGTGAGCCTGGGACAACGCGGCGTCCACCTGTCGACAACCGACGCTGGGCGCCATCCCACGATCTCCGTCCTCATCGACGGTCATCGCGTCTGGTCGACGAAGACGACGGATGCCGTGGCCACGAGTCGGAGCGGCTCGATCATCCTCCCGTGGCCTCCCGCCCTCAGATCACGCCTGCACGGCACCTCCGAATTCGTCGTCATCGACACGGCGACCGAGCGTTCTCTGGCCCATCGGCGTCTTCGATTCGGAACGTCCGCGGCCCCCATCCTCGTCGCCGACAACTCCGGCCGACGTCTGTCGGTGAACAAATGGGGCAGGCTGTCGGCGACCTTCGACGGCGATTCGGCCGGGGACGTCCAGGCCAGAGTGCTGGAGAGCACCAAGGAGGTTATCCTCGCCCTCGAGTCCTTCGGCCTTCCGACGTTCATCGTCGGTGGGACCCTCCTCGGCGCTGTTCGCTCCGGCACCTTCCTGCCGAATGATGACGACGTCGACCTGGCGTACCTGAGCGATCACTCGCATCCGGCAGACCTCGTCCTGGAGAGCTTCACGCTCGAGAGGGAGCTCCAGTCCCGCGGCTTCGAGGTGCTCCGCCACAGCGGTGCCCACCTGCAGGTCCTGTTCCGGCTTCCCGACGGGGAGACCGACCACTACGTCGATATCTTCACCGCGTTCTTCAAGGGCGGGGAGTTCTTCGAGCCGATCCACATGCAGGCAGAGCTTCCCCGCGAGGCGATCCTGCCGCTGGGCACCCAACCCTTCGGTGGCGTCGAGCTCCCGGCGCCGGCCGACCCGGAAGCCTGGCTTGCCGCCTGTTACGGAGTCGACTGGGAGTCGCCCGATCCGTCGTTCAGATTCCGCACTCCGAAAGCAACCCGTCGTCGGTTCTACAACTGGTTCGGCGAGCACAGCCTTCACCGCAGCCTGTGGCTCGACGAGTACGCGGCCGCAGCAGCGAGTGCGACCCCCGATGCCAGCGAACAGGCACGGCGGTTCGCCGCGCGGCTTGCCCCGAACTCGCTCATCGTCGACGTGGGCTGCGGCGACGGCGTCGACGCTCGGTACTTCGCCTCACTCGGGCATCGGGTCATCGCATTCGACTACGTCTGGCCCGCGATCGAACGCGCGCGCCTCGCGGCAGCCGAAGCGGCCGTCGACGTCGACTTCCGGGTTCTCAACCTCGCCGACCGTCGCGACATGCTGAATCTCACCGTCGAGCTCCTCGCCGGTGACGATGCCGTCAACGTCTACCTGCGCCATGCCCTCGACGGCCTCGTCGACAGCGACAGGCTGACGGTGCTGGAGTTCGTCCGTCGAACCGGCGGTCCCGCATCGATAGCGATGCTGACGGCCTTCGGCGACTCCGCCGAGGGCTTCAGCCCCGTCGATCCCCTGAGCTGGCACGTTCCCATGCGGGACCTGCTTCGACTCGCCCTCGAGAACGACCTCGACCTCGACCTCGTCGAGACGGCCGCCGTGCAGACGCCCTATGGTGAACGAGTGGTGCTCGAGTCCATCCTGCGAAGAAGAGGTGCACGTCCATCATGAAAGACAGAATCAAGAAGCGCATGATCCGCACCGGCTGGAAGATGTCGCCCGACACGATGGCCGCCATGGAAGAGGTGCACGCCTTCCGCGAGGAGGTCGCCGCCCTGCGGAAGACCGTCGCCTCGCTGAAGCGCGAGATCGACGAGTCGCGCCGCGACAGCCTGCGCATCGCCGAACTCACGGATGTGGTCGTCGAGAAGCTGGCCGCATTCGAGCGTGCGTCCCAGGCCTCCCGTGATTCGGACGTCCCCGCCGTCTAAGCCTTGCCGCGCACGACGTTGATGACCTGACCGGTGAGGTCGGTCGTCAGGAGCTTGAGCGTGACGTTCGCCACCGTCTCCGCCTCGAGGAGGGTGCCTGCAGGCTCCTCGCCGAAGGCCTGCGTTCGCATGGGGGTGCTGGTGCGCTGCGGGTTGACGCAGTTGACCTTGACGCCGGCGTCCGCCCACTCGTCTGCGAGCGCCTGGGTCAGGTTCACGATGCCCGCCTTGGTCGCGGAGTACAGGCTGTAGCCGGCGCGACCGCGGGTGTAGGAACTCGACGTGAAGTAGACCAATTGGCCGTTCGTCTGCTCCAGGTAGCTGTAGGCCTCCTGGGCGATCTTGGCCGGCGCGGCCAGGTTGACGTCGAGGGTGCGACGCAGGTCGCGACGCTTCGTCTCGTTGAGAGGCGCGATCGAGAGGATGCCGGCAGTCACGATCACGTAGTCGATGCGTCCAGTCGCATCGAACGCCGTCGCCAGTGCGGCACGCACCGCCTTGCGCGAGGTGATGTCGGTGTTGGTGGTCGACCGGCTGAAAGCGAACACCTCGGCGCCGAACTCGCGGGCGGCGTCGACGATGCTGGCGCCGATCCCGTAGCTGGCACCGAGCACGACCATTGTCTTCCCGGCGAAGTCCTCGGGCGCCGGGGCGCCGGGGGACGAGAGATCCTCGGTCTGGAGTTGGAAGATCTTGTCTGCGATGTGGATGTCGAGAGGCTCGGTGACCTTCATGTTCTCCGGAGTGCCGTCCACGACGTAGATCGGGACCTCGGGCGTGTACTTGAACACCACGCCGCAGTCGTCCGTCGCCGCGAAATCGGGGTCGCCCTCGGCGATCGCGTAGGCACGGCGGATCGCCGAGATCCTGAAGGCCTGGGGAGTCTGGCCGCGCCTCAGGGTCGAGCGCACGGGGATCCCGGTGATGTGCCGATTCTCGTCGACCTCGATGATCGTGTCGGCCGAGAGAATGGCTGTGTCGACGGCCTCGTAGTTCTCGAGCGCGGCGACGCAGTCGGCGATGATGCGGTCATCGATGAACGGTCGCACGGCGTCGTGGAATATGACGTTGATCTCCTCATCGGCCGGAAGAGCCGCGAGAGCGAGCTGGGTCGTGTCATTTCGCGAATCGCCACCGGGGAGCACTGCGGTGAGCTTGTCGTACCGGGGGTCGTCGCGGATGTAGTCGAGCTCACGGATGCTGGCGGCGTTCATCATCACGATCACCTCGTCGATGAGGGGATTGTCGTTCAGCGTCTCCAGCGTGTGCTCGACGATCGCCTTTCCAGCGATGCGGATGAGTTGCTTGGGGATACCCAACCCGACGCGTACGCCGACGCCTCCGGCCAGTACAACTGCGACGTTCTTCGGTCCAACGGATGACACGTTGCGACTCCTCTCGTGTCTGGGTATGATCGCGGCGACGTCTGGCCGCGATGAGCCCGCGTTAGTCTATCCGCCGACGCGGAGGCCGCGTCGGCGGGGCGCTGAGCGCTTGGTCGATTCAGGCGTCGCCGCGCGGCACGAACACCGCGTCCACGAGCCGGGCAGCGGCATGCCCGTCCTCGAGCTCCATGAACCTCTCACGGAAGACCAGAACGTTGTCCGCGTGAGCCTCGGCAAGAGCAGTCGGGTTCCTGACGAGCCTGACGACCTCGTCTGTCGAACGTGCCCACGGCCCGGGAGCCGTCTCTGCGTATTCCACGAAACTCTCCCGACCGCGGAAGTACCTCTCGAGGTCTGGGACGAAGAAGACCATTGGCTTGCCAGTGAGCGCGTAGTCGAACCGCAGCGACGAGTAGTCCAGGATGCCGACGTCGGAGGCGAGGATGAGGTCGTTGATCTCGGGGTAATCCGTCACGTTCACGACCCGAGGCGAGGTCCTGGTGCCTGCGCGTGCGTTGAACGGGTGGCCGCGCACGAGTAGCACGAAATCGGGCCCAAGCTGCTTGGCGAGGAGGTCGAAGTTCAGTGCCTCGAACATGTTCGCCGACATGTCATCGGTGGAGATGTAGTCACGGAACGTGGGCGCATAGAGGATTGCCGTCTGATCTTCCCGAATTCCGAGGTTGGCTCTCACTCGCGATCGGACGGCGGCCCCGTCATCAGACAACAGGATGTCGTTCCTTGGGTACCCGATCTCAAGAATCTCAGCGGGGATGGGCGCACCCTCCTCGTAGAACTCCTTGAGGAACGGTGTTGCATAGGCGGCTGGGGAAACCAGATAGTCCCATTCCTGTGCGCGTCTGAAGAAGGAGTGCACCCGTTCGGCCGAGAACCCCAAGCGATCCCACCATCTGCGGCCCGCGAGTTTGAACGGGTAGCCGTGGAATGTCTGGATCAGGATCTGGCCGTCCGGCTTGGCAGTCCAATCGGGTTGATGGACATTGACCATCAGGTAGTCGGCTGTGCCGAACGCCTCGAAATACTCTCTGCTGCCTTCGATAACCGCCCGGCCACCATCCGGAATGCGGACAGACCGGTCGCGAACCGCCCAGATCAGGTCCAGCTTGGAGCCCCTCCTTCGCAGCTCCTCATGGACAGCCAGTGAACTGTCATTGGCGATCTCCCCGTACAGCGACCTGAAGAGAACCGATCGGTCACCGGACGGCGCCAGCGATGAGTACCAGGCTTGGAGCCGAGCCCGATTGCCGCCGCCGAGCTCATCGTCCGCCAACGGAGCTTCGAGCTTGACCTCCATGGGGCCGATCGTCTGGGCCTCGATTCTGATGAGATGATCCGGCGTGCGAGCGACGGTTGTTCCAGAAATGCGGAAGGCCTGGTCGTAAACGATCGACAGCGGCGAGCCATGCGCTTGTGCACGCAGCGTGTACAAGCCGGATGCGACAGCGTTCCAATCGAGTCCCCACAACTGCTGGGTCGTCGAGAAGAATGCCTCATGCGTATCCCCGTCGTGGCTCGTGATCGCGATGGCATGCGATGTCGAACGTCCGTACATGCTGATTTCGAGATCGCTGATGTCGACACCACGAACGGCGATACTGAAGACGATGCCCTCGTCTGTCACGGAGCAACCGAACACTGTCAGGGTGCGATCGAGCTCGGCGATGATGATGCCCGTGCCGTTCGGCGACCGAGAGCCATCGGGATACCGCCGCGCCGGGCGAGACGTGAGGGATGCATTCGCACGGCGAAGGGGCACGACGGCGTTCGAAATGCCCATACTGCTGAGGGGAAGCTCGGGCGCCGAGATCGTGTGCAGCTGGCCGTCACGGTCGCGAGCCTCCAACCGCCAGCGTCGGTTGTCGCGGGAGGACCGACGTATTGCGACGTTGGGCTCGGGCGGGAGAGTGATCACTGCGTCGTACTGACCGGAGACGGCCGTCTGCACGAATCGCGCTTTAGCGCGCTGCAGACCGAACCTATCCGGCTCATAAACGGCGACAACGGAGTGAAGATTCTCCCCAACGACGGTGAGGGCAATGGTGCGATCCTTCGCCTGCGCGGTGATCAGGCGCGCCCGCACGTCGCCAACGCGGACGACGAGTCTTCCCCGCGGACCAGGCAGAACATCCAGGAGCCGCCCATCTTTCACCTCGAATGCCGCCGGCAGTTCGCGCCTCTGCTCGAAGCGGACGACAGTCTCGCGGATGAGCTCTCCCGTGCTCATCCGTACGTCGATCCAATAGTCATCGGGCCGCTCAGCCAAGAGGTCGAGCGGGACGCTGATACGTATGAACGACTCGCTCATATCTGCATAGGGACGTGTGTCCCACCGGATCGCATACTCATCGCGGAAACGGACTGAATCGAGTGGGATCTTCTGTTCTCCGTCGTCGAAGACCAGCTCGGCGCACACGTCATATCGAGTAGTCGAGGGGTCGACACCGTCGATGTACGCCAATGCCTCAACAACAAGGTTGCCGTCGCGTCTGTAGACCCGCTCGACACGAGACCGGGCGTACGATTCGCGGGGCGAGAGCATGAATGCCTCGGCCGGGATCTCCGCCCCTGCGAGTTCGTGGAACGGAAGCTGCGCAACGATTGCATCACCGACCACCGATCCCGGGAACGTGTTGCGATTCCATCCCCCACGCTCGAGGAATTCCAGCGCAGCGATTCGATTTCCCTGAGCTACGAGATGGATCATCACCTTGTTTCGAGAGTCGACACTGCGCCACACCTCAGGACTGTTCGCCTGGTCGCGCAGGTAACGAACGAATCCGACGAAAGAGTCCCAGGCATCGTCATCCATTGCGCGGATCGCGGGGAGGAATTCGGCGAGGTTATTGCTCATGAGCTGGCTCACGCGCACACTCCGCGCCGAGTCCAGACCGCGGGCCTCGAGGATGTCGAGGGTTTCGCGCACAGCCCGCCAGTGGTCGGAAATGTTCTTCTCGCGTGTCGCCTGCTGGGAGATTGAGCTCTGATCGTCTCGAATGCGCCAGTTGAGACTGACTCGCGACATGACGTCGAAGCTCTTGGCGCGAGCGAAAGCCGCGGTGGATATGGCCTGGTCCTCGTAGAGAAGCCCGACCGGGAAGGAGAATCCAGCTTCGTCCCAGAACTCCCGCCGGTATACCTTGCTCCAGGCCACCGCATTGACCAGGATTTCGGGGAACGACTCGAGTGTCTCCCCGAGACGCGTACGTCGATGTGCCGAGCGGATCCAGCTCGCCGCCGCCGGATAGCTTCCCTTGAAATAACGGCGGTACGGCGAAACCGCGAAGTCTGAGCCTGACTTCCTGAGCGCGGCGATCACCTGCGAGAACGCGTGACGATCGACCGTGTCATCGCTGTCGATGAAGGTCAGGAATTCTCCGCGTGCGTGCTCGATCCCCGTGTTCCTGGCGGCACTGAGACCACCGTTCTCACGCCGATACACGCGCACTCTGGGGTCGCGCTTTGCGTAGCGGCGAGCGATTTCGCCGCTCCGGTCGGGCGAGCCGTCATCGACAACGATGATCTCGATCCGACGATAGTTCTGACGCGATAGCGAAAGCAGCGTTTCCTCGATGTAGTCCTCGACGCCGAAGGCGGGAACGACGATGCTCAGCAGGCCCGGAACTCGGCTTCGCCCGGTGGGGGTGGCGCGATAGGCGATTCCCCGTGCCCAGTTGAGCCCGGTGCGGGTCGACTCGCGATAGGCCAGGTGCCGTGGATGCACCAGTACGTCGAACACCGGCTGCAGACGCCGGGATACTTTCAGCAAAAACGCCCCCTCAGGAATCGGCGCAGAACGCCGTTGGGATTCTAACTGACGCTGTCGCGTCCGGATTCTCACCGCCATGACAGGGAATCGGCAGATTGGCGCGAGTTCAGTACAGTTTCAATCGCGCATCTTTGCCCACCCGGGCGGAATCCGAGGGTGTGCAGGGATGAAAGCGGAAATTGACATGCGAGTACTGGTCATTGGTGACATCGGCTGGCAGCAGCTCTATCACTTGGGTGACGAGGCCATGACTGAGGCTGCGATCCAGATGTTGCGCCAGCGTGGTATCGATGACATCACGTTGATCGCAGGAAAGCCCTCGGTCGCCACTGCCATGTACGGACTCCCGGCTGTACCCCGGATCGGGTTCGCGGGAGCGTGGGATCGTGGCCGCATGGAGCGGAAGCTTCGCGAGATCACTGACTCTCTCCCCAGTCATACAGTCGCCGACGGCGAGCCGACGAACGTCGTCGACGCGGTTGCCAGCGTGGATGCCGTCTTGATCGCAGGCGGCGGCAATCTGAACTCGCAGCACGTGAATCATCTCTTCGAGCGAGCGGCACTGGTTCGAATCGCACGGCACTTCGGTCGGCCGGTTTTTGTGTCGAGCCAGACCGTCGGGCCCATGCTGCGTGAGATCGACCTCCCGCTCGTCCGCGAGATCGTCGACTATGCAACGTGCTTCGGCGCTCGAGAAGCGCACACGTTGAAGCTGCTGCTCGGATTGGGGGGAACCACGGACAGAGTCGTTCACACCATGGACGACGCGATGATGCTCACACCCTCGGACGCCGAGTTCGCACGAGCGGCCGCGGTCAGGACAAGCGATCGATACATCGTGGGGAGTTTCACTGCCCACCCGGGCACTTCGGGTCTGTCTGCCGCTGATTACCACAAGCAGATTGCAAAGTCATTGGACGAGATCGCCGCGAAGCATGACGTCGATGTGCTTCTCGTCCCGCACGCCGGATCCTTGGACCGAAGTGTCCGGAACGGCGATCAACTCGCGAACGACTCCATCGTCGCTGCCAGCACGTCCGGAAGGCTGATCAACCTCGACATGATGACTGCGGGGGAGGCGATCGCATTGTCCGCACGTGCAGAATTCTCGTTGTCGACTCGCTACCACCCGACCGTCTTCGGGCCGTTCGCGGGGAAGCCGTCGATAGCGATCTCACTGAGCTACTACTCATCCGTGCGGATGCGTGGATCGCTGGACAACGTTGGCATGCAGCCCTACGTGGTTCCAACCGCCGCGTGGCTCCAGGGAACCCTCAATGAAGTCGTTGACGACGTCCTTTCTCACCAGGGCGAGTTCGCGGCCCACATGAGCACGGTGGCTCCCCTGCGTTTGGCAGAACAGAACAGATGGTGGGACGCGATCGTCTCCGCCATGCGAGGCGGCGAATGGACAAGCCCCGATGGGTTGTCACCAGTCGACGAGCTCGCGCCCGAAGGCTGGAGCCGTGAGGTCGAATCAATCACCCGAGTCGCGGATACGTTGGGGCAGCTCCAGATCAAAACGGGATGGCTCGAGAAAGCCAATGGCGATCTCCGAGCAGAACGCGACAAGCTCGCGGCGGAGGTGGTATCCGGATCGCGCGCGACCGCAGCTGCTGTGGAAACTACAACGGATCTGAAGTCCCGCGTTGAGGGTCTGGAGCACGAGCTTGCCACCGAACGGTCTCGGCGGGCAGTCAGATTCGCCAACGCTGTCGGACGCGCCACCGGTAAGTCAAAGAAATAGTGCTCGGCTGCCCTCGTCGTTTGAGTCACAGGGGAGGGAAGGCGCAAGGTCGTCTGTCGACGGTGCTCGACCGGCAGGCCTCACAGAGCGACATCTCTGATGAACGAGAGCCGGAGGCGTCGTCGGCCAGCCATCTCCGACCGTGAGCACCCGCTGGCTGCGGCAAGTTCTCGGTCGGGCGCGACCTGGCGTCATAGGTCGTTCATCGCACGTGCGTCTCCTCGTAACTGGAAGTCTCTAGAGTCGCCAGTCGTCGAGCACAAGGAGGCACGTGAAGCAACGCAACCGAGTGGTGGTGTTCCCTGCCTGGGGCGACAACCCCTATCTCAACCTGCTCTACCTCGCTCCCAGGGCACAGGGGCGGGGGTACACCGGCATCACCACGTGGGACTCGCTGCAGGCCGCGGTGCCCGAGCTCGGGCGCGGCGACGTGCTGCACGTGCACTGGACCTCGCCGATCTGCCAGAAGGCGGCATCCGTCGGCGAAGCGCGTCGGCGTCTCGACGAGTTCACGACGTTGGTGCAGGCGCTCCAGCGGCGTGGTGGGCGGCTGATCTGGACGATCCACAACAGGCTGCCGCATGAAGTCGTCTACCGCGATGTCGAGATCGCGCTCAACCGGTTCCTCTCCCAGACGGCTGACGCCGTTCACGTCATGGCCGAGAGCACGGCCGACGTGGTGGGCGACCTCTATCCTCTGCGGCTCGATCGGATGCACGTCATCCCGCACCCCAGCTATCAGGGCCTCTACGGGCGGGCTGATTCGCGGGAGCCGGCGAGACGTGCGCTCGGCCTGGCGGCCGGCGAGCGCACCGTGCTGTTCTTCGGGCAGATGCGTCCGTACAAGGGCCTCTCGACGCTCATCGACGCCCTGCGGCTGATGCAGGAGCGCGGCGACACCCTCCCGACCCTGCTGCTCGCCGGGGCCGCCACCGCCGACGCCCGCCGCGAGATCGAGCAGACGCTGCCCGACGGGCTGAGAGTGATCGCCGACTTCGGGTTCGTGGCCGACTCCGAGGTGCGGGGCTGGTTCGACGCCGCGGATCTCGCCGTCTTCCCGTATCGGTCGATCCTCAACTCGGGCAGCGTGCACCTGGCGGCGACGCTCGGCGTTCCGGCCCTGCTTCCGGGCGAGACGCACCTGCGGTCCCAGTTCGCCGACGAGAGCTGGGTGCGCTTCTACGACGCCGAGGATCCTGTCGCCGGTCTCGCCCGGGCGCTGGCGGCCCCGCGGGCCTTCGAACGCCAGGAGGCCGGAATGGCCGAGTTCTCCGAGCGGCTCTCGCCGTGGCGGGTGTCTCGACGATTCAACGCGCTGCTCGAGTCGCTCGAGGGATCAGGCGCGACGGATGCCGCCGGCAGCGCGACGGCGAAGACCGCGCAGCTGGCGTAGGCCACCGCGCACGAGCCAGTGCCTGCGGCTCTCGACCCACAGCCCGTGGGTCAGCGGGTCGCGGCCGGTGAAGAAGCGGGCATACGGATCGTAGGGCAGCGACGCCGTCGTCTCCTCGGGCACAGTGATCGCGATGGCGGTCGTGCCGCAGGCCTTCGCAGCATCGGCGGTCGCGTCGTCGCTCGGCACGACCGCCTGCACGACGATGCGCCGGCCGAGGCTGAGCTCGGAGACCGGGATGCGCGCGGTCCAGGAGCGCATCCCGAGGTCTGTGTCATTGTCATCGCCCAGACTCGCGGCGATGTCGGGCCGCCCCGGGATCGCCAGAGCGAGCGCTGAGACCTCGCACGCGACGGTTCCGTGCAGGTCGAGCCCGGTGCTGCTCGGGGCGACCGAGGTGATCCGCACCCGAGCGGCCCGGGAGGCCCTGATCTTCTCGAGGAGGCCGCGGTCGTCGAGCTCGAGGTCGGCGAGCTCCGGAATGCTGCGGAGAGCGGCGCCGGATGCCGCATCGGACTGCCCGTCGACGGCTCGGATGAGACGCAGCAGGGCGGCATCCGCTCGCCCATCGTCGTCTCCGTCGCGCACGGCCCGAGCAATGGCCGGTACCACCAGCCGTGCTCCGAACTCGGCGAACGGCGGCATCCGCAGATCGTTCGAGAGGCTCAGTGCTTCGACGACGCCAGTCCAGAGCGCGGCAGCTCCGCCATCGCCGCGCTGTGCAGAGGAGGGGGCGGAGGCAGGGGCGGCGGCGGTGCCGGAGAGGGTCCCGAGCATCCGGCTGGCCTCGTCGACCCGACCCTCGGTGACCAAGGCGAGCGCCAGCCGCCTCGTCACCGGGATCCTGCGGAAGGAGGCCGCAGGAAGCAGGTCGGCCAGCGCGCGCACGAGCGCGGCGATCTCGGAGGACTCGTCGGCCGATCGATCGGCGGCCGACAGGAACCTCTCGATGTGCACCCAGCCATCGGCCTCGAAGACCAGAGAGCCGTACTCGATCACGAGGGCGGGCGACTGCGTGGCGGTGATCAGGCGGGCGCACTCGAGCTCCTGGGTGAGGTAGCTGATGATGGCCGTCGCCGACGACGCCTTCGACGTCATCGAGCTGGCACCAGGGCGCTCGCGGTAGAGGTAGACGACGTCGTCGACGACATCGATCGTGTTGGCGGCGAGATAGGCGGTGATCATCGGCACGATGTCGTTCGACCGGGGCACCTCGGGAAAACGGATGCCGGTCGCCCGCCAGAAGTCGGTGCGGAAGGCCTTGTTCCAGCAGGCGCGACCCCGCAGGATCGACGGCACCTGCTCGGCCGAGAACGCCGTGCGGGCCCGAGCGTAGGCCGGCCAGTTCTGCGTCGGCCGCCACGTTCGCGTCGGCGAGAACTTGAGATAGTCGCCGAACGCGATCTCGGAGCCGGATGCCTCCAGCGAGGCGACGAGGGCCGCGTAGGCGCCGTCGGGCACGATGTCGTCGCCGTCGCAGAAGATCAGGAAGCGTCCGGCCGCGTTGTCGATGCCGACGTTGCGGGCGTTGGCGCCGCCGCGGGTGACGGCGTCGATCACGCGCACCCTGTCGTCGGTCGAGGCGACGGCGAGGAGCGCGTCCCGCGTGCCGTCGACGGAGTGGTCGTCGACGACGAGCACCTCCATGCCCGGCACGTCCTGGGCGAGCACCGACGCCAGCGTCTCGCCGATCCACGCGACGACGTCGTGGGTCGTGATGATGACGCTCAGCAGGCACTCGGTGCCGGCTGCAGTTGGCGTGCCCGCGGCATCGGGCGCCAGCGCGGAGGTTCGCTCGCCGATCGCGTGGCTGCCTGACCGTCGACGCTGCTCGCCGGCCGACCGGGTGGCGAGGCCCGCGGCCTCGGAGTGGAAGCGGGGCGTCGCGGCATCGAGCGGCGGGTCGGAGACTGCCGCGAGCGGTGCATCGGCACCGGCCGCGGATGCCGAAGCGACGGCGACGCGGAGCTCGGCATCCGTCAACCCGGCGGCGCGGTGGGCGAGCGGCTCGAGACGTGACAGCGCCTGTGCGCGCCGATGGGCGGCCGATTCCTCGGGCGTCTCCTCGGCAGGGACCGCGGCACCGGAGGACAGCGCCTCGAGGCCGGCCGTGTGCAGGGCGATGAAGTCGCGCGGTCGGCCGCCGGGAGCATCCGGAGTCGCTCCCCAGGCATCGCCGGGGAACGCCACCAGCAGCCGGTCGAGGTCGACCTCGGGCGCATCGATCGCACCGAGCTCGAGCGCCTCCGCCGGAGACGTCGCGAACCTGATGCCGGTGCGACCGGTGCCGGCGTAGTAGTCGATGTACTTGAACGGGTCTTCCGTGGCCGGCACGATCGGGCGGCACGGGATGCCGAGGGCATCCGCGATCACCAGGGCGTGCAGCGAGGTGCCCGTGACGAACTCGCTGGCGGCGAGGTCGCGGATCACGACCCAGGGATCTCGCAGCGGGGAGAGCACCTCGGAGCCGGTGCCGAAGCGGTCGAGTTCGTTGAGGTTCGGAACGACGGAGAGCTCTCGGGTCTTCAACCGGGTCGAGTCGAGCAGCTCGGGCCAGAGGCGGGGGAGGAGCAGAACCGGGTCACCGTAGACCGGGGGCGTCTCGATCCCGTGGGCGAGCAGGACGCCCCGGGTGAGCGGACCTCGCACTGCACGCACGTCGAGCGTCGTCGGCAGGTGCTGGTCGACCACCTTGCCGTTGACGCCGGTGCCCCAGACGATGTCGCCGTGGCGGGCGAAGTGGAGGACCGAGCCGACGGAGAGCACGCGACGGCGCTGCACGGGGTCGGGGTCGACGATGCCGGAGCTCAGCCGTTCGACCAGCAGCGGGCCCAGCAGATCGCCGAAGTTGGCGACGGCGCGGCCGTGCGGCGGCACGTGTGCGGCATCACCCGCGCCCTCTTCCGCGCCCTCATCAGAACCGGGATCGGCACGGCGCACCGGGTTCCACCGCACCGTGGTCACGCCGTTGACGAGCTCCTCCAGATCATTGTGCACGAGGGGAGTCTAGGCAGGCGCCGGCGCCGATTTCCCGCCCGAGGGGCCAGTCCGCGCAACGGCCATCCGTCCTTCACCTCGTGGTCACCATCCGTCATCTCGCGGCCACGTCGGAGTCCTACCGTGTGGCCGTGTGGCCCCAGGACGGGGCACGAGACAGCACGACCTGACCACAGGGGAAACCGTGAGATCTGCAGTTCGCACCTCAGTCGCATTCGCGCGTCGGGTGATCGGCCCCGTGGTGCAACCGCTGCGCCGCGCGCTCGGGAACAGTCGTGCCAGACTCGAGCGCTTCCCGGCCCACGGGCGCGGCTACATCAGCGTCATCATCCCGGTGTTCGACGTCGAGCAGTACATCGACGCCTGCCTCGACTCCCTGCTCAGCCAGGACCACTGGCGGCTGGAGATCATCGTCGTCGACGACGGTTCGACGGATGCCACCTGCCGGCGCGTGCGCCGCTGGGCGCGTCGCGACCCCCGGGTGAGGCTACTCGTCGCTCCGCACGGCGGACCGAACGCCGCGCGCAACCTCGCGATCCCGCACGCCCGTGGCGAGTTCCTGACCTTCCTCGACGGCGACGATGTGCTCCTGGCCGGCGCCTACCGCGACATGGGGCGTCTGCTCGCCCGCACGGGATCCGACTTCGTGGTGGCCGGCTACGACCGACTCATCGGGGAGGAGCGTACCCCGGCGGCGTTCTGGATCCGCGACGCCCACGCCGTCACCCGGGAACGGGTCACGCTCACCTCGTTCCCGCAGATCATGGTGAACTCGGTGCAGTGGAGCAAGCTCTACCGGCGTGAGTTCTGGCTCGGCGCCGACCTCTCGTTCCCCGTCACCGGGCACTACCAGGATCAGGTCGTCAGCGCGCACGCCTACTCCCGTGCCCGCGCCTTCGACATCCTCTCGCGCCCGACGGTGGCGTGGCGCATCCGGGAGGACGGCTCGTCGATGACCCAGCGATTCCGCGAGGGGCAGAGCATCCAGGACCGCTTCGACACCTCGCACCGCGCTCTCGACGTCTATCGGGCGCACGCCGGGGAGGCCGCGGCGCGGCAACGACTCGTGCAGTACCTCTCGAACGACATCGCCCAGATGGCCCTGCACGTCGAGAGTCTCGACGCCGACGGCTGGGTGCGGATGCGGGCCGGGCTCATGACCCTCGCCGACCGGATCTCCGAGAGCTCGCTCTGGGACGAGGTGCCGGCCGAGTTCAAGGTCGTCTACGACCTGATCGTGCGCGACGATCGCGCACGCGCCGAGGAGTACGCCAGGCGCGGCGGGTTCGACCTGCTGCAGCACAGGCTCGAGTACCGCGACGGCTGCCCCTATGTCGCCCTCCCGTTCTGGGAGGACGCGGAGGCCCACGTGCCGATCGAGAGGTTCCGTGCTGCACCGCGTGAACTGAGGGCCTTCGCCGACGCTGCATGACGAACTGTCCGCTCCTCCTCGATGAGGCGTCCCCACCACGCGTGCGCGAGGTCGTCGCCGCGTCGTCGACCCTGCGCCCGGAGATCCAGGCCCTCCGCGCCGCCGCCGTGCTGTCCGTCGTGCTGTTCCACCTCTGGCCGGGTCGCCTGCCCGGCGGCTATGTCGGCGTCGACGTCTTCTTCGCCATCAGCGGGTTCCTCATCACGGCGCACCTCGCCCGGGAGCTGCGCCGGACCGGACGGATCGACCTGCCGGCATTCTGGGCCCGGCGGGTGCGACGCCTGCTCCCTGTGGCCCTGCTCGTGCTCACGCTCACGGCCATCGCGGTCTATCTGGTGGTTCCGTCGCCCTTCTGGGGGCAGTTCCTCGGTGAGATCGCGGCGAGCGCCGTGTACGCCGAGAACTGGGTGCTGGCGGCGGATGCCGTCGACTACCTCGCCGCTGACAACCTGGCCTCGCCCGTGCAGCACTACTGGTCGCTGTCGGTCGAGGAGCAGTTCTACCTCGTCTGGCCCGTGCTCCTGCTCCTCTCCGTTCTGATCGGCCGGCTGCTCGCGCGCCGCAGGAGCGGACTCTCGGACGGGATCGGAGTCGACGGCATCCTGCGCGTCGTGCTCGCCGTCGTGCTGGCCATCAGCCTGGCATGGTCGGTCATCGACACGGCTCTTGACCCCGCCTCCGCATACTTCGTCACGACGACGAGGGTCTGGGAGTTCGCCGCCGGCGGCCTGCTCGCGATGATCGCGCCGGTGCCCTTCGCCGGTGCCGCAGCGGTCCGCACCCTCGTGCAGTGGGTCGGCTGGGCGATGATCGGGTCGGCACTGGTGTTCTTCACGGCGGCGACTCCGTTCCCCGGAGTGGCCGCCCTTCTTCCCGTGGCGGGAACTCTCGCGGTGATCTGGGCGGGCGACCCGCGGCATCCGTTCTCCCCGGGCGGTCTGCTCGCCCGACGACCTGTGCAGTACCTCGGCGGCATCTCGTACTCGCTCTACCTCTGGCACTGGCCGCTCATCGTGGTGGCGCCGTTCGCCCTCGGCGGTGCACGCACGACCCCGGTCAATGTCGGGCTGCTGGCGCTCGCCGCCGCGCTCGCCGCGGTGTCGAAGCCGTTGGTCGAAGACGCGGCCCTGCGTCGAGGCGCGTGGGTCGATCGGCGCCCGCGCTTCACCTTCCTGCTCATGGGCATCGGCATGGCGGTCGTCGTGGCCGTGGCCTCGATCGGCATCGCCGTGTCGGATGCAGCCGAGGCCTCGAGCGAGCGCCTGGTGCAGTCACTCGTCGACGACGGAACGCCCTGTCTCGGTGCCGCGGCCCTGCTGAGCCCGGCCCAGCCGTGCGTGAATGCCGACCTCGACGGCACCCTCGTGCCCGCGCCGGCTGCCGTGCCCGATGACACCGGGGGAGCGTACGCCTGCTACGACCAGCAGCCGACAGCAGACCTGAGCTCGTCGTGCACGCTCGGGTCGACGCGAGCGGATGCGCTCCGCGTGGCCCTCGTCGGCGACTCGCACGCTGCCATGCTGATTCCGGGACTCCGCGACAGGCTCGACGCCCTCGACTGGCGGCTCGACACCTATGTCGGGCGCGGGTGCGTGTGGGGTTCGGTTCCGGTGACGCAGACCGACAGCCCGTGCCACGCGCGCGTGGCGGCGGTGCAGCAGCGGTTGGAGGAGTCGGCCTACGACCTGGTCATCACGACGGCACGGCGCCTCGTCGACGTGCCGGCCGCCGGCCCCGATGCGGCATCCGGCAGCTATGCGGAGGCCTGGGACTCGCTGGCTCCCGTCGGCACCCGGGTGGTGGCGCTCGCCGACAACCCTTACGTGACGGATGCCGCCGGAGCCTGCGTCGTCGCCGCCGGCACCGATGTCGCGGCCGCGTCGTCGTGCTCCGTGCCGCGCGACATCGCGCTGCAGTGGAAGGACCCGCTGCCCGATGCCGTCGAGCGAGCGCAGGGCGGCGCCCACCTCGTCGACCTGACCGACGCCTACTGCGGCCCCGACACCTGCGCGATGGTGAACGGCCACGTCGTGACCTATCGCGACCTGCACCACATCACCGCGACCTACAGCCGCACCATCGCGCCGTACCTCGTGGACGACATCACCCGGTGGCTGGGCACGCAGCGCCCCTCGGGGTGACTCCCGTCGATCAGACGAACGCTGCCTTGCCGGTGATCGAGCGGCCCACGATCAGGGTGTTCATCTCGCGGGTGCCCTCGTAGGAGTAGATCGCCTCGGCGTCGGCGAAGAAGCGGGCCACGTCGTAGTCGACGACGATGCCGTTGCCGCCGAGGGACTCGCGGGCCCAGGCCACGGTCTCGCGCATCCGCGACGTTGTGAAGGCCTTGGCGAGGGCGGAGTGCTCGTCGCGCTGCTCGCCGCGGTCGAGCATCTCGGAGACCCGAACGACCATGCCGATGGAGGCCGTGATGTTGCCGAGGCACTTGACGAGCAGGTCCTGGATGAGCTGGTGCGATCCGATGGTCTTGCCGAACTGCACGCGCTCGCCGGCGTACTTGACTGCAGCCTCGTAGGCTCCGACGGCGGTGCCGACGGCCGCCCACGCCACCTCGGCGCGGGTGAGACGCAGCACCTTGGCGGTGTCCTTGAAGGAGTTGGCGTTCGCCAGGCGGAGGCTCTCGGGCACGACCACGTTCTCGAGGGTGATGTCGGCGTTCTGCACCGAGCGCAGGCTGATCTTGTTCTCGATCTTGGTGGCGCTGTAGCCCGGCGTCGACGTGGGGACGATGAAGCCTTTCACCTGGCCGTCGGCGGTGTCCTTCGCCCAGATGACGGTGATGTCGGAGAAGGTGGCGTTGCCGATCCAGCGCTTGGAGCCGTTGATCGTCCAGGAGTCGCCATCGCGGGTGGCCGTCGTGCGCAGGCCCTGGGCGCTGTCGCTGCCCGAGAGCGGTTCGGTGAGGCCGAAGGCGCCGATGACCTCGCCGCTGGCCAGCTTCGGGATCCACTCGTCCTTCTGCTCCTGCGATCCGCCGACGGAGATGGCCCCGGTGGTGAGGCCGTTCTGCACGCCGACGAAAGTGGCGACGGATGCGTCGATGCGGGCGAGCTCCAGGGCCACGAAGCCGCGGAACACGGCCGAGTTCTCGAACGGCTTCGTCTCGGCCCAGCCGAACCGGAAGGTGTCGAGCTCGGCCAGCGGCTTCACGATCTGCATGGGGAACTCGGCGCGGTTCCAGTAGTCGCCGACGATGGGCTTCACCTCGGTCTCGAGGTAGGCGCGGATGGCGGCGAGCGCCTCCTGCTCCTGCGGGCTCAAGAGGCTCTCGTAGCTGTAGAAGTCGCTGGCGAGGGTTTCGAACGTCATGTCTGCTCCAGTGCATACGGCGACCCCCGCGGGACGGGGGTCTGGAATCCTCGGGCCACGATACGCCCGGCACCCGGGGGTCCCAACCCGTTGGTAGTTTGGAGCAACCGCCACCGGAGAAGGACCCAGCATGTTTGTAGCCATCAGCAACACCCCGCGCGACTACGCCTGGGGCTCGACGACGGCCATCGCGGGCCTGCTCGGAACCACGCCATCGGGCTCGCCCGAGGCTGAGCTGTGGCTCGGCGCTCACCCCGGTTCCCCGAGCCGCATCGATGACCCGACCCGGACCGAGGGCGCCGACGACCTGGTCGAGTGGATCGGGGCGGATGCCGCCACGGCCCTCGGCGCCGAGAACGTGGCCGAGAGCGGCGCCCGCCTGCCGTTCCTGCTCAAGGTGCTGGCCGCCGGCGGGCCACTGTCGTTGCAGGCGCATCCGTCGCCGGCCCAGGCGCGAGCGGGCTTCGCCCGCGAGAACGCCGCCGGAATTCCGCTCGACGCCCCGGACCGCAACTACAAGGACGCCTTCCACAAGCCCGAACTCGTGGTGGCGGTGAGTCCGACGTTCGACGCGCTGTGCGGCTTCAGGCCGCTCGCCGAGGCGCGCGACATCGTGAAGGAGCTCACTGTCCTCGGACGGGCGGATGCTCCCGACCCGACGGTCTTCGATCCGTTCTGGGAACGCCTCTCGGATGCAGACCCCCTGCGCAGCGCCGTGGAGTGGTTGCTGCGCTCCGGCCGCGAGGGCGGCGCCGTCGACGCCCTCGTCGAGCGCGTCGTGCAGCTCGCCGGCTCCGCGCCGGAGACCAGCCGGTTCGCGGTGGAGTACGCCACTGTGACCTCGCTGGCCGCCAGCTACCCCGGCGACCCCGGCATCGTGCTGTCCCTGCTGCTCAACCATGTGACGCTGCGCCAGGGCGAGGCCCTCTACCTGCCGGCCGGGAACATCCACGCCTATCTCTCGGGCCTCGGCATCGAATTGATGGCGGCGTCGGACAACGTGCTGCGCGGCGGCCTCACGCCCAAGCACATCGACGTCGAGGAACTGCTCGACGTTCTCGACTTCACGCCCGTCGACGAGCCGCTGCTCGTTCCGGAGACTCCGTCGCCTGGCGTGCACGTGTTCAGGCCTGATGTGCCGGACTTCGTGCTCTACGACATCGACGCGCAATCCTCGGCGACGGATGCTCCGGCCGCAGTGCCGCTCACGGGAGCGGCGATTGCGCTCTGCACCGCAGGAACCGTCACGATCGCCGGGGCACGATCATCCGTCACCGTCACGCGCGGTGAGTCGGTGTACGTCACGCCGGACGAGGCGAGCCTGACGATCACGGGTGCCGGCACGGTGTACCTGGCGACCGTCGGAGTCACCCGGCGTGACTAGTGCGACCCGCGAGTCGACGCCGGCGAGGACGCGCGATCGACGGCTCGACGTCGCCCGCGGCATCCTCATCTCCCTGGTCGTGTTCGGACACCTCCTCGAGAGGAGCGGCGGCTGGACGCAGGACGGCACCCGGCTGCTGCTGACGGTTCTCTACCTGTTCCACATGCCCGCTTTCGTCTTCCTCACCGGGATGACGATGAAGTCCGACCAGATTCTTCGTCGTGTCGGTCGGCTGCTCAGCCTGCTCGTCGTCTTCGAGGTTCTCTTCACCCTGCTCGACGCCGCATTGGGCACCGCGCTCACGCCCTGGTACATGCCGTGGTGGATCCTCTGGTACGTGGCGGCGATGGTGTGGTGGCAGCTGCTCATCCCGTTCGTACGACGATTCCCGAGGTCGGCCGTCGTGCTCGCCTGCGTCATCGCTCTCGCCGTCGGACTCATCGACATTCCCGGCAACGTGCTCGCCTACTCCCGTGCTGCGTTCTTCCTACCGTTCCTCGTGATCGGGAATCTCTGGGGGGCGCGCATCCTCGAGACCCTCCAACACCGGATGATCGTCGCTCGAGCGGGCGTCCTCCTCCTTTTCGTCGTCCTGGCGGCGTCGATCTATGCCCTGAATCTGCAGCCGCACTGGTTCTTCGGAAACTGGGGATACGGCCAGCTCGACGTCGACCCGGTGACGGGGATGCTCGTGCGTGCCGGCCTGGGGATCGTGGCTGGAATCGGGGTGGTGGCCTTCCTCCTGTGGATCCCGCCACGAGCAGCGTGGATCGAGAGGCCGGGCCGGCACTCGTTGGCCGTCTTCATCTTCCACGCCGCGTGCGTGCTCGTCTTCGCCGAATTCGTCGGCGGCGCCGTCACGGCGTGGCCGCTCGTGCCTCGGCTGCTGCTGGATGCCGGTCTGACCGTGATCGTCGTGGCCTTCTTCTCGCTCGACGTGTTCGAACGCATCGTGCGCTGGGTCGCCGGCATCCCGGAGCGCGTGGTCTCGGTCGTCCGCCGCGGCTGATCGGGCTACCCGCCCAGCCCGAGCTGGTCGTCGAGCTTCTTCGAGAGCGCCCGCGAGTAGGTGGCCGTGAGGTGGTTGCCGTCGCGGTAGACGAGGTACGAGCCGATCACGGCCGGGCACTCGTCGGGGCCGCAGATGTAGTTGTTCATGTCGATCCAGCCGAGCCCAGCGACCCGCTGCTCCTCCTTCTGCAGGCGGGTGTCGATGGCCTGGGCGCGCGGCACCGCGCAGGCGTCGGCGTCGTCGAGATGGGCCGACAGGCAGATGGCCGGCGTCGCGCCCTGGTGCGGGGTGTCGGTGATCCACGTCACGGGCACGTCCGGCAGTGCTGCGACCGTGGCGTCGAGTCCGTCGCGCCAGAGGGCGGCTGATGCCTCGGCCGGGGCATCCGGCGGTAGGTAATGCGTGGAGTAGCTGGCGAGCACGATCATCGCCGGGGGATCGGCGTTGAGGCGATCGATCACGGCCTCGCGCCACTGATCGCACTGGGGATACGGCCGCTCCAGCTCGGCATCGACGAGCACCGACGGACAGTCGCTCTTGGTGTCCGTCTCGAGCAGGATGGTTCCGGCCTCGGCGGTGGGCAGCAGCGCCGGGAACCACTGGGCACCGTGCGAGTCGCCGAACAGCACGACGCGCGGCGCATCGGGGTCGCTGCCGAAGGTGCATCCGCTCGCATCGGTGCTCGGGAGCCCGCGGTGGCAGCCGTCGGCGTAGATCGCCGGGTTGTCCGCCGCCGTGCGTCGCAGGGCCGGGCTGATGTTCGACGCGACGAACGTCGCGCCGACGGGGTGCATCCGCACCGTATCGACGGCCGTGGCCGTGCCGGAGTCGAGCCGCATTCCCGAACTCGCCTGCGCGGCCGTTGCCGAGAAGACCACGATGACGACGGATGCCGCCCCCGCGAGCAGGAGGCTGCGTCGTGGCCTGGCCTGCGCCAGGGCGGGCGGGTTGCGGAACGGGGTCTCGACGTAGCGATAGAGCAGGGCTCCGAGGGGGATGCTCGCCGCGCCGAGGGCGAGGAGGGTCCACGAGGGGAGCGGGCTGGCCGGGGCCGCAGCCTGCTGCGGGATGACGATGAGCGGCCAGTGCACGAGGTAGACCGAGTAGGAGATGAGGCCAAGCAGCTGCAACGGCTTCACGCTCATGGCCCGGCCCGGGGACCAGGGTGTCGCGACGTGACCACCGGCGATCATCAGCGCGGCGCCGAGCACGGGCAGCAGTGCGGCGTAGCCGGGGAACAGGGTGCTCTCGTCGAACAGGAGGGAGGCGCCGAGGATGGCGGCCAGGCCGACCCAGGCCCCGACTCCCGCAGCCCGCGAGCGGGCCCACGCCGGATCCGTGCGCATCAGCATCGCGAGAAGCCCGCCGGCGCCGAGTTCCCAGGCGCGCGTCGGTAGGGAGAAGAACGCCCACGGGGGATTCGTGACTGTGAGCACGAGCCCGCCGACGAAGGACAGGGCGACGATGGCGGCGATGACGGCGAACAGGGCCCGCGACGACCGCCGACAGAGGTGGAACGCCAGCGCGAGCACGCCCGGCCACACCAGGTAGAACTGCTCCTCGACGCCCAGCGACCAGTAGTGCTGGAACACCGACGGGGCCGTCTCGGCGAGGTAGTCGGTGCCCTGGACCGCGAACAGCACGTTCGGCACGTAGAGCGCCGTCGCGATGGCGGCGGTGAACATCTGCCGCAGCATCAGCGGTGGAACCCAGAGCATCGACGCGATGACGGTGATCATGAGCACGGCGAGCGAGGCCGGCAGGATGCGCCGTGCCCGTCGGGCATAGAAGTCGGCGAAGCCGATGCGCCCGTCGCCGGTGAGGGCGCCGAGCAGGTGCGTGGTGATCAGGAAGCCGGAGATCACGAAGAAGACGTCGACGCCCACATAGCCGCCCGGCAGCCACGGAACACCGCAGTGGAACAGCACGACGATGCCGACAGCCAGGGCACGCATGCCCTGGATGTCGGTGCGCTGCCGCCGACCGGCCATGCCTCAACGCTAGGGACCGGGTGTTTCCGCCCCGTGTCCGCCCCGTGAGCATCGGGTGTCACTCGAACGGGGGTCAGATGTCGACGACTCCCTCGACCGGGGCGAGCGGATGCCTCAGGCCAGCTGGCGGGCCCCGAAGGTGCGGCGATACGCGGTCGGCGTGGTCTGCAGCACCTTCACGAAGTGGTGCCGCATGACGGCTGCCCCGCCGAAGCCGCAGTCGCCGGCGATCTCCTCGAGGCTGAGGTCGCTCTCCTCGAGCAGCTGCTGCGCTCGCAGCAGGCGCTGGCGGTTCAGCCAGGCCGTCGGAGTCGTGCCCAGCTCGGCGCGGAAGCGGCGGGCGAAGGTGCGGCTCGACATCAGCGACTTGCGGGCGAGTTGGTCGACGGTGAGGTCCTGGTCGAGGTTCTCCAGCATCCACTCGGTCACGAGGGCGAAGGAGTCGCTGCGGCATTCGACGACGGGAGTCTGGATGAACTGCGACTGGCCCCCGTCGCGCTGCGGGGGAACGACCATGCGCCGGGCGACCACGTTCGCGGCCGATGCACCGAGCTCCTTGCGCACGATGTGCAGGGCGGCGTCGATGCCTGCCGCGGTTCCGGCACCCGTGACGACACGGCGGTCCTCGACGAACAGCACGTCGGGGTCGACATCCGTCAGCGGATACTCGGCGGAGAGCCTGTCGGTGTACATCCAGTGCGTCGTCGACCGGCGTCCGTCGAGGATGCCGGCCTCGCCGAGCAGGAACGCCCCGCTGCACACGCTCATCACCCAGGCGCCACGGGCCTCGGCCTCGCGGATGACCCTGACGATCTCGGGGTGGGCGCTGCCGTCTCCGAGGTAGGCGGGCACGGCGATGAGGTCGGCATCGGCTGCTGCGCTGAGGTCCTCGTGCACGACGATGTCGAAGCCCATCTTCATCGGGATGGGGCCGGGCTCGGCCGCCACGATGTGGAAGTCGAAGATGGGTCCGCCGTGCTCGCGCCGATCGATGCCGAAGACCTCGCAGATCACGCCGAACTCGAACGGCGCCATCCCGGGGATGGTGAGGCAGACGATCTTCTTCAGGGCCATGGGAACTCCGATTGGCAGGAATGTACCGAACACTGTCCACTCTGCCACTCGTGGCTGGAACGCGCAAACCATAGATTTACTGCCATGTCCATCATCCTTCTCATCGCACTGGTCGCCCTCGTGTTCTGGGGCGTGCTGGCCACCATCCTCGGCCTCGACAACGACGGCTACGGCCGACCCGAGATCCGCGACCGCACCCGCCACGCCGGACACGGCGAACGCTGGGACGCCCGCTGGGAGTGAGGCCGACCGCGCCGGAGCGTGCGCGCCGATAGTCTGAAGATCCCGTGCGGATGCCGCGCGGATCATCGAGACGAGGAGGCGCCTCATGGCGTGGTTGGTCACGGGCGGAGCGGGCTACATCGGATCCCACGTGGTGCGGGCATTCCTGGAGGCCGGAACCGACGTCGTCGTGATCGACGATCTCTCGAGCGGACACCGCGAATTCGTCCCGGACGCAGTGCCGTCGTACGAGGGCACGATCCTCGATCGCGAGCTGCTGGCTCGGATCTTCGTCGAGAACGACATCACCGGGGTGGTGCACGTCGCGGGCTTCAAGTACGCGGGCGTCTCGGTGCAGCGTCCGCTGCACACCTACGAGCAGAACGTCACGGCGACGGCCGTGCTGTTGGCGGCCATGGCGGATGCCGGAGTCGGGCGGGCCGTGTTCTCCTCGAGCGCCGCTGTCTACGGAACGCCGGACACCGACCTCGTGACCGAGGAGACGCCGAAGGACCCGCAGTCGCCTTACGGGGAGTCCAAGCTCATCGGCGAGTGGCTGCTCCGTGACCAGGAGGTGGCCGCCGGCCTCGCGCACACCTCGCTGCGCTACTTCAACGTCGTGGGGTCCGGGGCGGCCGACCTCTACGACTCGAGCCCGCACAACCTCTTCCCCATGGTGTTCGAGGCCCTGCTCGACGGGCGCACGCCGCGCATCAACGGCAACGACTATCCGACGCCCGACGGCACCTGCGTACGCGACTACATCCACGTGGCCGATCTGGCGCGTGCCCACGTCGTCGCGGCCCAGCGGCTCGATGCCGGGGAGCCGATCGAGGCCGTCTACAACCTCGGCAGCGGCGACGGCGTCTCCGTCGGCGAGATCATGAGCACCATCGCCAGGGTCACCGGCATCGACTTCGAACCCGAGATCGCTCCACGTCGGGCCGGCGACCCGGCTCGGATCGTGGCGTCGGGGGAGAAGGCGGCGCGCGACCTCGATTGGCGGATGCGTCACACCCTCGAGGACATGGTGCAGAGCGCCTGGGACTCGCGCCGGAGCGCCGCCACCGTCTGACGCTTCGCGCTCCGCTTGGGAAAACGTACCCTGAACGGGGATAACCCTCACTGGGGAGTTGTGCATCCGTCGCATAGCACGGAATTTCAGCGGCGCGTCGCAACTCTCGAGGAATCGTTGAGGGTTTACGATTTGCGACTTGACTCCTGAGAGTTACACCGGTGTAATTACTTCAGACACGCGGTTCGCAGGTCGTGAGAAATAAGGCGGGTGACGATATGGCAGCCAATGACTATCGTGCTGGGGTACCCGACGACTGGTTCGTCGATCCGATCAAGCTGGGCGTCCCCGGGGTTCGACAGAACATCGATGACGACAACCCCCTCGCCTGGCAGTCCGACTCCCTCTGCGCCCAGACCGACCCCGAGGCGTTCTTCCCGGAGAAGGGCGGATCGACGCGCGACGCCAAGAAGATCTGCACCTCCTGCGAGGTGCGCACCCAGTGCCTGGAGTATGCGCTCTCGAACGACGAGCGTTTCGGTATCTGGGGCGGGCTGTCCGAGCGCGAGCGCCGGAAACTGCGCAAGCGCGCCGTCTGACCCCTGCCGCACTGACACCTGAACGGGCCACAGCCTCCGGCCCGTCGGATATCGGCCACGCCCGGCCCTGCTGAGTCGTGACGGCGTTCGGCAACTTAGGCTTTCCCCGATATGTCACCCAGAGTCACCGCCATCATCGTCGCCCGAAACGGCGCGGAGCACCTTCCGCGGACTCTCGAGGCCCTGGCTGCCCAGACGTT
Source organism: Leifsonia sp. Leaf264 (assembly GCF_001422325.1). Lineage (GTDB taxonomy): Bacteria > Actinomycetota > Actinomycetes > Actinomycetales > Microbacteriaceae > Orlajensenia. The sequence continues at coordinate 150,919 of NZ_LMMR01000004.1, forward strand.
GGCTCCCGATGCGATCATCGCCGTCGACTGCGGGTCGACGGATGCCACAGGCACCCTGCTGGCCGAGTTCGGGCCGACGCATCTCATCTCGGCGTCATCCGACCTCAGCTTCGGCGGAGCCATCGAGACGGCCGTGCGCGTGACCACTCCGCCCACGGCTCCGAACGAGCTGCTCTGGCTCATCGCCCAGGACACGGCCCCCGAGCAGACGGCGCTGGCCGAACTCGTCGCGGCCCTCGAGACGGCGCCGTCAGTGGCCATCGCCGGGCCGAAACTGCTCGACTGGGACCGCGGCCAGTTCATCAGATCGCTCGGAGAGTCCCTCACGACGCAGGGGGCGACAGTCGCCCTCGTGTCCGACGAGCTCGACCAGGGCCAACGCGATGTCCTGAGCGATGTGCTCGCCGTCGCCGCTGGCGGCATGCTCGTGCGTCACACCGTCTGGGAAGCCCTCGGCGGATTCGATCCCGGGCTGCCGGTCATCGACGATGCGCTCGATTTCAGCGTGCGCGCCCGGCTCGCCGGCCACAGGGTGTCCGTCGCCCCCGCAGCGCGGGTCGCGACGGCCGGTGACGGGGTCGCAGGCGCAAACACCTCGCACAAGGGGCGCGTGCGCCGCCGGCGAGCCCGCCAGCAGCGCGCGGCGCAGCTGCACCGGAGGCTCGTCTACGCACCGGCGATCCTCGTCCCGGTGCACTGGCTCTCGCTCGTCCCGCTCGCCATCCTGCGTTCGATCGTCGCGCTCCTCGGCAAGCAGCCCGGGCGCATCGGCGGCGAGTTCGCCGCTGCGTTCACCGCGGCCTTCACGGGCATCAGGACGACGGCCGCCCGCCGCAGCATCGCCAGGACCCGGAGCAATCCGTGGTCGGTCATTGCCCCGCTGCGGGTGAGCCCGGCCGAGATGCGCCGTCGCCGGGCGCTGGCCCGGGAGGCCCGCATCGCCCGTGCCCGCGGCGCCAGGCGGGAGATCGGCTTCCTCACGGCCGGCGGCGCCTGGACCCTGCTCGCCGCCATCGTCGTCGGGCTCGTGGTCACGGCACCGCTCGTCGGGTCGGCTGCTGTCGGCGGCGGGGGACTCCTGCCGCTGAGTGCGACGCCAGCCGAGTTGTGGCAGAACATCGGCTACGGCTGGCGCGACATCGGCGCCGGATTCGTCGGTGCCGCCGATCCGTTCGCGGCTGTGCTGGCCGTGCTGGGGTCCCTCTCGTTCTGGGCTCCATCGTCGGCTGTCCTCGCGCTCTGGGTCGCCGCGGTTCCGCTCGCCGCGGTCGGAGCGTGGTTCGCTGCCACCAGGCTCACCGATCGTGGCAGCCTGCGCGCCGTCGCGGCCGTGCTCTGGATGCTGGCGCCCACCTTCCTCACGGCCCTCGCCGATGGTCGACCGGCTGCAGTGCTCACCCACCTGCTGCTGCCCTGGTTGGTCTTCGCCGGCTTCGCCGCGGCGCGTTCGTGGTCGGCATCGGCCACGACGGCCCTGCTCTTCGCGGCGGTGGTCGCGTGCGCGCCGGCGCTCGCCCCGGCACTGCTCCTGGTCTGGCTCGTGCTGCTCGTCATCAGCGGGCGCGGCTTCTTCCGCATCATCGGCATCCCGATCCCGGCGATCGCCCTCCTCGGCCCTCTCGTGTGGGATCAGGCGGCGCGATCGAACTGGATCGCGTTGGTCGCCGACCCCGGCGTTCCGCTGCCGGGCACCCCGGCCTCGGTCTGGCAGCTCCTGCTCGGCTTCCCGTCCGGTGACTTCGGCGGCTGGGATCAGGCACTCACCCTGATCCCGATCGATGGACTGCTGCCGCAGTTCGTGGTACCGGCCCTTCTCGCGCCCCTGGCCGTCCTCGGGTTGCTCGCACTCTTCCTGCCCGGCTTCCGCAGCGCGGCCTTCTCGCTCGGGGTGGCCCTGCTGGGCTTCGCGACGGCCCTCGCCGCCACTCTCATCGTGGTGGCGACGACGGGCTCGCAGCTCGCGCCGGTCTGGTCGGGCACAGGTCTCAGCCTGTACTGGCTCGGAATCGTCGGTGCCGTCGTCATCGGGCTCAACGCCATTCCGCGATTCTCCATCGTGCCGGCCATCGTGGCGACTGCCTGCGCCGTCACCGTCGCGGCACCGCTGGCGCTCGCCATCCCGCTGGGCGAGTCCGCTGTGGACGCCTCGAGCACGCGCATCCTCCCCGCCTTCGTGGCGGCCGAGTCCGAGGGGGATCCGCGCGCCGGGACCCTGGTGATGGTGCCGCAGCCCGACGGCGGAATCCTCGCCGACCTGCAGCGTGGCGCGGGAACGACGCTCGACGACCAGTCAGTCCTCGCGTCCACGGCCCCTGAGATGAGCCCGGCGCAGCAGGACATCGCGACGCTGGCCGGAAACCTGACCTCGCGCAGCGCCTTCGATGCCGCCGCCGAGTTCGATGCCAACCGCATCCGCTACGTGCTCCTCGAGGCCCCGGCCCGTGTCGACGGGGCACCGGCCTCGGGCGATGCCGTGCAGATGAGCCGTCGAGCCGCCGCAGCCCTCGACGGGAACGCCACTCTCGTCCCTGTCGGCAAGACCGATTTCGGCGTCCTCTGGCGGGTGGACACCGAGATTCAGGATGCCGCCTCGGCGGCGATCCCGGACCACGCCGGCGGGTGGCTCGCCACGACGTCCCTTCTCGTCGCAGCGATCGTGTTCGGCGTGACCCTGCTGCTGTCGATCCCGACCGGGGTCGGCCGTGAGCTGCCGCCGGAATCCGCACGGCGCCGCGCCGCGCGTGAACGGCGCGAGCGCCGCGCCGGTCGCTCGCCGCGACGCGCGGCCGCGGGTGTCGTGATCGCCGAGGACGACCTGCCTGAAGACGGAGTGACCGAGGAGTCGACCGGGGACGCCACGGCCGCAGCGGAGGCCTCGGACGCCTCCGATGTCGGGGCCGGTGACGGAGACGGAGACGGTGATGCCGCCGACGCCGGGGCTGCCGTAGATACCCCGGTCGAGCCTGTGCCCGACCCCGAGGCTGACGCCCGCGCCGGGATCGACGGCGAGGCGGTCGCCGCCGAACCCGCCGTCGCCTCCGACGATCCAGCGGCATCCGATGCCCCCGGTCCGCACGACGGGGCGGAGCCGATCGCACCGACGGAGCCGATCGCACCGACGGAGCCGATCGCACCGACGGAGCAGACCGAACCGACCGAATCGACCGAGGAGAAGCGCGATGTCGACTAAGCGCAGGATCTTCGTCGTCGGAGGGCGCACCGTCGCCGGCCTGGCCGCACTCGCCATCGCCGTCGGCGGCGTCGCCGCCGCCGTGCTGGTGCCGTGGCCGACCTACACCGTCGCGCCCGTAGCCGAGCGCGTCGTGCCGGTTCCGACCGATGCCCAACGGGTGTGCCCCGGACCGCTGCTCGCCCTGGCCGAGGATTCCAGCCAGGCGAACGTCGCCTCCTCGATCGGCAGCGCGAGCGTCACCGCCGCCGCAGCACCCGGTGAGGCCGACCCCGAGCAGGCCGCACTGCAGGCGCCGGACAACGCCGCGGCAGACTCCGACGGCGGTCCGACCGTCGTGACTGTTCCTGCAGCGGCCGACGCGACGGAGCCGCCGCTGGTCGCCGCCAGCCAATCGCAGGTGGCGTCCACCGACACGCAGTCCGGCCTCGCCGTCGCCGCGTGCACCGAGGCGGTGCCGGACTCCTGGCTGGTGGGTGGCTCCACCGAGATCGGTCGCACGACGCTCGTGCTGCTCTCGAATCCCACGAGTGTGCTCGCCACGGTCGACCTGGCGGTCTACGGCGAGTCCGGGCCCATCGACGCCCCGGGTGCCACCGGCATCCTCGTCCAGCCCCAGTCGCAGCGGGTGGTCTCGCTCGCCGGCCTGGCGCCCGATGTGGCGTCTCCCATCGTGCATGTCACCGCCAGCGGCGGCGAGGTGGCCGCCTCACTGCAGCAGAGCACAGTGCGCGGCCTCGAGCCGGGCGGCGTCGACATCGTCGGCCCGACGGCTGATCCCGCGCCCTCGACCTCCATCGTCGGGTTCGTCGTCCCATCGTCGACGGCCGGCGATCCGGATGCACAGCCGGGGGCAGAAGAAGGCTACTCGGACGGACAGCCCGGCCTGCGGCTGCTGGCGCCGGGTGACACAGGAACCCGCGCCACCGTGAACGTCGTGGGGGAGAAGGGCGCCCCGGGAACCTCGTTTACGGTCGACCTCGAGCCCGGCGTGAGCGTCGAGGCCCCGCTCAGCGATCTCGGTGCCGGCGCCTACACGGTGAGCGTCGAAGCCGACCAGCCCGTCGTGGCTGCCGCACGTTCCGCTGTCGCCGGTGGAAACGGACGCGACTTCGCGTGGTTCGCCGCGTCGACGCCGCTCACAGCCGACGCGACGATGGTGGCCCCGGCACGCGGTGCGACTCCGGTCCTGCACGCGTGGAACCCCGGTGGAACCGAGGCGACGGTCGTGCTCACCTCGGAGAGCGGCAAGACACGCGAACTCCGGGTGCCGGCCGCGACGGCACTCTCCTTCACCCTCGACGCCGGAGCGGGCTACGAGGTCGGCGACGCCGACGGGGTGCTCGCCTCGGTCAGTTTCCAGACATCGGGACGACTCGCCTCGTACACCCTGGGTCCCGTCGCCGGACTCGCCGCCCCGGTCACGGTCTACACGCACTGACCGCATCCTGACGGGGATTCAGGCGACGATCGGGAGACCGATGCTCAGAGCCCGCGGTAGCGATCGGGATCGAGGTCCCAGGGATCCTTGCCGATGAGGTCGGCGACGGCGCGGAACACGCAGCTCTCGACCATCATCCGCTGGTGGAGGTCGTCATTGCGGTGAAGCTTCGCCATGCGCTGGATGGGGATGCGGTACAGGACGACGCGGCGCTCCTCGAGGCTGACGTGCCAGCGATCGACATGGTCGCCGTGCAGAGCCTCGGCCGGGGCGGCGGCGATCTCGAACCGCACGTCCTCGAGTTCGGGCCAGATGCCCCGGAGGTACTCCGCCGTCGACGCGACGGTCGACTCGAACAGGTCGATGCGTCCGCGGATCATGGGCAGGTACGGACCCGTCACGGCGGAACGGAGGCCGCGCCCGTGGCGGTCGATGATGCCCCGTCGCGCCGACGGCGCGGTGCGCGGAGTGCGTCGTGATCGTGGCATGTCGCCATCCTAGTTCGCGCGGGGGCGCGGGTAATCTGGTGCTGACATGAACAGATCCTGCTCGCGGGTGGCGTGCACCGCTGATGCGGTGGCAACGCTCACCTACGTCTACGCCGATTCGATGGCGGTCCTCGGCCCCCTCTCCATGAGCCACGAGCCGCACAGCTACGACCTCTGCGCCCGGCATGCCGAGCGCCTCTCGGCCCCTCAGGGCTGGCAGGTCATCAGGCACGCGGTCCTGGGCGAGGCCGGGCTCGGAGCCTGACCCGGGGCGAGGTCGCCGAATCGACCTGTCCTGTCCGATGTCGGAGCGCTGCAGGCTGGTGGCGAATGGCACAATGGCACCATGACCTCAACAGCCACCGCACTCCCGTTCAAGGTCCGCGACCTCTCCCTCGCTGAAGCCGGCCGACACCAGCTGCGCCTCGCCGAGAACGAGATGCCCGGCCTCATGGCGCTCCGCGAGGAGTTCGGTCCCTCGCAGCCGCTGGCCGGTGCCCGCATCGCCGGCTCGCTGCACATGACAGTGCAGACCGCCGTGCTCATCGAGACCCTCACGGCGCTCGGTGCGCAGGTGCGTTGGGCGAGCTGCAACATCTTCTCCACCCAGGACGAGGCTGCAGCGGCCATCGCCGTCGGCCCGACGGGCACGCCGGATGCTCCCGCCGGTGTCCCCGTCTTCGCCTGGAAGGGCGAGAGCCTCGAGGAGTACTGGTGGTGCACCGACCGCATCTTCGACTGGAGTGCCGAGGCTGAGGCGGCCGGCGCCGACTGGGTCGGCCCGAACCTCATCCTCGACGACGGTGGCGACGCCACGATGCTGGTGCACAAGGGACTCGAGTTCGAGACCGCAGGGGCAGTGCCGGCGGCGACGGATGCTGACAACCACGAGTACAGCGTCGTGCTCGACACGCTGCGCGCGTCGCTCGCGCTGTCGGCCGACAGGTTCACCCGCATCGCGGCCGAGTTGCAGGGAGTGACCGAGGAGACCACCACCGGCGTGCACCGGCTGTACGAGTTGCACTCCGCCGGCCAGTTGCTCTTCCCGGCCATCAACGTCAACGACTCCGTCACCAAGAGCAAGTTCGACAACAAGTACGGCATCCGCCACTCCCTTCCCGACGGCCTGAACCGCGCCACCGACGTGCTCATGGGTGGCAAGGTGGCACTCGTCGCCGGGTACGGCGACGTCGGAAAGGGTGCCGCCGAGGCCCTGCGCGGCCAGGGCGCCCGCGTGATCGTGACCGAGGTCGACCCGATCTGCGCCCTGCAGGCGGCGATGGACGGCTACCAGGTCTCGCGCATCGAGTCCGTTGTCGGCGAGGTCGACATCTTCGTCTCCGGCACCGGCAACATGAACGTCATCACGCTCGAGCACATGCTCGGGATGAAGCACCTCGCCATCGTCTCCAACGTCGGGCACTTCGACAACGAGATCGACATGGCCGGGCTCGAGTCGCTGGCCGGAGCCGAGCGTGTCGAGATCAAGCCGCAGGTGCACGAGTGGCGCCTGCCCACGGGTCGCTCGATCCTCGTGCTGTCGGAGGGTCGCCTGATGAACCTCGGCAACGCCACCGGTCACCCGTCGTTCGTGATGAGCAACTCGTTCACCAATCAGGTGCTCGCCCAGATCGAGCTCTGGGTGCGCCCGGAGGAGTACCCGATCGGCGTCTACGTGCTGCCGAAGCACCTCGACGAGAAGGTCGCCAGGCTGCACCTCGACGCGCTGGGCGTGGAGCTCACCGAGCTCTCACCGGAGCAGGCCAGCTACATCGGCGTGCCGGTCGAGGGCCCGTACAAGGTCGATCACTACAGGTACTGAGCACGGATGCTCGATCAGCAGATGCTCCACAGTCCGCTGATCGAGCCCTGCCGAAGGCCGCGAGGAGACGGAACGAGTCACGCGGATGCGCGAGCTCAGCGCTCCGGGAATCCGTGAGGCAGGCCGGCCAGGACCGGCTCCAGCGCATCCAGGCGGTCCCGCTCGAGCCTGAGCGCCGTCGCCTCGCGTTCGCGTCGGAGCGCCGCGACTCCCCAGAGGAAGGTCTCCGCCGCGACGTCGGGGAGCGGGGACACGTAGGCCGACGCCTCGCCGGCCAGCTGCTCGGCCGTGCGGGCGCGCGTGGCCGGCATCAGTGCCTCGGTCTGGGACAGGAACTGGGCGATGCGCCGTGACAGCGTCTCGGGAAGCCGGGCGACGTCGGCCACCGCCGCCCATCGGGTGAGCATCGGCGGCATGCCGTGCAGCGGGGGAACGTACCGCGGCACCCGCTCGATCTGGCTGTGCGTTCCGGCGAGCAGATCGCCGAGGCGCTTCGAGCGCTCGTTGAGCAGGCCCGTCATCGCCGCGACGGCACCGAAGGTCAGGTAGATCTCGATCACGCCGGTCAGCGCCCGCACGAAGGCGTGACGCAGGGCTATGGCGCCGCCGTCGTCACGCACGATCCGGGCACCGATGGCCAGCCTGCCGAGCGATCGACCTCGTGTCGAGATCTCGACGACCATCGGGATGACGAGGAGGAACAGCACCAGGCCGACGACGCCGAGGGCGCGCAGTGCCGCCTGGTCGATGCCGGCAGACCCGTACTGCACGACCAGCCAGGCCGTGCCGAGGAGCAGGCCGACATAGACGACGGCGTCGATCGCCGTGCCGGCTCCGCGCAGGATGACGCTGGCCGGCCGCACGTCGAGGGTGACGGCCTCACCGGTGACGAGACCGGTCCCATCGCTTCCGCTCGCCGCGGTGCGCTGCGCGGTGGGGTCTGCCATGCGAGTATCTAATCAGATGGATCTCGACGCATACACGACCGCCCACGGCGCGGAGTGGGACCGGCTGTCCGAGCTCGCCCGCAAGCGCCGACTCACGGGTGAGCAAGCCGACGAGCTCATCGCCGGCTACCAGTCCGGCGCGACCCAGTTGTCGGTGCTGAGCACGGCGGCGGGGTCGACGATCCCCGGCGACAGGCTCTCCGTGACCCTGTCACGGGCCCGGCTCCGCTTCACCGGGGCGAGTGGCAATGCGCTGGCCATGCTGCCTCGCTTCTTCATCCTGCAGCTGCCGGCGGCGCTCTACAGGCTCCGGTGGATCACCCTCGGCGTCATCCTCGCGACGACGCTGGTGTCGACCCTCTATGCGGTCTGGGCGCTGGCGGATCCGCAGGTGCTCGCCTCATTCGGGACGCCGGAGCAACGAGAGGCCCTGGCCGGCGGCGACTTCGTGGACTACTACTCCGAGAATCCGGCGGCATCATTCGCCGGCGCGGTCTGGACCAACAACGCCTGGGTCGCCGCCCAGTGCATCGCCCTCGGCATCACCGGAGTCTTCGTGCCCTACGCGTTGCTCGGCAACGCCCAGAACGTCGGGGTGTCGGCGGCCGTGATGTTCTCGTACGGCAAGGGCGACGTGTTCTTCGAGTACATCCTCCCGCACGGCCTGCTCGAGCTCAGCTGCGTCTTCGTCGCCGGCGCGGCGGGCCTGCGCATCTTCTGGGCCTGGATCGCGCCGGGTGCCCGCACGCGCGGCCAGGCTCTGGCCGAGGATGCGCGTGCGCTGTTCACCGTCGCCATCGGCCTCGCCGTCTGGCTGTTCATCTCGGGCGTCATCGAGGGCTTCGTGACTCCGGCCCCTTGGCCGTGGGCCGTCAAGATCGGCATCGGGATCGCGGCCGCTGCAGCGTTCTACGCGTACATGCTCGTCCTCGGCGGTCGCGCGGCGCGAGCCGGCGAGACCGGGGACCTCGGTGAATACGAGGCGGGTTCGCGGCGCATCATCGCGGCCTAGCCCCGAGCCGACGTCAGCGACTGGCGAGCAGCGCGACCGGCAACGGACGAGGGGCGGATGCCGCAGCATCCGCCCCTCGTGACGTGCTCCTCGCCGACTACTTCTTGGTGCCGTCGAAGATGAACTTGAACGAGACCCCGGCGATGACGGCGCCGACGATCGGGGCGAGGATCGACAGCCAGACCTGGCCGAGCGCCTCGGGGCCGCCGTAGATCGCCGTGGCGATCGACCGGGCCGGGTTGAAGGAGGCGTTCGAGACGGGGATGGCGACGAGAGCCAGCAGCGTCAGGGTGAAGCCGATGGCGAGCGGAGCGAAGCCGACGGCCGCACGCGAGCTGGTCACTCCGAGGATCACGAACAGGAAGACGGCGGTGGCGACGACCTCGACGATGAGAACCGAGAGGAAGCTGTAGCCGCCGGGGGAGAGCACGCCCCAGCCCGTCGACGCGCCGCGGAACCAGAGCACCTCGAAGTCCTTGCTGCCGGCGAGGATCGCCAGCAGGACGGTGGAGGCCAGGACGGCTCCGACGAGCTGGGCGATGACGTAGCCGGCGACGTCCTTCCAGGCGAAGCGGCCCGCGGTGGCGAGTCCCAGAGTCACGGCGGGATTGAAGTGGCCGCCGGAGATCGGTCCGAAGGCGTACGCACTCACGAGCACGGAGAGGCCGAGGGCGATGGCGACGCCGAGGAACCCGACATTGAGGTTGCCCTCTCCCCCCGCGAAGCCGGCGGCGTAGATGGCTGTTCCGATGACTCCGAACACGAGGACGAAGGTTCCCACGATCTCGGCGCCCAGACGGGCCGCTGTGCTCGGGTCGGATTCGATCGGGATGACGGCAGGGGCGTCGGTGGTGGACAAAGCGGTGGCTCCTTGCAGATACGTGTCGGGACGCGCGACTGCAGCACCCCCGGTCAGCGAGGTTATCGCCCGCGCGGGCCGCCCACCCGGTCATGTCCCGGAATGTCGGTTCATGACGCCGCTGATCGCAGATCGAAGCGGGCTACAGCCGACCGGCCGCCTTCAGGGCGATGTAGCGATCGGCCAGGGCCGGCGGCAGGTCGGCCGGCGCTCCGGTCACGACGTCTCCGCCGAGGCGACGGATGGCGGCCGAGACGCGGGCGACGTCGAGCAGGGCCCGCTCGGCCGCCGCCGCCCGATAGACGCCCTCCAGGTCGGCCCGGTCGTCGACGGCGGCGAGAGTGGCCGGATCGGTGACCGAGGCCACCAGCACTGTGTGCCGCCTCGTCAGCTGCGGCAGCATGGCGAGCAGGGCGCCCGACGCCCCTGGAGCGTCGATGGAGGTGAGCAGCACCACGAGCGCGTGCCGATTCGTGATGCCGCGCACGAGGGTGGGAACCCCGGCCCAGTCGGCCTCGATCAGCTCGGGCTCGATGACGGCCATGGAGTCGACGAGCCTGGAGAGCAGCTCGGCCCCCGCCGCCCCCTGCACCCGGCCGCGCACGCGGCGATCCCATGCCACGAAGTCGACGCGGTCGCCGGCATGCGATGCCAGGGCGCCCAGCAGCAGGGACGCCTCGAAGGCCGTGTCGATGCGGGGCTCGTTCTCGATCCGTGCGGCGGCCGTGCGGGCGGAGTCGACGACTATCACCACCCGACGGTCGCGCTCGGGACGCCAGGTGCGCACCATCAGCCGCTGGGCGGCACCTCCCGCTACGCCCTGTCGTGCTGTCGCGCGCCAGTCGATCGACCTCACGTCATCGCCGCGCACGTACTCGCGCAGGCTGTCGAACTCCGTGGCCTGGCCCCGCAGCATGAGCGCCGTGCGGCCGTCGAGTTCGCGCAGGCGTGCCAGCCGCGACGGCAGGTGCTTGCGGGAGTGGAACGGGGGCAGCACCCGGATGCGCCCTGGCGCCACCAGGCTCGCCTGGCGGGCGGCGAGTCCGAGCGGGCCGAAGCTGCGCACTGAGACGGTCTCGACGCGCCGTTCCCCACGGCGGAACGGGGTCAGCGTGAGCGCCACTCGCCGCCGTTCCCCGGCCGGGATGTCGATTCGGGAGCGCGTGGCGGATGCGCCGGCCGACGGCTGCCAGGCGTCCCGCACGATTCCACGCAGGCGGCGGGTTCCACGGTTCACGAGGAACAGCTCCGCTGTCGCGTTCTCGCCGAGCCGCACCCGTGCCGGGAGCTCCCGTGAGACGCCGATGGCGCGGGGCGAGGCTGCTGCGGCCAGGTCGACGGCGGCGACGGCGAGCACCAGCAGCAGCCACAGACCGAGCACGAGCGCGGCGGACCCCGGGGCTGCGGTGTCGATCAGGATGATCGGCAGCACCCCGAGGGCGAGCAGTGCGACGAAACGACCGGAGAGAGCCATGGCTTAGATCGGCACCTGGACCTGCTGCACGATCGAGGCGAGGATGGCGTCGACCGCGACGCCCTCGAGCTCGGCCTCGGGGCGCAGCTGGATGCGGTGGCGCCAGACCGGGACCACCATCGCCTGCACGTGGTCGGGCGTGATCGAGTCGTAGCCGGACAGCCACGCCCAGGCCTTCGCCGAGGCGAGGAGTGCCGTCGTCCCGCGCGGACTCACGCCGAGCTTCACCGACGGGCTGCGTCGGGTGGCGCGGGCCAGGTCGACCACGTACGCCAGCACGTCGGCGCTGACGCCGACGGATGCGACGGCGTGCTGGGCAGCCGCGAGCTCGGCGGCCCCGAGAACCGGCGTGACGCCGGCGGCCGCGAGGTCACGGGGATCGAAGCCGGCTGAGTGGCGTCGGAGCACCTCGACCTCGACGTCGCGGTCGGGGACCTCGAGCACGAGCTTCAGCAGGAACCTGTCGAGCTGGGCCTCGGGGAGGGTGTACGTGCCCTCGTACTCGATCGGGTTCTGCGTCGCGGCGACGAGGAAGGGCTCGGGAACCGGCCGCGAGACGCCGTCGGCACTGACCTGCCGTTCCTCCATGGCTTCGAGCAGCGCCGACTGGGTCTTCGGCGGTGTCCGGTTGATCTCGTCGGCGAGCAGGATGTTGGTGAAGACGGGCCCTTCGCGGAACTCGAAGTCTCCGGCCTTCTGGTCGTAGACGATCGACCCCGTCACGTCGCCGGGCATCAGGTCGGGCGTGAACTGCACCCGACGGGTCTCGAGCGACAGGGCCGTGCTGACGCTGCGCACCAGCAGGGTCTTCGCCACTCCGGGGACACCCTCGAGCAGCACGTGACCACGGGCCAGCAGGGCGATCAGCATGCCCGTGACGGCGCCGTCCTGGCCGACGACGGCCTTGCCGACCTCCGTGCGCACCCGCGCGAGGGCAGCCCGGGGGTCGGGCGTCTGGGGCAGGTCGGTGGCGGGGGAGGACGGATCGGTCATGAACCCATTCTTTCTGTGGATGGCGGCACGGATGCCGGTTCTGCTGCTGAGCCGACCTCGGTGGCGGCGGTGACGGCGAGTTCGAGGTCGACGAGGCGACCGGAGAGGTCGACGAGGGCACGGTCGGAGTCGGGCCGCGCATCGACGAGCACGTTGCGCACCTCCGCGAGCGGAATTCGGGTGACTGAGGCGGCGGCGCCGGTGATCTCCTCGACACTGGTGGTGCGGGCCAGCCCGAGTCGCGCGGCGAGGCGGCCGATGGTGCCGATGCGGAGTGCATCCGCCGCCCGCAGCCGGGATGAGGTCCGGGCATAGAGCCTCGCGCGGCCCTCGCGGGTCTCGCCGGCGTGCACTGTGACGGGCAGGTTCTCGATGACGAGGGCGCCGAAGCGTCGGCCCTGCCAGACCGCAGCGGCGACCACGACCAGCCCGAGCAGCACGATGACGGGAGTGACCCAGTCGGGTGAGAGCTCGCCCAGGGTCGGGGCGGCACCGCCGACGACATCGGCGAGCGTCGGCTGATACCAGACCAGGGTGGGCTGCGCTCCGAGCAGGCCCAGGGCCAGCGCGGCATTCCCCTCGGCGGCGACGGAGTCGTTGCGCAGCTGGGAGCCGTCGGCCAGCAGGGTGAGAGTCCCGTCATCCTCGGCCTTCTGGAGCAGCGTGAAGGCATCATCGTCGGCGAAGCATCCCGTCCAGTCCGTCGCGCCGCCGGCGGTGAGGCTCTTCTGTCCGAGGGTCGCGCTCCCGGCCCTCTCCGCCGCACTGACCTGGCAGCCGGCGACGGCAGTGTCGGCATCGGGCGCGCCGCCGGCGTTGACGGCACCGTCGGCGAGCGCCTGCAGGGCGGCGAAGCCGGGGTCGGCGACCACGATGTCGGAGGCGAGGCCCGAGATCTCGCCGAGGCCGTCGGCGTCGAGGTAGCCGCCGGGGTCCGAGAAGAACAGGGTGACGTCGTCGCCGGTGCCGGCGGCGGCTCGAGCGGCGGCGAGGGAGTCGACGGGTCGTACGTCGACCCCGGAGTCGCGCAGCACCTCGACGACGGCCTTGCTTCCCGCCAGCCCCGGGTTGTCGGCGGCGAGCGGGATGCCGGCCGCGCCGCCGTCGCCGCGCACCAGGGCCGTCACCACGACGAACCCGACGGCGATGATGCCGAGCACGACCCAGAACACTCCGCGTCGTGCTGCCTGCCGCACCGTGGGGGTGATGGCGGCGGTTCCACCCACGCCGTCGGTGGCGGCATCCGGGGCCGGATCCCGGCGTTCTCCGAGCATCGTCACCGCGGAGCCTCCGTCAGTACCGGCCCTGCTGCGGATGCCGGACGCGAGGCCCGGATCTCGTCGTCGAGCTCCACGAGCATGGCGTAGTCGTCCGGAGCACCGGGCTCGCCGAGGTAGCGCACGCCGTCGAAGACCCGCGCAGCACGATCGAGGCCGGCGGCCGCGGGGAACGCCTGCGCGGCGCGTCGGGCGAAGTCGTCGGCCGTCGTTCCCGGGTGCACCGAGACGGCGGCACGGTCCGAGGCCGTGCGGGCTATGGCGCGGAAGCGCTCGATGATCGCGGTGGCGACATCGCCGCGCGCCGCAGCAGCCGTGGAGGCGCGCCGGATGTCGTCGGCACTGCGCGAGTCCTCATCGCCGAAGAGCGATCCCGCGTCCTGCGCGGCACGGCGATTGAGTCGGGGAAGCCCGTAGATGAGGAGGGCACTGGCCAGTGCTGCGACGACCAGCACGACGAGGATCACCGGCAGCACGGCTCCGCCGCCATCACCGCCTCCCGAGAACAGGGACACGAACCAGTCGCGCACGGCCTGGGAGAGCTGGTCGAACCAGGTCGGCCGGGCCGCCTGGTACTCGGGCTTCGCGAGCTCGTCGAGCAGCAGGCGCCTGGCCTCCTCGGCGTCGGGGTCGACGGGGACCCCGGCCACCCCGTACAGGGCTGCGATCATGCTGTCGCGGCTGTGAACTGGTCCGCAGGAAGGTAGGGGTCGGCGGAGTCGTGGCCGGCTTCACGGGCCTCGGCGGCCCGCTGCAGGTCGAGATCGAGGGCCTCGGTGCGGATGCGGCGATCGATGTAGAGGAACGCGATCGTCCCCGACTGCACGACCGACGCGACGGCACCGATGATGATGGTGAGGAAGAGGACGAGGCCGTTCGTGATGACGAGGAACGCCACCTGGTCGCCCGAGCCGTTCGGATCGAGCACGGTGGACCCGAACCCGATGACGAGGGAGAGCGGCGTGGTGATGATCTGCGCGATGGTGTTGACGATCACGGCCACCAGCAGGTTGACGCCGAACACCTTCCAGAACGCCCCGCGCACCAGCAGCCACGATCGGCGCACGGCGGCGAGGACGCCGACGCGCTCGAGCACGATGGCGCACGGCACGAAGAGGGTCTTCGTGTAGATCCACGCCGACAGCACGATCAGCCCGATGGCGGCGAACACCGAGAAGGCTATGCCGAGTCCGAGGAAGCCCTGGCCCTGGGCGAAGATGAGGACGGCGACGACCACCACGACGGCGGATGCCGCGATGAAGCCGATGCCCAACAGCAGCAGCCATCCCACGAGCGGGAGGATGCGGCGCCACACCCGCTTCCACAGGGCGCCAAGGGTGAGCTTCTCGCCCAGGGTGGCCCGAGCGGCCTCGAGCACGATGACGCCCTGCAGGAGAGCGGAGGCCAGGAGTGAGATGGCGAACAGCACGATCCCGACGACGATGCCGAGGCCGACGGAGCCGGCGATGACGGTCTGCTGGTCCTCGAGCGTGGCATTGTCGACGCGGCCGACGATCCAGAGCGTGAACGGCACGAGTGCGGCGATGGTCGCCACTCCGACGATGCCCTGGATCAGCAGGGCGCTGCCGAAGGTGGCCTTCGGGTTCCGCTTGAGCATCTGGAACGGGGCTCCGAGCAGGGTCCCGAAGCTCAGCGGCCTCAGCGGGATGATGCCGGGCTTGGGCGGTGGCGCCCAGCCGGGGGCTGCGCCGGGGTGGCCGGGCTGCTGGGTGCCGGGCTGCCCCCAGGCCGGTTGACCGAACTGCGCCTGGGCGTACTGGCCGTACTGCGGCTGTGCGTACTCCCCGTACTGCGGCGGCTGGGCCGGCTGCGTTCCGTCCTGCGCCTTCCCGTACCCGTGGTTCGACGCGGCCTCCGGTTCGCCCTGCTGCGCGGCATCCGGAGTCACCGGGATGCCGTCCTGTCCTGAGTGCTGCTCCGCGCCATCCGTCACGCGTCCATGCTCGCATACGAGTGCGGCCGCGCCGCTGCGAGGCGCACCCCATGTCTCTCGACTACTCTGTCACTGAAGATCGCGCGGTCGGGCGATGACGAATCGGATCGGCCTCAGTGGAAAACGGAACGATGAACGCACGCATTCTGGTTGTCGACGACGACACGGCCCTGGCAGAGATGATCGGGATCGTGCTGCGCGGCGAGGGCTTCGAGCCCTTCTTCTGCGCTGACGGAGCACTCGCCCTCGAGGCGTTCCGTGCAGCGAAGCCCGACCTCGTCCTGCTCGATCTGATGCTCCCGGGGCTCGACGGCATCGAGGTCTGCACCCTCATCCGCGCCGAGTCCGGCACGCCCGTCATCATGCTCACGGCGAAGTCGGACACGGCCGACGTCGTGAAGGGCCTCGAGGCCGGTGCCGACGACTACATCGTCAAGCCCTTCAACCCGAAGGAGCTCATCGCCCGGGTGCGCACGCGCCTGCGCCCGACCCAGGCCGCCGAGCCGACGCACCTGCAGATCGGCGACCTCACCGTCGACTCCGCCGGTCACGAGGTGCGCCGCGGAGACCGCCGCATCAACCTGACTCCACTCGAATTCGACCTTCTGCTGGCCCTCGCGTCGAAGCCGCACCAGGTGTTCACGCGCGAGATGCTGCTCGAGCAGGTGTGGGGCTACCACTACAAGGCCGACACCAGGCTCGTCAACGTGCACGTGCAGCGCCTGCGCGCCAAGGTCGAGGACGACCCCGACAACCCGCGCATCGTCACGACCGTCCGCGGCGTGGGGTACCGGGCCGGCAGCGTGGCCTAGCCCGTCATGACCGCTCCTGCGGCCGAGTCGCGAGTGCTCGGCATCGACTGGGCGAGCTGGCGCACCTGGCCCGCGCGAACGGCGGGGCTGTGGCGCGGCTCGCTGCAGTTCCGGACCACTCTCATCGCCCTCGGTCTGTCGAGCCTGGCCATCCTGCTCGCCGGGATCTATCTCTCGGTGAGCGTGAGCAACAACCTGTTCCAATCGAGGCTCGAACTCGTGCTCTCGGATTCCAGCCGTGCCACCCAGTCGGCGCAGCGCATCCTCGACGCCTCTGACGCCTCGGATCGGGTGGCGGTGCAGGCGGTCCTCAGCCAGGCGCAGGCATCCATCAGCTCGGCGTCGTCGAGTCGGCTGATCGCCATGTCGCGAGCGCCCGGCCAACCGCCGTCGCTCGCAGCCCCGCTCGACTTCACCACGCAGGAGCTGCGCGGCGACGTCATCTCGACCGAGCTGCGCCGCCAGGTGCAGGGCGACAGGACCGGCCAGTTCTGGCAGTCGGTGACGCTCACCGACGTCGACGGCCAGGCGCAGCCCGGCATCGTGGTCGGGTCGCAACTCCTGCTGCCGGCGGCAGGCTGGTACGAGGTGTACATCGGCTACAGCCTGGCCGACGTGCAGCAGACCCTGTCGTCGGTGCAGCAGACCGCGGCGATCGCGGCCATCGCGCTGCTGCTGCTCATCGCCGGGGTCACCTGGGTGGTCGTGAGGCTCGTGGTCACGCCCATCAGGGTCGCGGCCGAGACCAGTGAGAAGCTCGCGGCCGGCGACCTGGAGGTGCGCATCCCCGAGAAGGGGGAGGACGTCATCGCCACGCTGGCGAGATCGTTCAACGGCATGGCCGACGGCCTGCAGTCCCAGATCAGGGAGCTCGCCGACCTCTCCGAAGTGCAGCAACGCTTCGTCTCGGACGTGTCGCACGAGCTGCGCACTCCTCTCACCACCATCCGCCTGGCCGGAGACGTCCTGTACGACCAGCGCGACACGTTCACCCCCGTCGCCGAGCGCACGGCCGAGCTCCTGCACACGCAGGTGGAGCGGTTCGAGGTGCTGTTGGCCGACCTGCTCGAGATCAGCAGGTACGACGCCGGATCCGTCGACCTCTCGCGCGAGCCCACGAACCTCGCGCACCTGACGGCCGATGCCGTGGCGAGCATGCAGTCGCTCGCCGACCGCAACGGCTGCGAACTGCGGCTCGTCGCGCCCGGAGGCCATGTCGACGTCCTCGTCGATCCGCGTCGCATCCGACGGATCCTGCGCAACCTGCTCGGCAACGCGATCGAGCACGGCGAACATCGGCCCATCATCGTCTCGGTCGACTCGAATGCCACGGCCGTGGCGATCGGCGTGCGCGACTACGGGATCGGCATGACAGCCGAGGCCGCCGCCCACGTCTTCGACAGGTTCTGGCGCGCGGACCCGTCACGGCAGCGCACGATCGGAGGCACTGGCCTCGGGCTCGCCATCGCCCTGGAGGATGCCGTCGTGCACGGTGGGGCCATCGAGGTCTGGTCGCAGCCCGGCGCGGGAAGCAACTTCCTCATCGTGCTGCCGCGCACCATCGACTCGCCGCGCGGCGAGTCGCCGCTCGCCCTCGTGCCCGACGATGCCGGCGACACCGAACCTGCCCCCGCCGGTCCAGCCGTCACCGAGGCCACGGCCGATTCCACCGGCGACGGATCGACATCCCCCCAGCTGATCGGAGGAAACGATGCGTAGACCCGCACGTCTCGCCGCCGCCGGTGCCCTGCTGATCAGCCTCGCCCTGCTCACAGGCTGCGCGACCATCCCCCTGTCCGGCCCGGTCCAGGAGGGCTCCTCGTCCGACACCGACGACGCCCTGGAACTCGACCTGATCGCCCGTGGGCCCGCGGCCGGTGCGACCCAGGCCGAGATCCTGCTCGGCTTCATCGACGCCGCGGCCACCCCGCAGGACCGCTACGCCGTCGCGAGGCAGTACCTCACGAGCAGCTTCGACGACGTCTGGAACCCCGATGCCGGAACCACGATCGACCGCGGCGTCGATCGGGAGTACACCTCGACGGGCGAGCTGGCCATGTCGCTCTCGGTCACGCCGACGGCAGTGGTCGGCCAGCACGGGGACTACACCGAGGATCTCCCGGATGCCAGGGTCGCGCTGTCGTACGAGTTCCAGAAGGTGAAGGGGGAGTGGCGCATCAGCAAGGCACCGCAGGGAACCCTCATCGACGAGACCACGTTCCCCCAGGTCTTCAACTCCTATCCGCTGTACTTCTACGACACCTCGTACACGCACATGGTCCCCGACCTGCGCTGGTTCCCGCGCCGGGTCTCGACCCCGACCCAGATCGTACGGGAGCTCCTCGCCGGCCCCAGTGAGTGGTTGGCCGGAGCCGTCGTCTCGGCCTTCCCCGAGGGTGCGACGCTCACGGCAGACACCGTCACCGTGCTCTCCCGCGACGCCCAGGTGCCGCTCAACAGCGACGCGCTCCGGGCCGACCAGGCCACGCTGCAGCGCATGAAACTGCAACTGGTGGAGAGCCTCTCCGGGGTGCCGACAATCGGAAGCGTCACCATCTCGACCAACCAGATCGAACAGGACATCCCCGACCTCGCGCGCTACCAGGTGCCCCGCGTCGACTCGCGGGCCCTCATCATGCGCGACGGCGTCTTCGGCTACCTGCCGGCATCCGACGACACCCTGGTCCCCATCGACGGGCTCTCCGACGCCATCGAGTCGCTCTCGCCGACGGCGGTCACCCTGGGGGCGGGCCAGACGACGGCGGCAGTGCTCTCCGACGTCGGCGTGTCGAGCGTGCGATCGGGACGCGATCCGGTGGCCCTCGACGACCGCGACGACCTCATCGCGCCGTCCATCGACACTGCGGGCTACGTGTGGAGCGTTCCCGCGGACGATCCTGGGGCGATCCGCGCCTACGGCCTCGACGGCTCGGTGAACGAGGTGGCCACGAGCTGGCCGGACTCCTCTCGCATCGTCGCCCTGCGACTCTCGCGCGAGGGCACCAGGCTGATCGCCGAGCTGGAGAGCGAGGGGCGCAGCAGGTTCGTCGCCGCCGCGATCATCCGCGGCGACGGGGAGCGGCGGCAGGTGCCGGTGAAGCTCGGCGCCTGGATCCCGCTGCCGTCGGCCGACGGCGTGCCCCTCGACGCCTCGTGGGTCGACGACCTCACCGTCGCCTCGCTGACCAGGCTCCCCGACGGCTCCACCACTGTCGTCACCCAGCAGATCGGCGGCCCGAGCCAGTCGATCGATGGCAGTCCGGACGCGGTGGGCATCTCGGGCGGCAACACTGTCCGCGACCTGCGTCTGCTGCTCTCCACCGGCTTCCTGGAACAGCGGCAGGGCATCGGCTGGCAGCCTCGTATCGACGGCGTTCAGATGCTGGCGACCCAGCAGGGCCTCTGATCCTCTGAGCGGCAGGCCTCCTCCTCAGGATGGTTGGCTTCATCCGTCGCTCCCGGCCATCGGGTACGCGGCACTGCCGGGGCGTGCCGGCGCGAGGATGGCGCCGTGCACCCCGGGCGACGTGCGGCACTGACCGAGGCGCTCCGCGACGCCGTCGCCCTGGTCCTGCCCGTCGACTGCTCCGGATGCGGGGAGCCCGGCCGCGTGATCTGCACGCAGTGCCGCGCCGCCGTCGCCCCCGCGGTGCATCCGGCGGACCGGGGCGGGACCGTCGTGCACTGCGCCCTGGACTACGACGGCGTCGCGCGGAGCGCCATCGCAGCCTTCAAGGACGGCGGCCGCCCCACTCTCGCCGGCGTCCTGGGACCGGCCCTCCTCGCCGCTGTTCTGGCGGCCGCTGCTGCCGCCCCGACTGCAGCGTCCCCGGGCCGCGGCATCGAACTGGTGGCGGTCCCGTCGTCCCGCTCGGCCTATCGGCGCCGAGGCTACAGCCCCGTCGACGACCTCCTGCGGGCTGGCGGGCTGCGGACGAGCAGGGTGCTCCGCGTCGCGGGGCAGCATGCCGACCAGGCCGGGCTCGGACGTGAGGCGCGCAGCGCCAACGTCGCCGGTGGCTTCACCGTGCGCGGGGTGCGGCGCGGACGGGACCAGCCGCTCGCCGGGCGACGCTTCCTCATCGTCGACGACATCCTCACCACGGGGTCGACGATGCTGGCGGCGGCGGATGCCGTCAGTGCCGGAGGGGGCGACGTCGTCGGAGCAGCAGCACTCGCCGAGACGCGCCTGCGAGGGCGTCGAGGGTAGTCGTCGTCGCTGTGTGAAACAACTGGTGACATCTCCAGCAAGGCGGGATACCGTGGGCCTAAAGGCGTGAACGATTCGCCCTCGCACCAGCCGGGTGACACGCCGGACAACGGGGAGGTCGACATGGAGCTGAACATCGTCGGACGAAACGCGGGTATCACGGATCGATTCCGTGAATACGCCACGGAGAAGGCCGACAAGGTCGCCCACCTGGCAGACCGAGCCGTCGCGCTCGAAGTGAAGGTCTGCCGTCATCACGAGACGAACGGAACCAGTGGGAACGACCGCGTCGAACTGACGCTCATCGGCAAGGGGCCCGTCGTGCGGGCCGAGGCCGACGGATCCGACAAGTACGCGGCGTTCGACGTCGCCTACGGCCGCCTGCTCGAGCGCGTGCGCCGGGCCAAGGACCGCCGCAAGATCCACCGGGGCCAGCACCGCCCCACGTCGCTGCGTGAGGCGACGGACGGAGGCTTCGAGGCGGTTCACATCGCTCCGGCCTCGCCCGAGGTGCTCGAGCGCGTCCGCACGGGATCGATCCCCGTCGTCGACGGCGCGCAGCCGGCCGGAGAGCCCGAGAGCGAGTACGACTACAGTCCCGTGGTCATCAGGCGGAAGCTCTTCGCCTCGGTCCCGATGTCGATCGACGACGCGCTCTACAACATGGAACTCGTCGGTCACGACTTCTACCTGTTCTTCGACACCGAGACCAACCGTCCCAGTGTCGTCTATCGCCGCAAGGGGTGGGACTACGGCGTGATCGGCCTCGACGAGAACGTCGAAGCGGCGAGCTGAGCCGACGCTCGTCTCGGCATCCGTTCGGGGGTCGTGGGTCAGGCGAATCACAGTTCGCCGCCGTCTACCATTGGTAGGGTTGCCCGTTGGGTGATGACCCGCGCGTCCGAACGGATGCGAGGCGTGCGTGCACGCCGTACTGACTATCTGGAGTGCATTCGTGGCCTCAATCCTGGAAAAGGTCCTTCGTGTCGGCGAGGGGCGCACGCTCCGACGCCTGGAGAACTACGCGAAGGCGATCAACGCGCTCGAGGACGACTTCCGAGCCCTCAGCGACGAGGAGCTCAAGCACGAGACCGTGGAGTTCCGCGAGCGCTACGGCAACGGCGAGTCCCTCGACGACCTGCTGCCCGAGGCCTTCGCCGCCGTGCGCGAGGCCGCGCGCCGCACGCTCGGTCTCCGTCACTTCGACGTGCAGCTCATGGGCGGCGCAGCCCTGCACCTCGGCAACATCGCCGAGATGAAGACCGGTGAGGGCAAGACCCTCGTCGCGACGACCGCCGCCTACCTCAACGCCATCACCAGCCGCGGCGTGCATGTCATCACCGTCAACGACTTCCTCGCGAGCTACCAGTCCGAGCTGATGGGTCGCGTGTTCCGCGCCCTCGGGATGACCACCGGATGCATCATCGCCGGCCAGACGCCGGAGGTGCGCCGCGAGATGTACGCGGCCGACATCACCTACGGGACGAACAACGAGTTCGGCTTCGACTACCTCCGCGACAACATGGCGTGGCAGGCGCAGGACATGGTGCAGCGCGGCCACTACTTCGCCATCGTCGACGAGGTCGACTCGATCCTCATCGACGAGGCCCGCACGCCGCTCATCATCTCGGGACCGGCATCCGGTGAGGCCAACCGCTGGTTCAACGAGTTCGCCTCGCTGGCCACCCGCCTTGTCCCCGGCGAGGATTACGAGGTCGACGAGAAGAAGCGCACCGTCGGCGTGCTCGAGCCCGGCATCGAGAAGGTCGAGGACTACCTCGGCATCGACAACCTCTACGAGTCGGCAAACACCCCGCTCATCTCGTTCCTCAACAACGCGATCAAGGCCAACGCCCTGTTCAAGCGCGACAAGGACTACGTCGTCATGAACGGCGAGGTGCTCATCGTCGACGAGCACACCGGCCGCATCCTGATGGGTCGCCGCTACAACGAGGGCATCCACCAGGCGATCGAGGCCAAGGAGAAGGTCGCGGTCAAGGCCGAGAACCAGACCCTCGCCACCGTCACGCTGCAGAACTACTTCCGCCTCTACTCCAAGCTCTCCGGCATGACGGGTACGGCAGAGACCGAGGCAGCCGAGTTCATGTCGACGTACAAGCTCGGCGTCGTGGCCATCCCCACGAACAAGCCGATGGTGCGCATCGACCAGTCCGACCTCGTCTACAAGAACGAGGAGGTCAAGTTCGCGCAGGTCGTCGAGGACATCGTCGAGCGCCACGCCTCGGGCCAGCCCGTCCTCGTGGGAACGACGAGCGTCGAGAAGAGCGAGTACCTCTCGCGCCTGCTCGCCAAGAAGGGCGTGCGCCACGAGGTGCTGAACGCCAAGAACCACGCGCGCGAGGCTGCCATCGTCGCCCAGGCCGGGCGTCTCGGCTCGGTCACCGTCGCCACGAACATGGCCGGCCGTGGAACCGACGTCATGCTCGGCGGCAACGCCGAGTTCCTCGCCGTCTCGGAGATGAACGCCGCGGGCCTCAGCCCCGTCGACACCCCCGAGGAGTACGAGGAGAAGTGGGACGAGGTGTTCGCCCGCGTCAAGGCGACTGTCGACGAGGATGCGGCAAAGGTCGTCGAGGCCGGCGGCCTCTACGTGCTCGGCACCGAGCGTCACGAGTCCCGCCGCATCGACAACCAGCTGCGCGGTCGTTCCGGCCGTCAGGGCGACCCCGGCGAGAGCCGCTTCTACCTGTCGCTCACCGACGACCTGATGCGCCTGTTCAACTCCGGTGCCGCCGAGGCGCTCATGTCGCGCGGAGTGCCCGATGACGTGGCCATCGAGTCGAAGGTCGTCAGCCGCGCCATCCGCAGCGCGCAGTCGCAGGTCGAGGCGCGCAACGCCGAGATCCGCAAGAACGTGCTCAAGTACGACGACGTCCTGAACCGCCAGCGCGAGGCGATCTACTCCGACCGTCGCCACATCCTCGAGGGCGACGACCTGCACGAGCGCACGCAAAAGTTCCTCGAGTCGGTCATCGACGAGGTCGTCGACCAGCACACGGGCGATGGCACCGGCGACGACTGGGACTTCGACGCGTTCTGGGCCGAGCTCAAGACGCTCTACCCCGTCGGTGTGACGATCGACGAGGTCGTCGCCGAGGCCGGAGCCAAGGGCCGCATCAACCGCGAGTTCGTCCGGCGCGAGATCCTCTCCGACGCGCGCATCGCCTACCAGAACCGCGAGAACCAGCTCGGTTCGCCGGCCATGCGCGAGCTGGAGCGCCGCGTCGTGCTCTCGGTCATCGACCGCCGCTGGCGCGAGCACCTCTACGAGATGGACTACCTGAAGGACGGCATCGGCCTGCGCGCCATGGCTCAGCGCGATCCGCTGGTCGAGTACCAGCGCGAGGGCTTCGCCATGTTCCAGCAGATGATGGGCCAGATCCGCGAGGAGACCGTCGGGTTCCTGTTCAACCTCGAGGTCGAGGTGAACCAGGCTCCGGGCGAGATCACGGCTCCGCGCGTCGCGGCCAAGGGCCTCGGCGGCATGGAGGCTCCGGCCGAGAAGCTCAGCTACTCGGCTCCGAGCGACTCCGGTGGAGTCGAGGTGCGCAACCAGCGCGGCCAGATCCAGCAGGCGGCCACCGAGCGCGCCCGTCGTCAGGTCGCGGCTTCGCAGCCGGCGCCGGCCGCCGAGGAGCAGGCTGGACGCGGAGCCTTCGGCCAGAAGCCCTCTGCGGCCGATGCCGCCCCCGGCAACCGCGCCGAGCGACGCGCACAGGACAAGCGCAAGGGCTGAGTCGCAGCCAGCGCAGGCTGACGCCGCCGCCGATCACCGCACAGCGGTTCGACGGCGGCGTCGGCGCGTCTAGAGCACGTTGATGCTGCTGGCACGCCAGCGGTTGTCGAGTCCTTCGAGGCGGATGGCCACGGCGCGCGACCGCGACCGGCTGTGCACCATGACGACGGCCTCGACGACTCCGTCGCGCGGCTCGGTCACGATGATGCTGCCGATGGAGATCGTGGGCCGTTGCGCCTGCTGCTTCTTCACCGCCCGCGCCCGCGATGCGAGCACGACCCGCTTGAGGAGGTGGCGGTACACGTCGTCGGTGACCCAGCGGCTGAGCTGGTCGAGTTCGCGCGCACCGGCGAGCACTTCCATCACGCAACGCGTCAGGTTCGACAGCAGCGGCTGCGGATCGGGGAGCGAGCGAGTCGGAGTGGGCTGGGCGCCGAAGAAGTCGTCATCGAGATAGCGCCCGAGAGCTGTGGAGCCGATGATCGGCGCCGGGGACGACGTCGGTGCGGCGTGCTCGTCCGGGGTCGAGGGTGTTGCTGGATCTGGGCTCATGTCGCCGCTTCCAGGACTCGGGGAACCGGGTGTGCCACCCCCGTCCGGGGGTGTCTGGAGAGACTCAATCATGACGGAGGCTCAGTTGTCCAGAGCCTTTCCGGCACTGTGGAGAACTTCGAGCCGCCGGGCCGTCGACTGGCTAACGTTCCCGCATGCGCTTCGACGACCTCTTCGACGACCTCGAGGGTCAGCTCGAACAGGAGTTGCACGCCGAGGAGGCCGACCTCCGCATCGAGGGGGAGCGCCTGCGTCTCGGCCGGCTCGGCCTGCGCGACAGGCTCATCGCCCTCGCGCGTGAGCGGCCGAGCGGCGCTGTCACGGCGCTGCGCCTGGAACTCGTCGGCGGCACCGTCGTCGTGGTGCGCCCGACGACATTCGGCAAGGACTGGCTCGCCGGCGATCTCATCGACGGTTCGCCGTGGCATCCGCAGGGCATAGTCCCGCTGGCTGCCGTCGCGGCCCTGCTGCTCGATCGGGCGCAGGTCGACCCGAGCCTCGAGCCGGCCACCGCTCCACCGGGCCGACTGATCGATCGCATCGGGCTGCCGTTCGTGCTGCGCGACCTCGGGCGGCGGCGCAGCTCCGTCGAGCTCATCACTGCGACGGGCTCCCTGCACGGAACCATCGACAGGGTGGGACGCGATCAACTCGACCTGGCCGTTCACGAGGCCGGGACCCCTCGCCGCGATCGCGCCGTGCGTCAGTACCGCGTGGTGCCGTTCGCCCACCTGAGGCTCGTCCGGCTCGCGGGCTGAGGGCAGGCCACGGCCCGATCAGTCGGTCTCGGTCGTCGGTTTCCGCGCAGGGGGCAGGATGCGGCCCTCGGAGAGCTCGGGGATGTCGGCGTACGCCGACTCCTGCCAGAGCGACATGCGACGCGCCTCCTCGTACTGGCCCTCGATGAAGGCCTCGAGCACCACCCGCTCGACGCGCCACGCTGTGCCGACCCGAATGGCCGGCAGTTCGGCGGTGCGCACCAGTTCGGCGACCTCAGGCACGGAGATCGCGAGGATCTCAGCGGTGTCGGCGAGCGTCAGGAAACGCGCGACATCACCATCGGGAGGAACAGGGGGCACCTGACCATTATCGTCGGCTGCGCGCCATCGGCGCCGGATGGCGGGCGTTGTGGATAACTGACATCGCCCTCCGGGGCGACTCGGCATGATCGGGGACAGGCTCCGACGCCGGAGCCCCGGGGAGGTCGCCATGGGGGTCGCAACGACGGGATCTGCCGCGTCCCGCTCGCGCTCGTTCTGGATCGACCCGCGTTTCGTCGTCGGCCTCGTCCTGGTGATCGGCTCGGTGATCGGTGTCTACGCCATCGTCTCCGCGGCCGACCGCACGACCCTGGTCTACGTGGCGCGGGATGCCCTCGTGGCGGGCGAGGCCGTCGACGGTGACGACGTCGTAGCCACCAGTGTCAGGCTCGGAGCCGGGGCCGACGTCTACCTGGCCGCCGACGCCCCTCCTGCCGACGGCCTCGTGATGACGAGGTCGGTCCTCGCCGGCGAGATGATCCCGGCCTCCGCCGTGTCGACGAGGGCGCGTACGGGCCTCACGAGCGTGGTGGTGGCCGTGAGCGGCCGTCTGCCCGCGAGCGTCGCCACGGGCTCCGTCGTCGATCTCTGGGCGGCGCGGGCCGCGAAGGGCGATGGCTTCGATCCACCTGTCGTGCTGGTCCCGGATGCGACAGTCGCCGTCGTGAGCGAGGCCGACGGCTTCCTCGCCGCCGGCGACGGCCGCGCCGTCGAGCTCCTCGTGCCGCGCGCCGACGTCGCCCTGGTGCTCGAGGCCATCGCAGCAGAGGACGTGCTCTCCGTCGTGCCGGCGGACGGCTGAGAATGGCCGGCATAGCGCTGATCCTCGACAGGAGGCTGGAGGACGCGCTCCTTCCCGAGATCATCGAGCGCGGGCACGCCGTCGTGGCGCGGTCCGGGTCGGCCCGCGAACTGCTGGGCATCCTCGAGGGGCTGGAACTCGACGCCGTCGTCGCCGCGGCGACGCCGGCGTCCATCACGCGCGACCTGCTCGACGCCTGCGATCGCCGCGGGGTACGCCTGATCGGCATCGCGGCCGACGACACGGGGAGGCGCCACGCAGCCGAGCTGGGACTCTTCGAGGTCCTCGGCGGCGATGCGCGGTGGGACGACGTCGAGAACGTCCTCGGCCACAGGGGACCCGCGCCGCTCACAGCGCCCACCCCGCTCGTCGAGCGGGGCACCTCCGGAATCATCGCCGTCTGGGGGCCGGCAGGCGCGCCGGGACGCACGACCCTGGCGGTCAACCTGGCTGCCGAGATCGCCGCGCGCGGGCGCTCGGTGCTTCTCGCCGACGTCGACCCCTACGGAGGCACCATCGCGCCGATGCTCGGCCTGCTCGACGAGGCGCCGGGGTTCGCCGCTGCCTGTCGCCTCGCCGGGGCCGACAGCCTCACCAGGTCGGAACTGGATCGCATCGGCCAGCGCCACGGCGCGCGTGAGAGCTCCTTCAGCGTGCTCACCGGCATCAGTCGTGCTGCCCGGTGGCCGGAACTCGGAGGCAGCCGAGTGACGGCCGTGCTCGAGGCCTGCAGGCACTGGGCCGACGTCGTCGTCGTCGACACCGGCTTCAGCCTGGAGTCCGACGAGGAGATCTCGAGCGACCTGTTCGCCCCCAGGAGGAACGCCGCCACCATCGCAGCCCTCCGGGCGGCCGACCACGTCGTCGCCGTCGGTGCGGCCGACCCCGTCGGCCTCCCGCGCTTCCTCCGCGGCTACGCCGACCTCGCCGAGGCCATCGAGCCCGTCAGGGTGAGCGTGGTGATGAACAGGCTCCGTGCCAGTGCCTCCGGGGTCGGGGCGGCGGGGCACGTGCTGGCCACCCTCCGCCGGTTCGGCGGCATCGAGCAGGCGCACATGGTGCTGGACGATCGCCGAGGCGTCGACGCCGCCGTCCTGGCCGGCGGCACGCTGCGGGAGGTCTCGCGTCGATCGCCGGCGCGCCTGGCGATCGAGCGCTTCGTCGACGAGAGCGTCGCGCCGCCGGCGGCGGGACCGCGGCGCGCCAGGCGTCGGCTGGGGGCCGCATCCATCGCCGGCTCGGTCCCGGCGTCCGGAGGCTGAGGCATCCCGCTACGCTGGGAGACGTGTCGACGCTCAGTGATCTCGTACTCGCGCAGGGGCGCGGCAGTCAGGCCGACGTCGATTGGCTGCACATGCTCGTCGCGGACGGCCAGCTGATCGCCGATCTCGCTTTCGCCGACCTCGTCGTCTGGGTCCCGACGGCATCCGGCAGCTTCGTGGCCGTCGCGCACGCGCGGCCGTCGAGCGCGGCGACCCTGTTCTATCGCGACTTCGTCGGTCAGGGAATCAGGCAGGAGTGGGTGGCACAGGTCACCGAGGCGTTCGAGACAGCACGCATCGTCGATTCGTCGACTCCGGCCTGGTACGAGGAGACACCGACCCGGGTGCGCGCAGTCCCCGTGATGCGTCGCCTGTCGCCGACGGGATCCGGCATCACCGACGAACCCATCGCCGTGCTCACCCGGCACACCAACCTGAGTGAGACGCGCACGCCGAGTCGTCAGGAGCTCACCTTCAACGAGTGCGCCAACGACCTGTCGGCGATGATCGCCTCGGGTGACTTCCCCGACCTCGGCGCTCCGACGGGGCCACGCCGCGGTGCGCCGCGCGCCTCCGACGGCCTGATCTGCCTTGACGTCGACGGCACGACGACCTTCGCCAGCCCCAATGCCCTCTCGGCCTTCAATCGCATGGGCTTTGCCGACGAGCTTGAGGGCGAGTCGCTGGCCGAGGTGACCACGCGTGTGCTCAGCGGATCGCTGGTCGCCGACGAGTCCCTGCCGCTCGTCGTGACCGGCCGGGCGCCGTGGCGCACCGACATCGAAGCGCGTGGTGTCACGGTCTCGCTGCGGGCCATCCCGATCCGCAATCGGGGCGAGCGCATCGGCGCCATCATCCTGAGTCGCGACGTCACCGAACTGCGCCACCAGGAACGCGAGCTCATCACCAAGGACGCGACGATTCGCGAGATCCACCACAGGGTGAAGAACAACCTGCAGACCGTGGCGTCGCTGCTGCGGATCCAGGCCAGGCGCACGCACTCGGACGAGGCGCGTGAGGCCCTCACGCAGGCCATGCGCCGGGTCGCGGCCATCGCCGTCGTGCACGACACCCTCTCCGAGGGCCTCGCGCAGAGCGTCGACTTCGACGCCGTGTTCGACAGGGTGCTGCTGCTCATCGCCGAGGTCGCCTCGGCGCACAACACGACAGTGCACCCCAAGTCGTCGGGAAGCTTCGGCGTGCTGCCGAGCGAGTACGCCACCCCGCTCGCGCTGGCGCTCACCGAGTTGGTCACCAACGCCGTCGAGCACGGGCTCGCCGGTCGCGAGGGCGACGTCGAGATCATCGCCTCGCGCACCGACGACACGCTCAGCGTCAAGGTGCGCGACACGGGGTCGGGGCTTCCGGAGGGCAAGGTCGGCTCGGGCCTCGGCACGCAGATCGTGCGTACCCTCATCCAGGGCGAACTGAGCGGCACGATCGACTGGCACACGGTCCTCGGCAGTGGCACCGAGGTCACGATCGACATCCCGCTGCGCTGGCTCACCAAGCCCTGACCGTCGACAGCAGAACGCGCCCTCGAGATGAGGGCGCGTTCAGGTCGTGCTGGGGGAGTGGGCTACGAAGCGCGGCGAGCGCGGGCTGCACGGCGCTTGAGGGCGCGGCGCTCGTCTTCGCTGAGGCCTCCCCAGACACCCGAGTCCTGGCCGGTCTCGAGGGCGTACTGCAGGCAGATCTCGGTGACGTTGCACCGCGAGCAGACGACCTTGGCCTTCTCGATCTGGTCGACTGCGGGCCCGGTGTTCCCGACGGGGAAGAAGAGTTCGGGGTCTGCAGTGAGGCAGGCGGCCTTGTCGCGCCAATCCATGGGGGTGCTCCTTTGTATTGCGGGGGTGCATGGCCGTATGGCCTAAGAATGCAACGGGGTGACGGTCAAGTTGCAGGAAGTAAACTCAGGAGTGAACAGCTCACGACCCTGTGAGCAAAACTTGACCTCGAATATGGTCGCATAGTAAAAGAATCGGATCAATAGTTTTGAATGGGATAACCCTGTGAATGCACGTCCTGTTCGGGGGTCAGGAGACGGCGATGAGCCCAGCGTTCCGGCACGGAACAGTGCCCTGATCGCGGTTCTCCGTGTGCTGCTGTTCGCCGAGGCGGCCCTCGTGATCGGCGTCGCCGTGTGGTTCCTGATCGAGCTGCTGACAGCGGAGCCCGCCTCCATCACGAGTGCCATCGCCATCTTCGTGATCGTGGTGATCGCGGCGATCTTCGTGACGGCCATCGCCATCGGCGCACTGCGCGACAGGCCGTGGATCCGGGGTGCGTCGGTCACCTGGCAGATCGTGCAGATCGCCGTTGCCGTCGGATGCTTCCAGGGGCTGTACGCGCGGCCCGACGTCGGCTGGGCGCTCCTGCTGCCGTCGCTGGCTGTCATCGTGCTGCTGCTCGTCCCGGGGGTCAGGGTCGCGTTCACGCACGAACTGGAGCGGCCGGCCTACTGAGGCGCGCCGGCTGAAGCGGCCGGCCGCAGCCGCTGGCCGAGACTACTTCACCGGGACCGTGATGCTCGCGTCGAGCACGTGCACGATGAGCGGCTTCGTCGTGGTGGTCTTCACCGGGGTCCAGAACACCGTGGTGTGAGGCACGAGGTCCATGGTGCACGGCTGGTCGGGGAGGTCGGCAACGGTGACCTTCACCTCGTTGCCCTCATCCGCCGGCTTCACGACCGAGATGTCGGTGCCGACGTACGGGCAGGTGGAGCTGCCCCACAGCACGACGGCGAGTTGGCCTCCGTCGTTCAGGTAGAACGCCTGGGGCGTGCCGTCGGTGTCCTCAGGAATCGCCCCGGACGTCGTGATGTCGTCGGGGACCCCCGCGAAATCCTCGACGGCGACTCCGCTCGGAGTGCATCCTGTGAGCAGGAGCAGCAGGGCCACGCCGACAGCGGCGGTGACGAGTCGTTTCATATCGGGTGTCTCCGATTCCCAGCGGCGATCGAACATGCCTGTCGAGGCCGGGGCATCAGCGCGGCCGACCGTTCCCCAGCGTAGCGAAGCACCGCCCTCCGATGTCGGAGATCTGCACCATGGGTTGGACGTCAGGCGTCGATGCCGAGCTTCTTCCGCAGCATCGAGATGTGACCTGTCGCCTTGACGTTGTACAGCGCATGGCTGATGACGCCGTCCTCGTCGATCACGAAGGTCGAACGCAGGGTGCCGGTGACGATGCGACCGTAGGAGTTCTTCTCGCCCCAGGCGCCGTAGGCCGTGTGCACGGCGAGATCCTCATCCGAGAGCAGGGGGAAGGAGATGGAGTCCTCCTCCTGGAACCGCTTCAGCTTCGCGACGGCATCCTTCGAGATGCCGAGCACCTGGTATCCGGCGCCGGCCAGCGACGCGAGGTTGTCGCGGAAGTCGCACGCCTGGGTGGTGCATCCGGGAGTCATCGCCTCGGGGTAGAAGTACACGATGACGCGGCGACCCGCGTAGTCGGCGAGGGAGACGGCCCGGCCGTCCTGGTCGAGAAGGGTGAAGGCGGGCGCGGTGTCGCCGGTCTGCAGGCGGAACGGTTCGGTCATCCCTCCATCCTCCCGCACGGGAGCGACGGGTCAGAACGTCGGCCGCTCCGAGAACGTCGTGAGCAGGCGCTGCAGGGAGTCCAGGCGCGCGACGCCGGTCTCGCCCAGCTCCCCGGCGGCGACGGCCTCGTTGATGGCGCAGTCCGGCGCGTCGGGCAGGTGGGTGCATCCGCGCGGGCAGCGCTGGGCGATGGCATCGAGGTCGGTGAAGGACTTGAGGATGTTCGCCGTGTCGACGTGCCCCAGCCCGAAGGAGCGCACGCCGGGGGTGTCGATCGCCCAGCCGCGTCCCGCCGGGACATCGATGCGCAGCGACACCGTCGACGAGGAGGTGTGCCTGCCCCGTCCGGTGACCGTGTTCACGACGCCGGTCGCACGATTCGCATCCGGGACCAGCGCGTTGACCAGGGTCGACTTGCCGACGCCGGAATGCCCGACGAACACGGTCTCGTGGCCGACGAGCTGCTCGGTGATGATGTCGAGCGGGATGTCGTCACTGCGGCTCGTGAAGACCGTGAGGCCGAGCCCGGCGAAGTTCGCGAGGAATTCGGACGGGTCGGCCAGGTCGGTCTTCGTGACCACCAGCATCGGTCGGATGCCGGCGTCGTAGGCGGCGACCAGGTAGCGGTCCACGAGGCGCACGCGCGGCTCGGGATTGGCGGCCGCCACGACGATCAGCATCTGGTCGGCGTTGGCGACGACGACGCGCTCGATGGCGTCGGTGTCGTCGGCGCTGCGCCGGAGGAGCGTGGTGCGGGGCTGGATGCGCACGATGCGGGCGAGGGTGCCGTCGTCGCCGGTGGAGTCGCCGACGATGTCGACGCGGTCGCCGTTGACGACGGGCTGCTTCCTGAGCTCCCTGGCGCGCGCCGCCGTAACCTCGTGCTCGGAGTCGAGGTTCTCGTCGACGAGCACGGTGTAGCGCCCGCGATCGACGCCGAGAACGCGCGCGGTTATGGCCTGCTTGTACGCGGGTCTGGTCTTCGTACGCGGACGGTTGCCCTTGGGATTCGGACGGACCCTGATGTCGGCCTCGTCGAACTCGGGCTCGTCATCGTCCTCGTCGGTCTCCCACCAGCTCATGCCGACGAACCGGTTCCGAGCTCGGGGAGGTCGATGACGCCGTCGGTGCGCACCGAGGAGGTGCCGACCTCGCCGGCCCCGTTTCCGAGCATGGCGTGCCAGAGCTGCGGGAACTGGGGGAGGGTCTTGGCCGTGGTGGCGATGTCGTGGATCTCGACTCCGGGTACGGCGAGGCCGATGATGGCGCCCGTGGTCGCCATCCTGTGGTCGGCGTAGCTCTTCCAGACGCCGCCGTGCAGCGGAGCGGGCTCGATGCGCAGGCCGTCCTCGAGCTCGGTGACGCGTCCGCCGAGTCCGTTGATCTCGGCGGCCAGGGCGGCGAGACGATCGGTCTCGTGATGCCGGATGTGGCCGATCCCCGTGAATTCGCTCGGTCCGTCGGCGAGGGCGGCGAGGGCGACCAGGTTCGGAACGAGCTCGCCTCCGGTGGAGAGGTCGAGGGTGACGCCCCGGATGCCGTCCCCACCGGTGACGGTGACGCTGTCGCCGTCGCGTTCGACCGTCGCGCCGAACAGGGGGAGGAGATCGAGCAGGTCGTCGCCGACCTGCGTAGTCTCGGCCGGCCAGCCGGGGATCGTCACGCTGCCCCCGGTGACGAGGGCCGCGGCGAGGAACGGGGCGGCGTTGGAGAGGTCGGGCTCGATGGCGACATCCGCTGCGGCGATGGTGCCCGGCGAGACGATCCAGTGCCCGGTCTCGGGCTGCTGCACCTCGACACCACGCTGAGCCAGGGTGGCGATGGTCATCTCGATGTGCGGCTGGCTCGGCAGGCGCTCGCCGTCGTGCAGCAGGTCGAGCCCGTCGTCGAACCGCGCGGCCGCGAGCAGCAGGCCGGAGACGAACTGGCTGGTGAGGGTGGCATCGATGGTGATGGCGCCGCCCCTGACGGCGCCGGTGCCGTGGACCGTGAACGGGAGGGCGGCGCGGGCGTCGTCGTTGATGTCGACGCCGAGGTCGCGGAGCGAGGAGATCGTGGTGGCCATCGGTCGCCGGCGGGCCCCCTCGTCGCCGTCGAAGGTCGTCGGCCCGAGCGCGAGTCCCGCGACGGGCGGCAGGAAGCGCATGACGGTCCCGGCCAGTCCGCAGTCGATCGTCGTCGATCCCGTCAGCTCGTCTGCGGGGGAGATCACCAGGTCCGGCCCGAAGTCTCCGGTGCCGGCCACCTCCTCGATGCCCACGCCGAGCGAACGCAGGGCCTCGATCATCAGCGCCGTGTCGCGCGAGTGCAAGGGGGCGCGCAGTCGCGACGGGGCATCAGCCAGTGCGGACAGCACCAACTCGCGATTGGTGAGGGATTTCGAGCCGGGGAGGGCGACGACGGCGCGCACGCCGGAGGCGGCCACGGGGGCGGCCCAGAGCACGTCGGGGTCGTCGGGGCTTTCATCGCCGTAGGGATTGAAGTCCGGTGCGGAATATCGCGAGATGAGCATCGGTTATCACGATAGTCGGTGCAGAAACGACGGATGGAGGCAACAGTGAGTGTGACAGGCGTGCTCGAGCGCGATTCGGCGTCAGCCGCATCCGTCTCCCCGTCGGTGCTCATCGAGCCCCTGCATCTAGGATGGCCGGTGATGAATCCGGAACCAGTCGAGGAATCCGAGCCCGCTCTCGGAACACTGTTCGAGCAGCAGGCCCTGCCGTTCATGGACCAGCTGTACGCAGCTGCCATGCGCATGACCAAGAACCCCGCGGACGCCGCGGACCTCGTTCAGGAGACCTTCGTGAAGGCGTTCGCAGCCTTCACGCAGTTCGAGCAGGGCACCAACCTCAAGGCGTGGCTCTACCGGATCCTCACGAACACGTTCATCAACACCTACCGCAAGAAGCAGCGCGAGCCCTACCAGGGCACGATCGACGAGCTCGAGGACTGGCAGCTGGGCGGTGCCGTCTCGACGACGGCGATGTCGAGCCGTTCGGCCGAGGCCGAGGCGATCGACCACCTGCCGGACAGCGCTGTGAAGGATGCCCTGCAGGCGATCCCCGAGGACTTCAGGCTGGCGGTGTACCTCGCCGACGTCGAGGGCTTCGCCTACCAGGAGATCGCCGACATCATGAAAACCCCGATCGGCACAGTGATGAGCCGCCTGCACCGTGGCAGGCGAATGCTTCGCGAGTCACTGGCCGAGTACGCGGCGGAGCAGGGCATCGGCACGACGCCCCCCGCCCAGACCAGGAGCAGCAGATGACCGACTGTGGATGCGACAAGGCCAAGGCCGAACTCGAGGAGTACCTGCACAACGAACTGTGCAGCTCCGACGCTCAGGACATCCGGGACCACCTGGCGAACTGCCCCGACTGCACGTCGGAGCACCATGTGGGTCGAGTGCTGACCGAGGCCGTGCAGCGTGCCTGCAAGGAGGCGGCTCCCGAGGAGCTCCGCGCCCAGGTCCTGGCCAGCCTGCGCTCGCTGCAGGCGTCGCACTGACCTCTCGGCTCGGCCTGCCTTCGGTGGGCCGCCTCCCCGAGGTCCTTTTGTCACAGAGAAGCTAACTCGGTTAGCATTGGCGGGTGAGCCTCTCCAGGAAACCCTCAGTCGCCCCCACGTCCAGTGTTCCTGTCTGGTTGCGTGTAGCGCTGCCCGTCGTGCTCATCCTCGTCTGGTTCGGCCTGTTCGCCGCCGGAGGCGCCAGCTTCGGCTCGCTCAGCACTGTCGTCGAGAACGACCAGTCGCAGTTCCTCCCCGCGAACTCCGAGGCCACGCAGGTGCAGGAACTGCAGGAGGGCTTCCGCAGTGCCGACGTGATCCCCGCGATCGTCGTCTACGAGCGCGATGGCGGACTGACGGATGCCGACGACGCGGCGATCGACTCCGACGCGACGGCCTTCCAGTCCATCGACGGCGTCATCGACGACGGAGTCTCCCCGGCCGTGGTCTCCGAGGACGGCGAGGCGGCCGAACTGTTCGTGCAGATCGACGCGACAGCCGAGACCAAGGACGTGGTCGGGGAGATGCGGGACCA
Organism: Leifsonia sp. Leaf264; assembly: GCF_001422325.1. GTDB lineage: Bacteria > Actinomycetota > Actinomycetes > Actinomycetales > Microbacteriaceae > Orlajensenia. The sequence goes on from NZ_LMMR01000004.1 coordinate 186,395, forward strand.
CATCTCCGACACGGCTGTCGACGGGCTCACGGCTGCAGTGACCGGTCCCGCCGGCTTCACCACCGACCTGGCCGGTGCCTTCTCCGGCATCGACGGAATCCTGCTCGGCGTCGCCCTGCTCGCGGTCTTCGTCATCCTGATCATCGTCTACCGCTCGCCGCTGCTCCCGGTGATCGTGCTGGGCACCAGCCTGTCGGCACTCTGCGCCGCCGTGCTCGCCGTGGTGTCGCTGGCGAAGGCCGACATCCTGCTCCTGAACGGGCAGACCCAGGGCATCCTCTTCATCCTCGTGATCGGAGCGGCCACGGACTACTCGTTGCTCTACATCTCGCGCTTCCGGGAGGCGCTGCACGTGCACGAGCGCACCTGGGACGCCACGCTGGCCGCCCTCAAGGGCGCCTGGGAGCCGATCCTGGCGTCGGGCGGCACCGTGATCGCGGGCCTGCTCATGCTGCTCGCCAGCGAGCTCAACTCCAACAAGATCCTCGGGCCCGTCGCCGCGATCGGAATCGTGTTCGCCCTGCTCGGAGCGCTGACCCTCCTTCCCGCACTTCTGCTCTGGGCCGGTCGCGTCGCCTTCTGGCCCGTGCGTCCGAAGGTGGCAGCGCACACGGCGCCCGACGACGAGATCGCGAAGAAGGGGGTCTGGCCCTGGGTCGCCCGCCTGGTGCAGAAGCGCCCGCGCGTGATCTGGATCGTCTCGACCCTCGTGCTGGTCGTGCTCTCACTCGGAGTGACGCAGCTGAAGGCCGACGGTGTGCCGACGAGCGAATTCGTTCTCGGCGAGTCGCAGGCGCGTGACGGCCAGCAGATCGTGGGCGAGCACTTCCCCGGAGGCTCCGGCACGCCGGCCGTCATCATCGCGCCCGAGGAGTCGCTGCAGGACGTCGCCGACATCGCCATCGGCACTGACGGCGTCTCCGACGTATCGGTGCTGTCCGAGGACTCGCCCAGCGGCTCGCTCCCCGTGACCACGGATGGCATCCAGCCGATCGGACCTCCCGGCAGCCCGACGGGTGAGCCCACCGTCGTCGACGGACAGGTTCAGCTGAACGCCACGCTCGACTACGCCAGCGACTCCGATGCGGCCGAGGCCGTCGTCGCGGACCTGCGTGAGCAACTGGCGGCGCCCGTGCTCGTCGGCGGTGCGACGGCTGTGGCGCTCGACACCAAGAACGCCGCCATCCACGACCGCAACCTCATCATCCCGCTGGTTCTCGGGGTCATCCTGCTGATCCTCATGCTGCTGCTGCGGTCGATCGTGGCTCCCGTGCTGCTCATAGCCACCGTCGTGCTCTCCTTCGGGGCTGCGCTCGGCGTCTCGGCTGTGGTCTTCAACGACGTCTTCGGCTTCGCCGGGGCCGACCCGACGGTGCCGTTGTTCGGTTTCGTCTTCCTCGTCGCGCTGGGGGTGGACTACAACATCTTCCTGATGACCCGCGTGAGGGAGGAGACGGCCGTTCACGGTGCCCGGGACGGAGTGCTGCGCGGACTCGTTGTGACCGGCGGCGTCATCACCTCGGCGGGCCTCGTGCTGGCGGCGACCTTCGCTGCGCTCGGCGTGCTGCCCATCCTGTTCCTCGTGCAGTTGTCGTTCATCGTCGCGTTCGGTGTCCTGCTCGACACCTTCCTGGTGCGCTCACTGCTGGTACCGGCACTCTCCTACGACATCGGGCGTGCGATCTGGTGGCCGTCGAAGCTGTCACGCGCTGAGCAGCCCGATGTCATCGAGCGGCGATAGATTCTCAGCCATGAACTCCCGGATCGCCGCCGTCGTCTTCCGCCTACTGGTCGCAGGGCTGTCGCTCACGGCGGTGGGCGTGCAATTCGTCGCCGTGACGCTGGCGAAAGGGCACAGCGTCGTGAACTTCTTCAGCTACTTCACGAACCTGTCGAACATCATCGTGAGCGTCGTGCTCATCGTGAGCGCGATCCGCCTCGCACGGGGTTCGACGGCATCCACGGTGGGTGTCGCCGTGCGCGGAGCGTCCGTGGTCTACATCGCCTTCGTCGGTCTGGTGTTCAACACCCTGCTGCGCGACGTGGACCTGGGCGACCTGATCCCGTGGGTGAATGCGATCGTGCACTTCCTCGTGCCGATCGCTGCGGTGATCGACTGGGTGGTCTGGCCGCCGCGTCGCCCGCTGCCGTGGAGCGCCGTGTTCTACTGGATGATCTTCCCGGCCGTCTACGTGGCGTATTCGCTCATCCGCGGCGCTGTCACCGACTTCTACCCGTACCCGTTCTTCAGCCCGGTGATCCAGGACGGCTACGGGGGAGTGGCCGTCTACTGCGCGGTCATGATCGTGGGGTTCCTCGTCCTGGCGGTGCTGATCCGCTGGCTGGGCAATTCCCTCGGTGGGGCGCGGGTGCGCCGGGAGGCGGCATCCGTCACCTGACCTGCGACGAGGTCAGGAAGCGGCGCGATCGACCGCAGCGGGTTCCTCGGGCTCCGCAACCGGCGGATCCCCACGGCGTCGCAGCACCAGGTAGGCGGCAACGCACACCACGCAGAACACGACCAGAGTCGTCAACCAGCTTCCGACAGTGTCACCGAGGACCCGCCAGTTGTGCTCGGAACTGACCACCAGCACGCTGAACGCGACCAGCACGACGAAGTAGCTCGCCGCCCACAGCCGCCGGGACTCGTGGAAGACCTCCGCCCCCTCCAGGAGGCGGAACGGCAGCAGGCCGACGACCAGGGCCGTGATCCCCTCGGTGGTGATCGCAGCCAGCGTCTCGGTGGCGAGAGGCCCGACGAACGTCAGCGACTCCTCCGCCCCCGACTCCAGCAGTGCGTTGTAGCCGAACCAGGCCGCGACCCCGAACGCGAGCACGACCCCGGCCCGCACCAGCACGGCCCGCGCCCGATCCCGTTCCGACCCCGCGCTCGTGACGGCCAGGCCGAAGACCAGCCCGACCATGAACCCGGGGGAGAAGTCCAGAAGACGGGAGGCCGCCACCCCGAGCACGGCGAGGAGGAGGGCGAATGGCCGGAGCTGGATGGCCGTTGCGAGGTGCCAGCGCTGGCGCAGGGCGAGCGCGGTGACGGCGCTCGCGAGGTAACCGATGACGAACAGCGCGATGAGACAGGCGAGGAAGAGTCGCGCTGAGGCGGCCGTGAAGCCGAACTCGGGGTCGTTGAGGCTGAACAATCCGGCTGCCACGACGCTGACCGTGATGCCACCGATGATCGGACGGGCCTGGACGCGGTTGCCGAGACCGACCACTGCAGCCGGGGTCAACCGGCCCAGCCATCCGAACAACACGTCGTAGCGGGCGAGGAGCGTCGAATTCAGCAGCTCGACCGGGAAGAGAACGAGGAGCATGACGGCCAGCGCACCGAGCACGCCGAAGGCGACGAGTTCCGGTTGGGCACGGAACCCGCGCAGGGTGGCGAGGGACTTCGTGAGCAGATTCGGCTCGGTCGCTGCAGCGGGGACGCTGTCGGGGGGAGCAGCGACGTCTGGTGTCGTCGACGCGCGTCCGAGCACCTGGGTGGTCGCTCCGACCCCCACGGCGACGAGCTGGGACTGCGGGGCGTCGGCGACGGGAGATCCGTCTCCGTCATCCGTCGGCGCTTCTGGCGGAGGGGGCTGCGGAGGCGGCGGTGCGTCCGGGAGTCGCAGGAACGGAGCGTGGTTGGGAACGGGCGTGTCCGGCACGTAGTCGGCCGGAGGAGTCGCGGGCCCTCCGGTGCTCACGACGGAGTCGGAGGATGCGGCGGGGGCGGGCTGTGCCGCCGCAGCCACCGCACTGAGGGCGATCGCCATCACGAGGATGGTGCCGCCGATGGAGCAGAGTCGGGATCTCCGCACGGGTCGGACCTTTCGCAGCTCAGGTGACTGCACAGGACTGGTCTGGACCGGCGGCTCGGGGGTGGCATCCGTCGATCGCAGAAGGTGCGACACACCGTAGCAGCGCGTTGGCCGGTACTGGCATCTGGAAACAAGGCTGTAACAAGCGCAGGCGTGCAGGCTGACGCATCGGTCCTCTGGCATCCGTCGCCTGCCGCGGCGTGAACGAGAAGAGGCCGGCTCCCCGACGGGACCGGCCTCCTCTCGTGGTCGCGGGGTGGCTACAGCGTGAGAGCCTGCTTGATGAGCTCGGCCTGCTCGACGGCGTGGCGCTTCGCGGACCCTGCAGCGGGGGCTGCGGATGCCGGACGCGAGATGACGCCGACCGGGCGGGGGCCCAGCTTGCTGGTCTCGAGGATGAAGTACGGCCAGGCGCCCTGGTTCTCGGGCTCGTCCTGGATCCAGTACAGCTCGGCGTTCGGGTACTGCGCCGCGACATCCTTGATCTCGGCTGCCGGAAGCGGGTAGTACTGCTCCAGGCGCACGAGGGCGATCTCGGGGTTCGGGTTCTTCTCGAGCTCGGTGCGCAGGTCGTAGTAGACCTTGCCCGCCATGAAGAGCACGCGCTTGACCGCTGCCTTGTCGTCGATGCGCACGTCGTCGATCACGGGCTCGAACCGGCCGCTGGTGAAGTCGGCGATCTCGCTGGTGGCGCCGCGGAGGCGCAGCATCGCCTTCGGCGTGAAGACCACGAGAGGGCGACGCGGGCGCTGGTAGGCCTGACGACGCAGCAGGTGGAAGTACGACGCCGGGGTCGACGGCCGGGCGACGGTCATGTTGTTCTCGGCGCAGAGCTGCAGGAAGCGCTCGATGCGCGCCGAGGAGTGGTCGGGACCCTGGCCCTCGTAGCCGTGCGGGAGGAGGAGTACGACGCTGGAGCGCTGGCCCCACTTCTGCTCGGCAGAGGAGATGAACTCGTCGATGATGGTCTGCGCACCGTTGGAGAAGTCGCCGAACTGGGCTTCCCACAGCACGAGCGCATCGGCCCGCTCCACGGAGTAGCCGTACTCGAAGCCCATGGCGGCGTACTCGCTGAGCAGGGTGTCGTAGATCCAGAACCTGGCCTGGTTCTCGGACAGGTTCGCCAGTGGCAACCACTCCTGCCCGTTGGCGCGGTCGTGCAGGACCGCGTGGCGCTGCACGAAGGTTCCGCGGCGGGCGTCCTGACCGGCGAAGCGCACGGGCGTGCCCTCGGTGAGCAGCGAGCCGAGGGCGAGCAACTCGCCGAACGCCCAGTCGACGCCGCCGTTGCGGCTCATGTCGAGTCGCTTCTGCAGGAGCTGCTGGAGCTTGTTGTGCACGGTGAAGCCGGACGGCTTGTTGTTGAAGGCGTCGCCGATGAGGTGCACGACCTGCTCGGAGACGCCGGTGGTCTCCGGCTCGCCGGTGGCGTCGCTCTGGTCGTCCTCGCCAATCGCCGTGATGGGCGTCGTCTGCGCCGCGTGGGTCTCCAGGAAGGCGCGCTCGAGGCGGTCCTGGAAGTCGGCGTGAGCCTGCTCGTACTCCTCCTCGGTGATGTCGCCACGTCCGACGAGGGCCTCGGTGTAGAGCTTGCGGACGCTGCGCTTGGCCTCGATGAGGTTGTACATCAGCGGCTGGGTCATCGAGGGGTCGTCGCCCTCATTGTGACCGCGACGGCGGTACGAGATGAGGTCGATGACCACGTCGCGGTGGAACTCCTGGCGGTACGCGTAGGCGAGCTGCGCCACGCGCACGACGGCCTCGGGGTCGTCGCCGTTCACGTGGAAGATCGGCGCCTGGATGGTCTTGCCGACGTCGGTCGAGTAGATCGAGGTGCGTCCCTCGCTCGGCGGCGTCGTGAAGCCGACCTGGTTGTTCACCACGAGGTGGATGGTGCCGCCGGTGCGATAGGCCCGCAGCTGCGACATCTGCATGGTCTCGACGACGACGCCCTGGCCGGCCATGGCCGCGTCGCCGTGGATGAGGATCGGCAGGGTCGAGAAGGTGCCGACGGGCTTGCGGTCCTGCTTGGCGCGCACGATGCCCTCGAGCACGCCGTCGACAGCCTCGAGGTGGGACGGGTTCGCGGCGAGGTACACGCCGATCTCCTCGCCGTTGGCTCCGGTGAAGGTTCCCTCTGTGCCGAGGTGGTACTTCACGTCACCGGATCCGGAGCCGGCCATGTGGCCCTCGAACTCCTGGAAGATCTGGCCGTAGGTCTTGCCGGCGATGTTGGTGAGCACGTTGAGGCGTCCGCGGTGCGCCATGCCGATGGCGACCTCGTCGAGGCCGTCCTCCGCAGCGCCCTGGAGGATCTGATCGAGCAGGGCGATCGTGGATTCTCCGCCCTCGAGGCTGAAGCGCTTCTGGCCGACGTACTTGGTCTGCAGGAAGGTCTCGAACGCCTCGGCCTCGTTGAGCTTGCCCAGGATGCGCATCTGCTCGTCGTGGTTGGGCTTCTCGTACTTGCGCTCGACCTGAGCCTGCACCCAGGCGCGCTGGGCCGGGTCCTGGATGTGCATGTACTCGATGCCCGTCGTGCGGCAGTAGGAGTCGCGGAGCACGCCGAGGATGTCGCGCAGCAGCGCAGAGCGCTTGTCGCCGAATCCGCCGGTGACGAACTCCCGGTCCAGGTCCCAGAAGGTGAGGCCGTGGCTGGAGATGTCGAGGTCGGGGTGCGAGCGCTGCACGTACTCGAGCGGGTCGATGTCGGCCATGAGGTGGCCGCGCACGCGGAAGGCGTTGATCAGCTCCTGCACGCGGGCCGTCTTGTCGATGGCGCTGGCGATGTCGACGCTGATGTCGGGAGCCCACTCGATGGGGGCGTAGGGGATGCGCAGCGCCGCGAAGATGTCGCTGTAGAAGGTGCGCTTGCCGGTGAGCAACTCGTGCACGATCTTGAGGAACTCGCCGGAACCTGCACCCTGGATGACGCGGTGGTCGTAGGTGCTGGTCAGCGTGATGGTCTTGCCGATGGCGAGGCCGGCGAGGGTCTTCTCGCTCGAGCCCTGGAACTCGGCCGGGTACTCGAGGGCGCCGGCGCCGATGATGCAGCCCTGGCCGCGCATGAGGCGCGGGACCGAGTGCACGGTTCCGATTCCACCGGGGTTGGTGAGCGAGATGGACGCGCCCTTGAAGTCGTCGGCCGTGAGCTTGTTCTGGCGGGCCCGGGAGACCAGGTCCTCGTAGGCGGAGAGGTACTCGCCGAAGGTCATGGTGTCCGCGCGCTTGATGGCGGGCACGAGGAGGGCACGGGAGCCATCGGGCTTCGGGATGTCGATGGCGATGCCGAGGCCGACATGGGCGGGCTTCACGACGGAGGGCTTGCCGTCGACGTCCTCGTAGTAGACGTTCTGGCTCGGGAACTGCTTGAGCGCCTGGATGAGCGCCCAGCCGATGAGGTGGGTGAAGGAGATCTTGCCGCCGCGCGAGCGCTTCAGGTGGTTGTTGATGACGATGCGGTTGTCGATCATCAGCTTGGCCGGGATGGTGCGCACACTGGTGGCGGTGGGGACCGTCAGGCTCGCATCCATGTTGGTGGCCAGGCTCTTCGCCATGCCGCGCAGCGGGGACACCTCGTCCTTGGGGGCCTCGACGGCTCCGTCGGTGACTATGGGCTGCGGGCTGGTGATCGGAACGTCGGCCGGAACGGGAACGGGCTTGGGGGCGACCGAGGTGGTGCGTGCCGCCGGCTTCGATCCGATGATCGGAATGGGGGCGGTGAGAGGTCGCTGCTCGGTGGCCGGCGCCGCGGGTGCCTGCGCGGCCGGCGCCGGAGCGGCGGCCGTGGGAGCCGCGGGAGTCTGGGTCTCCTGGGCCGCCGGGGCAGCGGATGCCGCAGGAGCGTTCGCGGGGGAGTCGCCGGTCGGAGCCGCCTGCTCTCCACCCGGGGCGTCAGGTGTCTGGCCAGCAGCAGCGGCCTTGGCCTTCACCTGCTGGTGGTAGCTGTCCAGGACCGGCCACCACGCCGGATCGACTGAATCCTTGTCGACGATGTACTGCTCGTACATCTCGTCGACGAGCCATTCATTGGCCCCGAACTCGGCCGATGCCGTTTCGTCTGAACTTGCCCCGGTCAATTGGCTCGACACAGCCGATCGCCCACTCTCTTACGTTGATTCCCAGCGACTCTTCGCACCCGACGTCGAGACGACGCGTGCACACCGTCACAAGCCTAATCCCCTTTACGGAAGGCACAGTTCCCCCGAATGCGGGAGTGGTGCAGACCCGGGGCTGCACGAGCGGCCCCTTCGGTCTACCGTTGCTTCCATGGAGTTCTATCGGACAGCGCCGACCCACGACCTCACCTATTCGGATGTCTTCCTGGTGCCGAGCCGATCGGAGCTGAAGAGCCGCTTCGATGTGTCGCTCGCACCGGACGACGGCACGGCGGCCACGATCCCGATCGTGTCGGCGAACATGAACTCGGTGACGGGTCCCCGCCTGGCCGCCACCCTCGCCCGCCGCGGCGGTCTCGGCGTGCTGCCCCAGGACATGAACCTGCAGGAACTCGATGCCGCCATCCGCTGGGTGAAGGACCAGCCCGTGCAGTTCGACACGCCCCTCACGCTCAGCCCCGACGACACCGTGGCCGATGCGCTGGTGCGGGTGCCCGCCGTCCAGGGCCACGGCATCGTCCTGCATGACGATGACGGCGCCTACCTCGGGGCCATCGCGGCCTCCAGGCTCGAGACCGCGCTGCCCGACGCCCGGCTCGGCGACCTGCTGCACGGCCGGATCACCGCCATCGATGCTGAAGACGTCGACAGTGCCCGTGCGGCATTCGACCTGATGCTCGCGGCGGACCTCGAGTTCGTTCCTGTGCTCAGGCACGGAGCCGTGGTCGGAACGCTCAGCCGCAAGAGCGCCCTGCGCGGCACCATCTACTCGCCGACTCTCGACGCCGACGGCCGCCTCCAGGTCGCCGTGGCCCTCGGCATCAACGGGGACATCGCCACCAAGGCGCGGGCCTTCGCCGCGGCCGGCGTCGACGTCCTCGTCATCGACACGGCGCACGGACACCAGGAGGGCATGCTCGAGGCCATCCGCACCGTGAAGGCGCTCGGCCTCGGCCTGCCGATCGTGGCGGGCAACATCGTCACGTCGGATGCCGTCACCGACCTCGTCGACGCCGGAGCCGACATCCTCAAGGTCGGCGTCGGACCCGGCGCCATGTGCACCACCCGCATGATGACGGCGGTCGGGCGGCCGCAGTTCTCGGCCGTGCTCGAGACGGCCGAGGCCGCTCGCTCGGTCGGCGCGCACGTCTGGGCCGACGGGGGAGTGCGCTATCCACGCGACGTGGCACTGGCGCTCGCCGCCGGAGCGTCGTCGGTCATGATCGGATCGTGGTTCGCCGGCACCATCGAGGCGCCCGGCCAGCTCGCCGTCGACGGCGGCGGACGCCTGTACAAGGAGAGCTGGGGGATGGCGTCGACCAAGGCCGTGCGCGAGCGCTTCGGTCGGCTCGACGCCTTCGACCTCGCGCGCAAGGAGCTCTTCGCCGAGGGCATCTCGTCGAGCAAGATCTACCTCGATCCCCTGCGCCCCTCGCTCGAGGACCTGCTCGACATGATCACCTCCGGGCTGCGCAGCTCCTTCACCTACGCCGGCGCCAGCTCGCTCAGCGAGTTCTCCGACCGCGCCCTGGTCGGCATCCAGTCGGCAGCGGGCTACGAGGAGGGCAAGGCGCTCCCGGTCAGCTGGTAGGCGCGGAGAGCCTCGATCCACAGGGGAATGTGGCATCCGGGGCCGATATACTCGCCTGACAATGGATGACCCGCCCAGTAGCACTCCCGGCCATAGACCCTCGCCCGTGAACCGCGGAGGTGTCGCCCATGTCTGAGTGGATCATGCTCGCCATCGGCCTCATCCTGACCGTGGGCACGGGCTTCTTCGTCGCCAGCGAGTTCGCGCTGGTCAACCTCGATCGGGCCGATCTCGAGGCACGCCGCGATCGCGGCGAGACCCGGCTGCAGATGACCATCTCTGCGCTGGCGCACACGTCGACCCATCTGTCGAGCGCGCAGCTCGGCATCACCATCACGACGCTGCTCACCGGTTACATGTTCGAGCCCGCGATCAGCTCCCTGCTGGCTCCACCGCTTGAATCGTGGGGCATCCCGGATGCCGTCGCCGTCGTGGCCTCCACGATCGTCGCCGTGACCCTGGCCACCCTCCTCTCCATGATCCTCGGAGAGCTGATCCCGAAGAACCTCGCCCTCGCCCTGCCGTTGAAGACGGCGAAGTTCGTCATGCCGTTCCAGTCGGCTTTCACCTGGGTGTTCAAGCCGGCGATCATCGTGCTGAACGGCAGCGCCAACGGCATCCTCCGCATGGTCGGCGTCGAGCCGAAGGAGGAGCTGTCGGGTGCCAGGACGGCGGAGGAGCTCTCGAGCCTGGTGCGACGTTCCGCGAGTGCCGGAGTGCTGGAGCGCGACACGGCCAGCCTGCTCAACCGCACGCTGCTGTTCGCCGACCACACCGCATCCGACGTGATGACCCCCCGCCCGCGACTGGTGAGCATCCAGCGCTCGGAATCAGCGCACGCCGTGCTCGAGCTGGCCTCGCAGACCGGCCACTCGCGCTTCCCCGTGATCGACGAGGACGTCGACGACGTCGTCGGCTTCGTGCACGTCAAGCAGGCCATGGCCGTGCCACGGCGGCGCCGGGCCGACGTCCCCGTGTCGGCGCTGCAGTCCGAGGCGCTCCGCGTTCCCGAGACCATGCGCCTCGACGTGCTGCTGGCCGAACTGCGCGGTCGTGGCTACCAGATGGCCGTCGTCGTCGACGAGTACGGCGGAACCGCCGGCGTCGCGACGCTGGAGGACCTGGTGGAGGAGCTCATCGGCGAGGTCGCCGACGAGCACGACAGGTCGCGCGCGGGCATAGTGCGACGCGGCCGTGCCATCAGCTTCCCGGGCATGTTGCGCCCCGACGAGCTGCGCGACAGCACCGACCTGATCGTTCCCGAGGACGGCACCTACGAGACCGTCGCCGGTTACGTGATGAGCGAGCTGGGCCGACTCCCCGTCGTCGGAGACACCGTGCTCATCGATAGCGGTGAGCTGACCGTCGAGCGTCTCGACGGCCGCCGGATCGACAGGCTGCGCTTCACCCCAGACGAATCCGAGGTGGCCCCGGTGGCCGATGTCGACGGCGTGAAACCCGCCAAGCCGGCCAAGCCCGCCGTGGTCGATGTCCCGGCGCGAGCCGCCGACAGGGTGCGAGCCGCCGACAGGAAGGGGGCGCGCTCATGAGCGACTGGGCCGGAATCCTCTGGCTGGCCGTGCTGCTGGTCGTCAACGCGTTCTTCGTCGGGTCGGAGTTCGCCGTCATCTCCGCACGCCGCTCCCAGATCGAGCCCCTCGCCGAGAAGGGCAGTCGGCGCGCCAAGACGGCGCTCTGGGCGATGGAGCACGCCACTCTCATGCTCGCCGCCTGCCAGCTCGGCATCACGGTGTGCTCGCTCGTGATCCTGAACGTGTCGGAGCCGGCGATCCACCACCTGCTCGAGGGTCCGCTCGGACTCACGGGCTGGTCGGAGGAGGTCATCGGAACCGTCGCCTTCATCATCGCGCTGGTCGTCGTCACCTACCTGCACGTCGTGCTCGGCGAGATGGTCCCGAAGAACCTCTCGTTCACCGCCCCCGACAAGGCCGTGCTGCTGCTGGCGACCCCGCTGGTCTTCATCGCCCGCATCTTCCGCCACGTGATCGGCGCGCTCAACGCCATCGCCAACGGATCGCTGCGCCTGCTCGGCGTCGAGCCGAAGTCCGAGGCGAACAGCACCTTCACCCTCGACGAGGTCGCGACGATCGTCAGCCAGTCCAAGCGCGAGGGCGTGCTGAAGGACTCGAACGGAGCCCTGAACGCGGCGTTCGAGTTCACCACGAAGAAGGTGCGTGACGTCGCGGTCCCGCTGCACGAGGTGGTCAGCCTCCCCGAGACCCTCACGCCGACCGAACTCGAACGCGCCGTCGCCAAGCACGGCTTCTCGCGCTACCTCGTGATCGACGAGGACGGCACGCCGGCCGGGTACCTGCACCTCAAGGACGTCATCGACCTCGACCTCACGGGTGACGAGGAGCCCGAGCGCCCGGTTCCGCCGAAGCGCATCCGCCAACTGGCCTCGATGTACGAGGAGACCGACCTCGAGGACGCCCTCGCGTCGATGCGCCGCACCGGAGCGCACCTCGCGCAGGCCTTCGACGTCGACGGGCGCACGACGGGGGTGCTCTTCCTCGAGGACATCATCGAGGAGCTCGTCGGAGAGGTGCAGGACGCCACCCGACGGGAACGCTGAGGCGCCGGCGGAGTATTCTGGGCAGCGGGGCTCAACAGAAGGAATGCTCATGTTGAATGCGAAATCCGCTGCCGCCGTCCTCCCCGCAATAGACCTCGATCGCGCGCGGCAGTACTACGACGACAAGCTCGGCTGGAAGCCGGACGGCCAGGATGCCGGTGGGCTGATGTACACCGTCGGTGGCACGTCGGTGTACGTGTACGAGACGACGTTCGCCGGCACGGCCAGGAACACGGCGTTGATGGTGGAGGTCGACGACCTGCAGTCGGTCGTCGACGAGCTGCGCGCGGCGGGTGTCGCGTTCGCCGACTACGACCTGCCCGGACTCACCACAGTCGACGGCATCGCCGACCTCGAGGGCGAGAAGGCGGCGTGGTTCACCGACAGCGAGGGCAACATCATCGCCCTCGGTCAGCGCAGCGGCTGACTCACCACGTGCCGCCGCTGACGGCGGGCTTCGCGCGCACGTACTGCGGCGGCCAGTAGTCCAGCTCGACGCCGAGCTCTTCGGCGGCGCGCAGGGCGAAGTGCGGGTCGCGCATGATCGCGCGACCGAGCAGCACGGCATCCGCCTGTCCTGATGCCACGATCTGCTCGGCCTGCTGCGGCGTGGTGATCAGCCCGACGGCGGCGACGGGCACGCCGGCCGTCGTCTTCACGTACTCGGCGAACGGCACCTGGTAGCCGGGGCCGAGCGGGATGCGCACCTTGGCGATGTTGCCGCCGCTGGAGATGTCGAACAGGTCGGCCCCGGCCTGCTGGGCCCAGGCGGCCACGACGGCGGTCTGCTCCTCGTCCCAGCCGCCCTCGGCGTAGTCACTCGCGGAGAAGCGCACGAAGACGGGATAGTCGTCGCCGACGGCGTCGCGCACGGCGGCGACGATCTCGAGCAGCAGGCGCGCCCGGTTCTCGAGGGAGCCGCCGTACTCGTCCTCGCGCAGGTTGCTGAGCGGCGACAGGAACTGGTGCACCAGGTAGCCGTGGGCCGCGTGGATCTCCACCAGGTCGAAGCCGGCGCGCTTTGATCGCGCCGCAGCCTCGGCGAAGGCGTGCACGATCACGGCGATCTCCGGCCGGTCGAGGGCCTCGGGGGCGGCGTACTCGCCGAAGGCGACATCCGACGCCGACACGGTCTGCCAGCCGCCGTCGGCCGGGTCCATGCTGCCGTGCCTGTCGTGACCCCACTCGGGCCACACCGACGCCTTGCGTCCGGCGTGGGCGAGCTGGATGCCGGCTGCGGCGCCCTGCGTGTGGATGAAGGCGACGATGCGCGCCCACGCCGCGGCCTGCTGGCCGTTCCAGATGCCCGTGTCCTCGTCGGAGATGCGACCGTCGGGGACGACGGCCGAGGCCTCGGCGATCACGAGCCCGGCACCGCCCATGGCCATGGCGCCGAGGTGGGCGAGGTGCCAGTCGTGCGGAACGCCGTCCTTCTTCGTGACCGCGTACTGGCAGAGCGGCGGCACCCACAGGCGGTTGCGGATCGTGAGCGAGCGAACGGTGATGGGCTGGAACAGTGCTGACAAGGGATCTCCGGGAGTCGAGGCGAGCTGTCGGACGGGCTGGATGCCGGGCACGGATGCGGTCAGGCCGCGAGCTCCTCCAGGAAGCTGCGCAGTCCCTCGGCCGAGGTGAACACGTGTCCGGTGATGCCGAGTGCCTCGGCGCCGGCGATGTTCTCGGCCTTGTTGTCGATGAACACCATCTGGTCCGCGGTGATTCCGAGCAGGTCGAGAGTGTGACTGTAGATGGCGGCGTCGGGTTTCACCAGCAGGATCTCGCCGCTCACGACGACCTGCTCGAAGAGCGGCCCGAGGGATCCGTTGCGGAAGTAGCTCGAGAAGTCGCGGCCGGCATTGGACAGCAGGGCGAGGCGGGTGCCACCGGCGGCGAGATCCTCGAGCACGGCTGCGGTCCCCGGGTTGATGCTCAGCCAGCCGACGAAGTCGATCGCCCAGATGGAGTGCAGTTCGGCGGGCGACCAGTCCGCCCCTGTTGCGGCGGCGATTCCGGCCCAGTAATCCGCGATCGGGAGGGTTCCCTCGTCGAGCGCACGGCGGCCGGCCTCATAGGCGGACCAGAACGCCTCGGCGCCGGCCTCCGAGATGCCGGCGATCTCGAGCAGTTCCCGCCGGTTCTCGGCGGTGGGGGAGAAGGAGATCACCTCGCCGTAGTCGAACACGACGACGCGATCGGGCAGGCGGATGGGGGTCGAGGCTGTTCCATTCATCCCCTGCAACCTATCGTGAGAGCATGACCGGTTCCGCTGAACGCCTGATCTGGACGGCGGATGACGCCAGGGAGTGGATCGCCGTTCCCACGGCATCCGACGACAAGTACTCCCGCGGGGTGCTCGGGGTGATCACGGGGTCGCACGACTACCCGGGCGCTGCCGTGCTCGGTGTCGAGGCGGCGGCTCGAACGGGGGTCGGGATGATCCGCTACACCGGGCCGAAGGCCGTCGCCGCCGCGGTACTCGCGCGCCGTCCCGAGGTGGTGACGCAGCGGGGGCGCGTGCAGGCCTGGCTCATCGGCTCGGGGATGAACTCCGGCCGGCGCACCTTCGTGCTCGGCGGGGAGATCCAGCAGGCTCTCGTGCAGGGCCTGCCGGCGGTGCTCGACGCCGGTGCGCTCGACCTCGTCGCCGACGCGACGGGGCCGACGGTCATCACCCCTCACGCCAGGGAGCTCGCCGGGATCCTCGCCCCGCGGCACATCGGCGCGTCGCTGGAGGCGATCCAGGCTGATGCAGCCTCCTGGGCGGCCCGGGCGGCCGACGAGTTCGGCGTGACCGTGCTGCTGAAGGGGGCGACGACGCACGTCGCGGCGCCCGGATCACCCACTGTCGCCGTTCCGGATGCCCCGGGTTGGCTCGCGACGGCCGGGACGGGCGACGTGCTGGCCGGCATCCTCGGCGCCCTGCTCGCCACCCACGCCGTGCGCCTGGCCGATGACCACGGTGACGCGTTGCCGGCGCTCGCCGCCACGGCGTCCTTCCTGCACGCCCGAGCGGCCGAGCTCGCGTCCGGCGGGGGTCCGATCACGGCGCTCGACGTCGCGGAGAAGGTTCCGGTCGCTGTCGCCGCCCTCCTGAACGACTGAGTCACGGCATCCGTCGACTGCTCGCCGTCTCTTGGGCGAGTCACAGCCGTCCCATAGGAATCATGCATAACGTCGATGACAACCGGGACCGACGGCGTGATCCCGAGCATGTCGCTCCTGACGGGGTGAGGAGAAGGTGAACCGTGAACGCACGCATCGGCAGGACTGCCATCGCACTCGCATCAGGAGCCGTCGTGATCGGCTCCCTCGCCGGATGCGCCACCGACCAGTCGGCCGAGGCCGACACGGCACCGTCGACTGACGGCGCGGAGTCGACGGCGCCCACGTCACCCTCGACGGGGACGGACTCGACCGGCACTGATGGCGCCGAGGCCTCATCGAGCAGCTACACCGACGGCGAGTACACGGAGACCGGGGATTACACGACCCCCGGCGGCCAGGAGGACGTCACCGTGACGATCACTCTCGCCGACGACATCGTGACGGCGGTGGAGGTGACGGGCTCGGCGACCAGCGGTAATTCGAAGCAGTACCAGAGCGCCTTCATCTCCGGCATCGCGGCCGAGGTCGTCGGCAAGGACATCGACGACCTCGACGTGTCGAAGGTCGCCGGCTCGTCACTCACCAGCTCCGGCTTCAACGCCGCCCTCGACGCGATCCGCAGCGATGCCGCCTGAGCCGGCCGCCCTGGCCTTCGAGGCCATCGGCACGGCCTGGCAGGTCGACACCCTGCATCCGGTGCCGGCCGCGACTGTCGAGCGGATGCACGCCGTCATCGAGGACTTCGACGCCACCTGGTCGCGCTTCAGGGCCGACTCGCTCGTCGCGTCGGTCGCCCACTCCGCCGGGGAGTGGACCTTCCCGGACGAGGCGCCCGCCATCGTCGGGCTCTACGCCGATCTGCACGCGGCGACGCGGGGCGCGATGTCGCCGCTCGTCGGCGCGTCGCTCACGCACCTCGGCTACGGCGCCGGGTATCCGCTCGTCGCCGGTCCCGGAACCCTGGCGAGCCCGTCGTGGGATGCCATGGCCTGGGAGGGCACCCGTCTGAGTACCGACCGTCCGATCGAGCTCGACATCGGTGCTGCGGGCAAGGGCCTGCTGGTCGACCTCGTGGTCGAACTCCTCGAGGGCGACGGGGTCGAGCAGATCCTGGTCGACGCCGGGGGAGACCTGCGCCACTCCGGCGGTGACGCCGTGCGCGTGGCGCTGGAGCATCCCTACGACCCGACGAGGGCCATCGGCATCGCCACCCTCGTCGACGGGGCTCTGTGCGCCTCGGCCAGCAACCGCCGGGCGTGGGGCTCGGGCCTGCACCACGTGCTGGACGCGCGTACGGGGGCGCCTGTCGATGAGGTCGTCGCCACCTGGGTCACGGCCGAGACCGCCATGATCGCGGACGCGGTCGCCACGGCCCTGTTCTTCACGGATGCCGACAGCCTCACCCCTCTCTTCTCGTTCGAGTACGTGCGGATGCTCACCGACGGTCGCGCCGAGATCTCGGCCGGATTCCCCGGGGAGCTGTTTCGATGAGGCGCCTGCTCGACTCCTCCCTCGGACGCGTCTCGGGCTACAGGCTCATGACGCTCGGCCTCGGCGCGATCGCGATCACGGCGTTCGTGCTCTCGGCCACGGGCCTGCTGTTCTACACGCCCGTGCAACTGGGCGTCAGCCTCGTCGTCGCCGTCGGATCCGTCGTCGCATCAGGCTGGCTCGCCGGCCGGATCGTCCGGTCTCCGGCCCACCTCGAATCCTCGGTGATCACGGGGCTGCTTCTGTTCTTCCTGTTCTGGCCATCGGAGGATCCGGCTGCGCTGGGTGTTCTCGCCGTGACCGGCGTGCTGGCGACGGCGTCCAAGTACCTACTCGCCGTCCGCGGACGACACGTCTTCAACCCGGCGGCGATCGCGGCCGTGATCATCGGGTTCACCCAGCTGGGCTCCTCGGTCTGGTGGGTCGCGAACTCCTACCTGCTGCCCGTCGTCGCCATCGCCGGCTTCCTCGTGCTCTGGCGCACCCGGCGATTCGCCGTGGCCGGCGTCTTCGTCGCCATCTCGGGTGTGCTCTGCACCGGACGACTGATCATCGCCGGGACCGACGCCGGAACCGCGGCCTGGACCGTGCTCGCGTCGTTCCCGATAGTGTTCCTCGCCGCCTTCATGCTGAGCGAGCCGCTGACGCTCCCACCTCGGCGACGTCAGCAGCTCCTGGTCGCCGCGGTCGTGGGGGTGCTGTTCTCCATCCCGCTCGCGGTCGGGCCGTTCTCGATGACCCCGGAGCTCGCCCTGGTGGTCGGCAACGCCGTGGCCTTCGTGTTCGGGCAGCGGCGGGCCGTGCGGCTGCGGCTGGTGGAGGCGCGGCATCCGACTCCCGACATCGTCGAGTACGTCTTCGCGCCTCTGCGGCCTGTCGTATTCCGGGCCGGGCAGTCGCTCGAGCTGGCGGTGCCGCACCGCCGGGCCGACTCGCGCGGAACGCGCCGGGTGTTCAGCATCTCCTCGCCGCCGGACGACGCGGATCGCATCACGATCGCCATGCGCATGCCCGAGGTGCCGTCGACGTACAAGCGGGCCCTCGCGGCACTGGTGCCGGGTTCCGTGGTGCGGGCCACCTCGGTGGGCGGTGACTTCGTGCTGCCGCAGGATCCGTCGGAGCCGGTACTGCTGATCGCCGGCGGCATCGGCATCACCCCGTTCGCCAGCCAGCTGGCCTCCGACAGCGCGGCCGGGCGCACCCGTGACGTGGTCCTGGTCTACGCGGCCGGGGCGACGGGGATCGCCTATCGGGAGGTCGTCGCCGCCTCGGGCGCCGAGGTGGTCGTGGTGGGAGAAGCCGCGTCCGCCGAGGTGCCGACGGGATGGGAGGCACGCCGCGGCCGGGTCGACCACGAGCTGCTGGATGCCGCCGTGCCCGATTGGCGCACCCGTCGTACCTTCGTGTCGGGGTCGCCCGCCATGGTCGACGGCGTGCGGGCGGCCTTGGCGCGCCGGGGCGGGCGCTCGGTGACGACGGACTCCTTCAGCGGGTACTGAGGGCCGTCGCCCGCAGGCTCGTTAGGCCGTGAAGCGTGCCAGGAACTCACGGGTGCGCGGGTTCTCGGAGTGCTCGAACAGCTGCGCAGGCGGGCCGGCCTCGGCCACCACGCCCTTGTCGAGGAACACCACCCGGTGGGCGACGTCGCGGGCGAAGGCCATCTCGTGGGTCGCCATCAGGATCGTGGTGCCCCCGCGGCCGAGCTCGCGCACCAGGTCGAGCACCTCGCCGACGAGCTCCGGGTCGAGGGCGCTGGTGATCTCGTCGAGCAGCAGCAGTTCGGGGTCTGTCGCGATGGCGCGCACGATCGCTGCGCGCTGCTGCTGGCCGCCCGAGAGCCTGTCGGGGAAGTCGCGGGCCTTGTCGGCGAGGCCGATGTGGCCGAGCAGCTCGAGGCCCCTCTTCTCGGCATCCGCCCGGGAGGACTTGTGGACAGCGCGGCTCGCGAGGGTGACGTTGTCGAGCACGCTGAGGTGCGGGAACAGGTTGAAGTGCTGGAACACGACGCCGATGCGGGCTCGGATGGCGTCGGGCTTGGTGTGGGGGTCGCTGATGTCGTCGTCACCGAGGAAGATCTGGCCGTCGTCGATCTGCTCGAGCAGGTTCGCCGTGCGCAACAGGGTCGACTTGCCGGAACCGCTGGCGCCGATGAGCGCCACGATCTCGTGCCTGTGCACCGTGAGGTCGATGCCGCGCAGCACCTCGTTGCCTTCGAACGACTTGCGGATGCCGACGAGGCGGAGCACCGGTGCCGAAGCCGGCGCGATCACGTCGACCGTCGACTCCGAATCGGCGGCGCTCATACGATGCTCCCCATCTGCTCGCGGCGGCGGACCCGCGCCGTGTACCAGTCGGTGAAGCGGATCATCGGGAGCGCGAGGAGGAAGAACAGGAGTCCAGCGAGGATGTACGGCGTGAAGTTGAAGTACGCCGCAGTCTCGATCTGGGCCGCGCGCACGGCGTCGACGGCTCCGAGCACCGAGATGAGCCCGACGTCCTTCTGCAGCGCGACGAAGTCGTTCATCAGGGCGGGCGTGACCTTGCGCACGGCCTGCGGCAGGATGACACGACGCATGCTCTGGCTGTAGTTGAGGCCGAGCGAGCGGGCCGCGAGGCGCTGCGACGGGTGCACAGCCTCGATGCCCGCGCGGAACACCTCGGAGACGTAGGCCGAGTAGACGACGACCAGCGCGATGGTTCCCCAGAACTCGGCAGGCATCCTGGGGAAGACGCCGAGGCCCGGAATGCCGTAGCCGATCACGTACAGCACGATGATGAGCGGCATCCCGCGGAAGAGGTCGGTGTAGCCGGCGGCCAGCGCGCGGAGGGGGAACCAGACCGGCCCGCGCAGAGTGCGCACAGTGGCCAGCACGAGGCTGAAGATGCCGACGCCGATGACCGAGTAGACGAGCACGCGCACGTTGAGCCAGAAGCCCTCGATGACGCGAGGCCACGCTGCGACGGCTACGTCCCAGTTGAAGAAGGTCTCCTGCACCCGGCTCCAGCCGGGGGTGTTCACCACGAAGATCCACACCAGGACGGCGAAGACGATCGTGCTCACCACGGCCAGGAGCACGGACCGCGTCGTCTGCTGACGCCGGAATGCCCGGCGACCGAGCTCGATCGAACTCGGCGGCCGGGCATCGATCCCGGTGGTGCTCATGCGCTACAGAGTACTGGAGCGCCCGATCACTTCAGGACAGGGGCCGTGTCCTCGGAGCCCAGCCACGTCGAGGCGAGCCGGTCGAGGGTTCCGTCCTCGCGGAGGGCGTCGACGGCCGCGGTGACGTCCTTCGTGAGGGGGCTGTCCTTGGCGAGGACGAGACCGAACTGGTCGCCGGTCGTGCCCTCGGCCTGTGGGAGCTGGCCGATGATCTTCCCGCCCTCGAGTTCGGCGCCGGTGAGGTAGAAGGCGGTGGGCAGGTCGACGACGATGGCGTCGACGGTGCCGTTCTGCAGCGCCAGCTTGGCGTCGTCGTTGGAGTTGAAGACCTGCGCCTGCGAATCGGGCTTGATGACGTCTTCCACCGCGGTGAGGCTGGTGGTTCCGGTCTGGGCTCCGATGGAGAACTTCTTGAGGTCGGCGATCGACGTCGCGCCGGCGGCGGGGGACGTCGCCACGGTGATGACGGTCTGCGTCGTCTCGTAGTACGGCGAGGAGAAGTCGACGGCCTGCTTGCGCTCGTCGGTGATGGAGAACTGCTGCAGGTTGAAGTCGAAGTCCTTCGGGCCCGGCGCGATGGCCTCGTCGAAGGTGGAGCGCACCCAGACCACGTCGGAGTCGGCGAAGCCGAGCTGGCCCGCGACGGCGTAGGCGACGGCGGACTCGAAGCCCTCACCGGATTCGGGCTTGTCGTCGATGACCCACGGGTAGTACGCCGGCTCCGCGGTGCCGATGGTGAGCTTGCCGTCGGTGACGTAGCCGCTGTCCGATCCCGAGTCCGACGATGCGCCGGCGCAGCCGCTCAGTGCGACGACACCCGCCGTGACGACTGCGAGTGCGATGGCACGGGTACGGATGCGGCGTAGGGGCATGGCTGTCTCCTGGCGAGAATCGAGGGGGGTCTCCAGCTTGCCGCATCCGTCGGATCCCGATGACGAATCGCGTCCTCCTGTGACACAAGTGATATCGAAGGGCGGTCGACGGTGGAGCGTGGCGGCGATGGCTGTCCTGCCCGGGCGGATGCGGCGGATAGCATGAGCGCCATGGCCGGCCTTTCCGCATCCGTCGCTCCGCCGGCTCCCTCCCGGACTCTGCGCAGGGTGCTCGGCAACCGCATCGCCCTGTGGGCGGCGTTCGTCGTCGTGCAGGCCGTGCTGGTCTGGCTGGCGCTGACCGGCCCGGGTCTGCCTCTCGGCGACGTGACGCTGGTGTACACGACGTGGATGCGCACCATCGACCTCAGCGGGTACGTCGTCGGCATCGACGGCCCGTTCGTGTATCCGATCCTGGCCATCGTGCCGATGGCGCTGGCCGCGCTGCTCGGCTTCGACCTGTATGTGTACACCTGGCTGGGTCTCATCGTGCTGCTGAACGCCGGTGCCTTCGCCGTGCTCATCGGCCTGCACCGGGGCCCGGTGACCCGCTTCGTGCCCGCCTGGTGGTGGCTGGCGTTCCTGGTGCTGCTCGGTCCCATCGCCGTCGGCCGTATCGATGCCGTCACGGTGCCCATAGCCCTCGTCGCCGTGCTCCTCGTCGCCGGTCGGCCGCGACTGGGTGCTGTGCTGCTGGCTGTGGCGACCTGGATCAAGGTGTGGCCGGCCGCCATCATCGCCGCGCTCATCATCGCCTCCCGCGAGCGGGTGCGCATAGCCGTCGCGGCTCTCGGCACGAGCGTGCTGATCGTCGTCATCAGCCTGGTGCTCGGAAGCGGCTGGAACGTGTTCAGCTTCATCACCGAGCAGACCGGTCGCGGCCTGCAGATCGAGGCGCCGGTGAGCACCTTCTGGATGTGGCAGGCTGCAGCCGGCAGCTCCACCTCCTGGGTGTACTACGACCACGACATCCTCACTTACCAGGTCAGCGGCCAGGGGACGGTGTTCGCCAGCGCGATGATGACGCCGCTGCTCGTGCTGGTCGTCGGCGCGATCGTCGCCATCGGCATCCGCTCGCAGCTGCAGGGAGCGTCGTTCGTCGCCCTGTTCCCCCCGCTCGCACTCGCGCTGGTGACGGCCTTCATCGTGGTGAACAAAGTCGGGTCGCCGCAGTTCATCTGCTGGCTCGCCGTGCCGACGGTCATCGGCCTCGTCTACCGCGGCCGAGGCCATCTCGTTCCCGCTGTCATGGTGCTGGCCATGGCCGGACTCACCCAGCTGATCTACCCGTTCCTCTACGACTGGCTGCTCGTGGCCGACCCGCTGGTGGTGGCCCTGCTGACGCTCCGCAACCTGCTCGAGGTGGCGCTGCTGCTGTGGGCCGTCGTGATGGTGTGGCGGAGCGGATGCCACGCCGCGGTATCGCGCGCCGTGGCGTCGGACGGCGGGGCTTCGGACGGCGCGGCATCCGACGGCGCGACATCCGACGGCGAGGCTTCGGACGGCGCGGAGGGTGCGGATGCCGCGGATGCAGCGGCATCCGGAGCCGAGGTCTGGAAGAGTGGGAGCAGGTCGCCCGACGCGACCGACTGAGGCTCGGGAGGCCATCATGCTCGTCGCATTCTCCGTCGCTCCATCGGGAACGGGTCGCTCCGACGGCTCGGTGCATGACGCCGTCGCAGCGGCCGTGCGCATAGTGCGGGAGTCGGGCCTGCCGAACCAGACCGACTCGATGTTCACGACCATCGAGGGCGAGTGGGACGAGGTGTTCGCCGTCATCAAGGACGCGACGGATGCCGTGGCCGAGTACGGATCGCGGGTGTCGCTGGTGCTGAAGGCCGACATCCGCCCCGGCTATTCGGGCGAGCTCACCGCGAAGGTCGAGCGCCTCGAGGCCGCGATGGAGAACGACGGGTAGGACCGTTCCTCACCGTTCGTCGCCGCCATCTCCGCTCGCCTACACGTCCCGGCCAGCCAGTCGCCTGACTTCGTCGCATCGGGACGGCGCTGACCGCCCAGTGGCGACGAACGTGGGTGGTTCGCGGGAACCGCCCCGGGATCTCGGGCATCAAGCAGCCAGTCGAATCGATTCGATTCTCGCGCTACAGTGGACTGGTGACCCTCGAAGATGCCGGGCCGACGACTCTGTCGCCGGCCCGTACCCGTTTGGCCCTGCTCGCACTCGCGCTGGGCGGCTTCGGCATCGGCTCCACCGAGTTCGTGGCCATGGGCCTTCTTCCCAACCTGGCGAGCGACCTGCTCCCGGGCCTGTACGCCTCCGACTCCGCCGCCGCCAACTCCCAGGCCGGCCTGCTCATCTCCGCCTACGCGCTCGGCGTCGTGGTCGGGGCGCCCACCATCGCAGCGGCGGCAGCGCGCTGGCCGCGCAAGAAGCTCCTGCTGGCGCTGCTCACGGCGTTCACCCTCGGCACAGTCGCCTCCGCCGTGCTGCCCTCGTTCCAGCTGGTGCTGCTCGCCCGCTTCGTGGCCGCCCTCCCGCACGGCGCCTACTTCGGCATAGCGTCGCTCGTGGCCGCGAGCCTCATGGGCCCCGGCAAGCGCGGACGTGGCGTCGCCTTCGTGCTCAGCGGCCTGACCATAGCCAACGTCATCGGCGTGCCGGCCATCACCTGGATCGGACAGCTCTACGGATGGCGCGTCGCCTACCTCGTGGTCGCCGGCATCTTCGCGCTCACCTTCGTGGCCGTCGCACTGGCCGTGCCCTGGCAGGCCGGCGACCCGACGGCGACGATGCGGAACGAGCTGAAGGCCTTCACCCGCCTGCAGGTGTGGTTCGCCCTCGCCATCGGGGCGATCGGCTTCGGCGGCCTGTTCGCCGTCTACAGTTACGTCGCACCGATGGCGACGGAGGTGACCGGGCTTCCGGCAGCCGCCGTGCCGCTCGTGCTCGTCGTGTTCGGCATCGGCATGACCATCGGCAACATCGTGGGCGGGCGCCTGGCCGACCACAGCGTTCGACGGTCGATGTACCTGTTCTTCGGCATCCTCATCGTCGCCCTCGTCGTCATGGGCTTCACGGTGTCGACCGTGGCCGGTCTGCTCGCCGGGGTGTTCTTCGTCGGGGGGACCTCGGCCGCCCTGTCGCCGATCATCCAGACCCGGCTCATGGACGTCGCGCGCGACAGCCAGTCGATCGCCGCCGCCCTCAACCACTCCGCCCTCAACATCGGCAACGCGCTCGGAGCCCTGCTCGGCGGCATCGCGATCGGCGCCGGCCTCGGCTACGTCGCCCCGATCTGGATCGGACTCGGCCTCAGTATCGCGGGCCTGCTCCTGGCCGTCGCGACCTTTGCGATCGACAGGGCACGCCGCACCCGGGGCGTCGAGGTGCCCTATGGCACGGCGGCGATGGCGGCTGTCGGCGAGGCCTGAGACCGCGGCCGCAGCACATCGCCAGCGGCATCCGCTCGGCGACGGCATCCGCTCGGCGAGACGGCATCCGCTCGGCAGAGACGGCATCCGCTCGGCAGAGACGGCATTCCGCTCGGCTGAGACAGCCCGAAACGACGAGAGCAGGCCGCTGGGGCCTGCTCTCGGTGGTGCGTATGGTCGGGCCGGATGCCGCGGTGACCGCGGAGGAGGCCCGGGAGGGTCAGTCCGTCTGCAGCAGGATGCCGTCGTGGATGGCGCGCTTGCGCAGTGCGACCTTGGTGCCCACGTCGTAGCCGGCCTGGCGGTACTTCTCGCGGATGCGCTTGAGGTAGCTCTTGGCCGTCTCCTCGGAGATGCCGAGCTGGTACGCGACGGCCTTCACGGGCTCGCCGGCGCCGTAGAGCGCCATGACGCGGCGCTCCTGGGCGGAGAGGCGCGGGGCGTCGCCGGCGGCGACGGAGTTGATCGCGAGGTCGAGCTCCTCGGAGATGTACGACTCGCCGACATAGGCGGCGCGGATGGCCTCGGCGATCATGTTCGCCTCCTCGCTCTTGACGAGGTAGCCGAGAGCTCCGGCGTCGAGGGCCTGGCGCACGACGGCGGGCTCCGAGTAGGTGCTCATCAGAACCGTGCGCACGCCCGTGGTCTTCAGCGTCGCCAGCTTCAGGGAGATCGGGATGTTGTCCTTGAGGTCGAGGTCGAGCAGTACGACGTCGACGGGGAACGACGAGTGGGTGAGGAGCTCGGGCCATGTGGTCACGGCGGCCACCATGTCGATGTCGTCCGCCGCGTTGCGGATCCACTCGGTGAGTGCTCCCAGTAGCATGCGGTGATCGTCGACGAGCGCCACCCGGATCGGTGCTGTACTGCCCACTGTGTCTGCCTCCTCTGGCTCGTCACCCCTCGTGGCGAATCCGTGACTACCTTACGTGTCTGACGCACCGTCGATGGTGCAGTCGATCTCGACACGCAGACTGCCGTCGCGAACCGAGTCGATGTGCGGCCCGACGATGCCCATGGCCTCCCACGCCGCGGCATCCACCCGGCGGCGCAGCACGCCCGTGGTCTCGAGCACCAACGGGAAGCGCACGGTGCGGTAGGCACCCAGGCGGGGCGGATGCGTCGGGCCGAAGATCAGGTGCACCGTGGCGCCCCAGCGGTCTGTGTCGCTGACGAGCAGCCAGAGCACGAGCAGCAGGGCGTCGCGTTGCGGCGGTGTCAGGACGCCGGCGAGGCTGGACGGATCGTCGATGGTGACGGCCGGTGCGAGGAACTCGCTCTCGGAGACGGCATGGCGCAGCCAGGTCTCCTTGCGGCCCTCGATGAGGTGCAGTCGCAGCTCCGTCGCCAGCGATGCCGCCCTGGTCGACGCCTCGAGGGGCAGCGGCAACGAGAGGCGGCCGGCCGCGACGTCGTCGAAGAGCTCCTCGGCGTCGTCGTCGAGGCGGGTGAGCTCTTCCGATGCGAGCATGCCGACAGTGAGCTGCGGAGCCTGGACCGTGCTCTGCACGAGCGCCAGGTCGAGTTCGAGCTGCACCATGCGGCGGTAGGAACGCACGACGGCGACTCCGAGAAGCGCCGGGGCGACGCCGATGGCGATCATCATGAGCTCCGGGGCGAGGGTGAGCACGTTGGAGCGCTCCTCTGCCGCGGCAGCCAGGAGCAGCGTGATGCCGATGGCCACGTCGGCGATGAGGATCTGCACGGTCTCCCGGAGCGTCACGATGGCCAGCAGCAGCGCCGGAACGGCGAGGGCGGCCGTGGGGATGATGGAGCCGGAGGGGGCTCCCCAGACGCCGTAGAGGTCGAGCCCGATGACGGCGACGCCGCCCACCAGGGCCGCCGCGAACAGCCAGTGCGGCATCCGCATGGCCAGGCCGTGCACGATGGCCGCAGTCGATCCGACGATGACGACGAGGAGACCCCAAGCGACGACGGAGTAGCTCGGATGCTGCATCCGGGTGATCTGCGCGAGGAAGAGCAGCAGCAGGAACAGCGTGATCAGGCCGGCGCCGGTGGAGGTGCCGATGGTCAGGTGCCGTCCGCCCAGGGCGTGCTGGTTCGCCCGCGTGGTGCTGACCGTGCGCTCGGGGCGGCGGAAGGAGCGGTTGCGCCGCGGCAGGTTCTCGCGGCCGACGACGACGCCGAGGGTGTTCTCTTCGACGCTCGACATCACTTGGGAACCTCCAGGACCACGGTCGTGCCCGATCCGGGCGAGGAGAACAGGCGCGCGTTCCCGCCGACGTCCTGGAGCCTCGCGACGACGGATTCGGCGAAGCCGAGGCGTTCGGCCGCCACCTGGTCGAGGGCGAAACCGACACCGGCATCCGTCACCATGGCACGCACCGTCGTCTCGTCGTCGGTGATGGTGACGTCGGCCTCGCTCACCTCGGCGTGCCTGCGCACGTTCTCGAGGCATTCGCCGAGGGCGCCGAGGAAGGAGTCGAGCACGTTGCTGGGCAGCAGCACCTGGCCGTGGCCGTGCCAGTTGACCTCGAGCCCCATGCGGCTGAAGCGCTGCTTGACCGACTCGAGCGTCGTGCCGAGGGCGGTCTCCGCCACGGGCTCGAGCGTGTAGACCCCGGAGGTGCGCGGCATCGGCTTGCCGCCGAGCCGAAGCTGCCTCAGCAGCCTGGCGTCGTCCGCCGCCTGGAGACGCAGGGCGTTCTCGCTCACGCCGACCCCGGAGTGCGCGAGCAGCGTGAGGGTCGCGAGCACCGTGTCGTGCAGCAGTCGGGCATCCTGTCGGCGCTGCGCCTCGCGCTCGCTGGCCTGACGCTCACTGCGGTGGGCACGTCCGACGCTCGCGATGCGGTGCATGACGCGCGGCACGCTGAGACCGAGCCACCAGCCCAGCAGCGTCGCGCTGATCCAGCCCGAGACCACGAAGATCTCGACGTAGGGGAGGGTGAGATCGAGGCCGACGGATGCCGTGGCCGACAGCCCGACGGTGGCGAGCAGCGCGACGGCGAGCACCGCGACCCGGCGGCCGCTCACGGGCAGCACGATCGCGGCTGAGGAGATCACGCCGCCGCCGATGATGGCCACGGCGGTCAGGGAGGCCGCGTTGGCACCGACGGTGCTTGTCGTCACGGCGTAGATGGCGCCGAGCCCCGCGACGACCACGAGCCAGAACCAGCGCAGGCGTCCGGTGACTCCCAGCAGGTAGTGCCCGACGGTGATCACGCCGAGCAGGGAGAGCGCGATGCCGAGGGCGACGGCATCCGCCGCCCCGGGGATGCAGAGGGTGAGGATCGCGACCGCTGTGCAGATCAGCCCGCTGAGCCGGGCCGTCCTGCGGAGCAGGCGATCCCGTTCCTTCAGGATGCGCTGCATGACACCTGCCTGGCTGTGGGGGATGGGCGGAACATCCACACCCTATCCCCGGGGAACGCTCGCATCCAGAAGGCGGCGGAGGTGTCGCCCGACGGCGTCCTCCTCGATGAGGAATCCGTCGTGTCCGAACGGCGAGTCGATGATGACGGGCTCGTCGCCGTCGAGAGTGCTGCTGACGTTCCGGGCGATCACGTGCTGACCATCGAGCGGGAACAGGCGGTCGCTCGAGATGCCGAGCACGAGGGTGAGTGCGCTGATGCGGGAGAGGGCGGATGCCGCCCCGCCGCGTGCGCGGCCGACGTCGTGCGAGTTCATGGCGTCGACGAGGGTGATGTAGCTGTTGGCGTCGAAGCGGCGCACGAAGCGGTTGCCGTGGAAGTCGAGGTAGCTCTCGACGGCGAAGCGGCCGCCGTCGCCGAGAGGCGAGATGCCGCTCTGCCAGCTGCGGGCGAAGCGGTCGTTGAGCTCGGAGGAACTGCGGTAGTTGAGCATCGCGAGCCGTCGTGCGAGGGCGAGACCCGTCGCCGGTCCCTCGTCGCCGTCGTAGTAATCGCCGCCGCGGAAGTTCGCGTCCATGCGCACGGCCTCGAGCTGCAGCGAGTTGGCGGCGATCTGGTCGGCCGTGAGCGCCGGCGGCACCGCCAGCACGGCGAGGCGCTCAACCCGCTCGGGGTGGGTGATCGCCCACTCGAGGGCGTGCATGCCGCCCATCGAGCCGCCGACCACGGCGCCCCACCGTTCGATGCCGATGGCGTCGGCGAGGGCCACCTGGGCGGCGACCTGGTCGCGGATCGTCAGGTACGGGAACCTGGAGCCCCACTCGGTGCCGTCAGGGGCGAGGGAGGCCGGGCCTGTCGAGCCCTGGCAGCCGCCCAGCAGGTTGGGGGCCACGACGAACCAACGCTCGGTGTCGATGGGCTTCCCCGGCCCGACGACCCCGTTCCACCAGCCGCTCGTGACGTGCCCCGCCGAGGCGGCTCCGAAGACGTGGCTGTCGCCGGTGAGGGCGTGCAGCACGAGCACGGCGTTGTCGCGCTTCGGGGAGAGGGTGCCCCAGGTCTCGTAGGCCAGGCGGGCGAACGGCAACGTTCCACCGCGCTCGAGCTCCAGGGTGCCGACCGGTGCGAACTGACGATCGCCCAGGGGATCGCTCTCATGCCAGGCCCCGGTCACCGGCGGTTTCCCGGCGAGTGCACGAGCCTGGGCCTCGGTGATGAGGCTCGCGGTCTCGAAGTCCGCCGGAGTCTGCCAGTCCATGCTCTCCAGTCTGCCCCGTGTGCGTCGGGTCTCCGCGTTTGTTACGGGGTACACGGCACGACGACGGATGCCGCGGACCGGTCGGTCCGCGGCATCCGTCGTCGCGTCAGTCGTTCAGTGCGTCGGGGCCGGTCAGCGGTCGGCCGCGATCGAGGCGACGGTCACGCTGCGGGCTGCGGCGAGGCCGGTCTCGAGGTCGGCGATGAGGTCGGCCACGTTCTCGATGCCCACCGAGAGGCGCACCAGGCCCGGCGTGACGCCGGTGGTGAGCTGCTGCTCGGGGGTGAGCTGCGAGTGCGTGGTCGACGCCGGGTGGATGACGAGCGAGCGCACGTCTCCGATGTTGGCGAGGTGGCTGAACAGCTCGAGGTTGTCGACCAGGGCCCGCCCGGCGTCGACGCCGCCCTTGAGCTCGAACGAGAGCACGGCGCCGACGCCCTTGGGGGCGTACTTGTTCGCTGCCGCGTACCACGGGCTCGACGGCAGGCCGGAGTAGTTGACCGACGCGATCTCGGGGTGGTTGTCGAGCCACTCCGCGATCTCCTGGGCGTTCTGCACATGGCGCTCGATACGGAGGGACAGCGTCTCGATGCCCTGGATGAGCTGCCACGCGCTCGCCGGCGCGATGGCCGAGCCGAGGTCGCGCAGCAGCTGCACGCGCGCCTTGATGATGTAGGCGAGTCCGTCGCCGACGGCCGCCGTGTAGCTGGCCCCGTGGTACGAGGGGTCGGGCTCGGTGAGGCCGGGGAACTTCTCCACGTTCTTCGACCACTCGAAGGTGCCGCCGTCGACGATGATGCCGCCGATGACGGTGCCGTGGCCGCCGAGGAACTTGGTGGCCGAGTGCACGATGATGTCGGCG
The DNA here is from genome assembly GCF_001422325.1 of Leifsonia sp. Leaf264. GTDB lineage: Bacteria > Actinomycetota > Actinomycetes > Actinomycetales > Microbacteriaceae > Orlajensenia. Next base: position 215,997 of record NZ_LMMR01000004.1, read on the forward strand.
CCGTGCTCGAACGGACGGATGAGGTACGGCGTCGCGATGGTGTTGTCGACGATCAGCGGGATGCCGGCCTCGTGGGCGACGCCGGAGACCAGCGAGATGTCGAGGATGTTGATCTTCGGGTTTCCGATGGTCTCGGCGAAGAACAGCTTCGTGTTCGGGCGGACCGCGCGGCGCCACTCCTCGGCGTCATCCTGGTTCTCGACGAAGGTGGTCTCGATGCCGAGGCGGGCCAGCGTGTACTTGAACAGGTTGTAGGTGCCGCCGTAAATCGAGCTCGACGAGACGATGTGGTCGCCGGCCTGCGCGATGTTGAGAACGGCGAAGGTCTCCGCCGCCTGCCCGGAGGCGACGAGGAGGGCTCCGGTGCCCCCTTCGAGCGCGGCGAGGCGCTCCTCGACCACGGCCTGCGTCGGGTTCTGGATGCGGGTGTAGATGTTGCCGAACTCGGCGAGCGCGAAGAGGTTCTTCGCGTGTTCGGCACTGTTGAAGACGTAGGAGGTGGTCTGGTAGATCGGCGTGGCGCGTGCGTTGGTGACGGGGTCGGGTGCTGCTCCCGCGTGCACCTGCTGCGTCTCGAATGCCCAGCCGGCCTTGTCGTTGCTCATCGGGTTCTCCTTCGAGGCCGGTGGTCCATCCACCGCTCGTGGCGAGCCTAGGAGCGGCCCGGGTCATGGGCAACGGACCCTGACACACGCGGTAACCGGATGCACGGCATCCGTTCAGGAAGCAGGAGGTCCCGGCGGAGCGACCGGCGGCGGCAGGTGCAGGGTCTCGGTGGGAGCCGGCGTCGCCGGAGCCTCGCGTCGGAACAGCCACGTGACCCGCGGCTCCACCAGGGGCCTGAACGCGCGACGGATGAATCGCTGGGAGAGCAGCAGCGCTATCGCCAGGCAGAGCAGGATCATGCCCGGAAGCACCCACCAGGGCTGCGGGCCGTCGAGCACTCCGCTCTCCCGCAACGGGTACAGCAGGAACGAGTGCAGCAGGTAGATGTACATGGTCGCTCCGCCGAGAGCCGTGAACCAGGTGGGCCTGCGCGGCAGCAGCATCAGGAAGGCGATGGCCAGCACCATCGCCAGGATCATGAGGCCGAGACGGATGCCGCCCGCCCACCACTCCGGGTAGCCGATGGCCGGGTACGGTTCGTCGTAGAGCAGGAAGCGGCGCACCTTGAGGTCGCGGAGCGGCTGTACGAAGACGACCACTGTCACGGCGAGGGCGAGGAACAGGGCGAGCGCACCGGCCCGCCACCGCCAGATCACGCGGGGCCGCAGCGCCAGCCAGTGGCCGGTGACCTGACGCTGTCGCAGCGCCCAGCCGAAGACGAAGAAGGGCAGCAGCCCGATGGTCCGGGACAGCGCGAAGGTCGCGTCGATGGCGGGGAAGTAGCCGGCGAAGACCGAGATGCCCATGGTGATGAGCAGCGGGTAGCGGAGCACGGCGATGTAGGGGAGGAGCACCCGCCAGAGGGCCAGGGCGATGAGGAACCAGAGGGTCCAGCTGGCTGTCGCGTAGTCGAGCGCGAACGACCCGCCCAACAGCCAGCGGATCGTCGTCCAGATCGTCTCGAAGATCACGTACGGCACCACGATGTCGGTGATCAGGCGCTTGATCTGCCGGGTGCCGGGCGACGTCGCCTTGGCCATGTATCCGCTCACGGCCACGAACACCGGCACGTGGAAGGCGTAGATGAAGAGGTAGACCGAGTAGGCGGCATCCGACTCCGCGATCAACGGCAGGATGCCGTGGCCGACGACGACGAGGGCTATGGCCAGCCAACGGGCGTTGTCCCAGAGCGGAACGCGGTGCGGCGCGCGCGGCTTCCGGTGCGGGGTCGCAGTCTCGGTCATCCGTTCATTGTTGCAGCGTGCGCGAGCGGGCATGGCCTGCGTGGCCGGTGCTGCGCAGCTGTCAGACTATGGAGATGCAGATGAGGCGAGTGGTTGTCACCGGTGCGAGTTCGGGAATCGGAGCGGCGACGGTTCGCCTGTTCCGCGCGAACGGCTGGGAGGTCGTCGGCGTCGCCCGCCGCGCCGATCGGCTCGAAGCGCTCGCCGCGGAGACCGGGGCGAGTGTCTTCGTCGCCGACCTCACCAAGCAGGCCGACGTCGACTCCTTGCGCGACCACCTCGCGGCGACGGGCCCGGTGCACGCTCTCGTGAACAACGCCGGCGGTGCCAAGGGGCTCGACTCCGTCGAGAACGGGGATCCGGACGACTGGGCCTGGATGTTCGAGATCAACGTGCTCGGCGTGCAGCGCGTGACAGGCGCCCTGCTTCCGCTGCTCCGCACCACCGTCGCGGCCGAGGGCGGCTCGGCGACGATCCTCACCGTCACGTCGATCGCCGGCCACGTCGCGTACGTGGGCGGCGGCGGCTACAACGCGGCCAAGTTCGCGGCTCACGCCATGACCGAGGTGCTGCGGCTCGAGCTGAACGGCGAGCCCATCCGGGTGATCGAGGTGGCTCCGGGGATGGTCAAGACCGACGAGTTCGCCCTCGTGCGCTTCGGCGGCGACCAGGAGCGAGCGGATGCCGTCTACGCCGGCGTCGAGAACCCGCTGAGCGCTGAGGACGTGGCCGAGACCATCGTCGACGCCGTCGAGCGGCCGGCGCACGTCGACCTCGACCTCATCGTCATCAAGCCTGTCGCGCAATCGGCCCCGCACCTGGTGGCCCGCGGTCCGCTGGGCGTTCGCGAGGGCTGACCGGCGTGAGCGCCACGAATGCGCGCCGGAGCGGCGTGCGGCATCCGTCGTCCACCGCCTCGACCCGTGGTCGGCGGCCGGAGGCGGCGGGCTGGATCTGGCTCGTCGCATTCGCCGCGCTCTACGTCGTGGCGTCTGTGCTGTGGTCGGTTCCCTTGGTCGTCGGCGTCGTCTACGTCGTCGCGAGCGCGCTGGAGTTCGTGCTCTACGGCGTCGACAAGCGCGCGGCAGTCGCCGGCGCTCGCCGCATTCCCGAGGCGACGCTGCACCTCGTCGCGCTGCTCGGCGGATGGCCGGGTGCCGTCGTCGCGCAGAGCGTGTTCAGGCACAAGACGCGAAAAGCCAGCTTCAGGCTGCGGTTCTGGGTGACCGTGATGGTGAACATCGTCGCCTTCGTGCTCGTGACGACGCCCGTCATCTTCGCTCGGTAGTGTCGACGGCATGACCTTCGATGCGGGCGACGCCGGAACCGACCAGATCGAGCGCGAGGTGCTCACGTGGGATGCCTTCCACCTGGCATCACGCGGACTCGCCGAAGACGTCCTGCGGAGCGGCTTCCAGCCCGAGGTCGTGATCGCCATCGCTCGCGGCGGCCTGCTGCTCGCCGGGTCGATCTCCTACGCTCTCGGCACCAAGAACTGCGGGTCGATCAACGTGGAGTTCTACACCGGAGTCGACGAACGCCTGCCCGAGCCGATCCTGTCCGGACCGATGCTCGATGCGCCGGCGCTCGCCGGCAAGCGGGTGCTGCTCGTCGACGACGTCTCCGACTCGGGGCACACGCTCGCGAAGGTCGTCGGCATCCTGCAGGATGCCGGATGCGATCTGCGAACGGCCGCGCTCTACACGAAGCCGCGTACGGTGCTGGTGCCGGACTTCTCCTACAAGGCCACGGACCTCTGGATCACGTTCCCCTGGTCGGCCGAGCCGCCGGTGACGGTGTAGCCGGACCGCCCTCTCGTACCTGTCGCCGCCGAACGAGTCATGCCGACCGGCGTCGCCGTCGATCGAGTAGTGCTCGGGCGCACTCGCGGTAGGTGCGCCTGACGACGGTGCGGGCAGGCAACGCGCCAGCGCCACCAGTGCGCCGTTAGGCTCGACGCATGAGTGTCCACCTGGTCGGCGGCGGTTGGTCGCCCGATTCCGCGCCCGAGGTCTACGGCGCCTTCGTCATCGAGGCGCTGGAGCGCGGGCTCGGCAGCGGGCGGGAGCATCCGCGCCTCGCGATCATCGTGGTGCGCACCGGCGACGGTGACGAGCACGCCCAGAAGCTCGTGACCGCCCTGTCAGCCGGCGGCACGTTCGACGCTCACATCACCGCTGTCGCCGAGGGGTCCGAGCTTCCGGCCACGGCGCTCTCCGACGTCGATGGCATCGTCATCGGCGGCGGTCTGACGCCGGCCTACAACGCTGCCGTCGCCCCGTTGGCCGGGGAGATCCGGCGCCAGGTCGCCGCCGGCGTGCCCTACCTCGGCTTCTCGGCGGGCGCAGCCATCGCGGCCGAAGGAGCCCTGATCGGCGGATGGCGCATCGGCGACGTCGCGGTCTGCCCCGAAGACGCGTCCGAAGACCTCGACGAGGTGACGGTGCAGCAGGGCATCGGCCTGCTCGACGTCTCCATCGACGTTCACGCCGCGCAATGGGGCAGCGTCTCGCGGCTGATCGCGGCGGCCGAGGCCGGACTGATCGACGGCGGCTTGGCGATCGACGAGGACACAGTCCTCGTCGTCGGCGAGGGCGGGCTCGTCGTCTCCGGTGCCGGCAGCGTCTGGCGTGCGATCCCCGCCGAGACCGGCGTTCTCGTGAGCACGCTCGGCGCCTAGGCCAGAGCCCGATCACCAGAGCACAGACCCGAGCCCGGCACAACAGCATGACCGACGCGGCGCTCTCGCTCCCCGAACTGGCCCAGGCCGGGCACATCGACCCGGGCTGGGCTGCGGCTCTCGCGCCCGTTGCCGACGATCTCGCGGTGCTCGGCGACTTCCTCCGAACGGAGACGGCGGAGGGCCGCGGCTATCTGCCGGCGGGCGAGAACGTGCTCCGGGCCTTCCGGGCGCCGCTGGCGGAGGTCAAGGTGCTCATCGTCGGTCAGGACCCGTACCCGACGCCGGGGCATCCGATCGGCCTGTCCTTCGCCGTCGATCCCGAGGTGCGGCCGATTCCGCGCAGCCTCGCCAACATCTACACCGAGTTGCGCGACGACCTGGGTGTACCCACCCCGCAGCACGGCGACCTGTCGGCGTGGAGCGACGCCGGAGTGCTGTTGCTCAACCGCGTCCTCACGGTGCGGCCGGGGGAATCCGGGTCCCACCGGGGAATCGGCTGGGAACGCGTGACGGACTGCGCCATCAGCGCCCTCGTCGCCCGGGATCACCCGCTGGTCGCCATCCTCTGGGGAAGGGATGCCGCGAGCCTGGCACCGCTGCTGGGCAGCACGCCGTCCATCGAATCGGCGCACCCGAGTCCGCTGTCGGCTCGCCGCGGGTTCTTCGGCTCCAAGCCGTTCAGTCGCGCCAACGCCCTGCTCAGGGAGCAGGGCGCCGAGCCCGTCGACTGGACGCTCCCTGACGCGACCGCGGACGACCTCGCCGTGCCCGCCCTGTTCTGACGTCGGCTCGACCGCTGGCGATACCCTGTCACCATGCTCGAAGAGGAATACCAGCCCCGGCGCACCCTCCCGCCGCACCTGCGCAAGCCGGCGGATGACGAGCCGCCGTTCGAGTACTCGATGCGCGACGCCAAGCCGGCCGATCTTCCGCACATCCGCGAGATCTACAACTACTACGTGCGCAACAGCACGGTCACCTTCGACACCGAGGCGATGACGCTGCGGGCGTGGAAGGCGAAGTACTCCTACCTCGCCAAGCTCGGGATGCCGTTCATCGTCGCCGAATCGCCTCGGGGCATCATCCTCGGCTACGCCCTCGTCGCCCCGTGGAAGCAGAAGCGCGCCTACAGGTTCACCGTCGAGAACTCGATCTACCTCGGCCCGGCGGCCGCAGGCAAGGGACTCGGCCAGGCGTTGCTCGGAGAACTCATCGAGAGGTCGAAGGCGGCTGGGCTCAAGGAGATCATCGCGGTGATCGCCGATCAGGGTGCCGATGCCTCGCTGCACCTGCACGAGAAGTTCGGCTTCAAGGAGATCGGCCGCATGGGCCGGGTGGGCTACAAGTTCGACCGCTGGCTCGGCACGGTCATGCTGCAGAAGAGCCTCAAGTAGTCCGGAACCGGTGAAGGGCTGACGAGATGGGCGAGTCGAACGATTCGGTGGCTCCGGCGGTCGGACGCGTGCTGCAGTTGCGGGTCGTCGTCGAGGCCGACGACTTCGAACAGGCCCTCGCGTTCTACCGCGACGCCCTCGGCATGCCGCAGCAGGAGGCCTATGAGGGCGACGGCGGTGCCAGAGTCGTCATCCTCGATGCCGGTCGGGCCACCCTCGAGATCGCCAACCCGGCGCAGAAGCGCATGATCGACGACGTCGAGGTCGGTCGACAGGTCGCTCCGCGCATCAGGCTGGCGTTCGAGGTGGCCGATGCCGTCACGGTGTCCGAGGACCTCGCCGCGGCCGGCGCAGCCGTCGTCGCACCCCCGGTCCGCACGCCGTGGCGGTCGCTCAACGCCCGCTTCGATGCGCCGGGACAGCTCCACATCACAGTGTTCGAGGAGCCGGACGCCGAGACCGCAGTCGCGATTGATGGCACGGCCACGGCGTCGGGGTCAGCGACGCCGACCCGGAGTAGTGGCTCGTCCGAGCGCCGTCAGCAGTGAGCGCTTCGGAACCAGTCCGACGAGCGAGGCGCCGGCGGCATTGCCGGCGCCGCTCACGATCGACGGCGGAGTGGAGCGGGCGTCGAGGGCCCTGAACGCCGTGTCGATGACCTGTTCAGCCGTCTGCGGGTTCTTGAAGAACAGCTCGCCGTTGCCGGCCACCTCCGTGAACTCGGTCGCCGTCGGTCCCGGGCAGAGAGCCGTGACCTTGAGACCGGTGCCCTTCGCCTCGTACCAGAGGGCCTCGGTGAGGCTGAGCACGTACGCCTTGGACGCCGCGTAGACGCCCATGAACGGAACCGGCTGGAACGCCACGGTGCTCGCGACGTTCACGAGCGCGCCGTTGCCGGGCGACGTGCGGCAGTGCGCCGTGAGAGCACCCCAGAGGCCACGCGACAGCATGGTGAGTGCTGCGACGTTCAGTTCGACCTCCTGGTGCATCCTGTCGCCGTCGATCTCGCCGAAACGACCGTAGCTGGCGAACCCGGCGTTGTTGACGAGACTCCCCACACGGATGCCGCGACGCTCGATATCGCCCACCAGCTCGTCGACGGCGCCCTGCCGCGTCAGGTCCATCGGGATGACCGTCGACTCCGCGCCGTAGCGTTCGGCGAGATCGACGGCGAGAGCCTCGAGGCGCTCCTGGCGACGCGCGACGAGCACCAGATCGGCGCCGCGTCGGGCGAACTCATGCGCGAAGGCCACCCCCAGCCCGCTGCTCGCGCCCGTGATGACAGCGGTGGATCCCATGGGGTCGAAATGCTGGCGTGCCATGCGTCGAGCCTACGGCTCCAGGCTCCTCAGTCGGCGTGGCGCGAGGGCGCCCGGGGCGGACGCGCCCCGGGCGGCGGTGCCTCCGATGGCGGCGACAGCGCCCCGCTAGGCTCGGCGCTGTGGGGGAACTGCATGAATACACGGCGATCGAACAATGGACACTGCTGCAATCGGGGGAGACCTCGCCGACGGAGCTGGCCCAGCACTACCTCGAGCGCATAGCGCGGCTCGACGGCGGGATCGGCGCCTTCGCCACGGTGACTGCGGATGCGGCCCTCGAGCGTGCACGTCTGTTGGAGGCATCCGACCGTCGCACAGCGCCGATCTGGGGGCTGCCTGTCGGAGACAAGGACCTCTGGCGGCGCGCCGGCGTGCCGACGGGATTCGGTTCGAGGCTGTTCTCGAACTACGTGCCCCGGACGTCGGACCCCATCGTCGAGGCCATCGACGCGGCAGGAGCCGTGAGCCTGGGAAAGACCGCCGCGCCGGAGTTCGGCCTGCCCTCCTACACCGAGAGCCTCGCCACCGGGGCGACCCGGAACCCGTGGGACACGGCACTCGGCGCAGGCGGATCCAGCGGTGGGGCGGCAGCGGCGGTGGCGGCCGGCCTGCTGCCCTTCGCTCCGGGATCCGACGGTGGCGGATCCATCCGCATTCCGGCAGCCGCCTGCGGACTCGTCGGACTCAAGCCGTCGCGCGGACGGGTCCCGTCGCAGAGTGGCATCGAGTCGCTCGGCGGACTCGTCGTCGCGGGACCGATCGCCAGGACCGTGACGGATGCCGCCCTCCTGTTCGACGCGTTGGTCCGGCCCGACGGTGGTCGCCCCGCGCATCCGTACGCCCTGCGGGCTCCGGGGGAGGACGGGCCGTTCCTCGCCGCGGCGACGCGTGGAGAGGGCCGATTCCAGCTCGGCGTGATGACGACGTCGGCGTGGGACAGCGCACACGACGTGCTCGTCGAGCCGGAGGCTCTCGCCGCCCTCGACCTCGCCGTCGAGCTGTTCGCGACCATGGGGCACGGGGTCGAGCAGACAGCCCTGGAGCCCGACGAGAGCTACGCCCCGGCCTTCCGCACCCTGTGGCAGGCCGGTGCAGCCTCGATCCCGGCCGAGACTCCGAAGCAGCTCGCCCTGCTCGAACCGCTCACGAGATGGCTGGTCGGCCGCGGGCGATCGCTGCAGGCACGCGAGCTGGCGGAGGCCCTCGGCGTGCTGACGGCCTTCGAGCGGTCGCTCATCAGGCAGCTCTCGTCCTTCGACGCCGTGCTCACGCCGGCCCTCGCCATGACACCGCGTCCCATCGGCTGGTACGACGAATCCGACGGCGACAGGAACTTCGTGCAGCAGGTGCTGTACACGCCGTTCACCTCGATGATCAACGTCTCCGGACTCCCGGCGATTGTGCTCCCCGTGCACCAGACCGAGAGCGGCCTGCCGATGGGGGTCCAGTTGATCGGGCGACCCGGAGGAGAGGCGACACTGCTCGCCCTCGGAGCCCAGCTCGAGCGTCGGGTGCGCTGGCAGGATCGGCATCCGCCGGTCTGGTGACGGCGGCGGCCGGAGCGGACCGACTCGTGTTGATGCGCCTTGCCGGGTGAGGCTCTGGGGTCGCGGGCGGGCCGTACGGTTCGACCATGCCGGGACGCGTGTGTAAGACTTAGGTAATGCTTACCTCACCGACTCGGTCCGAGGCTGTCGTCGAACCGCGGCCCGCGTATCGCGCCTTCTCCGCGACAGTGAGCGCAGTGCGGCGTCTGAGCCCGCACTTCGTGCGCATCACCTTCCAGGGAGCTGAGCTGGCCGACTTCGGCACGGCCGGCCTGGACCAGCGCGTGAAGATCGTCCTCCCGCTCGCGGACTCGGGCTTCGCGCACTTCCCGCGCACGGTCGAGTGGTACCGCGACTGGCGCGAGCTGCCGGAGGAGCAGCGCAACCCCTTCCGCACCTACACGGTGCGAGCAGTGCGACCCGGCCTGCGAGAGGTCGACGTCGACTTCGCCATGCACGGCGAGACCGGACCGGCCTCGGCGTGGGCGGCTTCGGTGCAGATCGGCGACGAGTCTCTCATCGTGGGACCCGACGACCGCAGCCCCGGCCGCACCATCGGCATCGACTGGCGTCCCGGCGATGTGCGCACGGTCCTGCTCGCCGGCGACGAGACCGCTGCCCCGGCCATCTGCGCCATCCTCGAGAGCCTGCCGGCCGACGCTCAGGGCTGCGCCATCATCGAGATCCCGACTGCGGGTGACGTGCTTCCCGTCGCGGCGCCGGCCGGAGTCAGCGTGCGCTGGCACCCCCGTGGCGGCGGAATCCCGCAGGGCGGCGCCCTCATTCCCGCCGTGCGCGACTGGACCGTGCGCAAGGTGCAGGGCCACCCCGACGACGCCCCGACGCCGCTCGACGACATCGACGTCGACCGCGAGATGCTGTGGGACGTGCCGGAGGGCCACAGCCTCGATGGGGAGTTCTACGCCTGGATCGCCGGAGAAGCCTCGGTCATCAAGACCCTGCGCCGGTTCCTGGTGAGCGAGGCCGGTCTCGACCGACGCTCCGTCGCCTTCATGGGCTACTGGCGCCTCGGCCGCGCCGAGCTCGACTGACGTGACGCGCCTGACGTGACCACGACGAGCGTTGCGGGAGTCGCTCCCGCCCTCACCGGCGCGCGCCGACGACGCCTGCTGCGCTGGGGCGTCTTCGCCGCATCCGTCGTCGCCCTGATCATCGTCGTCATCGCCAGCCTGACCATCGGAACCAGGGCCGTGTCGCTGGCCGACGTCTGGAACGCCCTGGTCGCCCCTGTCGCGGGCGATGTCGACCACCTCGTGATCCGCGAGCTGCGGGTGCCGCGCACTGTCATCGGGATCATGGCGGGCGCTGCTCTCGCTCTCGTCGGCGCCGTGATCCAGGGCGTCACCCGCAACCCGATCGCCGACCCCGGACTTCTCGGCATCAATGCCGGGGCATCGCTCGCCGTGGTCGTGGCCATCTCGGCCCTCGGCATCTCCGACCCCGACGGCTACATCTGGTTCGCCTTCGTGGGGGCCGCAGCGGCGGCGATCGTGGTGTTCGTCATCGGGTCGAGCGGGCGTGACGGTGCGACCCCCGTGAAACTCGCCCTCACCGGTGCCGCCGTGATGGCGACGGCGACCCCGCTCATCACCCTGATCCTCATCTCGGACCTCGACACGCTCAACCAGTACAGGTTCTGGTCCGTCGGCTCGCTCGCGGGCCGGGAGCTCGCCACCGCCGGCGCGCTCTGGCCGTTCCTGGCGGTCGGACTGGTACTGGCCCTGATGCTCGGGCGGCGGCTGAACCTGCTCGCGCTCGGCGACGACGTGGCACGCGGACTCGGCGAACGCCCGGCCGTCACGCAGGTGCTGGCCGCGCTCGCCGTCATCGTGCTCGCCGGCACGGCGACGGCACTCGCCGGTCCGATCGCTCTCGTCGGTCTCGTCGTCCCGCACGTGGCGCGACGCATCACCGGCCCCGACTACCGCTGGATCCTGGCGTACTGCCTCACCCTCGGCCCCATCCTGCTGCTCGCGGCGGACGTCATCGGGCGCGTGCTGGTGGCGCCGGCCGAGCTCGAGGCCGGAATCGTCGTCGCCTTCATCGGCGCCCCCATGCTCATCGTCATCGTGCGCCGCGCCAGACTGGCGGGCATGTGAGCGCCGCGACGGGCCTCGATGCCAGCACCATCGAGCTGGGCATCGCGACGGTGTCGGCGGGGCGGATGCGCCGTCGTCGCCGGAGCATCGTCGTGGGTGCTGCGCTCGGCGCCGTGGTGCTTGCGGGCGTCATCACGGCGCTCTCGCTGGGAGCATCGGGACTGTCGCCGGCCGACATCATCGCCACGCTCGTCGGACAGGGAACGCGAGTGCAGGAGCTCATCGTCTTCAGGCTGCGGCTTCCGCGGGTGACGACGGCGGTCGTCGCCGGGGTCGCCTTCGGCCTTGCCGGCGCCCTGTTCCAGACCACGCTGCGCAACACCCTCGCCAGCCCCGACATCCTCGGCGTCACCGGGGGAGCGAGCCTCGCCGCCGTGTTCACCCTGCTCGTGCTCGGGCAGAACGGCGTCGCCCTGGGCGTCGCCGCCTTCGTCGGTGCCCTGGGGATCGCCGCGCTGATGTGGGCGCTCGCCTGGCGCGGCGGCCTCGTCGGCTACAGGTTCGTGCTCATCGGCGTCGGACTGGCGGCGCTGGTGCAGGCAGCCCTCGGCTACCTGTTGACGCGCGCCGACGTGCGCGACGCCTCGTCGGCGCTGGTCTGGATGATCGGCGGCATCGGCGACGCCAGCTGGCCAGAGGTCGGCACCGCAGCGGTGTGCCTCGTCGTGCTGCTCCTGCTCGCAGTCATCCTGTCGAGACGGATGCCCGTGCTCCGACTGGACGATGACACGGCGCAGTCCCTCGGAGTCGACAGCACCCGCTCCCGGGCCGCCGTCATCGTGCTGGGCGTCGGACTCGTCGCCGTCGGCACGGCGCTCGCCGGACCCGTCGCCTTCGTCGCCCTCGTGTCGGCGCCCATCGCGCGCTCCCTCGTGCGCAACGGGGGAGCGGCCCTCGCCGCATCAGCCCTCGTCGGCGCCGCCGTCGTCGTCTTCGCCGACATCATCGGCCAGCACGCGCTGCCCGGCGGGCTGCACGTGCCGGTCGGAATCATCACGGGGCTCATCGGCGCCCCGTACCTGCTCTGGCTCATCGCAGCCGGCAATCGGAAGGGATCAGACGGATGACATCCGCACCCCAGCCCCATCCCGGCGCGGAGCCGGAGAACCGGCAGCGCGACCCGCACGAGCTGCGCGCCGAGACCGTCTCGCTCGGCTACGACGGTCGCACCATCGTCGACGAGCTGAGCCTGGCGCTGCCAGACGGTGCCATCACCGTCATCGTCGGTCCCAACGCCTGCGGTAAGTCGACACTGCTGCGGGGCTTCGCGCGGCTGCTGCGTCCCACCTCCGGTTCGTTCTCCCTGGACGGGCGCGACATCGCCGGGCTCTCGCCACGCGAGGTGGCCAGGGTGGTCTCGGTGCTCCCGCAGCAGCCGGTGGCTCCGGATGGCGTTCTCGTGTCGGATCTCGTGGCCCGGGGACGGCATCCGCATCAGGGCTGGTTCCGCTCCAGGTCGAGTGACGACGACAGGATCGTGGCGGAATCGCTCGCAGCGACGGGAACCCTCGACCTCGCCGATCGCCGGGTGGAGGAGCTCTCCGGAGGCCAGCGCCAGCGGGTCTGGATCGCCATGGTGCTCGCTCAGCGCAGCGACATCGTCCTGCTCGACGAACCGACGACGTTCCTCGACGCCACCCACCAGCTCGAACTGCTCGACCTGCTCACCGACCTCAACCGGGAACGCGGCGCAACCGTCGTCATGGTGCTGCACGACCTGAACCTCGCCGCTCGCTACGCCGATCACCTCGTCGTGATGGCCGAGGGGGCCATCGTCGCGCAGGGGACGCCGTCCGAGGTCATCACGGCCGAGATCGTGCACGCGGCATTCGACCTCGAGTGCGTCGTGACGACGGACCCTGTGGCCGGATCCCCGCTCGTCATCCCCATCGGACGGCACCACCGCGCCGCCTGATTAGGGTAGGCTACCCTAAACACCCCCACTTCTACCGGGAGACCTCCATGCCCTTCAGACCCCGCATCCGCCACGTGGCCATCGCTGCAGCCGCAGCGGCCGCCCTCGTCCTCTCCGGATGCGCCGCCTCCCCTTCTCCCGCTGAGACGACAGCCGCCTCCGGCGATGCCTTCCCGGTGAGCCTCAAGTCGAACTTCGGCACGGCCGAGATCGACGCAGCACCCACCCGCGTCGCCACCTGGGGTTGGGGCAGCACCGAGGCGGCCCTCGCCGTCGGCGTCGTGCCCGTCGCGATGGCCCAGCAGAGCTACGGCGCCAACGCCGACGGTGTCCTGCCCTGGGTCGCGAAGAAGCTCGACGACCTCGGTGTCGAGACGCCGACGGTGCTCACGGACGACGGCGAAACCGTGCCGTACGAGGAGATCATCGAGGCCGAGCCCGACGTCATCCTCGCCCCGTACTCCGGCATCACGCAGGAGCAGTATGACACCCTGAGTGACATCGCTCCCGTCGTCGCCTACACCGGTGATGCCTGGACCACCCCGTGGCGCGATGTCATCTCGACGGTCGGAGAGGCCCTCGGCAAGACCACTGAGGCCGATGCGGTGCTCGCGGACCTCGACAAGACCCTCGCCGACCAGGCGGCAGCACACCCCGAGCTCGACGGCAAGACCATCGCCGCGGTCTGGGACGTGGGCGGAACGTTCTACGTCTACAAGTCGGCCGACCCGCGCGTGGAGTTCCTCTCGGCACTCGGCCTCGAGAACGCCCCGGCCGTCGACGAACTCGACAACGGTGCCGCGCCGTTCTACTTCACGCTCAGCTACGAGCAGCTCGACAAGCTCGACAGCGACATCATCCTGAGCTACTCAGACACCCAGGCGGAGGCCGACGCCTTCCTCACCACCCCGACGACGATGGCCCTGCCGGCAGTCGGCCGTGGAGCCGTCGCCCAGGTCGTCGGAACCGAGTTCATCGCGGCAGTGTCCCCGCCGACCGCGCTGTCGTTGACCTGGGGCCTGGACGACCTCGTGGCATCGCTGAGTGCGGCGGCCGACAAGGCCTGACGCCTCGCAGTCCAGACGTGCCCCGCCCCGAACATCGGGCGGGGCACGTCTGCGTTGACGAGCGACCTACCGCAGGTAGCCGCCCTTCTCCAGGCCCGCCTCGATCTCGAAGCGGTTCCTCAGCGGGTCGCGACCGGCGAACAGGTAGAGCACGGGCATGAGGAAGCCGTAACGCTGCCACTGGCGCTTGTGCACGGCCTCGTGTTCGAGCACGGCATCGGTCACGTTCTGGCCCGTGAGGTAGCAGCCGCCCACGCAGACGCCGCCCCGGCGGTAGGCCCAGCCGGGCAGTCCGCGGAACACCCACAGCCCGGCCCGCTTCTCGACCCGGCCGGTGCTCCAGATGAAGCCCCAGACGAAGCCGACGGTGGTGCCGTAGAGATAGCCCCACCGGCTGAACCTGGAGTCGAAGAGGATGCGCTTCATGGCATCAGCCTAGGTCGCCGCCGATGCGCATCCCTCGGGCTCAATCCTCCGCCGTCGGACGACCGTAGGCCTCGAGCAGCCGCAGCCAGACCTCGCTCATCGTCGGGAACGCGGGGACGGCGTGCCAGAGACGCGGGATGGGCACCTCACCGACGATCGCGATGGTCGCGGCATGCAGCATCTCAGCGACATCGGGGCCGAGCAGGGTCATGCCGACGATGGTCTCGTGGTCGAGATCGACGATGGCGCGCACCTGTCCGGTGTAGTCATCGGCGTGCAGGCCGGCTCCCGAGACTGTGCCGAGGTCGTAGTCGAGCACCTTCACCCGCAGGCCGGCCTTCTCGGCGGCATCCGCCGTGAGTCCGACGCTCGCGACCTCCGGCTCGGAGAACACCACCGACGGCACGGCCCGATGGTCGGCCGTGGCGGCGTGCACTCCCCACGTTCCGCCATCCTGGGCCAGGCCCTTCGCGCGCGCGACGATGACGTCGCCGGCCGCGCGCGCCTGGTACTTCCCCTGGTGCGTCAGCAGCACGCGGTGGTTGACGTCGCCGACGGCGTAGAGCCAGCCGCCGTCGAGTTGCGGATTGCCGTGCGCGAGCACCCGCAGGGTCTCGTCGACCTCGAGCCAGCCGCCGACCTGCAACCCGATGGTCTCGAGTCCGAGGTCCTCGCTGCGCGGGGTGCGACCCGTGGCGACCAGGATCTCATCGGCGACGAGCGCGGTTCCGTCGTCGAGGACGTACTCGACCTCACCGGATCCGTTGCGGCTCGCCGACGCGATGGAACGGCCGAGGTGCACGGATGCCTCACCCTCACGCAGCGCGGCCACGACGGCCTCGCCTGCGAAGGGGTCCAGCCCGCCGAGCAGGCCGCTGCGGGCGATCACGGTGACCTCGGTGCCGAACGACACGTAGGCCGTCGCCATCTCGGCCGCGACGACGCCGCCGCCGAGGATCGCCAGGCGCTTCGGGACCGTCTGCACGCCCGTCGCCTCGCGGCTGGTCCACGGCTCGATCTCGGCGAGTCCCGGGATGTCGGGGATGAGCGCCGCCGAGCCCGTGCTCACGACGACGGCGTGCCGGGCGGTGAGCGCCGTGACCGAGCCGTCGGGCCCCGTCACCGAGACCGCGCGCGGGCCGGTGATGCGGCCGTGGCCGCGCACCAGGTCGACGCCGATGCCCTGCAACCACTCGACCTGGCCGGAGTCGTCCCAGTCGCTCACCCAGTAGTCGCGGCGCTTCAGCACGGCGGCGACGTCGATGGATCCGGTCACGGCCGCCGACGCCCCGCCGACTCGCCGGGCCGCGGTGATCGCCGCGCCGGGGCGCAGGATGGCCTTCGAGGGGATGCAGGCCCAGTACGAGCACTCCCCGCCGATGAGCTCGGCCTCGACGATGACGACGGACAGTCCGCCGGATGCCGCCCTGTCCGCCACGTTCTCGCCCACGGGGCCGGCACCGATGATGATGAGGTCGTACTCACGCGTCGTCATGGCGGCAGCCTAACCGGCCCTCCGGAGGGCCGGGAGTGCTTGACAGCGCGTTCAGCCGCGGGTGAGTGCGCCGATGATCCGCAGGATGGCGGGCAGGTCGTCCGCGGCATCCGCCGGTGTCGCCGGAGCGAATCCGGCGATCGTCGCCCCGGCCAGTGTCGCCTCGGACCTCACCGCGGCGATCAGCGTCGTGAGAGTCTCGACGGAGAGACCGAAGGGCTCGGGATAGTCGAGCCCGGTGATCGCAGCCGGGTCGAGCACATCAAGGTCGATGTGCACGTACACCCGTCTCGCACCGGTGGCCCTCAGCGCGGCGATGAGCGCATCCGGAGTCGACAATGCGTCGACGTCGAGTGAACTGATGCCGTTCCCGGCGATGTACAGCTCCTCGCCCAGGTCCACGTCACGGACGCCGGCGAGGACGAGCCTGTCCGTACGCACGCGTGAGCCCTCCGGGGGCACGAGGTCGGGAGCACCGTCGCCGAGAAGCGTGCGCAGCACCATGCCGCCGAAGCCGCCGGACGGGCTCGACTCGGGGGTGTTGAGGTCGGGATGCGCGTCGAACCAGATCACGGCGAGGTCGTCGCCGGATGCCGCAGCGTGCTCGACGGCCGCGAGCGAGACTGCGCAGTCCCCGCCGATCACGACCGTCGTCCCGCTGGCCTCGGCGAGGGTCTCACGCAGCCGGTCGCGCACGCGCAGCACGGAGGAGTAGCGGGCGATGCCGGTCTCGAGGGACTCACCGGCGCCGATCGGTACCTCGACCGAGCGGGTCGCGGCAGACGGCAGGTCGCCGCGGATGGCATCCGCTCCGTCGATGAGTCGCATCGCGCGGGCCGATACCGACCCCTGCCACTGGGGAACCACTATGAACGTCGCCGGCACGATCCCAGTATGGCCCTTCGGCGCGAGTACAGGTCGGAGCACTGCGCCCCCAACGAGAGAACGCCCGATCCATGACGGATCGGGCGTTCGTCTCAGTGCCCCCGGAGGGATTCGAACCCCCGACCTTCGGTACCGGAAACCGGCGCTCTATCCCCTGAGCTACGGAGGCGCACTCGAACGAGAATACCCCATGGGCGAGGCCGCGGATGCCGCTGCCGGGCGACCGCCGGAAGCCGTCGCCGGCGCGGCCCTAGCCCGGTCCGACGGCCCGCTACTGCAGGTGCTGCAGGGCGGGCTCGATGAGCTTGCCGGCGTCGCCGGGCTCGAAGAACGCCGACGACCGTGCCACCAGCCAGTAGCCACCCTCGGTGAACACCTGCACGGTTCCGACGTCCTGGGCCTGTGAGAAGAATCCGTCGACGGCCGGGGGAGTGCCGTAGGTGGGCACGGCGCTCATCGTGGCGGCCGCCGACTGCTTCAGGGTCTCCAGCTGGGTCGCGTCGGGGTGGGCGACGGCGACCTCGATGAGCTCGCCGCTGGTCTGGTTCGTCCAGCCGCAGGCGATCCCACTCGCAGCAGCGGCCTCGGCGATGACGGTGTCGGGGGTCGGCGAGTAGTCGGGGGCAGTGCCCACGTTCGGGTTGTACTGGTAGATGTCATCGGGAGTGAGCAACTGGTCGCAGCTCAGCGTGACGGGCGTCGGCGTCGGCGTGGGCGTCGCCGTGGGGGTGCTCGACGGGTCGGTTGACGGGTCGGTCGACGGCGTGCTGGTGGCCGTCTCGGAGGGTGCCGATGTCGACGGAGTCGCTCCGCCGCCGTCCGACGCGCAGCCCGCGAGAAGCCCGGCGACCAGCACGGCGGGCAGGAGGGCGACGAGGCGGGCGCTGTGCAGACGGCTGGGCATGGGCAGAACCATATCAATGCCGACAGCCGCCGAAGCTGAGCGAACCGCGCCCGACGGTAAGATCGATGTTCGTGACTCCGCTCGAACTCTCCCAGGCCCTCTTCGACCAGGTGAACTCCCTGCTCGAACGACGACGCGCGGCGGGCTCCGACGCCGACGTGACGGTCGAACCCGGCGATGTCACGCTGGAGCGCCCGAAGAACCGCGACCACGGTGACTGGGCGTCCAACATCGCCATGAGGCTCGCGAAGCGGCTCGGCATGAACCCGCGCGAGTTCGCCGCCGAGCTCGCCGAGAGCATCCGCGACGTCGACGGGATCGCCTCCGTCGAGGTGGCCGGGCCCGGCTTCATCAACATCCGCCTGGATGCCGCAGCCGCCGGAGCGCTGGCGAAGACCATCGTCGAGGCCGGCGCCGAGTACGGCCACAGCAGCACGCTCTCCGGCTCCGTCATCAACCTCGAATTCGTGTCGGCGAACCCCACGGGACCACTGCACATCGGCCACACCCGTTGGGCCGCCCTCGGCGACTCGATCAGCCGGGTGCTGCGCGCCGCCGGGGCCGACGTCGCCAACGAGTACTACATCAACGACGCCGGCAACCAGATGGACAACTTCGGCCTGTCGATCCTGGCCGCCATCAAGGGCGAGCCGACGCCGGAGGGCGGCTATCCGGGCAGCTACATCGCCGACCTCGCCACCCGCGTGATCGAGCGCGAGCCGAACCTGCTGGAGCTCGGTGACGCCGAGGCGCTCCACGTGGCCCGCGAGATCGCCTACGAACTGCAGCTCGGCGAGATCCAGGCCTCGCTCGAACGCTTCAACGTGCACTTCGACGTCTTCACGAGCGAACGCCGCCTGCACGCGCCTGACGACAACGGCGTGAGCGCCATCGACACCGCCGTGGAGCGCCTGCGCGCCCAGGGCCACGTCTTCGACGAAGACGACGCCGTGTGGGTGCGTACGACAGACTTCGGCGACGACAAGGACCGCGTCATCCGTCGTGGGAACGGCGTCTACACCTACTTCGCCGCCGACGCTGCGTACTACCTCGACAAGGGCGACCGGGGCTTCGGCCACAAGATCTACCTGCTCGGCGCCGACCACCACGGCTACGTCCACCGGCTCAAGGCACTCGCCGGCGCCGCGGGCGACGACCCCGAGACCGACATCGAGGTGCTGATCGGCCAGCTGGTCAGCATCAACGGCGCGAAGCTGTCCAAGCGCGCGGGCAACATCATCGAGCTCGACGACCTGCAGGCGTGGCTCGGAACCGATCCGCTGCGCTACACGCTCGCCCGCTACCCGGCCGACTCGCCGCTCACGATCGATCCCGAGATCCTCAAGCGCCGCACCAATGACAACCCCGTCTTCTACGTGCAGTACGCGCACGCCCGCACCGCGGCCGTCGCACGCAACGCCGAGGCCTCCGGGGTCGACCGCGGCGTCTTCGCCCCCGAACTGCTGGAGCACGAGACCGAATCCGCGCTTCTCGGAGCGCTGCAGGAGTTCCCGCGCATCGTGGCCCAGTCGGCCGAACTGCGTGAGCCGCATCGAGTCGCGCGCTACCTCGAGGAGGTGGCCGGGCTGTACCACCGCTGGTACGACAACTGCCGCGTCATCCCCCTCGGCGACGGCGCCGTCGAAGACGTGCACCGCACCCGCCTCTGGCTGAACGACGCCACGGGAACAGTCATCCGCAACGGTCTCGACCTCCTCGGAGTCTCGGCACCGGAACGCATGTAGCGCACGTCACGACCGGGGGAGACGCCATGACGACTGTCGATGCACCGAAGACCAGGAAACGCTGGCCCATCGTGCTGGCCGTCGTGCTCGTGGTGGTGATCGGTGCGCTCTTCGGCGCCTTCTTCATCGCCGACGCCGTCGCCCGCGACACCGGCGAACGCCTCGTCGCGCAGAAGTTCGCCGAGAAGCTGAACGCGCAGGACGGCGCCGACGTGGATGCCGACGACATCGACGTCACCATCGGCGGCGCCAGTGTCATCGCGCAGTACCTCAGTGGAACGTTCGAGTCCGTGCAGGTCGACGCCGACGACATCGCCCTCGACGGCGCACCCCTCAACGTCTCGATCCAGGCCAACGGCGTCCCGACCGACCTGAGCAAGCCCGTCCAGACCGTGAGCGGCGCCGTGGCCTTCGACCAGGCCGGGCTCGACGCGCTGCTGGCGAAGAACGGCACGGATGCCGACATCACCCTCGGCGATGGAACCGTCAGCTACACGGCGTCGCAGACCTTCATCGGCATTCCGCTGAGCTTCACCCTGACGGCGGTGCCGTCGACCACCGAGGACTCCCTCGTCTTCACCCCGCAGTCCGGGGAGCTCGCCGCCGGTTCCACCTCGATCGACATCTCGGGGCTGATCGACACGGTCCTGGCCGACAACACCGTCTCGTTCTGCATCGCCGACCAGATTCCGGCCGGGGTGACCCTCACCGGCGCGGCGGTCTCATCGGACTCGGTCACCGTCGGATTCGCGGCGAAGGACCTGGTCATCGCCGACCTTGCCCAGACGGGAACCTGCTCCTAGAGGCTCGATCCGCGCGCAGTGATCGCGGTCAGCGCTTCTCGCAGGCGATGCCGTCCTTGTCGCGGTCCGACTTCGTGTTCTTGGCGTAGACGGCCGCGCTCTTCGTGAAGGTCGTGACGGGCTTGCTCGTCCCCGTCACCTTGTCCTTCGCGCCGGGCTTGCCGACTCCGTGCTTGTAGACCTTGTTCAGCTCGGTGCAGTTCTTGTAGGACTTCGCTGCGACGGCGGGCACCGACGCGGGCGCGCTCGCCTGAGCTGCCTGCAACGGCAGCACCGTGAGTACTGCGGCGACGGCGAGGGTGGCGAGGAACTTCGGGGTCTGCATGCTGCGCGCTCCAGGGCTGACTGCGCCGGTCCGGGTGCACGGCGTCGCACGACCCTAGCGCGGTGCCGGCTGAGCGTTCGCCGCATTTCGGGCGTCTCGCCCCGAACTGGGGTCGGACATGGCTGTGGGCGGATGCCGCGGGTGTCGTCGCGCATGCGCTGCAGGATGTCCCGCCGTAACGATTGCGGCAGACGGCCGTCATCGATTCGTAGGCCGGGAAGGCGACTCGATAGACTCCTCAGGTATTCCGCCCTGACGATCGGGCGACTGCCGTCACGGCTTCAGGGACCAATCCGGGTTCGCTCGCCGCGCAGTGTCATCCGTCTTTCATCCCCACTGCGAGGATCCTTTAGTGGCCACCCGTCCCTCCGCCCCTGCGTGGCTCGATGTCCCCGTAGACGCGAACGCGCTGGCCGACGGCGTCTGGCCCGACTCGGCCGCCCGCGACGACGACGGACGCCTCGTCATCGCCGGCGTCGACGCCGTGGAGCTCGCCGCACGGTTCGGCACCCCGCTCTACGTCACCGACGAGGCGCAGGTGCGCGCCCGCGCCGTCAGAGTGCTCGACGCCTTCGGCACCGCCTTCGCCGGGATCGGGGCATCCGTCGCCGTCTACTACGCGGGCAAGGCCTTCCTCTCGACCGAGGTCGCCCGCTGGGTCGCCGACGCCGGGCTCAACATCGACGTCTGCTCGGGAGGCGAGCTCGCCGTCGCCCTCGCCGCCGGCATCGATCCGGCACGCCTCGGGTTCCACGGCAACAACAAGTCCATCGCTGAGATCGAGCGCGCCGTCTCCGTCGGCGTCGGCACCATCGTCATCGACAGCAGGGTCGAGATCGACCGGGTGGCGGATGCCGCAGCCAGAACCGGTCGCGTGCAGGCCGTGAGGCTCCGCGTCAACAGCGGGGTGCACGCGCACACCCACGAGTTCCTCGCCACCGCTCACGAGGACCAGAAGTTCGGCGTGCCGCTGGACG
Source organism: Leifsonia sp. Leaf264 (assembly GCF_001422325.1). Classification (GTDB taxonomy): domain Bacteria; phylum Actinomycetota; class Actinomycetes; order Actinomycetales; family Microbacteriaceae; genus Orlajensenia. The sequence goes on from NZ_LMMR01000004.1 coordinate 237,455, forward strand.
ACGCCCCCGAGCTCGTCGCGGCCATCCGCGATCGTGGCGGACTGCGCTTCCTCGGCCTGCACTGCCACATCGGCTCGCAGATCTTCGACGCCGGCGGATTCGCCGAATCCGCGGCCAGGCTCATCGCCGTTCACGCGGAACTCCTCACCGGCGGCGACGTGCCCGAGCTCAACCTCGGCGGCGGCTTCGGCATCGCGTACACCTCCGCCGACGAGCCCACGCCCATCGAGCGGATCGCCGCCGGCATGGCCGAGGCCGTCGGCGCCGCCTGCTCGAGCCGCGGCATCCCCGTTCCCCGCATCGCCATCGAGCCCGGCCGCTACATCGTCGGCTCCGCCGGCATCACCCTCTACGAGGTCGGAACGGTCAAGCCCGTCGAGGTCGACGGCGGCGTGCGCACCTACGTGAGCGTCGACGGCGGCATGAGCGACAACGCCAGGCCCGCGCTCTACGGCGCCGACTACTCGGCACGGATCGCGAGCCGGGTGACGGATGCCGCCCCAGCCCTCGTGCGTGTGGCCGGCAAGCACTGCGAGTCTGGCGACATCGTCGTCGACGCCGACTACCTGCCCGGCGACGTGCGACCCGGCGACCTGCTCGCCGTCGCCGCGACGGGTGCCTACTGCTGGTCGCTGGCCAGCAACTACAACTATCTCGGTCGCCCGTCCGTCGTCGCCGTGCGCGACGGCGCCGCGCGCATCATCGTGCGCGGTGAGACCGAGGCCGATCTCCTCTCGCGCGACGCCGGCATCCCGCTGCCGACGACGGCCGGGACGGACGCACTCGAGGGAGCCCGATGATCGCCTACCGTTCACTGCGCGTCGCCCTGCTCGGCGGAGGATCCGTCGGAGCCCAGGTCGCACGCTCGCTCCTCGAGGATCGCGAGGAGCTGGCGCACCGCATCGGTGCCGGCCTCGACCTCATCGGCATCGCCGTCCGCGATGTCGACGCGAAGCGCAGCGTCGACCTGCCCCGCGAGTTGCTGACGACAGACGCCGAGAGGCTCATCCTCGGCGCCGACGTCGTGATCGAGCTCATGGGCGGCATCGAGCCCGCCCGCAGCTACATTCTGCAGGCCCTGAACTCCGGAGCCGACGTCGTGACCGGCAACAAGGCGCTGATCGCGACGCACGGCCCTGAGTTGTTCGCCGCCGCCGAGCAGGTCGGCGCGCAGCTCTACTACGAAGCAGCCGTCGGCGGGGCCATCCCGATCATCCGGCCCCTGCGCGAGAGCCTTGCTGGAGACCGCGTCAACCGCATCCTCGGCATCGTCAACGGCACGACCAACTACATCCTCGACCGCATGGACCTGCAGGGCGACAGCCTCGAGGACGCCCTCGCCACGGCCCAGGAGCTCGGCCTGGCCGAGGCGAACCCGAGTGCCGACGTCGACGGCTACGACGCCGCTCAGAAGGCCGCCATCCTCGCCAGCCTCGCCTTCCACACCGAGGTATCGGTCGATGACGTGCACCGGGAGGGCATCACCGCCGTCACGGCGGCGCAGATCGCCTCAGCCGCGCACTCGGGCCACGTCGTGAAGCTCCTCGCGATCTGCGAGCGCCTGATCGACCCCGACACCGGAGCCGAGGGCGTCTCGGTGCGGGTGTACCCGGCCATGGTGCCGCGCAGCCACCCCCTCGCTGCCGTGCACGGTGCGAACAACGCCGTGTTCGTCGAGGCCGAGGCGGCCGGCGCCCTCATGTTCTACGGTGCTGGCGCCGGGGGAGTGGAGACCTCCTCCGCCGTCCTCGGCGACCTCGTCTCGCTCGCCCGCCGTCACGTCCTCGGCGGCCCCGGGCTCACCGAGTCGAAGCACGCCGGCCTGCCTGTGCTCGAGATCGGCAAGGCCACGACCCGCTACGCCGTCACCCTCGACGTCATCGACGAGCCCGGAGTACTCGCAGCCATCGCCGGCATCTTCGCCGAGCACGGCGTCTCGGTCGAGACCGTCGAACAGTCCGTCGCCACGGCATCCTCCGGCGGGGAGTCCACCGCCATCCTCGTCATCGGCACCCACGGAGCCCGGGAGGCCGCGCTCGCCGCGACCGTCGCGGACCTGGCCGCCAACCGCGTCGTCGCCCGCGTCGCATCCGTCCTCCGAGTTGAAGGAGCGTAACCCCTCATGAGCACCACCCCGCAGATCCGCGAGTCCCGCCAGTGGCGCGGTGTCATCCGCGAGTACGCCGACCGTCTCGACGTGACCGACGCCACTCCCATCGTCACGCTGGGAGAGGGCGGAACGCCGCTCCTGCCGGCTCCGGCGCTCTCAGCGCGCACCGGCGCGAACGTCTGGGTCAAGTTCGAGGGCATGAACCCCACGGGCTCCTTCAAGGACCGCGGCATGACCATGGCCGTCACGAAGGGCGTCGAGGCCGGCGCCAAGGCGATCATCTGCGCCTCGACGGGCAACACGTCAGCCTCGGCAGCGGCGTACGCCGCCCACGCCGGCATCACGGCCGCCGTGCTGGTGCCCGAGGGCAAGATCGCGATGGGCAAGCTCAGCCAGGCCATCGCCCACAACGGCCGCCTGCTGCAGGTGCGCGGCAACTTCGACGACTGCCTCGAGATCGCCCGCGAGCTCGCGGACAACTACCCGGTGCACCTCGTCAACTCGGTGAACAACGACCGCATCGAGGGCCAGAAGACCGCGGCCTTCGAGGTCGTCGAAGTGCTGCGCGACGCGCCGGACTTCCACATCGTGCCCGTCGGCAACGCCGGGAACTACACCGCGTACCACCGCGGCTACAGCGAGGAGCTGCAGCGCGGGGCCACCACCAGGATGCCGCGCATGTTCGGCTTCCAGGCCGCGGGCAGCGCCCCCATCGTGCTCGGCCACGTGGTGAAGGACCCCGACACCATCGCCAGCGCCATCCGCATCGGCAACCCGGCATCGTGGGAGCTCGCCATCGCAGCGCGCGAGAACAGTGACGGCTTCTTCGGCGCCATCGACGATGCCCGCATCCTCGAGGCCCAGCGCATCCTCTCCGCCGAGGTCGGCATCTTCGTCGAGCCGGCATCGGCCATCAGCGTCGCCGGACTCCTCGAGCAGGCTGAGGCCGGCGTCATCGGCAAGGGCGCCACTGTCGTGCTCACTGTCACGGGCCACGGCCTGAAGGACCCGCAGTGGGCGCTGCGCACCTCCGACGGCTCGGACATCCAGCCCGAGAGCGTCGCCGTCGACACCGCCGAGATCGCCGACGTGCTCGGCCTGGCGAAGGCATGACCGCCGCAGTGAGCCTGAATTCCCTCCCCGAGAGCCTCGCCGGTCGGCGCGTCTCGGTCCAGGTGCCGGCCACCAGCGCGAACCTCGGTCCGGGCTTCGACACCCTCGGCCTCGCGCTCGCCCTCTACGACGTACTCGTCGTCGAGATCCTGCCCGATGCCGGAGTCGAGATCCACGTCGAGGGCGTCGGAGCCGGCGAGGTGCCGACAGACGAGTCGCACCTCGTGGTGCGCTCCATCGCCCACGTGCTGGCCCACTACGGCTACGAGCGTCCGGGCCTGCGCCTCGAGGCGCGCAACTCCATCCCGCACGGCCGCGGACTCGGCTCGTCCGGTGCGGCCATAGTCTCGGGAGTGATGGCGGCCAAGGGCATCCTCGAGGGTCTCGTCGAGATCTCCGACAACGATGCCCTGGCCCTCGCGACCGAGTTGGAGGGCCACCCCGACAACGTCGCGCCCGCCCTCTTCGGCGGCCTGACCATCGCGTGGACCATGCCCGAGGGCCCGCAGCACAAGAAGCTCATGGTTCACCGCGGGGTCTCGCCCGTGGTCTTCGTTCCCGAGCACGTGATGTCGACGGCGCTCGCGCGCAGCCTCCAGCCGGAGTCGGTTCCGCACGAGGACGCGGTCTTCAACGTCTCGCGCTCGGCCCTGCTCGTGGCTGCCCTCATCCAGAGCCCCGAACTGCTGCTCGCGGCGACGGAGGACAAGCTGCACCAGAACTACCGGGCCGCCGCGATGCCGGAGACCAATGCCCTCATCGTCGCGCTCCGCGCCGCCGGCTATCCCGCCGTCGTGTCCGGAGCCGGTCCGTCGATCCTCGTCCTCGCGAGCGATCCCGGGCAGCGTCTGGGTGCGGCCGACCTCGTCGCCTCGGTCTCGGAGACGCCGTGGCAGGCCCTGCACCTGGCCGTCGACTTCACGGGCTCGATGCAGGCGCCGGCCTGAGCATCCGCTGATGACCCGCGTTCGCGTGTCAGGGCATCCGCCGGCACAGTGTTAGACTGAGCCCGTACCCGTCAGGTTCCGCACAGCAAAGCGAACCGATTGGACCGGTGCAATTCCCCGCAATTCATTTGCTCTCATCGCGCCACCCGCCTGTCGCGTTTCCATGTCGAAATCGCGACACGCAGCTCGGTGACCAGCTCCCCTGGACGGATTCCCGCCAGGCGAAAGGACCAGACCCCTCGTGACTGATGTCAACGCCACCCAGACCGTGGCAACCCGCACCCAGCTGAACACGCTGCGCGTCGCCGAGCTCCAGGCTCTCGCGACCCAGCTCAGCATCCCCGGTGCCTCCAAGCTCCGCAAGGGCGAGCTCGTCGACGCCATCGTCGACGCCCAGCCCGCCGGCGACGGCGCAGCTCCTGCTGTCGCCGAGACCGCCGCACCGCAGCAGGAGGCCCCGTCGACGGCGACGGATGCCGCTGCAGCTCCGACCGAGGCCCCTGTTGCCGAGGCACCCGTTGCCGAGGCTCCGGCTTCCGACGCATCGGCCTCCGACGCCGAGGCTCCGGCCCAGGCCGCGGCGCTGACCGTGACCGGTGCCCCCGCCGTGACCCGCGGTCGTGGCTCGCGCCGTGCCACCACGGCTTCGACCGCCGCCGGTGCCCACGTGAACACTGCAGGCGGAACCGGCCTCGACAGCCTCGTTCCGGCGCTCGACGCCGTGGCCGCCCGCAACAACAACCCCGAGAACGCCCAGGACGGCGACGGCCAGCGCGGCCAGCGCCGCAAGCAGGTCAAGGTCGCCCCGCAGGCCGCCGAGACCGCCGAGGGCGCTGAGGCTCCGACGGCCGAGTCCACCGACGGCGCCGAGTCGACCGACGAGAAGCCGCAGGGCGAGCGTCAGGGCCGCAACCGCAACCGCAACCGTGGCGGCCGTGGCGAGAACGCCCAGAACAACAACCAGAACAACGCCCAGAACGGCAACGACCGTGGCGGCAACCAGAACGGCCAGAACCAGCAGAAGCAGGGCAACCAGCCCGCCGAGCAGGGCCAGAAGGATGCCGACGAGCGTCAGAACGGCAACGGCCAGAACAACCAGCGCGACAACCAGCGCCAGGCCGTCGAGGGCGACGCCCGCTCCGGCCGCAGCCGCTACCGCGACCGCAAGCGTCGCGGCGGTGCCGCCGGCGACGAGTTCGAGCCGGAGCTGAACGACGACGACGTGCTCATCCCCGTCGCCGGAATCCTCGACGTCCTCGACAACTACGCCTTCGTGCGCACCAGCGGCTACCTGCCGGGCCCGAGCGACGTCTACGTCTCGCTCGGCCAGGTCAAGAAGTACAACCTGCGCAAGGGAGACGCCGTCGTCGGCGCCATCCGCCAGCCGCACGAGGGCGACGGCAACGGCCGCCAGAAGTACAACGCCATCGTCAAGGTCGACTCGATCAACGGCCAGTCCGTCGACGAGGCGGCGGCGCGCGTCGACTTCCAGAAGCTCACGCCGCTCTACCCGCAGGAGCGCCTGCGCCTCGAGACCGAGCCCACCAAGCTCACGCAGCGCATCATCGACCTGGTGTCGCCGATCGGCAAGGGCCAGCGTGGCCTGATCGTCGCTCCGCCGAAGGCCGGTAAGACCATCGTGCTGCAGCAGATCGCCAACGCGATCGCCATCAACAACCCCGAGGTCCACCTCATGGTCGTGCTCGTCGACGAGCGGCCCGAAGAGGTCACCGACATGCAGCGCACGGTGAAGGGCGAGGTCATCGCCTCCACCTTCGACCGTCCGGCCGAGGACCACACCACCGTCGCCGAGCTCGCCATCGAGCGTGCCAAGCGCCTCGTCGAGCTGGGCCACGACGTCGTCGTGCTGCTCGACTCGATCACCCGCCTCGGACGCGCCTACAACCTGGCCGCTCCGGCGTCAGGCCGCATCCTCTCCGGTGGTGTCGATGCCTCGGCGCTGTACCCGCCGAAGCGCTTCTTCGGAGCCGCCCGCAACATCGAGAACGGTGGATCGCTCACGATCCTCGCGACGGCACTCATCGAGACCGGTTCCAAGATGGACGAGGTCATCTTCGAGGAGTTCAAGGGCACCGGCAACTCGGAGCTGCGCCTCTCGCGCCAGCTCGCCGACAAGCGCATCTTCCCGGCCGTCGACGTGAACGCCTCCGGCACCCGCCGCGAGGAGATGCTCATGAGCGCCGACGAGGTCAAGATCACCTGGAAGCTGCGTCGCGCCCTCGCCGGTCTCGACCAGCAGCAGGCCCTAGAAGCCGTTCTGGGTCGCCTCAAGGAGACCCAGTCCAACGTCGAGTTCCTCATGCAGGTCGGCAAGACCATGCCGAACGGCACCAACGGGCACGCGGGCGACCACTAGCTCTTCAGAAGGTCCTGCGCATCGGAACGAGAGTGGCCGACGCGCAGGACCTTCGGCTTTCCCCCGACCTCTGCCACTCGCGCTACAGACGTACAGGAGTTCCGAGATGTTCGAATCGGTGAAGGTGCTGCTCGACGAGCACGCGGACCTGCAGGAGCAGCTGGCCGACCCGGCCCTGCACGCCGACGCGGCCCGTGCCAAGAAGGTCAACCGTCGCTACGCCGAGCTCTCCAAGATCGCTGCGGCCAACACGGCGTGGATCCAGGCCGGCGAGGACCTCGCCGCCGCCCGTGAGCTCGCCCGCGAGGACGAGGCCTTCGCCGAGGAGATCCCGGCGCTCGAGGAGGAGCTCGCGACGAACCAGGAGAAGCTGCGCCGCCTGCTGATCCCGCGCGACCCCGACGACGGCCGCGACGTGATCATGGAGATCAAGGGTGGCGAGGGCGGGGCCGAGAGCGCCCTGTTCGCCGCCGACCTGCTGCGGATGTACATGCACTACGCCGAGTCGAAGGGCTGGAAGACCGAGCTCCTCGAGCGCACCGAGAGCGACCTCGGCGGCTACAAGGACGTGCAGGTCGCCATCAAGTCGAACGCCACGGACCCGTCGCAGGGTGTCTGGGCCCACCTCAAGTACGAGGGCGGCGTGCACAGGGTGCAGCGCGTTCCGGCGACCGAGTCGCAGGGCCGCATCCACACCTCGACCACGGGCGTGCTCGTCTTCCCCGAGGTGGACGCCCCGGAAGAGGTCGACATCAACCAGAACGACCTGAAGATCGACGTCTACAGGTCGAGCGGCCCCGGTGGCCAGTCGGTCAACACGACCGACTCCGCCGTGCGCATCACGCACCTCCCGACGGGCATCGTCGTGGCGATGCAGAACGAGAAGAGCCAGTTGCAGAACCGCGAGGCCGGCATGCGCGTGCTGCGCGCCCGGATCCTCGCGCGCCGTCAGGAGGAGCAGGCCGAGCTCGACAGCGCCGCCCGCAAGACCCAGATCCGCACGATGGACCGCTCAGAGCGCATCCGCACCTACAACTTCCCCGAGAACCGCATCGCCGATCACCGCACGGGCTACAAGGCCTACAACCTCGACTCGGTCATGAACGGGGCCCTCGAGCCCATCATCGAGTCGGCCATCCAGGCCGACGAGGAGGCCAGGCTCGCCGATATCGGCGACCAGGCCTGACCCCGCCACCGTGTGAAGGCACCTCGCCCGCGTTGTGAAGGCACCGCGGCGTGATCGCGCGGAATGGCGCAGGTCAGCGGCAGGCGATGCCTTCACATGGTGGTAGCCGACCGGGGCTGAGGCGCCGGGGGAGGTTCAGACGTCGTAGACCACGCCGCGGGCCGACTCCGTCGCGTCGGGGTCCGCGGGTCTGATCGTCGCAGGGATGCCCATGAGGAGCGAGTTCGGCGGAGCGTCCTTCGTCACGACGGCGTTGGCGCCGACGGTCGACCACGCCCCGAGGGTGATGTCGCCGAGCACCTTGGCCCCGGCGCCGACCGTCACGCCGTCCTCGAGGGTCGGATGCCGCTTCTCGTCTCGGCGGTGGTGTCGGCTCTTCCCGCCCAGCGTCACCCCGTGGTACAGCATCACATCGTCGCCGAGCACAGCCGTGGCTCCGATGACGACGCCCATGCCGTGGTCGATGAACAGGCGACGCCCGATGGTGGCGGCCGGGTGGATCTCGACCCCGGTCAGGAACCGCAGGAACTGCGACAGCAGGCGGGCGGGGAGGCGGAAGCCGGCCACCCAGATGATGTGGGCCAGTCTGTAGCCCCACACGGCGTGCAACCCGGAGTAGGCGAGGAACACCTCGATGCTGCTGCGCGCTGCCGGGTCGTGCGAGCGAGCCGTCGCGACATCCTCACGAAGCGCGGCGAAGAATCCCATGACCCCAGCCTACGGCCGTCGAAGGATGTCCGATCGCGGCCAGCTCAGTCGACGAGGCCCTCGAAGAGAACTGTCGACAGGTAGCGCTCCCCGTAGCTGGCGACGATCACGACGATGGTCTTGCCGGCGTTCTCGGGGCGCTTCGCCAGTTCGAGGGCGGCGTACACCGTCGCTCCCGAGCTGATTCCGGCGAGGATGCCCTCCTCGACGGCGAGGCGACGTGCCACCTCGACGGACTGCGCGATGTTCACGTCGATGATCTCGTCGTAGACGTCGCGATCGAGGATCTCGGGCACGAAGTTCGCCCCGATGCCCTGGATCTTGTGCGGGCCGGGGGCTCCGCCGTTCAGGATCGCCGACTCCTCGGGCTCGACGCCGACGATCTGCACCGAGGGCTTGCGCTCCTTGAGCACCTGGCCGGTGCCGGTGATGGTGCCGCCGGTGCCGATGCCGGAGACGAAGATGTCGACCTCGCCGTCGGTGTCGTCCCAGATCTCGACGGCGGTGGTACGGCGGTGGATCTCGGGGTTCGCCTCGTTCGCGAACTGACGCGCCAGCACGGCGCCGGGCGTCTCCGCAGCGATCTGCTCCGCCTTCACCACGGCTCCGCGCATGCCCTCGGAGCCCGGCGTCAGCACCAGTTCGGCACCGTAGGCGCGCAGCAGTGCGCGGCGCTCCTTGCTCATGGTCTCGGGCATCGTGAGGATCACGCGGTACCCGCGCGCTGCACCGACCATCGCGAGGGCGATGCCGGTGTTGCCGCTGGTGCCCTCCACGATGGTGCCGCCGGCCGCGAGCTCACCCGACGCCTCTGCGGCATCGACGATGGCGACCCCGAGCCGGTCCTTCACGCTGGCGGACGGGTTGTAGAACTCGAGCTTGGCCAGGACCGTGGCGCCGGCGCCCTCGGTCACGCGGTTGAGGCGCACCAGCGGGGTGCGTCCGACGACATCGGTGATGCTCGAGTAGATCTGCGACATTGGGTGACCTTTCACTGGCGGCACGGATGACGCGAACGAAGCGCGGCTTCGTTCAGACTACGACCGCCGGTCGCGCTCAGGCGAGTGCGTTACATTCCTGTACGTGAATATGACGAAAAGCGACGAGGGGCTTCCGCTGGCGGAGCTGCTCGACGAATCGACGGCCGTGCTCGCCGCCGCCGGTGTCGCCTCACCAGAGATCGATGCCCAGCTGTTGGCCGGCCATGTGCTCGGACTCAGCCGCGGCGGTCTCCAGGCCCGCCTCGTCATCGGGGGCACGGTCGGGGCGACGGATGCCGACGGCATCCGCTCGCTCACAGCTCGGCGGGCCACCCGGGAACCGTTGCAGCACATCACCGGGCTCGCGCCGTTCCGAGCGCTCGAACTGCACGTCGGACCCGGCGTCTTCATCCCACGCCCCGAGACCGAGATGGTCGCGCAGCTGGCCATCGACGCCCTGCGCGCCGACGCGGCTCCGGAGCCGATCGCCGTCGACCTCGGAACCGGGAGCGGCGCCATAGCCCTCGCCATGGCCACCGAGGTGCCGAACGCCCGGGTCTACGCCGTCGAGCGTTCGGCCGAGGCTCGAGTCTGGGCCGAGCGCAACATCAGTGCCTTCGGCGGCGGGAACACCACTCTCGTGGCCGGCGACCTGGCCGACGCGCTCCCCGAGCTCGACGGCATGGCGAGCGTCGTGGCCTCGAACCCGCCCTACGTCCCCGAGAGCCTGCGCCCTGTCGACCCCGAGGTGGCGCTGCACGACCCCGACGAGGCGCTCTACGGTGGAGACGACGGCCTGTCCGTCATCCCGGCGCTGTCGCTGACGGCGCGCCGCCTGCTCCGTGCCGGCGGAGTGCTGGTGATCGAGCACGCCGAGCACCAGTCGGCCGCCATCGCCGACATCCTGCGCGCCGACGGCTGGCGCTCCATCGCGCACCATCGCGACCTCACCTTCCGCGACCGCGCGACGACGGCGTTGCGCTAGCCGTCCGAGCGCCTCCCGTCGCCGCATCCCGTCGCCGTGCCGTGGCCTCTGGCCGTTGCTACTGTCGATCCATGCCTGCACCCTCCGACTGGATCGAGCACCGACGCGGCGACGCCGAGCTTCTCGGCTGGATGCGCCCGGAGGGCGACGGCTTCGTCGTCATCGACCTGCTCGGCCGGTCGATGACGGATGCCGTCGACTGGCTCTCGGCCGAGGAGACCCTCGAGGCGACAGGACTGGGCTACCTGGCCGAGCCGTTCGAGCTGCTGCTCGACGCCGACGCCGACGCCGCCGTCGATGCCGATGCCGACGCCGACGACGCCGCCGACGCCGACGCCGGCACCGATACAGGGGTCGCTCCCACCGGGCTCGACGTCGCAGCCACCCGCGACGACGGTGGCGGCCGCTGGCTGCGCGTGCGCATCGTCGAGGTGTCGACGGAGCGGGTACGGGTGAAGAAGGAGGACTGGGGCGACGTCACGGTTCCCGGCGTCTACTACGAGGCCCCTTTCCCCGTCGCCGACAGGCTCCGGCCGCTGCGGGGCGATTCCCACCTCATCCCGCGGGCGTAGTTCCCGTCAGCCGGCACCTGCGCCGTTCCGCTCCGCGTCGCTCGTCACGATGACGAGGCGTTGCGTCGCCCGCGTCATCGCCACGTACCGGTCGACCGCCCCCTCGATGCCCGCCCCGAACCTCGCGGGGTCCACGAGCACGACGAGGTCGAACTCGAGTCCCTTCGCCAGTTCCGGGGTCAGCGAACGGATGCGGGGAGCCGGGCGGAAGCGCGCTCCGTCGACGACGCGTGAGATCACGCACGCGGTGCCGTCGTTGTGCTCGGCGAGCCAGGCGTCGAGGGTGGCCTGCAACTCGGCCACGTCAGCGTGCACCACCGGGATGCCGGAGCTCCGCACCGAGGTGGGCACGTTGGCGTCGGCGATCACAGCCCGGATGACGGGCTCGGCTTCGGCCATGACCTCCTCCGGGGTGCGGTAGTTGATGCTGAGGGAGGCCAGCTCGATCCGATCGAGGCCGATGCGCTCGAGCCGCTGCTGCCAGGACTGCGTGAACCCGTGCCTGGCCTGGGCCCTGTCGCCGACGATGGTGAAGCTGCGCGAGGGGCACCGGGCCAGCAGCATCTGCCAGTCGGCGTCGGTCAGCTCCTGCGCCTCGTCGACGACGATGTGGGCGAACGGACCGGCGAGCAGGTCGGCATCCGTGCCGGGCAGCACCGATTCGTCGACCAGGCTGTTCTGGGCGTCCTGCTCGCGCAGCATCATCATGAGCTTCAACTCGGAGTCGTCGGCGGCGATCAGGTCGTCGATGACCCTGTCGCGATACTCGCGCTCGGCCTCGAGGGCGATGGCGCGCCGGTGCTCCCTCCGTGATGCATCCGGATCCCCGATGCGCTGCCTCGCCGCGTCGAGGAACGGGAGGTCGGATGCCGTCCACGCGCGGGCCTCCACCCGCTGCAAGGCCCGCACCTCGTCCGCGGAGAGCCATGGTGCGCACGCGCGCAGGTACGCCCGGACCGACCACAGGTCGCCGACGACGCCGACAGGGTCGAGCAACGGCCAGGCCCTGTTGAACGCTGCGCGCAACCCGCTGTTCTGCTCGAGGGCGCGGCGTACGAGGTGGGGTGCGACGTCGTCGTCGTCATGACCGGCGGTCAGGATGGCGAGCAGTTCCTCCCAGACCACGTCGCGGGAGTCGTTGTGCGTGCTGCCGGCCTCCGGCGCCGCGAAGGCCTCGGCCCAGTCCTCCGGCGTGAGGACGATGTCGGCCCAGGGCGTCTCGACGACCATGGCCCGCGCCGGAGACCGTTCGTAGTGCGCCACGGCAGCGTCGATCGATCCCACGAGCCTCGCCGACGACTTGAGCCGCACCACCTCCGCATCGGTCTCGATCGTCGCCGTCGCCCCTTCCGGCACCAGGCTGCGCAGGGTGCAGGTCTCGACGCCGTCCTCGCCGAGCCCGGGCAGGATGTCGGCGACGTAGTCCAGGTAGGGCGTGCTCGGCCCGACGACGAGCACGCCGCCGTGGTGGCGGGCCAACCGCGGGTCCGAGTACAGCAGGTAGGCGGCGCGGTGCAGGGCGACGACGGTCTTGCCGGTGCCCGGGCCACCGTCGACGACCAGCGCGCCGTGGGAGCCGGCTCGGATGATGGCGTCCTGATCGGCCTGGATGGTGCTCAGAACGTCGCGCATCCGTGGCGACCTGCTGCTGCCGAGGCTCGCTATGAACGCCGACTGGTCGTCGAGCGCAGCACGGCCACTGAGCCCGTCCGTCGTGAAGACCTCGTCCCAGTAGTCGCTGATCCTGCCGCGGGTCCACCGGTAGCGGCGCCGGCTCGCCAGCCCCATCGGGTCACCATGCGTGGCGCCGAAGAACGGCTCGGCCGCCGGTGACCTCCAGTCGACGAGCAGGCGCCGGCCCGTGGCATCCGTCAGTCCGAGTCGACCGATGTAGACGGGCTCCGGATGCTGGGAGCCGACGATGTGGCCGAGGCACAGGTCCAGCCCGAAGCGCTGCAGCGTGCGCAGCCGTGCGCTGATCCGATGGATCTCCAGGTCGCGTTCCAGAGCGCCCTCGCCGCTGCCGCCCGGCCGCCTGCGGGTCTCGTCGAGCCGGGCCGAGAGCTCGGCGATCGACTGCTCGAGCGTGCTCGCGATGGCGGCGAAGTGCTTCTCGTCGGCGGCGACCAGCGCCGGATCCGACTTGGGGGAGAGGTGGTCGGGAAGGTCGAAGACCCTCCGGGTGGTGATGCTCAGGGTCGCTCCAGGTTCGGGTGGGCTCGCGTTCGGTCGACCAGTATGCGCCGCGGAGGGGCCCTTGCGGCAAGGCCCCCTGGCCCGTATATCCTGAAAGTGGAGAGCAGATCGGTCTGCTCTCCATCGTCGTCTCCGGGGCCGGCAGGAATTCGGCCCGATGCGGAGGGCGGACGGATGCCGCACCCCGGCACCCCCGCCTAGAGCCTGGCGGCGCGCTCCCTGGCCCGCTTGATCTCGTCGCGCTCGCGCTTCTTCGCCTCGCGCAGCTTCGCCTCGATCTCGCGGCGCGCCTTCGCGGCCTCGCGCACGGCCTTGTCGCGCGGGATCTCGAGCGCGTCGGATGCCGGCGACGGCTGCGCACCTGCTGCGCTGTCCGCGCCCGCCGCGTCATCGATGTTCCCGACGTGGAACTCGATGCCGTCGAGGATGCGCTCCAGGCCGAAGGTGAAGTCGTCTGCGACGCCGGGCACCGGCGCCCCCGTGTACCCGCCGTCGGCGACGATGCGGCTGAGGTCGGGGAAGCGCTCCGGTGTGACCAGGGCCGCGAGGGCGGCCTGCATCCCGTCGGTCTCGGTCAGGCCCGCAGCCGTGGCCGCGACGAGGTCGCCCTCGAGGGCCGCTGTCGCCCTGACGTAGCTGGTGAGCAGCAGGAGGCTCGACATCTTCTCGGCATCGTCCAACGGGAGGGGACGCAGCTCCCGCAGCAGCCAGTCCGCGGCGAGCAGGGAGTTCGGGGTCATCGGGGCGCCGTTGATCGGGACCTTGGCGATCCACGGATGATCGCGGTAGACGCCGCGCACCGCCAGCACCCAGCGCCGCACGCCGTCGCGCCAGGGCAGTGTGTCGGTCTCGGCCGGGATCGGCATCTCCGACGCCGTGTCCTCCATGAGCACCAGCAGGTCGTCCTTGCTCGTCACGTAGCGGTACAGCGACATCGTGGTGAACCCGAGCGAGGTCGCGACCCGGCTCATGGAGACGGCACCGAGCCCTTCGGCATCCGCGATCTCGATGGCGGTCTCGACGATGCGCTCGATCGACAGTTCGCGCTTGGGACCGCGCTGCGGGTTCTCGGCCACGCCCCAGGTCAGCGCGATCCCCCGGGGGAGCGCTTCTTCGACATCGGCCACGGTGCGCCGCCTTTCGACTCGAGGGTTGACACTCATCCTAGAACTGTGTATCTATTAAACCAGCGTATGTGACATACACACAAACGTAAGTCGTACACGACGTTCTATCCGATACACAGAAAGGTTGTGGACAGTGACTGCACCAGCCATCCAGGTGCGTGGCCTGCGCAAGATCTACGGCGACGCGACAGTGCTCGACGGGGTCGACCTGAGCATCGAGACGGGGAGCATCTTCGCCCTGCTCGGGCCCAACGGCGCCGGCAAGACCACCCTCATCACCATCCTCGCGACGCTGACCGGCGCCGACTCGGGCACCGCCATGGTGGCCGGGATCGACCTCGCCGCGGATCCGGAGGGCGTCCGCGAGGCCATCAGCCTCACGGGCCAGTACGCGGCCGTCGACCAGGTGCTCACCGGAGAGGAGAACCTGCGCATGCTCGCCAGGCTCTCCGGCTTCACCTCCGCCGGCGCTCGGGACCGTGCGAGCGAACTGCTCGAGCGATTCGAGCTGACGGATGCCGCCGGCAAGCGGGTCGGCAGCTACTCGGGCGGCATGCGCCGCAGACTCGACCTGGCCCTCGGCCTCGTCGCCGAACCGCCGGTGGTGTTCCTCGACGAGCCGACGACAGGGCTCGACACCCGCAGCCGCCAGGCGCTCTGGCGCACCATCCGCGAGCTGGCGGCTCACGGCACCACGATCCTGCTCACGACGCAGTACCTCGAGGAGGCCGATGCCCTCGCCGACAGGATCGCCGTGCTCGACGGCGGCAGGATCGTCGCCGAGGGGACGCCGGCCGAGCTCAAGGCCCGCATCGGGGGAGAGGTGGTGGAGCTGCGGTCCGCCGACGACGCTCTGCTGCGCGAGATCCCCACCGACGGCTCTGTGGCCGGACTGCAGGAGGCCATGGACCTGATCGCCGCAGATCCCGGAAGGGCCGGGCTGCGGGTGAGCGTCCGCAAGCCCAGCCTGGACGACGTCTTCCTCGCGCTGACCGGACACCGGACCGCGTCGAGCCACGGCGATGAAGCAACGACCGAGCGAGAGGAGCTGGCAGCATGACCAGCGCGACCCTGACCCAGAACCCCCACCGGACCGCTGCGCCGTCCCCGGTCCGAGCCGCGCGTCGGCCGACGGCATCCGTCACGACGACGACGATGATCGCGCGGAGCCTGCGCCACACCATGCGCAACATCGACGCGCTGATCATGGCGATCGTGCTCCCGACGATGCTGATGCTGCTCTTCACCTTCGTCTTCGGCAACGCGATCGAACCCGACGGTGGCTACGTGGACTACGTCGTGCCCGGCATCATCCTGCTGTGCGCTGGCTTCGGCGCCTCGTCGACGGCCGTCGACGTGGCCAACGACATGACGAACGGCATCATCGACCGCTTCCGGGCCATGCCGCTGCGGGCCATCAGTGTGCTGACGGGACACGTCGTTGCCAGTCTCGCGCGCAATCTGCTCGCCACGGCCGTCGTCATCGGCGTCGCCCTGGCTCTCGGGTTCAGGCCGACCGCGAACGTGATCGAATGGGTGGCCGCCGTCGGCGTCATCGCCCTGTTCATCCTCGCGATCACCTGGCTGTACGCGGCGATCGGACTGGCGGCGGGCAACGTCGAGGCCGCCAGCGGCTACGGCTTCGCCCTGTTGTTCGTTCCCTACCTGTCGAGCGCCTTCGTGCCGACGGACACGATGCCGGAGTGGCTGCAGTGGATCGCCGAGAACCAGCCGATCACGCCGATCATCGAGACCATCCGCGGACTGCTGATGGGAACCGAACTCGGCACGGAGCCCTGGTGGGCACTCGGATGGTGCATCCTCATCATCGCGGGATCGTACGTGTGGGGCACCTGGCTGTTCACCCGACGGGCGCGCAGGCACTGAGGACCGGCAGCGGCACCTGAGGACGAGCTAGCGGTCGCGCTCCGAGAACTCTCGGATCGCGGCCGCCAGCTCGTCGGTGTTGTGCCCGCTCCGAGTGGGGACGAGCTGGAACGCCGTCATCCCGGCCTCGCGTGCTCCGGCGACGTTCGCCGCCGAGTCGTCGACGAAGAAGGCATGCTCCGGCAGCACTCCGAGCCTGCCCATGGCCCTGGTGTAGATCCGTCGTTCGGGCTTGCGGGCGCCGAGGACTGCAGACACGAGGTCGTTCGAGCCCACGACCTCGGCGACATCCGCGGCGAGGACACCCAGGGAGTCCTTGAAGATGATCGGGTTGTTCGACAGCAGCGAGGCCGTCCCGAGCTCGGCCGCGAGGCGCAGGGCGTCGAGGGATCCGTCGATGCGCGTCATCGCCGCCGCCCTGGCCTCCTGCCACTGCCCGAGGCTGAGGTCGGCGCCTGTCACCTCGGCGAAAGCGGCGAGGTACTCCTCGGTCGTCGTGATCTCGCCGCGTTCTGCGGCCTCCTCGAAGCCTCCGGCCCACCAGCTGTCCGCCAGGTGGTACTGGCTCACGCCGGTCAGGTCGGCCAGGCACGGCAGTCGGCGCCTGAAGTCGTAGTCGTAGAGCGTCTTGTCGCAATCGAAGAAGTAGACGTCGCGAACCATTCCTCCAGTATGGGCGGGTATGGGCGCGAGGGGAGCGTCAGTCCCGCGCCCCACAGCGTCACGTCCTAGAATCAGTGCCAAATGCCTGAACGTGTCTTCGACTGCTCGGTCGACTCAGAACTCCTCACCGGAATGCGGCTCGCGCGCGCCGCCATCGGACGCGGCGGCCTCGTCGTCATCCCCACCGACACCGTCTACGGCATCGCGGCCGACGCCTTCGATCCGGCCGCCGTGCAGAAACTCCTCGACGCCAAGGGGCGCGACCGCACTTCGCCGCCGCCGGTCCTCATCCCCGGAATCCCCACCCTCGACGCCCTCGCCGCCGACGTCCCCGAGGAGGTCCGTGCGCTCGTCGAGGCGTTCTGGCCCGGCGGCCTCACCGTCATCCTCACGGCGCAGCCGTCCCTGAACTGGGACCTCGGCGAGACCAGGGGCACCGTCGCGCTCAGGATGCCGGCCAACACCATCGCGCTGGAACTGCTCAGCGAGACCGGCCCTCTCGCGGTCTCCTCGGCCAACCGCACCGGCGAGCCGTCAGCGCTCGACGCCGCCACGGCATCCGCCGCGCTCGGCGACTCCATCGACGTCTACCTCGACGGTGGTGCTGCCGGCACGGCGTATGGAACCGAGGGGGTCGCGACAGCCGCAGCGGGTTCGACGATCGTCGACGCCACCGGACTGCAGCGCGGCGGCAAGCTGCACATAGTGCGCGAGGGCGTCATCTCGCGGATGGCGATCCGGTCCATCGTCGGCGATGCTCTCGCCGACGCGCTGGACGACGCGCTCGACGAGCCGGCGGAGTAGCCCGTGACCCTGTTCATCGTGCTGTCGCTGGTCGCGGCAATAGTCACCTTCGCCCTCTCGATCGTCGTGTACAGGCTGAGCCACCGATACCGGCTGTACCCGAAGATCCGCGAGCGCGACGTTCACACCAGGCCGACCCCGCGGCTCGGGGGAGTGGCGATGTTCCTCGGCATCCTCGTCGCCTTCGGCGCGGCCTGGCTCGTGTCGGCCCGATTCCCCCTGCTCAGCATCGTGTTCGGCAACCCCGAGCAGATCCTCGCGATCCTCGGTGCGGCACTGCTCATCGTGCTGATCGGCGTCGCCGACGACATCTGGGACCTCGACTGGATGACGAAGCTGGCCGGCCAGTTCATCGCGGCCGGGCTCGTGGCCTGGAAGGGCGTGCAGATCTACTCGCTGCCGATCGGCGGTGGGATCACCGTCGGGTCCAGCTGGATGAGCGTGATCATCACGATCTTCGCGATCGTGCTGGTGATGAACGCCATCAACTTCATCGACGGCCTCGACGGCCTCGTCGCCGGCGTGGCCCTGATCGCCAACGGCGTGTTCTTCCTGTACTCGTACCTGCTGGTGCAGCAGACATCGCCGCTGAACTACTTCAACCTGGCCTCGCTCATAGCCGTGCTCGTCGTCGGGGTGTGCGCCGGCTTCCTGCCGCTCAACTGGCATCCGGCCAAGCTCTTCATGGGCGATGCCGGGGCCCTGCTCGTCGGCCTGCTGATGGCCACGTCGGCCGTCGCCGTCACCGGGCAGATCGATCCGGCCTCCCTCGGCAGCGCGCAGCTGCTCCCGGCCTTCATCCCGATCATCCTGCCCTTCGCCGTGCTCATCATCCCGCTGCTCGACTTCGGCCTCGCCGTCATCAGGCGGCTGAGGGCCGGCAAGTCCCCGTTCAGCGCAGACCGCAAGCACCTGCACCACAGGTTGCTCGACATGGGCCACTCCCACCTGCACGCCGTGCTGATCTTCTACAGCTGGACCGCCGTCGCCTCGATCAGCTGCCTGCTGTACTTCGTGCTTCCGACCTTCTTCGGGCTCTCCACGCTGTGGGCGACGATGTTCCTGATCATCGGCTTCTTCGCCTGCACCCTGTTCACTCTCGCCCCGCTCAGTCGCCGGAAGGCCATCGAGGCCGCGAGCCAGTCGGCCGAGGCCGACACCCCCGAGGCCGAGATCCTCGCGCCGCAGGACCCCCTCGACGAGGCTGCAGACACCGTGGACCCGGATGCCGCCGACGGCGTGGCCGTCAGTTCGTCGAGCGCGCAGTCCTGAGCAGCCCGCCGCCGCCCGGTCGGCGCTCAGGCGGCCGCCGGTACACTGGAGCGACTTTTCGATCTTCCCGAGGATGCAATGAGTGAATCGACCCCCGCGCCCGCCTTCGTCTCGCCGACCCCGAACTCCGTGCTCCGTCGCGCGCTGGTCTGGGGTGTGGCGGTCGCAGCGACGGTCGCCGTGGTCGGTGCCATCATCTCCGGCCTGATCTTCGGTGCGATCGGGGTGTGGAGTGCGCTGCTCGGCGGCGCCCTCGCCCTCGTGCTCATGGGGATCACCATCGTGACGATCCTGATCGCCAACCGCTACGCATCCGCCCCGGATCTCATCGGCCTGTACTTCGGAATCGTCATGGGCGGCTGGCTGCTGAAGTTCGTCGTGTTCCTCGTGCTGGTGTACGCGCTGCGCTCCCAGCCGTGGCTGGAGCCGATCACCCTGGCCTTCTGCCTCATCGCCGGAGTCCTCGGCTCGCTGATCGTCGATGTGGTCGTGTTCGTCCGGGGTCGCGTCCCCTACGTCGGGGAAGCGGAACTGCGGCGCTGATCCGCGCCTTCAGCGGCCTTCGCGGTTCGAGGGATCGCCGAAGTATTGCTAGAGTAGAGAACGGTTCCGCTTCTCTTCGCTCCTTTCGCCTGCATGGCACCGGGGTCAGCCGGAATCGCCCCCATCATTCGTCGTCGCGAGAGCCGAGCTCCACGCCCCGAAACAGGAGATAGCGCTGCTAGTTACCGCTGTGAACCTGCTGGTTCCGTCAGCCACCGACGATGGTGGATTCCACGGTCCGTCATTGGACGAGTTCTTCCCGCCCGGTTTCCTGTTCGTCGGGACTCCATTCGAGATCAACCGGATCATGGCGATCCGCATTCTCGTCACCATCGTGATCCTGGTGCTCTTCTGGCTCGGAACGCGCAAGATGACCGTCGTCCCGCGGCGCGGCCAGAGCATCGTGGAGATGCTCCTGGGCTTCATCAGGGTCAACATCGCCGAAGACCTCCTGGGCAAGAAGGACGGCACCCGCTTCCTGCCGATCCTGACGGCCATGTTCATCATGATCCTGTCGATGAACTTCACGGGAATCGTCCCCGGCCTCAACATGGCCGGCACCGCCGTCATCGGCCTGCCCCTGCTGCTGGCTCTCGTCGCCTATGTCGCGTTCATCTACGCCGGCGTGAAGAAGCACCCGGGCGCGTTCTTCAAGAACGCCCTCTTCCCGCCCGGAGTGCCGTGGCCGATCTACGTCGTGGTGACCCCGATCGAGTTCATCTCGACCTTCATCCTGCGGCCCGTCACGCTGGCCCTCCGACTCCTGATGAACATGATCGCCGGGCACATGCTGCTCGTGCTGTGCTTCTCGGCGACGTCGTTCTTCCTCTTCACCGCCGGCGGCTGGTACAGCCTGTTCAGTGTCGGCACCTTCGCCTTCGGGCTCGCCTTCACGGTCTTCGAACTCTTCGTCGGAGTCCTGCAGGCCTACGTCTTCACGCTTCTCACCGCCGTCTACATCCAGCTCGCGCTGGCTGAAGAGCACTAACCGAAGCCGACATCCGTCGACTTTCTCCCATCACGGAAGGAACACCACACATGGACCCCGTATCCATCCTCGCCGACGTCAACGGCAGCATCGCCCCGATCGCCTTCGGCCTCGCTTCCATCGGATCCGCCATCGGTGTGGGTCTCGTCGTCGGCAAGACGATCGAGTCCGTCGCGCGCCAGCCTGAACTGCAGGGTCGCCTCAGCACCCTCATGTTCCTCGGCATCGCGTTCACCGAGGCACTCGCGTTCATCGCCATCGCTGTCGCGTTCATTCCGTTCCCGGCGTAATCCCTCTCAATCGAAACGGAGTCAGGAATGCACTCGCTGCTCCTGCGCGCTGCTGAAGAAGGCGAAACGGTCAACCCGTTCATCCCCGAGCTGTACGACCTCGTCTGGTCTGCGGTCTGCTTCGCGATCATCCTGGTGTTCTTCTGGGTGAAGATCCTCCCCACCGTCAAGAAGCTCCTCGACGAGCGCGGCGAGGCGATCGAGGGGAACATCGCCAAGGCCGATGAGGCTCAGCGCGAGGCCGAGGCTGCTCTCGAGCAGTACACGGCCCAGCTCGCCGACGCCCGCGCCGAGGCCGGCAAGATCCGCGAGTCCGCTCGCGAGGACGGCAAGAAGATCGTCGCAGAGGCGAAGGACTCGGCCACGTCCGAGGCCGCTCGCATCACCGCGACGGCTCAGGCCCAGATCGAGGCCGAGCGTCAGGCCGCCGTCGTGTCGCTGCGCACCGAGGTGGGCACGCTCGCCATCGACCTCGCGTCCGGCGTCATCGGCGAGAGCCTGGCCGACGACAAGAAGGCCAGCGCCGTCGTCGACCGCTTCCTCGCTGACCTCGAGTCCAGCGAGTCCGCCTCGGCAGGGAAGAAGTAGTCCAATGGGATCAGCGACCAGAGAGGCCCTCGTCTCGGCGAGGGCTGCCCTGACCGCTCAGGGCGGAACAGCCGACCTGGCGACGGGTGAGGCGCTGCTCGCGGCCGCCCGCGTCATCGGCTCGTCGCCGCAGCTGCTCACAGCTCTCTCCGACAACGGAGCAGAGCCAGAAGCGAAGAAGGCGCTCGTCTCGGGCGTCTTCGGTTCGACGGTGACGCCGGCAGCCCTCGCCCTCTTGGGCGAGGTTGCCGCCGCGCGCTGGTCGGACGCCGACGACGTGCTCGAGGGCATCGAAGACCTCGGTCTGCGCGTCGTCGCCGCTTCGACCCCCTCCGGAACCGATGTCGACGCCGAGCTGTTCTCGTTCGGCCGTTCGGTCTCCCAGAGCGCCGATCTCGAGCTGGCACTCAGCTCGAAGCTCGGCTCCAACGAGGCCAAGGCGGCTCTCGTCGACACCCTGCTCTCCGGCAAGGCGTCGAAGCAGGCCGTCGTGATCCTCTCCCACCTCGTGCAGCAGCCGCGCGGTCGACGCATCGGCGAACTCGTCCGCTACGCGGCATCCGTCGTCGCAGCCGAAGCCGGCTACGGAGTGGCGACAGTCACCTCGGCGACGGCCATCAGCGACGCGCAGGTCGAGCGGCTCGCCGCCGGCCTGTCGGCGAAGTACGGACGGAACCTGCGCATCAACCAGGTCGTCGACCCGGGTGTCATCGGAGGCCTGCGCGTGCAGGTCGGCGACGACATCATCGACGGCAGCGTCGCCAAGCGTCTCGACGACGTGCGACTCCAGCTTGCCGGCTAGCCCTCGGGCCTGTCGGAGTACAACAGAACAACGGCGCTCTCCTGCGAGAACGTCGAACAGTCAAGAACCTGTACGCCTCGTGCAGAAAAGGGAAGATCATGGCAGAACTCACCATCAGCCCCGATGAGATCCGTGACGCGCTCAAGGACTTCGTCAAGGCCTACGAGCCCGGCGCTGCTGCAGCGACCGAGGTCGGCCACGTGACGGATGCCGCAGACGGCATCGCGCACGTCGAGGGCCTTCCGAGCGTCATGGCCAACGAGCTCATCCGCTTCGCGGACGGCACGCTCGGCCTCGCGCTCAACCTCGACGAAGACGAGATCGGCGTCGTCGTGCTCGGCGAGTTCTCCGGCATCGAGGAGGGCATGGAGGTCACCCGCACGGGTGAGGTCCTCTCCGCCCCCGTCGGCGACAACTTCCTGGGCCGCGTGGTCGACCCTCTCGGCAACCCGATCGACGGTCTCGGCGACATCGAGGCCGAGGGCCGTCGTGCCCTCGAGCTGCAGGCGCCCGGCGTCATGCAGCGCAAGAGCGTGCACGAGCCGCTGCAGACCGGCATCAAGGCGATCGACGCCATGATCCCCGTCGGCCGCGGCCAGCGCCAGCTCATCATCGGCGACCGCCAGACCGGCAAGACGGCCATCGCGATCGACACGATCATCAACCAGAAGGCCAACTGGGAGTCCGGCGACGTCAACAAGCAGGTTCGCTGCATCTACGTCGCCATCGGCCAGAAGGGCTCGACCATCGCCTCGGTGAAGGGCGCCCTCGAGGACGCCGGAGCCATGGAGTACACCACGATCGTGGCCGCTCCGGCATCCGACCCCGCCGGCTTCAAGTACCTCGCCCCCTACACCGGCTCGGCCATCGGCCAGCACTGGATGTACGGCGGCAAGCACGTCCTCATCATCTTCGACGACCTGTCGAAGCAGGCTGAGGCCTACCGCGCCGTCTCCCTGCTCCTCCGTCGTCCGCCGGGACGCGAGGCCTACCCGGGTGACGTGTTCTACCTGCACTCGCGTCTGCTCGAGCGTTGCGCCAAGCTCTCCGACGAGCTCGGTGCCGGATCGATGACCGGCCTGCCGATCATCGAGACCAAGGCGAACGACGTCTCGGCCTACATCCCGACCAACGTGATCTCGATCACCGACGGCCAGATCTTCCTCCAGTCCGACCTGTTCAACGCCAACCAGCGTCCCGCTGTCGACGTCGGAATCTCGGTCTCGCGAGTCGGTGGCGACGCCCAGGTGAAGTCCATCAAGAAGGTCTCCGGAACGCTCAAGCTCGAGCTGGCGCAGTACCGCTCGCTCGAGGCATTCGCGATGTTCGCGTCCGACCTCGACGCGACCAGCCGCCGTCAGCTCGCGCGTGGCGCTCGCCTCACCGAGCTTCTCAAGCAGCCGCAGTACTCGCCGTACCCCGTCGAGGACCAGGTCGTGTCGATCTGGGCCGGCACCAACGGCAAGCTCGACGAGGTCCCGGTCGAGGACATCCTGCGCTTCGAGCGCGAGCTGCTCGACTACCTCGGACGCAACACCGAGGTGCTCTCGACGCTGCGCGACACCAACGTGCTGTCCGACGACACCGCCGCGGCGCTCGAGTCGGCCGTCGACGCGTTCAAGCTCGAGTTCCAGACCGGTGAGGGCAAGCCGCTCGCCTCGGTCGCGAAGGTGGAGCCCATCGCTGAGGAAGACGTCAACCAGGAGAAGATCGTGAAGGCGAAGCGGTAACGCTTCCCCCCATCCGACCGACTGACGAACCCTAGGAACCAGGAGAGACATGGGAGCGCAACTTCGGGTCTACCGGCAGAAGATCAAGTCTGCCCAGACGACCAAGAAGATCACCCGTGCGATGGAGCTGATCAGCGCATCACGCATCCAGAAGGCACAGGCGCGCGTCGCCGCATCGACGCCGTACTCGCGAGCGATCACGCGCGCGGTCTCAGCCGTGGCGGCCCACTCGAACGTCGCCCACGTGCTGACGACGGAGCCCGAGAAGATCGAGCGCGCCGCGATCGTCATCTTCTCGAGCGACCGCGGCCTCGCCGGCGCGTTCAACTCGCAGGTGCTCCGTGAGGCCGAGGCGCTGTCCGAGCTGCTGCGCAGCCAGGGCAAGGAGGTCTCGTACTTCCTCGTCGGACGCAAGGCCGTCGGTTACTTCGCCTTCCGCCGCCGCTCCTTCGAGCAGCAGTGGATCGGCGGGACCGACAGCCCCGAGGTCGAGGTCGCCCAGGAGATCGGCGAGGCCCTGCTCGAGGCGTTCCTGCGCGACGCCGAGGACGGCGGAGTCGACGAGATCCACGTGGTCTACAACCGGTTCGTCAGCATGATCAGCCAGGTGCCGCAGGTCGTGCGCCTGCTGCCGCTCGAGATCGTCGAGGGTGTGGAGGAGCCGGAGGACGGCATCGTCCTGCCGCTGTACGAGTTCGAGCCCGACGCCGCGACAGTGCTCGACGCCCTCCTCCCGGTCTACATCGAGAGCCGCATCTTCAACGCGATGCTGCAGTCGTCGGCCGCGAAGCACGCTGCGACGCAGAAGGCGATGAAGGCCGCCAGTGACAACGCCGACTCCCTCATCCGCGACTACACCCGCCTCGCCAACGAGGCACGTCAGTCCGAGATCACCCAGCAGATCGCCGAAATCGTGGGTGGAGCCGACGCGCTCTCCTCGAAGTAACGCATCCCACACGAGCTTTCAGAACACGTACCCAGAAGGAAGAGAACAATGACTGACACCGCTACCGCGCCAGTCCAGGCCGAGGCCACGGGCGGCGCCGTCGGGCGCATCGCCCGCGTCACCGGCCCCGTGGTCGACATCGAGTTCCCGCACGACTCGATCCCCTCGGTCTACAACGCTCTGCAGACCACGATCACCCTCGATGGCGAGACCACCGTCCTGACGCTCGAGGTCGCCCAGCACCTCGGCGACGACGTCGTGCGCGCCATCGCCCTGAAGCCGACGGACGGCCTCGTCCGCGGCCAGGAGGTCACCGACACCGGAGCAGCCATCTCGGTGCCCGTCGGCGACGTCACCAAGGGCAAGGTCTTCAACGTCATCGGCGAGGTGCTCAACGGCGAGCCCGGCGAGACCATCGAGATCACGGAGCGCTGGCCCATCCACCGCAAGCCCCCGCGCTTCGACCAGCTGGAGTCGAAGACCCAGCTCTTCGAGACCGGCATCAAGGTCATCGACCTCCTCACCCCGTACGTGCAGGGTGGAAAGATCGGACTCTTCGGTGGTGCCGGTGTCGGCAAGACCGTCCTCATCCAGGAGATGATCCAGCGCGTCGCGCAGGACCACGGTGGTGTGTCGGTGTTCGCCGGTGTCGGTGAGCGCACCCGTGAGGGCAACGACCTCATCCACGAGATGGAGGAGGCCGGCGTCTTCGACAAGACAGCGTTGGTCTTCGGCCAGATGGACGAGCCGCCGGGAACGCGTCTGCGCGTCGCCCTCTCCGCCCTGACGATGGCGGAGTACTTCCGCGACGTGCAGAAGCAGGACGTGCTGCTCTTCATCGACAACATCTTCCGCTTCACGCAGGCCGGTTCCGAGGTCTCGACGCTGCTCGGCCGCATGCCCTCCGCCGTGGGCTACCAGCCGAACCTCGCCGACGAGATGGGCGTGCTCCAGGAGCGCATCACCTCGACGCGCGGACACTCGATCACCTCGCTGCAGGCGATCTACGTTCCCGCCGACGACTACACCGACCCGGCTCCGGCGACCACGTTCGCCCACCTCGACGCCACGACGGAGCTCTCCCGCGCCATCGCGTCGAAGGGCCTCTACCCGGCCGTCGACCCGCTGACCTCGACCTCGCGCATCCTCGACCCCCGTTACCTGGGCGAGGACCACTACCGCGTGGCCACCACGGTCAAGCAGATCCTGCAGAAGAACAAGGAACTCCAGGAGATCATCGCCATCCTCGGTGTCGACGAGCTCTCCGAAGAGGACAAGATCACCGTGTCGCGCGCACGCCGCATCGAGCAGTTCCTCTCGCAGAACACCTACATGGCGAAGAAGTTCACCGGTGTCGAGGGTTCGACGGTTCCGCTCAAGGACACGATCGAGTCGTTCGACGCTATCGCCAAGGGCGAGTTCGACCACGTGGCCGAGCAGGCGTTCTTCAACGTCGGTTCGATCAGCGACGTCGAAGAGAAGTGGGCTCAGATCCAGAAGGACAACGGCTGATCATGGCCGTTCTCAACGTCAGTCTCGTCTCGGCGGACCAGGAAGTCTGGTCCGGCGAGGCGAGCATGGTCGTCGCCAAGACGGTCGAGGGCGAGATCGGAATCCTGCCGGGTCACGAGCCGCTGCTCGCGATCCTCTCCCACGGCGAGGTGCGTCTCACGCTCCCCGGCGGCGAGAAGATCGTGGCTGACGCCTCCGATGGATTCCTCTCCGTCGAGGCGAACTCGGTCCAGATCGTCGCGCGCCGCGCTGCGCTCGTCTAGTCCGCAGAACTCCAGGGGGAGAGACGGTGTCAGACCGCCAGTTCGGTGACCTCAGCGTCGCGCAACTCGTCGTCATGGCCGGGCTTCCGGGCTCAGGCAAGTCCACGATCGCCGAGATCATCGGCGCTCGCATCGGTGCGACGGTGGTGTCCGTCGACCCGATCGAGTCGGCCATCCTCTCCGCGGGAATCGACGCCGACCAGCCGACGGGCCTGGCGGCCTACCTGGTCGCCGAGGCCATCGCCGAGTCCGTGCTCGTCGCCGGTCGCAGCGTCATCATCGACGCCGTCAACGCCGTCGAGCCGGCGCGGATGCAGTGGCGCGACCTCGCTGCCCGCACCGAGGCCGTCCTGCGCGTCATCGAGGTCGTCTGCTCCGACGAGGAGCTGCACAAGGAGCGCCTCGCCAAGCGCGTGCGCAACCTGCCCCACGTGGAGGAGCTCACTTGGCGCGCCGTGGAGCAGAGCGTCGAGGGCTACGAATCCTGGACCGGCCACAGCGCCGCGATGCCGCGCGTCACAGTCGACAGCATCGAGCCCCTCGGAGCGAACGTCGACGCTGCAGTGGCCTTCATCCACGGCTGACGTCGGGTGCTGATCCTCCTCCCGCCGTCGGAGACCAAGCGCGACGGCGGCACCGGCGCGCCCCTCGACGTCACCTCCCTTGCTTTCCCCAAGCTGGCGCCGCAACGACGGGCTCTCATCCGGGCACTCACCACCCTGGCCCGCGACCGTGAGGCGAGCGTGGCGGCTCTCAAGCTCGGCCGTACCCAGCTGGGGGAGATCGACCGCAACCGTGCCATCAGGACGTCGGCGACGATGCCGGTCATCGACCGCTACACGGGCGTCGTCTACGACGCCCTCGACGCGCGGAGCCTCGACGAGGCAGAACGTTCCTTCGCCCACGAACACGTGCGCGTGCATTCAGCGCTGCTCGGACCCGTCGCTGCGCTGGACTCTGTTCCGGCGTACAGGATGTCGCACGACTCGCGCCTGCCGGAGCTCTCGCTGAAGAAGCACTGGGGCGACGCCATCACCCGCCAACTGAAGCCCGTGGCCGGACTGGTGCTCGACCTGCGCAGCGAGGGCTATGCCAGTCTCGGACCGGCACCAGCACGTGCCGACTCGGTGTACCTGCGAGTGCTGACCGACGGGGAGGATGGCCGTCGCCGCGCCCTCAACCACTTCAACAAGCATGCCAAGGGCGCCTTCACCCGCGCGCTGATCCAGGCCGGGCACGACCTCGGGTCCGTCGCCGAGCTGCGGGAGTGGGCTGCTGCTGCCGGATGGCGGCTCGAACTCATCGATGGCAAGCCGGGCGAGCTCGCTCTCATCGTCTAGGCCGCATCGCCCAGGCCGCATCGTCTAGGCCGCGCGGAAGCATCCCTCGAGGTGGTCGTCGACCATGCCCGTGGACTGCATGAGGGCGTACATCGTCGTCGGTCCGACGAACCTGTAGCCCCGCGCGCGGAGGGCCTTGCTCATGGCCGTCGACTCCGGTGTGACGGCCGGCACGTCCGACCATAGGCGGGGACGTCCCCGCCCCTCGGCGTCGGGAGCGAATCCCCACATCAGCTCAGACAGGCTCTCGTCGAGCGCGAGGGTGGCTCGGGCGTTGCCGATCGTGGCCTCGATCTTGCCGCGGTGGCGGATGATGCCGGCATCCTGCAGCAGGCGTTCGACGTCGGGCTCTCCCATCGCGGCGACCTTCTCGGGGTCGAAGTCGTGGAAGGCGGCGCGGAAGGCCGGTCGCTTGCGGAGGATGGTGATCCACGACAGTCCGGCCTGGAATCCCTCGAGGCAGAGCTTCTCGAACAACCGCTGCTCGTCGTGCAACGGTGTTCCCCACTCCTCGTCGTGGTAGCGCCTGTACTCGGCATCGTTCGCACCCCATGAGCACCGTGCCAGGCCGTCGTCGCCGACGACGACGGTGGGAGGCACCACGGGCACGGGGGAGGAGCCGAAGCTCACGAGGCCACGGGGATGGTCAGGGTGAGGGCTGTGGGGTCGCCCACTGCTGCGTGTCCGATGCTCTCGTGATCGAGCAGCCAGACCTTCGTGGGGATGCCTTCTCCGGCGCTGAACCCCGTGATACGCCGATCGCTGGACAGCACCCTGTGGCAGCCGACGATGATGGGGACCGGATTCGCTCCGACGGCGCCCCCGATGGCGCGGCCGGAACCCGGCCGACCGATGGCGACGCCGATCTCTCCGTACGAGGTGAACTGGCCGAAGTCGAGCTGCTGGAGCTCGGCCCACACGGCCTTCTGGAACGGAGTGCCCTCGAGGCGCACCGGGAGGTCGAACTCGGTGCGCTCGCCCGCGAAGTACTCGCGGAGCTGACGCGCGGCCTCGGCGAGGATCGCTGTCGACGGGGCGTCCTCGAAGTCATGGGGGAGCGCGCCGTCGCGCTCGATCGACAGCGAGGTGATGAGCTCGCCGTCGCTGGTGATCTCGATGCGGCCGATGGGGCTGTCGACGCGCTCGATGTAGAGGGTGTCTGTGGTCATGAGTCGAATCTACCCGCGGCATCCGACGCCATCTCGCGGGAAACGGACATCGCGGAGGAACCTCATCCGGCACCGGCCTGGGGAGGAGGGCCGAGCGAGCTCGCACCGACCTGGCGCGACTGGCGGATCCGGTCCGTAGGATCGAGCCATGCCGCACTGGAACGAGATCGCCGACGGTCTGCTCGTCGCACGCTACGAGCCGCTCGACATCTCCGTGACGGTGGTGCGCGGCAGCAACGGCCTGCTGCTCGTCGACACCCGCTGCAATCCGCGGGAGGCCGCTGAGGTCGCCGCGGACGTTGCGGCGCTCGGCATCGGCGACATCCGTTGGGTGGTCGACACTCACGCGCACTACGACCACACCTTCGGCAACCAGGTGTTCGCCGAGGCCGCGACGATCATCGGCCACAGTGGCATCCCCGCGCACTTCGCCGAGTTCGAGGGTCCGCGTCTCGCGGCCTGGGCGGCTGATCCCGCTGCAGCACCGCAGTACGACTGGACCGACGTCGTGCTCACCCCTCCGCACGTCCTCGTCGTCGACGAGCACCTCCTCGACCTCGGCGACCGCACAGTGCGGATCATCGCGCTCGGTGCCGGTCACACCGACACCGACGTGGTGGTGCACGTTCCCGACGCCTCCGCCTGGATCGTCGGCGACGTCATCGAGGAATCCGGTCCGCCGATGTACGGCTCGGGCTCGTTCCCCCTCCACTGGCCGCAGGTGCTCGCCGACCTGGCGGCTCGCATGGGCGAGCACGACCTCGTCGTGCCGGGGCACGGCGCCGTGGTCGATCCGGCCTTCGTTCACGAGCAGGCGCACCGGCTCGGCGCCATCGCCGACGCCATCACCGTCGGCTTCGCCCACCGCGAACCCGTGGAGTACGTGGCCGAGCGTGCAGCCGGAGCCGCGCGGATGCCGCTCGAGATGGTGGAACCCGCGGTGATTCGCGGGTACACGCAGCTGGCTGCATCCTGAACCCCGCGTCCTGAACCGCGCGTCAGTTTTCCGAACCCGGCGGGCAGGCCCCGACGAGCCCCCGACGCCTAGGCTGGAGACATGGCGTCGATCGAATACCGCACCCTCGGAGACTCCGGCCTCGTCGTGTCGACCGTGGGACTCGGCTGCAACAACTTCGGGCGTTCCGGCACGGCGAGCGAGGGTCAGGCCGGAACATCGGCGGTCATCGACGCCGCCATCGACGCCGGCGTGACCCTCTTCGACACCGCCGACATCTACGGCGCTGAGCGCGGGCTCAGCGAGACCCTCATGGGCCACGCCCTGCGCGGTGGCAAGCGCGAGAGGATCGTGCTCGCCACGAAGTTCGGCATGGACATGGGCGGCCTCAACGGACCGGACTGGAACGCACGGGGTTCGCGCCGGTACATCCGCCTCGCCGTCGAGGCGAGCCTGCGTCGCCTGCAGACCGACTGGATCGACCTCTACCAACTGCACCAGCCCGACCCGAGCACGCCGATCGAGGAGACCCTCTCCACCCTCGACGACCTGGTCACAGAGGGCAAGATCCGCTACATCGGCTCGTCCAACCTCTCGGGCTGGCAGATCGCCGAAGCAGAGTTCACCGCGCGCATCGGCTCGCACCCGCGATTCATCTCGAGCCAGAACGAGTACAGCCTGCTCGAGCGGTCGGCCGAGGCTGAGGTGCTCCCGGCGGTCGAACACTTCGGCCTCGGGTTCCTGCCCTGGTTCCCGCTCTACAACGGCCTCCTGACCGGCAAGTTCACCCGCGAGGGCGGACCGGAGGACAGCCGCATCATGCGCATCCGCAAGCACCTCGCCGACTCGGCACCGTGGGGGACCATGGACCGCTACCAGGAGTTCTGCTCCGAACGCGGCATCACGATGCTGGAGGCCACCTTCGGCTGGATGCTCGCCCGCCCGGCCCTGACCAGTGTGATCGCCGGAGCGACCCGCCCCGAGCAGATCGTCCAGAACGCCGAGGCGGCCACGTCGTGGCAGCCGTCGACCGAGGAACTGGCGCAGATCTCGGCCCTGTTCGATCCGGCGGCGCTGCAGTCCTGAGCACCGGGTGTCCAGCGCCGCCCATCGAGCGCTGAGCGCCGCGATCCGAGCTCCGAGCACCGAGCACCGAGCACGGATGCGCTGACGACGCGCACCGACGGGCATCCTGTCCCGGCATCCGCGGCCCGTTCTCTGCCGGCGAACGGATGAGGCTTCTGAGTGAGCGCTCACTCAGTTAGGATCTCCTGCATGACGGAGAAACCGAGCAGGGCCAAGCCGCTCTCGCGCGACGAGCGGAGGGCCGCCATCATGGACGCCATCCTGCCCCTGCTGCTCGAGCACGGCCGGGCCGTGACGAGCAGGCAGATCGCCGAGGCGGCCGGCGTCGCCGAGGGCACCGTGTACTCGGTCTTCGACGACAAGGAGGCGCTCATCGACGCCGCCGTCGAGCGGCACATGGAGCTCACCTCGATCGTCGAGGCCATCTCGACCATCCCCGGCGACCTCTCGCTCGACTCCACCATCGAGGCGATCGTCGAACTGGTGCAGCACCGGGTGCGTGAGATGTTCACGCTCATGGCGGCCATAGGCTTCGGTCCGCCCGACCGGCACAAGGCCAGGCGGATCGGGCAGCCCGACGAGGATCCCGTGATCCCGCGCGTGGTCGCCCTGCTCGAACCGCACCGCGCCGAGCTGCGCGTGGCGCCCCGTCGGGCCGCGAACCTCATCCGCCTCACCACCCTCTCGATGACGCATCCGATCCTGTCCGAGGGGGAGGTCTTCACGGCGCGCGACATCGCCGATCTCCTCCTGCACGGCATCACGGTCGGCCACAGACCCGAGACGACGGCTCCAGCGGCCGTCGCCACCAGTTCCCCACTCACCACCGCGTAGAAAGCGCCGCCATGCTCCTCCGTCTGCTCTCGCAGTACCTGAAGCCGTACTGGCTCCTCCTGTCGGGCGTCATCGTGTTCCAGTTCCTGCAATCGATGGCCTCGCTCTACCTCCCGACCCTCAACGCCGACATCATCGACCAAGGTGTGGCGACCGGCGACACCGCCTACATCCTGTCGACGGGCGGGTGGATGCTCATCGTCACGCTCGCGCAGGTGGCATGCTCGATCGCCGCGGTCTACTTCGGCGCCAGGGCGGCCATGGCGGTCGGGCGCGACCTGCGCCGCGGCGTGTTCCGCCAGGTCGGCGCGTTCTCGGAACGCGAGGTGTCGAAGTTCGGGGCACCGTCGCTGATCACGCGTTCGACGAACGACGTGCAGCAGGTGCAGATGCTGGTGCTGATGACCTGCACCATGCTGGTCTCAGCCCCCATCCTCGCCATCGGCGGCGTGATCATGGCCATGCGCCAGGACCTCCAGCTCTCCTGGCTCATCGCCATCAGCGTTCCCGTGCTGCTCATCGCTGTCGGCCTGATCGTCACCAGGATGGTTCCGCTGTTCCGGGTGATGCAGAAGCGCATCGACCGGGTGAACCTGGTGCTGCGTGAGCAGCTCACGGGCATCAGGGTCATCCGTGCCTTCGTGCGCGAACCCGTGGAGACCGCTCGATTCGAGACCGCCAACGCCGAGATCACCGACACGGCCACGCGCGCCGGCAGGCTGATGGTGCTGATGTTCCCCATCGTCATGGCCGTGCTCAACGTCTCCAGCGTCGCCGTGCTCTGGTTCGGCGCCTTCCGCGTGGAGGACGGCTCCATGCAGGTCGGCACTCTGATGGCCTTCCTGCAGTACCTCATGCAGATCCTCATGGCCGTCATGATGGCCACCTTCATGGCCGTGATGATCCCGCGGGCCTCGGTCTCGGCCGATCGCATCTCCGAGGTGCTCGACACCGCCTCCAGCGTCGTGGCGTCGCAGCATCCGGTCACCGAACTCTCCGCGCACAGCGCCATCGAGCTCGACGACGTCTCGTTCTCCTATCCCGGCGCCGAGCAGCCCGTGCTGCACGGGCTCACCTTCCTGGTGGAGCCCGGAACCATCACGGCGGTGATCGGCAGCACGGGATCGGGCAAGACCACACTGGTCAACCTGCTGCCCAGGCTCTTCGATGCGACCGAGGGCACCGTGCGCATCGACGGCGTCGACGTGCGCGATCTCGATCCCGACCTGCTGTGGAGCCGCATCGGACTCGTTCCGCAGAAGCCGTACCTGTTCTCGGGCACGGTCGCATCCAACCTGCGCTACGGAAAGCCGGATGCCACCGACGAGGAGCTCTGGCACGCCCTCGAGGTCGCGCAGGCCCGCGGTTTCGTCGAGCGGATGACCGGCGGCCTCGAGGCGGCCATCACCCAGGGCGGCACGAACGTCTCCGGCGGCCAGCGGCAACGACTGGCCATAGCCAGGGCCCTCGTCAAACGGCCGGAGATCTACATCTTCGACGACTCGTTCTCGGCACTCGACGTGGCGACAGACGCCAGGCTGCGACGGGCCCTGCGTGACGACATCGGCGACGCGTCGATGTTCGTGGTCGCCCAGCGCGTGACCAGCATCATCGATGCCGACCAGATCCTGGTGCTGGAGGACGGCGTGATCGTCGACCGCGGCACCCACTCCGAACTTCTCGAGACATCACCCACCTACGAGGAGATCGTGTCGAGCCAGCTCAGCGCCGAGGAGGCAGCAGCATGACCGAGCGCAACGACAGCACCCGCGCGACCGGCCCGTCGGAGGTGGAGCGCATCCCCGTCGACGTGCAGGTCGAGTTCGCCGAGGAGGAATCGGCGGCCCCGGCTGCCGTGACGCCGCCCACCCGCGGGCCCGGCTCCGGGCGCGGACCGTTCGGCGGTGGGGCGGGCATGCCGGCGGAGAAGGCCATGGCCTTCGGCCCGTCGGCCAAGCGCCTGATCGCGCGCCTGGCGCCCGAGCGGGTCCCGGTGATCACGGTCACCATCCTCGCCATCATCGGCGTGATCTTCAGCGTCCTCGGCCCGAAGCTGCTCGGCGAGGGCACGAACATCATCTTCGAGGGCGTGGTGTCCTCGCAGATGCCGGCCGGCGCGACGAAGGCGCAGGTCGTCGACCAGCTGCGGGCATCCGGCAACACCCAGCAGGCCGACATGGTCAGCGCCATGCACCTGGTTCCCGGACAGGGGATCGACTTCTCGGCCCTCGGGATGGTGCTGCTGGGCGTGCTCGTGCTCTACCTCCTGTCGAGCCTGTTCATGTGGCTGCAGGGCTATGTGCTGAACGGCGCCATCCAGCGCACGATCTACCGTCTCCGCGGCGACGTCGAGGACAAGATCAACAGGCTCCCGCTCAAGTACTTCGACGGGATGCAGCGCGGCGAGGTGCTGAGCCGGGTGACGAACGACATGGACAACGTGTCGCAGACCCTGCAGCAGACGCTCAGCCAGATGCTCACCAGCATCCTGACCGTGATCGGCGTCGTGGTGATGATGTTCACCATCTCGCCGCTGCTCGCCCTCGTCGCCCTGGTGACGATCCCGCTCACGGCTCTCATCACAGTCGTGATCGCGCGGCGCTCGCAGAAGCTGTTCGT
Organism: Leifsonia sp. Leaf264; assembly: GCF_001422325.1. Taxonomy (GTDB): domain Bacteria; phylum Actinomycetota; class Actinomycetes; order Actinomycetales; family Microbacteriaceae; genus Orlajensenia. Next base: position 272,047 of record NZ_LMMR01000004.1, read on the forward strand.
CGCGCAGTGGAAGCACACGGGCGAACTCAACGCCCGCATCGAGGAGACCTTCACGGGTCACTCGCTGGTGAAGGTCTTCGGTCGCCAGCGCGAGGTCGACGTGCAGTTCGATGCCAAGAACGACGAGCTCTACACCGCCAGCTTCGGCGCCCAGTTCGTCTCCGGCATCATCATGCCGGCGATGATGTTCGTCGGGAACCTCGTCTACGTGGCCATCGCCGTGGTCGGCGGCCTCATGGTCGCCGGCGGCACGATGCGCCTCGGCGACGTGCAGGCTTTCATCCAGTACTCCCGGCAGTTCACCCAGCCGCTCAGCCAACTGGGCTCGATGGCGAACCTGCTGCAGTCGGGCGTCGCGTCGGCCGAGCGCATCTTCACCCTGCTCGACGCCGATGAGCAGGAGCCCGACCCCGTTGATGCCGTGACGACGACGGATGCCGACGACGCCGGCGGAGCGCGCCTGGCCTTCGAGCACGTGTCGTTCCGCTACGTGGAGGACAAGCCCCTCATCGAGGACATGAACTTGGTGGCCGAGCCCGGCTCCACCGTCGCCATCGTCGGTCCGACAGGCGCCGGCAAGACGACGCTGGTGAACCTGATCATGCGCTTCTACGAGCTCGACTCGGGGCGCATCACCCTGAACGGCGTCGACACCGCCCTCATGACGCGCGACGACCTGCGCGGACGGATCGGTATGGTGCTGCAGGACACCTGGCTGTTCGGCGGCACCATTCGGGAGAACATCGCCTACGGACGGCCAGACGCCACGGAGGACGAGATCCTCGCCGCAGCCGTCGCGACGTACGTCGACCGCTTCGTGCACTCCCTGCCCGACGGCTACGACACCGTGCTGGACGACGAGGCCGGCAACATCTCGAGTGGCGAGCGCCAGCTCATCACCATCGCCCGCGCCTTCCTGGCGGCTCCGTCGATCCTCATCCTCGACGAGGCGACGAGCTCGGTCGACACCCGCACCGAGGTGCTCGTGCAGAAGGCCATGTCGGCGCTGCGCAGCAATCGCACCAGCTTCGTGATCGCACACCGGCTGTCGACCATCCGCGATGCCGACGTGATCCTCGTGATGGAGAACGGCTCGATCGTGGAACAGGGCTCGCACGTCGACCTGCTGAAGGCCCAGGGCGCCTACTACAGGCTGTACAACGCGCAGTTCGAGGCGCCGGTGGAGCAGGAGGCCTAGGCACGGGCCCGAGCGCGGAGGTCCACGTTTTGCGTCCAGCGCCCGCCGTGTGAAGGCATCCGGTCATCCGTGTGAAGGCATCGGCGGGGCCTGCCCGGTGATTCCGGGGCAGACCTCCTCCGGATGCCTTCACACGGTGGTTCTGCACAGGGGAGGCGGTGGCATCCGTCGCTCCACAGATCTCGAGAGACCCCGCCGTGCGCGCACTGCCGGGCGCACGCTCGAGGCATGCCAACAGTGATCACGGCCGACGCCGGCCACGACTTCCTCGCCCTCCTGCCGCGGCTCACCGGCTACCAGCCACGCAACAGCGTCGTGATGGTCGCCTTCCGCGGCACGCGCACCTGCGGTGCCATCCGTTTCGACCTTCCCGGTGCAGCTCCACTGGCGGTACTGAGGCGATTCGCGACCTCGATGATCGGCATGCTCTGCAAGATTCCCGAGGTCGACGCCGTCGTTCCCGTCGCCTACACAGACGAGTGCTTCGGTGCGACGGATGCCGTTCCGCAGGCTCTCTTCATGGATGTCCTGGTGCACCGGGCCGAGATCAGCGGCTTCCATGTGCGCGATTCGCTGTGCGTGGCCGCCGACGGGTGGGCCTCCTACCTCGATCCGGAGCTGCCGCCCGGCGGACGTCCGCTCGGCGACATCGAGGGATCGGCCGTCAACGCGCTCGCCGACCGCGAGGGGATGGAGGTGCGCGGCGACGTCGGCGGCGACACCGAGCTGCCCGTCGTCGATCTCGCGCGCTCGGAGGGTGTCGCGCAACGCCTGCGGAGGTTGCGCGACGAGCCGGCGTCCGGCGGTCCTGTGGCAGCCGGCGCCTACGAGCTCGCCGACCTCGCGCTGCCGGAGTTCCTCGAGTACCTGCTGGCGCACCGACCGGACTCGCTCTCTCCCGAGATCATCGCATCAGCGCTGTGGGTGCTGGAGCGACCGGTGTTCCGCGACATCGCGATCCTGCAGTGGGCGTTCGGGCGCGAGATCGGCCTGCAGGCGCTCGACGACCAGTTGCGCTGGACCGGCGCGGCGACGATCGAGGAGACCGGAACCGGACTGCTGCTCTGGGGCGAGGGGCCACGACCGGATCCCGACCGCATCGATGCTGCGATGGCGCTGCTCGGGCAGCTCGCCGCCTGCGCGCCGCTGTCGGCCAGGGTCGCGCCGCTCACCATGCTGGCCTGGCTGTGCTGGGCTCTCGGCCAGAGTTCCCGAGCCGCAGTCTTCATCACGGCCGCCCTCGCCATCGACCCCGACTACGGACTGGCGTCGCTCATCAGGGCCATGATCGACGGCGGACGGTTGCCGGAGTGGGCGTTCGAGGTGCCCATCGTCGACGAGTCGACTGTGCGCCGCGCTGGCGGCGAGCCGTCGAGCGCACGGATCGGCCCCGCGATCGGTCGTTCGACGAGTGGCCGTTCGACGAGTGGCTGTTCGACGACCGACCGCCAGACGAACGTCAGTGGCCGGTGAGCGGGCCGATGAGCTTCGCCGCCAGCGACGGGCGCCGCGTCAGGCGCTGCTCGATGTCGGCGACCTCCATGCCCAGGAGCCCGAGGTTCGCGCCGGCGAAGCGCAGCGGTTCGGGCTCCCAGAGCGGCGAGCGGTGGTTCACCCACGGCAGACTGGTGAGTTCCGTCGTCTCCTCGCGGATGAGGTCGCTGAGGGTGCGGCCGGCCAGGTTCGTGGTCGAGAGCCCGTCGCCGACGTAGCCGCCGGCGAAGGCGACTCCGGTTCTGGCGTTGTAGCTCGCCGTGGCGTGCCAGTCGCGGGGGACTCCGAGCGGGCCACCCCAGCGATGGGTCACCTGTGCCTCCGCGGCCTGCGGGAACAGGTCGACGAGGGTGTCGCGCAGGTGCGTGAAGACCCTGTCGACCCTGTCGTAGTCGGGGCTGATGCGGCTGCCCCAGTGGTAGCGCGCTCCGCGCCCGCCGAAGGCGAAGCGATTGTCGGCCGTGCGCTGACCGTAGACGAGGAGGTGGCGGTAGTCGGTGAAGGTCTGCCCGTGCTCGATGCCGATCTCATCCCATACGGCATCCGACAGCGGCTCGGTCGCGATCATGAGCGAGTACAGCGGGAGCACCCGGCGACCGACCCGCGGCAGCTCCGCCCCATAGCCCTCGACGGCGATGACGACGGTCGGCGCGATCACCGTGCCGTCGAACTGCTCGCCCGCGGCATCCGTCGACGTGAATCGAACGCGATGGGCGGCCCAGTCGTCGACCTCGGTGCCCTCGAAGATGTCGACGCCGAGCTCCTCGACGACGCGAGCCAGGCCACGCACCAGCTTGGCGGGGTGCACGCGGGCGCAGGCGGGATCGAAGGACGCCCCGAACGCACCGGCCTGCCGGGAATCCGGAGCCGCGCGCAGGGCCGTCGCGCCGAAGCGCGCACGCACGGTAGCGGTGCCCCAGTAGGCGAGAGCGTCGACACCGACCTGGCGAGCCTCGGCGACCTCCGCCCGTGCGGCGGCGTCCTGCACGGCGTCGCGGGCGAACGCCACGGTGCCGCCCTTGACGTAGTCGCAGTCGATGCCCTCGGATGCCGCGACCCGGCCGACCTCGTCGACGGTGTCGATCATCGCCCGACGCATCGCCGTGGCGGCGTCGCGGCCGTGAGCACGCTCGAGCGATGCGGCGGAACGCGGGAACAGGGCCGAGCACCAGCCCCCGTTGCGCCCGGAGGCTCCGAAGCCGGCGATGTGCTTCTCGAGCACGGCGATGCGCAGGGCGGGGTCCGCCTTCGCGAGGTAGTAGGCCGTCCACAGTCCGGTGAGCCCGCCACCGACGATGCACACGTCGTAGCGGGCGTCCCGGCGGAGCCCCGGACGCGGCACGAGGGTGTCGGTCCCGGACTCCACGAGGGAATCGAACCAGAAGCTCAGCTCCCGGTGGTCGGCCGGCATCCGGCTCAGAGCCGGGTCCAGGCTTCGCTGAGCACGCCGCGCAGGATGCCGGTGATCTCGGCGAACTCCGCTGGTCCCGTGGTGAGCGGGGGAGCGAGCTGCACGACGGGGTCGCCGCGGTCGTCGGCCCGGCAGTACAGGCCGGCGTCGAAGAGCGCCTTCGAGAGGAAGCCGCGCAGCAGACGCTCGGACTCGTCGTCGTCGAAGGTCTCCTTCGTGGCCTTGTCCTTCACGAGCTCGATTCCGAAGAAGTACCCGTCGCCGCGCACGTCGCCGACGATCGGCAGGTCGAGGAGTGTCTCGAGCTCGGCCCGGAACAGCGGCGAGTTCTCGCGCACCCGCTCGTTGAGCCCCTCCTCCTCGAAGATGTCGAGGTTCGCCAGCGCCACGGCGGCCGACACCGGGTGCCCGCCGAAGGTGTAGCCGTGGTAGAACGCCGTGTCGCCGTGACGGAACGGCTCGTAGATGCGGTCGCTGATGATCGTCGCGCCGATGGGGGAGTATCCGCTCGTCATGCCCTTGGCGCAGGTGATCATGTCGGGTACATAGCCGTACTCGTCGCAGGCGAACATATGGCCGATGCGTCCGAAGGCGCAGATCACCTCGTCGCTGACGAGAAGCACCTCGTACTTGTCGCAGATCTCCCGCACGCGCTGGAAGTATCCGGGAGGCGGGGGGAAGCATCCGCCCGAGTTCTGCACGGGCTCGAGGAAGACCGCAGCGACGGTGTCAGGTCCTTCGAACTGGATCATCTCCTCGATGCGGTTGGCCGCCCAGACGCCGAACTGCTCCTGCGGGTCCACGCCCGAGTCGACGGCGATGAAGCCGGCCTCGTCGGCACGGTAGTAGTTGGTGTTCGGCACGCGGAATCCGCCCGGGGTGAGCGGCTCGAACATCGCCTTCATCGCCGGGATGCCGGTGATGGCCAGGGCGCCCTGCGGCGTGCCGTGGTAGGCGACGGCACGGGAGATCACCTTGTGCTTGGTGGGCTTGCCCTGCAGCTTCCAGTAGTACTTGGCCAGCTTGAAGGCCGTCTCGACGGCCTCGCCGCCGCCGGTGGAGAAGAACACCCGGTTGAGGTCGCCCGGGGCGTAGTCGGCGAGCCTGTCGGCGAGTTCAATGGCCGACGGATGCGCGTACGACCAGATCGGGAAGAACGCCAGCTCCTCGGCCTGCTTGGCGGCGACCTCGGCGAGGCGCTTGCGGCCGTGGCCGGCGTTGACGACGAAGAGACCGGACAGTGCGTCGATGTACTGCTTGCCCTTCGAGTCCCAGATGTGGTGGCCCTGCCCGCGCGTGATGATCGGCACGCCGGACTCCTCGAGGGTCGACTGCCGGGAGAAGTGCATCCAGAGGTGGTCCTTGGCCTTCTGCTGCAGGTCGGCCTCGTCATAGCCGGTCGGTGCTGACGTGGAGGTGTTAAGTGTCATCGTGTTCCCCAGTTGTAGAGCTGTTTGTGGAGTTTGAGATAGACGAAGGTCTCGGTGCTGAGCACCCCTTCGAGACTGCGGATCCTCGAGTTCAGAAGGGATATCAGCTCCTCGTCGTTCTCGCACACCACTTCGACCAGGATGTCGAAGCTCCCCGCGGTGAGAACGACGTAGTCGACCTCGGGAAGCGCGGCCAGTCTGTCTGCCAGGTCACGGGTGTCGCCCGATGCACGGACACCCACCATGGCCTGCCTGTAGAACCCGAGCTGCATCGGGTCGGTGACGGCGACCACCTGCATGACGCCCGAATCCGTGAGTTTCTGCACCCGCTGGCGTACGGCAGCCTCGCTGAGCCCCACGGCCTTGCCGATCTCGGCGTAGGAGCGCCGGCCATCGGTCTGCAGCTGCTCGATGATCGCCTTGGAGACGTCGTCGAGGTGCATGGGCTTCGGCGGCGTCGCACGGGGCTGGGTGCTCATTGCTCGATTCTGGCAGTGCAGTGGGGTAACGGCAAGGGAATCCGTCGATATGCCCGAGAGTTGCTGCGGATTCCATGCTTCAGCGTGGATCCGCCGGGAAACCGACCGCTAGCATGGCCCCATGAGCATGCGCGCGCGGGTGACTGTCGTCGTCGACGACCGTCGGACGGGGCGCTGAGGTGGGGCGAGCCCACGTCGAGCGCACAGGCGCCTCGAGCGAGCTGATCGCGGTCGTCGGCGAGAATTTCGTGGCCGCCCTGCCCGCGGGCAGCGATGCCGCCGTCGTGGCCGCATTGGGCGACAGGGCCAGCCGTTCCGTGAGCGTCGAGGAACTCGTCGGCCTCATCCCGCTGCGCGGAGACGGTGCCGTCGACGGGTTCGCCCTGGTGGTGGCTGCCGGGCCCTCCGATGGCGACGGGGTGACGGTGTCGGGGGTCGTGCGCGGTGCCTTCGTCGTCGACGTCTACTCGGTGGGCGGGTCGCGCCGCTTCAGTGATCGTGGCATCCGTCCGTGGCTGCTCGCCGACTTCCAGGCCGTCACCGCCGTCGTGATCGGGCGGGACGGCGCGCCGGTGCCGCGTCCGGCCGAGATCGGGACCGGCACGGCCGTCGGCCTCGGCACTGTCACGGCGACCAGGCTGGACTGGCTCCCGGCCGAGTCGCAGCATCCGCCTCAGCAGGCCGCCGACTCATCATCGACGGGGAGCCCGGCCGTCCCTGTCGCACCGCCGGCGGTCCCCCCTGTCGGCGACACCGTCCTGCGTCCGCGGCGACTGCCCGACCCCGAGCATGACCACGACACCGTGATCCGTCCGCGCGAGCTCGAATCGGCTCCGGATGCCGGAGCCCAGCCCGGGCCCGCCTCGCAGCCGGGGCAGCAGAGGGAACTCGAACCGCGGTCGGAGCCGGAGTCGCGGCCGGAACCACAGCCGGCACCGGAGCCGGAATGGCAGCCGCCGGCGCCGTCCCGCTACGGCCTGCGCATCGGCAACGGCGAGCTGCGCGAGCTGGACGCCGTCTACCTGATCGGCCGTCGCCCCAGGCTGGGTCGGGTGCCCGCCGTGGGGGAGCGCGTGCACCTGGTCGATGTGCCGTCGCCCGGTCGCGAGGTGTCGGCGACCCACCTCGAGGTGCGTCAGCAGGGCGACGCCGTCGTGGTGACCGACCAGCGCTCCACGAACGGCACCGTCGTCGTTCCGCCGCACGCCGATCGCATCCGCCTGCGACCAGGGCAGTCGATCGTCGTGGCGCCTGGAACGATGGTGCACATCGGGGACGGTACAATCGTGACGATATCCGCGCTGGAGGACTCCCGAGAGCGCTCCACCGACCCCCCGAAGATGAGAAGGCCGACGACGTGACGCAGATCGGTCAGGGCATGCCCGAGTTCACAGCGCAGATCCCGGGCCCCGTCGATGCTGCAGTGACGCTCGCCTGGGCGGCCATCACCGACACCGGGCACCGCCGGGAGGCGAACGAGGACAGCTACATGGCGCAGGCGCCGGTCTTCGCCGTGGCGGACGGCATGGGCGGTCACACCGCCGGCGACTTCGCCAGCGCGGCCGTCGTCACCAGGCTCGCCGAGCACAGCGGACGACCGACGGCCGACACGGCTGGCATCGAGCAGTCGCTGAGACTGGCCGTCGACGACATGGGCCGTGGAGGAGGCGTCACCGACTCCGGCACCGGCACGACCGTCACCGGGGTCGCCCTCACCCAGACGGCGGCGGGCCTCGCCTGGCTGGTCTTCAACATCGGCGACTCCAGGGTCTACCTGCTTTCGCATGGCGTGCTGGAGCAGCTCACGACAGACCACTCCATCGTGCAGGAGCTCGTCGACGCCGGCCACATCTCGCGCGAAGAAGCCGAGACGCATCCGCATTCCAATGTCATCACCCGCGCCGTCGGCTTCCACGAGCCTCCCATCCCCGACTACAGGCTGATCGCGGTCGAGGAGGGTTCGCGCCTCCTCGTCTGCTCCGACGGCCTCACCAAGGAACTGACCCCGTACGGGATGCGTCACTTCCTGATGTCGACCGAGACACCGGCGGATGCCGCCAAGCAGCTGGTCGACGCCGCCCTGGCCAACGGCGGGCGTGACAACGTGACGGTCATCGTGGTCGATGTCCTCGGCGTGACCGGGGCCGCCCCGAACCCGCACGACCACTGATCGTGACACGCGCCATGCGCCCCGTTCGAGGGGGTCTGTCATGACGCATGGGTGCCTACAATTGGGGGGAAGAGGGCTGGAACGCGGTGGGGGTGCCGAGTCAGCTGGCTGCCGACGTGGGCACGGAGGAAGGGGGCCACGATGACGCGACGCCTTCCGTCAACGCCACCGGTCCTCCCGGGGTTCTCCTACGTGCACGTGCTGGGCTCCGGCGGATTCGCCGATGTCTTCCTCTACGAGCAGTCGATGCCGCGTCGGCAGGTTGCCGTGAAGGTGCTGCTGAGCGAGGTCGTGAACGACCAGGTGCGCCAGATGTTCCAGGCCGAGGCGAACCTCATGGCCCAGCTCAGCTCGCATCCGTCGATCCTCACCGTCTACCAGGCCAGTGTCTCCAGCGACGGGCGCCCCTACCTCGTGATGGAGTACTGCTCGGCGACTCTCACCACGCGCTACCGCGCCGACCCGCTTCCCGTGTCCGAGGTGCTCCAGATCGGCGTCAAGATCGCCAGCGCCGTCGAGACCGCGCACCGGGCCGGAGTCCTGCACCGGGACATCAAGCCGTCGAACATCCTGATGACCGCGTACGGGCACCCCGTGCTCTCCGACTTCGGCATCGCGGCGACCCTCGGCGAGGCCGAGACGACCGAGGCCGTCGGCCTGTCGATCCCGTGGTCGGCCCCTGAGGTCCTGCAGGACGACGTGTCGGGAAGCGTCGCGTCCGAGATCTGGTCCCTCGGTGCGACGCTGTACTCGCTGCTGGCCGGCCGGTCGCCCTTCGAGGTTCCCGGGACGGAGAACACGGCCGCCGAGCTGATGGCGCGAATCTCCAAGGCCCGGTACGAGCCCATCCGCCGCGCCGACGTGCCGGAGCGACTCGAGCTGGTGCTCTCGCGGGCGATGTCACGCCGACCGGAGAACCGCCAGCGCAGCGTGCTCGACTTCATCCGCGAGTTGCAGGCCGTCGAGGCCGAACTCGACCTGCCGCAGACGCCGATCGAGGTCGCGATGGACGACTGGGCCATCGCGACGGCCGTCGACCTCGAGGAGCGCACGCGCATCAGCGGTGCGAACGTCGTGAGCGCCGGAACCGGTCGGCGCACCCGCAAGCAGGCCGCCGCGCGCACGATGACGGTGACTCCGTCGTCCTTCGGTCGGAGCGGCAGCACTGGCGGGGCGGATGCCTCGGGCAGGGCGGCGGCCGACAGGCGCAGTCGGCGGCTGGTCTGGGCCATGCTCGCGATCTCCGTGGTCGTGCTCGGCCTTGCCGTCACGGCCACCATCGCGATAGTCCGCTCGACCTCCTCCGACATCCCTACCGTCAGCAACATCGCCGGGCAGGCATCGGACGGCTCCGTCGACTTCTCCTGGGAGGACCCCGGGCTGCGCACCGGCGACAACTACGTGGTCTCGGTGACCGGAGGGGAGTCGAGCATCCAGCACGACACCAGCTTCCGCGCGGATGCCGCTGGCGACGTCGAATCCGTCTGCATCACCGTCACGGTCACCCGCGAGGGCCGGACGGGCACCCCCAGCAGCGAGAAGTGCGTGGCCGTGGAACCGGCAGCATCACCGTGATGCGCGCCTGGCTGAGCACCCACCGCTCCGGCATCGTCGCCATGGTGAGCGGAACGGCCATCACGACGGTCATCGCGACCATCGCCATAGCCTCGGGCGGGTACTCGGCCCAGCGCATCGACCTGGGCGATGGATCGGTCTGGGTCACGAACTCCGCCGAGAACGCGATCGGTCGCGCCAACACGCAGATCCTCCAGCTCGACTCCGTGGTCGCGGCCGGAAGCAAGGACATCGACGTCATCCAGTCCGGCTCGACGGTGCTCGTGGTCGACCAGTCGAAGAGCGCGATCGCGGTGGTCGATGCCGCCACCAGCGAGGTCACGGCGAGCATCCCGCTGCCCTCGAACGATCCGGAGGTGAGCATCGCCGGCGACACCGCCGTGATCGTGGCCGACGGCGACATCTGGACGACTCCTCTCACCTCGCTGGGCGAGTACGACCCGTCGTCCGAGCCCCGGCTGCGCCTCGGACCCGGCACTGTCACGAGCGTCGACCCGGGCGGGCGCATGATCGCCTTCACCCCGGCGACGAGCACGTTGTCGGTGATCGACGTCGGAGCCGGAACCGTCGTGCAGTCGCTGATCCTCTCGGGGATCGCTCCCGACGACGACGTAACGGTCTCGAGCGTCGCCGGGTCCTGGGCGGTCCTCGACCGCACGACGCGGGTGATCAGCCTGCAATCGGGAACCGTCGCCCTCGACGGGCTGATCGCCGACGGGCTCGACGCCCAGCTGCAGCAGGCGAGCGTCGACGGCAGCGATGTCCTCGTCGCCCATCAGGGCGGTCTGGTCAGCGTGCCGATCTCCAGCGGTGCAGCACGGTCGCTGGAGTCAGGTCGGGCCGGAACCCCGAGTGCTCCCGTCGTCGCGGCCGGATGCCGGTACGCGGCCTGGGCCGATGGCAAGGCCTGGAGCGCCTGCGGTTCGAAGCGGGGCGTCACGCGCACCCTCGACGAGGCATCCGGTGGACTCACTCTCACCTTCCGGGAGAACGACGGCATCCTGGTGCTGAACGACACGGCCAGCGGCGATGTCTGGGCCGTACAGGACGACAACCACCGCATCGACAACTGGGCGCAGCTCATCGACCGGCGGCCGGCCGACAAGACGACGGAGAAGAACGACCCCGAAGTGGACCCGGAGTACGAGAAGTCGCAGCTGCCGCCCGTGGCGAAGGACGACGAGTTCGGGGCTCGACCCGGCCGTCCGACGACACTGCCCGTGCTCATCAACGACTTCGACCCGAACGGCGACGTCCTCGTCGTGGAGTCCACCACGCAGCCGGCCGCCGATGCGGGGCGCGTCGACGTCGTCGGCAACGGTCAGCAACTGCAGCTGACCCTTCCGGACTCGGCATCCGGGACCCTCACCTTCCGGTACACGGTCAGCGACGGCCGCGGGCTGAGCGACCAGGCCGAGGTCACGGTCACGGTGCGCACCGAGACCGAGAACTCGCCACCGCAGCAGGTGCGCGACACTCGCGCCGCCGTGCAGGTCGGCGGCCGGGTCACGACCCAGGTGCTCACCGACTGGTACGACCCCGATGGCGACGCGATCTTCCTGTCAGGAGCCGTCGGGGCGTCGGACCAGATCGCCTTCAAGCCCGACGGAACCGTCATCTTCAGTGATGTCGACGGCGGCGGTGAGAACGTCAGGGTCAGCCTCGCCGTCTCAGACGGCCGGGACACGGGATCCGGCGCCCTCGTCGTCAAGGTGAGGCCGGCGGGATCGGTGCCGATCATCGCCGACCCGTTCGTCGTGTCGGCGTACGTCGGCGAGGCCGTCACAGTCACTCCGCTCGCTCACGTCCACGGCGGATCCGGGTCGATCCGGCTCTCGAGCGTGCCCGCGAAGCCCGGGGCGGACATCGTCCCCGACTACGACGCCGGCACGTTCCAGTTCACGGCGAAGGCGCCGGGAACGGTCTACGTCGACTACGGCGTCACCGACGGCGTGGTCCCCGGGTCGGGCGTGGTGCGGATCGACGTGTCGCCGCTGGGCGGATCCATGGTTCCGATCACGGTGCCGCACACGGCCTTCGTGCGTGCACTGAGCGATGCGACCATCGACGTGCTCGCCAGCGACATCGACCCGTCAGGCGGAGTGCTGCTGCTCACCGGAGTCTCCGATGTGCCGCCCGACAGCGGAATGCGGGTGGAGGTGCTCGAGCAGCGGCTGCTGCGCATCACCCTCACCAGGCCGCTCGAGGAGAACACGGCGTTCAGCTACACGGTGAGCAACGGCACCGCCGAGGCTGCGGGGCGGGTGACGGTCATCGAGGTGCCGCAGCCCGCCATTCGGCAGGCCCCCATCGCGAACCCCGACACGGCCTCGGTGCGCGTCGGGGACGCCATCGACATCCCCGTGCTCGCCAACGACGAGCAACCAGACGGCGATCCGCTGACCCTCGATCCCGAGCTGCCCGACCGGCCGGAGGGCAGTGGCCTCGCCTTCGCCTCGGGCCAGACCCTGCGGTACCTGGCTCCGGACAAGCCCGGGAACTACACGGCCGTCTACCGGGTCGACGCGCCGGACGGCCAGTTCGCCAGCGGCGAGGTGAGGATCTCGGTGCGCGAGACCGATCCCACGTCGAACCGGGCACCGGTCCCGCGTCTCGTCACGGCCAGGGTCCTCGCCGGTGACACCGTGCGCATCACCATCCCCCTCGCCGGAATCGACCCCGACGGCGACTCCGTGCAGTTGCTCGGCCAGGAATCCAACCCGGACCTGGGCGCGGTCACCGACTCGGGGTCGGACTGGCTCGAGTACACCTCGGGCGAGTACAGCGAGGGGACGGACTCGTTCACCTACTCCGTCGTCGACGCCCTGGGCAGCCGCGCGACCGGCACCATCCGCGTCGGCATCAGCGCCAGGCTCGACGGGGCACGCAACCCCATCGCCGTCCCCGACGTCGTGGCGGCGCGTCCGGGATCGACCGTGCTGGTGCAGGTGCTGGAGAACGACTCCGATCCCGACGGCGGAGCCCTCGCCGTCACCGGAATCGTGCCGACAGCGGACTCCGGCGCGACGGCGACCATCGAGGACGACGTCGTCACGGTGCAGGTCCCGGATGCGCCCGGGGAGTACGGCTTCGTGTACACGATCCAGAACCCGCGCGGCGGAACCAACTCGACCTTCCTGACCGTGCAGGCCCGCACCGACGCCCCGCTGTCGCATCCGGTCGCCCGGGACACCGTGCTCACCCTCTCCGACGTTCTCGACCGCGACTCGATCGACGTCGACGTCCTGGCCAACGTCTTCTTCGCCGATGGCCCCGCGCAGGAGCTGAAGCTCAGCCTGCTGCCCGACTACGAGACGACGGCCGTCGTGACGGCGTCGAAGCGCGTGCGGGTGACGATCGAGGATTCCAGCCAGATCATCCCGTTCCGCGTGGCCCATCCGGAGGACCCGACCGTCGTCGCCTATGCGCTGATCTGGGTGCCGGGCTTCGATGACGCGCTGCCGCAGCTGCGCCGTTCCGCACCGGCGATCATGGTGGCGAGCGAGGCCGACGTCTCCATCGACATCAACGACTTCATCGTGGCCGTCGGCAACCGGAAGGTGCGGCTGACGGATTCCGGCACTGTGCGGGCGACGCACTCCGACGGTTCGGACCTGGTCGTGGATCGCGACACCCTCCGCTTCCGGAGCGCCCAGGGGTACTTCGGTCCGGCCTCCATCTCCTTCGAGGTCACCGACGCCCCGGCGGGGGACGACGACGGTCGGGTGTCGACCATCGTGCTGCCCATCACGGTGACCCCGCGCGAGAACCAGCCGCCGTCGTTCACCGGCGGCATCATCGAGTTCGAGCCCGGCCAGGAGAAGGACATCCGTCTCACCGGCCTCACGAGCTACCCCTACCCCGATGACATCGACGAGTTGAGCTATTCGATCGTGGACCCGCCCGTCGGGTTCAGCACGACGCTGGACGGCCGCACCCTCACCATCCGTGCCGACGCCGACACGGCGACAGGGAGCGAGAGCGCCGTCACCATCGGCGTGCGCGATGACGTGAACACGGGCAGCTCCGGACGCATCGTGCTGCGCGTCGTGCCGTCCACGCGGCCCATCGCCGTTCCGGCTCCGGACAGTGCCATCGCCCCGCGCGGACAGACCACGACGATCGACGTGCTGAAGAACGACAACGCCACCAACCCGTTCCCCGAGACGCCGCTGCGCGTGCTCACTGTGACGGGGGTCGACTCGGCCGAGCTTCCCGACGGGGTGACGGTCGAGCCGAGCGCCGACAAGTCGATCGTGCGCGTCACGGTCTCCGACAGTGCCGCGCCCGTCGACACCAACCTGCAGTACCAGGTGGCTGACGCCACAGGCGACCCCACGCGATACGCCTGGGGCACCGTGCGCATCTCCGTGCAGGATCGGCCCGATCCCGTGACGGCACTGCGGGTGACGGGCTTCGGCGACGGCTCGCTGAGCGTCGCCTTCAACGCCGCCGGATTCAACAACTCGCCCATCAGCGGATACGACGTCGCCCTCGTCAGCGCCGCCACCGGCGCCGTCGTCTCTTCCACACCCTGCGCGGCGACGACCTGCACCGTGGCCACCCCCGGGAACGGTGAGGCCAATGCCGTCAGGGTGCGCGTCACGGCGACGAACGGGATCGGGGTCTCCGACCCGACCGAGACCCCTGCAGCAGCCTGGTCCGACGTGATTCCACCGGCGCCCACGGGGCTCACGGCGGCTCCTCTCGACGGCGGCCTCAAGCTCGGCTGGGACGCCGTCGGAGTTCCCGGTGGCGGAACCGCCGTGGCGACCTACGTCGTCACGGTCGGGGGAACCGAACTGGGAGAGCTCTCGGCCTCGGCCATCTGCTCGGCCGGACGCTGCAGCATAGACCAGGGCTCGCTCGTGAACGGCAGCACCGTCGCGTTCACGGTGAGCGCACGCAACGGCGCCTACCCGGCACTCTCGAGCTGGAACAGCGCGTCGGGCTCCGGAGTCCCGTTCGGGGCGCCGGTCGCGGCATCCGTCGACGTCGTCGCCGACCCCGGATCGGGAGCCGTCACCGTGCAGTGGGCGCCGTTCGCCGCCAACGGCGACCCCCTGCAGGCCTACTACGTGCAGCGCCTCGCGGACACGGCGCCCGGCGGGGCTCTCCCGGACGTGCCGACCGGGGCCGCCGGCTGCTCCGTGTCGACCCCGGCGCCGGGGACGGTCTCTCCTCCCGGCGGCATCGTGCAGACCCTGCCTACCGATGCCACGACGGCCAGGTTCGACGGACTCACCGGCGACGACACCAGCTACAACTTCGTGGTGTGGGGCTACAACCGGGCCGGCTGCGTCTCCACCGTCGTGGACGGCTCCGTCGTGCGGCCCGGGCCCGGTGCCATCACGGCGGTCGACGCCTCGGTCGAGGCGACGGAGTACGCGCAGGACCTCGTCATCCGTGGGGTGAGCGCCGGTTCCGGCGTCAGCAGCTTCCAGATCCGACTGGTGGACCAGGCGGGCTCACCGCTCACGGCGGCCCAGGACTTCCCGGGCCAGGGGATCCCTCGCCGCATCTTCGGCCGTTCGTACGGGGAGACCCTCAGGTTCCAGGTGCGCGGCTGCACGGCATGGGGCAGCTGCGGGCCCTGGTCCGACGTGCAACCGGGCGATCCGCAACCGTCGCTCACCTGGGAGCTTCCGAGCCGCGTGTACACCCCGTCGGATCCCGAGAACGGCGTCACCGACTCGGTCTGGTCCTGGACCAACGATCCCGGCAACGGACCCGACTACCCGGCGAGCTACACCTGCTACGTCGACGGCAGCGACCCGCTCGTCTCCGTCAGCGTGGAGCCCGGCGGCACCAGCTGCACCATTCCCGATCTCCCGGCCGATGCACCCGTAAGGTTGGGAGTCACGATCAACGGCGTGACGAGGACGTACTCCCGATGACGACGATGGAGCGAGGACCTGCAGTGACGATGACCCCGGATGCCGCGGCCGAGTTCGCCGAGACCTTCGACCGCCTCGTCGCCGGGGTCGAGCGCGTGCTGCTCGGCAAGACCCACGTAATCCGTCTCGCTTTCACGGCGCTCTTCAGCGAGGGTCACCTGCTGCTCGAGGACGTGCCGGGCACGGGGAAGACCTCCCTCGCCCGGGCGATGGCGCAGAGCGTCGACGGCACCAGCTCCCGCGTGCAGTTCACCCCCGATCTGCTGCCCGGCGACATCACCGGCGTCAGCGTGTACGACCAGCGGTCGGGGTCCTTCGAGTTCCACCGTGGACCCGTCTTCGCCAACATCGTGCTCGCCGACGAGATCAACCGCGCCAGCCCGAAGACGCAGTCGGCGCTGCTCGAGGCGATGGAGGAGGGGCAGATCACCAACGACGGCATCACGCACGCGCTCGACCTGCCGTTCATGGTCATCGCCACGCAGAACCCCATCGAGCAGGCTGGTACCTATCGGCTCCCGGAGGCTCAGCTCGACAGGTTCCTCATGCGGGCGTCGATCGGCTACCCCGACCACGCATCGACCCTGCGCATCCTCGAGGGAGCCGACCAGCGCGCCCACGGCGTCGTGGTGCCGACCGTCGTGTCGGCGCGCACCATGGTCGAGATGGCGGCGTCGGCGAGGACCGTGCACGTCGACCCGAGCATCAACGACTACGTGTCACGCATCGTGCAGGCCACCCGCCACGCTCAGGAGGTGCGCCTCGGGGTGAGCGTGCGCGGCGCCCTCGCACTGTTGCGCGCCGCGAAGACCCTCGCGGCGGCCGGCGGCAGGCACTACGTCATCCCCGATGACGTGAAGGCGTTGGCCGAGCCCGTGCTCGCCCACCGCCTCATCCTCGACCCCGAGGCCGAGTTCGACGGCGTCAACGTGTCGAACGTCATCTCGCAGCTGCTGATCGAGACCCCGCCGCCCAGTGACAGGCTCGCCGTGTGAGCCAGCCGGCGCTCGCGCGAGCGTCAGAGCCGCCCCCCTCCGACGATCGCATCGACGCGGGACCAAGGGAGGGCAGGCTCGCCGACGCGATCACGGCCCTCGTGGCGTTCTGGGCATCGGCACGCGGTGCCGTCGCGGCATCGACGCGGGCCGTGGCGGGGTCGATGACGGCCTTCGGATGGAGCGTCGTGCTCGTCGTCGTGCTCGGATTCTCCATCGGCTACCCCCTCGGGTGGCTCGAGTTCGTCGCCCTGGCCTGGGCCGGGACGGTGCTCCTGCTGATCTCGGCGCTCTACCTGGTGGGGCGCAACTCCTTCCGCATCCGCCTGTCGCTCCCCGTCACCCGCGTCGTGGTCGGCGAGAAGGCCCCCGGCGAGGTCGTGGTGGCGAACCCGACGCGACGCCATCTCGGCGGAATCGGCGTCGAGGTGCCTATCGGCGACGGTCTCGCCGAGTTCCACATCCCGGGCATTCCCCGCGATTCCGAGGCGAGCGAGATCTTCATGGTCGCGGCTGAACGCCGCGGGGTGATCCCCGTCGGCCCCGTCCGCACCATCCGAGGCGATCCGATCGGCCTGTTCCGTCGCGAGCTCAGCTGGGCCGAGAGGTCGGAGCTGTTCGTGCATCCGCGCACCATAGCGATCCCGGCGATCTCCACGGGCTACGTTCGTGATCTCGAGGGCACGCCGACGCGCACCCTCACCTCGAGTGACGTCGCCTTCCACGCCCTCAGGGAGTACACGACGGGCGACGACAGGCGGTTCATCCACTGGCGCAGCTCCGCGAAGACCGGCGTCTACATGGTGCGCCAGTTCGAGGAGACCCGCCGCAGCCACATCATGGTCGTGCTGAGCCTGGCCGCGTCGGACTACGCCGACGCGGAGGAGTTCGAGTTGGCCGTCAGCGCAGCCGGATCCCTCGGGACCCACGCCATCCGCGATGCCCGCTCCGTCTCCGTCGTCGCCAGCGGCCGCCGCAACGACTCCGGCAGGCACCGGGTGCCGGCCGCGCACACCCTGCGCACCTCCAGCCGGAGCCGGCTGCTCGACGACCTCACCCTCGTGCAGCTCACCTCGGAGGCGACGGGCATCGTCGCCCTGACCCGGATGGCCGGCGAGCACGCCGCTGACGCCTCTGTCGCCTTCCTCATCGCAGGATCGGCGACGACCGTCGGACGCTTGCGCCAGGCCGCGGCAGCCCTTCCGGTGGGAGTCGACGTCTTCGCAGTGCTCTGCGAACCCGACGCCATGCCGGTGCTGCGTCGAGTCGCCGAGCTCAGCGTGCTCACCATCGGCTATCTCGATGACCTGCAGAAGACCCTCGCCAGGACGGCGGTGCTCTGATGAGGGGATCCGGGCAGGACCGACCGGCGACGACGCCGGTGCTCGTCAACGCGCTCATGCTGTTGGCCGCGACGGGGATCGCCTCGGCGACCCTCTGGCCGGTGTATCAGAGCCCGGCGTTCATCGTCGCCGTCGGTGTGTCGGCTGTCGTCGGATGCGCCATAGCGACGGTCGGCGCTTTCAGGAACTGGTCCTCCCTCGTGGTGCTCGCCGTCACCATTGCGGCCTTCCTCGTCATCGGGGTCCCGCTCGGGGTTCCGTCCGGCGCGTACCTCGGGGTGATCCCCACGCCGGACGGACTCGTCGACCTCCTCGCCGGTACGGCGCTCTCCTGGAAGCAGCTCCTCACGGTGGTGACGCCCGTCGGCTCGTACCAGGCCCTGCTCGTGCCCGTGGTGATGCTGGTGCTCGCCACGACGACCGCCGGCATGTCCGTCGCGCTGCGCTCCCGACGCGGGGAGCTCGCCGTCCTGGCGCCCCTGCTGCTCTTCATCGCCGCGATCCTGATCGGTCCGTCTGCGGCATCCGCCCCGGTCGAGATCGCGCTGGTGCTCGGCATCGTGCTCGTCTTCTGGGCAGCCTGGGTGCACCGCCGCCGTCGCGCCGAGGCCATCGCCAGGGTTCGCCAGGTCGGCAGCGGACTGCGCGAGAGCGCCGCCCGGCGACGCATCGCCGCGACCAGGACCGTGTTGGGAGCCGCGATCATCGTCGCCATCGCCGTGGCCGGGGGAACTGTCGCGGCGGTCGCCTACCCGTCGACGAACGCGCGGGAGGTGCTCCGTCGGCACGCCGAGCAGCCGTTCGACCCACGCGACTACCCGAGCCCGCTCGCAGCCTTCCGGAGCTACCTGGCCGCGGATGCAGCGGGGGAGACGATGCTCACGGTCTCAGGCCTTCCCGCCGGCGGCCTCATCCGGCTCGCGGCCCTCGACAGCTACGACGGGATCGTCTACTCCGTGGGCAGCGACACTGTCTCCAGCGCCTCGGGATCGTTCACCAGGCTGCCGTTCCGCATCGACCAGAGCGCCGTCGCCGGCGACCGCGTCGCGATCGACGTGACCATCGGCGCCTATTCCGGCGTCTGGGTTCCCGGTGTCGGCAAGCTCGAGAGCATCCGCTTCACCTCGGATCGGGCGGACAGACTGACCGACTCGTTCTACTACAACGACAACGCGGCGACAGGGGCCGTCCTCGGCGGCCTCGCCGATGGCGACTCCTACCAGAGCGACGCCGTCGTTCCCGTGGCACCGACCGCACTGGCCTCGCTGCGTCCGGGTACAGCCGTCCTCCCTCCGCTGACGGTCGTCCCGGAGGGCCTCTCCGCCAGACTCACGGACTGGGTCGACGAGAACACCGATGCCGGGACCCAGCTCTCCGACATGATCGCCGGCCTCCGGAAGGACGGCTACCTGAGCCACGGCACCGACGACACCGAGCACCCGAGCGACAGCGTGTCCGGCCACGCGGCAGCACGCCTGACGCAGCTGGTGACCGACGTGCCGATGGTGGGCGACCAGGAGCAGTACGCGGCGGTGGCGGCGGTGCTCGCGCGCATGATCGGCTTCCCGGCGCGTGTCGTCATCGGCTTCGAGCCCGACGTCTCGGCGACCGCGGGTTCCGTGGCCGTGACGGGCTCCGACATCACGGCGTGGATCGAGGTGCAGGACGCCTCGGGCTCCTGGGTGCCCGTCGACCCGAATCCGGAGGCGCGGAAGATCCCCGACAAGGACGACGAGGACCTCACCGCCATCTCCAGACCCCAGGTCGTCCTGCCGCCACCGCTCGAGGAACCGCAACCGGAGGCGCCTGCTCCCGATCCGCAGAGGGTGCCGACGGATGCCCCGGACACCGTCGACCCCGTCCTCGCCCTCGTGCTCCTGGTGGCCACGATCACGGGATGGATCCTGCTCGGCCTCGCCGTCGTCCTCAGCCCCTTCCTCGCCGTCATCGCCGCGAAGCTGCGCCGACGGCGGCTGCGCCGACGTGCCCCGGACCCCGTGGAACGGATCGCCGGGGGCTGGCGCGAGTTCACCGACCTCGCCGTCGACCACGGGTTCGCCCTGCCGCCGTCGGCCACCCGCAGCGAGAACGCGGCCCTCGTAGGCGGCATCCGCCCCCTCGCGCTGGCCACGGACGTCGACCGTGCCGTGTTCGCACCGGAGCCGCCTCCGGTCGAACAGGCCGACCGGGTGTGGCGTGAGGTCGACGAGCTGCGCGATAGTCTCGACGCGGGACACACGCGATGGCAGCGGCTGCGCGCGCGAGTCTCGCTCAGATCGTTCCGGATGCCGAGGGATGGACGGAGGCCTCGACCATGACCTGCCTGATCTGCGGCGCCACCCTCCCACCGGGCGCGATGTTCTGCGGCGAGTGCGGCAGCTCGACGACGGCGACCCCGCTGAGTCGCACCAGGACCGATCCGCGGCCCGGCGACACCACGATCATCGAGCCGCTCCGCCCCGGCGGGCTGCAGGCCGATCCGGCCCCGGGGTCGGAGTCTGCGCCGGCGACGGCCGCCACGGCCGACGCAGCGGCACCCGGTGCCCACACCGCTGCCCCTGTCGCCGTGGAAGCGTCGACGTTCATCCTCTCCTTCAGCACGGGGGAGCAATGGGCGGTGTCAGGCACCGGGCTGATCGGCCGCCGACCGCTGCAGCAACCCACCGAGTACCACGACGAACTCATCGCCGTCGCCGATCGAGGCCTGTCGGTCTCGAAGACGCATCTCGAGTTCGGCCAGCACGGCGGCGAGCTGTGGGTCTGCGACAGGTTCTCCGGCAACGGCACCATCATCCGTCGCCCCCACGAGCCGGCGATGCGCTGCGACCCCGGACGCCGCTACCTGGTTCCGCGGGGATCCCGAGTCGACATCGGGGAACAGCACTTCACCGTCTCCTAGCGTCCTCCCCGCCCGCTCGCAGGGGACGCGGCATGCACCGATGCCGGCCTCCCCGCCGCGACGGGTCTGCGTCGATGCTTCCATCACGGGGTGACCGATCAGCAGTACCGAGCCGAACACCTGCGACTGCCTCCCCGTCCGACTCGCCCCGAGCGCCCGCCGTTCCCGCTGCTCGCGAGCATCGCCCCGGTCGTCGTCGCACTCGGCCTCTGGACTCTCACCGGCTCGCCCTCGATGCTCCTGTTCGCGGCCCTGGGTCCGGTCATCGCCCTCGCGAGTCTCGCGGATGCCGCACGCTCGACGAGGGTTGCGTCGCGCAGGGCCCGCGCCGAGCACAGCACGGCCATCGCCGCACTCGCCGACAGGGTCGCCCGGCAGCAGCAGGAGGAGCGCCGAGCGGCCTGGCAGCGGCATCCGAGTGCCTGTGACGCGTTCTTCGCGGCCGACGAGGACGCCCGTCGCTGGCGTTCATCCGCATTGGGCCCGGTCGTGCTCGGCACCGGGTCCGTCGCGTGCCCGGCGCTGGCGGAGGACGGGCAGGAGCTGCTCGCCCCCGATGATGCCGTCGGCCGCGAACGTGCCGAGGTCGTGGCGGCAGCGGGTACGGCCGACGACATGCCCGTCGTCGTCGACGCGTCGGCAGGCGTCGGGGTCGTCGGGCCGGAGCCTCTCGTTCGGGCCGTGCTCCGCGGACTGCTGCTCCAGCTCGTCGATGCCGTGCCGCCGGGCGCCCTCCGCGTCAGCACTCCCGGCACGCCCGAGTGGGAGTGGGCGGCCGAGCTTCCGCACTCGGTGAATGATCGCGTCGCATCGACCGATTCCGCGACGGCGGAGTCGGGCGGCGCCATGCCGACCCTCGTCGTCCTGCAGGCCTCGGACACGGGCCGGTCACCCGCCGTCCAGGCGAGAGTCGACGAGGGCAGACGGGCACGATCGGTCGTGCTCGCCGGTGCGCCGACAGTCGCCGTGCTGCCGCCGGGCTGCGGCACCATCCTCGTCGTGCGCAGTGCCGTCGACGCCGAGATCGTGAGGTCGAGCGACGGTACCGGGGCCAGGCTGGTGCCGGAACTGGTGAGCCGGGAGCAGGCCGGGGCCCACGCCGGCATCCTCGCGCTGCTCGCACGCCGCACGGCGGGGGTATCAGTGCCGGCAACGGTGTCCTTCGCCGCCCTCGAGCAGCGCGGCGGCGCCGGGCTCCGCTGCGTGATCGGGATCGGCGCGGCGGGCCCGGTGGCGATGGACCTCGTCGCCGACGGCCCGCACGCCGTCGTCGGCGGCACGACGGGCAGCGGCAAGAGCGAGCTGCTCGTCACCTGGATGGCCGCGATGGCGGCAGGGCGCAGTCCATCGGAGTTCGCCTTCCTGCTCGTCGACTTCAAGGGTGGTGCCACCGGGACGGCCCTCGGCGGGCTGCCGCACTGTGTGGGGGTGGTGACGGACCTGGATGCGCCGCTCGCCCGCCGCGTGCTGGAGAGCCTGCGCGCCGAGATGAGGCGACGCGAGGCCGTGCTCGCCGCAGCGGGGGTGAGCAGCATCGACGCCCTCGTCAGCGGCGCGGGCGGCGACGCAGCAGCCCTTCCGCGACTCGTCATCGTCGTCGACGAGTTGGCCGCCCTGCTCGAGGCCGAGGCGGGAATGCACGCCCTCTTCGCCGACATCGCCGCCAGGGGGCGTTCGCTCGGGTTGCACCTCATCCTGTGCACGCAGCGACCGGCCGGCGTCGTGCGCGAGGCGCTGCTGGCCAACTGCGCGCTGCGCATCAGCCTGCGCGTGATCGACGGCGCCGACAGCGCGGCGTTCATCTCGACCCCGGCGGCCGCACGCATCCCGGCCGCGCTCCCCGGCCGTTGTCTGATCGCGCGCCGGGGGAGCGTGGAGGAGACGCAGCTCGCCGTCACCACCTGCGCCGACATCGAGGGGCTGGCACCGGATGCCGGTCAGCGACGTCCGTGGCGCCCGTGGCTGCCGCCGCTGCCGGCAGTCCTCGGCACCGACCACCCGGCCTTCCTGGCCGCGATGGCCCGTGAGGCCCCGTCACGTCCAGGCGTCGCGATCGGGGTACTCGACCGACCGGCCCTCCAGGACCAGCCCGTGGCCCGGTGGTCGGGCCGTGCCCTGATCGTCCAGGGCAGCGGGGGATCCGGCCGCACCGCCCTCCTGTCCCGCATCGCGGCCGAGACCCCGGGCGCCGTCGTCGTCCCAGCCGATGTCGAGGAGACCTGGGACGCCCTGGAACGTGCCGAGCACGCCCGGGACGGCCTGCTGCTCCTCGACGACTGGGATGCGGTGACCACCCGCTGGGAGCTCGAGTACCGCCAGGCTGCGACGGAGCGCCTCACCGTGCTGCTCCACGACGGTGCTGTGCGGGTGGTGGTCGCCGCCCGTCGTGCCAGCGGCCTCGGTTCGCTGACCGGCCTGTTCGGCGGCGCCATCGTGCTGCGCACCGATGATCGCAGCGAGCACGCCCTCGCCGGCGCCCCGGCCGAGCTCTGGGACCCCGATGCCCCGCCGGGCCGGGGCGTGTGGCAGGGCGTCAGGCTGCAGGTGCTCGCTCCCGACGGGCGGTCGCATGCCGGTGCTGCGCCGAACGCAGCCGTCGAGCGGCCTGTCGCTGCCGCGAAGCCGCCGATCCTGGCGACGGGTGGTCCGCTGCTCGCGGTGTCGCCCAGACCCGAGCAGCTCGCCGGCCGGCTCGCGCGCCTCGCTCCGGGCCGTGAGATCCTGCAGCTTCATGCTGGAGCACGGAGTGACCTGGAGATGCGAGCGGCGCCGGCGGAGCCCATCCTCGTGGGTCGTCCCGACGCCTGGCAGGCCCAACCCGTGCTGTTCACGACGCTGTGCGCACGCTCGACGGTCGTGTTCGACGGCTGCAGCACGAGTGAGGTGCGTCAGCTCACCAGGCTGCGGGAACTTCCGCCGCCGCTCCGCCCGGGTGCCGGGCACGTCTGGGTGCTCGGCCCCGATGGCGGCATCCATCGCGCCAGGATCGAGGAGTGACGGATGCCGACCGATCCCCGTTCGCCGATCGGTCGGCGTCGGGGAGCAGCTCAGCCGAGCGCAGCAGCCGGGGCCAGGGCCGCGCGTCCGTTGGCGGCGGCCACACCGGCGTTGTAGACCCCGCCGGCGTGGATGTTGAGTCCCAGGGCCAGCGCCGGGTCGGCGAGCAGCGCCGAACGCCAGCCGGCGTTCGCGACCGAACGCACGTAGGGCAGGGTCGCGTTCGTCAGCGCATAGGTCGAGGTGCGCGGCACCGCGCCGGGCATGTTGGCCACGCAGTAGAACAGCGACCCGTGCACGGTGAAGGTCGGATCGGCGTGGGTCGTCGGACGGGAGTCGGCGAAGCATCCGCCCTGGTCGATGGCGATGTCCACCAGCACGCTGCCCGGACGCATCCGGGAGACGAGTTCGTTGCTGACCAGCTTCGGCGCCTTGGCACCCGGCAGCAGGACTGAACCGATCACGAGGTCGGCCTCCACGACGGCCTTGTCGATCTCGAAGCTGTTCGACGCGATGGTGCGGATGCGGCCGCCGTAGAGGGCGTCGAGCTCGCGCAACCTGAACAGGTTGGTGTCGAGCACGGTCACCTCGGCGCCCAGGCCCATCGCGATCTGCAGGGAGTTCGTGCCGGCCACGCCGCCGCCCAGGATGGTGACCCGGGCCGGGGCGGTCCCCGGGACGCCGGGAACGAGCAGGCCCGGTCCGCCGTTCGGCTTCAGCATCGCGTTGGCGCCGACGATGGGGGCGAGGCGTCCGGCCACCTCGCTCATCGGGGCGAGGAGGGGGAGCTGCCGACCAGGCAGTTGGACGGTCTCGTAGGCGATGGCCGTGACGCCCGAGGCGAGCAGGGCGTCGGTGAGCTCGGGCTCGGCGGCGAGGTGCAGGTAGGTGAACAGGAGCAGCCCGTCACGGAAGTACGCGTACTCGCTCTCGATCGGCTCCTTGACCTTGAGCAGGAGATCGGCGATGGCCCACGTGGATGCTGCATCGGGAAGGAGCTCCGCTCCGGCGGCGCGATACTCCTCGTCGCTGATCGATGAACCGGCTCCGGCGCCGGACTGGATGTACACCTCGTGGCCCTGACCGACCAGGTCGTGCACACCGGCCGGGGTGATGGCGACCCGGAACTCGTTGTTCTTGATCTCTGTGGGGACTGCGACTCTCATACCGCTCCTTCGTTGACGGGACGCCCTTGTCCCGCAGTTCAGCCTACCCAGCGACACGCGCGTCGAACTATCGGAAACATGCTTTTAACGTCCCTGCAAGTGCTGGATTCGTGCGGAATCCGCGCCGAAATGAACGATTTGGTTACCAAACCGTGCTTAGGCGCCTGCAGTGTGCGAATATCGACCCACCCGCAACGATCGCGGGCCGCGAGACGAGTACCACCTGTTCTGTGCCACCCGTGAAGGAGTACGCCTGTGAAGCCCCGTGAGCTGCCCGCTGATCCGATGATCCGATCCCTCATCGCCCAGGCGAAGAGCTCGCAGTTGAACAGGCGTGCCCTGCTGTCGGGAGCCGGCGCCGGTGCCACGGCGCTCGCGCTCGCCGCCTGCTCGACGGGTGGGTCAGCGAAGCCGACGGCGGCGGCTGACACCTCCGACAGCGACAAGACCCTCAACTGGGCGAACTGGGCCGCGTACATCGATGAGGACGACGCCGGCAACTACCCGACCCTGGATGCCTTCACCAAGGAGACCGGCATCAAGGTCAACTACGACGTGGCCGTCGACGACAACAACTCGTACTACGGCAAGGTCAAGGACCAGCTCGCCCTCGGTCAGGACATCGGCGCCGACACCGTGTGCCTCACCGACTGGATGGTCGCCCGCTGGATCCGCTTCGGCTACACCCAGCCCCTCGACCTGGCGAACATCCCGAACAGCAAGAACCTCACGCCGTCGCTGCAGGACGTCGACTTCGACCCCGGCCGCAAGATGAGCCTCCCCTGGCAAGGCGGCTTCGCCGGCATCTGCTGGAACAAGGAGAAGGTGCCGGGCGGCCTGGCCTCCGTCGCCGACCTGTGGGACCCGTCGCTCAAGGGTCGCGTCGGGGTCCTCTCCGAGATGCGCGACACCATGGGCCTGATCATGCTCGAGCAGGGCGTCGACATCAGCGGCGACTGGGGCGACGACGAGTTCTCCGCCGCCATCGACGAGCTCCAGAAGCAGGTCTCCAGCGGCCAGGTCCGCAACATCAAGGGCAACGCCTACCTCGAGGACCTGAAGAGCGAGGACACCCTGGCCGCCATCTGCTGGTCGGGCGACATCACGGTGATCAACGCCGAGGCCGGGGACAAGTGGGAGTTCGCCCTCCCGACCGACGGCGGAACCCTGTGGAACGACAACTTCCTCATCCCCATCGGTTCGCCGCGCAAGGCCAACGCCGAGAAGCTCATCAACTACTACTACGAGCCCGAGGTCGCCGCCGAGGTGGCCGCGTGGGTGAACTACATCACGCCCGTCGTCGGCGCCAAGGAGGCTGCGGCGGCCATCGACCCCGAGCTCGCCGACAACCAGCTCATCTTCCCCGATGAGACGACCCTGTCGAAGGCCCACGTGTTCCGCACGCTGAGCGGTGCCGAGGAGCAGAAGTACCAGGCCGAGTTCCAGGCCATCCTGTTGGGAGCCTGACATGGCAGCGTCGCAGTTCGCCGACAGCGGTGCCGACCTCACCCTCGTCGGCATCCAGAAGCGGTTCCCCGGTTTCACCGCCATCGACGACCTGAACCTCGAGATCCCGGCCGGATCCTTCTTCGCCCTCCTCGGACCGAGCGGATGTGGCAAGACCACGACTCTCCGTCTCGTGGCGGGCCTCGAGGAGCCGACGGCGGGGCGCATCCTCATCGGCGGCAAGGACGTCACGGCCACGAAACCGCACCAGCGTCCGGTGAACACCGTGTTCCAGAGCTACGCGCTGTTCCCGCACATGACGATCCTCGAGAACGTCGCGTTCGGGTTGCGGCGACGCAAGGTCTCCGACCCCGTCAACCGGGCGCACGAGGCGCTCAGGCTCGTCGAACTCGACCACCTCGCCGCGCGCAAGCCGCAGCAGCTCTCCGGCGGCCAGCAGCAGCGGGTCGCCCTGGCCCGCGCCATCGTCAACCGGCCGGCACTGCTGCTGCTCGACGAGCCTCTCGGCGCCCTCGATCTCAAGCTGCGACGCCAGATGCAGCTCGAGCTCAAGACCATCCAGGAGGAGGTCGGCCTGACCTTCCTGCACGTCACGCACGACCAGGAGGAGGCCATGACCATGGCCGACACCGTCGCGGTGATGAACAAGGGCCAGATCGAGCAGATGGGCGCCCCCGAGGCCCTCTACGAACTGCCGCACACGGCATTCGTGGCGAACTTCCTCGGCCAGTCGAACCTGTTCACCGGCACAGTGGCGGAGACCACGTCCACTGTCGTCGCCGTCGACGTCGCCGGCATCCGCGTGGCCGTCCCCGTCGCCAGGGCGCAACGTCACACCGGTGCCGTCACGGTCGGGGTCAGGCCGGAGAAGCTCGCGATCCACCGCGATGCCCCTGGCGCGGACTCCGGACGGAACGTGCTCGGTCCCGGTCGCGTCATCGACGTGTCGTTCTCGGGCGTGAGCACGCAGTACCTGGTCGCCGTGCCCGGAGCCGGCACCATCATCGTCTTCTCGCAGAACCGCGAGTTCGGACCGATCAGCCATGTGGGCGACGACGTCTGGGTGAGCTGGAACGTCGAGCACTCCTTCGGTCTCTCCGACGTTCCCGACGAGGTGGTGCGCTTCATCGGCGACACCGACACCAAGTCGATCGCGGCGCAGCGTCGTGAGGCCCTCATCGCCGAACTCGAGGACTAGGGGACGCCCGTGGCCTTCGCCGCCTTCTCGAGCTCGGCCGTCACGGCAGAGCCGGCTCCGCGCAAGAAGAGTCGCATCGCGCTGTTCCTGCTGCTTCCCGGCATCCTGTACCTGGTGCTGTTCTTCCTCACGCCGCTGGTCTCGCTGGTGCTCACCTCGCTGCAGGTGCCGCGGGAGTACGGCGACATCGGCCAGTACGACTACGCCTTCAACTGGCAGAACTACGTGCAGGTCGTCTCCGACTACTGGCCGCACATCCTGCGCTCCTTCGGCTACGCCCTGGCCGCCACGGTGTTCGCGTTGGCGTTCAGCTATCCGCTGGCCTACTTCATCGGAGTGAAGGCGCGGCGATGGCCCCTGCTCCAGAGCCTGATGCTGGTGCTGGTCATAGCCCCGTTCTTCATCAGCTTCCTGCTGCGCACCCTGGCGTGGAAGCAACTGCTCTCCGACGAGTCGTTCGTGATCACGAGCCTCAAGGCCCTGTCGCTGATGGCTCCGGATGCGCACTTCACGGGCACTCCCGCCGCCGTGATCTTCGGCCTGACGTACAACTTCATCCCCTTCATGACCCTGCCGCTGTTCACGACCCTCGAACGACTCGACACCAGGTACCTCGAGGCCGGCAGCGACCTGTACGCGAGCCCGTTCCACGTGTTCCGCAAGGTCACCATCCCGCTGTCGATGCCGGGCATCGTGGCTGGAACGCTGCTCACCTTCATCCCGGCGGCCGGCGACTACGTCAACGCCAGCCGGGACTTCCTCGGAGGAGCCGACACGCAGATGATCGGAAACGTGATCGAGGCGAACTTCCTCGTCCTGCTCAACTACCCGGCGGCGGCAGCGCTGTCGATCATCCTGATGACGGTGATCCTGGTGATCGTCGGCATCTACGTGAAGCGAAGCGGAACGGAGGACCTGCTGTGAGCGGTGAGGGACAGGCCGGCGCCGTCGTCGCGGGGCTCTTCGAGAGCGAGAACTCCGAGACGGCGAGGCCGTCGCGCAACACCCGTCCACGTCGACCGTCGCTCAGCAGCTGGATCCTGCCCGCCTACGCGATCCTGGCGTTCATCTTCCTGCTCGTCCCGATCGTCTACACGCTGGTGTTCAGCTTCAACGACTCGATCAAGTCGAACATCTCCTGGCGGGGCTTCACCCTCGACAAGTGGCTCAACGTGTGCGCGGTGCAGAACGGCGCCGTCTGCGAGGCGTTCGGGAACAGCATCATCATCGGCGTCGTCGCCACGGTCGTCGCCACGATCCTCGGCACCATGATCGCCATCGCCATCGTGCGCTACAGGTTCCGGGCGCGCTCCGGCATCAGCCTGCTGCTGTTCCTGCCGATGGCGACCCCCGAGGTCGTGCTCGGTGCGGGCCTGGCGGCCCAGTTCCTGGCCTTCGGGGTGCCGAAGGACATGCTGACGATCATCATCGCCCACACGATGTTCTGCATCAGCTTCGTCGTGGTCACGGTGAAGGCGCGCGTCGCGAGCCTCGATCCGGCGCTCGAGGAGGCGGGACGCGACCTCTACGGGTCACCGACGCAGGTGTTCCTGCGGGTCACGTTCCCGTTGCTGCTGCCCGGAATCATCGCTGCGGCGCTGCTCGCCTTCGCCCTGAGCTTCGACGACTTCATCATCACGAACTTCAACTCCGGATCCGTGATGACCTTCCCGAAGTACATCTACATCTCGGCGGCGCGCGGCATCCCGGCCGAGGCCAACGTCATAGCGTCGGCCGTCTTCCTGTTCGCCATAGCGCTCGTGCTCATCGCGCAGATCTCGCAGGCGGCGAGGCGCAGGAGGCTGGCGAAGGGCTAGGTTCTCGGCGAGCCGCGGAGCCCTAGACCGTCGCGCGGATGCGACCCACCCTGTCCGCACCGCCGGTGACCCAGAGGTCGAGCTCGTCGAGCACGGGCGTGACGGCTGCGGCGTCGAGCGCCCCTGCCTGCACCAGCAGCCTCAAGGCGACGGCATGCACGACGCGGACGTTCCCGTCGAGCACCTTGGCCGCGACAGTCGTGCCGTCGGGTGCGGTCATGACGATGCTGCCCTCGGCCCCGTACTTGGAGAACACGCCGAGCCGTTCGATCGTGATGGAATCGCCCAGCCCAGGACCGGCGATGACCCACGGATGCTCGCGCACGGCCTCGGTCAGCGCGCCGGCCTCGCGGTAGATGGCGAACGGCGACGACGGCGTCGACGTCGTGACGCGCTGGATGCCGCGGGCGAGGGCCGTGAGCGAGATCGCGTGCACGGGAGCACCGCATCCGTCGATCCCGGTGGCGGCAGGTCGCTCGCCGGTGAAGCGTTCGACGATGTCGAGGATCCGCTTCTGCAGCGGATGCTCCATGTCGAGGTAGCCGTCGAGCGGCCAGCCGTTCACCGCGCAGGCCGCGAGCATGGCCGCGTGCTTGCCCGAGCAGTTCATGTACAGCGGAGACTTCGCGCCGTTCGCGCGCACCACGGCATCGCGCGCCGCCGTGTCCTGCGGGTAGGCGTCGGGGCATGCCAGCGCCGATTCCGGCACCCCGGCGCGAGCCAGGACGCCGCGCACGAGGTCAACGTGCCGCGCCGTGCCCGAGTGGCTCGCCGTGGCGATGGCGGCGTCGGTTCCCCGGAGGGTGAGCCCGCTCGACATGACCGCGACGGCCTGGAACGGCTTCAGCGCCGACCGGGGGAAGACCGGCGATGCCACGTCTCCGAGGGTGCGCACGATGTCGCCGGCGGGGGAGAGCACGATGGCGGATCCGGCGTGACGCGACTCGATGAAGCCGCTGCGCTCGACCACGGCGACCTCGACCGAATCGTCGACCTGGAATGTCTCGGCCACGGTCAGGACAGCTGCGCGAACGCGTCGTCGAGCACGGCGAGCCCGTCGGCGATGAGCTCGTCGGAGACGGCCAGGCTCGGCAGGAAGCGCAGCACGTTCCCGTAGGTGCCGGCGCTGAGGAACAGCACGCCGTGCTGGGCGGCGTAGGCGGTGATCGCATTCACCGCGGCGGCGTTCGGCTCCTTCGTCGTGGTGCCGGTGCCGGGCTGCACGAGTTCGATCGCGATCATGGCGCCGCGTCCGCGAATCTCGCCGATGATGTCGTACTTCGCGGCGAGGGCCTCGAGGCCGGCGGTGAGGGTCTTCTCGATCCGAGCGCCCTCGGCGAGGAGCTTGTTGTCCTCGATGGCCTCGAACACGGCGACGGCGGCGGCGCAGGCGACGGGGTTGCCGCCGAAGGTGCCTCCGAGTCCGCCGGGCTGGGCCGAGTCCATGATCTCGGCGCGACCTGTGACGGCGGCCAGCGGCAGGCCGCCGGCGATGCCCTTGGCCGTGAGCACCAGATCGGGCTCGAGGCCGAAGTGCTCGCTGGCGTAGTACCGTCCGGTGCGCGCCATGCCCGACTGGATCTCATCGGCGATGAGCACGACCCCGTTGGCCGTGCACCACTCCTGCAGGGCGGGCAGGTAGCCGTCGGCGGGAACCATGAAGCCGCCCTCGCCCTGGATGGGCTCGACGACGAGGCAGGCGAGGTCGGAGGCGCCGACGACCTTCTCGAGCCACGCTGTCGTGCGGGCTGCGGCCTCGGCGCCGCTGAGGCCGTCGTGATAGGGGTAGGAGCTCGGAGCGTGGTACACGTCGCCGACGAGGGGGCCGAAGCCGGTCGCATAGGGCATCGCCTTATAGTTCATGGCCATCGTGAGGTTCGTCCGGCCGTGGTAGGCGTGATCGAGCACCGCGACGGCGCGGCGGCCGGTGTACTTGCGGGCGATCTTGACCCCGTTCTCGACGGCCTCGGCCCCCGAGTTCACGAGGACGCTCTTCTTGGCCCAGTCGCCGGGAGTGTGCTCGGCCAGGAGTTCGGCGACGCGCACGTACTCCTCGTAGGGCGTGATGGTGAACAGCGTGTGGATCACGTCCTGCAGCTGGCCGGTGGCCGCGGCCACGACGCTCGCCTCGGTGTGGCCAACCGTCGTCACGCCGATGCCGGCGCCGAAGTCGATGAAGCTGTTGCCGTCGACGTCGACGAGGATGGCGCCGTTCGCCCTCTCGATGTAGACCGGGAGCGTCGAGGAGACGCCGGTGGAGACCACGGCCAGGCGGCGTGCGTGCAGCTGCTGCGACTTCGGGCCGGGGATGGCCGTGACGATGCTGCGCTCCTGCGGAACGGAGGGCGGGGTGTCGAGGGAGATGGAAGTCATGGTGGCTCCAGCTTATCCTCGACGAGGAGACCGTCAGCAGGGAGCACAGGCCATGGATTTCGACCACCACTACGCCGTCACAGTCGAGTGGCGCGGCGACAGGGGGACTGGCACGAGCGGCTACAGGGACTACGGCCGCGAGCACCTCGTGACGGCATCCGGCAAGACCGCGATCGAGGGTTCTGCCGACCCGGCGTTCCGTGGCGATGCCAGCCGCTGGAACCCCGAGGAGATGCTGCTCGCCGCCCTCGCGCAGTGCCACATGCTCTCGTACCTGCACGTCGCCGTCATGAACGGCGTCGTCGTGACGGGCTACACGGATGACGCCGTAGGCGCTATGGTCCAGACACACGACGGCGGCGGTCGCTTCACCTCGGCCACCCTGCGCCCGCGCGTGGAGGTGGCTGACGCGTCGATGGTGGAACTGGCCTCCGGCCTGCACCACGAGGCCTCGCGGCTGTGCTTCATCGCGGCGTCAGTGAACTTCCCGGTGCATCACGAGCCCGAGACTCGCGCTCGCAGCTGAGACGAGTGCCGCGCCCGCGTGACCTCGTGGGCACCATCGGCCTGGTCGGCCAGCGCCGCTGCTTCGTCCTGCATGGCCCAGCGGTGGATGGCCGCAGCCCAGCGTCCGTCGCGCTCCAGGGGAGTGAGCTCGTCGGAGTCGTGCACCCGTTGGTGGCGCAGCTTTTCGTCGTCGGTGCTGTGGTCGAGCATCCGCACATCGCGGGTGGCCCAGATGATGAGGGGATTCATGGTCGTCGCTCCGTCTGCTCCGTTGCCTCGACCCGATGCGGGCCGAGGAGGAATAACCGGCTATATCGAATTGATAGTTACGACGGTACCGTAACCGGTATTCGTTGTACAGTGGTTAGATGACTGATGGCGGAGATGTGCTGACGGATGACGGTTCCGACCCGGTCCCCCTGGAGGGCCTCGTCGTCGACTTCCTCAACAGCCTGGATGTCGAGTACGTCACCGACGAATTGGCGACGCTGACGGGCCTGGACGAGTGGGCAGCCGGACGCGGACTGGTCGCCGGCGACCTCGAGCAGGTGCGCGAACTGCGCGACGCGCTCCGCACCATCGCCAGCGGCGGCGACGCCGAGCTGCCGGGCCTGCCGGTGCGCATCGGCGTCTCGGCGCGTTCCGTCACGTTGGAGCCCGAGACCGTCGCCGAGGCCGTGCTGGCCAACGCCGTGACCCTCGCCATCCAGGGCAGGCTCCGGCGGGTCAAGCTCTGCTTCGCGCACGACTGCGCCTGGGCGTTCTACGACCGCTCGCGCAACGGCTCACGCACCTGGTGCGAGATGGGAGTCTGCGGCAACAGGGCCAAGGCGCGCACCTATCGGGCGCGGGCCGGCCGCTGAGGCGGTCCTCCCGTCGAGCCGGGATTCAGCGAGCTGAGGCCATCGGCTGTGCGTCGACGTCGTCGAGCACCCAGCGTGGCGGCTCGCAGGCCTGACCGCCGGTCAGGTTGGCGCAGGGGCCGAAGACGGTCGGATACGGCTCGGTGTCCGGACTCCCGAACCACTTCGAGTAGAGCAGCCAGAAGTTGAGGTTGCCGTGGGTGGAGCATCCGTCGCCCTCGCCCTTCAGGTCGGCCAGGGCGGCGTCATTGGGCTGGTACGGCGTGTAGTTGTAGAGGTTCGCCGTGGCCTGGTTCGCTATCGACACGACCGTCGACCCGCACGCCGCGTCGGGGTTGAAACCGACGGGGACCGAGCCGATCCTGTAGGCGCGATCCGGATGTTGGGTGTACTGGCGGAACTGCCAGGCCGCGTTGTAGACCTGATTGAAGAAGCCGAAGTACTTCCGGTCGCAGTCGGCGGTGTCGGGGCAGCCGTAGCCCGTCGCCCGCAGGTAGCCCGAGGCGTTCGGGCGGGTGATGAGCGACTGCTCCTTCTGCAGCAGCACCAGCAGCACGCGCGGGCTGACCCCGCACGCCTTCGCGACCTTGGTGATGATGCGCGCCGCCGACTCGTCACGCCCGGGCCTGTAGGCGTCGCAGTGACCTCGTTCGACGGCGGCCTGGAAGCTGGTGTCCTGGGTGTAGTCGCGCAGGCACGGCGAGTCGTCCCGCGGCCGACACGGTGCCGAGTCCAGGAAGTCCTGCACCTGCTGCTCGGTCATGGCCGCGCTGTTGAAGAAGTTGTAGTCGCTGATGATGCTGCCGGGATCGAAGTCATCGCCGTCGTCCTGCTCGGCACCGACGGCCGCGGCATAGAAGGTATGGGTCTGCGTCGACGTCGCGATCGGCGCACCGAGCGCCCGGACCACGCCGTCGGCCGAGGCCTGCAGGGATCCGGCTGTCGCCGGCGGCACCGGGGAGCCCGCCACGATCATCGTGCCCAGCACGACGGCGGCTGCGACGGCGAACACCCTGTGCAGGCGGGAACGGGGCTGGCTGGTCACCGTTCGACCCTAACCGCGACGGCTGACGGATGCCTCAGCGACGCTCGCGCGGAAGCACACGGTCGACGAGCTTGGCCACACCGTGCTGCGGAGACTCGTTGTAGGCGTTGGCCAGTTCCTGGCCGCTCAGCGCGTGGATGGCCGCCATGATCTCGTCCGTCGCGTGCCGCCGTGCCCGGCCGGAGTCGGGACCGCCGTGCACGCTCAGGTCGAGGGGTTCGCCGAACGCGACGGTGAAGCGGTGCGGGCGAGGGAACTTCGTGCCGACCGGCTGGATCTTCTCGGTTCCCAGCAGGCCGACGGGAACCACGGTCGCGCCCGTCGTGAGCGCGAGGAAGGCGACTCCCGTCCGTCCCTTGTAGAGGCGTCCGTCGAGCGAGCGCGTTCCCTCGGGGTAGAGCGCGAACGCGCCGCCGGACTCGAGGATGCGCCGGCCGATGTCGAGCGACTCCTGCCCGCTGGCCCCTGCCCCGCGTTCGACGGGCACGACGCCGATGGACGTGAACCACCAGCGCGTGATGGCACCGCCCATGCCGCTGCCCTCGAAGTAGGTGGACTTGGCCAGGAACTGCAGGCGCCGCGGCGCCACGCTGGGAATGGCAATGCTGTCGATGAACGACAGGTGGTTGCTGGCGAAGATGACCGGGCCCGTACGGGGAACGTTCTTCCGGCCGCTGACCCGCGGACGGAAGTACAGCCACACGACCGGCCAGAGCAATGCCTTGCACAGGGCGTAGACGAAACCGGGCCGATGGATCGGCTGCGCTGTCGTCGTGTCCTCCTCGGCCATCCGTTCACCGTAGTCCGAAATACATGCGCCGGTGAGCATGTCCCGCGCACGCGTAGAGTGACGCAGGTGAAGCGGATCATCATCCTCGGCTCGACGGGCTCCATCGGAACGCAGGCTCTCGACGTCATCGGCGCCAACCGCGACAGGTTCGAGGTGGTGGGGCTCGCCGCCGGGTCGAACCGGTCCCTCGTGGCCGAGCAGGCCGCCGCCTTCGGCGTCGAACACACGGCGTTCGGCGAGGTGGAGGCGGAGCAGCTCGTGCGCACTGTCGACGCCGACGTCGTCATCAACGGCATCACGGGCTCCATCGGACTCGGGCCCACCCTGGCCGCGCTCGAGTCGGGTCGTGTCCTCGCCCTCGCCAACAAGGAGTCGCTCATCGTGGGCGGCGAACTGGTGAAGGCCGTGGCGGCGCCGGGCCAGATCGTGCCGGTGGACTCCGAGCACTCGGCCATTGCCCAGGCCCTTCTGGCCGGCACGCCGTCCGAGGTGCGCCGCCTCGTGCTGACGGCATCCGGAGGCCCGTTCCGCGGTCGCAGCCGATCGGAGATGGCGGATGCCTCCCCTCGCGACGCCCTCGCCCACCCGACCTGGGACATGGGCCTCGTCGTCACCACCAACTCGGCCACCCTCGTCAACAAGGGCCTGGAGGTCATCGAGGCGCACCTGCTCTTCGACGTGCCGTACGACAGGATCGAGGTGACGGTGCATCCGCAGTCGGTCATCCACTCGATGGTGGAGTTCGCCGACGGTTCGACCATCGCGCAGGCGTCGCCCCCCGACATGCGGCTGCCCATCTCCCTCGGACTGGACTGGCCCAATCGCGTCGCCGGCGTCGGCGTTCCGCTCGACTGGACGCAGTCGCACAGCTGGACCTTCGCCCCGCTCGATGAGGTGGCGTTCCCCGCCGTCGCGCTGGCCAAGAGGGTCGGACGTGCCGGCGGCACCTACCCCGCCGTCTTCAACGCCGCCAACGAGCAGGCCGTGCACGCCTTCCACGCCGGCCGGATCGGCTTCCTCGACATCGTCGACACCGTCGAGCGGGTCGTCGACGCCCACGCCCCGGAGTCGGGTGCCATCACCCGCGAGTCCCTGGCCCAGGCTGAGCTGAACGCCCGGGCAGCGGCGGATCGCATCATCGCCGGCCGAGCGGGCTGAGGCCGAGCGGGCTGAGGCCGAGCGGGCTGAGGCCGAGCGAGCTGGTTCGGGTCAGCAGGCTCAGCCTGCAGAGCGCACGGACTCCACGGTCGCACGCAGCGCCTCCGGCCACGGCGTCGCACGCACTCCGAGCAGTCGTTCCGTCTCCGTGGAGTCGATGACGAACGGCGTGCGGAACTGGTGGCTCGACGCCACGATCTCGCGGATCTCGCCGTTGACGAGGCCGATCGCCTTCAGCACGACCGTCGGATACGGACGGATGCGCCCCTGCGAACCCCAGCCGGCGTTCACCTCGGCGACGATGTCCGAGCGGGATCGCGGCTCGCCGCTCGGAACATGCCAGACGCGGCCCCACGCTCCGTCGTACTCGGTCGCGGCGATGAGAGTCGCGACGATGTCGGGCAGGTAGCTCCAGCTGTGCAGCGCGTCGGGACCCCCGACGATGCTGGCCGTCTTCGACGCGAGCACGGGTGCGAAGAAGTCGCTGCCGAGGTGGGCGTTGCGCCCGGCGCCCGGCCCGAAGTAGTCGCTCGCGCGCACCTCGACGCCGCGGATCACTCCGCTCTCCGTGGCGCCGCGCACCAGCGCCCAACCGTCGCGGCGCACCATCCCCTTGGCCTCGGTGGTCGCCTCAGCAGTCGTCTCGCTCATCGGTCCATGCGGATCGCCGTAGGAGTAGAGGTTGCCCATGACGACGAGTGCGGCTCCGGATGCCGCAGCTGCGGCGACGGCGGCCTCGAAGATCGGCGGCCACAGCTGAGGCCACTGGTCGTAGCGCGGATTCGTCACCAGGAAGATCGTGTCGGCTCCATTCGCCGCGGCACCGAGGGACGCCGCATCCGACGCATCGGCGACGGCTGATTCCGCTCCGG
The DNA here is from genome assembly GCF_001422325.1 of Leifsonia sp. Leaf264. Taxonomy (GTDB): domain Bacteria; phylum Actinomycetota; class Actinomycetes; order Actinomycetales; family Microbacteriaceae; genus Orlajensenia. The sequence goes on from NZ_LMMR01000004.1 coordinate 309,191, forward strand.
GCACGGCCCTCCCGTCGCGCGTGGCGACCACGACGTCATCGCCGCGGGCCACGAGCTCCCGGGCGAGGAGCGAGCCGATCAGTCCGTGCCCCACGATGAGTCGACGCATCCGTCGACCGTAGCGAATGCACCCAGCCGGCCACCAGCCCCTTCCAAGCTTCACGCGGCTACTCTGAGCGAGTGGAAACCGTGCTGCCCTTCATCCTCGGCGTCGTCATCGTGGCGCTGGGCCTCGCCGTCTCCATCGCGTTGCACGAGATCGGGCACCTGGTGCCGGCGAAGCTCTTCGGGGTCAAGGTCACGCAGTACATGATCGGCTTCGGCCCGACCATCTTCTCCAAGCGGCGCGGCGAGACCGAGTACGGAGTCAAGGCGATCCCGTTCGGCGGGTACATCTCGATGATCGGCATGTTCCCGCCGCACAAGGGCGAGAAGGTGCGTGAGGGCGGCACCGGCTTCTTCCAGACCCTCGTGCAGGAGGGACGCACCGACTCCGGCCCGCTCACGGAGTCGTTCGACGACGCGATCGACGCCCGCGAGGCCGAGAAGAGCGGCTACTTCGGACGGATGGCGGCCGATGCCAGGGCCGCGAGCGCCGAGACCATCACCGAGGGCGACGAGCACCGCGCCTTCTACCTGCTTCCGGTGTGGAAGCGCATCATCATCATGTTCGGCGGCCCGTTCATGAACCTCGTGATCGGCGTCGTGCTCTTCGGCGTGCTCCTCATGGGGTTCGGCACGGCCCAGGCCTCGACCACCATCGGAAGCGTCTCCGCCTGCGTGCTGCCGGCGACCAGTGCGCGCCAGACCTGCGAGTCGAGCGATGCCGCATCGCCGGCGGCGGCCGCCGGCATCCGGCCCGGCGACAGGCTGGTCTCCATCGACGGTGAGCCCGTCACGAGCTGGGACGACTCCACGGCCGTCATCCGCGACTCGTCGGGCACCGCGCTCACGGTCGTCGTCGAGCGCGACGGTGCCGAGAAGACCCTGACCGTGACGCCGCTCTCGGCCGAGCGCTACGTCTACGACGCCGCGGGCAAGAACGTGCTCGACGCCGACGGCGAGCCCGAGACGGCGACCTACGGCTTCGTGGGGATCGGGCCGGCGAGCGAGCTCGTGCCCCAGCCGCCGACGGCGGTGCTCCCGGCCGTCGGCGACAACATCGCCGGGGTCGCCCACATCATCATCAACCTGCCTCAGCGCATGGTCGACATCGCCAACGCGGCCTTCGGGTCGGGGGAGCGCGATCCGAACGGCCCGATCAGCGTCGTCGGAGTCGGCCGCGTCGCCGGGGAGATCGCGTCGATCGACACCATCCCGCTGCAGTCGAAGGCCGCCAGCCTCATCGGCCTGATCGCTTCGCTCAACATCGCCCTGTTCGTGTTCAACCTCGTGCCGCTGCTGCCGCTCGACGGCGGCCACATCGCCGGTGCGCTGTGGGAGGCGATCCGGAGGGGCTTCGCCAAGCTGCGCGGCCGGCCCGATCCCGGCCCCGTCGACATCGCCAAGCTGATGCCGCTCACCTTCGCCGTCGTGATCATCCTCGGCGGGATGAGCGTGCTCCTCGTCTACGCCGACATCGTCAAGCCCATCAACATCTTCGGCTGACGCTCAGGGCCAGCCCTGACTCTGTGCACCGGCGTGGTGTCGGCAGCGGCTCCGGGCACTCGCCGCCAGTAGGCTCGCCCGCATGGCCTGGAGCGACGACGCCGCACGATACCTGCTCGACCCCACGATCTGTCCGCGCTGCGGAGCCTCCGTCGCCGGCGTGGCCGTGTGCCCCGCCTGCCGGGCCGACCTCGGGAGCGTGGCGGCGCGGAGCGCGTGGGACTGGTCGCAGAGGGCCGCCTTCGCGATCGAGCACCGCGCCACGTCGATCGCGGAGATCCCGGATGCCGTGCCGTCGCCAGCAGCAGCGCCGGTCGCAGCCGCACCGAGCGTCGCTGTCGCGACGGTTGCCTCCACCGTAGTCCGCGGCGCTCCGGCCCGCCCCGTCAACGCGCCCGTCGGGGCTGCGGCGGTCGGCTTCGACTCCCAGATCAGCCTGCAGTCCGTGCTCGCCGTCGCCGGAGCCGGCCTGGTCGCGGTCGCGGCGATAGTGTTCACCTTCCTCAACCCCGACCTCGGCTTCGGTGCTCGCACCATCATCATCGCCGTCATGACGGCGGCGTTCCTCGGAGGCGCCTGGCTGCTGGCCCGGCGCGATCTCACCTTCTCCTCGGAGGCGATCGGCGGTCTCGGGATGGTGTTCGTCGCCCTCGACGTCTGGGCGTTCTCCGAGCTCGCGCCGACGAGCGTGAGCGCCTGGTGGTTCGCAGCGCTCGGACTCCTCGTGGCATCCGGGACCATGATCGTCGTCGCCGGAATCGTGCGCGTGCGCACCTGGCTGTGGGCGGGAGTGATGGGACTGGCCGTCGTGCCGGCCTTCCTCGGGTACGCGGGCCACGAGCCAGGATGGGCGGTGGTCGGGCACCTCGGCGTCGGTTTCGCGGCGGTGGCGCTGCACGGGGTCGCTGCGCGCCTCCGCGGCAGGTTCGCCAGCGCACTCGAGACCGAGCGCATCTCGCTCCAGGTGCTGCAACTGCTCGCCGTCGTCGTGGTCGTCGGACAGGCGCCGTACGTCGCGCTCTCGGGCTCCGCCGACACCGGCGCCGGCGCCGTCGGCGTTGCTGCCGCGTATGCGGGTCTCGCCGCCATCGCCGTCCTGAGCGCTCGCACAGGCATGCCGCGGTTCTGGAGTGCTGCCGCGGGAGTGCTGAGCGCCTCCGCCCTCGCGGTCCTGGTCCTGGCACCGGAGCTCGGAGACGGACGGTGGTGGCCCGCCCTCGTCCCGGCGGCCGGGGGAGTCGTGCTCGTCGCCATCAGCGTCGTGCCGATGACGACATCAGTCGTTCGGATGCCGCTGCGCGCCGGCGCGCTCGTCACGACGCTGCTGTTCGCCGTACCCGCTGCGGCGATCGCACTGGGCAGTGCCATCGCCGCCGTCGTCACCGTCACCGTCACCTCCGGCGTCCGGGATGCCAGCACCGCAGCCTCCGACCTCACGTTCCTGGACCTGTCGATCGACGGCTTCGCCTTCGAGCAGCTGGCGGCCGTGCTCGGCCTGATCGCCGTCGGAGTCGCGATCTGGGCCGCTGCCCGTCTGAGCAGGGCCGAGGCCTGGCCGTTCCGGACCGATGCGCCCGTACTCGCCCGCTGGATCGCGTCGATCGGCGTCATCACGTTCCCGACCTGGTCGCCACTGCTGCCGTGGGCGCAGGTCGCGTCGGCACTCGCCCTGGCCGCCGCGGCCGGAGCCGTGCTCGTCCTCCTCCCGCGGATGCGGGACTCGCGGCTCGCGCTGCGACTGCCGGGGATCGTCGGCGCCCACACGGTGCTGGTGCTCGCCGTCGTCCTGTCCTGGTCGGACCAGGTCCTGACGGTCGTGGCCGGAACCGTCGCCTCCGCACTCGCCGTGCTGATCGCCCACACAGTGCCGGTGAGGCTGCGACCGGCGCACATGGGCGTCGGGTTCGCCTACGCCCTCGTCGTCACGGCTCTGGCTCTCGACCTCGCCGGCCTCGACACGATCCCCGTCCTCTGCCTCACCACCACGGTCGCCGCGCTGGCCGCTCTCGCCGCCACCCTGACGCGCTGGCTCCGACCTGGGACCTGGTACGCGGTCCTCATCGTCACGAGCGTGCCGTTCCTCATCGGCATAGCCGGCGTCGTGCAGGAGCGGAGCGCCTGGACCGCGCTCTCGACCGGGGTCACGGCGTTGCTCGCGCTCGCCCTCACCACGACGCGCCGGCCGGGCCTCACCGTCATCGTGCGAGCCATCGCAGCCGCCGTCATCGTCCCGGCGCTCGCCGTGGTCGTCGTCTGCCTGTGTGCTGCGCTGCTCCCGACCAGCGGTTCGCCCGTCGCTCTGCCGATCATCGCCGTGATCGTCGCCGCGGTGCTCCCGAGCACCGGCGTCATCCAGGGCGCGCTCGAGAACGCCGGCTCGCCCCGCCGGGAGGCCCGTGCGGTGCGGCTCGCCATCGAGGGCTCGGCACTGCTCACCGGAGCACTGGCCGTGCTCATCGCCCTGGTCGGGGTCGCCGGACTCGAGACGGCGTTCGTGGTGCTGCTCGTCATCGGGATCGGCGCAGCAGCGACCGGGCTCTGGGTGCGCCGCTACGGCTGGTGGATCGCGGCGGCGGCCTGGACCGGGGCGCTGTGGTGCCGCTGGGCCATCGCCGGAATCGACGTCATCGAACCGTACGTGCTGCCGCCGGCGATCGTGGCGGCCCTCGTCGGCACGATCCTTGTCGCCCGCGGTCGGCGCGGGGTGCCGTTGGCGACGACGGGCTTCGCCAGTGCCGTCGTCCCGTCCCTCGCCGCTCTCGCCGTCGCGGGTTCAGGACCCGACGCGGCCTTCCCCTGGCGCACCGCGGCACTGCTCGGCGCCGCGGTGCTGCTGCTCGTGTTCGTGGTCCTCGTCACCCGTCCCGTCGGAGAACCCGGCACCAGGCTCTCCTCACTCGGCCTCCCCGTGGCCGTGATCGCCATCGCGGCCGCCGGGGCGGGTGCCGTGCAGGGCATCCGCTACGGTCTCGAGCTCGATCCGCCACCCGGTGCCGGTGCCGCGCAGCTCATGCTCCTGGTGCTGGGCTACGCCGTTGCGGCCTGCCTGCTGTCCGGGGCGTCGGGCCGGCTCCTGGTGCGCTCGGGCAGGCTCTCGCGCTGGGTCTACGCGGCGGCATCCGTCTACCTCGCCGTCGGTCCGATGGCTGCAGTGAGGCCGGATGCCTTCTCGATCTGGACGCTCTGGACCCTCGCCATGCTCCTGCTGGTGCTCGTCGTGGTCGCGGCCGCCCGGGCCCGCTCGCATGCGACCACGCTGCCTCCGGTCTGGTTCCTGTGGTTCGTGGCGTGGTGCACCGCAGTCGCGTCGTGGAGTGAGCGCGAGATCCTGCGCGTCGAGGGCTACTCGGTCCCGCTCGGCCTCGCGTTGCTGCTGGCCGGAGTCGTGGCCATGCGGCCGACGGACGGAGCGCCCGAGGCGCCCGCACCAGCATCACCCGGCGCCCGCGTCAGCCTGAACTCCTGGCCGATGGGTTTCAGCGGATCGTGGCGTCTGCTCGGTCCCGGTCTCGTCGTGCTCCTGGTGCCGTCTATGCTCGCGACCGTCACGGACCCGACAACGTGGCGCGCCATCCTGGTGATAGCCATCGCCCTGGTGGCGATCCTCATCGGGGCACGGCGCAGGCTGGCCGCCCCGTTCATCATCGGACTCGTGGTGCTCCCGGTCGAGAACGTGCTGGTCTTCGCCGTCCAGCTCGGTCGCGACATCCAGTCGCTGCCGTGGTGGATCACCCTGGCGACGGCCGGTGCCGTACTCCTCGTGATCGCCGTGGGCTCCGAGCGGCGAGCCGGCGCCGACAAGGGCGTGGCCGCGCGCCTGCGCGACCTCACCTGAGTCCGGCCGCCGGCGGTCGATCAGTCGGCCTCGCGCCGCCGGCGTTCGGCGATCAGCGCGACAGCAGCAGCGCGTCGCCCTGACCGCCGCCTCCGCAGAGGGCGACGGCGGCACGCCCGGAGCCGCGACGAGCGAGCTCGTGAGCGGCGTGCAGGGCGAGGCGTGCTCCGGAGGCGCCGATCGGGTGCCCGAGCGCTATGGCACCGCCGTGAACGTTGACCACCTCGGCGTCGATGCCGAGGTCGCGCGTCGACTGCACGGCGACAGCCGCGAAGGCCTCGTTGATCTCGACGAGGTCGAGCTGCGACGCGTCCCAGCCCTGGCGGGAGAGGGCGGCGGCGATGGCGTTCGACGGCTGCGAGTGCAGGGAGTTGTCAGGGCCGGCCACGTGGCCCGACGCCTCGATCACGGCGAGCCAGCTGAGGCCGTGCGCCTCCGCATAGTCGCGGCTCGCCACGACGAGAGCGCTCGCTCCGTCGGAGAGCGGCGAGGAGTTGCCGGCCGTGATCGTGCCGTCGGAGGCGAAAGCCGGGCGCAGGGCCGCGAGCGACTCGACGGTCGAACCGGGCCTGACGCCCTCGTCGCTGGTGACGACGACGGGGTCGCCCTTGCGCTGCGGAACGCTGACCGCGACGATCTCGTCATCGAAGACGCCCGCCTCGGCGGCGGCTCCGGCGCGCTGGTGCGAGGCTGCCGCCACGGCGTCCTGGTCGGTGCGGCTGATCGCCAGCGGGCCGTTGTGCTGCTCGGTCGATGCGCCCATCGAGACCTTGTCGAAGGCATCCGTCAGTCCGTCGAAGGCGGCGTGGTCGATCATCGTGACGTCGCCGTAGGCCCAGCCGCGACGCGATCCCGGCAGCAGGTGCGGTGCGTTGGTCATGGATTCCTGGCCTCCGGCCACGACCACGGATGCCTCTCCCAACCGGATCAGCCTGGCGGCGTCGATCACGGCGGCGAGGCCGGACAGGCACACCTTGTTGAGCGTCATGGCCGGCACGCGCCACGGGATCCCCGCCGCGACGGCGCTCTGCTTGGCCGGGTTCTGGCCGGCACCCGCCTGCAGCACCTGGCCCATCAGCACCTGGTCGATGTCGTTCACGTCGACGCCTGACTTCTCGATGGCATCGCGGATGGCGATGGTGCCCAGCTGAACCGCCGACAGGGCGGCGAACTGGCCGTTCACCCGGCCCTGCGGGGTACGCGAACCGGACAGGATGACGACCTGGGTCGTGCTCATGAATCGCAACTCCTTCGTTGTGAGGCCAGCGGCGGCCTCCTTCGACGATAACGCGCCGTGCGCACGGATCGTCTCCGCTCTGCCATCATTCATCGACGGATGCGGCTCGGTCGCGATCCGCTGACGAAGGGGATGGCGCGTGCCTGTACTGCGGACACTGATGCTCGGCACGATCGCGGCGGTGGCACTGGCCACCCTGGTCGGGTGCGGCGGCGGCAGTGGTGCGGAGCAGACGGGGTCGCCCGAAGCCGTCCCTGCGCCCCTGCCGACGGCGACGAGCACCCCGACGCCGGAGCCGACGGTCGCCGACCCGCTCGAGAGCGTCGTGGCCCTCGTCGCGAGGCCCACGGTGCTCGAACTGCGCTCGGCCGATGACTCCGTCGTCGCCGAGATCGACTACCTGGGCGCTGCAGCAGACGCCGTCGCGACCCTGACCGGCCTGTTCGGCACCGACCCGGTGGACGAGGCCTATCCGGCGACCAGCCATGCTCCGGCCGGCGTCCTGCACAGCTGGGGCTCCGTCACCATCGACGAACGCCAGTACGACGAGGCCATGCGCACCGAGAAGGGGCTGCAGGGCAGTCTCGTCTGGCCGAACCTCGCCGTGTACTTCGATGCGGCCGACAACGGCGGCGTCGCTCTGACCACGGCGCAGGGCTACGCAGCCGGCGACGCCTGGGAGACCGTCGCGGCGGCATCCGACGTCACGGCGAATCCGTCCGAGTGCACGGGGCCCGCGGCCGAGCTGGCCGACGATCCCGTGCAGCCGACGCAGATCGCCGTCGTGCTGGCGCATGAGCCCGGCGCGGAATCCGTGCTCTCCGTCGCCGCCCCTTTGCCGTTCTACGTCGACGGCTGCGTCTAGCCTCCGGCGCCGGGAATGCCGGCATCGAGCCGGTGTCCAGCGAGCCCCGCGTAGGATTGCATCGTGCCCGCTGTGAATCTCGGAATGCCCAAAGTCCCCGAAGTCCTGGCCCCGCGACGCAAGTCCCGCCAGATCAAGGTCGGCAAGGTGCTCGTCGGCGGTGACGCCCAGGTGAGCGTGCAGTCGATGACCACGACGCCGACACCGAACATCAACGCGACCCTGCAGCAGATCGCCGAGCTCACGGCATCCGGCTGCGACATCGTGCGTGTCGCCGTGCCGAGCCGCGACGACGCCGAGGCGCTGCCGATCATCGCCAAGAAGAGCCAGATCCCGGTGATCGCCGACATCCACTTCCAGCCCAACTACGTGTTCCAGGCCATCGACGCCGGATGTGCCGCCGTGCGCGTCAACCCCGGCAACATCCGCAAGTTCGACGACCAGGTCGGCAAGATCGCCGCCGCGGCGAAGGCCGCCGGGGTCTCGATCCGCATCGGCGTGAACGCCGGGTCGCTCGAGCCCAGCCTGCTGCAGAAGTACGGCAAGGCCACGCCGGAGGCTCTGGTCGAGAGCGCGGTCTGGGAAGCGAGCCTGTTCGAGGAGCACGACTTCCACGACTTCAAGATCTCGGTGAAGCACAACGACCCGATCATCATGGTGAAGGCCTACAGGCTGCTCGCCGAGCGCGGCGACTGGCCGCTGCACCTCGGCGTGACCGAGGCCGGACCGGCGTTCCAGGGCACGATCAAGAGCGCGACGGCGTTCGGCATCCTGCTGAGCGAGGGCATCGGCGACACCATCCGCGTCTCCCTCAGTGCACCGCCCGTCGAGGAGGTCAAGGTCGGCCTGCAGATCCTCCAGTCCCTGAACCTCCGCGAGCGCAAGCTCGAGATCGTCTCCTGCCCGAGCTGCGGCCGCGCGCAGGTCGACGTGTACAAGCTCGCGAACGACGTGACCGATGGCCTCGAGGGCATGAGCGTTCCGTTGCGCGTCGCCGTCATGGGCTGCGTCGTGAACGGCCCCGGTGAGGCGCGAGAGGCCGACCTGGGTGTGGCATCCGGCAACGGGAAGGGCCAGATCTTCGTCAAGGGCGAGGTCATCAAGACCGTGCCGGAGTCCGAGATCGTCGCGACCCTCATCGCCGAGGCCAACCGCCTCGCAGCCGAGATGCCGGCCAGCGACACCTCGACGGGCGCCCCCGTCGTCTCGGTGGGCTGAGCCCGGTCTCCTCGAAGCTGGGCGATGAGAACACTCTCACCGCCCGGGGGTTGTCGACGCCCGGCGCACGCTCCAAGCTGGAGGCCCAGCGTTCACCGAGGAGGGCAGCCGTGTTCAAGCCAGCAGCCGCCGTCGCGCTCGCCGCGGGTGGAGTGCTGGTCGTGAGCGGTCTCTCGGCCGGAGCTGTGGCGTTGCAGACGGCTTTCGAGGTGGGGGAGTCGCCGGCGCACAGCATCGGCGTCGACGCGGTCTCCGGAGAGAAGGCCGAAGCCGAGCCCACGCCGACCCCCACCCCGTCGCCCGTCGTCCCCGATGCGGAGAGCCTGCCGCCGGCGGCCGTCCCGGTCGTCGCCGTGCCTGTTCCCGTCGACGACGAAGCGCCGGCGCCCGCCGAGGACGTCGGTGACGCGGCAGTACCCGCCACCGACGACACGTCCGGCGAGGATGCCGCCGATGATTCCGACGCCGTCGGCTCGGATGCCGGCGAGACGCCTCAGCCGGCGCCGAAGCCCGTCGCAGCGGTTCCCCAGCGCGATGAAAAGCCGGCCCCGGTCGCCACGCCCGATCCGGTTCCCGCCCGCAGTCCCGACAAGCTCGCCGATGACGATGCGAAGCACCGCACGGACAGGCACCGTGACAACGACCGCCTCGAGCGCGGCGATCGGGACGGAAGCGACCGCGACACGACCGATGAGGACGGGAGCGACCGCGATGGCGATCGCGACGGAAGAGACCACCGCGGAGGCCGCGACGGCGGCGACGACCGCGGCGATCGCGGCCCGACGGGCCGCGAGGGGAGCGGCGGCTGAGCCCTCCGTCTCGACGGACCCGCTCGGTGAGCTGCACAGGGTCCGGCACCGCATTCGGGTTGCGGTGTCGGACCCTCACTCGCGTCTGCGTCAGTCGCGTCCGGCCGTCGGCGCCAGCCTGTACCCGAGCCCGCGCACGGTCTCGAAGTACGGCGCCCCGATCTTGTTGCGCAGGTAGCGCACGTACACGTCGACGACGTTCGTTCCCGGATCGTGGTCGTAGCCCCAGACCCCGCGCAGCAGTTCCTCCCGGCTGAGAACGCGGTCGGGGTTGCGCAGGAACTCCTCGGCGAGCGAGAACTCCCGAGCGGAGAGCTCGACGACGACCCCGCCGACGGTGATGTTCCTGGTGCGCACGTCGAGTTCGAGGTCGCCAGCGACGACGGTTGCGGTATCGGTGACCGGAGTCGTGTCCCGCAGCCGGGCACGGATGCGGGCGAGGAGTTCGTCGAACCGGAACGGCTTCGCCATGTAGTCGTTGGCGCCGCCCTCGAGTCCGGCGACGGTGTCGGCGCCGGAATCGCGGGCGGTCAGGATGATCACGGCGACGCCGACCCCCTCGGCACGCAGCCGCCGCAGCACCTCGAAGCCGTCCAGGCCGGGGAGGCCGATGTCGAGGAGCAGGAGGTCGAAGGCCCCGGTGCTCGCAGCGGACAGCGCCGAGACGCCGTCGGCGACTGTCGTGACCTCGTAGCCGGCGGCGCGCAGGCCCTTCTCCACGAACGAGGAGATGCGTGCCTCGTCCTCGGCGACCAGGATGCGATTCATCGGCGTCGCCCGTCCTTCGCGGCGGCCGCCGCACCGATGATCGCGTCGAAGTCGACCCCTGTCGGATGCGGCTCGATCGGATCCGAGCGCACGGAGTCATCGCCACCGCCGGCATCGGTCTCAGTCCTCTGAGGCTGCGGATGCTCCGGATCGAGCTCGGCGACGCCGGTGACCGGCGCCAATGGCAGCCTGATGGCGAACCGCGACCCGGCGCCGACGGTGCTGTCCAGTCGTACGGATCCGGCGTGCGCGTCGGCGATGGCGGAGACTATCGCGAGACCGAGGCCCGATCCCTCGATGCCGCGTCCCTCCTGCATCCGGGTGAACCTGTCGAAGATGCGCTCCTGAGCATCCTCGGCGATGCCGTCGCCCTCATCGAGGACCCACAGCTCGACGAATTGCGCGCCGACATCGTCGGTCACGATGGTCGATCCGATCTCGATCGGGGTGAAGGTGGGGGAGTACTTCGCGGCGTTGTCGGCCAGCTGGAGCCAGGCTTGGGTGAGGCGGGCGGCGTCGACGGAGGTCTCGACCTCCGCCACCTCTCCGAGGAGCCACGCGTGGGTGCCACTGAGCATCGAAGCCTTCTGGTGCACCATCTCCGTGAGCTCGGCGACATCCGTGGGAGCAGGGCGCACGAAGTCTGGGTTCCGGCTCTTCACCAGCAGGCCGATGTCTATCACCAGGCTGTCCATCCGATCGAGCTCCTCGATGGCGATCTCGCGGGTGGCTCGCACGTCGTCCGGTGCCTCGGGATCCATCAGCTCGAGGTGTCCGCGCACTATCGTGAGCGGCGTCTTCAGCTCGTGGCTGACGTCATCGAGGAGCCTGCGCTGGCCGAGGAAGCTGTTCTCGAGCCTGTCGAGCATGGTGTTGACAGTGCGCGCGAGGTCGGAGACGTCGTCGTTGCCCGAGACGGGGATGCGCTCGGAGAGGTCGGAGACCGAGATCCGGGTGGCCGTCTCCCGCAGCGACCTGATGGGGCGCAGCAGCCGTCCCGAGACGAACCAGCCGACGAGCCCGATGACCACGAGGGCGCCGGCGGCGACGATGGCATAGGTGGTGAAGGCGTCGCGCACCTCGGCGAGTTCGGCGCTGACGTTGTACGCCGAGACGTAGAGCCCGGTCTGCGGATCGCCGTCGATCGCCACCGGGACGACGACGTAGCGCAGGGTTCCGGCATCCGCGTCGATGGTTCCGACGACGGCCGTGTCGCTCCGGGCGTCCGAGAGCACCCGCGCGAGGAAGGCTGGGTCGTCGTCGATCCGGAACGGGAGGTCGGCCGCCGGAACGAGGGCGGCTGCGCCGTCGATCACCCCGACGGTGCTCTCATTGGTGTCGGGGATGATGCGGGCCATCGCCGTGCCGAGCAGGTCGCGCACGCTCGACGGGAGATTCCCGTCAGCATCGCCTGTCCTCGCGGCCTGCCGGATGTCGTCGGCGGTCCCGGCGAGCCTGGTGTCGATCTGGGCGAGCACCCTCTCACGCTGCACGAAGATCGTCACGACCCCGGCAACTGTCATGCCGAGCGCCGTCACGACGAGGATCGACACGACGATGCGCATGCGCACCGACCGCGCCACATCGCGCAGACGGATCGACTCCATCCGCCAATTATCGTGACCTGCCGCTCCGTACGCAGATGAGAGACCTCACATCATCACGAAGAGTTGACAAGAGACTATTCATCGATATATCGTTAACCCATCGTTGAAGTTCAACGACGACTCTTCACAGAGCCACCCTTTCCCGTAAGCGGGAGAAAGGATGTCAGCGCTCATGAAACGCGAACATTACGAACACATCAGAACGGCCGGCCGCCAGCTCCACGAGGGCGTCAGGTTCCATCACGACGATCCCCGCGGGCGCGGTCGCAGTGGCTTCGGCCCCGGCTTCGGACCCGGCGGCCCCTGGGGCGCCGCCGGCGCCTGGGGTGCACCCGGCGGCGGTCGGCGCCGTCCCAAGGGCGACGTGCGGGCCGCGATCCTCTCGTTGCTCGGCGAGACCGATTCCCTGAACGGCTACGCCATCATGAAGGCGATCGGCGAGAAGACCGACGGAGGCTGGCGTGCCAGCCCCGGGTCGGTCTACCCGACGCTGCAGCAGCTCGTCGACGAGGGGCTCATCGTCCCGAAGGGCGAGGGCCGCGGCACCGAGTTCGGCCTGACCGACGAGGGCCGTGCCTACGTCGCCGAGAACACCGACGACATCGAGAAGGCATGGGCTTCGGTTCCCCGCCCCAGCGAGTCGGCCACCGAGCTCTTCGAGAGCGTCGGCCGTCTCATGGGCGTCGTCGGCCAGTTCCGCCACGGAGCGACGGATGCCCAGCGCACCGCCGCCGTCGAGAAGCTCGATGAGGCACGTCGGGCGCTCTACCTGATCCTCGCCGACTGAGTCGGCGGGATCCCGCGCCGACGCCCCAGTTCTGGGGCGTCGGCGATGCGCGATCGTGACGGGAGCGGCTCCGGCCGCTCCCGTTCTCGTTGCTACCGTGACGATCATGAAGAACCCCCTCGTCGCGGGCGTCATGGCCGCGGTCGCAATCGCGGTCCTCGTCGGCTGCACACCGGTCGCCGCGACGCCAGCCCCCTCGGCGACAGCGGCGGCGGAACCGCGCCCCACGCCCACCGGTCCAGCTCCAGCCGTTGCGGTCCCGACCATGCCCGCAGCCGCCCTCGACGGCGACTGTTCGGTGGTGGCGACCGATTCCGAGGTCGCGGCAGCCACGGGCGGTCCTGTCACGGCGACGCCGTACCCCGGCGACCACATGCCCGACTGGACCGTCCTCGGGCTCGGCGGCATCCGCTGCGCCTGGGCTCCCGAATCCGGGAGCGGCGTCTGGGTCACTGTCATCCCGATCGCCGCTGTCGGGCAGGCAGTCATCGACGATGCCGGGTCGAGTGAGCCGTACTGCTACGGATCCGACAGCGGTTTCGGCCCTCAGGATGCCTGCTCCTTCAGCACCGCCGTCGGAGACTGGTGGTTCGCCGGAGTCGTCTATGCCGCCATCGGCTCCGAGGTCGCTGCATCCGACGCGACAGCAGCATTGATCGCCGACTTCAGTGCACGCGCGGCATCCCACGCCGCGACGATCCCGACGAGACTCGACGGTACGTGGAACGGCGTTCCCGACTGCGACATGCTCGACGAGCGCGTGGACACGACATCGACGGGCCTCGATCTCGAAGCCACGGCGGGCAACCAGCCGGGGGAGGCTGGACCCGGTTTCTACGGCGCGGTGACGGCATCCGGTCAGCAGACCTGCTTCTGGGAGGCCGACGGTGAGACCGTCGCCGAGACCGGTATCCTCCCCGGTGCCTGGTGGGTCGTCGATCGGCAGGCGACGCTCGCCGGGGCTGAACCCGTCGCCGCCGGCTCCCTCCGTGCCGTCGCCGTTCCGGACAGCGACGGGTCGGGCAGCGTCACTGTCTACGCCACCGACGGCGTGAACCTGGTCACGTCCCGCGGCACCACCGGCGTTGATCAGCTGGGCGCGCTCGCCGGTGCTGTCGCGGTGGGCGCCACCGGCTGAGAGCCGGCGGCATCCGTCACCCGTAAACTGACCGGGTGCCTACACGTCTCACCAACTACTTCCTCCGCACCCTTCGCGAAGACCCCTCCGACGCCGAGGTGACCAGCCACCGCCTGCTCGTGCGGGCCGGCTACATCCGGCGCCAGGCGCCGGGCGTGTTCGCCTGGCTGCCGATCGGCCTGCGGGTCAAGGAGAAGATCGAGCGCATCATCCGCGAGGAGATGACCAACGCCGGAGCGCACGAGGTGCACTTCCCGGCGCTGCTGCCCCGAGAGCCCTACGAGGCGACGGGCCGTTGGACCGAGTACGGTGACGGACTGTTCCGCCTGCAGGACCGCAAGGGCGCCGACTACCTGCTCGCGCCGACGCACGAGGAGGTCTTCACGCTGCTCGTCAAGGACCTCTACAACTCCTACAAGGACCTGCCGCTGTCGATCTACCAGATCCAGGACAAGTACCGCGACGAGGCGCGCCCCCGTGCCGGTCTCCTGCGCGGCCGCGAGTTCACCATGAAGGACGCCTATTCCTTCGACTACACGGATGCCGGCCTCGACGCGAGCTACCAGGCCCAGCGCGATGCCTACGAGCGCATCTTCACGCGCCTCGGGCTCGAGTACGTGATCGTGAAGGCGGATGCCGGAGCCATGGGCGGCTCGAAGAGCGAGGAGTTCCTCCACCCGACGGTGGTCGGCGAGGACACCTTCGTGCGTTCGGCCGGCGGCTACGCGGCGAACGTCGAGGCCTACGTCACCGAGGTTCCGGATGCCCTCCCCATCGATGGACTGCCCGACGCCGTCGTGTTCGACTCGCCGAACACCCCCACGATCGCGACCCTCGTCGACCTCGCCAACGCGGAGTACCCCCGCGCAGACGGACGCGCCTGGACTGCCGCGGACACCCTCAAGAACGTCGTGCTCGCCCTCACGCACCTCGACGGCACCCGTGAGCTCGTCGCCATCGGCCTGCCCGGCGACCGCGAGGTCGACATGAAGCGCATCGAGGTGGCCTTCGCTCCGGCAGAGGCCGAGCCCGCCACCGAGGCAGACTTCGCCAAGAACCCCGCGCTGGTCAAGGGATACATCGGCCCGTGGTCGCCCACCGGCGCCGTGCTCGGCGAGGAGTCGGCTTCAGGCATCCGCTTCCTGCTCGATCCCCGCGTCGTCGACGGCACCGAGTGGATCACCGGGGCCAACATCGACCAGAAGCACGTCTTCGGTCTCGTCGCCGGCCGCGACTTCACGGCCGACGGCACGGTCGAGGCCGCCGAGGTGCGCGCCGGCGACCCCGCGCCCGACGGCTCCGGACCGGTGGAGCTCGCCCGCGGCATGGAGATCGGCCACGTCTTCCAGCTCGGCCGCAAGTACGCCGAGGTGCTCGGACTCAAGGTGCTCGACGAGAACGGCAAGCTCGTCACCGTCACCATGGGCTCGTACGGCATCGGCGTCACCCGCATCCTCGCGATCATCGCCGAGGGCAACAACGACGACAAGGGCCTCGTCTGGCCCGCCGCGGTCTCGCCCTTCGACGTCTACGTCCTCGCCACGGGCAAGGATCCGGCCGCGTACTCCGCCGCCGAGCAGGTCTGCGCTGCCATCGAGGCGACGGGGCGCAGCGTGCTCTACGACGACAGACCGAAGGTCTCGCCCGGAGTGAAGTTCGGCGACGCCGAGCTCATCGGCATCCCGAAGATCGTGATCGCCGGCCGTGGCGTCGCCGAGGGCGTCGTCGAGCTCTGGGATCGGGTGACGGGGGAGCGCACCCCTGTCGCCATCACCGAGGTCGCCGACGCGCTCGCCTGAGCCGCCGTCGAGCCGAGAGGACGTTCCGGCACGGTGCTGGAGTCACCGCACCGTGCCGGAGCGTCCTTTCACGTGCACGCTGCTCGCGCGGGTGACGGGCGGCCCCGCCATCCGGTACCGTAGTAGATCGGCCCGACGCATCCACGTCGTGCGAAAAGTGAATACGAGATCTGAATAGAGGAGGCCGGAGATGGACATCGACCTCGGCGTACTGCGTCTGATGGAACGTGAGAAGGAGATCCCCTTCGACGAACTGGTCCACATCATCGAGCAGGCGATCCTCACGGCCTATCTCAAGCACGTGAACCCCAACGCGCACGGCCACATCGACCCGGCCGGCGCTCGAGTCGAACTGAACCGCAAGAGCGGTCACGTCTCGATCTTCATCCCCGAGACCGACGACGAGGGCAACATCATCGGCGAGGCCGAGGACACCCCCGACGACTTCGGCCGCATCGGCGCGTTCGCCGCCAAGCAGGTCATCAACCAGCGACTGCGCGACATCGCCGACGACGCCATCCTGGGCGAGTTCCGCGGGCGCGAGGGCGACATCGTCGCCGGCGTGATCCAGCAGGGGCCGAACCCGCGCATGATCCACGTCGACCTCGGCACTGTCGAGGCGATCCTGCCGCCCGAGGAGCAGGTGCCCGGCGAGGACTACGCCCATGGCTCCCGCATCCGCGTCTACGTGACCAGCGTGTCGAAGGGCCTCAAGGGTCCGCAGATCACGGTGTCGCGCACTCACCCCGCCCTCGTGCGGAAGCTGTTCGCACTCGAGGTTCCCGAGATCGCCAGCGGCGTCGTCGAGATCGTGTCGCTCGCCCGCGAGGCCGGGCACCGCTCGAAGATCGCCGTGCGCGCCATGGAGCCTGGCGTGAACGCCAAGGGAGCCTGCATCGGCGAGCTCGGCCAGCGGGTCCGTGCCGTCACCGCCGAACTCAACAACGAGAAGATCGACATCGTCGACTACTCCGACGACCTGCCGACCTTCGTCGCCAGTGCGCTGTCGCCCGCGAAGGTGACCAGCGCGTACGTCGTCGACGCCTCGCTCAAGGCCGTGCGCGCCCTCGTGCCCGACTACCAGCTGTCGCTCGCCATCGGCAAGGAGGGCCAGAACGCCCGCCTCGCCGCGAAGCTCACCGGAGCGAAGATCGACATCCAGCCCGACTCGATCCTCGAGGACTAGTCCCCGAGGATCGACTCTGCCGTAGCGGTACGGCAGACCCCCAGCCCATAGGTGTAAAGTGGAACCCGTTAGAACGTGCATCGGATGCCGTTCGCGCGCCCCGAGGTCCTCACTTCTGAGGATCGTCGCCGGGGAATCAGAACTCGTGGTCGATGAGACCGCCGTCCTGCCCGGCCGAGGTGCGTGGCTGCATCCGACGGACTCGTGCTTCCGACTCGCACTCCGCAAACGGGCCTTCGGGCGTGCACTGCGGATGACCGGGAACCCGGATGCATCCCCTTTAGAGAACAGGCTGAACGGCACAGTGATCACTAATGAGTGACAACTAATGAGCGGCTCGAAATGAGACCCGTCCGTCTTTAATGGTCTGCCCCTGTTCGGGCGCAGGCCCAGAACAGGAGAATTGTGGCTGCAAATCCACGCGTCCACGAGATCGCAAGCGAACTCGGAGTGGACAGCAAGATCGCCCTTGACAAGCTCAAGGAAATGGGCGAATACGTCAAGGGACCGTCGTCGAGCATCGCACCGCCGGTCGCTCGTCGTCTGAAGGCCGCCCTCGAGGCTGCCGGCGTCGCCAAGCACGACGCCCCCGCCCCGGCAGCTCCCGCTGCCAAGGCCGCCCCCAAGGCTCCGGCTCCGGCCGCCCCCAAGGCTCCGGCTCCCGCTGCTCCGGCTCCCGCCGAGGCATCCGATGCTCCAGCCGGCCCCGTGCCGACAGCGCCGAAGACCGTCGCCGAGCGTCAGGCCGAGGCCGAGCAGAAGGCTGCTGCCGAGAAGGCCGCCGCCGAGGCTGCCGCTGCTGCCGCGAAGACCGAGGCAGCTGCTCCGGCCACGGCCGAGGCTGCCCCCGAGGCTGCCGCTGCCGCATCGTCGGCTCCGCGTCCCGGCGCCCCCAAGCCCCCCGCAGCTCGTCCGGGCAACAACCCGTTCGCGTCGAACCAGGGCATGGGCCAGCGTCCCACCAACATCCCGCGTCCGGGTAACAACCCGTTCGCCAGCGCCCAGGGCATGGGTCAGCGACCCGCGCCCACCCCCGGCAACATCCCGCGTCCCGCGGCTCCCCGTCCCGGCGCCCCGCGCCCCGGCGGACCCGGCCAGGGCCCGCGTCCCGGTGGCTTCGGCCAGCGACCCGGCTTCCAGCAGCGCCCCGGCGGCGCTGGTGCCGGTGCCGGTGCTCGTCCGGCCGGTGGCGGCTTCCAGCGTCCCGGTGGCGGCGGCGCCCCCGGTGCCGGTGGCGGCTTCGGCGGCCCGCGTCCCGCGGGTGGCGGCGGTCGTGGCCGTGGCCCCGGCGGTGGAACCGCTGGTGCGTTCGGTCGCGGTGGCGGCAAGAGCAAGGCTCGGAAGTCGAAGCGTACGAAGAGGGCCGAATTCGAGATGCGGGAAGCCCCGTCGCTCGGCGGCGTGAGCGTTCCCCGCGGAAACGGCACCACTCCGGTTCGTCTGCGTCGCGGAGCATCCATCTCGGACTTCGCCGACAAGATCGACGCCAACCCCGGTGCACTCGTCACCGTGCTGTTCCACCTCGGTGAGATGGCCACGGCGACCGAGTCGCTCGACGAGGCCACCTTCCAGGTGCTCGGCGAGGAGCTGGGCTTCAAGATCCAGATCGTCTCGCCCGAGGAAGAGGACCGCGAGCTCCTCGAGGGCTTCGACATCGACCTCGATGCCGAGCTCGACGGCGAAGGCGACGAGGACCTCGAGATCCGTCCGCCCGTCGTCACCGTCATGGGTCACGTCGACCACGGTAAGACGCGTCTCCTCGACGCCATCCGCAAGGCGAACGTCGTCGAGGGCGAGGCAGGTGGCATCACCCAGCACATCGGTGCCTACCAGGTCTGGACCGAGCACGAGGGCCACGAGCGCGCCATCACCTTCATCGACACCCCGGGTCACGAGGCGTTCACCGCCATGCGTGCTCGTGGTGCGCAGGTCACCGACATCGCGATCCTCGTGGTCGCGGCCGATGACGGCATCATGCCGCAGACGATCGAGGCCCTGAACCACGCCCAGGCGGCCAACGTGCCGATCGTGGTCGCGGTCAACAAGATCGACAAGGCCGACGCCAACCCGCAGAAGGTGCGCCAGCAGCTCACCGAGTTCGGCCTCGTGGCCGAGGAGTACGGCGGAGAGGTCATCTTCGTCGACGTGTCGGCCCGCAACGACATCGGCATCCAGGACCTCCTGGACGCCGTGCTGCTCACAGCGGATGCCGGACTCGACCTGCGTGCGAACCCGAACAAGGACGCCCGCGGTGTGGCCATCGAGGCCAAGCTCGACAAGGGACGCGGCGCCGTGGCCACTGTGCTCATCCAGTCGGGTACGCTCCGCGTCGGTGACTCGATCGTCGCCGGTACCGCTTACGGTCGCGTTCGTGCGATGGCGGACGAGGACGGCAACGCCGTGCTCGAGGCCTTCCCGTCGCGTCCGGTGCAGGTGCAGGGCCTCTCGAGCGTTCCCCGCGCCGGTGACACCTTCCTCGTGACAGAGGAGGACCGCACAGCGCGTCAGATCGCCGAGAAGCGCGAAGCCGCAGAGCGCAACGCCCAGCTGGCCAAGGCCCGCAAGCGCATCTCGCTCGAGGACTTCACCCGTGCACTCGAAGAGGGCAAGGTCGAGTCGCTCAACCTCATCATCAAGGGTGACGTCTCCGGTGCCGTCGAGGCACTCGAGGAGTCGCTGCTCAAGATCGAGGTCGACGACAGCGTGCAGCTCCGCATCATCCACCGCGGCGTCGGTGCGATCACGGAGTCGGATGTCAACCTGGCCACGATCGACAACGCGATCATCGTCGGCTTCAACGTGCGTCCCGACACGAAGGCGCGCGAGCGCGCTGCTCGCGAGGGCGTCGACGTCCGGTTCTACTCGGTCATCTACAACGCGATCGACGAGATCGAGAGCTCGCTCAAGGGCATGCTCAAGCCCGAGTACGAAGAGGTCCAGTCCGGTGTGGCCGAGATCCGCGAGGTGTTCCGCTCCTCGAAGTTCGGCAACATCGCCGGTGTCATCGTGCGGTCGGGAACGATCACGCGCAACGCCAAGGCTCGCGTCATCCGCGATGGCGTCGTCGTGGGGGACAACCTCGCGATCGAGTCGCTGCGTCGCTTCAAGGACGACGTCACCGAGGTGCGCACGGACTTCGAGGCCGGTATCGGTCTCGGCAAGTTCAACGACATCCAGATCGGCGACGAGATCGAGACGATCGAACTCAAGGAGAAGCCGCGGGTCTAGTCTCAGTGCGTGGCGGGTCGGACCTCGGTCCGGCCCCCACCCTGCGGCATCCGTGGAGAGGAGTACGACATGGCTGATCCGGCACGCGCCAGGAAGATGGCCGACCGCATCCAGGTGATCATCGCGAAGCGCCTCGAGCGCGGCGTGCGCGATCCCCGCATGGGGTTCGTGACAATCACCGACGTCCAGGTGACAGGCGACCTGCAGCACGCGACAGTGTTCTATACGGTCTACGGCACCGACGAGGAGCGCACCGACACCGCTGCGGCCCTCGCCGCGGCGACGGGGATGCTGCGCAGTGAGGTCGGCAGGAACATCACGGCCAGGCTCACGCCGAGCCTGCAGTTCCAGCTCGACGCGATCCCCGAGAATGCGCAGCACATCGAGGCGCTCCTCAAGGAGGCGCGCGAGCGCGACACGGCCACGACGGAGCAGGCGAGCACGGCGCAGTACGCCGGCGACGCCGACCCGTACGTGAAGCCGCGCGAGTTCGAGGATGACGACGATGAGGCGCTCGACGTGGCCGATGCCGCCGTTGAGGCCGACGTCGCCGACGAAGCACGCTAGGCACCGTCGTCCAGACGGTGAGAGCCGTCGATCCGCATGGATCGGCGGCTCTCGTCGTCTCTGGCGTCAGGGCAGCAGATAACCGGCCGTCGTCGACACCGCGAGGCCGTCGGCGAGCAGCCCGCTGACCGCTCGCGCGAGCTGGGCCTCATCGGGCCAGAGCGTCGAGATCTCGGCATCCGTCACTGGACCGTGAGCCGCACGCAGCTCGCGCATGACGAGCCCTCTCACCTGCCGGTCCGACCCCTCGAACTTCTTCTGGACGACCTTGCGGGGTCCGTCGTAGGCGGGGTAGTCGGCCGCCCGCCAGGCACACAGCCCGGCGATCGGGCAGGCGTCGCAACGCGGCGTGCGCGCCACGCAGACGAGGGCGCCGAGCTCCATCATGCCGGCGTTGAAGACCCGCGCCTCGGTGTCGTCGTCGGGCAGCAGGGCCTCCATGTCGGCGAGGTCCCGCCTGGCCGGGGGAGCGGCATCCGCTCGCCCGTGGACGGCCCGCGCGATGACCCGACGCGTGTTGGTGTCGACGACAGGATGCCGCTCGCCGTAGGCGAAGACGGCCACGGCCCGCGAGGTGTAGTCGCCGATGCCCGAGAGGGCGGTGAGGTCGGCGACGTCGGCCGGAACGGTTCCGCCGTGCCGCTCCGTGATCTGCACGGCCGCCTGATGCAGCCAGAGCGCACGCCGCGGGTACCCGAGGGTGGCCCACGCCCGCACGGCCTCGCCGGGCGGTACCGCCGCGAGATCGGCCGGAGTCGGCCAGCGATCGAGCCAGGCCTCGAGGTGCGGGATGACGCGGTTGACCGGCGTCTGCTGCAGCATGAACTCGCTCACCAGCGTGCCCCAGGCCGTGAACCCTGGACGACGCCACGGCAGGTCGCGGCCGGTGGCGCGGAACCAGGCGTTGACGGCGGTCGCGAGGGGAGACATCGGTTTCAGCCTAGGTGAACCGCGGGGCGTGACTAGGCTCGGGTCATGGAGCTCGTCACCACCCCTCGCGTCAGGTATCTGCGCTCGCTCGCCGATGAGATCCTGCACAACTACGGCCGTGGCCGGACAGTGGTGGCGATCGACGGACCCGTGCGCAGCGGCAAGACCGAGTTCGGCGACGACCTCGCGGCGGTCTTCCGGGAGCGCGGCCATCCGGTCTTCCGAGCCAGCCTCGAGCACTTCCACCGTTCGCGCGAAGAGCAGGCGGCGTTCGGCCCGGACTCGGCCGAGCGCTACTACGGCTACGGCTTCGACTACTCGCTGCTGCGCCGGGTGCTCCTCGAGCCGTTCCGCCTGGCCGGCAGCACCGGCTTCGTCACCCAGGCGTTCGACCCGACCCGCGACGCCCGCATCATCCCGAAGTGGATCACGGGGCCTCCGGATGCCACCCTCATCGTCGACGGACGCTTCGCGAACCGGCCCGAGCTGCGGCCGCTGTGGAACTGGAGCGCCTACCTCGACGAGGAGCCGACGGATGAGGCCGACATCCTGTACTCGGTGAAGGAGCATCCGCGCCGCTTCGCCACGGCCGTCATCGACAACACGGAGCGGTCACGGCCTCGACGGCTGTTCCTCGACAGCTGCTGAGATTCGGCCCGGTCGCGGCGGTCAGCTTCGTGCGGTCGCCTCGCTCGGCCCTCAGCGGACGGGGATCCGCCGCAGCACCTCAGCGCGCCCGATGGACGCTCCGGATGCCTCGACCTCATGCACCAGGGCCACGATCGCGGCGTTCACCGGCGCCGTCGTGCCGGCGGCATCCGCCTCGCGAACGATGGCCCCATTGAGGAAGTCGATCTCGGTGGCCTGACCGCGGCGCAGGCTCTGCAGCGTCGACCCGAGGTTCGGCACCGCGCCCATGCGCACGCCCATCGAGCGGGGCAGCGCCTGCCCGAGAGCAAGCGGCAGTCGTGAGAAGAAGCGCAGCCGGGAGTCGCTGAGGCCCTGCAGCGACCCGAATCGGATGCCCCGGGCCATGCCCGTGCGCACGGCTTCGCGCATGCTGGCCGTGAGCACGCGTCGCAGATCCCCGTCGGCGATGATCTCCTGCACGCTGAGACCCGTGATCGCGGGCAGGCCGTTCAGCATGTTGACGACGAGCTTCGTCCACTGCGATCCGATGAAGTCGTCGACGGCGATGACGGGCACGGCCTTCGAGAGCACGGCGGCCCAGCTCTTCGATGCCGCGTCGGCCGGCCCCGAGCCGCGCCCGAGATAGGTGGCTGCTCGGGTCGTGACCCGCACGACGCCGGGCTCGGTGTAGTTCGCGGCGATGATCGAGAGGGCGCCGTAACAGTCGGAGTCCGGCAGCAGGCCGCTCGCCGTGCGCACGCCGTCGAGGCCGTTCTGCACCACGATCACGGGGGAGCCGTTCACGACGGCGGCATTCGCCGCGATGGCGTCCTCCGCGTCCTGCGCCTTCGTGCAGACGAGCACGAGGTCGAACGCACCGGAGAGCGTCGGGGCGGCATCCGGATGCCCGTGCCCATCGCCGAATCCCCCCGACAGACGGATGCCGCCCTCCCGGATGGCGGCGAGGCCTGCCCCGCGGGCGGTCACCTGGATCTCGTGGCCGGCCCGTTCGAGCAGCACCGCGAAGGTGCCTCCGAGCGCGCCGGCCCCGATGATCCCGATCCTCATGCCTTCGAGGGTACGGCCTCTCGGACGGCGCCCTGGAACGCTGCCGTGTCCCTCGCATCGGCATCAGCGTCGGCATCAACGTCACCGGCTCCGTGGTCCGTCGAGCTCGCGGCTCGGCCGGCGGGCAGGAAGAGAGCGGCGATCACGGCGAGGAGCAGTGCGGCGGCACCGGTGAACACGGCGGGGATGGCCGCGTCGACGTAGCCCGTCGGCGTGAGCTCCCCACCGGCTCCCACGAACACCGCCGTCAGCACGGCGACGCCCAGGGCGATGCCTACCTCACGCAGGGTGGAGTTGGTCCCCGACGCCTTGGCCGTATCGGCCTCTGGCATCGACGCGAGCACTGCCGTCGCGCTCGGCGCGAAGACCAGGCCCATGCCGACGCCGGCCAGGATGAACGGAGCGACGAGGGTTGCATACGACACGTCGGCCGAGAGCGTGAGGCCGAGCCAGGTGAGGGCGATGGCCTCGAAGGCCAGGCCCGTCACGATGAGGGCCCTGGTGCCGACCCGACCCGAGAACAGGCCGGCCAGCGGCGCGACCACCATCGGGGCGAGAGTCCACGGCATGGTCTTCACTGCGGCAGCCAGAGGAGAGTCGCCCTGCACGATCTGCAGGAACTGGATCAGGATGAAGACGCTGCCGAAGATGCCGAAGCTGAAGGCGAAACCCACGATGTTGGCCACCGAGAAGCTGCGGTCGCGGAACAGCCGGAGCGGAAGCAGGGGAGCGGATGCCCGGGACTCCCAGAAGAGGAATGCCGCGAGCAGGACCGTACCGGCCACGAGCGACCCGACGACCTCGATGCTGTCCCAGCCGGCGTCGTTGCCCCGCACGATGCCGAAGACCACGCCCAGGACGCCGAGTCCAGCCAGGAGAACGCCGAGCACGTCGACGCGGAGGCGTGCGCCGAGGGTGTTCGGCAGGGCGAACAGGGCGAGCGGCACGGCGATGATGCCGATCGGCACGTTCAGCCAGAAGATGGCCTCCCAGTTCCAGCCCTCGATGACGGCGCCGCCGACGAGCGGACCGACGGCGACACCGAGGCCGGCCACGCCGCCCCAGATGCCGATGGCGGCGGGCCGGAGACGGGCGGGAACAGAGCCTGCCAGCAGGGTCAGCGAGAGCGGCATGATGCCGGCCGCTCCGAAGCCCTGAACCGCGCGGGCGGCGATCAGCTGCCACGGCTCCGTGCTGAGCGCGGCGAAGACGCTGGCGAGCGTGAAGACCACGATGCCCGCGACGAACACCGTGCGGCGGCCGATCCTGTCACCGAGGGCCGCCGCCGCGAGGATGAAGCTCGCGAAGGCCAGCGTGAAGGCGTTGACGAACCACTGCAGTTCCTCGATGGAGGCACCGAGGTCGAGACGGATGGCGGGAAGGGCGTTCGTGATCACGAGGTTGTCGAGCGTGGCCATGAACATGGGCAGGCTCGCGGCGACGATGGCGAGCCACGTCGGCACGCGACGGGCGGTGGCGGACAGCGATGACATCGGGTGGTCCTTCGTGGATGCGGATGCGGATGCGGATCTCATGAGGTAATCGGATGATTACAAGTCGAAGATAAGTTATCGACTGATAACATGTCAAGCATGATCCGTTCAGCGCCCTCGTCTCAGTCTGCCGACGACCGCCTGCCGTCCAGCCGCATCCCGGCGGCGGAGCGTCGCGAGCTCATCCTCGACGCGGCCACGAACGTGTTCGGCGAGCTCGGGTACGCCGGAGCGACGACGGACCAGGTCGCGAAGGCCGCCGGCATCAGCCAGCCCTACGTCGTGCGCATGTTCGGCAGCAAGGAGAACCTCTTCGTCGAGGTCATGGAGCGCACGTGTGAGAGCATCCTCGGGGTCTTCCGGGCGGCGATGGCCGACACCGACGACCCGCGACCCGTGGGCGGGCGCATCGGCGCGGCCTACGTCGACCTCATCGAGGACCGCGGCATCATGCTCTCCCTCATGCAGGGCTTCATGCTCGGCTCGGACCCGCGCATCGGGCCCGTCGCCCGCGCAGGCTTCATGCGCATCTACCGCGCCCTTCGGGACGAGGGCGGATTCGAACCCGTGCAGATCCGCGAGTTCCTCGCCAACGGCATGTTGATCAACACGCTGCTCTCCACGGGTCTCACCGAGAGCCTCGACGAGGATTCCGACGCGATCGAGCTGCTGGCCTGCACCTTCGGCGACAAGCTGTCGCTCGTGCGCGACGGGATGGTCGCCACTCCCGCGCTGATACGCTCTGAGGCGTGACTTCCAGCGGCATCCTGCTCCTCGACAAGCCGCAGGGGTGGACCAGCCACGACGCCGTCGCCCGCACGCGACGCCTGGCCGGAACCCGCAAGGTCGGCCATGCCGGCACCCTCGATCCCATGGCGACGGGGTTGCTCATCCTCGGCATCGAGAGCTCGACGCGCCTGCTCACCTACATCGTCGGGGTCGACAAGGAGTACACGGCCACCATCAGGCTCGGGTCCTCGACGACCACCGACGACGCCGAGGGCGACGAACTCGGCAAGGCCAGGCCGGCGGCCGTCGATGCCGTCACAGCCGCTGACATCCACCGGGTCATGGGCATCCTCACCGGAGCCATCGAGCAGGTTCCGAGCGCCGTCAGCGCCATCAAGGTCGACGGAAAGCGCGCCTATGCGAGGGTGCGAGCCGGCGAGACCGTCGAGCTGAAGGCGCGGCCCGTCACGGTGTCCGCCTTCGACCTGCTATCGACGACGCCCGTCGACGGCTACCTCGACCTCGAGGTGCGGGTCGAGTGCTCGTCCGGCACCTACATCCGCGCGCTGGCTCGCGACCTCGGCATGGGCCTGGGGATCGGCGGTCATCTGACGGCCCTGCGGCGCACCCGGGTCGGGCCGTTCCGGGTGACGGATGCCGGCGACCTCGAGACCGTCGACGTGGCGACGGCCCTGATCCCGCCCGCCGATGCCGCTCGCGCCCTGTTCCCGGTCGTGGAGCTCGACGAGCAGCAGGCCGTCGACCTGGGCCACGGCAAGCGCATCAACGCCGACGCTGGGACGCCGGCATCCGGACCCCACGCCGCCATCGCCCCCGACGGCCGCCTCGTCGGACTCATCGAGTTCCGCGGCGTGGCCTGGAAGAGCATCGTGAACTTCCCGACGGACACCCCGTGATCGCCTGGTTCGCCGGAGTGCAGATCGTCATAGCGTCTGCCGCCGCCATTCTCGCGATCATCCTCGGTCTCGCCGGTCGGAAGCCCAGCGACATCACGATGGGGCCGCTCGTACTGGTCGAGGTGCTGCTGCTGGTGCAGATCGTCGTCTCGATCATCGCGCCGCTGGCGGGCAACGACCCGAGCGGAAGCCTGCTCGAGTACTGGATCTACCTGATCTCGGCAGCCCTGCTGCCCATAGCCGGCGGCTTCTGGGCCCTCATCGAGCGCTCGCGGTGGAGCACGGTGATCATCGGCGTGGTCTGTCTCGCCGTCGCGATCATGCTCTACCGCATGACCCAGATCTGGTGGGTGCAGGGACTGTAGTGCGCGCTTGCAATAATTGGAGGCGACATGGCTGACACTCTCGCTCCAGACAGCGCGGATTCCCGCACCACCCCCGCACCGCGCATGAGCGGCGTCGGGCGCGTCCTGGTCGCCGTCTACGGCATCCTGGCGCTCGCGGCCACGGGCCGCACCGCCGTGCAGATCATCGAGCGCTACGACGAGGCGCCGGTCGCCTTCACGCTCTCGGGGCTGTCGGCCGTCGTCTACATCGTGGCGACGATAGCCCTCGTCGCACCCGGTCGGATCTGGTACCGCGTGGCGTGGATCGCGATCACCTTCGAGCTCCTCGGCGTGCTCGTCATCGGCACGATCACCCTGGTGTCTCCCGACCTGCTCGGCGACGGCACGGGCGACCCGTTCGGCCGCACGTCGACGGTGTGGACCCTGTTCGGCGCTGGCTACCTCTTCATTCCGTTGGTGCTGCCGATCCTGGGCCTGTGGTGGCTCGCCACGCACAGGCCGGCGCCTCGGCCCGCGGCGCAGGGCGCGGCGTGATCGTCTACGACGGCCTCGACGCCGTCCCGGCCGACAGGCCGGCATCCGTCGTCACGATCGGGAAGTTCGACGGCGTGCACGCCGGCCACCGAGCCGTCATCGACCGCCTGCGCGCGACGGCCCACCGAGAGGGCCTCGCCGCCGTCGTCGTGACCTTCGACCGCAACCCGTTGGCGCTGCTGAATCCGCAGAAGTGCCCGGCGTCGCTGGTGAGCAACGAGCAGAAGCTCGAGCTGCTGGGCGAGACCGGAATCGATGCGACCCTGCTCGTCGCCTTCGACCAGGCCTTCGCCGCGCAGAGCCCGGAGGATTTCGTGCGCCGGGTCCTCGTCGACGGCCTCGGTGCCAGGCGAGTGCTCGTCGGTAGCGACTTCAGGTTCGGCGCCAAGGGCGCCGGCGATGTCGCGTTGCTGCGTGAACTGGGAGAGGCCTCGGGCTTCGTCGTGGAGGTCATCGACGACGTGCGGCCCGACGGCGAGCACCGTGTCTCGTCGACCTGGATCCGCAGGCTCCTCGACGAGGGCGACGTCGCGGCGGCCGAGACGCTGCTGGGGCACGTGCCGTCGGTGCGCGGCGTCGTCGTGCACGGCGCGGCCCGCGGGCGCGAACTCGGCTTCCCGACGGCGAACCTGTCGCCGGAGTCCGAGGGACTCATCCCCGCCGACGGTGTGTACGCCGGGCACCTCATCGATGCCGGGGTGCGTTACCCCGCCGCCATCTCGGTCGGCAACAACCCGACCTTCGAGGGCGTGCCGCAGAAGCAGGTCGAGGCCTACGTCATCGATGAGGAGATCGACCTGTACGACCACGTCGTCACTGTCGAGTTCTCCCACAGGATCCGCGGCATGTGGGCGTTCACGGGCATCGACGCCCTCATCGAGAAGATCCAGTCGGACGTCGACACTGCTCGCGCCCTGCTGGCCTGATCGGCGCGCGCCCAGCCTGAGGTGCAGGCGGCAGCCGCGGCCGGCAGTCGACCGAGGCCCCGCCCGTCTAGACGGCTGAGCCCGGCGCGCGATCGCTGCGCTCGTACAGGAACAGCAGGATGGCCTCGGCCGTGTCGCTCATGGCCGGTCCGCGGCCGAAGCTCCAGTCGGCGTCGGTCGCCGTGAGCGATCGATCGCGGATGACGGCCTTGATCTCGGTGGGGCCGTTCAGTGCGCGCCGGAGCGCGACGGCTCCGGATGCAGCAGGGCGGAGGGGCAGCACGGCACCGAGGGGCCGGGCGATGTCGAGGCCCCCGACGACGGTGATGGCGAGTTCCCTGATGCCGGTGCGTCCGCGGTCGGCTCGCTTGTCGACGGCGATGGATCGCAGGCCGGCCACGATCTCGGCGACGGGGAGGTCGGCGCCGCGGCGCGCGAACGATTCGGCGACCCGGCGCTGGCTGAATCCGTTCTCGACCAGGGCCAGCGATGTCGCTCGCACGAGCTCGGCCGTCGGCACGGCCAGACGCCAGGACAGGTAGCCCGCGACGTCGCGCACGCTCCAGCCGGGATGCAGGCTCGGCGTCTCGAGCGCCGTCGGCGGCTGCACCACGAGGAGGTCGGCGACGGCGTCCAGGACAGCGGCGATATCGGCGCCCCAGTGGCTCGAGACGCCGGTCTCGTCCTGCGGGGGCCGAGCGCTGAGCGGGAGGTACCGCGCGAAGTCCGCCATGGACGCCAGCCTAGACTGGATCGGTGACGACGACTCCCCAGCGACCGCTCTGGGCGGGCCGGACCCTTGCACTCCTCGGCATCTTCCTGGTGGCGCTCAACCTGCGCACCGCCGTGGCGGCGCTCTCGCCCATCGTCGACGAGATCAGCGCGGAGCTGTCACTCACGCCGACCGTCATCGGCGTGCTCGGGATGCTTCCACCGGTCTGCTTCGCCGTGTTCGGCATCCTGTCCCCGGCCTTCACCCGCAGGTTCGGGCTCGAGCGCGTGCTCATCGCGGCCATCCTCGCGATGGTGGTCGGCCACCTCGCGCGGGGGTTCGCCCCGAACGCGGCTGTGCTGCTGATCGGCAGTGCGGTCACCTTCGCCGGTCTCGGGGTCGGCAACGTGCTGCTGCCGCCGCTCGTGAAGAAGTACTTCCCCGACCGGGTCGGGATCGTCACGTCGATCTACGTGACCCTGCTGAGCTTCAGCACCTTCATCCCGGCGCTGGTCGCCGTCCCCGTCGCCGACTCGGCCGGCTGGCAGGTCTCTCTCGGCATGTGGGCGATCTTCGCCTTCGCGGCCCTCATCCCGTGGGTGGCGCTGGTCATCAGGCACCGCAGCGCCGCGGCCGATCCGCTGATCGAGCACGCAGAGCCCGCCCTGATGGGCCGGGTCTGGCACTCCTCGATCGCGTGGGCTCTCGCCGTCGTCTTCGCCGTGTCGGCGCTGAACGCCTACGCGATGTTCGCCTGGCTGCCGAGCCTGCTCGCCGACACCGCCGGAACCACGCCGACGCAGGCCGGCGCGCTGCTCTCGCTGTTCGCCGCGATGGGCCTGCCGGCCGGGCTGCTCATCCCGTGGCTGGCGGCACGGATGCGCAACGTCGGCATCCTCGTCTACGCCGGCGTCGTGTTCTTCATCGTCGGCTACCTCGGGCTGCTCTTCATCCCGGCGACGGCCACGTGGCTCTGGGTGGCCTTCGCCGGCGCCGGACCGCTGCTGTTCCCGCTGGCCCTCGTGCTCATCAACCTGCGCACGCGCACCCATGCCGGCTCGGTCGCCCTCAGCGGGTTCGTCCAGGGGATCGGCTACACGATCGGTGCGGCCGGACCGCTGGTGGTCGGCATCCTGCACGAGACCAGCGGCGGGTGGACTGTCCCGCTGCTGTTCCTCATGGCGACAGCCGTGGCCGGCGCCTTCGCCGGCGTCGTCGTGGCGCGACCGCACCTCCTCGAGGACGCGCACGAGCGTCGCAACTCCTCTCGCTGAGAACCGCATCTCCGCTCGCCCGTTGCTTGAGTAGGCCGCGAGCGCAGCGCAGCAAGCAGCCGAATCGAGACCACAGCCGACCCCACAATCGGATCGATGTGGTCTCGATACGCGTGCTCCTTCGTCGCTCGCCATTCGACCAACGGAGTGACCAACGGAGTGGAGATCGAGCACCCACGCTGCTCATATGAGCAAACATGCCTACGAGTGTTGAAACGCGCACGCACCCTGCCTACGCTGGAACCACGGCAACGCAGTGCAGGAGGTGGCCGATGATCGAGTCCGACGAGCTGCTCAGCATCCGCGCGGCCGAGCTCTACTACGAAGAGGACAAGACCCAGGACGAGATCGGGTCGATCCTCCGACTGACCCGGTGGAAGGTGGGGCGTCTCCTCGCCCAGGCGAAGACCAACGGCTTCATCCGCATCGAGATCGTGCATCCACGCGCCCGCCGCCTGCCCATCGAGCGTCGTCTCCGAGAGGAGCGCGGCCTGAAGGACGCCATCGTCGTCTCGACCGCGGGCATCGCGAGCGAGGAGGAGCTGCAGGCGCGCACAGCGCAGGCGGCTGCCGACTACCTCGCGTCCATCCGTCCCATCCCGCGCACTCTGGGCATCTCCTGGGGTCGTACCCTGCACGAGGTGTCCGAGCACCTGAAGGACGGCTGGTCGACCGGCGTCAACGTCGTGCAGATCAACGGCGGCGTCAGCCTCAACCGGCGAGCAGGCACGGCGGCCACCACAGCCGTCACCATCGCCCAGAAGGCCGGCGGCCAGGCGACGCTGCTGCCGAGCCCTGCCATCCTCGAGCGCCTCGAGACCAAGCTCGCCATCGAGGGCGACCGCGCCGTGTCGGCCGTTCTCGAGATGGCCGAGAGCGCCACGGCCTACCTCTACTCCGCCGGAACGGCCGACGAGCACTCGGTGCTCGTCGACAGCGGCTACCTCACCGTCGACGATGTGCACGAACTGGTGCGCAAGGGCGCAGTGGGCGACGTCGTCGGCCGCTACATCGACGCCAACGGCAACATCGTCGATCCCAGCCTCGACGCCCGCACGGTGGGCCTCACCCACGACAGGCTGCGCGCATCCGACCGCAGCATCGCCGTGATAGCCGGCGCCGGCAAGCACGCCGTCGCCAACGCGGTGGTGCGCAGCGGGCTCTGCACCGTCCTCGTCACAGACGAGGCGACGGCGCTCAGCCTGCTGGACGAGCACTGACGCCGACCACGCCCCGAACTCCCCGAAGCACGACGCACCACAGGCAAGGAACACCATGACCGGAACCCAGATCGTCCAACGGGAGCGCTCGCTCTCCGTGATCGGCGGCGAAGCCACCGACGCGAACCTCCGCCGCTTCCTGCACGGCATCCCCGGAGTCGACGCCGTCGGGCTCGAACAGCGTGCGGCGGGCCTCGGCACCCGCTCCATCAAGACCACCTCGAAGAAGTGGGCGCTCGACAAGACGATCGAGCTCATCGACCTCACGACCCTCGAGGGGGCCGACACCCGCGGCAAGGTGCGATCACTCGTCGCCAAGGCGCTCACACCGGACCCCGGCGACATGACGACGCCGCGCGTCGCCGCCGTCTGCGTCTACGGCGACATGGTTCCCCACGCGGTCGAGGCCCTCGGCTCGGTCCACGGAGACCCGGATGCCGGAGGCATCTCGGTCGCCGCCGTCGCCACGGCGTTCCCCAGCGGGCGATCCTCCCGCTCCATCAAGCTCGAGGACACGGCCGACGCCGTGGCCGCCGGTGCCGATGAGATCGACATGGTCATCGACCGGGGCGCGTTCCTCATGGGCCGCTACGGCGAGGTCTACGACGAGATCGTCGCCGTCAAGGAGGCCTGCCGCCGCCCCGACGGCAGCTACGCCCACCTCAAGGTCATCCTCGAGACCGGCGAGCTCAACACCTACGACAACGTGCGCCGGGCATCCTGGCTCGCCATCCTCGCCGGTGGCGACTTCATCAAGACGTCGACGGGCAAGGTGGCTCCGGCCGCGACCCTCCCGGTGACGCTCTCGATGCTCGAGGTCGTGCGCGACTGGCACAAGCTGACGGGCCAGAAGATCGGCGTGAAGCCCGCCGGCGGCATCCGCACCTCCAAGGACGCGATCAAGTACCTCGTGACAGTGGCCGAGACCGTCGGCGAGGAGTGGCTCACGCCGCACCTGTTCCGCTTCGGCGCCTCGAGCCTGCTGAACGACGTGCTGCTGCAGCGCCAGAAGATGACCACGGGCCACTACTCGGGCCCCGACTACGTGACGATCGATTAAGGCAAGCGACATGACATTCCTCGACTACGCCCCGGCGCCCGAATCCCGCGCCGTCCTCAACCTCCGCAGCGACTACGGCCTGTTCATCGACGGCGAGTGGCGAGCCGGAGCCGGCACGCCGTTCCAGACCATCTCCCCGGCCACCGAGGAGCACATCGCCACCATCGCGACGGCATCGGAGACGGATGTCGACGCCGCCGTCGCCGCCGCGCGCCGCGCCCACACCAAGGTGTGGTCGCGCATGTCGGGCAGCGACCGCGGCAAGTACCTGTTCCGCATCGCCCGCCTGGTGCAGGAACGCGCTCGCGAGCTCGCCGTCGCCGAATCGCTCGACAACGGCAAGCCCATCAAGGAGAGCCGCGACGTCGACGTGCCCCTCGTGGCCGCGTGGTTCTTCTACTACGCCGGCTGGGCCGACAAGCTCGACCACGCCGGCCTCGGCGCGAACCCCGCATCGCTCGGCGTCGCCGCCCAGGTCATCCCGTGGAACTTCCCGCTGCTGATGCTGGCGTGGAAGATCGCGCCGGCATTGGCTGCAGGCAACACCGTCGTGCTGAAGCCGGCCGAGACCACCCCGCTCACGGCGCTGCTGTTCGCCGAGATCGTGCAGCAGGCCGACCTGCCGCCGGGTGTCGTCAACATCATCACCGGCGCCGGCGACACCGGAGCCGCCCTGGTCGCGCATCCGGATGTCGACAAGGTCGCGTTCACCGGCTCGACCGCCGTGGGCCGGGCCATCGCCAAGCAGGTCGCCGGAACGCACAAGAAGCTCACCCTCGAGCTCGGTGGGAAGGCCGCGAACATAGTCTTCGACGACGCCCCCATCGACCAGGCCGTCGAAGGCATCGTCAACGGCATCTTCTTCAATCAGGGCCATGTCTGCTGCGCCGGCAGCAGGCTGCTCGTGCAGGAGTCGATCCACGACGAGGTCGTCGACCGGCTCAAGGACCGCCTCTCCACCCTGCGCCTCGGCGACCCGCTCGACAAGAACACCGACATCGGCGCGATCAACTCGCGCGAGCAGCTGGACCGCATCCGGGAGCTCAGCGACATCGGCGTGCAGGAGGGCGCCGAGCGTTGGCAGGCCGACTGCGCCATCCCCGAGAACGGATTCTGGTACGCACCGACGATCTTCACGAACGTGTCGACCAGCCACCGCATCGCGCGCGATGAGATCTTCGGACCGGTGCTGTCGGTGCTGACGTTCCGCACTCCCGCCGAGGCCATCGCCAAGGCGAACAACACGCCGTACGGACTCTCCGCCGGCATCTGGAGCGACAAGGGCAGCCGCATCCTGGCCGTGGCCGACAAGCTGCGCGCCGGCGTCGTCTGGGCGAACACCTTCAACCGCTTCGACCCGGCATCGCCGTTCGGCGGCTACAAGGAGTCGGGCTACGGCCGCGAGGGCGGACGCCACGGCCTCGCCGCCTACCTCAAGCCCGCGTCGTCGTCCTCCGCCTCCGCCGTGACAGCTCGATCCTCCGCATCCTCCGCATCCGCCGCCATCAAGGGAGCAGCGAAATGAGCCGCCTCGCCGTGCCGAAGACCTACAAGCTCTACATCGGCGGCAAGTTCCCGCGCAGCGAGTCGGGTCGTGTCTACGAGATCGTGAGCGCGAAGGGCGCATTCCTCGCGAACGCCGCCCAGGCGTCGCGCAAGGACGCCCGCGACGCCGTCGTGGCCGCCCGAGCCGCCGTCGGCGGCTGGTCTGGCCAGACCTCGTACAACCGAGGCCAGGTGCTCTACCGCATCGCCGAACTGCTCGAGGGTCGTCGCGCCCAGTTCATCGCCGAGATCGTCGACGCCGAGGGCGTCACGACTGCAGTGGCCACCACTCAGGTCGACACGGCGATCGACCGCTGGGTCTGGTACGCGGGCTGGGCCGACAAGTACGCCCAGGTCGCCGGCAACGGCAACCCCGTCGCCGGTCCGTACTTCAACATCTCGGTGCCCGAGCCCACGGGCGTCGTGGCCATCATCGCCCCGCAGGACTCATCGCTGCTCGGCCTGGTCTCGGTCGTCGCCCCCGCCCTCGTCGCCGGCAACACCGTCGTCGTGGTCGCCAGCGAGAAGTTGCCGCTCTCGGCCATCAGTCTCTCGGAGGTGCTCGCCACGAGCGACGTTCCCGGAGGAGTGGTGAACATCCTGACCGGGTCGCCAGCCGAGATCGCGCCGTGGCTCGCCAGCCACGCCGACGTCAACGCGCTCGACCTCGTCGGCGCGGGCGACCTCGAGTGGATCGACCTGCAGATCTCGGCCGCCGACACGCTCAAGCGCGTTCTCCAGCCTGAGAACGGTCCGGATGCCGCGGCTCCGTCGCTCGAGCGCATCACGGCGTTCACCGAGACCAAGACCGTGTGGCACACGAAGGGCCTGATCTAGCCGTCCCGCGGCACATGCACCCCCGAACGGGGTTCACGTTCGGGGGTTCTGCGCTTAGGCTCGAAGCATGTCCAACGGAGGAACTGATGCCCGCGGTCGCCTCGAGGGCGACCCGTTCGACTACCGCGTCACGAGTGGCGGCCACGTGCTGGTCGCCCGCGGAGGGCGCACGGTCGTCACTGTGAGCGGGGCATCGGCCACACGACTCGTCACCTCCCTCGCGTCAGCCGATGAACGGTCGACGCAGCTGCTGCTCGCCAAGGCGACAGGCAACTACAAGCGCGGCAACGAGCGCCGGTGACGCCCGGCGGTTCGCGGCTCGCCGTCGTCACCGGTGCGACGGGCTACATCGGCGGTCGGCTCGTTCCGCGGCTGCTGGACGCCGGCTTCAGGGTGCGGGTCGTCGTGCGCAACCCCGACAGGCTCGCCGACGTCCCCTGGGCGCGGAGGGTCGAGGTCGTCACGGGCGACCTGACGGAAGCCGCCACAGCGGAGGCCGCATCCGTCGACGCCGACGTCCTCTACTACCTCGTGCACTCCATGGGTGGCGGGAAGGGCGACTTCGAGGCCCGCGAACGCGAGATCGCGACGACCCTCGCCGACGCCGCGTTCGCCGCCGGCGTCGGCCGCATCGTCTACCTCGGGGGCCTGCACCCCGACGGCGTCCCGTTGTCGAAGCACCTGCGTTCCCGGGTGGAGGTGGGGCGGATCCTCATCGCGTCCGGCGTCCCGTCGGTGGTGCTGCAGGCCGGCGTCGTCATCGGATCGGGGTCGACTTCGTTCGAGATGATCCGCCACCTGACCGAGGTGCTGCCGTACATGCCGGCGCCGAAGTGGGTGCGCAACTTCATCCAGCCGATCGCCGTGCGCGACGTCCTGCACTACCTGATCGAGGCCGCGTCGGTCGATGCATCGGTCAACCGCACCTTCGATATCGGCGGTCCCGATGTGCTGCGCTACGGCCAGATGATGAACGGCTATGCCCTGGAGGCCGGCCTGCGGCAGCGTCCCATCGCGGCGCTGCCGGTACTCACGCCGTGGCTGGCCTCGCAGTGGGTCAATCTGGTCACGCCGATTCCCCGCTCACTCGCCGTTCCCATCATCGAGTCGCTGCAGGTCGACTGCGTGGTGCGCGAGCACGACGTCGACACCGTCATCCCGCCGCCTGCGGAGGGCCTCACAGGCTACAGGCGCGCTGTGCGACTTGCCCTGCAGCGCGAGCGCGACGGCGAGGTCGAGACCAGCTGGCGCGACTCCGCTGTCGAGGGGGCGCCGAGCGATCCACTGCCGAGCGACCCCGATTGGGCGGGCACCCTCGTCTACACCGACGTGCGCGAGCGCCGCACGGCCGCAGCACCGGCAGACCTCTGGAAGGTCATCGAGGGAGTCGGCGGCAAGAACGGCTGGTACTCCTTCCCGCTCGCCTGGGCCGTGCGCGGCTGGATGGACTGGCTCGTCGGGGGAGTGGGCCTGCGCCGCGGACGGCGTGATGCCGGCACCCTCAACACCGGCGACGCTCTCGACTTCTGGCGGGTCGAGCGCCTCGAGCGCGGACGGCTGCTGCGCCTGCGTGCCGAGATGCGGCTGCCGGGTCGGGCATGGCTCGAGATGACGGCCGAGCCCACCGACGACGGCGGGTCGATCTACCGTCAACGCGCCGTCTACTTCCCGAAGGGGCTCACCGGCCGCCTGTACTGGTGGGCGGTCTGGCCGTTCCACGGCGTCATCTTCGCCGGCATGACGAATCGCATCACCGAAGCCGCGCTCGGCCCGCGGTCGGAGAGGAAGACGGCATGAGCGAGCCACGACACTCCTCCCAGGACTCCGCGCCCCTCGGCTCCGTCGAGCGTGTGGACGAGGACTGGCGCATCACCTTCGTGCGCGAGTACGGGCATCAGGTCGACGAGGTCTGGGCGATGCTGACGGATCCTGGCCTGACGCGGCTGTGGTGGGCCGACGCCCGGATCGAGCCGCGCGTCGGCGGCCGCTTCGACCTGCGCTGGCTCAACTCTCCCGAGGCCGGAGAGTGGTGGGCCGGCGCCGTCACGGCGTGGGAGCCGGGCCGGCTGCTGGAGTTCACGAACTCCGAGCACGGGCTGCTGCGCTGGGAACTCGAGCCGACGGATGCCGGTACCAGGCTGAGGTTCACCGACCTGATCAGGCCGGAGGAGGAGCGCTTCGTGGCGATGTCCCTCGCCGGCTGGCACCTGCATCTCGACCACCTCGCGGACGCCCTCGACGGCACCGGCCAGGACTGGGACGGCTGGATGCAGCGCTGGCTGCCCACCTGGCAGGATCTCCACGCGGAGTACGTCGCCCTCGCGGCCCGATGACGCCCCCGAAGTGGGGCGCGACCCGCGTCGGCCAACGGGTAACGAAACGGTAACGGATGGGCTAGTGTCGTTCCACCTGCACGGCGCAACGAGGCGCTCGGCAGCCGGAAGGACCCGATCCGTTGACCGTGCACCCCCGCCGCGACCCGAACGCGCGTCGCGGATCCGGCTCTGCCGCCCACTGGATTCGCCTGCTCGCAGTCTCCACCGTGCTGGGCCTGACGCTGGTCGTGGCCGTCGTGCCGTCGGTGAGCGGCGTGTTCGCGGCCGACGTCTTCGGCGGCCTCAGGGCACCGGGACAGGCCGCCTTCATCGCCGGGCACCGCGGGGACCGCTCGGTGGCCCCCGAGAACACCATGCCCGCCTTCGAGGCCGCATTCGCCAACCCCGCCCTGGCGTTCGTGGAGACCGACGTGCAGCTCACCAGCGACGGCGTCCCGGTGCTGTTCCACGACACGACGCTGGAACGGGTGACGGGGAAGACGGGCACCGTCGGCGACCACACCCTCAAGCAACTGCGTCGGATGGACGCCGGGTCGTTCTTCGCCCAGGAGTACGCCGGCACCCGCATCCCGACTCTCGAGGCCTTCCTCGACGCTCTCGCGAAGACCGAGAAGTCGGCGCTCATCGAGCTGAAGGCGATCTGGAGCGCCGACGAGGTGCGCACTGTGATCGACCTGATCGAGAGCCGGCCGCTGTCGGGGCGCATCATGCTCGAGTCGTTCAGCCTCGAGACCCTCGCGAACATCCAGATCGTGGCACCGCAGTATCCGCGCCTCATGCTCGCTCGCGAACTCCCGGCCGACCCGGTGCCTATGGCGCGCACGTTCGGCGTGCTCGCCATAGCGACGACGGCGAAGTCCGTCGCGGCGCAGCCCGAGGCCGTGACCCGCATGCACGGAGCGGACCTCGGCGTGCTCTGCTACACCCTCAACAGTGACGAGACCTGGGCCGAGGCGCGTGCCCTCGGCGTCGACGGCATCATCACCGACGTGCCGAGCAAGCTCGACGCCTGGTTCGCCTCGACGGCTCGCGGAACCTGACCCGGCGGCGGCGCGGACCGCCCGGACTCACTCCGCCGCTGTCGGCTCACCCGTCACGACTGCGGCATCGGCCGCAGCCGATCGCGCCTGCAACTCGAAGATCGACAGCAACTCGCCGATGGCGGCCTCGCGCTCGTCACCGCCGGCATCGAACATCGCCGTGACGTGGGTGCGCAGGTGGTTCTCGACGATGAGCTTGTTGAGCGATCCGAGCGACTTCTGGATGGACAGCGAGAGGGTGAGGATGTCGACGCAGTAGTCCTCGTTCTCGATCATCTTCTCGAGCCCGCGCAGTTGTCCCTCGAGGATGCGGGTGCGATGCAGGGCGCGCTTCTTGATGTCGTCGATCACCCGATCAGGCTACTTCCTAGAATCGATCGGGTGATCCCTCTCGATATCCCCGGCCACGACATCTTCCTCAGGCTCCTGCGGGAGACGGATGCCGAAGCCATGACTGCCGCTTACACGCGCAACCGCGAGCACCTCGCCCCGTGGGAGCCCGAGCGCACCGACGACTTCTTCACCGTCGACGCCGCCAACGAGCGCATCCGCACCTCGATCGAGCAGTACCACGCCGGTGCCGCCGTGCCCTGGCTGATCGTCGAGGACGATCGCATCGTCGGCACGATGACAGTCAGTCGCATCACCTGGGGTCCGTTCCTGAGCGGCAGCCTCGGGTACTGGGTCGACAGCGAGCTCACCGGTCTCGGAGTCGCCACATCGGCCGTCGGCCACGTCTGCGCTGCGGCCCGGGCCAGCGGACTGCACCGCATCGACGCGAGCACCCTCGTGCACAACCACGGTTCGCAGACCGTGCTGCGGCGATCGGGTTTCGAGCAGTACGGATTCGCTCAGCGCTACCTCAGCATCGCCGGGCAGTGGCAGGACCACGTGCTGTTCCAGCGCATCCTGCACGACTGAGGCGCGGTCGACGAAGCGGTGGGCGACGCGCGGCATCCGCGATGCCCATGCCCGCTCCGATCGGCGTAGAATGGGCGCGCGTCGACGAACCCCGTCACCGTCTCGACCGCGTGTCAACGCGTTGCTTGAGTCCGGGTTCCTCACGCAGGCGTTCCGCATCCGGCAGGCTCCGACCGAGCAGGCCAGCGATGTCGAGAACCTGACACGACGGAAGGACACATGCCCGATCAGCGAACGACGCGCACCCGAACGAGGTCGCGCGACGACGACGCCCCGATCATCCCCATCCTCGCCCGCAAGGTGCGCGAGGTCGAGGCGAAGGCCCAGGGCGGCAAGCTCGGACCGACGAATCGCACCAAGTACCAGGTGATCGCGCTGCTCATGCGCGAGGAACGTGCGCGGGTGAAGGCCGACAAGGAGCTGAACGAGACGGCCAGGGCCGAGCTCCTGAAGCGCCTCGACGGCATCGCGCAGATCCTCGCGAAGACGGCCGCCCGCGACACCAGCCTGATCACCCTGCTGGAACCGGATGCCGGAGTCTCCACGGTCGCGCAGCGCTTCCGCCGCGACTGGCTGCTCGAGTCCGGTGCCGAGCTCAGCCCCGACGAGCTCATCATCACGCGCGAGGTCGAGCCGACGCCGGCTCCGGCCGCGAACCAGGTCATCCCGCAGTCGGTGAAGGCGCGTCAGCTCGCCAACCCCTTCCTCGCTCCGGACTTCTCGCGCCCCGCCGCGCCGGCGGTGCCCGTGCGCCGCCTCGCCAACTGGGAGCTCCTCGGTCCGCTGTTCAAGTCGTTCGAGTACGGATCGGGCGGCCAGGCCGCCACCATGGACCTGCCCGAGGCGCCGAAGATCGATCGCCTGTCGCCGCGCGGCATGGAGATCATGAAGCACCAGGCCCGCTTCGTCGAGAGCGTGCGCCAAGGTCACCGCACCTTCCTGCTCGCCGACGAGCCCGGACTCGGAAAGACTGCGCAGAGCGTGCTCGCCGCATCCGTCGCCGATGCCTATCCGCTTCTCGCCGTCGTCCCCAATGTCGTGAAGATGAACTGGGCGCGTGAGGTGGAGCGCTGGACGCCGCACCGTCGCGCCACGGTCATCCACGGCGACGGCCAGACCCTCGACGCCTTCGCCGACGTCGTCGTCGTCAACTACGACGTGCTCGACCGCCACATGGCCTGGCTCACCACCCTCGGTTTCAAGGGCATGGTCGTCGACGAGGCCCACTTCATCAAGAACCTGCAGTCGCAGCGTTCCAAGAACGTGCTGGCGCTGGCCCAGAAGATCCGCCAGAAGGCCCCGGGCGGAGAGGCGTTGCTGCTCGCCCTCACCGGTACTCCGCTGATCAACGACGTCGACGACTTCCGCGCGATCTGGCAGTTCCTGGGCTGGATCGACGGCGACAAGCCGGCCCCCAAGCTCATGCAGAAGCTCGAGGAGACCGGTCTCACGCCGGCCGACTTCGGCTTCTACGCCGACGCTCGCGCCGCTGTCATCGACATGGGCATCGTGCGCCGTCGCAAGGTCGACGTGGCGGCCGACCTGCCGGCCAAGCGCATCGCCGACCTTCCGGTCGAGCTGGACGACGACCTGGGTCGCAGCATCCGTCAGGCCGAACGCGAACTCGGCTATAGGCTGCGCGACCGCTTCGATGCGCTGCTCAAGACGCGCGAGCTCACGCGCGGACAACTCGACGACGACCAGTACGACTCGTTCGTGCGTGCAGTCGCCACCGCAGAGCTCGAGGAGTCGAAGTCGGCCAAGAGCGGCGAGAACGTCTTCACGATGGTGCGCAAGATCGGCCAGGCGAAGGCCGCGCTGGCCGCTGACTACGCCGCCCAGCTCGCGCGCTCGGTCGGCAAGGTGGTCTTCTTCGCCAAGCACATCGACGTCATGGACACGGCAGAGGACATCCTCGCGAAGGCCGACCTCAAGACGGTCTCGTTGCGCGGCGACCAGTCCGCGCTCGCGCGCCAGGCAGCGATCGACGCGTTCAACAACGACCCCGAGGTGGCTGTCGCCGTCTGCTCGCTCACGGCGGCCGGCGTCGGCGTGAACCTGCAGGCCTCGTCGAACGTCGTTCTCGCCGAGCTCAGCTGGACTGCAGCCGAGCAGACCCAGGCGATCGACCGTGTGCACCGCATCGGCCAGGACGAGCCCGTCACGGCCTGGCGCATCATCGCGGCGCACACCATCGACTCCAAGATCGCCGAGCTCATCGACGCGAAGCAGGGTCTCGCGGCCCGCGCACTCGACGGCTCGGACCAGGAGATCGTGAGCGCCGATTCGGTGCAGCTCGACGCCCTGCAGCACCTGCTTCGGCAGGCGCTCGACGGAACCCTGTAGTTTCGCGCTGGGCGGGAGCGCACAGATAGACTCCGGAGCGACATCCTCGCCCCGACGAAGCGGCGTGAAGCCACGTGTGATTCAAGGAGCCTCAGAGAGTATGAAGATCGGGATTCTGACGAGCGGGGGCGACTGCCCCGGCTTGAACGCCGTCATCCGCGGTGCCGTTCTGCGGGGAGTCATCTCGCACGATGCCGAGTTCGTCGGCTTCCGCTGGGGTTGGCGCGGAGTCGTCGAGGGCGACATCGTCCCCCTGCCCCGTCAGGAGGTGCGTGGCCTGTCCCGTCAGGGCGGGACCATCCTGCACTCCTCCCGCACCAATCCCTTCGAGGGTGAGGGTGGCGGCCCCGAGAACATCCAGCGGATGCTCGACTCCAACGGCATCGACGCCATCATCGCGATCGGCGGCGAGGGCACCCTGACCGCGGCCCGCCGCCTCGTCGACGAGGGCGGCATCAAGGTCGTCGGCGTTCCCAAGACCATCGACAACGACCTCGCATCGACCGACTACTCCTTCGGCTTCGACACGGCCGTCGAGATCGCCACCGAGGCCATCGACCGACTGCGCACCACGGCGGACTCGCACGGTCGCTGCATGATCGTCGAGGTCATGGGGCGCCACGTCGGCTGGATCGCGCTGCACTCCGGCATGGCCGGCGGCGCGCACGCGATCCTCGTTCCCGAGCAGCCGCAGTCCATCGAGCAGATCTGCGCCTGGGTCGAGAGCGTGCGCGACCGCGGCCGTGCTCCCGTCATCGTCGTCGCCGAGGGCTTCCGCCTCAGCGACATGGACTCGGAGCACTCGCACAAGGGTCTCGACGCCTTCAACCGTCCGCGCCTCGGCGGCATCGCCGAGATCCTCGCGCCGATGATCGAGGAGCGCACCGGGATCGAGTCGCGGGCCACCGTGCTCGGACACATCCAGCGCGGTGGTGCTCCGTCGGCCTACGACCGCGTGCTCGCCACCCGTCTCGGGATGGCCGCCGTCGATGCCGTCCACGATCACGCGTGGGGTGAGATGGTGACGCTGCGCGGCACCGACATCGCCCGCGTGTCCATCCGTGAGGCGACAGGCGCGCTCAACGTCGTGCCTCCGTCGCGGTACGACGAGGCCGCCGTCCTCTTCGGCTGATCCGGTTCGCCCGTGCTGCCCCAGGTCTGCGTCTGCTATCTCCTGAGAACGGATGCCGACGGCATCACCCGTGTGCTCCTCGGACGCAAGAAGCTCGGCCTGGGCGAGGGCAAGTACGTCGGCCCGGGCGGCAAGCTCGAGCCGGGGGAGACCGCCGTCCAGGCGATCGCCCGAGAGGTGCTCGAGGAGGTCGGGTTGACTGTCGACCCGGCCTCGCTCGAGGAGAGAGGCCTGCTCAGCTACCATTTCCCGCACCGGGAGGCGTGGAGTCAGGAGTCGACAGTCTTCGTCTGCCGGGCCTGGTCCGGTGAGCCGACGGCCTCCGACGAACTCGACCCGGAGTGGTTCGAGATCGGCGACGTTCCGCTCGGCCTGATGTGGGACGACGCGCGTTTCTGGCTGCCGGGAGTACTCGCCGGCGGGACCGTTCGACGCAGCTTCACCTTCGGCGCCGACCTCTCCTCCGTCGTCGCCGGGGCTGACGGCGACTCAGGTTGACCTTGGGGCGCGAGGATGCGAGCATCGTCGTGGGTTCTGATGCGCATGCGGTTCTAGCAACCGCATCGTGGTGAACGACCGGTGAATTCTTCATCGGGTCTGCTCCTGAAAGAAAGACGCCGGTGGATCTCACCCTGATCGTCGTGCTGGTCATCGCACTGGCCCTCTTCTTCGATTTCACCAACGGATTCCACGACACGGCGAATGCCATGGCGACGCCCATCGCCACAGGCGCCATGAAGCCGAAGGTCGCCGTCGGGCTCGCGGCCATCCTGAACCTGGTCGGTGCCTTCCTGTCCACGGCCGTCGCACTGACCATCTCGGGCGGCATCATCAAGGAGGGATCCGGCGGAGTCCTGATCACGCCGGAGCTGATCTTCGCCGGCCTCATCGGCGCCATCGTCTGGAACATGGCGACGTGGCTGTTCGGCCTTCCCTCGAGTTCGAGCCATGCGCTGTTCGGCGGTCTCATCGGTGCCGCGGTCGTCGGTGCCTGGAGCCTGGACCCCGTCGACTGGATCGTGCTGCTCGACAAGGTGATCATCCCGGCTCTCCTGGCGCCTGTCATCGCGGGATTCATCGCCTACACGGCGACGAAGCTCGCCTACGCCATCACCAGGCGATACGACTCCAGACCCGACGGTCGCGACGGCTTCCGCTACGGCCAGATCTTCTCGAGCTCGCTCGTCGCCCTCGCCCATGGAACGAACGACGCCCAGAAGACCATGGGCATCATCACGCTGACGCTCATCTCCGCCGGCATCCAGACCGACGCCAGCGTCGTCCAGCCGTGGGTCATCATCAGCTGCGGCCTGGCCATCGCCCTCGGAACGTACATGGGCGGATGGCGCATCATCAAGACGCTCGGAACCGGGCTCACCGACGTGAAGCCCGCCCAGGGATTCGCGGCCGAGACCAGCACAGCGGCGACGATCCTCGCGTCCTCCCACCTCGGCTTCGCCCTCTCGACCACCCAGGTGGCCTCGGGATCCGTCATCGGCTCCGGACTCGGCCGCCGTGGCTCGACGGTGCGCTGGGCGACGGCCGGTCGCATCGGGGTCGGCTGGGTCTTGACGCTGCCGTCGGCGGCCATCGTCGGTGGGATCGCAGCGGCGCTCACCAAGCTCGGTACCATCGGCATCATCATCGATGCAGCGGCGGGCGTCGTCGTCATCGTCGGGATCTTCTGGCAGTCGCGCCGCAGCGGCGAGGTGACGGCGAGCAACGTCACGAGCGAGGTGGCGGCCTCAGGAGAGGCCGTCAAGATCAAGCGCAATCCCAAGCCCAAGAAGAAGGTGTCCCTGTGATCGACTGGTGGGCCTTCGTCCAGGTCGCCGTCGCCTCGCTCGCCGTCACGGCGATCGTGGTGAGCGCATACTCCTTCGGGCTCAGGCTGCTCGCGAGTTCAGGTCGGGCGCCACTCGTGGAGCCGGCATCCTTCACCGACGCCATCACGGTCATCACGCCGGAGGAGGCGAAGGCCGCGGCGAAGCGCCAGAAGAAGGCGCGGA
This sequence comes from Leifsonia sp. Leaf264, assembly GCF_001422325.1. GTDB lineage: Bacteria > Actinomycetota > Actinomycetes > Actinomycetales > Microbacteriaceae > Orlajensenia. Next base: position 353,849 of record NZ_LMMR01000004.1, read on the forward strand.
AGAAGAACCCGCTGTCGGACGCGCAGAAGCGGATGGCGCTGTGGGGCGCGTACGCCTGCTTCTCCGTCGCCGGTCTCGCCGTGTTGTACGGCATCTACCTGATCGTGCCGTACTTCCACCACTAGGACCAGTCGGCGCCGCTTCGACCTGCTGTTCTTCGCGGCCGGTGGGCCGACTGTTCCGGCGTGGCCGACTGCGTCAAGCTGTTCCGCGCAGTCGCGCGATGGCCGTCATCACGTGGAAGATCACGATGGCGGCGATGGTACCGAGGGCGATCCCGTTGAAGGTGAACGCCCCGGCCTGGAGGGTGTAGTCGGCGATGCCGATGATGAGTGCGACGCCCGCGGTCATCTGGTTGATCGGACGGGAGAAGTCGACCTTGTTGTCGACCCAGATCTTCACGCCGATGATCCCGATCAGGCCATAGAGGGCCGTGGTGACTCCGCCGAGTACTCCGGCGGGGATGGTGTTGATGAGGGCGCCCATCTTGGGCGACAGCCCCAGCAGGACGGCGAAGCTGCCGGCGACCCAGTAGGCGGCCGTCGAGTAGACGCGGGTCGCAGCCATCACGCCGATGTTCTCGCCGTAGGTGGTCGTTCCCGAACCGCCGCCGAAGCCGGCGAGCATGGTCGAGAGGCCGTCGGCGAGCAGCGCGCGCCCGGTGAGGGCGTTCACCTTCGGGTCACCGGTCATCTGGGCGACGCCGCGGATGTGCCCGACGTTCTCGGCGATCAACACGAGCACCACGGGCAGGAACGCTGGGAGCACGCCGAAGGTGGCGGCGGCATCCGTGAAGGGATTGGCGGCCCACCGGAAGTCGGGCAGGCCGATCCAGGCTGCCTTGCCGACTTCGGAGAAGTCGACCTGGCCGAACGCGACGGCCGCGATGTAGCCGATCACGACGCCGACGAAGATCGAGAGGCGGCCGAGCAGGCCGCGGAAGAGCACGGTGCACAGGATGACGGCGGCGAGGGTGATCAGCGCGGTCCAGGGTGCAGCAGTGAAGTTCGCCTTCGCGGCCGGAGCGAGGTTGAAGCCGATCAGGGCGACGATCGCACCGGACACGACCGGCGGCATCAGCACGTCGATCCAGCCGGATCCCGTCACGATGACGATGACGCCCACTATCGCCAGCAGCGCTCCGACGACGATGATGCCGAACAGGGCGCTGCCCGTGCCGGCGGTCGCCGTCGCCGCGGCGATCGGGGCGATGAAGGCGAACGACGAGCCGAGGTAGCTCGGCAGTCGGTTCCGGGTGATCAGCAGGAAGAGGATCGTTCCGACGCCCGAGAAGAACAGGGTCGTCGAGGGCGGGAAGCCCGTGAGGATGGGCACCAGGAAGGTGGCGCCGAACATGGCGACGACGTGCTGCATTCCGAGGCCGATTGTGCGCGGCCAGCTCAGGCGCTCACCCGGCAGGACGACATCCGTCGGGCCCATCGTCGTCCCGGTTCCGTGCAGGGTCCAGGGCAGTGGCATGGCGTCTCCTCAGTGTCATCGACCGGCATCGAACGGCCTGGTGCGATGCTACTGAAGGGAGGGCGACCCGTGCCCGAAGCCTGCGGCGGGGCACGATACATGGTGGAAATGAAATCAGCCTAGGATCTACCTGTGAATTCGAGCACTGAGACGGCTGAGCCGCAGACAGACAAGGGCGGCTTCGCAGGCCGTCTCGACCGCTACTTCCAGATCTCCTCCCGAGGCTCCACCTTCGGTGCCGAGGTGCGTGGCGGACTGGTGACGTTCGTCACGATGGCCTACATCGTGATCCTGAACCCGATCATCCTGTCGGGCAAGCCCGACGTGCTGGGCAATGTTCTCGACTTCGGTCAGGTCGGTGCTGTCACAGCACTCACCGCCGGGTTCATGACGATCCTGTTCGGCCTGATCGCCCGTCTGCCGTTCGCCTTCGCGGCCGGCCTCGGCATCAACTCCTTCCTCGCGTTCAGCGTCGTCGGACAGGTGACCTGGCCCGAGGCCATGGGCATGGTGGTGCTCAACGGCCTCATCATCGTGCTGCTGGCGGCCACCGGCCTGCGTCGTCTCATCTTCGACGCCGTGCCCTACGAGCTGAAGATCGCCATCACCGTCGGTATCGGTCTGTTCATCGCCTTCATCGGCCTCGTCGACGCCGGCATCGTCACCGCGACGGGCAACGCCTCGCCGCCGGTCGGACTCGGCATCAACGGCTCCATCGCGACCTGGCCGGCGATCGTCTTCGTGGTCACCCTGCTCCTGACCGGCGTGCTCATGGCCCGCAAGGTGAAGGGCGCCATCCTCATCGGCCTGGTCAGTGGAACCGTGCTCGCCGTCATCGTCGAGGCCATCGGCCACCTGGGCAGCGCCGTCACCAACCCGGGCGTCGGCTGGGGCCTCTCCGTTCCGGTGATCCCGGGTGCCTGGTTCGCCGTTCCCGACCTCAGTCTCGTGGGCGATGTGAGCTTCGACTTCGGCAAGGTCGGCTTCCTCACCGTGCTGATGCTGGTCTTCACTCTCGTCTTCACCAACTTCTTCGACGCCATGGGAACCATGACCGGCCTGTCGAAGGAAGCCGGGCTCGCAGACGCGAAGGGCAACTTCCCGCGTCTGCGCTCAGCGCTCATCGTCGAGGGTGTCGGAGCCGTCGCCGGTGGCCTCACCTCGAGCTCGTCGAACACCGTGTTCATCGAGTCGGGTTCTGGCATCAGTGAGGGCGCGCGCACTGGCCTCTCGAACATCGTGACGGGTCTGCTGTTCATCGCCGCCATGTTCTTCACGCCCATCGCGGCGATCGTGCCGCAGGAGGTCGCCGCTGCCGCCCTGGTCATCGTGGGTGCGCTGATGATGAGCCAGATCAAGAGCATCGACCTCAGCGACTTCTCCGTGCTGCTGCCCGTCTTCCTCACCGTCGTGATCATGCCGCTGACGTACTCGATCGCGAACGGAATCGGCGCGGGATTCATCGCCTGGGTCGTCGTGCGCTCGCTGTCGGGCAAGGCCAAGCAGGTCAGCCCGTTGCTGTGGGTCGTGGCTCTCGGCTTCCTGATCTACTTCGCTCGCGGACCGATCGAGGCTCTCTTCGCCTAATCGGCCACGCTGTCGTGAGGCCCTCGCTCCGGTCGGAGCGGGGGCCTTTCGCGTCAGTCGCCGTCCATCGTCACCACGACGGCACCGCGCTTGCGGTGCGTGTCGACCCGGCGGTGGGCGTCGGCGATCCGATCGAGCGGGTACGTGCTGTCGATGACGGCTCGAAGCGCACCCCTCTCGACGAGTTCGGTGATGACGCGGAGGTCGTGCTTCTTGGCGGCGGTGGAGCGCAGCCCGGTGAAGGCTATGGCGGCCCGCGTGCGACCGAGATGAAGGCGGCGGGCGAGCGTGGTCCAGGCCATCTGCAGCAACAGACCCGGTGTTGGCACGGTGCGCAGGTACACGCCGCCGTCGGCGAGCGATGGGCGGGCCTGGCGATACGAACTCACGCCGACGGCGTCGAAGATCACGTCGTAGCTGGTGTCGGGCCGACGTCCGCCATGGCCTGATCGTGCGGATGCCGCCCGCCAGTCCTCCACCGTGTAGTCGACGACGCGCTCCGCACCCAGCGATGCGACGAGCTCGACGTTCGGCGTGCTGCACACGCCGCTGACCGTCGCGCCCATCTGGACGGCCAGCTGCACGGCGGCCGATCCCACGCAGCCCGATGCGCCGATCACGAGCACGCGCTGCCCGGGACGGAGCCTCGCCGTGTCGCGCAGGAAGGAGAGCGCCGTGCCGTCGACCAGGGCGGCGCCCTCGGCTTCAGTCACCCCGGCAGGCAGCGCTGCGATCGCCGCATCCCACGGCAGCACCAGGTGCGTGGCGTGACCGCCCATCGACGAGCCCGTCACCCCGAAGACCCTGTCGCCGACCCGGAAGGGAGCGTTGGGCGTGTCGTCACGCGTCTCGCCGACGTCGATCACCTCGCCCACGATGTCCGAGCCGAGCACGGGGATCCGCGGATGCCGCAGGCCGAAGTAGAGGCGCGCGAACGCCGGGTCGCCCGCCCGGGCGGCCGCGTCGGCGGCGCCCACCGTCGCGGCCAGCACCCGGATCACGAGCTCGCCGGGGCCGGCGACCGGAGTCGGGGCATCCGTCACCCTGACGACCTCGGGATCGCCGTAGCGCTCGTAGCGCGCGACCCTCACGAGCCGTCACCGCTCGGGTAGCTGAAGACGTCGTCGAGCCTGACGCCGAGTGCCGCGGCGATCTGGAACGCCAACTCGAGCGTGGGGGAGTATCGACCCTGCTCGATGGCGATGACGGTCTGCCTGGTGACGCCGATGCGTTCGGCCAGCTGCGCCTGCGTCATCTCGCCCGCGTCGGCTCGCAGGGCGCGTATGCGGTTGGAGACCCGCGTCGGCTTCACCATGACGGGTCGATCCCGCGGCGATAGGCGACGAGCTTGATGATCGATCCGACGACGGCCGAGAGAACGAACCCCAGGTAGATGGCGTTCGCGATCCAGAAGTAGGGCTGCTCGAGCATGGTCAGGGCGAGGGCGAGCAGTGAGCCGCCGATCACGAACCAGGAGGCGCGGGCCTCGCCGAAGCGGTTGATCTGCCGATCGCGGGCGTCGCTGGAGTAGTCGTCGCTCGGCTTCGCGATCTCGACCACGATGCGGCCGATGATGGCCGCCACGATCGACACCCCGAGCGACACCAGGAACGGCACGACGTAGGCGACGTCGGCCAGCGGTCCGCCTGCCGCCTGGCCGATGATCACGGCGACGTAGGCGATGTAGACCCCCGCGCTGACGACGAGGTAGACCCAGACGCCCTTCTCTTCGTAGGACATGCGCTGCTCCGATGCTGATGCTGCTGTCGAATGTAAAGAATGCTTGACATGGAGAAGCTAGGCCGCCGTCGATCCGATGTCAAGGATTATTTACATGGGTGTCGAGTGGATGCCGGCACTACCTGCTCGCGTCCGACGGGGTCGACGAGCCGCGCTGAGTCGCGACGCGCGGCGGGGTCCTCGCTTCGGCGGGGACCCCACAGTCATGTCCGGGGGATAACCGGATGGCCTGCGTGCATCGGGCTCCCTAGCGTTGAAGAGTCGCACCGGATCGGTCGCGAACCACCCGCATCAGCGAACCACCCGCATCAGAAGGAGTCACCAGACCATGTCCACCACAGCCCCTCTCGCTCCCACCGCACTCACGGTCGAGCCCGCACGCGGCCTCAGCATCTCGAGTCTCGTGATCGGGATCGTCTCGATCGCCGCCGGGTGGACGCTCATAGCCCCCGTCGCCGGTCTCGTCCTGGGCGTGCTCGCCCTCCGGCGCGAACCGGCCGGCCGCACCCTCGCCATCTGGGGCATCGTGCTCAACGGCCTGATGCTGGCCGGGGTCGTCCTGTTCACCGGGATTGCTCTGCTGTTCGGCCTCGCCCTGCTCCCGTTCGCCTTCATCGGGGGATGACTCCCGCAGCCCCAGCTGCCGACTTCAGCAGACGCTGCGCGGGTCGACGACGGAATCCGTTCCGAAACGTCGATCGCGCGGCGTTTTCCTGCGTGCACTGTGTCCACGTCTGAAGACTCCTGCGCGCTCCGACGGCTAGGCTGGAGGGGAGGCGACGATGCCTCATGACCCACAGATCCGGTACCTCACGGGTGCCGGCCGACAGCAGGCAACGGAGCCCTTTGTGACCAGCAGTGCGCCCACCATCCCGTCGAGGCGAGCGAGCGAGGAGGCGATGATGGCGAAGACGCCCACGTCGCCGGCGTCGCCGACGCCGAGCCCCGGATTCCGCATCGAGAGTGATTCGCTCGGCACAGTCGAGGTGCCGGAGGACGCGTACTGGGGCATCCACACGAAGCGCGCGCTCGACAACTTCCCCATCGCCAAGCGGCCCATCTCGGTCTACCCCGACTTCGTGGTCGCCCTCGCGAGCGTGAAGCAGGCCGCGGCCCGGGCCAATCTCGAGGTCGGCGTGATCAGCGCCGAGAAGGCGCGCTGGATCGATGCGGCCTGCCAGCGGATCATCAACGGAGCCCGCCACGACCAGTTCGTCGTCGGAGTGATCCAGGGCGGCGCCGGCACCTCGACCAACATGAACGCCAACGAGGTCATCGCCAACCTGGCGCTCGAGCTCGCCGGTTACGAGAAGGGGCGCTACGACATCCTGCACCCCATCGACGACGTCAACCGCAGCCAGTCGACCAACGACACCTACCCGACGGCACTGAAGATCGCGCTGGCGTTCTCCCTCAAGCACCTCCTCGCCGAACTGGCTTTGCTGCGCGGATCGTTCGCCGCCAAGGGCGAGGAGTTCGCCAGCGTGCTGAAGGTCGGACGCACGCAGTTGCAGGATGCCGTTCCCATGACGCTCGGCCAGGAGTTCCACGGCTACGCCACCACGCTGGGCGAGGACTACGACAGGCTCACCGAGACCACCTGGCTGCTCGCCGAGGTCAACATCGGCGCCACCGCGATCGGCACCGGCATCACCGCGGATCCCGGATACGCCGTCGCCGCCATCCGTCACCTGAACGAGATCACGGGGCTGCACCTCGAGGGCGCCCCAGACCTCATCGAGTCCACGAGCGACGCCGGCGCGTTCATGTCGTTCAGCGGATCGCTCAAGCGCAGTGCCATCAAGCTCTCGAAGATCTGCAACGACCTGCGACTGCTCTCGTCTGGTCCGCAGGCCGGGTTCGGCGAGATCAACCTGCCCGCCAAACAGGCAGGGTCCTCGATCATGCCGGGCAAGGTCAACCCCGTCATCCCCGAGGCCGTGAGCCAGGTGGCCTACGCCATCGCCGGTGCCGACGTCACCGTCACGATGGCGGCTGAGGCCGGGCAGCTGCAGCTCAACGCCTTCGAGCCGGTCATCGCGCATTCGCTGCTGCAGAGCCTGGCCTGGATGACCCAGGCCTGCTGGACCCTGCGCGTGAACTGCATCGACGGGATCACGGCCAACACCGAGCGTCTCGACGCGATGGTGGCATCGAGCGTCGGCGTGATCACGGCGCTCATCCCGATCATCGGCTACACCGAGGCTGCACGACTGGCCAAGCAGGCGCTGCTGACGGGGCGTCCTGTGGCCGACCTCGTCGTCGAGGCCGGACTGATGAGCCGCGAGGAGGTGCTGGCGCATCTCGCGCCGGAGCGCCTTCTCGGCCTGGAGCGGGTCACGACAGCGGTCCAGGCGCACGAGCGCAAGGGCGAGCCGTCGGAGTGACCCCCGTTCGCTGAGGACTGAGAGAAGCGACCGTCCGAAGCGCCTCGAGCCGCTTCACGGCAGGGGCGCTTCGGACGCGGGTGGGTCTTCGGTCACGTTGTCGCGTCACGTCTCGCGGTCTGCCGGATACGCTCACGGCGCTGGCGCGCCTTCCGCTCCTGCTCCGCCTTGGGTGGTCTGCCGCGTTGCTGCGCGCCGCGCCTAGACCACCCGGCAGAACGTCGTCAACGACCCGATGCCGCCGATGGAGATGGTCACGGCAGACCCGTCGCGCATGAACACCGGCGGCTTGCGCGAATAGCCGGCCCCGCCGGGGCTGCCGGTCGAGATCAGCGTGCCGGCCGGGATCGTCGCCGAGCGCGACAGGTAGCTGATGATCTCGGCCACGCTGCGCACCATCTCCGAGCTCGAGGCATCCTGCAGGATGCGACCGTCGAGGTTGGTGGTGAGCCAGACGTCCTGCGGGTCGCGGATCTCGTCCGCCGTCACGACCACGGGGCCCGTGGGCGTGAAGCCGTCGAATGACTTGCACCGGCTCCACTGGGCCTCGCTGAACTGGATGTTCCTCGCCGTGATGTCGTTCACGATCGTGTAGCCCCACACGTGGTCGAGGGCGTCGCGCACCGACACATTCTTCGCGGGAGTGCCGATGATGACACCGAGCTCCGCCTCGTAGTCGACCTGGTCCGAGATCTCCTCGGGCCAGGTGGTGGTGTTCTCGTGGCCGGTGAGCGAGTTCGGCCAGAGGGCGAACACGGTCATCGCCGTCTCGGTGCGCAGCTTCAGCTCCGAGGAGTGGGCGGCGTAGTTGGCGCCGATGGCGAGGATGTGCGGCGGCCGCAGAACGGCCGACGCGTGGCGCAGCCCGCTCACCGGGGTCATGCTCGTTCGATTCGCGATGGCGTTGGAGACGACGGCGCGCACGTGGGCGAGGCCGGCGTCGCCGCGTTCGATCAACTCCTGCAGGTCGAGGGGAGCCTCGTCCATCACCTCGTCGAGGAACAGCGCCTCATCGTCGACGACAACGGCGAGCCGGTTGACCGACTCGCCCTCCACTCTGAGATGCGCGAACTTCACTCGTCTAGGTTATCGGGGGCAGGCAGCACCCCGAGCCGACGGCGTGCTGCGTCATCCGGCTGCCGCCCGCCACAGGTGCATCCCGGCGTAGCTTCGCCACGGCGCCCACGCCGCCCCGCGCTCCCGGAGTTCCCTCTCGTCGGAGGGCAGACCGAGTCGGGTCGCTCCCTGCCGTAAGGCGAGGTCGCTGGTGAGGAGGACGTCGGGACTGCCGAGCACACGCATCGACAGGTAGCCGGCCGACCACGGGCCGATGCCCGGAACGGCGGTGAGAGCGGCCGTCAGCTCGTCGCGGGTCGCGGACATGTCGATCGTCAGGGTTCCGTCGCGGAGCCGTGCGGCCACGTCGAGGATGGTGGCGATGCGGCGCGTCGGTCCGCGCAGCACGTCGATGCCGCCGGCAGCGATCTGCTCGGCGGTGGGGAACAGGATCCAGCCGTCGGCCGTGCGCTCGCCGAGGGCGTCGGCGAGGTGCCCGAGGCTCGTGCGCGCCGAGGCGACGGAGACCTGCTGGCCGACGATGGTGCGGAACAGGGTCTCCTGAGGGTCGATCGTGCCGGGCACGCGGATGCCGGGCACGGCGGCGACAGAGGCCGCCAGGGCGGGGTCCGCGGCCAGTGCGGCGTCGATGGCCTCGGCGTCGGCATCCGCGTCGAGCAGACGGCGTACGCGGCTGACCAGCGGCATGAGGTCGGCGAGCGAGGCGACAGTGGCGTCGCAGAGGATCGCCGGCGAGTCGGCGTCGGGGTCGACCCGCATCGCGATGGTCGCGACCCCGTGGGGGAGGCGGATGGCGCGGGCGTAGGTCTCGCCATCCCAGGTCTCCACCCCGGCGATGGCCCGCACGCCGAGGAAGGTGAGCACTCCAACGCCGTCGAAGGGCGCGCGTGCGGGAAGGCGCAGGCTCACCGCCGTGGACCCCGGCACTGCGGCCACGGCGCCGCCGTGCCTGGCGTTCGCCCGTCGCGACCTGGCCCGCAGTTCGCTCGGGGTCAGTTCGTAGACCGCCGTGATCGTGTCGTTGAACTGACGGATGCTGCCGAATCCGGCGGCGAAGGCCACATCGGAGATGGGCAGGTCGGTGCTGCCGAGCAGGATGCGCGCGGACTGGGCCCTGTGTGCGCGCGCCAGCGCCAGCGGACCGGCGCCGAGCTCTGCCCGCAGCACCCTGGTCAGGTGGCGCGGGGTGTAACCGAGGTGGGCGGCCAGCCCCGGGACTCCGTCGCGCTCGACGACGCCGTCGGAGATGAGGCGCATGGCCCTGGCGGCGAGGTCGTCGCGTACGTTCCATTCCGGGGAGCCGGGCACGGCATCGGGCAGGCAGCGCTTGCATGCGCGCAGCCCGGCCTCGTGGGCGGCCGCGGCCGTGAGGAAGAAGGAGACGTTCTTGCGCTGCGGCGTCATCGCCGGACAGCTCGGACGGCAGTAGATGCCGGTGGAGTGCACGCCGGTGATGAATTGCCCGTCGAAGCGTGAATCGCGGGAACTCATGGCCCGATAGCGCTGCTCGAAGAGGGCGTCGGCGGTGCCGGATGGTGCGTTCATGCCTCCAGCCTCGCACGGGAGGATGACATCCGTCAGCGGTTTTCGGACATCGCCGCGCGGGCTCACGGATCGGGGGCGTCAGCGATCTGCGGCGGAGTCAAGGGGGAGCGCCCACCCCGGCCCGTCGCTAGCCTGTTGAGCATGAGCGACGACGGATTCCTGAAGAAGGCCACAGCCTGGGCCCTCGGCACGAAGCCCGTGCGGGCGTTCCTGCTCTACAGCGAGCACCACGGCCCGATGCTCGCCGACAGCGTCACCTACAGGGTGCTGTTCTCCGTGTTCGCCGGAGTGTTCCTCGGCTTCGCCATCGCCGGCATCTGGCTGGCCGGGAACACCGAGGCCATGGACGCGCTCATCAGAGCCGTGAACAGCACCATCCCCGGACTCATCGGCGAGGGCAACCTCATCGATCCGAAGGATCTCGTGCAGCCCATCACGCTCGGGGTCGCCGGCATCCTGGCGCTCGTCGGTCTGGTCGGCACGGCCATCGGTGCCATCGGCTCCCTGCAGACGGCATTCCGCAACATCGCCGACCAGCCGAATGACAGCACGTTCTTCCTCTGGCTTATCCTGCGGAACCTCGGTCTCGCCATCGGCTTCGGTGCTGCCCTGCTCGCCGCCGCCGCCGTCACGTACTTCAGCACCGCGGCCCTCGACTCCGTCTTCTCCTGGGCCGGGGCCTCCTGGCTGGCCGACGCCGGCACGCGTGCAGTGAGCATCCTGGTGATCTTCGTCATCGACACCCTCGTGGTCGCCATCATGTTCCGGATGCTGTCGGGCCTGCGCCCCGATGCCCGCTCGCTGTGGACGGGGGCCATCCTCGGCGGCATCGGACTCACGGTGCTGCAGGTGCTCTCCAGCCTGTTCGTGGGCGGCGCGACCAGCAATCCATTGCTGGCGTCATTCGGATCGCTCATCGCCCTGCTGCTCTGGCTCAACCTCTCCAGCCAGGTGATCCTGATCGCCGGCGCGTACATCGTGACGGGCGTCGAGGAGAAGAAGGACCGCGTGCGAGCCCGTTTCGGTGCAGACACCTTCGAAAGCCGCCGGGTTCAACGTGCCGAGAACGCCGTCGAGGCCGCTGCCGCCGAGTTGGAGGTGGCCCGCGAGGCCGCGAGGAACGCCTCGGACAAGGCCGCCGAGAAGGCCCGCGAGAAGGCGGCTGCGGGCAAGTAGGACGGGTCAGCCCCCGTGGTGCCGACCCGATCCTGACGGCGCGGGCCCGCGCGCACCGCGGTCCTAGGCTGATCGCATGGCACTGATCGACCTGCTGCGCGACGCCCTCGGCGACATCGTTCTGACGGATGCCGCCACCATCGAGTCCGCCCGTGCCGATCGCTCGGGCTTCGTCGCGGCGGAGCGGGCGCTCGCCGTCGTCTACGCCACGTCGATCGACGAGGTGCAGGCGACACTGCGGTTCGCGACGGAGCACGGCATCGCGGTCGTGCCTCGCGGCGCCGGAACCGGGTTGGCCGGAGGGGCCATCGGCAGCGACGGATGCATCGTGCTCGACGTCTCGCGCATGGACCGCGTGCTCGAGATCGACGCCGAGAACGAGCTCGCCGTCGTCGAGCCCGGCGTGATCAACGACGCCCTCAACAGCGCTGTGCTGCCCCACGGTCTGTGGTTCGCTCCGGATCCGGCGTCGAAGGCCATCTCATCGATCGGCGGCAACATCGCCACCAACGCGGGCGGACTGCTCTGCGCGAAGTACGGCGTCACCCGTGAGGCCGTCCTCGGCCTCGCAGTGGTGCTGGCGGACGGCCGGCTGATCCGCACGGGCCACCGCACGGTCAAGGGCGTCACGGGTTACGACCTCACAGCCCTGTTCACGGGGTCCGAGGGGACTCTCGGCGTCATCGTCGAGGCGACGGTGCGATTGCGGCCGATTCCCGAGGGCGAGCCCGTGACGCTCGGGGTGTTCTTCGGCGACGTGGCAGCCGCTGCAGGAGGAGCAGCATCCGTCACAGCAGCCAGGCTCCGTCCAGCGGTGATGGAGCTCATCGACCCCGTCGCGCTCGCCATGATCCGAGCGCATCTGGGCGAGGGCGCCTTCGTGGGCACGCCGCTCGAGGCGACGGCAGCAGCGACGGCAGCAGCCGCGACGACAGCAGCGGTAAGGACAGCAGCGTCGTCATCCCCGACCACGCCGGATCGGGCGACGGATGCCGCGGCACCGGCGTTCCTGCTCGTGCAGTTCGACGGCACAGCGGCCGCCGCGGAGGCCGCATCGGCACTCCCGGTTCTCGAGGCCGCCGGGGGAGAAGCCCGGCTGGCACCGGACGCGGCGGCGGGCGAGCGGCTGCTGGCCATCCGCCGCTCCTTCCACGCGGCTGTTGCAGCGGGTGGCGAGGTGCTCATCGAGGACGTCTCGGTGCCGCGCTCGCGGATGTCCGACATGTTCCGGGAGATCGCGCGGATCAGTGAGCGCCACGGACTCGCCATCCCGACCGTCGCCCACGCCGGCGACGGCAACCTGCACCCGAACTTCGTGTACACGGGCGACTCCGTTCCCGATGCCGTGTGGGCAGCGGCCGACGAGCTGTTCCGCACCGCCCTCGAGCTCGGGGGCACTCTCACCGGCGAGCACGGCGTCGGGCTGCTGAAGCGGCGTTGGCTCGCCGCCGAGCTCGGAGACGACTCCTACGAGTTGCAACGCGCCGTGAAGCACGTCTTCGACCCGCAGGGCATCCTCAACCCGGGCAAGGTCTTCGCCGACTGACCCCCGCGCCTCTCCCCACCGGCCGCGCGCTGCCGCCGTGTGAAGGCATCCGGCAGCCGCTTGTCCCGGTATCCCGGGCCTCGCGCCGCCGTTGCCTTCACACGGCGGCAGGAATGCCTTCACACGGTGGCGACGACAGCCGTGGCGGGGCGCGGGACACAAGAAAATCTCGTCGTCCGGTGGTGCGGCAGTGCCTGCGACTCGACCGGCCGACGAGATTGGCCTACAACCAGAATGCCTCCCTGAAGCGTTCGCCGCAAGGGGAATCGGTGTGCAATCGATGAACGGATCGGGTTTGATGGAGCCATGACCGATCTTAACAGCAAGCCAGAAGTCGACTTCCCCGAGGGCCCGGCGCCCGAGGTCCTCGTGATCGAGGACATCGTCGTCGGAGACGGCGATGAGGCCCAGGCCTCCTCGACGGTGGACGTGCACTACCTCGGCGTGGAGTACGAGACCGGCGACGAGTTCGACTCCTCGTGGAACCGTGGCCAGTCCATCAACTTCCCGCTGAACCGCCTCATCGCGGGGTGGCAGGAGGGCATCCCCGGCATGAAGGTCGGCGGACGCCGCAAGCTCGTCGTGCCCCCGCACCAGGCCTACGGTCCCGCCGGCGGAGGACACCAGCTCTCCGGCAAGACCCTCGTCTTCATCATCGACCTCAAGGGCGTCAGCTAGCCAGACCCCGCGCGATGAACGGCCCGCATCCTCAGGAGGCGGGCCGTTCGTCGTCGATCGTCCCCACCGCCCGGTCGGCCTACTCGACCAGCGGAACGGGGGAGGGAACCGCCGGCGGCGCATCGGCGATGGCATCGACGATGGCCAGCACGCGCACATCCGCGAGGATGCGGAAGTGCCCGAGGAACGGCATCCGGATGTTGTGATGTGCCCCGGGCAGCAGGCTGCCGTCGGGCACGACAGGGTCGACCGTGCTGAAGATCGAGGTGATGCGCTCGTTGATGTCGAGGATCGTCGCGAAGCGCTGCAGCAGCGCATCCGTCGGCGAGAACTCCCGCAGCTCGCGTCGGATCGCGTAGCGCGCGTAGGCCGAGCCCGCGAAGGGCGTGTTGATCGCAACCATGTGAGCCACGCGTACAGGCCCGCCGGTGGCCTGGGCCGCGGCGTCGTCGATCAGCACCTGCTTGCCGATGAGGCCGCCCTTGCTGTGGGCGACGATGACGGCATCGCGCAGGTCGCGCTGCTGCAGCAGACCCGCGACGAGGGTCGCGGAGTCCATGATCACGTCGCGGTTCCGTCGCAACTCGGGCACGACGTGCACCGGATGCCCGCTGGCGGACAACCGCTCGACCAGCGGCAGCATGAAGCGCCAGTCCTCGTAGATGCCGGGCAGGATGACGACGGGTCGTCGCGTGCCCTGGAGGTACGAGGTCGGATCCGCGGCGGAGCGCAGCACCTGGTACTGCCGGTGCACGACGTAGGCGTAGTCGTGCGTGAGTTCCGAGAGCAGCTTGAGCGGATTCACCCGGTGACGTCCCCCTCACAGTGGGCATCGGCATCCGCCCGGCATCAGGTTATCCCGAGAGGCCGGGCAGAGACAGGGATCGGGCTCGCATAGTATCGACCGGGATCGCGCCGCATCGGCGTGACCGATGCCGCCGACGAGGAGCGACCGTGACCGAACCGAGCGCCACTGTCCGCGCCGCCGGGCCGACGTCGCTCGGGCGGTTCGCGGCCCTGCGCCCCTTCGTTCCCTACGCCGCCGTCGCGGTTGTGCACATCGTGGCGCTCGCCGCCGGCTGGGCGGAGCTCGCCCACGCCACCAAGTGGATCCTCATGCCGCTCCTGGCCGTCGGCTTCGTGCTGGCGCTGCGGCCGCGTCGGGGATCCGGTCTCGGAGCCGCCGCCGTCACGACGCTCGTCGCCATCGGCCTGTCCTGGCTCGGCGACGTCGTCATCGACGTTCCCGGCGACAGCACCTTCGTTCTGGGCCTGCTCGCCTTCCTCCTCGCGCACCTCGTCTACATCGGGGCCTTCGTCGGACCACTGCGCCTGCGCCGCACTCCCCGGTGGGCACTCGTGTACGCCGTCTGGTTCGTCGTCTTCCTCCTGGTGCTGGCACCGCACCTGGGCGCGCTGCTGGTGCCGGTCGCGGTCTACGGGCTGGTGCTCGGGGCCATGGCACTCACCGCGACCCGCGGGGGAGCCGTGCTCGCATCGGGAGGCGCGTTGTTCGTGCTCTCCGACACCCTGCTCGCCCTCGGGCGCTTCCTTCCCGGCTTCGACTTCCCGCTCAAGGACGCCGTCATCATGACCGCCTACCTGGGCGCCCAAGCGCTCATCGCCATCGGCGTCGCGCGCCTGGTGCGGCGCTCGGGCTGAACGGCGTCAGCGGGCGACGTGCGAGCCCGGGGCCTTTGCGGCAGTGTCGGCGTCGGTTGCGGTTGCGTCGGGGTCATCGGCCTCGGCCGCTGTATCGGCCACGTCGTCGGTTCTCGGATGCGGTGGAGCCGATGACCCCGCGGTTCGCACCCGATCGACCAGCTCGCGCCACGGCCCCTGCAGCTGCTGCTCGGCCAACGTCGCCTCACGCTCGGGTGGATCGGCGAGTTGATGCACTGTCGATGGCCGCGGCGATTCCTGTGCCGTGTCCGGCGTGCCGGCGGCACCGCCCTGGCGCTCGTAGCGGATGACGTAGACGAAGCGGTCGGGTTGGGGCGGTTCGGGCCTGACCTCGTCCCACGGAAGCTCGGCGAGGAGCACGAGCCAGTCCGCGGCGTCGGGCTGCTCGTCGACGAGTACGCTCCAGGTTCTCCGGAGGCCGGCGAAACCGCCGGATCGGGTGACGATCACGAGCATGCACGCGATGCTACTCCGGGTCGCACGACGCCCGCCCGATCGTCGGGGCGCCCGGCCTGCCGCCGGGAGACCGCTACGCGTCGGCGACGACTCCCACAGCGAGCCAGGCCGCGCGCACCGCATCGGTCTCGCCGGCATCCGTGCCGAATCGTTTGACAGCAGCATCCGTCGTCACCTTCGCGAAACGGGCGAAGTCGGCGCGGGCCGCGAGGTCGTCGCCGGTGAGGGCGTCGTACCAGATCTGGCCCGCCTTCTCCCACGCATTGCCGCCGATCGCCGTCGCCACGAGGTAGAAGGCGTGGTTCGGGATGCCGGAGTTGATGTGCACTCCGCCGCTGTCGGCCGTCGTGTCGTCGTA
Source organism: Leifsonia sp. Leaf264 (assembly GCF_001422325.1). Taxonomy (GTDB): domain Bacteria; phylum Actinomycetota; class Actinomycetes; order Actinomycetales; family Microbacteriaceae; genus Orlajensenia. The sequence continues at coordinate 369,561 of NZ_LMMR01000004.1, forward strand.
GTCGCGCATGTGCGACGGCTGCGGATCCTTGCCGAGCACGTCGTCGTCGTACGCGGTTCCGGGCGCCTTCATCGACCTGAGCGCGACACCCTGCACCTCGTCGGTGAACAGTCCCTCGCCGATGAGCCAAGTCGCCTGATCGGCGGTCTGGCGCTTCGCGAACTGCGCGACGAGCGAGCCGAAGACATCGCTGATCGACTCGTTGAGCGCCCCCGACTGGCCCTCGTAGACGAGGTTCGCCGTGAACTGGGTGACGCCGTGGGTGAGCTCATGGCCGATCACGTCGATGGCGATCGTGAACCTGGTGAACACCTCGCCATCGCCGTCGCCGAACACCATGCGCTCGCCGTCCCAGAAGGCGTTGTCATACTCCTCGCCGTAGTGCACCGTGGCGTCGAGCGGGAGTCCTTTGCCGTCGATCGAGTCGCGGGCGAAGACGTCCCAGAACAGTTCGTAGGTGGCGCCGAGTCCCTCGTAGGCCTCGTTGACGCTCACATCGGAGGTGGCAGGCTCGCCCTCCCGCCGCACGACCTCGCCGGGGAGGGTCTCGCGGCCCCCTGCGTCGGAGATCGTGCGCGCCGGCAGACCGGGAGTCGCCGAGCGCGGGCGAGCCGACCGCGGCTGCGGATTGCGAGTGAGCGGATTCGGCTCCCCGAGCCGCACGCCGTCGCGCACCAGTGAGACCTTCGCGGCCTGCGAGGCGTTCTGGAAGCGCGGGTCGTCGGTGGCCGCGATGGCGGCCAGCAGGTAGGGGGGAACGATGGAGCGGTGCCGGTGGTCGCCGACAGCGTTGCGGACGCCGACTTCAGGGTGGTCGCCGGCGGCATGACCGCCGGCATCCGTCGTCGTGTGCGAACGGATGCTGCCGTCGTGCGTGTGATTCCCCCGGTTCATGTGCCGAGCCTAACCCGACCCCCGGACAGGGGAGGGGCATCCGTGACCCACCGCGTTTCGTAGACTCTCCCCATGCCGAGCACCGCCGCCAGCACTGCCGAGACGCCAGCGCGTCCGCGACTGTCCTGGAAGCTGGCGCCGGCACTCCTGGTGTGCGCCGCGGCGGTCATGCTGTTCGGCGCACAGATCGTGTGGGTCGGCTACGTACTGTTGGCGGCCGGGCTCATTGCTGCCGCCGTCGTGGACCGGGCGCTGCTGCGAGACCTCGCCCTCATCGCCGCCGGGCTCGTGATCATCTCGACGATCTCGCTGGCGGCCGACATCAGCTACGTCAACATGCTGCGGATGGGCACCGTGCTCGCCCTCGCCGTCGCCGTGCCCTACCTGGTGTCGCGCTATGTGTACAAGGAGCGCGCGATCAGGTTCCCGTGGCGCGGGGGAGGGCGCTGGACCCGCGCGCAGTGGTTCTACCTCGTGCTCGTGCTGGTGCTCGGCTGGACGATCCTGCCGTTCTACTTCATCACCTCCGGCGTCTACATGAACTGGCCGGCGGTGACCGAGCCAGACGCCATAGCCCGCCTTCTCGTCGGCGTGAACGCCGTGGGCATCTGGGACGAGTTGTTCTTCATCTGCGTCGTCTACACGCTGCTGCGGCGGCACTTCCCGAACTGGCAGGCGAACCTTCTGCAGGCCGTGATCTTCGTGTCCTTCCTCTGGGAGCTCGGCTACCAGAGCTGGGGTCCGCTGCTCACCTTCCCGTTCGCGCTGCTGCAGGGCTACACCTTCACCCTCACCCGTTCGCTCGGCTACGTGATCACGGTGCACCTCCTGTTCGACCTGGTGGTCTTCCTCGTGATCGTGCACGCCCACAACCCCGGCGCGCTGCCGATCTTCCTGCTCTGACGCCTCGCGGGCTCCGAGATCCGACGCACCTCCGCCGTGTGAAGGCATCGCCGCGGCGGGTCTCCGGAAGACACTGGGCTCGCCGCCGTCGTGCCTTCACACGGGGGTGCGGATGCCTTCACACGGTGGCGACGGATGCCCGCACGGTGGCTGGTCGGCCCACTTCGGGCCTGCATCCGTCGGCGTCGGCCGACATCAGGCGGCATATCCATCGGCGTCGGCCGGTATCCGGCGACGTCCGACGGGACGACTCGTCGCTGGGCCGGCGCGACCCGAACCGCCTGCGCGCGGCCACCCCCTCCCGATACGCTGGGGGGAACTTCTCGAAGGGGACACCAATGAAGGACTACGCATTCGCCGGAGCCGAATCCATCAATCGCGCGATCGGAATCCTCGTCGCCCTCGACCAGGCTCAGGTGAATGCGATGAACGAGCTCATGATCGACAGCGCCATCGATGAGTGCGCCCAGGAGTACGAGAAGGCCCTGGCCGACCCGAGCTACGTGCCGAGCAAGGAGTTCATCGTGCGCCTCGACGACTACCTCGCCCTCGGCGGCCAGCAGTAGTCACAGTGACGGGGCTGCCAAGGCCCGTGGCCGCTGGCTCCGAGGAGTGCGGCTGGACGAAGGTCGGCTGAGCGACCGACCGACGCGCGGAGGCTTCGGAGGGCGTCGATAGGCGGTCGACCTGCCCACTGCGGCGCGATCTACTCTCGGCGGTGCATGCGTTGTCGGAGTGCGTCGGATTGTCGTAATCGGGATGTTCGGGCTGGTCGCCAGACGGGTGGTCCGAGTTCGGGTGGGGGCATGATCTGGGGGCTGCCGTCGATCATGCGTACTCGCCAGCCGTTTCGGGTGTCGATGGTGCGGTGGTGGAACCAGCACAGCAGCACCCCGTTGTCGACGTGAGTCCTGCGATCGACCACCCAGGGCACCACGTGGTGGGCTTCGGTCTCGGCGGCGGGGCGTCCGCAGATGACGCAGCCGCCGTCGCGGGCGTCCAGTGCCCGGCGTTGGGTGCGGTTGAAGCAGCGTTCCGTGGTGCCGAGGGCGAGGATCTTCCCGTTCGCGGCCAGATCGACGGGTTGGATGCCGTTCGCGCAGCACAGTTGCCGCACGGCGGCCATCGGGATGGGGATGTCGAGGCCGTCGACGTGTCCGACCCCGTGCCCGGACGCGTGGTCGTCGGCATGCACGGTGACGACCATCGTCGGCGCTGCTCCGCCCAGGGTGGGCAGCTCTCCGGATCGGGCGGCAATGTTGAACACGGTCGCCAGCGCGTCATGCTGGCGTTGGTTGCGGGTGCGGGGGTCCTTCAGCTGCACCGGATCCAGCCCGTCCTCCTGATCGCGTCGTTCGAGTTCTGCCCGGTCCTCGTCGCTCATGAACTTCTGCGACTGGCGCGGGTTCGTCATCGAGGTGAACACCGCCTGCATCGCCCCGGCGACCTCGGGTACGACCAAGCCTCCGCAGGGGATCATGCCGTTGCGGGCGGGCTGGAACCAGAACCCCCGCGACGCGAACTCCTTCTCGGTCGGTTCGGCTCCGTCGGGGTTCAGGTACGCCGCCCACGTCGTCGCGTGGATCTCGGTGACAGAGGGCGGCACCGCAGGTTCGGCCACAGCACCCGGCTCGACGGGTTCACCGATGGCCGCACACACCAGTTCATGCTCAGCCGGTACGAACCTCGAGTAGGTGTCGGTCGGGGCGCCCACCTTCGCCTGACCGAGGATGCGGGTGATGATCCGCGCCGAATCGACGCCCAGACGCCCGCACGCCAGGCCCGCCCGGACGGCGTCGAACTCCGCCGGCAGCACCTCCCCGGTCAGAGTCGTGTTCGGACGAGTCTGGGACCCGAGCCGCAGCCGAGCCCGCGCTGTGGCCAGCCCGACCCGGGTGAGGTGCTCCAGCAGTTCCGCGGGGGTGGGGAACCCCATCCGTTTCGCCAGAGACTCCGACCCCAGGATCGGACGGGACCGGTGGCCGACCTCCCCCGCCGTGAGGACCCGCACCGCATCCAGGGCACGGCCGCCGTCCTCCGACACGGCGGCGACGAGCAACAGATCCTCCTCCGACACACCATCCAGCACCCCGGCCGCGGCGACCTCGGCGAGTAGGGCACGGTTCGCCGCCACTGCCTCCCGCATCCGTCGCCTCAGTGATTCCATACCCCCACGCTACGAACACCCACCGACACTCGAACCCCTGAATACACCCGTTGATCAGGAAATTCTCATCCACAAGGTGTGGAAACAGCGAGCCAGGTCAGAGGCTGTGGAGGAGTGCGATCACCCAGCCCGAGGCGACGACCGCAGATCCCACAGCAGAAGCGTCGCGTCGAAGAGTCGATCGCAGAACAGAAGCGTGCCGACGCTCACTTCAGGCACGGCCGAGAGCTCGCCCCCGCTCGGTCGCGAAGTCGGGCGCGTACTCCGCCACAGGGACGATCTCCTCGCCGGCGGCATCCGGCGCGGCGAAATGAGTCCCGACAAGAGGTGCCCTCGGAGTGACAAGTGCGCGCGAAAGGGAGGCCTCGTGACCCGGGTCGTCTCACCCGGCTCGGTGCTGGTAGACTCTTCAGGTTGCCGTCAGAACGGCCGCGGATAAAGAGAGCTCGAGCATTCGGCTGCGGGCACCGCGCAATGAAGAGATAAGGGGATCAACCTATGGCACTGGAACCAGACGTCAAGAAGGCGATCATCGAAGAGTACGCAACCCACCCCGGTGACACCGGATCCCCCGAGGTCCAGATCGCTCTGATGACCAAGCGGATCAAGGATCTCACCGAGCACCTCAAGGAGCACAAGCACGACCACCACTCGCGTCGTGGACTGCTCCTCCTGGTGGGCCAGCGTCGCCGTCTGCTCGGATACCTCTCCGACGTGGACATCACGCGCTACCGCACGCTCATCGAGCGTCTCGGACTGCGCCGCTAGTAGCAGGCAGCTCTTCGCTGACAACGCGAACTTCTTGCGAACGGGCCGTCACCTTCGGGTGGCGGCCCGTTCGTCGTATCCGGGATACGGATGCCGCGGGCCTGCGTGCCGATGACTTCGGCCGACCTCGTGGTGGAGTGCCGAGTGCGGCCGTTCAGGGTTATCACAGCTAGCGCACATCCCTCTTGCAGCTGAATCCCCGTTTTCGACCCTCCAACTGGGGTGGATCCATGCACTATTCACAGCGTCTTTTCGGGCCTGACCAATAGTTTCGTTCGAGGCGCCCCGGATGCGCCCTCGTGTCAGTCTGACCCACTCGATACATTGACACCACGCCTCCGGCTTCGCGCTGGGCAGAAGGGGGACCGCCGCATGGTGACATCGCGCAGCGCCGCCCCTCGTGCCGGCGCCCCAGTCTCCCGGGGTCACGTGTGGCAGCAGAGCCCGTGGCCACTCATCGTCGCCCTGGCCTCGACAGGGATCAGCGTCGTGCTCATCATCGTTGAGCTCGTGATCGCGCGGCAGCAGCAGGTGGTCTCCTGGTTGGTGCTGCCGATAGTGCCGCCCGACGCCGTCGCCCTGCCCATCCTCGGGTACCTGTTCACGCCGGTCCTCGTCGTGATCGCCCTCGGCTGGAACCGCGTGAGCGAGCGCAACGGCCTGCGCGACCGCTACTTCGTCGCCGTGCCGCGGTACGCGAGCGCCCTGCGCTGGCTGGCCGGGGCATCCGTCGTGCTCGGAATCTGGCATGTCGTGAACATCGCCTACATCGTCGATGTCGCCCTCAGTGACAGCTGGGGTCTGTCATGACCGGCGCAGCCAGGGAATCGGGCAGAGCATGACTCGCCAGCGCATGAGCCGGCAGAGCATGACCGGGCGGATGCGACGGACCCGCGTGGCGATCGCCGCCATGGTGCTCGGCCTTCTCGCTGCGTCAGCCGCGGCTCCGGCCCAGGCCGCGGCCCCAGAGTCGACCACGACCGTGACCGCGGCGACAGCGGCGGGCATCGCAACCCCGGCGCCCATCAGTGTCGCCGCCGCCGACACCCCCCTCTCCGCCATCGGAGAGGCGGCCATCGCCGACGTGCGCACCTGCCTGAGCTCCGGCGGCGAACGCCGCGCCCTCGACGTCTACTACCTCGTCGACGCATCGGGCAGCCTGTTCAGCGAGATCGACGGTGACGACGCCACCGACCCCGACAAGATGCGCGCCGACATCCTGGCGAACAGCCTGCGCCAGCTCGCCCAACTGCCTGCCACGGCCGTGAGCTACTCGGTCGGCTTCTTCGGCAGCACCTTCAAGCCCGGAAGCCCGTGGGCCGGTGTCGACGCGGCCAGCGCCGATGCCCAGGCCGATGCCATGGCGAGCCTCATCCAGAACCAGGGTCCTCTCGGCGCCACCAACTGGGCGGCGGGCATCGCCGGAGCGCAGGACGCCCTGAGCACCCAGAGCGCGTCGTCGAACGGATGCCAGATGCTGGTGTGGCTGACTGACGGCGCCATCGACCTCGGCACCGACCAGGCCAGTGACGACGCCCTCAACGACCTGTGCGGCGAGCAGATCATGGCCTCGGGCCACGCCCCGGCCGACGGGAACGGCGCCTTCAACGCCCTGCGTCAGCAGCAGGTCGTCGTGGTCGGCGTGCTGCTGAACTCCAGGCCTCCCGCTGCAGGCAGCGCGGCGGCGCAACGGGTGGCCGCGATGCAGCCCCTCGTCGAGTCCGAGTCGGCTGACGGATCGCTGACCTGCGCGCAGCATCCGATCCCGGACGACTATGCCAGCGGCCTCTACCTCGCGGCGACCGACCCGTCGTCGCTCGCCAGCGTCTTCCTGCAGCTGGGCGCCCAGCTCGCCGGCGGCCAGGAGAGCGACTTCGACGCCGATGGCGGCTTCGAGATCGATCGCGGCGTCGCGCAGTTCATCATCACCACGTCGCAGGCCGACTGGACGCTCACGGCGCCAGACGGCACGAAGCACGCGGCATCCGACGACAGCAGTGATGCCGTCGCCATCAGCAACCCGAGCGGCGTCGCCACGCAGGTGACGGTCGACCCCGCCAGCGACACCGGGCGATGGGTCTGGGGTCCGAGCACCGACGGCACCGACCTGTACCTGCTGAGCGGACTCGTCGTCACCTTCGACGAGGACAACGCCATCGTCCGCGGCCAGGACGCGACGGTGCGCGGCTCCATTGTCCGCACCGACGGGAGCCAGGTCGACCTCGCCGACTACGACTCGGAGCTCACGGTGACGACAGGCAGCGGCGCCGAGGCCTCGGCCACCGTCGTGCAGCCGGCCGCCGACGGCACCTTCGAGACCACGGTGCCCGCCGAAGCCGACGGAGATGGGACCTCGCTCGCCGTGCGCGCCGATCTCACCCTCAAAACGGCCGATCACGGGCTGGCGCTGGCCCCGCTGAGCGCCGAGCAGTCGGTCTCGGTCGCCCTCCCGGATGCCTTCCCCACTGTCACGGCCAACGACGACTGGACCACCCTCACCGGAACCGACGGCTCCGCAGCGGGAACCGTGTTCGTGAACGGACCGAAGGCGGGCAACGGCACGCTGTGCTTCCCGCAGCCGTTCGCGCCGGCATCCGTCGACGACTCGACAGACCGCTCGGCCGGCTGGACCTTCACCGCCGACGCCGAGCCCGGCACGAGGATCGATGCCGACGGATGCCTCGCCGTGGCGCAGGGGCAGTCCATCACAGTGACCCTCACAGCGGCCAACCCTGTCGCCGCCGACTCGGCCGTCACCGCCACCTTCGACTTCGAGTCCCGTGATGCGAGCGGGGCGAGCCTTCCCCTCAGCGTTCCGGTGAGCTTCACCTCGACCAAGGAGTTCAGCGTCGCCCTGTTCGGCGGACTGATCCTGCTCCTCGTGCTCCTCGGCATCCTGCTGCCGCTGGCGCTGCTCTGGGTGCTCAACCTGGCGACCTCCCGCATCCTGCATGGCGACGGCCTCCTGCGGGCGGAGTTCCCGGTGGTGGTCAGCGCGGACGGCATCGCCGGGCGCGGCATCGACCTGCGCTCCGCCGAGATCGGAACCGATCAGTTCGCCTTCCAGGCCAACGCGAAGGACGCCCGGCGCTTCCCCGACCGGCGTCTCGGGGCGCTGCGCGCCCGCACGCCGTGGAACCCGTTCGGGCAGCCGTGGTTCGAGATCGTCGCTAGAGATGGCGAGAGGGTCTTCGCCCCGGATGCCGCCAGCGGCGCTCGCGGTGCAGCGGCGCCGAGCTCGTCGCACGGCCGTGTCACTCCGTTCGCCGGCAGCCTGCCGCGCCTCTGGGCCGTCACAGTGTCCGAGAACGAGCTGCGCGGCGCGTCCGCCGAGACCGGCGTGCCGGGCACGCTCGTGGTCTACAGCCGAAGCGAGCCCCTGAACCCGGCCGCGTTCTCCGAGCGCATGAAGACCGTGCTCGGTGCTGCACCGCTCTGGCCGCGCATCGCCGCCGCTCGCGACGCCCTGGCCGAGAGCGACGCCGCGGCAGACCGGGCCGCCGCCGCCCGCGCCGGGGAGAAGGCGTCCGGCTCGCCCGCGAGCAGTGCAGCAGCGACACCGGCGTCCTCCGACGTGCCGCCTCCTCCGACCCGTCGCTCGGCATCGGGCGCGACGCCGCCGCCCCCGCCCACCCGCGGATCGGCATCCGGAACCCCGCCCCGCCGCGGATCGGACCCCGGCACGCCACCACCTCGGTCGACCCCCGAGTCGCACACCGGCCCCGGCACAAGCCCCGGCACCGGCCCCGGTTCCACACCACCTCCGCCGCCTCGACGGCGCCCCTGACTCACACAGTCCCTCCAGGAACAGGATCATCAGATGCTCAGACCATTCCTCATCATCGGCGTCGGCGGCTCAGGCGGCAAGACACTCCGTGGCCTCAGGCACGCCCTCGAGCTGCGCCTCCAGAAGGCCGGATGGACCGGCGGCCTGCCGACCGCGTGGCAGATGCTGCACATCGACACCCCGGTCTCGCAGGACGGCACGGACTACGTCTATCCGTTCCTGCCGCCAGAGAACTACCTCGGCCTGGTCTCCTCGGGTGCCAGCTACGAGACCGTCTACGGCTCCGTCGTCCACGGCGGACGCATCGCGGCCGACGTCGAGGCCGACGTGCGCCGTCAACTGCCCGACGCCTCCAGGGTGCCCGTCACCGTCGCGAAGGGCGCCGGCCAGTTCCGCGCCGTCGGCCGCACTGTCGTGCTCTCGAAGCTCGGCGACGTATCCGCAGCCGCCCGCAACGCGATCAACCGCATGACGGATGCCAACGCCCTCGGCCAGCTCGAGACCCTGGGGGAGTTCCTCGGCGCCAAGCCGCGCGCCGGAGTCACCCCGAGCCCGACGGTCATCGTGGCGTCGTCCGTCGCCGGTGGATCCGGTGCCGGGCAGTACCTCGACGTGATCGAGACCGTGAAGGAGGTGGCCAAGAGCGAGGACTGGGCGTACAACTTCTTCAGCCTGCTGTTCGCTCCCGACGTCTTCGACCAGGTCAAGGGCTCCGCCGGCATCCCGAGCAATGCCCTCGCCGCCATCACGGAGACCATGTCGGGGTTCTGGACCCGCGACCCCTCAGCGTCGACCATGGAGCTGTTCAGGGCCCGCGGCCTGCAGCCCTCGTACGGTGGAGCCCGCGATCGCGTCGGAGCCGCCTACCCGTTCATCGTCGGACGCCAGAACTCCAAGGTCGCCTTCGCGAATCAGAGCGAGGTGTACTCCGCCGTCTCCACCAGCGTGAGCGCGTGGATGACCGACGACAAGGTGCAGGGCGACCTCGACGAGTACGCCATCACCAACTGGACGGCCAACGTCGGGGCCAACGTGCTCGCCGACAACACCCGGCTGATGAGCCAGCTCGACCAGACGCCGCCGTTCTCCTCGATCGGCTTCGGCCGGGTCACCCTGGGTCGTGAGCGCTTCCTCGACTACGCCGGCGAGCGCTTCGCCCGCTCCGTCGTCGACCAGATGCTCTACGCGCACATGGAGACCGACAAGCTCTTCAAGGAGCGCACCCAGACCGAGTGGATCGAGCACCGGGCCAGCCAGGTCATCGAGGGCTTCATCAAGGAGAGCGGACTCGACGAGGAGCGCGAGGAGAGCAATGACGTCATCGACGCCCTGCGCGCGACGACGCAGCTCGACGCCCTGGCCGACGAACTGCGCAACGCCCTCCTCACCAAGACCAGCGATCGCGCCTCGCTCGACAAGACCGGTGGGCTCAGCGCCTCCGACTGGGCCGACCGCCTGCTCGTGTTCTACTCCTCGAACGTCGGCCGCTACCTCGAGCAGGACCGCGGCAACCGCGGCGTGAAGCTGCGCGAGTGGATCAACACCCAGCCCGGCGTCATCATCGCCGCCGTGGAGCGCTCCATCGCCCAGCGCGGACTCGCCGTGACCGTGGAGCTGCTCTCGCGCCTCTCGCGCACCGTGAAGGCCGCATCCGACCAGCTCCTCAACGAAGCCGAGCAGCACCGCGGCTGGGAGCGCCGGCTGTCGGGACTGGTGAACGAGTCGCTCGCGAGCGCGCCGAACGTCGACTCCATCAGGCCCGACAACGACGCCCTGGCGGATGCCATCGACCGTGCCGTGCAGGGCTTCGAGTGGCAGTCGGAGGCGAGCCTGCGCGACTCGGCGTCGCAGTTGCTCACCGAGGTGCGCGCCGACTTCCTCGAGCCGCTGCGCGAGATGCTGGCGCAGAGCCTCGACGCCCTCCGCGGACACGTGAAGGAGCGCACCCGCGCCGACGGCCGCGAGAACGACTACGACTTCTGGCCGGAACGCGGATCGTCCACGGTGCCGCGCAAGTACGAGCCGGCACCCAACGAGCGCCTGCTCGTCGAGCACACCGCGTATCCCGCAGAGTTCGACAGGCTCGTGCTCGCCTCCTCGCTGGAGTCGAAGACCGACAACGCCATGCTCGACATCATGGAGCAGGTGCTCCTGGGCACTCCGGGCGACGTCGAGGTCGAGTCCGCGGAGCCGTGGCATCTCCTCGACTACCGCCGCACCTGGGTGCCGAGCGTCACGGCCTCGATAGGGGAGCGGGCGACGGATGCGCGCAGGCCGAAGTTCGCCTTCGCGAATGAGCCGAGCGACTACGTCACCCGGGCGAAGAACTGGATGCTGAGGCCCGGCACCGCGTTCGAGGCCTACATCCGCGAGGACATCCGCGGGTACTTCGACGAGGATGCCCTCGGCGCCAACGAGTACAAGCAGCGCAAGGACCGCTTCCGCGAGCAGCTGCAGGCCGCCCTCGGCTCGAGCGAGCCGCTCGTGAAGCTCAACCCGAGCCTGCTCTCCGAGGTTCACGGCAAGGCCCTCGGCGACGGCATCCGCACCGTCTTCAGCTCCATCCCGTTCGCCGTCGGAACCGACCTCTACGACATCACCAAGTCGGTGCTGGCGGCACAGGGCCTCTGGGACGAGAACGTGTCCCCGGGCTGGTTCAAGGACGCCAAGGTCGACAGCGTGGAGATCTTCGCGATGCTGGGCTTCCCGTACCAGCCGATCGTGATGGACTCGATCATGGCGCCGATCGCGAAGTCGTGGATGGTGGAGTCGAACTCGCCCGAGTCGCGTGCGGCGTTCTGGAAGTGGAAGCGGGCGCGGCTGCTCCGCGAGTCCGCTCCGGCCAGCCCCGAGGTGTTCGACGCCATGGTGCGCGGCTGGTTCGCGGCCAAGACGCTCAGCCTGCTCGCCGTGCAGGGCAACGACGCCATCCGTGGCCCCAAGATCGAGATCTGGGACGTCGCCCGCAAGCGCAACGCCGCCTTCCCGCATCCGTTGCTGCATCCCGACATCGCCCTGTCGAACGACTTCGTCGGCGTCGTCATGGAGTCGCTGACAGTCGCCCTCGCGCTGTGCAACGCCGATGGATCGCTCGCACCACTGCACGCCTACCACCAGTTGCTCGACCTCGGGGGAACGGATCGCCAGCTCGCTCCGGTGCTGAACGACTGGATCCGCAACGGCGTCATGCCGGCATCCGCAGCCCATCCCCAGCCCGAGCGTGCCGGTGCGGCCGGCGACAGTTGGGCCGTGCGTAAGGCCGCCGTGCTCGCGTTCCTCGCCGACGAGAAGCGCCACTTCGAGACCGACGTCGTCGAGCAGGACTCGGTGACGAGCGTGTACACCTATCCCGTGTCGTGGGAGATCAGGGGAACCGTCGTGAAGGCGATCGACGACCTGGTCAACTGCGTGAGCGAGATGCGGGAAGAGCGGTCGGGCGTGTAGATGGCCGAGACGCTGTGGGATGGCGGGTCGCTCAGCATCGTTCTGCTGCCGAGCGGCGAGCAGGGCGAGCGCCTGCTCGAACTCGCGAGCGCCTGGACCGAGCTGAAGTACCTCGGACCGGCGCTCTGGGTGCGCCCGGAGGACGTGCACCGCGAGCCGATGGGGCCGCCGCACATCACGGCGTCGGTCTTCGGACGCTCGGAGGACGGCGCCTTCTCGACCGTGCAGACCGACCTGTTCGAGGTCCTGGCGCGGCAGTCGCTGCGGCTGGTGCGCCTCGTCACGGTGCGTTCTGTCGTGCCGGATCGTGAGCTGGATGCCGCCCAGGACGAGATCTCGGCCCTCGTGGCGTCGTACGTTCGGCACTCCGTGCCCCAGGAGGTCGCTGGAGCCAACATCACCCAGCAGCGCAACGACCTCTCCCGCATCACCCTGATCTGCTCGCCGACGGAGTACCAGCTGCAGCGCCGCGTGGAGTGGGTGACGGGCGACGACTCCGTCACCCTCATCGCCTCGCCTGAGGACCGCGTGTCGCCGTGGGCGGGGGATGCCTTCGTGCGGGACGACGACAGGTTCGCCGGCTTCACCCTCATGCACGTCGTGACGGCGTCAGGTCTCTGGAACGGCCTGCCCCTCGGATCCGTCGAGCTCATCGACCGGGACCGCTCCGCCGAGGGCAACGTCTGGATCTCCCGGGTGTTCGTCGGCGGCGTGGCCACCGAGGGCCTGGCCCAGCGCGTCACCCGCGATGTGCTGCGGCACGCGGCCGACCCAGGCTCGCACGTCGTCGATCCGTACAGCGGCGTTCTCGCCGACGGCACCTCGGTCATCCCACTCGACCAGATCGAGCTCTACCGCTCGAACATGGTCGACTCGGCCATGCAGCTCGACAACGCCGTGCTCGTCTACAGGCCTGATGACGGTGGGCAGCTGAGCGCGAAGGAGCACGTCTCGATCGTCGAGCAGCTGGCCCGCTTCGCCCGCTTCGATGCCTCGGCCGTCGGGCACGCCCCCAGTGCCTATGCGCAGTACGTGAAGCGTGGGGTGGCACGGATGCTGGGCCGCCGCCTGCAGGGAGACGACGGCATGCTGGTGGTCGGGTCGGGGGTCGAGACCCTCGATGCGCGCGACAGGGCCCTGGCCGATTCGCTGGAGCGCATCAGTGTCGAGCAGCACAGGGTCAGCGCTGAACTGGCGCAGCCGGTGCCACCCTTCAGTGCGCGCTCGACGCCGAAACTGTGGGCTGCGCTGCGTGAGATGGTGTTCGGATCGATCGACGGCGGTGCCGATCTGGCCGACCGCGGCTTCGAGGAGGTCGAGGGACGGGTTCCGGTCTTCGGACGTGTCTCGGACGTCATGCACGATCCCACCGACCTCTGGCCGGTTCCCCGGGAGTTGTCCCTGCCAGACGTGCCGACGTTTATCGGCCCGCTCGACTGGGAGTCGCAGCTGGCCGTGGCCACCCGCATCGGCGAGCTCCAGCAGGAGGCGCGCGACGAGATCGCCGCCATCGAGATCGAGGGTGCAGCCGCCGTCGAGACCGAATACGGGCACCGTGCGCGGGTCGCCGAACTGGAGTCCTACCTCGTTTACCACGGGGCGGCCGTCGTCGACGGCGACGCCGTGGTCCTGACGAGGGTCGCCATCGAGGCGAGCGACCAGCGGGCTGCGAAGGACAGGGAGCCGAAGAAGGACCTGGACTCGGCCGTCGACGAATACCGGCGGTTGGAGAACGTGCTCAAGCTCTCGGCCCGCCAGCTCGGCGAGATCGATGCCAGAGCCGGCACGGCAGCGGCACGGCTCGAGCGAGCCGACGCCATGAGTTCCGAACTCACGGCCTGGCAGTCGCGCCAGGGCTCGAACTTCGGCTCCTACCTGCTCAATCGCATCGACCTGGAGCGTGCCAAGGCGGCGGCGGCCGCTGCGTCGTTCGAGCGCGAGGTCGACTCCCTCGCCATCCCGCAGCCCGGGGCTCTCGCCCGTCTGCGCAACGCCTTCTACGGCGGCCTCGCCGTGTTGATCGGCGTGCTCGCGCTGCTCGCCGGCGCCGTCATCGCCGTCGACCTGATCGACCCCGTCGGCCGGCCGGACTGGTGGCCCTCGTGGTACTGGACCGCCCTGGCCGCGCTCATCCTGTTGGTCCTCGTCGCCACGATCCTGGTGATGAGGTACTACCGGCGCTGGTCCCAGTTCAACCGCCGCATCATCGAGACCGAGCAGCGCCTGCACGCCATCAATGACCGCGCCATGGCGGCCCGGCGCGAGGAGTACAGGCTCGGCAGCCTCTCCGAGCAGACGCGCGCCTGGATGGACCTGATGGCCACGGCGCTCCGCACGCCGTGGAAGGCGCGTCCGGAGTGGGACGAGGCGCAGGCGCGCACGGCGGATGCGGCTTCGCTCCCGTTCGCCATGCGCATAGCCCGCGCCAGCGATGTCGACGCCGAGGCCACCCGCCGGCTGCACAGGTCGGTGGCGGCCGGCCTGGTCCGTCGGGGCTGGCGTGCTGCGGCCTTCGAGGAGCTTCTCCGCGCCATCCGCGATGTGCTGCAGGTTCACGACCAGGCGATCGACCTCGATGCCCTCGACAACGACCTGCCGCACCTGCCCAACAACGCACGCACCATCCTCCGGGAGAACATGGGCAAGGATGCCGTGCTGGAGGCCGTCGCGCTGAAGAGGCTCGCGCTTCTCGAGGAGCAGGTCGATTTCGACTCGCTCTACGGCTCGGCCACCCGGGTGCAGCCGGTGACCGATGACCCGCTCGCGCCGTTCGCCGCGCGCAGGGTCGGCGACGAGGCCGGCGACGGCACTGTCGCCTGGGACGACTTCCTCACGGCGGCCCTCGGCACCGAGGAGGACAGGGTGTCGCCGCTGACGGCACTCGCCATCACTCCGTACGAACTGCAGGAGGGCCACCACCAGGCCGTGCACACCTTCGTGCTCGCCCCGCAGCGCCTGGCCGGCCAGATCCCGCTGCCGGCCGACGGCGACGTGACGATCCGCCCCTACGACGACCGCTCGTCGAGCGAGTTCGACGTCGTCGTGCGCGTCGACATGGCCGGCCCCGTTCCCGTCGACGCGATCAGGCTGTGGGGCCGCGGCCGCGTGGCCGAGGAGCTGCAGGTGCAGTACGCCGGCTCCACCGCCCCACGCTGCCCGAGTTGCGGCCGTACCAGCTGCCCGGCCGCCGACCGCACCTCGGGCGCGGCATGCACCTACAGCGGGGTGTGAGAGGCATCCGGCGCCCGAGGCCTGAGCGCCCCGTCCCGATGAGTCGTGCGCGGCGGCGGCCGCGCACGCATCGCCCGTCGGCTGTCGGACGCGGCTCCTAGACTCGAACCATGCGCTTCGGAATCGTCATCCTGCCCCAGCACGACTGGCCCGAGGCCGCCAGGTACTGGCGCGGCGCCGAGGAGCTCGGCTTCGACCACGCCTGGACCTACGACCACCTGTCCTGGCGTGGCCTCGCAGGCGAACGTTGGCACGCTACAGTGCCGACGCTCACTGCCGCCGCGATGGTGACCGAGAACATCAGGCTCGGAACCTTCGTCGCCTCGCCCAACTACAGGCACCCCGTTCCGTTCGCGAAGGACATCGCCACGGTCGACCAGATCTCGGGCGGCCGGGTGATCCTCGGCCTCGGTTCGGGAGGCACGGGCTTCGACGCCTTCGTGCTCGGCCAGGCCGGCCTCCTGCCGGGGGAGCGCTATGAGCGGTTCGCCGAGTTCACCGAGGCTCTCGACGCCCTCCTGCGATTCGAGCCCGTGACGGATGCCGTCGCCGATGCCCCCGCCGACGGCTCGATGCCCGCGGACGACACCATCGACCCCGCCGTGGCCGAACCGGGCTCGGCCGGCATCTCCTTCGCAGGCGGCTGGTTCACCGCTGTCGATGCCCGGATGGTCGGGCGTCCGGCGCAGCACCCGCGGATGCCGTTCCTGGTCGCGGCCGATGGACCGCGAGCCCTGCGCCTCGCCGCACGCTTCGGGCAGGGCTGGGTGACGACCGGGGGAGACACCGACACCATCGAGGGCTGGTGGGCGCGACTGGGTGAGCTGTCCGAGCGCCTCGACGCCGCGTGCGAGCAGGAGGGCCGGGATCCGGCATCAGTCGACAGGTCATTGCTGTTCGACTCCCAGACCAAGTACGCGCTCGAGAGCGTCGATGCCTTCGAGGATGCCGTCGGCCGTGCGACCGAGCTGGGTTTCACCGACTTCATGACGCACTGGCCGCGTGAGAACGGCCTGTATGCGGGGTCGGATGCGGTTCTCGAGGAGGTCGCGTCGCGCTTGGCGGCCTGGCGCTAGCGGGCGGGCTGCACGCACCGCACGGGATGCCCCCAGCCGGCGGCACGGGCACTCAGGCCATCCGCGCTACCGTTGATCGCGTGTCTGAACCCCGCAACAAGTCGTTGCTCCACTGGGAGCCGTTCGCCTACATCCTGCTCGTCGTGCTCGTGGTGCTCGCCGGATCGCTCGATCCGCAGGGCGCACCCGTCGCGTTCTGGATCGCCGCCGTGTTCGCCGGCGCCGCGACGGTGTACTTCCTGGTCGCCTTCGTCTCCTACGGGCGTCGTTCGCGTCAGAACCCGGATCCGGCCGGCAACCTGCGCACCCTCGACGACATCACTCTGGTGCCGGCCGAGCATGTCGACTCCGCGACAAATCCGACGGTCACCGTCGCCGACGCGAACAGGCACCAGTCGGCGATCGACATCGTGCGCACGCGGGGTGGCGAGAGGGTTCGTGCCGTGCTCGTGCCTCGGTCGAGCCGGTGGTTGTCTCGGCGCTACCGCATCGGCGTGCAGCTCGTCGGCGGCGGCGAGATCCGTCATGCGGGATTTCTGCCCGATGCCGCCGACGACCACTGGCGTGACAGCTTGGGCGCCCTGCGGGCCGACGACCGCTACGTCGACGTTCCGGCGGTCATCCGCGGCTCGGCGCAACCGTTCAGGGTCGACCTCGACCTGAGCGGGGTGCCGGCGGCGCTGGGCGCGCCCGCGGCCGAGTAGGCCGCCTCACCTACTCGACCAGCGGGAGGCGTGGTCCTGCGGTGGCTCCCTATTCGCTCGGAGGCCCGTCGACCTGCGC
This sequence comes from Leifsonia sp. Leaf264, assembly GCF_001422325.1. Classification (GTDB taxonomy): domain Bacteria; phylum Actinomycetota; class Actinomycetes; order Actinomycetales; family Microbacteriaceae; genus Orlajensenia. The sequence continues at coordinate 386,614 of NZ_LMMR01000004.1, forward strand.
CTGGGGGTCCATCCAGAGCACCTCCCAGTGGTGTCCGTCGAGGTCGTAGAACGCCCGGCTGTACATGAAACCGAGGTCGGACGGCTCCTCCGCCTGCGTTCCGCCTCCGGCGATGGCGGCATCGGCGATGCGATCGACCTCTGCCCGGCTCTCGGAGGACAGGGCGTAGATGCCCGTCGTCGCTGCCTGCGGGTCGCCGATGGGACGGGAGGTGAACTCGGCGAACTTCGGCCGGGTCAGCAGCATCGCGTAGACGGTGTCGTCGATGACGACGCACGCGGCCGTGTCGTCGGTGAAGTTCTCGTTGATCGAGTAGCCCAGGCCGGTGAAGAACGCCTTCGAGGCGTCGAGGTCGGTCACAGGGAGGTTGATGAAGACTGAGGTGGACATGGTGCGTTTCCTTTCGTGGAGGTGATGGGGCGACGGATGCTCAGGCGTCGAGCAGGCGACCGAGGCTGTCGAGCAGGTCGATGGTTCCGAGCTCGCGCCCGCGGGGGTCGTCGAGCTCATCGAAGAACACGCCGTACTCCGACAGGGTGAGGTGCGTGCCCGTGCCGTTCGGGGCGAACTCGATCGACGCCAGCGAGACCGAGAGCTTCTCGCCGTTGATGCGCATCTCATAGTTGTAGACGATCCGCTCGTTCGGCGTGATCTCGTGGTAGTACGCATCGAACCTCGACACGATGTCGTTCTTGTGGAAGCGGCCCTCGTTGTACTCGTGGCCGCCCTCCCGGAAGTCGAGTCCGGTGCCGAGGTCCTCCCACTCGTCGGCCGGCCCGCCGAACCAGAGGGCCTTGGTGGCCGGGTCGGCGAACGCCTGGAACGCCCGCTCCGGCGGGGCCCTGTAGTCGCGCTCGAGGGTGAAGCTCGAGCGGATCAGGGTGCGTGCTGTCATGGGCGATCTCCTGTCGGTGAGGTGGATGATGGCGCGGGGGAGTCAGGCCCGTCGAGCAGCAGCCCCAGCCGGTCGAGGCGATGCTCCCAGGTCGTTCGACGTTCGCTGATCCAGTCCTCGACGCTGCGCAGCGCCTCGGACTCGATCGAGCAGGTGCGCACGCGCCCCTGCTTCTCCGACGAGACCAGGCCGGCCTGCTCGAGCACCTTCAGGTGCTGCATGATCGCTGCGAGGGTGAACGCGAACGGGGCCGCGAGATCCGAGACCGAAGCCGGCCCCCGGGTCAGGCGCTCGACGATCGCTCGACGCGTCGGATCGGCGAGCGCGAGGAAAGCGCGGTCGAGGTCCTCCGAATACTTAAGCATGACCTTAAGTATCCACGCGGACGTGCCCCTGTCAACCTCCGGATGCCGAAAAGCGAGGAGATCCTCCGGCGAACGCGGGATTCGGCGGGCGAATCACGGGCTCGGGGGAGGATCTCCTCGCTTTCCGGTTGGAGAGGAGGGGGAGCAGGTTCAGCTCTCGGTGCGAGCGACCGAATCGAGGGCGTCGTCGGTCTCGGCATCCGCCGCCTGCTCGGATGCAGCGGACTGGAGCGCGGCCTCCTCGGCGGCGATCTGCTCGTGCACGGCCGTCATGTCGAGCGCGCGCACCTGCTCGATGAGATCGTCGAGTGTCGCAGGGGGCAGTGCGCCGGCCTGCGAGAACACGCCGACGCCGTCCTTGAAGGCCATCAGCGTGGGGATCGACTGGATGCCCATGCCACCGGCGATCTCACGCTCGGCCTCGGTGTCGACCTTGCCGAAGGTGATGTCGGTGTGCTTCTCGGATGCGGCCTCGAAGGTGGGGCCGAACTGGCGGCACGGACCGCACCACTCCGCCCAGTAGTCGATCAACACGATGCCGCCATCGGTGATCGTCTTCTCGAAGGTGTCCATGGTCAGGTTGACGGTAGCCATGCCGTCAAGTTTACGGGCAGTTCCGCGCCCATTCGCGGGTCGCGGCGAGCGGGCGACTCAGTCGAACAGCCGGCGGAACACGTTCGTGTCGGCGAGGTCGACGAGCTCATCCGCGCGCCCGGACATGATCGTGCGCAGGGCGTACAACGTGAAGCCCTTGGCCTGCTCCGCTGTCACGGTCGGCGGGATCGACAGCTCCTGCCGGGCGGTCACGACGTCGACGAGGGCGGGTCCGTCGTGGGCGAAGGCGTTGCGCAGGGCGGCCTCCAGGTCGTCGGGCGCCTCGACCCTCTGCCCGTGGATGCCGATGGCGTTGGCCACGTCGGCGAAGTTCGGGTTGTCGAGTTCGGTTCCGAAGTTCACGATCCCCGCCGCCTTCATCTCCACCTCGACGAAGTTCAGCGATGAGTTGTTGAACACCACGATCTTCACGGGCAGTCGGTTCTGCCGGAGGGTGAGCAGCTCGCCGAACAGCATGGCGAGGCCGCCGTCGCCGGCCAGCGCTATCACCTGGCGGCCGGGGTCCACCGACTGCGCGCCGATGGCGTGCGGCAGGGCGTTCGCCATCGTGCCGTGGGCGAACGACCCGATGAGTCGTCGTCTGCCGTTCATCCGCAGGTAGCGGGCCGCCCACACGACGGGGGAGCCGACATCCGGAATGAACACGGCGTCGTCCGAGGCCAGCTCGCTGACCAGCCTCGCGACGTACTGCGGGTGGATCGGCTCTCGGTTGCGGTCGTTGTCCGCCAGCTCATCGAGGCTCCTCCTGGTCTTGGCGTAGTGCACCGTCGACGAGTCGAGGTGCTTCGAGCTCGTCTTGGCCTCGAGCAGCGGCAGCAGCGCCTCGACGGTGTCGACGACGGTGCCGACGAGCCCGACGTCGATGGGCGTGCGGCGACCCAGTTGCTCGCCGCGGATGTCGACCTGCACGATCTTCGCCTTGCCGGGGTAGAACTGCGGATACGGGAAGTCGGTGCCGAGCATGAGCAGGGCGTCGCAGCTCTCCATGGCCCTGTAGCCGGAGCTGAAGCCGAGAAGGCCTGTCATGCCCACGTCGTAGGGGTTGTCGTACTCGATGAACTCCTTGCCGCGGAGCGCGTGCACCACCGGGGCCTGCAGCTTCTCGGCGATGGCGAGCAGCTGCGGGTGGGCGCCGTCGACTCCGGCGCCGCCGAGGATCGTCACCTTCTTGGCGTTGTTGAGCACCTCGGCAGCGGATGCGAGGGCGGCATCCGTCGGCAGCATCCGTCGCGGAATGGTGCGGATGGGAGCCGACGGTCGGCGCCCGGCGTCCTGTTGCAGGAAGATCTCGCCGGGAATGACGACGACGGCGACTCCTCGGCGCTCGAGGGCCGTGCGCATGGCGATCTCCAGCACGCGCGGGAGCTGCTCGGGAACGCTGACGAGTTCGGTGTAGACGCTGCACTCGCGGAACAGGTCCTGCGGATGCGTCTCCTGGAAGTAGGTGCTGCCGATCTCGGATGCCGGGATCTGCGCCGCTATGGCCAAGACGGGTACGCGCGAGCGGTTGGCGTCGTAGAGCCCGTTGATGAGGTGCAGGTTTCCGGGACCGCAGCTGCCGGCGCAGACGGCGAGTTCACCGGTGATCGCCGCCTCGGCCGCCGCGGCGAAGGCGGCTGCCTCCTCGTGTCGCACGTGCTGCCAGTCCACGGTTCCGGCCCGGCGGAGGGCGTCGGTGAAGCCGTTGAGCGAGTCGCCCGGGAGCCCGTAGACGCGCTGCACCCCCGCCTCGTGGATGATCTTCACCATGGTGTCTGCGATGGTCGGCATGGGACCCCTCTCGAAGGCGACGTGGCTTCCGACGCTACGCGTGCGACCGGGGTTGCGACAGGGCTTGCGCCGCCGGGAATAGATTCCGCAGGAGTAGGGTTTGATCCGATGTACATGCAAATGCATGGAAAAGAAGTCGAGGAGAAGGCCAGGAGGCCACGAAATGCAATTCGGAATCTTCACGGTGAGCGACGTCACCCAGGACCCCACCACGGGACGCACGCCGAGCGAGGGCGAGCGCGTCAAGGCGATCGTGGAGATCGCCAAGAAGACCGAAGAGGTCGGGATGGACGTCTTCGCCCTCGGCGAGCACCACAACCCGCCGTTCTTCTCGTCGTCTCCCACGACGACGCTCGCCTACATCGCCGCACAGACCGAGACGCTCCTGCTCTCGACGGCCACGACGCTGATCACCACGAACGACCCGGTGAAGATCGCCGAGGACTACGCGATGCTCCAGCACCTCGCCGACGGCCGCGTCGACCTCACCATGGGCCGCGGAAACACCGGCCCGGTCTACCCCTGGTTCGGCAAGGACATCCGCGACGGCATCGACCTCGCCCTCGAGAACTACGCCCTGCTGCAGAAGCTGTGGCGCGAGGACTTCGTCGACTGGCAGGGCAAGTACCGCACGCCGCTGCAGGGCTTCCAGTCCACTCCGCGTCCGCTCGACGGCGTCGCGCCGTTCGTCTGGCACGGCAGCATCCGCTCGCCCGAGATCGCCGAGCAGGCCGCCTTCTACGGCGACGGCTTCTTCGCCAACAACATCTTCTGGCCGAAGGAGCACTACATGCGCCTGATCGCCCTGTACCGCCAGCGCTTCGAGCACTACGGGCACGGCAAGGCGGACCAGGCGATCGTCGGACTCGGCGGCCAGGTCTTCATGGCCAAGAACTCGCAGGATGCCGTGGACCAGTTCCGCCCGTACTTCGACAACGCGCCCGTCTACGGCCACGGTCCCTCGCTCGAGGAGTTCACCGAGATGACGCCGCTGACCGTCGGAAGCCCGCAGCAGGTCATCGACCGCTACATGGCCATGCGCGAGTACTACGGCGACTACCAGCGCCAGCTGTTCCTCATGGACCACGCCGGCCTGCCGCTGAAGACCGTGCTCGAGCAGCTCGACATCCTGGGCGGCGAGGTGGTGCCCGTGCTCCGCAAGGAGCTCGACGCCAAGCGTCCGGCTCACGTGCCTGACGGCCCCACCCACGCGAGCCTCGTCGCCAAGCGCAACGCGGAGCGCATCGCCGCCCGCGATGCCGAGGCTTCAGTGCCCGCATCCACCCAGACGTCGGGCGCGGCCTTCGGCCTCGCCAGCAAGGGAGCCTGATCATGACCGCCAAGAAGCTCACGGTGCTCGCGGCCGGCCTCAGCCAGCCGTCGTCGACACGACTGCTCGCCGACCGGTTGACCGATGCCGTGGTCTCGCGCCTGCGCCAGGTGCACGGCGTCGACGTCGAGGTGAGCGTCGTGGAACTCCGCGACGTCGCCAAGGACGTGACCAACAACCTCATCACCGGCTTCCCGAGCCCCAAGCTCGAGAGCGTCATCGAGCAGGTCACGCACGCCGACGGACTGATCGTGGCCACGCCGATCTTCTCGGGGTCGTACAGCGGCATGTTCAAGTCGTTCATCGACGTACTCGACCCGAAGTCGCTCGACGGCATGCCGGTGCTCCTCGGAGCCACCGGCGGCACCGCCCGGCACTCGCTCGCCATCGAGCACGCGCTGCGGCCCCTGTTCAGCTACCTGCACGCTGTCGCCGTGCCGACGGGCGTGTACGCGGCGGCCGAGGACTGGGGGAGCGCCACGGACTCGGTCGGTGCGCTCACCTCGCGCATCGAGCGGGCCGCCGGCGAGCTGGCCGCCCTCGTGGCCGTCTCGGATCGCTCGCAGCAGATCCGCGATCCGTTCGCGCTGGACTCCTCGTTCAGCGTCACGGGCGGATTCAGCGCCGCGTAGCCCCAACGCAGAACGCCCCCGCCTCCTCATCGAGGAGCGGGGGCGTTCTGCTGTTCGTATCGGGGAGCTCAGCCGCTCTTGCGACGGAACTCCTGACGGGTGTCGGCGTTGCCGTGAGTGTGGGTGACGGCCGAGTGGCCGTCGAGGTGTGCCTCGCCGCTGGCCTTCTTGGCCTGGTTGTTCTTCTTGTCGAGGGCCTCGCGGAACTTGCGCTTCGTCTCGTCCGAGGCGCCTGTGGCTTCCTGGGCTGTGGAGTCGTCGTCGGTACTCATATCGCCAGTCTAGACAGCGCCGCCGTCCGACCGACAGCGACTTTCGAGCTGCCGTGAGGGCTGTCGACGTCATGCCGGGGAGTTCCCAGACCCCGTACGGCAGGATGAACGGATGCTGCACCGCCATCCGATCCTCGGAATCCTCACGCTCGCCTACCTGGCGTTCGTCGGCTGGGTCACCCTGACGCCGCAGCCGTACGACGGCCGCACCGCGAGCGTGCTCGACAGGTTCCTCGACTTCTTCGCCCGTCACGACGCGACGGACTGGATCACCTTCGACAGGGTCGAGGCCGCCGCCAACGTCGTGATGTTCGTGCCCGTCGGGCTGTTCTTCGTGCTGCTGTTCGGCCGCAGGCTGTGGTGGGTCGCCGTCATCGCCGGCGCGGCCTTCTCGATCGGCATCGAGTTCGTGCAGCTGGAGTTCCTGCCGACCCGCGTCGCCGACGTGCGCGACGTGATCACCAACACCAGCGGCACCGTCATCGGCGTGCTGCTCGGGCTGATGCTCAGCTGGCCCAAGGCGCGCCGCATCCGTCGCGAGGAACGGCTGGTCGCCGAGGCTCACCGAACGCGCCGTCTCGCCTCCTGAGTGCGATTCACCACCCTCTGTTAGAGTTGATCCGGTCGCCCGAGGGTTGCCGCCCGTTTCCAGTGCCATCTGGCACGAGGCATCCGTTGCACGGATGCGAGAGCGGACAACTCAATATCGAGCACTGACGGAGCAGGCTGGCAGAAGCTGGTCCCCTGTGGTGGATTACCATCCCGCCTCCCACGAGGCGTGTGGATGGTGGACTTCTACTGGTGGCCAGCACGAGCACTTCACTGTGAAGCACTTAGTTCTGCCTGTTCCCCTGCTCCGGAGTATGAGTCGTGCCCACACGGGGCTTGCGACGTAAAACAAAGGAGAAGACCTCTTGGAAGGTCCTGAAATCACGTTCGCCGAAACTGTCATCGACAATGGCAAGTACGGCACCCGCACCATCCGCTTCGAGACCGGCCGTCTCGCCCAGCAGGCCCAGGGGTCTGCAGCCGCCTACATCGACGACGAGACCATGCTGCTCTCGGCGACGAGCGCCTCCAAGCAGCCGAAGGACAACTTCGACTTCTTCCCGCTCACGATCGACGTCGAAGAGCGCATGTACGCCGCCGGCCGCATCCCGGGATCGTTCTTCCGTCGCGAGGGTCGCCCCTCGACCGAGGCGATCCTCACCTGCCGCCTGATCGACCGCCCGCTGCGTCCGTCGTTCGTCGACGGCCTCCGCAACGAGATCCAGGTCGTCGTGACGGTCCTGTCCATCGCACCCGACGAGCTCTACGACGTGCTCGCCATCAACGCCGCGTCCATGTCGACGCAGATCGCCGGCCTGCCCTTCTCCGGTCCGATCGGTGGCGTTCGCGTCGCCCTCGTTCCCGGTGAGCACGGAGGCGGCCAGTGGGTCGCCTTCCCGAAGCACTCGCTGCTGGAGGAGGCCGTGTTCAGCATGGTCGTCGCCGGTCGTGTCATCACGGATGCCGCAGGCAACGACGACGTCGCGATCATGATGATCGAGGCCGAGGCCACCGACAACTCGTGGAACCTCATCCAGGGCGGCGCCATCAAGCCGAACGAAGAGGTCATCGCCGAGGGCATCGAGGCGTCGAAGCCGTTCATCAAGCAGCTCGTCGCAGCTCAGGCATCCGTCGCCGCCCAGGCGTCGAAGCCGACCGGTGACTACAAGACCTTCCCGGCCTACGCCCAGAACGTCTACGACGCCGTCGCCGAGGTCGCCTACGAGGAGCTCAAGGGGATCTACCAGATCGCCGACAAGACCTCGCGCCAGAACGCCGACGACGAGCTCAAGGGCCGCGTCAAGGAGGCCGTCGCCGCCAAGGTCGAGGCCGGAGAGCTCGACGCCTCCGCCAACAACCAGGTGAGCGCCGCCTACAAGTCGGTCACCAAGCTCGTGGTGCGCTCGCGCGTGCTCAACGAGGGCGTGCGCATCGACGGCCGCGGCCTGGCGGACATCCGTCCTCTCGACGCCGAGGTCGCCGTCATCCCGCGCGTTCACGGTTCGGCCATCTTCCAGCGCGGAGAGACCCAGATCATGGGCATCACCACGCTGAACATGCTGAAGCTCGAGCAGCAGATCGACTCGCTGAGCCCGGTCACCAAGAAGCGCTACATGCACAACTACAACTTCCCGCCCTACTCGACCGGTGAGACCGGTCGCGTCGGGTCGCCGAAGCGTCGCGAGATCGGGCACGGCGCACTCGCCGAGCGCGCCCTCGTGCCCGTGCTGCCGTCGCGTGAGGAGTTCCCCTACGCCATCCGTCAGGTGTCCGAGGCTCTCGGCTCCAACGGTTCGACGTCGATGGGTTCCGTCTGCGCCTCCACCCTGTCGCTGCTGAACGCCGGTGTGCCCCTCAAGGCTCCCGTCGCCGGCATCGCCATGGGCCTCATCTCCGACACCGTCGACGGCCAGACCCGCTACGCGGCCCTGACCGACATCCTCGGTGCCGAAGACGCCCTCGGTGACATGGACTTCAAGGTCGCCGGTACCAGCGAGTTCGTCACCGCGATCCAGCTCGACACCAAGCTCGACGGCATCCCGGCCTCTGTTCTGGCCGCAGCCCTCAAGCAGGCGAAGGACGCCCGCACGACGATCCTCCAGGTTCTGAACGCGGCGATCGACGCTCCCGACGAGATGGCACCGACCGCGCCCCGCGTGATCAGCGTGCAGATCCCCGTCGACAAGATCGGCGAGCTGATCGGCCCGAAGGGCAAGACGATCAACGCCATCCAGGACGAGACCGGCGCCGACATCTCCATCGAGGAGGACGGCACCGTCTACATCGGCGCCGTCGACGGACCGTCGGCCGAGGCCGCTCGCGCCCAGGTCAACGCGATCGCGAACCCCACCAACCCGGAGGTCGGCGAGCAGTTCCTCGGAACCGTCGTCAAGATCGCCGCGTTCGGTGCGTTCGTCTCGCTGCTCCCCGGCAAGGACGGCCTGCTGCACATCAGCGAGGTGCGCAAGCTCGCCGGTGGCAAGCGCGTCGAGAACGTCGAAGACGTGCTGGGCGTCGGCCAGAAGATCCTCGTGGAGATCACGAAGATCGACGACCGTGGAAAGCTCTCCCTCGCGCCCGTCGTGGCCGAGGACGCCGACACCGAGGGCAGCGCTGCACACAGCGCCGGCCCCGTCGAGCCTGCTGAAGGCGCCGACGTCGAGGCGTAGTCCCCGTCTCCTCTGAGACGACGCAGAATGCCCGCTTCCTTCACGGAGGCGGGCATTCTCGCGTTGTGCCGGGACGGCGCTGGTGCGCTCGGCGTTCAACCCATGGGAATGAACGTCGCCGATCGGATGAGGGCGTCGCGCTCGTCGAGCGCATCCTGACCCATGCGCTGCTGCCGCATGGTGCGCAGCATCCGTTCCCGATCATTCAGGCGGGCGGCGCGCCGGCGACCCCAGGTCTCGAGGGTGCGGCCGACCGTGACGGCGAGTCCGGAGAGCATGCCGGGGAGACGGATGTCGCTCACGGCGTTCGTGCTGGATGCTGATGCTGCGGTCATGATGGCTGCTCCTGTTCCGGTGTCCGGGTGTTCTGGTTCTGGGTGTTCTGGTTCGGGCGAGTGCCCGGTCGTCTCGTGCTGCCGTCCGCCGTCGTCGTCTCTCCACGCACCAGCGGGAAAGCGTTCAGGTGGATCTGAACGGGCCGCGATCCGGTCGACGGAGTCTGCTTGTAGGCGTCGAGGTACTTCCACAGCACGGTGTCGATGTCGACGACGAGCTGGTGCAGCTGCTCGGGGGTGAGCCGCAGGTTGATCGTGTCGCTGGTCGCGATGCTCAGCCACTCCGGTCCGAAGACGCTCTCGCCGTCGGCCAGGTACTCGCGGAAGTTCGCCTCGCGGGAGCGCATCCACTCGTCCGTGATGAGCTGGGTGGCCAGGCGTTCGGGGCTCGCGGCCGGGAACTCGCTGGGCTCCGGCATCGCGATCGACCCCGGCCGACGCTCCCACCAGCGCTCGCGCGCCGTACCGATGCTCTCGTCCTCGCGCACGAGTCCGGCCTTCTCGAGCTGCCGCAGGTGATAGCTCATCACGCCGCTCGACTCGCCGATGCGGGTCGAGAGCCCGCTCGAGGTGAGGGGACCGTAGGCCGAGAGCTCGTCGAGGATGCGGACCCGCAGCGGGTGCGCGAGCGCGCGCAGGGCCGTCCCGTCCAGCACGGCGTCGCGTCCTGGGTGCTGCGTGCTGCTCTGCGGTCGGGGCTCATTGGTCATAGTGCAAAGATACTCTTGCAAAGAAAGGTTTGCAAGCACTTCTTTGCGTGTAGAGGTGACGGATGTCATGGCCTCCTCGTGACGGACGTGTGGGGCGATCGCAGCCCAACGCAACGAACATCGAAGGGTGCAGATGACAGAACTCTCCCCGACGACCCGGACGACTCCAGTCCCGGCGGACGACGCCCCCCTCGCCATCGATGCGGCGGGTCTCACCAAGAGCTTCGGCTCGGTGCATGCGGTCAATGGCATCGACCTCCGGGTGAAGCGCGGTGAGATCGTCGCTTTCCTCGGGCCCAACGGTGCCGGGAAGACCACGACGATCGACATGCTGCTCGGCCTCGCCAAGCCGGATTCGGGCACTGTCGGCATCTTCGGCCGCTCGCCCCGCGCGGCCATCGCGCAGGGGCAGGTCTCCGCGGTGCTCCAGACCGGCGGCCTGCTCAAGGACCTCACGGTGCGCGAGACCGTCCGCCTCACGGCCACCCTGTTCGCCGATCCCCGCCCCGTCGACGAGGTCCTCGAGCGCGCCGGCATCGCCGACATCGGGTCCAGGATGGTCGGGAAGTGCTCCGGCGGCCAGCAGCAGCGCCTGCGCTTCGCCATGGCCCTGCTCTCGGACCCCGGACTGCTCATCCTCGACGAGCCGACGACAGGCATGGACGTGACAGGCCGCCGCGACTTCTGGAACGCCATCCGCACGGATGCCGCCCGCGGACGCACCGTCGTCTTCGCGACGCACTACCTCGACGAGGCCGACGCCTACGCCGACCGCATCATCCTGGTGAGGCACGGGCGCATCGTCGCCGACGGCACCGCCGCCGAGGTCAAGAATCTCGCATCCGGACGAACGATCCGTGCCACGATCCCCGGCCTCGATGAGCGCACCGTCGCAGCGATCGCCGGGGTCGACGCCGTCGAGCGCCACGGCGACTCCTACTCCATCGCTACCCGCGACTCCGATGCCGTTGCCCGCCACCTGTTCGCGGCGACCGGCGCCCGCGACGTGGAGATCACCTCGCATGGCCTCGAAGACGCCTTCATCGCCCTCACCACGGAAGGCAGCGCATCATGACGCACGCACCCGCCGCGACAACGGCATCGGTTCCCATCACCCTCGACCGCAAGGTGCCGCCGTTCGGCGGCTTCAACCTGATGTTCCTCGGCATCGAACTGCGACGGAAGCTCCGCAACAGGCGCACGATCATCTTCACGATCATCTTCCCGGTCGGCATGTTCTTCCTGTCGGGCTACCCGAACAAGGACATCCCGCTGACCGAGGTGCCGATCGCGCAGGGCGGCCTGAGCGTGGCGGCCTACATCATGGTCTCGATGGCGCTCTACGGCGCGATGATGTCGGCGACGGCGGCCGGGGGAGCCGTCGCCGTCGAGCGCTCGCAGGGCTGGAGCCGGCAACTGAGGCTCACGCCGCTGAACCCCGTGGCGAACGTGGCGACCAAGATCATCGCGGGGCTGCTGCTCGGCCTCGTCGCGGTCGGGGCGACCTATCTCGCCGGTGCCCTCTCGGGCATCCAGATGTCGGCCGAGCAGTGGCTGCTGTCCGGACTCGCCAGCTGGCTGCTCGGCTCGACAGTGTTCACGGCTCTCGGCCTCATGGTCGGCTACCTGGTGCCGAGCGAGAACGCCATGCAGCTCACGAGCCTCGTCGTCGTGTTCTTCTCCTTCGTCGGCGGGCTGTTCTACCCGCTCAGCATGATGCCGCCGGTGGTCCAGTCGATCGCAGCGTGGACTCCGGTCTACGGCATCGGCGAGATCGCGCGTGCGCCGCTCACCGGCGCCGGCTTCGAGCCGCTCGCACTGCTGAACGCCATCGCCTGGCTGGTGATCTTCGCGCTCGGCACCATCGTGCTGTTCCGTCGTGACACGAAGCGCGTGTGACAGCGCGGTCCGCCGCGCATCGAGTGCGGCATCCGGCAGCGTGGCATCCGTGAGATTCGTGCGATCAGTGACCGAGGGGGCGTGAGTATCGTGGACGGAGTGACCGACGAGGACCGTGGGACTGCGGAGGACCCCCGCTTCGCCGGCTGGGGCGTGCTGGTGGAGTCGCCGACGCCCACGACACTCGCGTCCGTCGTGCACACACTCGGCAGCCCGGGAGCACGGCGTTGGTACTTCGGAGCCGGCATCGCCCTGCTCTGGCTGATCTCGGTCGCCGCGGAGGTGCTGAAGATCGTCGACTCCCCGGCCGAGACGGCGATAGCCATCGGGTTGCTCGTGGTATTCGGCGTCGTCTTCGCCCTCGGAGCGCCCATAGCCTGGGCTCTGCCGAAGCGCGATCGTCCGTGGGTGGCCGTCGCGTTGTGGGTGGTCTCGTTCAGCCTGTTCCCCTTCATCGGGTGGGAGGTCACGAACCTCTGGACCTATGTCGGCGTGCTGATCGCCATGGCGCTCATCGATCCGCGGGCGACCTGGATGAGCATCATCGGGCTCGGTGTCCTCGCAGCGATCTGCGGCTGGATCGAGGGAGGAAGCACCGAGGAAATCCTCACGACCCCCGCGATCATCGTCTCCATCTCGCTCATGATGGCCGCGTTCGCCAGGCAGCTGGCCATTGCGAACCAGCTGCGCGACACCCAGCGTGAGATGACCCGCCTCGCCGCAGTGCAGGAGCGGGGGCGCGTCGCGCGCGACATCCACGACATCCTCGGCCACTCCCTGACCGTGATCACCGTGAAGGCCGAGCTCGCCGGGCGGCTGCTCGACGTCGACGTCGAACGCGCTCGTACGGAGATCGGCGAGGTCGAGACCCTGGCGCGCGGGGCGCTCGCCGACGTGCGCACGACGGTGGCCGGGTTCCGGGGCGTGAATGTGACGGCCGAGCTGGCCGCAGCCCGGTCGGCCCTCGCCAGTGCCGGCATCCGCCCCGAGTTCCCCTCCAGCACGGATGCCGTGCCACCGGGCCGCCGCGAACTCGCGGGCTGGGTCGTGCGTGAGGGAGTGACGAACGTGATCCGCCACTCGGGGGCGAGCGTCTGCCGGGTGCGCCTGGAGCCCGACCTGATCGAGGTGGCCGATGATGGCGGCGGCGAGGTCGTCGCGGTGTCGGCACTGGCGTCGACCGGGCTGAGTGGCCTGCGTGAGCGTGTCGAGGCGGCGGGGCTGAAGCTCACGACGGGCCGCTCGGATCTCGGCGGCTTCGAACTCAGGGTGAGCGCATGATCCGCCTGCTCATCGCCGACGACCAGGCGCTCGTGCGCGGTGCCCTCTCCGCGCTCCTCGGACTCGAACCCGACATCGAGGTCGTGGCCGACGTCGGACGCGGCGACGAGGTGGTCGACGCGGCCATCCGCGCCAGCCCCGACGTCGCCCTGCTCGACATCGAGATGCCCGGCCTCGATGGGATCGCCGCGGCCTCGCTTCTGCGCGAACGGATGCCGGACTGCCGCGTCATCATGGTGACGACGTTCGGTCGGCCGGGGTACCTGCGCCGTGCCATGCAGGCCGGTGCCTCCGGGTTCGTCGTGAAGGACACACCGGCCGCGCAACTCGCCGATGCCGTGCGCCGGGTGAGCCAGGGCTTGCGCGTCGTCGACCCGAGCCTCGCTGCGGAGTCGCTGACTCAGGGCGACTCGCCGCTCACCGAGCGGGAGACGGACGTCCTGTCGGTGTCGCGCGCCGGGGGATCGATCACCGACATCGCCGCCATCCTGCACCTGTCCGAGGGCACCGTGCGCAACCACCTCTCGAGCATCATCGGCAAGACCGGCGGCCGCAATCGGGCGGATGCCGCCAGGATCGCCGAGGACAACGGCTGGCTGATCGGCTGAGGCGTGGCGGTTCCACGCCGAGAACGACCTTCGTGCGGGTGGGCGGGGTGTCGCACCCGCAGGTACTGCGTTCTCGGCGGTGCACCAGTGCGTGCACTACGTTCTCGGTGACTCCACGGCGCGGTCCAGCAGTGGGCGCAGCCGGAACGGCACCAGCTCGCCCATCGACAGGCTGGTCTCGGTGCGCTCGACGCCGTCGATCGCGAGGATGTCCCCGTCGATCCGGAAGAGGTGCTCGGCGTCGGTGCAGACGACCTGCACGAGCAGGTCGATCTGGCCGCTCAACCCGTGCGCCTGGATGACCTCGGGAATCGCCGCGATCGCCTCGACGATGGCGCCGAGAGCCTTCTGCTGCACGTGGACGGCGATGAACGCCGAGAGCGGGTAGCCGAGCGCCGTCGGATCGATGCGCCGGTCGAGCGACTGCAGCACGCCCGAGGTGGCCAGGCGCGCCAGTCGGGTCTGCACGGTGTTGCGCGACAGTCCGAGGCGGTCGGCGATGGCGACGGCCGTCGCTCGGGGCTCGTCGCTGAGGGCGCGCAGCAGGTGCACATCGGTGGAGTCGATCGGTTGCATGATGCGCAACGATAGCACCGGCATCCGTCGCCCGATCGTGCAACATGCTCAACAGCATCCATGATCATTGTGCCGGATGCCCAACGGGCTTATCGTAGAGGCACCAGCCGCAGCGTCGCGGCGGGTCGATCCGCAGAGCTCACGAGGCCACGCGGATCGCGGTCGCGACAGAGAAGGTTGCGCACGATCATGACCATTCACCAGCAACTCATGACTTCCACGGATGCGGCCCCCGGGGCCGCCGATGACGTGGTGCAGCTGATCACTCCGGCTGGAGTCCGGCAGGCGAACCCGGCCTTCGACCCGTGGGTCGCCGGACTCACCGCCGATGAGTTCCGGGCCCTCTACGAGGACATGGTCGTCGTGCGACGGATGGACGCCGAGGCGACGGCGCTGCAGCGCCAGGGTGAGCTCGGACTGTGGCCGCCGGTGCTCGGCCAGGAGGCAGCCCAGATCGGTTCGGGCCGGGCGCTCCGCTCCGACGACTTCGTCTTCTCGAGCTACCGCGAGCACGGCGTCGCCTACTGCCGGGGCGTGAAGCCGGCGCAGGTCACCCCGGTCTGGCGTGGCGTCGCCGCATCGGGCTGGAACCCCTACGACGTCAACATGGCCGCGCCGCAGGTGATCATCGGCGCCCAGGCGCTGCACGCAGTGGGGTACGCGATGGGCATCCAGAACGACGGCGAGGATGCCGCGGCCATCGCCTACTTCGGCGACGGCGCCACAAGTGAGGGCGACGTGAACGAGGCGCTGGTGTTCGCGGCCAGCTTCCGGGCGCCGGTCGTCTTCTTCTGCCAGAACAACCAGTGGGCCATCTCGGAGCCCGTCGGCCTGCAGGCTCAACGCAGCATCGCGGACCGCGCGCCGGGCTTCGGCATCCCGAGCCTGCGCGTCGACGGCAACGACGTGCTCGCCGTCATGGCGGCGACGAGGGTGGCACTCGACCGGGCACGCACAGGGGGTGGCCCGACGTTCATCGAGGCCGTGACCTACCGCATGGGTCCGCACACCACCGCCGACGACCCGACGCGCTATCGCCCCCAGGGCGAGCTCGAGGAGTGGCGCGCGAAGGACCCCATCTCGCGCTTCGCCGCCTTCCTCACCGAGGCGGGCATCCTCGATGACGGCACTGTGGCTGCCGTCGCCGCGAAGGCTGATGCCGTCGCCATGGAGCTGCGCGCCGCCTGCATCGCACTCCGCGATCCCGCGGCGCTCACAGTGTTCGACAACGTCTACGCCGAGTCGAACAGCACCATCGACCGCGAGCGCGACCACTACGCGCGCTACCTCGCCATGTTCGGCGACTCCGGTGAGGGGGAGGTCCGATGACCATGCTCGATGCCCCGGTCGACACGCAGACCCTCACCCTGGCGAACGCCATCAACGCCGGCCTGCGCCGCGCCCTGCGCGACGACGACAAGGTCGTGCTGCTCGGCGAGGACATCGGCACCCTCGGCGGCGTCTACAGGGTGACCGACGGGCTGCAGCGCGAGTTCGGCGCCCGGCGCGTCGTCGACACGCCGCTCGCCGAGGCCGGCATCCTCGGCACGGCCGTCGGACTCGCGTATCGCGGATACAGGCCGGTGTGCGAGATCCAGTTCGACGGCTTCATCTACCCGGCCTTCGACCAGATCGTTGCGCAGGTCGCCAAGCTGCACTACCGCACCCAGGGTGCGGTGCGGATGCCCATCACGATCCGCGTGCCCTTCGGCGGCGGGATCGGCGCGGCCGAGCACCACTCGGAGTCGCCCGAGGCCTACTTCACGCATACCTCGGGCCTGCGCGTCGTCGCGGTCTCCAACCCGCAGGACGCCTACGCGATGATCCGCCAGGCCATTGCGAGCGACGACCCCGTGCTCTACTTCGAGCCCAAGCGGCGCTATCACCAGAAGGCGCCGGTCGAACTCGATGGGGCTCTCGCAGCCGCAGAGCCCATGGGCGCCGCGCGCGTGGTCGCCCCGGGCACCGACGTCACCCTGCTCGCCTACGGGCCCCTCGTGCAGACGGCGACGGATGCGGCGAGAGCGGCGGCGGCAGACGGCATCTCGATCGAGGTCATCGACCTGCGCTCGCTGGCGCCAGTGGACTACGCCACGATCGAGGCGTCGGTTCGACGCACCGGGCGTCTGGTGATCGCCCACGAGGCGGGCTCGCAGGGCGGAATCGGCGGAGAGATCGCCGCCAGCGTCACGGAGCGCTGCTTCAGCTACCTCGAGCACGCTCCGGTGAGGGTCACGGGCTTCGACGTGCCCTACCCGCCCTCGAGGCTCGAGGTGCACCACGTGCCCGACCTCGACCGCATCCTCGACGGGGTCGACCGCGCACTCGGTCGGAGCAACTCCCTGAGCGGGCTGGAGGCCGGCTGGTGAGCGTGCTGCTGGACTTCCGCCTGCCCGACCTGGGTGAGGGCCTCACCGAGTCCGAGATCGTGAACTGGCACGTCGGCGTCGGCGACACGGTGACACTCAACCAGGTGATCGCCGAGGTCGAGACCGCCAAGGCCATCGTCGAGCTGCCGTCGCCGTATGCGGGCATCGTGGCGCGGCTGTACGCCGAGCCCGGAGTGACCGTGAACGTGGGGGAGCCCATAGTTTCCTTCGAGGTCGAGGGTGGTGCGGCTCCGGATGCCGCCGCTCGGTCGACGGATTCCGGCGCCGACGCGCCGCAACCGAACCTCGTCGGCTACGGCGCGCGCGCCGAGAGCGGGACGCCGCAGCGGCGCGCACGTCGGGCGGTGGGGGAGGCGCCGGTGGTACCGGCGGCCGAGACCGTCTCGACGACGACGACGGCTCCGGCGCCGCTGGCGAGCGCACCGGCGCCCGAAACCACGACGCAGACGCCCGCTCCGACGCCATCGCGGCCGAGCACAGCCCAGCCCGCCGAGCGCCCACGCTCGACTCCGCCCGTGCGCAAGCTGGCGCACGATCTCGGCGTCGACCTGGCGCAGCTCATGGGCACGGGCGAGCACGGCCTGATCACGCGCGACGACGTGGAGGCTGCAGCATCCGTCATGCCCTCAGGGGTCGGCACTGTCCCGAACCAGCCGGCCCCTGAGCCCTCAGCGCGGCAGACGCGGACGCCCATCCGCAGTGTGCGCAAGCACACTGCAGCGGCGATGGTGCAGAGCGCCTTCACGGCGCCTCACGTCACGGAGTTCCTCGCCGTCGACGTCACGGCGACCATGGAGCTGCTCGCGCGCCTCAAGCAGGATCGGGCGCTCACCGAACACCGCATCGGCATCCTCGCGATCGTGGCCAAGGCGCTGTGCATCGCGCTCACGCGCAACCCCTCACTCAACACGCACTGGGACGAGGCCGCCCAGGAGATCGTCGAGTTCCACTACGTGAACCTCGGCATCGCCGCCGCGACGCCGCGCGGGCTGGTCGTGCCGAACATCCCGGATGCCGGCGACCTCACCCTGCCGGCGCTCGCCGATGCGCTCGCACTGCTCACCGCGACGGCTCGCGAGGGTCGCACCGAGCCGGCGCGATTGGCCGGTGGCACGATCTCGATCACCAACATCGGGGTCTTCGGCATCGATGCGGGTACCCCCATCCTGAATCCCGGGGAGGCGGCCATCCTCGCGATGGGCGCCGTGCGACGGGAGCCGCGCGAGCACGACGGCGGCATCGCCCTGCGTGACGTGATGACGCTCAGCCTGTCGTTCGACCACAGGCTCGTCGACGGCGAACAGGGCTCGCGCTTCCTCGCCGACATCGGCACGATGCTGCGCGACCCGGCCCGGGCGCTCGCGATGGTGTGACGCATCCGTCGCCCGATGGTCGTGAGGTTCCGGATGCCGCTATCCAGCGAGCGCGCTGGGGGAGGAGTATGACCCCATGGCAACCCTCGAACCCTCCGACACCGCCGCCGAGCTCGACGGCACGGCCTTCATCCACGAGGACGATTCACTGACGGCGTCGTTCTCCACCGCCGACTTCGCGAGCGCGGTGCGGCTCCTCGACGCCGTCGCCGTGGTGGCCGACGAACTCGACCACCATCCCGACGTGCTCGTCGGTTACGGATCGATCGTCTTCGACCTGACCTCCCACGACGCCGATGGCGTGACTGCGCGCGACGTGCGGTTGGCGAAGCGCATCCAGGCCATCGCCGACGAGCAGGGAGCGACGCCGGCGGAGGAGTGAGGGTGCGTGGCTTCGCGCTCGGTCGTTCGTCGGCCATCCGCTATCGAGTCGGCGTCCCGCTCGCCACGTATGGCCGCTCCTCCATCGCCCGCTCGCCACGTGTGGCCGCTCCTCCATCGCCCGCTCGCCACGTGTGGCCGCATGGGGACGGCCGTAGCGGCCAGAAGTGGCGAGCGGCGAGGAGTCCCGCGCGTCAGGAGGGCCGAGACGCCCCGTCGGATGCCGCAGCCCGCACCAGACGCACGATCTCGTCGCTGCCGCCATTCCACGGTGTCCCGTGCCCCGGCAGCACCCACGTCGCGCCGAGGCCCTCGAGCCGTGAGAGCGAGTCGATCGCCAGCGCCGGCTCGTCGGTGAAGGGAGCCGGCTGCGGGCCTCGCCGCCCGGTGAGCACGTGTCGGGTGGTGAGGGCATCGCCGACGAAGACTGCACTCACGCTCGGAACGTAGACGGCCACGCTTCCGGCCGAGTGTCCGGGCAGCCCGATGATGCGCGGCGCTCCCGGCAGGTCGAGCACGTCGCCGTCGCGCATGGTCGTGACCTCGCTCAGGTAGGTGGTGCGCAGGCCGCCCTTCCGGGCCGCGTACCAGAAGAAGCGGGCGACGGCACCGAGTCGCATCCGTCCCCACTCCGCCTCGGGCTTGATCTCGCCGCGGGCCCTGGCGGCATCGGCCTCGTGGACGAAGACGGGAACGCCGTGCTCTCGACGGAGCCTCTCCGCGAAGCCGATGTGATCGGTGTCGCCGTGCGTGAGGACGAGTCCGCGCACGTCGGAGAGGTCGCGACCCATCGCGGCGAGTTCCTTCTCGAGTTCGCCCCAGTGGCCGGCGAGGCCGGCGTCGACGATGGTGATGCCGTCGGCGGTGTCGACCAGGTAGGCGGCCACGATGTCGTTGCCGATGCGGTGCAGTGATGGCGCGAGTTGCATGGGTCGATCCTTCGGATGTGTGTGATGATCGTCGTGATGGCTATGGTACGTAGCCTTGATGGCTAAAGTCAATAGCCATCAGCTACGCTCGACATCACTCGACACTTCGAAGGAGACACGGATGCCGACCCCCGACCGCACCTCGCTCGACGCCATCATCGCGGCGGGCCGCGACATCCTGCGCTCCGACGGCCTTCCGGGCCTCACCATGCAGGCCGTCGCCCAGCGGGTGGGGGTGCGCGCGCCGTCGCTGTACAAGAGGGTGCGCGGCCGCGATGACCTCCTGCGCCTCGTCGTCGAGGCCTCGCTCCACGATCTCGACGTGCGCATCGACGCCGCTCTCGCCGATGGCGGCGTGGATGCCGGCGACGATCTCATCGAGCTCGCCCGAACCATGCGCTCCTTCTCCCGCGAGAACCCCGCCGAGTATCGCCTGATCTTCGCCGACGTACCGGATGCTGCGAGGGCGAGCGCGCTCCAGCGCTCGAGTGCGGCTGTGCTCAGCGTCGCCGAGCGGCTGGCCGGCTCCGACGACGCCCTACCCGCGGCGCGCACCATCACCGCGTGGGCGAACGGGTTCATCAGCATGGAGCTCGCCGGAGCCTTCCGCCTCGGAGGCGACGTCGACGAGGCGTTCGAGTACGGCGCCCGCCGTATCGCGGCGGCCCTCGCCCGCTGAGCGACGGCTGTCCGCCTTCGTCACGCGCACAATTCAGGCCGCATCCATCGCCACGCCGGTGGTGCAGCGCAGATCTACGGCGTCTCTCAGTTCTGGCCTGAAATGTGCGCGAGTTCGGCGTCGGTGAGAGGGACGCCCCGCGGGTGACGCAGCGCGCGCAGGGCCTGCGCATCCTCGACGACGCGCACGACCGTCGCCCAGGTGGACTTCCAGTGGGTGTGGATGTGTGGGGGATTGACCGTGAGCATCATCATTCCCAGGCCCTGCGCTCCAAGCACGCGCCCGGTATCCCTGAGTACGGCTTCGTTGCCGCTGTGGAACTCCATCCCGTTCACCTCGAAGCCGACGCAGTCCTCGATGATCCCGTCGAGACGCCCCACTCCGACGACTTCGGGTTGCGCCACGACCGAGTACCCACCACGCCGCACTCGAGTGATGAAGATCGACTCCCACCCCGAGTCCGCCTCCGGCGTGAGTTCGGTGAGGAGACCACGGATCCTGTGAGGAAGTGCGGCCACCACACGCTCGACCTCGATCCGCTTGAGGACACCTCGACGGAGGATGGAGTCCATGCAGGCGATCGCATGCTCATCGTCCTGGCACAGCAGCGCCTGGGCGAGCGCCTGGCCGGGTGAGACGATCCAATCCAACCCGCCGGTCCCAGTGAGCTCGTTCCAGTGCACGGTGGGCTCACCGACTCCGGCGAGGCGTACCTCGCTCGTCGCTGTGAGTTGCGGGTCGATCGATGGATGCCAGACTCCTCTCGCCGTGCTCGATGAGCTCCTACCCGCTTCGCGACGCAGCCGGGCCGCGTTCGCCGCGACCTGGATGTGGAGCGTGTCGCCGACTCCGGACCAGACGCCCCACCGGCGCAGGGCACTCACACAGCCGATGCGACCGCCCAGCGCGACGGCACGAAGCTGATCGGCGTCCGCCTTCGCCGTAGCGAACCACCCCCGTCGCACGCGCGTGAGCTCACCATCGCGGAGTGCTCTCTCGACATCCGCTCTTCGTGCGCCGTGCCGGGCCAGGGTGCGTGTCTGAGCGATCTGTCCAAGAGAGTCCATGAGAGTAGGGAAGGTCGGCATCGATCGAGACTCCTCCCTACGGTGGAAGATCTCCGAAGGCGGTGTCGACATGTGCTTCCTCACGCCGCCAGTGATCGTTGCGGAGGAGCCCCACCCGCCTACGACGCTGCACGCGATTCAGGCCGGATCTCGCGACGCGTCGCCAAGGAGCATCGTGGGTGTGGCGCGTCGGCCGTCCAAGCCTGAATTACGCAAGCAAACGGGCACGTGAACCTGCGAGCGGGCACGGCGATGGGAGCGCGCCTATGCCTCGAGGGCCGCCAGCGCCATCTGCTCCAGCGCCGCACGCACGGCGGCAGCGGCGGGCTGACGCGCTCCGGTGCGGGCGCTGTGCGGCGTGGAGTTCATGAGGCCGAACGCTGCGTGGGCGCGCACGCGCAGTTCGGCATCCGTTCGCGACGGATGCAGCAGCGCCAGCACGCCCACCCAGAGCTCGACGTAGCGACGCTGCAGGCTGCGCACGGCATGGCTGTCGGATGCGGCGAGGCTGGAGATGTCGCGGTCCTGCACGAGGATGACGTCGGCGTTGGCGAGGGCGAAGTCGACGTGGAAGCTCACGAGGCCGGTCAGTGCGTGCGAAGCGTCGGGTGCCGCCTCGACCACGGTGCGGCCGCCGTCGAGCAGGCCCGTGCTCGCATCGACGAGGATGGCCGCCAGCACGGCCTGCTTGCCGGGGAAGTGCCTGTACACCGCCGGGCCGCTCACGCCGGCGGCCGCACCCAGGTCGCCGATGGACACCCCGGCGAATCCACGCTCGGCGAACAGAGTGGCGGCTGCGGACAGGAGACTGCCGCGACGGTCGGCCTTGGCCTGCGCCCGCTCGGTGGTCTCGTTCATCGCTTGCCATTTCAGTTAACGATCGCTAACATCGGATTCAGTTAGTGAACACTAACCGAAATCACGCGGAGTCCACAAGGCACCGCGCCGTCGATGGAGACGAGAACACCGGATGCCGCCCACCCCCAGCGCGCCCAGCCCGGCGGACACAGCACCAGGCCCGCGCGCGAACGCCGACGCCCAGCGGGCCCTCGTCGCCGAGCTGCACGCCAGGCTCGCCATCGCGGCCGAGGGTGGGAGCGCCGAGTCACGCGACCGCCACACCGGGCGGGGGAAGCTGCTCCCGCGCGACAGGGTGGACCGGCTCCTCGACGACGGCAGCCCGTTCCTCGAGATCGCGCCGCTCGCCGGCGACGGCCTCTACGACGACGCGACACCGGCAGCCGGCCTCATCGCCGGCATCGGCCTGGTGCGCGGGCGCCATGTGCTCGTCATCGCCAACGACGCCACGGTCAAGGGCGGCACGTACTACCCGATGACTGTCAAGAAGCACCTGCGCGCACAGGAGATCGCCTTCGAGAATCGGCTGCCGTGCATCTACCTCGTCGACTCCGGCGGCGCGTTCCTGCCCAAGCAGGACGAGGTATTCCCCGACCGCGATCACTTCGGTCGCATCTTCTTCAACCAGGCACGGATGTCGGCAGCCGGCATCCCGCAGGTCTCGGCCGTGCTCGGCTCCTGCACGGCCGGAGGCGCCTACGTCCCGGCCATGAGCGACGAGACTGTCATCGTGCGCGGGCAGGGCACCATCTTCCTCGGCGGTCCGCCGCTCGTGAAGGCGGCCATCGGCGAGGTCGTCACCCCTGAGGAGCTCGGCGGCGGCGAGCTCCACGCCCACACCTCGGGCGTCACCGACCACCTCGCCGAGAACGACGAGCACGCCCTCGCCATCGTGCGCGACATCGTGGCGACGCTGCCGCAGCCCGCGGCATCAGCGTGGACGGTGACCGAGTCGATGCCTCCGGCGACGGATGCCGGCGACCTCGCCTCGGTGGTCCCCGTCGACGTGCAGCAGCCCTACGACGTGCACGAGGTGATCGCCCGCATCATCGACGCGCCGGCGCCCGGCGCCGACACCGGCACCGCCTTCCACGAGTTCAAGAAGGAGTACGGCGACACCCTCGTCACGGGGTTCGCCCGCATCCACGGCCACCCGGTCGGCATCGTCGCCAACAACGGCGTGCTGTTCAGCGAGTCGGCCATGAAGGGCGCGCACTTCATCGAGCTGTGCGATCAGCGCGGCATCCCGCTGGTCTTCCTCCAGAACATCTCGGGCTTCATGGTGGGCCGCGATGCCGAGGCCGGCGGCATCGCCAAGCACGGAGCCAAGATGGTCACGGCCGTCGCGACCACGCGGGTGCCGAAGCTCACCGTCGTCATCGGCGGCAGCTTCGGCGCCGGCAACTACTCGATGTGCGGACGTGCCTACTCGCCGCGCTTCCTCTGGATGTGGCCGAACGCCCGCATCAGCGTCATGGGCGGTCCGCAGGCCGCATCCGTGCTCGCCACGGTCAAGCGCGACCAGCTCGAGGCCCGCGGACAGGAGTGGTCTTCCGACGACGAGGCCGCATTCACCGCCCCGAT
This sequence comes from Leifsonia sp. Leaf264, assembly GCF_001422325.1. Lineage (GTDB taxonomy): Bacteria > Actinomycetota > Actinomycetes > Actinomycetales > Microbacteriaceae > Orlajensenia. The sequence goes on from NZ_LMMR01000004.1 coordinate 410,381, forward strand.
CCGAGAGCAGTACGAGACCCAGGGCAGCCCGTACTACTCGACGGCCCGCCTCTGGGACGACGGCATCATCGACCCGGCCGACACCCGCACCGTGCTCGGCCTCGCCCTCGACGTGTGCTCGCGCACCCCGCTGCCCGAACCCCGCTTCGGCCTGTTCCGGATGTGACGGCCATGACCATCGAGAACACCGGCGCCGCCCAGGGCGCGCCCCTCTTCCACACCGTGCTCGTCGCCAACCGCGGCGAGATCGCCGTGCGAGTCATCCGCACGCTCCGACGCCTCGGCATCCGTTCCGTCGCCGTCTACAGCGACGCCGATGCGGATGCGGTCCACGTGCGCCTCGCCGACACCGCTGTGCGCCTCGGCCCGGCCGATGCGCGCGAGAGCTATCTCGACGGGGAACGCGTCATCTCCGCCGCCCTCGGCACGGGTGCCCAGGCCATCCACCCCGGCTACGGATTCCTCAGCGAGAACGAGGCCTTCGCAGCAGCGTGCGAGGCCGCAGGCATCGTCTTCATCGGACCGGGGGAGCAGGCGCTCGAGGTCATGGGCGACAAGATCCGCGCCAAGCTGCACGTCGCAGGGTCGGCCGTTCCCGTGGTGCCCGGAGTCTCGGATGCCTCCCTAGACGACGCGGCCCTGGCCGACGCCGCGCTCGGCGTCGGCTTCCCGCTGCTCATCAAGCCGTCGGCCGGAGGTGGCGGCAAGGGCATGCAGCTCGCGCGGGCCGCCGAGGAGTTGCCCGAGGCGATCGCCGGAGCGCGTCGCGTCGCTGCATCGGCCTTCGGAGACGACACTCTGCTGCTCGAGCGCTACATCGAGCAGCCCCGCCACATCGAGGTGCAGGTTCTCGCCGACGCCCACGGCGCCGTCGTGCACCTCGGCGAGCGCGAGTGCTCGCTGCAGCGCCGCCACCAGAAGGTGATCGAGGAGGCGCCGTCGCCGCTGCTCGATGCCGAGACCCGCGAGCGCATCGGGCGCGCCGCCTGCGACGCCGCCCGCAGTGTGGACTATCGCGGCGCCGGAACCGTCGAGTTCCTCGTGTCGGCGAGCAGGCCGGACGACTTCTTCTTCATCGAGATGAACACGCGCCTCCAGGTGGAGCATCCGGTAACCGAGCTCGTGACGGGGTTCGACCTGGTCGAACAGCAGCTCAGAGTCGCAGCGGGGGAGCCCCTCGCCTTCGCGCAGTCCGACGTCCGCCTCACCGGCCACGCCATCGAAGCACGCGTCTACGCCGAGAGCCCGGAGCGCGGGTTCCTGCCGTCGACCGGCACCGTGCTCGCCTACGCGGAGCCCCAGGGGGCCGGCATCCGCATCGACAGCGGCATCGCCGAGGGATCGGACGTGGGTTCCCACTACGACCCCATGCTCGCCAAGGTGATCGCGCACGGCTCCGACCGTGTCGAGGCGCTCGCTCGCCTCGACGCAGCGCTCGCCGACACCGTGGTGCTCGGCGTCGACACCAACATCGCCTTCCTGCGCACCCTGATCGCCGATCCGGCCGTGCAGTCAGGGGATCTCGACACCGGACTGATCGACCGGATGCCGCCCCTGAGCCCGCCCGTCCCGTCGCCCGAGCTGCTCGCCGAAGTGGCGGCCGCGCTCGGCGCGACGGACAGGCAGCAGCCCGGCCCAGCCTCACCGCTCTGGCGCAGCCGATCCGGATTCCGCTTGGGTACCCCTCGACCCCGCACTCTGACCTTCCTCGTCAACGAGGCGCTCGTCGAGGTCGCGGTGGCGTCGCAGGCGGGTCTCGATACGCGTGCGACTCAGGGGCAGCCCCTTCACCGCACCTCCACGACGCTCGCCCGATCGGGATCGACGATCTGGGTGCACTCCGACAGCGCAGCCTACGAACTCACCGTCCTCACCCGCGCAGCCCGTCTGGCCCGCTCCCTGGCCGCCATCGACCGCGTCGGGAAGGATCACAGCCCCGAGCTCCGCGCCCCCATGCCGGGAACCGTCACCGCCGTGCACGTGGCCGACGGCGACGAGGTCGAGGCCGGCCAGGCCATCGTCAGCATCGAGGCCATGAAGATGGAGCACCGCGTCTCCTCCCCGATCAACGGACGGGTCTCCCTCGCCACCAGCGAAGGCGCCCTCGTCCGTCGCGACGACATCGTCGCATCCGTCACCCCGATCGCCACGAGCGAGAAACGAGCCAGCGAATGAACTACGACCTCAGCGCCGAGGAGCAGCACCTCTACGACACCGTCAGCGACTTCGCCGACACCGTCGTGGCGCCGGCCGCCTACGGCTACGACACCGAACGCCGCCTGCCCATGGAGATCATCGCCCAGATGGGCGAGATGGGACTGTTCGGCCTCCCGTTCCCGAAGAAGTACGGCGGTCAGGGCGGCGACTACGTGCAGCTCTGCCTCGCCGTCGAGGCGCTCGGCCGGGTCGACCAGTCCATCGGCGTCACCCTCGAGGCCGGAGTGGGGCTCGGCATCATGCCGATCTACCGCAACGGTTCTCCGGCCCAGCGCGAGACCTGGTTGCCCGATCTCCTCGCCGGCCGCGCTCTCGCCGGTTTCGGACTGACCGAGGCGAAGGCCGGATCCGATGCGGGAGCGACGGCGACGACGGCGGTGCTCGATGGCGACGACTGGGTGATCAACGGCTCGAAGCAGTTCATCACCAACTCGGGAACGCCGATCACGAGCCTCGTCACGATCACGGCCGTGACGGGGGAACGCACGGGGCGCATGGGGGAGCGCAAGCCCGAACTCTCCAGCATCATCGTGCCGTCGGGAACGCCCGGCTTCACGGTCGAACCCGCGTACGACAAGGTCGGCTGGCACACCAGCGACACGCATCCGCTCACCCTCACAGACGTACGGGTGCCGGCCGCGAACCTCCTGGGCGAGCGCGGGCGGGGCTACGCGAACTTCCTGCAATCGCTCGACGAGGGCCGCATCGCCTTCGCAGCGCTCGCCACCGGAGCCGCCCAGGGCTGTCTCGAGGAGGCCCTGCGCTACGCCAAGGAGCGCGTGGTGTTCGGCTCGACCATCGGCTCGAACCAGCACGTCGCGTTCAAGATCGCGAAGATGCAGGCGCGTGTGCACCAGGCCCGCCTCGCCTGGCTCGACGCCGCTCGCAAGATGGTGGCCGGCAAGCCCTTCAAAATCGAGGCGTCCATCGCCAAGATGGTGGCAGGGGAGGCAGCCATGGACAACGCACGCGATGCGACGCAGGTGTTCGGCGGATACGGCTTCCTCAACGAGAACGCCGTCGCCCGCCACTACCGTGACTCGAAGATCCTCGAGATCGGCGAGGGAACCACCGAGGTCCAGCTCATGATCATCACCCGTGAGCTCGGGCTGGTGGCCTGAACAGCGCACACCGAGCAGAAGGGCGACGGATGCCATGACACGCGACATCGAGCAGCGGGGGCTCTGGTTCGAGGAGTTCGACCTCGACGCGCGCTACCTGCATCGTCCGGGCCGCACAGTGACCGAGGCTGACAACGTGCTGTTCACGACGCTCACCATGAACACGCAGGCGTTGCACCTCGACGCCGCGTTCGCCGCCGGGGAGTCGTTCGGGCAGCGGCTGGTGAACTCGATGTTCACGCTGTCGACGCTGGTGGGGGCATCCGTCGCCCAGCTCACCCAGGGCACGCTGGTCGCCAACCTCGGCTTCGGGGCCGTGGCGTTCCCCGCACCGGTGTTCATCGGCGACACCCTCTACGCCGAGACGACAGTCGCCGCGAAGCGCCTGTCGGCATCACGCCCCGGGCAGGGCATCGTCACCCTCGACCACGTGGCGCGCAACCAGCACGACGTCGTCGTCGCGACGGCCTCGCGCAGCACGCTCGTCTGGTGCGAGGGGGCGCGCTCATGACGTTCCACCTCGGGCCGGCCCTGCTGTTCTGCCCCGCCAACCGCCCCGACCGCTACGAGAAGGCACTGGAGCGGGCGGATGCCGTCATCCTCGACCTCGAGGACGCCGTCGCCCCCGACGACAGGGAAGACGCCCGCGAGGCGCTCCTGCAGACGCCGCTCGACCCTGACCGCGTCGTGGTGCGCATCAACCCCGTCGGCAGCCACGACTTCTCGGCCGACCTCTCCGCCCTCGAGGCGACCCCGTACCGCTACGTGATGCTTCCCAAGGCGGAGCATCCTGATGCCGCGGCCGCCGTCGCGGGCTACAGGGTCGTGGCACTGTGCGAGACGGCCGCCGGGGTGCTCGCCGCGCCCGCCATAGCGCTGCAGCCGAACGTGGTCGCACTGATGTGGGGTGCCGAAGACCTGGTGGCCTCGCTCGGCGGCACCTCGAGCCGCTTCGCCGACGGCCGCTATCGGGCCGTCGCCGACCACGCGCGTTCCCAGGTGCTGCTCGCCGCCGGGGCCGCCGGAATCGCCGCCATCGACACCGTGCACCTCGACATCGCCGACCTCGCCGGTCTCTCGGACGAGGCGACGGATGCCGCAGCCAGCGGCTTCGCCGCGACGGCGTGCATCCATCCGGGCCAGGTCGAGACCATCCGCGCGGCCTACACTCCGAGCGCCGAGGAGATCGCAGAGGCGCGCGCCGTGATCGCGGTCGCAGCTCGCGAGCACGGGGTGTTCCGGCACGGCGATCGCATGGTCGACGGGCCTGTCCTGAGGCATGCCGAGGCGGTACTCCGACGGGTCGGGCGCGGGTGATGCATCCGGACGGCGCAGTCCGGTGGAATCGCCCGACTCGCCCGGAAGTACGGGCCCGACGGCCCGATCGGGTAACGCCGATGGGTCGTACGAGTTCACTTCTCGTTCACTCGCAAACATTTCTATAACGGTTGTGGAATACCGGGCGATTCGGCGCAGCAGTGTCGGCGGACTGCCCTACTGTCAGAAGCCTTAGGGGAGGTGTTGAGAATGACTCAGGTGGTGCCACGGACAGTCACACGTTCGTCCGAGGCTGCCGTCGAGATCGTCATTCCCGAACTCGACCAGGCCACCTCGCCGTTCTCGGGTGCCATCGGTATCCAGCCCTCGGCCGCGCCGGCTCGCCGGCACATCCCCGACACCGACCTGTGGGTGTTCCCGCTCGCCCTCGGCGCCAGGCGATTCGGTCGCACGGTCGATCCCCGCACCTCCGTCGACATGCTCGACCGCTACCGTGAGGGCGGCGGCAACCTCATCGACACCGTCGATGCCGTCGTCGCTCAACGCAGTGAACAGCTCATCGGAGCATGGCTCCGTGCGCGACGGTGCCGCGACGACGTCGTGCTCGCCACGACGGTCGGCGGCGGAACCGACTTCCCCGGCCTCGCGCCGGCCAACATCATCGCCGGCGTCGACGCCTCGCTGCAGCGCCTCGGCGTCGAGCGACTCGACCTGCTGTTCATGCGCGAATCCGCCGGTGTGCCCGTCCCGCTCGAAGAGAGCCTCGGCGCCATCGACGCTCTGGTACAGGCCGGCAAGGTCGGCTACATCGCCGCGTCGGGCTTCTCGGCCGACAGGCTGATCGAGGCGCGCGTTCTCGCGGCCAACGGGCTCCCGCGCTTTCGCGCCGTGCAGTCCTCGTACAGCCTCGCCGAGCGGGTGCCGTTCGAGGGGTCGGTCTCGGTGTCCGCGAACGCGCAGGGTCTCGCGGTCTTCCCGTCGAGCCCCCTGAACCACGGCGTCCTCGCCGGATCCACCCGCGGCGACGGATCCATCCCCGCCAGCGTCGCCAGCCGCGTCGCGCTGCGCCTCAACCGTCGCCTGCACCGCATCCGTTCGGTCGTCGACCGCATCGCAGCAGACCACGGCGTGCCATCGGCGACGATAGCCATCGCCTGGCTGCTGGCCCGACGTGACGTCGTCGCTCCTGTCACTGGGGCGCGCTCGCTCGGCGAACTGCAGTCGCTCATGGCGGCTCCTCGGGTCACCCTCACGCGGGCAGACATGCTCGACCTCGACCGCGCCACGCTCTGACTTCCTCCCACGGCCTCGGCGTCCCCTCGGGTGTCTCACGGATGGGTCGCAACCCGGTGCGTGTCCGAGCACTGGCCTAAGGTGGAGTGTGATGAACGGCGCAGTTGACCTCCCTCTCGGCATGCCCGAACTCAGCTTCACCGCATCAGGTGACTGCCTCGTCAGGCGATCGGTCCTCCCCAGCGGAGTGCGCATCCTCACCGAACACGTGCCGGGTTCCCGCAGCGCGACCATCGGCTACTGGGTCGCCGTCGGCTCGCGTGACGAGTTGCCGGCGCTGGCCGCGATCAACGGCCGCTCGGCGCATCCGGGAACCTTCGGGTCGACCCACTTCCTCGAGCACCTGCTCTTCAAGGGCACGTCGACGCGCACGGCGCTCGACATCGCCGTCTCCTTCGACGCCGTCGGCGGCGAGCATAACGCCATGACGGCGAAGGAGTACACCTGCTACTACGCCAAGGTGCGCGACCGCGACCTGCCGATGGCGGCGGCGGTGCTCACCGACATGCTCACCTCGTCGCTGCTCGACCCCGAGGAGTTCGAGAACGAGCGCGGGGTCATCCTCGAGGAGCTGTCGATGGCCGAGGACGACCCGGCCGACGTCGCCAACGAGCGCTTCTTCGAGGCCGTGCTCGGCGATCACCCCCTCGGGCGCCCGATCGGCGGCAGCCCGGCCACCATCGAGGCGGCGACCCGCGAGGCGGTCTGGAACCATTACAGGGCGAACTACAGGCCGCAGGACCTCGTGGTCACGGCCGCCGGTGCCGTCGATCACGACGAGCTCGTGGCATCGGTCACGGCGGCACTCCAATCCGCCGGCTGGGACCTGTCGGTGCCGGCGACCCCCGTCGAGCGCCGCCCGGCCGAGGCCTCGGCCATCACGCGGGGTTCCGAACTCGTCGTCATCGATCGGCAGCTCGAACAGGTCAACATGTTCGTCGGCGTTCCCGGCCTGATCGCCACCGACGACCGCCGCATGACGATGAGCGTGCTCAACTCGATCTTCGGCGGCGGCATGTCGTCGCGGTTGTTCCAAGAGGTGCGCGAGAAGCGCGGTCTCGCCTACTCGGTCTACTCCTTCGCCGCCGCGTACTCCGATGCCGGCGTCTTCGGCATGTACGCCGGGTGCTCGCCCGCGAAGGCGGCCCCCGTCGCCGAGCTCATGCTCGACGAGCTGCGCCTGCTGGCCGAGAAGGGCGTGACGGATGCCGAGATGGGTCGTGCCATCGGCCAGATCTCCGGTGCATCGGCCCTCGCCCTCGAAGACAGCGACACCCGGATGAGCCGGCTGGGTCGCGCCGAGATCACCCAGGGGGAGTTCACCGACCTCGACGAGGGCCTGCGCCGCGTCGGGCTCGTGACGGCGGCCGACGTCCAGGAACTCGCCGCCTACCTCGCCTCCCGCGAGCTCTCGCTCTCGGCGGTCGGCGCGGTCGACCCCGATCTCTTCACGCCGCTGGTCGGAGCGCACGCCGGCTGACCCGGGCCCGATCGGGCCGACGAGTACCTCGTACACCGCAGTACGCACGACAGCAACACACGAAAGGGACACCGGTGCCCCACTACGTCTACCTGGTCCGCCATGGAGAACAACAGCACGCCGAACACGGCCTGCCCGACGGACCGCTCTCGGCACGGGGGGTGCGCCAGGCGCAGCTGCTGGCCGAGCGCCTCGGCGGAGTCCCGTTCGACTCGGCCTGGCACTCCCCGCTGCAGCGCGCCGCCGAGACCGCCGCCATCATCGCCGACCGCATGCCGGCGATCACGCCGGAGCCCTCGGCCCTCCTGTTCGACTGCATCCCGTCTGGCCCCTCGCCCGAGACACCGGATGCATTCGACGCGTTCTTCGGCTCCGTCACTCCCGAGGAGATCGAGGCCGGCCGCGCCCAGATGGAGGACGCCGTCGCCGAGTTCCTGAAGCCTGCCCGTGGCGAGCGGCACGACCTGCTGATCACGCACAACTTCATCATCGGCTGGTTCGTGCGGGAAGCCCTCGGAGCTCCCGACTGGCGGTGGATGAGCATTCCGCAGGCCAATTGCGGACTCACGATCCTCCAGCAGAAGCCGGGTCGACCGTGGACCCTCCTCGCCCACAATGACCTGGCGCACCTCCCCGTCGAACTCCGCACCGGCCTGGCAGAGCCGCTGCCGGCCTAGGCGCCGCGGACAGCCGCAGTCCCGGCGGGGCGATACGGCTACAGCCCCTTCGCATACCAGTTCGTCGCGTTCGGGTTGTCGTTGTACGGCTCGACATCCACGTAGCCTGCCCGTCGATACAGGGCACCGGCGGCCTCGAGGCTCGCGTTGGTGTCGAGTACGACCTCGGTCGCGCCGTACGCCCGCGCACGCCCCTCGAGCTCGGTGAGCAGCGCCCGCCCGGCGCCGAGACCACGGGCGCTCGGCCGCAGGTAGAGGTGCTTCACCTCGTAGCGCACGGCCTCGACCCCGTCGGAAGGCTGCAGGCGACGGATGCCGCCGCATCCGATGATGGTGTCGGCGTCGGATGCGGCGTCGGCGTCGGTGTCGGCGTCGGATGCGGCATCCGTCGCCGAATCATCGACGACCAGCAGGAACACCCCGGTCGGCGGGACGAACTGCTCGGGAGCCGGGAACGTCGTCCTGTAGCCGCCGGCGCTCGGGAAGCCCGCAGCGCGCTCGGCGAAGTACTCGGCGAGCAGGGCGTGAGCCGCCTCATCAGTCACGGGAACATCGCGGAAGCGCACCATGCCCCCAGCGTATGGGCCCATCGCGCGTGCCCATCGACGGCGCACGCGACGACCGGAGCGGTCGGCCCCGATTGCTAGGCTGATCCGGTGACAACACGCGTTGCCGTCATCGGCGCCACCGGCAGGCTCGGATCCCTCGTCTCACGGCTCGTGCGCGACTCCGACGACTTCGAGCTCGTCGCCGAGCTGAGTTCCCGGAGCGCACTCAGCGAGATGCTCGGAGCAGACATCGCCGTCGACGTGAGCCATCCGGCCGTCAGCGGGGAGATCGTGGAGTACGCGGTCGACAACGGCCTGCGCGTGCTCGTCGGCACGTCGGGCTGGAGCCAGGAGCGCATCGGTGCCGTCACCTCACGCGTCACAGCGCGTGATGGTGCCGTCGTCTTCATCCCCAACTTCTCGATCGGGTCCGTGCTCGGCACGCGGCTCGCCACCATCGCCGCCCGCTACTTCGATTCCATCGAGATCGTCGAGGCCCACCATGCTGGCAAGGTCGACTCGCCGTCGGGTACCGCCGTGCGCACGGCCGAGCTGATGACCCGGGCCCGCGCCGAGCTCGGCCCCGTCGACGCCCCGCACACGGACCAGCGCGCCCGCGGCCAGCAGGTGGCGAGCATCCCCGTGCACAGCCTGCGCGTCGCCGGCCTCCTCGCCAGCCAGCAGGTCGTCTTCGGCGGCCACGGCGAGAGTCTCAGCATCCGTCACGACACGATCTCCGACGAGTCCTACGAGCAGGGCATCCTGCTCGCGCTGCGGGCCCTTCGCGAGGCGAGCGGCGTCACGGTGGGCCTCGATGCCCTTCTCGGACTCGGTTCGATCGGCGGCGAGGTTCCGCCCGCCCCGGTCGATCCGAGCGACACGTCCGACCTCGTGCAGGACTGACGCATGAAGTCCCGCGTCGCCGCCTGGCTCATGGCCGTGCTGCTCGTCATCTACTTCGTCCTGGTCGGCTGGCGTGCCGTGCAGTTCCTGATGACAGGCGAGCTCGTCGGCATCCTCATCGGGATCGCGCTGATCGTGCTGCCCATCGTCGGAGTGTGGGCGCTCTGGCGTGAGCTCGCATTCGGCTTCGGCAGTGAGCGCCTCGTCAAGCGACTCGACGCCGAGAACGAGCTGCCGGCCGAGGAGCTCACGGTGAGCGCGACCGGCCGCCCCGATCGAGCTGAGGCCGCCGCCGACTTCGCGCGCTTCCAGGGCGCCGTGGAGGAGCATCCGGAGTCCTGGCGCGATTGGTTCCGCCTCGGGCTCGCCTACGACGCCGCGCGCGACCGACGTCGGGCGCGCGGCGCCATCTCGCACGCCATCAGGCTCGAGCGTGCCGAGTCTCGGGCTGATCCCGCCGCGGGCGACGCCCGCTGAGCATCCAGTCCACGGCCTGCTCGGCCGTCGCGTGCTGGTAGCGGAATCCGCTCGCCTCGAGCTTCTGGGGCACGACCTCCTGATCGGCCAGCAGCAGGTCGCGAGCATCCTGCAGCGCGAGGGAGACCAGCTTCTTGGGAGCCGGCACCAGGTAGGGCCTGTGCAGCGCCGAGGTGAAGGCGCGCATGATGCGCTCGGCGGATGCCGCCCCGGGGGCGACGAGGTTGACCGGACCCGAGATGTCTGCCTTCAACAGGTGACGCATGGCGGCCACCTCGTCGGGCAGCGTGATCCACGGCCAGTGCTGCTTGCCGTTCCCCATCGGGCCGGCGAGTCCGAGTCGGCTCTGCAGCTCGACGATCGAGAGCACGCCGCCCTGTCCGACGACGAGCCCGGTGCGCATGGTCACGACCCTCACCCCGTCCGGCGCGCGGCGGGCGGCCTTCTCCCACGCGTCGACGACGTCGGCGAGATAGCCGCTGCCACGGGGTGACTCCTCGGTGAGCTTCTCGCCGGGGCGATCACCGTAGATGCCGACGGCCGAACCGCTCAGGAAGATCGACGGCGGATTCGATGCCGTGCGCATGGCATCGGTCAGCGTGTGGGTGGCACGGATGCGGGAGGTGAAGATCTCGCGCTTCCACTTCGGCGTCCACGGCAGCCGGGCCAGCGACGCTCCCGAGAGGTTGATCACGGCGTCGACGTCGTCCATGATGCCGCCGGGGATCACACCGCTCTCGGGATGCCACTCCACCTCGTCGACCCGCGTCGGCGCGCGGCGGACCAGGCGCAGCACCTCGTGGCCGTGGGAGGTGAGGGAGTGGCCGAGTTCGCTGCCGATGAAGCCCGACGCCCCGGAGACGAGGATGCGCATGCCGTCAGCGCCTAGGCCAACGTGGCTTCGATCGTGATGGGGATGCCGGCGAGGGCCTTGGAGATGGGGCAGTTGGCCTTGGCGAGCTGCGCGATCGACTCGAAGTCTGAGCTCGAGATGCCGGGAACCGTCGCGTTCACCAGCAGGTGGCTACCGGTCACGCCGGTTCCGGCCACGAAGGTGACCGCAGCTGTGGTCTGGATCGAGGTCGGCGGGTGACCGGCGTTGGTGAGCTCGTTGCTGAACGCCATGGAGAAGCAGCTCGCGTGCGAGGCGGCGAGGAGCTCCTCGGGGTTGGTCGTGCCCGACTCGCCGTCGGCCCGTGCCTTCCAGTTGATGGGGAAGGTCGCGACCTTCGAGGAATCGAACGTCACCGTGCCGTTCCCGGTGAACAGTTCGCCGTTCCAGACCGTCGTTGCCTCGCTCGTGAGCGCCATGGGTTCCTCCTCGAAGTGGACTTCCTCCCACCCTAAGGAACTGCACGCCGGGTATCTACGCCCCGACGGGGGATCGCGGGCCCGCAGCGCTGATCGGGCATCGCGGGCCCGGCGTCGCGGACGCGGCCGCGGGCGTGGCCGTGCTCTGGGTCCTACGCCGCGCTGGGGCGCAGCCGCTGGAGGAGCAGGTAGATCTGGCAGCCGAGGCAGTATCCGAACGCCGAGTTGAGGAATGCGGCCACGAAGGCGAGGGCTGCCGCGATGGTGACGGCCGGTGCGATGCCGAACAGGCCGAGGATCACGCCGACGCCGGTGACGACGAGGCCCACACCCTGCGCGAAGGTGGGCGGACGCGGGTCCTCGCGCTCCGTGGTCGGCTTCAGACGAGGGAGCACGACGCGGCGGAACAGGATGGCGAACGGATGCCGGCGGATGCCGGCGATGGTCGTCCACGCGAAGGTCGCCGCAACGGCGGCGAGCAGCAACAGCGCCGCGAGCTCGGCGCCGGCGAGTCCGAGCACGACATCGATGAGGAGGAGCACGGCGGTGATGGTGGCCACGAAGCGCGGACCGCGCGGGTCGATGCCGTCGGGGATCGCCTGGGGCGAGGCGCTGTTCGGCACTGCCGTACCGCTGGGGCGGGTCTGGTTGTCTGCGGTCATGCTGGGCTCCCGATGATGATGGTGAGGCGGTCGGCGACGGCGCGTCGGTCGGGCGCGCCGCCCACTCGGGCGCGCACGGTCCCGCGTCCGTCGAGGATGAGGGTGGTCGGCGTCTGCAGCACGTTGTAGCGCCGGGCGATGTCCGGACGGTGCGTCAGGTCGACGTCGAGGTGACGAACTCCGGCGTGTTCGCCCGCGATCGCGCCGAGCAGCACGCGTGTCTGCGGGCAGCGCGAGCAGAACTCGGTGGAGAACTGCAGCAGGGTCGCGTTCTCGCCGAACGGCTCCGCGCTGTCGACGTCGGCCGGGGTGACGACGATGGCGAGGTCGGACGGCGCAGTGACGGCGGCTTCGCTGCCGTCGGAGGCCAGCGCGGCTGATGGGGCGGCATCCGTCACGGTGATGCGTCCGTCGCGGGACCGGAGCCAGAACCCGAGCGCCGTCGTCGCGGCGACCAGCGCCAGGGCGACGGAGACGGCGAGGATCCACGACATCCGCCCATGCTCCCTCAGCACCCGCGCGCGCGGGGAAATGTGACCTGTGATGACGCGGGGGAGCGGCATCCGTCGACCGGAACAAGGCGACGCGCTCCGCATGCCTCGGTGCTGTCGCCGGCCCGCGATACGATCGACGCGATGAGCGCCACGATCCCCACCCCATACGAGGACCTGCTGCGCGATGTGCTCGAGCACGGCGTGCAGAAGACCGACCGCACCGGCACCGGAACGCGCAGCGTGTTCGGCAGGCAGATCCGCTTCGACCTGGCCGAGGGCTTCCCGCTCATCACGACCAAGCGCGTGCACTTCAAGTCGATCGCCTACGAACTGCTGTGGTTCCTCCGCGGCGAGAGCAATGTGGGCTGGCTGCGCGAGAACGGCGTCACCATCTGGGACGAGTGGGCGGATGCCGCCGGCGAGCTCGGCCCCGTCTACGGCGTGCAGTGGCGGTCGTGGCCGACGCCGTCGGGCGAGCAGATCGACCAGATCAGCGACGTGATCGACGCCATCCGCGCCACTCCCGACTCCCGTCGCCTCATCGTGTCGGCCTGGAACCCCGCCGACATCCCGAACATGGCGCTGGCCCCGTGCCACGCGCTGTTCCAGTTCTACGTGGCAGACGGCAAGTTGTCGTGCCAGCTCTACCAGCGCAGCGCCGACATGTTCCTCGGGGTGCCGTTCAACATCGCGTCGTACGCACTGCTCACGCTCATGGTCGCCGACCAGGTCGGCCTCGAGCCCGGCGAGTTCGTCTGGACCGGCGGAGACTGCCACATCTACGACAACCACGTCGCCCAGGTCACCGAGCAGCTCTCCCGCGACCCGTACCCGTACCCGACTGTGCGCATCGATGCCGAGCGCGACAGCATCTTCGACTACGAGTACGGCGACTTCGTCGTCGAGGGCTACGAGCACCACCCCGCCATCCGCGGCGCCGTCGCGGTATGACGGATGCCGCTGCCGCTGCCGGCGCTGCCCCTGCAGGCGTGACCGGCCCTGAGATCGTCGGTGCGCCCGCTGCGCCCGGTGCTGCCGGGACGGCAGCCGGCCTCGAAGCCGCATCCGTCGCCCTCGGACTGATCTGGGCCCAGTCCTCCGACGGCACCATCGGACGCGGCGGTGTCATGCCCTGGCACCTGCCCGAGGATCTCGCCCACTTCAAGCAGGTCACGCTCGGTGCCCCCGTCGTCATGGGGCGCAAGACCTGGGACTCGCTGCCGCCGCGGTTCCGGCCCCTCGGCGGTCGCCGCAACATCGTCGTCACCCGCCAGGCCGACTGGGCCGCTGAGGGTGCAGAGGTCGCGCACTCCGTCCAGTCCGCCGTGGCACTCGCCGCGTCATCGGCGCCCCTGCCTGCGACCGACGCGCCCGTCGCGCCCGTCGCGCCCGTCGCGCCCGTCGCGCCCGTCGCGCCCGCGCCCGTCGCGACCGACGCGCCAGCTACGGGCACGCTTCAGGTGCCGGATGCCGCCCCCAAGCGCATCTGGATCATCGGGGGAGCCGAGCTCTTCTCCGCCGTCATCGACGAGGCCGACCTGCTCGAGGTCACCGAGATCGATGCAGCGTTCGAGGGCGACACCCAGGCGCCGCACCTGGACGCGAGCTGGTCTGTCGCCGCCACCGATCCGGCCGACGCCGAACCCGTCTCCTGGCACACCTCCCGTACGGGCCTCCAGTACCGCTTCCTCACCTACGCCCGCCGCTGACCCGCGGCTCCCTCCGCCGTGTGAAGGCGATTCGCCCTCCGTGTGAAGGCAATGGGGAGAACAGGCCCGCAATTCCGGGATCTGCGCTTTCGTCACGCCTTCACACGGCGGCTGTCGGCACTCCTCCGCAGCTCGCGTGGGGAGCAAACCTGCCCCAGATGATGCGGGCGTCGTACACGCGCTGCCCGGACCACGCCACTCTCGGGCAGATGAACGCTCACCACATCGTCCACGAAGCTGGCGGCCTGGCGCCGTCGAGCGCACTTCGTGAGGCCGGTCTCACTCCGGCGGCGATTCAGAAGGCGGTGCTTCGCGGCGATATCTACCGCGTACGCAAGGGCTGGTTCACCTGCCCGGAGGTCGACGTGGAACGGCGGGTGGCAGCCAGGGTCGGGGGTCGGCTGACCGGCACGACTGCGGCAGCGGCTCTCGGCATCTGGACGCCGCCTGATCAGCGGTTCCATGTCGCTCTTCCCCACAATGCGTGCCGCCCGCGGGCACGGTCCACCGCGTTCCAGCGGAGCACGGAGGTCGTGGATCCCGGTCTGGTACTGCACTGGAACGATGACCGGTCGGGTCAGCATCCGTTCATCGTTCCGGCCACGATCTGGATCCCACAGGTCATCGACGACGTCGAAGCGCCCCGGGCGGCGGCGGTCATCGATTCGGCGCTTCGTCTCGGTCGTATCGGTCAGGACGAGTGGCGGTCCGTTCTCGGCTCGCTGCCGCTGGAAAAGCGGCAGGGCTTCGATGTCGTCGACGGCGCCCCCGAGACGGGGACCGAGTCCATGGTGCGTTTCGCGCTGAATGCGGCGGGCATCATCGCCCGGCCGCAGTTCGAGGTCGGTCGTCGCCGGGGCGATCTACTCGTCGGCGATCGGTTGATTCTGGAGATCGACAGCGAAGTGCATCACGCTCGCATCCGTGATTCGAAACGCGATCGCGAGCTTGCAGCCAGCGGCTATGTCGTGCTGCATTTCGACTACGTCGAGGTGATGTACGACCTCCCCGCTGTGATCGCCGAGATCGTCGCCTTGGTGAGGGCGGGAGTCCACCTTCGCGCCGCCGTGTGAAGGCGGACCGAAAGACAATTCCGCGGGATTCCGGGCGTTCGTCCCGGGTTGCCTTCACACGGCGGCCCATTCGCCTTCACACGGCGGCAGGGGCGGCAGCGACAGCGGATGGGCGCAGCACGGACTGCCGCCGCGCGACACACGAGGCGACGGCACCGCCCGAACCGATACGCTGGAGGGCGTGTCGACGCAAAACCCCTTCGGTCAGGTCCTTGTCGCTCTCGTCACACCGTTCACCGCCGATGGTGAGGTGGATTGGCCGGGAGTCGAGAAGCACATCGACGACGTCATCAACGCGGGCGCCGACGGCATCGTCGTCACCGGCACCACGGGCGAGACCAGCACCCTGACCGACCAGGAGAAGCTGAAGCTCGTCGAGGTCGGCAAGTCGGTCTCGGCCGGACGCGCCAAGATCATCACCGGCGGCGGCTCCAACGAGACCGCCCACGCCATCCAGCTCGCCCAGCAGAGCGAGAAGGCTGGCGCCGATGGCAACATGATCGTCACGCCGTACTACAACAAGCCGACTCAGGCCGGCATCCTCACGCACTTCCGCATGGTCGCGGATGCCACGGACCTGCCCGTCATCCTGTACGACATCCCCGGTCGCACTGGCGTGCCCATCAAGTACGAGACGATTCTCCGCCTCGCGAAGCACCCCAACATCCTCGCCGTCAAAGACGCGAAGGGCGACTTCAGCGAGGTGAGCCGCGTGCTCAACCAGACCGACCTCATGTACTTCTCGGGCGACGACGCGAACATCCTCGCGCACCTCGCCATCGGAGCATCCGGTCTCATCGGAGTCACGGCCAACATCGCAGCAAAGCCGTACCGCACCATCGTCGACGCCGTGAACGCGGGCGATCTCCACACGGCGACGGATGCGCACAAGAAGCTCGAACCGCTGGTGCGCGCGGTGATGACGCACGTGCCCGGCACCGTCGCGGCCAAGTACATCCTCCACGGCCTCGGCCGCATCGGCAGCCCCCGCGTGCGGTTGCCGCTCGTCGGCCCCGAGGAGTGGGAGGCCGCCCAGATCGAGGACGAGATCGACCTCGTCCGCGACATCCCGGGAGTCGATTTCTCGAACTTCCGCCCCGATCGCAATGCCGCAGCAGGCGGCGCACTGCCCCGAATCGCGGGCACGACACGCTAGCGCTGGAACGAATCCAGCACGTGAAGAAGTAAACAAGGAGGGCATATGCCCGGAGAAGTATTCGAACCAGCCCCGCTCGAGCCGGGAACCCTGAGGATCATCCCGATCGGAGGCCTCGGCGAGATCGGTCGCAACATGACCATGTTCGAGATCGACGGCAAGATCCTCATCGTCGACTGCGGTGTGCTCTTCCCCGAGGAGCACCAGCCGGGCGTCGACCTGATCCTGCCCGACTTCAGCCCGATCCGCGACCGTCTCGACGACATCGTGGGCGTCGTGCTCACGCACGGCCACGAGGACCACATCGGCGCCGTCCCCTACCTGCTGAAGCTGCGCGCGGACATCCCCCTCATCGGATCCGGCCTCACGCTCGCCCTCATCGAGGCGAAGCTGAAGGAGCACCGCATCAAGCCGTTCGTCCTCACCGTCAAGGAAGGCGACATGGAGGCGATGGGGCCGTTCGACCTCGAGTTCGTCGCCGTGAACCACTCGATTCCGGATGCCCTGGCCGTCGTCATCCACTCGGCTGCCGGAACAGTCATGGCCACAGGCGACTTCAAGATGGACCAGCTGCCGCTGGACGGCCGCCTCACCGACCTGCGCGAGTTCGCCCGCCTCGGCAAGAGCGGCGTCGACCTGTTCCTCGTCGACTCCACCAACGCCGACGTACCCGGATTCACCACCCCCGAGCGCGCGATCGGCCCGGTGCTCGACCAGGTCATCTCCAAGGCGACCGGCAAGGTCATCGTCGCGAGCTTCTCCAGCCACGTGCACCGCGTGCAGCAGGTGCTTGACGCGGCTCACGCCAACGGCCGCCGCGTCGCGCTGCTCGGCCGATCGATGGTGCGCAACATGACCATCGCCGCCGACCTCGGCTACCTCAAGGTGCCCGAGAACGTGCTGGTCGACTACAAGAAGGCCGGCAACGTTCCCGAGGACAAGATCGTCTACATGTCGACCGGATCTCAGGGCGAGCCGATGGCCGTGCTCAGCCGCATGGTCAACCGCGATCACGCCGTCGAGGTGGGGGAGGGCGACACCGTCATCCTCGCCTCCAGCCTCATCCCCGGCAACGAGAACGCCGTCTACCGCATCATCGACGGCCTCACGAAGCTCGGCGCCAACGTCGTGCACAAGGGCAACGCGAAGGTGCACGTCTCCGGCCACGCTGCCGCCGGTGAGCTGCTCTACGTCTACAACATCCTGCAGCCCAAGAACGTGCTCCCGGTGCATGGCGAGTGGCGGCACCTCTGGGCGAACGCCGCGCTCGCCCAGCAGACCGGCATCCCCGAGGCGAACACCTTCCTCGGCGAGGACGGCACAGTCTTCGACATGAAGGCCGGCGAGGTGAAGGTGGTCGGCCAGCTCGACCTCGGCTTCGTCTACGTCGACGGCTCGACCGTGGGTGAGATCACGGATGCCGACCTCAAGGATCGCCGCATCCTGAGCGAGGAGGGCTTCATCTCGGTCATCGTCGTGGTGGATGCCGCGACCGGCAAGGTGATCACCGGGCCCGAGATCCACGCCCGCGGATTCGCCGAGGACGAGACCGTCTTCGACTCGGTCAAGCCGAAGATCGTGGCGGCCCTCGTCGAGGCCTCGCAGCAGGGCGTGCGCGACCAGCGCGCGCTGCAGCAGGTCGTGCGCCGCGTCGTCGGACGCTGGGTGAACGTGTCGTTCCGCCGCCGTCCGATGATCGTGCCGTTGGTCATCGAGGCGTAGGCTCCGGCGCCGTCCACCATGTGAAGGCATCGGCAGAGGGCGACCCGCGGAATCCCGCGGCTCGTCCTCTGTTTGCCTTCACACGGAGGCGCGATCTCCTTCACACGGCGGCAGCCGGCCGCGGCAGCGCGTCCGCACCAGCAAGTCCGCAGCCGGCAGCACCCAGCAGGTCGGCGGCCGGCAGCACCAGCGCGCCCGCGCCGGTCCGCGGCCACATTCGTAATCCGCTCGTAACGCGCGCGCCCTACGATCTGAGGATGACGGCATTCGGCCTCCGCGCAGCGGTCGGAAGCGATTCGCGCTTCCTGACCGACATGGTCGTCGAGGCTGCGAACTGGAACCCGAGCGCCAGCAGGCAGCGCGTGAGCGTTCTGGCCGACCCCGACTACACCCGCTACGTCACCGGCTGGCAGCGTCCCAGCGACGCCGGAGTCGTCGCCGTGGACTCCGACGGCGTGCCGGTCGGAGCCTGCTGGTTCCGGCTGTTCCCCACGAACGCGCCTGGGCACGGCTTCGTCGCCGTCGGGGTGCCGGAACTCATCCTCGGGGTCAGTCCCATCTGGCGTGCGCAGGGTGCCGGGCGCGCGCTGCTCCGCGAAGTCGTGTCGATCGCCCGCACGGCCGGCCACGCGCGCCTGACGTTGAGCGTCGAGCGTGGCAATCACGCCGCCGACCTCTATCGCAGCGAGGGCTTCGTCACGGTCGCCACCCCCGTCAGTCGCGACACCATGGTCAAGAACCTGCGCTGAGCTCCGGCATCCGCTGGACTGCCGCGTCAGCGACCAGGTCGTCCTCGCACCAGCGCGACGGCATCGCTGCGGTTCTCCGCACCCAACTTGAGCAGCACGATCGAGACGTAGTTGGCGACGGTCTTGGCCGAGAGTCCGAGCCGTTCGGCGATGACGGGGTTCGACAGGCCTTTGCCGAGAAGTTCGGCGATCGCCTTCTCGCGACGAGTCAGCATGGCGAGGTGGAGAGACTCAGGTGCCGGCATGCTCCCGGGAATCCGGATGCCGGGCCCGAACATGCTCGCCCCCATCTCGGCCGCCTGCACCGCAGCGATGATCTGTTCGGGGGTGGAATCCTTCGCGAGATATCCGAGGGCGCCGGCGTCGAGGGCTGCACGCACGGAGTTCTCGTCGTCGTACAGGGAGATCACGATCACTCGAACGTCCGGATGCCGGGCAGTGATCCGCTCCGTGGCCTCGATCCCGCCGATGTCGGGCAGTCCCAGGTCCATGAGCACGAGATCGGGGCGGGTGCGATCGACGACGAGGATGGCTTCATTGCCGCTCGCTGCCTCGCCCACGATCTCCACGCCGGATGCCGAGAGCAGGGCGGAGAGTCCCCGGCGGAAGACCGGGTGGTCATCGACGACGACGACGCGGGTCACCGAGCACCTCCAGACGCGAACGGGAGGACGACGTGAACCCGGCTCCCACCAGACTCGCTCGGCCCGAAGGCGGCGGTCCCGCCCAACTCCGTGGCCCTGGTGCGAATCGACTCGAGTCCCAGACCGCTGCGCACGCGGGTGGGGAGCCCGATGCCGTCGTCGGTGACCGTGACGTGGAGTTCGTCCCCGTCGAGCGTCAGCGTGACTGTGCAGGCCCGGGCTCGCGCGTGCCTCCGCACGTTCGTCACGGCCTCCTGCACTATGCGCAGGGCCGCGAGATCGACGGCGGCCGGCACCACCAGCCTGTCGTCGGGGGCGTCGATCCGGATGCTGAGGGAATCGGCCTCCTGGCCGTGGATGCGGTGCCGGATGGCCTCCACCAGACCGCGGTCATCGAGGATCGGTGGACGGAGGTCGTGACTGATCTCGCGAGTCTGGATGACGGCTGCCTGAATGTCGTGTTGCAGGTGCGCGGCGAGCTGGGCGACGTCGGGGGAGGCGTGGACGCTCAGCCTCGCGATCGCCGCGGCTCCGAGTCCGAGCCCCGAGAGTGCGGGGCCGAGGTCGTCATGCAGGTCACGGCGAAGCGCGCGACGCTCCTCCTCCCGCGCCAGCAGGAGTCTGGCGTGAGCGTCCGCGAGATCGGCGAGTGCGCGGGCACCGTGCAGGGCCGGGGCCGCGTGAAGAGCCAGCTCGCGCATCACCCGATGATCGCGGGCCGTCAGGTCGGACTCCGACGATCGCGCCGGCACGCCGATGGTCGCGAGCAGTTCACCCTGATAGACGATCTCGAAGGATGCCGCGATCTCCGAGGCGTCGCCGACCTCGGCACGCAGGGGCGGCGGGCCGTCAAGCCTCACTCCGTCCACTCGCAGGGCGATCATGACCGTCTCCAGAACCGTGACCGGGAGGAGACGTGCATCGCCCTGGGCGCCGATGGCGCGACTGAGGAGTGAGACTGCCGCAGAGGGGGAAGACCTGCCCCTGTAGACGACGAGTTCCGAGCACCACGCAGACAGCTGCGCGACGGGGATGGCCAGAGTCGCGACCACGATCGCCGCGGTGATCCACGTCGTCTCCGCGGGGAATCCCATGGCGGCGGTCGCGATGGACGTGAACCAGAACCCCGTGCCCAGGACGACGACGGCGAGAGTGAGGAAGAGCACGACCCTGAGCAGTTCGTCAGCGTGGACCCACCCCGGGCGGATGATGCCGATCGCCAGACCTGACACCAACGGCAGGATGGCGAAGTTCGCGAGTGCCACGGACGCCGATCCCGTGGACGCCACCGAACCGGAGGCGATGGTGAGGACGGCGTAGGCCTCGACAGTGACGAGGACACCGAGCACCACCCAGCGCGCACTCTCCCTCTCCGCAGTCGACGATCGACGTACGTAGCGATAGACCTGAGCGGAGACCATGGCGATCTCACCGATCGCGAAGATCTGCCACCACCAGAGCTCTGAGAGTCGGCCCGCGCTGATGAGCCACGCGGCAGTGACGCCCAGGGCCGCCACGACAGGTACGGTCGTCCACCGCGGAACGAAGCGGCCGTCGGGATAGGTGGCGAGGATGAGGGGAGCCAGGCCGAACCAGGCGGCCCCGTAGATGAGCTGGAGCGCAGGATCGCTCGCTGCGAAGGCGCCGACGCCGGTGCCGGAGACGATGACGACAACCGGAACGGCGCTGACCCAGATCCGACCCGTCGCTCGGCGGCGCACGAGGGTGACGACGATGCCGGCCGCGAGCGCGAGACCCACGACGGCCACCGCCACCTGGCTGACGACGAGCAGGTCTTCACCCTCCATGATGAGGATCATCCCACCGCGGATCCCGACGTCCTAGCGCCGCGCGGTCCGCGCCTTCGTGAGGAACGCGATGCCCAGGACGAGCAGGAACGGGATCAGCAGGAGGACGCCCAGCGGCGGCACGGTCGGCAACGCAGCGCTCAGGACGGCGCAGAGCATCAGTGCGCTGACGATGACGAGCGGCCACCCGATGAGGGCGCCGCGCTTGCCGAGCACGATGAAACCGATCAGCCAGCCGCCGAAGGCGATGACCGCGAGCATGAGGCCTGCCGTCACCATGATGTTCACTCCTTGGATGACAGCTCGCTGCATGACCTGGTCTGCTCCGGTCTCCGCGAGTGCAGCCCCGACGGAGCTGCGCAGGGCGGCTCCCACTGCTGCGGCGAAGAACCATCCGGCGCCCGAGATGATGCCGAGGCTGGTGGTCACTCGCGGCCAGATGGCGCCCAGGCTCGCCCGTTCGGCGAGAAGACGGCCGACGGCCACAGCCAGGACGATGATCGCGGCACCGATCGCCGTGAAGAGCGCGACCTCCACCGGGCCCGTCCACGCTTTCGCCTGCATCGACGCCACGTCGTCGAAGATCGCACGCGGATCGGTCGACTCCGTCGGAGGGAAGAAGGTGAACACGATGATCGGCTGCACGATGTAGACGAGGGCTCCGATGATCGCCGCCCAGCCGCCGACGAGGTAGAAGCGGCGGTCGGTGAAGGCTGTGACGCCGGGCAGGGGTGCGAGCGTCGACGTCGCACTGGTGGTCGGGGACATGGTCTCTCCTTCGATCGAGGGCGGGCGGATGCCGGCACCCCCTCTGTCTAGGCAGAGGAGATCCCGGGATGGCAGTGAGAAGTGATCCCGGTTCCACCCGATCGCGAGACACCCGACCCGACCTCCGCGGGAATGACCGGGGCCGGAAGTACCGTGGAACCATGGCTACGAGCACCAAGGCGACAGGTCGCGCTCGCGCGACCCCTTCGTCGCGCGGAGGCGCGGCGAAGCCACCGGCCAAGACCCCGGCGAAAGCCCCGGCCAAGGCTGCGCCGCGCGGGAACACCAGGTCCAGCGCGCAGACACTGAAGTTCAGCGAGGTCGAGGAGAAGCCCTCGATCGTCGTACGAGGGTGGATGGGCCTGGCCCACGTCGCCGGGGGAGCGGCCCGCGCCCTCGGACCCGAGCAACTCGCCAAGGAGGAGCGCCGCGACGGCCTCCCCTTCTTCATCGTGCTCCTCGCCATCGCCGGCGCCGTGACCGAGTGGTTCCTCATCAACGAGCCCGTCGCGCAGACCCTCGACGCCTGGACATTCGGCGGCCTCGTCGGCCGCGTCGCGTTCGCCCTCCCGATCATCATGCTGGTGTTCGCCGTCTGGCTGTTCCGGCATCCGTCGTCAGTGCATGACAACTCCCGCATCGGTATCGGCCTCGGCATCCTCCTGGTGTCGATCGCCGGACTCTGCCATGTCTTCGGCGGCCAGCCGGTCCCGAGCGACGGCATGGAGGTGCTCGCCCGTGCCGGCGGCATCCTGGGCTGGATGATCACCTGGCCGATGATGCTCGTCGGGCCGTGGCTCGCGACAGTCGTGATGATCGTGCTGATCGCCCTGTCGCTGCTCATCATCACCAAGACACCGCCCAACCGCATTCCGCAGCGGATGCGGGAGCTCTACGCCTGGCTGTTCGGCGCGCACCTGCCCGACGAGGAGGCGCGCGACGAGGCTCGTCTCGCCGCGAAGACCGCCAAGAAGGAGCGCTCGCAGGCCGTCGAACTCGATGGCATCGACAGCCTGGGCCTCGACGGAGACGGCGACGGTGACGGTGAGTCTTCGACCCCCGACAACCTGCCGTGGTGGCGACGCAACACCAGCGGACGCGAAGAGGATCCGGCCTTCGAGGCCGCCGGTGTCGACGGGCTCACGGATGTCTTCGGCGGCGCCCCGGAGGGGGGCTTCGACAGCGCGCTCGAGGGCGTCGGTCCGACCACTGCCGACGGCCGCGGCGGCGTCGACGGCGACCACTACGGCACCGAGGTCATGGCCGACCTGCAGGCCGCTGAAGATGCCGTCAAGCGCTTCACCGGCGAGGTCGGGGGAGCGACGAGCCTCCTCGCCGATGGTGCCGGCATTCCGGATGCCGCCCCCGGCGTGCTCCCCGGATTCGCTGCCGCCGGTGCCGCATTCGACCAGGCAGGCGTCGCGCCCGTCGCCGACCAGCCCACCGCTCCGTACCACCTGCCCGCGGCCTCCACTCTCGCCGCCGGGGCACCGGCCAAGACCCGCTCGGCGGCCAACGACGAGGTCGTGCGCGCCATCACCGACGTGCTCCAGCAGTTCTCCGTCGACGCCCGCGTCACGGGCTTCTCGCGCGGCCCGACCGTCACCCAGTACGAGGTCGAACTCGGCCCCGGCGTGAAGGTCGAGCGTGTCACGGCCCTCTCGAAGAACCTCTCCTACGCCGTCGCATCGAACGAGGTGCGCATCCTCTCGCCCATCCCCGGCAAGAGTGCGATCGGCATCGAGATCCCGAACAGCGACAGGGAGATCGTCACCCTCGGCGACGTGCTGCGCTCGGGCGCAGCCGCCAAGAGCACCCATCCGATGACCATCGGCGTCGGCAAGGACGTCGGCGGCGGATTCGTGCTCGCCAACCTCGCCAAGATGCCCCACCTCCTCGTCGCCGGATCGACGGGTTCCGGCAAGTCGAGCTTCGTGAACTCCATGATCACGAGCCTGCTCATGCGTGCCACGCCGGCCGACGTGCGCATGGTGCTCATCGACCCGAAGCGCGTCGAGCTCGCACCGTACGCCGGCGTCCCGCACCTGATCACGCCCATCATCACGAACCCGAAGAAGGCCGCCGAGGCTCTCTCCTGGGTCGTGAAGGAGATGGACATGCGCTACGACGACCTCGCGTCGTTCGGCTTCAGGCACATCGACGACTTCAACAAGGCCGTCATCAACGAGGAGATCATCCTTCCGGCAGGCAGCGAGCGTCAGCTCAAGCCCTACCCCTACCTCCTCGTGGTCGTCGACGAGCTCGCCGACCTCATGATGGTCGCCCCCCGCGACGTCGAGGACTCGATCGTGCGCATCACGCAGCTGGCACGAGCATCCGGAATTCACCTCGTGCTCGCCACGCAGCGTCCGAGCGTCGACGTCGTCACCGGCCTCATCAAGGCGAACGTGCCGTCCCGTCTGGCCTTCGCCGTCACCAGCGTCACCGACTCCCGCGTCATCCTCGACCAGCCGGGCGCCGACAAGCTCATCGGCCAGGGCGACGCGCTGTTCCTCCCGATGGGGGCGTCGAAGGCGCTCCGCGTGCAGGGCGCGTGGGTGAGCGAGAGCGAGATCGAGCGCGTCGTCAAGCACGTCACGCGCCAGGCACGCCCGGAGTACAGGCCGGATGTCGCGGTCTCGGCCGAGCGCAAGGCCATCGACTCCGACATCGGCGACGACCTCGAGCTGCTGCTCGCCGCAGCCGAGCTCGTGGTGTCGACCCAGTTCGGCTCCACCTCCATGCTCCAGCGCAAGCTGCGCGTCGGTTTCGCCAAGGCCGGCCGCCTCATGGACCTGCTCGAGTCGCGCGAGATCGTCGGCCCCTCCGAGGGATCGAAGGCCCGCGACGTGCTGGTCACGGCGGAACAGCTGCCCGGCGTGCTGGCTCGCCTGCGCGGCGAGGATGATGGATCGGCTCCAGGGCCGAGTGCGGCATCCGCTGCCCCGTCAGCTCCCCAGCAGACGACGGTGCAGCAAGGTGCTCAGCAGGGTGCTCAGCCCACCGGAGCTCCTGTCGACCCCTACGGTGACGACCCGGTCGCTCGCATGACCGAGGGCTATCCTGAGGAGGAGGGCGATTCCGACGAGGACGCCTGGAACCTGACCGGCAGGGACTGACATGGCTTCGCTCGACGCCGAGGTGCCTCGCGCCTCCAATTGGAACGTGCCCAACCTGATCACTGTCGTGCGCATCCTGCTCGCACCGCTGTTCTTCTGGATGCTGTTGGCCGACAACGGGGCCGACGGGGCGCTGCGCTGGTGGGCCGCCATCGTCTTCATCGTGGCCATTGCCACTGACGGCGTCGACGGTGCCATAGCCCGCAGGCAGGGGCTCGTCACCGACCTCGGCAAGATCCTCGATCCGATCGCCGACAAGCTGCTCACCGGCGGCGCCCTCGTCTGCCTGTCGATCCTCGGTGAGCTGTGGTGGTGGGTGACCATCATCATCCTCGTGCGCGAGATCGGCATCACCGTCTGGCGCATGGTCGAACTGTCGCGTCGCAACGTCGTGCCTGCGTCCCGCGGCGGCAAGCGCAAGACCATCGCGCAGTCGATCGCCATCTCGCTCGCCCTCGTGCCGCTCTGGACCGTGTTCGGCGACTGGATCTTCTGGGTCAACTGGATCGCGATGGGCGTGGCCTTCGTGCTCACGGTGTGGTCCGGCATCGAGTACCTGGTGTCGGCGTGGAAGCTCAAGCGAGCGTTGCCGGCAACCGGCACCACTCCGGGAACACCCTCGGGAACGGATGCCTGAGGCCGCCGTCCGCGACTCAACGGCCGCGCTCGTGGCCGAACTGGCGCGGCGCGGACTCACCATCGCCGTCGCGGAGTCGCTCACGGGCGGCTTGTTGGCCGCCGAGCTGATCCGTATCCCGGGCGCATCCGTCGTCGTCAACGGCGGTGTCGTCGCCTATGCAACGGAGGTCAAGCGCAGCGTCTTGGGCGTCGACGCAGCCCTCCTCGGCGAGTTCGGGCCGGTGCATCCGCAGGTCGCAGAGCAGATGGCGGCCGGAGCCCGACGGGTGCTCGCCGTGGACGGACGCGACGCCGAGGTCGGCATCGGTACGACCGGCGTCGCCGGTCCCGACCCCGACCCGCAGACCGGCAAGCCGGTCGGCACCGTCTTCATCGGCATCTCCATCGGCGAGCGGATGTCGGTGGTCCAGCTCGCCCTGGACGGCGACCGGGCGTCCATCCGCGCCGCCGTCGTGACGGCTGCGATCGACTCCACCCTCGGCCTGCTGCGCGATGGTGCGGAATAGTCTGCGTTAACTCGCCGTTACATCGGGCGTATTCACAAGAAAACGCCGGAACAGCGCAGTACGCTGGATTAACGGAGTACCTGTCGTACTCTGTATCAACTCACCCGCACCGGGGTGGACTGGCAGCACAGAAGGGGGTTCCAATGATTCTGGTTCGTCAGGAAATCGGCGATGTTCTCAGGGACTTCCGTCTGCAGAAGGGCCGCACGCTCCGTCAGGTTGCGAGCAAGGCCAGCGTCGCTCTCGGCTACCTCAGCGAGGTCGAACGCGGACAGAAGGAAGCATCCAGCGAGATCCTCGCGTCGGTCGCCGATGCGCTCGACACTCCGATCTCAGTCATCATGCGCGAGGTGGGCGACCGCCTCGCCGTACTCGAGGGGATCAACCCGATCCCCGACACAGTGCCCGAGGACCTCGTCGTCGACTTCGATGCCGAGCTGCTTGTACGCTGAGTCCCAGCAACGTCTCGAACGCCAGCCGGTCATCGACCGGCTGGCGTTTCTCTTCCCTGTTCGCCTCGTCCCACCTGGAGTGTTCGTGAAGTCCAGCGAGTTCCGTCTCGCCGTTCAGGAGGAGTTCGGTGACGCCTACGGGCGCTCCCTGCTCCGCGATCTCGTGCTGCCCGACCTCGGCAACGTCACCGGCGACGAGGCCCTGGCCGCCGGCACCCGGCCGCGCGACGTCTGGTTCGCCCTCTGCGCCGCCATGGACGTGCCCGAGAACCGCCGGTACGGGGCAGGGCTGCGCGAGCCGCGTCGCTAGGACGCTCACGACACGCCGTCCCATCTGGTCGAACGGATGTTCGGATCTTGCTAGGCTCCTCAACAGCAGCGAATCGAAGACGGCCAGTCCACTGTCGCCGCGGCCATCCGAGCAATGTCGGAGGCTCGGCGTAGCGTCCTTTCCATCAGCGATGAACTGCTGACTGCCTTGTCAGTCGCGTGCCCGGTTCATGAGCGCCCGCTCTTGCCTCACGCGACACGACAGCCTAGAGGCGACGGAACACCGACAGAAGGAGACCATGATGCCCTCAGCTGCAGACCGCGAGAAGTCGCTCGAGACTGCTCTCGCCCAGATCGACCGCCAGTTCGGCAAGGGGTCGGTCATGCGCCTCGGAAGCGATGAGCGCGCACCAGTCGCCGTCATCCCGACGGGTTCGATCGCGCTCGACGTCGCGCTCGGCATCGGAGGACTCCCGCGCGGTCGCATCGTGGAGATCTACGGTCCGGAGTCGTCGGGTAAGACCACGCTCACCCTGCACGCCATCGCCAACGCCCAGCGCGCCGGCGGCATCGCGGCCTTCATCGACGCCGAGCACGCCCTCGACCCCGAGTACGCCAAGAAGCTCGGCGTCGACATCGACGCCCTCCTCGTCTCGCAGCCCGACACCGGTGAGCAGGCCCTCGAGATCGCCGACATGCTGGTGCGTTCGGGATCCATCGACCTCATCGTCATCGACTCCGTGGCGGCGCTCGTGCCCCGCGCCGAGATCGAGGGCGAGATGGGCGACTCGCACGTCGGCCTCCAGGCCCGCCTCATGTCGCAGGCGCTCCGCAAGCTCACGGGTGGCCTGAGCCAGACCAACACCACGATGATCTTCATCAACCAGTTGCGCGAGAAGATCGGCGTGTTCTTCGGCAGCCCCGAGACCACTGCTGGTGGCAAGGCGCTGAAGTTCTACGCCTCGGTGCGGCTCGACATCCGTCGCATCGAGACCCTGAAAGATGGAACCGAGGCCGTCGGAAACCGCACGCGCGTCAAGGTCGTCAAGAACAAGATGGCGCCCCCGTTCAAGCAGGCCGAGTTCGACATCCTGTACGGGGTCGGAATCTCGCGCGAGGGCTCCTTGATCGACTTCGGTGTCGACCATGGCATCGTGAAGAAGTCGGGGGCCTGGTACACCTACGACGGCGACCAGCTCGGACAGGGCAAGGAGAACTCGCGCAACTTCCTGCTGAAGAACCCCGACATCGCCCTCGAGATCGAGACCAAGATCCTCGGCAAGCTGGGCGTCGGCATCGCCGGTGCCGCTGCGAAGGCAGCGAGCGACGCGGCCCTGGCCAGCGAGGTTCCGGCGAACGTCGAGTCCATCACGGCCAAGCGCAAGGGCGCCTAGCGCCGCAGCCGCACATCCATCCGAGACCGGGGAGAGACACATGCCGTCGAACAGCAGCACGAGCAACAGCACGGGTAGCGGCGACGAGCATCTCGCCCCGGTCTCGTATCTTCCCTGGGCGGGGTCCGAGTCAGACGCCGATGCCGCAGCTGACGAGCTCGTCGTGCAGCGCCGCGTCCCCGGGGCGGACCCGGCGCGCGACCTGCTCGAGGCCGAGAACGTCCTCACGCGCAGACTCCGCGGCCGGTCACTCTCGGTGGCCGAGGCACGGGCGGTGCTCGTGGAGCTCGAGCTCGACGGGGGAGCCGCCGAAGAACTCATCGAGCGCTTCGAACGGGTCGGATACCTCGATGACACCCGCCTGGCCGAGCAGATCGTGCACACGCACCATGAACGCAAGGGCCTCGGTCGCTCAGCAGTGGAGGCCGAGATGCGCCGACGCAAGCTTGATCAGCACGCGATGAGCGCCGTGCTCGACGAGCTCTCGGTCGATGAGAGCGGTCCTGCAACCGAGCTCGCGGCCGGTCGACTCAGCCGCATGAGCTCACTCGACGACGAGACGGCCGAGCGTCGCCTGCTCTCCTTCCTGATGCGCAAGGGCTACTCGTCGAGCGTCTCGCGCGAGGCCGTGAAGACGGCCTTCTCCGCGATCGGACGACGCGCCCGCTGAACGTACACTGGTCTGCATGAGCAGTACCGTCGTCAGCAGCGAACCGACTTTCATCGCGCCTTCAGTCGCGGCGTTCGACGACGACGGACGGGCACGCACCTTCGAGGTGCGCACCTTCGGATGCCAGATGAACGTGCACGACTCCGAGCGTCTGAGCGGTTCTCTCGAAGCCGCCGGCTACGTCCGAGCGGTCGATGTCGAGCCCGACATCGTGGTCATCAACACCTGCGCCGTGCGCGAGAACGCCGACAACAAGCTCTACGGCAATCTCGGCCACCTGGCCTCGGTGAAGAAGCGGCACGACGGCATGCAGATCGCCGTCGGCGGCTGCCTCGCCCAGAAGGACAAGACCACCATCCTCGAGAAGGCGCCGTGGGTCGACGTGGTGTTCGGCACGCACAACATGGGGGCCCTCCCGCGGCTGCTCGAGCGCGCGCGGCACAACGACGAGGCCCAGCTCGAGATCCTCGACTCCCTCGAGACCTTCCCCTCCACGCTGCCGACCAAGCGCGACTCCAGCTACAGCGGATGGGTGTCCATCTCCGTCGGCTGCAACAACACCTGCACCTTCTGCATCGTGCCGTCGTTGCGCGGCAAGGAGAAGGATCGCCGTCCGGGAGACGTTCTCGGTGAGATCCAGGCCCTCGTCGACGACGGCGCCATCGAGGTCACCCTGCTCGGCCAGAACGTGAACTCGTACGGGGTCGAGTTCGGCGACAGGCTCGCGTTCGGCAAACTGCTGCGCGCTGCCGGCGCCATCGACGGTCTCGAGCGCATCCGTTTCACCAGCCCGCATCCGGCAGCCTTCACCGACGACGTCATCGAGGCGATGGCCGAGACCGACGCCGTCATGCCGCAGCTGCACATGCCCCTGCAGTCGGGCTCCGACCGCATCCTCAAGGCCATGCGGCGTTCTTACAGGTCCGAGAAGTTCCTCGGCATCCTCGACCGCGTGCGAGCCGCGATGCCCGATGCCGCCATCAGCACCGACATCATCGTCGGCTTCCCCGGCGAGACCGAGGAGGACTTCCTCGAGACCATGCGCGTCGTCGAAGCGGCCAGGTTCGCCTCGGCATTCACCTTCCAGTACTCGATCCGTGCCGGCACGCCTGCCGCGACGATGCCGGACCAAGTGCCCAAGGCCGTCGTGCAGGAGCGCTACGAGCGACTCGTCGCCCTGCAGGAGCGCATCTCCTGGGAGGAGAACCAGAAGGTGATCGGCCGCGAGGTGCACGTGCTCGTCGCCAACGGCGAGGGGCGGAAGGATGCCGCGACGCACCGCCTGAGCGGTCGCGCCGAAGACAGCAGACTCGTGCACTTCGAGGTGCCCGAAGGCTCGGACCTTCCCCGACCCGGCGACGTCGTCTCGGTCGTCGTGACGCAAGCCGCCCCGTTCCACCTCATCGCCGACGCAGCGCCGGGCCAGCCGCTCCGCATCCGTCGCACCCGGGCCGGCGACGCGTGGGATCTCGCGCAGGCCGAGTCGTGCGCTGTCCCCGCCACTGGCGCCGGCGGCGACGGTACCCCCGGCATCGTCGCGCTCGGCCTCCCGACGCTGCGCCCGCGCACCGACCTCGGCCTCACTGCCGCGCACGCCCCGGGTGAGCACGCCCACTGACGCGGCGGCGCTGCCGCTGGTCGCCGTCGTCGGCGCCACGGGCACCGGAAAGTCGGCGCTCGCCCTCGACATCGCCGAGCAGCTGATCGCCGACGGGCACGACGTCGAGATCGTCAACGCCGACGCTTCCCAGCTGTACCGCGGCATGGACATCGGCACGGCCAAGCTGGCGCCGGGCGAGCGTCGCGGCATCCGTCACCATCTCTTCGACGTTCTCGAGGTCACCGAGGAGGCGAGCGTCGCCCGATACCAGGCGGAGGCGCGTGCCGTCATCACGGGTATCCGCGAGCGTGGTGCGGTGCCGATCCTGGTCGGCGGTTCCGGTCTCTACGTCTCCTCCGTGGTCTACGACTTCCGCTTTCCAGGAACGGATGCCGCTCTCCGTGCCGAACTCGAGGCCGAGCTCATCGAGCGCGGCCCCGGTCTTCTCTACCAGCGGCTGAAAGAGCTCGATGCCAACGCCGCCGCACGCATCGGGTCGCAGAACGGGCGCCGCCTGGTGCGCGCACTCGAGATCATCGCGATCACGGGGGAACCGCACGCGGCCTCGCTTCCCGATGAACCCGTCGAATGGCAGCCGCTCGCCATGGTGGGACTGGCCGTGGATCGCGCTGAACTCGTCCCCAGGCTCGACGCCCGCGTCGAGCAGATGTGGGCTGACGGCATGCTCGCCGAGGTCGAGGCGCTGATCCCCGCCGGCATCGAGCGCGGGGTCACGGCCAGCCGTGCGATCGGCTACGCCCAGGCACTCGCTCAGTTGCGTGGGGAGATCGGCGAGTCCGAGGCGATCGACCTCACTCAGGCGCTCACTCGCCGTTACGCGCGCCGTCAGGTGAGCTGGTTCAAGCGGTACCCGAACACGACCTGGATCGAGACGACGGATGCCGCCAGGGTGGCCACGGCGATGCACGCTCTTTCCGCTCGGCACTGAGAACGTCGGGGAACCGACGGACCAGAGCTCCGCGCGGCACGCCACCGCCGACACACCGTTGCGGCCGGGGTACACGCCGAATTCACGGGTTCGGCTTGAGATCCCTGTGAATCCAGCGTTCTGATCTGGGTCATGTGCCTCACTCTGGGGGTGCCTGTCCACACTTCTGAGGACAAATTCTCAGCTTGTTAATCATTACGCCGCATAGATTCAGACCTGAGCCGCTCTCGCCCGCCGAGGCTGACGGGCATGCTCGTCCTCCCCGAACGAGAGCCTCCGATGTCCTCCGTGAAATCACTTCCGCACGCCCGAAAGCGCCAGTGGGGCGCCGAGAAGCGCACCCAGCCGCTTCCGACAGTGCACCCGCGCCCGTCGAGCCGCACCATCACCTGGAGCCGGGTCGCCATCGTGCTGACAGTGCTGTTCTGGGCCGTCTACGTGGTGACCACGATCATCCGCCAGTTCATCGACGGCGGCCAGCAGGACTTCAGGTTCACCATGGAGGCCATCGGCTACCTCGTGGTCGTCACTTTCCTCACCTTCTCCGCCCTCATGTACCTCGTCGCCCGAGAGGGTGCCCTGCAGCGCTTCAGCAAGCACGTGCGCGTGCCCCGTGCCGAGCTCGACCGTCATTTCACCGAGAACCGCTCGTCGATCACGGTGCTCGTGCCCTCCTACGCCGAGGAGCCGCACGTCGTGCGTGCCACGCTGCTCTCGGCGGCGCTGCAGGAGTACCCGTCGATCAAGGTCGTGCTGCTGCTCGACGATCCGCCCTTCCCGAAGCACCCGAGCGTCCTGTCGCGCCTCGAGGAGACCCGCGCCCTCGCCGACGACATCACGGCGATGCTCGCCGAGCCGCGGGAACGCTTCGCGGCGGCGCTGGCATGCTTCGAGGCCGTGACTGCCACGGGCGCGATCTCCGATGACCTGGCCGTCGCCCACGCCCATGCTCTGGCCGAACACTACGCGTTCGCTGCGCAGTGGCTGACGGATGCAGGCCAGAACGAGACCCTCGATGACCACGTCGACCTCTTCTTCGTCGAGCAGGTTCTGGGCGGGCTCGCCGACGAGCTGCTGCTGACCGGCCGGGCCATCGCCACGGCTGTGGAGGAGGGGGCTGCGCTCTCCGCGGACCGCCTCGGCCAGCTCTACCGTCGTCTTGCCTGGACCTTCGACGCCGAGCTCGACGTGTTCGAGCGCAAGAAATTCGCCTCCACCTCGCACGAAGCGAACAAGGCGATGAATCTCAATGCCTACATCGGGCTCATGGGCGGGCGCTACAACCTCGCCGAGACCCCGAAGGGACCCGCGCTGCTCCCTGTCGCCGACGGAGAGCCGTGCGACGTGAGCATCGCCGACAGCGACTTCCTGCTCACCCTCGACGCCGACTCGATCCTGCTGCGCGACTACTGCCTGCGCCTGGTCTACTTCCTGCAGCAGCCCGACAACGGCCGAGTCGCCGTGACGCAGACCCCCTACTCCTCGTTCCGTGGGGCCGCGACCCGCATCGAACGTCTCGCGGCGGCCACCACCGACATCCAGCACGTCCTGCACCAGGGCATGAGCCACTTCGGCGCCACCTTCTGGGTGGGCGCGAACGCCGTCATCCGCAAGGTCGCCATCGAGGACATCGTGGAGACCGAGTTCGTGGGCGGGTTCGAAGTCAAGCGCTACATCCAGGACCGCACCGTCATCGAGGACACCGAGTCGAGCGTCGACCTCGGCACCCACGGCTGGAGCCTGGTGAACTATCCCGAGCGCCTCAGCTATTCGGCCACACCGCCGGACTTCGGTTCCCTGGTGGTGCAGCGTCGTCGCTGGGCGAACGGCGGTCTGCTCATCCTTCCGAAGCTCTGGCGCCAGGTGCGTGCGCGTAAGCGTCGTGGTGAGCAGGTCTCGATCCTCGAACTCATGCTGCGCGTGAACTACATGGCGTCGATCGCCTGGGCGAGCTTCGGACTGGTCTTCCTGCTGGCGTACCCCTACGACGGCCGACTCCTCAGCCCTGTGGTGCTGCTCGCCGCCCTGCCGTACTTTCTCGCGATGGCGAGCGACCTGCATTACGCGGGCTACCGCCGTACCGACGTGCTGCGCATCTACGGCTTCAACCTCATCATGCTGCCGGTGAACCTCGCCGGAGTTCTCAAGTCGATGCAGCAGGCGCTCACCGGCAAGAAGATCCCCTTCGTGCGCACGCCGAAGGTGAAGAACCGCACGGCGGCCCCGCTCCTCTACGTCGTGACCCCGTTCCTTATCGTCGCGTTCTCGCTGCTCACCCTCTGGCGTGACGTCAACGCGGGCAACTGGGGCAACGCCGCCTTCGCCGGCATCAACGCCGTGCTGGCGAGCTGGGCGATCGTCGCTTACATCGGAATCGGCAACGCCCTGGTCGACACCTGGCTCGGCCTCATCAAGCCGCTCTACGTCACGCGTACGGAGCCCGTCGCCGAGAAGACGACGGCGACGGATGCCGCCGCGCTCGACTGGCGCTCCGTGCTCTACCACGGCCACGCCGACGAGGCCGTGCCGATGCTCGAGGCAGCGGCCGCGCCGCATCGTGCCGCGGCATCCGCTCGCCCGGCGTCCCCATCCTTCGGCGCCCGCGAGAGCGACGGCACCGGAGCCCATGAAGAGAAGAAGGCAGCCTGATGGCGAAGAAGAACCGAGCCGGCGCATCCGTCGACGCGGAAGCCGTTGTCGAGCTCTCCGACCGCAGGCTCTCGCCGCTGCGAGTCTCGATCGCGATCGTCGTGCTGCTCGCCGTGGTCGCCGCCGGCTTCTTCGGTGCGCGCACCTGGGCGTCGACGCAGGCCGACCCGTCGCAGGCGCAGCCGTGGTTCGCCGGCTACGTCGACGTCACCGCCACGCCCACCTATGAGTTCGAGACCCAGGGATCGACGGACACCCCCGACGCCGTGCTCTCGTTCATCGTCTCGTCGACGACGGATGCCTGCACGCCCAGTTGGGGCTCGGCCTACACGCTCGAGCAGGCCGGCGACACCCTCGACCTCGACCGTCGCATCGCCCGGCTGCAGCAGGGCGGCGGCAGCATCGCCGTGTCGTTCGGCGGCCTCCTGAACGACGAGCTCGCCGTGAACTGCACCGATGAGACCAAGCTCGAGGCGGCGTACGCCAGCGTTCTCGACCGCTACAAGGTCGGCACGATCGACCTCGACCTCGAGGGTGCCGGTCTCACCGACACCGCCGCAGTCGAACGACGTGCCTCGGCCATCGCCACGCTGCAGGAGCAGCGACGAGCCGCCGGCGACCCCATGGCCGTCTGGCTCACCCTGCCCGTCGCCCCGACTGGACTCACCGAGGACGGAACCGACGCGGTGTCCGCAATGCTGAAAGCAGGCGTCGACCTGGCCGGCGTCAACGCGATGACGATGGACTACGGCTCGAGCCGTTCCGTCGGCGACAGCATGGCCGAGGCTTCCGAGCAGGCTCTCACAGCCACCCAGCGCCAGCTCGGCGTGCTCTACAGCCGGGCCGGAATCAACCTGGGCGACGCCACACTCTGGTCGAAGATCGGCGCGACGCCCATGATCGGGCAGAACGACGTCGTCGACGAGGTGTTCTCGTTGAAGGACGCCAAGCTCCTCAACGCCTGGGTTGCCGACAAGGGTCTCGGTCGCATGTCGATGTGGTCGGCCAACCGCGACAAGACCTGCGGCTCGAACTACACGACGACGTCCATCGTGTCGGATGCCTGCAGCGGTGTCGATCAGGGCGACCTGTTCTTCGCCGACCTGCTCTCGGGCGGATTCGACGGATCACTCGCGGCTGGCGAGAGCGCCGCCGCGACCACCAGCGAGCCCACCCAGGCCGCGGAGATCGCCGACGACCCGGCCACCTCGCCGTACCCGATCTGGTCGTCCGACGCCTCCTACCTCAAGGGCACGAAGGTGGTCTGGCACCGCAACGTCTACACGGCCAAGTGGTGGACCAAGGCTGAGGTGCCCGACAACCCCGTGCTGAACGACTGGGAGTCGCCGTGGCAGCTCGTCGGCCCGGTGCTGGAGGGTGAGACGCCGATTCCCCAGGCCTCACTGCCGGCGGGCACGTTCCCCGAGTGGACCGGCGACGCCACCTATCAGAAGGGCGACCGCATCCTCTTCAGCGGTGTTCCGTATGAGGCGAAGTGGTGGACTCAGGCCGACAGCCCCGAGGCCTCGGCCTCGGATCCCGACTCGTCACCGTGGGAGCCGCTCACGCAGGCAGACATCACGGCGATAGCGTCTGGCACGCCAGCCGGCTGAGGGCCGCCCACCCGCTCGCGCGCTCCCGGAACACCCGCTCGCCGAGGGCCGAGCGGAGCGACCGCCCGAAGCGCCTCGTGTCGCGCGCCACGGTTCGCTTCGACCGCGGGCGTCGCCCGGGACTCAGCGAACGGGCGGCATCCGTCAGCGCCCATAGACTTTCCCCATGGCGATCGATCTGCACTTCACCAAGGGACACGGCACCGGGAACGACTTCGTGCTGTTCGCCGATCCCGATGGTGAACTCGAGCTCACCCCCGAGCAGATCAGCGCGATCTGCGACCGACACTTCGGTGTCGGCGCCGACGGCATCATCCGCGCCGTGCGGTCCAGGAGCCTGGCCGACGGCGCAGCCGCCCTCGCCGAGGACCCTGACGCCGAGTGGTTCATGGACTACTGGAACTCCGACGGCACGGTGTCGGAGATGTGCGGGAACGGCATCCGCGTCTATGCGCGATTCCTCATCGAACAGGGTCTGCTCGAGTTCGCCGAAGGCGATTCCGTCGCCATCGGCACGCGCGGGGGAGTGCGCGACCTGCAACGCTCCGGCACCGGTTTCCAGGTCGACCTCGGCCGCTGGAGACTCGACGGCACCGAACCGCTCGTGCGGGCCCGCGAACTCCCCGTCGCACGCCCGGGCCTCGGCATCAACGTGGGCAACCCGCATGTCGTCGTCGCCCTGGCCGACGAGGTCGAACTCGCCGGCATCGACCTGACCGTCATCCCGATCCTCGACCCCGAAGCGCCCGAGGGCGCGAACGTGGAGTTCGTGTTGCCGCACGATCCACTGGTGCACGATGGCGTCGGCCGCATCCGGATGCGGGTGCACGAGCGCGGCTCCGGTGAGACTCTGTCGTGCGGAACCGGCGCCGTGGCGGCCGCCCTCGCCGTGCGGCACTGGGCTGGAGCCGGTGCCCCCAACGAGTGGCGTGTCGACGTGCCCGGCGGGCGCGTGGGAGTGCGGATGTTCCCCACCGAGGACGGCGAGCACGTCGCCCTCTCCGGACCGGCCGAGCTGGTCTTCGACGGGGTGCTCGGCCTGGGCTGAGCACGGACCTCGGGCACCGAAGCCTCAGTGGACCCTCAGGCTCCGTTCCCCAGAAGTCCGGCTCTCAGGCGCCGAACTCCGAGCTGACGAAGCGCCCCGTCTCGACGGCGTCGCGCAGCAGCACGAAGTCGGCGTAGGACCTGTCGGCATACTCGTGCGCCCACGCGACGACAGCTTCGTCGAAGACATCGGAGGTCCCCATATAGCCCGAGACGCTCCCTGCGGCGGGGCTCTGCGCGTGGGCGCGGGCGAGCAGGGACGCGCAGGCGTTCACGTAGTCGGAGAACTGCTGCGGGTTGAGCGTGCCGATGTCGAAGGAGACGTTGCGGTCACGGAACTGGCGCACGTAGAAGCTGCGGCCGAGATCGCCCTGAAGGTAGCCGAGGAAGGGGTCGGAGACGGCCTGCAGGATGCGCTGGTTGGCGATCACGCGATAGCCGTGGTTCGACTCGACGAGTTCGACGTCCACCCCCGGCGCTGGATCGATCGGTGCGCCGCCGAACTCGTGTACGACGGAGCGGGAGGCCTCCTTGAACTGCAGCACGAGCGGCTCCCCGAGCGGTCCCGTGAGCACGGCGATGTAGCACCGCGTGCCGACGCTTCCGACTCCGACCACCCGACGGACGGCATCCGTCACCGCGTACTGCGAGAGCAGGAGCGCAACATCGGGGGCGACGGATTCCCGGTAGCGGCGGAAGATCTCGGTGAGCTGCGCCTCGATCTCGGGCTCGATGTGCATGAGGGTCGGGCGATCCTCGACGATCTGGAGCGAGCCGTCGTCGCTTCGGGTCATGATCTTCTTGACCACGTTCTCGGAGGTGCGGTTCTCGGCGGCCTTGATGGCCTTGTTGATGAGCCGTTGCGTGGACGGCCCGAAGCGGCTGGTGTCCTTGCGGACCTCGGCGTGCAGGTAGTACCGGTCGATGGCGCCCAGCTCGAGCGTCGACCGCAGCGTCGAGCGGTAGGCGCCGGCTGCGGTGAGCGCGGCGCGTCGGATGTCGGAAGCGCTGAAGCCGTTGTCGCGAGCGGCGATGACCACGCTGGTGACCAGCCGCTTCACGTCCCACTCCCATGGGCCGGATGCCGCCTCATCGAAGTCGTTCAGATCGAACACGAGGGCACGCTGGGGCGAGGCGTAGATACCGAAGTTCGCGATATGGGCGTCCCCGCAGAGTGCCACGTCGAAGCCCGTCGCCGCGTCGGCCGCGAGGTCGGCGGCCTGGATGGCGGCGGTGCCGCGGTAGAACGCGAACGGGCTCTGCAGCATCCGGTGCACGCGCAGGGGGACGAGGTCGGGGAGTCGGGGGTGGTGCTGCTGCTCGAGGATGCCGAGGGGATCGCGACCGGGATTCTCGGCGAGCACGGCCTGGGCCGAGCGGGGGAGGTCTGCCCGGCGAGCCTTTCCGATCTCGTAGAGCTCATCGTGGCGGGTGACTTGGTCGTGGTCGTACCGCAGGCGTCCCTTTGTGGTGCTCATCGCATCCGTCCCTTTCGCAGGTTCAGCAACAGTAGCGCTCGAGATTCGCGTCAGGGCGTCGGCGCGACGCGCAAGGTGACGACTGCTCGGCTGGGGGATGGGCGGTCCGTGATCTCGAAGCCGGCGCCGAGGAACTGCGAGAGCGTGCCGTGGTAGAGCTCGGCCGCCGACGTCTTGCGCTCGGCGGTGTCGACGGGATAGCCCTCGATGACCCGGGCGCCAAGGCGGCTGGCCTGGTCGATGGCGCCCTGCAGCAGTGCTCCGCCGATGCCCTTGCGGCGAAAGCCCACCCGCACGACGAAGCAGGTGACGGCCCACACGGACTGGTCATCCGGATCCTCGGGGCTGCCCTTCACGACCTCGGCGGTGCGCAGCCGCTCGTAGGCCGTGCGCGGCTCGACGGCGCACCAGCCGACGGGCTCGGCGGCTGAGGCGTCGGCGCCTGCGGCTGCGTCGTCGTTCTCGACGTTCTCGTCGTTCTCGACGTTCTCGTCGTTCTCGTCGTCGGGTTCTAGGTAGGCGATGACGCCAGGCGGATATGACTGTCCGCCCTGCGCCGTCTGCACCTGTTGCTCGAGAGCGCTCCGGCATTCGGGGGCGGTGATCGTCTTCCACGCCGAGTTCGGCAGCTTGAAGAACTGGCACCAGCACGTCGACGGATCGCCGCGTGTGCCGAACACGCGCTCCACGTCGGCCCAAGGGGCATCCGTCACAGGAACAATGCGCACCGTCGCTGCCATGGCTTCACCTTATGACGGAGTGCAGGAGCGCTGCGGATGCCGCTCCAATCGCACCTGCGCCCATCCGTCGTGTGGCCCGCACGGTGTCTTGAGCACCCCGTTCGGCACGCTATGATTGACAGGTTGCCTCGGCCAGCCGAGGCATCGGGCTGTGGCGCAGCTTGGTAGCGCACTTGACTGGGGGTCAAGGGGTCGCAGGTTCAAATCCTGTCAGCCCGACCGCAAAGTCCCGGAAACTCAAGGGTTTCCGGGACTTTTTAGGTTGTACGCGATGATCCACTCATCAAAAACTCATCACTTTGGGCCCTGTGAGCCCACCATCTCGGACCGGCTCCGCGGCAGTAAGCCGTTGGATCTGGTTGATTCCGATCGTCGGGACGTGCCGGGCGCACCTCCTCGGTATGGACACACACGAGAACCCGCTGATCCTCTCGTCGATGCTCCCCATCGACGCATGGGGGCTCGAACCTCTGCTGGATGTTTCCGAGCTGGCCGGCTACCTCGGCGTGCCGGTCTCGACCGTCTACGACTGGCGCACCCACGGCAAGGGACCGACGGCGTACAGGTTCGGCAAACACCTGAAATTCGCCGTCTCCGACGTGCGGGCGTGGGTCGCCGAACAGCGCGAACAGGCGTGAGCCGACGCGCCACCCGGGCGGTGAACTGACATGGCACGGCCACGGCAGACGATCGGCACCTTCGGGGAGATCACGACGCACAAGACCGCGTCCGGCCGGATCGAGGCGCGCGCCCGTTTCCGCGACTGGGACGGAGTCGCCCGTCAGGTGTCTGCGACCGCCGAGACCGAAGCAGGCGCGACACGGGCGTTGAAGAAGAAGCTCGCCGAGCGCAGCCTCTACCAGCCGGCATCCGGCCACCTCACCCCCGACAGCCCGTTCGGGGATCTGGTCGACTACTGGCTGGACGACATCAAGCTGGAGGACCGCATCTCGAGAACGACTCAGCTGCTCTACGAACGCAACATGCGCACCCTGGTGCTGCCGGTGTTCGGGCACCTCACGCTGCGCGAGATCGGAGTGGCTCGCTGCGATCACTTCATCAAGGCACTGGCCAGACAGTCCTACAACCGAGCCAAGCAGGCCCGAGTCGTGATGCGCCTCGCCCTCGCGCTCGCCGTGCGGCACGAGATCATTCCGCAGAACCCGATGGTGAGCGTGTCGACGCTTCGCCGGCCGCCCAGTACCCCGAACGCCCTGACGAGCCTCGAGGTGAACGCCATCCGAGCCGTGATCGGCCGGTGGGAGGCCGGCGAGGGTCATATCTCCGGACCGAAACCAGACGGCCAGCTCGGCGCGATCGTCGAGGTCATGCTCGGAACCTCGGCGCGGATCGGCGAGGTCCTCGCCATCCGCCGCCGCGACGTCGACCTGACGAGCGCACTGCCGACGATCGGCATCGCCGGAACGATCATCAGTCGCCAAGGCGAAGCGACCTTCCGGCAGGACCATCCCAAGACCGCCAGGTCACGACGAATCGTGACGCTCCCATCCTTCACCGCGGAGGCGGTCCGCCGCCGGTTGGCGATGGCCGGC
The DNA here is from genome assembly GCF_001422325.1 of Leifsonia sp. Leaf264. GTDB lineage: Bacteria > Actinomycetota > Actinomycetes > Actinomycetales > Microbacteriaceae > Orlajensenia. The sequence goes on from NZ_LMMR01000004.1 coordinate 451,150, forward strand.
GATCTCGAGCCTGATTCGTTGCTGTTGCAAACGCGGAATGGGAGTCCGTTCAGCACAGCGAATGTGAGCCGCAGCCTCCGGCAGGTGCTCGAACGCGCTGGCATCACCGGCGTCTCGCCGCACATGTTCCGCCGAACGGTCGCGACGGCGATCCATGACAACGCCAGCCTGCAGCTCGCCGCCGAGCTGCTGGGGCACACGGATTCGAGGATCACGGCGCAGCACTACATCCGACGGAACGAGCTCGTCAATCCGGCGACCGCGGAGCTGCTCGACCGGGCGTTCGCGAGGCCGGACAATTAAGCAGACTCGCTGAGCTGGCAGGGTGTCGCGGCCGACGCGGCACCGTGCGATCAGGACTTTTGTTGGTTTCCGCGGAATCGATGCAAGCCTGCCTGGTGGCGGGGCTCGCCCTGCGCGTCGAACTGAAGCAGCGGGCACTGCATTCGCACGAGACTGAACCAGCCCTTCCTGACATATAGGTGCGCACGCGCTCCCAAGCGCGCGGCACGCGCAGATGTCGGCGTCTAGAGTCCTGGCGATCCCATCTCAGTCAGGCCAACGCTGATCGAGTTCGGTCGCCGGCGGCACATGCGATGAAAGCTGTTATGACGACGCTGAGCGTCGCAGTGGCGCCGAGCATCGAGCCGGCCAATAGGCTTGGCGCCCCAGGGAATGATCCTCTGTCGGGCAGGTCTCGTTGAGCGTGTCGCTATCCTCTGTGGCCAGCTCCACCACCTAATCGCCATCGATGGGGTCTCATGTCTTCCGCCCATGTCGAGTGTGCCCGGTAGTTAGTGGACCACCTGGGAGGACCTAGAACCCGTGCACGACCGAGGGCAGCGGGGCCGTGGCAGCGTCGACACGCAGGAGTAACCGCGTGCCCCTCCAGGCCGAAGGTCTGATGTCGGTGGCTTCTGGTTTCATCGGCCCACCATCATCGAAAAGTTAGGGATGACCATGACGGATGCCGTGACCAGACTCGGAAGCAGTGCCCTCAACGGGCTCCTCGGCCTCTGGGTGGATGGACGCCGTCGACTGCACGAGGACCAACGTCTGCAGCGGCGCAACGCTGCAGACGACCTCCTCTCTTGGATCCCAGAGATGCGAGAGCTACTGGTGCGCCTCGAGAGCGAGCAGGACCCCGACGTCTGGCGCGCACTCATGGCCAAGACGTATGGGTCGGTGCGCGGCACGACAGACCTCACGCCCCTTGGCTGGAGACACCTTCGCCATTCCTTATTCGACGCCATCGGTAGCGGAGCCGGCGCAGTGGTCTGGATCGACCTCGACCCAGAGGCCGCAGACGGCGAGCTAACCTATGACCATCTGTGGACGATGAACGCCGTCGAGTATCTCGACCACCTTCAGAGCGTGGTTCGGCGGTGGAAGAAGGCCTACCGCCAGAAGGACGCCGCACGAGTGGTCCTGCTCAGCTACAACGATTGGCTGCTGCGTCCGAGCTTCTAGTGATCGGAATGGGATCGGGTGCCACGGCCCGTCCCGCGCCTCTCTTCGAATGGACCCGAGCCGTTCCCTGATCGGGGCAACGCGGTGGATACAGTTCGTCTTGTGATGGTCAGTATCCGGATAGTCGACTTGCGTGGGGAGCGCCCTCATCCATGAGCACGGAGGAGAGATTTTTCACGGAGCGTCGGCAGGGGTTGTACTACGCGCTCGTCGAGCGTAATGCTGAGATCGGTGGACTCTATCGGAGTGCCCTCCGTGAGCTGTCACGAGCAATCGAGGCCGGAGAGCAGCCTTCGCACGTTGGTCTAATCTGCCACTCGATGCGCGAATTCATGGGGGGTCTGCCAGGGATCTTTTCGGCGGAAGTCCGAAAGCGCGACGGCGATGCCGACAAACTTGTGCAGGATCTCCCGACAATGGCCGCCAAATATCCAGATATGGATCTCGAGCTGGATCAAAAGGAGATCCCAGTTCCGCGAGAAATTGCCGGTCAGCTAGGACGCATCATCATCTCTCAACGCGAAATTGCCGGGCGAATCAGGGCGAATCAGCGGTTGCTATTGACCGGTGACGCTGGCCTGCATTCGAGGGACATCTCGACGTGGAATGGGCTTTACCGATTCTTTCAGGGTCACACACATTGGGATCGTGGCACCCGTTCAAAGCCCCTGCCCACCGACGAACGCCTCAACGAAAAGATCGCCCTCGTCGACGATCTGATGGAGCCGCGTGTGAGGCCGTTCCTCGAAGGGCGACCGGCGGTCGATGATCTGCTTAAGCGACTGAACGGGGAGGGTGCGCAAGATGCCTGATCTGTCGACTCCTACCCAGGCAGAAGTGACTGAGGCGATGCGGCTTATTCCGTCACCGCAACTGCGACGAGTGTTCTTCGATGGGCTTAACAACTCGAATTGGGTGCTTCCGCTGTTGAAGGCTGGCCAGTTCGCCAGTCCGCCAGAGCCCGTCACTGATGCCGAGGGATTCATCCGCGAGAAGCCATGGCCCGAAGTGGACTATCTCGTTCGGATGGCTCCACTTGCTCCTGACGCCGTCATCGAAGTATTTCTGACCCTGCAACAGAGCGAGAACTCGTGGATTCGCCGCTCGGCCATTTTTGTAGGAGCCAATCTCCCTGCGGAGAAGGCCGTGCAATTGAAGCCGCTGCTCGAAGCTTGGGAAGATTCAGGCTTCGGCTACCGAACGGATCCCCAAGACCTCGCCACCCTTGCTCGCAACCTCCTGACCGGACCGAAGCCGAAGATCGGTCAGCGGCTCGCACGCGCCATCTTCGGTCCGACCGGAGTAGACGCCCGCGGGCGCGTGCTCACCGTGATCGAGGAGTACTGGTATGAGAAGGAACTTCCCGGAATTGTGAAGGCTCTCGGCGACGGTGCACTTCAACAGACCCTTTGGTGGCTACAAGACTGGGAGCGATCCGCAGGCAATTTGCCTCACGAACGCGACTACAGCTCGGTCTCGCGGCCCTCGATCGAAACGATTACGCGGAACCACGCTGGAATAGAAGACACCCTGATCGATGCCGTGCGGGACGCCGCGGTCACCCATATGCAAAGCGATCCTGTCTCCGCGGTCGGCCTATTGGTTGCGAACGAGTTGTCGCTGGCGAAGCGAGTCCTACTCTTCGCCGCGGCGCGAGCCATCGCATCCGGCATGATCGATCCTGGGGTTGTGATCGACGCGACGATCGACCTGCTGGAAGAGCCGGGCTTCAGTGATCCCCATTTCCGGCTTGAGTTGGCAGAATACTTTCGCGCCGTTGGTGACCGTCAACCTGAACGGTTGAGCGCGGCGACTAGGTACCTTGATCGGGGTCCCTTCGGCGACCGAGCTGCGTTGACCGAGCGGCTTCGCCACGACGACGATACAGACGAAGAAGCTGGCACGAGAGCGTCGGAGTACAGGCGTAGATGGAGGCACCGCTTGCTCGCCGCCGTAGGTGCAGAGCACCTATCTGACGAGCTGAGGTTGGAACTCGGCTCCCTCGAGCAGGAAGACGGCGTCATCGAAAACCCGACGCGCCCAGACTTCCAGCTGACTTCATGGGTCGGCCCCGAGAGCCCCCTCACGCTTGACGCGCTCGAATCGATGAGCCCGGCAGCACTCGTGACCCACCTGGCGACGTGGAACCCCGAACCTGACTCGTGGCACGGACCGAGCCACGGGGGACAGGGACGGATGCTCACAACCCTCCTCACCACGGCTCCACGCGCCCTCGAAGGTGAGACCGACCTCGCTCTGCGGCTGCGACCGACCTATCTCAGTGCCATCCTTCGGGGGTGGGAAGCAGCCATTCAGAGCGACGCGAAGCCTGACTGGCCGCAGCTCGTCGGCCTAGTTCGCGACGTACTCGGGCTCCCAGACGTGTCAGCCTTCGAGCCAGTGGGCGACCGCCTCGACGACGAGCGGGACTACGCGCAAGCGCGGCACGCGGCCGTCGCTCTGATCGAGGAGGCGGTGAAGGGGCGCGAGGAATCAAGCGTTCCACCCGGGACAGTTGATGAACTCGGTCGCGTTCTCCTGGAAGCCGCGAAAGACAGTCGGTTCTGGGACGACTACGTCGCATCTCGGCCCGGCGAAGGCTGGGACCCGCTAAACCTCTCGATCAACGCGGCGTGGCCCATCCAAGCCAAAGCAATCATCAGCTTCGCCGGCTCCACTAAGGACGTCACGCTTCGCACCGAGGCATTGGCCGTGCTCGACGACGAGCTTGCGCGTGATGACCCCTACGATTCACTCGCTGCGGTCATCGGCGAGAGCCTGTCGCGCCTTTACCTCGCCAACGAATTGTGGCTTCGCGCTCGCGTCGATCAACTATTCGGAACCGAGGAGTCGATTTCGCGGTCGCAGCAGATTGCGCTTTCGATTGCTCTCGGGACCCAACACGTGCACTCCATCACGCTCGGCATTATCCGAGGTGCGGTGATCGCGGCGATGAGGCTCAAGGAGCCGATGGTGGTCGGTTGGCACGGGCTCCGACCTACGAATCAGCTGATCGGTGAATGGATCATCACAACCCACATCCGTGGTCAGCTCCCCATTGACGACGCGCTGATGGTCGCCTTCTTCTCCGACGAACCAGCAGATGTGCGAGGAGACGCCATCGGCCACATCGCGTGGGAATTCATGCATGCCGAAGTTGTGGACGAGGAGATCCGCGTTCGGCTCGAGGCGCTTTGGGACTGCCGAGTCGACCACGTTCGCAAACACCCAAGCGATCGCGACGAGCTAAAGGACTTCTACTGGTTCGTCCGCAGCAGGAAGTTCGAGAAAGCGTGGTGGGTACCCCGTCTTCTCGAGGCCGCTACACTCCACCCCAACCTGGTCACCCACGGCATGATCGGCGAGGACCTCGCCGCCGCTGCCGCGGAGTACCCGAAGGAAGTGCTCGACACGGTGATGGCATTGACGAAACTCGTCGACGATTCGCCCGAACCCACCATGTACGACCTCATGCGATACGCAGTTCCTGCGGCCATCGCTTGGGCGCTCGTAAACGAGGATCCCGAGTTGCAGGCCAAGGGGCACCGCTTCATGAACGCACTTGCTGAGCGAAATTACATCAACATCCAGCATGACGTCTATGCCGTGGACACCACTCGCCGGACCGAGGACTAGGCATTTTCGTCTCCGCGAGTCGAGTGGAGTTGCATCCCCTCATCGAGGGGATCGGCACCTTCTCGTTCCAACGCGATGAAGTACCGTGCCGAGTTCGTGCGCGGCATGGAAGCATTGTCGTTGCCTGCTTTTGGTCGTGTTCAAGATGGCGGGGTGCGCGCCGCGTCGGGCCTAGCTCTGCTGGACGAGCGCCACTGCTCGTCCTCGAACTGCCCTCGCAGGGTTTCCTTCTCATCGTCGGAGAGGCGGGGAGGTCGGATATATCCGATATCGGGCACCGGGATGCTGACAGCCGGTGGCGTTTGCTCGGGCTCGGCGGGGACCTCTGTTGACGCGCAGCGCGTCAAAGCAGCGCAGGGAATCACGGAAATGCGCGCGCAAACATCGGTACGGACATTTGGTTGACATTCCCCAATGCGCCATGCCGCACGACGTCACCCGGCAGATCGAAATCTACTGAGTCCCATCCGCATTGACCCCTGCCTCGTTCTCGTGACGCGCTAACGAGATTGAAGCGCCACGCCTCTTGCAGATCGAGGATGTCCCAGTTTCGCCGGTGACGAAACGGGGTGACCCGGCGCACCTTCAGAGCATGAGCATCCGGCAGAAAACGGTAGTCCGGCCTATCGCGGCGACGGAGTGCGCGCGGTGCGGCGCCGCACTGCCGCCAGCTGCGCGCACAGGTAGGCCGCGGGCCTATTGCCGAGCTGCATGTCGCAAGGCCGCATATGAGGATCGACGGGCTCGGAAGCCGGAGGCGTTTCAGGTCCGAGTCGTTGAGCGCAGGGTCGTAAGACAATCGAAACAATCAAGACCGTCGACGAGGGCCACGACATTATCGAGTGCGTCCGACGCGTCAGCGGATCGCCCCGTGCGGTTACCAATGTGCTGTTCGCTGTGAAACGGCTGGTCCTGGCGAGGACCCTGCAGCTGGACGGCAGGTGGGCGCCCACTGCGCGCGCGATCGCTGAACTAAACCGTGCGGTGCAGGACAATGACGAACGCGAAAGAAGGCAATGGCGACGTTGAGAAGTGTTGCCGGGCAGTAGGACCGTCGGAGAACGAAGTCTAGGCGGATTTACCAAGGCCGTAGCGGCATTGGGTTACTGCCGGGGACGGTTCGCGGTGCTCGCCGGGATCAGGCGCCATCACGTCTCGTCGTTGGCGCCATTCTCGATCATCAGCGCTAGGAGCCCGACCCACTCAGAGTTGGATGCGTCCTTCGCGGGAAAAGCAGCGAGCGACTCTTGGACGAGGGTCGCCGGAGCAACCATTCGGGGGAGCGGTTCAAGGGCGTTGTCAGAACACCGTGCCTCGTACGCAGCGCGCCATCTGTGAAAGTCAGCGCAGTCTGCACAGTTGTTTGCGTGATCCGCGATGTGCTTCCGCACTGGGGGGATCGGGAACGTCTCGTCGATGGCGTAGTAAGTGCCGCCTCTCACCGCTCTCGAACTTTCTAATTTGTAGGTCATCAGGTCGAGCGGCGATGCCACGGTGAGCGCATGAGCGACGTCCCGTGCAAGGTTTGCTGCGTCTGAATTGATCTGGAGCTTTGGCATATGCGAATCGTACCTATGACCTCGCGGCCAACTCAGGATTCGGCGCCTAAGGACGAAGGGAGTGGCATCCGATCTGAAGATTTAGGCGCTGTTCGAGGACCCTTGGCCCGGACATGCCCAACAACTCCACCTCGCTAGAAAGAAGAGGTCCCGCATGTAGCACGCGCGCGAAGGCTTTCAGTGGTTTGATGACAAGTCGATATCTTCAATGCATGAGCACTCCGGATCTCGTCTGGCATTACACGAAGCATGATGTCGTCGAGAAGATCATCACGAATCACGAGCTGTGGGCGGCTGACGTCGCAGGGCTAAACGACGCGACAGAACTGAAGCTCGGCAACAAACGAGTCCGGCAAGCCTTTAAAGGGATGAAACAGGGGTGGGACTACTACGACTCGGCGTTTCCCGAGATCGATTTCGAGGAGTTGAAGGAGTCGCTCGAAGGCGCGGGCGGAGATCTCTATCATGGCAGTGCGTTCGTCACTTGCTTTAGCCCGGTGTCTGACGATACCGAGCAGTGGCAGAAGTACGCGCTCGCCGACGGCTTTGCGGTCGGTATTCCGAGAGGCGTGTACCTTCCTGTCGTCGGCATTCAGTCTGGTGCGATTTCGCGGGGGCCGTACATCGAGGAGTTTCCGTTCCGGTGGCTCGACCTGATCTACGACAAGAAGACGCAACTCGAAATAGCAACCCGTGCGATCTGGGAGATCAGAGACGGCGAGGACGAAGGGGCGTACATCGACGCTCGTCATGACGTGGGCGACAACTTCGGCGCGATCTTCCGCGACCGCGGCAGCAGCGGCTACGTCGACGCTGTCGCGTCCATCAAGAACAAGCACTTCTTCCGTGAGCGCGAGGTGCGGTACGCCGTAGCGCGCCCGGAGAACTCAGCGGCGATTCACCCCAACCCGGTCGGTACGCACGCGCATCTCCGGATCACAGGCGCCAAGACCGACCCGTTCTCGACCGACTGGGAACAGCACGATCCGGAGTACTACCAGGAGACGCCGAGCAACCTGCCGATCGTCTCGATCCGGGTTGGCCCCCGGAACAATTTCGCCACCGAGAAGGCGCGCCTCCGACCGCTACTCGACGCCAACGGCTACAGCGCCGTCAACATCCTGAAGTCGAAGAGCCCGCTTCGGTAGTCATGCATCAGCCGACGCCTCGCGGGCCAGCCGTTCGAAGCTTCCAGAAGAGTGCGGACGCGGGAGCGGGATACACGTCCGGTGGTCCCTCAGGCGCGGCCAGCGACTTCGAGTGCGCCGACGGCGTGAGCGGAGAGGCGGTAGACCTCGATGTCATCGTCGATCTGCGGCACCAACTATTCGAGCTTCACCCAGCTGCAGCAGAGTTCGCGGGCTGTTCCGCTGGGAATTTCCGGTCGTCTTCGTCGTAGCCGGCCGCGCAGAGCTGGTAAAGAGCTTCGCCAACTTCGACGTGTGCGTCCGGTACGAGGACTGTGGCTCGGTTGCCTGAAGATAATCGACAACATCGCGATGACGAACGGAGCGGACCGTCCGTTTAGTAGATCGAGAGTCGGATTGTTGAATGCGGCAACTGACCGCTGGTAGGCACTCGGCGTGCGTGTTCGACATCGGAGGAACCACAGTCGGGGACCTCCGACATCGGTCACCAGACCGCCATCCGAGTCGCTCGCGGCGGACAGCAGGCCCCACCTGTACGGTTGGCGGGGGCCCTTGGGTCAGGACGCGCGCTGAAGCGCGTGTAATGGGCGCGCCGACCGCATCGCGCTCGATGGAGAGGAGGATCTGGGCGATCCTTCCGGCGCTTGCGTGGCGCGCCCCCCGGAAAGAGTTCGACCCTGGTCGCTGAAGTCCGATGACTCGGTGCCCGCTCCGGGATCCGCCAACGATCAGTTGCCGCCGTCGTGGTGCTTCCGTTCCGGTCGTGCAGGCATTGGGTAGCAGTGGCGATGCGTTCGCCGATCACGGCTCTGTCCCGGACCGTTTGAGGTCGACAGCCTCCCGCTGTACGGCGGGCGGATACCATCCCGCGACGCATCACGTGAGCACGGACCCGGTCGAGAAGTCGCCGGCTCTCCCATCATTTACCCATCACATTGACTCGTGAGCGACGCCAATCGACCGGGTAGGATCGGAGTCAGCGAACCGCTCGGTTCCCTGTAAACACAAGGGAATCCGCGGGTTTTCGGAGATTTTCGGAGGCGACCGGCTAACGCTCAGATCCTCCAAGGGGTCGCAGGTTCAAATCCTGTCAGCCCGACACAGTACACAGTGGGCAGTTCTGGAAATCTTCCAAGAATCCCAAGAAAGAGGACCGCTTCCGAAATCTCGGAAGCGGTCCTTCTTCGTTGCTCCGGTGATGATTGCCGCCAAACGGAGTGTGTCGCGGTCTGCTGCTCTGCCAGTTCCAGTCTGTCTGTCGGACGTGCGGTCCGATACGGCTCAGCGTTGGGCCGGCGGCTCGTGGCGGACCTCGCCGATCTCGAAGCTTCGCGTATGCGCGAGTCGATAGCGGTGGGCGGTGTCGTGGCTGCGAAGTGACTCCTGTCCTGCTTCTGGCAGACTGACCGACGAGCAGATCAAGGTGACTTCGGTCGGACAGGAGCGCGTGCAGTGACGCCCACCCACGTTCGCTCATTCAACTGGAGTTCACATGCGGAACTCACCGATTCGTCCCGCCCGATTCCGGATCAGATCAGGGTGAATCTCGACGCCCTCGACGGCGAACGAACGTGGAGCTACGCACTCTGGCCGCTTCCGAACGGACAGCGGATGAAGGACCTCGAGCCGTTCGTGACGGGGGACCAGTTCCTCCAGTCAGCCGGGACCGCCGGGGCGATGTCGATCGAACTTCGCGAGATCGATGGCGACGGTCACGCCCGTCAGTTCGCTATCGGACGACCCGACACCTATTACGGAGCAGGCCATGTCGAGGCTGTCGTCTGGTCGGCAGGCGTGCACGCTCTTCATCTATTCCCCGGCGAAGTCTTCGGCGCCGATGAGGCTGCAGCCATCTATTTCAGCTACTACTCCAGCGGAACGGTGCCGGCTGCCTATCGACGCCGTGAACTCGACCAGAATTCCTGACCATGGCCGTCGTGGAGTTTGGCGATGCCGGAATCACTGGATCGACTGAGTCGCTGTCTGCAGCTGCATCCGGTATCTAGGCGCAGGCAGGCGACATGTGGGTACCCGAGGATCGGGGGCCCACCAATTCCTGCGAAACCGTGGCGCGATAACCGCTGATCGCGCCATGATATGCACATGACAGGGCCCGTCAGGCCCGCGATCCGCACACCCGATCAGCGGATCCGGGTGTTCGTGAGCTCGACGCTTCGGGAGCTCGCGGATGAGCGGCGCGCGGTGCGCGCGGCGATCGAGCGACTCCGCCTCGCGCCGGTGATGTTCGAACTGGGTGCGCGTCCTCATCCGCCGAGGGCTCTGTACCGCGCCTACCTGGCACAGTCCGACGTCTTCGTCGGCATCTACGGCGACAGCTACGGCTGGGTCGCTCCCGATGAAGACGTGTCCGGCCTCGAGGACGAGTACAACCTCGCCGCGGCGTCGATGCCGAAGCTGATCTACATCAAGGCGTCGACGCAACGCGATGCGCGCCTCGACGGCTTGATCGACCGCATCCGCTCCGACGACACCGCTGCCTACCTCCCGTTCGAGAACGCCGCCGACCTCGAAGAGCAGGTCGCCGGCGACCTCGCGGCGCTGCTGGCTGAGAGGTTCGACGAGTCGCGGGTCGCCGGTGACAGCGAGCTGTCGGCGGCGACGCCATCCGCGATCGAGAGGATCCCCGTCGCCTACACCGCGACGATCGGCCGCGAGGGTGATCTCGAGCGCCTGCGCGATCTGCTGCGCCACGGAGAGAGCAGGGTCGTCAGCATGATCGGGCCGGGCGGGATCGGCAAGAGCAGGCTGGCGATCGAGACGGCACGCGCCGCCGAGGACCTCTTCCCCGACGGCATCTACTTCGCGCTGCTCGAGGGCGTGCTCGAGCCGGGGCTGCTCGTTCCCACCATCGCCTACACCCTCGGCATCCGCGACAACGGCGAGGCCGCCCTCGAGGAGCGCATCGCTCACGCACTCGCGGGGCGACGGGTGCTTATCGTGCTCGACAACTTCGAACAGATCGTGGATGCCGCCCCCGTGCTGGTGCGCCTCTATGCGGCGGCACCGCTCGCCACGTTCCTGGTGACGAGCCGCATCGTGCTGCGCATCCGTGGCGAGCAGGTGTATGAGGTGGGCCCGCTGCCCACGCCGGACGGCGTCGGCGCCGCCACCCTCGACCGCACGCTGCGCTCCTCGGCCTGCGTGCTCTTCGTCGACAGGGCGGCTGCGGTGAAGCCCGGCTTCGCCATCACGGAGGAGAACGCATCCGACATCGCCGACATCTGTCGGCGTCTCGAGGGGCTGCCGCTGGCCATCGAACTCGCCGCGGCGAAGGTCAGGCTGCTGACGCCACGCGGCATCGCCGAGCGCCTCGAGCAAAGCCTGCCGTTGCTCACGGCATCGGTGCGCGACATGCCCGAACGGCACAGCACCATGCGGGCGACCATCGACTGGAGCGTGAGCCTGCTGCCGGATGCCGACCGCGAGCTGTTGGAGGATCTCGGTGTCTTCGCGACCCGGTTCACCCTGGAGGCCGTCGAGGCGCTGGGAGCCGGCCGGTCGTGGGACGGGATGGCGCTCGACAGTCTCGCGGCGCTCATCGACGCGTCGCTCGTGAAGCAGACCGAGATCGATGGCCGGGTGGTCTTCTCGCTGCTCGCCCTCGTGCGCGAATACGCCCTGGGCCGCCTGAAGATCGCCGGCGACGCGGGCGTCATCCGCGCAGCGCACGCTGACTACTACAGCGACTTCGTCGCCCGGACCGCTCCGAAACTCCGCGGACGCGAGCAGGCCGATGCCGTCGCCCAGCTGGGCCTCGAGCTGCCGAACCTGCGTGCGGCGGTTCGCCACCTGATCTACACCGACCGCCTCGACGACGCTGGCGCCTTCGCGTGGAACCTGCTCATCTACTGGTGGATCGCCGGATTCTTCGCCGAGGTGCGGGTCTGGATGCTGGAGTTGCTGGGCAAGGAGCTGCCGATCACGCAGCACACCAGGGCCGTCGCCTGGTTCCTCGCCCTGTGGGGGGAGATGTGGCAGAGGCCGTCGGAGGGCGTGGTGGCCGGTCTCGCCGAGTGCGTGCGACTCTTCACCGAGAGCGGAGACGAGGATGCCGCAGCGATGGCGCTCGCCGCGCGCGCGACCGCGCGCCTCCAACTGCCGACGCCCGACGTGAAGACCGCGGGTCGTGAGCTCACCGACGCGGCCGCGCGTCAACACGCTGTCGGAAACACGTGGGCCGAGGCGATCACCGAGGTCTCGCGGGGTCGCCTGGCATGGTTGCTCGGCTCGCCGGAGGATGCGCTGACGCGCTTCAACCGAGCCGCCGAGATCGCCGAGGCGAGCGGCGACTTGTTCACGCTCTCGGTGGCCGGCAACCACCAGGCGCGGCTGCTGCTGCTTCGAGGTGATGTGGATGCCGCGGAGGACGCGTGCGTGCGAACACTGCTGGTCTCGATCCGCCTGCACCACGAGGAGGGCATCGCCTACGGACTCGAGGGACTCTGCGCTGTCGCGGCCGAACGCGGCGACGGCGAACGCGCCGGTGCGCTCTCGGCCGCGGCCGCTGTCATCCGTCACCGCATCGGCGTCTTCGATGCCGAGGCGTTCCGGGTGCACACCCCGCAGCTGGATGCGGCTCGCGAGGCCGACCCGGCGGCTGTCGCGGCCGGCGAGCGCCAGGGTGCCGACCTCACGGTCAGCGAGGCCATCGCTCTCGCCCTTCCCGAGTCCGCCATGGACGCACTCCGGCGGTCGCTCGCAGACTGGTGAGACGGATCCGATGCCGGCGGCATCCATCTGACACTGCAGACGACGGGGTCCGACGCGCGTGACAGGGCGTGACACGAGCGGGCCGCGCCGGAAGAAGAGCCGTGGGCGGACGCTCAGGCTCCCCTCGACGGCTGTCAGACGAGCACAGCCTCCGGGCCGCTGTACTCGAGCATCTCCTCGGCGTCGAGCCGGGATCGCCCGTGCCGGCCATGGATGGCGTTGTACTTGCCGCCGATCTCCAGCTGACGCGACATGCCGATATCGCCGACCAACCAGGGGTTCCATCCGGTTCGGGTGAAGTACGGCCTGACGATCTCGGCGCTGCGCGCGCTGTCTGCTGCGAACGGCAGCACGGCGGACTGCTCGCCGCCTTCTTCGATGAAGGCCGTTGCCAGGTTCGAGAAGGCCTTGACGTGACCGACGCCGTGAGGGAGGAGAGTCGCGACGAACTCGCCCGCCGATCCCTCCGCCGGATGCGCCGGGATGATTCCCTGGGGAGTGACGTCCAGCGGGTTCGACACGTCGAGCAGCACCCTGCCAACGAGATGGTCGCCGAGACCGGCGATGACGGAACGCTGTGGAGCGTTCCAGAGCGTGGTGAGGGCGACGATCTCCTGGCCGTCCACGGCCTCGATGAGCGAGTCCGCGATCGTCACTTCGGCGTCGCGCGCGACAGCTCGCACGTGGGCGGCGGCAGCCTGAGCCTTCGCGGGGCGGTGATGGTACAGGCGAACGCTCACGCCACTGCGCGCGAAGAGGCGCGCGACAGCCGTTCCGTGGCGCCCCGGACCGATGAGTGCGATCGAGGTCATGTCAGGCTCCCCTCTGCGGGGAGATGGGGATTGTCCGACAGGTCGAGTACGAGCTTTCCACGGGAGTGCCCGCTGTCGAGGCGTCGGTGAGCCTCGACGATGTTGGTGAAGGGCACCGACTCGACCGGGAGCACGAGAGTGCCGTCGGCGACGGCATCGAGGAGTTCCTGGAGTTGTGCCGCGCTACGACGTACCTGGACGAGGCGGATGCCGTGAGACGTCATCGTCTCGGGTACCAGTGTGATGGACTGGCCGCCCGCTCGGAGCACCGCGCTTGCGATGTCGCCGGCTTCCCGCGATCCCGCCAGATCGACGGATGCGGCGATCGGTGAGCCAGCGGCAGCCTCGGCGATCCGATCCGCCACCCCGGCGCCGTACACGACCGCACTGGCCCCGATCGAGCGAAGGTGCTCCTGGTTGGCGGCACTCGCGGTACCGATGACCCTGAAGCCGCGGGCAACCGCTAGTTGGGTGAGGACAGTGCCGACGCCGCCGGCGGCCCCGTGGACGACGATCACGTCTCCCTTGACGAGCCGAACGGAGGCCAGGGCGGTGATGGCGCTCTGGCCGACGCCACTGAGTCCGCCGGCCAGCGCCCAACCGAGGCCCGCTGGCTTGTGCGCGAGCCTGTCGGCATCCGTCGTCACCAGATCAGCATCGGCACCACTCACGCCCCAGCCGATGACTTCATGGCCGACCGCGTGGCGGGCGTCACGCGACTCGACGACGATCCCGGCGAATTCGGTGCCGAGAGTCATCGGCACGGTGCCGCCGAAACTGCCGCTGCGGCGGCGCGCATCCACGGGGTTCAGCCCGCCGGTGCGCACGGCGACGCGGATCTCGCCCTGCCGCAAGGAGGCGACAGGATGTTCTTCGATGGCGATCGCCTCGGGTGGGCCGAACCGCCGGGCGACGGCGATGCGGTGGCGCTGCATGGTCATGGGACTACCTCTCCGGGCGGGGACGACCCGCTCCGGTTATCTGTAACTACAGATAACGGAAGGATATTCCCGAGAGGCCCCTCAGCCCTGAGGTGGCGCCGAGGTGACCCCTTCGTTCCCGGCGAGGCGGCGAGCGAAAGCCAGGAGCGGCTCCACGTCCGCGTCGGCGATCAACGGTTCGAATTCGGTGCTGAGTGATGCGAGATGTGCTGATCTGGCGCGCGCGATGAGGTCGGCGCCGGCTGCCGTGAGAGAGACGTCGATGACCCGTGCGTCTGCCCGACGCGGCGTGCGTTCGACGTGACCCTGCTCAGCGAGGCGGCCGATGAGATGCGAGGCCGAGCCCGAGCTGTAGAGCAGTCCCGTTGCAAGGGCACTCGTGCTGAGAGTGGTTCCCGGGCTCTCCGACAAGAGCAGCAGGGCCTCGAACTGCGGCACCGTGAGCCCGAACTCGGTCTTGAGTTCAGCGGTCAGACGCAGCATCATCGCTCGTTGACCGTAGAGCAGGCCGCGCCAGATCTCCTGGCGTGGAGTGAACCTGTTCGACAAAACCGCTACCTCCTGGGCCACGCGACGGGGCTGTCCCGAGCGTACAGTCCCCGTGGAGGGGCCGCGGCGATCAACTCGGTCGAGTGCGAGTGCGAGTGCGAGTGCCAGTGCGAGTGCGAGTGCGAGCGCGAGCGCGAGTGCCGCTGCCCGGCAGTTGCGTGCCGCGGCCAGTCACAGCTGGTCAGTTCCTCGCGCGGCCGCCGTTCGCTGCGCTGATGATCCGCGCCACGGCCCAGCCGAGCGCAGACACCAGGGGCACGCTCACGATGATCATGGCCACGGCGTTCGGGCGGAACTTCAGCCCGTCCGGACCACGCACGTATGCGCCGACCGGCAGGATGTAGCCGCCACCCCCACCGCCGCTTCCTTCCCCTTGGCCGTCCGGTCCGGCGTCCTTCTCCGGCCACCGTCCCGAGCCTCCGCCCCCGCCGAAGCCGAACATGACCAAGGCCGCCGGCACGATCTCCTGGCCGCCGACGGTGATGCTCTCGCCGAACGCCATCCTCGTGCCCCAGTGCGGCACTGACGCCGTCAAGCTCTCGATCGGGTTCTCTGATGTGCTGTTCTCTGGCATTCGACTTCCATTCATTGGCGTCGCCGACAGCGACTCGATGATGTGGTCACGTCCTCGTGGGGCCAGACGCTGACACCAACGATAGAACGCTGTCGTGTCGTCCGACAGGGCGACGACCGTGGATTCGACCCTTGTCGGTCGTGGGCGGCAGTCACTACCATCGGGACACCCGGTCGGAGCCGCCTCGGGTTCATCCGCCCAGCGCTGCTCCGTCGGCGCACCGCACGAGTCGAGGTCTGCATGACCGTCATGTCGAAGCTGGTTCCCGAGTGGATGCGCAGCTACAAGCCCGCGTGGCTCACGGGCGACCTGATCGCCGGCGTCACCCTCGCGGCCGTCGCCATCCCCGAGACCATGGGCTACACCTCGATAGCGCAGACGCCCGTCATCACGGGGCTCTACACGATCCTGTTCCCGACCGTGGTGTTCGCGCTGCTCGGTTCCTCGCGCCTGCTCGTGGTCGGCGCCGACTCGGCGACGGCGGCGATC
The DNA here is from genome assembly GCF_001422325.1 of Leifsonia sp. Leaf264. Classification (GTDB taxonomy): domain Bacteria; phylum Actinomycetota; class Actinomycetes; order Actinomycetales; family Microbacteriaceae; genus Orlajensenia. Next base: position 467,059 of record NZ_LMMR01000004.1, read on the forward strand.
ATGGCGGCCGGCCTCGCCAGCCTCGGGATCGCCGGACTCACGCCGAATTCGGCGGAGTGGGTCGCGTGGTCCAGCCTTGTCGCGCTGATCTGCGGCGGTCTGCTCATCCTCGCGAGACTGTTCAGGCTCGGCTTCCTGGGTGACTTCCTCAGCGCATCGGTGCTCATCGGTTTCCTCACCGGTGTCGGCATCCAGGTGCTGACAGGGCAGCTTCCGGAGATGCTCGGCATCCCGAAGGGCTCAGGGAACTGGTTCGAGCAGCAGTGGCACACCATCACGCACGTGCCGGCGGCGAACGGGTGGACCGTCGCCTTCGCCGTCGGAACACTGGCCATCATCGTCGGGTCGCGGATGATCAGCCGCGCTGTGCCCGGCGCCGTCATCGCGGTGATCCTGTCGATCATCCTGTCGAACGCACTGGACGCGAAAGCCGTGGGGGTAGCCGTGATCGGCCCGGTCGACGGCGGGTTCCCAGCGATCGGCCTGCCGCAGGGGATCAACCTCGGTGACGTGCCGACGGTGCTCGGGATAGCGCTGTCGTGCTTCTTCCTCATCATCGCCCAGAGTGCGGCCACGTCGCGGAGCTTCGCGATGAAGCACGACCAGCGCGTCGACATCAACCGCGACATCGTGGGGCTGAGCGGAGCGAACATCGCTGCCGGCCTCACCGGAACCTTCGTGGTGAACGGTAGCCCGACCAAGACCGAGATCCTCGATGAGCAGCGCGGGCGCACCCAACTCGCCAACATCACGATGGCCGTCGTCGTGCTCATCGTCGTGCTGTTCCTCACCCCGTACCTCACCAACATGCCGACGGCGGTGCTCGCGGCGATAGTCTTCATGATCGGCTTGGGCCTGTTGGACTTCACCGGGCTCGCCCGCATCCGTGCCGCGCGTGCGAGCGAGTTCCTCATCGCCTGTCTCACCGCCATCACCGTGTTCGGATGGGGTGTCGAGCAGGGCATCGTCCTGGCTGTCGTGCTCTCGATCCTGGAGCTCGTGCGCCGGGCGTACTCGCCGAAGGACTTCCTCGTGGGCGAGAACGAGGACGGCACACCGAAATTCACCCCGGCGACCCCGGGGAGCGAGAGCCTGCCGGGGCTCCTGGTCTTCAGGTTCGATGCTCGGCTCTTCTACGCCAATGCCAGTCTCTTCGTCGACGACATCCTGGAGCTGGCGAAGACGGCGCCGACGCCGGTGCGCTGGCTGGTGCTGGACTGCTCGTCCATCGGCGACATCGACTACTCCGCGAGCCTCAACCTCGCCGGTCTGATCAAGACGCTCCACGCGGAGAACCGGATCTTCGCCCTGGCGGCGGTCGATCCGACCCTGATGGCGGACCTCCAGCGATACGGCACGCTCGATGATTTCGACAATGCGCACATCTACGCCACCGTCGGCGAAGCCATCGAAGGGTTCCGCGCCGACATCCCGAGATGAGGCCTCCCTGAGCGGTCGCGACTGGCGCAATGTCGCTCCAGGGGTTGAGGTGGAGGGACGGATGTGGTCGGCTGGGGTCCGGGGAAAGGGGTACATGATGAGTGAGCCGTCCTGGACGCAAGTCGTCAAGACCGTCGAACCGGAGCAGCCGGAGCTGAAACGGGTCCTCGGCCCGGGGCTCCTGCTGCTGTTCATCGTGGGGGACATCCTCGGCACCGGCATCTACGCGCTCACTGGTCAGGTCGCGGCCGAGGTAGGAGGGGCGGCGTGGTTGCCCTTCCTGCTCGCCTTCGCCGTGGCGACGGTGACGGCGTTCTCCTACCTGGAACTGGTGACCAAGTATCCGCAGGCCGCCGGGGCGGCGTTGTACACGCACAAGGCCTTCGGCATCCACTTCTTCACCTTCATCGTGTGCTTCATCGTGATGACCTCGGGCATCACCTCGGCGTCGACGGCCTCGCGCGCGTTCGCAGCGAACCTGCTCGTCGCCTTCCACATCCCGGATGAGACCGTGACGACGATGCTCATCGCGCTTGCATTCATCGTCCTGATCATGCTGGTCAACCTTCGCGGAGTGGCCGAGAGCGTATGGCTCAACGTGGTCCTCACCCTCGTCGAGCTCTCGGGTCTGCTGCTCGTCATCTTCATCGGCATGTGGGCCATCTCCGGAGGCGCTGCAGACTGGTCGCAGGTCGTGGCCTTCGAGACGCCGGAGGACAAGAGCGTGCTCCTCGCCGTCAGCACGGCCACGTCGTTGGCGTTCTTCGCGATGGTCGGATTCGAGGACTCGGTCAACATGGCGGAGGAGACCAAGGAGCCCAGCCGCATCTTCCCGAAGATGATGCTGAGCGGACTCGCCATCGCTGCTGTGATCTACGTGCTGGTGTCGATCACCGTCGTCGCCCTCGTGCCCATCGGAGAGCTCGTCGGCAGCGAGACGCCGCTCGTCACAGCGGTCGAGGCCGCGGCGCCCGGCTTCCCCATCAACGACCTGCTGCCTTTCATCTCCATGTTCGCCGTCGCCAACACCGCTCTCATCAACATGATGATGGCGAGCCGCCTGCTCTACGGCATGAGCAGACAGAACGTGCTGCCGCCCTTCCTCGCGAAGGTCGCGCCGAAACGCCGCACGCCCTGGGCGGCGATCCTGTTCACGACGGTGCTCGCAGTCGGCCTCATCGCCTACGTGTCCCTCGACGCCGAGGGTTCGACGGTCGCCTTGCTGGGTGGCACGACATCGCTGCTCCTGCTCACGGTGTTCGCCGTCGTCAATGTCGCCGTGCTGGTACTGCGGCGCCAGCCCGTCGATCACAAGCACTTCCGCACCCCGACGACTCTGCCTGTCATCGGGGTTATCACGTGCCTGTTCCTGGTGTTCCCGTGGACCTCCGGCCGACCGGCCGGGCAGTACGGGATCGCGCTCGTGCTGTTGGCGATCGGCATCGTGCTGTGGATCGCCGAGCGCGTGTACACGGCTTCGCGGCGTCGACGCGTGTCCTGACCCGCGACAGGCGCTGGTCAGGAACTCCCGGCTCGACACTGGAGCCTGCGCGATCGAACGCGGGCGATCGACGCCGCTGAGCTGGAGGAGCGGCGCCGGCTCGGTGCTACGACGTCGCCTCTGGCGGATCCTGCACCGGACCGTCCTCGGAATCCGGTGCGGGGTGCGCCGCGTGCTTCTTCGTCGTTCCGGCCTGCTCGTGCCGACGTGCCTTCGATGCCGCGTCCTCGGCTTTGAGGATGCTGCGGGTCTCAGCCGTCGGGCCGATGATCGGTCGCCAGGAATGGGCATCCGGGTTCGCGTCGATGAGCACTGTCTTCGCGAAGAGGGTGAGCGGGATCGCGAGGATCGCCCCGATGGGGCCGATGACCACGGCCCAGAACAGCACGGAGAAGAACGTCACGGTCTGGCTCAGCGACACGGCCTGTCCGACGACGCGCGGCTGGATGATCGACTGCACGACGGCATTGATGACGCCGTAGATCACCACGACGGCTATCGCCGTCGGCCAGCCGCCGACGAGGAACCCGAACACGAGGGGAGGCACCAACGCGAAGAAGTAGCCGATGTTGGGGATGAAGCTGCAGAGGAAGGCGAGCAGACCCCAGAGGAGCGCAGCCGGAACCCCGAGCAGAGCCAATGCGATCGCGTTCAATGTGCCCTGCACGACTCCGAGCACCGTCGTGACGACCATGTACCGCCGCACGTCCACTGCATATCGGCCCAGGGCGCTCACGAGATACGGCCGGCGCGGCTGCAGTTGGGAGAGGATCGTGTGCACGTAGACCGCGTCCGCCGCCATCAGGATCATCATGGTGAGCACGATGACGAGTGCGCCGGTGATGCTGAAAACGCTCCCGAGCACGCCCGAGACCGCGCTGGCGATGCTGGCAGGGTCGATGCCCTTGACGACGCCCTGGATCTGGCTCTCATCGACTCCGAGCTTCGTCAGACCCGTCGCGATGGACTCGCCGATCTGCTTGAACTCGTTCGCGTAGTCGGGAAGCATCGCGGCGAACTGGGCGAACGCGATGATGATCGTGTAGGTGAACCCGGCGAGCAGGCCGAAGACCACCAAGATGACCGAACCGGTCGCGATACCGCGGGGTACTCCACGTTTCTCGAGCCCGGTGCGAACCGGGCTGGCGCAGATCGTGAGGATCAGGGTCAGGAGAGTCGGTGCCAGGATTCCCTTGAGCCCACTGATTCCGATCGAGACCACCACTGCAGCAGCGAGCCCGACGAGGATCACCGTGCCCCGGGGATAGCGCGTATCAGTCATGGGAACACGTTAGAGGGGGTACGCGCGACCGTCGTCATTCTTTTGGGATGATGCCGTGGCCCGTCAGCGCCGGTAGTGTCGCCGAAACGGCGCACCACCCCCGAGCGCCATCACCGGAGGGAAGCTGATGGACCCCGTCCTGGGCACCAACCTCGTGTGGATCATCGCGCTCCTCGTGCACGCAGCCGTCTGCATCACCGCGCTGATCATCATCCCGAGACGCCGGAAACCCACTGCTGCCATGGCGTGGCTCCTCGCCATCATCTTCCTGCCGTACATCGGCGTCATCCTGTACCTGGTGATCGGATCGGCCAAGCTGCCGAAACGCCGTCGCGAGGAGCAGACCCGCATCACCGGCCTCATCGCCGAACGTGCGGTCGGGCTCGATCTGGCTCCGAACCGGGCTGCCTGGCCGCAGTGGTTCGCCAACCTCACCACGCAGAACGAGGTACTCGGCGGCATCCCCGTGGTGGGCGGCAACACGGCGACCCTGATCGGGGACTACACCGGATCGGTCGATGCGATGGCGCGGGAGATCGACACCGCCGAGCGATTCGTGCACGTCGAGTTCTTCATCGTCTCCCTCGACGAGACGACCCGCGGCTTCTTCACCGCCATGGAGAACGCCGTGAAACGCGGCGTCACGGTTCGCCTGCTCGCCGACCACATCTCCTCGAAGAAGGTGGCGAAGAGCGCCGAGACCTTCGCCGAGCTCGATCGCATCGGGGTCGAGTGGAGCTGGATGCTGCCGGTCATGCCCTTCCAGGGCAAGTACCAGCGGCCGGACCTGCGCAATCACCGCAAGCTCGTCGTGGTCGACGGCCGCGTCGGATTCATGGGCTCGCAGAACCTGATCGACCGCAGCTACAACTCGCCGAAGAACATCAAGCGCGGATTGCAGTGGCAGGAACTGGTCACCCGGGTCGAGGGGCCGGTCGTCACGGCCATCAACGCGGTCTTCCTCTCCGACTGGTTGAGCGAGACGGGAGTGCTGCTCCCGGTCGACGACGAGAACGCCCACGTGCCGGCCTTCCGGGTCGTGCTCGATACATCTCCCGGCGCCCTCGAGTGCCAGGTGGTTCCGAGCGGGCCCGGTTACGAGACCGAGAACAACCTCCGCCTCTTCCTCAGCCTGTTGTACGCGGCGGAGAAGCGAGCGATCATCACGAGCCCGTACTTCGTTCCCGATGAGGCGATGATGTACGCCATCACCTCGGCATGCCAGCGCGGGCTCGACGTGCAGCTCTTCGTGTCGGAGATCGGCGACCAGGGCCCCGTCTTCCACGCCCAGCGCTCGTACTACCGCGACCTGCTCGACGTTGGCGTGCGGATCTTCCGGTATCCGGCGCCGTACATCCTGCATGCGAAGCATCTCTCGATCGATGACGACCTCGCCGTGATCGGCTCGAGCAACCTGGACATCAGGTCGTTCAGTCTGAATTTCGAGATCTCGCTGCTCGTCCGGGGAACCGAGTTCGTCGACAGGATGCGCGAGGTCGAGGACGGCTACCGGAGCATCAGCAGCGAGTTGACCCTGGAGGAGTGGCTGCGCGAGCCGCTGTCATCGACGGCGCTCGACGGCGTCGCCAGGCTCACCTCGGCCTTGGAGTGAGCTAGGCGCTCGCCGGAGGGTGCAGCGTGCCCCGGTGGATCTCGTAGGCCCGCGCTTCGCCGGGGGAGTCCGGGTCGTCGACGATGGGCTTGTCCTCCATGAACTGCCTGATCACGTTGGCGAGCTCGCCGGGGTTGGTGAAGTTGATCGCATGGGCGGCGCCCTCGATCGCCACGACCAGGACGTGGTTGTCGGTCTTCTGCGCGATCTCCTGCACCCGTGACGGCTCGGGCATCAACGGGTCGCGACTGCCGATCACGACGAGGGTGGGGATCGTGAGAGCCAGGAGGCGCTCCAGCGAGGGGTACTGGGTCAGTGCCCGGAACATGCGGACCGTGCTCGGGATGCCGAATCGCAGGTAGTCGGGAGTGGCCACCTTGATCATCCCGCCGGTCTCCCGCGATCCGTCCTGGGCGAGCTGTCGGATCGCCCGGCGCAACGGCTGGTTGTGCACTCCGCCGGCCGGGGACACGAGGACGGCGCGGTCGATGCGATCCGGGAAGTGGTAGGCGAACTCGCAGATGATCGGGCATCCCATCGAGTTGCCGACGAGCGTGGCTCGCTCAACGCCCATGCGGTCGAGGAACCTCACCGCGGCGTGCGCCAGCTGCGGTACGTCGAGGGGCTGTCGAGGCTTGCCACTCCGGCCGAAGCCGGGGAGGTCGGGAACGAGGGTGCGGAACTCGTCGCGGAGCAACTCCGCCGTCGGGAGCAGGTAGCGCCCCGACAGCCCGAAGCCGTGCAGGTGCATCATCGTGGGGGCATCGGGCACGCTGGTGGACTCCCGGTAGAACAGGTCGATTCCATCGACTCTCGTCCAGTGTTCGGCCAAGGAGCTGGCCGGGTGCCGTGGCAGCCGGCGTCGGACTTCGCCGGAGACCTCGCGTCCAGACATCGGTGGCCTCCGACCTAGCGAGGTTTCCGCACGAAGAGCCTGCGCACGGACCGGAGGATGAGCACGAAACCGGCGAGCGCCACACTCGCCCCGATGAAGCCGTAGACGGTCAGGTTCGAGGCGATGAGCGGGCCGGCGTCGACGACCACGAGCACGACGCCGAGGGCGACGAGGGCTATGGCGATGAGTGCGCCGACAGCCTCGGTGACGAGTTCGCCCACCCACGTGCGGTCCTGTGGGGCCGACAGTGCACGTACCCCCTTCTCGACGCTCGAGGTGAGGGTCTCGAGACGGCGGGGGATGCGGCGAGCCGTCGCGGCGATGACGCCGGCCTGGGCCTGGGCCGAGCCCAGGAGCGACTGGGGTGCGAGAAGGCGTCGGAGGAAGTGCGGCACGCGGTCCAGGGCCCGCTCGACCATGTCGAACTCGGGATCGAGCAGCCGCAGGCAGGTCTGCAGGGTGATGATCGAGCGGAACGCCATGCCGAGCTGGGCGGGCACGGCGAGGTGGTGCTCGCGCACGATGTCGAGGAACTGGGAGAAGATCGAGCCGCCGCCGTCACTGCTGTGCTTCATGAGGGTGAGGACGCGGCCGATGTCGCTCTGCAGTCGGGTGAGGTCGACGTCGTCCGGCACCTCGACCAGCAGGAGCAGCGCATCCGTCGCGGCGATGTCGTCGTCGGCTGCCGCCGCGAGGAGGAGGGTCGCCAGGCCGGAGCGCATGCTTCGCTCGAGGACGCCGACGGCTCCGAAGTCGATCATGCCCAGTCTGCCGTCATCGCGCACCATGAGGTTGCCCGGATGCAGGTCGGCATGGAAGACGCCCTGTACGACGATCTGCTCCAGCACGGCGTCGAGCAGTCCGGCGGCCAGGGTGTCGCGCTGAGCTTGACCCATGGCGTCCAGTCGCGCGGCCGCTGACCCCAGGGGGATCCCCTCGATGCGGTCCATCGTGAGCAAGCGCTTCGAACTGCCGATCTCGTACACCCGCGGAACCATGAGCAGATCCGTGCGGGCCGCCGCCACGGCGCTGCCGACCTGGCGGGTGTTCTGGAACTCGATGCGATAGTCGAGTTCGTCGCTGAGCGATCGGGCGAAGCCCGTCGCCAGGCTCAGGGCGCCGAACTCGCGCCCCCAGCTCGTCCTGTCCTCGATGCGTTGGGCCAGCCGCACGATGATGTCGACGTCGGCCGCCACCTGCTGGGCGGCGCCAGGGCGCTGCACCTTGAGCACGACACGCGTGCCGTCGAGGAGGACTCCAGCGTGCACCTGGGCGACGGATGCCGCGGCGAGAGGGGTCTCGTCGACCATGGCGAACACCGAGCTGACCTCGCCGCCGATCTCCTCCTCGATCACGGCGCAGATGGCCGTCCACGGCAGCGTCGTCGCCGAGGTCTGGAGGGAGGAGAGGGCGTCGATGTAGGGCGCTGGCAGGAGATCGCGTCGGGTGGAGAGCACCTGACCGAGCTTGACGAAGGTCACCCCGGCCTCGTTGATGGCCTGGACGAGGGCGGCCGGGGTCGAGGTGCGGGACGGTGCCGGGACCGCACCGGGGTCGCTTCGTCGGTGACCTTGGAACAACCAGCCGATGCCGTGCCTGGAGAGGATGGTGAGGATCTCGAGGTAGCGCTGCGTGCGACGTCGACGATGCAGCACCTCGCGCACCGAGACGATGGGGTTCGGCAGCGCTCTGGTCGGCCACAGGGCCTCGGTGACGACGAGGATCGCGATGCCGAAGGCGAACACCCAGCCGAAGGCGAGGGCGTAGAACAGCACGCCGACGAGGCCCGAGACCGTGAGATCGCCCTCGGCGCTCAGCACCCCGGCCTGGGTCGCCGTCGACGCAGCGAACGGCCAGCTCGCCGCGTAGACGAGGATGCCGACGACGTAGGTGCGCGGCCAGCCGACCGGCGCGCTCATGAGGGCACGGGCGGCGTAGCCGACTCCGGCGGCGTACACGAGCCCGACGAGGACCACGAGCGCCCAGAACAGCACCGTGTCGAACACCCTGCCCCCTCCCGTCCGTGCGGCGACTATCGCCAGCGTAGCGGGACGGGGTCGACGGAAGCGGGGCCGATGACGGCATCCGTCACCGATCCGTCACAGCATCCTGTAGCCGCTCACCCTGTCCACGACGAAGACGGGGGAGAAGTCCGGCGGATCGACGCTGGCGCCGTCCTCCGATGTGGTGGACCCGTCATCGGGGAACCTGTAGACGTCGAGCATGAGCTGCATGGGATAGGCGGGCGAGGATTCGACCGACTTCACATGCCTCCCATCGATGTGGAAATGCACCCCGTCCGAATAACGCGCTCGGGAACTCTCCCGGCTGCTCCACTGCGGCAGGTAGTGGGGGAGCCAGGAGGCGGCATCGAGATCGGGTGCGTCGAAGTCGTCGTCGTACTCGAGCTCGTAGGCGGTTCTGTCGAGGATGAGCACGGATCAGGTCTAGCAGAGCGGTGTTCGACGGGCATCCGATCCTGTGCGCAATGCCCCCGTAACGAAATGGGCATATGAACGGAACTAGGCTGGGCTGACGGCTTTCCCGACGTCTTCGTCGGGAGTGACGAGCCCGTAGACGTGAAGAGGGATGGATGTCCTTGGACGGAAATGCGACGACGACGCACCGGAACGTAGCGCTGCTCTCGGTTGCCAGCACCATGGCGGAACGGGTGACGACCTCGGAGGAGATCGACTCGAGGCTGTCTCCCGTGCTCAAGCGGTTGAAGCTCCCCACAGGCCTCTTGCAGCGCGTCGCCGGTGTGCGCGAGCGCCGCAACTGGGAGGAGGGCGCCAGCTTCGACGATGCCGCCATCTCGGCCGGCAAGCGCGCGCTCGCCGAGGCCGGCATCCGCCCCGACCAGGTCGGCCTGCTCATCAACACCTCGGTGACGCGCCCGCATCTCGAGCCGTCCGTCGCCGTGCGCATCCACCACGGGCTGGGCCTGCCCACCTCGGCCATCAACTTCGACATCACCAACGCCTGCCTCGGCTTCGTGAACGGGATGTCGCTCGCCTCAGGCCTGATCGACTCGGGACAGATCGACTACGCGATCATCGTCGACGGGGAGGATGCCGACCAGATCCAGGTGAACACCATCGAGCGCCTCGGCCGTGAGGGAATCAACCGCAAGCAGTTCATGAGCGAGTTCGCCAGCCTCACGCTCGGCTCGGGGGCCGCAGCCGCCGTGCTCGGACGGGCGGACCAGCACCCTGAGGCGCACCGCATCCTCGGCGGGATCACCCGTGCCGCGACGCAGTTCAACGAACTCTGCGTCGGCAGCGTCGACGGCATGTTCACCGACGCGAAGGCGCTGCTGCGCGGCGGCATGGAGCTCGTGACCTCGGCGTGGAAAGAAGCCCTGAACCACTGGGACTGGAAGACCATGGACCGCTACATCATGCACCAGGTCTCCGACGTGCACACCGATGCGATCGTGAAGGCCGTCGGCCTCGACCGCACGCGTGTTCCGCTGACCTACCCGTTGCTCGGCAACATCGGCCCCGCGTCGATCCCGATCACCCTCGCCTCGCAGGCATCGAGTCTGAAGCGCGGCGATCGCGTTCTGCTGATGGGCGTCGGCTCGGGCCTCAACACCTCGATGATGGAACTGGCCTGGTGACGTCAGGCCGGCCGGAGCCACGTCGTTCCACGCCGATCGCGGCCTCGCTGCCGCCCGCCGGGCTACCCGGCCTCGACCCGGCCTGGTCGCGCCTGGTCGACGTGCCCGAACGGGCTGTCGGATCCGTGCCGGGCGATGCCGCCGCGGCATCCGTCGGCGCAGCATCCGCCGGCCGCACCAACCGCTGGCACATCCTCGACAACGCGGCCGCCCTGGACGCTCTCGGCGTGACGCCTGTCGGCACCATCCTGTGCGTGCACGGCAACCCCACGTGGTCGTACCTGTGGCGCGAGACCGTTGCCGCGGCGACGGATGCCGCAGCCGCCGGGCGGCCGGCCTGGCGCGTCATCGCCGTCGATCAGCTCGAGATGGGCCACTCGGAGCGCTCCGGCGTCGCCCGCCCGTTGGCGCGACGCGTGCAGGACCTCTCCGATCTCACCCGGGAACTCGGCGTCACTGGCCCCGTCGTCACCTTCGGTCACGACTGGGGCGGAGTCATCTCCCTCGGCTGGGCCGTTGACCACCCCGACCAGCTCGTCGGGGTGATGCTGCTCAACACCGCCGTGCACCAGCCCGAGGACACGCCCATCCCGGCCGCCCTGCGCCTGGCTCTGACGGTGCTGCGCACGGGCACTGTGACCACGACGGCCTTCCTCGACACGACTCTGGCCATCGCGCATCCGCAGCTCCCCTCCGAGGTTCGACGCGCCTACCGCTCGCCCTACCTCGACGCGGCCCGCCGGGAGGGCATCGGCGCCTTCGTCGCGGACATCCCCGTCGACGCGAGCCACGAGAGCGCAGCCGAGCTCGCCCGCATCTCGGCTGGAGTCGCCCGCCTGACAGTTCCGGCGCTCATGATGTGGGGGCCGCGCGATCCCGTGTTCAGCGATCGCTATCTCGATGACCTGCAGCGACGGATGCCGCACGCCGACGTGCACCGTTTCGAGACCGCCGGACATCTCATCGCCGAGGACGTCGACTACGCCGGACCGGCCCTCGACTGGCTCGCCGACAATCTCGGCGGGACCCCTGGAGCGACCCGTCAGGCAGCCGAGGCCGAGGCCGAGCCGCAGGTGCCCGCCGCGGCGACGGAACCCGCGCTGCCCATGTGGCACCACCTCGAGTCCCTCGCGCACAGCTCCGAGCCCGCCGTGGTCGACATGGTCGCCGGTCCCGGCCGCACGCCCCGCACCGTGAGCTGGGCGCTGCTGTCGACCCGCGTGCACCAGATCGCCCGCGGGCTCGTGGCCCTGGGCGTGAAGTCGGGCGATCGCGTCTCGCTGCTCGTTCCGCCGAGCGCCGACCTCACGGCCGTCGTGTACGCGTGCCTGCGCATCGGAGCCGTGGTCGTCGTGGCCGACGCCGGGCTCGGCCTGCGCGGGCTCAGCCGGGCCGTGCGCGGCGCCAGGCCCGACCACATCATCGGCGAGGTGCCCGGACTCACCGTCGCCCGCGCCTTCGGTTGGCCGGGTCAGCGCATCTCCGTCGCCACGCTGCCAGCCGTCTCGGCGCGCGCCCTGAACGTCACGGCGTCGTTGGCCGGCGTGATCCGCGCCGGTGAAGCCGCGCATGACCTCGAGCTGCCGCATCCGCCTGCGGCATCCGACGTCGCCGCCGTGCTGTTCACCTCGGGATCGACAGGCCCCGCCAAGGGCGTGGTCTACACGCACGGCCAGCTCATGGCCTTGCGCGACGCCCTCTCCGCGCAGTACGACGTGGGTGTCGGCACCGGCCTCGTCGCCGGGTTCGCTCCCTTCGCGCTGCTGGGTCCGGCTCTCGGCGCCAGGTCGGTGACGCCCGACATGGACGTCACCTCCCCTCGAACCCTCACAGCCCGGGCCGTGGCGGATGCCGCAGCCGAGGTCGACGCGACAGTGGTGTTCCTCTCGCCGGCGGCCATCGCCAACGTCGTCGCCACCGCCGGGGAGCTCTCATCGGCCCAGCGCGCGGCCCTCGCCCGCGTGCGCACCTTCCTCTCCGCCGGCGCGCCGGTGTCCGAGGCTCTGCTGACCGCTGCCTCCGAACTCATGCCCGCCGCGTCGGCGCATACTCCCTACGGCATGACCGAGGGCCTGCTCATGGCCGACATCTCGTTGGACGGCATCCGTTCCTCGATGGCATCGCAGGCCACGCCCGGGGCGCCGGATGCAGCCGCCGGCGGCGTTCCCGTCGGCCGCCCCACGGCCACGACGCGCATCCGCATCGCGCCGCTCGATGCCGCGGGTGTGGTCGGCGCCGAGCTGACCGACGCCACCGGAGTGACCGGCGAGATCGTCGTCTCGGCTCCCCACCTCAAGTCGCACTACGACCGTCTCTGGATCACCAACAGGGTCGCCGATGCGCACTCGACGCCGGGGGAGCGCTGGCACCACACCGGAGACGTCGGCCACCTCGACGCCGAGGGACGGCTCTGGGTGGAGGGGCGCCTGCAGCACGTCATCGTGACGGCCGAGGGTGTCGTCACCCCCGTCGGCATCGAGCAGGCCGTCGAGCGCGTCGACGGGGTGCGCCGGGCCGCCGTCGTGGGAGTCGGGCCGCGCGGGGCTGCGCAGCTCGTGGTGGTCCTCGAACTCGAGCAGCGCCAGCGTCGCTCGCGCCTGGCCGAGCCGGAGTTGGCCGCTGCTGTACGCGAGGCCGCGGCGGCCGGGGGCCATGAGGTGGCGGCTGTGCTCGTGGCGGACACACTGCCCACGGACATCCGTCACAACTCCAAGATCGATCGGACTGCTCTCGCCCGTTGGGCCGACGGCATCCTGCGCGGCGGACGGATGGTGTCGCCGTGAAGGTGCTCGTCACCGGAGCCAGCGGCTTCCTCGGCGGTGCCGTGGTGCGCGACCTCGTCGCGGCAGGCCACGAGGTGCGCACCTTCCAGCGCCGCCCGTCAGGGCTGGCCGGCGAGCCCGGCATCTCCGACGCCATCGGTTCGGTGACGGATGCCGCCGCGCTGGCGTCGGCGCTCGACGGCATCGACGCCGTGGTGCACCTCGCCGCCAAGGTGTCGCTCGCTGGCGATCCGACCGAGTTCGAGGCCGTGAACGTGGGCGGAACCCGCACGCTCGTGGACGCGATGCGTTCCGCCGGGGTCGGGCGCCTCGTCTTCGTGTCGTCGCCCTCGGTGGCGCATTCCGGGTCGTCGATCGTCGGCGACGGAGCGTTGCCGGCCGACCCCGCGTCGGCTCGCGGCGACTACGCCCGCACCAAAGCGCAGGCCGAACTGCTCGCCCTCGCCGCGGACTCCGAGGAGTTCAAGGTCGTCGCCGTTCGTCCCCACCTCGTGTGGGGCCCCGGCGACACCCAGCTCGTCGGACGCATCGTCGACCGCGCCCGCAGCGGGCGGCTGCCGCTGCTCGGACACGGGGCGGCCCTCATCGACACGACCTACGTCGACAACGCCGCATCGGCGATGACTGCCGCGCTGGCGCAGCTCGACGAGGTGCACGGGCGGTCGTACGTCGTGACCAACGGCGAGCCGCGTCCGGTGGCTGAGATGCTCGCCGGGATCTGCGCCGCAGCCGGTGCACCGGCGCCGCGCTGGAGCGTGCCGGCATCGGTCGCGCGTACCGCCGGAGGAGTGGTGGAGGCTGCCTGGCGCGTCCGGCCCGGTGTCGACGAGCCGCCGATGACGCGCTTCCTCGCCGAGCAGCTGTCGACGGCGCACTGGTTCGACCAGCGCGCCACCCGCGCCGAGCTCCGGTGGACCCCGACGGTCACGATCGACGAGGGCCTGGAGCGACTGGCGGAGTACTACGCGACAGCGGCCGACTAACCCGCCTCGCCAATCGCCGCCTGCACTCGCTCCTCCGCTGATCGAGTAGTGCCCGACGGAGTCGGACACGTATCGAGATCCGCCGAGCCGTGCGCTCGATCTCGGGGTGGTCTCGATACGGCTGCTCGCTCCGCTCGCGGCCTACTCGACCGGCGGAAGGGGCTCCGCTGGCGGCCTACTCGACCGGCAGGAGGCGTTCCGCTCGCGGCCTACTCGACCGGCGGAAGGGGCTCCGCTGGCGGCCTACTCGACCAGCGGAGTGGCCTCAGCTCCGCTCAGCTCGGCCGCGACTGCGGAGACACCGTCTTCGCCGGGTCGCGTTCGGCGAGGAAGCCGATGGCATCGTCGATCGCCGACAGCACGTCGGCGTCGAGCTTCACGCCGGCGGCCTTCACGTTGTCTTGGACCTGCTCGGGCCGCGAGGCGCCGATGATGGCCGACGCCACGTTCCGGTTCTGCAGCACCCAGGCCACGGCCAGCTGCGCCATGGACAGCCCGAGACCGTCGGCGATGGGCTGCAGCTTCTGCACGCCGGTGAGCACCTCGTCGTTCAGGAAGCTCTTGATGGTGTTGGCGCCGCCCTTCTCATCCGTCGCTCGCGATCCCGCAGGCAGCTCGGCGCCCGGCTTGTACTTGCCGGTCAGGACTCCCTGCGCCACGGGCGACCAGACGATCTGCGAGATGCCGAGATCCTCGGAAGCCGGAACCACCTTGTTCTCGATGACCCGCCACAGCATGGAGTACTGCGGCTGGTTGGAGATGATCCTGAAGCCGAGCTCCGATGCCAGCTTCTGGCCGGCGTGCAGCTGATCGGCATCCCACTCCGAGACTCCGATGTAGAGCGCCTTGCCCGAGCGCACGACGTCGGCGAAGGCCTGCATTGTCTCCTCGAGCGGTGTCTCGTGGTCGTAGCGGTGCGCCTGGTACAGGTCGACGTAGTCGGTCTTCAGGCGGCTGAGGGATCCGTCGATCGACTCGAGGATGTGCTTGCGAGAGAGGCCGGAGTCGTTCGGACCCTTGGGCCCGGTGGGCCAGTAGACCTTGGTGAAGATCTCGAGCGACGCCCGCCGTTCGCCGGCGAGGGCGTCGCCGAGAACCGTCTCGGCTGCGGTGTTCGCATAGGCGTCGGCGGTGTCGAAGGTGGTGATGCCAGCGTCGAGTGCGGCCTGCACGCATCTCGTCGCGGTGTCGTTCTCGACCTGGGATCCGTGCGTGAGCCAGTTGCCGTAGGTGATCTCCGAGATCTTGAGTCCGCTGTTACCGAGGTATCTGAATTCCATCTCTCCACACTACGACCGTGCAGCAGCGCACCGTCTTGAGTTGTCTGGCGGCCGCGACTGGCGAGTCGGGCTGTCGGTTGCGGCCACAACCGGCGAGTCGGGATGACGGATGCGGCCACAACTGGCGAGCGGAGGTCGGGGTGACGCCGGCTCGCCACCTGTGGCCGGCCGACCGCGCGTTGAGCGGCCATGAGTGGCGAGCGACATCGTGGCAAGCGGCCGTGAGTGGCGAGCTGGTGTCGGACGCGGCTAGAGGTGGCGAGCGGCGTCGTGCCGGGTGGCCACGACTGGCGAGTCGGGCTGACGGATGCGGCCACGACTGGCGAGTCGGGCTGCCGGATGCGGCCACACCTGGCGAGCGGAGCCCGGGTGACGCCGGCTCGCCACCTGCGGCCGGCCGGCCGCGCGTAGAGCGGCCATGAGTGGCGAGCGGGGTAGTGCCAAGCGACCACAACCGGCGAGCTGGTTTCGGCCGCGACTACAGGTGGCGAGCGGCTCGTGGCAAGCGACCACAACCGGCGAGCGGAGGGTCAGCGCAGCGCGCATCCGACCGACACCGGGCCACACCCACACCCACCACGCCCAGCCCACGCGCACAGGCCACGACTCGAGATGACACCGAAGCCGGCGCGGATGCCCCAGAATCGATGAGGGCGGCGCACTGACGACACACCGACACCGCCCGGGGAGAGTGATCGTGAGCAGCACCATCGTCGAAGCCGACGGCATCACCGCAGTGTCCGCCATCGTGCGGACGGATCAGGTGCTCACGGATGCCGCCGCTCTCGCCGCCTACAGTCACGACGACGCGGAATGGGCCGCGTACGAGCGGCCGCTCGCCGTCGTTCTCGCCGAGAGCACGGACGACGTCTCCGCCATGGTGAGCTGGTGCGCGGCGAATGGTGTCGCCGTGGTGGCCCGCGGCTCGGGCACCGGCCTCTCTGGTGGCGCGAACGCCGTCGCCGACTCCATCGTGCTCTCCCTCGAGAGGATGACGGCGGTGCTCGAGATCAACGCCGACGAGCGCTACGTCGTCGCGCAGGCCGGCGTCATCAACGACAGGCTGCGCGCATCCGTCGCCGAGAAGGGCCTCTGGTATCCGCCCGACCCGGCCAGCTCGGCCATCTCGACCATCGGCGGCAATGCCGCCACCAACGCCGGCGGCATCTGCTGCGTCAAGTACGGCGTGACCCGCGACTACGTGCTCGGCATGACAGTGGTGCTGGCCGATGGATCCGTCGTGCAGCTCGGGCGGCGCACGGCGAAAGGGGTCGCCGGCTACGACCTGACCGCGTTGATGGTGGGCTCGGAGGGCACGCTCGGCATCATCACCGAACTCACGCTCAAGCTGCTGCCGCTCGCCGGTCGCGACGAGCGCGCGATCGTCGGGTACTTCCCGTCGCTTCGTGCGGCTGGAGTCGCCGTCGCCGCGATAGCTCACGCCGGGATCATCCCGGCGGCGCTCGAGCTCATCGACCGCACCTGCCTGCGTGCCGTCGACGACTGGCAGCACTGGGGCCTGCCTCGCGACGTCGACACCCTGCTGCTCGCGAAGATCGACGATGCCGGTGCCTCGGGCGACGCTCTCGCGGACCGCGTCGCCGAGGCCATGGTCGCCGCCGGGGGAGTGGACGTGGAGCGGGCCAGCGAGCAGGCCGAGGTCGATCGGCTCTTCCTCGCCCGCCGACTCGCCTACCCGGCGCTCGAGCGGCTGGGGCCCGTGCTGACCGAGGACGTCTGCGTGCCGCGAGGGGCCGTGCCCGAGATGCTCTCGCGCATCCAGTCCATCGCGGAGGCGAACGACGTCGTGATCGCCAACATCGCCCACGCCGGCGACGGCAACCTGCATCCGCTGATCATCGCGCCCGAGGGTGACGACGCCGCCAAGGCGCGGGCGAAGGTCGCCTTCGACGGCATCATCGCCGAGTGCCTGGCCCTCGGCGGCACCGTCACGGGCGAGCACGGCGTCGGGTTGCTGAAGCTCCCCGGACTGGCGGATGAACTGGGCGAGCGCGTGATCGAGTTGCATCGTTCGGTGAAGCAGGCGCTCGATCCGCTGAACACGTTGAACCCGGGGAAGGCGTTTCCAGCCGCTTCCGCTGGGTGAGTAGGCGGCGAGGGCGGTGAGGACCCGTCGGGCACTACTCGATCAGCGGACGTGCGTGTGCGACTCCGTCGAGCCGCTCTCGATCAGCGCAGCTCCGCCAGGAACCCCAGCAGGGCCTCGTTGAACTTGACGGGCTGCTCGATGTTCGCCGCGTGGCCGTCCTTCTCGATGACCACGGATGCCGCCAGCGGATTGAGCGCCGCAGCGGCCGGCGCATGCTCGCTGGGCCAGAACTCGCTCTCACGCCCGGCCACGAACAGCGTGGGCACGTCGACAGTCGCCACGGCTGCACGCCAGTCCTGCCTGGCGTGGTCATCGAGGAGCGCGAGTTCGCCGGGGCTGAAGGAGACTTTGAGGCCCGTGCGTCGCACGTCCATGGCCCGCACCAGACGGCCGATGCGGAGCACGCCCTTCGACCTGGCACTGGCGCGTCCGGTGTCGGGCACCCCTGTCGCGAACATCGACTCGATCGTCGACTCGTCGTAGTCGTAGAAGCCGTACGGCCAGTCCTCGGTGTTCAGCATCTTCGGCGTCTGGTCGACGATGACGATGCCGCTGACCCTGTCGGTGCCGAACTGCGCCGTGCGCGACCAGATGGCGTTCCCGCCCATCGAGCCGCCGACGAGCACGGCGTCGTGAAGGTCGAGGCTCTCGAGCAGATCGTGCACGTCGGCGCCGTGGCGTTGCATCGTGTGTCCGGCATCCGGAGTCTCCGACTCGCCATGGCCTCGGCGGTCGAAGGCGATCACGCGGAAGCCCGCACGGCCGAGCGCCTTGCGCTGGTAGATCCAGCTCGTGGCCGCCGCCTTGAACCCGGCGATGAGCACGATCGGCCTGCCGTCGGGTGAACCCGACTCGTCGTAGTGCAACCGCACGTCGTCGGTGGTCGTGATGGTCGGCACCAGTGCCTGCTTCCTCGAGTCTGACGACAGTCGGGCGCTCTGCCCGTCGCGCACGCCCAGCCGTCGAACGGATGCGTACGCATTCACAGTGTCGTGCAGGTGAGCGGTTCGATCAAATCCCGCATGTCGCGCCGGCGCCGTGTCGACCGCTCGCGTCTAGACTGCCGGTCGGGCCGCCCCTGCACGGCCGGGGATCAGGAGGCGCACGGTGACCCTGTTCTCGTCCGGCCCTGATTCGCCGTACGGCGGCGCACCGTACGACGGTTCGCCCTTCACCTCATCCGGCGATGTGCCGCAACGGCGCCGGCCACGTCGCCGCCGCGTGCTGGTCTGGGCGTTGGTCGCCCTCGTGGCCGTCGCAGCGGGCTGGGTCTTCGTCAATCCCGTGCGGGTCACCGATCAGATCCTGGTGTGGACCCACCAGCCGCAGGCCGCAGCCGCGCAGTTCGCGCAGCGCGCCGGCATGACCGACGAAGCCCGGTTCACCTTCTACGCCAGCCTGCCCTCGATCGAAGGCCGCGCCGAGTTCAACGCCTCCTGCAACCAGGTTGCCGAGCAGGGAGTGACCCTCGGATGCTACGTGCCCCTGGGCCGGGCCATCCACCTCTTCGAGATCACGGATGCGCGACTCGACGGCATGCAGGTCGTGACGGCCGCCCACGAGATGTTGCACGCCGTGTGGGCGCGCATGGGGTCGGGCGAGCAGCGTGAGATCGCTGCGCTGCTCGAGGCCGAGGCCGTCCGGCTCGCCGACGACCCGGCGTTCGTCGACCAGATGGCGCTCTACGACGGCATCGATGCCGCCGGCCGTCTCACCGAGCTGCACTCCATCCTCGGCACCGAGTTCACCGGCCTGTCGGCGGCGCTCGAGGAGCACTACGCGCGGTACTTCGACGACAGGGCGGCGCTCGTGGCCCTGCACGTCACGAGCGAGGCCGTCTTCTCGACCCTGCAGACCCAGGCCGAGGCACTCGTGGCCGAACTCGACACCCTGCGCGCTGGGATCGAGGCTGACTCGCAGCGCTACAGCGACGAGTCCGCGGCGCTGAGCGCCGACATCGACGCCTTCAACGCTCGCTGGGATGCTCCGGATGCCGGCTCGCAGGAGGAGTTCGACTCCGAGCGGGCAGCTCTGCTCGACCGACAGGCCGTGCTCGACGCCCTCTACGACTCCATCACGGCTCGCCGCGCGGAGTTCGACGACGACGCTGCGAAGCTCGAGCAGATGAACGTGCAGGTCGACGACCTGAATGCGGCCATCGACTCGCGGATGCCGCCCGTCGGCGAGTGACGCGAGCGCGGCGACTGCCACAGCGAGCGGCATCCGCGAGCGGCATCCGCCGGCCGGACAGGCGTCAGCCGGCCGAGCCCACCCGCACGACCATCTTCCCGGTGTTCTCGCCGCGCATGAGTCCGAAGAAGGCGTCGACGGCGTTGTCGATCCCGTCTACGACGGTCTCGTCGAACACGATCTTCCCGTCGCGGAACCAGGCCGTCATCTCCTCGGTGAACGCGCGGTAGTGCTGGAAGTGGTTGCCGACGGTGAAGCCCTGCAGCGTGAGGCCGCGGGTGACGATGTTCGACATGTTCGACGGGCCGGCGACGCGCTCGGTCGCGTTGTAGTCCTGGATGGCGCCGCAAAGCGCTGCACGTCCGCCGTCGTTGAACGAGCTGAGTGCTGCCTCGAGGTGGTCGCCGCCCACGTTGTCGAAGTACACGTCGATGCCGTCGGGTGCAGCGGCCTTCAGCTGCTTCCGCACGGGCGCATCCTTGTAGTTGAAGGCGGCGTCGTAGCCGTACTTCTCGGTGAGCAGCGCCACCTTCTCCGCGGTTCCGGCCGACCCGATCACGCGCGAAGCACCCTTCAGCCGGGCGATCTGGCCGGCGGCGGTTCCGACGGCACCGGCGGCCCCCGAGATGAAGACGATCTCGCCTTCCCGCATCTTCGCGATCTCGAGCAGGCCCAGGTAGGCGGTGAACCCCGTCAGGCCGAGGATGCCGAGGTAGGCGGAGAGGGGAACGCCCGGAAGCTCGGGAACGACCCTGTAGCCGGATGCCGCTCCCTGGCTGACATCGCGCCAGCCCTCCTGGTGCAGCACGACGTCGCCGACAGCGTGGGCGTCGGAGGTCGACTCCACGACGCGACCGATGGCGCCGCCGGTCATGGTCTCTCCGAGAACGTAGGGCGGGGTGTAGCTGCGCACGTCGTTCATGCGGCCGCGCATGTACGGGTCGACGGAGATGAACTCGTTCGCGACGCGCACCTGGCCCGGAGCCAGCTCGGGCAGCTCGATCGTGACGCTGCGGAAGTCGTCGTGGGTCGGCCAGCCGACCGGGCGGGCGGCGAGCTGGATCTGCGTGCTGGAGTTCGTTGTCATGACTCCATCCTCCGTCAGTCCAGGGCGGCGATCCACTTGGTGAGAATGTGTTCAGCCTGCGCCGCGTCGGATTCGTCCAGGGCTGAGAGCAGCCGATGCTCGTTCGCGATGTGTGCCGTGAAGGCGGCATCGATGAGCTCACGCCCGCGTTCCGTCAGCCCGATCACGCGGCCGCGGCCGTCGGACTCGCTGCCCCGGCGGGTCACCAGTCCGCGCGTCTCGAGCCGATCGATGCGCTTGGTCATCGCCCCGGAGGTGACCATCGTCGATCCGGCGAGGGCCGACGGCGCGAGCTCGAATGGAGTGCCGGATCGGCGCAGGGTCGCCAGCACGTCGAACTCGCCTTCGCTCAGGTCGAACTCCCGGTAGACCGCCGTGAGCTCGACCGTGAGGCGATTCGCCAGCCTGTGCAGCCTGGCGATCACGGCCTGCGGGCCCAGGTCGAGATCGGGACGCTCGCGCGCCCAGTCGGCCATGACGCGGGCGACGTGATCCTGATGTGCTGGCATGACTCGAGTATATCTTCCCGGGAAGTTATTGTAGTTTCCATGGAAACTACATGGCGCTGGAGTCTCGTCACGGCCATCGCGCCCATAGCCTGGGGCACCACGTACTTCGTCACGCGCGCCTTCCTCCCGCCGGATATCCCGTTGTGGGGTGCCGTGATCCGCGCGCTTCCGGCCGGGCTGCTGCTGTTGGCGCTGCGTCGTACTCGCCCGCGCGGTGCCTGGTGGTGGAGATCCGTCGTGCTGGGCACCCTGAACATGGGCGCGTTCTTCGCCCTGGTCTACGTCGCTGCCCAGCTGCTCCCGACGAGCATCGCGGCGACCGTCATGGCGCTCTCGCCTCTGGTGATGATGCTGCTGGCTCGACTGTTCATCGCGGAGCGACTCCGGATGCTGCCCCTGATCGGCGGCGTGGTCGGCGTCGCCGGGGTCGGCCTGATGCTGTTCAGTACCGGCGCGTCCGTCAACCTGCTGGGCGTCGCGGCATCCGTCGCCGCCATGACGATGTCGTCGCTCGGGTTCATCCTCGCCAAGCGCTGGAGCGGAGACGTCGACGTGCTCGCGCTCACCTCGTGGCAGCTCATCGCCGGCGGGGGAGTGCTGCTCGTGCTCGCCCTCGCCGTCGAGGGACCGCCGCCAGCACTCGACGGTTCCGAACTGCTGGCGTTCGCGTACATCGGCATCGTCGCCACCGCGGCCTCGTATGCGGCGTGGTTCACGGGCCTGCGACACCTCGACGCCGGGACCGTGGGGCTCATCGGCCTACTCAATCCCGTCACCGGCGTCCTGGTCGGCACCGTCATCGCCCACGAGGTGCTCGGAATGCGGCAGTTCGCCGGCATCGGGCTGGTGCTCGTGGGAGTGCTGCTCGGGCAGCCGATCGTGCGCCGGCTGGCGCGGCGTCGGCCATCCGTTTCCGCGAATGCGCCCCATGCGTGCAGCGTGGGTTCGGCCGACGCGTAAGGTTGCCGGACGGGGCCGTCCGGGCTCCCGATCAAAGGGCGTCACAGTGTCAGACAAGTCACCGAAGAAATCGTCCAGCAAGACCGCCGCGAGCAAGACCCTGAAGGAGAAGCGCGCGGACAAGAAGGCCAAGGTCGAAGGCCGCAGCGGGAGCGACGCCGTCAGCGGCGCCACCCACAAGAAGTAGGCACGCCGGCCCGGGTCGTCTCGACGTCCGGGCCGCACGCCTCCTCCTCGGTGGCGAACCGCCATCCTAGAATTGCCGGATGCCAGAACTCCTCGCCGCCTGCGTCGTCCGCGAACTCCGCCCCGACCGTGGCAATGGCGTGACAGCCATCGACAAGGCGCCCGTTCGGTCGCGCGTGAAGATCGGCCCGTACGGCCTGCGCTCCGATGTACAGGTGGATCGCAAGCACCACGGCGGATTCGACAAGGCGGTCTACGCCTACGCGCAGGAGGACGCCGAGTTCTGGGAGCGTGAACTCGGGCGAGAGCTTCCGGCCGGATGGTTCGGAGAGAACCTGCGGGTGTCGGGCATCGACGTGAACGGCGCGCGGATCGGCGAGCAGTGGCGGATCGGTACCGATGAGGCATCCGTGGTGCTCGAGGTCACCATGCCACGGACGCCGTGCGGCACCTTCGCCCGCTGGGTGGGCGGGGATGACGAACGCGGCTGGGTCAAGCGCTTCGGCGCCGAGGGCCGGTTGGGCGCCTACCTGCGGGTCGTGAAGCGCGGCTCGGTGGGACCCGGCGACCCGATCGAGATCGTGCACGTGCCAGACACCGAACTCACGGTGCTGGGGATGTTCCGCGCCTGATCTCCACGGGGCCGGAGAGCCACAGGCTCTGATGCCTGCGACGGCTGCGCCCGGGAGGTCAGCCCTGGTAGCCCGACTTCACCAGGGCGATCAGGGCTGCGACGAGCCCGACACCGCCGACGAGGCCGATCAGGCCGAGAACGGCCCAGAGGATCATTTCAGCCGACATCAGTCTCTCCATTTCGCGCGGTGTGCTCTCCATTGTGGCCTGTCGTCGATGACAGCACCAACCGCGCCACGGCCTGCTGTCGCTATCGTTGACGAATGACCCCTTCCGGCGTGTGCACGGGCCTCCTCCTGACGGATCGGCACGCCTAGATGGACCCCGTGACGACGGTGGTCTGGGTCGTCGCCTTCGTGCTCGTCACCGTGTGCGTGACCGGATTCACGGGACGTATCGGCTGGTCGGCCCCGGTCGCCCTCGTCGCCGTCGGAGCCGTGGCCTCGTTCATCCCCGCTGTGCCGCGCGTGGAGATCGAGCCAGAACTGGTGCTCTACGGCGTCATCCCGCCGCTGCTGTTCGCCGCGGCGATCCGCACGTCGTTCATCGACATCCGTGCCCGCAACGACAGCATCCTGGCGCTGTCCGTCGGACTGGTGGCCTTCACCGTCGTCGTGGTGGGCTTCACCACCTGGATGCTGGTGCCGGCCATCACGCTGGCCGCGGCGTTCGCCTTCGGTGCCGTGGTGGCCCCCACCGATGCCGTGGCGGTGTCGGCCGTCGCCGGCAGGCTCAAGCTCCCTCGACGCCTCGTGACCATCCTCGAGGGCGAGAGCCTGCTGAACGACGCCACGGCCCTCGTCGCCCTCAACGCGGCGATCATGGCCATCGTGAGCGTCACGGCGCCCGATCCGTGGAGCATCGCCGGCAACTTCACTCTCGCCGTGGTCGGCGGAGTCGCCGTGGGTCTCGCCATCGGGTGGGGACTGTCCGAGGTGCGCAAGCGCCTGCGCGCTCCGGTGCTCGACACCAGCCTGTCGCTCATCACGCCGTACCTCGCCTTCATCATCGCGCAGGCCATCGGCGGCTCCGGCGTCCTCGCCGTGGTCGTCGCGGGCATCCTGCTCGGTTACCGCTCGCCGACGGTGCAGTCCGCCGAGGCCCGCATCGCCGAGAGGCTCAACTGGAAGACCATCCAGTTCCTGCTCGAGAACGCCGTCTTCCTGTTCATCGGACTCAACCTCGCCGGCATCGTGGAGGGCGCATCGACGGCCGGTCCCGGACTCTGGCCGACTGTCCTCATCTGCCTCGGCATCCTCCTCACCCTGATCGTGTCGCGGTTCGTATGGGTGTTCGCGCTCACCTGGCTGTACAGGCACGGGCCGCGCTTCCTGCGGGTCAGGCAGTGGAGCTGGCGCAATGCGACCGCCGTCTCTGCGGCCGGCATCCGGGGCGTCGTCACGCTCATCGCCGTGTTCCTGCTGCCGCCGGAGACTCCGCAGCGCGAGTTCCTGCAGTTCCTCGCGTTCGTCGTGGTGGTCGGCACGCTCCTGGAGGGGCTGGCCCTGCCGCGCCTGCTCAAGGTGCTGAAGCTGCCGACCCCCGACTACACCCAGGAGCACTCCGAACGGATGCTGCTGATGGCCGAGGCCGAGGACGCGGGCGTCGTCCGCCTCGAGCAGGAGCGCACCGACGACGACGAGCTCGAGGTGATCGACCGGCTGCGCGCCAACGCCGCCTTCCTCGCCGAGGCGCTGCAGAATCCGCCGACGACGGGAGGGGAGCCGCGACCCGTCGCGTACACGCGGCTGCGCAAGGTGATGATCGAGGCGCAGCGGGAAGCCGTGCTCAAGGCCCGTCACGAGGGGCGCTACCAGGAGGCCGCCGTGCTCTCGGTGCTCGCCGCGATCGACGCCGAGGAGACCGCCCTGCGCACGGCCGGCCCGAAGGCGAAGCCGGCCGCTGCCTCCGATGCGCGGGCCCCGAAACCCCGGCGTCGTCGGAACGTGCCCGAGTAGGTTGGTGCCATGGCGAGCGAAGCGACGATGCTGACCGTACCCGGCCCCCAGGGCGACAGGGAGGTGCGCATCTCCAGTCCGAGCAGGGTGGTCTTCCCCGAGCCCGGCATCACGAAGCTCGACCTCGCGGAGTACATCGTCGCTGTCGGCGACGCCTTCGTCGGCGCCAACGGAGACCGTCCGGTGTCGTTGCAGCGCTTCGGCGACGGCGTCGACGGCGACCAGTTCTTCTCGAAGAATCCGCCGAAGGGCGCTCCCGACTACGTGCGCTCGGTTCCCGTCGTCTATCCGAGCGGCCGATCGCATCCGCAGCTCGTCATCGACGAACCCGCCGTCGCCGTCTGGGCCGTGCAGATGAACACCATCGTCTTCCACCCGTGGGCGTCACGGGCAGGCGACTCCGACAACCCCGATGAACTGCGCATCGACCTCGACCCGCAGCCCGGAACCGACTTCACGGATGCCAAGGCTGCTGCCGTCGAGCTGCGCTCCGTGCTGACGGATGCTGGGCTCACGGCCTTCATCAAGACCTCGGGCAACCGCGGCCTGCACGTCTTCGCCCCGATCGAGCCGACGCATGAGTTCCTCGAGGTGAGGCACGCCGTCATCGCCGCGGCCCGGGAACTGGAGCGACGGATGCCCGATGCGGTCACGACGGCGTGGTGGAAGGAGGAGCGGGGCGAACGCATCTTCGTCGACTTCAACCAGGCCAACCGCGATCGCACCATGGCCGGCGCGTACAGTCCGCGGGCCCTCGCGCACGCCCCGGTCTCCTGCCCCATCACCTGGGATGAGCTGGCGGATGCCGACCCGCGCGATTTCACCGTGCTGACGGTTCCGGATCGGCTGCGCACGGTCGGCGACCCGTGGGCGCGGCTGCACGACGAGCCGGGCCGTATCGACACGCTCCTGGAGTGGTGGGACCGCGACCTCGGCGACGGACTCGGGGAGCTTCCGTTCCCGCCCGACTTCCCGAAGATGCCGGGGGAGCCGTCGCGAGTCCAGCCGAGCCGGGCGAAGAAGCCCGAGGCGCCGGCCGAGTAGGCGGCGAGCGTCCTCCACGTCCCGCTGGTCGAGGAAGCCGCGAGCGCAGCGGCTACTCCAGCACCTTGCTCAGGTCGTAGGCGGCCGGGATCTCGAGCTGCTCGAACGTGCAGGAGCGCGCGTCACGGTCAGGCCGCCAGCGCGCGAACTGCACGGTGTGCCTGAACCTCCAGCCCTCCATCTGGTCGTAGCGCACCTCCATCACCCGTGTCGGCTCCAGCTTGACGAACGACACGTCCTTGCTTCCCGAGAAGCGACTGCGCTCGGTCTCCCCGGTCACGGCGGCTCCGTCCTCGTCGCGCACGACCAGCGGTTCCAGTTCCTCCACCAGCTCCAGCCGTCGTGCATCCGAGAAGGCCGACGATCCACCGACGCTGCGCAGGGTGCCATCGGCATCGTAGAGCCCGAGCAGCAGGGAGCCGACTCCGCTGCCGCTCTTGTGCACCCTGTACCCGAGCACCACCACGTCCGCAGTGCGGTGATGCTTGATCTTCAGCATCACCCGCTTGCCGGGCGCGTAGGAGGCGGCGAGCGGCTTGGCCACGACGCCGTCGAGGCCGGCACCCTCGAACTCGACGAGCCACTCGCGGGCGAGGGCTGCATCCGTCGTCGTCCGGGTGATCGCCAGAGGAGCATCGAAGCCCTGCGCCAGCGTCTCGAGCGCTGCGCGACGCTCCGAGAACGGGCGATCGAGCAGCGTCTCGCCATCGAGGGCGAGCAGGTCGAAGGCGATGAACATCGCCGGCGTCTCGGCCGAGAGTTTCGCGACCCTGCTCGCTGCGGGGTGGATGCGCTGCGACAGCGCGTCCCAATCGAGCCTCTCGCCGCCGGATGCTCCAGCCGAGTCCGCGCGAACCACGATCTCGCCGTCGAGCACCGTCGGCCTCGTCAGCTGGGCCGTGAACGCCTCGACCAACTCGGGGAAGTAGCGCGTGAGCATCTTCGACCCGCGGCTGCCGATCTCCACGGTCTCGCCGTCGAAGTAGATCACGGCCCTGAAGCCATCCCACTTCGGCTCGTACAGCAGGCCGCCCGCCACGCTGTCGGCGTCGGGCACGGCGTCGAGCGCCTTCGCGAGCATGGGGGAGATGGGCGACGTCGCCGAGGGGTCCATGCGTCGATCCTGCCCGAGTCGGCGGCTTTCTGCGACAGTGGACGGATGACCTCCAGCGCATTCACCATCGCCGTGTCCGACGAGATCCTCGACGACCTGCGGATGCGGCTGCGCAACACCCGCTTCACCACACCGAGCCGCTCCGAGTTCTGGGGCGCCGGCGTCGACCCGGCGTACCTCGCCTCCCTCGTCGCCGACTGGGCGGACTGGCTGCCTGCAGGCTGGCGCTCCACGGAGGCCCGCCTCAACGCCCTCGAGCAGAGCGTCGTCGATGTCGACGGCACCGCGATCCACGTCGTGCGCGCGAGTTCCGGTCCCGTCGGCGGCGACCGGATGCCGCTCCTGCTGCTGCACGGCTGGCCGAGCAGCTTCGTCGAGATGCTGGCGCTCGTCGAGGCACTCCAGTCGGCCGGCAGCCCGTTCGAGATCGTCGTGCCGTCGATGCCGGGCTTCCTGTTCAGCGGGCTGCCCGACGGCCCACTTACCCGCGAGTCCATGGCCGACGTCATGCACGCGCTCATGACCGAGCACCTCGGCTTCGAGCGCTACGGGGTCTTCGGGGGAGACATCGGCGGCACCGTCGCGGCCTGGCTCGCCGCGAAGCATCCGGAGTCCGTCACCGGCCTCTACATGATCCACCCGCCGTTCCCGGCCGAGTTCGAGGCGCCGCTCACCGACGAGGAGCATGAGTTCCTCGAGTCCGAGGCCGAGTTCGACGCCGTGGACGGCGGCTACAGCGCCATCATGATCACCCGCCCCGACACCATCGGCGCCGCCGTCGCAGATTCTCCGGCCGGCCTCCTGGCCTGGATCATCGACAAGTACCGGGACTGGAGCGACTGCGGCGGCGACCTCGAGTCGCGCTTCGACCGCGAGACGCTGTTCACCATCGGCACGTTGTACTGGGTGACCGAGTCGATCGGCACCTCGTTCCGCCAGTACGTCGACTACGAGGCGAACCGGCCCCGCCCGTCGATCGGCGTGCCGGCGGGGTTCACGGTGAGCGCCGAGCCCGGCATCCGCGAGATGCCGCGCAGCATCGCGGAGAGGTCGTGCTCCGACATCAGGGTGTGGCACGAACCCTCGGTCGGCGGTCATTTCCTGGCCCACGAGGAACCCGAGCTGCTCGCAGGTCACCTCACAGCCTTCTTCGCCATGATCTGAGAATGGCGACGGATGCTGCGGGACTCATGACAGGCTCTGAGCGCTTCGACGTGCGCGAGTTCGCCCGCACGGCCGTGGGCACTCACCGCGACAGGCTCGACCTCGAGGCAGTGACGGCGCGACCCCTGCCGCCCGAAGCCGCGCGTGCAGTGCGGGTACTGCGCGATCTCGAGGCCGCCACGATGGATCGCCTCCGCAACGTGCTCGTCACGGCCACCCACAAGGACGCCCGCGTGACGGCCTTCCTGGTGAGCTGGGCATTCGAGAAGTTCTGGATCGCCGACGCCCTGACCGCCATCATCGAGGCGCAGCCCGCCGCTTCGACCATGGTTCCGGAGTCGACGGATGCCGCGCCCGGGCGAGGCCGCGCCCAGCGCCGTGCCACCCGGGGACCCGTGCGTCGCTCCCTCTCGGGCTTCCTCGCGGGCGAGGCGATCGTGGCGGTGCACGTCACCAGCGGACTCGTCGACGACTGGATGCTGCGGGCCGCCTACGAGCGCGTGATCGAGCAGAGCGACAACCCAGAGATCGCGCGCGCCCTGGGCGAGGTGGTCGATCTCAAGGCCAGGCACTCCCGCTTCTTCGAGGAGGAGGCCGTGCACAGGCTCCTCGAGAGTCCACGGGCGGTGCGTCTCACGCGCCGGGAGCTGCGTCGCGACGTCCTGCCGATCGGCGCTGCAGCACTCCCGCGGGCCGACAGCGCCTTCTTCACCGACTTCACGTTCGGCGGCGATGGGGGAGCGCTGCGGGCACGCCGCGTGACGGCATCCGTCGCCGATCTCCCGGGGATGGACGACGGCACGATCCGGGCCGTGGGGCTGCGGCTCGCGGCCTGACGGCTCGCGTGCTTGGATGAACTGGGGAAGGGAGCAGCGTGGCATTCGACATCGACACGTACACCGCGACGAGCGTGAACGTGCACTGGGACGACCTCGACTTGGAGGCCTTCCGCGAGGATCCGCTGCCCGAGAGCTCGCTGCGCACCCTCCGCTACATGACTGACGTCGAGTACCACACGGTCTGCTACACCCGTGATCTGCTCACCACGCCGTCGCATCGCGAGGCCGACGTGAGCTCGTTCATGACCATGTGGAACCGCGAGGAGTTCTGGCACGGTGAGGCCCTCGCGGCAGTGCTGGCCATGCACGACATCACCGTCGACTTCGACCAGTTGAAGGCCAGCCGCCTGAAGCTCGGCTGGAAGGACCGCCTCGACCCGATCAAGCAGTCCGTGCTGGGCTCCCTCGTGGGCGAGGACTTCGTCGCCGTGCACATGTCGTGGGGAGCCGCCAACGAGTGGTCGGCCATCACCGCCTACAACCGCATGGCCGAGCTGGAGCAGAATCCGGTGCTCGCCGAGTTGCTGCGCCGCATCGCCAAGCAGGAGGCGAGGCACGTCGCGTTCTACACCTCGCAGGCGCGCGAGCGGCTGGCGAAGAGCACCAAGGCGCAGAAGATCACCCGGTTCGCCCTCAGCAGGTTCTGGGCGCCGGTCGGCTCCAGCATCATGGAGCGCACCGAGGTGCAGCACGTCATGAACCACCTCATGAGCGGCCCCGACGGACGCAGGGCCGCGAAGAAGGTCGACGATTCGATCAGCGGGATGCCGGGACTCGGCGGCCTCACCATCGTGCAGGACGCCCTCGACGAGCTGGGCGTCCCCGCCTGAGCATCGGCCGCCCCGGGAGTCAGTCCCAGCCGGCCAGCAGTGCGCTCGACGTCGGCAGTTCGGTACCGTCGGCGATGTCCAGCGTCACCACGTAGTCATCGATGTCGCTCAAGACCGTTCCGTCCCACGTCTCGATCGGCTGTTCGTCACTCACTGCGCTCGGCAGGCGGGTGATCTCCACGAGGCCGCCTCCGGTCACAGCGTCGACCTGCACGATGCGTCCCGTGACAGGTGGAACGTGCGATTGCCGCCCCAAGTGGCTCTCCAAGTAGGTCGCGCCACCCGGTAACGGCTGGGCGGGGAGGAACAGGTTCCAGGTGACGAGCTCGTTGAGCTCGATGGGCTCGTTCCCGTCGTACTCGAAACCACCGATGCTCACCCGAATCCGCATCTCGTCAGGCTATAGGCGCTCAGAGCGCGTCGACGTAGAGCCATGCGCCGTTCTCGCGCACGAAGCTGCTGTTCTCGTGCTGGGCGTGGGCGACGCCGTCGTACTTCGAGCGCGCCGTGAACTCGACTGTGCCGGTCGTGTCGAACGGTCCACCGCCGGTGGTGGCCACGATCTCGAGGCTGAGCCAGCGCACGGACGGATCGAGGTCGAGGTCTGCCGGTCGGGTCGACGGATGCCACGTGCGCAGCAGGTACGCCTCGTCGCCCACCACGTAGCCCGAGTAGCGCGAGCGCATGAGTTGCACGGCGGTGGGCGCGAGGACGGCTCCGCTGTGGAACCGGCCGCAGCAAGAGCCGTAGGTCTCGCCGCTCAGGCAGGGGCAACGACTGTCATCACTCAGGATGGGGAAGGCGGCGTCGGTCACGAGTCGATCCTGTCACTTGCGGCCAGCGGGCGGAGGCTCCTGAGGCCGGTGCGGATCTCCTCGACCAGGATGTCGGGCTCTTCGAGAGCTGCGAAGTGTCCGCCTCGCGCGGCCTCGCCGTAGTGGATCAGGTTGGAATAGGTGTCCTCGATCCACGTGCGCGGCAGGCGGGGGATGTCGCGCGGGAACACCGTCACTGCGACAGGTAGCTCGAGGCGAGGGCCGGCCATGCTGCCCGCCCTGTTCTCCCAGTAGATGCGCGCGGAGGACGCCGCGGAGTTCGTGAACCAGTACAGCGAGATGACGTCGAGCATGTCGTCGATGTCGAGAGTGTCTTCCGCGAGGCCCTCGTTGTCGGTCTTGGACTGGAACTTCTCGTAGATCCACGCGGCCTGGCCGGAGGGGGAGTCTGCCAGGGCGAATCCGACGGTCTGCGGTTTCGTTCCCTGCAGGTGGTTGGAACCACCGAGTTCGCCCGAGTAGAACGCGAGACCGTCCACTGCCCGCCGCTCCTCCTCGGAGAGCGTGTCGGGTATCACAGCAGGAAAGGCGTAGGGCGAGTTGAGGTGGATCCCGAGAAGGCCGTGAGGCCGGATGACGCCTAGGGCCGTGGTGACGGCGGCACCCCAATCGCCTCCCTGAGCTGCCCATTGCGTGTAGCCCAGGCGACTCATGAGCTCCACCCACGCGGCCGCGACCCGGGAGATGGTCCACCCCGTCTCCGTCGGCTTCTGCGAAAACCCGAATCCGGGCAGCGACGGGATCACCACGTCGAAGGAATCATCGGCGTTCCCTCCGAACGCGGCCGGGTCGGTGAGCGGTCCGATCAGTTTCAGGAAATCGACCACCGAGCCGGGCCATCCGTGCGTCAGGAGAAGGGGGAGAGCGTTCGGATTCCCGGATCTGACATGGATGAAGTGGATGTCCAGCCCATCGATCGTGGTCAGGAACTGGGGATGGCGATTGAGCTCGGACTCGAGACGGCTCCAGTCGTACTCTCGCTCCCAGTGGTTCACCAGCGATCGGGCGTTCTCCACGCGGACACCCTGCGTCCAGTCAGGGACCGTCTCCGGGTCCGGCCATCGGGTTCGCGCCAGACGGTGCTTCACGTCCTCGACCGCGGCATCCGGGATCGACACTGTGAATAGTCGAATCAGCTCTGCAGGTGCGTGCGTCGAGGTGGTCATCGCCTTGGTCTCCTGAACTCATGTCATCAGTGCGGGCATCCATTGCACAAGAGTGTGCAATGACCTGCCGCGTGCACTCTACGTCGTTGCACACTGATGTGCAATGATCGGAGGATGCATACGGAGTCCGCCCGAACGCGATCGATGAACGAGACGCGCAATCGCATCCTCGACGTCGCGCTCGATGTGATGGGGCAGAATCCGGACGCCAGCATGGGAGACATCGCTTCGGCTGCCGGAGTCGTCCGACGCACCGTCTACGGCCACTTCCCGACTCGTGCCGACCTCGTGCGGACCCTGGCGCAACGCGCGGCGACGGAGGTCGCGGCTGTGCTCACCGACATCGATTCACCCGAAGGATCGGCCGAATCGGTCTGGGCCGATTTCATCGCCCGTGTGTGGCCGCTGGCTCGCCGCTACCGTGTGCTCGTCGCTCTCCGACGAGGGGAGTACGGCGCTGAGATCCACGCCATGCTCGGACCCGTCGACGAGATCCTCGGCGCTCTCGTCCGCCGCGGCCAGGATGGCGGGGAATTCGGTCGTCATCTGCCGGCGGACATGCTCGGTCAGCTGGCCTTCTCCGCCGTGTTCTCCGTTGCGGACGCCGAACTACCCGAGGGCGTGCGCGGCGTCCGTGCAGCGACGATCACGAGCCTGCTCGTCCTCGGAGTTCCCGAGGAGCGCGCTCTGGCCCTCGTGACCAGCGACGCCGAGTGACCGAGTGGCGCCGACCTCCGCTGGTCGAGTAGCGCCCGAGCGCAGCGAGGACGCGTATCGAGACCACGCCGACGACCAGCCTCTGCTCGAGCAGCGCCGATCTCGGCGGATCTCGATACGCGTCGACTTCGTCGGCGCTACTCGATCAGCGGGGGAGTGCCGGCGCTACTCGATCAGCGGGAGAGCGCCGGCTTGATGTCGCGCACGATCGACTCCATGATGCGAACGTTGAAGTCCACACCCAACTGGTTGGGCACCGTGACGAGCACGGTGTCGGCAGCCTGCACGGCGGCATCCTGAGCCAACTCAGCGGCGATCACATCGGGCTCGCCGATGTAGCTGCGCCCGAAGCGGGCGAGGCCGCCGTCGAGGTGGCCGACCTGGTCTTTGGCGTCGGCCTGGGCGCGCAGCCCGAAGTAGCGACGCGTCTCGTCGTCGATGAGCGGCAGGATGCTGCGACTCACCGAGACGCGCGGTTCGAAGTCGTGCCCGGCGTCGGCCCATGCAGCGCGGAACATGGCGATCTGCTCGGCCTGCAGCTGGTCGAACGGCACCCCAGTGTCCTCGGTGAGCAGGGTCGAACTCATCAGGTTCATGCCCTGCTCAGCGGTCCACACGGCGGTCTTGCGCGTGCCGGCTCCCCACCAGATGCGCTCGGGCAGCGTAGGTGACAGCGGCTCGATGGCGAGCGGATGCGACGAGCCCGTCATCTGCGGGTTCGCGTGCGCCAGCCCGGCGCCAGCGATGGCCGCCCGGAAGAGTTCGGTGTGCGCACGTGCCATGTCGGCATCCGTCTGTCCGTCCGAAGGGACGTAGCCGAACGACTCGTAGCCGGCCAGCGCCGTCTCGGGTGATCCCCGGCTGATTCCGAGCTGCAGTCTTTCGCCGGCGATCAGGTCGGCGGCAGCAGCCGACTCGGCCATGTACAGCGGGTTCTCGTAGCGCATGTCGATGACGCCGGTGCCGATCTCGATGGTCTTCGTGCGAGCGCCGACGGCAGCGAGCAGGGGGAACGGCGAGGCGAGCTGGCGGGCGAAGTGGTGCACCCGGAAGTAGGCGCCGTCGACGCCGACCTCCTCGGCTGCGACGGCGAGGTCGATCGACTGCTGCAGGACGTCGGCGGCCGTGCGGGTCAACGACCCGGGGACGGCCTGGTAGTGGCCGAAGGAGAGGAATCCGATGCGCTTCACCATGACCACAGCGTAGGCACGAACCGGAGTATTCCGCCCGCCGGATGCAGAAGGCCCGGTGTTATCGTGACGACCGTGACAGACATCGAGCTCCAGACCTCCTCAGCCACCTACACCTGGGTCGATCCGGCCGTCGGCCTCGCGCAGCTGCCGCAGCTCAGCGGACTGGAGTACCTCACCGGCATCCTGGAGGGGCGCATCCCCGAGCCGCCGATAGCGGTGCTGATGAACATGGACATCGTGTCTGCCGTCGAGGGCGAGGTGGTGTTCGAGTCGAACCCCACGCAGGCCCACTACAACCCCCTCGGCACCATCCACGGCGGCCTCGCCTGCACCGTGCTCGACACTGTGCTCGGATGCGCGGCGCACAGCACGCTGCCAGCCGGAACCGGCTACACCTCGATCGACATCAACGTCAGCTACGTGCGCCCGATCCAGCCGTCGGCCGCACCGCTGCGGGCGACCGGCCGCGTGCGCAAGGGCGGCAACAGGGTGATCTTCGCCGAAGCCGAGCTCACCGACAAGGACGGCAACCTCCTGGCCACGGCCACGAGCAGCCTCCTGGTGTTCGCGCACCGTCCGCAGGGCTGACCCGCGCCCAGACGCCAGAAGCAGCCACGCCGGCCCTCAGTCCGCCGGGCGCTCGGCGGCTACGAGGTCAGCCGACCAGCCGGTCGAACACGGCGTCGAGCTCGGCATCCACGACCTGCGCCTCGGGGTGCTGGTCGTACCAGGCGATCATCTCGGCTGCGCCCTCCCAGAACGGCACCGTCGTCGCGAAGTCCGGAACGAGGGCCTGCACCTTGGAGTTGTCGAACACCATGGAGTGCGCCTTGTCGCCGATGAGGCCGGGTCCGAGCTCGGGATGCGCGGCGGCGATCGCCTCGGACGACACGTGCGCGAGAACGGGCTCGACGCCGGCCGCCTCTCCGAGCCAGCCGTAGATCTGGTTCCAGGTCGGAGCGTGGTCGCCCGTGATGTGGAACGTGTCGCCCACGGCGTACGGGTTGCCGAGGAGTCCGGCGAACCCGACGGCGAAGTCGCGCGTGTGCGTGATCGTCCAGAGGCTGGTGCCGTCGCCGTGCACCACGACGGGCTTGCCCGCCCGCATCCGTGCGATGTCGGTCCAGCCGCCTGAGGTGGGCAGCAGGGTGCGGTCGTAGGTGTGCGACGGGCGCACGATCGTCGCCGGGAAGCCGCGCTCGCGGTAGGCGCCCACGAGCAGGTCCTCGCAGGCGATCTTGTCGCGGGAGTACTGCCAGAACGGGTTGCGCAGCGGGGTCGACTCCGTGACCGGCAGTCGCGACGGCGGCGTCTGGTACGCCGATGCCGAGCTGATGAACACGTACTGTCCCACCCGGCCCTCGAACAGGTCGATGTCGGCCTGCACATGCTCGGGGGTGAATGCGAGGAACTCGGCGACGACGTCGAAGTCCTCGTCGCCCACGGCTTCTCGCACGCTGGCGGCATCGCGGAGGTCCGCCGTCACACGGCGGACCGCATCCGGCAGCGGTCGCACCGTCGACTCTCCGCGATTCAGGACAGTCACGTCATGGCCGAGTTCGACGGCCCTGGTGACGGATGCCGCGCTGATGACGCCGGTGCCGCCGAGGAAGAGGATGCGCTTGCTCATCCCTCGATCATGGCACCATGGCGTCGCGGGATCCCTTCACCTCGGCGGCGACTTCGTCGCTGCCTCGGCAGGCGCGCGGCGGCTTAGGCTGGCGAGCATGGACTTCGGACTCTTCATTCCTCAGGGCTGGCGGCACGACCTTCTCGGAATCGATCCGGCGGAGCAGTGGGCGACGATGAACTCGCTCGCCCAGCACGCCGATGCCGGCCCCTGGGATTCGCTCTGGGTGTACGACCACTTCCACACCGTGCCCGTGCCGTCAGACGAGGCGACGCACGAGGCCTGGACGCTGATGGCGGCCTTCGCTGCGACGACGTCCCGCGTGAAGCTCGGCCAGATGTGCACCTGCATGAGCTACCGGAATCCGGCGCAGCTCGCCAAGATCGCAGCGACAGTCGACATCATCTCGGGCGGGCGGGCCCAGATGGGCATCGGCGGCGGCTGGTACGAGCACGAGTGGCGGGCCTACGGCTACGGCTTCCCGCCCGTCGCGGAGCGCCTCGCCAGGCTCCGCGAGGGCGTCGAGATCTTCCACCAGGCCTGGACCACGGGCACCGCGACCCTCGACGGCACGCACTACCAGGTCGACGGCGCGATAGTCCGCCCGTTGCCGCTGCAGGAGGGCGGCATCCCGATGTGGATCGCCGGCGGCGGCGAGAAGGTCACGCTGAAGATCGCGGCGAAGTACGCCGCGTACACGAACTTCGCCGGCACCCTGGAGGAGTTCGACCACAAGAGCGCTGTGCTCCGCGGCCACTGCGAGGCGATCGGACGGGACTTCGCCTCCATCACCCGCTCGTCGAACTTCAACACCATCGTCGCCGCCACCGAGGCCGAGGTAGCCGACCGCATCGAGGCGCTGCACGCTCGGGTGCTGCCGTACCTGGGCGAAGTCAAGGCGGGCGAGTTCGTCGCCGAGTATCGCAACGGCACTCCCGCCGTCGGTACCCCCGAGCAGGTCGTCGAGCGTCTGCGCGAGCGTCGGGAGCACGGATTGGGCTACGCCATCCATTACTTCCCCGAGGCGGCCTACGACAGATCGGGCATCGAGCTGTTCGAGCGCGAGGTGCTGCCGGCGCTGGCCTGATGCCGGCATCCGTCGCCTCGGGAATAGCCGGATGCGACCCGCAGTTCTGTTTTATGCAAACGTATGAAGTGATCGAGTAGTCAGGAGCCCTCATGGCACAGCAGGTCGAGTTCGGAGTCGACACCTTCGGCGACGTCACGGTGGACGCGAACGGCGACAGACTGTCGCAGGCCGAGGTGCTCCGGAACGTCGTGGCCCAGGGCGTGCTTGCCGATCAGGTGGGGCTCGACTTCTTCGGCCTCGGGGAACACCACCGCGACGACTTCGCGGTGTCGGCACCGGAGGTCGTTCTGGCCGCCATCGCCGCGAAGACCGAGCGCATCCACCTCGGCTCCGCGGTCACGGTGCTCAGCTCGGACGATCCCGTTCGCGTGTTCCAGCGTTTCGCCACGCTGGACGGCATCTCGAACGGGCGCGCCGAGGTGATCCTCGGGCGCGGGTCGTTCACCGAGTCATTCCCGCTGTTCGGCTACCAGCTGAGCGAGTACGAGGACCTGTTCGAAGAGAAGCTCGAGTTGTTCGCCGAGCTCGTCAAGGAGACGCCGGTCACTTGGGAGGGGCGCAAGCGCGCCGCCCTCGTGAACCAGGAGGTCTACCCGAAGACGGCATCCGGCGCCCTCAAGGCGTGGATCGGTGTCGGCGGATCACCGGAGTCCGTGGTGCGTGCTGCGACCTACGGCTACCCGCTCATGCTCGCGATCATCGGCGGGGCACCCGCGCGCTTCCGGCCGTTCGTCGACCTCTACCACCGTGCGCTCACCCAGCTCGGCCAGCCGACGCTGCCCGTCGGCGTGCACTCGCCGGGCCACATCGCCGACACCGATGCTCAGGCGCGCGACGAGCTGTGGCCGCACCACCAGGCCATGATCACCCGCATCGGCCGTGAGCGCGGCTGGGGTCCGATCACCCGCGACACCTTCGAGAACGAGGCCGACGAGGGTGCGCTGAACGTCGGCTCTCCCGAGACCGTCGCGCAGAAGATCGCCGCGACTGTGCGCGACCTCGGTGTGCAGCGCTTCGATCTCAAGTACTCCAACGGAACCCTCCCGCACGAGAAGCTCATGCGCAGCATCGAGCTCTACGGCACCGTCGTCGTGCCCCGGGTGCGCGAGCTGCTCGCGGCTGACGACGCGCCGACCTCGTAGGCGCCCGAGCAGTTCCCTCACCACAGGCCGGTCAGTGACCGCGTAGTTCCTCGAGGTCGCGACGCTCCCGCTTGGTGGGGCGACCGGCACCGCGATCGCGAACGGGGACCGAGGGTACGGCCTCGCGCGGCGGTGGTGGGGGAGTCTCGTCGATCATCGCGGCAGCGGCGACCTCGGCTCCGACTCGCTTCACGATGATGCGCTGAACGACCATCACGCGATCGAACCCGTTCGCCCGCACCCGCACCTCGTCGCCGACCCGCACCGCCTGCGCAGCCTTCACGCGCTCGCCATTCACCCGTACATGCCCGGCGCGGCATGCGGCGGTGGCGAGCGAGCGCGTCTTGAACTGTCGCACCGCCCACAACCACGCGTCGACGCGTGCCGAGGTGGGAGCATCCATCGCCCCAGACTAACCGCGGATGAAGCTCCACCAGATGAGCAGCATGGTGACGAGGAAGCCGACGACGAAGTTGATGGCCAGGAAGTGCCGCCAGCCGCGGTTGGCCGCGGCGGAGTCGGCATCCGTCACCGACCAGAACGGCGCGGCCGACATGATGTACGGCAGCACGAGCAACGACGCCAGGGGGCCGGGCCACTCCGTCGCCAGCATGAGGAGGCCGCTGACGGCCCAGAAGGCTATGGCGAGCCGCACCGTGCGTGCAGCTCCGAGCCAGGTGGCGATCGAGGCGATACCGCCCTCGCGGTCGGGCACGACGTCCTGCACGGCACCGAAGGCATGGCTGGCCATGCCCCAGAGGAAGAAGGACGCCAGGATGGCGATCAGTTGCGGGGTGAAGGCGGCTCCGGCCACGGCCAGCGCATAGACCGCCGGGCTCACGAAGTGGGTACTCGAGGTCGCGGAATCAATGAACGGGCGCTCCTTGAAGCGGAGGCCGGGAACCGAGTAGGCCAGGACGGCGAAGAGGCTGATCGCCAGGACCAGCCACGACCACGGCTCGCCGGTACCGCCGAGCACGAGCATGGCGATCACGAAGACGGCGCTGAGTCCAACACCCCAGCCGATGACAGCGCGGTGCACCCGCGGGTCGAGCAGGGCGCCCTCCACGCCGCCCTTCCGCGGATTGCGCAGGTCGGACTCGTAGTCGAAGACGTCGTTGATGCCGTACATGAGCAGGTTGTAGGGGATGAGGAAGAACAGAGTTCCCACGATGAACAACGCATCGACCCGCCCCGTGGTGAGCACATAGGCGGCGGCGAACGGGTAGGCCGTGTTGATCCAGCTCAACGGACGCGACGACAGCACGACCTGGCGCAGAACGCTCGCCCGCGGGGCGGCGTCGGTTCGCTCGGCGCTCATCGCTCGTCGCCTTCCCCTCGGCTCAGCAGTACCCAGATCGACGGTAACAGCAGGGCTCCCGCGAGTGGGTAGGCGAAGTCCTCGATCGGGGCGAGCCCGATGTCGATGCCGCTGCGACCGTCGGAGTACACCATCAGTCCCACGGCGATCATGACATTGTCGAACACGGCTGTGAGCGCGAACAGCACGACGACGGTCAGGGCGATCGGGGCGATGAGTCGCGGCCGGCGCGGCAGGGCGACCGCGGCGATGACGGTCACGACGGCCAGCACGATCAGGTTCAGGGTCAGGTAGTTCATGGGCGACGCCTCGCAGCGAGCATCCGCTCGAACAGGAAGACGAGGTTCATCGTGAGGTAGCAGAGGAAGGCGAGGAAGAACGCCTCCTCGAGGGGGAGCTCGGGAGCCAGCAGGATGCCGGTCATGTAGGCGGTCTCACCGCGGCTGAAGAGCCCCAGGCCGATGCCGACCAGGTCCCAGATGAGGAAGAACATCAGGCCCGAGATCAGCACGACGGCCGCGCGCACGGGCGAACGCCAGAAGAACAGCCGGTACCGCCAGTCGAGCACGACCATCCCCGCCAGGCTCACCAAGAGCGCGCCGAGGTAGGCGAAAGTCACCAGCTCTCCACTGGCGCCGGTGCCGGAGTGGGCATCGGCTCGGGCAACGGCGTGGCCGTGGTGTCTCCGTTCATGCGCTTGAAGGCTATCTCGGCGCTGATGAGGCACATCGGCAGGCCGATGCCGGGGATGGTGCTGCCGCCGGCGTAGAACAGGCCGTCGAGCTGGCGCGAGGCGTTGCGTCCACGCAGGAAGGCGCTCTGGCGCAGGGTGTGAGCGGGCCCGAGGGCTCCGCCCATCCACGAGTTGAGGTCGACGGCGAAGTCGCCGGGGCCGACGGTACGCCGCACGACGATGCGCTCGGCGAGATCGGGGATTCCGGCCCAGTCGGCGAGGCGTGCGATGGCGGCATCAGCGACCTGCTCCACCTGCAGGTCGCCGTCACCGTCGATGCCGCCTCGGCCGATGCCGATGTCGGCAGGTACGGGAACCAGCAGGAACAGGTTGCTGTCGCCGGCCGGTGCCACCCCGGAGTCCGTCGCGCTCGGCATGCACGCGTAGAACGACGCCGGCTCGGGAATGCGCGGCTTGGAGCCGAAGATCCGGTCGAAGTTCGTGCGCCAGTCCGCCGTGAAGAACAGGGTGTGGTGCGCCAGCGGTGGGAGTTCCCCGCGCACGCCGAGCATCACCAGCACGGCGCCCGGTCCCGACATGCGCCGGTTCCACCAGCGCTCGGGGTAGGTACGCACGGCCTCGTCGACGAGCTCGGTCTCGGTGTGGTGCAGGTCGGCCGCCGAGACGACCTCGTCGGCCGCCAGCGTGATGCTCCGGCCCGCCGCATCCGTATAGGTGACCCCGGAGACGGATGCCCCGACCGACGTGACAGCGTCGATGGAGGTCACCCGTGCCTGCGTGATGATCTCGACGCCCTGCTCGCGCGCGAGGCGGGCGATCACGTCGATGAGGTGCGAGAAGCCGCCCTGCGGGTAGAGCACGCCGTCGGCCAGGTCCATGTGGCTCATGAGGTGGTACATCGCCGGAGTGCGTTCGGGTGACGAGCCGAGGAATACGGCGGGGTAGCCGAGGATCTGCCGCAGCCTGATGTCCTTCACGTAGCCGCCGACGAACTTGTCCAGAGGCTGCAGCAGCAGTCGCGCGAGTCGTCCGCCGCGCTTCAGCACCGCGCTGTCGAGGAACGGCCGGAACGACTGGAAGCTCGTGTAGAGGAAGCGCTCGACGGCGTCGTCGTACGTCGATCTCGCCGACTCGAGATATCGCTCGAGGGCGCGTCCGGCACCGGGCTCGATGCGCTCGAAGGTACGGATGTTCTCCTCTTTGGAGGCGCGGATGTCGACGGGCTCGGCGTGGCCCTCGAAGTACACCCTGTAGCCGGGGTCGAGCAGTGTGAGGTCGAGCTGCTCGGCCGCCGACGTGCCGAGGAGCCTGAAGAAGTGGTCGAAGACCTCGGGCATCAGGTACCAGGACGGACCGGTGTCGAAGGTGAAGCCGTCCTTCTCCCACGACCCGGCGCGGCCGCCGAGCTCGCTGCGAGCCTCGAGCAGCGTCACCTCGCGTCCATCGCGCGCGAGCAGCGCCGCGGTGGCGAGTCCGGCGATGCCCCCGCCGATCACTATCGCGTGGGTCATGGGATCACCGGCCCCTCGTGGTGGCGGCCCGCAGGGCGATGCCGAGCTTCTCGGCATCCGGAACCCGTACCCGCGAGGTGAGGAGGTCGGCGGCCGGAGTGGCTCGCAGCTTCGTCGAGAGTCGTCGGAACAGTCCGTGGGCGGCAGCGACGGCGCCCCGCGACGACCTGGGGAGAAGGGTGAGAGCCTGAGCGGCGATGGCCAGGTCGTCGTCGATGTCGTCGAGGATGGCGATCTTCTCCTCCTCGGTCATGCGCGCGGGGTCGACGGCGGGAAAGTAGTTGCGCCCGAGGCTGGTCCAGTCGGCCGACAGGTCGCGCAGGAAGTTGACCTTCTGGAAAGCCGCCCCGAGGTGCCTGGCGCCGTCCTCGAGCACACCGCGTTCGTCGGCGCTCACCGACTGACCGGCAAGGAAGGTGCGCAGGCACATCAGTCCGACGACCTCGGCCGATCCGAAGATGTAGGCGTCGATCTCGCCGGCGACGAAGGGGGAGTCGTCGAGGTCGCGGCGCATGGAGGCGAAGAACGGGGCGGTGAGGTCTGTACCGATTCCGCTCGCGCGAGCCGTGACGGCGAAGGCGTGCACCACGAGGTTGGTGCTGAAGCCCGTCGCGATGGCGCGGTCGGTCTCGGCCTCGAACTCGTCCAGGCGCGAGTTCTGCTCCTCGATGGTGAGGCCGGCTGCCGCCGCCGCACCGTCGACGATCTCGTCGGCCACCCGGACGAGGGCGTAGATGTCGCGCACCTGCGAGCGCACGCCGGCGCCGAGCAGACGCGCTGCGGCGCCGAATGAGGTGGAGTAGCGACCGATCACCACGGCGGAACTCGCCGACGCCGCGCGGGTGTAGAGCTCGAGGGGTCCGGTGTCGTTGTTCATCGGCTGCGCTCCACGGCCTTGTCGGCGAAGGCGAGGAGCAGCTCGCGCAGTTCCTCCGGGAGAGCGGATGCCGCGAGCTCGGCCTTCGCGAGGGCGACGTGATCCCGGGCGAGCTGCTCGGTGTGGGCGGCCGACCCGCATTCGATCAGCTTCTCGCGCACGAAGGCCGCTTCAGCCTGGTCGAGGTCCGTCTTGCCGATGAAGGGGGCGATGCTCGGCCAATCGGTCGTGGTGCGAGCGTGGGCGAGGAGGGTGGTGATCTTCCCCTCGCGCAGGTCGGCGATGGTGCTCTTGCCTGTCTGCGCCTCGTCGCCGAACACGCCGAGCATGTCGTCGGTGAGCTGGAAGGCGATCCCGATGAGTCGGCCGAATCGGCCGACGCTGGAGATGTCGGCTGCGGAGGCCCCGGCCAGCACGGCGCCGGCCTGCAGCGGTGCCTCGCAGGAGTACACGGCCGTCTTCTGCTCCAGTGTCGCGAGCACGTCGGGGATGCCGAGCAGGTGCGGCGCGACGGTGTTGGTCACGTCGCTCAGCTCTCCGGCGGCCGAGACGAAGACCGCCCGGTCGAGGATGTCGAGCAGTCGGCCGCGGGTGGCGGTCTCGATCTCGAGTTGGGCGACGATGCGGTGGGCCTGGCTGAGTGCGAGGTCGCCGGCGAGGAGAGCCGCGGCCTCACCCCAGGTGCGCGCCTGCGTCTCGTCGGCGCCGAGCGCCGTGCCGCGGGCGGCGAAGGCACCGAGCACATTGGTCGAGCCGCGACGCACCAGGTCGCGGTCGATCACGTCGTCGTGGATGATGAAGGCCGTGTGCAGCAGCTCGAAGGCTATGGCCAGCTGCGTCGCAGCGACCCGGTCGGTTCCCCCGAGCCCGGCATGCGCCGCCAGCACGAGTGCGGGACGAGCCCTCTTGCCGCCGGCGCTGGCCTGCTCGAGCTGGTCCCAGAGCTCAACGTAGTGCGGGCCGTAGTCGCCGGCCCGCAGCCTCGCCGCCGCG
Source organism: Leifsonia sp. Leaf264 (assembly GCF_001422325.1). Taxonomy (GTDB): domain Bacteria; phylum Actinomycetota; class Actinomycetes; order Actinomycetales; family Microbacteriaceae; genus Orlajensenia. Next base: position 510,251 of record NZ_LMMR01000004.1, read on the forward strand.
AAGTGGCGGTCGAGCTCGCGCTCGACGCTGGCCGTGGCGACGTCGATCACGAGAACCGCTCGAGCTGCTCGAGTTGCATGACCATCCACGGGCTGAAGGCCCACGGGGTCTCCCCCGCGGCCTTGGCGACGGCGGCGGGGTCGGCCCAGACGAATTCGGCCACCTCGCGCGGGTCGGGGTCTGGGTCGCCGTCGGTGCGGGCGACGTAGACGGGGCAGACCTCGTTCTCGACGTTGCCGCGGGCATCGATGGCCCGGTACCGGAACAGGGGGAGTGCGAGGGCGACATCGGTGATCTCGAGGCCGAGCTCGAAATCGGCCCGGCGGTGCACGGCGCTCAGTACGGGCTCGGCCGGACGGGGGTGGCCGCAGAAGGAATTGGTCCAGACCCCGGGCCAGGTCTTCTTGTCCAGCGCGCGTCGCGTGATGAGCAGTCTCCCGTCCCCGTCCAGCACATAGCAGGAGAACGCGAGATGCAATGCCGTGTCCGGGCCGTGGGCCGCGGCCTTGGAAGCCGTGCCGATGGGCGTCCCGTCCATGTCGAGCAGGACGATCTCGTCGTCGACGTGGATCTCCGTGTCCGTCAGTGTCATGATCGCCCCCCGGTTATCGGATCCTGTCAAATAGCTAACTGAGTTAGCGAATCTGACGTTACCATGTCTGACATGACCACAGAAGCCGATTCTCGCGAGCTTCCTGCCGCGTACTGGTACGACGCAGCGGAGCCCGGTGCCGATGACGCGATCGGAGTGCTCGAGGCGCTCCGCCGGTTCCGGAGCGCAGACAAGACGATGCGGCTGCGAACCCAGGACGACATGGACATGAACGAGACCGACCTGGCGGCGCTGCGGTACCTCATCGCCGAGGAGAAGGGTGGGCGCGAGGTCGGCCCCACCGACCTGGCCCATCACCTGGGCATCTCGACGGCGGCGACGACGAAGCTCATCAAGCGCCTCGTCGCGTCAGGCCACCTTCAGCGTCGCCCGCACCCGCACGATCGGCGGGCTCAGATCCTGCATCCGACCCCGGGTGCCCATGAGGAGGTGCGTGCGACCCTGGCCGCCATGCACGCCCGCATGATGGACGTCGCCGACGCATTCGCACCCGAGGAGCAGCTGGTCGTCGTGCGATTCCTCACCGCGATGGCCGAGGCCGTCTCGCACGCCCACGATGATGACGCCGCCCACGGCGCCTCCCACGACGCAGCACGCGACGCTGACCCCCAGCCGTGATCCGCGCCGACATCTCGCGTAGCCTGCCGGCCGGGTGAGGCATGCTGGAGGTATGACCACAGCAACTGGAGACGCCTGGGTCGAGGGTCCCGACGGATCCAGGTTCTGGGGTCGATTCGGGGCGGCCGGCCTGCTGGCCTGGGATCCCGCTCGGGGAGTGCTCATGCAGCACCGCGCCAGCTGGAGCCACTTCGGCGACACCTGGGGGTTGCCGGGCGGGGCCCGCCACGTCGATGAGGACGCCGTGACGGGCGCCATCCGCGAGGCCGGCGAGGAGGCCGGTGTCAGCGGCGACGATCTCGAGGTCGTCACCACCTCGGTGCTCGACCTGGGGTTCTGGTCGTACACGACGGTCGTCGCCAGGGTGCTGCATCCGTTCGAGCCCGTCATCAGCGACCCCGAGTCCATCGCGCTGGCCTGGGTGCCCGTCGACGAGGTGTCCGAGCTTCCGCTCCACCCCGGCTTCGCGGCGAGCTGGCCGGGGCTGCGCGGACTGCTCGTCGGCTAGTCCGCGACAGCCTCAGGAGGCAGCGGCCTCCGCGGGGTCGGCCGTGCGCCGGCGGGGGAACCACGGGACGATGGCCGAGGTCGAGGCCTGGTAGTCGGCATACTCCGGATGCCGTGCCTTCGACAGTGACTCGGTGAACACCGTCGAGCCGATGAACAGGGCGGTCAGCAGGAGCGGGCCGAGGATGCTCCAGTGCAGCACGGTCCCCGTCGCCACGATCGCGAAGAGGTAGAGCGCCCACCACTGCGCCTGTTCGAAGAAGAAGTTGGGGTGACGGGAGTAGCGGAACAGTCCGGTCTGCAGGAACCGCGGCTCGGGTCGACGTCCGGCTGCACTCTCGGCCTTCTTCCACTGGTGGAAGTTCCACTGCTGCTGGTCGGCGATGGTCTCACCGGTCAGCAGGGCGAGGAAGAGCACGGCCACGATCACGTCCGCGACGCCGAGCGGCGACGGGCCGGCCTGGTACACCGTGAAGGCGGAGAGGGTCATGCCGAGGATGAGCACGTTCTGGTACCCGGCGATGAAGAACAGGTTGAACGCCTGGAACGCGGCCTTCGGCATCCGTTCCCGGAGAGCTGCCCACCGGTAGTCCTCGCCGCCGCGGGCGTAGCCGCCCTTGCGCCCGAAGTTGATGGTGAGACGCACTCCCCACAGCGTCACCAGCACCGCCATCAGGACGAGCCTGGCGTCGGCGAACCCCGACGCAGCGGCGAAGACCCAGAGGTACACGATGGGGGAGATCGACCAGATGCGATCGACCCACGAGTACTCACGGGTGAGCACGGAGAGGAGCCAGGTGCCGGCGATGGTGCCGACGCAGATCCAGAGACACACGACGAGAGGCTGCATGCAGCGCATGTTACGCCGTCGATAGACTCGATCCGTGGCAGAGCCGAGCGAGCCGACGAACCGGATCTGGACGGTTCCCAACGTGCTGAGCATGCTGAGGCTCGTGCTGGTGCCGTTCTTCCTCGGCTACCTCATCGTCGGCGACTACACGGCGGCTCTCGTCATCCTCGTCGTCTCCAGTGCGACGGACTTCCTCGACGGCTTCATCGCCCGACGGTTCAACCAGATCTCCAGGCTCGGCCAACTGCTCGACCCCGCCGCTGACAGGCTCTACCTCTTCGCCTCGATCCTCGGGCTGGCAGCCGGCGGACTCGTCCCGTGGTGGCTGGTCGTGGTGATAGTCGGACGGGACGTCTTCCTGGCCGTGCTCGGCATCGTTCTGGCCAACCACGGCTACGGCCCGCTTCCGGTGCACCAGCTGGGCAAGGTGGCCACCTTCGCCCTGTTCCTCGGGCTCCCCGTGATCATGCTCGGCGCCGCCTTCCCCGCCACGGCGGCCGTCGCCCTGCCGATCGGATGGGCGATCACGCTCTGGGGCGTGTTCCTCTACTGGTGGGCCGGCATCATCTACGCGATCGAAACCGGGCGTGTCATTCGCCTGCCGCTGGTTCCCAGCCCTCGGCGATCAGATACGCTGGGGGAATAGGGAGGTGCACTGTGGGAGAGTCCGATGACCGGAATGCCGGAGCACAGGCCGACGAGGTCGACCAGGTGAGCACGGACACCACTCTGTCCTTCACTCAGGAGCAGGCGGCGTCACTGCTGGCGAGCGACCCCGATCTGACCGCTGAGGAAGACGAGGCGATCCAGGCCCTGCCGTCGGGTTCCGCGCTCCTCGTGGTGCGTCGTGGTCCGAACGCCGGTGCGCGCTTCCTCCTCGACGCCGATGTCACGACGACGGGACGGCATCCCGATGCCGACATCTTCCTCGACGACGTGACGGTGTCGCGCCACCACGCGCAGTTCCTGCGCCATGGCACGGCATTCGAGGTCAAAGACCTCGGCTCCCTGAACGGAACCTACTTCGACGGAGTGCGAATCGAGACGGCCCTGCTGGCCGACGGCGCCGAGGTGCAGGTCGGCAAGTTCCGCCTCACGTTCTACTCCTCGAGGTCCGACCTCGCAGGAGCATGATGGCGGGCGCCGGCGCCCACGCGCGGGTACCCGCAACCCCCTCACTGCTCAGCATCGGCCAGGTCCTCGCGCGCCTCACTCCTGAGCATCCCGAGCTGACCCCGTCGAAGCTGCGCTTCCTCGAGGAGCAGGGCCTGATCTCTCCGGCACGCACCGAGTCGGGCTACCGCAAGTTCTGCGCCGCCGACGTCGAGCGCATCCAGCTCATCCTCGGCATGCAGCGCGACCACTACCTGCCGCTCAAGGTCATCCGCGGCTATCTCGAGCAGCTCGACGCCGGGCACGTGCCGACCCTCCCCGGTACGGCCGCGACCGGGCCGTCGATGCTCTCCACCGCGCGGAGGTTCGACCGCGACGAGCTGCTGCGCGAGTCGGATGCATCACCGCAGCTGCTGGCCGACGCCGTGTCGGCGTCGCTCATCGTTCCGGCCGACGTCTACAGCGAGGAGACGGTCAGCGTGCTGCGCGCCCTCGCCGAGCTGAGGAAGGCCGGCATCGAGCCGCGCCACCTGCGTGGATTCCGCGCGGCCGCCGAGCGCGAGTCCTCGCTCATCGAGACGGCGATGACGCCCATCGTGCGCCGCAACGACGCCTCCAGCCGTGCCAAGGGGGCGGAACTGGCCCTCGAGATCGCCTCCCAGCTGGAGGTCGTACGATCGACCCTGCTGCGCGCCGCACTTCAGCGCGTGACCAATCCGTGACTTCCTCGACACGCGGTGCCGATGTCGTTGCCGCACGGCACTGACCTGAGTACCGTGAGTGAAGCGGCGCACGGACTGTGCGCATCCTGTCGGAAGAGGCGAAATCCATGAGTGAACTCAGTCGGAGTGACGCAGATCGTTACGATCTGCAGCTGCTGTTCACCGACGGACTCCCCGAGATGGACGCCAACTCCGGCTACCGCGGAGCCGTCGCAGCACGCGCTGCCGGCATCAGCTATCGCCAGCTCGACTATTGGGCCCGCACCGAACTCGTCGAGCCCACTGTGCGCGGCGCGGCCGGCTCCGGATCGCAGCGCCTCTACGGCTTCCGCGACATCCTCGTGCTCAAGCTCGTCAAACGCCTCCTCGACACCGGCATCTCCCTCCAGCAGATCCGCGTCGCCGTCAACCAGCTGCGTGAGGCCGGCATCAACGACCTCGCCCAGACCACTCTCATGAGCGACGGCGCCAGCGTCTACCTGTGCACCTCGAACGACGAGGTCATCGACCTGGTCAGCCGCGGCCAGGGCGTGTTCGGCATCGCCGTCGGGAAGGTGCTGCGGGAGGTCGAGTCGACGCTCGTCGAGATCGACTCGCACCCCGTCGACACCATGGACGAGCTCGCCGCTCGTCGTCAGACGCGCAAGATCTCCTAGGGCACCGCTCACACGTCCTACCCGCTGATCGAGTAGCGCCCGACGGAGTCGGTCGCACCGCATCGGGTCTCGATACGCGTGCTCGCTGCGCTCGCTCGCTACTCGACCAGCGGAGGCCGGCCTCAGCCCGCCGACTGCTCCGAGCGGTCGATCGCCGGGCGCTCGACGGGCTGCGGGGCCGCGAGGTGCGCGTACTCGCCGATGCGCGCGGTGCGCAGCACACGGTCGAGGAGCTGGTCGAAGTAGCGCGCCATCTCCTGCGCGCTGTCGCCGGGCCAGGCGTGCAGCGGCTGTCCGGCGCCCTGCGCCTGCTGCAGCGAGGTGCGCTCAGGCAGCTGAGGCGAGAGCACCAGCGGCCCGAACATGTCGCGCAGCTCCTTGATGCGGTACTGGTGCTCGAGGGAGGCGACGCGGGTGCGGTTCACGATGATGCCGAGAGGCTGCAGGCGCGATGACATGCCGCGGCGGATCTCCTCGATCGCACGCAGGGCGCGGTCCGCCGCCGCCACGGAGAACAACCCGGGCTCGGTCACGACGGCGACGCGGTCGCTGGCGGCCCAGGCCGTGCGGGTGAGCGCGTTGAGGGTCGGTGCGCAGTCGACGAGCACCAGCTCGTATTCCTTCTCGATGGTCTCGAGGGCGTCCTCGAGCTTCCAGATGTCGCGTTCGTGAGGGTGCGGTCCGTCGTAGTTGATGGCCGACGGGCTTCCGATCATCACGTCGAGCTTGGAGCCGGGGCGGCCACGCGTCCAGCCGCTGGGAGCGATCGCCGAACGCACGATCTTCTCCTTCGGACTCGCGAGCACGTCGGCCACATTGAGGTGACCGGCGACGCTGACGGCCATTCCGGTCGACACATCGGACTGCGGGTCGAGGTCGACGACAAGGGTACGGATGCCGCGGGCGAACGCCGCTGAAGCGAGTCCGAGCGTCACCGTCGTCTTGCCGACGCCACCCTTGAGGGAGCTGACGGAGAGTACGTGCACAAGTAGATACGTTACCTTCACTAGTCTGGGAGAACCTAACCGTCAGACCCGTGCCGCGCGCCTCACGAAAGGCCTGTATGTTCCAGAAGATCCTCGTTGCCAACCGCGGTGAAATCGCGATCCGCGCCTTCCGCGCCGCCTATGAGCTGGGTGCGAAGACCGTCGCCGTGTTCCCGTTCGAGGACCGCAATTCGCTGCACCGCCTGAAGGCCGACGAGGCCTACCAGATCGGTGAGCCCGGGCATCCGGTGCGTGCGTATCTCGATGTCGCCGAGATCATCAGGGTCGCCCGGGAGTCCGGCGCCGACGCCATCTACCCCGGGTACGGATTCCTCTCCGAGAACCCCGAACTGGCCGAGGCCGCCGCTGCCGCCGGCATCACCTTCATCGGTCCGGGCAAGCACGTGCTCGAGATGGCCGGCAACAAGGTCACGGCGAAGGAACACGCCATCGCCGCCGGCGTCCCCGTGCTGAAGTCCACCCCGCCGTCGAAGGACGTCGAACTGCTGCTCTCTCAGGCCGAGGAGATCGGCTTCCCGATCTTCGCCAAGGCCGTCGCCGGCGGCGGCGGTCGCGGAATGCGCCGGGTCGCGAGCCAGGACAAGCTGCGCGCCGCCCTCGAGGAGGCCATGCGCGAGGCCGACAGCGCCTTCGGAGACCCGACCATGTTCCTCGAACAGGCCGTGCTCCGCCCCCGCCACATCGAGGTGCAGGTGCTCGCCGACGCCGATGGCGAGACCGTGCACCTGTTCGAACGCGACTGCTCGGTGCAGCGCCGCCACCAGAAGGTCATCGAGATCGCCCCGGCACCGAACCTGCCGGAGGAGACCCGCCAGGCCCTGTACCGCGACGCCATCGCCTTCGCGAAGTCCATCGGCTACGTCAACGCCGGCACTGTCGAGTTCCTCCTCGACACCGCGGGAGAGCGTGCGGGCCAGCACGTCTTCATCGAGATGAACCCGCGCATCCAGGTCGAGCACACCGTCACCGAGGAGGTGACGGATGTCGACCTCGTCCAGTCGCAGATCCGCATCGCGGCGGGGGAGAGCCTCGCCGACCTCGGCCTGCACCAGGAGGACATCAGGCTGCGAGGAGCGGCGCTGCAGTGCCGCATCACGACGGAGGATCCGACGGCCGGATTCCGGCCCGACACCGGCAAGATCACCACCTACAGGTCCCCAGGTGGAGCCGGAATCCGTCTCGACGGTGGAACCATCAACCCCGGTGCCAACATCAGCCCGCACTTCGACTCGATGCTCGCGAAGATGACGGCGCGGGGACGAGACTTCCCCGCGGCCGTCGCGCGTGCCCGTCGTGCACTGGCCGAATTCCGCATCCGCGGCGTCTCGACCAACATCTCCTTCCTGCAGGGGGTGCTCGAGGACCCGTCCTTCATCGCCGGCGACCTGAGCACGTCCTTCATCGACGAGCGCCCGGAGCTTCTGCGCGGCCGCGTCTCGAAGGACCGCGGTACGAAGATCCTCAACTGGCTGGCCGACGTCACGGTCAACCAGCCGAACGGACCGCGACCGACAACCGTCACCCCCGTCGACAAGCTGCCGAAGCTCGACCTGTCGCAGCCGGCACCGGCCGGATCGCGGCAGAGACTGCTCGAACTCGGCCCGCAGGGCTTCGCAGCGGCACTCCGCGCCCAGACCGCGCTGGCCGTCACCGACACCACCTTCCGCGACGCCCACCAGTCGCTGCTCGCCACCCGCGTGCGCACGCGCGACCTCACGGCCGTCGCGCCCTACGTCGCCCGTCTCACCCCCGAACTGCTCTCGGTCGAGGCCTGGGGAGGCGCCACCTACGACGTCGCCCTGCGCTTCCTCGGTGAGGACCCGTGGGAGCGCCTGGCGACCCTGCGCGAGTCGCTGCCGAACATCAACCTCCAAATGCTGCTGCGCGGACGCAACACCGTCGGCTACACGCCGTACCCGACGAGCGTGACGGAGGCTTTCGTGGCCGAGGCCGCGGCCACCGGCGTCGACATCTTCCGCATCTTCGACGCCCTCAACGACGTCGACCAGATGCGGCCGGCCATCGAGGCCGTGCTCGCCCAGGGCAGCGCCATCGCCGAGGTGGCCGTCTGCTACACCGGCGACCTCCTCGACCCCGCCGAAGACCTCTACACGCTCGACTACTACCTGCGGCTGGCCGACCAGATCGTCGAGTCCGGCGCACACGTGCTCGCCATCAAGGACATGGCGGGCCTGCTGCGTCCATCGGCCGCAGCGAAGCTGGTCACGGCCTTCCGTGAGCGCTTCGACCTTCCCGTGCACCTGCACACGCACGACACCCCGGGCGGCCAGCTCGCGACCCTGCTGGCGGCATCCGCTGCCGGCGTCGACGCGGTCGACGTGGCATCAGCGCCCATGGCCGGCACCACGAGCCAGCCGTCGGCGTCGTCGCTCGTCGCAGCCCTGGCGCACACCGAGCGCGACACCGGCCTCTCCCTGCAGAACGTGTCGGACCTCGAGCCGTACTGGGAGGCCGTTCGCCAGGTCTACCGCCCGTTCGAGTCCGGACTGCCCGGCCCCACCGGTCGCGTCTACCACCACGAGATCCCGGGCGGCCAGCTGTCGAACCTGCGCCAGCAGGCCATTGCGCTCGGGCTCGCCAACGACTTCGAGCTCGTGGAGGACATGTACGCCGCCGCGAACAAGATCCTCGGTCGCGTCCCGAAGGTCACCCCGTCGTCGAAGGTCGTCGGCGACCTCGCACTGCACCTCGCAGCGGTGAAGGCCGACCCGGCCGACTTCGAGGCGAACCCGCAGAAGTACGACGTTCCCGACTCCGTCGTCGGCTTCATGGCCGGCGAGCTGGGCGAGCTTCCGGGCGGATGGCCCGAGCCCTTCCGCACCAAGGTGCTCGAGGGGCGCACCGTGCGCGTCGGCGTCACCGAGCTCACCGAGGCCGAGCGCGCCGCCCTGGCCTCCGACAGCAAGACCCGGCGCGCCACGCTCAACACCCTGCTGTTCCCCGCGCCGACCCGCCAGTACGAGCAGATCCGCGAGCTGTTCGGCGACCTCTCCGTCGTCGACACCCCCGACTACCTGTACGGGATGCGCCAGGGGGCGGAACACGTGGTCGAGATCGACAAGGGCGTTCGCCTCTACGCCGGTCTCGAGGCCATCGGCGAGGCCGACGACAAGGGCATGCGCACGGTCATGACCACCCTCAACGGGCAGCTGAGGCCGGTGTTCGTGCGCGATCGCAGCATCGCCGTCGAGAGCAAGGCGGCTGAGAAGGCCGATGCCAACCAGCCCGGTCAGGTCGCCGCCCCGTTCTCCGGAGTCGTGACCCTGCAGGTGGAGGTCGGCGCCTCCGTGCAGGCCGGCCAGGCCGTCGCATCCATCGAGGCCATGAAGATGGAGGCGGCCATCACGTCTCCCATCGCCGGCGTCGTCGAACGGGTGGCGATCCCGCGCACCCAGCAGGTCGACGCGGGCGATCTTCTCGTCGTGGTCGTGCCGCGCTAGGCTCGAACGCTGTTCCCGACGAAGAAAGAGGCCCCTGTGCCCCCCAGTGATGACGGACTCGAACTGCGCGCGCGCCGAGCGCGCGGAGCGGGCGACGAGTACAACAGCGAGCTCGCGCCGCACGCCGGCGACGATCTCGCCTCCGCCCTCCCCGAGAGCCTGAGCATCCAGGTCGACCTGCCGCCGGCGCCGCGTCCCGAGGCACCGGACGACGAGGTCGCCGTCGCCATCCCCGATGTCGCCGTTAACCCCGGCGTCGTGGCGGAGCGGTCGACGCACTCCGTGCCCATCACGGTGCAGCCGCCGGTGCGGGCCGCGGCCGGCCACCACCGCTCGCAGCTGGAACCCATCGAGTCCGACGCCGAGGCCTCGGCCGGCTACAGCGGCGAGGGGCCCGAGTCGCCCAACATGCTCACGGCCGACCGCCTCATCGAGCCGAACCGGCGCACCCGGCCGGCGCCGGAGGGAGGCTGGAACCGCTTCCTGTACTCGGCCACCTTCCACACGGTGAATCGCGGCGATTCCGCCCGCGTTCGAGCCCGCAAGGACCTCGACGCCCGCATCCAACGGCACTTCTACGGCGGAACGCGGTTCGTGCCCGTCCTCACCCGCAAGGGCGGGGTCGGCAAGACCACTGTGACCGCCCTGCTCGGCATGGCCCTGGCCGATGCGCGCGAAGACCGCACCATCGCCATCGACGCCAATCCCGACCGCGGAACGCTGTCCGAGCGGATCACCCGGCAGACCCGTTCCACTGTGCGCGACGTGGTGAACAAGGCGCCGTCCATCGGCGGCTTCACCGATTTCTCCGCCCTCGTCTCCCGCGATGAGACCAGGCTCGACATCCTGGCCTCTGACACCGACCCGATGCTGAGCGAGGCGTTCGACGCCGACGACTACAACGTCGTCGCCGACCTCTCAGCACGCTTCTACTCGATGGTGCTCACAGACTGCGGCACGGGAATCGTGCACTCGGTGATGCGGGCGACGCTGCAGCGTGCCGACTCCATCGTCATAGTCTCCGGCGGCAGCGTCGACGAGGCGCGCCTGGCGTCCGAGACGCTCACCTGGCTCGAGGCCAACGGCTACGGCGAGCTCGTGCGCAACGCCATCGTCGCCCTCAACACGGCGACGCAGGGCACCAACCTGGTCAAGCTCGAGGAGATCGAGACGCACTTCCAGTCCCGGGTGCGCGAGATCGTCCGCATCCCGTACGACCCCGTGCTGGCGGCAGGCTCGGTCATCCACTGGAAGGACCTGAAGCCCCTCACCCGCCACGCCGCCCGTATCCTCGCCGCCCTCGTGGTCGAGGGCCTGCCCGCCGACCGCGGCCTCTGAGCCGCGGCCACCTCGAGAAGAAGAGCATGACCGACCGCACCATCCGCCTGTTCGGCGACCCCGTCCTGAAGACAGTCTCGAGTGAGATCGTCGAGATCGACGACGGCATCCGCTCGCTCGTGCAGGACCTCATCGACAGCGTCAAGCTTCCCGGTCGCGCCGGCGTGGCCGCCGCGCAGATCGGCGTGAACCTGCGCGCCTTCAGCTACAACGTCGACGGCGAGGTCGGCTACATCCTCAATCCGGTGCTCACCGAACTGTCAGGGGAGCCCGAGCTGGTCGACGAGGGCTGCCTCTCGGTGCCCGGCCTCTGGTACCCGACGATGCGCTACCCGTTCGCCCGGGCCGAGGGCATCGACCTCGACGGCAGGCCCATCGAGCTCAGCGGTTCCGGACTCATGGCCCAGGCGCTGCAGCACGAGACCGATCACCTCGACGGCCTGCTCTACCTCGATCGGCTCGACAAGCCGAACCGGCGCTCGGCCATGAAGGAAGTGCGCGAGAGCAGCTGGTTCTAGCCGATGGCGAACGGATGCCGCATCGCGGCGATGCGGCATCCGTCGGCCATCACTCGAAGACCGGAGTGAGGAAGCGGCGCTCGTAGCGCCGGATGCACTGGGTGTCACGAGCCAGCTGGAACGCCTCGAGGCACTCGGGATCGGTCTTCGACGCCGTGCGATAGACCTCGTACTCCGCCAGCGACGGGAACGTGAACAGCGCGAACGCCTCGTCGCTGTCTCCCTCGCTGGGCATGAAGTAGCCGTGGTGGGTGCCGCCGAGCTTCTCGACCAGGCGGATCCAGGCTCGTCCGTAGGCGGTGAAGTCGTCGAGCTTGTCAGCATCGATCTCGTAGCGGAGGTGGATGGTGATCATGGCTGTCGCCCTTCTCTCGGTGGGGGTGTCGGTGATGGGTCGGTGCTCGAGGGGATCAGAGCACGAGGGTGTATCGCTGCTTGCCGCTGCGGGTCGCTCCAGTGCGGTCGTAGAAGCGGATGGCGCCGGAGTTCCAGTCCGGCGTCTGCCACTGGATGCTGTCGGCGCCGTTCTCGCGGGCGAGCTCGCGCACAGCGGCGACGAGGCGACCCCCGAGACCGGCTCCGCGGGCGGCCGGACGCAGGAACAGGCAGTCCAGGTGCAGGAACTCCCGGCCCTGCCAGGTCGAGGCTTCGAGGCTCGCGGTGGCGTAGCCGAGGAGGTCGTCGCCCGAGTCGGCGACGATGGCGTGCAGTCGGGGCCCAGGGCCGAACAACAGTCGCGCGAGCCCGTCGATCAGGTCAGCGCGTGGCGGCGCTGCGCGCTCGTACTCGGCGTGCTCGTGCACGAGCTCGATGAGCTCGGGCAGGTCGGCCGGCACGGCGGTGCGCACTGTGGCTGTCGGGGGCATGGTCCCACTCTGCCCGTCTGCGGTCGGGTCGCGGCATCGGCCGTCGGCGTGGCCGAGACGGTGTCCGGATGTGGTGGCCACTTTGGCAGGATCCGGATGCGCACATGACGAAGGCCCCGGACGCATCCGGGGCCCTCGTCGTGCGTTCGGTGGTCGGATCAGCCCGCGAGGCTGATCCCGGTCGTCGCCGGAGCTCCCGAGTACATCTCGTCGATGACGTCGGCGAAGTCCGCCAGGATGACGTTCCGCTTGATGCTGAGCTTCGGCGTGAGGTGGCCGCTCTCCTCGGTGAGGTCGGTGGCCAGCACCTGGAACTTGCGGATCGACTCGGCGCGGGAGACGCTCTCGTTCGCCACGTCGATGGCACGCTGGATCTCGGCGATGACGACGGGGTTGACGGATGCCTCGGTCACGGTCATGGCGGCATCCTCGCCGGCGTTGTTCAGCCACACCGGGAGCATCTCGGGGTCGAGCGTCACGAGTGCCGAGATGAACGGGCGACGGTCGCCGACGACGATGACCTGTCCGACGAGCGGGTTCGCGCGGATGGGATCCTCGAGCACGGCCGGGGCGACGTTCTTGCCGCCGGCAGTGACGATGATCTCCTTCTTGCGGCCCGTGATAGTCAGGAAGCCGTCGGCGTCGAGGGCTCCGATGTCGCCGGTGTGCAGCCAGCCGTCCTTCAGGGCGGCCTCGGTGGCCTCGGGGTTCTTCCAGTAGCCCTCGAAGACGTTGACGCCCTTCACGAGGATCTCGCCGTCCTCCTCGATGCGGATGGAGACGCCGGGCAGCGCCGGACCGACGGTGCCGATCTTGGACTTGGCCGGACGGTTGACCGTCGCCGGCGCCGTCGTCTCGGTGAGGCCGTAGCCCTCGAGGATGGTGATGCCGAGGGAGTGGTAGAAGTGGCCGAGCCTGGCACCGAGAGGGGCTGAGCCCGAGACCGCGTACTTCACCCGGCCGCCGAGGGCCGTGCGGAGCTTGCCGTAGACGAGCTTGTCGTACACCGCGAACTTGGCCTTGAGGCCGAACGGCACGCGTCCGCCGTCCTCGAGCGCCTTCGAGTGAGCGATGGCGACATCGGCCGCTGCGCGGAAGATCTTGCCGCGACCGCCGGTCTCCGCCTTCTGCTCGGAGACGTTGTAGACCTTCTCGAACACCCGGGGGACGGCGAGCAGGAAGGTCGGCTTGAAGCTCGCCATCGACGGCAGCAGGAAGCGGGTGTCGGGCTGGTGGCCGACGTTCACTCCGGCGTGCACAGCGAGCACCGCGATGAGGCGGGCGAAGACGTGCGCCGTCGTGATGAAGAGCAGCGTCGAGGCGTCCTCGAGGACCTCGCCGAGGCCGAGGCGGGCGTTGCGGCTGGTCTCGACGAAGTTGGAGTGCGTGAGCACGCAGCCGCGCGGCTTGCCCGTCGAGCCGGAGGTGTAGATGAGGGTGGCGATGTCGGAACCGACGGCGAGGTTGCGGCGACGCTCGATCTCGGCATCCGGAACGTCGACGCCCTGGGCGGCCAGCTTGTCGAGGTCGCCGAGGTCGATCTGCCAGACGTTCTGGATGAGGGGGAGCTCAGGATGCACCTCGTCGAAGCGTGCGAAGTTGTCGGCCGTCTCGACGATGAGCGAGATGGCGCCGGAGTCCGAGAGGTTCCAGCGGATCTGGCTGGGGGAGCTGGTCTCGTAGACCGGCACGAGCACGGCACCGGCGAACCACATGGCGAAGTCGACCAGGGTCCACTCGTAACGGGTCTTCGACATCAGGCCGACCTTGTCGCCGGGCTGGATGCCGGCGGCGACGAAGCCCTTCGCGAGGGCGACGACCTGGGCGTGGAACTCCCGCGTGGTGATGGGGGACCAGCCGCCATCCTTCGTCGGGGTGGAGAAGAGCACGGCATCCGGAGCCTCGGCGAGCCGACCGATCAACAGGTCGGTGGTGTTGGCGTCGGGGTCCGCTGGACTGAGTGCGGGCGCGTCGAACTGGTTCACGGTATCTCCTTCGGCACCGGGTGGTCACGGGTTCCTCACGGCCTCGGCGACGGTGCCGAATCGGGAGGGGAACGTCTCCGGTAGAACTTGTTGCATACACTCTACGTGGTGCATTGTGCGGCCTCCGTGCTGGCAGCGCCGCGACATCCACCCCCTTCCGTCCGAAAGGTCACCAGCGTGCAGGCAATCGGAATCGACATCGGCGGCACCAAGGTCGCCGGTGCACTCGTCGACGAGTTCGGCACCATCGTGCGCTCGGAGCGTGTGCCCACCCCGACCGACACCGCAGCCCTCGAGGACGCCGTCGTCGACATGATCCGGGTGCTGGCGGATGGCGAACAGGTGGCAGCTGCCGGTGTCGCCGCCGCGGGCTTCATCGATGCCGCCCAGTCCACCGTCTACTACGCCCCGAACATCAACTGGCGCAACGAGCCGCTGCGGGAGAAGCTCGAGGCGCGCCTCGACCTCCCGGTGTTCATCGAGAACGATGCCAACGCGGCCGGCTGGGCCGAGTTCCGCTACGGAGCCGGGCGCCTGTACTCCGACATGGTGACCCTCACCATCGGAACAGGCGTCGGCGGCGCCATCGTCGTCGGCGACCGCCTGCTGCGCGGCGGCTTCGGCGCCGGCGCCGAGATCGGCCACATGCGCGTCGTCCCCGACGGCCTGCCGTGCGGATGCGGCGCGCGGGGCTGCATCGAACAGTACGGCTCGGGCCGTGCCCTGCTGCGCTTCGCCAACGAGCTCGCAACGGCCGGCGGAATCGGCCAGACCCTCGCCGACGTCCGGGACCGCAACAACGGCCTGACGGGCGAGCTCCTGAGCGAGCTCATCACCGCCGAGGACCCCGGCGCCCATGCCGCGTTGCGCACGCTGGGCCACTGGCTCGGCCAGGCAGCCGCCAGCCTCTCGGCCGTGCTCGACCCCCAGGTCTTCGTCTTCGGAGGCGGAGTGGCAGCGGCGGGCGACGTTCTGCTCGACCCCATCCGCTCGGCGTACTTCGATCACCTGCCTGCCCGCGGCTACCACCCGGCTCCGGACTTCCTGATCGCAGAACTCGTCAACGACGCCGGCGTCGTCGGCGCCGCCGACCTCGCCCGCATCAGCGCCACCGGCGCCTGAACGACCGACGCGGCCCCTTCCGTCGACGCGGAACGGGGCCGCTAGGCTGATGGCTCGAGGAGTCGCATGTTCTATTGGGTGATGAAGCACATCGTGGTGGGCCCACTCGTGTTGGGCATCTTCCGGCCCTGGGTGATCGGACTGGACAAGGTCCCGGAGAACGGCGCCGTCATCATGGCCGGCAACCATCTCTCATTCATCGACTCGATCTTCCTGCCGCTCATCATGAAGCGCCGGATGGTCTTCCTCGCCAAGAGCGAGTACTTCACGGGCTCCGGGCTGAAGGGGTGGTTCACCCGCACCTTCCTGACCGCGGCCGGTCAGCTGCCGATCGACCGCTCCGGGGGCAAGGCCTCCGAAGCCTCCCTGAACACCGGCCTCGCCGTGCTCGGGGAGGGCACGATCCTCGGCATCTACCCCGAGGGCACCCGCAGCCCCGACGCGCGGCTCTACCGCGGTCGCACCGGTGTCGCGCGCATGGTCCTGGAGGCCGGCGTGCCGCTGGTCCCCGTCGTGATGGTCGACACCGAGAAGGTCATGCCGATCGGCACCCGGGTGCCCCGCGTGCGCCGGGTCGGCGTCATCTTCGGCGATCCCCTCGACTTCTCCAGGTTCGAGGGCCTCGAGGGCGATCGCTTCGTGCTGCGCAGCGTGACCGACGAGATCATGTACGAGCTCGGCCGCCTCAGCGGTCAGGAATACGTCGACGTCTACGCCAGTTCCGTGAAGGAGAAGCGGGCCGGCCTTTCGCGCTAGGCTTGCCGGAACCGTGCCCTGGCACGGATCCGCCATTTCTCGATTAAGGAATCCACGTCGTGTCAGACCCCACCGAACCTGTTGTGCTCGCAGCCACGTCGGTCATCGAGGGTCTCGACTATTGGCGTGAGCTGCCGATCAAGCAGCAGCCGACATGGCCCGACGCGGATGCAGCATCCGCCGCATCCGCCCAGATCGCGGCCCTGCCGCCCCTGGTCTTCGCCGGAGAGGTCGACATCCTGCGCGACCGCCTGGCCGCTGCTGCTCGCGGAGAGGCCTTCCTGCTGCAGGGCGGCGACTGCGCCGAGACCTTCGCCGGCGCCACAGCCGACCAGATCCGCAACCGCGTCAAGACCGTGCTGCAGATGGCCGTCGTGCTCACCTACGGCGCATCGATGCCCGTCGTCAAGATGGGCCGGATGGCCGGCCAGTTCGCCAAGCCGCGCTCGAGCGACAACGAGACCCGGAACGGCGTCACGCTGCCCGCCTACCGCGGCGACATCGTCAACGGCTACGAGTTCACGCCGGAGTCGCGCGCGGCAGACCCCGCCCGCCTCGTGCAGGGCTACCACACGGCCGCGTCGACCCTGAACCTCATCCGAGCCTTCACCCAGGGCGGCTTCGCCGACCTCCGCCAGGTGCACAGCTGGAACAAGGGCTTCGCCGCGAACCCGGCAAACCAGCGCTACGAGGGCATGGCCGGCGAGATCGACCGCGCCGTGCGATTCATGGAGGCGTGCGGAGCCGACTTCGAGGCTATGAAGCGCACGGAGTTCTACACCGGCCACGAGGGCCTGCTGATGGACTACGAGCGGCCGATGACCCGCATCGACTCGCGCACCGGAACGCCGTACAACACCTCATCGCACTTCATCTGGATCGGAGAGCGCACTCGCGAGCTCGACGGCGCCCACGTCGACTTCCTGTCGCGCGTGCGCAACCCGATCGGCGTGAAGCTTGGTCCGACGACGACGCCCGACGACATGCTCGCCCTGGTCGACAAGCTCGACCCCGACCGCGAGCCCGGTCGCCTCACCTTCATCACCCGCATGGGAGCCGGACGGATCCGCGAGGCACTGCCTCCGCTCCTCGAGGCGATCAAGGCGAGCGATGCGCAGCCGCTCTGGGTCACCGACCCCATGCACGGCAACGGCCTCACCACGCCCCTCGGCTACAAGACGCGTCGCTTCGACGACGTGGTCGACGAGGTGAAGGGCTTCTTCGAGGCCCACCGTGCGGCGGGGACGCACCCGGGCGGCATCCACGTCGAGCTCACCGGTGACGACGTCACCGAGTGCCTCGGCGGCTCGGAGCACATCGACGAGGCCGACCTGGCGACCCGCTACGAGTCGCTCTGCGACCCGCGCCTCAACCACATGCAGTCACTCGAACTGGCCTTCCTCGTCGCCGAGGAGCTCTCGCACCGCTGACGCTCGGCTCCCGTGCCTCTGCGGGCGGCATCTCCGCCCGCAGAGGCACGGAAGCCCCGCCTCGCCCGCCGAGGCACGGGAGTCCGCTCCGCTCCGCTCCGCCCTGCCCGCAGAGGCATGGCAGCCCCGCCCGCAGAGGCACGGGCACGGGAGCGGAGCGAGCGCGCCGAAGCGCTCGGGCCGAGCCGGCGTCGAACTCGGCCCGGCTCCGTCAGCCCGCGAAGTTGGCGCTGACGGTCGTGCCCGCCGGCACCTTCTCGCCGGCCGAGGGCGATTGGGTGTTCACCGTGAGGGCGTCGCGGAACAACTCGGGGACGTCGGTCTCGAAGGTGAAGCCGGCATCCTGGATCACCTGGGCGGCCTCGTTGATGGTCTTGCCCGACACGTCGGGAACGTCGAACAGCTCGACGCCCTTCGACATGGTGAGCGTGATCGTGTCGCCCACCCGCACAGGGTCGGTGTCGGCCGAGATGGCGACGACGTCTCCCTCCGGCACGGTGTCGCTGTAGACGAGATCGCCCTCCTTGGGCTTCAGCTTGACGTCGGAGAGGGCCTGCTTGGCATCCTCACGGCCCATACCGACCACGTTGGGGATGTTGCCGACGGAGACGACGAGCGTCACGGGACCGCTGTCGGGATAGGTGGCCGGCAACGCGGCACCGTCGCCGTCGAGGGCGGCGATCACGAGGCCCTTGTCGACCTCGCCGCTGAACTGCTCGATGGAATCGCCGAGGGTGAAGCGGGCGAGTGCGGTGCGGGCGTCGGCTTCGCTCTTCCCGGCCACGGCCGGAACCTCGAGCATCTCGGCGCCGAGCGACACGTAGAGGGTGACAGTGCCGCCCTTGGTCACCTCGCTGCCCGAGTCGGGGTCTGTGCCCGAGACGAGGTCCTTCGCGACAGCGAGGTCGTAGCGGGAGGCCGGCTTCACGGCGAAGCCCTCGGCGACGAGTGCTGCCGTCGCGGCATCCTGGGACTTGCCCGCGACGTCGGGGACTCGCGCGAGGGAGCCGGGGCCGGCGCCGAAGTACCAGCCCGTCGCTCCAGCGAGTGCGGCCACGATGAGGACCAGCGCGAACAGCCAGTACCCGCGACGTGCCCGCGTGCGGGTGGCGCCTGCCAGCTCGGCACTGGCATCGGCGGCGACAGGGCCAGTGCGGTGTCGGCCCGGCGCTTGGACGTGCGTGAGGATCTGGGTCTCGTCGTCACCGGATGCCGTGAGCGGCGCGCTCGGCAGCACCACGGTCGGCGCAACGCCCTCCGCCGACGCTCCAGCGGGGTCACGCACGAGCTTCTCGACGTCGCGCAGCCGCTCGAGCATCACCCTGGCGTCGCGCGGGCGGTTCTCGGGGTCGCGAGCCGTCGCCCAGACGACGAGGTCGTCGAGGCCGCGCGGAGTCGTGGGAACGCGAGAGCTCGGGCGGGGCACCTGTTCGTTGGCATGCTGGTAGGCGATCTGCATCGGAGCCTCGCCGACGAAGGGCTGCTCGCCCGTGAGCATCTCGTACATCATGATGCCGAGCGCGTAGATGTCGCTCCGGGCATCGGCGACGCCGCGCGTGACGAGCTCGGGGGAGAGGTACGCGATGGTTCCGAGGAGGGCCTGCCCAGTGGCGGTGTTGGCGCTCGCGGCGCGGGCGAGGCCGAAGTCGCCGAGCTTGATGCGGCCGTCGTCGGCCAGCAGCACGTTCTCGGGCTTCATGTCGCGGTGCACGATGCCGGCCTTGTGCGCGGCGGCGAGCCCCGACAGTACAGCCGACATGATGTCGATGGTCTGTTCCGGCGTCAGGCGGCCGTAGTCCTTGAGCAGATCACGCAGTGTGATGCCGGGCAGGTACTCCATGACCAGGTACGCCATGTCTGAGTCCTGGCCCTGGTCGAAGACGTTGACGACGTTCGGATGCGCCAGGCGCGCGGCCGACCGCGCCTCCTGTACGAACCGGCTCTTGAAGGTGTTGTCGTCGGCAAGGTGGCCGTGCATGATCTTGATCGCGACGCGGCGCTCCAGGCGCAGGTCCGTCGCGAGATAGACGGTCGCCATGCCGCCTCGGGCGATCCGCGAGCGCACCTGATAGCGGCCGTCGATGAGGCGGCCGAGCATCGGGTCGGTGGGCGTGACGGTCACCTCGTGATTGTACGAAACCAGCGGGCGTCCGCCCCGTCAAAACACCGGGAAGCAGGGCATTGGTGGTCGATCGTGATCTCGAGGTCGCTCAGCCGAGCAGCGCGAGCCAGGCGCGAGCCGACGGCTCCCACTTGGCATAGGCGTCGGGGTATGCCGAGATCTGCACGGCCTGGGCGGCCTGGGTGACGCTCATCCGTTCCCAGCCCGCGATGTCGAGGAGTCCGCGCGTGCGCCCGTGGTTGGGATTGCCGGCCCCGCCGTAGAAGGCCTTGGTGGCGCGCAGCGGGTCGCGCACCTGCGCCTTGGTTCCCCATCCCGTGCTCGGTCGCTGCTGGAAGAGCCCGAGGGAATCGCGATCGCCGTGGTCGACGTTCTCGAGGCCGGACTCCTGCGCCGCCGCAGCGAGGGCCACGACGATGCCCTGATCGCTGACGCCGAGCTGGCGCCCGACGGCGACGATGGTGGCGGCGTTCGTGCGCATCGAGTCGGAGAGCTCGGCGATGCGCCCGGCCTTGACGGCCGCGCGTGCGGCCTCGGGCGACGGCGGCGACGGAATGATGATCTTCTGCCCGGGAACGATGTAGCTCGACCAGTCGAGCTTGTTGGCATCGAGGATCGCCTGGATGCTCTGCCCGACGGATGCCGCGATGTCGCTGATGGTGTCGCCGGCGAGGACGGTGTGCACCTTCAGCGGTGCGGCCTGCGCCACGGGAGTCACGGCGGGCGCGGCAGGCGCAGCCGGCGCAGCGGCCGCCGTCGTCGCCGCAGCTCCCGACAGCCTGAGCTTCTGTCCGGGGAAGATCATGCTCGACCAGGTCAGGCCGTTCGCGTCGAGGACCTGCTGGGTGCGCAGGCCGGCCGCTGCGGCGATTCCGCTGACGGTGTCGCCCGCCACGACGGTGTGAGTCCGGACGGCCCCGGGCGCCGGAGCCTGGGGAGCCGGAGCGGGGGCCGCCGGCTTCGGTGCTGCCGTCCTGAGCACGAGCACCTGGCCGGGGAAGATCAGGCTCGACCAGTCGAGGCCGTTCAGGGAGAGGATGGTGCGGGTCTTCAGGCCGAAGCGTTCGGCCAGGCCGCTCACGGTGTCACCCGAGGCGACAGTGTAGGTCGAGGGCGCCTTCTGAGAGGCGCGAACCGCTGCGGGCTTCGCTGCCGAAGGGGCCTGGGCGGCCCGATCCGTCGACGGCTGCATCAGTCGTTTCGCGGGTGTCGCGGCCACAGGAGCGGTTCCGCCGAGGGTCATGGCGATCGCGCTGGCGATCGCGACTGGAGCGAGAGACATGGATGATCCTCCGTCGTGTCACGGTGTCGACAAGGCTGACATGAAAGTGAGCATGAGTCAACTAGTGGGGCAGGAGGTGTCAATGTTACTCAAGTGAAATGGCGCGTGCTGACAGCTGACGTCATCCGGGGGCGCGACGGTTGGATGCATCACGTCCGACATGGCACTCTTGAACCGTGACCGATGACATCTCCGATCGCCCCTGGCTGACAGTTCCCGACCTCGTGGAGGTGCTCGGCATCGGGCAGAGCCGTGTGCGTCGCCTCATCGAGGACCGCCACCTGCTCGCGGTGCGTCGCGACGGCGTGCTCCAGGTTCCCGCCGCCTTCCTCGAGGGTGCGGAGCCGTTGCACGAGCTGCGCGGCACGATCTTCGTCCTCTCCGACGCCGGATTCAGCGACGAGGAGGCCGTGGCCTGGTTGCTGGAGCGCGACGACAGCCTCGACGCGGCTCCGATCGAGGCGTTGCGGTCAGGCCGCAAGACCGAGGTGCGACGGGTCGCCCAGGCCCTCGCCTGACCCCGCGCCTGACGCGCGCGGTCACGGCCGCTCGTTGAGTCTCAGGATGCGCGACGCGTGACGGTCTCGGCCAGCAGCGCGAGCTCGCGCCGTGATCGCCGCGTGAGCGGTGCATCCGTCATCACCGTCGTGGCCCTCACGACCTGGCGGGCGATGAGAGCCTCCATCTCGTCGACGGCTCCGCTGGCCGTGATCGTGGACTGCAGCAGGCGGATCTGGTCGACGTCGAGCTCCGGGTCGCCGAGCAACTCGTCGAGCAGGCGGCGCGGACCGGGGCCGATGCGCTCGCGTGCCATCGCGATGAGCATGGTGCGCTTGCCCTCCCGCAGGTCGTCGCCGCTGGGCTTGCCGGTGACCTGCTCATCGCCGAAGACACCGAGCAGGTCGTCCCGCAGCTGGTAGGCGATGCCGAGCGGGAGCCCGAAGGTGCGCAGGGCTGCCAGCTGCTCATCGGTTCCGCCGCCGAGGGCCGCACCGATCACGAGGGGAGCGAGCACGCTGTACTTGGCCGACTTGAACGTGATGACGACCTCGGCGCGAGAGCGCATCTCATCCTCCGAGCGAGTCGGCCACGCACGTTCCTCGAGGATGTCGAGGTACTGGCCGCCCGTCACTTCGGTGCGCATCCGATTGAACTCGAGCCTGGTACGACGCGCTGACTCCCGGTCGGGGAGCAGGTCGAGGGCCTCGTCGAGCAGCTCGTCGCTCCACCCGAGCAGCAGGTCGCCGTGCAGGATCGCTGCGGCGCGGCCGAACTCGGCGCCGTCGCCGGCCCACCCGGACTCCCGGTGCAGTGTCTCGAAGCTGCGATGCGCCGAGGGGGCGCCGCGACGGGTGTCCGAGTTGTCGATGATGTCATCGTGGACGAGCGCTGCGGCGTGGAAGATCTCGAGCGCGGCCGCCACGGCGACGACGGCGGACAGGTCGGGGGCGTCGCTCTCGTCCGAGAACGGGTCGAATCCGTCCGGCTCACCCGACACCGATTGCCATCCCCAGTAGGCGAACAGGGCCCGGAATCTCTTCCCACCGCTGAGAAAGCGCCGAGAGATCTCGACGAGCGGTGTGAGTTCCTCACTGATGGAGGAGAGAATTGAGGAACGATCCGATACGAACTCATCGATGCGCGTCTGTACGAGATCGGCCAGTCGAGTGCTTTCTGCCACGCGTCTAGCCTAGCTTTCACTCGCGAGGCTACACTTTGAACGTATCTCGACTGATCCCGAGTGCGAAGGGAATGAGATGCCGCTTTCAGAGCAAGAGCAGAGACTCCTCGATGAGATGGAGCGCAGTCTCTATCACAACGATGCCGATTTCGTGGCGACCGTGGGTGCGCCTCGAGGTCGACCCAACTACAGGGCGATAGTGCTCGGTGTACTCCTCGCGGTCGCGGGCCTCGCCGCGCTGATCGCCGGTGTGGCCGTCGACCTGCTGATCGTGGGCATCGGCGGGTTCATCCTGATGTTTATCGGAGTGCTCGTCGCCATCACCCCGAGCAAGCGCGCCGCGGCTCCCGAGGAGCTGCCGACGTCCTCGAAGCCGAAGAAGGCGGCATCCGCCGACCGCGGCTTCATGGACCGCTTGAACGACCGGTGGGACCACCGCCAGGACGGTCAGGACTAGGCGAGAGCCCCCCCCCCAACTCCACACTTCTCCACCCTCAGGGCCGATCCTCACGGATCGGCCCTTTTTTCGTGCCCGGATGCGCCTGGGTGCGTTCCTGTCGCTCCATTTCCCTCCACCCCGTTCTTCCCTTGTATTTCGGGGCAGAAACACCCCGATTCGGGGCTGAATAGAGGAATGTCGAACACTTGTGGTGTGTAGTGGAGTAAAGTGGAGCAACACCGCAACCGTGGCCGGATGAGTGGGGGTGAAGACCGTGTTCCTCGGGACCTATGCACCGAAGCTGGACGAGAAGGGACGCGTCATCCTTCCCGCCAAGTTCCGCGACGAGCTCTCCACCGGCGTCGTCGTGACGCGTGGCCAGGAGCACTGCATCTACGTCTTCTCCGCACGCGAGTTCGAGGACCTGCACGACAAGATCCGTCAGGCACCCGTCACCAGCAAGACCGCCCGCGACTACCTCCGCGTGTTCCTCTCCGGCGCGAGCGCCGAGACGCCGGACAAGCAGAACCGCGTGACCATCCCCGCGAACCTGCGCGCCTACGCCGGCCTCGAACGCGACCTGACCGTCATCGGCGCCGGCAGCCGCGTCGAGATCTGGGACACCGAAGCCTGGGAGACCTACCTCGCCGAGCAGGAAGCCACCTTCGCGAACACGACCGAGGAGGTGATTCCGGGACTCTTCTAGTTCCTGTTCCCCGACTCCCAGCCGGCCACGCTGACACACTTCCCCGGTGTCAGACTCCGGATGGGGATCAGGGGACAGGAGCCCTCCCGGTTCTCATGGAGATCAATCGCATCCACACACCCGTCATGCTCGAGCGGTGCGTCGAGCTGCTCGCCCCGGCGATCGGCGCTCCGGGCGCCGTCCTCGTCGACGGCACTCTCGGCATGGCAGGCCACGCCGAGGCGTTCCTGCAGCGCTTCCCCGAACTGACCCTCGTCGGGCTCGATCGCGACCTCGACGCCCTCGGCATCGCCCGCGAGCGTCTCGCGCCGTTCGGCGACAGGGTCAAGCTCGTGCACACCGTCTACGACGGCTTCGTCGACGCCATCGACGGCCTCGGCATCCGCGAGGTCGACGGCATCCTCTTCGACCTCGGGGTCTCGTCCCTGCAGCTCGACCGTGTCGAGCGCGGCTTCTCCTATTCCAAGGACGCTCCGCTCGACATGCGCATGGATGCCACGAGCGAGCTGACGGCCGAGGTCGTGCTCGCCACGTATTCCGAGGCCGAGCTGCGCCGCATCTTCCACGAGTACGGCGAGGAGAAGCTGTCGGCCCGCTATGCCAAGGCGATCGTGGCGGCCCGTGCCGCAGCGCCGTTGGTCCGCTCCGCCGAGCTCGTGAAGGTGATCACGGAGGTCACTCCTGTCGCGGTGCAGCGTCAGGGGCACCCCGCGAAGCGCGTGTTCCAGGCACTGCGCGTCGAGGTCAACCAGGAGCTGGCCGTGCTGGAGCGGGCCATCCCGGCCGCACTGTCGACGTTGCGCGTCGGCGGTCGGATCGCGGTGGAGTCGTACCAGTCCCTCGAGGACCGCATCGTCAAACGCGCCCTCGCAGCGGCGTCGAGTTCGACGGCGCCAGCCGGTCTCCCGGTGGAGCTTCCCGAGCACCGCGCCGAGTTCAAGCTCGTCATCCGCGGGGCGGAGATGGCGACCGACGAGGAGAAGGCGATCAACCCCCGTGCCACGCCCGTGAGGCTGCGTGCGGCAGAACGCGTGAGGAGCGCAGCATGAACGAGACGCTCGCCCGAGCGCCCCAGATGCCGGTGTGGGGTTCACTCGCCCAGTCGGCACCGCTGCCGGAGCGCACCCCCGATCCGGCGCCGAGCCCCCGCCCCTCGATCACGGTGGCGCCGACGCGCGACCAGCGGCGAGCCCGTCCCCGCCTGTTCTACGCGATCGTCGCGGTGAGCGGTGTCGCCGCCATCTTCATCGCGAAGCTCCTGTTGAGCGTCGCACTCTCGCAGGGCGCCTACGAGTCGTCGCACGCCGAGGGCGAGCTCAAGCAGCTGCAGCAGAGCGCCCAGGCCGTGGGCGAGGACCTCGACAGGGTCAAGTCGCCGCAGTACCTCGCGGAGAACGCCGCGGCTCTCGGGATGGTGACCAACGCGCATCCGGCCTACCTCAGGCTCTCCGACGGCGTCGTTCTCGGCCAGCCGCAGGCTGCAGACTCGAATGCCGGGGGAGCGGGCAACGCCGTGCCGAACTCGTTGCTCGACGGCGTTCCCCTCGTGACCGACCCCGCGCCCGTCGAGCCTGCGGCCAAGCCTGCCCCCCAGGCCCAGAAGACGGCCGACGCCGCCACGGCCGGAACCGCGGAAGGTGCGACTCTCGCGGGGGCGGGTGTCGGAGCCGCCGGCATCCCGACTCCCGTGACACACTGATCGCGTTCAGCACGCGGGGAATGGACGGCACGTGAAATTCGGTCGGTCGAGTCGGAGGCGCAGCCTCTTCGCGATGGTCGCTCTCCTCGCGTTGATCTCGGTCTTCGTGGTGCGTCTGGTCGACATCCAGATCGTGCGAGCCGATGAACTCAACGCGGCCTCGTTGGCGGCACGGTCGACGACGGAGGACATCCTCGGCGCCCGCGGCTCCATCGTCGACGCCTCGGGCAAGGTGCTCGCACAGTCCGTGATGCGCTACGACATCAACATCTCGCCCAAGAACGCGAAGACCTACACGGTGGGAAGCGGGGCCGACGCCGAGACCGTCTCGGTGGCCAAGGCGTCGGCGGAACTCGGCCGGGCGCTCGGCATGTCGGCCGCGAGCATCCAGAAGATCATCGCCGAGTCCCTGGCAGATGATCCGGAGTCCGACTTCGCCTACGTGAAGAAGATGGTCGACCTGGCCACGTGGAAGAAGGTCGAGGCCCTCGACATCCGCTGGGTCTACGGCGAGGGCCACCCCAGTCGCACCTATCCCGACGGCGCCGTCGCCGGGAACCTCGTCGGCTTCGTCGGCGACGACGGCGAGGCCCTGGCCGGCGAGGAGTCGGCCGCGAACAAGTGCCTCGTGGGGAAGGACGGCTCGACGAGTTATCAGACCGGCGTCGACGGCGTCGAGATTCCTGGCAGCACCACGCACTCCGTCGCCGCGAAGAACGGCGGCACGCTGAAGCTCACCATCGACTCGGACCTGCAGTGGAACGTGCAGCAGGCACTGGCCCAGCAGGCCCAGTCCGTCGGAGCCGCCTGGGGCACCGCCGTCGTGCAGGAGGTCAAGACGGGCAAGCTCGTCGCGGTGGCCGACTATCCGTCCGTCGACCCGAACAACATCGACGCGACGGATGCCGACGACCGCGGTTCGCGGGCCTTTACGGCCTCGTACGAACCCGGATCGACCTTCAAGGCCCTGACCGCGGCATCCGCGATCGATGCCGGCGTCGCAGACCCCCTGACGCAGGTCGTGGCCCCGTACCGCATCAATTTCCCGAATGGCGCCGATATCAACGACTCGGAGTTCCA
Source organism: Leifsonia sp. Leaf264 (assembly GCF_001422325.1). Classification (GTDB taxonomy): domain Bacteria; phylum Actinomycetota; class Actinomycetes; order Actinomycetales; family Microbacteriaceae; genus Orlajensenia. The sequence continues at coordinate 536,822 of NZ_LMMR01000004.1, forward strand.
CGGTGACGAGCACCTCACGCTCACCGGCGTGCTGATCGAATCGTCGAACACCGGCATGTCGCAGATCGGCGAGAAGATGACCGACCAGCAGCGCTACGACTACTACCAGAAGTTCGGACTGGGCACCGAGACCGAGGCCGACTTCCCGGCGCAGGACCCGGGCAACCTGAACGGAACGGCCGACAGCTGGGACCCGCAGACCAAGTACGCGACGATGTTCGGCCAGGGCCTGACCACGACAGCCGTGCAGATCGCCAGCGTCTACCAGACCATCGCCAACGGCGGCGTGCGGATGCCCGTGCAGCTCGTCGAGGGATGCACCCAGGAGGACGGGACCGTCACCGACGTGCCGAAGGGCAAGGGCGAGCGCGTGGTCTCCGCCAGCGCGGCCAAGCAGACCAGCGACATCCTCGAGATGGTCTACCAGCAGGGCTGGCTGGCCAACACGTGGAACATCCCCGGCTACCGCATCGCGTCCAAGACCGGAACCGCCCAGATGCCCGACGGGAACGGCGGATACTCGCACGGCTACCTCGTCTCGGTGTCAGGCTTCGCCCCGGCCGACGATCCGCAGTACGTGGTTTCGGTAAGCTTGGCTGACCCTGTGAACATGAACACGTCGGGAGCCGCGGCCCCGATCTTCAAGCAGGTGATGAGCCAGGTGCTCAAGAAGTACCGGGTCGTGCCGTCAGGCACAGCACCACCCAACCTGCCAGCAGCCTGGTGAGACCAGTATCGATGAAATGAGAGTGAGCCACGTGACCGGATCGGCCCCCTCGGCGCTCCGGCCGTTGCACCCTGTTCCTCGAGCACTGTCGGGCCTCGTCGACGAGTTCGACCTCGACGCTCGGGGTGACATCGACGGCATCGAGCTGACGGGCGTGAGCCTCAACTCGGCGACGGTGCAACCCGGCGACCTCTATGTCGGGGTTCCCGGACGCAACGCCCACGGAGCCCGTTTCGCCGGCATCGCCCGCGAGGCCGGGGCCGTGGCGGTGCTCACCGATGAGGCCGGCGCCGCTGAAGCTGCGGCATCCGGACTCCCCGTGCTCGTGACGCCCGACGCGCGCGCCGCCCTCGGCGCCGTGGCCGCCTGGATCCACCGCACCGACGAGAACCCGGCCACCCTGTTCGCCGTCACCGGCACCAACGGCAAGACCAGCGTGGTGTACCTGCTGTTCGCCATCCTCAGCCAGCTGGGGATCGAGGCCGGCCTCACGTCGACAGCCGAGCGACGCATCGGCGATGTCGCCGTGACGAGTTCGCTCACGACGCCTGAGGCCAGCGAACTCCACGCCCTGCTGGCGCGGATGCGCGAGGCCGAGGTGCGCGCCGTCGGCATCGAGGTGTCGGCCCAGGCGCTCACCCGGCATCGCGTCGACGGCCTCGTCTTCGACGTTGCCGGCTTCACCAACCTCAGCCACGACCACCTCGACGACTACGCCGACTTCGAGGAGTACTTCCAGGCCAAGCTCGAGCTGTTCCAGCCCGACCGCTCGCGGCGGGGCGTCGTCACGGTGGACAGCGACTGGGGCCGGCGCATCGCCGACTCCTCGCGCATCCCGGTCACCACCATCACCTCCGACCCGGCCGTCGCCGCCGACTGGCGCATGACAGTGACGAGCGAGACCGCCGAGAACACCGAGTTCCGCCTCGAGGGCCCCGACGGGCGCAGCCTCATGACGAGCGTGCCGTTGCTCGGCTGGTACATGGCGGCCAACGCCGCCCTGGCCATCGCCATGCTCGTCGAGTCGGGCTACGACCTCGACGCCATCTCCCACGCCCTCGAGCGCGACGGCGGGATCCTCGCCTACATCCCCGGCCGTGCCGAGCGCATCTCCGGCGAGAACGGCCCCGTCGTGTACATCGACTACGGCCACAGCCCCGACGCCTTCCTCAACACCCTCGCGGCCATTCGGAAGACCACCGAGGGCAAGGTCATCATGGTGTTCGGCGCCGATGGCGACCGCGACACCACCAAGCGCCACGACATGGGGGCCATCGCGGCCCGCGGAGCCGATGCCGTGGTCATCACGGACTTCCACCCGCGATTCGAGGATCCGGCAGCCATCAGGGCGGCCTTGCTCGCCGGTGCGCGCGATGCCGTTCCCGATGGCGAGTTCCTCGAGATCGCCGACCCGCGGGCGGCGTTCCGGGCGGCGCTCGCACTGGCGGGAGACGGTGATGCCGTTCTCTACGCCGGGCCGGGGCACGAGGACTACCACGAGGTCGCCGGCGTCAAGGAACCGTATTCGGCGCGTGATGACGCGCGACTCGCACTTCAGGAAGCTGGCTGGCTGTGATCGACATGACCCTCGCCGAGATCGCTGCGGCGGTCGGGGGAGAACTCAGAACCGGCGCGACGGATGCGACGGGAGACACAGTCATCTCGGGCGCCTCGCACACGGACTCGCGTGAGGTCGGCCCCGGCGACATCTTCTTCGCCAAGCGCGGCGAGGAGACCGACGGGCACCTGTTCGCCCCGGCGGCCGTCGACAACGGAGCCGTCGTCCTGGTCGTCGAGCACGCCCTCGAGCTCCCCGTCGTCCAGATCGTCGTCGCCGACACCGTCGAGGCTCTCGGAGCCCTCGCCACCGAGGTGATCCGACGCGTCCGTGCGGCGGGAGGGCTCCGGATCGTCGGGATCACCGGATCGAACGGCAAGACCACGACGAAGAACCTGCTGCGCGCCATCCTCGAGCGCCAGGGTGCCACCATCGCCGCGCGCGCCTCGTTCAACAACGAGGTGGGTGCCCCTCTCACGATGCTCGAGGTCGGGGTCGACACCCGCTACCTCGTCGCCGAGATGGGCGCCAGCGCCATCGGGGAGATCACCCGCCTCGTGCGGATGGCCATGCCCGACATCGGCGTCGTCCTCAAGGTCGGACTCGCCCACGCCGGCGGCTTCGGCGGAATCGAGGCCACCCAGCGGGCGAAGACCGAGATGGTGAGCGACCTGCCGCAGACCGGTGTGGCCGTGCTGAACGCCGACGACCCCCGCGTCGCGGCCATGGCCGATGCGACCGAGGCACGCGTGGTCTGGTTCGGGCTCGGTCCCGCCGCATCGGTGCGGGCCGACGACGTCGCCGTGAGCGCACGTGGCACGACCTTCACCCTGCACCTCGCCTCCGGCGACTCACGGCCCGTGCACTTCCGTGTGCTCGGCGAGCACCATGTCATGAACGCCCTCGCGGCCGCGGCCGTCGCCGAGGAGTGGGGCGTCGGCATCGACGACATCGTCGAGGCACTGGAATCCGTCGAGATCGCGGAGCGCTGGCGGATGGAGGTCATGGGCGGCCGCGACGGTGTCACGATCATCAACGACGCCTACAACGCCAGCCCCGACTCCATGTCCGCAGCCATCAAGACCCTCGCGCAGATCGCCGAACCCGGCCAGCGCACCATCGCCGTGCTCGGCGAGATGAGCGAGCTCGGCGAGTACTCCGGCGAGGAGCACGATCGCATCGGCCTGCTCGCGGTGCGTCTGAACGTCTCGCAGCTCGTCGTGGTCGGCCCCGCCGCCCGCCGCATGCACATCAGCACCATCAACGAAGGCTCCTGGGACGGCGAATCGACGTATGTCGAGACGACCGATGCCGCCTTCGAGCTGCTGCGGGACAGCATCCGTCCCGGCGATCTCGTGCTGGTGAAATCGTCGAACTCGGCGGGTCTGCGCTTCCTGGGTGATCGACTGGGAGAATCGTTCTCGTGAAAGCTCTCCTGACCGCCGGCGTCCTGTCCCTCGCTTTCACGCTGTTCCTCACCCCTCTCTTCATCAAGCTGTTCCACAAGCTCGAGTGGGGACAGTTCATCCGCGACGACGGCCCCAAGAGCCACCACTCCAAGCGCGGAACCGCAACGATGGGCGGCTTGGTCGTCATCGCCGGCGTTCTCTTCGGCTACTTCGGCGGCCTCCTGAGCGATGGCCAGGATCCGACGGCATCCGGGCTGCTCGTGCTGTTCATGATGGTCGGCCTCGGGATCGTCGGATTCATCGACGACTTCCTGAAGACGCACAAGCAGCAGAGCCTCGGCCTCGGCGGCTGGGCGAAGGTGGTCGGTCAGTTGGTGATCGCCGGGAGCTTCGCGGTGCTCGCGCTGCAGTTCCCGAACAAGCAGGGCCTCACTCCAGCGTCGACGAGCATCTCCCTCATCCGCGACATCCCCGCGCTCGACTTCATGCGGCTCGGCACCATCGTGGGCATCGGCCTGTTCATCCTCTGGATCTGCGTGATCACGGTGTCCACCTCGAACGGCGTCAACGTCACCGATGGCCTCGACGGGCTCGCCACAGGTGCGTCGATCGTCGCCATCGGCTCCTATGTCATCATCGGCTTCTGGCAGGCCCAGCAGCTGTGCGGGGCCGCGGGCATCGACCCCGACAACGTGTACAAGTGCTACGAGGTGCGCGACCCGTTCGACCTCGCCATCGTGGCGACGGCCATAGCCGGTGCGCTGGTCGGCTTCCTCTGGTGGAACACGTCACCCGCCCAGATCTTCCTCGGCGACACCGGATCTCTCGCCCTCGGCGGTGCGCTGGCTGCCCTCGCCGTGCTCAGCCGCACCGAGCTCCTCGTCATCGTGATCGGCGGCCTCTTCGTCATCGAGACCGGCTCGGTCATCGTGCAGCGTGCGTACTTCAAGGTCACGCACGGCAAGCGCATCTTCCTGATGAGTCCGATCCACCACCACTTCGAGCTCAAGGGCTGGGCCGAGGTCACTGTCGTCGTGAGGTTCTGGATCGTCGCGGGACTGCTCGTGGCGGCCGGAGTCGGTTCGTTCTACCTCGAATGGCTTTCGCAGTGACGGGAACCGACGCCGCGAGCCGTCTCGACTCCCTCACGAGCTGGCACGCCGACTGGTCGGGCCTGCGCGTCGGCGTCCTCGGTCTGGGCAAGACGGGCTTCGCCGTCGCGGACACATTGGCCGAACTCGGATCCGACGTCCTCGTCGTGGCCTCCGCGGCCGACGATCAGCGTGCGGGCCTCATCGAGGTGATCGGGGCCAGTCTGGTCGTCACCGACCTCAGCACTCCTCCCGCCGCCCTCGTCGAGCACGCTCCCGACGTCATCATCGCCTCCCCGGGCTTCCACCCCGACCACGCCGTCCTGCTCTGGGCCGAGGCGCAGGGGATTCCGGTCTGGGGAGACATCGAACTGGCCTGGCGCCTGCGCGACAAGGTCGGCGAGCCGGCCGAGTGGATCCTGGTCACCGGCACCAACGGGAAGACCACGACGGTCCAGCTCGCGGCCACGATGATCCACGCGGCCGGCAAGCGCGTCGCACCGTGCGGCAACATCGGCATCCCCGTGCTCGACGCCATCCGCGATCCGCAGGGCTGGGATGTGCTCGTGGTCGAGCTCTCCAGCTATCAGCTGCACCACCTGCGTCGCAGTGGCCCCGGCGCCCTGGTGCCGCACTCGGCCGTCTGCCTCAACATCGCCGACGATCACATCGACTGGCACGGCTCCTTCGAGGCCTACCGCGATGCGAAGGCGACGGTCTACGCCAACACCAGGGTCGCCTGCGTCTACAACAAGGCAGACGAGGCGACGCAGCGCATGGTGGAGGAGGCCGAGGTCTCCGACGGTGCTCGTGCCATCGGGTTCGACCTCGGCATCCCCGGTCCGAGCGACTTCGGGGTCGTCGAGGGCATCCTCTGCGATCGCGCCTTCCTCGACGACCGCCGCAACAGCGCCATCGAGCTCACCACTGTTCCCGAACTCGTCGCGGCCGGCCTCGATGCCCCCCACGTCGTGGCCAACATCCTCGCCGCGAGCGCCCTCGCGCGCGCCTACGGAGTGCCGGCCGAGGTCATCCACGACGCCCTCGCCGACTTCAGGCTCGACGCCCACCGCATCGCGACCGTGGCCGTGGCGGACGGCATCCGTTGGGTCGACGATTCCAAGGCGACGAACCCGCACGCCGCTGCAGCGTCGCTGACCGCCTACCCGTCGGTCGTCTGGATCGCGGGCGGGTTGCTCAAGGGCGTCGACATCGACGACCTGGTGCGCAGCCACGTGTCACGTCTCCGCGGCGCCGTCGTCATCGGCGCCGATCGCAGCGAGCTCGTCGCGGCATTCGCACGACACGCCCCCACCCTGCCTGTCGTGGAGGTCGTGGTCGATGACACTGGAGAGGTGATGCCCCGCGCAGTCCGACTGGCTGCCGAGGTGGCCGACGCTGGAGACACCGTGCTCCTCGCACCGGCTGCAGCCTCGATGGACCAGTTCGCCGACTACGCGGAGCGCGGGCATCTGTTCGCACAGGCCGTACGAGAGTTCTTGGGAGGTGAGGCGGATGACCAGTCCGCCTCGGACCGACCCGAAGCCTAGGCTCGCCCCAGTCGAGGCCGCGGTCTCGTCTGCCCGCATCTCGCTGGGCCGTGTCTTCCAGGCCGAGGGATCCACCTACTTCCTGCTTCTCGGCACGACGCTCTTCCTGGTCGCCTTCGGCATCGTGATGGTGCTCTCCTCGTCGTCCGTCGGCTCGTACCTCGCGAACGAGACGCCGTTCGGGGGCGCGTGGAAGCAGCTGCTGTTCGCCACTCTCGGCATCCCGCTGATGCTCGTTGCTAGTCGGATGCCGGCCATGTTCTGGCGGCGCGTCGCGTGGCCGGCCCTCATCCTCGGCTCCGTCCTCCAGCTCATCGTCGTCGCGACCCCGCTCGGCATCGAGGTCGGCGGCAACAAGAACTGGCTCGGAATCGGCGGATTCCAGTTCCAACCGTCGGAGATCATCAAGGTCGCCCTGGTCATCTGGCTGGGCAACATCCTCTGGATGAAGCGCGACAGGCTCGACGATTGGAAGCAGACCCTCGTTCCCGTGTTCCTCGTCGGCGGAGGTGCGACCGGGCTCGTGCTTCTCGGCGGCGACCTCGGCACGGTGATAGTGATGGGATCGATCCTCTTCGGAGCACTGTTCTTCGCCGGGGTGAAGCTGCGGCACATTGCGTTCCCGCTCGCACTGGGCGTCGTGCTGGCGGTGTTCGTGGCGATCTCGAGCGAGAACCGCATGAAGCGCATCGCGGCCTTCTTCAACGAGTCCTGCGTCGGCAACGAACAGGGGTCGTGCTGGCAGACCAACAACGGCGACTACGCTCTCGCGAACGGCGGGATCTTCGGCGTCGGCCTCGGCAACTCCAAGGCGAAGTGGTCGTGGCTGCCCGCCGCTGACAACGACTTCATCTTCGCCGTCATCGGCGAGGAACTCGGTCTCATCGGCGCCATCGTCGTGCTCGCCCTGTTCGTGCTGCTCGCCATCACCTTCCTCCGCATCATGCGGCAGGTGCCCGACCTGTTCGCCCGCGTCGCCACGGGATCGGTGATGGTCTGGGTCATCGGTCAGGCGTGCATCAACATCGGCGTCGTCCTCGGGGTCATCCCGGTGCTCGGCGTCCCGCTCCCGCTCATCTCGGCCGGAGGCACGGCTCTGCTCACGACCCTGTTCGCCATCGGCATCGTGCTCTCCTTCGCCCGTGCCGGCTACAAGCCACTCGTCGCCCCGGCTCGGCGGCCGCAGTGAAGCGATACCTCCTCGCCGGCGGAGGCACGGCCGGCCATGTGAACCCTCTGCTCGCCGTGGCCGACACCATCCGCGCCGCAGAACCCTCGAGTGAGATCATCGTGCTCGGCACTGCCGTCGGCCTCGAGGCGCGTCTCGTGCCCGCGCGCGGCTACGAGCTCGTGACGATCCCCAAGGTGCCGTTCCCGCGACGCCCGAACGCGCAGGCCGTCACCTTCCCGCGCCGCTTCCGAGCCACCATCGACGACGTCGAGGCGATCATCCGTGAGCGCTCCATCGATGTCGTCGTCGGCTTCGGCGGCTATGTCTCGACCCCCGCCTATCTCGCCGCGCGCCGGGTGGGCATCGGCATCGCCATCCACGAGGCCAACGCGAAGCCCGGGCTGGCCAACAGGCTGGGCGCCCGCTACACCAAGCAGGTCGGCGTCGCGTTCGCGGGAACGCGGCTCCCCAACGCCAGGTTCGTCGGAATGCCGCTGCGGCCGGAGATCGAGCAGCTCGACCGCGAGGCCGCCCGCCCCGTCGGCGTCGCCTACTTCGGCCTCGACGCCGACCTCCCGACCCTGCTCGTCACGGGCGGGTCGCTCGGCGCCCGACGCATCAACGGCACCATCGTGGCGTCCGCAGCCTCCATCGTGGCGGCCGGATGGCAGGTGCTGCACATCACCGGCGACGCTGCGGAGATCACAGACCCCGGAATCGACGGCTACACGATCCTGCCGTACTGCGACCGCATGGACCTGGCGCTCGCCGTCGCCGACTTCGCCGTGTCCAGGGCCGGCGCCGCGACGGTGAGCGAACTGTCGGCGCTCGGCATCCCGGCGGTCTACGTTCCCTACCCCGTCGGCAACGGCGAGCAGCGCTTCAATGCGGCGGGCGTGGTCGAGGCCGGCGGCGGCATCCTCGTCGACGATGCCGCATTCCTGCCCTCCTGGGTCGCCGGCGAGCTGCTTCCGATCCTCGAGGACGAGCCGGGGAGGGAGGCGATGGCGGATGCCGCTGCCTCCGTCGGCGTGCTCGACGGGTCGCGGCGGTTCGCCGCCCTGGTCGCCGAGGCGCTGCGGGGCGATCCGGGGAAATCCGGCACGGGCGCGTAACGTTGTCGGCAGCGCCCCTGATCCACAGACACGAGAAGAGCACCACGCAGTGACGATCAAACCCGACCTCGGCATCACGATCCCCGACGATCTCGGAACCGTGCACTTCGTCGGCATCGGCGGCTCCGGGATGAGCGGGATCGCCCGCCTGTTCCTCGGCGCCGGCCACACCGTCACGGGCTCGGACGTGCGGGACTCGGCCAACATGCAGGCCCTCCGCGACCTGGGAGCGACCGTTCACGTCGGCCACGATGCCGCGAACCTGGGCGATGCCGACTCCGTCGTCGTCACCGGCGCGCTCTGGCAGGACAACCCGGAGTACCAGCTCGCGCTCGAACGCGGACTCCCCGTGCTGCACCGCTCGCAGGCTCTCGCCTGGCTGGTGTCGGGCCAGCGGCTCATCGCCGTCGCTGGTGCGCACGGCAAGACCACCTCGACGGGGATGATCGTCACGGGCCTGCTCGGCCTGGGGGAGGACCCGAGCTTCGTCAACGGCGGTGTCATCGACACCCTCGGCGTCAGCTCCGCACGTGGCGAGGGGGAGCTCTTCGTCGTCGAGGCCGACGAGTCTGATGGATCCTTCCTGCTCTACGACACCGCGGTCGCCCTCATCACCAACGTCGATCCGGATCACCTCGACCACTACGGATCCCTCGAGGCGTTCCAGCAGGCATTCGTCACCTTCGCCTCCGAGGCCACCGAGACCGTCGTGATCTCCTCCGACGACCCCGGTGCCGTGCGCGTCACCGCCGCCCTGGGCGGACGCAACGTCGTCACCTTCGGACAGGCCGCCGATGCCGACGTGCGCGTCTTCGACGTGACCACCGACGGCCCGGTGGCGTTCTCCCTGTCGTGGAAGGGCGAGCAGTACAGTGCCCGGCTGCGCATCCCCGGCGTGCACAACGCCATCAACGCCGCAGGCGCCTTCGCCGTCCTGGTGAGCGTCGGACTCGACCCAGCGGCCTCGCTGGCCGCCATCTCCGAGTTCGGGGGCACTGAGCGCCGCTTCCAGCTGCACGGCACCGTGCGGGGTGTGAGCGTGTACGACGACTACGCGCACCACCCCACAGAGGTGGCTGCCGCCCTCTCGGCCGCTCGTACCGTCGTCGGCGACGGCCGCATCATCGCCGTTCACCAGCCGCACCTCTACAGCCGCACCAGGCTGTTCGCGCAGGAGTTCGCCGACGTGCTCGAGCAGTACGCCGACGAGACCGTCGTCCTCGACGTCTACGGCGCACGGGAGGACCCGGAGCCCGGCGTGACAGGAGCACTCGTCAGCGAGCGATTCGCGGATGCGTCGCACGTGGCGTTCGTGCCCGACTGGCAGGCAGCGGCCGATCACACGGCCGCGATAGCGCGCGAGGGCGACTTCGTGATCACCCTCGGCTGCGGCGACGTGTACCGCATCGTGCCTCAACTCCTGGGTTCGCTCGAGGCCCAGCGCGGATGAGGCGGCCCGCCCGATGAAGCGGCCGCAGGGATTCGAACCGCCTCCGGCCGGAAAACGACCGGCGCAGCCGGACCGAGACACGCGGAAGCCCGGTGGAGCCGCAGCATCCGCCACGAGCTCCGAAGCTGCAACTCCCTCGTCCACGCCGGATCCCGTCGCGCCGGTGATCCTCTTCGACAGGGCTGCGGCCGAGGCGGCTGCAGCGGCAGAAGCCGCGGAGGCGGAGCGCCGCGCGGCGCGGAAGAACAAGAAGAAGCGCGGCGGGTCGAACACGCGGCCCGACCAGGCGTCGTCGACCCCCGGGCCCGCTTCCGAAGCCGGTGTCGCATCCGGGACTCCCGACGGACCTCCATCCCAGCAGGCCCGCTCCGCCTGGGCCGCGGCCGCCGCCATCCGTGCAGCGAAGCGCGACCGCAAGCGCTACGAACGAGCCGAGGTGCGCCGCTTCACCGTGGCGTCCCGCCGTCGTCGGCGTACCTGGTTGATCAGCGGCGGAGCCCTCCTGGCGATGGTCCTCGTCGTCGCGGGCACAGCGTTCTCCCCGATGATGGCGCTGCGCATCGTGACGGTGGAGGGCGCCCAACGCGTCGCTCCCACCCAGATCGTCGCCGCCCTGAGCGACCAGCTCGGCACCCCGCTGCCGCTCATCGATCTCGGTGCCGTGCGCGAGAAGCTGGCCGGCATGAGCCTCATCCAGAGCTACTCGACCGAGAGCCACCCGCCGGACACCCTCGTCATCCGCATCGTCGAGCGCGATCCGATCGGGGCCCGGGCGACGGATGCCGGATTCGACCTGGTCGACTCCGCCGGCGTGCTGATCTCGTCGTCGCCCGAGCGCCCCGCCGGGTATCCGCTCCTCGACGCCCCGACGCCGACGGCCCTCGCGGCGGCCGGCGAGGTGGTGCGAGCACTTCCCGCCGATCTGCGGTCGAGTCTGGACAGCGTGAAGGCCACGACCCGCGACGACGTCACCCTGCAGCTCGCCGGCGGTCCGGCGGTCGTGTGGGGGAGTGCCGACGGTTCCGTGCTGAAGGCCACGGTGCTGGCGCGGCTGCTCGCCGTCGCACCCGGCGCCGCGCACTACGACGTGTCGTCACCGTCGAGCCCCGTCTACAGCTGACCTTCGCGCCGCAGCATCGGTCGTCGAGGGGCGATCCCCCGTGATCCGACGCCCATTCCGGAGCTTTGTTCCGACACGCCCGCGCTTGTGGGAGCACCTGCGCCCGGGCCGACCTAACGTCAGATCAAGAAATGCATACCCAGCATAACTTTAAGCTTCCACTTGAGGTTTAGGGTTTCAACCGGAGGCCGGACGTGTCAACAAACCAGAATTACCTCGCCGTCATCAAGGTTGTCGGAATCGGCGGCGGCGGTGTCAACGCCGTCAATCGAATGATCGAACTGGGCTTGCGTGGAGTCGAGTTCATCGCCATCAACACGGATGCCCAGGCACTGTTGATGAGCGACGCCGACGTCAAGCTCGACGTGGGCCGCGACCTCACCCGGGGTCTCGGCGCCGGTGCCGATCCCGAGGTCGGCCGCCGTGCCGCCGAGGATCACGCCGAGGAGATCGAGGAGGCCCTCGCCGGGGCCGACATGGTCTTCGTCACCGCCGGAGAAGGCGGTGGAACCGGAACCGGTGGGGCCCCTGTGGTCGCCCGCATCGCCAAGTCGATCGGCGCCCTCACCATCGGTGTCGTGACGAAGCCGTTCGGCTTCGAGGGCCGCCGTCGCCAGACCCAGGCCGAGCAGGGCGTCGCCAGCCTCAAGAACGAGGTCGACACCCTCATCGTGGTCCCCAACGACCGTCTGCTCGAGATCAGCGACCGCGGCATCAGCATGCTCGAGGCCTTCTCGACGGCCGATCAGGTGCTCCTCGCCGGTGTGCAGGGCATCACCGACCTCATCACCACGCCCGGCCTCATCAACCTCGACTTCGCCGACGTCAAGTCCGTGATGCAGGGAGCCGGCTCCGCCCTCATGGGCATCGGATCCTCGCGCGGCGCCGATCGCGCCATCAAGGCGGCGGAGCTGGCCGTCGCGAGTCCGCTGCTCGAGGCGTCCATCGACGGCGCTCACGGCGTGCTGCTCTCCATCCAGGGCGGATCCAACCTCGGCATCTTCGAGATCAACGATGCCGCGCGGCTCGTGCAGGAGGCCGTGCACCCCGAGGCCAACATCATCTTCGGTGCCGTCATCGACGACACCCTGGGTGACGAGGTGCGGGTCACCGTCATCGCCGCCGGATTCGACGGCGGCGAGCCCCAGCCCATCGATGAGGCCGCCCGCAAGGCCGGCCAGACCAAGGCCAGCCTCGGCGCCGCTGCGGCCGCCGTCGGCATCGCGGTGAGCCCGACGGCCGCCGACTCCCTCGACGGGGAGTTCGACATCGAGGAACTCGTGGAGTCGCCGGTCTGGACCGCCGACTCCGGTGTCGTCGAGCAGGTCGTCGCCGATCCTGCGTTCGCCGACGACAGCGAGGACATCGACATCCCCGACTTCCTGAAATAGGAAGCGGGGCGGAGCGATACACGATGACGGATGCCACGCTCGCCGAACGCCTCGACTCCCTGCGGATCGCCGTCTCAGACGCCGCAGCGGAGGCGGGGCGATCCGTCGACGACATCACCACCATCGCCGTCACCAAGTTCCACCCGCCAGCCCTCATCCGCGAGCTCGTGGAGCTGGGCGTGCGCGACATCGGCGAGAACCGTCATCAGGAGGCCCGTGACAAGGCCGCCGAGCTCTCGGACCTGCCCATCACCTGGCACTTCGTGGGGCAGGTGCAGGGCAAGAAGGCCAGGCAGGTGCGCGCCTACGCCGACGTGATCCACTCCGTCGACAGGTCGTCGCTGGTCGATGCGCTCGCGTCGGAGGAATCCACCATCGACTGCTTCGTGCAGGTCAATCTCACCGCTGACGAATCCCGCGGCGGGGCGACGCCGGCCCGGCTGCCCGGGCTCGTCGACGAGGTGCTCGCGGCTCCGGGCCTGCGTCTGCTCGGCCTCATGGCCGTGGCACCGCTCGACGAGGATCCCCGGCGGGCGTTCGCCCATGTGCGGGCGCTGTCCGAACGCATCCAGCGCCAGGCGCCCGAGGCGGATGCGCTGTCGATGGGCATGTCGCAGGATTTCCGCGCCGCCATCCTCGAAGGGGCGACACACCTTCGAATCGGCACCATCATTACCGGGAATCGTCCTGACCCCCGGTTAATCTGAATCTGTAGTGATCACGCAACGGAGGTAGCGATGTCCAACCCGCTCAAGAAGACCATGGTCTATCTGGGTCTGGCCGACGAGGAGCTCGAATACGAGACTCCCGCGGCGGCTCCTGTCGCGCCCGTCGCGGCGGCCGCAGCGCCCGCTCCCCGCGGTGGAGCACCGGTGACCCCGTTGCGCAAGTCCTCGACCCCGAAGGTGGTAGCACCCGTGGCATCCGAGATGAACGAGATCCTGACCGTGCACCCGCGCCAGTACCGCGACGCCCAGGTCATCGCCGAGAGCTTCCGCGAGGGCATCCCCGTGATCATCAACCTCTCGCAGATGTCCGATGGTGACGCGCGTCGCCTCATCGACTTCGCCAGCGGCCTGTCGCAGGGCCTGTACGGCAAGATCGAGCGCGTGACCAACAAGGTCTTCCTGCTGTCGCCTCAGCACGTCATGATCTCCGGGGAGAACGGCGCTGCGGAGTCCGACGTCGAAGCGTCGTTCTTCGCGCAGCCGTAAGCGTACGTGTCGATCGTCTCGCTCCTTGCGAGCATCCTCTACTACCTGCTGCTGATCTACTTCTTCATCATGTGGGCACGGTTCGTGCTCGACCTGGTGCGCACCTTCAACAGATCGTGGCGGCCTCACGGCTTCGGCCTCGTGCTCGTCGAGGGCGTCTACACAGTCACCGATCCGCCGATCCGCTTCTTCCGACGCCTGCTTCCTCCGCTGCGGGTCGGTGGCGTGGCGTTCGACTTCGGCTGGAGCCTGACGATGCTGATCGTCATCGTCCTGATGTGGGTCGTGCCGTTGTTCGCCTGAGCTCGGCCCTGTGATCTGATACGTCGTTCCACGTCGGCGCGCCGTGCGAATCCCCAGCGGACTTTGCTAGCGTTAGTCGAACGTTTCCAAGACCAGTTCGATTCAAGTTCAAAGGGTGGCAGGCCATGGCGCTTACTCCGGAAGATGTTGTCAACAAGCGGTTCCAGCCGACGAAGTTCCGTGAGGGATACGACCAGGACGAGGTCGATGACTTCCTGGACGAGGTCGTCGTCGAGCTGCGCCGCCTGAACGGCGAGAACGAGGAACTGCGTCAGCGCCTCGCCTCCGCCGACTCGCGTGGCGGAGAGGCTCCGGCCGCCGTCGCTCCGGTCCCCAGCTTCGCCGAGCCCGTCGCCGCCGTTCCCGCTCCCGTCGCCGCGGCCCCCGTGGCCGCCGCACCGGTCGAGGACGAGCAGACCAGCACCACGAACCTCCTCCAGCTCGCTCGCCGTCTGCACGAGGAGCACGTGCGTGAGGGCATCGAGAAGCGCGACGCACTCATCGCCGAGGGCCACGCCACCGCCGCTCGCGTCGTCGCCGAGGCCGAGGCCAAGCAGCGCGCCCAGATCGGAGCGCTCGACGCCGAGCGCCAGAGCCTGGAGACCCGCATCGATGAGCTGCGCAACTTCGAGCGCGACTACCGTTCGAAGCTCAAGGGCTACATCGAGGGTCAGCTGCGCGATCTCGACGCCTCGGCCGCCTCGGCCGCCCCTGCCGCTGCTCCGGCTCCCGTCGGCCAGACCTTCGGTTCGCCGGTGAGCGCCTCGGGCGACCAGCAGGCTCCGAGCTTCCAGGGCTTTGGCGGATAACGCCGGCACGAAGAAGAGGGTCAGCTCCACCACACTCGCGCTTCTGGCCGGGGTCGCGCTCTGCGCATACGGCCTCGACCAGTTGAGCAAGTACCTCGTCGTCAGCAACCTGACGGAGGGGGAGACGGTACCGGTACTCGGTCCCGTGCTGCAGCTCCTGTTCGTGCGTAACTCCGGCGCAGCGTTCTCCCTCGCGAGCGGCATGACGTGGATCTTCACGATCATCGCCTCGCTCGTGATCGTGTTCATCATCTGGTTCGCCTCCCGCATCCGTTCCAAGGCGTGGGCCGTCGTCTTCGGCCTGCTCCTGGGCGGTGTGCTCGGCAACCTGACCGATCGGTTCCTGCGCGAGCCCAGCTTCGGCATGGGCCACGTGATCGACTTCATCTCGACGCCCTGGATCGTTCCGGCGATCTACAACGTGGCCGACATGGCCATCGTGTCGAGCATGGTGTTGTTCCTCATCCTGAGCCTGCGCGGCATCGGCCTCGACGGGTCTCGTGCCGGCAAGGCGAATGCCGACCCCGCAGAACCCGACCCCATGGCGACGGATGCTGCAGAGACCGCGACTCCCGCCGCCGCTGCGTCGGGCGAGGTCGCTGCTGTGGCCGAGACGCCGGCAGCCGACGCCCCGGCCGCTCCGTCCGCTCCGTCCGCTCCGGTGACGCCGACGGCGCCCGAGAGTCGCGACTGATCATGGAGACGCGCTCCCTTCCCGTGCCCGACGGGCTGGACGGCACCAGGGTCGACGCCGCGATCGCCAAGCTCCTCGGCTTCTCCCGCACCTTCGCGGCCGAGGTCGCCGAGGCCGGTGGCGTGAGCGTCGACGGCCGGACCGTCGACAAGTCCGATCGACTCCGGGGCGGCTCCTGGCTCGAGGTGAGCTGGGCGCCCAAGCAGGCGCTCCAGATCGTGCCCATCCCCGTTCCCGACCTCGGCATCGTCTACGACGACGACGACATCGTCGTCGTGGACAAGCCGGCCGGAGTCGCCGCCCATCCGTCGGTCGGATGGGAGGGGCCGACGGTCGTCGGTGCTCTGGCCGCGGCCGGCTTCCGCATCTCCACGTCCGGCGCTCCCGAGCGGGCAGGCGTCGTGCACCGCCTCGACGCCGGCACCAGCGGCCTCATGGTCGTCGCCAAGAGTGAGAAGGCCTACACCGCGCTCAAGCGCGCGTTCCACGACCGCGAGGTCGAGAAGATCTACCACGCCGTCGTGCAGGGGCACCCCGATCCGCTGCTCGGCACGATCGACGCGCCCATCGGGCGGCATCCGCGCTCCGACTGGAAGTTCGCGGTGATCGCAGACGGCAAGCACTCGGTGACCCACTACGAGACCATCGAGGCGTTCCCGTACGCCTCGCTGCTCGAGATCCACCTCGAGACAGGGCGCACCCACCAGATCCGCGTGCACATGGCCGCCCAGCGGCATCCGTGCGTGGGAGACGCGATGTACGGGGCCGACCCGAACCTCTCGTCCAAGCTCGGCCTCACCCGGCAGTGGCTGCATGCCAGACAGCTCAGCTTCGACCACCCGTCGAGCGGAGAATGGATCACGTTCCAGTCGGCGTACGCCCCCGAACTGCAGCACGCGCTCGACGTCCTGCGCGGGGACTGACGACACGCTGGCGACGCGCCGATGCGCGGCCGTACAGGTCTTAAGCTGGACACTCACCACCCGCTCGTCCCCTCTCGTCAGGAGTGAATCTGCCCTCCAACGGTGACTCCTTCGTCCACCTGCACGTGCACAGCGAGTACTCGATGCTCGACGGCGCCGCACGCGTCAAACCGCTCATCGAAGCCGCCGTGGAGCAGGGGATGCCCGCCGTCGCGGTGACAGACCACGGCAACGTCTTCGGTGCCTTCGACTTCTGGCGCACGGCCACCGAGGCCGGCATCAAGCCGATCATCGGCACCGAGGCCTACGTGACGCCGGGCACGCACCGCGGCGATCGCACCCGCGTGCGCTGGGGCAACGGCGGCGAGGACGACGTCTCCGGCGCCGGCGCCTACACCCACATGACGCTGCTGTCGGCGACCACCGAGGGCATGCACAACCTGTTCCGGCTCTCGAGCAGGGCCTCCATGGAGGGCTACTACTTCAAGCCGCGCATGGACCGAGAGATCCTGTCCGAGTACAGCACGGGGCTCATCGCCACGACGGGCTGCGTGAGCGGTGAGGTGCAGACACGCCTGCGCCTCGGCCAGTACGACGAGGCGCTCAAGGCCGCAGCCGACTTCCAGGACATGTTCGGCAAGGAGAACTACTACGCCGAGATCATGGATCACGGCCTCCCCATCGAACGCCGCACCATGAACGACCTGCTGAAGCTCGCCAAGCAGCTCGACATGCCCCTCGTCGCCACGAACGACCTGCACTACACGCACGCCCACGACGCCACCAGCCACGCTGCACTGCTCTGCGTGCAGTCCGGCTCGACGCTCGACGATCCGAACCGCTTCAAGTTCGACGCCGACGAGTTCTACCTGAAGAGCGCAGACCAGATGCGATCGCTGTTCCGCGACTACCCGGAGGCCTGCGACAACACCCTGCTCATCGCCGAGCGCTGCAATGTCGAGTTCGACACCAACGCGAACTACATGCCCCGCTTCCCGGTGCCGGAGGGCGAGACCGAGGACACCTGGTTCACCAAGGAGGTCGACGCCGGCCTGGCCGAGCGCTACCCCAACGGCATTCCCGACGAGGTGCGCAAGCAGGCCGACTACGAGGTCGGCGTCATCCTGCAGATGGGCTTCCCCGGCTACTTCCTCGTCGTCGCCGACTTCATCAACTGGTCCAAGCGGAACGGCATCCGCGTCGGCCCCGGCCGTGGATCGGGCGCCGGCTCGATGGCGGCCTACGCCATGAAGATCACCGACCTCGACCCGCTGCGACACGGCCTGATCTTCGAGCGCTTCCTGAACCCCGACCGCGTCTCCATGCCCGACTTCGACGTCGACTTCGACGACCGTCGCCGCGGCGAGGTCATCAAGTACGTCACCGAGAAGTACGGCTCGGAGCGGGTCGCCCAGATCGTCACCTACGGCACCATCAAGGCCAAGCAGGCGCTGAAGGACTCCTCCCGGGTGCTCGGCTTCCCCTTCGGCATGGGCGACAAGCTCACCAAGGCGATGCCGCCGCCCGTCATGGGCAAGGACATCCCTCTCACGGGCATCTTCGACAAGGCGCATCCGCGATTCAAGGAGGCGTCGGACATCCGTGCCGTCGTCGAGACGGATCCGGATGCGCGGACCGTCTTCGACACCGCCCTCGGCATCGAGAACCTCAAGCGCCAGTGGGGTGTGCACGCGGCCGGTGTGATCATGTCGAGCGACCCGCTCATCGACATCATCCCGATCATGAAGCGCGAGCAGGACGGCCAGATCGTCACGCAGTTCGACTACCCGGCTGCGGAGTCGCTCGGACTGATCAAGATGGACTTCCTCGGGCTGCGCAACCTCACGATCATCTCCGACGCGCTCGACAACATCGAGGCGAACCGCGGTCACAGGCTCGACCTGGAGTCGCTCGAGCTCGACGACCAGCCCTCGTACGACCTGCTCGCCCGTGGCGACACCCTCGGTGTGTTCCAGCTCGACGGCGGGCCCATGCGCGGCCTGCTGCGCCTGATGAAGCCCGACAACTTCGAGGACATCTCGGCCGTGCTGGCGCTCTACCGGCCCGGTCCGATGGGGGCCGACTCGCACACCAACTACGCCCTCCGCAAGAACGGCCTGCAGCCGATCACGCCGATCCATCCCGAGCTGGCCGAGGCCCTCGAAGACGTACTCGGCGGCACCTACGGCCTCATCATCTATCAAGAGCAGGTGATGTCGATCGCCCAGAAGGTGGCCGGCTTCTCCCTCGGCCAGGCCGACATCCTGCGCCGCGCGATGGGCAAGAAGAAGAAGAGCGAGCTCGACAAGCAGTTCGAGGGCTTCTCCGGCGGCATGACGGCGAACGGCTACTCGGCTGCGGCGATCAAGACGCTGTGGGACATCCTGCTGCCGTTCTCCGACTACGCCTTCAACAAGGCTCACTCCGCGGCCTATGGCGTGGTGTCGTACTGGACCGCCTATCTCAAGGCGCACTATCCGGCCGAGTACATGGCCGCGCTGCTCACCAGCGTCGGTGACTCCAAGGACAAGATGGCCATCTACCTGAACGAGTGCCGGCGCATGGGCATCAGGGTGCTCCCGCCCGACGTGAACGAGTCGATCGGCTTCTTCGCCGCTGCCGGCGAGGACATCCGCTTCGGCCTGGGGGCCGTGCGCAACGTGGGCATGAACGTCGTGGACGGCATCCGCGCCGCCCGCGAGGAGAAGGGTCGCTTCGAGTCGTTCCACGACTACCTGCGCAAGGTGCCGATCCACGCCACGAACAAGCGCACCATCGAGTCGCTCATCAAGGCCGGTGCGTTCGACTCGCTCGGCAACACCCGCCGCTCGCTGGTGGAGATCCACGAGCAGGCCGTCGAGTCCGCCGTCAAGATCAAGCGCGACGAGGACAACGGCAACGTCGGCTTCGACTTCGACAGCCTGTTCGAGGATGCCGGTGCCGCTCCGGTCTCGCACGTGCCCGATCGCCCCGAGTGGTCCAAGCGCGACAAGCTGGCCTTCGAACGCGAGATGCTCGGCCTCTACGTGTCGGACCACCCGCTCGCCGGTCTCGAGGTCCCGCTGGCGAAGCACGCCGACGTGGCCATCGCCGACCTCATGGCGAACGAGAACACGCAGGACGGCGAGACCGTCACCATCGCCGGACTCGTCACCAGCGTTCAGCACCGCACGGCCAAGAACTCCGGCAACCAGTACGGCATGATCCAGGTCGAGGACTTCGGCGGTGAGATCACCGTGATGTTCATGGGCAAGGCCTACCAGGAGTTCGCCCCGGCACTCGTCGGCGACTCCATCGTGGTCGTGCGCGGACGCGTGAGCCTGCGCGACGACGGCATGAACCTGCACGCCTACAGCATCTTCAGCCCCGACCTCGGTCAGGGCGACATGGATGGGGCACCCGTCGTCATCTCGGTGCCCGAGTCACGGGCGACGACCGACGTCATGCAGTCCCTCGGCGACGTGCTGATCAGGCACTCGGGTGAGACCGAGGTGAGGCTGAAGCTCGTCAAGGGCTCGACCGCTCGCGTGTTCGAGGTGCCGTACCCGGTGCGGGTGACGGCCGATCTCTACGGCGAGCTCAAGAGCCTGCTCGGGCCGAACTGCCTGGTCTGAGCCGCTCGCTTCCCGTCGAAATGCCCATTTCCGCTGGTCGGACGCGCCGTCCACCAGCGGAAGTGGGCAACTGGCCGGGGCTGTGTGCTGCTGCGGCAGCGTACCGTCAGCCGAACTCGATCGTGAAGACGATCGGCCCGTCGTCGACGCGCTCCTGGCCGGTGAAGCCCACCCGCGGGTAGAACGCCTGCCCACCGCTGTTCCGAGGATCGACGGCGAGGTGCAGCCCCGTCACGCCGGCCCCGCGCAGCGCCTCGAGCGCCTTCCCGATGAGGACGCGACCGAGGCCCCGGCCCTGCAGGCGCGGATGCAGGTCGATGTGCAGGTGCGCCGGGTACCGCACCAGTACCTCGTCCGCTATGCGCTCGGGCTCGTGGATCAGCGCGACGAGGGCGTTGTCGGCGTCGGTCGCGGCACTGCCCACCGGATACTGCGCGCGCAGGGCGGGCCACCACTCGCTCTCCTCCCACGCCTCGAACGCTCGGGTGTCGGGAACGGCGAGCACGTACCCGCCGATGCCGTGCTCGTCCGCGACGACGAAGGCGAACTCCGGATGCCGCACCGCATACGGCCCGGCGTAGATGTGCCCGATCAGGTCGGGATTCGCGTACAGGCCGGTGCCGTCGGAGCCTGCATCGCCCGTCACCAGGCAGATGTCGTAGATGCCGGGAAGGTCGTGGGGGAGCGGATGGCGGATCTCGGTCACACGCCAACGTTAGCGGCGCATCGGCGGATGCTCGGGCAATCGCGAGCTCGAAGCTCGCGCACCGAGAGGCCGCGGTCAGTGTTCCCCTCCAGCGAGCAGCGCTCAGTCCGTGAGCACGTCTCCCGGAGCGTGATAGAACCGCTCGTGATAGAGCAGCGGAGCGTCGATGGGACCGAGGGCGCCGGTCTCGATCTGCACGATGACGACGGCGCTGTTGTGCACCTGCACGCGCTCGACGATGCGGCCCTGCATCCACGCCGTCACGTCGGTGAGCACGGGAAGGTCATGCGGGCCCGCGGTCCAGTGGTCGCCGGAGAACCTCTCGGCGGCGGGTCCGGCCATGATCTGCGCGAGACCCCGGTTGCGGCGGCCGAGCATGTGGATGACGAGTCGGTCGGTCTCGGCGATGGCGGGCCAGGAGCTCGCCGAGCGCGCCATGTTGAACGTCGCGAGCGGTGGGACTGCCGCGAGTGACGCCAGCGAGGTGGCGGTGAAGCCGACCGGCGCGCCCTGCGTATCGCGGGCCGTGATCACGGCGACGCCGGCGGCATGACGACGGAAGGCCTGCTTGAACGAGAGCAGGTCCTCCGGCGTCGCGGCGTCGGAGAACGTGATGGAGCTGGAGGCGGGGGCTGACTCATTCATACGAATGCTTCAATCATCGTCCTGTCCGGGCTATTCCTGAAACGCACGCCGTCACGGGACTACGCACTGGTCCACGAGCACCCACAGGCCGCGATCCGGCCCATAAACTCGTGGGTGATGATGCACACGATCGATCTCCGAGGCCGAAGCCACACGGCGGCCGAACTGCTCGCCCTCGTTCCGCGGGCGGCCGTCGACGTCGCCGTGGCCAGTGAAGCGGCGTCCACGCTCATCGAGGAGGTGCGCGCCGGAGGATCGGAAGCGCTGCTCGCGCAGGCAGACCGCTTCGACGGCGGTCGACCGCCCAGCCTCCGGGTTCCGGCAGCCGAGATCGCCGACGCCGTCGCCACGCTCGACCCCGCCGTGCGTCGGGCCCTCGAGGAGACGATCCGCCGGGTGCGCCTGGCGAGCACGGCCCAGGTGCCGCCGAACACGGTCACCGAGATCGGGCCCGGTGCCCGCATCCGTCAGCGCTGGCAGCCCATCGCCCGTGTGGGTCTCTATGTTCCCGGGGGCAAGGCCGTCTACCCGTCGAGCGTCGTCATGAACGTGGTGCCGGCCCAGGTCGCCGGCGTCAGCTCGATCGCCCTGGTGTCGCCGCCGCAGCGCGATCATGGCTCGCACGTGCACCCCGTCGTGCTGGCAGCGGCCGGGCTGCTCGGCATCGACGAGGTCTACGCCATGGGCGGGGCCGGTGCCATCGGCGCCCTCGCATACGGAGTCGCAGACCTCGGCCTCGAGCCCGTGCAGCTCGTCACGGGCCCCGGCAACGTCTATGTCGCAGCGGCCAAGCGCCGCATCCGCGGTCAGGCCGGAATCGACGCCGAGGCCGGCCCCACCGACATCCTGGTGATCGCGGATGCCGCCGCCGACGCCCGGCTCGTGGCTGCCGACCTCATCAGCCAGGCCGAGCACGACGAACTCGCCGCCGCGGTGCTCGTGACGGATTCGGCCGGCCTGGCCGAGGCCGTCGGAGTCGAGGTCGAGCGCCAGGTGGCTGCGACCAGGCACCGCGAGAGGGTCACAGCGGCGCTGACCGGTGAGCAGTCGGCCGTCGTGCTCGTCGACGACCTCGACGCCGCCGCCGACTTCAGCAACGCCTTCGGACCGGAGCACCTCGAGATCCAGACGACGGATGCCGAGGCCGTGCTCGCCCGTATCCAGAACGCCGGCGCCATCTTCCTCGGCCCGCACTCGCCCGTGAGCCTCGGCGACTACGCCGCGGGCTCCAACCACGTGCTGCCGACGGGCGGCCAGGCGCGCTTCACCGCCGGGCTGAACGCTGCGACCTTCCTGCGGTCGCAGCAGGTCGTCGAGTACACGAAGGACGGCCTGGCCGACGTCGCCGAGTCGATCGCCGCCCTGTCGGCGACCGAGGCGTTGCCGGCCCACGGCGACGCTGTCGTGGCCCGCTTCAGCTGAGGATTCCGAGGCGCCGAGGCACAGCGGCGTCGCGCTGCGGCATCCATCGTCGGCAGAAAATGCTCGGTGCTACCGTGGATTCATGACCCCGCAGGAGCTGGAGAATCTCGCTCACCTGCGCCGCGCCCGCGACCTCATCGACCGCGACTACGCCAAGCCGCTCGATGTCCCGACGATGGCGGCCAAGGCCCTGATGTCGCCGGCCCACTTCTCCCGCCAGTTCCGCGCCGCCTACGGCGAGACTCCGTACAGCCACCTGATGACCCGTCGGATCGAGCGGGCCATGGCGCTGCTCCGAGCTGGATCCACGGTGACGGATGCCTGCATGGCCGTGGGCTGTACCTCGCTCGGCTCGTTCAGCTCACGGTTCCTCGAGATCGTCGGCGAGACGCCGTCGGCCTACCGCAGCCGCGGCCACGATGCCGTGGAGGCCATGCCGGCGTGCATCGCGAAGGTCTACACGCGCCCGATGCGGGCGGCGTCGAGCGCACCAGCGAGCGCACCGGCGAGCGCCGACGCGACGGATCCGGCATCGAGCAGGATCGGAGAAGTGAGCGTCACGACAGCGGCGTAATCTCGCCTTCATGACCATCGCACTCCAGTTCACCAACATCACAGTCAACGACGTCGACGAGTCGTTGCCGTTCTACCGCGACGCCCTCGGCCTCGACGTGCAGAACGACGTGGCCTCGGGCGACTTCCGCTGGGTCACGCTCGGCAGCGACGCCCAGCCCGGCCTCGGCATCGTGCTCTCGGTGCCGCACGCCGGTCGCTCCCAGGCCGACGGCGACGCCATGCAGGAACTCC
This sequence comes from Leifsonia sp. Leaf264, assembly GCF_001422325.1. Taxonomy (GTDB): domain Bacteria; phylum Actinomycetota; class Actinomycetes; order Actinomycetales; family Microbacteriaceae; genus Orlajensenia. Next base: position 560,541 of record NZ_LMMR01000004.1, read on the forward strand.
TCACCAAGGGCGTGCTGCCGCTGCTCGTGTTCAGCTCCGACGACGTCGACGCCACCTTCGAGACCCTGCGCGCCTCGGGCGCCGAGGTGCTCCAGGAGCCGATCGACCAGGGCTGGGGCCCGCGCGACTGCGCCTTCCGCGACCCGTCGGGCAACACCGTGCGCATCGCGCAGGCGCCGAGGGACTGACTGACCGGAGGCGTCGTCCGGGTGGCCGCAGCGCCTGCCGGGCGGCATCCGGAACCGTGTCCGCCGTTCGCTAGGCTGGGGGCACGATGTTCTGCCCTTTCTGCCGTCACCCCGACTCCCGCGTCATCGACTCCCGTACCAGCGACGACGGCCTCAGCATCCGCCGCCGCCGTCAGTGCCCCGAGTGCGGCCGGCGCTTCTCCACCACCGAGACGGCGAGCCTCTCGGTGATCAAGCGCAGCGGCGTCGTCGAGCCGTTCAGCCGCGAGAAGGTCGTCAGCGGCGTGCGCAAGGCCTGCCAGGGGCGTCCGGTGACGGATTCCGATCTCGCCGTGCTCGCGCAGAAGGTCGAGGAGACCATCCGTTCGACGGGGGCATCGCAGCTCGACGCGAACGACATCGGCCTCGCCATCCTCCCGCCGCTGCGCGAACTCGATGAGGTCGCGTACCTGCGCTTCGCGAGCGTGTACCAGGCCTTCGAGTCGCTCGACGACTTCGAGTCGGCCATCGAACAGCTCCGCGACGAGCACGGTCGGCTGCCGGCCCGTCCGCAGGAGTAGCCCGCCGATGTACGACTTCATCTTCCGCACCTTCTTCGCGCGCATGGATCCCGAGCGCGCCCACCACATCGGCTTCGTGGTCATCAGGATGCTGGGCTGGCCGGTCATCGGACTCCTCGTCGCCCGCTTCACCCGGTCACCCCGCCCGCAGCCCGTTCGCGCGCTCGGACTGACGTTTCCCACGCCGTTCGGCGTCGCGGCAGGCTTCGACAAGAACGCCCACGCCGTGATCGGCCTCGGCCGGCTCGGCTTCGGCCACATCGAGGTCGGCACCATCACCGCTCACGCGCAGCCGGGCAACGAGACCCCGCGCCTGTTCAGGCTCATCCCCGATCGCGCCGTGATCAACCGCATGGGCTTCAACAATGCCGGGGCGGATGTCGCCCGTACGCGTCTCGTCGCCCTGCGCCGCAAGCGCAACCGCCCGGTCATCGGCGTGAACATCGGCAAGAGCCGCATCACCCCGGTCGAGGAGGCCACTGAGGACTACCTCGCCTCCACCCGCCTGCTCGCGCCCCTGGCCGACTACCTCGTCGTCAACGTGTCGTCGCCGAACACGCCGGGCCTGCGCGGCCTGCAGGAGCTCGAGCTGCTGACACCCCTTCTCACAGCGGTGAAGGCCGCGGCAGGCACGACCCCGCTGCTCGTCAAGATCGCCCCCGACCTCGAGGACGACGCGATCGACCGCATCGCCGGTCTCGTCGTCGAGCTCGGACTCGACGGCATCATCGCCACGAACACCACGATCTCCCGCGACGGACTCGTCACGGCGCCGTCCGTCGTCGAGGCAGCGGGCGCCGGCGGACTCTCGGGAGCGCCGCTCGCAGCTCGGTCGCTGGCCGTGCTCCGCCGCATCCGTGCCGTCGTGCCCGAGTCCCTCTGCGTCATCTCGGTCGGCGGTGTCGACACGGCGGCGGATGTCGCCGAGCGCCTTGCTGCCGGCGCCACGCTCGTGCAGGGCTACACGGCCTTCCTCTATCGCGGTCCGCTCTGGGCCCGCCAGATCAACCGTGGGCTGGCGGCGGCGCGCCGCTAGTGGCGCGCAGGTCGAGGGCGCCGCGCCGCGGGTGCCGCACGACCCGCCTCCAGCATCCGTACCGGTCAGCGGAGTTCACCGCCAGAACGGGCTGATCGTGCTCGATTGCGCCCGCTTCCGGCGATGAACTCCGCTGACTCGCACGTAGATCGGCGGTGCGACGGATGCCGCGACGCACGGGCACGTCAGAACGGCAGCGCCAGGACGTCGGCTCAGAGCTGCAGCTCAGAACAACGCGTGCACGCCGGTGGCCACCGTGTAGATCGCGACGCCGGCCAGCGCGCCCACCACGGTGCCGTTGATGCGGATGAACTGCAGGTCCTTCCCCACCTGCAGCTCGATCTTCTCGGTCGTCTCGCCGGCGTCCCAGCGCTCGACGGTCTCGGTGATCACGGCAGCGAGGTCGTGCCGGTAGTTGAGCACGACGTAGGTGGCCGCATCGGCGATCCAGGCGTCGACCTTGCCCGATAGCACGGCATCCCGCGAGAGGCGCGTGCCCACCTCGACCAGAGCCGACTCGGCTCCGCGCCGCAGCTCGCTGTCGGCATCCGCGAGGGAATCGGCCAGGCTCACCTTGACCGAGCTCCACAGCTCGTCGGCGAATTCGCGCAGCCTGGGGGACTCGAGGAACTCGGCCTTGATCGACTCGACGCGCTGGATCATCTCGGGGTCGTGCTGCAGCCGCTCGGTCAGCTCGGTGAGGTAGGTGTCGATGGAGAGGCGCAACGGATGCTGCGGATCCTCTCGCACAGCGTTCAACAGCTTGAGCACCTCGCGGTGCGCGCGGTCGTCGACGATGCCGCCGACGAAGCCGGGAACCCAACGGGGGAGCCGCTCCGAGACCACGTCGCCGAACGCGTCCGGATGCGTCACCAGCCACGCCTCGGTGGCGTCGAGAACAGCGTCCAGCACCGCACGCTGCTGGTCGGCCGCCACGAGCTGCGATCCGATCCGCCCCACCGACGGCGCCCAGGCCGGCCGGAACAGGTGCCGTCGCGCCAGCCTCTCGATGACATCCTTCACGTCGTCGTCGCTCAGCAGCTTGAGCAGGCCCTGCGCCGCGACGGCGGCCTCGGCGCTCACCCTGGCGGCATTGTGCGGATCGGCGAGCCAGGTGCCCACCCTGTCGGCGACGCTGAAGGTCGCGAGCTTTCCGCGCACGACCTCCTCCGACAGGAAGTTCTCCTCGACGAACTCGCCGAGGCTCGCCCCGATCTCGTCCTTCCGCGTGGGGATGATCGCCGTGTGCGGGATCCGCAGGCCGAACGGATGCCGGAACAGCGCCGTCACCGCGAACCAGTCGGCGATGGCACCCACCATCGCCCCCTCGGCGGCGGCACGCACGTAGCCGAGCCAGGCGTACGTGTCCTGCAGCGCGAACGACACCGAGAACACGACGGCGGCGAGAGCGAGGAGCCCGCCGGCGATGCGCTTCATGCGGCGCAGCGCCACGAGCCGCGCGGCGTCGGCGGCACTCAGGATCCCGCGCCCTCCAGCACCCGCCGGCACCGGCGGGCGTTCGAGTACCTGATCGACGTGCGACATCAACGGCTCCTCACGGTCATCCAGCTACAGACAACCGTATGCCGTCAGGTGGTCGACACTGAGGGGTTGACGGGCCGATAGGAGGCGAGGGATCGGCGGTAGCCGCGGTATCCCGTGAGCATCGAGGCCACGATTGAGACCACCGCGAGCAGAGAGCCCACGATGATCGCGAGCGTGGGAGCGTCGGTCAGCGTCGCCAGCAGGCCGCCGACGAAGAGTCCGAGCACGACCGAGTTGATCACGACGATGAAGACCATCGAACTCCCGGCGACCTGACTGCCGCCCCGGGGTCGGAGGAAGGAGTAGGTCTGCTGCATCCCGCGTTCGTCATCGTGCGCCGAGGCGAAGAAGTACCTCTCGACGCCGGGGTCGATCTCGACGTAGGCGGCGCGCAACCGGTTCATCGCGAGGACGAACATCAGGTCCTCGTCGGCGACATTGAAGACACGCAGCTGGGTGAGGATGCCGATGACGTACAGCAGGCCCAGGATGCCGATCGCCGAGGGAGCGAACGGCCCGCTGTACGCCGTCGCCTGGCCCAGCAGGCTCACGCTCACCAACGCGGCCGAGACCAGCGTGAGGAAGATCGCTATCCGCGTGAGCACCTCGGCCTGCGACGTGCTGCGCGAGGCCAGGAGGCCCCAGTGCTCGGTGGCGAGGATCTGCGCGCGGACGGCGGGCGGAACCGGCGGCGGCTCCGCGGAGGCAGGCGATGCCGCATCCGTCATGGCAGACATTGTGCTCCGGACGGCGCGCGGCCGCTACAGGTCCGCGCATTCGGCGGGGTCCGGGTGGTCCGGCGGGGTGTCCTGCACCCGCCAGAGCATCGAAGCCCCGCCAGGTCGGTCGAGGGTCGACGGAAGCGCGGCGATGAACGCCGGGAACCACGAAGGCCCGGCCACTCGATGAGTGTCCGGGCCTCGTACTGGAGGGGATGACGGGAATCGAACCCGCGTGATCAGTTTGGAAGACTGAGGCTCTACCATTGAGCTACATCCCCGTGGCCTCGCGAAAAGGCAACTCCACCATCGTAATACAGACTCGGGGGTGCTCCGTCCACGTCGGAGGTCGGGTCCGGATGCCGGGCCGCGTGTCGTGCGAGCCGTGCTCCCATCCTCGGACGGAACGCACGGATGCCGTGCAGTAGACTTTCCGAGGTTCCCCGCTATTCGCGTGCCCTGGTGCGCGCCTCGCGTTGAATCGAATACGAGTTGAGCGGATGACTCGGGGCGTAGCTCAGCTTGGTAGAGCGCCCGGTTTGGGACCGGGAGGTCGCAGGTTCGAATCCTGTCGCCCCGACCACCGCATCGACAAACCCCTCATCTACAGGAGATCTTCCCCCATGCCGAACACCTCGGTTGAGAAGCTCAGCCCGACTCGCGCGAAGCTCACCATCTCGGTGACGCCCGAGGAGCTGAAGCCCAGCATCACCCACGCGTACAGCCACATCGCCGAGGAGATCAACATCCCCGGCTTCCGCAAGGGCAAGGTTCCGCCGCCCATCATCGACCAGCGCGTGGGCAAGCTCGCCGTTCTCGAGCACGCCGTCAACGAGGGCCTCGACGGCTTCTTCCGCGCCGCCGTCGCCGAGCACGATCTCCGCACCCTCGGTCGTCCGTCGGCCGACATCGTCGAGTGGCCCAGCGACAAGGACTTCTCGGGCGACCTGCTCGTGCACATCGAGGTCGATGTGCGTCCCGAGATCGACCTTCCCGACTACAACGGCATCGCCCTCACCGTCGACGCCGTCGAGGTCGGCGACGACGAGGTCCAGAAGGAGCTCGACACCCTCCGCAGCCGTTTCGGCACGCTGAGCACCGTCGACCGTCCCGCCAAGAGCGGCGACTTCGTCACCATCGACCTCATCGCGACCATCGACGGCGCCGAGGTCGACACAGCCAGCGGCATCTCCTACGAGCTCGGTTCGGGTGACCTCATCGAGGGCATCGACGAGGCGCTCGAGTCCCTCACCGCCGGCGAGGCGACGACCTTCGAGTCCAAGCTGCTCGGTGGCGACCACGAGGGCGAGACCGCCGAGATCGCCGTCACTGTCACCGCCGTCAAGGAGCGCGAGCTTCCCGAGGCCGACGACGACTTCGCGCAGATCGCCAGCGAGTTCGACACTCTGGACGAGCTCAAGGCGAGCCTCGCCGAGCAGGCCGGCCGTTCCAAGAACTTCGAGCAGGGCGGTCAGGCCCGCGACCTCCTCATCGAGAAGCTCACCGAGCTCGTCGAGGTTCCGGTTCCCGCCGGCCTCATCGAGGACGAGGTGCACCGTCACCTCGAGAACGAGAACCGCCTCGAGGACGACGAGCACCGTGCAGAGGTCGCCATCTCMAGCGAGAAGACCTTCCGCACGCAGATCCTGCTCGACGCGATCGCCGAGGCCGAAGAGGTCAAGGTCAGCCAGGACGAGCTCTCGCAGTACCTCATCCAGGGTGCCGCGCAGTACGGCATGGACCCGAACGAGTTCGTGCAGGCCCTGAGCAGCAACGGCCAGATCCCCGCCATGGTGGGAGAGGTCGCGCGCAACAAGGCCCTGGCCCTCGTGCTCGGCAAGGCCGTCGTCACCGACACCAATGGTGCCGTGGTCGACCTGTCCGACTTCGTCGTGACCGAGGAGGACGAGGACGAGGCCGAGGCCGAGGTCGTCGCCGAGGCTGAAGAGCTCGTCGAGGAGGCAGAGGCCGCCGACGCCATCATCGAGGCCGAGGAGAAGCCGAAGAAGAAGGCTCCCGCCAAGAAGAAGGCTGCTGCCAAGGCCGACGCCGAGTAGTCAGCACCAGCACCATCCGAGAGGGTCGATCGCGTTCGCGCGGTCGACCCTCTCGTGCATCCGAAGGAGAACCGATGCCGTCAGCCACCCACCCCGACGACTGGAGCGCCCGCATCGACGCCGTCTGGGCCGCCGCCGACGACCTCGGTGACGACGCCGTCATCGCCAGCATCGACGCCATCGCCGCCGAACGAGGCGATGGCGATGCGCGCGCCCTGTTCGAGATGGCCGGTGCGCGCGATTCCGCCGGGCTCGAGGCCGATGCGGCACCGCTCTACCGCCGCGCGCTCGAGCTCGGCCTCGATGACATGCACCGTCCGCAGGCCGTCATCCAGCTCGCGAGCACCCTCCGCAACCTGGGCGAGGTGGGGGAGAGCATCCGGATGCTGGAGACCGAGCGTGCCGAACACCCCGACTCGCCGCTGGACGACGCTGCCGCCGCATTCCTGGCGCTGGCGCTGGTGAGCGAGGGGAGCGCCGAGCGGGCGGCATCCGTGGCTCTCAGCGCACTCGCACCTCACCTCCAGCTCTACACCCGCTCGGTGCGCGCCTACGCGGAGGAGTTGGCACTCTGACGCCGACTCTGCTCACGGCGAACATGGCCGGGTTCAGGGGATGTGCTCGGTTAGATTCGTCTTACGCGATAACTGAAGGAGCGACACAATGGCCGAACCGACACTGGGACCCAGTGTTTTTGACCGCCTGCTGAAGGACCGCATCATCTGGCTCGGTTCCGAGGTGCGCGACGAGAACGCCAACGAGATCGCGGCGAAGCTTCTGCTCCTCGCCGCTGAGGACTCGAAGCGGGACATCTACCTCTACATCAACTCTCCCGGCGGCTCGATCACGGCCGGCATGGCGATCTACGACACCATGCAGTTCGTTCCCAACGACATCGTGACCGTCGGCATCGGCATGGCGGCCTCCATGGGCCAGCTCCTCCTCACCGCCGGAACGAAGGGCAAGCGCTACATCACCCCGAACGCCCGAGTGCTGCTGCACCAGCCGCACGGTGGCTTCGGCGGAACGTCGAGCGACATCCAGACCCAGGCCCAGCTCATCCTCGACATGAAGCGCCGTCTCGCCGAGATCACCGCCGCTCAGACCGGCAAGACCGTCGAGCAGGTCAACGAGGACGGCGACCGCGACCGTTGGTTCAACGCCCAGCAGGCACTCGAGTACGGCTTCGTGGACCACATCCGCGAGTCGGCGCTCGACGTGTTCGGCGGCGGCGGCACCGACGCCAAGTAGAGCACCGAACAGAGACAAGGACTTAGACATGACCATCCCCAGCTTCGGTGGCTCCGCAACCAGCTCCATGGGGGGCAGCGCGCTTCACCAGCCGTCCTCCCGCTACATCCTGCCCAGCTTCGAGGAGCGCACGGCCTACGGCTACAAGCGTCAGGACCCCTACGCCAAGCTGTTCGAGGACCGCGTGATCTTCCTCGGCGTGCAGGTCGACGACGCGTCGGCCGACGACATCATGGCGCAGCTGCTCGTGCTCGAGAGCATGGACCCCGACCGCGACATCATGATGTACATCAACTCGCCCGGTGGCTCCTTCACGGCCATGACGGCGATCTACGACACCATGCAGTACATCCGTCCGCAGATCCAGACCGTCGTCCTCGGCCAGGCCGCCTCGGCTGCCGCGGTGCTCGCGGCAGCAGGCACGCCCGGCAAGCGACTCGCCCTCCCGAACGCCCGCATCCTCATCCACCAGCCCGCCGTTGGCCAGGCCGGACAGGGACAGGCGTCCGACATCGAGATCCAGGCGCAGGAGATCCTCCGCATGCGCGTCTGGCTCGAGGAGACGCTGGCGAAGCACTCCAACCGGACCGTCGAGCAGGTCAACAAGGACATCGACCGCGACAAGATCCTCTCGGCAGCCGACTCCCTGGAGTACGGCCTGATCGACCAGGTGCTGAGCTCCCGCAAGGGTCTCGCGGCGATCGCCAAGTAGGCGAGCAGACCGCACAGGAACAGCTCCACCGTGAACGCGGCGGACGACTGGCTGAACGACAGCCGGCCCGTCCGTCGCGTTTCCGTTTCTCCGGATGCCGCCATCCCGCGGGACTCGTGGCCGGCATCCATCCCTGCCGTCGGCCAGTTCCTCCGAGAGGGCGGCCGCGAGTTCGCGCCGGGACTCACGCTCCTCGTCGGCGAGAACGGCAGTGGCAAGTCGACGCTCCTGGAGGGCATCGCGATGGCCAACGGGCTGCCGCCGGAGGGTGGGAGCAATCAGGGCAGCCACTCCACCCGTCCGAGCGAGTCACCGCTGGCGGACTGGCTGCGCATCGAGCGCAGCCCGGGAGCGCCGCGTTGGGGGTTCTTCCTGCGCGCGGAAACCATGCACGGCTACTACAGCTACCTCGAGGCGCTCCCGAACAGCCCCGACCGCGACCTGCACGAACTCAGCCACGGCGAGTCCTTCAATCGCATCCTCGATGACAAGCTCAATCACCCGCACTTCGTGGCGGGCCTGGTCTGTCTCGACGAGCCCGAGGCGGCGCTGTCGTTCGGGTCGAGCCTGCGCTGGATCGCCGGGATGTCCGAGGCGCTGAAGCGCGGCACCCAGATCATCTGCGCCACGCACTCGCCGATCCTGGCGTCGTTCCCCGGGGCGTCGATCCTCGAGCTGGGGGAGTGGGGCATCCGGGAGTCGAGCTGGGAGGATCTCGAGCTCGTCGACCACTGGCGCAGCTATCTCGACGATCCGCGTCGCTACCTGCGACACCTGATCGACTGATTCGCGCAGGGCGAACGACGCGCAGGCCGCGCAAAGGCGGCATGCTTCCCGCAATTGTCCGTGCCACAGGTTAGGCTCGGTTCAGGTTGCACAGAAGGGGGCACTGATGGCTCGCATAGGCGAAAGCGCCGACCTGCTCAAGTGTTCTTTCTGCGGGAAGAGCCAGAAGCAGGTGCAGCAACTCATCGCGGGTCCGGGTGTCTACATCTGCGACGAGTGCGTCGAGCTCTGCAACGAGATCATCGAGGAGCGACTGGCCGAGGCCGGCGAAGAGGTCTCCGACGAGTTCGACCTGCCGAAGCCCCGCGAGATCTTCTCGTTCCTCGAGGAATACGTCATCGGCCAGGAGGCCGCCAAGCGCGCCCTCGCCGTCGCCGTGTACAACCACTACAAGCGTGTCCGCGCCCGCACCACCATCGGCCCGGCCGACGCCATCGACGACATCGAGATCGCGAAGTCGAACATCCTGCTGATAGGTCCGACCGGATGCGGCAAGACCTACCTCGCGCAGACCCTCGCGAAGCGCCTCAACGTGCCCTTCGCCGTGGCGGATGCGACAGCTCTCACCGAAGCCGGCTACGTCGGCGAAGACGTCGAGAACATCCTCCTCAAGCTCATCCAGGCGGCCGACTACGACGTCAAGCGCGCCGAGACCGGCATCATCTACATCGACGAGGTCGACAAGATCGCCCGCAAGGCCGAGAACCCGTCGATCACGCGCGACGTCTCGGGTGAGGGCGTGCAGCAGGCGCTGCTCAAGATCCTCGAGGGCACTGTCGCATCGGTTCCGCCGCAGGGCGGCCGCAAGCATCCGCACCAGGAGTTCATCCAGATCGACACGACGAACGTGCTGTTCATCGTGGCCGGCGCCTTCGCCGGGCTCGAGGAGATCATCTCCTCGCGAGCCGGCAAGAAGGGCATCGGCTTCGGCGCCCCCCTGCACATCAAGGGTAACGAGCAGAACCTGTTCAGCGAGGTCCTCCCCGAGGACCTGCACAAGTTCGGTCTCATCCCCGAGTTCATCGGCCGACTCCCCGTCGTCACCACCGTCACGCCGCTCGACCAGGCCGCTCTCATGCAGATCCTCACCGAGCCGCGCAACGCCCTCGTCAAGCAGTACCAGCGCATGTTCGAGATCGACGGCGTCGAGCTCGAGTTCGAGACCGATGCCCTCGAGGCGATCGCCGACCTGGCGGTGCTCCGCCAGACCGGTGCCCGCGGTCTCCGCGCCATCATGGAGGAGGTGCTCGGGCCGATCATGTTCGAGGTCCCCTCGAGCGAAGACGTGGCCGGGGTCGTCGTGACCCGGGCCTCGGTGCTCGAGAACGCCGCTCCCACGATCGTGCCGATCAAGGCCCGCCGCGAAGAGAAGTCGGCCTGACCGCCACTGTGACGACGGAACGCCCGGGGGCAGGGCTGTTCCACACTGTCCTCGCCGGCGTTATCGCCGCCATCACGGGCTTCGCCAGCTCCTTCGCCCTCGTCATCGCGGGGCTCGGTGCTGTCGGGGCGACGGATGCGCAGGCATCGTCGGGTCTCTTCGCCCTCTGCCTGGCCACAGGCATCGCCTGCATCGTGCTGCCGCTCCTCATGCGCATCCCGATCTCGTTCGCCTGGTCGACGCCCGGGGCCGCGCTCCTCATCGCCGCCGGTGCCGTCACTGGGGAGTTCGCCGCCGCCGTCGGCGCGTTCCTCGTCTGCGGAGTGCTCATCGTCCTGTCCGGCCTGTGGCCGGCCCTCGGCCGCGCCATCACGAGCATCCCCAAGCCCATCGCCAGTGCGATGCTCGCCGGCATCCTGTTCCCCATCTGCATCGCACCGGTCACGGCAGCGGTCACCGAGCCGGCCATCGCCATCCCCATGGTGCTGGTCTGGCTTCTGCTGGCCAGGCTCGCGCCTCGCTGGGCCGTGCCGGCGGCCATGCTCGTCGCCGTGATCGGCATCGGCGTCGCAGCAGGCCCAGACGTCTTCGCCAGCGCGTCGGCCGCACCGCACCTCGAGTTCGTCCTGCCGACCTTCGACCCGCTGGTGATCGTGAGTCTCGGCCTGCCGCTGTTCATCGTCACGATGGCGGGGCAGAACGTCCCGGGGTTCGCCGTCATGTCGACCTTCGGCTATTCCCCGCCGCCGCGTCCGGTCCTGGTGAGCAGCGGTCTCGGCACCATCGGCGCCGCGCTGTTCGGCGGCCACGCCATCAACCTCGCGGCGATCACTGCGGCGCTGATGGCATCGCCGGAGTCGCATCCCGACCGTTCGAAGCGCTGGATCGCCACCTTCACCTCGGGCATCGTGTACCTCGTGCTCGGCCTGTGCGCCGGGCTCGCGACGGCCGTGGTGGCAGCTGCGCCACCGATCATCATCACGGCCGTGGCCGGCCTCGCGCTCCTCGGCGCCTTCGTCACGGCCATCGGCGGCGCGCTCGAAGCACCTCAGCATCGCATCAGCGGCGTCGCGACCTTCCTCGTCACGGCATCCGGCATCTCGATCATCGGTATCGGTTCCGCATTCTGGGGCCTCATCGTCGGCGGGGTCCTGATGGCCTGGCTGTCACCGTGGAAGCGGGTCAGCCCGGATACGGCCCGGGGAACGCGCCCAGCAGACTCAGAAGCCGGCGTGCCGGCGCAGGCACGCCTCGACGAGGAGAGAGACGATGAGCCAGACCGCACCTGAGCCGTCCCCCGGCGACACCGCTTCACCATCGGCGCCCGCCGTCCGCTCGGAACCCGACGGTACCGCATCCGGCTCGGCCACCGTCAGCCGGTGGCGACGGATCGCCGTGATCGCCATCGTGGTGTCATTCTCGATCACAGCGCTCGTCGGAATCCTCTCCCTCCTCGTCGGGAGCCTCGGCGATGTGCAATGGCGCATCCTCAGCACGACGTCGCTCGTCGGCACCTTCAGCGTGCTCGCACTCTGCCACCTGGCCGTCGTCGCCGGCGCATACCGCTGGATTGCGGCCGCGGGCCTCCTGGTGAGCGCCCTCGCACTGCTGATCGGCCTCGGAATGATCTGGGCTCCCGACGACTGGGGGTTCCGCTCGACCCTCGGCTGGCAGAGCTTCGGCATCACGGCGATCCTGGCCGTGAGCGCCGCTCACGCCAACCTGCTCCTCATCCTGGGCCGACGTCGACGCGCTGTGGTGCGCATCGGCCTCTGGGTGACCATCGGCCTCATCGCCCTCCTCGCGACGCTGCTCGTGCTGGAGATCGCCACCGAGTGGGGCATCAGCAGCGACGGCTTCACGCGTCTGATCGGCACCGTCGCCATCCTCGACGTGCTCGGCACCGTCGTCGTTCCCGTTCTCGCGATCTTCCTCCGCGACGATCCAGCGTCGGTCGGGACTCCGGATGCCTCCGGTACGAGCGGGAGCGCCGCCGTCCCGGTATCGCCGGTGACGGCCGAGCGCCTCGATGCCCTGCGCGCGGGTCGTGGAATCAGCCGCGAACGCCTGATCGAGGAGCTCGTGGCAGCGGCGGACGGGGCACGCCGCAGCATCGGCTAGTCGAAGACCCGCACCAGGTTCCACCTGTCGCGGCCGTCGTGCTCGACGTCGAACACGTGGGTTTCGCCGTCGTCGGCGCTCGCCTGGAACCGCCAGCCCGAGATCTGCAGGGGAACCCGACCGTAGCCGAGCTCGTGGTGGGCGAGGGGCTGCCACCAGTCGCACGGACCGACCAGCACGGTCGGGACGTCGTTCACCCGGAATCGACGCGACCGCCAGACCATGCGCTGCGGTTCGCCGCTCTCGGCCGTCCACACGGCAACGGCCTCGTCGATCTGCGTCATGCTGCCTCCACCGAACATTCGAAGATGTGTTCGACTATAGCAGCGGGACACGACATCGGCCCCGCCGCGTGGGGTGCGACGGGGCCGATGGTGAGGGATGGTGCGTGGTGTCTACGCCAGGTCGTCGTCCGTGCGGGCGCCGAACACGATCTCGTCCCAGCTGGGCATCGACGTGCGGCCCTTCTTGCGGGAGACGGAGCCGTTCGAGCCGGTCTGGTTCACCCAGTCGCGCCTCGTGCCCGTCGCCACCGTCGGAACCGGGTTCACCGGGGGAGTGGCCGGGATGGGGAGTTCGGGCTGCTCGGAGACCGGTGCCGGGCCGCGCGAACTGATGACGGTGTCTTCCTGGAAGGTCGCGGACTCGCGCTCTCCGCGTCGACGGCGCAGCGCTTCGAGGAGATCGGCGGTCTCGCTCAACGACTTGGGCGGGTCGTCGGCTCGGTTGATGGCCGCCTTCGTGACAGCAGCGCTTGAGACGCCGGTTCGCCCGTACGGGATCGGCTCAGCGGGTGCCTCGACATCGGCCTGCTCGATCAGCGGGTCGCGGAACGTGAAAGCGCCGCTGTCGAAACGCGACTGGTCGGCATCCGCCGTGTCCACGGCGCGGAGCCGGGGGATGAGCGAGCCTGTGAGTTCACCCTGCTGGGAGAGCGTGATGGCCTCGCTGTTCAGCGGGGCGAGGGCCAGCTTCTTCGGCTCGAAGCCCCAGCGGGCGTCGTGATCGATGGAGTCGGCCGTGAACTCGAGCTTGATGATCCAGCCGCCGGCCGGTTCCTTCCAGCTCGCCCAGCGCTCGTTCGAGGCGCCGAGAGAGGCGAGACGCTGACGCATCACGCCGCCGAAGCTCGAATCGTCGTCCGCCGGGTCCGGTTCCTGGGTCGGATGCACGGGAACGCTCAGCGCGCTGGTGAGCACGTGTTCGCGTTCGGCGAGCACCGGCCCCTCGAACCGCTGGATGTACTCCAGTGAGGCTCCAGTGACCGCTGCGACGTCTTCGGCGCTCATTCCCGAGCGCACGTATGCCTGCACCTCGCGAGGCGACAGCTTCTGGCTCCCTGTCGGCTCGGGGTTCGCTCGACGCAGGCGGGACTGCATCACCTCGTCGATCACGATCCGGAAGCGGTCGCCGTCGTCAGAGGCGACGACCAGTGCCCCGTTCTCGACTCCGATTACCTTCAATTCCTGCATCGGGATAGCCCTCTCGTGCTCGCAACTTCACGCCAAGGGTCGCACGTCGAGTCCCCAATTCGCGGGAATACCATCCGCGTGCCGGAAGTTGACCCGGATGACCTGAGAAGGCGCCGAATGGCCGTTTGCTATTCCCGCCCGATTGGGGCACACTATCGTCGCCGTTCTCATGAGGAACGGCGGTAACTGAATGGATGGGCATGGCAACGGATTACGACGCACCGCGAAAGACTGACGACGACTCCGAGTCGATCGAAGCACTCAAGGAGCGAGTACCCGACAAGATGTCCGGCGTCGTCGACGTCGAAGACGCCGACAACCCCGGCGGTTTCGAGCTGCCCGGTGCAGACCTCTCCGACCTTGACCTCGACGTGGTCGTGCTGCCTCCCCAGGCAGACGAATTCACCTGCGTGAACTGCTTCCTCGTGAAGCACCGCTCGCAGATCGACCACGACAGCAAGCTCGGCCCGGTGTGCCTGGAGTGCGCCGCCTAGGACACATCGTCGTTCGACTCGACTGGCCGTTGCGATCCATTGATCGCAGCGGCCAGTTCTCTTCCATGGCGGGTCGAGACGATCCAGTACGGAGCCGGATCCTCGGCCGCTGGGAGAAGCGGAACCTTCACGACGTCGTCGACATAGCCGCGGATCATCAACCAGGCGCGGGCATCGAGGTTCGGCCCGCGCTCGCGCCAGGCCGCCTGCCCGCTGTACGAGGTCGCGTCCCCCACGAGCGAGAGCGGGATGGACGCCTTTCCGGCACTGAGTCTTCCGTCAGCCACGGTCACGGTGGGTGCCGACAGGATGAGCCCGGCCACGCACCCGCCGTAGAGCACTATCGCCGTGATGATCCCGGCCGTCACCGAGATCGGCGCCAGCACCAGAATCGATGCGGGGATGACGAGGGCTGTCGAGATGAACAGCCACGGGGCTGGCCAGAGGCGTTCGCGGTAGTCGGGCATGGCTCTATTCGATCAGATATCTGCACTACCCTCGACACGTGGCAGATTCCGTCGAGGTCCTCATCACTGCGTCCACCCTCCCGAGCTACTCCCACCCGGGTGACGCCGGGGCCGACCTGCACTCGGCCGAGGCACTCGTGCTCGAGCCCGGCGAACGGGCCACTGTGGGAACCGGTGTCGCGATAGCACTGCCCGACGGCTACGCCGCCTTCGTGGTTCCGCGCAGCGGCCTCGCGTCCAAGCACGGCATCACCATCGTCAATTCCCCCGGAACCGTCGATGCCGGCTACCGCGGTGAGATCAAGGTCGCGCTGCTCAACACGGACTCGTCGATGCCGTACTCTGTCGCAGTCGGCGATCGCATCGCCCAATTGATCATCATGCCCGTCACCCGGGCCCGCTTCATCGAGGTCGAACGCCTCCCGGGAAGCGACCGGGGTGAGGGCGGATTCGGTTCCACGGGCACCGCTGCCCGCACGGCTACCGACTCGACAGCAGGAGAGAACGCGTGAGCGACATCGAGACCATCGGCGAGTTCCCCGTCGACCAGCCCAAGTCGGCCCCCGAGGATCGCGCCGAGAACGGCCCGTTCGACGAGGTCGAGGCCAGCCCCGTGCGCCCGTACGTCGATCTCGGCGGAGTGAAGATCCTCCCGCGCGAGGGGTTGCACCTCCGACTGGAGATCGAGGAGGAGTCCAAGCGCGTCGTGGCGATCGGCCTCGACTACGCCAACTCGACGCTGCAGGTGCAGCCTTTCGCGGCCCCGCGCTCGAGTGGGCTCTGGCACGAGATCCGCGATCAGATCAGCGACCAGATCGCCAAGCAGGGCGGGACGACGACCCTCCGTGAAGGCCCGTTCGGCCCCGAGCTCCTGGCGCAGATCCCCGTCGCGTCGGCGACGGCCACCCCTGGAACCACCCGCCTGGCGCGCTTCATCGGCGTCGACGGACCGCGTTGGTTCCTGCGCGGCGTCATCGCCGGCGAGGGTGCCGTGAACGCCGATGCCGCCGCAGCCGTCGAGGACCTGTTCCGCAGCATCGTCGTCGTGCGCGGCACCACGCCGATGCCGCCTCGCGACCTGATCCCGCTCCGCATGCCGACCAACCCGGCCGGAGACACCACCACCAGTGTCTGAGTCGACGACGCCGGGCCCGGAGGACGCCACGCCGGCCGAATCCGTTCCCCGCGACGCGACGCCGACCGCCGCGTCCGGCGACCCGAAGCGTTCGCGCGCTGACGAGCCCGAGCTGGCCACGACCTTCGCCGCTCAGTTGGCCGGGGCCGCCGAGAAGGCGGGGCTCGGGCAGATCGCCCGCGACGAGACGCTCTCGAGCGGCGACATCCTGAAGGCGCTTGGCGGCATCCGGGGTCTCGCCGAGGCGATCCTTCCCGGGCTCGTCTTCCTCATCGTCTACACCTTCGCGAAGGACCTGGTCCTGGCCCTCGTGGCCTCGGTCGGCCTCGCCGCCGTGTTCACGGTCATCAGGCTGGCCACTCGCACTCCCGTCACCCAGGCCTTCGCCGGCCTCATCGCCGTGGCGGCATCCGCAGCGCTCGCACTCTGGACTGGACGCGGCCAGGACAACTTCGTGCTGGGGCTCATCACCAATGCCGCCTACGTCGTCGCTCTGCTCACCTCGTTGCTGGTGAAGTGGCCGCTGTTGGGTCTCGCCGTCGGCTTCCTGATGGGCGACGGGCTCGCGTGGAAGACCGACAAGCGCAAGTGCCGCGCGATGGTGCTCATCACGGCCTGCTGGCTCGCCCTCTTCGCTCTCCGGCTCATCGTGCAGCTCCCACTGTTCTTCGCGGGGAACGTCGAGGCGCTGGGCGTCACGAAGCTCCTCATGGGAGTGCCGCTCTACGCGATCCTGCTCGTGGTGTCGTGGCTCATCGTGCGCACCGTGTACCCGAAGGTCGACACGACGACGGCGCGCTGAGCTCTCCGCATCCGGTGCTAGAGTTATCTTGATATCAAGATAGATTTCACACTCGGAGCGGCTCGGATGAGCACTGCCGCCGGGCTGCCCGCTTAGGTTAGCCTTGCTGGATCAGAGCACTACCCGGCCGCGAAGATGAAGTGTTGCCGGATTCACTCCGGGCGGACCACCTAAGGAGATGCGACGTGTCTGCAGTAAACAGTTTCGGGGCGAAGGACACCCTCCGGGTCGGTGAGACGGACTACGAGGTCTTCCGCATCGACACCGTCGACGGGTACGAGAAGCTCCCGTTCAGCCTCAAGGTGCTCCTGGAGAACCTCCTCCGCACCGAGGACGGCGCCAACATCACCGACGCGCACATCCGTGCCCTCGGTTCGTGGGTGCCCACCGCTGAGCCCGACACCGAGATCCAGTTCACGCCCGCGCGCGTCGTGATGCAGGACTTCACCGGTGTTCCCTGCATCGTCGACCTCGCCACCATGCGCGAGGCCGTCGAGGCGCTCGGCGGAGACCCCAAGAAGATCAACCCGCTCGCCCCGGCTGAGATGGTCATCGACCACTCGGTCATCGCCGACCTCTTCGGCACCGAGAACGCCCTCGAGCGCAACGTCGAGATCGAGTACGAGCGCAACGGCGAGCGCTACCAGTTCCTGCGCTGGGGCCAGACCGCCTTCGACGACTTCAAGGTCGTCCCGCCGGGAACCGGCATCGTGCACCAGGTCAACATCGAGCACCTCGCCAAGGTCATCTACGACCGCCCCGTCAACGGCGTGCTCCGCGCCTACCCCGACACCTGCGTCGGAACCGACTCGCACACCACCATGGTCAATGGCCTCGGCGTGCTGGGCTGGGGCGTCGGCGGCATCGAGGCCGAGGCGGCCATGCTCGGCCAGCCCGTCTCCATGCTCATCCCCAAGGTCGTCGGCTTCAAGCTGTCCGGCTCCATCCCGACCGGTGTCACGGCGACGGATGTCGTGCTCACGATCACCGACATGCTGCGCAAGCACGGCGTCGTCGGGAAGTTCGTCGAGTTCTACGGCGAGGGCGTGGCTTCGGTGCCCCTGGCCAACCGCGCCACCATCGGCAACATGAGCCCCGAGTTCGGCTCGACCGCAGCCATGTTCCCGATCGACGACGTCACGCTCGACTACCTGCGCCTCACCGGCCGCAGCGAGCAGCAGGTCGCGCTCGTCGAGGCCTACGCGAAGCTGCAGACCCTCTGGCACGACGCCGAGAAGGAGCCCGTCTTCAGCGAGTACCTCGAACTCGACCTCTCCACCGTTGTCCCGTCGATCGCCGGACCGAAGCGTCCGCAGGACCGCATCATCCTGGCCGACGCGAAGAGTCACTTCGAGAGCGACCTCACCGACTACGCCGAGATCGACCACGACCTCGTCGACCTCGAGGGCTCCGAGTCCTTCCCGGCATCCGACCCGCCCGGAAACTCGCCTGAGGACGAGCACTCCACTCACGCGCATCACCACCACAGCCATGCTCCGGCGAACATCTCGAAGCCGACGGCTGTGGAGCTCGCCGACGGCCAGAAGTTCACGCTCGACCACGGCGCCGTCACCATCGCCGCGATCACCTCGTGCACGAACACGTCGAACCCGTCCGTCATGCTCGCTGCAGGCCTCCTGGCCCGCAATGCCGTGCGCAAGGGCCTCAAGGCCAAGCCGTGGGTCAAGACCACGCTGGCTCCGGGCTCGAAGGTCGTCACCGACTACTACGAGAAGGCCGGCCTGACGCAGGACCTCGAGGACCTCGGCTTCTACACCGTCGGCTACGGCTGCACCACCTGCATCGGCAACTCCGGACCCCTCATCGAGGAGGTCTCGGCCGCGATCAACGAGAACGACCTCGCCGTGACGGCCGTGCTCTCGGGCAACCGCAACTTCGAGGGTCGCATCAACCCCGACGTGAAGATGAACTACCTCGCGAGCCCGCCGCTCGTGATCGCGTACTCGCTCGCCGGTTCGATGAACTTCGACTTCGAGGTCGACGCGCTCGGCACTGACACCGACGGCAACGACGTCTTCCTCAAGGACATCTGGCCCGACGCCGCCGAGGTGCAGTCCACCATCGACAGCTCCATCAACAAGGAGATGTTCACGCACCAGTACGCGAGCGTCTTCGAGGGCGACGACCGTTGGCGCAACCTGCCGACGCCGACCGGCGCCACCTTCGAGTGGGATGCCGAGTCCACCTACGTGCGGAAACCCCCGTACTTCGACGGCATGACCATGGAGACCACTCCGGTCACCGACATCGTCGGCGCCCGCGTTCTCGCCAAGCTCGGCGACTCGGTCACGACGGACCACATCAGCCCGGCCGGCAACATCAAGGCCGACAGCCCCGCCGGACGCTACCTCGACGAGCACGGCGTGGAGCGCAAGGACTACAACTCCTACGGCTCGCGTCGCGGCAACCACGAGGTGATGATCCGCGGGACCTTCGCGAACATCCGTCTCAAGAACCAGCTGCTCGACGGCGTGGAGGGCGGCTACACCCGCGACTTCACCCAGGCGGATGCGCCGCAGTCGTTCATCTACGACGCCAGCCAGAACTACCAGGCCGCCGGCACCCCGCTCGTGATCTTCGGCGGCAAGGAGTACGGCTCCGGATCGTCGCGCGACTGGGCGGCGAAGGGCACGAGCCTCCTGGGCGTCAAGGCCGTCATCACGGAGAGCTTCGAGCGCATCCACCGCTCCAACCTCATCGGCATGGGCGTCGTCCCGCTGCAGTTCCCCGCCGGTGAGAGCTGGGCGTCGCTCGGCCTCGACGGCACCGAGGTCGTCTCGATCTCGGGCATCGAGGAGCTGAACAACGGCACCACTCCGAAGACCGTGCACGTCACGGCCGCGCCGAGCGAGCACTCGCCCGCCGGCAAGGAGACCGTCGAGTTCGACGCCGTCGTGCGTATCGACACTCCCGGTGAGGCCGACTACTACCGCAACGGCGGCATCCTGCAGTACGTGCTGCGCTCGCTCGTCGCGTAGTCACGAAGGCACCGCCACACCGAACTGCCCACTTCCGCCAGTCCGAGCGTCAGCTCACTGGCGGAAGTGGGCAGTTCGCGTTCCGGCCCGAGCACGCAGGCGGCGACCTCGCGGCTCAGCGCGCTTCAGCGCGACTGGCGCTTCTTGTACGGTAGCGGTTCGCCCTTCACCCGAGGGGCGCGTCCGACACCCTTCGACGCCTTGGCCTTGCCGCCGGTCTTGGCCGGCGGCGGAGCGTTGGCGGCATCGAAGGCCGCGATCTCCTCGTTCGCCGTCGCCAGGAACAGCTCGCCGGCATCCGTCAGCGTCATCGGTCCATTGCCGCGCCGGATCAGCACGGCACCGGCCACGGCCTCGAGCTGGTTCAGAGAACCGCTGAGGGTCGCATGCGAGACGCCGAGAGCGGATGCGGCACGCCCGAGGTCGAGCTCGTTCGCCAGGGCGACGTAGTGCCGGAGCATGGTGATGTCCACGGGGTGGCCTCTCGTTTCCGAGTCGCGCACTGCACGGCTCCTGTCCAGAGTACGGCGCTCGCGCCTCGCGCAAGCCCCACTGTCGTCACGGGGACGATCGGGTCCGACCGCGTAGACTCGATCGAAGCCACCGGGATGACCGGCGGCGAGTGAAAGGCGGTTCAGATGACCCTTCTGGAGACGATCAGAGGTCCCCGGGACCTCGACGCCCTCACGAAGGAGCAGCTGGAGCAGCTGGCCGTGGAGATCCGCGAGCACCTCGTGCTGAACGTCGCGAAGACCGGCGGTCACCTGGGCCCGAACCTCGGCGTGGTCGAACTCACCCTCGCAATCCACAGCGTGTTCGACTCGCCCCGCGACTCGATCGTCTTCGACACCGGCCACCAGTCCTACGTGCACAAGATCCTCACCGGACGTCAGGACTTCTCCACGCTCCGCCAGACCGATGGCATGGCGGGTTACCCGCAGCGGTCGGAGTCGGAGCACGACATCGTCGAGAGCTCGCACGCGTCGAGCTCGCTGTCCTGGGCCGACGGCATCTCCCGGGCATTCTCGATGACGGGCCAGACCGATCGCACGGTGGTGGCAGTCGTCGGAGACGGCGCCCTCACGGGCGGGATGACGTGGGAGGCCCTCAACAACATCAGCGACGACAACACCCGTCGCCTCGTCATCGTCGTCAACGACAACGGCCGCTCCTATGCGCCGACGATCGGCGGCATGGCGCGCTTCCTCAACACCGTGCGCACCCGGCGCAGCTATCGCAGCCTGTACCTGACCAGTCGCGAGGCCTTCGACAAGCTCGGGGCCCCGGGCCGGGCCGTGTACCGCGGATTCCGCGGCGGCCTGCACGGCTTCCTCGCCCGCTTCACCAACAACGAGGCGCTGTACTCGAACCTCGACATCAAGTACATCGGACCCGTGCACGGCCACGACATCCAGGCGCTGCGTGAGGCGCTCGAGCAGGCGAAGGGCTACGGCGCCCCCGTGATCGTGCACGCCATCACGGAGAAGGGACGCGGCTACGAGCCGGCACTGCGCGACGTCGCCGACCAGTTCCACGCCGTCGGGCAGATCGATCCCGAGACAGGGGAGTCGCTCGAACCCGGGGAAGCCGCCAGTTGGACGAGCGTCTTCGCCGACCGCCTGGTGCAGCTCGCCGAGCGCGACGAGCGCATCGTGGGCATCACGGCGGCCATGCTGCGACCGACGGGTCTGCACAAGATGGCCGAGCGGTTCCCGGGCAGGGTGATCGACGTCGGCATCGCCGAGCAGCACGCGGCCACCTCGGCCGCCGGCCTCGCCTTCGGCGGTATGCACCCCGTCGTGGCCATCTACGCCACCTTCATCAACCGCGCGTTCGACCAGGTGCTCATGGACGTGGCCCTGCACAAGGCCGGCGTGACCTTCGTACTCGACCGTGCCGGCGTCACCGGCCCGGACGGCCCCAGCCACCACGGCGTCTGGGACCTCGCCATCCTGCAGGTCGTGCCGGGTATCCGCCTCGCAGCTCCGCGAGACTCGCTGCGGCTCGAGGAGGAGCTGACCGAGGCTGTGGCCGTCGATGACGCCCCCACGGTGCTGCGCTTCCCGAAGGGCAACGTCGGCGAACGCTTCGACGCGATCCGTCGCACGGATGATGGCGTCGACGTGCTCTACGAGGGCGCCGGTCACGACGTGCTGATCGTCACGGTGGGCCCGATGGCCGGGATCGGGCTCGAGGTCGCCGAGCGACTGGCAGCACAGGGCATCGATGCCACCGTCGTCGACCCGCGCTGGGTCGTGCCGGTGCCGCGCAGCGTGGTGGAGATGTCGGCACAGCACCGCATCGTCGTCTGCATCGAGGACGGCATCCGTGTCGGCGGAATCGGAACCCGCATCCGCCAGGACCTGCGCGAGGCGGGCGTTGACACGGCCGTGACCGAGGTCGGGCTTCCCGACGAGTTCCTCGACCACGGCTCGCGCGCCGACATCCTGGAGCGCACGGGCATGACACCCCAGCACATCGCCCACGACGTCGTCGGCATGGTGCTCGGCTCGAAACTGCCCCGTGCACGGGCCATCGACACCGGATCCACTCCGATCACGGCCGGCTCCAGCGAACACTGAGTATCCGCCGGGCTCGTTTGACTTCGAGTGCGCTCGAAGTTCTATCGTGGGCCCTATGGAGACACTCGAGCACACGTACTCGATCTCGGAAGCCGCTGAGCGCACGGGCCTGACCGCCCACACGCTCCGCTACTACGAGCGAACAGGCCTGATGCTGACGCCCGTGGACCGAGCGTCATCGACCCACCGTCGCTTCACCGAGCAGGACATCACCTGGGTGTCCTTCCTCACGAAGCTCCGGGCGACGTCGATGCCGATAGCCCGCATCCGGGATTACGTCGTCCTCGTGCGCGAGGGAGACGACTCGACGGCGGCACGCCTCGAGCTCCTGCTGCGCCACCGCATCACCGTGGTGGCCCAGCTCGCGGAGATGCAGCGGTCGCTGACCGCCATCGATGTGAAGATCGCCATCTATGAAGAGAAGGTCGCACACGCATGAAGCACGCAACGCTCGGAACCCTCGACGTCTCCCGCCTCGGCCTCGGCTGCATGGGGATGTCGGCGTTCTACTCCGGTGCGGGAACCGACGAGGCGGAATCAATCCGCACGATCCACCGCGCCATCGACCTGGGCATCTCCTTCTTCGACACGGCCGAGATCTACGGACCCTACGTGAACGAGGAGCTGCTCGGCAAGGCGCTGGGCGACCGTCGCGACGATGTCGTGGTGGCCACCAAGTTCGGCACGATCCTGCACCGCGGCGACGGATCCCGGGGCCTCGACGGCTCGGCCGAGAACGTCCGGCTCTCGGTGGAGGGTTCGCTGAAGCGCCTCGGCACCGACCACATCGACCTCTACTACCAGCACCGCATGGATCCCGGAGTACCGATCGAGGAGACAGCCGGCGCCCTGGCCGAGCTCATCGCCGCCGGGAAGATCGGCCACTACGGCCTGTCGGAGGCCGCGCCGGAGACCATCCGTCGCGCCCACGCCGTGCACCCCGTCACGGCTGTGCAGACCGAGTACTCCCTCTGGTCGCGCGACCCTGAAGCCGAGATCCTCCCCGTGCTGCGCGAGCTCGGCATCGGCTTCGTGCCGTATTCGCCGCTCGGTCGCGGGTTCCTCACCGGAGCCATCCGTTCGGTCGACCAGCTCGACGCTTCAGACTTCCGGCGCAGCAACCCGCGGTTCGAGGGCGAGAACCTCGACGCGAACCTCCGCATCGTCGACGCGGTCGAGCAGGTGGCCGCCGAGGTGGACGCAACGCCGGCACAGGTCGCACTGGCCTGGCTGCTCGCTCAGGGCGACGACATCGCCCCGATCCCGGGAACCAAACGGGTCTCGAGGATCGAGGAGAACGCCGGAGCGGATGCCGTGGAGCTGACCGCAGCGCAGCTGAGCACCTTGAGCGACCTCCCCGCACCGGTCGGCGACCGTTATGCGGACATGACGCCGCTCAATCGGTAGCCGATCGACGCCATCTGTGTCGGCAGAGCGGTGCTGCGGCGCGTAACGTAGAGAGAGGTGGTTTCGAGGCGTTCGTCTCGAGTGGGCGGGTGCCACGCACGCGAGAGGTTTCGACTTGGACGAGGAATGCATTCACGGATTCGGACGCGGCGATTGCGCCGCGTGTTATCCGGCGGCTCCGGTGGTCGTCGCACCCCCGGTGCGAAAGGCCAGGACCGCTCCGAAGTCGTCGCTGCGTGAGCCCGTCGGCGGCAGCGGCACGGCGTCTGCGAAGTCGCTCCGGCGCCCGCCCGTCGACGTCGGGGACAGGCGCATCTACCACGTGACCCACGTGGCGAACCTCGCCGGCATCGTCGCGCAGGACATGCTGGTCCCGGATGCCGGAGACACTGCTGCCGAGACCGACGTGCAGGTGTTCTCGGCCGACGAGCGCGCCGCCCGTCGCGGCACGCCGGTGCCCGGACGCGACACCGTCGTGGCCGATCACGTGCCGTTCAGCCTCACGCCGAACTCCAGTGCGTGGGAGAGCATCCGTGCAGGCATCGACGACCCCCGCATCGATCCCGCTGCCGCTGCCGCTGCGGCCTCGGAGTTCGTCGTGCTCGTGAGCACCATTCGCGAGGCCCTCTCGGTGCAGGTCACTGATGACGGGATCTCGTCGACCGGCATCGTCGTCACCGACGGCTACGCGCCGGGGCCGCTCACCCGCTTCGCCACCACGTCGGATGACGTGCAGCGCATGCTCGTGGCGCTCGGCGACGAGGATGAGCCCGATGCCCTGCTCCGGGCCGAACTCCTCGCTCCGGGCGTCTTCCCGCTGGCCAGCATCACGCTGATCGGCGTCGCGAACGACAAGGTACGCGATGAGGTGCGCGGCATCCTGCATGCAGCGGCCCACAAGCCCAAGGTCGCCGTCTACCCGCCGTGGTTCCAGGCGGCAGACGAGGTGCGTTACTAGCAGCACCGCGGCTAGAACGAGAAGAGGGGCGGATCGTGAGATCCGCCCCTCTTGTCATGCTGCCGGTCGTTACGCTCCGACGCCCACGATGCGCGGGTCGTGGAAGGTGGAGCCGAAGGCCCGCTCGCTCGCACCCACCCGATCGAGGTAGGGCGTGAGCCCGCCCATCTGGAACGGGAACCCGGCACCGAGGATCATGCAGAGGTCGATGTCCTCCGCCGCAGCCACGACGTCGTCCTCGAGCATGCGGTGCACCTCGTCGGCGAGGCCGTCCTGCAGGCGCACGAGGATCTCCTCGGCCTGCAGGGGCTCGGTGCCGCCGGCGACGAGCTTGAGGGCGCCCTTGTCGAAGCCCTTCACCTTGCCCTTGGAGTCCTTCTCGAGCAGGGTGCCGTACTCGGCCAGCTTGTGCAGGTTCTCACTGCGGTAGAAACGGTCGGGGAACGCCGCGTGGTGCGTGTCGAGCACGTGGGCGCCGACCTTGAGGCCGACGAGGTCGAGGAGCTCCGACGGGGCCATCGGCAGGCCCAGCGGCGCCATGGCCTCGTCGACGACCGAGAACGGGGTGCCCTTGTCCACGGCGTACATCGCCTCGCCGAGCAGCTTGGCGAGAACCCGGTTGACGACGAATCCGGGGGTGTCCGCCGTGATGACGGCGTTCTTCCGCAGCTTGGCAGCCGTCACCATGGCGGTCGACAGGGTGGCGTCGTCGGTGTGCGGCGTCTTGACGACCTCGATCAGCGGCATGACGGCGACGGGGGTGAAGAAGTGGAAGCCCACGAGGCGCTCCGGGTTGTTCAGCTTCGCGCCGATCTGCTCGACCGAGAGCGAGGAGGTGTTGGTCGCCAGCACGGCCTCGGCGGAGATGTACTGCTCCACCTCGGCGAAGACGTCCTGCTTGATGCCGAGCTCCTCGAAGACGGCCTCGATGACCCAGTCGCAGTCGGCGAAGTCGGCCTTGTCGGTCGTGCCCGTGACCAGGGCACGCAGTCGGTTGGCCTCGTCCGAGCCGATGCGGCCCTTGTCCTGCAGCTTCTGGATCTCGTCGTGGATGTACCCGACGCCCTTGTCGACGCGGGACTGGTCGAGGTCCGTGATGACCACGGGAACCTGCAGGCGACGCAGGAACAGCAGCGCGAACTGGCTGGCCATGTAGCCGGCACCGAGCACGCCCACCTTGGTCACCTTCTTCGCCAGGCCCTTGTCCGGGGCACCCGCAGGACGCTTGGCCCGCTTCTGCACCAGGTTGAAGGCGTAGATGGATGCCTGCAGCTGATCGCCCGCGATGAGGTCGGCGAGGGCGTCGTCCTCGAGCGCGAAGCACTCCTCCTTCGTGCCGCTCTTGGCGGCCTTCAGCAGGTCGAGCGCCGCGAACGGCGACTTCGGGATCGTGCCGAGGCGGCTCGCCACGGTGTCGCGCGCGATCTTGATGGCGATGTCCCACTTGGCGATGCGCTCGAGCTTGCCGGGCGCGTTCTTGCGAACCACCTTCTCGGTGCCGCTCAGCACGCCGTCGACGAAGCGGATGGAGTCCTCGAGGAAGTTGACCGGCGAGAAGATGCGATCGGCGATCCCGAGGTCGAAGGCGTCCTGAGCCTTCAGCGTGCGGTTCTGCTTCAGCGGGTTCTCGATGATCACCTTGAGAGCGTTCTCGATGCCGATCAGGTTGGGCAGCAGGTAGGTGCCGCCCCAGCCGGGGATGAGGCCGAGGAAGACCTCGGGCAGTGCCAGGGCTGCCGCCGAGGAGTCGACGGTGCGGTAGTCGGCGTTCAGCGGCAGCTCGACGCCGCCGCCGAGTGCCAGGCCGTTGATGAACACGAACGACGGGACGCCGAGGGTGGCCTGCTTGCCGAGTACGTGGTGCCCGAGCTGGGCCATCTTCTTGGCGATGTCGCGTGTCGGGATCTCGGCGATCTTCGACAGGTCGGCACCGGCGGCGAGGATGAACGGCTTGCCCGTGGTCGCGACGGCGTGGATCTCGCCCTTCGCGGCCCGCTCGGCGAGGGCGTCGTAGGTCGCGCCCAGTTCGAGCAGCGATGCCGGGCCGAAGGTGCTCGGACGGGTGTGATCGCGCCCGTTGTCCAGGGTCACGAGGGCGAGCGTCCGGCCTGAGGCGAGCGGGATGTCGCGCACGTACGAGTGCGTGACGACCTCGTCATCAGTGAGGGCGGCGAGCTCGGAGAAGTCGATCTTCGAGTAGTCGGTCATATCGGCTCAGCGGCCCTTTCCGTACTTCTTGTGGTGGGGGTTCTCCCAGATGACGCTTCCGCCCTGTCCGAGTCCGACGCACATCGCCGTCAGGCCGTAGCGCACCTCGGGGTGCTGCTCGAACTGGCGGGCGAGCTGGATCATGAGGCGCACGCCGCTGGCGGCGAGAGGGTGGCCGATGGCGATGGCGCCGCCCCACTTGTTGACCCGCGGGTCCTCGTCGGCGATGCCGAAGTGGTCCAGGAACGAGAGCACCTGGACGGCGAAGGCCTCGTTGAGCTCGAACAGGCCGATGTCCTCGATCGACAGGCCCGCATTCCTCAGGGCACGCTCCGTCGAGGGGATCGGACCGATGCCCATGACCTCGGGCTCCACGCCGGCGAAGCCGAAGCTCACCATGCGCATCTTGGTCTGGAGGCCGAGTTCCTTGGCGGCGGTCGACGACGCGAGGATCGACGCAGTCGCGCCATCCGTCAGCGGTGACGCGTTTCCGGCCGTGACGCGACCGTGCGGGCGGAACGGCGTCTTCAACGACGCCAGTCCTTCCATGGTCGTGTTGGGGCGCATGCCCTCGTCCTCGGTGGCGAGGCCCCAACCGGCCTCGCTGCGGAGCGACACCGGGATGAGGTCGGGCTGGATGTCGCCCGAGGCGTAGGCCGCGGCGACCTTCTGCTGGCTCAGCATGCCGAAGCGGTCGGCCCGCTCCTTGGTCAGCGACGGGAAGCGGTCGTGCAGGCGCTCGGCCGTGTTGCCCATGTTGAGAGCGTCGGCCGCGACGAGCTTCTCGGAGAGGAAGCGCGGGTTCGGGTCGACGCCCTCGCCCATCGGGTGGCGGCCCATGTGCTCGACGCCACCGGCGATGACAACGTCGTACTGTCCGAAGGCGATCCCGGAACCGCTCGTCGTGACGGCGGTCATCGCGCCGGCGCACATGCGCTCGATCGCGTAGCCGGGAACGGTGGTCGGCAGGCCCGCGAGGAGAGCCGCCGTGCGGCCGAGGGTCAGGCCCTGGTCGCCCTGCTGCGTCGTGGCTGCGATCGCCACCTCGTCGATCCTGTCCTTCGGCAGACCGGAGTTCCGCTCGAGCAGTCCGACGATGGCCTTGACCACCAGATCGTCCGCCCGGGTGTTCCAGTACATGCCCTTTTCGCCTGCTCTGCCGAACGGGGTGCGTACCCCGTCGACGAACACGACATCAGCTCTTTCGGCCACTTCGCCTCCACTATCGGATCAGTCTTCCTCGATCCTAGGCAGGGCGTCTGCGGGCACTGAATCGTTTGACAGAACCTACGAAGGCGCTTCCGTGCTCGCGTCGGGCTCTTGGCCAGCATCCACAAAGGCATCGGCGATCACCTGTGAGGTTGCTTCAACCTGCCAGGAGCGTGCGCCGAGCCTGATGAGTTCTTCGGCGACGGATGCCCCGTCGATGACGGCCGGGGGCGACCAGGCCGCGCGGCGCAGCAGGTCGGGGGTGAGCAGGTTCTCCATCGGGATGGAGCGCTCCTCGGAGATGAGGGCGACGGCTGCGCGTGCTGCCTTGAGCCGCAGGTCGGCCTCGGGGTTCCGGTCACCCCAGGCACGCGGCGGAGGCAGCGTGTTGTCGCCGCTCTGCTTCATCACGGGAAGGTCGGTGGTGGTGAGCCCGGACTCGACGGCCTGCCACCAGCGCTCCAGCTCCGACCGGCTCGCGCGCCCGGTGAACTCGCGCAGGTCGGCGAGGGCACGCTTGGTGGTGGGCATGGCGCGGGCGACGGCGACGAGTGAGGCATCCGGAACCAGACGACCGGGGGCGATGTCACGCTCCTGGGCCAGGGAGTCGCGGGCGAGCCAGAGTTCCCTGGCGACGGCCAGGCTGCGCTGGCCGCGCAGGGCGTGGACTCCGGAGAGCCGGCGCCAGGGGTCGGCACGCACGGCCTTCGCCTCACGATCGAGCGTCGCCTGGAATTCCTCGCCCGCTATGCCGCGCTTGTCGGCGTCGTCGAGCATGGTGGCGAGCGCGTCGCGGAGGTCGACGAGCAGTTCGACGTCGAGGGCAGCGTATTCGAGCCAGGATGCCGGCAGCGGTCGGGTCGACCAGTCGGCAGCGGAGTGCTCCTTGGCGAGGTGGATGCCGAGGAGTTCCTCGACGACGGTTCCGAGGCCCACGCGCGGGAGGCCGAGCAGGCGCGCCGCGAGTTCGGTGTCGAAGATGACGGCGGGGTCGAGGCCGACCTCGCGCAGGCAGGCGAGGTCCTGGCTCGCCGCGTGCAGCACCCACTCCACCTCGGCGACGGCGTCGTCGAGTTCGGTCATCTCCCCGATCGCCGGTGGATCGAAGAGGAACACTCCGGAGCCGCGCCGGAAGACCTGGATGAGATAGGCGCGCTGGGAGTAGCGGAAACCACTGGCCCTCTCAGCGTCGATCGCGATGGGACCGGAGCCCGCGGCGATCGTCTCGACGGCGGCGAGGTACTCCTCCCGGGTGTCGATGACGTGGCGCTCGGTCACTTGGCCGCCCGACGTGCGCGGATGGACGTGACACCCTCGGCTGCTGGCGGCAGGCCGGCGAGCATGCACAGCAGCTCGCTCCAGCCCTCGACATGAGCGGTCACGTCGTGCTCGAGAGGAGTCCACGAGGCACGCAGTTCGATCTGGGCTCCGTCGCCCTGCCGTGCGAGTTCGCCGAAACCCGACGACAGGATCTTGGTCGCCGTTCCCGATGCCGCCGTGTACTTGGCTCCACGAGTGTCGAGGGCATCGACGAGCCACGACCACGCGACCTCGGCGAGGAACGGATCCGTTCCGATGTCGGTCTCGAGTGGGGCCTGGGCGAAGCAGACGACACGGAAGGCGCCGCCCCACGACTCCGGCTCCTCGGGGTCGTACAGGAGCACGAAACGCCCGGTGCCGAGCTCCGAGTCGCCGTCGTGGCGTGTGGGGGACACATCCGCCGCGAGGGCGACTGCCCATGGTGCGAGGCTGGATGGCGCCGCGATCTCCGTGATCTGGAGCTCGGGGCGCGTTTTCGCCCGACGCACGGCGTCGAGGGCCGCGGCGAACTCCGGGGGAGTCGGCGCTGGTCGGGATTCGGACACGTGTGCAGACTAGAGTCTTTTCGCATCGGCGTCGCTCAGGCACGCCGACCGCTCGTTGGCGATGAAGGGGGACGCCGGATGCCGCAGGATGACGGGGATGCACGCCGATTCGCACGGCGTGTCGGAGTCATCGTCACCGGCATCGTCGCCGTCTCGGTCTGGGTCGTCGTACTGCTCGGGGCGCTCGCGGTGGTCACCCGGTTCGTACGCACCATCGTCGTACCGCGGAACAAGCGCACCGAGCCGGTGCGGGTCCGGAGGGTCGACCTCCACCGCCGGGAGATCGAGTTCGACGGCGACGGTGATTCGCGCACCCCGGGACGGTACAGCTTCTGGTTCGACGACGACGAGGGGCATGCCCGCATCGGCGACATCACCGGGGGCGGTGCCGTGACGGTGACGCGCCGGATCATCGACGTCGACTTCGGCAGCCTGGAGAGCGTCAGGCGTGGTCGGCTCGGCAGCTGGTACCACCTCGGTCCGTGGGAGTTCGACCACCCGTACGACGACATCACCATCGAGACCGAGCGTGGTCCGGCACCGGCCTGGCTCATTCCCGCCGCCGAACCGGGCGACCGGTGGGTCGTGATGGTGCACGGATGGGGCGGACGTCGCCCCGAGTGCCTGCGGGCCGTCGAGGCGTTCCGTCAGGCCGGCTACACCTGCCTGATCATCTCGTACCGCAACGACGGCGAGGCTCCGGACAGCGCCGACGGTCGCTACGGCCTCGGGGACACCGAGTGGCGGGACGTGGAGAGCGCCCTCCTCATCGCTGGGGAGCACGGTGCGACGAGCATCGTGCTCGCGGGCTGGTCCATGGGGGGCGCCATCGCCCTGCAGACAGTGCTGCGCTCCGAGCATGCTGCATCCGTTCACGGTCTCGTGCTCGATTCGCCGGCCGTCGACTGGCACGACATCCTGGCCTTCCAGGGGACCCTCAACAGGCTTCCGGACCCGATCACCCGCACAGTCGTCGGGACTCTCGGCAACGGATGGGGCCGCAGCATCAGCGGACTCGCGAATCCGATCGACTTCGCCCGCCTGAATGTACTCGGACAGGCGGCGCGGCTCGACGTGCCGATGCTGATCCTGCACAGTCGCGACGACGGATTCGTCCCGCACACCGGTTCGTCCAGGCTCGCGGCCCTGAGGCCGGACCTCGTGACCTATGACGAGTGGGGGGAGGCGCGTCACGCCCGCCTCTGGAACTACGACTCCGCTCGCTGGGACCGCAGCGTGGGCGGATGGCTATCCGACCTCGGCGCGCCGACCAGCTGACGGCGACGGGATCGGCGGCGGCTATGCGGCGATGCGCTCGCGCAGCTGGCGCTTCGCGCGACCGAGGAGCGCCGTCATGCCCCGGATGCGCAGAGGCGAGACCGCCTCGGTGAGTCCGATGGTCAGGGGGAAGTCGTCGGGAACGGCGAGCACCTGATCGACGGTCAGCGAATCGAGGCCCTGGGCGAGGATCGAAGCGAAGCCGCGGGTGGTCGGAGCCTCACGCGGCGCCGTCGCGTAGAGGTGCACGAGGCCGTCCTCGACCTCGACGAAGATGAACACCGGGGACTGGCATTCCTCGACCCGTTCGAACAGGTCGGGGTGGTCCTGGTAGCGCTCGGGCAGATCCGGCAGCTCGTTCGAGAACTCCAGCAGCATCTGCAGGCGGTCAGGCACCTGCAGGGCCAGGAAGTCATCGCGGATCTCGGCGAGCTGGTCGGGAAGGGGAGTCGACGTCACTCCTTCATCCTCCCACTTCCCGACCAGTGCATCCGCCGATCAGGAGCGAGCGGCCGGAGCCTCGCCGGGCTCGCTGCCCTTCACGATCGGTACGCGCACGGCGGACCCCCACTCCGTCCAGGAGCCGTCGTAGTTGCGCACGTTCTCCAGGCCGAGCAGGTGGGTCAGCACGAACCAGGTGTGGCTCGAGCGCTCACCGATGCGGCAGTAGGCGATGACCTCGTCATCGGCCTTCAGCCCCGCCTCGCCGAAGTAGATGTCGTCGAGCTCGGCGCGGGTCTTGAAGGTCGCATCCGGCGCGGCCGCCCTCGCCCACGGCACAGACGCGGCCGAGGGGATGTGGCCGGCCCGGAGAGCGCCCTCCTCTGGGTAGGCAGGGGCCGTGGTGCGCTCTCCGCTGTACTCCTCCGGGGAGCGCACGTCGATGAGCGGGTTGCCGAAGTGGGCGAGCACGTCCTCCTTGAAGGCGCGGATGGTCGCATCGTCGCGGGAGACCGCGGGGTACTCGACTGCCGCCGGTGTCGCGGCATCCGTCGTCGTCTCCCGCCCCTCCGCGATCCAGAGGTCGCGGCCGCCGTCGAGCAGGCGCACGTCCTCGTGGCCGAACAGGGTGAAGACCCAGAGGGCGTACGCGGCCCACCAGTTGTTCTTGTCGCCGTAGATCACGACAGTCGTGTCGCGAGCGATGCCCTTGGACCCGAGCAGGGCGGCGAAGCGCTCGCCGTCGATGTAGTCGCGAGTGACGTCGTCGTTGAGGTCGGTGTGCCAGTCGATCTTCACGGCGCCGGGGATGTGGCCGGTCTCGTAGAGGAGGACGTCCTCGTCGGACTCGACGACGACCAGGCCGGGCTTCCCGAGGTTCTCGGCGAGCCAGGCGGTCGAGACGAGGCGCTCGGGGTGGGCGTAGGCGCTGAACTTCGGCGATGCGTCGATGTCGACTGTCATGGGGAATCCTCCTGGGTGGGCCTGGTCGGGCGGGGGTGAAGGCGAGCGGATTAGGCTGGTGGTCTGTCCGGCTTCCAACCTATTCGGTGGTGAAGTCGCCTGCAGCCCGTCGCGCAACGAACAGAAACGAAACCTCGATCGCATGTCACCGGCTCGACCCGCCATCCGCCTGACCGACCGTTCCCCGAGCATCACCGGCGCCGAGATCGCCGCCGAGCTCGTGCCTCCGCCCCAGTTCGAGCACGCCTCGTTCGAGTCGTACCGGCCCGACCCGAACTACCCGTCCCAGCTCGAGGCAGTCGACGCACTGCACGAGTTCGCCGGTGTGTGGCGGGCTCAACGCCCCGGCGGATTCTTCTCGCGCAACCGCAAGCCGAAGGCGGCGCTGCCCGGCATCTACCTCGACGGCGGCTTCGGCGTCGGCAAGACCCACCTGCTGGCCGCGCTCTGGCACCAGGCGCCCGGACGCAAGTACTTCGGCACCTTCATCGAGTACACCGCTCTCGTCGGTGCACTCGGCTACGCGCCGACGGTCAAGCTGCTCACGGGTACGCAGCTCATCTGCATCGACGAGTTCGAGCTCGACGATCCAGGAGACACCATGCTCATGACCCGCCTGCTGGGTGAGCTCATGGCGACGGGCACCCAGGTCGCCGCCACCTCGAACACGCCGCCGAACGCCCTCGGCGAAGGCCGATTCGCCGCCTCCGACTTCCTCCGCGAGATCCAGGCGCTCTCGGCGCAGTTCCGCACCATCCGCATCGACGGCCTCGACTACCGTCGCCGCGATGTCGAGGGATCCGCCGTGAGCGTCGACGACGCCGCCCTCGATCGGATGGTCGCCGGCATGGGGGAGAAGGGCGAGCGGGTCTCACACGATTCGTTCGATGAGCTGATGACGCACCTCGCGACGGTGCATCCGTCGAAGTACGTGAAGGTCATCGACTCCCTCGACGTGATCGCCCTGAGCGGTGTCCACGAACTCCACGATCAGACCGATGCCCTGCGCCTCGTGGCCTTCATCGACCGCGTCTACGACGCCGAGATCCCGATCATCGCCAGCGGCTTCCCGCTCAGCGAGGTCTTCGACGAGACCATGCTCGCCGGTGGCTATCGCAAGAAGTACCTGCGCGCGACATCCCGCCTCATCGCCCTCACGACGGGCGAACTCCCGCCCCACGACTGAGGTCGATCGCGCCCTCCCAGCGGAGTGTCAGCATCCGTCATGAAATTCGGGGTTGCACGAAACACGATGTTTACGAACGGGCAGTTCACGTAACAGTCCCGAAACAACCGAATCTCCCCGCCGAAACGTGCCACGTCAAAACTGACGTCTACACACCGTGGAGCCGCGGGCGGTTGCCCGGTGTCCAGAGCACTGACCTCAAGGGAGACCATTCGTATGTTGTTGACTGCAGCAGCCGACTACGACGCGGCCACGGGCGTTAACTCGCTGTGGCTTCTCGTCGCAGCGGCACTCGTTCTTCTCATGACGCCCGGCGTCGCATTCTTCTACGGCGGGATGGTGAAAGCCAAGAGCGTCATCTCGATGATGATGATGAGCTTCGGCGCCATGGCCCTGGTCGGTGTGCTCTGGGTGCTCTACGGCTACGGACTCGCGTTCGGCACGCCGCTCATCCCCGGAATCGTCGGCAACCCCTTCGACGGTTCGATCGGACTCGCCAGCCTCCTCGGCATCGGCGATGGCGGCGCGATGGACCCCGACCTGCCCGGCCTGGCATTCGCCGGCTTCCAGGCCACCTTCGCCATCATCACCGTCGCCCTGATCTCGGGTGCGATCGCAGACCGCGCGAAGTTCGGCGCCTGGATCGTCTTCGCGGCCGTCTGGGTCACGCTGGTCTACTTCCCCGTCGCCTTCATGG
Source organism: Leifsonia sp. Leaf264 (assembly GCF_001422325.1). GTDB lineage: Bacteria > Actinomycetota > Actinomycetes > Actinomycetales > Microbacteriaceae > Orlajensenia. The sequence goes on from NZ_LMMR01000004.1 coordinate 595,060, forward strand.
TCTTCAACCTCGCTGAGGGCTGGGCTCCGGTCTGGGGCGTCAACGACTTCGCCGGTGGCACCGCGGTGCACATCAACGCCGGTGCTGCAGCGCTCGCCCTGGCACTCGTGCTCGGAAAGCGCGTCGGATTCCAGAAGGGCATCCAGAAGCCGCACAACGTTCCGCTGACGCTGCTCGGTGCCGCGCTCCTCTGGTTCGGCTGGTTCGGCTTCAACGCCGGTTCCGAGGCTGCTGTCGACGGCGTCGCCGCCATCGCCTGGATCAACACCCTGGCTGCTCCCGCCGCTGCGATCCTCGGCTGGCTCATCGTCGAGAAGATCAAGGATGGCAAGCCCACGGCCATCGGTGCAGCTTCGGGCGCCGTCGCCGGTCTCGTCGCGATCACCCCGGCCTGTAACATCCTGACGCCGGCCTGGGCCATCGTGCTCGGCATCCTCGCCGGTGGCGTCTGCGCATTGGCGATCGACCTCAAGTTCAAGCTCGGGTTCGACGACTCTCTCGACGTCGTGGGCATCCACCTCGTCGGCGGCATCATCGGCACGCTCTACATCGGCATCTTCGGCGCCGGCATCGGCCTCATCGACACCGGCTCGTTCGAGCAGCTGTGGAAGCAGTTCGCTGCTGCGGCCGTCGTGCTGGTCTACTCCTTCGTCATGGCCTTCGCCATCGGTTGGATCATCCAGAAGACCATGGGCTTCCGGATCACCAACGAGGACGAGGTCGCCGGAGTCGACACCATCGTTCACGGCGAAGAGGGCTACGCGCTCGAGACCGTGTAACACGGGTCACCGCCACGGAACCTGGCGGTGCGGGGCGGTGGGAGAGATCCCACCGCCCCTTTCCATGTTCGTCCCGTGCCTGCTCGGGCGCACCGACGAATCACACGGTCGAGGTTCCGGAGTCTCCGCCGCCCGACCTCGGGATCGCGACCCAGATCGGCGGATGCGGAAGCCGCCGCTCCCGGTATAGCCGGAACGCGAAGGGCGCCCACACCATGACGGCGACCCCGAAGCCGACGAGCATCCCGCCGATGGTGTCGGAGATCCAGTGCGCGCCGAGATACGTGCGACTGAGCATCATCAGGACCGTGTAGACGGAACCGGCCGCCCAGACCCACGTGCGCGCGAAGATGATGCCGAGCGTCGTCGCGATGAGCGCGGCGTTGGCGCTGTGACCGGACGGGAACGAGCCGAAGTCCGGAGTCACCAGGATGTCGGTGGGTCGCGGCCGGCCGACGACGTTCTTGATGACGACCACGACGGTGACACTCGCCACCGCGGCGCAGACGTAGTACAGCGCAGCCCATGGACGCCGCCACAGCAGCAGGCCCGCGATGATCACCGCCGGGACCACGACGAGCGAGCCCGTACCACCGCCGATCCAGTTGAAGGCGAGCGCGGGAACAGTCCAGACCGGAGCCCGCGCCTCGACCAGCTCGCCCATCCACTCGACCTCGAACCCGAACGGCTTGTTGGCTTCCCTGTAGACGATGACGGCGGCGAGCAGCACGACGAGAAGGAGCGCGCACGCGGCGGACACGACCCACCACAGGCGCGCTATGCGTACAGGGGACGGGGCGTCCCCATAGTCCACTCCCGTGCCGTCTGTCATCCCCCGATCGTAGAGTTCACGCCCGCCACTATGCTGAGCGCGATGAGCACAACACCCAAGCGAGCGGCGCGAACCGCCAAGGACAGCACAGTGATGCACGTGCTCGCTCGTGCAGGATTCGCAGCGAGCGGGGTCATCCACATCCTCATCGGGTTCATCGCCATCGCCGTGGCGACGGGTGCGGGAGGTGGCCGGGAGGCCGATCAATCGGGCGCGCTCGAGCAGCTGGGGAATGCGCCGGGCGGCCTCTTCCTCCTGTGGGCGGTCGCTGTCGGCCTCGCCGCGCTCGGCATCTGGCTCGTCCTCGACGCCTTCCTCGAGCGGTCGTTCGAGAGCACGGGCAAACGCGCGGCGCATATCGTGCAGAACCTGGCCAAGGGCATCGCCTACCTCGCGCTGGCCTTCACGGCGACAGTCTTCGCGATCGGTGGTTCGACGAGTTCGGCGGAGTCCACCAGTCAGCTCGGGGCGAATCTGATGTCGAGCCCGGTCGGGGTGATCGTCGTCGTGCTGATCGGGCTGGTGCTGCTCGGCGTGGGCGGATACCTGGTGTACAAGGGCGCATCCCGCGGCTTCGAGCGCGACATCACGGTGCCGTCGGATCCTGCCGGGCACGCTGTCCGCATCCTCGGCGTCGTCGGCTACGTCGCCCGCGGGGTGGCGCTCGGAGCGGTGGGAGTGCTGTTCCTGGTCGCGGCCGCCACGCATGATCCCGACAAGGCGACGGGACTCGACGGGGCGCTGAAGGCGTTCGTCGGACTGCCGTTCGGGGTGGCTGTGCTCATCGTCATCGGCGTGGGCTGGATCGCCTACGGCATCTACGCCTTCTTCCGGGCGCGGTTCGCGCGACTCTGAGTCCACCGCATCCGTCTGTCGGCCCGTCTGTCGGTGACAGGAGGGCTCAGGCTCCGGGCGGCTCCACCCGCACGGTCCGCCAGGTGTCGGTCGCGATCACAGCACCGAGCACGACGAACGAGAGCGAGAGCGAGGCGAGCACGTCGGTCGGCCAGTGGTACCCCAGGTACACGCGGCACGATCCTGCGGCCAGTACGAAGACGACGACGACGACGAGAGCCACGACTGCCGAGATCGGGGAGCGGCGGCGGGAGAACACCAGGTACGTCGTGATGAGCAGGAAGTCCGTCGCTCCCATGACGTGACCGGACGGGAACGATGGCGTGTGGTCGATCTCGAGGAGCATCGAGCTGATCGGGGGCCGATCGCGGTCGATGACCGGTGCGAGGATCTGCACGATCGCCACGCCGAGGATCATCCCGCCGGCGAGAAGGAGCGGGCGCCAGGCGTGCTTGGCCGCGAAGCCCCACCAGACAGTCGTCACGAGCACGATGACGGGCATCGCGATGGGTCCGAACACCGTCGCGACGACAGCCATGACCACGGTCAATGCGGGGGAGCGCAATCCCTCCAGCCAGGCTTGGACGGGTTCGTCGATGGCCGACAACCCATCGCTCTCGCTCACCGAGTCGAGGATGACGAGGAACGCAACCAGCCCGACCGCGGCGAGCGCGGCGGCCACGATGTAGAGGTTGCGCCTCGCGGGCGCCGGCACAGTTCGCACCTCGACGATGAACTTCTCGTGGAAGCGACGCAATGCCCCGGGCTCGTCCGTCTCGGTCTTGGTCACCGACAGCCTCCATCTCCGGCGCCGCGTGGCGCCCTCTCACCGTAGTGCGATCCGGCTCGGCGACGGATGCGGCCGCAGGCGGGTTAAAGACGAAACCCCCCGGCAAGCCGAGGGTGAACTGCAGTGGGCGATACCGGACTCGAACCGATGACCTCTTCCGTGTGAAGGAAGCGCGCTACCAACTGCGCCAATCGCCCATCGCGACGTGGTCTCCCGTGCCGCGGATACCGATACTAGCCGACGGACGGGGGCCGACGCACATCGACGCACGCGGGGCGATCGCGTGCAGCATCCGTTGAAGGGATTCTCAGCTTGGACACGCCCGGAGCCTGCTCGTTTTGTATGCGGCGACGGTTTCGGTTATTGTCGTTCTTGTTGCAGAAATGCAGCGCGAGGTTGCGAGAGCAGCTTTGCGGATGTGGCGCAGTGGTAGCGCATCACCTTGCCAAGGTGAGGGTCGCGAGTTCGAATCTCGTCATCCGCTCGAAAAGGATCGGGCGAAAACCCGGTTCATTTTCATGGAGTGAACCCGCACGGTGGATTGGCCGAGAGGCGAGGCAGCGGCCTGCAAAGCCGTATACACGGGTTCGAATCCCGTATCCACCTCCAAGTTGAGATCGCAGATCCCAGCCTTGGGCGATTGGCGCAGCGGTAGCGCGCTTCCCTGACACGGAAGAGGTCACTGGTTCGATCCCAGTATCGCCCACACACAGAAAGCCCTCGGTTCGCCGGGGGCTTTTCGCATCCCATCGGACTTGTTTTCGCATCCCATCGGACTTGTTTTCGCATCCCATCGGCCTGTCGGAGTCGAATCACGCGATGTGGGTGATGCCCGAGTCTCCCCGTCGTCGCAGACTCGTGGCGAGCGTCGCGCCAGCGGCGGATCATCGATGGCTGTCCGCCGTTGGGCGGGCTGGATGACGGGAGGGCCGTGATGGCCGATCAGACCTACGTCGCGATAGCGGCGCAGTACGCGAGTGAAGACGAGGCCGTGGCCGATTTCGATCGGATCCAGGCGCACTTCAAGGACACCGACAAGAAGGAGTCGTTCGACGCCGCAGTGGTGCAGCGCGGACTGGACGGCAAGCTCACGATCCCGAAGCGCGGCGACAGTGCCAAGCACCACGGCACGCGCAAGGGCCTGGGCATCGGACTCGCCAGCGGCCTGGTCGTCGCTCTCTTCCCCGCGGTCGCGGTCGGCGGAGCACTGCTGGTCGCGGGAGGCAGCGGAGCCGGCATCGGAGCCATCGCCAGCCACTTCGCCAAGAAGACCCCGTCGAAGGACCTCGAGGCGATCAGCGAGACACTGGATGCCGGAAGCGCCGGAGTCGTCATCGTCGTCGACCCGGCGGACAGCGACGAGGTCGAGAAGCTGCTGGAGCACGCGACGAGGGTGACCAAGAAGGACCTCGACGTCGATGACAAGCAGCTCGACGAGGACCTCGAAGGCCTGTACGAGTAGACGCACCGACATTGGTGACTGAGACCCCCGGCGTGCCGGGGGTCTCCGTGCGTCACGGTGGATTCGGCCGATCCACGACCCACCCCGAGCGGGGGCGAGTCGTGCTGCATCCGCCGTCGGCACGCTGACATAGACTGACGTCCGCGAGCCGCCAGCTCGATCCATCCCCGCACCGAGGCGGTGGAGGCTGAGGCGCTCGGCTTCAGGCTTGGAGGGCACGGATGGCGGGCTTCGCGTCGTGGCTGTTCGGGCTTCCCGCGCAACAACCGGCCGAGTACCGGCGGCTCATGCGCATCCGTCGTCGGGTCTACACGCCGATCGCGAAACTGAAGGCCGAGATCGTGCGCTCGGCCGAGCCGATTCCGTTCGAGGAACTCGACCGCTCGGCGTTCACGCCGTTGCGACCGGGCACCCACTGGGGCAAGGTGTTCGACTGCGCCTGGCTTCGGATCACCGGCGAGGTGCCCCACGGTGCCGAGAACGCTGTCGTTCTCCTGGGCATCCGCGGCGAGGGGCTCATCCACTCCGCCGATGGCGAGCTGCTCGACTCCGTGAGCACGGTGTTCCAGCAGGGCGACCTGCCGCAGAGCGGCGGGCAGTACCGCCCCGTGCGCAACGTCGACCTCGGCTCCGGCAGCATCGAGCTGTACGCGGACGTGACCTACAACGGTTGGATCCTGTACGAGGTCGGCCGAGCGGTCTACCACGGCGCGCAGCTGGCGACTCGCGACGACGAGGCCTACGACCTCTACTACGACTACCTCACGCTCCTGGTCCTCGCCGGGGCCACCGAGGACGCCGCGCTCGAGGCGGAACTGCGCCGAGCCCTCCGGGACGCCTACGCCTGTTTCGAGGACGACGACCTGGCCGGGGCGCGAGATCTCCTCGCCGCACAGCTGAGCAAGCCGTCGACGAGCGATTTCGTCTACAGCGCTGTCGGTCACGGACACCTCGACATGGCCTGGCTCTGGCCGCTGCGCGAGACCAGGCGCAAGTCGGCCCGCACCTACGTGCGCGCGCTGAACACGATCGACCGGCGCGACGACTACATCTACGGCACCAGCCAGCCGCAGCAGATGGCGTGGATGAAGGAACGGCATCCGGCACTCTTCGAACGGATGCGGCAGGCCGTCGCCTCGGGACGCATGGAGCTGCAGGGCTCGTTCTGGGTGGAGCCCGACACGAACCTGCCGTCGGGGGAGTCGCTGGTGCGCCAGGCGACCGTCGGACGGCGTTTCCTCCAGGAGGAGTTCGGGCTCAGCGACGAGCAGTTGCGACTGTGCTGGCTGCCTGACACGTTCGGCTACAACGGGAACCTGCCGCAGATCCTCCGCGGGGCCGGCATGGACTGGTTCCAGACCATCAAGCTGGCCTGGAACAAGGTCAACGACTTCCCGCACCGCACCTTCCACTGGGAGGGCATCGACGGCTCCAGCGTGCTGGTGCACATGCCGCCGGAGGGCGACTACAACAGCCGCGGAGCCGCCGACAACCTGCTCACCGGCCTGGCGAAGTACCCCGAGCGTGCGCTGAACACCGCGCTGCTCGTCTACGGCTCAGGCGATGGCGGCGGCGGACCGAACGAGATCCATCACGAGGTGACCCGCCGCGAGCAGAGCCTGCGCGGGCTTCCGCAGGTGGAGTACTCCTCGGCCGGCGACTTCTTCCGTGCGCTGGAGCAGCGTGACATCGCCCACACCCATGTCGGTGAGCTCTACCTCGAAACACATCAGGGCACGTACACGACGCAGGCCCAGATCAAGCGGCACAACCGCATCGTGGAGCGAAAGCTGCACGAGGTGGAGGCGTTGGCAGTGCTCGCCGGCGACGACAGCCGGCCCGTGCTCGAGCAGCACTGGCGCGAGGTGCTGCTCAACCAGTTCCACGACATCATCCCCGGCTCGTCCATCGAACGCGTGAACCGCGAGGCCATCGCCACCTACGAGCGCATCGAGCGCGAGCTCGACTCCTACGCCGATGACCTCATCGCTCGGCTTCCGAGCGATGCCGGAACAGCCACAGCACTGAATCTCACGAGCCATCCGCGTGACGAACACATCAAGGTCGCCGGCGCCTGGCACCGCGCGGTGGTGCCGCCCTATGCCACCGCGGCACTCGAGCCGGACGGACGGTTCCCCGAGCTGGCCTTCACCGCCGACACCCTGAGCAACGGCATCCTGACCCTTCGATTCGACGACACCGGAACCATCGTGTCGTGTCTCGACGGCAGCGGAGCCGAGCATGCCGGCGATGGCCTCAACAGGCTGGTGGTGCACAAGGACCCGTACGTCTGGCCGTTCAACGCCTGGGACATCAACGCCGACTACGTGAAGAAGGCTCCGCGCGTGCTGACCGTGACGAGGGTCGAGAGCTTCGTCGACGGCGCCACGGTGGTGCGGCGCCAGCTCTACCGGGGCGGTTCCGTGACGGTCGAACAACGGGTCGTGCTCGAGGCCGGCAGCGACGTCGTGCGGTTCGAGACCGTCGTCGACTGGCAGGAGAAGCACCGGATGCTGCGAGCCGAGTTCCGTCCCGACCACTACGGTGACGCAGTCAGGTGCGAGATCCAGTTCGGTCACATCGAGCGCGTGACCACCGAGCGCGACTCGGTGGAGAAGGCCCAGTTCGAGGTCTGCGCGCACAAGTGGATCGCGACGGAGGACGCGACAGGCGGCTTCGCCCTGCTGAACGACAGCAAGTACGGGCACCGTGCCAAGAACGGCCTGCTGAGCATCAACCTGCTGCGGTCGCCGACCTTCCCGGACAAGACCGCCGACCGTGGCAGGCACCGCTTCACCTACGCGTTCTGCCCGTTCGACACCGGCGATCTCGCCAAGGTCGTGCGCGAGGGCTACAAGCTCAACAACCCGCTGCGAATCACGGATGGCGTGCACCTCGACAGCCTGGCGACAGTCGCCGACGGCGGAGTCGTGCTCGAGACCGTGAAGCGGGCGGAGCAGGGCGACGGGGTCGTCCTGCGGCTCTACGAGAGCCTCGGACGAGCCACTACAACGGCCGTGCGAGTGAGTCTGCCGTACGGCGCCGCGCACGAGACCGACCTGCTCGAGCGCCCGCTGTCGACCGCCGACCTCGAGAGGCTCGAGTTCCGCCCGTTCGAGATCAAGACGATCCTTCTGGAGACAGCCGAATGACCGTGACAGCCGACCAGAGCGTCACCACGCCCGCGATCCCGCTGCGGACGCAGAGCCTCGCCGTGGTCACGGCAGGCTTCGGGCAGAACATCGTGCTCACCACGGTGTCGACGTTCATCCTCGTCTACCTGCTGCAGTACGCCGGCATCAGCACGGGCGGGCTCGCCGTGGTCACGATCATCATCACGGTGTCGAAGATCGTCGACGCGATCCTCGACCCCGTGATGGGCAGCATCATCGACATGACGCGCACCCGGTGGGGCAAGCTGCGGCCGTACATCCTGTTCTCCGCCGCCCCGGTGGCGCTGCTGTCCGGGCTGCTGTTCACCATCCCCGACGTCTCCGAGCCGCTCAAGCTCGTCTACTTCGGTGTCTGCTACATGCTGTGGAGCCTCGCGTACACGGTCTGCGACGTGCCGTTCTGGGGGCTCATCGGCTCGGCGTTCACCGACCCTGCGGCCCGCACACGCGTGATCGGGCTGGTGCGGGCATTCGGCGCCATCGCCCTCGGACTGGCGACGCTCGGGATGCCGTGGCTGGCACGGTTGTTGAGCTTCGGTCCCGAGACCACGAGCGCGGGCTGGTCGCTCGCCGTCTTCATCACCTCGGTCATCGGCATGGGCGTGTTCCTGCTCGCGTTCTTCTTCACCAGGGAACGGCAGACGGCGGCGGCATCCACCGGCCTCACCATGCGGCAGCTCCTGTCGACACTGGTGCGGAACACGCCGCTGCTCATGGTGCTGCTGGGGTCGGTGCTCGGATTCGGCCGCTTCATCGTGCAGGCGGGCGGGGCCGTGTTCGTCGTGATCGCCTACGGAGACGAGGGCACGTTCACCCTCGTCGGGGCCGCGATCATCCTGGGCATGGTGATCTCCTCGTTCACGACTCCGCTGCTGCTCCGCCGCATCTCCGCCCGGGCTCTCATCATCGGAAGCACCCTCGTCGCAGCCGCGCTCTACCTCGGCATGTTCGTCGTCGGATACGCCGACCTGGTCGCCATCCTCGTCTTCATCTTCCTCACCGGACTGACCCTCGGGATCTTCCTCGTCACGCAGGCGACGATGATCGCCGACTCAGTCGACGACGCCGAGCGTCGCCTCGGGGTGCGCAACGACGGCATCTCCTTCGCCGGTCTCACCTTCGCCTCGAAGATCATGAACGCCCTCGCCGTCCTCGTCTTCGGCGTGTTCGTGGTGATGGCCGGATACGAGGCCGGCGTCACCGTGACGCCCGCCATGCAGAGCACGGTCTTCGCGGCCATCACGCTGGTTCCGGCCGCGAGCTGTCTCGTCTCCGTGGTTCCGTTCCTGTTCTACAGGGTGGGTGCGCCCGCGGTGTCCGTCAGCCCCGAGTGATCGGCTGACCCCCGCTGGCGGATGCCCGCAGTGTTGTCGGGGCGTTTCCGATGCGTGAACATCACGGGGACCACCTCTCCCTGCCCTTGTCGCACGCTGCCGAGCGGCGCATACTGGCGGACGAATCGATCGATCCGAGCTGGATCCACGCTGTGGGGGACTCCATGAAGTCAGGTTCACGTCTGGTCGCGGTGGGCATCGCGGCAGTCACCATTCTCTCGGCCTCGTTCCTCGCGGCCTCACCGGCGCAAGCCGCCCCGCCGACAGTTCCGGCGCTGGAGCTTCCGGCCGGCATCAGCGGCGACTACAGCTACTTCCTCGAGTACGGTGCGGTGAGCCCGGCCTCGCGACAGATTCCGATCGGACCCGCGACCACCGCGCTCCAGATATATCCCCCCTTCTATCCGCAGTACGAACTGGACTGCTCACTCGAGGACGCGGGAGGCGCCGTGGTCGCCGAGCGCTACTGGGATGAGGACGAGGTCCGCCAGCCCGCTCCATTCGTCTTCGTCGTTCCTGCCGGCGCGATCACCGTGCCCGGCGGTCCGTACACGGTGGACTGCATGAGCCGGTCCGAGAGCACTGCCCGGGCGGCGTGGACCATGACCGTGGATGCCGCCGCCCCGGCGAGCGTCGTGCTGAATCACGCGCCGGAGAAGGAGACCCGGGAGACTCAATACGACCCCCTCAACGGCGGTTCGCTCGCGTGGGAGACACCGGTCAGCCTCGGCGAGCGGTTGCGACTCCGGGGTGAGGTCGGCATCTGGTTCCCCGCCGGTTCCACCTACACGCTCACCACGGCGATCTCGGTGCTGGACGACGAGACCGGCGGTGGGACTGCGGCTGGGCCTGCTGCGGATGTCTCCGCCACGGCTGCAGGTGATGTGCTCGGCCTGACGCTTCCGGCGAGCATTCCGGCCGAGCCCGGCGGGGCGATCGGTGTTTCCGCGATAGCGACGTCCACAGTGCCGGGCACGTCGACGACGCCTGAGCAGGTGCTGGAGCGCCGGTGGTACTCGCGGTTGCTCGTCGTCGAGAAGGCAGCGACGCAGACCTCGCTCCGACTCGACCGCACCGTGGCGCTCTCGGGCCGGACGACGGTGCGCGCGCACGTCGCGGTGACGGCTCCGGCAGGGGAGCCCGTCGCCGGAACAGTGACGGTGTTCGTCGACGGCAAGGCGAGCGGGCAGGCGGCGGTGAGCGGATCGGGGACGGTCGCGTCAGTGGTGAGGCTTCCCCGCCTGAAGCGCGGGGTGCATTCAGTGGTCGCCGTCTTCGGAAGCACGGACACCCTCCTCGGCTCCACGAGCGCCAGCAAGTCGGTGCGCATCCTGCTCTGATGCGACCGGGGTCGCGAGCGCCACGCGTGACCGGCAGGATGGCTGGATGGATCCGATCGTGAACCGCCCTCGCCGACCTGTCGGTGTCACAGTCGCCGTCGTGCTCATCTACGTGCAGGCCGTGCTCGAGGTGATCGCCGGGACCGTGCTCGTGCTCGCCCGCTACGGAGTCGACCCGAGCGACCCGGGAGCAGTCCTCGCCGTGACGCTGGTCGGGAGCGCCGTCATCCTGTTCGGCCTGTTCCTCATCGCCGTCGCGTCGGGCATCGCCCGCGGGAGCAGGTTCTCCCGGTGGATCGTGACGGTGCTGCTCGCCCTCTCCCTGTCGGCGAACGTCGTGACGTTGATGCTGGGCGCGGGGGAGCCGTGGTGGACCGTCATCGACGGCCTGATCGCCATCGCCATCCTGCTGGTGCTGTGGACGGGCCGGGGCCGTCGTTACTTCCGGGAATCGGTTGCGCCGACGGTCGACGAGTTCTGAGCTCCGCCATCGGCAGCCCCTGAGCCGGCGGGGGCGACGGGCGCGATCGACGAGCGGATGACGCGACGGTAGACGAACCGCACGATCTCGATGCCGGCGATGGAGAGCGCCGAGATGACCGCGACGAGGAGGGCGGCATCCGGACCCGGATCGACGAGCTCGAGGAAGTCTGTGACGATCGGGATCGTGTACATCAGCACGAGCGCGATCATCATGGCGCCGATGACGACGGCCTTGAGCGCGGTGACGGGCCGGGAGAGCACGATGAGCACCCACAGCCCCACCAGCGTGAGGATGAGCGTGGCGCCCGTGCGCAGCTGCGCCTGGTCGATGCCGATCGCGTTGGCGGCCAGCGTGTAGACGGTGAGGGCCGCCGCGATCACCAGCCCGGCGGGCACCGAGAAGATCAGCGAGCGTCGCAGGAACCCGGAGACGTAGCGTCTCTGGTTGGGCAGCAGGGCGAGGAAGAAGGCCGGGATGCCGATCGTGAGGCCGTCGACGGCCGAGAGCTGGCGCGGCAGGAACGGGAAGGTCAGCAGCAGCGCCCCGAACACGATCGCGAGGGCGCTCGCATAGACGGTCTTGGTGAGGAAGAGCATGGAGATGCGCTCGATGTTCGCGATGACCTGGCGCCCTTCGCCGACGACGCCCGGCAGGTGCGAGAACTTCCCATCGAGCAGGATCAGCCTGGCGACGGCCTTGGTCGCGGCCGATCCGGAGTTCATGGCGATGCCGATGTCGGCCTCCTTGATGGCGAGGGCGTCGTTCACGCCGTCGCCCGTCATCGCCACCACGTGGCCACGCGCCTTGAGGGTCAGCACGAGGCGCTTCTTCTGCTGCGGGGTCACCCGGCCGAAGACGATGTTCTGCTCGAGCACCTGGGCGAGGGCATCGTCGTCCTCGGGGAGCTGTCGCGCGTCGAAGCCGTGCGGAGCATCGAGGCCGACCTCTCGGGCGATGGCGGCGACAGTGTCGGGGTTGTCGCCCGAGATGACGCGCACGGCGACTCCCTGGGAGGCGAAGTAGTCGAGCGTCTCGCGAGCATCGGAACGCACCTGCTCACGGAAGGTGAGCAGCAGCACGGGTTCGACGTCGGGGAGCAGGCGTTCGGCCTCCGCGTCGTCCTCGTTCAGGACGGCGACACTGCGCGCGAGCACGAGGGTGCGCCGTCCCGACGACGCGAGGGTGCCCACCCGCTGCGCCATGGCGTCGAGAGCCGGGTCCTGGGCTCCGGCTGCCGCGGGGAAGACCATCTCGGGACCGCCGAGCACCCACGTGCCCGCCGGACCGTCGGCGAAGGCGACGGCGCTCCACTTGCGAGCCGACGAGAACTCGATGCGCGCGGCCGGTTCGGCGTCGGGCAGCTCCGTGTAGGGCTCGGCGAGGCACCGGGCCGTCGCGTTCGCGTCGGGCTGCGCTCCGTACCAGGCCAGCACCTGTTCCCAGCCCGGTGCCGCATCAGTCCGTAGCGGGTGCGAGCCGTCGAAGACGATGTCGCCCTCGGTCAGCGTCCCGGTCTTGTCGAGGCAGATGATGTCCACCCGGGCGAGACCCTCGACGGCCGCCAACTCCTGCACCAGCACCTGTCGCCGGGTGAGCTTCACGGCGCCGACGGCGAAGGTGATGCTGGTCATCAGCACCAGCCCCAGCGGGATCATGGCGACGATGGCCGCGATGGCGCCGACGGCGGCATCGCGCCAGGCACCGGATGCGATGGCCTCCTCCCACCCGCCAGCCGCGATCATCTGGGCGTTCAGCACCAGCAGGGCGGCCGGACCGATGAGCCAGGTCACCCACGTGAGGACACGGTTGATCGAGGAGCGCAGCTCGCTGTGCATCAGGGAGAAGCGCTTGGCCTCGCTCGCGAAGCGGTTGGCGAAGGAGTCGGCCCCGACGTGCTGCACTTGGGCGTGCGCGTCACCGGCGACCACGATCGAGCCGGAGAGGATGTCGGAACCGGCGTCCTTGTCGACGGCATCCGACTCGCCCGTCAGCATCGACTCGTCGAGCTGCAGTCGGGTGGACCGCAGCACGCGGGCGTCGGCCGGCACCTGGTCGCCGGCTCGAAGGACGAGGACGTCGTCGAGAACGACCTCGGCGGAGGGGATGTCCTTCTCCTCGCCGGAGCGGAGCACGCGTGCCAGGGGAGCGTTGAGCAGGGCGAGGCGGTCAAGTGCCCGCTTGGCGCGGTACTCCTGGCCCGAACCGATGAAGGCGTTCGCGACGGCGCTCAGGCCGAACAGGGCGTCCTGCCACCGGCCGAGGAAGAGCAGCACCAGGAAGCAGGCGCCGATGATGGCGTTGAACAGGGTGAAGACATTGGCGCGGACGATGCTCCACACGCTGCGGCTGGATGCCTCCACGAAGGCGTTGGATCGGCCGTCCGCGAGGCGGGCGGCCACGTCTTCCGAGGAGAGGCCCTGCAGGCCCCGGTCGTCGACGGGTGCGCTGCTCATCGCGTCGCAGCGTCCGGTTCGGCGGCCCGCGTGCTGCGCCCGTCGGCGACTGATTCTGAACGGCCTCGAGTGCGAACTGCCATCAGCGCAGCCTACGCGAGCCGTCCCGGAATCACGGAGTCTTCATGAGCAGATCATCGATCGAGAAGACCACGGGCGCGTTGGTCGCCGCTCCGGGCATGTTCGTGCCGATGCCCGTGGACCCGGCGGCCTGGAGCGCCGGAGTCGAGTCGGTCCCGGACCGCTGCCACGTCGTCGGCTCGGTTGCACCCGACTTCCATACCCTGGCCCTGACGGTGGTGGGGTTGGTGCCGAACACCTGCACCCGGATGTTCAGTTCGTCGCCGAGGCCATAGGTCAGGCCGGTGATCGTCGACGTCGATGCCAGGGATCCCTCAGTGCCGAACGGCGCCTCCCGCGCCAGGAACAACGCGACCTGGCCGCTCGCCCGCAACGTGACCCTGGCCTTATACGTTCCGGCGCCCGGGATGCGTCGCCCGTAGACCGTCACGCTGGTGTCTGCGCCCGCTATCGCCTTGTCCGTTCCGATGCGGAACGAGAGATCGGTCGTGGTCGACGTCGCCCCGAGCAGGTAAGCGTTCAGGGAGAGGCCGGCCGTGGCATGACGGATGCGCGCCGCCCCACCGTTGACCTGATAGGCGCTGGTGCTTCCGATCGTCGACCACGCCCCGCCGACATCGGCGGTCCCGAGGCCGTTGGTGACTGTGCGCCCGAAGCCGTCGCTGGCGTATACGGTCGGTCCGCCCGGCGCTGTGACCACGAGATCACGGGTCGTCGTGCCTGTTGCTCCGTCTTCGTCGGTCGCCGTCAGCCGCACTGTGAACGCGCCCGCCAAGGCGTAGCTGTGCAGCGGCGCCACCCCCGTTCCGCTGGTGCCGTCTCCGAAGTCCCAGTCGTAGGCGACGACCGTGCCATCGGCGTCCGCTGTCGAGTCGGCGTCCATGCTGCACGCGAGATCGGTGCAGCTCGCCGTGAAGGAGGCTGTCGGGGGCTGGTTCGGCTGCGTGGCACCTGCCCGGATGGTGAACGAGTCGGTGAAGACGCCCGACGCTGGCACGAACCGAGCGCTCAGCGTGGTGGCATCCGCAGTGATCTGCAGCGGCCCCCAGGTGGGAGACGCATTGAGCCCGGAGTAGGCAGAGAAATAGCCGCTCTCACTGTCCGCCAATGCGACATTGCGCAGGACGGTCCCGCCGGTGCCGACGATGCCGAAGACAGTGCCGGCGCCCTTCGTCAGGTCGGAGTCGGAATCCGCGACGCAGGCAGGCGTGTAGGTGCCGGGAACGACCGCCGGGCATCCGGTGTTCGTCGTGATCTGCTTGCTCCGCGCATACATGTGCTCGTGTCCGCTCAGCACCAGGTCGACGCGTTTCGTCACGAGAAGGTTCATGATGTCGGCGCCGGTCTCGCAGGCGTAGATGCCGATCGACAGGCAGGGCTTGTGCATCGACACGACGACCCACGGGATGCCGGCTGCTCGGGCTCCGTCGATGGCTGCAGCGGTCCACAGCGATCGCGGTGAACCCGTCGCATAGGACCAGGCTCCGTCCGGGTAGGTGAGGCCCGGCGAGATCTGGATGAAGCGGACCAGGGGAGCCTGCTGCGGCACGTCCATGTAGTACTGGCGCCCATAGGTGCCGACAACTCCCGGCACCTGGTTGGGCAGGCAGGCGGAGAAGTTGTTGATGTTGCCGTTCTCGCCGTTGCTCTCGTGATTGCCCGAGATGAGTTCGAACGGGAATCCGGCGCCCACCCGCGCCGTCACGTAGTCGCACCAGGCTTGTTCGGGTCCGGTCGAGTAGGAGAGGTCTCCGAGGGCGAGATGGAGGTCGGGATCGAGCCCGGCGATGGTGTCGAGCACGGCCGATGTCTGGGCCGTGGAGTTGAAGTCGCCGGCAGCTGTGAAGCTCACGCTGGCCGCAGTGGTCGGGGCGACCGCCGCGGGATGGACGCCCGTGGTGACGAGGAATCCGGCTGCGAGAACGACTCCCGCGAATCCGGCGATGAACGATTTCGTTGCACGCATGGTACTTCCTTGAACGTCGGGTGATTCGTGTCAAGGCGGAGGGCACCGACTGCGTCGTCGGCGACTCGGGCGTCTCGACTGCAGGATAGCCCCGTGTGCGAGCGGGCGATAGTGCTCCGACTACAGTTGAGGGGTTCCGAAACGAAAAAAGGAGTGGACGAAAGTGGCTGACGGCTTCGAGCTTTTCACCGACCGGTCCGTTGTCGCGATGCGCGTCAACGGTGAGCTCAAGGACCTGGCGACGACGGTGACGGATGCCGACACCGTCGAGCCCGTGACCATGGACTCTCCCGACGGACTCACCATCCTGCGGCACTCGGCGGCCCACGTGCTCGCCCAGGCCGTGCAGTCGATCAATCCCGAGGCGAAGCTCGGCATCGGCCCGCCCGTGACCGACGGCTTCTACTACGACTTCGACGTGGAGACGCCGTTCGCCCTCGAAGACCTGAAGCCCCTCGAGAAGGCCATGGACCGCATCATCCGTCAGGGCCAGCGCTTCGTGCGTCGCGTCGTGACCGAGGACGAGGCACGAGCCGAACTCGCCGACGAGCCGTACAAGCTCGAGCTCATCGGACTCAAGGGCCACCCGACAGAGGGAGCCGGCAGCCACGACGACGGCGAATCGGTCGAGGTCGGCGGCGCAGAGCTCACCATCTACGACAACGTCGACCCGCGCACCGGCGAGACGGTCTGGAAGGACCTCTGCCGCGGCCCGCACCTGCCGAACACCCGCATGATCGGCAACGGCTACGCCCTGTCCCGGGTGGCCGCCGCCTATTGGCGCGGCTCCGAGAAGAACAAGCAGCTGCAGCGCGTCTACGGCACCGCGTGGGCGACGAAGGACGACCTGCGCGCCTACCAGTCCCGCATGGAGGAGGCGCTCAAGCGCGACCACCGCAAGCTCGGCGCCGAGCTGGACCTGTTCAGCTTCCCCGACGAGATCGGCTCCGGACTGGCCGTCTTCCACCCGCGCGGCGGCATCATCCGTCACGAGATCGAGAAGTACATGCAGGAGCGCCTGCTCGCCGCGGACTACGAGCTCGTCAACTCGCCGCACATCACGAAGGGCTCGCTGTTCGAGACCAGCGGCCACCTGCAGTGGTACAAGGACGGCATGTTCCCGGCCATGCACCTCGATCAGGAGACGGATGCCGACGGCCACGTCACCCGTCAGGGCCAGGACTACTACCTGAAGCCGATGAACTGCCCGTTCCACAACCTGATCTTCCGGGCGCGCGGCCGCAGCTACCGCGAGCTGCCCCTGCGCCTGGCCGAGTTCGGGACCGTGTACCGCTACGAGAAGAGCGGCACCCTGGCCGGCCTCACCCGCGTGCGCGGGCTCACCCAGGACGACGCCCACGTGTACGTC
The DNA here is from genome assembly GCF_001422325.1 of Leifsonia sp. Leaf264. GTDB lineage: Bacteria > Actinomycetota > Actinomycetes > Actinomycetales > Microbacteriaceae > Orlajensenia. The sequence continues at coordinate 611,978 of NZ_LMMR01000004.1, forward strand.
ACACCGGAGCAGGTGCGCGGCGAGGTCGCCAGCCAGCTCGAGTTCGTGCTCGAGACCCTGCGCGGCTACGGGCTCGACGACTTCTACCTCGAGCTGTCGACCAAGGACCCGGAGAAGTACGTCGGGGACGACGCCGCCTGGGAGGAGGCGACCGAGACCCTGCGCCAGGTCGCCATCGAGTCCGGCCTCGAGCTCGTCGACGATCCCGGGGGAGCCGCCTTCTACGGCCCGAAGATCTCGGTGCAGGCCCGCGACGCGATCGGCCGCACCTGGCAGCTCTCGACAGTGCAGCTCGACTTCAACCAGCCCGAACGATTCGAGCTGGAGTACACGGCATCCGACGGCACGCGTCAGCAGCCCGTGATGATCCACCGCGCCCTGCTCGGCTCCATCGAGCGCTTCTTCGCCATCCTGCTCGAGCACTACGCCGGAGCCTTCCCGGTCTGGCTGGCCCCGACGCAGGTGGTCGGCATCCCGATCGCCGAGGACTACGTCGACTACCTCGGTGAGGTGATCGGCAGGCTCAAGGCTGCCGGGGTGCGTGCAGAGCTCGACGCTTCCGACGACAGGATGCAGAAGAAGATCCGCAACCACACCAAGCTGAAGGTGCCGTTCCAGCTCATCGCCGGCGAGCAGGACCGTGCCGCCGGATCGGTGAGCTTCAGGTTCCGTGACGGCACCCAGGAGAACGGCGTGCCCGTCGACGAGGCGATCGACCGCATCCGTGCCGCCATCGCCTCGCACGCTCAGGTGACGAGCGCCGGCCAGATCTGATGACCGAGGAGCAGGGCGGGTTCGCCGGGCTGGAGAGCTCGGCGGACTTCGCCGCGGTTCCGGATGCGTTCCAACGCCTGTGGACCCCGCACCGGATGGTCTACATCGAGGGCGGGCCGACGCCGCACGAGGAGAACTGTCCGTTCTGCGCCGCCCCGAAGCTCGACGACGAGAAGGCCCTGATCGTCGCCCGCGGCACGCACGCCTACGTGCTGCTGAACCTGTTCCCGTACAACAGCGGCCACCTGCTGGTCTGCCCGTACCGTCACGTCGCCCTCTACGACGACGCGTCGCCGGAGGAGGTGGCCGAGATCGCCGAGCTGACGCAGATCGCCATGCGCGTCGTGCGCCGGATCTCGAACTGCGACGGCTTCAACATCGGAATGAACCAGGGCCGGGTCGCCGGGGCCGGGGTGGCCGATCACCTGCACCAGCACATCGTGCCGCGCTGGGCGACCGACGCGAACTTCTTCCCGATCATCGCCGAGACGAAGGCCATTCCGCGCCTGCTGGGGGAGACCCGACAGGCGATAGCGGATGCCTGGCCGACCTCGCTGGTCGAGTAGCCCGCGACGAAGGAGCCGGCGTATCGAGACCGCATCCGGCGGCGACGATGGTCTCGATACGCGTCCTCGCTGCGCTCGGGCGCTACTCGACCAACGAAGGTAGTCCGCCTCAGCGCACCTGGCTCGCCGTGAACTGCATCCGCGGGTGGGCGTAGGCCTCCTGCGACTCGACGAGCTGCAGTTCGCGCTCGCCCGATTCGTGGGTGCGGGTGAGCAGGTCGAAGACGCTCGATGACGTGCGGGCGAGGGCGTCCGCCGCGTCGCCCGTTCGGGCGTAGTGCGCGGTGAAGAGCGCGGCGGTGACGTCGCCTGATCCGTTGGCCTTCATCGGAAGCAGGGGAGTCTGCACGATCCAGGCGCCCCTGTCGTCGACGGCGAGCATCTCGATGGTGCCCTCCTCGCGATCCGGGCGCTCGACGCTGGTGACGAGCACGGTGGTCGGCCCCATGGCCCGGGCGAGGTCGACCGACGCGAGAGTCGATTCGAGACTGTCGGGCTCGGTGCCGGTGAGGTAGCCGAGCTCGAACTGGTTCGGCGTGATGATGTCGGCCACGGGCACGACCCGCTCCCGCAGCAGCACGGGGATCTCGGGCGCGACGAAGCAGCCCGATCTGGCGTTGCCCATGACGGGGTCGCAGGAGTAGATCGCAGCGGGATTCGCTGCCTTGATGCGCGCGACGGCGTCGATGATGACGTCGCCGATGCCTGCTCCGCCCTGGTAGCCGGAGAGCACGACGTCGATCGCGGGGAAGACCTCGCGCTCCTCGATGCCGGTGATGACAGCGGCGACGTCCTCGGGACTGATGAGGGGGCCGCGCCAGGCTCCGTAGCCGGTGTGGTTCGAGAAGTTCACGGTGTAAACGGGAAGCACCTCCACTCCGATGCGCTGGAGCGGGAACACGGCGGCCGAGTTTCCGACGTGGCCGTAGGCGACAGCGGACTGGATCGAGAGGATCTTCACCCTCATATTGTCCCACCCGGAAGTCACAGCGAGACGACCTGCGTCTCGAGCACCCCGGCGGGACTAATACACTTGGCGTTCATGACCGATAGCACTTCCTCCCAGCACTTCGGCTCGAGCCGCGTCAAGCGCGGACTCGCCGAGATGCTGAAGGGCGGCGTCATCATGGACGTCGTCACCCCTGAGCAGGCCCGCATCGCCGAGGACGCCGGAGCCGTCGCCGTCATGGCGCTCGAGCGCGTTCCGGCCGACATCCGTTCGCAGGGCGGTGTCGCGCGCATGAGCGACCCCGACCTCATCGAGGCGATCATCGCCGAGGTCTCCATCCCCGTCATGGCGAAGGCCCGCATCGGCCACTTCGTCGAGGCCCAGGTGCTGCAGGCCCTCGACGTCGACTACATCGACGAGTCCGAGGTGCTGAGCCCGGCCGACTACGTGAACCACATCGACAAGTGGGGCTTCAACGTCCCCTTCGTCTGCGGCGCGACCAACCTCGGTGAGGCTCTCCGCCGTATCAACGAGGGCGCGGCCATGATCCGCTCGAAGGGCGAGGCCGGCACCGGCGACGTCTCCGAGGCCACGAAGCACATCCGCAAGATCAAGAGCGAGATCGCCGCGCTGTCGTCGATGTCGAAGGACGAGCTCTACGTCGCCGCGAAGGAGCTGCAGGCCCCGTACGACCTCGTCGTCGAGGTCGCCGAGACGGGCAAGCTCCCCGTCGTGCTCTTCACCGCCGGCGGCGTCGCGACGCCCGCCGATGCGGCCATGATGATGCAGCTCGGCGCTGACGGCGTCTTCGTCGGCTCGGGCATCTTCAAGTCGGGCAACCCGGCCCAGCGCGCTGCCGCCGTGGTCAAGGCCACGACGTTCTACGACGACCCCGCCGTGATCGCCGAGGTCTCGCGTGGACTCGGCGAGGCCATGGTCGGCATCAACGTCTCCGACCTGGCTGCGCCCCACCGCCTCGCCGAGCGCGGGTGGTGACACCGCAGGTCGGTGTCCTCGCCCTGCAGGGCGACTTCCGTGAACATGCGCAGGTCCTCCGGGCCCTCGGGGCCGACGTCACTCTCGTGCGTCGCCCCGAGGAGCTCGCGGCCGTCGACGGCCTGGTGATCCCGGGTGGCGAGTCGAGCGTCATGGACAAGCTCGCTCGCACCTTCGGCCTCGCGGAGCCGCTGCGCGCCGCCATCCGCGACGGCCTGCCCGTCTACGGCACCTGTGCCGGACTCATCATGCTGGCCGACAGGGTGCTCGACGGCATCCGGGGCCAGGAGAGCCTCGGCGGCCTCGACGTGTCGGTGCGCCGCAACGCCTTCGGCTCGCAGACCCATTCCTTCGAGACGGACCTCGACGTGTCGGTGCTGGGCGGCGAGCCCCTGCACGCCGTCTTCATCCGGGCGCCCATCGTGGAGTCGGTGGGGCCGGCTGCGAGGCCTCTCGCCACGCTCGAGGACGGCCGTTGCGTCGCCGTCGAGCAGGGCAACCTCCTCGGCACCTCCTTCCATCCCGAGGTGACCGGCGACTACCGCATCCACGAGTACTTCCTCGGGAAGGTGCGCGCAGCCGCCTGATCGATGCCGACGCCTGTCGGACGGGTGGGGGAGGATGAGCCCATGGCTGGGAACAGGTACGTCGCGCTGCTGCGCGGCATCAACGTCAACGGCGTGAAGATCCTCTCGGTCGATCTCGCCGAGCTGTTCCGCTCGCTGGGCTTCACCGAGGTGAAGACCGTGCTCGCCAGCGGCAACGTGCGATTCGATGCCGAGTCGACGGATGCCGCCACCCTGAAGACGACCATCGAGAAGGCGCTCGGGGAGCGGTTCGGCTATGACGCCTGGATCGTGCTGGTGAGCCGCGCCGACCTCGCGGCCGTCGTCGACGCGTTCCCGTTCGATGCCGAGCGTGACGGCTGGCATCCGTACGTGCTGTTCGGCTCCGATGACGCCGTACTCGACGAACTCGTCGGCCTCGGCGCCGACCTCGACCCCGCCGACGATGTGATCGCCCCGGGCGAGAACGTCATCTACTGGCACAACCGCCGCGACGTCGGCGTCGACAGCCCGTTCTCGAAGATCGCCGGCAAGGCGAAGTACCGCTCGACCACGACGAACCGCAACCTGCGCACGCTCCGGAAGTTGCTCGCCTGATCAGGCTGTCGCCGGGCTCGTGGCATCCGTCCTGCTGCCGGCATGCCAGAAGACAGCGGTCACGACCACGGCGATGACAGTCGTCCAACCGAGGTAGAGCGCCGACCCGACCGTCGAGTCGAGCGGGAGCACCGACAGCCCCACGTTGAGGGCGAGATGCAGCAGCACGGCCGAGGCGACCCCGCCCCGCAGCCGCTCCGACAGCACGAGGAAGATCGTCGAGGTCGGAACGCATCCGACGAAGAACAGCACGGCCGGCAGCGTCAGCAGCCCCGTCTCGTGCTGGCCGGTTCCGTTCAGCAGGTAGAGCGGGACGTGCCAGACCGCCCAGACCGCACCCAGCACGAGTGACGTGCCCACCAGGCCGAACCGCGTGCGCAGGCGAGGCTGGGCGAAACCGCGCCAACCGAACTCCTCGGCGAGGGGACCTGCGATCAGGTAGGTGATCACGAACAGGATCCACCCGCCGGATGCCGCAACGACGCTGTTCGTGCCATCGACCAGCCGCTCGCCCAGGGTGGCCGGCGCCTGCACGAGCGCGGCGAGCACTGCGGGCGCGAGGCCGAGCACGAGCGCGAGCGGAGCCCAGAGCCACGCGCGCCGCCACGACGTCGCGATCCCCGGCATCCGTCGACGGATGCCGATCCACAGCGCTATCGCCGCGAGCGTGGGACCGCTCGCACCGATGGCGAACAGCCACGTGATCGACGACCCGGTGACGTCCTGACCGGAGACGAGGCAGACCGCCCAGATCGTCCAGCTGATCGAGAAGGCGAGCAGGCCGAAGCTGACGAGCTGGCGGGCGGGAGCCGACATGCCTGCCAGTGTGGCGCACCCGGCGCGTCGCGGCAACGGACGGCAGCCGCCCCGGTCGGCACGGCTGCATGGCGGGTCGCCTCACGATGGGTAGAATCGAAGGCATGTCAGGGCATTCCAAGTGGGCAACGACCAAGCACAAGAAGGCGATCATCGACTCGCGTCGCGCCAAGTCGTTCGCCAAGTTGATCAAGAACATCGAGGTCGCCGCGAAGATGGGCGGGGCCGATCTGGCGGGCAACCCGACCCTCGTCGACGCCATCCAGAAGGCGAAGAAGACGTCGGTCCCCATCGACAACATCAACCGCGCCGTCAAGCGCGGTGCCGGTCTCACCGGTGAGGCCGTCGACTACACGACGATCATGTACGAGGGCTACGGTCCGAACGGCGTCGCGATGCTCATCGAGTGCCTCACCGACAACAAGAACCGCGCCGCTGCCGATGTGCGCACTGCGGTGAGCCGCAACGGCGGCACCATGGGCGACCCGGGCAGTGTCGCCTACAACTTCCACCGCAAGGGACTCATCGTCGTGGCCCACGCCGACGGCCTCACCGAGGACGACGTGCTGATGGCCGTGCTCGAGGCCGGCGCTGAAGAGGTGACCGACGAGGGCGAGACCTTCGAGATCCTCACCGACCCGTCGCAGATGGTCGCGGTGCGCACCGCGCTTCAGGATGCCGGGATCGACTACGACTCCGCCGACGTCGCCTTCGTGCCGAGCCTCAAGATCGAGGTCGACGCTGAGACCGCTCGCAAGGTGTTCCGCCTCATCGACGCCCTCGAGGACTCGGACGACGTGCAGAACATCTACACGAACCTCGACCTGAGCGCCGAGGCGCAGGCCGAACTCGAAGCAGACGAGTAGCCCGCCGTGCGGGTGCTCGGCGTCGACCCCGGTCTGACTCGGTGCGGCGTCGGCGTCATCGACGTCGCGCCGGATCGCACGGCGAAGCTCGTCGACGTCGTCGTCATCCGTTCATCGCCCGAGCTGCCGATCGAGCAGCGGCTCGCCCATGTGGCTGCTGGCCTCGAGGCGATCCTCGACGAGCATCGACCGCAGACCGTCGCCCTGGAGCGGGTGTTCGCGCGCAGCGACGTCTCGACGATCATGGGCACGGCCCAGATCTCCGGGGTCGCCATGTACCTCGCGGCCAAGCGGGCGCTGCCGGTCTCGCTGCACACGCCGAGCGAGGTGAAGGCGGCCATCACGGGCTACGGCCGCGCCGACAAGGCGCAGGTCGGTGCCATGGTGGCGCGCATCCTCGGGCTCGACGCCGTCCCGAAGCCGGCGGATGCCGCTGACGCGCTGGCGCTGGCGCTCTGCCACGCCTGGCGTTCCGGAACACCCGGGGCGCCGGCGGGCGGCGGAGCGCTCACGCCGGCCCAGGAGGCATGGCGCGCCGCGGAGCGCAGCGCCTCGGCGTCGGCGGGCGCCCGTAGGCTGAGCCGGTGATCTCCTCCCTTCGCGGCACAGTCCTCTCCGCCCTCGGCGGCACAGTCGTCCTCGAGGTCGGTGGAGTGGGCTTCTCCGTGCTGACGACGCCGGCGGCAGCACTCTCCGTACGGCTCGGCGATGAGGCCATGCTGCTCACCACCCTCGTAGTGCGCGAGGACTCGCTCACGCTGTTCGGCTTCCCGACAGCCGAGGAGCTGAGCGTCTTCGAGGTGCTCATGGGCGTCACCGGAGTCGGACCCAAGTCGGCTCTCGGCGTGCTGGCCGCGCTCTCGCCCGACCAGATCGCTCGCGCCGTCGCCCTGGAGGACGACGCCGCGTTCCGCAAGGTCAGCGGCATCGGCCCCAAGACGGCGAAGCTCATCGTGCTCTCGCTCACCGGCAAGCTGCTCGTGGCTCCGGGCGCGGCCCCGGCGCCGGCATCCGTCGCCGCCTCGAGCACGGGGGAGAGCGTCGTCGCAGCCCTCGTCGGCCTCGGCTGGTCGGAGCGCGTGGCAGCAGGTGCCGTCGAGGAGATCCTCGGCGAGACTCCCGACATCACGGTTCCGGTCGCCCTGCGCCAGGCGTTGTCGCGCCTCGGCCCGGCCACCCAGAGCGGCGGCCGCTCATGACCGACCTCGACCTCACCAATCCCGAGCTCGAGAGCGAATCGGAGCTCGCCTTCGAAGGGGCGCTCCGCCCGCGCTCGCTCGGCGAGTTCGTCGGACAGACCAAGGTGCGCGGTCAGCTGCAACTGCTCCTCACGGCGGCCACGATGCAGCAGCGCACTCCCGACCACATCCTGCTCGCAGGCCCTCCCGGGCTCGGCAAGACCACCCTCGCCATGATCGTCGCGCACGAGGCCGGGCGCCCGTTGCGGATGTCGAGCGGTCCGGCCATCCAGCACGCCGGCGACCTGGCCGCCGTCCTGAGCTCACTCGTTCCGGGCGAGGTGCTGTTCATCGACGAGATCCACCGCATGGCGCGCTCGGCCGAGGAGATGCTCTACCTCGCCATGGAGGACTTCCGCATCGACATCATGGTGGGCAAGGGTGCAGGGGCGACATCCGTTCCCCTCGACCTCGCGCCGTTCACCCTCGTCGGCGCCACGACGCGATCGGGTCTGCTGCCCAACCCGCTGCGTGATCGCTTCGGCTTCACGGCGCACCTCGAGTTCTACGCCGACTCGGAGCTCGAGCAGGTGCTGGAGCGCGCAGCCAAGCTGCTCGAGCTGCGCATCGACCGTGATGCCATCGCCGAGATCGCCGGACGCTGCCGGGGCACGCCGCGCATTGCGAACAGGCTCCTGCGCCGGGTGCGCGACTACACGCTCGTGCACGGGCGCCCCACCGACGGATCCGACATGGCACGAGCGGATGTCGCCTCGGTGCGCGCCGCCCTCGACCTCTACGAGGTCGACTCGCTCGGACTCGACAGGCTCGACCGACAGGTCATGACCACGATGCTCGAGCGCTTCGGCGGGGGACCCGTCGGGTTGAACACCCTCGCCGTCTCGGTCGGCGAGGAGGCCGAGACTATCGAGGCCGTGGTCGAGCCGTTCCTGGTGAGAATCGGCCTGATCACGCGCACCCCGCGAGGTCGTGTGGCGACCCCTGAAGGCTGGCGTCACTTCGGGCTCAGGCAGCCGGGAGTCGGCGTCACACTCGATGACCTATAATTCCACTTGGCCCACGTTGCATCCCGCGCCAGACAGGTGCGGTTGAGGGGCCCATTCCGGAAGGCTTTCCCCGTTGGATCCGATCACACTCATCATGCTCGCCGTTCTGGCGCTGCTCATCTTCTTCATGTTCCGCAACAGCCGCAAGCGCTCGAAGGACCAGGCGAACCTGCAGTCCACGATCGTTCCCGGCGCCAAGGTCATGACCAACTTCGGCGTCTTCGGCACCATCCTCTCCATCGATGAGGAGGAGAACGAGGTCCTCCTCGAGACGACTCCCGGCACTGTGCTGACGGTGCACCGCCAGACCGTCGCCCGCGTCGTCACTCCCGCCGCCGGCAGCGACTCGACTGCAGTCGACGCCCCGCACGACGAGCTCACCACCGAGCCCGAGTTCGGCGAGCGTATCGACGAGTCGGCCAACGCCGACACGACGGTCGTCGGAGACATCGACGTCGACGGGCAAGACCCCAAGAAGTCGAACGACTGACACCCTCCCTCCCCTTCGCACCAGCGCCGACGGCGGCGCTGGTGCGCGCGTAGAAAGCTGAGTTCCCTCGGTGGCAAAGTCGACACCCGTCAAGAAGGCGTGGCGTTCCCTCTCGTGGCTCGGGGCGATAGTCATCGCCCTCGTCGCGATCAACACCGCGGCCGTGCTGTGGGGTGGCGGGTCCTGGACCCCGAAGCTCGCGCTCGACCTCGAGGGCGGAACGCAGATCATCCTCGCGCCCAAGCTCGAGACCGGTCAGACTGTCACCGATGACCAGCTCAACCAGGCCGTGTCGATCATCCGCCAGCGCGTCGACGCCTCGGGCGTCAGCGAGGCCGAGATCAGCACGCAGGGCGGCAGCAACATCGTCGTGGCCATCCCCGGCGAGCTCGACGATGAGACCAAGAACCGCATCCAGTCCTCGGCCAAGCTCGAGCTGCGCCCCGTGCTCCTCGCCGGTGCGCCGACGGACTCGTCCGTCGGCGGTGACGCCAGCGCGTCGCCGACCCCGACTCCCACCGAGTCGCTGCGCAGCACGCCGACGGTGAGCCCCACGAACGGCTCGGACACGAACTGGATCACGCCGGCCCTGCAGGCCGAGTACGACTCGTTCGACTGCGCGTCGGATGCCGCTGCCACGACGAACGCCGCTCCGGCCGACGAGCCCCTCGTCACCTGCGACACGACGGGCACCGTCAAGTACCTGCTCGGTCCGGTCGAGGTCGACGGCGCCGACATCAAGGACGCCACCAACGGCCAGGAGACCAACCAGCAGGGCGCGTCCACGGGCCGCTGGGTCGTCAACCTCACGTTCAACGACCAGGGTACGAAGGACTTCGGCGAGGTCAGCCAGCGCCTCTACGCCCTGACCAACACGCCGCCCCTCAACCAGTTCGCCTTCGTCATCGACGGCCAGGTGCTGTCGGCCCCCTCCATGAACGGCGTCATCACCGACGGCAAGCCCTCCATCTCGGGCAGCTTCGACCAGGAGTCGTCGAAAGCCCTCGCCGACCAGCTCAAGTTCGGCGCCCTGCCGATCAGCTTCACGGTGCAGTCCTCGGAGACCATCACGGCCACCCTGGGTTCGGCGCAGCTGCTGAGCGGTCTCATCGCCGGCATCATCGGCCTGCTGCTGGTGTTCGGCTACTCGCTGTTCCAGTACCGCCTCCTCGGAACCGTCACGATCGTCTCGCTCCTCGTGGCCGGTCTCATCACCTACCTCACGCTCTGCATCCTGTCGTGGTACCAGGGCTACCGCCTCTCGCTCGCCGGTGTCGCCGGTGTGATCGTGGCCATCGGCTTCACGGCGGACTCGTTCATCGTCTACTTCGAGCGCGTGCGCGACGAGCTCCGAGACGGTCGTGTCCTCGTGTCGGCCGTCGAGGCGGGCTGGAAGCGCGCGCTTCGCACCGTGTACGCATCGAAGGCCACCAACCTGCTCGCCGCGATCGTGCTGTTCGTGATCGCCGTCGGCAGTGTCAAGGGCTTCGCCGTGACCCTCGGAATCACGACTGTCATCGACGTCATCATCGTGGTGCTGTTCACGCATCCGATGCTGCAGCTGCTCGCCCAGACGCGGTTCTTCTCCAGCGGACACCCGCTGTCCGGCCTCGACCCGACAGCCCTGGGCGCCGTCTACCGCGGCCGCGCCGAGTTCCGCACCAGCGCCCAGCTCACAGCGGCCAAGGCCGCCAGCAGCTCCCGTGAGGCCGCGAAGCGCCAGACCATCGCCGAGCGCAAGGCCGCTGAGGCCGCCGCGCTCGACGCCTCCGGCGGCTCGACGTCAGCCAAGTCCACAGCATCCGCCCCGTCCACCGACGGCGATATCTCGAAGAACGGGAAGGAGTCCTGATGGCCAGCCGCCTGACAACGTTCGGTAACGACCTCTACACCGGCAAGCGCTCCTTCGACTTCGTCGCGAAGCGCAAGATCTGGTTCATCATCGTCGGCGCCCTGGTGCTGGTGTCGATCCTCATCCCGGTGCTGCGCGGCGGATTCAACCTCGGAATCGAGTTCCGTGGCGGGTCCCAGTTCCAGATCACTGGCGTGAGCGACGCCACGACGCAGCCCGCGACCGATGCCGTCGCATCCGTCGTTCCGGATGCCGTGTCTCACGTGACGATCGTGGGCGGCGGCGCCGGCGTGCGCGTGCAGACCGACCAGCTCACCACGGCGGAGACGAAGGACGTCGCCACCGCCCTGGAGGACGCCTACGACGTCACGGCCGACGACATCTCCTCGTCGTACATCGGGCCGGTGTGGGGAGCCGACATCACGCGGCAGACCATCCAGGGCCTGATCGTGTTCATCCTGCTGGCCGCCGTGGGCATGGCGCTGTACTTCCGCACCTGGAAGATGTCGCTCGCGGCGATCATCGCCCTCATCGCCGACCTCATCATGACGTCGGGAATCTACGCGGCGACAGACGTCGAGGTGACGCCGGCGGCGATCATCGGCCTGCTCACGATCCTCGCCTACTCGCTCTACGACACCGTCGTGGTGTTCGACAAGATCCGCGAGAACACGCAGGAGGACGTGGTCGAGACGAAGCGCACCTTCGCCGAATCGGTGAACCTCGCCGTCAACCAGACCCTCGTGCGCTCGATCAACACCAGCGTCATCGCGGCCCTGCCTGTGGCGTCGATCCTCTTCATCGGCGCCTTCGCCCTCGGTGCCGACACCCTGCGCGACATCTCGCTCGCGCTGCTGATCGGCATCCTGGTCGGAACGTGGTCGACGGTGTTCCTCGCCGCTCCGCTCTACTCGCTCCTGCGCGAGCGGGAGAAGAACGTGAAGAAGCACGACGCCAAGGTGCGTACGATCCGCGACAGGGCCGCCGCTGCGCAGTCCGAGGAGATCACGGTTTGACGCTCCCCGCGAACACCGGGGCCCTGGTCGATCCGGGGCCTCGGGAGCGGGGATAATTGAACACCGAGGGAAGGTGACGCCATGACGGACATGAACACGTCATCCACCGCGTCGCTGCGCCGCCTGGTGCCGCGCATCTTCTCGAAGGCGCAGCCCGTCGGCGCCGTCGACACCCTCATCCGCACCGTCCGGATGCATCATCCGAAGGCCGACCTCTCGATCATCGAGCGCGCCTACACCGTGGCGGAGAAGGCGCACTCCGGCCAGAAGCGCCGCAGCGGCGAGCCGTACATCACGCACCCGGTGGCCGTCGCGCAGATCCTCGCCGATCTCGGCATCGGATCGAAGACCGTCGCGGCCGCCCTGCTGCACGACACCGTCGAGGACACGGAGTACACCCTCGACCAGGTGCGCGCCGACTTCGGTGACGAGATCGCGATGCTGGTCGACGGCGTCACGAAGCTCGACAAGGTCAAGTACGGCGATTCGACGCAGGCCGAGACCGTCCGCAAGATGATCGTCGCGATGTCGAAGGACATCCGCGTCCTCATCATCAAGCTGGCCGACCGTCTGCACAACGCCCGCACGTGGGGTTTCGTTCCCGCGGAGTCCGCCAGCCGCAAGGCCACAGAGACCCTCGAGATCTACGCACCGCTCGCGCACAGGCTGGGCATCCAGGCCATCAAGTGGGAACTCGAGGACCTCTCGTTCGCGGTGCTCTACCCGAAGATCTACGCCGAGATCGAGTCGCTGGTGCGGCAGCGCACCCCCGAGCGCGAGCAGTTCGTGCAGAACGTCATCGACGCCGTCAACGGCGACCTGAAGGCCGGCAAGATCCGGGGGAGCGTCGTCGGCCGGCCCAAGCAGTACTACTCGATCTACCAGAAGATGGTGGTACGAGGGCGCGAGTTCGACGAGATCTACGACCTCGTCGGCATCAGGGTGCTGGTCAACTCGGTGCGCGACTGCTACGCCGTGCTGGGTTCCATCCACGCCCGCTGGACCCCGTTGCCCGGACGGTTCAAGGACTACATCGCCACCCCGAAGTTCAATCTCTACCAGTCGCTGCACACGACGGTCCTCGGCCCGGCTGGCAGGCCCGTCGAGATCCAGATCCGCACGCACGAGATGCATCAGCGCGCCGAGTTCGGTGTGGCGGCGCACTGGAAGTACAAGGAGCAGGTCAACGGCAAGTCGACGGGCCCCGGCCCGCAGAGCGAGAACGACATGGCCTGGCTCGCTCACATCTCGGACTGGCAGGCGGAGACTGACGACCCCGGTGAGTTCCTCGACTCCCTGCGCTACGAGATCGGCGCGAAGGAGGTCTACGTCTTCACCCCGAAGGGCCGCGTCATCGGGCTGCCGTCGGATGCCACGCCCGTCGACTTCGCCTATGCCGTGCACACCGAGGTCGGCCACCGCACCATGGGCGCGAAGGTCAACGGCCGCCTCGTTCCGCTCGAGTCCACCCTGTCCAGCGGCGACGTCGTCGAGGTCTTCACCTCGAAGAACCCCGACTCCGGCCCGAGCCAGGACTGGCTGAACTTCGTCAAGAGCCCGCGGGCGCGCAACAAGATCCGGCAGTGGTTCACCAAGGAGCGCCGCGACGAGGCGATCGAGCAGGGCCGGGATGCCATCGCCCGCGCCATGCGCAAGCAGAACCTGCCGCTGCAGAAGCTGATGAGCCAGGACTCCTTCGCCGAGGTCGCCGCCCAGCTCAAGTACGTCGACGTGTCCGCTCTGTACGCGGCCGTCGGCGAAGGGCACGTCTCGACCCAGTCCGTGCTCGAGAAGGTCGTCGCCAGCGTGCAGGCCGATACCGAGGTCGAGTCCAACGACTTCGCGCTGCCCGCCAAGGGACGCACCCAGATGCTGCGCGACAGCGACTCCGGCGTGCTGGTGCGCGGCGCACCCGACATCCTGGTGAAGCTCGCGCGCTGCTGCACCCCGGTTCCCGGCGACGGCATCGTCGGCTTCATCACGCGCGGTCAGGGCGTCTCGGTGCACCAAGCCGACTGCCACAACGTCGCCGGCCTGATGAAGGAGCCCGAGCGGATGATCGAGGTGGAGTGGGCGCCGACCTCGAAGAGCCTGTTCCTCGTCCAGATCCAGATCGAGGCCCTCGATCGTGCCGGCCTGCTCTCCGACGTCACCCGGGTGCTCTCCGAGCACCACGTGAACATCCTGTCGGCGAACGTCTCCACGTCACGCGACAGACTGGCGCTGAGTCGTTTCGTCTTCGAGATGGGCGACACGACGCATCTGGACCGCGTGCTGAACGCCGTGCGCCGCATCGAGGCCGTCTACGACGTGTACCGCGTCAGCGACGGCTGACACCGCGGCCTCGAGCCGCGCTCGAGCGCGCCGCATGTGCGATCGCGCCCCGCTGGCCGTGGCCCGGTCGAGCACCGCCTGAAGGGTGGCGTCGGTGCAGCCCGCCAGGGCGACGAGGAGCCCGACAGCCGGCCCGTCGTCGATGCCGCCGTCACGGGCGAGATCGAGCATGGTGCGCGTCGGCGCCGTGACCAGGGCACCGCCGACGGCCACGATCTCGCTCCCGTCGATCACGACCTCGCGCAGGTCGAATCGCGTCGTCGTCTGACGGTGCCTGGAGCGGATGTCGATGCAGAACTGGAGTCGCACCGGCGCCATCGCCACGGCACCCCAGAACCACGCCGCCGTCAGCCTGTCGGCCACGAACCGGGCAGGCGCCTGCATGGCGATGACTCCGGCGCGCACCGACCTGAGCTCGGGCAGGTCGATCGGTGCGAAGCATCCGCCGATCGGGTAGACCTCGCCGGCGAGACGGGCCGCGTGCAGTTCGGTGAGGGGAAGGTCGGCGGGGGAGAGGACATCGGGGAGGCGGGGCATCGATCCATCATGACGACCGCGCGCGGATGACGACGGCCCCGACGCCGTTCTGTGCGTCGGGGCCGAGGTCGAACGTCCTGTGGACTACTGCCCGATGGCCTTGAGCCAGGCCTTGCGGGTCTCCAGCGCCTCGGTGGCGTCGGCGATGGCCTTGGCGTCCTTCGACGCCGTCGCCTTCTCCAGGTCGGCCTCGAGCTTGGCGATGGCGTCGTTGAGCTGGCCTGCGAGCCCCTCGGTGCGGGCCTTCGTCTCGGGGTTGTTGCGCTTCCAGTGGTCGTCGTCGAGCTTGCGCACGGCGGCCTCGACCTTGCGCAGGCGCTCCTCGACGACCTTCACCTGATCGCGCGGAACCTTGCCGATCTCGTCCCAGCGGCGCTGGATCGAGGTGAGAGCCGTCCGGGCCTTGGTGCGGTCGGTCTCGGCGAGGATCGGCTCGGCCTCCTCCAGGAGGGCGAGCTTCAACGTCAGGTTTCCCGCGTACTCCTCGTTCTCCTGCGCGTCGACCTCGGCCTTCGCTCCGTAGAGCACATCGCCGGCAGCCTTGAAGCGGGCCCACAGTGCGTCATCCTGCTTCTTGCCGGCACGCCCGGCCGTCTTCCAGTCCTCGAGGAGGTTCCGGTAGGTCGGGATGCCGTCAGCGCCCTTGGGCGCCAACGCCTCGGCCTGTTCGATGAGCGCCTGCTTGCGGCTGCGCACATCGCGGTGAGCGGAGTCGAGATCGGCGAAGAACGCCTTGCGGTGCTGCTCGATGATGGTGCGGGCGGCCCGGAAGCGCTTCCAGAGCTCGTTGGCTGCGGCCTTCGGGATGCGCGGACCCTCCTGCTGGTGGGTCTGCCACCGGGCGAAGAGCGCATCGAGCTCGGCCGTGGCCTGCTTCCACTGCGTCTTGGCCGGATCTGCGGCGGCGAGGGCCTCAGCGGCCTCGACGATGGCGGTGCGCTCGACGACGGCGGCCTCGGAGGCGGCCTTCTCCTCGGCGCTCTGCGCCTCGGTGAGCTCGGAGACGGTGCCGCCGAGGGCATCGAGACGGCGCGTGAGCGAGGCCAGATCGCCGACGGCGTTGGCCGTCGAGATCGTCGAGCTCAACGTCGATACGGCCTTCGAGATGTCGACGGCCGGGCCGCCGCGCTTGGCACGCTGCTCGAGCAGGGTGACCTGTCCGGCGAGATCGGTGTACTTGCGCTCGAAGTAGCCGAGCGCCTCGTCGGCGGTCCCGTCGGGGAACTGGCCCACTTCGCGTTCGCCGTCGGCTTCGCGCACGAAGACCGTGCCCGTCTCGTCGACGCGACCCCAGGGGTGCTCTTTCTCAGTTACCACGAGTTCCACCTTGCTTGTGATGCGGCCACGGGCTGAAGACCCGTGGATGCCGCACGTTCGATCGGCCGCCGACGACGGCCACAGCGGCATAAGCCTATTCCACGCCTCGCGGCGGGGGTATCGGATGCGTCCGGTTGCTACTTGACCGTCAGGTCGGACATCGTGACGGGAACCGCCGGCTTGCCGTCGCTGGCCCCGCCCTCGACGCCCTTCGACGTGATCTGGGTCTTCAGCTCGTCGAGTCCGCCGGTGACTGTTCCGATCACCGTGTAGCCGCCGGCGGCATCCGCCGGGATCGTCGTGTCTCCGTAGACGATGAAGAACTGGCTGCCCATGCTGTAGGCGTTTCCGCCCTGGCGGGCCATCGCGATGGTGCCGGCAGGGTAGACGCCGTCGGCGGGCGCATTCTCGATGGGACCGTAGCTGTAGCCGGGACCGCCGGAGCCCGTGCCGTCGGGGTCGCCGCACTGCAGCACCTCGAAGCCGTCGCCGGTGGTCAGGCGGTGGCAGGTCACGCCCTCGTAGAAGCCGCTCTCGATGAGGCTGACCGTCGAGGCGACTCCCTGGGGCGCAGCGGCTCCGTCGAGAGTGAAGTCGAGGGTGACGTCGTTGAGCTTCATCGACCCGGTCCAGGTGCGGTCCTCGGCCACGGACACCGGCGGGACGTCGCCGGTGTTCTCGCCGGCCGCGGCGCTGGGCGTCGGGGTGGGGGTCGCGCTGGCGGACGGCGAGGCGACGGGTGTGCCCGGACCGCCGTTGAAGAAGGCGAGCTGCGCTCCGACGGCGATGATCCCGACGGCCACGACGACGATGCCCGCGATGATGTTGTCGCGCGTGCGCCGCTTCACCCTGTGCTGGTGAACCTTCTGCCGGGCCTGGTAGGCGCGAAGCCGCTGACGGGCCTCGCGGGTCTCACGGTCCGGACGGTTGTTCGATGCCACGGTGCTCCTCGAGATAGGCGAACTCCGCTGAACTCTACGGGAGCCGCCCATCAGTCGAAAAACCGACGTGCCGAGCAGTGTCGTCCGGGCCGATTACGCTGAGGGGATGACGGATGCCGGCCTCGGGTTGCGCGGCGGCGCGACGCCGCTCGCCGTGCGCATGCGACCCCGCAGCATCGACGAGGTGGCCGGTCAGCGCCACCTGCTCACGCCGGGCTCCCCGCTCGTCGCCCTGGCCAGCGACAAGACGGGGGAGCGCGGCAGCGTCTCGATCATCCTCTGGGGTCCTCCGGGAACCGGCAAGACGACGCTTGCCCAGGCCATCGCGCACAGTTCCGGCCGCCGCTTCGTCGAGCTCTCGGCCGTCTCGGCCGGCGTGCGCGACGTGCGCCAGGTCATGGACGAGGCCATGTCGACCCGCGACCTGTACGGCATCTCCACCGTGCTGTTCCTCGACGAGATCCACCGGTTCACGAAGGCGCAGCAGGATGCCCTGCTCCCCGGTGTCGAGAACGGCTGGGTCATCCTCGTCGCGGCCACCACCGAGAACCCGTCCTTCTCCGTCATCTCCCCGCTCCTCTCACGCTCCCTCCTGCTCACGCTCGAGACGCTCAGCGACGACGACCTCGGCATCCTCGTCGATCGGGCCGTGGCCGATCCGCGTGGGCTCGATGGCAGGTTCACCCTCGACGACGAGGCGCGCTCCTCCATCATCCGGCTGGCGTCCGGCGACGCCAGACGCGCATTGACGGCGCTCGAGGCGGCATCGGTCTCAGCCGGATCGGCCCCGGCAGGTCCGGCATCCGGTGCGGCGAAGAAGACGGCGAAGAAGCCGGTGATCACGGCCGAGCTGGTGGCGCTGGCCGTCGACCGTGCGCTGCTGCGCTACGACCGCAACGGCGACGAGCACTACGACGTCATCAGCGCCTTCATCAAGTCGGTGCGCGGCTCCGACGTCGATGCCGCCCTGCACTACCTGGCCCGCATGATCGAGGCCGGAGAGGACCCGCGCTTCATAGCGCGCCGCATCATCGTGTCGGCGTCGGAGGACATCGGCATGGCCGACCCCCAGGCGCTCGTCGTCGCCATCGCGGCGGCGGATGCCGTGCAGTACATCGGTATGCCGGAGGGACGCATCCCGCTCGCACAGGCCGTGGTGCACCTCGCCACGGCGCCCAAGTCGAATGCGGCGTACAACGGCATCAACGCGGCGATCGCCGACGTCAAGGCCGGGAAGATCGGTCGCGTGCCGAAGCCGCTGCGCGACGCCCACTACGCCGGAGCCAAACGTCTCGGGCACGGAAAGGGCTACAAGTATCCGCACGACGACGACATCGGCGTCGTCGAGCAGCAATACCTCCCGAACGAGCTGAAGGGCACCCGGTACTACGTGCCGACGGAGCACGGCAATGAGCGGGAGGTCGGCGCTCGGCTGGCGAAACTGCTGCGGATCATCCGCGGCGGATAGAGCCTGTCGGGACCCGCAGCTCACGCTCAGGGGACAGGCGGTCGCTGTGCTAAGCTTTCGGAGGCCAAAGGCCCGGATTTCCAAGCGCGGCTGCGAGGAACCCGGAGCCCGAGGGAACACGACCTGTAGCCGGTCTTCTCCCGCAGCCGATCCCTCTGACTTCACCGGGCACCCCTGTGTCTTCCGGTAACGACTGTTTGAGATCTTCTTCATCGAAAGGAAACCGTGTCTACCAAGTCACGTACCCGTAGCAAGACGCGTCTGTCGCGTGCGCTCGGAATCGCACTCACCCCCAAGGCTGCCAAGTACCTCGAGAAGCGTCCCTACGCTCCGGGCGAGCACGGCCGCACCAAGCGCAAGGCCGACTCGGACTACGCAGTTCGTCTGCGCGAGAAGCAGCGTCTTCGCGCCCAGTACAACATCCGCGAGGCTCAGCTCAAGATCGCCTTCCAGGAGGCACGCAAGTCGCAGGGCCTGACCGGTGAGAACCTGGTCGAGCTGCTCGAGATGCGTCTCGACGCCCTCGTGCTCCGCGCCGGCTTCGCCCGCACCAGCGCGCAGGCCCGCCAGATGGTCGTGCACCGTCACATCCTCGTCGACGGCAAGATCGTGGACCGCCCCTCCTTCCGCGTGAAGCCGGGTCAGCTGATCCACGTCAAGGCCCGCTCCGAGGGCACCGAGCCCTTCCAGGTCGCAGCAGCCGGCGGTCACGTCGACGTGCTCCCGAAGGTGCCCGCGTACCTCGAGGTCGAGCTCGACAAGCTGCAGGCCACGCTGGTCCGTCGCCCGAAGCGCGCCGAGGTCCCCGTGACCTGCGAAGTGCAGCTCGTGGTGGAGTACTACGCAGCTCGCTGATCATCAGTACGCTGGAGGGCGGATCATCTTCGGATGGTCCGCCCTTCGTCGTCTCGGGCGACGTCGGGACTCATGCCGGTTCGGGAATGGAGAGCATCGTGTCAGCTGGAGACATCGTCGGTCTGGTGGCGACTGCACTGTTCGCCGTGCTGGTCGTGCTGATCGGCATCCTGCTGTTCAAGTTCGGCGGCGTGCTCGACGCCATCCGCGATGCCATCGTCGACGCCAACTCCAGCCTCACGCCGCTGGTCGACGAGGTCACCGAGACCGTGCGCTCGACGAACACGCAGCTGGCCAGGGTCGACACCATCACCAAGGACGTGGCCGACGTCACGGGCAATGTCTCGGCGCTGGTCGCGTTGTTCGCGGCCACTGTCGGCGGACCGCTGATCAAGCTCGCCGGATTCTCGGCGGCCGTCGTGGCGGCCCTCGGCTTCGCACGCGGGGCAGAGCGCTCCACGGCGAAGCGCTGACGAAGTACTGTTGACAAGCACCACGAGACCACGAGGAGCGGTTCGAACATGAAGAATTTGTTGTGGCTGATCATTGGCATCGCGGCCGGATTCGCCGTCGCCCACCAGGTCAACAAGACCCAGGAGGGGAAGCAGTTCTTCTCGACCATCGATGCCAGGGCCCGTGAGTTCGGCGAGGCCGTGAGCGAGGGCTACCGCCGTCGTGAGGCCGAGCTGCGCGACGCCATCGACGCCGACTGAGTTCGCGAGCAGCATCCGGTCGCCTCCGACCACTGTCCATCTGAACGCGCCCACGGGCGCTCCCACCGAGTACGGAACCCATGCAGACTGCAGACATCCGCCGGCGCTGGCTCGAGTTCTTCGCTGAGCGCGGCCACACCGTCGTTCCCTCCGCGTCGCTCGTCAGCGACGACCCCACCCTCATGTTCACCGTCGCGGGCATGGTGCCGTTCGTGCCCTACCTCACCGGGGTCGTGCCGGCGCCGTACCCGCGCGCCACGAGCGTGCAGAAGTGCATTCGCACCAGCGACATCGAGGAGGTCGGCCGCACGCCGCGGCACGGAACCTTCTTCCAGATGAACGGCAACTTCTCCTTCGGCGACTACTTCAAGGAAGGCGCCATCACGTACGCGTGGGAGCTTCTGACCTCCTCGGAGGCCGATGGCGGCTACGGCTTCGACCCGAAGGACCTGTGGGTCACCGTCTACAAGGACGACGACGAGGCGATCTCGATCTGGAAGCGCGTCGCCGGCCTGCCAGACGAGCGCATCCAGCGCCTCGACAAGGACACCAACTACTGGTCGACCGGCGTTCCCGGACCGGCCGGCCCCTGCTCCGAGATCTTCTTCGACCGCGGCCCCGCCTACGGCATCGACGGCGGACCGGCGACGGACGACGACAGGTACGTGGAGATCTGGAACCTCGTCTTCATGCAGTACCTCATCGATGACGTGCGCTCGAAGTACGACTTCCGCATCGTCGGCGAGCTGCCCAAGAAGAACATCGACACCGGCATGGGCCTGGAGCGCGTCGCGTTCATCAAGCAGGGCGTCGACAACATGTACGAGATCGACCAGGTGCGCCCGGTCCTCGATCGCGCTGCCGAGCTCTCGGGCCGCCGCTACGGCGCCGACCACGAGGACGACGTGCGGATGCGCGTCATCGCCGACCACGTGCGCTCCTCGCTCATGCTGATGAGCGACGGCGTCGCGCCGTCGAACGAGGGACGCGGCTACATCCTGCGCCGCCTCATGCGCCGCACCGTGCGCGCCATGCGCCTGCTCGGAGTCGACACCGCGACATTCGGCGAGCTGTTCCCGGCGTCGCGCGACGCCATGAAGGCCGCCTACCCCGAGGTCGCGACCGACTTCTCGCGCATCGCCCAGCTCGCCAACGCCGAGGAGGAGACCTTCCTCCGCACTCTCACGGCGGGCACCAGCATCCTCGACCTGGCCGTTGCCAAGACGAAGACCGAGAAGGCCGCCGCCCTCCCCGGCGACACCGCCTTCCTGCTGCACGACACCTACGGCTTCCCCATCGAGCTCACCCTCGAGATGGCCGACGAGGCCGGCCTCACCGTGGACCGCACCGCGTTCGACGAGCTCATGCTCGCGCAGCGCACCCGGGCGAAGGCCGACGCCCGCTCGAAGAAGTCGGTGCTCGCCGACCTCACCGTCTACAGCCCGTTCCGTGCACTCGGGGAGACCGTGTTCACCGGCTACACCGAGCTGCAGACGCAGTCCCGCGTGCTCGGCATCATCGTCGACGGCGAGTCCGTCGCGAAGGCGACGGAGGGGCAGACCGCCGAGGTCATCCTCGCCGAGACGTCGCTCTACGCCGAGTCCGGCGGGCAGGCGGCGGATGCCGGCCTCATCGTCGGTGCCGGCTTCGAACTCGAGGTGCTCGACGTGCAGAAGCCCGTGAAGGGCCTCATCAGCCACACTGTGCGCGTCAGCGTCGGCGAGGTCGGCGTCGATGCCGTCGCCACCAGCGTCGTGGACGAGGACAACCGCCGCGGTGCCCGTCAGGCGCACTCCGGAACCCACATCATCCACGCCGCCCTCCGCCAGGTGCTCGGCCCAACGGCGCACCAGTCCGGTTCGTTCAACAAGGCCGGCTACCTGCGCCTGGACTTCGGCTGGAACAAGGCACTCTCTGCCGAGACGCGGAGCGAGATCGAGGAGATCTCGAACAACGCCATCCGCGACAACCTCGAGGTGACGACGCGCGAGATGAGCGTCGACGAGGCGAAGGCCCTCGGCGCGATGGCGCTCTTCGGCGAGAAGTACGGCGACACCGTGCGCATGGTCGACATCGGCGGTCCGTGGTCGCGCGAGCTCTGCGCGGGCACCCACGTGTCGACCAGTGCCGAGATCGGGATGATCAACCTCGTCAGCGAGTCGAGCGTCGGATCGACCAACCGTCGCGTCGAATCCCTCGTCGGGCTCGAGGCGTTCAAGGACCTGGCCGCCGAGCGGGCCATAGTCTCCGAACTGACGACCAACCTCAAGACGCCGCGCGAGAAGATCCCCGAGCGCATCGCCGAACTCGTGGCCAACCTCAAGGCGGCCGAGAAGAAGATCGCCGCCTTCGAGGCCCGCGCGCTCAGCGACAGGGTTCCCGCCCTCGTTCAGAACGCCACGACGGTCGGCGACGTCACCGTCGTCGCCGAACACGTCGGGGAGCTCGCCTCGAGCGACGACCTGCGCGCTCTCGTGACGGCCGCCCGCGAACGACTCGGCAGCGCGGCATCCGTCGTCGCACTCACGGCCATCGTGAACGAGAAGCCCGCAGTGATCGTCGCGACCAACCCGGCGGCCAGAGAGGCCGGCCTCGGCGCCGGTGCCATCGTGCGCGCCATGGCCGGGGCGCTCGGCGGGCGCGGCGGCGGCAAGGACGACCTCGCACAGGGCGGTGGCTCGGATGCCTCGGCAGTGCCGGCCGCCCTCGAGGCCGCTCGCGACGCCGTCCGGGCCACCCGGTAGAGCACGTGCGTTCCGGAGTGCGGCTGGGCGTCGATGTGGGGAAGGTGCGCATCGGCGTCGCGCGCTCCGACCTGCACGGCATGCTGGCGACCCCTGTCGAGACCATTCCGCGCGATGTCTCCGGCGGGGGAGCCGACATCGCGCGCCTGGTCGCGCTGCGGGAGGAGCTGGACGCCTTCGAGGTGATCGTCGGGCTGCCGCTGGCGATGTCCGGCGGTCACACGGCCTCGACGGCCGACGCCATCGGCTTCGCGCGAGCGGTGCAGGCCGCCGTCGACGTGCCCGTGCGCATGGTCGACGAACGCCTGACCACGGTGTCGGCGCAGTCGGCCCTGCGATCGTCGGGGCGCGGCTCGCGGACCCAGCGTCCGGTGATCGACCAGGTCGCCGCCGTTATCATTGTGCAACATGCGCTCGACAGCGAGCGCGGCACCGGTCAGCCTCCCGGCACCGTCGTCTCCTCCGTCGAAGGATCCTGAAGACTTGTCGAATGACACCCCCGTCCCCCCGGACGGAGATCGTGAACCGCGCGACGACGCGCAGGACCAGGCGGCGGCCCCCAACGACGGCGGCATCAGCTGGAACGACCTCCTCGCCGGACGCACGCCGGCAGCCGGCAACCCGGTCGCGCCGGAGGCTGCAGCATCCGTTCCCCCCGTGCAGCCGCAGTCGCGGCGCGAGGCCCGAGAGGCGGCAGCCGCTGCGGCGGAGGCGCCCGTGACGGGACCGACCCCGACGGCCGAGCCGGTCCCGGGCACCGGACCCGTCGTGCTGCAGCCCACGAACGGCTCGCGCGCTCAACGTCGGTCGCAGCGCACCGAGCTCTACCCCGAACGCGAGAAGCGCGGCCGCGGCCGCGGCGCCGTCGTCGGATGCCTTGTGATCCTGCTCGTGCTCGTCGGCGCAGGCGTCGGCGCCTGGTTCGCCCTGCAGGGACCGATCCAGGCCTTCATCGCCTCGACGCAGCCCGCGGCCGACTACACCGGCAGCGGCACAGGCGACGTGAACTTCGTCATCAAGGACGGCGACATCGGCGCCGACATCGCCAAGAACCTCCACAGCGACGGCATCACGGCGTCGTTCGATGCGTTCTACGACCTGCTGCTGGCGCAGAAGTCGGCTCCGGTCTTCCAGCCCGGCGCCTATGCCATGCACAAGAAGATGAGTGCGGCATCCGCTCTCTCGGCCCTCGAAGACCCGGACAACAGGCTCGAGAACACTGTCGTCGTGCCCGAAGGCACCGCAGCGGTCGACGTGTACTCGCTGATCGCCGAGGGCACGAAGATTCCGCTGGAAGACGTGCAGAGCGCGGCGAAGGACGTGGCATCGTTCGGGCTGCCGGCCGAGGCCAAGACCCTCGAGGGCTTCCTGTTCCCGGCCACGTACACCTTCGACCCCGGCGTCACGGCGCCCGAGGCCCTGAAGACGATGGTCGATCGGTCGTTCCAGGCGCTCGACGAGGCCGGCGTGCCGGCCGACAAGCGCTGGGACACCATCAGGCTCGCCTCGCTCGTGCAGAAGGAGGCCGGCCTCCGAGAGGACTACTACAAGGTGTCGCGGGTGTTCCTCAACCGCCTCGCCCAGGGCTGGAAGCTCCAGTCGGATGCGACGGTCGCCTACGGAACCGGCAACACCCACGTCGTCACCACGACCGACGCCGAACGAGCCGACGAGAGCAACCTCTACAACACCTACGTGTACGACGGACTTCCGATCGGCCCGATCTCGAATCCGGGCGACCTCGCGATCGACGCTGCGCTGCATCCGGCAGACGGACCGTGGATGTTCTTCGTCACCTGGAACCTCGACACCGGCGAGACGATCTTCTCCGAGACCGCCGAGGAGCACGACGCGGCCGTCGCCAAGTGGCTGGCCTGGATGGACGAGCACCCGGAGTACGGTGGCTGACGTGGCGGTGCCGTTCGGCAGCAGGCTGGCCGTGCTCGGGTCGCCGATAGCCCACTCGAAGTCGCCGGCCCTGCACGCCGCCGCCTACGCAGCACTCGGCCTGGACTGGAGCTATGAGCGCCACGAGGTCGACGAGGCGGGCTTCGACGCCCTCCTCGACGACAGGACCGCCGGGTGGCGGGGGCTCTCCCTCACGATGCCGCTGAAGGCCCGCGCCTTCGCCCGCGCCGACGAGCTCGACAGCGTCGCCGCGCAGACCGGCGCCGTGAACACGCTGGTCTTCGCCGCCGACGGCAGCTCGACGGGCTTCAACACCGATGTCGCCGGACTCGTCGAGGCCGTCGTCGAGGCCGGAGTCTCCACAGCCAGGCACGTCGTCGTCCTCGGTGCAGGCGCCACGGCGGCGTCGGCGATCGTGGCCGCGGCGAACCTCGGCGCCGAGCACGTGCACCTGGCCGTGCGCAATCCGGATCGCGGGCACCAACTCGACGGCCTCAGTGCGTCGCTCGGACTCACCCACGCCGTCAGCACCTTCGACGAACTCGACGGCGTCTCGGCCGAACTCGTCATCTCCACCCTGCCCGGCGGCACAGTGCTCGAGGCCGGGATCCCGCTGGCCCTGCAGCGCGACGCCCTGCTGTTCGACGTCGCCTACGACCCGTGGCCCAGCGCGCTGGCGATGAGCTGGCTGAAGCGCGGCGGTCGAGTGGCATCGGGACTCGGGATGCTGCTCCACCAGGCACTCGTGCAGGTGCGCGTCTTCGTCTCCGGCGACCCGCTCATCCCGCTCCCCGACGAGGCGGCCGTCCTGGCCGCGATGCGGGCCGCGATCTCCTGACGGATCACGACGGCGACGTCGTCCGTCGGCCGCCCGTCACACTGTCGGGGCGGTCTGCCGCCCTGTGGAAAGATGGATCCATGCTTCGTTGGTTGACCGCTGGTGAGTCTCACGGCCCCGAACTCATCGCCATGCTGGAGGGTCTGCCCGCCGGCGTGCCCGTCTCGCTCGACGCCGTGCGCGCTGATCTCGCGCGCCGCAAGCTCGGGTACGGCCGAGGCGCCCGCATGAAGTTCGAGCAGGACGAACTGAGCATCTCGGGCGGCGTGCGCCACGGCTACTCGCTCGGCAGCCCCATCGCGCTGCGCATCGGCAACACCGAGTGGCCGAAGTGGGCCGAGGTCATGAGTCCCGAGCCGATCGAGGCCGACGCTCTCGGCCGCGGTCGCGGAGCGCCGCTGACCCGTCCGCGTCCCGGCCACGCCGACCTCGTCGGCATGCAGAAGTACGGCTTCGACGAGGCCAGGCCCGTGCTCGAGCGCGCGAGCGCGCGCGAGACGGCCGCCCGTGTCGCCCTGGGAGCCGTCGCCCGCTCCTTCCTCGCCGAACTCGGCATCAGTCTCGTCGCTCACACCATCGCCATCGGACCCGTCCGGGTTCCCGAGGGGGCCGCTCTCCCGCATCCGAACGACGTCGATGCCCTCGATGCCGATCCGCTGCGCTGCTTCGACTCCGCGACCAGTGCCCTGATGGTCGCCGAGGTGGATGCCGCCCACAAGGACGGCGACACCCTCGGAGGCGTGGTCGAGGTCCTCGCCTACGGCGTGCCTCCGGGTCTCGGCTCGTACGTGCACTGGGACCGCCGACTCGACTCGCAACTCGCTGCCGCCCTCATGGGAATCCAGGCGATCAAGGGCGTGGAGGTCGGCGACGGATTCCTGACCACCACCCGCCGAGGCTCCGAGGCCCACGACGAGCTCGTCATGACCGACGGTGCCATCGACCGCGAGAGCGACAGGGCCGGCGGCACCGAGGGTGGAATGTCCACCGGAACAGTGCTGCGCGTGCGAGCCGGCATGAAGCCGATCGCCACGGTGCCGCACGCCCTGCGCACTGTCGACGTGGCGTCGGGGGAG
Source organism: Leifsonia sp. Leaf264 (assembly GCF_001422325.1). GTDB lineage: Bacteria > Actinomycetota > Actinomycetes > Actinomycetales > Microbacteriaceae > Orlajensenia. The sequence continues at coordinate 638,442 of NZ_LMMR01000004.1, forward strand.
GCCGCTGCCGCCCATCACCAGCGCTCCGACGTGTGCGCGGTCCCCGCAGCCGGCGTCGTCGCCGAGGCGATGGTCGCGCTCGTGCTCGCCAACTCCGTGCTCGAGAAGTTCGGCGGAGACTCGCTGCCCGAGACCCGGCGCAACCTCGAGTCGTACCTCGCCGCAATGCCGGCGAACCTGACGACCTCGCGACGATGACGCGCGCATCCGAGCTGCCCGTGGTCTTCATCGGACCGATGGGCTCGGGCAAGTCGCGCATCGGGCGCAAGGTGGCCGCAGCGCTCGGCGTGCCCTTCATCGACACCGACAGCGTCGTCGTCGCAGGCCACGGTGCCATCAGCGACATCTTCGACCGTGACGGCGAGGAGCGCTTCCGCGAGCTCGAGCGCGAGGCCGTCGCCCAGTCTCTCGGCGAGCCCGCCGTCGTCTCGCTCGGCGGTGGAGCGGTCCTCGATCCGCGCACGCAGGAGGACCTGCGCGGCACGACGGTGGTGCTGCTGACAGTCACTGCTGAAGCCGTCGCCAAGCGCATCCAGGGCGGCAAGCGTCCGCTCATCGCCGATGACGGCGTCGCGGCGTGGGAGCGCATCCTGGACGAACGCCGACCGCTCTACGAGGAACTGGCGACAGTGACCTTCGACACCTCGACGGGCTCGCTCACCGAGCTCGCCGCAGATATCGTGACCTGGCTGAAAGAGGACAAGTGACCGACACCGTCATCCCTGTGACCGGAGCCGACCCCTACGACATCGTCGTCGGAAACGGCGTGCTCTCGGGGCTCGCCGACAGGCTGGGCCAGAACGTGCGCAAGGTGCTCATCGTTCACGCGCCGACGCTCGGCGCCAAGGCCAACGAGTTGCGCGAGAGCCTGCAGGATCGCTTCGAGGTGCTGCTGGCCGAGGTTCCAGACGCCGAGACGGCCAAGCGGGTCGAGGTCGCCGCATTCTGCTGGCAGGTCATGGGACAGTCCGACTTCACCCGATCGGATGCCGTCATCGGCTTCGGCGGCGGCGCCGTCACGGACCTGGCCGGATTCGTTGCTGCGACCTGGCTGCGCGGCGTCAAGCTCATCCAGGTGCCGACCTCCGTCGCCGGCATGGTGGACGCGGCCATCGGCGGCAAGACCGGGATCAACACGGCGGAGGGGAAGAACCTCGTCGGTGCCTTCTACGCGCCGGCCGCCGTGTTCTGCGACCTCGACACCCTCGACACCCTGCCGAAGAACGAGATCCTCGCCGGCTTCGCCGAGATCGTGAAGGCCGGATTCATCGACTCGCCCGAGATCCTCGACATCATCGAGGCCGACGTCGACGCCGTCACGGATCCGTCGACGCCGCAGTTCCGCCGGGTGATCGAGCTCGCCATCGCCATGAAGGCGCGCGTCGTGAGCGAGGACTTCACCGAACAGGGCCTCCGCGAGATCCTGAACTACGGTCACACCCTCGGCCACGCCATCGAGCACGCCGAGCGCTATCAGTGGCGTCACGGTGCAGCCGTCTCCATCGGCATGGTGTTCGCCGCCGAGCTCGGCCGCCTCACCGGTTCACTCTCCGACGAGGTCGTCGACAGGCACCGCAGCATCCTGGACTCGCTCAGCCTCCCGATCAGCTACCCCGTCGGCCGGTGGAACACGCTGCTCGCGACCATGCAGCGGGACAAGAAGGCGCGGGCCGGAATGCTGCGCTTCATCGTGCTCGACGACCTCGCCCGCCCGAGCGTGCTCACGGCCCCGGAGACGTCCCTGCTGTTCGCGGCCTACCAGGAGATCGGCAGCTAGGCTGACCCATCATGACGACGATCCTCGTGCTCAACGGCCCCAATCTCGGTCGACTCGGCTCCCGCGAGCCCGAGGTGTACGGTTCCGCGAACCTCGACGACCTGCGTGCCGCTCTGGCGCAGCAGGTGACGGATGCCGGCAGCGGCGTCGAGCTCGACCTGCGCCAGACCGACGACGAGTCCGAACTGGTGCGCTGGTTGCATGGCGCCGTCGACTCCGGGTCGCCCGTCGTTCTCAATCCGGCGGCCTTCACCCACTACAGCTACGCCCTCCGCGACGCTGCAGCACTGGTCACCACGGCCGGGCTGGCGCTCATCGAGGTGCACATCACGAACCCGCACACCCGTGAGGAGTTCCGGCACACGAGCGTCATCAGCGGGGTGGCATCCGGCGTCATCGCGGGATTCGGATTCGACTCCTACCGCCTGGCCGTCGACCAGATTCTCCGTTCCCAGGCGTGAGAGTCTAAACTTCTCTGATGGCCCCGCGCGTTACGCGCCGTCGGCCGCGCAACTTCCCCAACTGAAACGGACACTACGCATGGCATCCACCGCTGACATCAAGAACGGCGTCGTCCTCTCGATCGACGGGCAGCTCTGGAGCGTGATCGAGTTCCAGCACGTGAAGCCCGGCAAGGGTGGCGCGTTCGTGCGCACCAAGCTGAAGAACGTCGTCACCGGCAAGGTCGTCGACCGCACCTACAACGCCGGCGCGAAGATCGAGATCGAGAACGTCGACCGTCGTGACTTCACCTACCTGTACGCGGACGGCGACGGCTTCGTGTTCATGGACACCGCCGACTACGACCAGATCACCGTCACCGACACCGTCGTCGGCGACGCGAAGAACTTCATGCTCGAGAACCAGGCCGTCACCGTCGCGCTGAACAACGGCAACCCACTCTACGTCGAGCTTCCGGCATCCGTCGTGCTCGAGATCACCTACACCGAGCCCGGCCTGCAGGGCGACCGCTCCACCGGTGGCACCAAGCCCGCCACCGTCGAGACCGGCTACGAGATCCAGGTCCCGCTGTTCCTCGAGACCGGAACCAAGGTCAAGGTCGACACCCGCACGGGCGACTACCTCGGTCGCGTCAACGACTAGTGAGCGCCCGCACCAAGGCGCGCAAGCGCGCCCTCGACATCCTGTACTCGGCCGACATGCGGCAGATCACGGTTCCCCAGGCCCTCGCGGCCGAGGCCGAGCGTGCCGTGAACGAGCCGGCTCGCGAGGCGAGCTGGCTCTACGCCCGTGAGATCGTCGACGGCGTCGTCGACAACCAGGCCGAGATCGACGAACTCATCGAGACCTACGCCCAGGGCTGGACCCTGAAGCGGATGCCGGCCATCGACCGCGCTCTCATCCGCATCGGCATCTGGGAGATCGTGTACAACGACCAGGTTCCCGACGGCGTCGCCATCTCCGAGGCCGTCGAGGCCGCCACGGTGCTGTCGACCGACGACTCGGCGGGGTTCGTCAACGGCCTGCTGGCCAAGATCTCGCAGGTCAAGGCGTAGCGCAGCCGCGCGTCGCCTGACGCGCCCGAACAGGCTGTGGCCTCACGCGGGGCGCGACGCGAGCAGCTCCAGCGTGTGAGCCACGACCTCCGCGGGTCCGTCGTGGCCGGCGAGACTGGCGGCGATGCGTTGGGCGTTGTCCTGGTACGACGGCTCCGTCGCGACGCGGCGCCAGCCCCGGAGAACGGCCCCCGGCTTCGGTGTGCCCGTGCGCAGGTTCACCCCGGCCCCGGCCCACGCCACACGGGCGGCGATCTCGGGCTTGTCGAGGTCACCGCCGGCTATGACCAGCGGGATGCCGTTGGACAGGGCCGCCAGCACTCCGCCCCACCCGCCGTTCGTGATCATCACGTCGACGTGGGGGAGCAGCTCCGCGTACGGAACGAGGCCGGCGACTCGTGCATTGGGCGGCACCGGGAACGGCAGCTGTGCTGCATCCGCGATTCCCGTCGACACGACGAGCGTCACAGGCTGCCGGCCGAGGGCGCCCATGGCCGGTTCGATGAGGTCGTGGGGATCGACGTTCAGCGTTCCCTGCGTCACGTGGACCACGGATGCCGTGGGCTCGAGCACCTCAGACCACCACGCCGGCAGCTCCCCGGTCGATCGCGGCGGCGTCGTGAGGGCTCCGACGAACACGACCTGCGGCGGCAGGTCGCTGCGGGGATACTCGAGCTCGGGCACTCCACTGGCGCAGACCAGGTCGGGGGAGTACCACGACTCCTCGAAGGCCGTCGCCGACACTGGAAGCCCGCAGGCCTCGCGCTGCTCGCTGTAGGCCGCGCTCATGCCCCGGGTCGCCAGGGGCAGCAGGCGTCGGAGGGCGGCATCCCGCAGGCAACCGGCGGGTCCCCGGGCCGGCGGGATCCCGAGGGACGGCGGCGGGAGCTCCCGACTCGGGATCGCCAGCGGCACGATGGCCACAGTGACCCAGGGCGACGCCGTGCGCTCGGAGGCCAGACGCGCACCCAGGCTGAGGTTGTCGGCGACGATCACGTCCCACGGGCGATCCCTCCAGGCGGCGACCAGGTCGTCGCTCTGCCTGGCCGCCGTTCGGATGAACAGGTGCTCGACGTTCGCGAGCATCTGACGCGGACCCTTGCGTCCCTTCAGCTCGGGAAAGGTGGGTTCGAGGTCGTGCTCGTCGAAGTCGGGGGCCGCACGCCAGGGCACGATCTCGGCACCCAGAGCCGCGAACACCGGGGCATGAGCCGAGCCCGTGTAGACCCGCACGGCGTGGCCGTCGTCGAGGAAGGCGCGCGCGACCGCGGCTATGGGCGCGACATGCCCGACGAAGGGCATCACGGCGATCATCACGTCGGCCATGGCTCATGCAAGCACAGTCGACGACGGATGCGAAAGGCTGCAGGCTCGGTCGGATCGTGCTCGTCGTTCGCTATGCTGGAGAGGTTGGCAACCTTTAAGGCCGTCCTGTGAGACGGAGAAGGGAGTCGGTCTGATGGCGCGCACAGTGCTGAATCACTCTGACATTTCGCGGGCGCTCACCCGCATCTCGCACGAGATCCTCGAGTCCAATCGCGGCTCATCCGATCTCGTCATCCTCGGCATCCCCACGCGTGGCACAGTTCTGGCCCGCCGCATCGCCGAGACCATCCAGCGCATCGAGCCCGACGCCCCGGCTCGGCTCGCGGGCTCTCTCGACGTCACCATGTACCGGGACGACCTGTCGCGCACCAGGACCCGCACCCCGGCGCCCACGGACGTCCCCGTCGGCATCGACGGCAAGACCGTGGTGCTCGTCGACGACGTGCTGTTCTCCGGCCGCACCATCCGAGCCGCCTTCGACGCGCTCAACGACCTGGGCCGGGCCAAGGCCGTGCGCCTGGCCGTGCTCGTCGACCGTGGCCACCGGGACTTCCCGATCCGAGCCGACTTCGTCGGCAAGAACCTGCCGAGCGCCACATCCGAGCGCATCAACGTGCACCTGAACGAGATCGACGGCAGCGAGTTCGTCTCGATCGAGGGAGGCGAGGAATGAGGCATCTCCTCTCCACGCGGGATCTGAGCCGCGACGAGGCGATCGAGTTGCTCGACATCGCCGAGGACATGGCCGACGTGCAGTTGCGCGAGGTCAAGAAGCTGCCGACGCTGCGCGGTCGTACCGTCGTCAACCTGTTCTTCGAGGACTCCACGCGCACGAAGGTGTCGTTCGAGGCCGCGGCCAAGCGCCTCAGCGCCGACGTCATCTCCTTCAGCGCCAAGGGGTCGAGCGTCTCGAAGGGCGAGAGCCTGAAGGACACGGCCCAGACCCTGGCGGCGATCGGCGCGGACGCCGTCGTCATCCGCCACGGATCCTCCGGTGCCCCGCTCGTCCTGGCCCAGAGCGGCTGGATCGACGCCGGCGTGCTGAATGCCGGAGACGGCACCCACGAGCATCCGACGCAGGCCCTGCTCGATGCCTTCACTCTGCGCCGTCGCATCCACGGACGCGCCTCGCGAGGACGCGGACTCGACGGCGTCACTGTCACCATCGTCGGCGACATCCTGCACTCCCGTGTCGCCCGATCGAACGTCTGGCTGCTCTCGACCCTCGGCGCCCAGGTGAGCCTCGTCGCGCCGCCGACCCTGCTGCCGGTGGACCTCGCGGCCTGGCCCGTCACCGTCGGCTACGACCTCGATGCCGCCATCGACGCCGACCCCGACGCCGTGATGATGCTCCGCATCCAACTCGAACGGATGCAGGCGGCGTTCTTCCCCAACAGCCGGGAGTATTCCCGCGCATGGGGTCTCGATGACGAGAGGTTCGCCCGGCTGCGGGCGGATAGCATTGTCATGCACCCGGGCCCGATGAATCGCGGCCTGGAGATCTCTTCCCGGGCAGCCGACTCTCCCCAGTCGAGTGTGCTCGAGCAGGTTGCGAATGGAGTTTCGGTGAGAATGGCCGCCCTGTACCTACTGCTCTCCGGCGAGAAGGGGGAGTAGGCGACATGGCCGAGTCCTACCTCATCCGCGGAGCCTCGCTGGCCGACGGCTCGCGTTCCGACATCCTCCTCGACGGCGGCATCATCGCCGAGGTCGGCAGCGGCGTCTCAGCCGCCGGAGCCACTGTCATCGACGCCGACGGCCTCCTAGCGCTGCCCGGCCTGGTCGACCTGCACACGCACCTGCGCGAGCCGGGCTACGAGCAGAGCGAGACGATCCTCACCGGAACCCGGGCCGCGGCAGCCGGCGGGTTCACGGCGGTCTTCGCCATGGCCAACACGGCCCCCGTGGCCGACACCGCCGGAGTCGTCGAGCAGGAGCTCGCCCTCGGCGAGGCGGCGGGCTACGCCACCGTGCAGCCGATCGGTGCCGTCACAGTGGGCCTGCAGGGTGAACGCCTCGCCGAGCTCGGTGCCATGGCGAGGTCGCGGGCGAACGTCAGGGTCTTCTCCGACGACGGCTTCTGCGTCTCGGATGCTCTGCTCATGCGTCGCGCCCTCGAGTACGTGAAGGCCTTCGACGGCGTCATCGCCCAGCACGCCCAGGAGCCGCGGCTCACCCAGGGCGCCCAGATGAACGAGGGGGCGCTGTCGGGTGAGCTCGGACTGGCCGGCTGGCCCGCCGTGGCCGAGGAGGCGATCATCGCCCGCGACGTGCTGCTCGCCGAGCACGTCGGCTCGCGCCTGCACATCTGCCACGTCTCGACGGCGGGTTCCGTCGACGTCATCCGCTGGGCCAAGGCTCGTGGCATCCAGGTCACGGCCGAGGTCACGCCGCACCACCTGCTGCTGACCGAGGACCTGATCGCCGGCTACGACGCCCGCTTCAAGGTGAACCCGCCGCTCCGCCGTCGCGAAGACGTCGAGGCCGTGCGGGCGGCGCTGGCCGACGGCACCATCGACATCGTCGCCACCGATCATGCACCGCATCCGTCGGAATCCAAGGAATGCGAGTGGGATGCCGCAGCCAACGGCATGGTCGGCCTGGAGTCGGCCCTCTCGGTCGTGCACGCCTCGGTGGTCGAGAACGGCCTTCTCGACTGGACGGATGTCGCCCGCGTGCTCTCCCAGACCCCGGCGCGCATCGGCCGCATCCGCGGTCAGGGCGAATCCATCGCCGTCGGCGGGGCACCCGAGATCGTGCTCTACGACCCGAGCGCCAGCCGCGAGTTCAGCACGGCCGACCTGGCGGGGCGCAGTGTGAACTCGCCCTACCTCGGCCGCACTCTTCCAGGACGCGTCGTGGCCACCTTCCACCACGGCTACGCCACGGTGCTCGACGGAGACGTGCGGGACACGGCCGAGATCGCGGCAGCAGCAGGGGCGGCACGAGCATGACCGACTACACGGTTCCCGCGATCATCATCATCGCCATCACGGCCCTCATCCTGCTGGCGATGTGGCTGGGCTGGCGCGGCCGCAACCGCCGCGACGTCCAGGTCGGCGCCTACCCGCTGCCGGAATCGGTCGCCGCCCCCATCGTCGGTGCCGACGGCTTCTACGTCGCCACCACGCAGCACGAGAAGCCGCTGGAACGCCTGAACATCCGCAGCCTCGGCTTCAGGTCGCGGGCCCGGGTGACGGTCGGCGCGGACGGCGTCGCCCTGGAGATCCCGGGGGAGGAGACGGCCTGGATCCCGAGCGACGCGATCCGCGGCGCCGGCCCCGCCACCTTCGCCATCGATCGGGTCGTCGAGCGCGACGGCCTCGTCTGCATCACCTGGGCCATGGCGGGCTCCGGAGATCTCGCCGACAGCTACCTGCGGGTCTCCGACCCCTCAGACCGCGAGCGCGTCCTCGACGCTCTCGCCCACATCCTCAGCTCCGCCCACGCGGACGCGACCGAAGAAAGCGAGGCCTGAACATGGCTGCAACCATCCCGAGCCCGGCCGTCCTCGTCCTGGAGGACGGGTCGCGCTACCGCGGCCGTGCCTACGGAGCCGAGGGCCGCACCGTCGGCGAGGCCGTCTTCTCCACCGGCATGACCGGCTACCAGGAGACCCTGACCGACCCGAGCTACGCCGGACAGATCGTGCTCCAGACGGCACCGCACATCGGCAACACCGGCATGAACGACGATGACATGGAGTCGTCGAAGATCTGGGTGGCCGGGTACATCGTGCGCGACCCCTCCCGCGTGGTGTCGAACTTCCGCTCCGAGCGCAGCCTCGACGACGACCTCGTCGCCTCGGGTGTGGTCGGCATCAGCGGCATCGACACCCGAGCCGTCACCCGCCACCTCCGTTCGGCCGGTGCCATGCGTGCCGGAATCTTCTCCGGGGCGGATGCCGCCCTCAGCGAGGCCGAGCAGCTGGAACTGGTGCGCAGCGGTGCCGAGATGGCCGGGCAGAACCTGTCCGGAGCCGTCTCGACGGCGGAGCGCTACGAGCTGCCGGCCACGGGCGAGCGGATCGGATCCGTCGCGGTGCTCGACCTCGGCGTGAAGACCTCGACCCTGAACTTCCTCGCCGAACGCGGCTTCGACGTGATCGTGCTGCCGCAGACCGTGACGGCGGAGGAGATCCTCGAACTCGAGCCCAGCGCGCTGTTCTTCTCCAACGGGCCCGGCGATCCCGGGGCGTCCGACCACCACGTCGAACTGCTCCGCACAGTGCTGCGCGCCGACGTGCCCTACTTCGGCATCTGCTTCGGCAACCAGCTGCTCGGCCGTGCCCTCGGCTTCGGCACCTACAAGCTCCCGTTCGGCCATCGCGGCATCAACCAGCCCGTCATCGACGTGTCGACGGGGCGGGTCGAGATCACGGCCCACAACCACGGCTTCGCCGTCGACGCCCCGTTGCACGAGGTGAGCGACTCCGCCGAGGGCTTCGGCCGGGTCGAGGTCAGTCACTACGACCTCAACGACAACGTCGTCGAGGGCCTCAACTGCCTCGACATCCCCGCCTTCAGTGTGCAGTACCACCCCGAGTCCGCGGCAGGTCCGCACGACGCCAACTACCTCTTCGATCGTTTCCGCGACATGGTGCTCGCGAAGAACTCGACGTCCGCAGCAACCGATGGAGACCAGAACTGATGCCCAAGCGTGAAGACATCACCAGCGTCCTCGTCATCGGCTCCGGCCCGATCGTCATCGGCCAGGCCTGCGAGTTCGACTACTCGGGCACTCAGGCCTGCCGGGTGCTCCGCGAGGAGGGCGTGCGCGTCATCCTGGTGAACTCCAACCCTGCGACGATCATGACGGACCCCGACTTCGCCGACGCCACCTACGTGGAGCCGATCACCTGGGAGGTCATCGAGACCATCATCGCCAAGGAGAAGCCCGACGCCATCCTGCCGACCCTGGGCGGCCAGACGGCGCTGAACGCGGCCATCCAACTGCATGAGAACGGCATCCTCGAGAAGTACGACGTCGAGCTCATCGGCGCCAGCTTCGAGGCCATCAACAAGGGCGAGGACCGCCAGATCTTCAAGGAGCTCGTGATCGAGGCCGGAGCGGATGTCGCGCGCAGCCACATCGCCACGACCCTCGACGAGGCCAAGGAGTTCGCCCTCGACCTCGGGTACCCCCTCGTCGTGCGCCCGTCGTTCACCATGGGCGGCCTCGGCTCCGGCTTCGCCTACGACGAGGCTGATCTCGTGCGCATCGCCGGCCAGGGCATCCACGACTCGCCCACCCACGAGGTGCTCCTCGAGGAGTCGATCCTCGGCTGGAAGGAGTACGAGCTCGAGCTCATGCGCGACACGGCCGACAACACCGTCGTCGTCTGCTCCATCGAGAACGTCGACCCCGTCGGCGTGCACACCGGCGACTCGATCACCGTCGCGCCGGCGCTCACCCTCACCGACCGCGAGTACCAGAAGCTGCGCGACATCGGCATCGACATCATCCGCGCCGTGGGCGTCGACACGGGCGGCTGCAACATCCAGTTCGCCATCGACCCGGCCGACGGCCGCATCATCGTGATCGAGATGAACCCGCGCGTCTCGCGCTCCTCCGCCCTCGCGTCCAAGGCCACGGGCTTCCCGATCGCCAAGATCGCCGCAAAGCTCGCCATCGGCTACAGGCTCGACGAGATCCCGAACGACATCACCCGCGTCACCCCGGCCAGCTTCGAGCCCACACTCGACTACGTCGTCGTCAAGGTGCCGCGCTTCGCGTTCGAGAAGTTCCCGGCGGCGGACCCGACGCTGACGACCACCATGAAGAGCGTCGGCGAGGCCATGGCCATCGGCCGCAACTACGCCTCCGCCCTGCAGAAGGCGCTGCGCTCGCTCGAGAAGAAGGGCTCGTCGTTCCACTGGGGCGAGGAGAGCCGCTCCCTCGACGAGCTGCTCGAGATCTCGAAGACGCCGACGGATGGCCGCATCGTGACCGTGCAGCAGGCACTCCGGGCCGGAGCCTCCGTCGAGCAGGTCTTCGACGCCACCAAGATCGACCCGTGGTTCATCGACCAGATCGTGCTCATCAACGAGGTGGCCGACGCCATCGCCGCCGCCGACACCCTCGACTTCGACACCCTGCGCTACGCGAAGGACCACGGTTTCTCGGATGTGCAGATCGGCGAACTGCGCGGCTTCGGCGAGGCCGGGGTGCGCGAGGTGCGTCACACCCTCGGCGTGCGGCCGGTGTTCAAGACCGTCGACACCTGTGCCGGCGAGTTCCCTGCGCTCACGCCATACCACTACTCGAGCTACGACGAGGAGACCGAGGTCGTCCCGAGCGACCGCCGCAAGGTCGTCATCCTCGGATCGGGCCCGAACCGCATCGGCCAGGGCGTCGAGTTCGACTACTCCTGCGTTCACGCCTCGTTCGCCCTCTCGGCCGCGGGCTTCGAGACCATCATGATCAACTGCAACCCCGAGACGGTCTCGACCGACTACGACACCAGCGACAGGCTCTACTTCGAGCCGCTCACGCTGGAGGACGTGCTCGAGGTCATCCACGCCGAATCGCAGTCGGGCGAGCTCGTCGGAGTGGTCGTGCAGCTCGGCGGCCAGACCGCCCTCGGACTCGCGAAGGGCCTGAAGGAGGCCGGCATCACGATCCTCGGCACCACGCCCGAGGCCATCGACCTGGCCGAGGAGCGCGGCGAGTTCTCCCGCATCCTCGACGAGGCGAACCTGCTCGCCCCCCGCAACGGCACGGCCTACGACGTCCAGGGAGCCGTCACCGTCGCCGAGGAGATCGGCTACCCGGTGCTGGTCCGCCCGAGCTATGTGCTCGGCGGCCGCGGCATGGAGATCGTCTACGACAGCGCTTCGCTCGCCGACTACTTCGACCGCATCGAGGGTCAGGGGATCGTCGGCCCGTCGCATCCGCTGCTCGTCGACCGCTTCCTGGATGACGCCATCGAGATCGACGTCGACGCGCTCTACGACGGCGAGCAGCTCTACATCGGCGGCGTGATGGAGCACATCGAGGAGGCCGGCATCCACTCCGGCGACTCGAGCTGCACCCTGCCGCCGGTGACCCTCGGTCGCGGCGTCATCGACCGCGTGCGCGAGGCGACCGAGGCGATCGCGCAGGGGATCGGAGTGCGCGGACTGCTCAACGTGCAGTTCGCCATCGGTGCCGGGGTGCTCTACGTGCTCGAGGCCAACCCGCGCGCGTCGCGCACCGTGCCGTTCGTGGCGAAGGCCCTCGGCATCCCGCTGGCCAAGGCGGCCTCGCTCATCATGGTCGGCCGCAGCATCGCCGAACTGAAGGCCGATGGCATGCTGCCCGAGGTCGACGGCTCGCGGGTGCCGTTCGACTCGCCCGTCGCCGTCAAGGAGGCCGTGCTGCCCTTCCGTCGCTTCCGCACGAAGGACGGCCAGATCGTCGACTCCGTGCTCGGCCCCGAGATGCGCTCGACCGGTGAGGTCATGGGCATCGACCGCGACTTCCCCCGCGCCTTCGCCAAGAGCCAGTTGGCCGCCTACGGCGGAATGCCGCTCGAGGGTACCGTCTTCGTCTCGGTCTCCGACCGTGACAAGCGGGCGATCATCCTCCCGGTCCTCCGGCTGCAGGAGCTCGGCTACCGCATCCTCGCCACAGAGGGCACGGCCGAGGTACTTCGTCGCAACGGCATCGCCGCCGGCGTCGTCGGGAAGTTCAGCGAGAAGGTCGACGTCGAGGCGGACTCGATCGTCGAGCTCATCCACCGCTCCGAGGTGCAGGTCGTCATCAACACCCCGAGCGGTCGTTCCGCACGGGCCGACGGCTACGAGATCCGGGCTGCCGCCGTGGCCGGCGACATCCCGCTGTTCACGACCATCGCCGAACTGTCTGCAGCCGTCGGATCGCTCGAGGCCGTGCGCGGCGGCTTCGAGGTCACCTCGCTGCAGGAGTACGCACTGCAGCGTGCGGCGGCGATCGCATGAGCGTGACCCCGTTCGGCGACAGGCTCGGAGCGACGTTCGACCGCTTCGGGCACCTGTGCGTCGGGATCGATCCGCACGCCTGGCTGCTCGACCGGTGGGGGCTCGAGGACAACGCCATCGGGGCCCGCGAGTTCGGACTCCGGGTGATCGGCGCCGCCCACGGGCGCGCCGGAATCGTCAAGCCGCAGGTGTCGTTCTTCGAGCGGCACGGCTCCGCCGGCTTCGCCGCGCTCGAACGCGTGCTGGCCGAGGCGCGCTCGGCCGGGGTCCTCACCATCGCCGACGCGAAGCGCGGCGACATCGGGTCGACCATGGAGGCCTACGCCGAGGCCTGGCTGCGGCCGGGTTCCCCGCTCGAAGCCGATGCCGTCACGGCGAGCCCGTACCTGGGAGTCGGCTCGCTCGCATCGAGCCTCGACTACGCCGCCGCCCGCGGCAAGGGCGTCTTCGTGCTCGCTGCAACCTCGAACCCCGAGGCGGCCCGGGTGCAGGATGCGCGGGTCACCACCACCGGGACGACCATCGCCGCCGACGTCGTCGGTGCGTTGACGGGCTGGAACGCCCAGCAGGGCGGGTCGCGGTTCGGTTCGGCCGGCGTCGTCATCGGCGCCACGGTCGCGTTGGCCGACTTCGGCATCGACATCGGCGCGGAACAGCCGACGGCGACCCTGCCTGTGCTCGCGCCGGGATTCGGACACCAGGGAGCCGACCCGCGCGACACCCGGAGGATCTTCGGGAATCTCACTCCGGGTGTCATCGTGTCGGAGTCACGCACCATACTGGAGGCGGGACCCGAGGGCATCGCGGACGCGATCGCCCGTCGCTCCGAGGAAGTGGAGTCGCATCGTGGCTGAATACGGCACGCCGCCCGAGGTCGATCGTGTGGCCGCATCCCGGGCCGCCGTCGCCGCTCGACGCGCGCGTGCCGCGGTCAAGGCCGCGATCGCCGACGGCGAGCGCAACCCGCTCGACGTTCTGCGGGTGGCGGGCGAGGATCCGGCGAGCGTCGAGGGCGGCATCCGTGTCACCGAATACCTCACCAGCATCCCGTCCATCGGCGTGACGAAGATGCACAGGTTCATGGAGGAGCTCGGCATCTCTCCGGCGAAGCGCCTCGGCGGGCTCGGCCGGCACCAGCGCCGTCGCCTGCGCGGCTTCCTGACCGACCGCCTCGCCTCCCAGACCGGCCGCAGCAATCGCCTCGTGGTCCTGGCCGGCCCCACGGCCGTCGGCAAGGGCACCGTGGCGGCGCACATCCGCACGAACTACCCCGACGTGCTGCTCTCGGTGTCGGCGACCACCCGAGCCCCGCGCCCCGGCGAGACTGAAGGCGTCAGCTACTTCTTCGTCGACGACGCCGAGTTCGACCGCCTCGTCGAGGCCGACGAGCTGCTCGAGTGGGCGACGGTGCACAACGCGCACCGCTACGGCACACCCCGCAGGCCCGTCGAGGAGGCGCTCGACTCCGGCCGCAGCGTTCTGCTCGAGATCGACATCCAGGGTGCTCGCAAGGTGCGCCGGGCGATGCCGGAGGCGTCGCTGGTCTTCCTGCTGCCGCCGTCCTGGGACGAACTGGTGCGCCGCCTGATCGGCCGCGCCACCGAGGACGGCCCGGAACAGCAGCGCCGTCTCGAGACGGCGAAGGTCGAACTGGCCGCCATCGACGAGTTCGATTTCGAGGTCGTGAACTCCGACGTGAGCACCGCCGCGCAAGAGGTCGTAGACTTGATGCAGACTCGCAGGCCGAAACGCTGACCCGTACGGCACCTGCCCATCTGTTTCGCGCGTTCATCCGGCGCCCCGGAACGCAACGCATCAATGCACTGAGGAGTGTTCTCACATGGCTGACAAGCTGACCGGAATCATCGACCCGCCCATCGACGAGCTGCTGTCGAAGGTGGACTCCAAGTACGCCCTCGTCATCTTCGCCTCCAAGCGTGCGCGCCAGATCAATGACTACTACGCCGATCTCCACGACGGCAGCCTGTTCGACAACGTCGGACCCCTCGTCGACTCCTCCATCGAGGACAAGCCGCTCTCGGTCGCCATGCGCGAGATCAACGAGGACAAGCTCCAGCTCAGCCCGATCGTCGAGTAGCACCCTCACAGTTCGCACGCACAGCACAGTGGCGCTCAACGTCGTCGTCGGCATCACCGGCGGCATCGCGGCCTACAAGGCCGTCAACGTCGTGCGTTCCCTCGTGCTCGCGGGTCACGACGTCCACGTCGTGGCCACCGACGCCGCCCTGCGTTTCGTGGGGCGGCCGACGCTCGAGGCGATCTCGCGCAATCCCGTACACACCGAGCTGTACGAGGGCGTCGCCGAGGTGCGCCACGTCGCCATAGGCCAGGCGGCCGACCTCATCGTGATAGCGCCGGCGACGGCCAACACCATCGCCAAGCTGGCCGCCGGCATCGCCGATGACCTCCTGGGCAACACCGTGCTCGCCAGCACGGCGCCTCTGGTCATCGCGCCGGCGATGCACACCGAGATGTGGCAGAACCCGGCCACTGTCGACAACATCGCGACCCTCCGTGGCCGGGGAGTCCACGTCGTCGGGCCCGCCGTGGGGCAGCTCACCGGCCGCGACTCCGGTCCCGGCCGACTCGAGGAGCCCGAGGTCATCGTGGCCGCGGCCCTCGCCGTGCATGCCGAGCACGCGGCCCGACTCGCGGCATCCGGCGACCTCTCCGGTCGTCGTGTCGTGGTCACCGCCGGCGGTACCCGCGAGCCCCTCGACCCGGTGCGCTTCCTGGGCAACCGATCCAGCGGGCGGCAAGGCGTCGCCATCGCGACGGCCGCCAGCGCCCGTGGCGCAGCCGTCACCCTCATCGCCGCGCACCTCGAGGTGCAGCCTCCGAGCGACGTCGCCCTCGTCGAGGTCTCCACGGCCGTCGAACTGCAGCAGGCCGTGGCGGATGCCGCCGTCGACGCCGACATCATCGTGATGGCCGCGGCCGTCGCCGACTACCGTCCCACGAGCGTCGCGGAGTCCAAGATCAAGAAGGAGACGCAGGGCGACACGCTCGAGCTCTCCTTGGTCAAGAACCCCGACATCCTCGCCGAGCTGGGCGCCGCGCGACGGTCGGGTGCGTACCCCCGACTCCGGCTGATCGGCTTCGCAGCCGAGACCGAAGCCGACGACGCCGCGCTCCTCGAACTCGGCCGGGCGAAGATCGCGCGGAAGGGCGCCGACCTTCTCGTCGTCAACCGTGTCGGCTGGAACGAGGGCTTCGCCACCGACGGCAATTCCGTCGTGGTGCTCGACGGGGCCGGCGCTATAGTGAGCGAGGCCGCCGGCAGCAAGATGTCGGTGGCCGATCGTATTCTCGACGCCATCGTCGCTCTCGGCTGAGCAGCAGCACCGGCACCGATCACCGATGCGGTCGCCGAACCATGACGCTCGTCACACCAGAAACGGGGCACCATGAGCGAACTCCGCCTGTTCACATCCGAATCCGTCACCGAGGGACACCCCGACAAGATCTGCGACCAGGTCTCGGACTCCATCCTCGACGCCCTCCTCACCGTCGACCCGCACGCCCGGGTCGCCGTGGAGACCCTCGTCACCACGGGGCTCGTCCACGTGGCCGGTGAGGTGACGACCTCGGGTTATGTCGAGATCCCGGCGATCGTGCGCGATCGCATCACGTCGATCGGCTACACCTCGTCCGATGTCTGGTTCGACGGCCGCTCCTGCGGTGTCTCGATCTCGATCGGCGCTCAGTCGCCCGACATCGCGCAGGGCGTGAACGACGCCTTCGAGTCCCGTGAACAGGCCAGCGACGACGCTCTCGACCACCAGGGGGCCGGCGACCAGGGCATCATGTTCGGCTACGCCACCACCGAGACGCCGCAGCTCATGCCCGTCCCGATCTGGATCGCCCACAGGCTGTCCGAGCGGCTCGCCGCGGTGCGCAAGGAGGGTCTGGTCGACTACCTGCGGCCTGACGGCAAGACCCAGGTCACAGTGGGCTACGACGGAATCGTTCCGCGCACAATCGACACCGTCGTCCTCTCGACGCAGCACTCCCCGAAGGTCTCGACCGATGACCTCCGCCGTGAGGTCGAGGAACTGGTCATCAGGCCGGTGCTCGACTCGGTCGAACTCACCAGCTCCGACCTCAAGGTGCTCATCAACCCGACGGGTCGCTTCGAGATCGGCGGCCCGCAGGGCGACGCCGGCCTCACCGGCCGCAAGATCATCATCGACACCTACGGCGGGGCCAGCCGGCACGGTGGTGGCGCCTTCAGCGGCAAGGACCCGTCGAAGGTCGACCGGTCCGCCGCCTACGCCATGCGCTGGGTCGCCAAGAACGCCGTCGCAGCCGGCCTCGCCGACCGTGTCGAGGTGCAGGTCGCCTACGCCATCGGCAAGGCCGCTCCCGTCGGCCTCTACGTCGAGACCTTCGGCACCGGCCACCTGCCCGACGACGTGATCAGCGCCGCCATCCGCGAGGTGTTCGACCTGCGCCCGGCCGCGATCATCCGCGACCTCGACCTGCTCCGGCCCATCTACGCGCAGACGGCGACCTACGGCCACTTCGGCCGGGAGCTGCCCGACTTCACCTGGGAGCGACTCGACCGCGTCGACGACCTCCGCAGCGCAGCCGGACTGTAGCGCCGGTGCCGGGACTCATCGCCCGGGTGCTCATCGACTCCCCGCTTCCGCAACTCGATCACCCTTTCGACTACAGCGTTCCCGACGAGCTCGTCGACGGCATCAGCGTCGGCGTGCGGGTCAAGGTGCCGTTCCGATCGGCGACGAGGCTGACCAGCGGGTACGTCATCGGGCTGGTCGACGCCGACGAGGCCGAGTTCGGCGGCAAGCTCAGCGCCCTCGACTCGGTGGTGTCGGCGGCCCCGGTGCTCGACCCGGCGGTGTGGAGCCTCGCCCGCCGGGTCGCCGACCGCTCCGGCGGCACCGCGAGCGACATCGTGCGTCTCGCTGTGCCTCCGCGGCAGGTGCGGGTCGAGAAGAAGTGGCTGGCACGGCTGACGGATGCCACTCCTCCAGCGCCCGCCGACGCTGATGCCGCCACACCTGCCGCAGCCTCTGTCGAGCCCGTCGCCGTCACCGGCTACCCCGATGCGCTGCAGAGTTCCGTCGCCGTCGGCGAGCGCATCGCCCTGCGGGCGATCCCTCGCCTGGTGCAGTTGCCCGGCGGGGTGTGGGTGGGCCACTGGGCCATCACGCTGGCCGAGCTGGCCACGACCATGCTCGCTTCAGGCCGCAGCAGCATCCTCGCCGTGCCCGACTACCGTGACCAGGCCCAGCTCGAGGCCGCGCTGGCCGCGGCGTTGCCGGCCGACCACGTCGTTCGCCTCGACGCCCGACAGCCGGACGCCGAGCGCTACGCGGCCTTCCTGCGGTGCCTGGAGCCAGCGCCCGTCGTCGTCGTCGGCAACAGGGCCTCGATCTACGCCCCGGCGTCCGACCTCGGGCTCATCGTGGTGTGGGACGACGGCGACCCGCTCTACGCGGAGCAGTTGGCGCCCTACGTGCACACCCGTGACGCGGCCCTCGTGCGACAGGAGCAGACGGGGTGCGCCCTCGTGCTCGCCGGCCATGCGCGCAGCGTCGAGGCGCAACGGCTCATCGAGATCGGCTGGATGCGGGCCGTCGAGCCCGAGCGCGCCCCACGGCCGCGCGTGATCCCCACGGGCCGCCAGTCCAGCGAGGATCCGGCCGCTCAGGCCGCCCGCATCCCGTCGTCGGCATGGCGGGAGGCGCGCACCGCACTCGAGACCGGTCCCGTGCTGGTGCAGGTGGCCAGCCCGGGCTACTCGCCGTGGATCGCCTGCGCCACCTGTCGCGAACCTGCCCGCTGCACCCGCTGCCGCGGTCCACTCGGAGTCTCCAGGCCCGGTGCCATTCCCGCCTGCCGTCTGTGCGGTGCCGTGGCGGCCGACTGGAGCTGCTCGCACTGCCAGGGCCGCACCTTCCGCAGCATCGGCGCCGGCTCAGGCCGCACGGCCGATGAGCTCGGGCGAGCGTTCCCCGGGGCGCTCGTCGTCCTCTCGGACGGCGACCACGAGGTGCTCACCATCGGCGACAAGCCGGCTCTCGTCATCGCGACCCGCGGAGCGGAGCCCATCGCGGCAGGCGGTTACCATGCCGTGCTCCTCCTGGACGGGGAGAGGATGCTGGCCCGCGAGTCCCTGCGCGTCGGCGAGGACTGCCTGCGCTGGTGGTCGAATGCCGCCGCCCTCGCGGCTCCCGGTGCCCCTGTGCTCCTCGCCGGGGCCACCGGCCCCGTGTCCGACGCCCTCACGTCCTGGCGCCAGGACGCCTTCGCCGCCGCCGAACTCGCCGACAGGCGCGCCCTGCGGTTCCCGCCAGCCGTGCGGGCGGCATCCGTCACCGGATCCGCCGCCGGAGTGGCCGAGGCTCTCGCCGCGATCGAATCCATCGACGCAGCCGAAGTGCTCGGACCCGTGCCCGTCGCCGACGGCCAGGTGCGCGCCATCGTGCGCTTCGACTACGCGGCCGGATCCGCCGTGGCGGGGGAGTTGCGGTCCGTCGTCGTCCGCATAGCCACCCGCACCCGCTCGGGGCCACGCGGAGAGAAGCGGCGGGTCGCGCCTACACTCAGAATCAGATTCGACGACCCGGAGATCCTGTAACGCCATGAAAATCCTCTTCGCCGGGACCCCCGAGGTCGCGGTGCCGTCACTGCGTGCCCTGCACGCGGCCGGCCACGCCATCGCCGCCGTCGTGACCCGTGCCGACGCACCGCTCGGTCGCAAGCGCGTTCTCACACCGTCGCCCGTCGCCTCGGCGGCGGAGGAGCTCGGACTGACCGTCGTCAAGGCCAACCGCCTCGATGCCGTCGTCACGGAGCAGTTGCTCGGGTATGGAGCCGAACTCGGCGTGGTCGTCGCCTACGGCGGCCTCGTGCGCGAGCCCCTGTTGTCGACGCCGCGGCTCGGCTGGGTCAACCTGCACTTCTCTCTGCTGCCGCGCTGGCGCGGAGCCGCCCCCGTGCAGCGCGCCATCGCCGCCGGCGACGCCGTCACCGGCGCCGACGTCTTCCAGCTGGTCCCGGAGCTCGATGCCGGCGACGTCTTCGGTCGCCTCGAGCGGACGATCGCCGCCGACGACACCGCCGGCTCCCTGCTCGGCGCCCTGAGCATCGACGGAGCGGCCCTGCTCGTCGACGTCGTGGCTCAGCTCGAGGCCGGGACCGCCCTGGCCGTCCCGCAGACCGGCGCGGTCACCCTCGCTCCGAAGCTCACGATCGACGACGCCCGTATCGACTGGACCCTCCCGATCGCGACAGTCGACAGCCGTATCCGGGGCATGACGCCAGAACCCGGAGCGTTCACGGAGATCGACGGGGCGCGCTTCAAGGTGCTCGAGGCTCGTCCGGCTCCGGATGCCGCCCCGCTGGAGCCCGGCACCATCCGCAGCGTCGACGGCCGTGTGCTCGCCGGCACCGCCGACGCACCACTCGAACTCCGCCAGGTGCAACCAGCCGGCAAGACTCCCATGGCGGCCGCCGACTGGTGGCGCGGCGCCGGAACAGACGAGGTGATCGCCGGATGAACTCCCGCATCCAATCCAGCCGCATCCAACCGGCCCGACGAGTCGCCTACGACGTGATCTCGGCCGTCAGCACGAGCGACGCCTACGCCAACCTGCTGCTGCCCGTGCGCATCGATCGCGCGAAGCTCTCCACCGGCGACGCCGCCCTCGCCACCGAACTCACCTACGGAACGCTCCGGATGCGCGGCTTCTACGACAGGGTCATCTCGCTGACGGCCGGACGGCCCGTCGAGAAGATCGACGGCCCGGTTCTGGATGCCCTGCGCCTCGGCGCCCACCAGCTGCTCTCGATGCGCACGGCGGATCACGCTGCCGTCAACGAATCGGTGGAGCTCGCCCGGGAGTACGGTTCGCGGTCCGCCTCCGGCTTCGCGAACGGCGTGCTGCGCACGATCTCGCGCTCCACCCTCGAGGAGTGGCGCGAAGCCGTCGTCGGCGAGGAGTCCGACCCCGACGAGAAGCTGGCACTGCTCTACTCGCATCCGGCGTGGATCGTGCGGGCACTCCGCCAGGGGCTCGACGCCGAAGGGAGGGCCGACGAACTCGAGGCACTGCTGGCCGCCGACAACGCGGCCCCGAAGGTGAACCTGGTGGCGCTTCCCGGGCTCGTCGACTCCGGCATCGCCGCGTCGCTGGGCGAGGCGAATCGCTACTCCCCGGTCGGTCACGACCTCGGAGGAGGGGATCCCTCGGCGATCACCAAGCGCTCGCACGGCACCGTGCGCGTCCAGGACGAGGGCTCCCAGCTCGCCGCCCTCGCTCTCAGCCGGGCGCGGCCGATCGAGGCCGACGAACGCTGGCTCGACCTCTGCGCCGGCCCCGGCGGAAAGGCCGCGCTCCTCGCGGCCGAGGCGCTGGCCGGCGGAGCCGAACTTCTCGCCAACGAGCTCGTCCCGGCGCGGGCCGAACTCGTGCGCTCGGCACTGTCCGCGGTGTCCAGCGACATCGAGGTGGCCGAGTTCGACGGCACCGAGGTGGGGGAGCGGCATCCGGCCGCCTTCGACCGCATCATGCTCGATGCGCCGTGCACGGGACTCGGCGCCCTGCGCCGCCGCCCTGAGGCGCGCTGGCGCAAGTCGCCCCGCGACGTCGCCGAGCTGAGCGCGCTGCAGGCCAGCCTGTTCGATGCCGCCGTCGTGGCGCTGAAGCCCGGGGGCATCCTCGCCTACGTCACCTGCTCGCCTCACACCGGTGAGACCCTCGGCGCCGTGGGGGCTGCAGCGTCGCGCTGGAAGGGCGAGCTCGAGCCCCTCGACACCAGCGCCGTGCTCGAGGCCGTGGCCGAGCATCCGCTCGACCTCGCCGGCGATCCTCACACCGTGCAGCTCTGGCCGCACCGCCACGGCACCGATGCCATGTTCATCGCGCTCTTCCAGCGCACCACGGCCGGCTGAGGCTCGGACGGCCCTCGACGACCGGGGCGGACGGTAGATTGGACCCCATGCCCGCCAGGATCAATCCGAGCATCCTCTCCGCCGACTTCGCCAACCTCGAGAGCGAGCTCGGCCGCATCCGGAATGCGGATGCAGTGCACGTCGACATCATGGACAACCACTTCGTGCCGAACCTCACCTTCGGCCTCCAGATGGCCACGCGACTGCAGGAGGTGTCTCCGCTCCCACTCGACGTGCATCTCATGATCGACGACCCCGATCGGTGGGCCCCCGGCTATGCCGAGGCCGGTGCGTTCTCGGTCACCTTCCACGCCGAGGCCGCCCGCGAACCCGTCGCCATCGCCCGCGCCCTGCGTGAGCGCGGCGCCAGAGCTGGTCTCGCGCTCAAGCCGGGCACTCCGGTCGAGCCCTACCTCGAGATGCTGCACGAGTTCGACCAGATCCTGGTGATGACGGTCGAGCCCGGGTTCGGCGGCCAGAGCTTCATGCCGTCGACCATGCCCAAGCTCAGTCGTCTCGCGGATGCCGTCAGTCGCACCGGCGCCGACGTCTGGCTGCAGGTCGACGGCGGCATCACGGCCGAGACGATCCTGATCGCCGCCGAGGCCGGTGCCGACACCTTCGTGGCCGGCTCGGCCGTCTTCAACGCCGCCGTCCCCGACGACGAGATCGTCTCCCTTCGTGCCGCCGCGGCGTCACACGTGCACAGGCACTAGTACCGTGGATGCCGTGAAGACTTTCGACGAACTGTTCGCCGAGCTCTCGACGAAGGCGCAGACGCGCCCCGAGGGCTCCGGCACCGTGCGCGAGCTCGACGCCGGCGTGCACGCCATCGGCAAGAAGATCGTCGAGGAGGCCGCCGAGGTCTGGATGGCCGCCGAGTACCAGTCCGACGAGGAGACCGCCGAGGAGATCTCACAGCTGGTCTACCACCTCCAGGTGCTCATGGTCGCGAAGGGTCTGACACCGGCCGACGTGTACCGACATCTGTGAACGCGAGTTCGCCAGATGTCCCTACCCGTATCGCCTGACCCATCGGAAGACCCCATCACCATGCTGAGAATCGCAGTGCCCAACAAGGGCTCGCTGTCGGAGACCGCCGCCGACATGCTGTCCGAGGCCGGCTACGCCGGTCGTCGCGACGCCAAGGAACTCCACATCGTCGACGAGCGCAACGGCGTCGAGTTCTTCTACCTCCGTCCGCGTGACATCGCCACCTACGTCGGATCCGGAGCCCTCGACGTGGGCATCACCGGTCGCGACCTGCTGATCGACTCCGGTTCGTCGGCGACGGAGACGGCCGAACTCGAGTTCGCGCGTTCCACCTTCCGCTTCGCCGGACCCGCCGAGCACTTCACCGAACTCGGCGACCTCGATGGCGTGCGCATCGCCACCAGCTACCCGATCCTGGTGGGCGAGTTCCTCGAGCGCCACGGCATCTCGGCCAAGCTCGTCACTCTCGACGGGGCCGTCGAATCCGCGGTGCGTCTCGGGGTGGCGGATGCCATCGCCGACGTCGTCGAGACCGGCACGACCCTCCGGAAGGCCGGTCTCTCGGTCTTCGGTCCCGTCATCCTGGAATCGACGGCGGTGCTCATCAGCTCGCCGGATGAGAAGCCGGGAACTGCCACACTGCTCCGCCGCCTGCAGGGCGTGCTCGTGGCCCGCCGCTACGTGCTCATGGACTACGACGTTCCGGCGCGGCTGCTCGTGCAGGCCACGGCGCTGGCCCCGGGCTTCGAGTCGCCGACCATCTCACCGCTGCACGATCCGGACTGGGTCGCCGTGCGCGTGATGATCCCGCGCGATGACACCAACAACGTGATGGACGCGCTCTACGAGCTCGGCGCTCGCGCCATCCTCGTCACGACGATCCACGCCGCACGTCTTTAGGGGCCCGGCCATGTCACTCTCCGTGCGCGTCATCCCGTGCCTCGACGTGGCCGCCGGCCGTGTCGTCAAGGGCGTCAACTTCCTGAACCTGCGCGATGCCGGCGATCCCGTCGAGCTCGCGCGCACCTACTACGAGCAGGGTGCCGACGAGATCACCTTCCTCGACGTCACTGCCACGGTGGACGACAGGTCGACGACCTACGACATCGTCGAGCGCACGGCGGAACAGGTCTTCATCCCGCTCACCGTGGGCGGCGGGGTGCGCAGCACCGATGACGTCGCGCGTCTGCTCGCCTGCGGGGCCGACAAGATCGGCGTGAACAGCGCCGCCATCCGTCGCCCCGAACTGATCGGCGAGATCGCCGACCGCTTCGGAGCCCAGGTGCTCGTCCTCTCGCTCGACGTGAAGCGCAGCTCCGTGACGCCGTCGGGATTCGTCGTCACCACTCACGGCGGTCGCACCGAGACCGAGCTCGACGCCCTCGAGTGGGCGCAGCGCGCCATCGAGCTCGGCGCCGGCGAGCTGCTGGTCAACTCCATCGACGCCGACGGAACGAAGCAGGGCTTCGACCTCGAGCTGGTGCGGGCCATGCGCTCCCTCAGCAGCGTTCCGGTCATCGCCTCCGGGGGAGCCGGCGCGTTGGAGCACTTCGCCCCGGCGATCGAGGCCGGGGCGGATGCCGTGCTCGCCGCGAGCGTCTTCCACGACGGCCTCCTCACCGTCGGCCAGGTCAAGCAGGAACTCGCACGAGAGGGAGTGGTGGTTCGCACATGAGCACGACAGACCGAAGCAGCGACGTCGACGCGATCCTCGCCCGCACGACATTCGGCACCGACGGCCTGCTGCCGGCCGTCATCCAGCAGTGGGACAGTCGCGAGGTGCTCATGCTCGGCTGGATGGACGCCGAGGCGCTGCGCCGTACCCTCACCGAGGGTCGGGTCACCTTCTGGTCGCGCTCGCGCCAGGAGTACTGGCGCAAGGGCGACACCTCCGGCCACGCCCAGTACGTGCGCGGTGCCGCCCTCGACTGCGACGCCGACACGCTGCTCGTGCAGGTGGAGCAGATCGGTGCCGCCTGCCACACGGGCGAGCACAGCTGCTTCGACGTCGACCCGCTGCGTCCGGTGACGGCATCCGCGCCGGTGAACGAGAACCCGGAGGCATCATGACCGGCTCCACGGCCACGACCACCCGTGAGGACTTCGACGCCCTCACGGCAGACCACCGCGTCATCCCGGTCATCCGCGAGCTGTTCGCCGACGCCGAGTCGCCCGTCGCCATCTACCGCAAGCTCACTGGCGGACGCCCGGGCAGCTTCCTGCTGGAGTCGGCCGAGCAGGGAGGCATCTGGTCGCGGTACTCCTTCGTCGGGGTGAACTCCTTCGGCGTCCTGACCCAGGACGGCGATGACGTGCGCTGGATCGACGCCTCCGAGACGGCCGAACGCATCCTCGGCGATGTCTCGGGCCTCGCCCCGCTGGAGGTGCTCGGCCAGGTCTACACGCGCTGGCAGACGGCACCGGTCGACGGCCACCCGCCGCTCACCGGCGGCCTCGTCGGCTTCATCGGCTGGGAGGCCGTGCGCCAGCTCGAGCACCTGCCGAACCGCCCACCGGCCGATTTCGAGGTTCCCGGCCAGGCCTTCGCCTTCGTCGCCGACCTCGTCGTGCTCGACCACCGCTTCGGCACGGTCTCGCTGATCGCGAGCGTGCTGAACGACGGCGAGACGACGACGGATGCGGCCTGGTCCGACGCGCAGGCCCGCCTCGACGCCCTCCAGGTCGCCCTTGCGGCCCCATCGGAGCCCGCGCTCGCCCTCGTCGACCTGTCGACGCCGGCGCACCCGCAGCACAGGGTGCCCCGTGCGGACTACGAGGACGCCGTGGAGAAGTCGAAGCACTACGTGCGCGAGGGCGACGTCTTCCAGGTGGTCGTCTCGCAGCGCTTCGATCACCCGGCCGAGGCTCACCCCCTCGACGTCTACAGGGTGCTCCGCAGCCTGAACCCGAGCCCGTACATGTACCTGCTCAGCCTCGAGAGCGCCGCAGGGGACCCGTACTGGATCGTGGGCTCATCGCCCGAGTCGCTGGTCAAGGTGCAGGACGGCCGCACGTTCACGCATCCGATCGCCGGATCCCGCCCGCGAGGCGCGAACCCCGAGGAGGACGCCGACCTCGAGAAGGAACTGCTGGCCGATGCCAAGGAGCGCGCCGAGCACCTCATGCTCGTCGACCTCGCCCGCAACGACCTCTCGAGGGTGTGCACGGCCGGCACCGTGGAGGTGACCGAGTTCATGCGCGTCGAGCGCTTCAGCCACATCATGCACATCGTGTCCTCCGTCGAGGGCGATCTGGCGCCCGGGAAGACGGCGATCGACGCCTTCCGCGCCACATTCCCCGCCGGAACCCTGTCCGGAGCTCCCAAGCCCCGCGCGCTCGAGATCATCGATGAGTTGGAGCCGGCCCAGCGCGGTGTCTACGGCGGGGTGGTCGGCTACTTCGGCTTCGGCGGCGACGCCGATCTGGCCATCGCCATCCGCACGGCCGTCATTGCCGACGGTGTCGCCCATGTCCAGGCCGGCGCGGGACTGGTCGCCGACTCCGACCCCGCGACGGAGTACGAGGAGTCGCGCAACAAGGCGGCCGCCCCGCTGCGTGCCGTGGCCATAGCCAACGCCATGACCCGGGTGTCGCAGTGAGGCCGCGTCGCTCGGTGACGGGGTCCGCGTGATGCAGAAGCCCAAGTACAAGGTCATCCTCGTCGTGATCGTCGGGGCGGCTCTCGCGCTGCTCGCAGCGACCCAGCAGTGGTTCACCCTCACGGTGACCTCGGGCGCCGGTGGGAGCACCGAGCTCGCCGTCAGCGGCGCCGTCGCGGCACCGGCCCTCAGCGCCCTCGCCTTCGCCGCCCTCGCCCTGGCCGCGGCCTTGGCCATAGCCGGGCCGCTCATCCGGATCGTGCTGGGCGTGCTGGGCCTGCTGCTGGGCGGCAGCCTGATCCTCTCGACGGCGCTCGCCCTCGGCGACCCCGTCGCGGCGGGAGCATCCGTCGTCACCGCCGCGACAGGCGTGTCAGGGTCGGACTCCGTCCACGCCCTCGTGGGAGCGGTCTCGAGCACGGCCTGGCCCGTCGTGGCGCTCGTCGCCGGCATCGTCATCGTCATCGGCTCCCTCGGCGTGCTCGTCACCACCCGCCAGTGGCCGGGGTCGGCCCGCAAGTACCAGGCCGTGCGCCTCGAGGGCACCGAGGTGAGCGCGAAGGACCGTGCCGTCGACGAGTGGGACGAGCTCTCGCGCGGCGACGACCCGACGGCGGAGCCCGACGCCGGCCCCGCCACCCGATAGACTTCCAGCGCACCCCAACCCCTGCGAGGAGAACCATGAGTACAGAGACTGTCGAACCCGGACACGGACATTCGCCGGCCGCCTGGACCGCTGTCATCATCATGCTGGTCGCCTTCACCATCGGCACTATCGCCTTCTTCTTCGAGGCCGTCTGGGTTGTCTGGGCCTCCGTCGTGCTCCTCGTGATCGGTGCCATCGTCGGCTGGGTCCTCGCCCGCGCCGGCTACGGCGTCGGCGGCTCGAAGACCACGGTGAGAGAACACTGAACCTGCTGACCGCTCTGACGAGCGGATCGATCGAGGATTCCGAACGGCGCCGCGGCGAACTGCCGCTGGCCGTCGTGGAGCAGGCCGCCCTCGCGCGAACGCCTGCGCTCGACGTCGCCGCTGCTCTCGCCCCGACGGATGCCGTCCGCATCATCGCCGAGGTAAAACGAGCGAGCCCCTCACGTGGCTCGCTCGCCGCCATCGCCGATCCCGCTGCCCTGGCGCTGTCGTACGAGCGCGGCGGAGCCTCGGCCATCAGCGTGCTGACCGAGGAGCGCCGCTTCGGCGGATCGCTCGCCGATCTCGAGGCCGTGCGCGCCGCCGTCCGCATCCCCGTGCTCCGCAAGGACTTCATCGGCACCGCCTACCAGGTGTTCGAGGCGCGTGCCGCCGGCGCCGACCTCGTGCTGCTCATCGTGGCCGCGCTCGACCAGCCGGTGCTCGCCGAACTGCACGCCCTCATCGGCGAGCTCGGCATGATGGCGCTCGTCGAGACGCACAGCGCCGATGAGCTCTCGCGGGCGATCGACCTCGGCGCCGGACTCATCGGGGTCAACGCCAGGGACCTCTCGACCTTCGAACTCGATCGCGACCTGTTCGGCCGGCTCGCCCCATCCATGCCCGACGGCGTCATCCGCGTCGCCGAATCCGCCGTCAAGACCGTCGACGATGTCGCGCACTACCGCGCCGCCGGCGCCGACGTCGTCCTCGTCGGCGAGGCTCTCGTCACCCACGGCGATCCGGAATCCACGCTCCACGACTTCCTGCAGGTGTGAACACGATGTCCCTCCGTTCTGAAGAAGGCCCCTACTTCGGTGATTTCGGCGGACGCTTCGTCCCCGAGTCGCTCATCGCAGCGCTGGACGAGCTCTCCGAGGCGTACGAGCTCGCCAAGCTCGACCCCGAGTTCACGGCCGAACTGACCGATCTCCTCGTCAACTACGTCGGCCGTCCGTCCCTCATCACCGAGGTGCCGCGCTTCGCCGAGCATGCCGGCGGCGCGCGCATCATCCTCAAGCGCGAAGACCTCAACCACACGGGCTCGCACAAGATCAACAACGTGCTCGGACAGGCCCTGCTCACCCGGCGCATCGGCAAGACCCGCGTCATCGCCGAGACCGGCGCCGGCCAGCACGGCGTCGCCACGGCAACGGCCGCCGCCCTGTTCGGCCTCGACTGCGTCATCTACATGGGCGAGGTCGACACCGAGCGCCAGGCCCTCAACGTGGCGCGCATGCGCCTGCTGGGCGCCGAGGTCATCCCGGTGACCGCCGGATCGCGCACCCTGAAGGATGCGATCAACGAGGCCATGCGCGACTGGGTCACCAATGTCG
This sequence comes from Leifsonia sp. Leaf264, assembly GCF_001422325.1. Taxonomy (GTDB): domain Bacteria; phylum Actinomycetota; class Actinomycetes; order Actinomycetales; family Microbacteriaceae; genus Orlajensenia. The sequence continues at coordinate 666,784 of NZ_LMMR01000004.1, forward strand.
AGCACACCAACTACATCTTCGGAACCGTGGCGGGTCCGCATCCGTTCCCCGCGATGGTGCGCGACTTCCAGAAGATCATCGGCGAGGAGGCACGCGCCCAGGTGCTCGCACGCACGGGCGCCCTGCCGACGGCTGTCGCGGCGTGCGTCGGCGGCGGCTCGAACGCCATCGGCATCTTCCACGCCTTCCTCGACGACACCGACGTGGCGCTCTACGGCTTCGAGGCCGGGGGAGAGGGCGTCGAGACGCCACGCCACGCCGCCACCATCACCAAGGGCAAGCCGGGCGTGCTGCACGGCGCCCGCAGCTTCCTGCTGCAGGACGAGGACGGCCAGACCATCGAGTCGCACTCGATCTCGGCAGGCCTCGACTACCCCGGCGTCGGACCCGAGCACTCCTGGCTCTCGGCCATCGGACGGGCGCAGTATCGCCCGGTGACGGATGCCGACGCCATGAGCGCGCTCAGGCTCCTCAGCCGCACCGAGGGCATCATCCCGGCCATCGAGTCGTCGCACGCCCTCGCCGGCGCCATCGAGCTCGGCAAGGAGCTCGGTCCGGATGCCGTCATCCTGGTGAACCTGTCGGGTCGCGGCGACAAGGACATGGAGACCGCCGGCCGGTACTTCGACCTCATCGACGCCGGAGCGGAGCAGTCATGACCACCAGCCCTGTGGCATCCGCGATCCGCACCCGCGTCGATGCCGGAAGCGGCGCCCTCGTCGGGTACCTGCCCGTTGGATTCCCGAGCCTCGGCGCATCGGTCGATGCCGCCGTCGCCCTCGTGGAGAACGGCGTCGACGTGCTCGAGATGGGCCTGCCGTACTCCGACCCCGTGATGGACGGCCCCGTCATCCAGGCGGCCACCCAGCGGGCGTTGGCCGACGGCTTCCGCCTGCGCGACGGGTTCACGGCGGTGAAGGCCATCACCGAGCAGGTCTCGGCACCGGTGCTCATCATGACCTACTGGAACCCCGTCGTGCAGTACGGCGTCGACCGCTTCGCCGACGGCCTCGCCGCAGCCGGGGGAGCCGGACTCATCACGCCCGACCTGATCCCCGATGAGGCCGCGCCCTGGCTCAGCGCCTCGGAGCGCGCCGGTCTCGACAGGGTCTTCCTCGCTGCTCCCTCGTCGACGGATGCGCGGCTGCGCCAGGCCGTCGACGCCAGCCGCGGATTCGTCTATGCCGTCTCCACGATGGGCATCACCGGTGCCCGCGCCGACGTCGACGCCGCCGCGCGCACCCTCGTCGGCCGCCTGCGCGACGCCGGAGCCACCAGCACCTGCGTCGGCATCGGCATCTCCACGGCCGCCCAGGTGCGCGAAGTGCTCGAGTACGCCGACGGCGCCATCGTCGGTTCCGCCCTGGTCAAGGCCCTCGCCGAGGGCGGCATCGAGGCCGTCGGCACCCTGGCCGCCGAGCTGGCGAGCGGCACGCGGAATCCCGCATAGTCCGCTGCGGTAAAGTGACCGAGCGGCGCGACCTCCTGCGGGAAGCGCGGCCGAGAGAACACAACGAAAGGTACGTCGTCCGGTGTCTGCACCCCTGAGCATCCCCAGCCCCTCCTGGGATGGTTTCCAGATCCCGTTGGGGTTCACCACCCTGACGATCCACGCCTACGCGCTGTGCATCCTGGCCGGCATCATCGTCGCCACCATCTGGACCAGCCGCCGCCTCACCAAGCGCGGCGCCGAGCCCGGCATCGTGCTCGACATCGCCCTGTGGGCCGTCCCGCTCGGAATCATCGGAGCCAGGCTCTACCACGTGTTCACCCACCCGGGCGACTACTTCTACGCCGGCGCCAACATCTGGAACCCGTTCCAGCCCGGCTCCATCTGGGCCATCTGGGAGGGTGGCGGTGCCATCTTCGGCGCCCTCATCGGTGGCGCCATCGGTGTGCTGATCGCCTGCCGCATCACCGGCATCCGCTTCCTCTCATTCGCCGACGCGCTGGCGCCCGGCCTGCTCGCCGCCCAGGCCCTCGGACGCCTCGGCAACTGGTTCAACCACGAGCTGTTCGGCCAGCCGACGACGATGCCGTGGGGCCTGGAGATCGAGTCGACCAACCCCGCCTGGCCTGCCGGCCTCCCGGAGGGAACCCTGTTCCAGCCGACGTTCCTCTACGAGATGCTGTGGAACATCCTCGGCATCATCGTCCTCGTCGTGTTCCTGGAGCGTCGCTTCACCATGCGCTGGGGAAAGGCCTTCGCCTTCTACCTCATCTGGTACGGTCTCGGCCGCTGGCCGCTGGAGACCATCCGCCTCGACCCGAGCGAGATCTTCCTCGGCGTGCGCGTCAACGTCTGGGCGGCATGGGGAGCCATCGTGCTCGGCCTCGTCATCCTCATCGTGCAGAACCGTCGCCACGTCGGGACGGAACTCTCGCCGTACGTCATCGGCCGGGAGTGGACCGCTCCGGAGGACAGCGACGAGTACGCCGACGACGCTGAGGTAGACTCGCAGGGAACCGATGAGATCGAGCCTGGCGATGATGCCTCTGTGATCGATTCGAGCGACGCCGGTGCCACAAGCACGACCGGCTCGCGCGCTTAGGTCCGGGCAACCCCGCAGTCCTCTTCGCGGCAGGATCCCCACCGGGGACGTACGCGACTTGTTTCCTTTCGGGCCGACGTCGTCCCGCCTCCGATAGCTTCCTGAGGGCGGTTTCCATGGCAGTAACACCCGTGTTCTCACGTTTCAGTGCGGTCCCCGCGCGGCAGGGTCTCTACGACCCGGCCGCCGAGAAGGACGCCTGCGGTCTCGCGATGGTCGCGACCCTGCGCGGCACGGCCGGTCACGACATCATCGAGACCGCCCTGAACGCCCTGCGCAACCTCGAGCACCGCGGTGCTGTCGGTTCGGATGCCGGAACCGGCGACGGCGCGGGCATCATCACGCAGATCCCCGACGCCTTCCTGCGCGCCATCACCGACTTCGCGCTGCCCGAGGTCGGCCGCTACGCCGTCGGAAACGCCTTCCTGCCGACGGACCCGACCGCCCGCAGCGAAGTCAAGCGCCGTCTCGCGCAGTTCGCGCAGGAGGAGGGACTCGTCGTCATCGGCTGGCGAGAGATCCCCGTGCGCCCCGACGAGGTGGGCTCGCTCGCCCGTGCCGCCATGCCGGCCATCCAGCAGCTCTTCCTCACCAGCGCCCTGACCGACGAGAACGGCGACAGCCTCAGCGGCCTCGCCCTCGAGCGCCAGGCGTTCAGGCTGCGCAAGCGCGTCGAACGGGACCTCGAGGTCTACTTCGCGTCGCTGTCGAGCCGCACCCTCGTCTACAAGGGCATGGTCACGACGCTCCAACTCGAGCCGTTCTACCCCGACCTCTCCGACGAGCGTTTCGCCTCGAAGCTCGCCCTCGTGCACTCGCGCTACTCCACCAACACCTTCCCGTCGTGGCCGCTGGCGCAGCCGTTCCGCATGATCGCCCACAACGGCGAGATCAACACGATCCAGGGCAACCGCAACTGGATGCGGGCGCGCCAGTCGCAGCTCGAGTCCGAGGTGCTCGGCCCGATCCAGCCGCTGCTGCCGATCGTCACTCCCGGCGGCAGCGACTCGGCGTCGTTCGACGAGGTCGTCGAGCTCCTGCAGCTCACCGGACGTTCCCTACCGCACGCCATCATGATGATGGTGCCCGAGGCGTGGGAGAAGCAGACCGAGATCGACCCGGAGCGTCGCGCCTTCTACGAGTACCACTCCATGCTGATGGAGCCGTGGGACGGCCCGGCCGCGATCGTCTTCACCGACGGCTCGCTCGTCGGCGCCACCCTCGACCGCAACGGCCTGCGTCCCGGACGCTTCCTGGTGACGGATGACGGCCTCGTCGTGCTCGCCAGCGAGATCGGCGTGATCGACGTCGACCCGGCCAAGGTCGTGCGCAAGGGACGTCTGCGCCCCGGCCGCATGTTCCTCGTCGACACCGAGGCGGGCCGCCTCATCGAGGACGACGAGATCAAGGCCGAGCTCGCCGCATCCGAGCCGTGGGGCGACTGGCTCGCCGACGAGCGCATCAGGCTCTCCGACCTGCCCGAGCGCGAGCACATCGTGCACCCGCCGGCATCCGTCGTCCGCCGTCAGCGCACCTTCGGCTACACCGAGGAAGAAGTGCGCATCCTGCTCTCGCCGATGGCGAAGAACGGGGCGGAGCCGCTCGGTGCCATGGGCTCCGACACCCCCATCGCCGTCCTGTCGGACCGGCCGCGGCTCATCTTCGACTACTTCACCCAGCAGTTCGCCCAGGTGACGAACCCGCCGCTGGACAGCATCCGTGAAGAGGTCGTCACCTCCCTCGGCACCTCAGTCGGCCCCGAGCGCAACCTGCTCAGTGCCGGCCCGGAGCACGCTCGCCAGGTCGTCCTGACGTTCCCGGTGATCGACAACGACGAGCTCGCGAAGATCCAGCACATCGATCCGAACCCCGGCTCGCGCACGGCGACCACCATCAAGGGTCTCTACAGGGTGGATGCCGGCCCCGAGGCGCTGCGCGACCGCCTGGCTGCCATGTGCGACGAGGTCGACGAGGCCATCGCCGACGGAGCCGAGTACATCGTGCTGAGCGACCGCGACTCCACCAAGGAGCTCGCGCCCATCCCGTCGCTGCTCATGACCGCAGCCGTGCACCACCACCTCATCCGGGCGCAGAACCGCATGAAGGTCGGCCTGCTGGTCGAGGCCGGCGACGTGCGCGAGGTGCACCACGTGGCGCTGCTCATCGGCTACGGGGCATCCGCCGTCAACCCGTACCTCGCGATGGAGACCAGCGAGAACCTGGTGCGGTCCGGCGTGCTGCAGGGCGTCACGCCCGAGAAGGCCGTCGCGAACGTCATCAAGGCCCTCGGCAAGGGTGTCCTGAAGATCATGTCGAAGATGGGCATCTCCACCATGGCGTCCTACGCCGGCGCCCAGGCCTTCGAGGCCATCGGACTGTCCGACGAGTTCATCGCCGAGTTCTTCACCGGTACCACGTCGAAGCTCGGCGGCATCGGCATCGACGTGATCGCCGCCGAGAACCTCGCCCGCCACACTGCCGCCTACCCGGAGGATGCCGCCGCCACGGCGCACGAACGCCTCGCGACCGGCGGCGAGTACCAGTGGCGTCGCGACGGCGCACCGCACCTGTTCAACCCCGAGACTGTGTTCAGGCTGCAGCACTCGACGCGTACGCGCCGCTACGACATCTTCCGCGAGTACACCAAGCTCGTCGACGACCAGGCCGAGCAGCTCATGACGCTGCGCGGGATGTTCAAGTTCAACGGCGGCCAGCGCACGCCGGTGCCGATCGACGAGGTCGAATCCGTCGCGTCCATCGTCAAGAGGTTCTCCACCGGAGCGATGAGCTACGGCTCGATCTCCAAGGAGGCCCACGAGACCCTCGCCATCGCGATGAACCGCCTCGGCGGCAAGTCGAACACCGGCGAGGGCGGCGAGGACCTCGACCGCCTTCTCGACCCCGAGCGCCGCAGCGCCATCAAGCAGGTCGCGTCAGGTCGATTCGGCGTCACGAGCATGTACCTGACCCACGCCACCGACCTCCAGATCAAGCTCGCACAGGGTGCGAAGCCCGGTGAGGGCGGGCAGCTGCCGTCGACCAAGGTCTATCCCTGGATCGCGCGCACCCGGCACGGCACAGCGGGCGTCGGCCTCATCTCGCCGCCGCCTCACCACGACATCTACTCGATCGAAGACCTCAAGCAGCTCATCTTCGACCTCAAGCGGTCCAACCCGAGCGCGCGCGTGCACACCAAGCTGGTCAGCCAGTCCGGTATCGGCGCCGTCGCGGCCGGAGTCGCCAAGGCCCTCTCCGACGTCATCCTGGTCTCCGGTCACGACGGCGGAACCGGAGCGAGCCCCGTCAACTCGCTGAAGCACGCCGGAACGCCCTGGGAGCTCGGCCTCGCCGAGACCCAGCAGACCCTGATGCTGAACGGCATGCGCGACCGTGTCGTGGTGCAGGTCGACGGACAGTTGAAGACCGGTCGCGACGTGCTGATCGGCGCCATGCTCGGCGCCGAGGAGTTCGGCTTCGCAACGGCCCCGCTCATCGTCGAGGGCTGCATCATGATGCGCGTCTGCCACCTCGACACCTGCCCCGTCGGCGTGGCCACGCAGAACCCCGTCCTGCGCGAGCGCTTCAGCGGCAAGGCCGAGTACGTGGTGAACTTCTTCGAGTTCATCGCGCAGGAGGTGCGCGAGTACCTCGCCGAGCTCGGCCTGCGCAGCCTCGATGAGGCGATCGGACGCCGTGACCTGCTCGACGTCGACAACGCCGTCGAGCACTGGAAGGCATCCGGACTCGACCTCGCCCCGATCCTCGTCGGACCCGACTTCTCCGACTCCGAGCCCCGCAAGAACGCGCGCGGCCAGGAGCACGAGCTCGACAAGCACTTCGACAACGAGCTCATCCGCCTGAGTGCCGACGCCCTCGATCACGGTTCCCCCGTGGAGATCGCCCTGCCCATCCGCAACACGGAGCGGGCCGTCGGCACGATGCTCGGCCACGAGGTCACCGTGCGCCACGGCGAGAACGGACTGCCGACAGGCACCATCTCTGTCACCCTGACGGGATCGGCCGGCCAGTCATTCGGCGCCTTCCTGCCGAGCGGCATCTCGCTGCGCCTCGTCGGCGACTCCAACGACTACGTCGGCAAGGGCCTCTCCGGAGGCCAGATCGTCGTGCGCACCCCCGAAGGCTCGACCTTCGAGGCCGAGCACAACGTCATCGCCGGCAACGTGATCGGGTACGGGGCCACGCAGGGTGCGATGTTCATCGGCGGCATGGTCGGCGAGAGGTTCTTGGTGCGCAACTCGGGAGCGACCGCCGTCGTCGAGGGCGTCGGAGACCACGCCCTCGAGTACATGACCGGTGGCCTCGCACTCATCCTCGGAGAGACCGGGCGCAACCTCGGCGCCGGCATGTCCGGCGGCACGGCCTACGTGTTCGACCTCATCCGCGAGCGCGTCAACCTCGACTCCCTCGCCTCGGGAGAGCTCGACCTGCTGCCGCTCGGAAGCGCCGACAGCGAGATCGTGCTCGATCTCCTGCGCCGGCACGCGAGCGAGACGGGATCCGTGCTCGCCGAGCGCCTGCTCGCGGAGCCCGACGCGACCCTCGCCCGCTTCACGAAGGTGCTTCCGCGCGACTACGCCGCGGTGCTCGAAACCCGCAACACGGCTGTCGCCGAGGGGCTCGACCCCGACGGCGACGTCGTCTGGACACGGATTCTGGAGGTCACTGGTGGCTGAGCGAATCGATCGTCTGGACACGCCTGTGCTTACTCACGACTCGGAGGTGACCGGTGGCTGACCCCAAGGGATTCCTCAAGACCACGGATCGCGAACTGCCCGCCCGCCGCCCCGTTCCGGTGCGCCTCATGGACTGGAAAGAGGTGTACGAGCAGGGTGACGCCACCCAGCTTCGACGCCAGGCCGGTCGCTGCATGGACTGCGGAGTGCCGTTCTGCCATCAGGGCTGCCCGCTCGGCAACCTCATCCCGGAGTGGAACGACCTCACCTGGCGCGGCGAGGGCCATGCCGCCATCGAGCGTCTGCACGCCACCAACAACTTCCCGGAGTTCACGGGTCGGCTCTGCCCGGCGCCCTGCGAGTCCGCGTGCGTGCTGGGCATCAACCAGCCGGCCGTGACCATCAAGCAGGTCGAGGTGTCGATTATCGACCAGGCGTTCTCCAGCGGCTGGGTGCAGCCGCACCCGCCCGGACGCCTGACCGGCAAGACCGTCGCCGTCGTGGGATCCGGTCCGGCCGGTCTCGCCGCTGCCCAGCAGCTGACGCGCGCCGGCCACACCGTCGCCGTGTTCGAACGCGACGACCGCATCGGCGGCCTGCTCCGCTACGGCATCCCCGACTTCAAGATGGAGAAGCGTCACATCGACCAGCGTCTCCAGCAGATGACGGCCGAGGGCACCCGCTTCCGCGCCGGCGTCAACATCGGAGTCGACATCACCTGGGATGAGCTGCGCCGTCGCTACGACGCCGTCATCGTCGCCACGGGCGCGATGATCCCGCGCGAGCTGCCGATCCCCGGGCGCGACCTGTCCGGCATCCACTTCGCCATGGAATACCTCACCCAGTCCAACCACGTGGGTGCCGGCGACAAGGTCAGCGACCAGATCACCGCCGAGGACAAGCACGTCATCGTCATCGGCGGCGGCGACACCGGTGCCGACTGCATCGGCACCGCGCACCGCCAGGGCGCAGCATCCGTCACCAACCTCGCCATCGGCAAGCAGCCGTCGACGGGTCGTCCCGAGCACCAGCCCTGGCCGATGGACCCCACGGTCTTCGAGATCTCGAGCGCGCACGAAGAGGGCGGCAACCGCCAGTTCCTCGCATCGACGGTCGAGTTCCTCTCGAACGAGGCCGGAGAGGTGCGCGCCCTGCGCGTCGCCGAGACCGAGTACCTCGACGGACGCCGGGTGCCGAAGGCCGGCACCGAGCGTGAGATCCCGGCCGACCTGGTCCTCATCGCGATGGGCTTCACCGGTCCCGAGCAGCAGGACCTCGGTTCCCAGCTCGACGTGGCCTTCGACGGACGCGGCAACGTGGAGCGCGACGGCGACTACGCCACCGGGCACTCCGGCGTCTTCGTGGCCGGCGACGCCGGTCGCGGACAGTCGCTCATCGTCTGGGCCATCGCCGAGGGACGGGCTGCGGCCGCAGCCGTCGACCGGTACCTTGAAGGAAGCACTGAACTGCCGTCGCCAGTACGCCCGACCGACCGCGGCTTCACGATCTAAGACTTTTCACGAGGCCCCACAAGGGCTGCACAACAATCGGAGTAGAAACGCACATGAGACGCGCGAAAATCGTCGCAACACTCGGCCCGGCAGTGTCGAGCTACGAGAACATCAGGGCGATCATCGACGCCGGCGTGGACGTCTGCCGGATGAACCTGAGCCACGGCAGCTATGACGTGCACGAGGGCATCTATCAGAACGTCCGCAAGGCGGCCAACGACTCGGGCAAGGCCGTCGCCGTGCTCGTCGACCTGCAGGGCCCGAAGATCCGTCTCGGCAAGTTCGAGGGCGGACCGTACGAGCTCGCCCAGGGCGACATCTTCAAGATCACCACCGAAGACATCATCGGAAACAAGGACATCTGCGGCACGACCTTCAAGGGCCTGCCCCAGGACGTCGCCGCCGGGGACTTCCTCCTCATCGACGACGGCAAGGTGCGCGTCGAGGTCGTCGAGACGGATGGCACCGTCGTCACCACGAAGGTCATCGTCGCCGGCCCGGTGTCCAACAACAAGGGCATCAACCTCCCCGGCGTCGCGGTCAACGTGCCCGCGCTGTCCGAGAAGGACGAGGCAGACCTGCGCTGGGGCCTGAAGCTCGGCGCCGACATCATCGCCCTGTCGTTCGTGCGCAACGCCGACGACATCATCCGCGTGCACGAGATCATGGACGAGGAGGGACGCCGCGTCCCCGTCGTCGCGAAGATCGAGAAGCCGCAGGCCGTCGATCACCTCGAGGAGATCGTGGAGGCCTTCGACTCGATCATGGTCGCCCGCGGTGACCTCGGCGTCGAGCTCCCGCTCGAGGCCGTGCCGATCGTGCAGAAGCGCGCCGTCGAGATCGCCCGCCGCCTGGCCAAGCCCGTCATCGTCGCGACCCAGATGCTCGAGTCGATGATCCACAGCCCGGTGCCCACGCGCGCCGAGACCTCCGATGTCGCCAACGCGATCCTCGACGGAGCAGACGCCGTCATGCTCAGTGGCGAGACCAGTGTCGGAGAGTACCCGGTCATCACCGTCCAGACCATGGCCCGCATCGTCGAGTCCACCGAGCTGCACGGTCTCGACCGCATCCAGCCTCTCGGCACCAAGCCGCGCACCCAGGCCGGCGCCATCACCCTCGCCGCCGTCGAGGTGGCCGACTTCGTCGAGGCCAAGTACCTCTGCGTCTTCACCGAGTCCGGTGAGTCGGTCCGACGGATGTCGCGCCTGCGCAACAAGATCCCGATCCTGGCGTTCACGCCCGACCCGGCGATCCGTCGGCGCATGGCACTGAACTGGGGCGTCGAGTCCTTCGTCGTCGATCGGGTGACCCACACCGACCAGATGGTCAGCCAGGTCGACGAGGTGCTCGCCTCGACCGGCAAGGCCGCCATCGGCGAGAAGGTCATCATCATCTCGGGATCCCCTCCCGGAATCCCCGGCACCACCAACGACGTGCGCGTGCACATCGTCGGCGAGGTGCTGTAGGGACGTTCCCCTGCTGTTCGACGGGCCGGTGCGGATAATTTCCGCGCCGGCCCGTCGTGCGTTCCTAGGATGGAGGAACCGACAGACGGAGGATCCCCATGGCAGCACGCGCAGCATCCGCCGACACCTGGAAGACCAGGTCGGACTCGCCACTCACCGACGAGACCATCGCTGCCATCGACGCCTGGTGGCGTGCGGCCAACTACCTCTCGGTCGGTCAGATCTACCTGTTGGCGAATCCCCTGCTGCGCGAACCGCTGACGCCGGAGCACATCAAGCCGCGCCTGCTCGGCCACTGGGGCACCACGCCCGGCCTCAACTTCATCTACGCGCACCTCAATCGCGCGATCCGCGAGCGCGACCTCGACACCCTGTACATCGCCGGACCGGGCCACGGCGGCCCGGGCATGGTGGCGAACGCCTACCTCGACGGCACCTACAGCGAGATCTACAACGACATCGACCAGTCCGCGGAAGGACTGCGCCGGCTGTTCCGGCAGTTCTCCTTCCCCGGTGGCATCCCGAGCCATGCCGCCCCCGAGACACCCGGGTCCATCCACGAGGGCGGTGAGCTCGGATACGCCCTCTCGCACGCCTACGGCGCCGCATTCGACAACCCGCAGCTGCTCGTCGCCGCCGTCGTCGGCGACGGCGAGGCCGAGACGGGTCCGCTTGCCACGGCCTGGCACTCCAACAAGTTCCTCGATCCGGCCACCGACGGCGTCGTGCTGCCGATCCTGCACCTCAACGGCTACAAGATCGCCAACCCCACGGTGCTGGCCCGCATCCCCGAGGAGGAGCTCTTCGAGCTGATGCGCGGCTACGGTTACACGCCGTACCTCGTCTCCGGCGGCTTCGACGGCGAGGATCCCATCGCCGTGCACGAACGCATGGCGTGGATCCTCGACGAGATCCTCGACCGCATCGCCGAGATCAAGCGGAGCGCAGCCGACGGCACCCTCGACGGGCGCCCGGCCTGGCCCATGCTGATCCTCCGCACGCCCAAGGGCTGGACCTGCCCGACGACCATCGACGGGCATCCGGCAGAGGACAACTGGCGTTCCCACCAGGTTCCCCTGGCCGACGCCCGCGACACCCCAGAGCACACCCGCGTCCTGGAGGAGTGGATGCGCTCCTACAGGCCGGAGGAGTTGTTCGACGAGGCCGGTGCGCCCGAGCCGTCGGTGGTGTCGATGGCGCCGGACGGTGAGCGGCGGATGAGCGCCAACCCGCACGCCAACGGCGGGCTGCTGCGGAAGGCGCTGCGGTTGCCGGACTTCCGGGACTACGCGGTCGACGTGCCGGAGCCGGGCGCCACCATCGGAGAGGCCACCCGGGTGCTGGGAGCCTGGCTGCGTGACGTCATCCGTGACAATCCGACGAACTTCCGCATCTTCGGCCCCGACGAGACGGCGTCGAACCGCCTCTCCGACGTGTTCGAGGTGACGGACAAGCAGTGGAACGCCGAGCGCTGGCCGATCGACGACGACAACCATCTCGCGAAGGCGGGCCGCGTCATGGAGATGCTCAGCGAGCACCAGTGCCAGGGCTGGCTCGAGGGCTACCTGCTCACGGGTCGCCACGGCATCGTGAACTCGTACGAGGCGTTCATCCACATCGTCGACTCGATGTTCAACCAGCACGCGAAGTGGTTGAAGAGCTCTCGGGCGATCCCGTGGCGCAGCCCGGTGTCGTCGCTGAACTACCTGCTCAGCTCCCACGTCTGGCGACAGGACCACAACGGCGCGTCGCACCAGGATCCGGGCTTCATCGACCACGTCATGAACAAGAAGGCCGACGTGGTGCGCGTCTACCTGCCGTTCGATGGCAACACGCTGCTCTCCACCTACGACCACTGCCTGCGATCGGTCGACTACGTCAACGTCGTCGTGGCCGGCAAGCAGCCGAGCCCGAACTGGCTGTCGATGCCCGCGGCGATCGAGCACTGCACCCGCGGCCTCGGCCTGTTCGACTGGGCGGGAACGGAGGTCGCCGGTGAGCAGCCCGATGTCGTGCTCGCCTGTGCCGGTGACGTGCCGACGGTCGAGATCCTGGCCGCGGCACAGATCCTCCGCGAGCGCGTGCCGTCCCTGCGCGTGCGCGTCGTCAATGTGGTCGACCTGATGCGTCTGCAGAGCGAGGGGGAGCATCCGCACGGGCTCTCGGACCGTGAGTACGACGCCGTCTTCACCCCGGACAAGCCCGTCATCTTCGCCTACCACGGCTATCCCTGGCTCATCCACCGCCTCACGTACAGGCGTTCTGGGCACGCGAACCTGCACGTGCGCGGCTTCAAGGAGGAAGGGACCACGACCACGCCGTTCGACATGGTGATGCTGAACGACATGGACCGCTTCCACCTCGTGACCGACGTGATCGACAGGGTGCCCGGCCTCGCCGCTCGAGAGGGCATGCTGCGGCAGGAGATGCAGGATGCCCGCATCCGCGCCAAGGCGTACACGCGCGAGCACGGAGAGGACCTCCCCGAGGTCGCCGAGTGGTCGTGGACCGGATCGGCACCGGCAGGGTCGAGCTCGACCGGCGGTGATAACGACTGAGTCAGTCGCGCGGGTCGACGCCCTTCGGGGCTCGGGGCGCGCTGTCGTAGCGGATGCCGCGACCCTCGGCCACGTCGGCCTCGGCCCTGGCCGCCCGCTTCTCGGCGAGGGCCGTCGTGCGGGGCGGCATCCGCAGGTTCTCCTCGGCGGCGATGCCCGACTGCAGTTGGCGACCGCGTTCGACCTCGGAGTCGAACTCGGCACCGAACAGGAGCGCGAGGTTGGCGATCCAGAGCCAGATGAAGAAGATCAGCGCGCCCGCGAGTGATCCGTAGATGCGGCCGTAGTTGGAGAAGTTCAGGATGTAAATGAAGAACAGCGCCGACGACACCACCATCGTCGTCAACGCGAGCAGCGCCCCCATGCTGAGCCAACGGAATCGGCGCTGGTGCACGTTCGGCGTCGAGTAGTAGAGCAGCCCGATCACCACGATCGCGAGCAGGACGAGGATCGGCCACTTGAGGATCGACCACAGGCCGAGCCACGGCTCGCCGATGCCGAGCGCCGTCCCGACGGCATCCGCCACGGGTCCCGAGACTATGAGCATGCAGCCCATCACGCCCAGGAGCACGGCGAAGACGACGCTGATGAGGAGCTGCTGCGGCTTCAGGATGGTGAAACCGCGTCCCTCATCGACCTCGTAGATGCGGTTCATGGCGCGGCTGAAGGCGCCGACATAGCGCGAGACGGTCCAGATCGTCAGGACGACGCCGAAGACGAGCGCGAACCAGCCCGAGGAATCGGCGAGCTGGGCGAGCGCGTCCTCGATCTCGCCCAGGTCGGTGCCGGGGAACGCGTCCTTGAGGATGCCGAGCACCGAGGTGATCGAGCCGTCGCCGTCGCCGAACACCACGAATCCGGCGACGACGGCGATGAGCGCCGGGAAGATGGACAGCACGCCGTAGTAGGTGAGCGCTGCAGCGGCGTCGGGCAGGTCGTCGAAGCCGAACTCCCGGGTGGTGCGCTTCATGATGTAGCGCCAGGTCTCGCGGCGCAGGTCCTGCGGACCTGACGGCTCGACGTCGGGGTCGATGCCGCGGGTGTCGTGCTGTGTCACGGATGCTCCCGATCTCTGACGGGTATGCGACTCCCGTTCCTGCTCCGTCGGCTCATTCAGCTCTGTCGGCTCTAGCAATGTACCTCTAGTCTGGGCGGCGTGAGCCAGCAGCCGGCAGTGCCAGAGGGTCTCGTGCGAACCCCACGGCACGCGCAGTGGCTGGAGCTGTTCCTCGACCTCGTGATGGTCGCCTTCGTCGGCGTCCTGGCCCACAGTCTGCACGGGGAACCGTCCGCGCTCGATTTCGCGACCTTCGTCGTGCTCTTCTTCCCGGCGTGGTGGGTCTGGATGAATGTCACCATCACGATGAACCTCTTCGGGGCCGTCGTCACGCCCAGGATCTGGGTCATGGTCAGCGTGGTCATGCTCTCCGTGGGGGTCATGGCAGCGGCGGTCTCCGAGGGGCTCGGTGAGCGTGCCTGGGCCTATGCGGCCGGCAACGCCGTCATCCGTCTGGTGATCCTCATCCCCTGGTGGATGGAGGGGCGACGGGCCGGGGTGCCCTGGTATCGCTCGCTCACCTACAACGGCCTGACGGCGGTCATCTGGGCGGCGTCGATCGTGGTTCCGCAGCCGGCGCAGTTCGTTCTCTGGGGTGTCGCAATCGGAATCGAGGTGCTCCTGCTCGCCTTCCTCGGCAGCCAGCGCGACTGGCTGCGCGACACCCTCGACATCGATCACATCGCCGAGCGGGTCGGACTCTTCGTCGTCATCGTGTTCGGCGAGACGATCCTGTCGATCATCGCCGAGATCGACGAGCACTGGTCGGTGGCATCCGGGGTCACGGCGATCCTCGCGTTCGCGGCCATCTCCGGCCTCGCCTGGGCGTTCTTCCAGTACGGGGCACGGAGCGCGGAGGACGGATGGCGCCGACTGCAGCGCGACGGGGACATCCGTGCTCTCCGCGACACCGTGATGTACCTGCCGTTCGTGCTCGTGGTCGGCATCGTCATGCTCGCAGCCGGACTCGGCACGGCGGTGGCGGAGGCCGGTCACCGCCTGCCCGGGGGAGCCACCGTCTGCATCGTGGCCGGCATCGCCTTGTTCTACGCGGCAAACGCCGCCATAGCGCTGCGGTACGGTGATCCGCCGCGACGTGTGGCCCGGTGGGGAATCGTCGGGGTGCTGCTGCCGTTCCTGCTGTTCCCGGTGGCTGCCGCCGCGGATGCCGGCGTGGTGGTGGCCGCCACCGTCCTGGTCATCGCAGCGATGGTCGCCATGGCGGAGATCAGCCGGCGACGTGCTCGGCTCGGTCGGTTGCGATCCAGCCGCTCGTGAGGCCCTGCACGGCCGAGCCGTCGAGATCGCGCAGGGTGACGCCGACGAAGCGCTCGGCCGCTGCGGAGGTCTGAACGCGCGTGGGCGGCTTTTCCGCCCGCAGCACCTCGGTGATGACGTCGGCGATGTCGACCGGCTTCTGCGCTGCCGACGGGTCGAAGGTCGCGCGCGCGTGCCGCACGTAGGCATCGAGGGCCGGCGCATAGGCGGTGCCGGCGACGCGCTCCAGTGCGGCGCCGATGCCTGCGTTCCCGGCGAACTCGGTGTTCACGGCTCCGGGCTCCACGATGGTCACCGAGACGCCGACGGATGCCGCCACCGGCGCGAGGCTCTCGAGGAAGCCCTCGACGGCGAACTTCGCGGCGCAGTAGGCCTCGTTGAACGGCTGGCCGACGACGCCGCCGACGCTCGAGACCGTCACCACCCTGCCGCCGCTGGCGCGCAGGTGGCGGAGTGCGGCCTTGGTGAGGGCCACGACGCCGAAGTAGTTCACCTCCATGGCTGCGCGATAGTCGTCGAGCGAGTCCTGCTCGATGGTGCCCACGTGTCCGGCACCGGCATTGTTGACCAGCGCGTCGAGCCGGCCGTGCTCGGCGACGACGGCGGCGATCACAGCGTCGACGGCGGCGGCATCCGTCACGTCGAGTGTGCGGATGTCGAGCTCGACCCCTGCCTCGCGAGCGGCATCCTGCAGCGGACCCGACCTGGCGGTGTCGCGCATCGTCGCCACGACAGTGGCACCCTGCGCTGCCGCCGCGACGGCAGTGGCCAGGCCGATCCCGGAGGACGTTCCTGTGATGAGCACGATCGATTCGTTCATGGGAGCCCCGATTCCGCGCGAATTGCGCATCAACCATTCCACCACGGATGACGCGGCCCTACTGTGAGCAGCAGACCGACGAGGGGGAGTGGCGATGGATCTGGGACTGACCGGCCGCACGGCTGTCGTGACGGGAGCGAGCAAGGGCATCGGCTTGGCCATAGTGCGCGCCTTCGTGGCGGAGGGCGTGCAGGTGATCGCCGGCGCACGATCGTCGTCCGCCGCGCTCGACGAGCTCGTGGCGGGTGGATCGGTGCAGGTGGTCGCGGTCGACCTGTCCGAGCCCGACGCTCCGGAACGCCTCATCTCATCGACCGATCGCCCGATCGACATCCTCGTCAACAACGTCGGGCTCGCCACGGCGCGAACGGGCGGCTTCCTGTCCGTCACCGACGAGCAGTGGGTCGCGTCGCTGAACCTCAACCTGCTGGCCGCGGTGCGAGCCACCAGGGCGGTCCTCCCCGGGATGATCGCGGCCGGCTCCGGCGTGATCGTCAACGTCGCCTCGGTGAACGCCTACCTGCCGGACCCCGCCGTCATCGACTACTCCGCGGCGAAGGCTGCGCTGGCGAACTTCGCCAAGTCGCTGTCGAAGGAGGTCGGGCCTGCCGGCATCAGGGTCAACGGCGTCAATCCGGGACCGGTCGAGACGGCGCTCTGGCTCGGCGACGGCGGCATCGCCAGCTCGGTGAGCGGTGCGACGGGGCTGAGCCGCGAACAGGTGCAGAAGGGGGCCGTGGCGGATGCCGCCACACGACGCTTCACCACCCCGGAGGAGGTCGCCGACCTCGTCGTCTTCCTCGCCAGCGACCGCGCCGCGAACATCACGGGTGCCGGCTACGCCATCGACGGCGGGCTGGTGCAGACGCTCTGACGTGCAGAACGGCCCGGACCGTCCTGGTCCGAGCCGTTCGCCTGTTGCCGATCGTGCCGGTGGCCTGCACACGAATTGCTCGAACCCCGTGGTCCGAGCAGTCGGTTTCGTGCCGGTGGCCTGCACACGAATTGCTCGAACCCCGTGGTCCGAGCAGTCGGTTTCGTGCCGGTGGCCTGCACACGAATTGCTCGAACCCTGTGGTCCGAGCAGTCGGTTTCGTGCCGGTGGCCTGCACACGAATTGCTCGAACCCTGTGGTCCGAGCAGTTGGTTTCGTGCCGGTGGCCTGTACACGAATTGCTCGAACCCTGTGGTCCGAGCAGTTGGTTTCGTGCCGGTGGCCTGTACACGAATTGCTCGAACCCTGTGGTCCGAGCAGTCGGTTTCGTGCCGGTGGTGGGACTCGAACCCACACGTCTCTCGACAAAGCATTTTGAGTGCTCCGCGTCTGCCATTCCGCCACACCGGCGCACGAGCCTGCATCAGGATACCGTAGGCTTTCCGACGTGACTGACGCAGATACCTCCACTGTTCCCCCTCGGCGCGTCGTCGTCGCAGAGGATGAGTCCCTCATCCGTCTCGACATCGTCGAGATCCTCCGCGACAACGGCTTCGACGTCGTCGGAGAGGCCGGGGACGGCGAAACCGCGGTCGCCCTGGCGACGGAACTGCGTCCCGACCTCGTCATCATGGACGTGAAGATGCCCAAGATGACGGGCATCCAGGCTGCCGAGCAGCTCTCCAAGAACCACATCGCGCCCGTCGTGCTGCTCACGGCCTTCAGTCAGAAGGAGCTCGTCGAGCAGGCCAGTGAGGCCGGAGCCCTCGCCTACGTCGTCAAGCCGTTCACCCCGAACGACCTGCTTCCGGCGATCGAGATCGCCCTCGCCCGCTACGCGCAGATCATCGCCCTCGAGGCCGAGGTCGGAGACCTCGTCGAGCGCTTCGAGACCCGCAAGCTCGTCGACCGTGCCAAGGGCCTGCTCAACGAGAAGATGGGCCTGTCGGAGCCCGAGGCCTTCCGCTGGATCCAGAAGGCGTCGATGGACCGCCGCCTCACCATGCACGACGTCGCCCAGGCGATCATCGAGCAGCTGGCGCCCAAGAAGGCGTAGTACTCCCACCAAGCTCGCTTCGGCCGCGCGCTTCACGCGGGCCTCAGCGGGCGGTGGCTCAGCGACCGGGAAGCTCTCTGATCAGGTTCGTGATCCTGATGGTCGAGCAGCGCCGGCCCTGATCGTCGGTGATCGCGATCTCGTGGGTCGTCAGCGTGCGCCCGAGGTGGATCGGCGTGCAGACCCCGGTCACCCAGCCGCTGGTGGCCGAGCGCGTGTGCGTCGCGTTGATCTCGATGCCGACGGCGAGCTTGCCCTCGCCGGCGAAGAGGTTCGCGGCCATCGATCCGAGCGACTCGCCGAGTACGACATAGGCACCGCCGTGCAGCAGCATCGCGGGCTGCGTGTTGCCCTCGACCGGCATCCGTGCCACCGCTCGCTCGACGCTGAACTCGGTGAACTCGATCCCCATCTTCTCCGCGAGAGCTCCCATGCCACGGGCCTGAACCCAGTCGATCCGGTCGGTGGTCTCGTCGCTCATCGTCGCCTGTCGGTCGAGGCATCCGTCGCTGCCGGAGCGTGCCGGAGCGTGTCGGATGCGGCTTGTAGTCTGGGGTCGTGTCAGACGCCGAAAAGCCTACCCTCCTCGTCATCGACGGCCACTCGCTGGCCTTCCGGGCCTTCTACGCCCTCCCCGTCGACAGCTTCCGCACCCGTGACGGGCAGCACACGAACGCCATCCACGGCTTCCTGTCGATGCTGCTCCTGCTCCTCCAGAATGAGAAGCCCACGCACATCGCCGTGGCGTTCGACATCTCGCGCGTCTCGTTCCGCACGCGGGAGTACGCCGAGTACAAGGGAACGCGCGGCGAGACTCCGCCGGAGTTCATCGGTCAGATCCCGCTCCTGCAGGATGCCCTCGCCGCCATGAACATCGTCACCGTCGAGAAGGAGGACTACGAGGCCGACGACATCCTCGCCACCTTCGCGAAGCGGGGCGTCGAGGAGGGCTTCCGCGTGCTGCTGGTGTCCGGTGACCGTGACACCATCCAGCTCGTGAACGACGACGTGACGCTGCTGTACCCGAACTCGCAGGGGGTCTCGCAGCTCAAGCGCTACGACCCGGCAGCGGTCGAGGAGCGCTACGGCATCAGGCCGGAACAGTATCCGGAGGTCGCCGCCCTCGTCGGCGAGACGAGCGACAACCTTCCCGGCATCCCCAAGGTCGGCGAGAAGACGGCCGTCAAGTGGCTCGGCCTCTACGGCTCCCTGCAGGGAATCCTCGACAACGCCGATGACATCAAGGGCGTCGTCGGCCAGAACCTGCGCGACAACCGCGAGAACGCCGTGCGCAACCGCCGTCTCAACCGGCTCGTCGACGACGTCGAGCTGCCTGTCGGCCCGAACGACCTCACCCGCCAGAAGATGAACGAGGAGGCCGTGCGCGAGATCTTCGGTCGTCTCGAGTTCCGCACCCTGCTCGACCGGGTCTACAAGCTCGAGGGCAGCGGTACCACCAGCGGCGCTGAGGGCGCCGCCGAGATCGCAGCGGCCGCCCCGGGCGTTCCGCCCACCCCGAAGCCGCGACTCCTCCTCGACGAGGAGCTGCGGGCCTGGTTCGAGAACGCCACCGCGGCGAACCCCGACGGCCTCGGCCTCACGGTCGAGACCCTCGACGGCAAGGTCATCGGCTTCGGCGTCGCGAGCGCCACCGAGGTGCTCGACATCCCGTGGCAGGCCGGCCGTGCCGACTACCTGCCGTTCGAGACCTGGCTTGCCAGCGATTCCCCCAAGATCCTCACCGATGCGAAACCGCAGCTGAAGGCGCTCAAGCGCAGCGACCTCGCCTTCGGCGGCCTTCGCACCGACAACCTCGTCGCCGGCTGGCTGCTGCGGCCGAGTCTGCAGGAGAAGAACCTCGCGCAGCTCGTGCAGCGTTACCTGCACGAGGTGATGCCCGAGGCCGATGCCAACCAGCTCGTCCCCGATGACTCCGTGGTCGCCGGGCCGCCCATCCAGGCCTGGTACACGCTGCGGGTCGCCCCGGTCATCCTCGGAGAGCTCTCCGACGGCTCGCGCAGCGTGCTCGTCGACATCGAGATCCCCGTGCTCCTCGCTCTCGTCGACATGGAGCTGCGCGGCGTCACGGTCAGCCACGAGCAGCTCTCCGCGCTGTCGGGCGAGCTCGGCGAGAAGGCCGCCGGCCTCGCGGCATCCGCCTACGCGGAGATCGGCCGCGAGGTGAACCTGGGTTCGCCCAAGCAGCTCCAGGACGTGCTGTTCGACCAGCTGGGCATGCCGAAGACCCGCGCCAACAAGACCGGGTACTCGACGGATGCCGGTGCCCTGGCCGACCTGCAGGAGTCGAATCCGCACCCGTTCCTCGACCTGCTTCTGCAGCACCGCGATGCCACGAAGCTCCGTCAGATCGTCGAGACCCTCGACAAGGCCATCGACACCACCGGACGCATCCACACCACCTACGTGCAGGTGGGCTCGGCCACTGGACGCATCTCCTCGAACGACCCCAACCTGCAGAACATCCCCGTGCGCACCGAGGAGGGCCGTCGCATCCGTGCAGCCTTCCAGTCGGGCGCCGGATACGAGACGCTGCTCACCGCCGACTACTCGCAGATCGAGATGCGCATCATGGCGCACCTCTCCGGCGACCCCGGGCTCATCGAGGCGTTCAACTCCGGCGAGGACCTGCACCGTTTCGTCGGCGCCCGCATCTTCGGGGTGGAGCCCGAAGACGTCACGGCCCTGCAGCGCACCAAGGTCAAGGCGATGTCGTACGGCCTCGCCTACGGGCTCAGCGCCTTCGGCCTGTCGAAGCAGCTCCGCATCGACACCGCCCAGGCCAAGCAGCTGATGGGTGACTACTTCGAGCGTTTCGGCGCCGTGCGGGCGTACCTCCGCCAGGTCGTCGAACAGGCCAAGGTCGACGGCTACACCGAGACGATCTTCGGCCGTCGGCGACCCTTCCCCGAACTGGCCAGCCCGAACCGCGTGCTGCGCGAGGGCGCAGAGCGTGCGGCGCTCAACTCGCCGATCCAGGGCTCGGCCGCCGACATCATCAAGATCGCGATGATCGGCATCGAACAGGACGTCACAGAAGCCGAGCTCGGTTCGCGGATGCTGCTCCAGGTGCACGACGAGCTCATCTTCGAGGTCGTCGAGGGGGAGTGGGACCGCCTCGAGGAGATCGTGCGCCGACGCATGGCCGGTGCGGCAGACCTGCTCGTTCCGCTCGAGGTACAGGTCGGCCGGGGCGACGACTGGGACTCCGCGGCCCACTGATCACGGGTGGGTCCGGGCCTCGGCCCCTGCGCCGCAGGTGGTGGCAGCAGTTGCACGCGCTGGGCGACCCTGCGCATGTGCCTGCGCGTGCCTGTGCCTGCGCGTGCGCGCCGGAGGCTCCAGCCCATAGGCTCGAAGAATGACGGCTGACTCCCTGCGCACCCCTACTGCCATCGACCGCATCGCCGAGGACTGGGTCGACACCCTGGTCGAACTCGAGCCGACCCTCGGTACGTACATCGGGCGAACCGAGGTCAACGACCGCTTCGCCGATCTGTCTCCCGCCGGCCGCGACGCCGTCGTGGGCGCCGGCCGCGAGGTGCTCGCCGCGCTGGAGGCCGCCACTCCGGCCGACGACGTCGACGAGGTCACCCAGGCCGATCTCTCGAGCGAGCTGCGCCTCGCGATCGAGAGCCACGATGCCGGGCTGCACCTGCGCGACCTCAACGTGATCGCCAGTCCCGTGCAGGACCTGCGCGACGCCTTCGACCTGATGCCGACTGACACCGTGGAGGACTGGGAGATCGTCGACAAGCGCCTCGGCGCGCTTCCGGCCGCCCTCGACGGCTACATCGAGACGCTTCGTCAGGGCATCCGCGAGGGCGTGACGCCAGCGAAGCGCCAGGTGCGAGAGGTACTGACGCAGGCCCGCAAGCTGGCGGCGAACGACGGCTTCTTCTCCACCTTCGTCGCCGATGCGGAGCTCGCCGACGGCGACCTGCCTGCCTCGCTGGCCAAGCAGCTGTCGGCCTGTGCCGGCGCGTCGGCGACGGCCTATGCCGAGCTGGCCGAGTTCCTCGCCAACGAGCTCGAGCCGGCGGCCACGGATCGCGACGCCGTCGGACGTGACATCTACGCCCTCCAGTCCCGGCACTTCCTCGGTGCCACCATCGACCTCGACGAGACCTACGAGTGGGGGATCGAGGAGCTGGCCCGCATGGTGGCCGAGCAGGAGTCGATCGCCCGCGAGATCAAGCCCGGGGCATCCGTTCACGAGGCCATCGAATTCCTGGACGGCGACCCCGCCCGCAAGCTGCACGGCACCGAGGCGCTGCAGCGCTGGATGCAGGAGACCAGCGACAGGGCTGTGGCCGAGCTCGGGGCAACGCACTTCGACATCCCCGAGGAGATCCGCACCCTCGAGTGCATGATCGCGCCCACTCAGGAGGGCGGCATCTACTACACGGGCCCCACCGATGACTTCTCGCGCCCCGGTCGCATGTGGTGGTCGGTTCCGGTCGGAGTCACCGAGTTCGACACCTGGCGCGAGCTCACCACCGTGTACCACGAGGGTGTGCCCGGCCATCACCTGCAGATCGGCCAGGCCGTGTACAACCGCGCCAAGCTCAACACCTGGCGCCGCCAGCTCGCCGGCACCTCGGGCCACGCCGAGGGGTGGGCGCTCTACGCCGAACGCCTCATGGAGCAGCTCGGCTACCTCGACGACCCGGCCGACCGTCTGGGCATGCTCGACGGCCAGCGGATGCGGGCCGCGCGCGTCGTGCTCGACATCGGCGTGCACCTCGAGAAGCAGCGCCCCGACGGTCAGGGCGTGTGGACGGCCGAGTACGCCCTCGAGTTCATGCGCGCCAACGTCAACATGAGTGACGAGTTCATCCGCTTCGAGGTCAACCGCTACCTCGGTTGGCCGGGCCAGGCGCCGTCCTACAAGGTGGGCCAGCGCATCTGGGAGCAGCTGCGTGACGACGCAGCGGCGCGCGAGGGCTCGGCATTCTCCATCAAGGAGTTCCACCGCCGTGCGCTCGACCTCGGCGGCGTCGGCCTCGACACCCTGCGCTCCAGCCTGCTCGGCTGAGCGTGGGCCATCCGCTCTCCCCGTACGAGCGCGCGCTCGGCGATGCGGTCGAGTCGCTTCACCCGCGGCTCCGGGCGTACTTCGCGGCCGTGCCGGTCGGTCGCGTCGGTCGGGGCGCCGGCGTGTTCGACGTCGTCGGCACCCCGCGCCGTTGGACATGGCCGGTGCTCGCACTGCTGGGCCGCTCCGGCGTCGTGTTCCCGGTCTGGGAGCGTGACGTCGCGTTCACGGTCGAGAACCGTGCCACAGCGACAGGCGCCATCACCGCCCGGCGCACCTTCGAGCTCGCAGAGTGCGCTCGCACCATGGTCGATCGGGTCGCCTTCACCCCGATCGGTATCGTCGATGAACTCGGCGGCGGGCGGCTGGGAGGACCGGTGCGAGCGGCTTTCGATGTCGACGTCAGCGACGGCGCCCTCGTCCTGCAGTCGACGCGGGTGGGCGTGCGGCTGGCCGGCCTGCGGATCGAGCTGCCGCGATGCATCGCTCCCAGCGTCCGACTGGTCGAGAGCTTCGACGACGCCAGTGAGCGGCAACGGGTCGCGGTGACGATCGACCTGCCTGTCATCGGGCGGGTGTACGAGTACTCGGGCTCGTTCCGATACGGCATCCTGAAGGACTCCGACGAGGGGGAGAGATGAGCACGACTGTCGTCATCGCGGGGGCATCCGGCTTCATAGGCCGGTTCCTCATAGCGCGCTATGAGGCTGCCGGGTGGGTGGTCCGCACGATCGGGCGGTCCGGTGCCGACGCACGCTGGGGCGACACCGCCGCCATCTCGGCTCTGCTCGACGGCTCCGCGCTGTTGATCAACCTGGCGGGCAAGAGCGTCAACTGCAGGTACACGGATGCGAACCGGGCCGAGATCCTCAGGTCCAGGCTCGAGACCACGGCCGAACTGCGCCGGGCCGTCGCCGCATGCAGCTCACCGCCGGCGCTCTGGGTGAACTCCTCGACAGCGACGATCTACCGGCACGCCGAGGACCGCCCGATGACCGAGAGCACGGGCGAGCTCGGTTCGGGCTTCTCGGTCTCCGTGGCGAAGGCATGGGAGGCCGAGTTGTTCGCCGAGGAGCTGCCGGCGACCCGCCGGGTCGCGCTCCGCATGGCGATAGTGCTGGGCGACGGCAGCGTGATGCCGCCGCTCATCCGTCTGGCGCGCTTCGGTCTCGGCGGACCACAGGTCGACGGTCGCTGGTTCTCGACGCGTGCCCGGCGGGCGAACGGCACGCAGCATGAGTTCCGCGCACGCGGGGGCGCGCAGAAGTTCAGCTGGATCCACATCGCCGACGTCGCAGGCGCGATCGACTTCCTGGTCGAACACCCGGAGATCGACGGGGTCGTGAACGTCAGCGCACCACATCCCTCCGACAATCGCACCTTCATGAAGACGCTGCGCCGCGTGATCGGCGTCAGGGTCGCCCTGCCCGCGTACAGGTGGATGCTCGAGGTCGGTTCCGCCGTCATCCGCACCGAGACGGAACTGGTGTTGAAGAGCCGGTGGGTCGTGCCGGAGCGTCTGACCAGGGCCGGCTACACCTTCGCGTACCCCGAGCTCGAGCCGGCCCTGCGCGACATCCTGCTCCCGCGTGATGCCGCATCCGGCAAGCAGTGACTTGATGTCCAGGGAGCGCTCAGGTGGTTTGCGATCGACCCCGCGAAACAGGTAGTCTGGAATGTCACATTTGTGACATCTATCCGCACGCCTCTCGCGGAACCAACTCTGAAGCAACATCCTGCGAGCGGCCTGATCCTGTCCGTACTGGAGCAACTACTACATGACAACCGCAACGACCGAGAAGGCAACCAAGCAGGTCGCTATCAACGACATCGGCTCCGCCGAAGACTTTCTTGCCGCGGTCGAGAAGACACTGAAGTTCTTCAATGATGGAGACCTCATCGAGGGCACCGTCGTGAAGATCGACCGCGACGAGGTCCTCCTCGACGTCGGGTACAAGACCGAGGGTGTCATCCCCTCGCGCGAGCTTTCCATCAAGCACGATGTCGACCCCTCAGAGGTCGTCAACGTCGGCGACACCGTCGAGGCCCTCGTTCTCCAGAAGGAGGACAAGGAAGGCCGGCTCATCCTGTCGAAGAAGCGTGCTCAGTACGAGCGTGCGTGGGGCGACGTCGAGAAGATCAAGGAGGCCGACGGTGTCGTCACTGGTTCGGTCATCGAGGTCGTCAAGGGTGGACTCATCGTCGACATCGGACTCCGTGGATTCCTCCCGGCATCGCTCATCGAGCTTCGCCGCGTGCGCGACCTCACGCCGTACCTCGGCCAGGAGATCGAGGCCAAGATCCTCGAGCTCGACAAGAACCGCAACAACGTGGTCCTGTCGCGCCGTGCCCTGCTCGAGCAGACGCAGTCCGAGAGCCGCACCACCTTCCTGAACAACCTCCACAAGGGCCAGGTCCGCAAGGGCGTCGTCTCGTCGATCGTCAACTTCGGTGCGTTCGTCGACCTCGGCGGCGTCGACGGTCTCGTCCACGTCTCCGAGCTCAGCTGGAAGCACATCGAGCACGCCAGCGAGGTCGTCGAGGTCGGTCAGGAAGTCACCGTCGAGATCCTCGAGGTCGACCTCGAGCGCGAGCGCGTGTCGCTCTCGCTCAAGGCCACCCAGGAGGACCCGTGGCAGGTGTTCGCCCGTACCCACGCGATCGGTCAGGTCGCTCCGGGTAAGGTCACCAAGCTCGTTCCGTTCGGTGCGTTCGTTCGCGTCGCCGACGGCATCGAGGGCCTCGTGCACATCTCCGAGCTGTCGGGCAAGCACGTCGAGCTCGCCGAGCAGGTCGTGTCCGTCGGCGAAGAGGTCTTCGTCAAGGTCATCGACATCGACCTCGAGCGTCGCCGCATCTCGCTGAGCCTCAAGCAGGCCAACGAGGGTGTCGACCCCGAGGGCACCGAGTTCGACCCGGCGCTCTACGGAATGCTCACCGAGTACGACGACGAGGGCAACTACAAGTACCCCGAGGGCTTCGACCCGGAGACCAACGACTGGCGCGAGGGCTTCGAGACCCAGCGCGAGAAGTGGGAGCAGGAGTACGCAGCTGCCCAGGCTCGCTGGGAGGCTCACAAGAAGCAGGTCGCCACGGCCAACGACGAGATCGCCGCGGCTCCTGCCGCTGCAGGTTCCTCGTTCTCGAGCGAGTCGGCTTCCGCCGGTACGCTCGCTGACGACGAGTCGCTCGCCGCGCTTCGCGAGAAGCTCTCGAGCAACAACTAAGTCCGTCTGACGGATTGAGCGGCCGGGTCCTTCGGGACCCGGCCGTTTCGTCGTCTCCGGGTGCGCGAAGCGTCCCGCTGACGCCCGGACTGGGGCGGCTCCGCAGCGTGTCGAGCGAGACTCAGGATGTTAGCGTGGCACGACCCTATCCGGCGGCCTCGTGGACGTCGCCCATGTGACCCGAGAGATGCGCCCGTGAAACGCTGGATCATCGCAGCCGCTGTGGCCGTTGCTGCAGTCCTGGTGGCGAGCATCGCGATTCCCGGGGCGTGGGGAACCACGTACGCAGCGTGGAATGGCGCTGCGTCGGTCGCCGCGACGGTGTCCGCTGGCAGCTGGGCACCCGCTGCACCCGACCCCGCGCCCTCGAGTGGAGGCATCTCGTCGGGCACGCCGCAGACCGGCCTCACGACGGTCGACTTCTACGAACAGACGCCCACGAGTTTCTGTGTCAACTCCACCGTGACGACGACGTCGACGTCGCCGATCGAATGGCGCCTCAGGGTCGACACGAAAGCGATCCCGTTCAACGGTGCGGAGCCGAGCCAGGTCACGAACGCGGTCAAGATCTCGGGCCCTGACGCCAACGGCATCCTCTACTACGGCGGCGTCCAGCAGTCCTGGGCGGGGCCCGCGTACGACGCCGTCAACCACAACACGCCGATCGTCGCCGGCCAGAGCACCACGATCAAGTTCTGCCGGTGGAGCGGGAACGCCAGCAGCGTCGTCGCCGCGGGGCCGACGACCTACAGCACCCAGTCCGTGCTCGCATCCGGTGCCACGCAGTACAACGCGTGCGTGCAGACGACGGTGACCGGCTACTCCACCTTCTACGTCGGTTTCGAGATCGCCTACGACTGGCAGCAGATCCTGAACTCGGCCACCGGGCTCGACCCCGCCGTGAAGGCTGCGCTCCTCGACAAGAAGGTCTCGAACTGGTCCTGGCAGGGATCCTGGTCGGTCGAGAACACCGGCTATCTCTACAAGGGACACGGAACCAACGCGAATTCGAATGCCACGGTGAAGGCCGGGCAGACCCTCGTTGTCTCGAGCTGTGTCTAGTCTGAAGGGATGACGCCGGCACCAGGCTCCGACCCACGGGACGCGAGGCACGCCGCATCCTTCGGCGAGAACGCCGGCGGGTACGACGCCCACAGGCCCTCGTACCCCCTCGAGACCGTCCGCTGGCTGCTCGGCGACGAGCCCGAGAAGCTTCGGGTCCTCGATCTCGGCGCCGGAACGGGCAAGCTCACCGAGCGCCTCGTCGCCCTCGGTGCATCCGTCACTGCAGTCGATCCCTCGCCCGAGATGCTGGGGGTGCTGAGCGAGCGGATGCCGCAGGTGCGCACTCTCGTCGGGTCGGCCGAGGCGATTCCGTTGCCCGACGCCGCCGTCGACGTCGTCACCGTCGCCCAGGCCTGGCACTGGGTGGATCCCGAGGCCGCCTCGCGCGAAGTGCTCCGGGTTCTCCGCCCCGGCGGCCGCCTGGCACTCATCTGGAACACGCGCGACGATGCGATCCCGTGGGTGGACGCACTGTCGGCGGCGATGCACCGCGGACTCCACGAGGCCACGGCCTACCACCCCACCCTCGGCGCCGGACTCGAGCTGGCGGCCAAGCGGGAGGAGCGCTGGACCACGCGCACCACCCGCCGCGGTCTGATCGACCTGGCGACGACCCGCAGCTACTACCTCACCGCGACGGATGAGGAGCGCGCCGCGATGCTGCGGCGCATCGAGCACGTTCTCGACGCGCATCCCGAGACGCGGGCAGCCGAGATCCTGCTTCCGTACGTCACCGAGGCCTGGATCGCGGAACCGTGGGTTCCCGGGTGCTGAGCGAGGCCGCCGAGTAGGATCACGGATGTGTATCTCATCGGTCTGACTGGCGGCATCGCCTCGGGGAAATCCACCATCGCGCGGCGACTCGTCGAGCACGGCGCCGTGCACATCGACGCCGACCAGCTGGCCCGCAAGGTCGTGGCGCCCGGTACCGAGGGTCTCGCGCAGATCCGCGAGGCGTTCGGCGACGGGGTGCTCGCCGCTGACGGCACCCTCGATCGAGCCGCTCTGGGCGAACTGGTGTTCTCGGATGCCGCGGCCCTCGAGCGGCTCAACGCCATCGTCCACCCCCAGGTGCGCGCGCTGTCCTCCCGGCTGTTCGCCGCCGCCGAGGCCGCGAACCCCCGGGCCGTGGTGGTGTACGACGTGCCGCTGCTCGTCGAGGCCGAGGTGGATCATCCGTTCGACCTCATCGTCGTGGCCCACGCCACGAAGCAGACCCGTGCCGACAGGCTGGTCGAGCTCCGCGGCCTCTCCGAAGAGCACGCGCAGGCGCGCATCGACGCTCAGGCCTCCGACACCCAGAGGCTCGCGATCGCCGATGTCGTGGTCGACACCGACGGCACGATGGGGCACACCGTGAGTCAGACGGATGCGCTCTGGGCGCGCGTGCGCGAGGAGCTGGCCGCTCGCAGCTGAATCGCAGCCCGGATGGCGAGCGTGCAGCGCCACCGTGACATCGACCCTGTCCGCCGCCAGCGCACAGCGCCGGGGGAGTGTGTCGGTGGTCGAACCTAGACTCGAAGGATGCAACCGACACGTTCCGTGCGCCCTTTCGAGGTCATCAGCGAGTACACCCCGAGCGGTGACCAGCCGACGGCCATCGCCGAGCTCGCCGGGCGCATCAACGCCGGCGAGACCGACGTCGTGCTGCTCGGTGCCACCGGTACCGGCAAGTCGGCGACCACGGCCTGGCTCATCGAGCAGGTGCAGCGGCCCACGCTCGTGCTGGCCCACAACAAGACGCTGGCCGCGCAGCTCGCGAACGAGTTCCGCGAGCTCATGCCCAACAACGCCGTCGAGTACTTCGTCTCCTACTACGACTACTACCAACCAGAGGCCTACGTGCCGCAGACGGACACGTTCATCGAGAAGGACTCGTCGGTCAACGCCGAGGTGGAGCGGTTGCGGCACTCCACGACCAACTCGCTGCTCAGTCGCCGCGATGTCATCGTGGTGTCCACGGTCTCCTGCATCTACGGCCTCGGCACGCCCGACGAGTACATGAACGCCATGATGGCGCTGCAGGTCGGCCAGAGGGTCGACCGCGACTGGCTCATCCGCAAGTTCGTCTCGATGCAGTACCAGCGCAACGACGTCGACTTCTCCCGCGGCAACTTCCGCGTTCGAGGCGACACCATCGAGATCATCCCGATGTACGAGGAACTGGCCATCCGCATCGAGATGTTCGGTGACGAGATCGAGGCGCTCTACAGCCTGCATCCGCTCACCGGCGACGTCGTGCGCAAGCTCGACGCCGTCGCCGTCTTCCCCGGATCGCACTACGTGGCCTCGACCGATGTGATGCAGCGCGCCATCGGCACCATTCAGACCGAGCTTCACGAACGCCTGATCGAACTCGAACGCGAGGGCAAGCTGCTCGAGGCACAGCGCCTGCGCATGCGCACCTCCTTCGACCTCGAGATGATGGAGCAGATCGGATTCTGCTCCGGCATCGAGAACTACTCGCGCCACATCGACGCCCGGGCGCCGGGGGAGGCGCCGCACTGCCTGCTCGACTACTTCCCCGATGACTTCCTGGTCGTCATCGACGAGTCGCACGTGACGGTTCCACAGATCGGGGCCATGTACGAGGGCGACTCCTCCCGCAAGCGCACCCTCGTGGAGCACGGCTTCAGGCTGCCGAGCGCGCTCGACAACCGCCCCCTCAAGTGGAACGAGTTCAAGGAGCGCGTCGGCCAGACCGTGTACCTCTCGGCCACCCCCGGACGCTACGAGATGGGAATCGCCGACGGCATCGTCGAGCAGATCATCCGTCCGACCGGACTGATCGACCCGCAGATCGTGGTGAAGCCCTCGAAGGGCCAGATCGACGACCTGCTCGAGGAGATCAGGCTGCGCGCTGCGAAGGACGAACGCATCCTGGTCACGACTCTGACCAAGAAGATGGCCGAGGAGCTCACCGACTTCCTCACCGAGGCCGGGGTCCGAGTGCGTTACCTGCATTCGGATGTCGACACCCTGCGCCGGGTGGAGCTTCTCACCGAACTCCGGGCCGGCGTCTACGACGTGCTCGTCGGCATCAACCTGCTGCGCGAGGGCCTCGACCTGCCCGAAGTCTCGTTGGTCGCCATCCTCGATGCCGACAAGGAGGGCTTCCTCCGTTCATCGACGTCTCTCATCCAGACGATCGGCCGCGCCGCGCGCAACGTGTCCGGCGAGGTGCACATGTACGCCGACGTGATGACGGACTCGATGGCCAAGGCCATCGAGGAGACCACGCGTCGCCGCGAGAAGCAGGTCGAGTACAACACCCTCAATGGCATCGATCCGACGCCGCTTCGCAAGCGCATCGCCGACATCACCGATGTGCTGCAGCGCGAGGAGGCCGATACCGCCGAGCTGCTTCGCGGGCGCGATGCCCGCAAGAAGGCTCCGACGCCCAACCTGCGCCGCGAGGGCATCGCGGCATCCGGGGCGAATCAGCTCGAAGACCTCATCGCCGACCTCAACTCGCAGATGCTCGAGGCTGCCGGCGAGCTCAAGTTCGAACTCGCGGGGCGACTGCGCGATGAGCTCTCCGACCTGAAGCGCGAGTTGCGCCAGATGGAGAAGGCCGGCCACATCTGATCCCGCCCTGAGGTTCTTCTGGCGAGGTCGTTGTGGGGCGGGTCGCGGCGGGGCGGCTCTGCCGAAGTCCCGCCCAAGGATGCCCACCGAACCCCGGACTTCGGCAGAGCCGCCCCACCGCTCGCTTCGCGAGCGAGTGGGGGGCGAGGGGATGTGGAACCGAGGAGGGCTGAAGTGCCGCTCTCGCCGCGACTGGCGCCGTCGCCGTCAGCCGCGCTGCAGGGCCGATCGGGCCCGGGCCGCGTCGACGCCGAGCCTGGAGAGCAGCGCGGCGGCCGGGTCGGGCTCGGGCCGCTCGAGCAGGGCCAGCACGAGGTGGCGGAGTTCGATCCGCCGTGACCGTTCGACGACCGCGTACTCGAGCGTGCGCTTCATCACGGCCTTCCCGCCGGCCGTGAGGCGTGGCCGGGGTGTTCCGACCGCGTGGACCAGCGGCCCGTAGGCGGCCACATCGACGCCGATCTCGGCGAGCGCCTCTCGATCCGCCGCATCGGCTGCCGCCTCGGCGACCGCGGCGTCGACGCCGAGCGCCGACGCGATCCCGTCATCGTCGAGGGCGGCCAGAAGCAGGTGCTCGGTTCCGAGACGTCGGTCGCCCCGACGGCCGGCGACCTCGACCGACCGCACCACGGTGTTCCTGGCCTCCACTGCGAATCGCTCAAACATGGCGTTCCTCCTTCGCGTACTTGGTGTGCACGGACTGGCGGGTGACGCCGAGGGCGTCCCCGATCTGCTCCCACGACCATCCGGCCGCGCGAGCTGCAGCCACGTGCGTTGCCTCGACGCGCTCCGCGAGCCTGTGCAGTGCCAGCACGGCCCGCAGGCCGGTCGCCGGGTCCACCGCCGTGGTCTTCTCTTCCTCGTCCATGGTGTCAGTCTGAACTGACAAACTCCTTTTGTCAATTCAAACTGACGTCGGCTTCGCTGAACGTCGGCGGTGGGGCGGCTCTGCCGAAGTCCGGGGTTCGGCGGGCATCCTTGGGCGGGACTTCGGCCGAGCCGCCCCACCGCGCTCACTGCGGTACCTGCTGAGCATCCATGGGCGCGACTTGGGGGATTCCATCCCCACCACGACCCTCGGAGCGGCGCCCGTTCGCTGTGGGCACGTGCCGCCCGGAGGAGAGTGT
Organism: Leifsonia sp. Leaf264; assembly: GCF_001422325.1. Lineage (GTDB taxonomy): Bacteria > Actinomycetota > Actinomycetes > Actinomycetales > Microbacteriaceae > Orlajensenia. The sequence continues at coordinate 698,777 of NZ_LMMR01000004.1, forward strand.
CAGTGGGGCCTCGTAGACTTCTGGGGTGTCTGTGTCAAAGGTCGAAAATCGCTCCCAGCTGAGTGTCCGCGGAGCCCGCGTGCACAATCTCCAGAACGTCGACCTCGACATTCCGCGTGATGCCCTCGTGGTGTTCACGGGTCTCTCAGGGTCCGGCAAGTCCTCGCTCGCGTTCGACACGATCTTCGCCGAAGGACAGCGCCGATACGTGGAATCGCTGTCGGCGTACGCCCGCCAGTTCCTCGGCCAGGTCGACCGTCCCGACGTCGACTTCATCGAGGGCCTGAGCCCCGCGGTCTCCATCGACCAGAAGTCCACGAACCGCAACCCGCGCTCGACCGTCGGCACCATCACCGAGATCTACGACTACATGCGCCTGCTCTGGGCGCGCATCGGCGTCGCCCACTGTCCGATCTGCGGTGAGACCATCCAGCGCCAGACGGTCCAGCAGATCGCCGACCAGCTCATGGAACTGGATGCCGGCATCAGGTACCAGGTCGTCAGCCCCGTCGTCTCGCAGAAGAAGGGCGAGTTCGTCGACCTGTTCAAGGAGTTGGCGGCATCCGGCTACTCCCGTGCGATCGTCGACGGCGAGACCATCCAGCTGAACGAGCCGCCGCTGCTCAAGAAGCAGGTCAAGCACGACATCTCCGTCGTCATCGACCGCCTGGTCGCCGGCCCCGAGATCCTCGGTCGGCTCACCGACTCGCTCGAGACCGCACTGCGCCTCACCGACGGCCTCGTCAGCATCAACTACGTCGATGCGACCGGTCCTGAGGCCTGGCAGAACTTCTCCGAGAAGCTCTCCTGCCCGAACAACCACCCGATCCAGCTCACCGAGATCGAACCGCGCACGTTCTCGTTCAACGCCCCGTTCGGAGCGTGCCCCGAGTGCTCCGGCCTCGGAACACGGATGTCCGTCGACGAGGACCTGCTCCTGGGCGATCACGAGCTGAGCATCGCCGAAGGCGTCATCCTGCCGTGGACCTCGCAGGGCAAGAGCCTCTACAACTACTACGAGAAGCTGCTCGAAGGGCTCTCCCGCGATCTCGACTTCTCGCTCAAGACGCCGTGGAGCGACCTTCCCGCGAACGCCCGCAACGCCGTGCTGCGCGGGGAGAACTTCGAGGTGCGCGTCAAGTGGCGCAACCGCTACGGCCGGGAGATGAGCTACACCTCGGGCTTCGAGGGTGTCGTGCCCTACATCGAGCGTCAGTACCTGCAGGCCGAGACCGACGTGCAGCGCGCACGGTGGTCGGAGTACCTGCGCGAGGTGCCCTGCCCCGTCTGCGACGGCAAGAGGTTGAAGCCCGAGGTGCTCTCGGTGCTCATCCACGGGGCGAGCATCGCCGACGTGGCAGAGCTCAGCCTGACCGATGCCCGCGGATTCATGGACAAGATGGTGCTCACCGACCGCGAGCAGACCATCGCAGCGCAGGTGCTGCGAGAGATCAAGGTGCGCCTCGACTTCCTCATCAGGGTCGGGCTCACCTACCTCAACCTGTCCCGCGCCGCAGCGACGCTGTCGGGCGGCGAGGCCCAGCGCATCCGTCTGGCCACCCAGATCGGATCCGGGCTCACGGGCGTGCTCTACGTGCTCGACGAGCCGAGCATCGGCCTGCATCAGCGCGACAACCGCCGCCTGATCGAGACCCTGATCGCCCTCCGCGACCTGGGCAACACCCTCATCGTCGTCGAGCACGACGAGGACACCATCCGCACCGCCGACTGGATCGTCGACATCGGCCCCGGCGCCGGCGTCAACGGAGGCAAGGTCGTGCACTCGGGCTCGTACGACGACCTGCTCGCCAACCATCGCTCGCTCACCGGCGACTACCTGTCCCGCCGCAAGGAGATCATCACGCCGCACACCCGGCGCAAGATCGACAAGGAGCGCATGATCACCGTCGTCGGCGCCGAGGTGAACAACCTGCGCAAGGTCACTGTGGACTTCCCGCTCGGCACCTTCACGGCCGTCACCGGCGTGAGTGGATCGGGCAAGTCGTCCCTCGTCAACGACGTCCTGTACAGGGTGCTCGCCAACAAGCTCAACGGTGCTCGCAAGCTTCCCGGCAAGCACACCCGGGTCACGGGCCTCGACCACCTCGACAAGGTCGTGCACGTCGATCAGGCGCCCATCGGCCGCACTCCGCGCTCGAACCCGGCCACCTACACGGGAGTCTTCGACCGCATCCGCAACCTGTTCGCCGAGACCGTCGAGGCGAAGGCGAGGGGCTACCTGCCCGGCCGGTTCAGCTTCAACGTCAAGGGCGGTCGCTGCGAGGCGTGCTCGGGTGACGGCACCATCAAGATCGAGATGAACTTCCTGCCCGACGTGTACGTCGCGTGCGAGGTCTGCGGTGGCTCCCGCTACAACCGCGAGACCCTGCAGGTGCACTACAAGGGCAAGAACATCTCCGAGGTCCTCGAGATGCCGATCAGCGAGGCCGCCGAGTTCTTCGAGCCGATCAGCGCCATCCACCGCTACCTCAAGACCCTCGTCGACGTCGGCCTGGGCTACGTCACGCTCGGCCAGAGCGCCACCACCCTGTCGGGTGGAGAGGCGCAGCGGGTGAAGCTCGCGACCGAGCTGCAGCGCCGCTCCAACGGCCGCAGCGTGTACGTGCTCGACGAGCCGACGACGGGCCTCCACTTCGAGGACGTGCGCAAGCTCCTCATCGTGCTGAACGGCCTCGTCGACAAGGGCAACACCGTCATCGTGATCGAGCACAACCTCGACGTCATCAAGTCGAGCGACTGGGTCATCGACATCGGACCCGAGGGCGGATCGGGCGGCGGCCAGATCATCGCGACGGGCACGCCGGAGGCGGTCTCCCGCAGCACGAAGAGCCACACCGGCCAGTTCCTGCGCGAGGTGCTCGAAGCGGATGCGGAGAACCACGGCGTCATCGCCCGAGTCGCGGGCTGAGGCCCATGGCGAACGTCCTGCCGTACCGGCCGAAGGCGGGGGAGATCCCCACGCAGCCGGGCGTCTACAGGTTCCGCGACGCGTCGGGTCGGGTGCTCTACGTCGGCAAGGCGAAGAACCTCCGGGCCAGGCTCAGCAACTACTTCGCACCGCTGCACACTCTCCATGAGCGCACGCGCCGCATGGTCACGACAGCGGCCGGCGTCGAATGGACCGTCGTCGGCAACGAGGTCGAGGCGCTGCAGCTCGAGTACACCTGGATCAAGGAGTTCGACCCGCCGTTCAACGTCATGTTCAAGGACGACAAGTCCTATCCCTACATGGCGGTGACCCTGGGCGACGAGGCGCCGCGGGTGCTGGTCACCCGCAACACGAAGATCCGCGGCGCCCGGTACTTCGGGCCGTACCCGAAGAAGTGGGCCGTCGACGAGGTCATCGAGCTGATGATCAAGGCGTTCCCCATCCGCACCTGCAAGGACTCCGACTACAAGCGCGCCATGCAATCGGGCAAGCCGTGCTTCGCCGGACAGATCGGGCGCTGCTTCGGCCCGTGTTCTGGCAAGGTCACCATCGAGGAGCACCGCGAGGCGGTCAAGCGCTTCGTCTCGTTCATGGCCAACCAGGACAGGCGCATGGTCGCCGAGCTGGTGCTGGAGATGAAGGCGGCCTCCGAGGAGCAGAACTACGAGCTGGCCGCCCGCCGGCGCGACCAGGTCGTCGCGCTCGAGGCGGTGCTGGAGAAGAGCGCTGTCGTGCTGCGCGAGTCGGTCGACATCGACCTGTTCGGCATCGTGCACGATGAGCTCGCCGCCGCAGTGCAGCTCTTCGTCGTCCGCGGTGGGCGCATCCGGGGTGTGCGCGGTTGGGTCGTCGACAAGGAACTCCACATGTCGATGGCCGAGCTCGTCGACTCGATCGTGCCGCAGGTCTACGCCGAGGGGCTGACGCCACCGCGCGAGATCGTCGTGCCGGAACTGCCGGAGGACGCCCCGGCGCTGGAGAGCTGGCTCGAATCCCGCAGCCCGACCAAGGTGCGGCTGCGGGCCGCCCAGCGCGGCGACAAGGCCGCCCTTCTCGAGACGGCGAACCAGAACGCCGGGCATGCGCTCATGCTCTACAAGACCAGGCGCAGCGCCGACTTCACCTCGAGGTCGAAGGCACTCGAGGACATCCAGGAAGCCCTCGGGATGGCGGATGCCCCGCTTCGCATGGAGTGCTACGACGTCTCCCACCTCAGCGGAACCAACATCGTCGCCTCGATGGTGGTGTTCGAGGACGGCCTGCCGCGCAAGGACGAGTACCGCCGCTTCAACATCCCCGAGTCCACCGACGACACCGACTCGATCCACAGGGTGCTGACACGTCGCCTCGCCTACCTCGCGCACCCCGAGACCGAACCCGACCCGATCGAGGTCGTGACGAGCGACGGCGTCGTCGAGCCGGCCAAGCGCCGCAAGTTCAGCTACAGCCCGAACCTGCTGATCGTCGACGGCGGCCAACCGCAGGTCGCCGCAGCCGAGCGCGCGTTGCGCGAGTCGGGGGTGACGGGCATCCAGCTCTGCGGCATAGCGAAACGGCTCGAGGAGATCTGGCTGCCCGACTCGGACTTCCCGGTCATCCTGCCGCGCAACAGCGAGGCGCTGTTCCTGATCCAGCGCATCCGCGACGAGGCGCACCGTTTCGCGATCACGCACCAGCGCACGAGGCGCAAGCGCGACATCGCCTCAGTGCTCGGAGAGGTGCCCGGCCTGGGTCCGGCTCGCGTGCGGGAACTGCTGCGACACTTCGGCTCCGTGGCCAGGTTGAAGCTCGCGACCTCCGAGGAGATCGCCGAGGTGTCGGGCATCGGACCGACCCTTGCGGGGGCCATTCGCACCCATCTCGACTCCTGAGCGGCCGCGGGTCGGTAGGCTGGAGGCTCCCACCCCCTAGAACGAAGGCGCATTCGAGGCCATGACGGACGTCGAGCAGAAGGAAGTCCTCATCATCACGGGGATGTCCGGTGCCGGCCGATCCACCGCGGCTGACGCGCTGGAGGACTTGGGCTGGTACGTCGTCGACAACCTGCCGCCGCAGATGCTCCGGCCGCTGGTGGAACTGGTCGAGCGGGCGTCGTCCGGGCTTCCGAAGATCGCGGCCGTCGTCGACATCCGTGGCCGTGACTTCTTCGACGAGATCAGCGAGATGATCAGCGTGCTGCGCGGGGGGACCGAGCTCCGGGTGGTCTTCCTGGATGCGACGGATGCCGCCCTCGTGCGCCGCTTCGAGTCCGTGCGCCGCCCGCATCCGCTGCAGGCCGACGGCACGCTGCTCGACGGCATCGGCGAGGAGCGTACGCGCCTCGGTGCCATCCGCGAGGCCAGCGACATCGTCATCGACACCTCCGAGCTCAACATCCACCAGCTCGCGATGGCCGTCACGGAGCTGTTCGCCGAGGAGGGAACCGCCGAGGTGCGGGTCACCATCGTGAGCTTCGGCTTCAAGTACGGTGTTCCGGCGGATGCCGACCACGTCGCCGACGCCCGCTTCCTCCCGAATCCGTTCTGGGACCCCGCCCTCCGCTCCCAGACAGGGCTCGACGCCCCGGTCCGCGACTTCGTGCTCGGACAACCAGGGGCGCGCGAGTTCGTCGAGCTGTACGCCGCCGCGCTGCATCCCGTGCTCGCCGGCTATCGCCGGGAGAACAAGCGCCACGCGACCATAGCCATCGGGTGCACGGGCGGAAAACACCGCTCGGTCGCCCTCGCCAGGGAACTCGCCCACGAGCTGGAGCAGATCCCCGGGATCGGCGTGAGCGTGAAGAACCGCGACCTCGGTCGCGAGTAGATTCCGCTCGAACCCGCACTACGAACAGAACGCAACAGAATGGAACATCGATTGGCTCTCACAGCCGACGTCAAAGAGGAACTCGCCCGTACCGAGATCAACCGCACCACGGTGCGCGCGGCTGAACTGGCAACGGTCCTGCGCTTCTCGGGCGGTCTCCACCTCATCTCGAGCCGCATCGCCGTCGAGTCCGAACTCGACTCGGCATTGATCGCCCGCCGCGTGCGCAAGGACCTGGCCGAGATCTACGGCGTGCGCAGCGACGTCTCGGTGGTCGCGGCGACAGGACTGCGCCGCACGAGCCACTACCTCGTCCGCGTGCTCGACGGTGGCGAGACCCTCGCCAGGCAGACGGGACTCCTGGACGCCCGCCGCCGGCCCATCCGCGGCCTCCCGAACCGGCTCACAACGGGATCCCGCGAGGAGATCTCCGCGGTCTGGCGGGGCGCCTTCCTCGCCAGCGGAAGCCTGACCGATCCCGGACGCTCGGCGGCCCTCGAGGTCACCTGCCCCGGCAACGAGGCGGCTATGGCCCTCGTCGGTGCAGCGGGTCGCCTCGGCATCCCCGCTAAAGCGCGCGAGGTGCGCGGCATCCACCGCGTGGTCATCCGCGACGGCGAGGCGATCAGCTCGATGCTCGTGGCCATGGGCGCCACCGACACCGTGCGCAACTGGGAGGAACTGCGTCAACGCCGCGAGGTGAGGGCGACGGCCAACAGGCTGGTCAATTTCGACGACGCCAACCTCCGCCGTTCGGCACAGGCCGCCGTCGCGGCGTGCTCGCGAGTCGAGCGGGCGCTCGAGATCCTCGGCGACGACGTTCCCGACCACCTGCAGTACGCCGGCGACCTGCGGTTGCGCTTCCGTGACGCGAGCCTCGACGAGCTGGGCCACCACGCCGAGCCGCCGATGACGAAGGATGCCGTCGCCGGGCGTATCCGCCGGCTGCTCGCCATGGCGGACAAGAAGGCCGTCGACCTCGGCATCCCCGACACCGAGGCGAATCTCCCCGCCGACCTCGACGACGTCTGAGTCCAGCGAAGTCGGCATGTGTCAAGCCCGGGAAGCATTCCTGAGCCGTCACGGTTGCCGTCACTAGACTGGAAAAGTCGCCCTCACGGGCACCTCGATCGCCACGCGCGACGCGCGTGGCTCCACTAGGAGGATGAACAACGCACATGGCTGATTACACGCTGCCGGAACTCGCCTACGACTACTCGGCCCTCGAGCCGAGCATCAGCGGCACCATCATGGAGCTGCACCACTCGAAGCACCACCAGGCCTACGTGACCGGCGCGAACACCGCCCTGCAGCAGCTCGCTGAGGCCCGCGACAGCGGCAACCTCGCGAACGTGAACAAGCTCGAGAAGGACCTCGCGTTCAACCTCGGCGGTCACGTGAACCACTCGATCTTCTGGACCAACCTCTCGCCGGACGGCGGCGACAAGCCCACGGGCGAGCTCGCTGCAGCCATCGACGACAACTTCGGCTCCTTCGACAAGTTCCAGGCGCACTTCACCGCCACGGCACTCGGCGTCCAGGGCTCCGGATGGTCGGTTCTGGCATGGGACTCCATCGGTCAGCGCCTCATCATCGTGCAGTTCTTCGACCAGCAGGCGAACTTCCCGGCCGGGACGATCCCGCTGCTGATGCTCGACGTCTGGGAGCACGCCTACTACCTCGACTACAAGAACGTGCGCGCCGACTACGTCAAGGCGTTCTGGAACATCGCCAACTGGGCGAACGTCGAGCAGCGCTTCGTGACCGCGCGAGAGAAGACCTCGGGCCTGCTGCTACTGTCATAGCGGATGGGTCGTCCTGGCGACCCAGGACACCGTCGTCCGGTTCTGTTCACCATCAAATACGCGCATATCGCGCCATCTGCAACAGGAGTCATTCGTGTCCGTAAAGATCGGAATCAACGGATTCGGCCGCATCGGCCGTAACTACTTCCGCGCCGCCCTCGCCAAGGGAAGCAACCTCGAGCTCGTGGCGGTGAACGACCTCACCGACAACAAGACGCTTGCGCACCTGCTCAAGTACGACTCGATCACGGGCCGCCTCGACGCCACCGTCGAGTACGACGACGAGAACATCATCGTCAACGGCAAGAAGATCCGCGTCTTCGAGGAGCGCGACCCCGCGAACCTCCCGTGGGGCGAGCTGGGCGTCGACATCGTCATCGAGTCGACCGGCCGCTTCACCAAGTCCGACGACGCGCGCAAGCACATCACCGCCGGCGCCAAGAAGGTCCTCGTGTCGGCTCCCGCCACCGGGTCCGACGTCGCGACCATCGTCCTCGGCGTGAACGAGGGCACGTACGACGCCGCAGTTCACGACATCATCTCGAACGCATCCTGCACGACGAACTGCCTCGCGCCGCTCGCCAAGGTGTTCAACGACGAGTTCGGCATCGAGCGCGGTCTCATGACCACGGTCCACGCCTACACCGCCGACCAGAACCTGCAGGACGGCCCGCACAGCGACCTCCGCCGCGCCCGCGCCGCAGCGCTCAACATCATCCCGACGTCGACCGGTGCAGCCAAGGCCCTCGGCCTCGTCCTGCCCGAGCTCGTCGGCAAGCTCGACGGCTACGCCCTGCGCGTTCCGGTGCCGACCGGCTCGATCACCGACCTCACAGTCACCGCCTCGCGTCCTGTCACGGTCGAAGAGGTCAACGCCGCGTACAAGGCTGCTGCCGAGGGTCCCCTCAAGGGCATCCTCAAGTACACCGAGGACGAGATCGTCTCCAGCGACATCGCCGGCGACCCGCACTCCTCGATCTTCGACGCCGGACTCACCAAGGTGATCGGCGACCAGGTCAAGGTCGCCAGCTGGTACGACAACGAGTGGGGCTACTCCAACCGTCTCGTCGACCTCGCCGAGTACGTCGCAGAGAAGCTCTAAGGGCTGGCGTGTCGCTTCGCACCATCTCGGAACTCGGGCCGCTCGCCGGCACGCGTGTCATCGTCCGTTGCGATCTGAACGTCCCCCTGAAGGACGGAACGATCACGGATGACGGCCGCGTGCGGGCGTCGCTGCCGACACTGAACGCCCTGCTCGAGCAGGGCGCGAAGGTCGTCGTCATCTCCCACCTCGGTCGTCCCGATGGTGCACCCGACGCGCGCTACAGCCTGGCGCCGGTCGCCGAGCGGCTCTCCGAGCTGCTCGAGCGACCGGTCGCCTTCGCCACCGACACCGTGGGGGAGTCTGCGGCATCCGTCGTCGACGCACTCGAGGACGGCGGCATCGCCGTCCTGGAGAACCTCCGCTTCAATGCCGGTGAGACGGCGAAGGATGCCGCTGACCGCGTCGTCTTCGCCCAGCAGCTCGCGGCGTTCGGCTCCGTCTTCGTCTCCGACGGATTCGGTGTCGTGCACCGCAAGCAGGCGAGCGTCTACGAGCTCGCTGAGCTGCTCCCGAGCGCTGCCGGTACCCTCATCGAGGCCGAACTGACAGTGCTCGAGAAGCTCACCCGCACGCCCGAGAAGCCGTACGCGGTCGTTCTGGGCGGCTCGAAGGTCTCCGACAAGCTCGGCGTGATCGGGCACCTGCTGCCTCGCGTCGACTCGCTGCTCATCGGCGGCGGCATGCTCTTCACCTTCCTCGCGGCCCAGGGCCACAAGGTGGGCTCGAGCCTGCTCGAGGCCGACCAGATCGACACTGTCACGGGCTACCTCGCCGAGGCCGAGCGCCTCGGCGTGCAGATCGTCCTGCCGACGGATGTCGTGGTCGCCTCGAAGTTCGGTGCCGACGCCGAGCACGTCGTGACGGCGGCCGACGCCATCGAGGAGACGCCGTTCGGTGCCTCCGGCCTCGGCCTCGACATCGGCCCCGACACGGCGGCTCACTTCGCCGAGGTCATCCGCGGGTCGAAGACGGTGTTCTGGAACGGCCCCATGGGCGTGTTCGAGCTCGAGCCGTTCGCGGCCGGGACACGCACCGTCGCCGAGGCACTCACCCAGGTCGACGGCCTCAGCGTCGTCGGCGGTGGCGACTCCGCCGCCGCCATCCGCTCCCTCGGGTTCGCTGATGACGACTTCGGACACGTTTCCACGGGAGGCGGCGCGAGCCTCGAGTTCCTCGAGGGCAAGCACCTCCCCGGCTTGGAGGTACTCGGATGGCACTGAACCGCACCCCGCTGATCGCGGGCAACTGGAAGCTCAACCTCGATCACCTGCAGGCCATAGCCTTCGTGCAGAAGCTGGCCTGGAGCCTCGGCGACGCGAAGCACGACTTCGCCGGCGTCGAGGTGGCGGTGTTCCCGCCGTTCACCGACCTGCGCAGCGTGCAGACCCTCGTGGCCAGCGACAAGCTCCCGATCGCCTTCGGCGCGCAGGACCTGTCGGCCCACGACTCCGGTGCCTACACCGGTGAGATCTCCGGCGCCTTCCTCGCGAAGCTCGAGTGCAGCTACGTCATCATCGGTCACTCCGAACGACGGACGCTGCACAACGAGACCGACGAGGTCGTCGCGGCCAAGGTGCAGGCGGCTCTCCGCCACAGCCTGGTCCCGATCATCTGCGTCGGCGAGACCGCAGAGGACCTCGAGACCCACGGACCGAGCGCGGTGCCCGTCGCCCAGCTGCGGGCGGCCCTCGCCGGCGTCAACAGCGCTGCGGACATCGTGGTGGCCTACGAGCCGGTCTGGGCCATCGGCTCCGGCCAGGCCGCGACGCCGGACCAGGCGGAGCAGGTCGCCGCTGCACTGCGCGCAGTGCTCGTCGAGCTCCTCGGAGACGATGTGGCGGCGAAGACCCGCATCCTGTACGGCGGCTCCGTGAAGGCGGCGAACATCGCCGGCTTCATGCGCGAGCCGAACGTCGACGGCGCTCTCGTCGGAGGCGCCAGCCTCGACCTCGACGAGTTCGCGAGCATCGCGCGGTTCAAGCAGCACGTCGGCCTCTGAGACGACCACGCGGCGGGCGGTCCGGGTTCCCGGGCAGCCCGCCGCGTGCCGTTATACTGGCCAGAGTTCTTCCGGCGCTTCGTCGCGCCGATCTTCGAAAGGTTTTCCGTGGACATCCTCCAGGTCGTACTCCAGGTCATCCTGGGCCTGACGAGCCTCCTGCTCACCCTGCTCATCCTGCTCCACAAGGGTCGTGGCGGCGGTCTCTCCGACATGTTCGGCGGCGGGGTGACCTCGAACCTCGGTGCGTCCGGTGTCGCCGAGCGCAACCTCAACCGCATCACGGTCATCCTCGGCCTGGTGTGGATCTCGTCGATCGTCGTCCTCGGCCTCATCACGAAGTTCGAAACCGGCGCCTGAGCGCCCTCACCCTCTTCACGGATTTAAGGACAAGCAATGGCTTCAGGTGGTAGCGCGATCCGCGGTTCTCGCGTCGGCGCAGGCCCCATGGGCGAGCAGGACCGCGGATTCCACGCCGAGCGCGTGGCCGTGTCCTACTGGGACGCCCTCGGCAATGAGACCGTGCGGCACTTTGCCGCGAACCTCCCGGCCGAGGAGATCCCCGAGACCATCGACTCTCCCTCGTCGGGACTGCCCGCCGGGCGCGACAAGGAGAACCCTCCTCTCGTCGCCAAGATGGAACCGTACAAGACCCACCTCGCGTACGTGAAGGAACGACGCACCGAGGAGGAGGCCGAGCAGCTCCTCGATGAGGCGCTCCAGCAGCTGCGCGTGCGTCGAGGCACCGCCGCCTCCGAGTAGGCACCACGACATGACGAAGGGCCGCATCCGATCGGATGCGGCCCTTCGTATTCGTACGGCCTGTCGGCGCCGGGTCAGTAGCTCGGTGCGATGAGGTTCTCGGGAACCTCGGATGCCGCCTCGGCGTCGACGAAGAACACTGTGCGCTTGCGGCCCTTGATGCCGGCGACAGGAACCTCGTCACGGGCGGCGCCAGCGAGGGCCAGGCCGAGTGCCGATGCCTTGTCGGCGCCGGAGAGCACCATCCAGACCCGCTCCGAGGAGTTGAGAGCCGGACGGGTCAGGCTCAGCCGCTCCGGCGGCGGCTTGGGGGAGTTGCGCACAGGGATGACGCTTCGGTCCTCGATGCTGATGCCGGACCTGTGCGGGAACAGCGAGGCGATGTGTCCGTCGGGCCCGACACCGAGGAAGGTGATGTCGAATCTCGGGGTGGCGTCGCCCTCACCGTGAGCCTCGAGCTCGGCGGCGTACTGCACGGCAGCGTCGTCGAGCGTGATGCCGGAGTCCGAGGACGGATACGCGTGCACGTTCTCGGCGGGAACGCTGATGTGGTCGAGCAGTGCCTCGCGAGCCTGCTGGTCGTTGCGCTCGGGGTCGCCGGCGGGAAGCCAGCGCTCGTCGCCCCACCAGAAGCTCACGCGCGACCAGTCGATGGTGTCGCGGGCCGGGCTGGCGTTGATGGCCGCGAGCACCGCCGTGCCGACGCGCCCGCCCGTGAGCACCACGTTCGCCGCGCCCTGGTCATCGAGGATGTCGACGGTCTTCGTGATGAAGCGAGCAGCGACCGAGGCTGCGAGCGAACCGGTGTCGGCGTGCACCAGGACGCGGCGTTCGTTGGTCATGCGAGAGGGCCCTCCGTAATCGCGCTCGGGGCGCCCAGGGTGGCCAGTCCACCCGTGATGACCTCACCATACAGTTCATCGGGGTCGAGCCTGCGCAGTTCGTCGGCCAGGCAGTCGCGCAGGCTGCGGCGCGCGAGCGCCACGTCATGCGTCGGCTGACCGGGCTGGGTGAGCGTCGCGACGCCGCCGTGCTTGCGCACGAGGTCGATCGACTCCTCCCCGCGGAACAGCCGCACCCCGTGGATGCCCTGCGAGCTCTCCGGGCCGGTGAGCTCGTAGTCGGTCTGCACCTGCAGCGCGAGGTGCAGCCACGCCGCCAGCAGGGTCGTCGACGGCGAGTCCGCCGAACCGGAGACCTGCACTGCGGTGACGTTCTCGTACGGCGGCTGGTCGAGCACGGCGGCGAGCTGGGCCCGCCACAGCGTGACGCGGGTCCATGCGAAGTCGGTGTCGCCCGGCGTGTAGTTCTTCGCGCAGGCCTCGAGGGCGAGCTGCGGATCGGCGTGACGACGGGTCGCATCGGTGATCCGGCGCAGCGCGATGAGGCCGAGCGGCGACTTGCCGGGAACCTCGGGAGCGCGGCCGGGCCACCACACGACGACGGGGGCGTCGGGCAGCAGCAGGCCCATGATGAGGCTCTGCTCGTCCGTGGCAGTCGGACCGGAGGGTCGCAGGATGACGACCTCGCTCGCGCCGGCATCGCCACCGACGCGGATCTCCGCGTCGAGGCCAGGGGCCGCATCCGGAGCCGAATCGGGATCGGTCGAGATGACGATGACCCGCATGGGGTGCTCGCGCGACGCGTCGTTGGCGGCCTCGATGGCCTCCTCGGTGATCGCCTCGTCGGAGGCGATGACGAGGGTGAGCACGCGGCCGAGGGCGACGGCGCCGCCCTCCTCGCGGATCTTGACGAGTGCCTTCGAGATCCCACTCGTCGTGGTGTCGGGCAGGTCGACGATCATGGACGCCTCCAGGTACGGCCGTCGCGGGCCAGCAGTTCATCGGCTTCGGCAGGACCCCAGGTGCCGGGGTTGTACTGCTCGGGTTGGCCCTGGGTCTCCCAGAACTCCTCGATCGGGTCGAGGATCTTCCAGGACAACTCGACCTCCTCGTGCCGGGGGAAGAGGGGCGGGTCGCCGAGGAGCACGTCGAGGATCAGACGCTCATAGGCCTCGGGGCTCGCCTCGGTGAAGGCGTGTCCGTAGCCGAAGTCCATCGTGACGTCACGCACCTGCATGCCGGCGCCGGGAACCTTCGAGCCGAAGCGGATCGTGACCCCCTCGTCGGGCTGCACGCGGATGACGAGGGCGTTCTGGCCGAGCTGCGAGGTCTGGCTGCCGGCGAAGATCTGCTGCGGCGCACGCTTGAAGACCACGGCGATCTCGGTGACCCGGCGGCCGAGGCGCTTGCCGGCACGCAGGTAGAACGGGACTCCTGCCCAGCGGCGGGTACCGATCTCGAGCTTGACCGCTGCGTAGGTCTCCGTGGTGGACTCGGGGCTCATGCCGTCCTCCTCGAGGAACCCGAGGACCTTCTCACCGCCCTGCCAACCACCGGCGTACTGGCCGCGAGCCGTCGCCGTCGAGAGGTCGGCCGGCAGCCGGACCGCTGCGAGCACTTTCTCCTTCTCCGACCGCAGGGCGGAGGCGTCGAAGGAGATCGGCTCCTCCATCGCGGTCAGGGCGAGGAGCTGCAACAGGTGGTTCTGGATGACGTCGCGCGCGGCGCCGATCCCGTCGTAGTAGCCGGCACGACCACCGACGCCGATGTCCTCGGCCATCGTGATCTGCACGTGGTCGACGTAGTTGGCGTTCCAGATGGGCTCGTAGAGCTGGTTGGCGAAGCGCAGGGCGAGGATGTTCTGCACAGTCTCCTTGCCCAGGTAGTGGTCGATCCTGAACACCGAGTCCTGGGGGAAGACCGAACCGACCATCTGGTTCAGCTCGCGGGCCGACTCCAGGTTGTGGCCGAACGGCTTCTCGATGACGACGCGTCGCCACTGCCCGTCCTCGGCCTCGGCGAGGCCGGAGCGGCGCAGCTGCTCCGTCACCTGGGGGAACGCCTTCGGCGGGATCGACAGGTAGAACGCGTGGTTGCCCATCGTGCCGCGATCGCGGTCGAGCTCGGCCAGCGTCTCCTTCAGGGTCTCGAACGCCGCGTCGTCGTCGAAGGTGCCGGGCACGAAGCGGATGCCCTGCGCGAGCTGGGTCCACACCTCCTCGCGGAACTCGGTGCGCGCGTACTGCTTGACCGAGTCGTGCACGATCTTCATGAAGTCCTGGTCCTCCCAGTCCCGTCGGGCGAACCCGACGAGACCGAATCCGGGAGGAAGCAGGCCACGATTGGCGAGATCGTAGACGGCCGGCATCAGCTTCTTGCGCGACAGGTCTCCCGTCACGCCGAAGATGATGAGCGCGCTCGGACCGGCGATGCGGTTGAGCCTGTAGTCGATCGGTGAGCGCAGTGGGTTGTGCTCGGCCGACACGTCAGCGGGGTTCATACTGCTCCTTCGCGACTAGCGGATCGCGTCGAACAGCGCCGCGGTGTCTGCGGCGGCGTTCGTCAGGTTCAGGCGCAGGACGGGGCGGTCGTGGTCGGCCAGCACGCTGGCGTCGCCGATGGCCTGGGCCTGGATGAGCTCCCCGAACGTGAACGGGATGCCGGGGATCTCGAGATCCTCGACGGCGTTCTGCGTGATCTGCAGGAACACGCCGACGGCGGGACCGCCCTTGTGGAACTGACCGGTCGAGTGCAGGAAGCGAGGTCCCCATCCGAAGGTCACGGGGCGGCCTGAGCGCTCGGCGAGGATCGCGCGCAGCTCGGTGAGCTGCGGGAGCGCCAGGCGGTCGACGTAGGCCTGGATGGCGATGTAGCCGTCGTCGCCGACCTCTTCGAGAAGCACCTCGATGGCCGAGACCAGGTCGCTCGACGCCCCGATGACATCGGGAGTGCCGCGCACCTCGATGCCGCCGGTGACGAACGCCGCAGGCTCGGGGGCCGGGCGGGCGTCGAGGAGGGCGCGCGTGGCGATCTTGGCCGACTCGACGTCGGGCTGGTCGAACGGGTTGATCCCGAGCAGGCGACCGGCGACGGCGGTGGCGTACTCCCACACCAGGAACTGCGCGCCGAGGGTTCCGCTCACACGGATCTCGTCGGCACCGTCGACGAAGACGTCGTCTCCGGCGTCATCGACCAGGCGCACCAGCTGCAGGTCGGCGAGCTCGTCCTTCAGCTCGGGGGCGTCCTTCTCGAGCACGACGGGCAGGATGCCCTTGCCGAGCTTTCCGGTGGACTCGGCGATGAGCTGCTCGGCCCAGTCTCCGAAGCCGACGATGTGGGTGCCGTCGGTGATGATGCCCAGCTTGTCGCGCAGGGGAGAGGTGCCGGCGATGGCCGCGCCCAGGATGAGTCCGGGGTTCGACGCGTCGTCGATGGCGAGGCTGAGCGCGATGGTCTCGGCCTCGTCGAGGAGCTCGCCGATGTCGACGCCGGACAGGCCGCTCGGCACCAGGCCGAAGGCCGTGAGGGCCGAGTAGCGTCCACCGACGTTGGGGTCGGCGTTGAAGACCCTGTAGCCGGTCTCGCGGGCGTTCTTGTCGAGCGGCGATCCGGGGTCGGTCACCACGATGATGCGGGTGAGCGGGTCGATGCCGGCGTCCGTGAACGCGGCCTCGAAGGCACGGCGCTGGCTGTCGGTCTCGGTGGTCGAGCCCGACTTCGACGAGACCACGAGGGCGGTCTCGGCGAGCCTGTCGCCGAGGGCGCTGAGCACCTGGCCGGGCTCGGTGGAGTCGAGCACCGTGAGGTCGACGCGTGCCGTGTTGGTGATGACCTCGGGAGCGAGCGACGATCCGCCCATTCCGGCGAGGGCGATGTGGCGCACTCCTGCGGCGTGGAGCTCGTCGCGCAGGGCGTTGATCTCCTCGACGAGCGGGCGGGAGATCGCGACGGACTCGGTCCAGCCCAGGCGCTTCGCGGCCTCGGACTCGGCATCCGGTCCCCAGAGGGCGGCGTCGAAGCCCGTGATGCCCGAGGCGACGAGATCTTTCACGAGAGTGGGGACGTGCGTGCGCACGGCCTCGGCTGCGGCTCCGCTCACCGAGATGCGGAAGCTCATTTCGCTGCCTCGAGAGCTGTCTTCACGGTCTCGAGCAGCTCGCCCCAGGAGACGATGAACTTCTCGACGCCCTCCTTCTCGAGCAGGGCGGTCACCTCGTCGTAGGAGACGCCGAGGCCCTCGAGCTGGTCGAGGATCTCACGGGCGGCGTCGTAGGAGCCGCTGACGGTGTCGCCCTCGATGACGCCGTGGTCGAAGGTGGCCTCCATCGTCTTCTCGGGCATCGTGTTGACGACGCCCTGCGCGACGAGGTTCGTCACGTAGAGGGTGTCGGGCAGAGACGGATCCTTGACGCCGGTCGACGCCCACAGCGGGCGCTGCACGTTGGCCCCGGCCCGCAGGAGGTTCTGGGCGCGGTCGGTCGCGAACTCGTCCTTGAAGAGCTCGTAGGCCAGCTGGGCGTTGGCGACGCCGGCCTTGCTCTTGAGCGCGAGAGCCTCGTCGGTGCCGATGGCGGTGAGTCGCTTGTCGATCTCGGTGTCGACGCGCGACACGAAGAAGGAGGCGACGGAGTGGATGGTCGAGAGGTCGATGCCCGCGGCCTGAGCCTTCTCGAGTCCGGCGATGTAGGCCGCGATGACGGCCTGGTGACGCTCGAGGCTGAAGATCAGGGTGACGTTGACGCTGATGCCGGCTCCGATGACCTCGGTGATGGCCTCGAGGCCCTCGACCGTTGCCGGGATCTTGATCATCGCGTTGGGGCGGTCGACCTTGGCCCAGAGCTGCTTGGCCTGTTCGATGGTCTTCGCGGCGTCGTGGGCGAAGCCGGGCTCGACCTCGATCGAGACGCGGCCGTCGACGCCGTCCGTGGCGTCGTACACGCCGCGGAAGATGTCGGAGGCGTTGGCCACGTCATCCGTCGTGATCTCGAAGACGGCCTCGTCGACCGATGCGCCGCGAGCGGCGAGTTCGGCGACCTGAGCCTCGTAGGCGTGGCCGTTGGCGAGGGCGCCGGCGAAGATCGTCGGGTTCGTGGTGACGCCCACGACGTTCTTCTCCTCGATGAGCTTCGCGAGGCCGCCCGACGTGATGCGCTCACGCGAGAGGTCGTCGAGCCAGATGCTGACGCCGGCTGCTGAGAGCTCGGCGAGGGGGGTGGTTCCGGTCATGTGTTCAGATCTCCTTCATGCTGCGCATCACGCGGATGCGAGCGACTCCTTGGCTGCGGCGACGACGGCTTCAGCCGTGATGCCGAATTCGCGGAACAGCGTCTTCCAGTCGGCCGAGGCACCGAAGTGCTCGATCGAGATGCTGCGGCCGCGGTCTCCCACGTACTTGTCCCAGCTCATCGAGATGCCGGCCTCGACCGAGACACGGGCCGTGACGGATGCCGGGAGCACCGACTCGCGGTACTCGGCCGACTGCTCCTCGAACCACTCCAGGCTCGGGGCGGACACGACGCGGGCGTTGATGCCGTCGGCCTTCAGCGCCTCGCGCGCCTGCACGGCGAGCTGCACCTCGGATCCGGTGGCGATGAGGACGACGTCGGGCGTGCCGTTCGCGGCCTCGGCCAGGATGTAGGCGCCCTTGGCCGTGTTCTTCGCCGAGGCGAAGACGTCGCCGGATGCCTCTCCGTCACCACGCTCGAACACCGCGATGTTCTGGCGGGTGAGGGCGATGCCGGCCGGTCCCTGGCGGCGCTTGAGGATCTCGAGCCAGGCGTAGGACACCTCGTTCGCGTCGCCCGGGCGGACGACGTCCAGCCCGGGGATCGCGCGCAGCGTGGAGAGCTGCTCGACGGGCTGGTGGGTCGGGCCGTCCTCGCCGAGGGCGACCGAGTCGTGCGTCCAGACGTAGATCGCCGGCGCCTTCATGAGCGCGGCGAGACGGACGGCCGGGCGCATGTAGTCGCTGAAGATCAGGAAGGTGCCGCCGAACGGGCGCGTGTTGCCGTGCAGCACGATGCCGTTCAGGATCGCGCCCATGGCGTGCTCGCGGATGCCGAAGTGCAGCACGCGGCCGTACTCGTTGCCGGTCCACTCGTGGGTGGAGTGCTCGCTCGGCACGAAGGAGGCGGCGTTCGTGATGGTGGTGAGGTTCGACTCGGCCAGGTCGGCCGATCCGCCCCACAGCTCGGGCACGACGCCGGCGATGGCGTTGATGACCTTGCCGGATGCCGCACGGGTCGAGACCTCGACGCCGGCCTCGAACACGGGCAGCACGTCCTCGACGCCGTCGGGCAGCTCGCCCGTCAGCACGCGGTCGAGCAGCTGCTTGCGCTCGGGGTTCGCCTCGGCCCAGGCGTCGAAGGACACCTGCCATTCGGCGTGCTGGGCGGCGCCCCGCTCGACGGCCGCACGGGTGTGGGCGAGGACCTCGGGGTCGACGTCGAAGGTCTTGTCGGGGTCGAAGCCGAGAACCTCCTTGACGGCTGCGAGCTCTTCGGCTCCCAGGGCCGACCCGTGGATCTTGCCGCTGTTCTGCTTCTTCGGGCTGGGCCAGCCGATGATCGTCTTCAGGATGATCAGCGACGGCTTGTCAGTCTCGGCCTTCGCAGCCTCGATCGCGCGGTTCAGCTCGGCGACGTCCTCGACGTACTCGCCGGTCTTCTTCCAGTCGACGGTCTGCACGTGCCAGTGGTAGGCCTCGTAGCGGGCCGCGACGTCCTCGGTGAAGGCGATGTTGGTGTCGTCCTCGATGGAGATCTGGTTGCTGTCGTAGATGACGACGAGGCTTCCGAGCTCCTGGTGGCCGGCCAGCGACGAAGCCTCGCTGGTGATGCCCTCCTGGAGGTCGCCGTCTCCGGCGATGACGTAGATGTTGTGATCGAAGGGGCTCGTGCCGGCTGCGGCATCCGGGTCGAACAGTCCGCGCTCGAAACGCTGGGCGTAGGCGAAGCCGACGGCGGAGGAGAGGCCCTGGCCCAGTGGGCCGGTGGTGATCTCGACGCCGTCGGTGTGGCCGTACTCGGGGTGGCCCGGTGTGAGCGAACCCCAGGTGCGGAGTGCCTTGAGGTCGTCGAGCTCGAGGCCGTAGCCGCCGAAGTAGAGCTGGACGTACTGGGTCAGCGAGCTGTGGCCGGCCGAGAGGATGAAGCGGTCGCGACCGATCCATTCGTTGTCGGACGGGTCACGGCGCATGACCTTCTGGAACAGCAGGTAGGCCGCCGGGGCGAGGCTCATGGCCGTTCCGGGGTGGCCGTTGCCCACCTTCTCGACCGCGTCCGCCGCGAGGATGCGTGCGGTGTCGACGGCCTTGGCGTCGATGGGTTCCCATTGCAGAGCTGGCACTGGTCACTGACCCTTCTCAATGCGTCAGGAGCCACCGCGAGTGCAGGGGCCCCGTTGTTGTCGGAGCGCGCCGTTGTCATCCTTGGCACAGCATGGAAAGCGCAGGATCGATGCGGTCGATGATGAGGATCGGATCGCGCCGGGCGCACAGGCTGATAGGCGAGCCTTCCCAGTATAGATACAGCGACTTTGTCTATTACGGACGAAGAGGCGGCACGCGGTCTCAGTCCCGTTGCAGGATCCCCACAGTCGGCCGTCCTGCGCGAGCGGTGGCGGTGGGGCTGCTCGGCGCGCCGATGGCCTAGACTGGATGCAGCATTCCCGGGCCGACTATTTCCCGGATTATGGGGAGTAATGAACGTCGCACTTGAGACACGATCCGCCGCGTCCTCCATCGGAGTCCGACGCAAGCTGAACGCGTACCTCTCGTTGACGAAGCCGCGCGTCGTCGAGCTCCTCCTCGTCGTGACGGCCCCGACGATGATCCTCGCCCAGGGCGGCATCCCGTCGCTGTGGCTCGTGCTCGCGACCCTCATCGGCGGTGCCATGAGCGCGGGCTCGGCCGGAGCCTTCAACTGCTACATCGACCGCGACATCGATCGCCTGATGAAGCGCACGAAGAACCGCCCGCTCGTGACCGGCGACCTGTCGGACCGCGAAGCCCTCGTGTTCGCGTGGGGCCTCGGCATCGCCTCCATCGTCTGGCTCTGGGTCTTCACCAACTGGCTCGCCGCGGTGCTGTCACTCGGGGCGATCCTGCTCTACGTCGTGTTCTACAGCCTGATCCTGAAGCGCCGCACCTCCCAGAACATCGTCTGGGGCGGCGTCGCCGGCTGCATGCCCGTGCTCATCGGCTGGGCCGCCGTCACGGGCAGTCTGAGCTGGACCCCCTTCATCCTGTTCGCGATCATCTTCCTCTGGACGCCGCCGCACTACTGGCCCCTGTCCATGAAGTACCGGGAGGACTACAAGGCGGCGGGAGTGCCGATGCTCGCCGTCGTCCGCGGACGGGCGCAGGTCGGACTCCAGGTCATCCTGTACGCGTGGGCCACTGTCGCCTGCTCGCTGCTCCTCATCCCCGTCGCCGGCATGGGCCTGCTGTACACGGCCGTCGCCCTCGTCGTCGGCGGATGGTTCATCTACGAGTCGCACAGGCTCTACGACCTGGCCATCCGGCACGTCGAGGTGTCGCCGATGCGCGTGTTCCACGGCTCGATCGCCTACCTGTCGCTGCTCTTCCTCGCGATCGGCATCGACCCGCTGCTGCCGTTCTAGTCCTCCGTCTCGACGGATCGGGCGTCCGAGCAGCATCCTGGCGGCATCCGGGCGGCACGCGGCACGCGGCACGCGGCCAGCAGAATCCGCGCCACGCGCCATATACGGGGCCTCTGCGCCAACCAACGGGGCGGGTGAATTCATACAGTCGTTGCAACGTGAGGGGTTGCGATGAGTGTGAGGTACTCGAGCCAGGTGCGGGCGTCGTTCATCGAGGCTGTCTGTGCGGGGT
>NZ_LMMR01000005.1 GCF_001422325.1 Leifsonia sp. Leaf264
CCACGAAGAGTGTTACACACGCCTCCTGGCGTCGAATATCCACGAAGAGTGTTACACACGCCTCCTGGCGTCGAATATTCAGTTGTGGGGTATCGCGCTTCTCTTGGTGACACGGCGGCACTGTTACACGCCATTTCCGCAGCAAAAGAGCGGCACTCTGGCCTCTGAGTTACTGGGGCATGGCGACCGGTTGAGCCGGTCAGGCTTTCTAGTAGTCGAACTTGTGGGCGCCGGCCGGGTGCTGGACCAGGCCATCCTTCTCGAGGTGGTCGATCAGCGGGACGCTGGCGACGAACATGCCGACGAATGCGAGCATGCCTTCGAAACCGACGGTCAGCAGCATGTGTGCGCCGGCGGGGATCAGGATGGGTGCGAGCGCGTGGCCCAGGCAGGCACCGGCGAGGCCAGCTGCGACGACAAGGGCGGAGAGGAGGATGAGCTTCTTCATGACACCCACATGTGCGGACATCCTGGTTCCTGCAGACAGCCTCAGATCGTCATCTTGTAGACGGTGGTGACCGAAGTCACCTCGTTGTCCTGGACGACGTCGATGACGCCGGTGATCCCGTCGAGCTCGGCGAGGTAGCGGACAGCACCTCGGTACGACTTGACGAACTTCTCGTCCGATCCGTCGATCGTGACGACGTAGTGGCCGCCTTCGGAACGCCACACATGGGCTGTCTGCTCGCCGACCATGACCATGGCGGAGCCCGCCTGCATGATGTCGATGGTGGCCTGCGTCTTGGACGGGTGTGCGATCTTCATGTCACCAACATGTGCGGACGATCAGGACTCTGCAGGCAGCCCTTCGAGGAACTCACGGATCTGGGTCAGGTGAGCCGGCTTCAGCCCGAAGTCGAACTGCGGCTCCACCAGCAGGCTGGGCGTGGTGCCGACAGCCTGAAGGACGAACGGGCCGTGCGGCGCGACTTCGAAGTCGTCAACCCAGATGAACGGTGCCGGCGACGCAACCTGATCGGCGATGATCCCGTCCCGTTTCCACCATCCGGCGCCGTCCCACCCGCCGTCGACGTACGGCATGACACGGCCGGAGCTGATCCCGGGAAGGTCCTCGTTGGCGTTCAGGTTCGGGACCACACCGGTGAGGATGGAGTCGTCTTCGCACCAGGTGGTGACCCAGACGAGCTCGACGTCGAACTCGGTGATGATCTTGTCGAGGGCGCGGACCATGTCGGGAGCCCACTGGATCTTGAACACAGCCTGGGTGGTGCCGGCGTAGGCGACAGCCTTCTCGTCCCAGAGGGCAAAGGCGAGGGGTGCGTTGATGCAGCCATCGAAGTCGAGGTAGAGGCGGGGTCGCATGAGAGGGTCCTTCGGTCGGGGTAGGGGTGGAGCACCGGGAGGGCATGTGGCACACAGAGAACGGGCCGTCCCAGGAGGTGGGACGACCCGTTCGGATCCGGTCAGGATGGGCGGCAGGGCGCCCAACCGGCCAGGTTAGACAGCCTTGAAGAAGTACGGTTCGTCACCGAACAGCGGCGAGATCGCCCACGTGCCCTTCTCCGCATCCGCTGAGGGGATCAGGATCAGCACAGACGCATCCGTTGACGCGCCGGTGAACATCTCCGTGGTGCTGTCCAGGTCACCTTCGATGTACCCGCTTGCGAGCTCGTTGTACGTCTCGTACGTGTTCCCGTCAGCGCCGACGAACTTCACCTGGATGTCGTACCCGGGAGTGGAGGACCCCTCACCGATGTAGGTGAGGTGCAGCGGCAAAGTCGCCCACTGGTACCCGTCCGGGGCGGGGTCGCTGAACTGGTTCGTCGCAGCGACAGTCTCACCGGCGTTCAGGTTCGAAGCGCCCGGGGTGATCTCCCAAGTGCTCGCACCGTTCTCCGTCATCGTGATCGTTGTCCCCAGCGCAGCCGGGTTGTCACGGGTTCCTACCTCAGGAGCGGCAGGCTCAGCAGGCTCCTCAGCCGGTTCCTCCGCAGCGTCAGACTCAGCCGGGGCTTCCGTGGCGGTGTCCACCTTCGGGAGGCTGTCATCGACCGCCTTCACGAACACGGCGGCGTACACGACGATCATGATGATCGCCAGGACCGCAGCGACACCGGACAGGATTGTGCCGACCAACGCCAGCGTCTTCACCTTGTTCTTCTGCGCCAGACCGATCGCGCCGAGGACGACACCGACGAGCGCTACGACGATGGCGAAGAAGTTCACGCCGGGGATGAACGCGAACAGGAACGCGACAGCGCCCAGGATGACCGACGCCAGGCCGAGCCCGTTCTTCTTCGACGGGGCAGAGGCGTTCGGGTCGACGAGAGTGGGAGCGGCGTACGGTGCGGCCGCAGGGGCGCCGGGGTACACAGGCTGAGCATCCGGGGCGGGCGGAGCGGCCGCGGCGGGGGTCGCGGTGTCAGGGGCCGGCGGCGCTGCGGGCACGGTGTTCTCAGGTGCCGGCGGCGCGGGAGGTGCCGGCTGGTCGGAGCCGGAAGGCTGCGCCGGCTGTTCGGGTTCGGTGGGCGGGAATGTGTTGGACATGCGCCTAGGGTGACAGACACCCTCTGACATTGGAGAGCGCTATGAGGTCCCTGACCCCGAACTGGGGGCGCACTCTGGTGTTCCTGAAAGTCGGAAGGAGGTCAGCCGAGCTTGCGTTCGGCTCAGATGTCCACCTTGGACCCGGCGGGCGCTTCCGGGACGTCGTCGATCCGGCTGAACACGTCGCCCTGCTTGATCGCTGCGTTCAGGATCTGGACCATGTAATTGAATCGGCCGCGGAGCTCTGTGAGCGACCGCGCCTTGCGGTCGGCGTACTCCAGTCCGCTTTCCGGTGTTCCTTCACTGCCGGAGGTGAGCATGTCGGCGTTCTCCCACAGGGTGTTCGACGCCTCCCATGACATCTCGTTGAGGATGAACCGGAAGTAGTCGTGGTTGATGTCCACGCCGTAGTGCTTGGCGCGCGCCTCAGGGTAAGAGATGACGGGGTAGCCGTCCGCTTGGAACTCCACCGTCATGTCCAGGTTCGTCACGACGGTCAGAACCCTGCGGCGCATGGCACGGTCCTCGTCGTCGAGAGGTCGGCCGCGTAGCCACGCGATCGTCTCGAACGCCTCGTAGACGGTGCCTTCGTTCGACTTGGTCACGCCGCGCCCCACCTCGTCGCGTCGGCGACATCGTCGAAGAGGAGCGGCACGCCGCTGTGGCCGTCGGCCGGGACGATGCCGATGATGCGTGTCCGCTCTCCGGCCTCGCGGACCACCTTGATGGGCTGGCCGACCAGTTCCTCCCAGTTGTTGACGCCGACGGCGCGGATGATCGCGGAGATCATCTGCATGCCGTACTCCGTCGGGATGCGCTCACCGCGGTGGCCCGGGTGGGGATGTGGTCGGTCGAGGGCGTAGTCGCCGAACCCGTGCCCGCCGCCGCCTTCGAGGTCCACCCACACCCAGAAGGTGAAGAACAGACGCTCAGGGTCGAACCCGAGGGTGGTGCGGGTGATGGTGGCGTTCTCTTGGAAGAGGTACTTGGGGATCGTCGAACCGGTCATGGGGTGGTTCCTTTCGTCACCACCCACATGTGCGGCTCCCACGGAAAGCGCGGGAGTTACAGCGAACCGCCTTGCTGAACGGTCAGCGACTCGAACAGGCAGTGGGCGAGGGACGCGTTGGCGTACTCCGTCCAGTTGCGACCGGTGGTGTCCTGGTAGGACCAGATTGTGGGGATTCCGTACCCGGTCAGCAGCCCGCCTGTCTTGCTCGTGCGGGTGCCAAGCCGTTCGCTTCTCACGACGACGCCGACGGGTTCCCCGTCGAGGAACACGTCGCGCTCCACCAGGGCGTGCCAGCCGCCGTGGCGCAGTTCAGAGCCGTCACCGCCGTCCCGGGACGGCTTGTCG
This sequence comes from Leifsonia sp. Leaf264, assembly GCF_001422325.1. Taxonomy (GTDB): domain Bacteria; phylum Actinomycetota; class Actinomycetes; order Actinomycetales; family Microbacteriaceae; genus Orlajensenia. The sequence goes on from NZ_LMMR01000005.1 coordinate 3,866, forward strand.
AGCTCACGCGGTGTGCCGACGGTGATTCGCCCTTCGAGCGCGCGAGCGCCGTTGTGGCCGTGGCGGGGTTTGCGGATCAGCATGCGTTCCTGTTCGTGAGTATTGGCCCCATCGTATGAGCGTTGGATGGCGGTCAGAGAAACAGCGCGACTTTCATCTCCGGTCGGAGGTCGTAGCGCCGGGGCTCGTCACGGCTCGGTGCCGGGTTGGGCACCATGACCCGCCGGCCGATGTTGGCCTTCACTGTTCGAGTCTCCTGGACGGGTGCGGTGCGACGCGTGAGCTTCGTCCGCACCTGGCCGAGAAGTTCCATCAGCGGTCAGCCTTCATGAGGTATGCGTTCGAAACCACTTTCGCGCTTGCGCGGACGAACCGCTCGTTCACCTGGATGAGTGTCTTGTCGGTGGCTCGCCAGACGAGGCCTTCGGCGTTGCGGGTCGGGTTCACCAGCGACTTCAGCTTGTCCACTTGGGCGAGTGCCTCATCGACGGTCTCCGGGAACGGGAGCGGGTGGATGGGGACGGCGATCGCCTGAACGAACTCGGGCCACTCGTCGCGGGGGATCTCGACCCCGTCGACGATGACGGTGAACGCAGCGAATGTCGCCTCGGTCACCTGCAACGGGTTCGACGTGGCGCCGGACCCGGGGCCGAACAGCTCACCCTGCACTGCAGCGCGAGCGCCGGGGTAGGCGGCGGCGATCTGCTCGTGCAGGTTCAGCTTGGCGGCGACCTTCCACATGATGTTGTTCTCGTCGAACTTCAGCTCGTAGTTCCGGAACGCCACCCCACAGTAGTCACCGTCGGTGAGGACAGTCATGGAGGTGCCGTCGATCTTCTCGGTGGCGACCCAGTTGGCGTCACGGCCGTCGCGGAGGAGGTCGCCGAAGTTCTGCAGGCGCTCCTCGCCGGTGCGTGGGATGCCAGCGGGGAACCCGCCGACGACGATGTGCTTGATGTCCTCCGGGATCGGCTGGTCCCACTTCACGACACCGAGCTCGTCGGTGACGTTGTCGCCGGGCTGGCGGCCGGCGAGTTCCGGGAACAGGTTGATCGGGAGGACGAGGCCCTGGGAGTACTGGCCGCGCAGCTTCGCGGTCTTCAGCACGTGGCCGGTGAATCCGTCCTCGTTGGTGCGGATGCCGCGGGGTGCGAGGAACTCGTAGCGGGGGTCGGTGGTGTCCAGGTGGGAGTCGACCTCGAAGTAGACGGCGAGGTCACCGACGACGAACTCGCCCTTCTTCACGACGACGTCCCAGCCGCGAACACGGGCGCGGACGATGGCGTCAGCGTCGGGGATGGGGTGGATCTCGGTGATCGTCTCGACGGTGGCGAGGGAGCGGATCTCGGCGGGGGCTTCAAGGGTGATGGTCATGGCTGTTCTCCTGATGGTCAGTTGCCGGCGCCGGTGGCGCCGCAGTCGTTGCAGACGGTGTCGTTGTTCTCCGGGCGGGCGACGATCGTGTACTCGGGGTTCTCCGGAGCGTCGTCCGCGTCAGCGGCAGCCAGGAGTCCGTGCGCGACGTTGTCGTGCTGGTGGAGGTGCTCGGCGCAGTAAGCCGTCTCGTTCATCGGGGCGCCGGACGGGTCCGGGGTGTGGATGGCGTAGATGATGACTGCGGCGCTCATGCGGCGGCCTGCTTCTGGTCTTCGAGAGCACCGAGGATGTGGGCGGCCGACTCGACAAGGTAGCGGCGGCGGGTGTTGACGTCGCCGAAGATGCCGAACCCGTCGTCGCCGGCTGTTTTCTCGAAGAAGGGACGGCTGAGCTTGTCGCCTTCGAACAGGTAGACACGGAACACGCCTCCGCGGAGGCGGACGAACGCGGCGGGAAGGTCGCTGTCGGCTAGGAACACCTCATGCGTTTCAGCTGCGGCGATCCGGGTCCGGACGAAGGTGAGCTCGCCCACCTGGATCTCCGTGCCGATCTCCTCGTCGGGGTTTGCCGTTCCCAGCCATTCATGGTCGGCGGGGTTGGTGATCGTCTTCTCCATGTCACCCACATGTGCGGATGGCGGGAAGACTGCGGTGGTGCGCCCGGAGAGACTTGAACTCCCGGCCTTCGGATTCGTATTCCGACGCTCTATCCAACTGAGCTACGGGCGCGTGTCCCGGAACCTCCGGGGCAGGGTTCTTGCCGCATCCGCAGTTCTGCTTATCTCCTTGCGGAATAAGCAAAAGGGCGGTGTTGAGCCTCGTGTCGGAGTTGAACCGACGGCCTATCCCTTACGAGGGGATCGCTCTGGCCACTGAGCTAACGAGGCGAGGATGGTGGTGCCCCCGGAGAGGATCGAACTCCCGACACGCGGTTCCGAAGACCGCTGCTCTTCCGCTGAGCTACGAAGGCGTTTGCCCAGCGCACGGCCGGGCGGGATGCAATAGATTCACACGGAAGCGGCTCCTGTGTCGAAGTATTGCGGTGAGAGCGGACAGCGGGACTTGAACCCGCAACCTCCACCATGGCAAGGTGGCGCTCTACCAATTGAGCTATGTCCGCGTGGCCGGCTTTTGAGGCAGCCGACGAGCCCTAGTTCATGTGAGCGGATGACGGGATTCGAACCCGCAACCCTCTGCTTGGGAAGCAGATGCCCTACCGTTGGGCCACATCCGCGTACGACACGGCGCACGTGTCATTGATGACTGTCGGCGGTGGCCGCCTGACGGTCAGTGCGCTCGGCGGGGATCGAACCCGCGGCCTACCGCTTAGGAGGCGGTCGCTCTTCCGCTGAGCTACGAACGCATGGTGTGAGGAGCCGGGTCTCGCACCCCGGATCTCTCCGCGGTTCTCGCAGAGGCTCTGGTTGAGCTACTTCCTCACTGGTCTTGGATGTGCGGCGAGCCTCAGCTCGCGTTCCGCAGCTCCGCGACTGTCCCGTCGACGAACTCGTCGAGCCCGTCTGCTGGTGCGTCAGCGAAGTACGGTTTGCGGCGGGTGAACGCCGCGACGCCGGTCTCTCCGGTTCTCGTGTTGACGAACTCGCTGAGCCCCGATGTCATTCGCTTGTACAGGTGTCGGCCGTTCCGGAACCCGTCCGGGGTGAAGTCCGGGTCGGTGCCCTGCTCGGCGATCCTTCGTCGGACCTCGTTGACTCCGACGCCGTCCAGCTGGTGGTGGGAGAAGAACGTGCGGGCGGTCATCGTCATGGAGTTCGCCCACCCGACCTGCTGGCGCCACAGGAAGTACCGTCCGATCTCGTCCCATCTGATGTTGAACGCGCGGCCGTCGAACGCGGCTGCCGCGTCGCCACCGTCAGCGCTGCGCTGCTCGTTGAACGCGGTCGATGCGACGGATGCTGCGATCGACACCAGCTTCTGCTGGCCGGCGCCGTAGGGGAGCTCGCCGAGCGCAGACGGGAGGATGAGGATGTTCGCCTCGTCGGACTGCACGAACACGTACTCGACCTGCGGGATCCGTTCGGCGAGAGCGCGAGCGGAGGCGTTCATCGCGTCGATGAACCGGTCATCGGCTGGTGCCTGCAGATGCTTCGTGTACTTGGAGAACCCGACACCGTCGACTCGGACGATCACCGGTCTGGTGCCGTCCAGGTGGGTCTTCGAGGCGTCCTCGCGGGCGCCGAAGAGGTCGGTGGAGTTCAGGTTCTGTGCCATGCAACGAACATGTGCGGCACGACGGGATTCTGAGCGGATGACGAGATTCGAACTCGCGACCCTCACCTTGGCAAGGTGATGCGCTACCACTGCGCCACATCCGCGTTGCAGGTCTTTCCGGCGCCTGCGATCCGTTGGTTCTAGTCGTCGATCTCGAAGATGATGTCGAGCCCGTTGTCCGGGTGGTAGCCCCATGAAGCTTTCACTTGGGTGCCGTCCACTTCCCAGTCGCCTTCCTGGCGTCCGTCGAGGGACCTCGTCTCGAACATCAGCGACTTCACCGACGTGGGGGTGCCGACCGCGTCGATGATGCATTCCAGCTTGTCGTACTTGACGTCGCCGGAGCCGAAGTCCTCACCTGCTCCGTCCACCACCAAGGTCTTGCCTTCGTCGGCGACGTCGACCAACGACTTGATGGCGCACTCTTCAGCGGCGTCCGCGAACAGGGTCGCCTTCGCTTTCTCGGCGGCGTTCGCAGCGCTGCTGGACGCGATGGACTGCTGCATGTTCGTGACAGCGCCGGTGACGGCTGATCCGAGGATCAGACCGAGGACGAGGCCGGCGGCTCCGGTAGCGACAGGCCAGAACCACGGCTGCTTCGTCAGGGGCGGCTTCGGTGCCGGCGTCTCCTGAGTCGTAGCGATGGGCTCAGCTGGTGCAGGCTGCGCGGTCGGCTGGGCTTCCGGTGCCGGCTCTGCCGGTGGGGTGGGCGCATCGGACATGGTGTCTCCGTTCAGGAAGGCGTGTGGGCGCTTGAGCGCTCACCGGAGAGTACATGCCACCGGGGACATGGAGAGCGGATGGGGAGATTCGAACTCCCGTTGCCGGTTTGGAAGACCGGGGTCCTGGGCCGCTAGACGACACCCGCGTAGACCGTCGAGACGGTCAGTGCATCGACCAGGGATCGAACCTGGGGCCTCCGGCGAGTCATGCCGGCGCTCTGCCAACTGAGCTATCGATGCGCACAGCCAATCGGCTGCGGTAGTACCCCCGGTGGATTCCGACACCACGACCCGCTGATTAAAAGTCAGCTGCTCTTCCTCTGAGCTACGGAGGCTCACACCCTTACGGGTGCAGCGTTGAGGCGAGAAGGTGCTCGCTTCTGGATCCTTCATGCGCGGACCTGCCCGGTTCTGCGGCAGGGGGTCCGCGACCGGACGGCGACCCGAAGGTGCCGCCCGGCCACGGTGCAGGTCCTAGAACCCGCGTGAGAACTCCGTGACCAACGAGGGCACGTCGGCCGAGAAGCCAGCCACGTCCAACATCCCCGGGTCCCGAGGGTCGGCGATGGTGAACGATGTGGCGGTGACCGCGAGGACCACCAGCTTCGCCGGGATCCCGGTCGCGTTCCGGTAGTCGCGGAGCGACTGGAACACGTGGGTTCCGCGGTTCACCTCGTTGTCGGTGATCACGACGAACGTGTCCACCTCCAACTTGTTGGCCTGCGCGTACCGGATGGCCAGCCCTGTGTCCGTCGCCCCGAAGTTGGCGTCGTGAGCGAGACGCATGGCCTCGTTCAGACGGGTCTTCGGGGTGATGCCGAGCTCACGGAACGTGTCCGCGAACCCGAACACGTGAGAGTCAGGCTCCGTCGCCAATGTCACCATCGACAACGCAGCACCGACCTCGCATGCTGACAGGCCGGCAGCGCCCATGCTCCATCCCATCGACGCCGAAACGTCGAGGGCGACCAGGGTGCGCTTACCTGCCGGGGTGAACGAGTGGAACGAACCGTAGAACGCCTCGTCGAGCGCGTCGACCAGCGCCGGGACCGGAGTCCAGGTGGACGACTCGCCACGACCGGCCGCGTACGTCTTCCCGGCCAGGAGGACCTGGATCGGGTGGACGCGTGCGGCGCGCAAGCGGTCGGGGTCGACCAGCTGCGCGGCGGTCTCCTTCGTCCGTCCGCCGAGCGCCTTGACGACGCCGAGGCGGGTCAGGCGTGGAAGCTGACGGATGAGGGCGGTCTGCGGGATCCCGACGTCCAGGAGCGCATCCCAGGTTGCCGTCTCGGTGAGAGCGGCGTCCGGGAGCATGTCCCAGGTCAGCCCGTACTCGCGGACGAGTGCGGCGGGGTTCTCGCCGGCCTGAGCCTTCAGGAACCCTTCGACGACCCTGGGGACGTCGGTGCTGACCGTGTCGTTGATCACCCAGTCGAACAGGGCGCGGCGTGCCGGCTCTGCCGTCTTCGGGTGCGAGATCCGGATGGCGTCCTTGTGGGTGTAGCCGGCACGGGACCGGTACTTCACCATCTGGTGCGCTGTCTTCTCGACGTCCTTCTCCGTGTACCAGCGCGCGACCGCGGTGCGGAGGCCGCGGCCTTCGCTGGCGGTGAACTGCTTCCGGTATCCGAGGAACTGGAACAGGTGCGTGCTGGTACGAGCCACCCGGGTCAGGGCGGCGTACGCGGCGGAACGGGTTGCGTCGTCGCCGACAGCCGAAGCTGCAGCCAACGCGAACAGGGTCGGGTCGACCTTCGGGGCGAGCCCGCGGACGGACACGTCGACGATCAGGTCGACGACGGCGACGCCGTCAGCGGCGATCGCCTCGAGCAGGGTGTCGGTGTTGTCCAACGTCAGCTTGCGGGCGTCAGCGTAGAACGACCCTGCTTCGGTTCCGAGGATCAGGAACCGCTTCACACGCTCGATCGGGGTGATCTCGAACACGTACCCGCCGGTGCTGTTGAGCACCTGGTCGTTGCGGGCCTTCTCGGCGGACGGGGTGGTCCACTTGTTGATGGTCTTGAGGATGCTGGTCATAGCGGTTCCTCCTTTCGGGGTTGGTTGATGGTGTCTAGTGGTTGGTCTTCGCAGATGTGTGGGGTGAGCACCGGGGTATTCGTGACAGGAGGTAACCGATGTTCTTCGACCCGCGAAGGGTTGAGGCTGGCAGCAGATGTGGGGGTAGCGTCCGGTGTTGTAGGCGCTCTACCAAACTGAGCTACGGGGCGCGGCTGCGCCACCGGTGGGATTCGAACCCACGACTTCCCGCGTCCGATGCGATAACCGAACACTGTCGACCCGCTGCCAGCTGGTGCGCCTTCTGGGATTTGAACCCGGAACCTTCTGCGTGTGGAGCAGCTGCTCTGCCGTTGAGCTAAAGGCGCGTGACTACGGTTTTGTCCGACGTTCTACGTCACCAGCTCGGTGGCTGGGCGGCCCGCATGTCCGCATCGTGAGGTTGGTCGGCGCTCCCCCGCACACGGCGGGTTCCCCTGTCGGCTGCCCACGCAGCAGCCTCGTCCGGATAGGGAGATTTGAACTCCCGGCCTCTGCGTCCCGAACGCAGCGCTCTAGCCGTGCTGAGCTATATCCGGTCAGTCGGGATAGCCGGTCTCGAACCGGCGACCTCCTGGTCCCAAACCAGGCGCGCTACCTACTGCGCCACATCCCGTTGTCGGCGTCGGTCGCCACCCATGGTCATCAGTACCCGCGTTGAGCAGCGAGTCTGGCTGCAGCCTTCTGCTTGTTCGCACCGCACCGGTTGCAGACCGGCACCCGGTCGTCAGCACGTGCCCCACAGTTCGGGCATTTCGACGGCTGGTTGCGGATCACCCAACGGATGATCGCGACGACAGCCCAGATCAGGGCAATCGGGATCAGCCACCAACCGAACAGGGCGACCGCGCCGAAGAAGTCACCGTGACGCCATTCCTTCTCCACAGCTCCCCACCACGCCTGGAACACCAGGACGATCATGGTGATGATGGCGATCGGGAGTGCGATCACTCCGGCGCATCCGACTGCGGGGTCTTGCTTGGTCTTGGGCTGAGCCACTGTTCTCCTTCGTGAGCAAACGAGCTTCATTCTGGAGGTGGGCTGCGGCTCGGTTCTGGTCGACGCGCGCCACTCCCCCTCCACTGGGGCGGGGTCAGCCGCCGACGACCGGCCAGTCCTCCGGGTCGTTCATCGCGTCGATGAGGCCGGCGATGGTGGACGATCCGCGGTACGTGTCGTCGTTGCCCCGCTTGTACGTGTACGCGACGGAAGCGCCTGTGGGGCTGTTCTTGTCGAGCATCGGGACGAGGGCCTTGTAGACGGTGGTGTTCCGGATCTCTCCGGGGCAGCATCGCCGTTCCAGCTCGTCGGGGAGGTCGTCCCAGGTGGCGTCGGCGGGGATCGCTGGCTGTTCGATTGTGGTGCCGTCAGCCGGCTGGAGCTCGTCGCCCATGGTCGTTCCTTCCTCGGTCCGCCTCAGTGGGCGTTACCTGTCCATTACCTGCATGTGCGGTAACTGTCCGATTGGCGGGATTTGAACCCACGGCCTTCTGACCCCCAGTCAGACGCGCTGCCAAGCTGCGCCACAATCGGTCGACCCCCGCTGTGATGACGGAGTGCGGCGGTTTGGCCCTGTCTCCGGCACGAACCGTTCGCGGCCGGCGCCGACGTGGGACGGGTTGACGTGCGTTGTGGCTCCGAGCGGGATTGAACCGCTGCGCCTCGATTTTCAGTCGAGAGCTCTACCAACTGAGCTACAGAGCCGTTGCCGGTGTCCGTCACCGGTGGACGTTCTTCCGTCGGACCGCGCATGTAGGATCCGAACAGGTCAAGAGTTCCACCCGCACGCCTCCGGACGTGGGTGGACGGCAACCGCGCAGCTTGCGCACGGTGCCTTCCGGAGAAGACCCGATCGACCACGACCGTGGCCGGTAAGAGCGGGCGATGCCCCAACACAGGGAGACATGCATGTCGGACGAGATCCGCGACTGCAAAGAGCAGCCGTGCCGGTACTTCTGGCCGGGTCACAACCTCAACCCCATCCAGGCCAGGATGCTCAGGGAGTCGCCTGAGCAGTGGCGTGACGCAACTGTCATCGCCGTGGAATGGCGGACGATCACCGCCGAGTACGTGAACGGAGATGGCACTGTCGCTGTCTGGCATCACCGTGACCTCGAACGGGTCGTCCGTCCTGGCGAGCCGGTGTCCATCCACGAGGACCTGCATGTCTTGCAGGTCGGCCGGCAGCTCTTGAATGTGAACGTCATCTTCGGCGCCGGACCTGTGCCGGACCACGTGGTGACAGACCGGGCTGGGGGCGAGGTGTTCATCGTCGACCTCGGCGACGGCACCGGGGAGTCCGTGTAGGACGCCAGGCAGTTATGCGGCTGCAGGCCAGAGACCGCCGGCGGCGAGCCAGCCAGTGGTGAACTTCGGGATCTGCTCGTCTGCCGTGACCGGCGCCAGTCCTAGCATCAGCTGCTCGAACAGGTCGCAGAACTCGTCCTCTTCGAGGAACCCGGCGTACTGCTCACCGGTGACGTCCTGGCGGGACGCGTACCGGGTGATGCGGTTCGGGTAGTACTGGAGGTCGTCCGCGGCCTGGGGTCGCTCCCCCACGGGCCGGCTGGAGCTCATCATCAACCAGAGTCGGTCGTCGATGTCGTCCTCAGGGAGGGTGGACAGCTGGATCTGGTCCCGTTCGCGGTGGCCGACGTTCTGCTGGGTGGTGCGCAACGCGATGGCCATGTCCAGCTCAGCGTCGACCGGTCCGACGGACAGCTGGGCGCAGTCGTGACGGAACCGGAAGTAGAACCGATCCTCACCGATCCACCCGTACGCCTGGGCGGGGACACCGCCGAGGCCGCCGGGTGAGAAGCGGAGTCCGAGGTCGACGTGCTTCCGTTCGAGTGCTGCCCGATCCATGGATTCTCCTTCGTGTGACGTGGTTGCGGTGACGGGATTTGAACCCGTGATCTTCGACGTATGAAACCGACGGGGACAACCGAACTCCCCTACACCGCGGCTTGTCGACGGAACGATGCCCGTCTGTGTGACCCCTGCCGGATTCGAACCGGCGATTCCTGCGTTGAGAACGCAGTGTCTTAGACCGCTAGACGAAGGGGCCGTTGCGTCGGCCGCCGCGGATCCCGCCACGGCTGACGCATTTGTGTCCGGCTGTTCCGGACGTCACCGTCATCGACCGAGGACGGTGAGGTACCTCTCCGCGAGCTCCTGCGGAGTGGCGAGCTTCACCAGGGCTGCAGCGAGCTGCTCCTTGGTGGCGCCGGTGTTGTCTGCGAGGACACCCGCCAGCATCAGGTCGATCTGATCGAAGGACGCCTCGTCAAGCGGGACGTACTCACCGGTGATGCATTCGGTGCAGCCGCAGCCGACCGGGTCGATCGCCAACAGCTCAGGGCGGTGGTACTCGTTCATCGGTTCCTCTTTCAGTTGGTCGTCGATCGCGTCGTGCGCTGATTCGGGTTTCCGTTCATGGCGACCCGGACTGCAGAGTCGTTGGTGATTGCGCTGGCGCCGTGGGCGCCGGGCTCCCAGTCGCTGTGGTCGCACTCATCCGGCCAGGAGCACACCTCGAGGTAGACCATGTACTCGACAGGGTCGACGCTCATCAGCGTCCCGTAGACCGGCCAGTCGTCCCAACCGTCGGTGAACATCGCTTCCACGTGCCGGCCGACGTACTGGTGTGCTTGGTCGGCGCGGATGGTTTTGGTGGTCATCGGTGGCCTTCCAGGTCAGTTCCAGTAGCCGCCCTTGTAGGTGTGGTGGCGGTGGTCGCGGGTGGGGGCGTCGGTATCGTCGGCGACGGCACCGTAGGTGTTGTACTCAGCTGCGAACCCTCGGAGGGTGTCGCGGTTATGGCTGCGGTCCGGAGCCCACCAGTCGCTGTGACGGCGGTCCTTCTCGGTGTCGCTGCGGTAGTGCTTCTTCCAGACATCCCAGGGGGTGTCATAGTCGCAGCGGGACCACTTCTTGGTCGCGGACACCTGGCCGAGGTCGCAGTCGTGGCCGCGTTCGATGCAGGTGTGCTCTTCGAGGGTGCTGGGATCGGGCCGGAGCTGGAGGACCCAGACCGGGGTGTGGACGTGTGTTCTGGACATGGTCGGACTTCCTGCCGACCGTCACGGGCAGCCGGTGTGGCTGCCTTGGGCGTGACGGCGACTATAAGTCCGTGAACAGAGCCTTCATGGTTGGTGTCCTTTCAGTCCGCCCACCATCCGTAGACGGTGTTGCGTCGCTGTTCGTTGACGATGTGGGAGTCGTCCGGGTCGGCGCCGGCTCGGTGGTTCTTGGTGAGCTGGCGGAGGTTGTCGCGGATCTCGGGGCGGTCGGAGCCGAGCGAGGCTCGGCTGCCGTTGGACGGACGCTTCCAACCCCAGCATCCGGTGTGCTGCCATCCGAGCTCCTCTCGGAGGATCGGCTTGCAGCGCTTGTAGCCGCGGGGGTCATAGGGTTCGTGGGCGTCGCACGGCTGGTGGCCGGCGACTCGGCGTTCGCGGCGGCCGTAGGACCAGCCGCCGCAGTTGTGGCGGTAGCCGATGATGTTCTCAGGCTGTCGCATGAGGACCCAGAGCGGCGTGGTGTTGTCGGTGCGGGACATGGCGTCCCTCGCTTTCCGACCGTGCGCCCCGCGCTTCTACGGGGTCTCGGTCACGGTCCCTACAGGTCTTCCGTGCACATGGCGTGTCCTTTGCTCTGGTTGTTCGGTTGTTGTGACCCCAACGGGATTCGAACCCGTGCTAACGCCGTGAAAGGGCGCCGTCCTAGGCCGCTAAACGATGGGGCCGTCACTTGTGACCATCGGTCACTCTTGCTGGTTTGTTACCTGAAGACGGTGACGCCTTCGGCAACCTTGCGGCGGAGCTCCTGGGCGTCGCCCTCGAACTCTTCGCCGTCCTCGTTGTGGAAGGCGACTGTGCCGTCCTCCGGGAGGTTGTTGATGTCGCGGATCAGGAAGGTCTCAGTCACCTCGCGGGCGATGGGACCGTCGAACTCACGGTCGGCGAACCAGGAGTTGAAGTCCTCGCCCCATTTCGCGACCCACCGGTTGCCGGCCTGCCACAGCCAGTGCGTTGCGACCTGGATCTCGTCGACGCCCTGGCGGCAGTCGTTGAAGTCGTAGAAGGTGGGGGTTGCCATGATCGCTCCGAGCTGTCGGTTGTCCTTTGTCGAAACCAACATGTGCGGATCGTGCACCTTCTGGCAGATGGTGCCGCAGAAGGGGCCGACGTCGCTCGGGCAGGACTTGAACCTGCGCATCTTTCCGTTATGAGCGGAATGCCTTTCCAGCTTGGCTACCGAGCGTTGGGTGTTGTGCTCACCGCGGGGGTCGAACCCGCACGCGCATTCCTGCGCACTGGCCCCTCAGACCAGCGTGTCTACCTGTTCCACCAGGTGAGCGTAGTGTCGAGCCGCGCTTTGAACGGTGCGGTGTCCGTGGTCGTGCTCGACGTCACGGCGTCGACGAGTCCATCTGTGCGGGCAGCGTGCCGCGTCGTCGATGCGTGCTGGTGCCCATCCCGGGACTTGAACCCGGACGCCTTGCGGCGGAGCATTTTGAGTGCTCTGCGTCTGCCATTCCGCCAGACGGGCGTTGGTTCACCGGGTGGCGATCGGCCAGAACCTCGGGTCGTTGACCTTTGCGGTGAGCTCGGCGACGGTGTCGAACGGTCCGAAGAACGTCTCGCCGGTGTCGCCGACGTACTTGTAGGTGATGCCGGCCGGGGTGATCGTTCCGGCTTTCGTCACGGTGACGTTCCGGCATTCCCGTCCGGGGCAGCAGCGACGCACCATGGTCGCCGGAAGGTCGGACAGGTCGGCGTTCGACGGGTATGTCGGCTGCTCTTTCGCGTCCTCCGGGATGGTGGTGTTCGCGGGTGCGGGTGCGTTCCGGTTGATGCTGTGCATACCCGTCAGGCATGTGGCGGGATGCGCCAACTTCAGAGGGTACGGCGGGCCAACTATCGGCCTTCAGCCGGCGCCGCCTTGACGTGGGGTGACCGACGGGGCTTGAACCCGCGACATCCTGGTCCACAACCAGGTGCTCTACCAACTGAGCTACGGCCACAGCTCCCCGAGCTGGATTCGAACCAACAACCTCCCGCTCCAGAGGCGGGCGCTCTACCAGTTGCGCTATCGGGGACCATCCCACCGTTGCCGGCGGGTGGATATTGCGTCACCTCGGAAGGTGGCGACTTGGCGGCGAGGGCGGGATTTGAACCCGCGAGGGACTCACGCCCCAACCGCCTTAGCAGGGCGGCGCACTAGGCCGCTATGCGACCTCGCCAGGGTGGCCGGCTTGACGAACCGACCTGAGGGATTACCTCCGCTGCCAGACAGCTTGCGCTGCGAGGGGCGGATGCCGCGTTTCCCATCGACCGTCCTCACCGACCGACCTGAGATCGGAGGGTTCTGTTTCGGGGACGGCGGTGCCTGCCTACCGTTTGATCCTGACGTGCCTGAGCAGGTCAGGTCGTTTCGGGCGGCGTGCGCGGAGATGAGAGGATTCGAACCTCCGAGGGGCGGACCCCAACCAGCTTTCCAAGCTGGCGCCATAGGCCTCTAGGCGACATCTCCATATCCACACGTCTGACGCAGGTCTGCCGTTACAGGGGAAAGAGGACCAAGCATCGGAAACCCCCAGTCAGCCTTCACCCTAAGAACATGCCTGGCTTGAAGCCTTTTGCTTGGAAGGTGTTGACGTCATTCGTGTGGTGACGGCATCTGCGCCGTCATTTACCTCATGTGCGGACGGATCCGCTTTTGCGGGGAAGTCAGAGAGGTCTGGCTTCCCGAACGATCTCTTCCATCCCGTGGGCGTCGGAGCTGATCACATCGGCCGGCTCCCCGATCGCCTCAACGATCTGCTTCTCCAGTTCCACGATCTCCTCCAAGGAGGGTGTGGCTGGGTAGGTGACGACGAGCTCGATGATGTCGTGGTCGGTGTCGTCGCCTCGGGCGATCGCCCCGAACACGGCGACGAACGTGACGCCGTGGGCGTAGGCGACTCGGAGGATGTCGTTTCGATGTTTCGCGAGCCGTTCCGACGCTCTCATGGGTTCACGGTACCGGCTTCCGGGTACGCGAAAGAGACTTCTGGCTAGGCTGCGACGGTGCCGGCGACCGTGTTGAACGTTGCGGTCAGGGTGCAGAACTGCTCGGCGGACAGCTGGTCGCGGAACATGTCGGCTGCGACGGCGCTGCGTGCGGCGGCGATTGCCTTCTCACGTCCGCCGAAGAACCCGACGGTGTTCATCCGCTCGGTGACCTGCGGGCCCACTCCTGCTGCAGCTTCGACGGATCCGGGGATCCGGGCAAGTGCGGCGCGGGCTTCGGTGTACTCGGCGCGGTTGGTCCGCTGGATGCTGAGGTGCTCGACGACCAGCTCTCCGAACTGGTCCGCGGTGAAGTGGTTCAGCTTCTCGAGGATGCTGTTCATGGTGTTGCTCCTTTGCATGTGTCGGCCGGCGGTGTGCTCGGCGGTAAGTGTGTGGTGCCCTGAGGTATGCACCTCCGCTTGACAGCATCCGGTGCCAGATGTCCAGGCTCTGTTGTTGCTCGTCCTGGCCGGTGGACCCTCACCATGGGTGAGGGCGCGATTCCCGTGTCTCCTTCTAGGTCCTGGGGGCGTGCCGCGCACATCCGCTTCCCTTGTGACGGCAAGCGCTTGTCGTCGGAAACGGACGGCCGGTAGAGGCCGATCCAGGACTCGCGGAGGGGGTGGGATTCGAACCCACGTAGCGACTCCCGCCGCTCACCGCTTTTCGAAAGCGGACCGATGGGCCTCTACGGGACCCCTCCATGACCACTCGGGACGTGACTCCCTTCGGGTGCTGCATCCGTCTCCCCCGAGGGGGAACGTCCAGGAACTGACGGTGGCAACACCCCCGGCTGTGGTCCGCCGGGTTCTTCGGGCTCACGGGCCCTGACAACCGATCCGTGACTCTGCCTCCCCGTCGGAGATCAACCCGGCTTCGCGGCATCCCACGTCACTCCCCTCGAAAGGGCAGCTAGGGGTGGAAGGTTTCTGTGGACCTGCTCGGATTTGAACCGAGAACCGTCTCCTTGCAAAGGAGCTGCTCTGCCAATTGGAGCTACAGGCCCGCGTACTTCTGGAGCCATCTGTGGGGCTCGAACCCACGACCTCTTCCTTACCAAGGAAGTGCTCTACCACTGAGCTAAGACGGCGTTGCCGGGATGCACCGGTGTGTGGACCCTGGGAGGCTCGAACTCCCGACCTCCTCACTGCCAGCGAGGCGCTCTACCAACTGAGCTAAGGGCCCGTGCCGCACGGGGCGAAAACCGACTCCGTGCCGTCTGCTTCCGGTCCGGTGATCAACCCGGCCTTGGAGCATCCACTTACGCAGGCTGTGCGTTGCCGCGTTGCCTGGAAGAGGTGGAGGTTTGTTCTGGTGAGCAATGTGCTCGCTCTGGTGGAGATGCCGGGAATTGAACCCGGGTCCATTGCTGCTGAACGAACTCTTCTACGTGCGTAGTTCATCGTGGGCTGTTTCTCGGCGTTGGTCTCTGCGATGAACAGCGCGACCGCCTGGCCTAACCAGTTCGTGTTCGCCGGAGAAGCACTGGTGGGCGCTCCGGCTCAGGCTGACGTTTGCTGACGTCGACCAGCCCTGGGTGTCAACCGTGGATCCGTGGGCGGTGCGACGGACTCGCTATGAGTCTCGCGGCTGCTAAGCGGCGAGAGCGAAGTCGGAACGAGAGGCGTTGGCGTCTCTTGGCGCAGAGTCTGATTTGCGAGGTGGCTCTGCAACCCTCGGCACGCTTCTTTTCGAAGCAACCAGCGATGTCGAAACCGATCATCCCCGATCGTGGTGCGCCTCACGGCGATCCGGTTGTGCAGGGCTCACGGCCGGCCGATTACCTGTTGGTACCGACCGGCCGACCGTGTTCCCTTGCTTTCCGCAGCCGAAGCCGCGTCCTATCTGACGCAGGTCATGCAAGCCGGCACTGTGGCCTCTGCCATGACGTCATCTGCGCCTTCCAGTCACTCCATGTACGGCACCCGAAGGTGACGCGGAGAGGGAGGCTGCCGTCGGTGACCAAGGCGATTACGCGATTCTCGCACCCGACCATCCGGTGCGCTCGCCTTGGTTCTCATGTCGATGTCCTCACCGACGGCCAACCATTCACATCTATGCGCGCGGGTCGCCCCGCACGATCAATCAGGAAGCTGGCATGGTTCGCGTACGCTGGCCCAGGCCCGGCCTCGATAGCACTTCGCAGGTCAGGCGAGCGCTTCCTGTCGCTCTTCCTGCAAGTGTCGTGTGGTGCGCTAGGCGCACCCATCACATCGTCGATCGCTGTGTAGTTTTCTCTGATGTGATGTTGGCTCCCCGCCTTGGACTCGAACCAAGAACCTGTCGGTTAACAGCCGACTGCTCTGCCAATTGAGCTAACGAGGACCACGTGAACGCGGACGTTCTGGTTTTCGACGATGACATTTCTGTCGCCGTCGGACCGCTCCCCCGCGAGGACTCGAACCTCGAACCTTCCGGTTAACAGCCGGATGCTCTGCCAATTGAGCTACAGGGGATCAGTGCCCGGCCGTGCGGCCGGGGCAGTGATTGGGCATGTGGCGAACCCGTAGGTCCATCACGAAAGTGTCATGTGCGGACTGCGCAGGAAATGCGGAGTTCGTCAGTGGTGGTAGTCGAACAGGACCATCGCCTTCTTCGGCTTCGCGCCGGCTTTGACGGTGTGGACCTCGATCGTGCCGGTGACCTTCACGGTCCGGTCCAGGGGCCGCTCGATGACCACGAGGGCGACGTTGTCGTCACGGCGAACGTCGGCGCGGACTTCGTAGCGGAGGGCGGGCTTGTCAGCGGTGTTGGCGTGCTCAACTGCCGCAGCTCGGGCTTTCGCCATCGACTCGAAGCCTTCACCGACGACCTTGGGTGTTTCGTTGCGACCGCCGTGGAAGCCGACGATGCTGTAGACCGTCTTGGCGGTGCCTTCGGTGGCGGCTGCGGTGAACTTCCGCAGCTTGATCGGGTCGAGCTTCATGTCGATGACGAACGCGCCCTTGTGGAGGTCGCCCACCTTCTTGAACAAGTCGAAGTAGGAGTCGTTCCACCAATCGGTGGCTTTGATCTGGTTCGCCTGCGTCTCGGGGATCTCCACCACGAACTTCACCGTCTTCACGGTGACGTCCTCCGGCTCGGCGATCGGGACGATGAACGTCCCAGGAGAGTAGTCCTCGAGCTCAGTTGGGTTGGCAGCGAACTTCTCCGGGTGGGTGGCCAGCCGGCGCGGGTGCTCTTCGTTGGCGTCGGACCATCGGCCGGCTTCCTCGTCGTACCACTTGCTGACGGCCTCGGTGACGAGGTTCCAGTCGGACTTGCCGGGGGTAAGGTCGACGACGACCTGCGCAGTTGAGTGACCCATGATTCGTGCTCCTTCTTCTCACCACCTACATGCGCGGCGTGGAGAAGGTTTGTGCCCACCCCGGGATTTGAACCCGGACGCCCTTTCGGACACTGGCACCTGAGGCCAGCGCGTCTGCCAATTCCGCCAGACGGGCATGAGGGACCGCGTGTAACGACGTCGCTCACCTCGACGTCACACCGTCCTCACTCCGGATGCCGCCCCGGAGCTCTACAAGATTTGGTGTTCCCGTCAGCGCGAAGGAATCGAACCGACCTGGCAGGCTCGTGCACAAGCGTTGCCACTGACCCGCTATGCGGGGCGTGCTGCTGTCCAGCAGCTCCCGCCGACGGGAACGAGTCGACGTGAACCGGTCTCGGGTGGTTCACATCACAGCTGCGTCAACGCTCCCCGAGAAGGTGTACGTGTTGACGCGCAGCGGAGGGAAGGGGATTTGAACCCCTGGTCGGCTTCAAACCGACATCCGTTTTCAAGACGGGCACCTTAAGCCGCTCAGCCATCCCTCCGTGACATCGATGTGCGCGGTAGCTACCCGCGTGGCCGGATTTGAACCGGCCTTCATGCACCCTGCGTGGCCGGAGTGGAACCGGCCTCCCGCGCTCATCGATGTTGGCGGTCTTGACGGGATTTGAACCCGCGATTTCCGCCTTGACGGGGCGGCGAGGACGGCCAAACTCCTCTACAAGACCATGTGCGACCCTGACCGGACTTGAACCGGCGACCTCCACCGTGACAGGGTGGCGAGCACTCCAAACTGCTCTACAGGGCCATCGTCGTGTTGGTGACCCGGTTGCACTCTCCGGGGTTCCTCGTGGCTGTCAGCGCTGATCGTTGACGGCCTTGTTCTTCGCGGCGCCGCGGGTGCGGCTCCGCTTGCTGCGCTTGTCGGCGTGGGTGCCGGCGGCCCCGGATCGACGGAGCTCGGCGATCTCGCGGGCGTACTTCGGGTTGGCTATTCCAGCCATGCAGATCCCCCTCCTTCCTGGTTGCGGGATCGTGGTGGTCTATCAGGGTTTTGAACCCCGCACCTCTTCGTTATCAGCGAAGCGCTCTAACCGAATGAGCTAATAGACCGTGGTGCTCCCCCTCGGGCTTGAACCGAGGACCCTCCGCTTAAGAGGCGGATGCTCTGACCAACTGAGCTAGAGGAGCGCGGCGCTGGTTTCGGTGCGCTGAGCCGCCCCGTCACTTCCTTCTGGGGAGAAGCTGCTCCTTTCAGCGGTCAACCGGTTCGCCTCCTGCACGGAGACCGAGACGAGGGTTCGCGGCCCTGGTGCCTCGGCTGGCGTTCTGCCCGGTGTACAGCTGACTCGGCGTGCGACCGCCTGGTCAGTTTCCGTACGCGGTGGATGGTGAGGGATTTGAACCCCCGCGCCCCGAAGGGACCCGGTCTACAGCCGGGCGCGATCAGCCTCTCTGCCAACCATCCATGTTCGAGGCGCGGCCGCGACTGACGCCGGCATGCTTTGCGCAGCGGCCGGTAGCGCGGCCGCGCCTCGAGGTTGCCGGAGCTTGGCTCCTTCGGCGCGCGAACGCGCCTCCGGTCTCCGGCTATTTCTTCATCCACTGTGGAGTTCTCAAACCGGGAGCTACCCGGTGTTCTTTGCCGTCCCCTACATCAGAGGAGGCGTTCATGTTCTGTTGTCCCACCCGAGGGTGGTTCGCAGGGCAGACAGGACTTGAACCTGCAACCGTCGGTTTTGGAGACCGGTGCTCTACCAATTGAGCTACTGCCCTATGTGAAGTTGTGGGGGTTAAACGAGAAGGGGAGCCACCTGGTGCCTGTGCGGCGACCTGAGGTGACTCCCCTGAAAGTTCAGGAGTGGCTGGGCCACTACATGGGAACCACCTGTCCGGCGGGCTTCGGCTGGTCATATCCTGCGGTCAACGTCGACCATCCGAAATCGAGCTCGGAGGCGCGCAGAATCGCGGCGCTGTGGCCGTGATTTTCTTTGCGGAACATGGGTGACATGCTCTCTCCTTCGTTCGTTTGGGCGGCGGTTGCCGGGTTCATTACTACCATGTGCGGTTGTTATGAGTTTTGCGGAAACGGGAATGTTCCCGTTTCGTGATACATGCTTTTGACGGCATGCATATGAGGTAAGCAGATCAGTATGCGGGTTTATTCCCGAAACCTCAAGAAGTTTTTCAGGAACTTGTGCTAGCGGATTCCGCGCATCCTCTTGGCGACCTTCACGGCCTCCGGGCCGGACAGTGCGCCGGGAATCTGACCGCGGTCGATCTTCGCTTCGCGGTCTGCCCTCCAGTAGGCCCGGTCGAGTGCACTGGTCAGTCTGGGGACCTCGCGGGCGGTGACCGTGACGTCGTCGGTGACGCGGGTGCGGCGTCCGGGGTTGAGGGTGTTGGCAGCGTAGTTGACGTCGCTGTCGGCGGATCTGATGTCGCGGAGCGCGGCGGTCAGCTGCTCGACGGTGCGAGCGGCGACGATCACCGATCCGTCGTCGGTCATGGTCACCGTCGACTGGACACGGTACCGACGGATGATGTTGTCGAGGCGTTGGGCGTCCGGTGTCAGCACGTGGTTCTCCTCAGGGTGATGACCGCATCATGTCACGCTGGTCGGACATCTGACGGGTGTCTGTTCAGCACCTACATGCGCGGACAGGTGATGTCCTGGTCAGAGGCCGGCGACGGTCCGCCAGACCTGCACGGTGATGTCGGGGTGGTCGAACCCGTCCGCGTCTGGGGAAAGCGAGTCGACGATGGCAGCGACGACAGCGTTGGAGGGCCCGTCGACCAGGTCCCGGTTGGAGGGGAGGCCGGCGACGGCTTTCGCTGTGTGAATGAGGCTGAGCGGCTCCGCAGCACCGAACCCGTCCAGGCGTTGCTCTGCCGACCCGAACAGTGTCAGGGCGCCCGCGGCGTCTCCGTGTCGTGCGGTATGGAGACCGCGGACAGCTTCGAGGATGGCCGCACCGACCACCGACCCGAGTTCCTTGTTGTGGTCGACGGCGAGCTGCAGGGTGTCTGGTGCGTCGTCGGCGCCGTCCACCGTTTCGGAAAGAGCGAGGAGTCGGAGGATACGGGCGACGTCGAGGTGCCGGCCGCTGTCGAACGCGGCGTCGGCGGAGTCGCGGAGACGGGATGCTGCGGTGACGAAGTCGGCGTTCCAGAATGCGACCGAGCCGAGGATCTCGTCACGGTCGCCGTGGCGATCCTCCGGCCAGCTGTTCGCCAGGGTCCGGGCTGCGGTGAGCTGGCCGTCGCTGATCAGTACGTTCGCGTCCAGGAGATCCGCTGCCGCAGCCACCTCGGGGCTGCCGGTGGTCACTCCCCCGGCGAGGCTCCGCGCCGCGCGGAGATGCCCGCCGAACAGAGCGTGCCGGCCTACGGCGATCCGGGCGATGTCTGCAAGCCAGTCCGGGCCGACGGTGGGGATCTGGGCGCGGAGGGCGCTGCTGTCGAACGGGTTCCGTTCCAGGGCGAACAGGGCATCCGAGATCGTGTGGAAGATGCTTCCGGTGGAGGTGCCGGGGTGGGCGCCGGCTGCGGCTGCCGACAGCAGGACACCTCCCACCGAAGTAGGCAGGTCAGACGTCCCGGCGTAGATGTCCGCGTAGGAGTCGATCGCGCTTCTGATCAGGGCGGTATCGGCGGCGGTCATACCCGTTGGGCATGTGGCGGACCGTCGGTCGTCAGTTCGCTCCGAGAGTGATGACGGATCCGTCAGGCATCTGCATCTTGATGAGCTCGCCATCGGCGTAGAAGTGCTTCTCGTCGTCCTCGAACTGGAGGGCGGCGCCGGTGCGAGGCCAGCCTCGCTCGTCGAAGGCGATGGAGCTGCCGTCGGTGAACTCCTTCTTGGTGAGGATGCCGTGCTGGTAGAACGACTTCGTGCCGTTCGGGTGGATGAGCGCTGGGCCGTTGTCTGAGTGGAGCTGCCCGTCGGCGTCGTAGGTGCCGGTGCCGAGGTCCGGGTTGATGGTCCCGTCGGCGGCGTACATGTCCAGTCCGAGGTCGTTGGGGCTGTAGCTGGTTCCGGCGGCGGCGACGATCGCCTCGTAGTCGTCGGTGAATGCGTCGACGGGGTTGATGTCGAGGGTGATGGCTGCGGCGGTGCCTGTGCCGGCGCCGAACGTACCGGTGAGCTTGTTGCGGCGGGATTCCAGGTCGGAAAGCTCCGCAGGGGTCAGCTGCCGACGGGTGGCGGTGAGGTTCGGATTCTTGCTCATACTCCGTAGGTGTGCGGCACCTGTTTCAGGGTGCCGTTTTGCCGCGCGGTTCGCTGACCTGGGTCGTCTTAGTCGGCGGCGCCGCGGAGCGGGAGGATCGCGGTCAGCCGTGTCGGGTCGACGGCGGCCATCTGCTCGTACAGGCGGTTGAAGAGTCCGATGGTGTCTGTGGCTGCGTCCCAGATGACGGTGCCGGCGCGGTCGCGGATGACTCCGGGAGCCCAGTACAGCCCGCCGACGTCGTCGAGCTCCAACGTCCACGCGTTCGGGAGGGCGGTGAGCGCTGCAGCTTCGATGGAGGATGTCGGCCAGTCGTACTCGTCGACGTAGTCCGGGGTGGTGTCGAGCTCGTAGTCGAGCCGGGCATGGGTTGCTGACATGGTTTCTGTGTCCTTCGTCACTTGAGCGTTGGATTGGCGATGAACACGCCGTTTCCGTCGTCGTAGTCCGCCTGTGTGTCCCCTGCTTCGTGCACGCTCATGGGCACCTCCTGGTTGTTTGGCATGTGGCGAAGCCCCAGTCGGTGGCCAGGTCGGACAACGAAAGAAGCCCGCCATTGCTGACGGGCTTATTCGGGGTGCTGATGCTGCTACTTGCGCGTTTTCACCCGGCTGCTGCCTTCTGCAGCGAGGAGGATCGGGCCGAACACCGTCTCGACAATGACGTAGTCGTCGCCGAATGCGGAGTCGGGTGAGAATCCGCCGTTGTTGGTCACGTTGATCCCGAGGATCTTCAGTTCGGAACGCCCGTCGTCACCGATGATGGTGTCGCCGGCGGTCAGGTCGGTGTTGTCACGGTCCTCGGTGTCGAACTCGCGGGCGACAGGGGTGGGAACGACCGGCTTCTTCAGGATGGAGCTGACCGCTGATGCGACAACGATCTCATCCGCCGAGGCGATGGCCGCACCGTACATGTCCGCCTCCAGGGCGTTGTGGATCGCGTCGCCCCATTCCAGGAACCGTTCCTCCACTTCCTCGTCGACATCACGGTCAGCGTGCGGGGTCATGCCGTCCTGGATGGAGTTGCATGGCTCGTCCTGGCTGTCCGTCCAGAACGACACCATCTTGTCGTTCACAGTGATGTAGGTCTCCCAGCGGCCGTTGTCGTAGCCGCCGTCGACCTTCGGCTCAGGCAGTTCCTCCGGGTAGGCGGGAAGGTCCCAGCCTCCGCGGAACGTGGCCGTGCCAGCGAGCTGTACGGTCACGGGCTCCGGTGTGCCGTACACGGCAACCTCCGGTGCGGTCTGTCCGCCGGGCTTCCCGCCGAACTGTCCGCCGGCGGGCTTGCCGTCGACGCCGATGGTGCCGGCGGTGTTGTGGATGTTGCCGTGGATGTCTTCAGGCATGGGTGGGCGCTCCTGTCTTTCGGTTCAGGTTGAGTGAGTAGATGGTGTCGCCCTTGTCGTCTACGTGCGTGTCGAGGAAGTGAAGGGCGCGGTCGAGCGCGACGGTCAGGTCGTTGAGCTCCTCGAACTCCTCCGGGTCGAACCCGTCGACGGGCTTCCCGTCCGCGTCGAGCAGGGCCGACACGATGAAGAAGGGGCTTCCGTCTTCGGTGATGTCTTCCAGTTCGAGTCGCTGTGCTTGGTCGCCGAAGGAGTCGCGGAGCGTGTCGCGGATCTCGGTGGCGTTCTCGTTGTACATGCGTGTGTTGATGCGTTCGAGTTCGTAGTGGAGGAGGGTCCATTCGTTCTCGTCAGCGAACTTCGCCGGGCCGGTCAGGTCCAGTTCGTACAGTTCGGCGCTGCGCTTCGTGCCCTCTCGGAAGAACGAGTCGATGTCGTTGTTGAGGGTACGGAGGTAGTCGGCGATGTGGTCGTTGCCCTCGTACCGGTAGTTGATGACCAGCTCGCCGTTGGCGTCCACGGCTTCGGTGGCGGACATGCTGTCGTAGTCCTCCATCAGCAGCTTCGCCGGCACGGCGGTGCCCGACTCGACAGCGTCGGCAAGCACTTGGGCGCGGAGGTGCTGGGAGGCGACCTCGACGAGGCGCTGCCTGATGATCGATTCGGCGTTGGCGGTGGACAGGTCGTCGAAGTTGAACCCGATCGCAGATTCGAGTGGTGCGACCTTGCCGGTGAACTGGCCTCCGGCGGCTTCGCCGTTGGCGTTGACGGCGCCGGCCTGGGCGTGGGTGTAGCCGTTGATGTCTGGTGTGTTCATACCCACGTAGGTGTGTGGCGCCTCAACGCTCAGATGCGGCCGTTCCGTTTCGCGACCAACCAGGTGCCGAGCATGTGAAGACGGGCGAGGTCGTCGTTGTTCGTGGGGTTCGAGTCGTAGATCTTGCCGAGCTCGATCGCTGCGCGGGCCTGGTTGCAGTACCCGTATCGGTTCAGCTTCCGGAGCTCCGGCGTGTCCTCCGCTGAGATTGCGAGCAGCTCACCGGCACAGATGACGGCGACTGGGTCGGTGATCTCTCGGGTGCCGCCGACCTTCCCGTTGACGTCGAGCATGGCGTCGGCCAGCTCCATCTCGGCGGCTTCGTTGATGACTGCCCACCGGTCCCCGATGACGATGCTGTCGACGAGCTCTTCGTGGAGGAGCCGGCCGAGGTTCTCGGACCCGAAGGTGCCGTGGTCGGATTCGTTGTGGAACTGGACACCGCCGGTCTGCTCCCACAGTGCGTGGAACGCCTGCTCACGGGTGAGCGTGTCGCGTCCTTCGAGCCTGACGGTGAACCGGATCTGCTCGAGTTCGTCCTCGTAGTCGGGCAGGTCAACGGAAGCTCCGTAGCGGCCTTCGAGGAACCCGATGGCAGCCGGTTGCTTGCGGTCGAGGTCGCCGATCCACTGGGCGGCGGTTCGGTTGTCGGGTTTGAAGTCCAGGAACCGGAACTCGGTGAGCCCCTCCACCCAGAAGCCGCCGCCGTCCTCGTCGCGGGAGATGTCGACGGCCATGAACACGTCTGCGTCCTGACCGATCTCCACCGGACGGAACGACGCCATGCCGCCTTCGGTGTCGAAGTCGATGGGGTCGCCGCCGATGCTGTCGAGCGGGTCAGCCTCCAGGGTGAGCGCATCTGTGACGGCCTGGTCGGGTCCGGTGGGGACGTAGGTCTCGTACTTGCCGTCTCCGTCCCGAACATTCTGGCGGGCGAGCTGTGCGGCTGTGGGCTGGTTTTCGGTCATGCCACGTAGGTGTGTGGCCGAGCTCAGCTCTCCGGGTGGAGCTTCACCCACATGCGGCGAGTCAGCTCGTCCAAGTCCACGTATTCGGTGACGTCCCGGTTGGTGGTGCCGTCCTCGTTCAACGCGAAAGCGTTGTAGGAGCCGTCGTGGTTCTGCAGGTTCGAGACGGATTGGTCGTCGCGGAGCTCATCCCAGGTCATGGCGTGAAGCGTGGCGAGGCGAGCGTCGCGTCGGGCGTCGTTCCGTCTCTCATCGGCGGTGCGGCGGGCTTTCGCTGCCGCTTGCTTCCGCTTGTATGCAGCGGCGGTGTACGTGTTCGTGCCGGACCCTTCGCAGCCCCAGCAGACGCCGTACGCGAAGTCGCCTGACCCGCCGCATTTCCAGCATGGGACGGTGACGTACTCGTCAGCGGGAGCGAGGGTGACCTCCGAAGCGGTCGGCTCGTCCTTGCCGGTGAACTGGCCGCCAGCCGGGGCGCCTGCGGCGTCGCGTGTTCCGGCTGGGCGGTGCTTCTGTGGGTTGTTGGTGACCATCGCCGTCTATCCTCCTACCAGCCGCGCGGAGGCCGCGCCGCACCGATGTGCAGGTTCAGGACGTGGAGTGCAGCCTCACGTGCATCCTGGTCGGTGGTGTCGTCAGCGAGCTTCTGCAGACGGGCACGCTCCGCGCGGTACTGGTCCATGCGAGGTGCGAGCTTGTCGAATGCGAAGTCGACGGTGTCCATGGTGCGGCCTGACTTGACCTTCTGGTACACCTTCTTCTTCCATTCGAGGATGACGGCGTCGGTGGTCGTTTCACGCTTGGCGGCGATGCCGTCCAGAACCTCGGTGACGAGCCGGACCTTGCCGGCTTCGTACTGCGGGTTCTCTCCGAAGCCGAAGTAGACGAGGGACTCGACGGCGCTGATAGCGGCGGACTGGGCGGTGACTTCGTTGTTGAAAGGGCGGTTCCAGTCGTCGTAGATCGGTTCGCCGGTGGCGGTGACGATCGCCTTGGCTTTCGCCTTCGCTTCCTTCTCCGCCTTCTTGCGGTCACGTTCGGCGCGCTCAGCTTCCTTGCGCTCACGTTCGATGCGCATCTCGTCCGGCTCCAGCTTGCATTCCCGCGGGTTGGAGAGGTCGATGACAGGCGCTGACGGGTAGCAGCGGGTGCAGGCCATGTCGGCAGCCAGGTCGACGATCTCGTCTTCGTCCATGCCGGACACGCTCGGCAGCCAGCCGAACCGGGTGGTCGGGTAGCAGGTGGAGCAGCTGCGGGAGCGGTGAACGTGACCGTTGCCGTTCAGCACACGGAAAGCGCGGGTCCATCCGCCGCGGGCGTCGAACTCATCGTCGAGCGGCTTGATGCGCTCATCGACGTCGTCGACCAACGCCTGAAGCTTGGCGATCTTCTCCGTGTGGTACTCGAGGCTGCTGTCGGTCAGGACATCCCAGCGGTTCCGCTGCCGGCCGGGGTTCTCCTCCCGGTACTTCGTCTCCTGGTTGTGCTTGAACACCGCGTCTGAGTGCTGCGCGAGCGGCGCTGCGGACTTCTCCCGCTCGATGAACAGAGCTTCCAGCTGCAGGTCCACCTCGATCGGAGTTTCGTTGGCGTGTCGGCCGACGACGATCTCGTTCGGCTCCCCGTGGGTGCGGATGGAGAACTCCCCGGAGGAAGCGTGCGCGCCCTTACGGGCTCCGCCGCGGTTGGGGGTGCTGGGTCCAGGCATCAGTTGAGCTCCTTGTTGCTGTAGGTGACGTTGATCGTCGGGTCGTTGTCGGCGACGTTGGTGTCGCGGGGGAAGGTGGTCTGGGAGTACGACTCGGCGAAGTTCTTCACGGGACGCATCAGCTCCCAGTAGTCGGGTGAGTCCGGGTGCGGTCCGCCAGGCAGGTGGACGTGGATGTGCACCTCGTCGGCACCCGAGGTGACGTCGATGGCGGCGTCCTGCCGGATGATCCCCATCTGCTGGGCGTAGCTGATGGCGTCGGTCAGCTTCTCGTGGGTGTCAGCGATCGTGTCTGCGGTGCTCCAGCCGCGTCCGGTTCGGACGGTCGCCGGGATGCCATCGGCGAAGGTGGCGTTCGCCCATTTCGAGCCGGGAGGTGTGGGTGCTGCGACCGGGTTGCCGTGCATGAACCACTGCGGCTTGTCTGCGGAGTTCGCTGCTGGGATGAACGCCGGGGCGCCGTCCCGGTGGAGTTCGTCATCCTTGTAGAAGCGGGTCTCTCCGGTGATGGAGACGGTGGTCTCGCAGCGGCGGTCTGCGGACACCCAGTGCTGCCGGCCGTCCGGGTCGACGCTGATCAGGGTGAGGTGCAGGGGTGGGCCGTCCAGGTCCGGTTCGATGAACTCGCCGGAGGTCAGGGAACGGCCGTCGTAGTCGAAGATCGGTGTGCCGGTCAGGTCCAGCGCATCGATCTCGGCCGGGTTGTTGCGGTAGGAGGTGAACACCGTTGACGGGATCCCCGGTGCTGTGAGCTCCCCGAAGTCGCGGGCGCGCGGCTGCTTCGTTGCGGTTCCTGTCGCGTTCTTGGCCATGTGGTCGTAAGTGTGCGGCCGGGAACTCCGGGTGTCGCCGCATCCGAATAGGATCTGCCGGGAGGAGGTTCTGATGACCGAGTTCGTTTCCGCCACTGCGCACATTGACGGCGACTACCGCTACACGCTGACTCGCGTGTGGGATCCGGCGTTGCCGACGATGACGTATGTGCTGCTGAACCCGAGCACCGCCGATGCTGTCGAGCTCGATCCGACGTTGCGGAGGTGTGTTGCTTTCGCGAAGCGTGAAGGGTTCGGCGGGATGGTGATCCTCAACCTCTACGCGTTCCGGACGAAGGATCCGAAGGTGATGCTGGCTGCGGCGGACCCTGTTGGGCCTGAGAACGACCTGGTATTCGCCGGCGTGACCGGCACCGTCGTCGCTGGGTGGGGCACGAACGCTGATCCCGCCCGCGTGGCGCAGGCGGTCGCGCTGCTACCGCAGCTTCATGCTCTGGGTGTCACCAAGGACGGGCACCCTCGGCATCCGTTGTACGTGCGCGGGGATGCACCACTGGTTGAGTGGCCGTAGTAAGTCGAGCCCCACTGCTGCGAATGCAGAAGGAGGGCCGCACCGTGGCGCGACCCTCCTGCCCAACGACGATCAGAGTTGGTTGGTGGCGATCTCGTCGATCGCGTATCCGAGCGCTTCGGTGACCGCGGTCGTGGTCAGGTCGCTGACTTGGTCGTCGAGGTTGCTGGCCCAGGAGCTGGTTTCGATGACCTGCTGGATGAACTGGTCCTCGCCGCCGGCTTTCTCCACCAACTCTTCGATACGGGTGCGGTCGAAGCCGTAGGGCTCCGGGTTCTCGATGAGGCGGTAGTGAACCTCGGTGCGGTCCATGTACCCGCCGACCTGGCCGAGACGGTACGCGGTCGCGGCCATGATGCCGTTGACCTCGTGGACGTTCATGTCGTCGATGCCGAGGGCGTCCCCGACGCTGTAGTTCTTCGGGGTCACGGAGACGGTGAGGTCCAGGGACAGGTTGTCGCTGCCGCCTTCAGGGTCTTCGGAGTGGTACTCGAAGTAGGTGCTGGCGTCGTCGGTGCCGAACTCGATGAGGCGACGGTCGATCTTGTTGACGGGAGTCTGCTTGATGATGTTGTCCTCGTAGGCGTTGTCCTCGTCGAACAGGATCGTGCCGTCCAGACCGATGATCTGGGTGACGTGGAACGCGTCCTTCTCGTCGTCCCAGCTGTGGCTGATGATGAGGGTCTTCGCCTGCCCGCCGGATGCCACCTGCAGTTCGGCGCGGGTGAGGTCGGTGAGGTTGTTGAGGCGGTACGCGGTCATGGTCGCCGCCATCTGCACCACCGACGCGGCGTTGTTCTCGAGAGCTGCGAGCTGAGCTTCGGTGGGGATGGTCACCTCCCCCGGCTTCGTCTCAGCGGCGCTGTGGCCGTGCTCACCGAACTGGCCGGTGCCGCGGTCGCGGTGCTGTTCGAGCTCCTGGGCGAGCTGCTCCTGGGTCTTCGTCACGTCGTTCCTTTCCTTTGGCGGGCGGACCCGCTGACATGTTCAAGTCCCTACGTGTGTGGCCGAGCTAATCGTCGGCTGGCTGGTAGCATCGCTCGAACCCCGAAGGAAGGGCCCGCCCGGATGCCTGCACTCGACAGCACAGTCGTCAGTTTCGATGACGCCGCAGTGGTGTCGATTTCACGCACCTTGCAGGTGTTGGCGTCGGGAAGCGACCCGGAACGGGTGAGTGCCCCGTGCCACAAGCGGATGGAGCATCACTCCGCGATCCGTGCCGGCTACCGCGGCCGCGGCGACGTCCTCGCCTACAAATGCGACTTCGAGTGGTGGGTGCGTGTGTACGACCACGGCGACCTTCCAGACCGCGGGAAGCAGCTCGGGCCGCACGATGTGATGTGGGCGGCGCCGATCATGTTCAGCAGCGCTGGTTCCAGACCCAGCGATGTCGCGTCAGCCCTGTCGGAGCAGCTGCCTTAATAGATCAGTCCGTGCTTGACGAAGACGTCGGAGACGATGTCGCCGGCTTCGGTGCGGTACTTCGTGTACTCAGGGTCTTCCTCCAGTGCGTCCATGGCCAGGTTCGTGTGGATCGACACCTTGCCGTCGAGGTCGCGGGTCCCGTTCACGGAGCCGTTGAAGAAGATCTGAAGGTCGTCCCAGGTGTCGCTGGATTCGAACTGGACGTCCACCTTCATGTTGTCGAAGTTGGCGTGGAGTGCGGCGAGGACTTCCTGCTCGATCTCCTTGCGGGTCTCCGGGTCGAGGTTCTCCGCCTCTTCAGCGAGAGAGCGGTACGGGTCGAGGGTGATGGCGTACTGCAGCTGGATCTTGTCGTTCAGCCGGTCGTTCTCCGTGCCGATGTACAGACGGTCGGTTTCTGCGCCTTCGGGGAGCTCGAACTCGCGGAGCATCTCCTGCTTCTCGAGTTCGTCCTCGTCCTCGGGCAGCCGGTCCAGGCCGAACAGCTGCGGGACAACTTCGATGTAGCCTCCGTTGGCGTCGAACTGGACCCAGTAGTCGTTCCAGCGGCCGTGGCCGCCGACGGGTGACTCGACGATCGTGGCGTGCTGGTAGACGCCGGCTTGCTCGTACCCTCCGGTCCAGTCCGGTGCTTCGTGGAGGCTGCACTGGATGGGAGGTGCAGGCTTGATAGCGTCCATGACCTCAGTGGCCGTGGCGGTGTTCGCGTAAGCGGAGTAGGTGCCGTCGCCGGCGCGGACATCCTGGCGTGCTGCCTGGGCGGCGGTGAGCTTGTTGTCGTTTTCCATACCGCCTAGGTGTGTGGCCGGCGTTTATCCGACGGCGAACCGCCACCCGTTGGCGTTTCGGCCGCTTCCGACGCGGACGGCGTCGGCTTTGACCACCCACGGGATCCGCGACAGGGTACGGGTCAGGTAGGTGCGGTTCACGGGTGAGCCGCCGTTGACGCCGGTGAGGCTGTCGGTGATGTCGGCGACGTCCAACGTGGTGAACTCCTGGCCGAGGAGCGTCACGGTGAGGACCCTGTCTGACCACAGCTTGTCGTGGATGACCTGCGCGGCCTGGCGAACGATGGAGTCGTGGTCGAACGGGAGTCCGGTGGCGTCAAGGAGCGGCACGGCGGCCACAGTGACGGTGTCGGGAAGTGTGAAGTCCGGGCTGATGATGGCGTACCTGGTGATCGACAGGGTGGGGCCGCGAGGATCGCGGTCGGGGTTGTCGAACACGCCGACGTCACCGATCGTGAGCACGGCGCCTGCTGTGATGCCGACCTTGTCGCGGAGCGCGCGGTAGACAGCTTCGTCGAGGCGTTCGTTGCTGTCCAGCAGCACACCGGGAAGGGCGTTCTGGCCGAGCGCCGGCTCGAAAGCGCGGCGGCCGAGGATGACCTCGACCTGTCGGGTGTCGCGGTTGAACCGGACGGGGACGACGTCGATGGAGATGAGTGGCTGGGGCATAGTTACTTCCTCTCCGACGGCTGGTGGCAGTACACGCAATCATCCCAGTAGGAGTCGTCGGCGTCGTTGTAGACGCACTGACGGGTGGGTGAGGTCGGGCATTCGTGGTGTCCGAGGACAACATCTCGTTTGGGGATGCCGAGCTCCCCCGCGATCAGGGCGGTGATCTGTCCTGTGAACTGGCGTTCCTGCTCCAGGTACGCCCGCACCACAGCGAACGCTTCGCGCCGCAAGGAGCGGACCCGGTCGCGCTCGGCGATCAGGTCCGCTACTGCGGCTTCAGCTGGTGTTGTCACGCGGCGTTCCGGGCGGCACGCGCCGCGCGCTCCGCCTTCAGGGTGGCGCGGACATCAGCGAACGACTGGATGGTGACGAACCCGCCGTCCACCCACACCGGCTGGAGGAGGCTGTTCGCCTCGTCCTCGGGGGTGGCCTGCTGGATCATGACGATCTCGCCGCTCTCGTCGCGGGTGAGTGCGAGACGGCCCTTGGCGCTCTTCTTGCCGCCGCCGGTCTTCGGATCCTTCTGGATGTCGACGGGCTTGCTATCGACCTCAGCCCAGGTGGCCTTGACCGCGCTGCCGAGGCTGTCGCGGGTCTGGTACTGGAACGTGAACGAGCCGATGCCGAGCACGACGTTGGTGGATGCCCACCCCTTCGCCTCGAGACGCTCGAAGATGCGCTGGGCGCGGTCGAGGGTGATGGAGTCGCCGTAGATGAGGCCGATGTGGCTGTCGAGCTCCTTGAAGCCCTTGGCGTTGATCGTGTAGCCGAACAGGTCGCCGAGGATCTCGATGGCACCCTTCTGCTCGTTGGTGACGGTGCCGGTGGCCTTGGCCTGCTCGTAGGTGGCGAGGGCCGCGTTGCGGTTCTGGGGCTCCTCGTCCATGAAGTTGACCTCGCCGGTGATGATGTCCACCGGGTCGCCGCTGTCGGGGCGGATGACGAGCTTGCCGTCGCGGGCCATGATCTTGTCCTTGAGCTGCGGGAGGATCTCGGTGAGGACGCCGAAGAAGTCGTAGCCGTCGGAGACGGCGGAGACGATGCCGGTCGGGTACAGGTCGAGGAGGCGGTCGAAGGTCTCCAGCTCGCCGTCCTGGCCGCGCAGGCACATGACGGAGTGCTCGGTGGCGGGGACGGACGCTGCGACCCAGCCGTTGTCGCCGGGGTAGAACCGGTCGATGAAGTCGATCGACGGGAGGCTGTCGGTGCCGAGGAACGAGAGCAGGTGGCCGGCGCCGCTGGCTGCAGCGGACGTGATGCTGGTCTGGCCGCGCATCGAGAAGTCGTGCGCCTGGAAGTCGATGGCGGTCAGGTCGCCGCCTGTGCGCTCAGCCCACGCCTCGAACAGCTCGCGGAACAGGACGGAGATCGTCGCGGTGGTTGCCGGGTGCCAGATGGAGGCGCTGAGGGCGGTCTCGATGTAGTTGGGGAGCCAGAAGAACTCGGGGAGGGTGTTCTCGATGGTGAGGGCGGCGACGCCGAACGGGAGGAGGGTGCCCTCGGGGACGGCGCGGATGATCAGCGGCAGGTAGCCGAGCTGGTGGAGCGCGCGGACGTGGGCGGAGCCGATCTCGTTGGGGCCGAGGTAGCCGGTGAGGACGCGCTCGTACTCGCTGGCGACGAAGTCCTCGTCGGCGGCGAAGAACGGTGCCCACGCCTCGGTGAGGTAGGACTGGCAGAACGCCTGCAGGCCGAACGCGACGGCGTGCTGCGCCTCGGGGAGGTGGTGGTTGGACCGGTTCGTCCAGTTGATGAGGATCTGGGTGACTCCCGGGCCGTAGGCGCGGAGGTGGTCGAGCTTGTACCCGTCGGCGGCCATGAGAGCGGCGATCGGGGTGGGGGCGGTGATGCGCGGGGCGATGGTCTGGATGGTGTTCGTCATGTTCGTGGGTTCCTTAGTTGGTGACGGCGTTGATCAGGGTGGCGTTCAGCGGGATGATCTTGAACTCGGGACGGTCGGGACGGTTGTCACCGATGGAGTCGGTGGTCCAGATCTCCGAGAAGTAGTCGGCGAGGTTTGCTGCCTGGCCGGTGAAGATGCCGTGGGAGACGTACAGGCCGAGGCGGTCCTTGCCGATTCCGGCGGCTTCTGCGAGCCCCATGAACGTTCCGCCTGCATCGCAGATGTCGTCGACAACGAGGAACTTGCCGGTCTCGGGGAGCGGGTCGACGCTGAATCCGTCGAGCTTGCCGCTCGGGCCGTTGCGGTGCTTGTGGGCCTGGTAGAGCGGCAGGTGGCAGGCTTCGGCGACGGCGGTGGCGCGCTTCACAGCTCCGGCGTCGGGGGCGATGATGCCGTCGTAGCGCTGGGCGATGCTGTCGCGGTCGGCGCGGCCGACGACGGACTGGCGGACGATGCGGGTGGAGTCGACGACGGTGAGGCGTTCGATGTAGCCGGGCATGACGGGCGAGTGCGGGTCGTAGCAGACGACGTTGTCGGCGTTGATCATGTTGATGAGCTCGGCGTAGGCGCTGGCGCCGGAGGGGACGTCGTGGTCGGTGCGTGCGCCGGGGAGGAACGGGACGATGGCGGTGAGCTTGGCGTCGGGGCGCTGCGCGCGGGCGGCTTCGACCCAGAGGCGTGCGGTGATGTAGTCGTTGGCGTCGGTGCCGCGGATGATCAGGTAGGCGGGGGTCTCGGTGTCGCGGAGGGTGCCCTTGATGAACTTCTCGCCTGCGGGGAAGGTGAACTCGGTGAGCGAGGAGATCACGTGGTGGTTGTGATCCTTGCTGTGGAAGGTGATGGTCACGGCTTCCCTTTCTGTTGTTGGTACCCACATGTGCGGATTCTCAAGTTTTTGTATGCCATCGGCATAGTAGGTATAACAAGAATCTAGCGCTTCTATTCCATCGGCATAGGTAGCCTGTGGCCCCAGAACAGGGGACGGAAAAGCGGGCCGGTCCCGGAAGACCGACCCGCTTCAGTTCACGGCTCAGCCGATGAGCGCCTGCAGTGAGAACTTGCGGCCGGTGACTGCGAACTGGACCAGGTCCACCGCCAGGACCTCCGCCATCACCGTCGCTGCGGCTCGCAGCTGGTTGCCGTGGGAGAGGCCGTTCAGGTGACCTGAAACCATCACGACCGTCTTGCCGTCCTCGTCCTGGAACCGGACAGATGTCACATCCGGGCGCTCCACCCCGGCGATGTCAAACGCGTCGTTCACGAGCTTCCCGACGATGATCCGCATCGGCTCGTCCTCGATGCTTACCGAAGCCTCACGAAGCACCAGGAGTTCGGCCAGGTCGTCAGGCATCTCAGCCTCTGACCAGTGGACTGTGAACGACCCGACGCTCCGCTTCGCACCCGTGGTCGCGGCCGCCCCCGAGATCGACAAGAACGGAGCCGACTTCAGGGTCGTGGCGAGTTTCCCCTCAACCGTCCGGTTTAGGAAGGTGTCAACAGTCAGCCCCTGCTCGAACACGAACGTCTCGCTCTGGATCTTCCGTCCGTCCCAGGCTTCGGTGGTCGCCGACGCGGACGGGAGGATGGCGACGGAGTGGTTGGCGGCCCCGCTGAACACGCCTGACCAGCGCTGCTGCCACCTGGCGGCTTCGCTCTCCTGGCTGTGGGAAGTGTGCGGGTCGTCCAGCGAGGCGACGAACTCCTCCATGGACTGACGGTTGCCAGAGACGGTGGCCAGCTTGACTTCGACGCCGTCTGGTGAGACTCCCGCGACGATCATGACTGTGCCCTCACCAGTGTTGGCGATACGGAGGTAGTTGACTCCCAGAGCAGCCGCGATGCGGTCCTCCCGGGAGCTGACCTCGGGCGGCACCACTCCCCCGTACAGCTTGACGCGCATCTTCCAGATGTGCCCGCGGCTGTCGGCTGAGGTGACGGGGATCGCGTCGATGAGCTGAGGTCGGGCCAGTCCCGCCTTGTCGAACGCGTCGTTGATGAACCCGGCGAGCAGCCACTCGGCCGCCTGGTTGTCAGCTGACGGGCAGAGGCTGCCCGGGGTGGTGGGGACGGGCTCATCGCTCCACCGGACGACGATCCCCCGGTTGTGCCGGTCGCCGGGCTTGATCCCGGACATGCCAGCCAGTCCCGTGACGGACACGAACGGGGCGCCGGCCAGGGTCGTGGCCAGCTTGTGTTCGTAGGGGACGTTCGCTCGCAGGAAGTCCTCAGCCGTGACACCCTGCGGGAGTACCATCGGCTGATTCCTGATGGTCACCATCACCCTGCCCGGCCCGACGGGGAGTCGAGCGTCCATGTAGGTGTTGACCTGAGGGACCGGCAGGTGCTTCGACCCGTGAGGCAGGACCTTCGACCAGCGCTCGCTCCACCGCTGCTCGAGGTTGAACGTGGTGTCGGGCCCTGGACCGGTGGTCGGCTTCGAGGGCTTCTCCAGCGACAGGCTTGTGCGGTTGTCGAGAGGGATGAGGCGTTCGTCAAGGTTCTTGGCGAACAGGTCACTGCCGTGGCCCCACCACACCTGCACCGGTTTCGCTGGGCCGACGGATTCGAACAGTGCCCGGCCACGGGGCACGTCGTCGCCGAGGGAGGGGGCGTCGACGAAGTTCCGCAGCCCGGAGGCTCGGTCGCCGGCGGACAGGTTGCCGAGCAGGAGCCTTCCGATGGAGGACTTCACGTTGGTGATGTTGGGGATGGCGTCGAGCAGCCGCGCTGTCAGACGTGAGGTGGTGAGGATGAGTGTCATCCCGAGGGCACGGCCTTCACGCAGGATCTGTCCGAGGACCACGGCGATGAAAGCCCTGGCCTCGCTCTCCCGCACCAGCTCGAGGCGTGCTTCCTCCATCACCGGGTCGAGGGCGATCGCCTGCGGGACGGGAACGTGGATGAGGAGGTCAGCGAACTGCTCGACGATGACGACGATCTGCTTCGGCTGGACGGCTTCGGGCATGTCGCGGAGGGACCGCGCCTGGAAGTCGGCCATGTACTCCCGACGCATCTTGATCTTGGTGGCGAGGCGCTTCATCATCTCGGCGGCCATGGTGGCGGATGTCGCTACCGCCTTCGCGTACGGGACGAACTCCTGGTACTCGCTGGCCTCCTTGAAGGGTTCGACGATGTAGACGTCGGAGTCGTGCACCAGGGCGCTGTAGGCCAGGTTCTTGGCGGCTTCAGTCTTGCCTGATCCGGATGCACCGGCGATTAGGAGGTGCGGGGTGAGTGCCGGGTCGAACGAGACGGTGCCTTCGTTGTAGCCGAACGGCAGGACACCCTTCGACGAGTCGATGATCGACCAGTCGAGGTGGACTCGGTCTGGCAACTCTGGCGTGGCGGGTTCCGTGATCCCGAACGCTTCGCCGGTGTGCCGGCGGGCTTCGGTGTAGCTTTCCCCGGTGGCGGCTGCACGGTCACGTGCGTCCGCTTTGGCTCGACGGTTCTGAGTCATTGCATTTCCATATCCCGGGTGCTCCCGTGTCATCACCCGTTCTTGAAAATGGGTTGGTTGATGAGTCCCGATTCGATGAACCTTGCCTTCTGCACGGGTTCGTCACACGGGGACGTTCGCCGCTCAGGAGCGGGCCGGGGTAGCGGCCACACTCAGGACATGTGGCGAATGCGCTGCGGGCTCGGCGGGCCTACCGATCCGCCCACTTGGAGAGGGCGTCCTTCCAGCGGGAGTCGACGCTGTCGGCGTACCCGTTGGCGTAGATGCGGCCGAGCTCGGTGATGAGGTGCCCGCCGTCGGTGTACTGGTTCTGGATCAGCTGGTGGAGACGGCCGGTGTGCTCCGCTGACCCGGAGGACTTCTCCGCAGCGTCGCGGATCCGTTTCGCGATCGCGTACGCGACGTCATCGGTGATGATGTCGGTTCCGACTCGGGAGTGTGCGACATCCGTGCCGATGATCTCATCGGAAAGCTCCACGACACCGCCCGCACCGTGCGCCCAGCCGGGCAGGTCCGCGACGACCTGACGGCCGACGTGTTCGAGAAGGTTGTGCTGCAGGCTTCCGGGGCCGGAGGCAAGAGCATCGGTGTGAAGCTGGGTGAGCTTCGTTTGGGTGCGAAGGGTGTCGAGCGCCTGCTCTTCAGTCAGTTCGACGTGGTCGTCGACGTCGAGCTCGACGTAGGTGACGTAGCTGGGGACGCCTGCTTCGTCGAACCCGGCGCGAGTGGCGGTGTAGCGGTCGAGGATGAAGTCGTCGATGACCCGCCAGTTCCGATCCGCCCAGCGGCGGCCGTCGAGAACGGCAGGCGCGAGGGAGATCATGTCGACGAACTGCTGAGCCGAGACGGTCCAGCCGTAGTCGACGTCGTAGTGGGCGGACGGGTTCTTCAGGATCCCGGTGGGGTCGGTCAGGTCGTATCCGCCGTCACCGTCGACGACGATGATGCGTCCGCCATTCCCTGCGACGACGCCGTCCACCGGTGGGGTGGGCACCTGGGATGAGAAAGTGCCGGGCTTGTTCACCTCTCCGGACTTCAGGTCAGGGGTGGTGCCGTTGGATCGGTTCGTTGTTCCGCTCATGCAGCGTAGGTGTGCGGCGGGAGCAGGCGGCTCTCTTCAGTTGCTGGGTTCGTTCAGCTTCTTGATGGCCCAGGCGATGATTCCGCAGACGAACGCAAACGTTGCGGTCGCAGCACCCCCGGCGGTGCTAATGCCGGCGAGCCCGGTGATCGGCTCAACACCGCAGACCCACGGGTAGTCCGATTCCATGAGGTCCTTCCCGAACTTGTAGGGCATGACGGGAGGGCAGCTGAGCTTTTGGGAGAGCGCTACGGCGAAAGCGATTCCGGCTCCAACCGCGAAAGACCACCCGTAGGTGGCGACATCCTGATACCACGGTGTTTCCGTGCTCACGGAGACATCATCCACCCTGCGATAGGGCCGCCGCCATACCGGATTCGTGTGGCGGGAACCGAGAACGCCCCACAGCCATGAGCTGCAGGGCGTCTTCGTCTTGGGGCGCTAAGCGTCGATGCGGTCGCGGTCCATGCCTGCTGCGGAGCTGATGATGAACTCCTTGCGCGGCGGCACGTCGGATCCCATCAGCAGGTCGAACGTGTCGGCTGCGTCCTGCGCGTCGGTCACGTTCACGCGCCGGAGCAGACGGTGGGACCGGTCCATGGTGGTCTCTGCGAGCTGGTCGGCGTCCATCTCTCCGAGGCCCTTGTACCGCTGGATCGGCTCCTGGTACTTCTTGCCCTTCTTCTTCAGGTCGGCGAGGACACCGTTGAGTTCCGTCTCCGAGTATGTGTAGATCATGTCGTTCGGCTTGGAGCCGGGGTTGACGACGATGACACGGTGCAGCGGAGGGACAGCGGCGTACACGCGGCCGGCTTCGATCATCGGGCGCATGTACCGGAAGAACAGGGTGAGCAGGAGGGTGCGGATGTGGGCGCCGTCGACGTCAGCGTCGCTCATGATGATGAGTTTGCCGTAGC
Source organism: Leifsonia sp. Leaf264 (assembly GCF_001422325.1). Taxonomy (GTDB): domain Bacteria; phylum Actinomycetota; class Actinomycetes; order Actinomycetales; family Microbacteriaceae; genus Orlajensenia. The sequence goes on from NZ_LMMR01000005.1 coordinate 41,237, forward strand.
GGGCTGCGTCAAGGTCGAAGGAACGGCCGGAGCCGGCACCGATGGTCTGGATGATGGCGGCGCATTCGGCGTTGCCGAGCATGTCAGCGACCGATGCCTTCTGCACGTTGAGGATCTTCCCTCGGATCGGCAGCAGCGCCTGGTGCTCGCTGTCGCGGGCCAGCTTCGCGGTGCCGAGTGCGGAGTCGCCCTCGACGATGAACAGTTCGGTGTGCTCCGTGTCGGTGGAGTGGCAGTCCGCCAGCTTCGCCGGGAGGGACGACGTCTCCAGAGCGTTCTTCCGACGCTGCGTCTCCTTGTGGGTGCGGGCGGAGATGCGGGACTTCATCTCCGACACCACCTTCTCCAGGAGCAGCGCAGTCTGCGCTTTGTCGTCACGGTTCGACGAGGAGAACCGCTCCCCGAGGGTCTTGGCGACGACGGACTGGACGATCGCTCGGACCGCGGGGGTGCCGAGGATCTCCTTCGTCTGCCCTTCGAACTGCGGCTCGGCGAGGGACACGGTGATGACGACGGTGAGGCCGGCGAGGATGTCATCCTTCTCCGGCTTGTCGGTTCCCGACTTCAGCTTCCGGGAGTTCGCGTCCACCTGGGTGCGGATCAGCTTCAGCAGGCCCGCTTCGAATCCGGCCTGGTGGGTTCCGCCCTTCGGGGTGCTGATGATGTTGACGAAGGAACGCATGACGGTGTCATAGCCGGTTCCCCAGCGGAGGGCGACGTCGACGTTGCAGGTGCGCTCCACCTCGGTGGGGACCATCGCGCCGTGGTCGTTGAGGACGGGGACGGTCTCCTTGAACTTCCCCTCACCGTTCAGGCGCCAGATGTCGGTGACCGCGGTGTCGGGTGCGAGGTGGTCGACGAACTCGCTGATGCCGCCGTCGAAGTGGAACCGGTGGTTGACGGGGTCCTCGCCGCGGAGGTCGTCGACGGCGATCGCCAGGCCAGGTACGAGGTACGCGGTCTGTCGGGCGCGTCCGAGGATGTTCTCCAGTTCGATCTGCGCGCCGGGGATGAAGATCTTCTTGTCAGCCCAGTAGCGGACACGGGTGCCGGTGACACCCTTAGCGACCTTCCCGGTGATGCGGAGCTCGGACTTGCCGGCGAACGGGGTGAAGTCGGAGTCGGGGCTCTTGTCGGTCCCCTTGTCGGCGAACGTGCCGGGGATGCCGTGGCGGAACGACATGAGGTGCGTCTTCCCGTCACGGTCGACTTCGACGTCGAGTCGGCCGGAGAGGGCGTTGACGACGGAGGCGCCGACACCGTGGAGGCCGCCGGCTGCGCCGTAGGAGCCGCCGCCGAACTTTCCGCCGGCGTGCAGCTTCGTGTACACAACCTCGACACCGGTGAGTCCGGTCTTCGGCTCCACGTCGACGGGGACGCCGCGGGCGCGGTCCCGCACCTCGACGGAGTCGTCGTCGTGGAGGATGACGGTGATCTCGTTGCCGTGGCCGGCGAGGGCTTCGTCGACGGAGTTGTCGATGATCTCCCACATGCAGTGCATCAGGCCGCGGGAGTCCGTCGACCCGATGTACATGCCGGGGCGCTTGCGAACCGCTTCGAGCCCTTCGAGGACAGAGAGGTTGTTGGCGTTGTAGTCAGTGCTCATGTTCTTCTTCTCGTTCAGCTGATTCGGGCGCCGAGGGCGGCGACGGTCTTGGTGATCGGGTCTCCGGAGCCGTCCCGCTTGCCGTGGGTGGCGGGGAGCGGTGCCGCGGCGCCGGTCTTCGTGTTCGCGTAGGCGGGGCCGGTTCCGACCCAGGCTGCGGACACACCGTCCTGGCCCTTGAGGAAGCGCATGGCGCGGACGCCTCCGCCGCCGCGGCCCTTGCCGGGGTACTCGGCGAACGCGGTGGTCTTCACCGCCTGTGTGTCGGTTCCGGTGATGGTGACCACCACAGCGGCGTCAGCGTCGGCCTTCGCGACGGCGTTGAATGCGATCACCTTCGCGTCGGCGGCCAGCTTCATGCCGGCGACACCTCCGGCGGGGCAGCCTTGCGGGCGGACACCAGCTGCCGGGAAGTGCAGCAGCTGGGCGTCGGAGGTGACGAATACGATCTCTGCGTCGTCGCTGGCGTGGACAGCACCGACGAGTTCGTCGCCGGCCTTCAGCCCGATGATCGGGAACTCGTTCGCCTTCGGGTAGGAGTCCGTGGCGACACGCTTCACGACACCCAGGGCGGTTCCCAGTGTGATCGGGTCGACGGAAGTCAGGGATACCACGGCGATGACGCGTTCGTTCTTGTCGGTCACGTTCACGTAGTCGACGGCCTTCACTCCGGCGGCCAGCTGGATGGCGTCCGCGGGAAGTGCGGGCAGGTCGGCCGGGGTGAACCGGATGAGGCGGCCGCGGTTGGTGACAGCACCGATGTCGGCACGGCTTGTGGTGTTGAGGGCGGATGCGACGGTGTCGTGGGAGGACCGTCCGGTGGGGACGCTGATCGTGGCGTCGTCAGCGAGGTCGACTCGGGCGAGGAGCCCGGAAGCGGTGAGGAACACGCGGGTGGGGACGTCAGCGAGTTCGAGGCTGGCGGTGGCGCCCTTCTTCGCGATCGCTGCGGACACGGGGACTGCTTCGGACAGCTGGGTGCGTCGGTCGTCGCCGTACAGTTTCGCGGCTTCTCCGAGCTCAGTGGATACGAGGTCTCGGAGAGCCTGCTTGTTTGCAAGCAGCCCCTTGAGGTAGGCGATCTGGGCGAGAAGGTCAGCCTTCTCGGTCTCCAGCTCCGTCATGGAGAACTTCGTGAGGCGGCGCAGGCGCAGTTCGAGGATGTACTCGGACTGGATGAGCGACAGGGCGAACTGCTCGATGAGGGAGGTGCGGGCCTGGTCGACGTCGTCACTGGTGCGGATGATCGCAATGACCTTGTCGATGTCGACGATCGCTTTCAGCAAGCCTTCGACGAGGTGGAGCCGTTCGTTGCGGCGGGCGAGGCGGAACTCTGTGCGTCGGGTCACTACCTCGATGCGGTGTTCGAGGTAGACCGACAGCAGCGCTTTGAGGCCGAGGGTCTGGGGCTGCCCGTCGACGAGGGCGACGTTGTTGATGGAGAAGCCGTCCTCCAGCGGGGTGAGCTTGTACAGCTGGTCGAGGACAGCCTGTGGGTTGAACCCGGTCTTCACGCCGATGACCAGGCGCATGCCGCGCTTCCGGTCGGTGAGGTCGGTGAAGTCGGAGACGCCGGTGATCTTGTTGTTCTTGATGCCGTCCTTGATCTTCTCGATCACCTTCTCGGGGCCCACGCCGTACGGGAGCTCGGTGACGACGAGTCCGGTCTTCCGGGCGGTGAGCTGTTCGATGTTGACCTTCGCCCGGACCCGGAAGGAGCCGCGGCCGGTTGAGTATGCGTCTCGGACTCCGGCGAGGCCGACGATGGTGCCGCCGCTGGGGAAGTCGGGGCCGGGGACGAAGCCCATCAGGTCTTCGAGGGTGGCGTCGGGGTGGTCGATGAGGTGGCGGGCGGCTTGGACGACCTCGACGAGGTTGTGTGGTGCCATGTTCGTGGCCATACCGACGGCGATGCCCGAGGATCCGTTGACGAGGAGGTTGGGGATGGCGGACGGGAGCACTTCCGGCTGCTGGTGGGAGTTGTCGTAGTTGGGGATGAAGTCGACGACGTCTTCGTCGAGCCCGTCGGTCATGGCGAGAGCGATGGAAGCGAGCCGGGCCTCGGTGTATCGTGCGGCGGCGGGGCCGTCATCGAGGGAGCCGAAGTTGCCGTGCCCGTCGATGAGCGGGTTGCGGAGGCTGAACGCCTGGGCCATGCGGACCAGGGAGTCGTAGATGGCGGAGTCGCCGTGGGGGTGGAGCTTGCCCATGACCTCGCCGACGACGCGGGCGGACTTCACGTGCCCTCGCTCGGGGCGCAGGCCCATGTCGGCCATCATGTAGAGGATGCGTCGGTGGACCGGCTTCAGCCCGTCGCGGGCGTCCGGGAGGGCGCGGGAGTAGATGACGGAGTACGAGTACTCCAGGAACGAGGAGCGCATCTCGTTGGAAACGTCGACGTCTTCGATGCGCTCGGGGGTGCTGATGGTCACTGGTTCTCCTGATGTGACACCGCTGGCGGTGCGCCGGGTGCGGTGAACGGTTCGGGTCTGATGTCGGCACAGTCATGTGCGGACAGACCTCGTTTTGCCTGCGGGCCCGGCGAAGCACGGAAGAAGCGGGCCGCACCCGAAGGTCCGACCCGCTTCTCGTTGGGGCTAGTAGCCGAGCTCGGCGGCGACTGCCGCGTCGATGCCGACGGCGCGGCCGATGAGCGTGCGCTTCGCCTGGCCGTTGTCGTTGAACACTCGGATGACGTAGGCGCCGGCGGTGTTCCGGCGTTCGAGGTAGTCGAGGAGTGCGGGGACGCTCACGCGGTTCTCCCCGTCGACCAGGACCGTTTCGAGCTCCTGCCCGTGCTCCGGGTCGTTCTGGATCAGGCGGGACAGGATCCGCTGGCTGCACCCGAGGTGCTCGGCGGCCTGTTCGAGGGTGATGGTGAACGTGTCGAGGTCGCTGCTGAGGATGTAGTCGTTCTGGGTGTCGGTCACTGGGTCGCCGCCTTTCTGATGAGGGTTACGTGGTGGACTCCGGCGGAGAACCAGGTGCCGGCGAGTTGGATGCCGACGACTCCCCAGTCAGCGGCTGTCTCTTTGACCACGCCTTCTACGGAGCCGCCGTCGACGTCGAAACGGACGACGTCGCCGATGCTGACGTCGCCCTGTCGGAGGCTCACTCGTCCCTCATGGTTTCGAAGATGTCCTTGCAGGTTCCGCAGACGGGGTACTTGGCGAAGTCCTTCGACGGGCGCCACATCTTGCCGCAGAGAGCTTTGATCTCGATGCCGGTGAGCATCGAGTTGGAGATGTCCGTCTTCGAGCAGTAGTGCGCGAAGGTGTCGTGGTCGCCGTCGTCGGTGACGCGGAGGTCTTCCTTCTCGAGGACGGAGCCGTCGATGCTGGGCATGGTGTTCCTTTCAGGACTGTGATTCGTCTGAAGCCTTCATGCGCGGATCCGGTCGGTCTTGTGCTGCCCATGTCGGACGGTGGCTGCACACTGGTCCGCATGAACGCTTCGACGAACACCTCCACCCTGGAAGCCGAGCCGTCACCGGAGTTCGGGACGTTGACCAGTGACCTGGAGGCGTTCGCCGGCCGGTTGAACGGGCACACCTGGGTGGGGTCGCCGTTCGGCGAAGCGTTGGTGGAACGTGGGATCAGGGAGATCCTTGACCGGCACGGTGTTCAGTCGGATCCGGTGTCTGTGACGTTGGTGTCCGGGGTGGTGTACCGGGCGTTGGCCAGGCAGGTGCTGGCTCACGCCGCTGTCTAGGCTGCGACGGCTGGTTTGAGCTTCCCGGCGAGCTTGTCCCAGAATCCGTCCCCACCGATGTTGTCGAGCAGGAACTTGGCTCGGTGGCCGGACCCGGCCATCGTCGCGATGAACCCTTCTCCGTCTTCCGGGAAGTCGCCCTCCCAGTTGATCGGGTGGGTGAGGCGGCCGCTTTCCCAGTCCACGGTCTTCTCGTCGTTGTCGGACGATGTGACCCAGCCGGGGGCGACCTGGCCGAGGGCGTCGATAACGGCGTCCTTGTTCTCGTCCAGCCAGTCGTAGATCTCGTCGAAGGTCATGCCGAGGCGCGGCGCGAGGTGACCGAAGTCGGCGTAGTTGTAGGCGATCGCTGCGTATCCGGCGCCTGACTTCTGCACCTCGAACCCTTCAACACCGAACTCTTCCGCGTCGAAGTCGCCCTCGGCGTGGCTGATGATGAGGACGTCGCCGTCTCCGAGACCGTCGAACACCTCGTCGCCGCAGCTGGCGCAGTAGTTGTCGGAGCGGTTCCGTTTCTCGGCACCGCAACGCTGGCAGGCCATGTGGGAGTAGTCGATGTCGGCGTGGTCACCGCAGAGGCCGTCGTAGCCTTCGTTGTCTTCGAGGCTGTTGTCGCAGTCCTCCTCAGAGCAGGTGTTCATGGCACGGCAGTCGCTGCAGATCCCGCCCTGGATGTCGTCCTTGTCGGTGTGGGTGCCGCAGTCGTCGCATTCGTACTCCTCTGCACACTCGGTGCAGCGGCCGCCGAGGTGCGCTTCGCCTTGCGCGGCGCTGCAGTCGACGCAGACGCCGGGAGGGACGATCTGACCTTCGAAGGCTTCCGGGTCGGGCTTCATTCCGAAGGTGCCGTCGCCGGTCCGGTTGACGGTCTGTTCGAACTCGGGGTTGGTGATGTCGGTCATGGTCGTTCCTTAGTCGGTGGGGCGGAGGTTGGTCCGCCAGGTGTTGAGGTTGAAGGCCCATTGGTTGTTGTCGATCTCGCGGCCGTCGTCGTCGATCTCCGGGAAGTCCTCGAAGAGGAAGCCGCGCTCGTGGGGGCTGTCGAACTTCGAGGCGAAGGTGCGGACGACGTCCTGAGGGGTGACGGAGCCTTCACCTTCGGGACGGTCGTTCCTTATGTAGTCGCCGTTCTCGTCGGCGAAGTGGGAGAACTCGACGTTCTGGTCGCGCTCGTCTGGGTCGGAGGCGTTGAACACGACCGCGGCTGCACTGGGGACAGCGGTGCGGACGTACTCTTCGAGCTTCTCCGCGTAGAACACCTGCTGCTTTCGCTCGAGCGCTTCGAGCGCGTCGCGGGCAGCGTCAAGCTCTGATTCGACGTCGGCCGATCCGGTGGTGGCCGCGGTGAATGCCAGCGGCACCTGCTTGATGCGCTCGAGGTTCGCTTCGTGCCGACGCAGCTGGGTGCCGAATCTGTCAGCGCCGTCGATGTCCAGGAGGAGCTCGTGGCGGCCGATAAGCCCCCGGTCGTCCTGGAAGTAGTCGGTGTAGTCGGCGAGCTTCTTGTACAGCTCCGGGTTGTCTCCGTTGCCGAAGTCGACCAGCACGAAGCTGTTGCCGGTTTCCAAAGAGGATGGTGCGAGGAAGGATTCAGCGTCACCGTCAGCGCCGTGGTCTTCGATGAGGAGGACTGCCGCTTCGCCGTACTGCTCCCGGACGAGAGCTGCGATGGTCTCACCTGCGATGATCGCGGCGTTGCGGGTGTTCCCGGCGGCACGGTACGCGGCGATCCGTCGGTCCGCGTCGTCCAGGTTCACCGAGGCGACAGGAACAGCAGCACCAGGCTGGGGCGGCAGCTTCCCGAACTCGCCGTTCTCTCGGCGTGCACTCTTCTGCTCAGGTGTCAAAGTCATGGGGTGGTCCTTCCGGTTCACATCCGTAGGTGTGTGGCCGGCTCAGTCCCAGATGCCGTACTCGCCGCCGGTGACCCACGGGACACGGGACACGACGAACCCGGACACGTTCACGAATCCGACGCCGGCGTTCACACCGGACGGGCCGGGGCCGTGCTCGTCGTGCTCATCATCGGTTTCGTCTTCGGTGCACTCCTCGTCGTCCGAGTCGTGGATCGTCCAGAGGTGCCGGGAGATCTCCTCATCGGACAGGTCGGCGCCCAGGGTGGCACGGGCGAACTCCTTCGCCTCGTCGAACTCCATCGGGTGTAGCCCCTGGTTGCCGTCCTCGACCATGCCGAACACGTCAGCGAGCTGGTCGATGGTCGGTCCGTCCTCACCGAACTGGGTGGCGGCGTGGTTGGCGTAGCGGACCAGGTCAGCGGCCAGCGGGTTGCCGGGGACGGTCAGGCCGTCGCGGATGTAGCGGGCGCCGGCGTTCTCGTTCAGCTTGTCGGCTGCCTTCTTGAAGGTGACGTCAAGGGAGCGGGCGGTGAGGGGTACGGGGATGTTGATAACGACGTCGGCGTTCTCCCAGTCGTCGTTGATGATCGAGGCACCGTGGGCGTCGAGGAACTCGGTGATGTGGTCCTCGTGAACGGCGAGCCACTCGGACACGTCGCTGTCGTGGTACTCCTCACCGTCAGCGAGTTCGGTGCCGATCGCGTTGAAGAAGTCCTGCCCGTTGAACTGGGCGGTGACCACCGGCTGCTTGTCGAGAAGGTGGAGGTAGACGGCGTCGGCGCCGGCGAACACGCGGCCCGCATCCAGCCCGTCGTCATCGGAGTACACGGTGTGGTTCAGGATGGTGCTGACATGGTCGACGAAGAACGCGTCGTCCTGGTCATCCACCCAGACGGTCGGGTCCAGAGGGGCGCCCGGTTCGCCTTTCCGGGCGTGGAACTGGCCGCTGCCAGCCGGGTCACGCTCGACCGTCGATTCGAAGCCGGGGTTGGTGGGGATGCTAGTGGTCATGCCTTCGTAGGTGTGTGGCTAGCGGAGCCAACCGTTCGCGGTTTCGTGGTCCCAGCTGTACCGGGTGGTGACGTACCCGTCGGCGCCCGGACGGAACCCCGCAGTGATCTTCGTCCGGTCACCGACTGGGACGAGGGTCCACACCTTCGTGGGGTCCAGCTCCGCAGCGGCGAACTCGTCCTTGATGGTGACAGCCTCCCCATCCCGGTCCAGCCGGTAGATGTTGTCGAACACGTCCTGGGATGGGATGAAGTTCTGGTCGAAACCGTTCTCTGAGACGTACTCGAGGAGCTCCGTCACGAACCGGCCATCGTCGACGGAGTCCCTCAGGTACGCGGCGCTGTCCGCTTCAGCGAGCACATCCTTCGCGGCATCCCAGGTGGGCGTGCCGGTGAACGTGGATTCGGCGTACAGAGAGGCGCGCCCCCACAGGTCGCCGTTACCGCCGACACCCTTCGAGCGGAGGAATCGCTCGATCTCGTTCGCGTTCGCTTCGAACCACGACTGCAGGAAGATGCGGTCCCGCGGGTCGCTCAGGTTGATGTCGAGGTGCCGGGAGATCGCGTCGACGTACTGAGCCTTGTCGAAGTTGGCGCGTGCGAGATAGTTGCCGTTCAAGTCCCCGCGGATGACCACATCGCTGGCGCCGTCGAAGATGGTGTCGGTGGTGGGGTGCCCCGCTCGGTCAGTGCGGACGTCGTTGCGGGTGGCGTACGAGCGGATGTCGCCGGTGAGGTCGCGGGTCCACGGGTTCTCACCGATCGGCGCTTCCGTCTCCCCACCCTTCCGGGCGTGGAACTGGCCGCTGCCAGCCGGGTCACGCTCGACCGTCGATTCGAAGCCGGGGTTGCTGGGGGTGCTTGATCCGCTCATACCTTGTAGGTGTGCGGGGAGGTTTACGCGACGATCCGCATCGGGTTGGTGTCCGACTTCACCGGGGCGTGCAGCTGCTCGTGCATCTCCTTCGTCATCCGGTGCCCGCCGGCGTACAGGGATGCTGCACCCAGTTCGGTGACTTCCCATCCGCCGTCATCGGCGAAACGGATCAGCTCACGGAACTCCAGGAAGAACGCCGTCTCGGACCTCTTCTCGTCAGAGAAGGACGCGCTGCGGCCGGCGGCGTTCACGTCGGCGATGTCGTTTAGGAGAACAGCCATGGTCGAGGACAGCTTCACGGTGTTCTGGGTGAGGCGGAGCTCCGGGGAGGACAGCAGGCGGTCCGAGTAGGACTGGCTGTTCCCGCCGGTGAGTCCGGATCTGCGGAAGCCGCCACGGGAGGTTGAGTTGTTGTTGGTCTGGAAAGTCACACCATGTAGGTATGTGGCTTATTCAGGCCGCGAAACACGTGTCGCAGAAACGGAAATGCGGGGCGCAGGGCTGACCGCAGTCGGCGCAGAACCCGGCAGAGGATGTTCGCAGCGCCTCCATCAGCTCAGCGGTGATCGTCTTCGCAGCCTCCTGCTCCACCTCCACCGCTGTGCCGTGCAGATGCCCGACAAGCTCCGGGAAGCAGCGGGCGACCACCATGACGTCGCGGGCGATGCCGGCGGCGCGTTCAGCTTCCTCCAACCCGAGCGGCGCATCCCGTTTCGCCTGCTTCAAGATGTAGGAGAGCTTGTTGGAGCCGGACGCGACAGTGCGGACCATCGGAGCGAACACGTCACTGTCGGTATCGACCGGGGCGGTGATCACCTTCCACAGTTCAGAACCCGGGATCGGCCACCGCTGACCGAGGGTAGTGGTCCCGCGGAGCCCCAACACGTCAGAGGCGTACAGGAACCGTTGGACGAACGGTTCCGCAGGGACCGGCGCCACGTCACGGCGGTGCTTCAGAGCGACGACAGCCTGAGCGTTCCAGGCGCCCATGGCCACACCGATCTGGTGCGCTTCCGGGTTTCCGAGGTCGGTGAACTTCGGTCGGATCAGTCCGGAGCGGACATCCATGCCGTCAGGGGCCTTCCCGGCAGCGGCTTCCGCGCCGAGCTCCACGATCCGCTGCTTCGGGTTGAACCCCGTCTGCCCGCGGAGGGTGTACACCTTGCCGGCGTCAGCCAACCCGAAACGTCCTGCGCGGCCTGCGATCTGCGCGGCCTCCCACGTCAGGAGGTCACGGACGGTGCGGCCGTCGAACTTGCTGGTCTCAGCGAACACGACATTCTCCGCGGGGATGTTGATTCCGTGGCCGATGACGTCGGTGGTGACCATCACCTCCACTTTCCCGGAGATGAACGACTCGATCTGCTCCACACGGTTCTCCGGAGGCAGCGCCCCGTACAGAACACCGACAGTGCGGCCGGCAGCCATCAGCCGAGATGCGAGCGCGTGGACACCCTTGCGGGAGAACGCCACCAGCAGAGACTTCGACGGGATGGTGTCCACCGTCGTGTCACCGCAGTACGACAGCGGCGACAGGCGTTCGTGGTAGATGACTTCGAAGTCGGGGGCGCCTTCGAACACGGACCGGAGGAACGGCTCCGCGCCTCGGGACGCCGCAACCTCCACGATGTCGTAGTCAGCGCCGACCAGAAGGCGTGTCCAGGCGTAGCCGCGGTCCTCATCCTCAGCCCAGTGGGCTTCGTCCAGAACCAGGGTGCGGCCGTGGTCTGGCGCCATCTCAGCAGTGCAGCAGAGGATCGGGGCGTCCGGGTTCCACTCCTCCTCACCGGTGATCAGACCGACATTCTCCTCGCCGAGCTGAGCCGCAAGCTTCGTGTACGCCTCACGGGCCAGCATCCGCAACGGTGCCGCGTAGGTTCCATGGCCGGACTCAGCGAGACGCTGCAGAGCATGGAACGTCTTCCCGCTGTTCGTCGGGCCCAGATGGATGCGGACAGTCTCCGGGTGCCGGTTCCGGTCACGGACGGCGACCTTCACCCGGCCTTCGATCTCACGGACCTCGTCTCGGGTGTTCTGCGGCTTGTGCAGAGCGCCACGGATCGCGTGCAGGTGGGAGGAGGCGATCATGCGGCCGCCCCCGGACACCCGGTGGATGCGAGCGCCGACACGGCTCGCGGCAGCAACCACCACCGTCTCGTCGACCTTGAACTCAGCTGCCAGGTCAGCCACAGCCGTCTGGCGGGCACGTCCTGGTTTCCGGCCCGGCTGGGCGGCGATCCGATCGATGTCAGCAGCACGCCAATACAAAGCGGTGCCGCGCTTCACAGGACCGGTCTCCACCGGCTGCACGCCGGAGTCGGCGATGATCTTCTGGAACGTCTTCACAGACACCTGCAGCCGAGCTGCAGCATCCGAGGCGTTCAGCCGGTACTCCGACTCCAGCTTCTCCATCCACTCCTTCGACCGTTGGGCGCGGCGAACCTCGAACAGGTCCACCTTCCCGTCAGGGCCACGGGTCAGCAGACCCGTCTTCACAGCCAGGTCGTACTGCCAGACGGCGATCTGAAGCAACTCGCGGACACGGTCACGTCCGATACGGGTCGGTGCGGGGGCTGCAGCGATGCTCATGCGACTCTCATGTGCGGCTTCAGCTGGAAATGCCGGCAGCGTCACGGATGTCGATCACGACAGTGCCGTCAGGCTCACGCGACAGCCAGGAACGAGCTCCTGCACGCGGGACCGACGACAGCGCACCGTTGAAGAACAGCTGCTCATCGCAGACAGACTCGTCAGAGTCGTTGACGATGTCCTCGATCACCCACGGGCCCTCACCGCCGGGCTTCCCGGAGCGGGGAGCGAGGATGATCTTCGAGGCTGTCGGGGCGAACTCCAGGACGGTTCCCGCAACAAGCTTCGCACCGGTGTCAGCATGCGTGCTGACCGCGAGCCGGTACGCCTCCAGCGCTGCAGGCAGCTCCGGGACTTCGAGGGCGGCGGCGGTGAGCAGGTCGATTTCGCGGCGGCCGTCTTCCTTCTGGGCGTACCACTCGAACTGGCCGTCCATGGGGCTGTCGGAGTCGTCCGGGGTGTTGAGGTGGCTGAACCCGAGGTTGTCGATCGGCAGGTGGAAGGTGTCGTCGGTGGTGATGTCGAAGTCGTGCGCTTCACCGGCCAGGTATCCGTCCCAGGTGTAGACGGACTCGGCGAGGAGTCGGTCGCCGGCGTCGTTGACATGCAGGTGCAGGGTGCCGGCGTCAGCGTCCTCCGAGATGATGTTCTGCGCGAGGGCGGCGGCAGCTGAGAGGTGAACGGTGAGCTTCGCGTTCTCGCGGTCGCGGACGGCGCTCTCGTACGCTTCCTCGGCGGCTGCGATGTCGACGGCGGTGAGCTCACCGGCGAACGGCGGGTGCTCCTCCGGGGCGAATGACCCGGCGTTCATGCCGGGCTTGTGCGGAGCCGCGTTGCCGAGGCGCTTCTGGTTGTCGTTGTCTGCCATGAACCGTAGGTGTGCGGCCGATCAGCTGATGGTGCGGGCCAGGTACCGTTCAGCGTCGAGGGCGGCGACGGTTCCGGATGCGGCGGCGGTGATCGCCTGGCGGTAGTCAGGGTCGATGACGTCGCCGGCAGCGAACACCCCGGGGAGGTTCGTCTTGGAGGACCGACCGGAGACGGCGATGGTGCCCTCTGCGGTGAGGTCGAGCTGGCCGTGGACCAGGTGGGTGCGGGGGTCGTTGCCGATGGCGATGAACACCCCGTCGACGGTGAGTTCGGTGGTCTCAGCGTCGCCGGCGATGGAGTCGATCAACGTGGCGGACGTGACGGTGTCCTCGCCGTTGATCGAGGTGATCTGGCTGTTCCAGATGAACTCGATCTTCGGGTTCGCGAAAGCTCGCTCCTGCATCACCTTGGAAGCGCGGAGGGTGCGGGAGCGGTGGATGACGTACACCTTGGTGGCGAACTTCGTCAGGAAGATCGCTTCCTCCATTGCGGAGTCGCCGCCGCCGATGACAGCGAGGGCCTTCTCCTTGAAGAAGAACCCGTCGCAGGTGGCGCACCAGGAGACGCCGCGGCCGGTGAGTCGTTCCTCGCCTGGGATGGTGAGCTTCCGGTAGGCGGACCCGGTAGCGACGATGACGGCTCGGGCTTCGAGCGGTTCGGAGTAGGCGAGCTCCACCTTCTTCACCGGGCCGTCGAGGGTGACGGAGGTGACGTCGTCGTAGACGATCTCAGCACCGAACTTCTCCGCCTGCTCGAGCATCCGTCCGGTCAGGTCGGGTCCGTCGACGCCGTCCGGGAATCCGGGGAAGTTCTCCACCTCGGTGGTGGTGGCGATGTCGCCACCGATCCGGTCGGTGGAGGCGATGACGATCGGGTTCAGCTGGGCGCGGGCAGCGTAGATCGCTGCGGTCAGTGCGGCCGGGCCGGAGCCGATGATGACGAGTTCATGCACGAGGGGTCACTCCAAGGTGAGGCAGGTTGATAGGTCCCGTCGGGTCGTCGGGACAAAGTGGGCATGTGGCGACAGCCGCCATCACACCGGTGGGTGTGTGACGGGTCAGGAGACCCAGCACTCCCATTCGATCCAGGAGGCGTCGTTCGCCTGCCGGCTGATACGCGCGGCCACCTTGGCGGTGGGGACGCCCAGGATCTTGGCGGCGTCGGAGCGCGCCCACAGCTCACCGGGGGCGGTGGCTTTCCGGAGTTGGGCGCGGGTCTTCCGGACGGTGACGCGACCCGGGGTGGTCTCCTTCGCAGGGACGATCTCCGCAGCGGCTGCGGCGCGTTCTTCGGTGCGACGCTGGACGTGCTGGCGGAGCTCCGCTGCCAGGATGTGGTGGTCGATGTTCTTCAGCCCGGTCAGCTGGGTGTCCTCTTCGGCTCGCTCCAGCATCCCCTCGACGGACTCGACGGCGGGGCCGGCATCGGCGTAGCGGACGAAGAACCCGACGGCGACGTCGCCCTTCTCGCCGCGCCGGATGGCGGTCCCTTCGAATGTGGCCTGGAAGTACGTTTCGAGGTCGTCTGTCGCCCATTCGACAGCGTCGATCCGGGCGAGGTAGTCAGAGTCCTTCTCGCCGGGGAGCTTCTCCCCGAGGATGGCGGGGCCGAGGAGCTTGTCGATCGGGTAGCTGAGACCGAATGTGATGCCCTCGTCGCCGATGTCGGCGTAGTCGGCCTTCTTGAACAGCTGGTCGGAGTCCCACCGGTCGCCGATCCGGTCGGATGCACGGCTGAGCTGGTATTCGCCGTTCCAGTCGTGTGGGCGGCTGAGGCCGCCGGGGTTCTCCTTGGCCCGGGCGGTGACCTTGTCGATCTCCGCGGAGAGGAGCTTGTCGAGGCTGGGGACGATGCCGCGACGGCGGCTGAACTCGTGGATCAGCTTCTCGTCGTAGGCGAGCTTCGCAGCGTCTTCGATGAGGTCCTCGTTGTAGGCGTACGGGTACTCGAACTCGATGTCGTGGTCACCGTCGGTGACTGTCCACCAGCCTTCGCCGGCGTCCTTCACGTGGAGGGAGACGCCGTCCTCGTGATCGAAGGTGTAGCTGGCGGCGTTGAGCTCTGCCAGGTAGATGAACGCTGGGGTCTGGGTCTTCTCCCCCAGCGTCCCGTCGAGGCTTCGGGCCTGCTGGTCGCTGGAGTGGAACCCGTCCTTGCGGGTGTTGCCTGTCAGTGGTGCCGTCTGGGTGCCCATGCGCTTGTCCTTCGTTCGTGAGTCAGAGACGTAGGTGTGCGGCGCCGGCGGCGTTCAGGCCGCTTCGCTGCGGCGCTGGTCTCGGCTGTAGAAGATCGCGGACCGCACCTGCTCACGTGTCGGGAGCTCTTTCCACCGGTTCGTGGTTGTGGTTCCGCGCAGTATCCCGCTCATCGATCCGTAGTCGGAGTAGCTGGTCCGTTCCAGCAGGGCAGACCACAGGGTGGAGGTTCTGGAGATCTGGATGTCGTAGGCGTCCTCCCAGGTCTCTTCGTCGTTGTAGTCGAAGAACCGCAGGATCGCGTCCTGGTCGCCGGGACGGAGCGTCTCTCCGCAGTGGTTCGTGCACGCTTCGAGGGCCTCTTTGATGTCGAGGCGGTCGCTAAGCGGCGTCCGACCTCCAATGGCGAGGATGAACTCCGCCTGGGGCCTAGTGGACCTCCACTGTCCTGCGCGGTCACGCGGCTGAAAGTCGGTGTTGGTTGCTGGGGGCATGGACCCTAGGTGTGTGGCTGGGTGCGTGTCAGGAAGGGGGCGTGTCGTCCGGGTGAACCACGTCGAACGTGCTCGCCCACGGCTTCACGAGCAGGTCGTATCCGCGCTGGGTGAGGCCGTGCGCGGTGCCGATGTGCGGACGGATGAGGAGGGCTTTCTGCGCGTTGGCGAACGCGTAGTGGCGGTTCCAGTCCTCCGTGGTCAGCTCGGTGGTGTGGCGGAGGTTCTGCTCGGATTCGTCGACGAACTTGCTGTACTCAGCGACGATTTCCTCATCGATGGTGTGGTCGGCGACGAGCTCGTCGAACGCGTTCTCAGCACCGGAGACGGCGGACAGGTCTTCGAGGGTGTAGTCCTCACGCTGGGCGATCGCGTTGGCGGCGAGGGTGTCCAGCTTTTCCTGGTTGACGTTCCGGTAGATGCCCTTCACGTACTCCATTTGGTCGAACACCTCGATCAGCCATTCCGTCTCTTCGTGGGTCCACGGGGCGGGGACGACCTCGTCGGCGGCGATCAGTCCGGAGCTGTCGCCGTTGCCGTAGTTGACGACGAGGTAGCCGTCGGGGTCGACGTCGGCGACTCGGCCGATGCGGGTGGCGAAGATGCGGGTGCCGTCGTTGAGGATGTTGGTGAGCATCTGCTGCTCGACCCGGTCGCCGATCTGGACGGGAGCGTCGATGGTGAGGGTGACCCCGCCGGTGCTGGCGGTGGTGCAGGCGTCTGCATCAGCGGACCCGTAGACGTGAGAGCCCTTCACGCCGCACTGCTGCGGGTGCGGGCAGCGGACGGATCCGGCGGGGATGGTGAGGTGCGGCATCGGCTGCTCTTTCTGTCTCGCCCACGGGCGGGCTCAGAGCTTTAGGTGTGCGGCTCAGCAGAGGACGGTTCGGCGTGCGCCCGTCCGAGCAATCCTGTCCGGTCAGCTGTTCCAGTGGAACTTCCCGGCCTTGTCCGGGCCTTTTGAGCCACACGTGTACGTCTTGCCGTTGGCGGCAACTCCGGTCTCACCCTGGGTGGAGCACCAGGATCCGGGGTGGATGGTGGCGGCCCGCCCGGCAGCCGGTGCGTCAGGTGCGGGAGCAGGAGTCTGAGGGGCGGGCTGCTCGACGATCGGGGCGGCCGGCGGGGTGTAGGAGGGGTTTCCGCAGTTGGCGAGGATCCCAGCGATGGCGTCGTGTTCGGCCGGAGCGACCCACAGCCCGTACTTCGCCTTCACCTGGACCTGGGCGGACACGTAGGTGCAGCGGAAGGATTTGTTGGACGGCAGCCAGGTGGCGGCGTCGCCATCGCCCTTGGCGCGGTTCGCCGGCCCATCAACTGCGAGAAGGTTCAAGGGGTCGTTGGCGATCTGTTCACGCTGCGCCTGAGACAGCTGCTGGCCGCCGGTGACCCACACATTGCCGAGAGCGACCAAGTGGTCGATGTCTACGAGGACGTCGCCGCCGCGGGCCCAGTTGAGCGTCTTGCCGGTGTACGGGTCGGCGAGCGTTCCGGTGAGGACCTTGCAGGAACCGGACTTGATCTCGTCGGTCATATCGCGAGCCAGGACGTCGTCGCGCTGGCCGCAGTGGTTGCCGTCCTTGTCGAGCCACGCGGCTCCGAACATCTCGGTGCGCTTGTACCCGGTCATCGGCGCCTTCCCCTTCACGGGGATGGTGGCGAGGAGGGCGAGCATGTCCGACTGCGCCGCCGGTGTTGCCGCAGAGGGCGAGGCGGACGGGGTGGGGGCCGCTGTTGCATCCGTTGCCGGCGCGTCGGGTGCGGCCGACGCGGGCGGCTGAATTGTTGCAGCCGAAGTTGCTGAAGGCTCGGCAGCCGAGTTGGTGGCGAGGTCGGCGTCGCCACAGCCGGTGAGACCGGCGATGAGCGCGCCGGCGAGGGCGATGGATGCAAGCATGTTCTTCTTCACGTCACTTACATGTGCGGAGGTTCCCGCTCCTGCACCGTCAGTCTTGCCGCATGCCGCACATGAAGGTGATAGAAGAAGTAGTCGACCATCTGGAGGGCACCATGTTCCGTATCACCGACCTGATCATGCCGGAATCACCGGGCACGTCGGCGACCTCCTGGGCCGTCGTCGTCGCAGTCGCCATCGCAGTTGTCGTCGGCGTCGTCGCCTTCCGAATCGCGAAGCGTTTCCTCCGCCGACGTATGAAGGCGATCCTCATCGCCGCCACCGTGTCCATCGCGGCCGGCGCCCTCGGCGTCAGCGCATTCACCTTCTCGACCGCCGATGCGGCGAACACCGCCAAGGCCGCATTCGAGACAGCACAGATCCAGGCGGTGACCGGCTGGGCCCGTACGACCTACGGCGTCGACATCAACCCGTCCGAAGCTCTGGACCTGGTCGCCGGCCACCCCGTAGAGATCTCCGTCGACGGCGTCACCCAGCGGGTGTCGCTCAGCACCGACGTGGCTGGAACCAAGCTGACCGTAGCCAACAACGAGATCCCCACCCTCGGCTGAGTGCCGACCAATCCGACCAGAGAGACAGCCATGCCACTGACATTGGAAGAACGAGTCCGCCGAGTTTTCAAAGCCGAGAAGAAGCGTGAGTCGATGTCCCGGATGCACGGCGGCCCGCACTCCGGGATCACCGTCAAGCAGGCCGCCTACCGGCGGACCGCTGCCATACTGGGTCTCCCGATCGGCCAGGTCAAGGAGATCGTGAAGGCTCGAGCCGAGTAGGTTCCGACACCCCGCCCGTTCAGAGTGGCAGAAAACAGACGAATGTCGAAGAACGGCCACGCTATTACCTGATCATTACCCGGAAATGTCAACCATAGTTGACAGTGCCCGTAAAATCTCGGGCGGACTGCTACCCAGATTACCCAAATCTGTCAACATCGGTTGACCGGGGCTACGTCAACCGCAGTTGACTTCTGATTCGATGTCACCCGGACGAGGGTCACACTGCTTCGATCGGTGGCCGTGACCTCGTGGCCAGGTGATGGAGGTAACACTGAGCATCTCTCAAAAGCGATGGCAGTTTCCCGTCTTTGAGCGAAAAACTGCCACAAAATTGCCAGGCTGTCACCCAGATCACCCGGAGTTACCACCCCTCGGTAACGGCCAGATCCCAGTAAACACAAGGCCTCTAGCTACTACTTACTACTACTGAAACCTTGTTACCTCTTAAGTTAAGTAGTTAAGGAGAGAGTCGCTATATCTTTCCGCAGAAGCAGTAAGCATTCCCTTCCTCCTCTATATGCACCACAGCGCCAAAAGCTGGTATTTCGGTAACAAGCAACAGAAATCCCAGATCAAGAGTAATAAAATGCGATACCCGGCCTTGGTTACGGCCGGTCACGCGGTAATTCCGGCCGGTAAACGCCGCCACGCACCTACGTTGCATGACAGCAACCGTTGCGCACAGGCACGACCTCCGAGGCGGCGACCGCGCCCACCCCTCGCGGTGGTCACCCGCAGCCGCGCACCCCTCCGAAGCCGCTGTCAGCTACGACGTCATCCCCCAGCTGCTCGCCAAGCAGGCACACTCGCTCACCGTTCTCGCCGAACACGGAGGCTCGATCGCCTTCGCCGACCGGTCCGGGTTCCGCCGCGGCGGCTTCCCCGTCCACCTCGACGAACTGGGCGACCCCGACCTCGCACGCGGAAACTGCTGGGCAGCCACCAACGAACTGCTCGACCGAATCGACCCCGAAGAGCTCGGCGCCACAGCGATCGACGAGATCACCCTCACGAACCGACGAGACCACGTCGCCATCTCCGCCACCGACGGAAAGACCGACTGGGTCGTCGACTACACGATCAGGCAATTCGACGCCGAACTCGCCTTTCCCTGGGTCGGAACCGAAGCCAGCTGGAAGTCCACCATCGAAGTATCAACCGGGCAAACATGGGCCTTCACCTGACTCATTCCAACCAACGAAATGTGTCCAGACGCAGCCCCGAAAACTGCCACATACCTACATGACAAGGCCCCGAGGGATCGCGAATCGCAACTCCGGGTAGGGCTGGACGCACTGCTGTGAAAGGAGGTCTACGGATCCCCGAGCGCAGCACGGGCAGATCCACTATCTCGCAAAGCCCCCGGCGTCACGCCGGGGGCTTTCGCGTTCCACAGAACCCGAAGAAGCCGCGCATGTTGGGGTCATGAACACCACAGTCACCACCGTCGCCGCGGCCGTCATCCTCAGCATCGGCGCAGCAGCGATCGCCCTGCGCAACCGACGCCCCAGCACCCTGGGTCGCCCCAACACCGCCGGATACGGAGGCTTGCCAACCGCAACCTGAACGCCGACGGAGGTCGCCACATGCCTTGAAACCATGAGCGCAAACCCCGCCGACACCACGGAGATGATCCGTGGTTGAGATCGGCTCCGCCGCCTGGCTGACCAGTCAGATCTTCGCCGCGATCGGCTACCCGATCAGGCTGTGGTCCCACTGGCAGACCACACGCACCCGCACCCTCGCCGGGTCCGCGATCGGCGCAGCGTTCCAGACCCTCGGACTCATCTGCCTCGGCATGTACGGAGCTGCCGCCGCCGGCAGCCTCTCCGTCATCCGCAACCTCATCCACCTCGGCTCCGACAAGACAACCCGCAGAGAGCAGGTCGGCCTCGGGGTCACCTTCGCCGTCCTCGCCGTCATCGCCTACATGGCCTTCGAGATCAAGATCGACAGCATCGCCTGGTGGTTCCCGGTCGGCAGCGTCGTCGTCACAGCCATCGGCCAGGCGTTCCCGTCCCGGTTCGTCGTGAAGCTTTCGGCGTTCATCGGAACCGGCCTGTGGGCTGCAACCTACGCCTCCGTCGGCGCTTGGGTTGCGTTCGCCGGCGACACCATCGGCGCCACCCTCGCCCTGATCGCGCTCAGTCGAATCTGCGTCGACTGGTACCGGAAAGCACACGGTCTCCCGATCCCCGACCGGACCAAGAAGCCGAAACCCGTGAAGGCCGCATAGCGCGCCACATGCCCCTGGGGAGTGTTCCGCTCCTTCGCCATCCGCAACTACCGACTCTGGTTCACCGGCGCTTTCCTCTCCAGCATCGGCGGCTGGATGCAGTCAACAGCTGTGTCCTGGATCGCACTGACCGAACTCACCGACTACGACGCCGTCGCCGTCGGGATCACCATCGCGCTCCAGTTCGGACCCCGAGTGTTCCTGCTCCCGGTGACCGGGTGGGTGGCAGATCGTTTCGAGCGGCGGAAGACCATCCTCGTCACCCAGGCGACCATGATGGCGACCGGTATCACCTTCGGCATTGCCCTCCTCGCCGGCACCGCCCAGCTCTGGCAGCTGTATCTGATCTCCGCAATCATCGGCGTCGTCGGAGCGGTCGAGAACCCGACGAAGCAGGCGTTCGTCCCCTCGCTCGTCCCGGAATCGATGCTCTCCAACGTCGTCGCCTTGGAAGGAGCGACCTACAACACGGCCCGGATGATCGGACCGGCAGCCGGTGGTCTGCTCCTCGCAACAGTTGACCCAGGATGGTTGTTCGTGGCCAACGGGTTGTCCTTCGGCGCGGTCATCTCCATGCTGCTGCTCTTGCGAACCGCAGACATCCGGGACCACCGGACGACCAAGGCTGCATCATCCGGACTCGTCGTGGCGCTCCGACACATCAGAACCGACAGGTCAGTGATGATCGCCCTGGCGATGATCCTGCTGATCGGCTCGAGCACATTGAACTTCTCCGTCTACGTGCCCGCAATGGTCGTCGAGTTCGGCGGTCAGTCGAGCATCTATGGGCTGATCTCGTCAGTCATGGCTGCCGGCGCTGTCCTCGGTGCCCTGCTGGCGGCTAGGACGGAACGGCCGGGCGTGGGCAGGATGGCGGTGGCCGCCGGCTTCGCTGCAGTCGCAGCCCTCGCTGCAGCCTCTTCCCCAAACCTGGTGTGGTTCACCGTTGCCTGCTTCGCGATCGCGTTCGCGAACATCACCATCACCGCCGCGGTGAACGGCCACCTCCAAACCTCCACTCCCGCTCACCTGCGCGGTCGGGTGATGGCGACCCTCATGGCGGTTCTTGCCGTCGGAGCTCTCGCCGGCGCGCCCGCGCTCGGCGCTGTCGTCAACGAGTTCGGCGCCCAGACGTCACTGATAGCCGTCTCCGTAGCGTCCGCGATCGCTGCAGCCCTCTGGTTCGCGACCCGACGCCCGGCTCATCCACCGACACCGGCGACGGCTGTACCTGCAAGCAACTGAACTCCGCCACATATCTCCTCGGCGAGGTACGCCCTCCGACCCGAGAAGGAAACGCCGTGCGCCGCTACCCAAGTTCGCTCACCATGATGCGCTCGATTCGTGGAGCCATCGATCTCGGATCCATCATGGTCGGCGTGATCGTCATCGCCATCTTCGCCGGCATCATTTCCGTGTCCGTGTTTGCTGTGATCCCCTGGAGCCAGGACGAAGCCGCCAAGCAGAACCTCATGTCTGTCGCGGACGCTGAAGCGGTGGCGCGGACTGGTTTCGCAGATGGGGCTCCCGCCGCATATCTGAACAGTGCGGGCCTCGACGGGGCTGAGCTGCTGGACGCCGACCCGGACGCGAACTTGGTCGTCGGTACGGATGCCACAGGCTCCTGCTGGGTCGCACTGTCCCGGTCTGGCAGCGGGGACCCGTTCTTCGCGAGCAGCAAACACCCGAAGCCTGTCGGATACGACACCCAGAACGAATGCGTCGACGTGCCCGCCCTGTTCGCCACACTGCATGACCCGAACCCGCCCGTGCCGCTGGTCGCCAGCTACGCCGACGTCACCTTCGACCGCAGCGGTGGCGGGTCTGTCGCCCCTACCGTCACCGGCCCAGCCGGCGCCAAGACGTTCACCTCCACCGACCTGCCGGACGGCGTGAACCTCAACCCGACCACCGGCGAGATCACCGGACCGCCGGCGTGGCGGTTCAACGCGAAGAAGGTCGCCGTAGGCGGCATGCACACCTGCGCCATCACCCTCACCGGAACGGTGAAGTGCTGGGGCTACAACCTGTTCGGTCAGCTTGGCAGCGGCATCACCAGCTACATGGAACCCCTTCCGGTCGACGTGGTGGGCCTCACCGACGTGAAGGACATCTACCTCGGAGGCATGACTACGTGCGCCCTCACCTCGACCAACGGCCTGAAGTGCTGGGGGCTCAATTCCGACGGCGCCGTCGGCGACGGAACGCGGATCAACCGGGACCTTCCCACCGATGTCATTGGGCTCACCAGCGGCGTGAAGACCGCCTCGTTCTCCGACAGCCACATCTGTGCAGTCACCACGGCTGGTGCCCTCTTCTGCTGGGGGAACGGCGACTACGGGCAGATCGGAAACGACGACACCAGACGTAGCGTGACCCCTACCCCCGTGCACAACTTGGGCAGCGGCGTCAGCAGCGTGGCCGTCGGAGGAACTCAAAGCTGCGCCGTGACAGACGCCGGTGCCGCGCTCTGCTGGGGTGCCGGCAACTCGGGACAGCTCGGCGACGGCACCACCTGGGGCCGCCTCGAACCGAACCCGGTCCTCGGACTGTCCAGCGGCGTTGCTGAGATCCGCGCGGGCGCGAACTTCACTTGTGCCCGCATGGACACCGGAACCGTGAAGTGCTGGGGGAACAACGTCTACGGCGCTCTCGGCGACGGCACCACCGACAACAAGTACGCTCCAACAGACGTGCCCGGGCTCGCCAACGTGGCGTCCCTCGCAGGGACCGGCGCCTCAATGTGCGCAGTGACCACAGGCAAAGACCTCTACTGCTGGGGCGGCAACGACATAGGGCAGGTTGGCACCGGAAGCGCAGATGCGTCCGTTCTGACACCCACCCTCATCAGCTCCAACGTCACCACGGCATCCATTGGCTCCCAGCACAACTGCGCCGCCATCGACACGGAGCTGGAATGCTGGGGCGCCGGCACCATCGGCCAGCTCGGCACCCAGCCCTACGCTGACCACCTCGCACCTGTCGACGTCTACCGTGCTGGGTTTGACCAGACAGCCACTGTCACCGTGAAGTCCGGCGGCCAGACCGTCCAGGCGACACTGCGGTTGAAGCTGTCATAGAAGCGGCCGCCCGTAGGCGCCGGCTCCGCTGAGCTCCTCCGCCAGCGCAGTGAGAGGTTGACACTACCCCCGCCGGGGAGGATCGTGTTTGGCACCGCTCGTGACCCACTAGACGACGGAGTACCACCATGAACGCGACCCCTCCCCGGATCCCGAAACCAGACACCCACGTCGGACCCACCAAATCGAAAGCAGATTCCGGGTTCAGCGGCAAGAAGGATCCCGGGCTCCAGGAACTCACCCACTTCAGTGTTCAGATCAATGACCCCGTCCGGATCGCAACTCCGTTCGGGTACAACGACGAGACCCACAAGTACAAGAAGGAGTTCGTCAACCCGCGCGAGTTCCGCTTCGCTCTCAACGCACGGGATGGCCTGAACTCCTACCGCAGCAGGACCGTAGCCAAGTCGGCGTTCCTGCCAGCACTGAAAGCCAAGCCGGGGTTCCCGGGCAAGCCGGGCAGGATCGACGATCTGAAGGACGAACTGGCCCCACCGGACCCGATCGACCCAGGAAGCGGCGACGGACCCCCACTGTATCCGGATGAACTCGCAGCGTTCGTGTGGACCGTCACCCAGAAGGGCGGGCCCTACCACGAGCGGAAGATCGTTCCCCGCAAGATGATGCCGATGGAGGTCAGCGGAGTCTCGGTTCCTGAGCCCGGCACCTATGTGATCACCCTGCGCGCGGTCACAAACGACAATCGCTTCTTCGAACGGTCCATGCAGGTGACTTTCCGGTCGCTGTTCTTCGCTTCCATCGGAGACTCCTCCGCGTCTGGTCAAGGGAACCCGCAGCAGGCCGGGTCGCCGGATTTCAACCTTCAGCAGGACAGGTTCTGCAGGAACGCGACCTTCACGATGGCCATCGAAAAGGCGAGCGTGAAGATGAGCAACCCTGTGGAGTGGATGGAGGCGAAGGCGTATCGGTCGATGGGTGGGGCACCTTCCGTCGCAGCGATCTCTCTGGACAACAGCAGCGCTACGACGAAGAGGGGGTCGGTCTTCGAGCTGGACGTCATCACCTACGTCACGGTTGCTCGCAGCGGCGCTGCGATCATCGAAGGGCTGCTGAACACCCAAACCCAACCACCCAACGACGACTTCATCGGAGTCGGGCAGATCGACGAACTGGAACGCACCGCCAAGGGTCGCCGGATCGATGTGCTGATGATCGACATCGGCGGCAACGACTGCGGGTTCTCCGATGTGTTCAAAGACCTGGTGAGCGGTGACAACGTCTTCACCGCGGGGTTGCCCGGTCTCGCTTCCGCTGCGCTGGACACCCTCGCCGGCACTGCGGGCATCGACCCTTCTTCCCGGCCCACGATCGGAGACGACCGAGTCGCGCGCAACGACGTGGAAGAAAGACTCATCGCCCTCCTCGCTCCCGGCGGGCAGGTGGAGGTGAACTTCAACAGCCTGAAGGCCCGGCTGGATACCCTCAATGACGACCTCGGCGTCGAATCCATCTTCATCACTGGCTACCCGATCGGGATCTTCCAGTCGAAACGGGACGGCGACCTGGTGTTCGAGTCGTGCGGGGTGTTCTCAGGCCCCGACCTGGACCTGTCCGGCGCCGACATCGAGCTCGTCGTCAGCCAAGGCTTCTTCCTCAACGCGCTCATCCAACGGAAGGCCGAACAGTTTGGGTGGCATTACGTCGAACCGGTTAAAGCGTTCCAGGGCCACGGGTACTGCGCCGACGACAGCTGGTGGGTGAGCGCGGAGACGAGCTGCATGCAGCAAGGTGACTTCGAGGGGATGGTTCACCCGAACCACGAAGGCCACAAAGCCTGGGGCAAGGAGTTCGCGAAGTCGATCCGTGAGCACGCGCTGTGAGGTAGGCGGGCCGCCCACACACCTACGGTGCATGAGCACACAGACCCCTGGCCCGATCCAGTCGAACCCGAGCCTCCGCTTGGGCAAAGGCGACCCGTCGAAGGGTCAGTCGCCGGTGAACCGTCACCGCCGCGCGAACACGGACAGCGAAACTGTCCTCGAGCCTGCCGTGAAGCCGACCTTGCAGACGGCCGAGCCGATCAAGCACATCAACCTGTCCGCCGGGAACCGCCACGCCCGCGAGGTCGCCCGCCTCGTCGGCGAAGGTCACATGGACATCTCCCCCGAGTACCAGCGTCCCAGCGTGTGGACGCAGGAGCAGCGGATCAACCTGGTGAAGTCATGGGCGATCGGCCTGCCGGTCCCAGCGATCCTGGTGAACGACCGCGCCAACTGGAAGGGAATCTCCCCCGACGTGCCGTGGTACGCCGTCGTCGACGGGAAGCAGCGGCTGGAAACGGCCATCATGTGGTTCGACGGCGACCTCGCCGTCCCCGCCTCCTGGTGGCCGGAGGAATACATCGAGGAGACCGTCGACACGGACGACGGACCCTACGTCACCTACAAGGGGATGACCGGTACAGGACAGCGGCTCATGTCCACCCGCTCTCCCCTCCCCGTCATCGAATGCAACGTCGGGTCTGTCGAAGAGGAAGCAGCGCTCTTCATGCTGGTCAACACCGGCGGCACCGAACAGACCGCGGACTCGCTGGCGAACGCCGCGTCGGTTGCCACGAGGTAGCTCGTCTCCGTAAGCGAAAAGGGCACGACCACCCGGATGGATGGCCGTGCCCTTTCAGGTCGGTGGCTAGTTCTGCGCCACGCGTCGGCGGATCAAGAGGTACGCGCCGGCGATCACGGCGAGCGTCGCGACAGCCGATCCAGTGAGGATGGAGCTGTCCACTCCTGTCTCCGCGAGCTCGGTGCTGGTGATCCCAGTGCCCGCAGGAGAGGACGTGTCAGCCGGATCGTCGCCAGACCCGGCGAGGTCGCTGGGGTCTGCGGGATCGGACGGATCTGACGGGTCAGCGGGGTCAGACGGGTCCGACGGGTCAGACGGGTCAGACGGGTCCGAAGGGTCCGAAGGGTCTGCGGGGTCTGACGGGTCGGCCGGGTCGCTGGGGTCATCCGGGTCGCTGGGATCAGCGGGGTCACTAGGGTCCGCGGGGTCTTCCGGGTCTGCAGGATCGGGATCTCCGGCGAGGAGGGCCGGGTCGCAGGTCGCGCCGATCATCGTCACGCCTCCGTTGTTCGTCCAGATCGCGGCTGCGGTGTCGTCGTGGCAGTCGGCGTTCCCGTCCCCGGGCGTGGTCCCTGAGGCGAGGTTCCCCGTCAGGGTGATGTCGGTGCCGCCTTGCAGCCAGATGCCGTTCGCGGTGGAGCCGGTGATGACGTTGTTCGCGATGGTGAGGCCGTCCACGACGGATGTGTCCAGCACTCGGATGCCGTTCCGCCGGCCGTCGATGGTGTTGTCGGAGATGGTGATGCCTGATGAGGTTGATCCTGCGTCGGCGTCGTTCAGCTTGATGGCGTCCCAGCCACCTCCGGTGATGGTGTTTCCGGTGAGTGCCGTTCCGTGGTTGTTGCCCCACAGGAGGATGGAGGTGTTCTCGCTGTACGCGGATCGGGTGATGGTGTTGCCGGACACCGTGGCGGTGTCGGTGCCGTTCAGCACGGCGAACGTTCCGCTGTCGGTGTCGACGTTGTCGGAGATTTCGGCTCCGCGGACTGTTCCGGGGAGGCCGATCAGGTTCACGCCGACTCCGACGCTGCGGAATGTGTTCTCGGTGACGACGAGGCCGTCGACCGGTGTGCCGGCGTTTGTCACGGAGACTGCGCCGACGCCGCCTCCGGTGCCACTGCCGATGAAGCTGTTGTGGGTGACGTGGGTTCCGTCGGCGTTGGTGTTGAGGCCGTAGTACCCGTTGATCTTGACGATGTTGTTCACGAGGTTGATCGGAGCGCCGTTGTTGAACGCTGCGATGGCTGTGTTGTCGCCGTCTGCGGTGGTGCGGATGGTGAAGCCGTCGATGGTGCCGCCACCAGTGCCCGTGAACGTGAGGGCGTTGGTCGATCCTTCGATGACCGACTCCTCGGTCGTCTCGTCGGTTGTCCGGTCCCGTCCGTCGACGCCGTGCTGCGCTCCGAGGAGGGTGACGTTGGTGCTGAACGTCGCCGGTGTGTAGACGCCGGGGCAGACGTGGATGACGGTCCCGTCGGTGGCGACGGCTGCGGCGTCCTGGAGGGTGGTGAACGATGCGGCCGCGGCTGCGCAGGCGGTGTCGCCTGCTTCGTAGACGACGACGTCAGCGGCTGGTGGGGTGGGTACGGCTGCGAACGCGGGGGTTGCGGTGAGGGCGGCGGAGAAGGCTACGCCGACCCCGATGAGACCCATGCGTAGGTATGTGGTTTTGGGCATGAGCTTGAGGATAGGGACCACAGCAGACATTCGGGAAGCATTCAGGCGCCTCACACCCTAGGACTGGGGTAGCGGCAATTCGCGTTCGCCGCATGTCCCCTTGCGAGGGACATAGAGGAAGAGCCCCGCTGGTGTCAGCGGGGCTCCTCTTCGGTCGGTCAGAACCGGTCGGCGTCCGACACAGGGTCCTGATCCTCCGGTGCCGCGTCGGCACCATCCGACTCAGCTCGCTCCGGCTCCGTCGCGATCTTCGCAGCGGGGAGGATGCCGAGGTTCCGCTTCATCTGCGTGTGCGGGTGCTCCCGCGGGGTGCCGTCCGGCGCCGCCTCCAGCTCCGGGGCCTTCTTCAGTTCGAAGTCGGAGACGCCCATCTGGAAGAACGCCAGCTGGTTCCCCATGCGGGTCTCAGCGAGCATCCGCTCCATCAGCTGGTTCTGAAGCAGCAGGGCCGCCAAGTGCGCAGCCTGAACCTCTGTCTGCCGGTCGATCGCTTCCACATGGGCGAGGGTGGCACGGACGAGTGCTGCGGCCCGCTTCGCCTCGCTCTGGTTGAACTGGGCACCATCAGCGAGAAGCTGCAGGGCACGGTCCTTCTGCGACCCGTCGGAAGCGAAGGCGTCCTCAGTGTGGACCGCGATCGAAGCCGACACCGTTGCAGGTGACTCCTGCTCCAGGATCTGCGGCATCGGCGCCGGCGCGGCCGGGCTGGTCACCGCTACAGGGACAGACGGAACCTCCGGCTCAGGTGCGAATGGAGGCGCCTGGTTGGCGAACTCCTCGATGCGGTCCAGGCTGGCGTCCACGGACACAGTCCCAGGCGCGGTGAAGCCCTCGTCGTCGTACTCATCGAATGCGCTCATCGGTTGCGCTCCTTGTCACGCTTGGCTCGGTCCTTGGCTCTCTTCTTCAGCTGCGCGTCCTCCTCGTCGGGGTCGACGAAGGCGAGGTAGATGAGGATCTCAGTCATGCCCAGGGAGAAGATCGGGATGAGGGAGGAGATCAGCACGCCGATCCAGGACTGGAAGGTGCTGAGGTCGCCCTCCCAGTAGTCGATGGTGTGCGAAGCGTTGGCGACCACGGACAGGACGGTGGAGAGGAAGAGGAAGAACCGTGCAAGCCACACAGCTCGCTTCGATGCGGTTCCTCGGTTCTTGAACTGAGCGAGAGCCGCGGTGCAGCCGATGATGGTCATGTCGATGAAGATGGCAGGCAGCCACTTGATGGCCTCATCCGGGCCCATCCAGGCGCTCATCTTCACGATGGTGTTGAACGAATACACCATGGACGATCCGAGGATCAGCAGGAACACCGCGACGGTGGTCAGCACGATCCACATCTGGTTCAGGTCGAGCAGCTTGAACCGGCTGGTGAGCCGGGACTGCTTCTTCGGCTTCTCGTCGACGATCTGCGCGAACACGTCGGGATCGAGCTCCACGATGGAGGTTCCGGCGATGGTGTCGGGAACGGTTCCCACGAGGGTTGGTGGCGCTCCGGTCGGCCGCATCAATGTGTCTGTCATGTATATCTCCTAGCTCTGTGCCATTCGGACATGACCTTCATGTGCGGTTTCTGCCGGAACTGCCGGATGACAGCCGGCCGATGCGCTCGCGCATAGAACCCGTATGACCGATAACTACACGCCCGCGGTGGCCACCGCCGGCGACACCGATTTCAACTGGCGAGGAGCGATCGACCCTGACCTTCAGGAGGCGATCGCCCTGCTCGGCGACGACGAAAACAGGCTCCGTCTCGCCAGCCACCCGGGGCTCGTGCACCGCGCAGCCCGCCAGCTCCTGCTGGTCGGCGACGCTGCCATCGACGCCGCCGTCGCAGCGAACCCGAACGTGCCGGCCGCATGGCTGCCCACGCCGAAGAAGGAGACGCTGCTGACGCGGCTGTTCCCGCAGAAGCCTTCCAAGCCTCGCGGCAAGGGGGTGCGTCGTGGCTGAACCCACCCTCGTCCTCGCACCCGCCCCGGTCGTGGAGACCGACACAACCCTGTGCTGCGGCGTGTTCATCAACGCCGACGACTTCGGCATCTGCCACAGCTGCGACATGCCGGCGCCAGCCGCCACCGTGTTCACCTGCGGCGGATGCGACAGCCTGATCGTCGACCTGAACCCCGGCGACGAGCCGATGCTGTCCTGCCGAGGCTGCGGCGCACGCTGGATCGCCGATCAGTCCGAAGGCGCATTCGCCGACGGCTGGGACCCGGAGAAGGCAGACGGATCCCTCACCGACGGGCTCCGCTCCTTCCCGGACGACGCCGACTTGCTGTACTTCCCAGACGCCGAACCGACCTTCGCCCAGGTGTTCGCGATGATCGGCGGCGACCTGTGACCGACATCGAGGCGGGAGTCGGCCCAGCCATCGCCCTTGCAGACGCCATCGGCCGTGACGACCTGGACGCCGCTGTGGCGAGCATCTCCGAAGTGTTCTCCGCCAACGAGCTGGTCGCGTCCTGCTGGCTGCTCAGCATCAACATCGCCATCCACGCGAACACGCACCTCCCTGCAGGGAAGGACGGGCAGACCCCTGCTGTCAAGGTTGCGCTGGAGGCGCTCCGCAGCATCACCAGGACTCAGCTGTGGCAGGCCCGCGAGTTCGGATACATCGGCAAGGGCTTCACCTCGGTCGGCACCGCTGTCGTCGAGGCCATGACCGCCGCCGGCCGCTCGGGCGTCGACCACCTGCATTTCCACATCGAACTTCCGGACACCGCGGACGCTCAAACTGACACCGTCCGCGGCGCCGCCATGTTCGCGTTCGCGATGATCGTCACCGAAGCCACCGTCCACCGGACGCACCCGCTTCAGGTGATCGACTCGTACCGCGACGGTCTCGCCACCGCGATCGGCGGTGCCGCATGAATCACAATCTCGACGCTATTGATGACACGACCGCAGGCACAGCGGCGGAGCACCTCGTCTGTGCAGATCTGCTGTTGTCCGGATACAGCGCCTTCCCCGCCGATCAAACGCGCCCATACGACGTCGTTGTCGACGTTGGGGGACGAATGCTTCGGGTCCAGGTCAAGTCCACCAGATATGCGAAGCCACTCCCTCAAAGGCAGGCAGAGATTCTCGCCTACCACTGGCACCCCCGACGTCGTAGTTCGCGGACGAATCAGACGCGGCCGAGGACCTATGGCGCCGAGTTCGATGTGCTTGCGGTGGTCGCCTTGGATTCCCAGCAGATCGCCTACCTACCCGCCTCCCAAGCAACTCAGACCATCCAAATACGTGCGAAGACGTCTGGGCCCGGGAAACACTTTTCCGATTTTCCAGCTCGGAACGTCTTTGGCGTGAACGAGTCGTCTGGTCCCGTAGGAGATCTCGAGCTGGGTACTGCCGGCGCGCACTTGGTCTGCGCGGATCTTCTGACGGCTGGAGTGGGGGCATCTCTCTCTTCACCGGACAGCGCATTCGACGTCGTCGCAGGACGAGGGCAAGACCAGATCCGACGAGTCCAAGTCAAGTCCACTCGCTCAACGCCTGGACCAGGCCGCCCATCGCGGGTGCCTTCGTACAGGTTCCTAATCCGAAGGGGTAGGAACAGGCAGAACGACTACGAGGGGACGTACGACGTTCTTGCACTCGTTGCGACAGACATCCGGCGTATCGCGTATTTGCGACCCGTCGTCGACAGAGACTGCGTGAGCATTCGACCGCCTGGAATGTCCGGAACTCTTACATTCGGGGATCTCACGTGGAGCGCCGCGACGGCGGGAGAACCATCGTGACGCACCCGTTCTATGTCGACGCCACCACGACTGTGTACGCCGGCGAGTCACTTGAAGTGCTTCGCGAGCTCCCAGACAACTCGGTGGACGCGATCACCACAGACCCTCCCTACGGACTGACGGAGCTCCCCGAGAAGAAGGTCTCCGAAGCCCTGGCTCGATGGCTGTCCGGTGAGCTCGACTTCATCCCCGCCGGCCGCGGCTTCCTCGGCGCCGAATGGGACCGGTTCGTGCCGCCCCCTGCCCTGTGGAAGGAGTGCCTGCGGGTTCTGAAGCCCGGCGGGTACCTCGCAGCGTTCGCCGGCGCCCGCACCCAAGACCTGATGGGGATGTCGATCCGCCTCGCCGGGTTCCGGATGCGCGACCAACTCCACTGGATCCGCGCTGACGGTTTCGAGAAGTCCAAGCATGTGCTGAACGGCGGGTACGAGCCGGTGATCCTGGCTCAAGCGCCGCTGGACGGCACTCTCACCCAGACGATCGAGAAGTGGGGAACCGGCGGGATCCTCGGCGAGCAGTCCCGCACCCCGTTCCGTTCCGACGCGGACGAGAAGGAGACGAAGGGGAAGAACCAGCACGGAAAGTACGGCACCGTCCACGGCGGGAACCGCGTCTACGGCGACTACACCGCCGGTGGCGCCCGACAGGACAGCACCTACCCGGGCCGCTGGCCGATGAACCTGGCCCTGGACGAAGCCGCGGCCGAGCTCGTCGACGACGCTTTCCCCGGCCGCCTCGGGCCAGACTTCGGCCCGTCCCGGTTCTACCCAGTGTTCGACGCCGACCCGCTCCCCTTCCACTACGCAGGACGCGCCACCAAAAAGGAACGCCCGGTCGCCGGTGACGTCCAACACAACACCGTGAAGCCACTGTCCGTCATGGAGTGGCTGGTGAAGCTTCTCGTCCCCGAGAACGGCATCGTCCTCGACCCGTTCCTCGGCTCCGGCACCACCGTCGAAGCCGCCAGGATCCACGGACGGAAATCCATCGGCATCGAAATGCACGAACCGTACCTCGACCTTGTCCGCGTCCGCATCGAACGGACCACCGGTGAGTGAAGACACCGTTCGGTTCGAAGCCGGCCCCGCGATCGTCGCCGTCGACTCCTTCCTCGAGGGGAGGATCACCTCCGGAGTCACCGACCTCACCGAAGTGTTCACCCCGGCCGAGCTGATGGTGTCATTCTGGGGGTTCTCGATGAACATCATGGATGCCGCCCCGGAGTTCATGCCGGCACACCACACCGGCAGGCACCCCGGCGTCCGGATGGCCGCCGCGGTCATGGAGGCAGGGATTGCCGTCGTCGACACCCACGCGAACCCCGAGTACCGAGCTGCACTCCGGTCGTCGTTCCATGAGCTCGGACAGAACGTCATCCAGAACATCGAGATGATGGAGGGCGGAGGCTCGCTCAGTGACCTCGACGTCTCACTGCCCAGTCTCCACGGGAACCACACCACAGCCACGCTCATCGGGGCTGCCACGTTCACATCCGGCCTCATCCGGGTTGAAGCGCTCACCCGGAAGGAGTCATCAGGCGACGTCCTGAACCGGCACCGGGCACGGTTGGCAGCACAGATGGCGTGACCTCGCGGCGGTCTCCGAGCGGTTTGTGCCACATGTCACCCCGACATGAGCACCACAGGGGTACCCGGAACAGGCCGAAACCGTCACCGATGGGGGTGGAAGGCCGCGCTGTCCGCGACCATCAGTCTCGCGCTCCTCGCCTCCGCGGTCCCCGCCAACGCGATTCAGGCAAGCCCCGACAGTGCCACATCTCTGCGTCTGGAGGGCACCCTCATGCTGATCCAGCCCGAGGTGACAGGCTCCCTCGAGCCCGGCGAGAACAACACCGATTACTTCATCTCCACAGCCTCCGGCGCTGCCGTCCCGATCGACGGAGCTCAGATCCCGGCAGACGCGGTATCTGGATCCACCATCACGGCTGAAGCCACCCCGTCCGCGTCCGTCCTCCACGAAGCCGATGTGGCGCCTAGCGGTTCGGTGACGGTCGACTCCGAAGCCGGCAAGCAGATCATCGCCGCGGCTACCACCCTCGACGAGCCGTTGAAAGCTGATGTCGCGGCGATCGGACCGCCGGTGGCCCGTGCAGCCGCCATCAGCGGAAACCACGTCACCGACGTCGCTGTTGTTACAGCGGCGAACGGGAAGGTCGCCCCGACGACCGACACGTTCATCGATCAGCTTCTCTCGAAGTCGTCGATCTACTACTTCGAGCAGACCGGAAACCAGATGCCGTCGCTCACGGTACGCACCGTGAAGCGGTACCAGACCACCGGCGATGTCTGTGACCAGCAGGCCATGTGGACTGAAGCGGCCGCCAAGTTCGGCAGCACACCCCAGGCGTACTACACCTCATCTGGGCTTCACCTCCTCGTCATCGCCCCTGACTACTGCGGTCTCGACTCGGGGCTCGGCACCGTCGGCGCCGGCGTCGCCTCGGGAGGCGTCCTCTGGGCAGCACTCGGAGGCCCCGGCTACGTGGATGACCTCACCATCGCCCATGAATACGGCCACAACTTCTCCCTGATGCACTCCAACCTGGAGGAATGCACGTACCCGCAGCAGGACGGCGCATCCTCCTGCCAGCCGCACGAATACGCCGACCTGTACGACGTCATGGGGATGGGTTACCTCATCTGCGACACCGCCTGCCACGGGAACAAGCAGCTCCCCGCCATGAACGTGACCAACAGGGCCCGCCTGAACTCCTACCCCGAGGATCTGAAGACCGTCACCCTCCCCCTGGAGTCGACCGTTCAGACCACATCGGTCACGCTCAGCGGACAGAGCTCGCTGACCGGCACCCGAGGCATCAACATCACCGACCCGGCCACCGGCACCCACTACTACGTCGAGTTCCGAAGCGGCTACGGCCGTGACTCTGAGGCGCTGTACACCGTCCTTCCGAACATGGGCAAAGGCGTCCGGATCCTGAAGTACGGCGCTAGCCAGTCGTCCGTCGTCATCCCCTATTCGACGTCCTCCGCCCGCAACTTCATCTGGCCCGTCGGTCAGACATTCACGGCGAAGTCCGGCAAGGTCTCAATCTCCGTCACAGCGGTGACTACGACGACCGCCACGGTGTCCATTACCCTCCAGTCGCCCAGCCTCCCCACCTTCGACGGAGAGGACCTGCCGACAATCACCGGAAACCTCTGGCTGGACCAGACGTTGACTGCGAACCCAGGTGCAGGCTGGGCGCCCACACCCACCGGCTACACGTATCAGTGGTTCCGTAACGGAGCTGCCATCTCCGGCGCCACCGCGAAGACCTACCGGGTGACGGCAGCCGACGTGCCGAACGACATCTCCGTCGACGTGACGGCGACAAAGGTCGGCTACGACGCGCGGACCTGGCGCAGCCCCAAAGTCAGCATCCTCTCAACCCCCTACTTCCTCGGTGATGCCCTCCCCACAATCACTGGGGTCACGTCCCCAGATCAGCTGCTCACCGCGAACCCCGGCGCAGGCTGGACCCCCTCAGCCACGTCGTACACCTACCAGTGGCTCCGGAACGGGTCTGCCATCGGTGGAGCATCAGCGAAGACTTTCACCCCTTCGGCTTCTGATCTCGGCGCCCAGATCACGGTGGCGGTCACTTCGCTGAAGTCCGGGTACACCACCCGCACCCTGACGAGCGCACCGGTCACAATCGTGCCGCTGCCATCGATCTCCGGCACGTCGCTCCCGTCGATCACCGGCACGCTCCAGGTCGGCGGTGTCCTGACCGCGCTCAACGGCAGCGACTGGACCCCCACCCCGTCCTCGTTCACTTACCGCTGGTTCCGGGATGGTGCACTGATCGCCGGAGCAACCGGGAAAACGTACACACTCACCGCTGACGACGCAGGTGCCTACTTCACCGTCGAGGTGACCGGCTCCCGGGCCGGGTATGTGTCCGCGAAGTGGACCAGCTCCCCCGCAGGCCCGGTAGCTGAACTGCCGACATTCATCGGCGATGACCTCCCAACCGTCACCGGTGAGCGGAAGGTCGGCCAGGTGCTGGCTGCGACTCCTGCGAAGACCTGGGTCCCCACTCCTTCCTCGTACACCTACCAGTGGCTCCGCAACGGACAGCCGATCGCGGGTGCCACCGGCACCTCATACAAGCTCGTGGACGCGGACATCGACCAGGACGTCACGGTCGCCGTCACAGCTGTCAAGATCGGCCTGAAGAACCGGACATGGGCGTCTGCAGACGGAACCCCCGTTGTCGGCTACCCGCAGTTCACCGGCGACTCTCTCCCGACAGTCACCGGCACCCGCCAGCCCGGCTATTCACTCACAAGCGTGGTCGGCGCAGGGTGGGCACCCACACCCACCACAACCACGGTTCAGTGGCTCCGCAACGGATCCCCGATCGCCGGGGCCACCGGCACCATCTACAAGGTCACCGACCAGGATGTCGGCACGAACCTCAGCGTCGCGATCACCTATGCACGTTCCAGCTACACGAACCGGACGTGGACGTCGCACGACGACGTCATCGTCGCCAGCCTGGCCACGTTCACCGGCGACACCAAGCCCTCGATCCGAGGGTCCCGGCAGGTGGGGCAGACGTTGATCGCCGGCCCAGGGACCGACTGGGCTCCCGCCCCGACGTCCTACAAGTACCAGTGGCTCCGGGACGGGGTTGCCATCACGGGAGCCACCGCCATCTCGTACAAGCAGGTCGCTGCCGACATCAACCACGTGATCACGGTTTCTGTGACTGCGGCACGGGCGAACCTGAAGGACCGGACCTGGACCGCTGACGGTGACGTTCGCACGGTCGCCGACAACGTCTTCTCGGGAGAGAACCTCCCAACTGTCGAGGGTGACCGCCTTGTGGGAGTCACCCTGACCGGGAAGGCCGCATCCGGATGGACCCCCGCACCGACAACGGTGACCTACCAATGGCTCCGAGACGGGCAGCCGATCCCCGGAGCTACGAAGCTGACGTACCTGCAGACGTCCGCTGACGCCGGCCACCAGGTCACGCTTGCCGCCACCGCGAAAAAAGTCGGCATGATTGACCGCACCTGGGCATCCGAAAACGCCGGGCCGACCCTCTCATCCGGCCAGTTCACCGGCGACGCGAAAGCTTCACTGAGCGCAGCGCCACGTTCCGGTGTGTCCGTCAGCACCGTGTTCGGGTCCGACTGGGCCCCGAAGCCTGACTCCTACACCTACACCTGGTCTGTGAACGGGGTTGTCATCGCCAACGCCGCCTCGAAGTCGTACACCCCGAAGGTCGCTGATCTCGGGAAGTCACTGACAGTGGCGGTCACCGTCCACCGTCTCGGGTACGAGGACCGGACCTACACCAGCGCCGGACAGGCCATCACCCAGCCCGACTTCGTCGGCGGAGCTGGCGCGAAGATCACCGGCACGCCTCAGGTGACCAAGTCATTGAAAGCCAAAGTACCCACGGGCGTGCTTCCTGCTCCGTCGTTCCGGTTCCAGTGGTTCGCCAACGGGGTTGCGATCCCGCGCGCCACTGCAGAGAGCTACCTCCTGACGGACGCTGAGATCGGCAAGTTCGTCTCCGTGAAAATCAGCGCAGTCAAGACCGGCTACGCCACACGCACCTGGACGGTGCAGGTCGCCGTCCCGATCGCCGACTACAACCAGTTCGTCGGAGATGACGTCCCGTGGTTCTCCTTCGATGACATCTCGGACGATGAGGGCTTCGGCCAAGGTGACGCCGAGGCCGACCTCGATGAGAACGGAAACGGAGATGGATGGTCTGACGGGAAGTGGGTCGGCCCAGACGGGTCCGGCGGATACCCCGGCACCGAAGGCCGGGGAGGCACCATCACCGGCGACTTCGTTGTCGGTCAGCGAATCTGGGCGAACCCCTCGCTGACATGGGTTCCGAAGCCCACCGGATACAAGTACCAGTGGTTCCGCAACGGCGTCCTCGTCCCGAAGGCGACCGCCCGGTCGTACCTGCTGAAAGCCGCAGATGAGGGAGCGACCATCACAGTCTCGATCACCGGATCGCGCAAGGACTACCGACCGCGGACGTGGCTGAGCTTGCCATCCCCCGTCATCAAGCCGATGCCGACCTTCACCGGCACCGCCGGGGCGACCATTCTCGGAACTGTGGCTGTTGGGAACATCCTCCGGGTCCAGAACGGCGCCGACTGGAAGCCGCTGCCTGCGATGGTGAAGTACCGGTGGATCCGGGACGACAAGGTTGTCCTCAGCACAGCTGCGACGTTCAAACCGCGCGTGGCGGATATCGGGCACACCATCTCGGTGGAGGCCACCGGAGTAACCGCCGGGTATGTCACCAAGGTCTGGGTCGGCGTGCCCTCAGCGAAGGTTGTCGCTGCCCCAGCAGCCCAGAAGGTAGCCGTTCGGAAGTGAGCCCAATCTGTCCGGTGTCGCCACATGGCTTAAGGCCGACCGACACCGGATAGAAAGGGACCCGATGACCGATGTGGCGCTCCCGCTGAACAAGCAGACTCTCGCCGCGCTCGAACGTCAACCGAGCCGCGGGCCCGTTGTCGGCGAGCTCTGGGGCGTCGGCCGGCACGGCGATGTCGAAGCCCTCGCACTTGTCACACTGGATCTCGGCGGAATGTTCTTCCTCGCCGTCCCAGTCATCCCGGTGTCCGGCTGGGCGACCCCTTCAGAGTTGATCCTCCCCGACGACGTTCTCGGCGTGGAGGGCACCGTCGTGTTCAACGCGGAGTCCGGCATCCCGTCCCAGCTCTTCCTCCGAAACCTCGCCCCAGTGATCACCGTCGCGGAAGCCGAGCAGCTGCGGGCCGCTATGCAGCACGACCTCGACCTCCCCACACCGCTGGAACGCGGAGCACAGGAACATTCAGCTGAGTCGGTGCTGTGGCTCGACAGCATCCTCGAGGGGTTCCGGGCGATCACCCTCACCTGACGACGGTTTCTTTGCCGTCCGCGCATGTTGGTGTCATGACCCAGAAGAAGTTCCGCGCCCCTACCGCTGACGGCCGCCTGCTCTACGCAATCGACCCGTCCGACGCCGACGCACTCGACGGCAGCTCCGACTTCCTCGGCGACACCCGTGGCATCACGTTCCTCACTGATGGCGTGGAGATGGTCCGACGCTCCGGTTACGGCAACCAGCCACGGTTCCTGACCGCACCCGCCAACGTTGCGGCGGTCCAGTACGAAACGTCTGTTGGGAGCCGCCCGGTCCTCGGACACCGTCGAACCGCGTCGATCCCCGCACTCCCGGAGTTCGTGTCGCCCGACGAATGGGTGATCCTTCGCCCATCAATCGGCACGGACGATGACGGCGACTACCTCGCCGACGCATGGTACCGGGCTGAGTACGGCGAGCAGCCCACCGAGGTCCGCACGCTCGACCTGTCCGGGTACAGCGACTTCCCCGTCGACCTGCTCGACACCGAGTCGCTCACCGACCCGGACCCGTCCTTCAAGTGGGCGGTGTCCGCACCGTACCTGGTGTTCGGCAACGAGTACGAGTACGCCCTCCCCGGCATCCTCTCCGGGTACGCCGAACGGCTCGCGAAGGCCGTCGACGCGCGCACCACAGCGCAGATCTGGACCCACAAAGCGAGGGAAGACAGCACCGTCTCCGGCAACATCACCCTGACATTCGAGGACAAGCGCACCTACCCGGTGAAGAACACCCGCGGCCGCACCACCCACCAGGCGAGCGGCACGAAGTCGTTCAGCTTCGACATCCCGTTCCCGAAAACGATCGCGGCGAAGTCGAAGGCTCAGGCGATCGCCAAGTTCGACAAGCTCGTCGACGAGATCGCCGAGCAGATCGCCGGGAAGAACGCGGTCGTCTGCGCCCACTGCTCCGGCGACGGCGTCATCGTCGACTGACCCGACCGGTTCCGCCGGCATCCGCACATGTTGGTCGTGAACAGCCTGGAAGGATCACCATGCCGAAGCCCACTCTCGTAGTCACCCTCCCTGACGGATCAACCGCGAAGCGTCAGACGGAACGTGCGTACCTGTACGTCCTCGCGCAGGGACCCCGCCCTGCATCAGCCGAAGCCGCCACCCTGAACGCGGAAGCCGCCCGCGAGGAGGAGCTGGCCGCTGACCTGGCCGCTGCGATCGCCGCCGCCACGGTGAGCGTGGAACGCCGCAACTTCCGGACTACGGACGACCCGGACATGGGCTTGTGGGGGACGGTGACGTACACGAACTACCTCGGCACCCTGCACGTGCCAACACGGGGCGCGGACGCTCACAGGACCTCGGTCATCACCCACTGCAACTCCCGCAACGAATCCGAGGTCTGGGGCACCCACGACGCCGATGGTGCGTACACCGAGACCGGCCGCCAGATCGTTGACCTGACCGACGCACTCCTCGGCAAGGCCCGTGGCATCGCTCGACACCTCCGCGACTCCGCCGCAACAAAGCGCAGCCGAGCAGCAGGTCTCCTCAACGGAGACGCCGCTCCAGAGGCAGGGTGGGAGGTCCTCCGATGGACATCCCGCCTCGACCTCGCCAATGCCGCCAAGTCCAAGTTCGAGCACCGCATCGCACTCGGGCACGATCTGCAGATCATCCCCGTCGGGTAGGTCGATCAAGTCCCGGCAGAAGCGCAGCGCTCCGCACATGTTGGTGGCATGAAGACGACATTCATGCACACCGGCGATGAGCACATCGACTCCGACACCCACGGCTCCATCAACCCGATCACCGGGCTGAACACCGCCTGGGAGTCGAACCACCAGGTGGTCCGCCACCTCGCCGACCAGGCAGTCGCCCAGAACGTGTCGTTCTTCCTGTCCGCCGGTGACAACTTCAAGACCGGTCGTCCTTCGCAGGAGGCGCTGCTACTCTTCGTGGACGCCATGTCTCCGCTGGCTGAGGCTGGCACCCCGATCGTGCTCCTTGACGGGAACCACCACCTAACCGGCGTCCCCGCCGACCACCGCACCGTCATCCACGTCGTCGCGGAGATGCTCCGTGCCAAGGGCGCCACCGTCCACATCTCCTCCCAGCCGGGCCTGATCCGCCTTGACACCGGCGAGCAGATCGCCTCACTCCCATGGCTCAGCAAGAACCGAGTGCTCGCGGAGCTCGACCAGCTGGACCTGACGGGACCTGAAGCCGACAAGGCTGTCGCCGACTACGGCATCCGGAAGCTGACGGAGATGGCTGAGGAGGCCGACTCGTCGCTGCCTCTGATCATGGCGTCACATGTCACGGTCGACCACCTCCGGATCGACGCTGTCGCCGAGGGGTTCTCCCGCGGCTCCGAAGTTGACCTGTCCCACCTGTTCTCCGAACCGGTCCTCCCGGTGAAGGAGCTGGCGGCGCTGCCGTTCCAGTACGGCGCTTTGTCTCACATCCACACCCCGCAGCACTTCGCCGGCGGCCGCTACTGGTACGCCGGATCCCCGAACCGTCTCACGTTCACTGACATGAACGACGAGAAGGGCGGCAACGTGGTCACCATCGACGGCACCGACATGTCCGTCGAACGTGCAGTGACACCGGCTCGCCGTATGGTTTCAGTCGACCTGGAG
Organism: Leifsonia sp. Leaf264; assembly: GCF_001422325.1. Taxonomy (GTDB): domain Bacteria; phylum Actinomycetota; class Actinomycetes; order Actinomycetales; family Microbacteriaceae; genus Orlajensenia. The sequence continues at coordinate 81,966 of NZ_LMMR01000005.1, forward strand.
AAGGACGACTGGGAGGCTGCCGTGGAAAGCATCGACGAAGGAACTCTGGTGCAGGTGCACCTTGTCACCGGCGCACCTGAGGTGCCCCGTGAGCTGCGCAAGCAGATCGCCGAGCACGGTGGCATCCTCGCCAGCACGAAGGCCCGCCCGAAGGCTCGTGTGGTTGCAGAGCGGGTCGCCCTGCCCGAGAAGGTGGACCCAGTGACCGCGCTGCGCGCCTGGGCTGAACGGAACGCCCCCGAAGGCGTCGACGTGCAGACGCTGGTCGATGCCGCAGAGAAGCTCTCCGCATGACCGAGGACCGACGCCTCGTCCAGCCGATCGTGATCGAGACAGGACCGGACGCCACCCATCAAGGCACGGTCCGAGCCGCAGCTCTCGCCTGTGTCGCCGCGTACGCCGCCGACCGCGACAACCCCGAATCCCTCTGGGAGGAATGGCTGTCCGGACCGTTCACGAAGGTCGTCCGCCGCGCCAAGCCAGCCGTCTTCGCCAAGCTCACCCCGCTCGTAAGCATCGAAGGCCCCGGTGGCCGTGCCGCCGCATTCGGCCCCGTGGATGACGCCGACGTCCCGAAGGATCTCTCTCGCCTGCAAGTAAGCGGCACCGACCTCCCCCGCGCAGCAACACGACCACAGCCTGACCCCCGCGCTGTCGTCGTCGTCAACAAGGATCTCGGCATGACCACCGGCAAGACAGCCGCTCAGGTGTCCCACGCCCTGCTGTCGCTTGCTCTGGAGAACCCTGACGTCACCATCGAGGACTTCGCCTTCTACGAGCTCTCCGTCGCGGCCGGGTTCGAAACCCACATGGGACGAAACCCCGGCACCCGGATCATCGTCGACGCCGGCCGCACTGAAACCGAGCCGGGAACCACCACAGCGTTCGCGTACCTGCGCCCGTAGCACCGGCGATTCCGCCGCAATCCGCACATGTAAGTGCTGAAGATTCAGGCGCACCCCGCCTGCCAGTAAGGAGAACTGCCGTGCAGATCAAGTCGATCGAAATCGAAGGCATGTGGTCGTACCGCGACCCGCAGCAGGTCGTCATCGACGGTCACCCGCTGGTCGTCGGCGTCGGCGAGAACGGAGCCGGCAAATCCGCCCTCCTGGTCGCAGCAGTCGTTGCCGCGTTCTACGCGAAGTTCCCCACGAAGACCGTGCAGGAGTCCATCACCACTGACGTGCCGCAGGGCCGAGTCAGCGTCGAGTTCGAAGTCAACGACACCCTCTACCGCGTCTCCCGCACCTTCACCCGCAAGGGATCCGGTTCCGCCCAGGTTCTGGTCGCCGACCCGTCCACCCGTTCCGGATGGCGTGGAGTGACAGAGAAGGGCGTCAAGGAGGTCGACGAGTACATCGTCGGCCTGCTCGGCATGGACTACCAGACGGCGACGATGACATGGATCGCCGAGCAGGGCACGTACGGCAAGTTCGCGGAGTCTCTGCCATCGAAGCGGTTCGAGCTTCTGTCCCAGATCTTCGGCCTGGACATCTACACCCCGAAAGCGAAAGCAGCGAAAGCTGCCGCAGATGCCGCCGCCATCCTGGTAGCCACCGTCGACGGGAAGCTCGCTGAGCTCTCCGGCACGATGGACGCCGCAGACGGGCAGCAGTTCGACCTTGACGGGATGACCGACAAGCAGCTGTCGAAGAACCTGTCCGACGCGAACGACGACGTCGACCGATACACCCAGCAAGCCGCCGAGCTGAACGCCACCGACCCTGCCCGCCAGACCGTCGAAGCGCGCCAGGCCTACGAGCTCGTCAGGAACGACCGAGTCGCCAAACTGACCGCAGCCACCCAGCAGGTGGAACGAGCGGAGCTCGCAATCGGCCAGGCGAAGAACCGCGCAGCGGCCACCCGCGCCGCCGCTGAGGCACGGTTCACCCGCGACCTCGCCGAGGCATCCACACGTGCAGAACGCATCCGCGAGCAGGCCACCACGCAGCGCCGTGCCGCCGCGGAGCAGAAGCTGAAGATCGCCTCCGCCGAGCGTGACCTCCCCACCTTCGTCGATGAAGTCACCGCTAGTCGGGAGACTGCTGATGACGCTCGCCGGTCCGCCGACGCCGCATTCCAGAAGGCTGCGGACCTCCGCGGTGCCGTGGCCCAGCTTCGCGCTGAGTCCGCCACCGCGAAGGCAGCTGTCGCCGACGCCGAAGCACGGATCTCCCTGCTGGAGAAGAGCGCAGCCGACACTGACCACGCCGAATGCTTCACCTGCGGACAGCACCTCTCCGCTTCGGACGCAGCCGCACTCATCGAACTGCAGCGCGACGCGATCGCTTCGCTGAAGCAGAAGATGCTGGACCTCCGCGACTCCGGCATGAAGACGAACGCCGCCGCAGAAGCGGCTGACGCTGAGCGTGCAGCCCACCTCCAGGCCGCGAAAGCCGCTGATGTCGAAGCGGACCGCATCAGCACCGCGATGGCCTCCCTCCATGCCCTCATCGGGTCGAAGGAGCAGGCCGACGCTGCCGAGCAGGCTGCAGCCGAAGCGTTCCAGCAGTCATCGAAGGATGAAGACGCTTGGCGACGCCAGGCTGCTGACGCTCACAGCACCCAGATCGCTGCCGCCGACGCCGACGAGCAGGCAACAGTCGACGCCGCTGAGACTGAGCTGTCCAGCGCGCGCGCTGTGGCAGCGGAAACCGCTGAGCCCACGGCGAAGGAGACCCACCTCCTGGAAGACCTCCGCGCCGCCGAAGCTCTGGTCGCCGGTGAAGCTTCCGGCTACAACGAACGCCGCATCGAGCTGGAACGGCTCCGCAGCGAAGCACGCCGTCTCGTGACCGTCTACTCCGCTGAGGAGCACCGCCGTACCGAGGCTGCTCTGCTCCGCGCCGACCAGGAGGATCGCCTCGCGGCCCTCCGCGTCGAGAAAGCTGACGCACAGCGGGAGATCCTCATCAACATGACGCTGATGAAAGCGTTCTCCCCCGCCGGCATCCCCGCGATGATCCTCAACACCGTCGTGGAACAGCTGAACGAGACCGTGAACTCGTCGCTGGAGCGACTGTCGAACGGCGAACTGAAGGTGGAACTCCGCACCAGCCGCGAGAACACCAACGGCACCCCCGACAACAAGATCAGCGTGTACGTGGAGACACCCACCGGTGTTCGCGCCTACGAGACCCTGTCCGGCGGTCAGCGCTTCCGTGTGAACGTCGCGATCCGCGTCGGTCTGCTGGAGTCGATCTCACGCGGAACCGGAACGCCAATCCGATCCTTCATCCTCGACGAGGGTTGGGGAACGCTGGACGAGAAGGGCGTCATGTCGACCATCGGGACGCTGTTCCGACTGTCCGAAGAGATGAACGTCATCACCGTCAGCCACATCGACTCTGTCCGCGACGCGTTCCCCGCTCGCGTCGAGGTGGTGATGGACGGCGGAACCTCCGTCGCCCAGCTCGTCGCCTGACGGACCACAGACCGCACCGGGTGTGCGGTGTGACGGACGCCTGCCTCGTAGGGGAAGCAGGCGTCCGCCACATGCCTTCACAGCATGCCCCGTTACACCGAGCACCCGCGGCCGCAACACACATTCGTGCACATCTCCGACACCCACCTTGTCGAGGACTACAAGCTGTACGGCCGCTTCGACTCCGCCGCCCATCTGGCCACCACCATGGCGCACCTGGAGCAGTCCGGGATCCGACCTGAGGCGATCATCCTGACCGGCGACATCGCCGACGAGGGCAGCGCCGACGCTTACCGCGCGGCCCGTGCCGTCGTGCACGCTACCGCGGCCAGGATCGGCGCTGACGTGGTCTGGCTGATGGGCAACCACGACAACCGAGCCGCGTTCCGCACCGAACTCCTCGACGGTGTCGGCAGCACCGAGCCGGTCGACGAGGTCCGCTGGTTCGGCGGCCTCCGCCTGATCAGCCTCGACTCCACAGTCCCCGGATTCCACCACGGGCATGTGTCGAAGAAGCAGCTGGAATGGCTGAAGGCTGAACTGGCTGAGCCTGCACCGGACGGCACAATCCTGGCTCTCCACCACCCTCCCCTGCCGACCTTCACAGACCTCGCAGTAGCGGTCGAGCTCCTCGACCAGGCTTCGTTGCGCGACGTGGTCGTCGGGTCGGATGTCGCAGCGATCCTCGCAGGTCACCTGCACTACCCGGCCAACGGCATGTTCGGTGGTGTTCCCGTCATGGTCGCCGCATCGACCGCCTTCACCCAGGACCTGACGTCTGACTGGCGGGGCGAAGCCCAGGTGGACTCCGGGCAGTCGTTCAACGTCGTCCAGGTGTACCGCCACACCGTCGTCTCCACTGTCGTGCCGGTGTCGCCGGGACGATCCCTGGCGAAGCACGACGCCGCCGAGTCGGCCCGGATCCTCGCCGATGCCGGTGTGGTGTGGCGAGACGCGGTTCCTGACCTGGAGCACTGAGCCCGAACGGGGAACTTCCTCGGCCGGCCTGGCCGCGAGAATATGGCTTGCCGCACATGTAGGTTGCGTCAACCCAACAAGAAGGAGCCCACCGTGGGACTGATCTTCCGCAAGAGCATCAAGGTCGGACGGCGCAGCCGAGTCAACGTATCCAAGTCCGGCGTGTCCGCCTCCACGCGTGTCGGCCCGTTCTCGGTGAGCTCCCGCGGTCGTGTCAGCTTGCGCATCGGGAAGGGCTTCAGCTGGCGCTTCTAGTCGATCGCTGACCCAAAGATCAGGGTAACCCCGGAGCGGTTCCCAGTGCATGCCCGCTCAAGCATGTACAAGCTCTCCACATGTCATTGAGACATGAGCAACCCCACCGTTGAGGTTCCACCGTCCACCACTGCCGCGTTGGCCAAACGTGACCTCGCCGTCGACTTCGCGCGGGTCGTATCCGTGGTCGTGGTGGTGATGACCCACATGCTGATGGTCGGCGTCGGAATCGGCTCGGACGGGAACATCATCGTCAGCGAACCGTTGACACCGCAGCCCTGGTTCCCCGTGGCGACCCTCTTCCTGCAGATCATGCCGCTGTTCTTCATTCTCGGCGGGTTCTCCTCGCTGACGAGCTGGCGTTCACTGCAGCGTCGCGGCGGTACAGCAGCGGACTACATCCGCAACAGGGTGATCCGGCTGGCTCGTCCTGCGATCCCGGTGTTCATCTTCTTCGCGGTCGCGATCAACGTGACTGCCGCCTTCGTCGATCCCACCTTCCTCAACGGCGTCGTCACCGGTATCGGCACACCGCTGTGGTTCGTGGCCGCCTACATCCTCTGCCAGTTGTTCGTGCCGCTGATGGCCAGGCTCCACGAGGCTGCACCCTGGAGGACGTTGGCCGCACTTGCCGCCGGCGCCGTCCTCGTCGACGCCCTCCGCTACTCGCTCAACCAGGAGTGGATCGGTCTTGCCAACCTGTTCTTCGTCTGGCTTTTCGTCAGTCAGCTCGGTTTCCTGTACGCGGATGGGTTCTTCTTCCGAATCGGCCGTGCCCGTGTCGCCGCGATCGGCGCCGCCGCTGCAGCTGTCCTCTCCGCGATCATCATCAGCGGGTTGTACGTGGCGGACATGCTGCACAACCTGAACCCGCCCACAGTCCCGCTGATGCTCCTCGGCGTCATTCAGATCAGCGTTCTGGTGCTCATCCACCCGGCCCTCACCAAGCTCATGCAGCGGAAGCCGGCGCGGGTGTTCACGTTCCTGTTCGGGACCAGGCTGATGACGATCTACCTGTGGCACATGACCTGCCTGATCCTGGTCACCGGTGTCACGCTTCTGATCCCTGACGCCGCGCCGGCACCGGCGACGGAGGGATGGTGGCTGTCCAGACCGTTCGTCCTCATCGCCACGTTCATCCTGGTGTTCATCTTGTCGAAGTACGTCGCCCGGTTCGAGAACGACCCCGTGGTGCCGCGGAAAGCCGGTGAGGACGTGTCCCTGCTGAACGCCGTCATTTCCGCCGCCCTGGTGTTCGCTCCGGCGTTCTACGTCATGAGGAACGGACTCGACGGCTATGTCGCCGTCGCCGGCGTCATCGCATTCACCGCTGCGGTCCTTCTGGTGATCCCGAGGAAGCTGCCTACTGCGTAGTTGCCACATGGCTTCCGGACATGAGCATCAACCTCATCGACGACGCCTGGCCTGGCGATGCTGAACGCAGCGCCGACCTCTCCCTCGACGACATCCGAGAACGCTACGCCGGTGACCTGCAGGACCAGATCGGGAAAGCGTCCGTCGCATTGCTGAAGGCCGAAACCGCCCTCATTCTCGACGGCGACTTCCTCACCCGATCCGAAAGCAAAGCCGCGCAGGAGGCGATCGACCGGGCCGCAGAACGGCTGTCCAAGCTGGAACTCAAACTCCAGCGGGTGCTCGACAACGAGATCACCGTCGAGGTCCGTCACTAGGTATCCTTCCTCTCGGTGGCGGCCCTGCCTCCATCAGGTATAGCGTGATGGCAACTTGCGGAGCGGGTGGGCCAGAACGCAGGAGGTGCTTCCATGTTCAAGAAGCTCGGCGCTGTGATCGCCGTCGCGGGCGTGCTCGTCCTTGCCGGATGCGGTGATCCGACATCGGAAGAAGAGAAAGCGGACATCCAGCGGTGCATCAAGCAGCTGGAATCGACGCTGGCTGAGGCGGGTTCTGACCGCGATCTTCGCCAGGAGGAGATCGACAGCTGCAACGACCCGGACAAGCGAGCGGTCATCCTCGGCGACTGACAGGCCTCCCGCCACATGTCATCTCGGCATGAGCTTCGAGGATCCCCACGGCCAGATGCAGCAGAGCCAGATGTTGCAGATGCAGGCCGCGTCTGCTCATCAGCCGAGAAGCATCTGGTCCGACTATCTCATCCGACAGAACACGTTCTGGTGGATGGTGAACGCATGGATCGTTGTCGTCGTCGCCGCATTCGTGTTCTGGGGCATGCCGATCGTGTCGGAGACAATCCACTTCGCACCTCGCCAGATCGCCACGTTCGCCGGCAAGGCTGACACCGTCCTGTACGCGTGGGTCCTTCCGACTGTCGCCGCTCTGACTCTTGCTCGAGGCGTATCGCTCTGGGAGGGGCTCACCACCGAGCTCGTCGACCGGTCCGTGGTCATCCGGCGACTCATCTGGGTGCTGGGCGTGGTCGGTCTCTGGTTCGTCCTTCACCTGCTGGGTGCGACCATCGACGGGTTCGTAGCAGGCTTCCTTCACGCAGCCATAGGTTGAGCATTCGTCGGCTGATCCGCACATGTGGGTGGCATGACGACGACACCTCTGTACCTCGGTGGGTACCGCACCTCCGCGATCCGCGCCTTCCTCATCGCACTTGACGACGCGAACCGCAACAACCTCACAGTCCGCTATCCCGACCTGCTCGAAGCCGCCGGGCTCCCCGAGAATCTGTACCGCGACCTCATCCTCACCAAGCTGGGCGTCGTCGTGTGGCGGGAGACGGAAGGCGCTGTCGTCACCGACAAGGGGCGGGAGATCATCGCCCAACCGAACCGGTTCGAGGATGCAGCCCTCGACGTCATCGAAGAGTCGATCGCGCAGTCGTGGGATCCCGACCAGATCCGTGGCCACCTCCTCATGGCCCTCGGCTCACCCGACCTGCCAGCTGCCGTCTCGTCTGGAGAAGCCAGCACAGCTTCGCTGACGATCACGGTGACGCGGGAGCAGCTGCTCCGCCGGCGCCGCATCGTCGAGCGACAGCTCGCGCTCCTCAACAGCCTGCCCTCTGAGGCCGACCTTCAAGATGATCTCGATGGCATCCGCTTCCTGCTGGGTCAGGAACGAACCGATGTCGACCACTAGGGCCGCCTCCCGCACGGCAGCCAGAACTGACGCCGAAGCACTCGACCACGCCTATCAGGCCGGAGTAGCCCGGTTCCGCGCCAGCTTCGACGACGGTGGATGGTCAGACCCGGAACACCGCGCCCACCTGGCGGGCCTCACAGCGGCGGCGGAGCTCGCAACATCGCAACGTCCGTAACATGCGCCACATACCTACAGGTGACGTAGCTCGCTGACGAGACCTGTAGGGACGGCCATGATCCGATTGCTCCACCGCACACGCAACCAACGCGCCGTTGTCGATCTCGCATCTGTCATGGTCGGAGTCATCGTCATGGCCGTCATCGCGACATCCGTCGGCGTCGGACTGTTCGCTGTGATCCCTTGGACGCACTCGCAGACCGCGATGTCGCAACTGGAGGCAATCCGGGCAGCTCAAAGGAACGCTTTCATCGGCAACGGCTCCTACATCGACAAAGCCGCGCTCCTCAGCAGCGGGAAGCTGTCCTCAACGGTGGCCGCAGCCGTGTACGTCAGTCCGGACCGCAGCTGCTACACCGCCGTCATCAAGACGCCGACAGGTGTCGCCTACTGGATCGACAACACCACTTCGGCCGCGGGCGCCGTCAGCGGTGGCACCAGCAGCTGCACATCTCTCACGGCGCTGGCTGCGACCATCACTTTGTGACGAGCCTGCTGGGCACAGTCGCCGGCATCCGCACATGAAGGATGCACCAGCCCGCAACGGAAGGAACCCCATGGCCGAGATCATCCCCGAGTTCGTCGGGCAGTACCGATTCCTGTCGAACTTCCACGTCGAAGCCGACGGGAAGACCGTTGAGCACCGCTTCCAGGCCGCGAAGGCAACCACCCCGGAAGACCACGCCCGCGTTATGGCAGCCGTCGACCCGAACAAGGCGAAGTACGCCGGCCGTTCCATCCAGCTCCGCACCGACTGGGAACAGGTGAAGGTGCAGATCATGGTGGGTCTGCTGCAGCAGAAGTTCGCCGACCCGGAGCTCCGCCAGAAACTCGCGGACACGGGCACCGCCTACCTCCAGGAAGGGAACCACTGGAACGACCGGTACTGGGGAGTGGACAGGAAGACGGGGATCGGCCGGAATGTCCTCGGCCACAGCCTGATGCTGGTCCGCGCCACACTCTGACCCGACCTCGCCACATGCCTGACCGTCGATGAGATCGACTGGAACCCACCCCGAGCTGAGCGTGCTTCACGCCTCTGAGCTGCGCCCGGACGACATCGTCCTGTACACAGCCGCGACCTGGTGGCGGGTTCTGTCGGCCACCCCCGCCGGCAAGTCAGTCGACATCGTCTACGTCGTCGAACAGGACCTCTCGGATGCCGGGACCTCCGGCACCAACGGCGAGCACCGGTTCAGACAGTCGACTCAGCTGCTGGTGACCCGGACCGGCCAAGGCTTCGCGGAGCCCCCGATGACCGTTACCGCAGGTGAGCTCGCGCACGGGCACGTCGTCCATGTGAACGCGAAGCAGACTTGGTTGGTTGAAGCCTCCGAACAGAACGGCAAGTCTGTGGATGTAGCCTTCACGGTCGTCCGTGACGACGATCCGTTGCTCCTACAGACGGACGGCACTCACCGGTTCAGGCAATCCACATTCCTGCTGATCGGCCCTCCCGACCGCGCAAGTGGCCGGCGCCGCACCGCCAGACACCGTTCCACAGATACGGCATCGGACACCGTGGAGAGCGTCGCCGCGTTCCTCTGATCGCCGCCCATCTGGGCCCGAATGGGCGTCGTACGTTGGTGCCAGAATCAGTACAAATCCCCGCTCTACCGCGCATGTAGGCGATGAAGAAGAACGACGCCTACCAGGAGACGCACATGACTGACATCGACACCCTCATCGCCACCCGCAACGCCGCCGCTGCCGCCTACTACGAGGGCGAGTCCATCATGGACGACGCCGACTTCGACAAGCTCACCGCCGAGCTGGCCGAGCAGGGCGTCGAAGAGGTCGTGGGCCACGGGTACGTCCCGGAAGGCAAGGTGAAGCATGAGCGTCGGATGCTGTCGCTGGACAAGATCCAGGCTGACGAGGACGGCAAGCCGGAGCATGCGTTCAACGACCTGGCGAAGTTCGTCGAGAACACCGACGCCTGGAATTACGACGTCGAGTTGAAGTTCGACGGGAACGCTGTCGCCCTCACCTACGTCGACGGGAAGCTCACGTCAGCTGTCACCCGCGGTGACGGAACGTTCGGCGAGTCGGTCGACTATGCGGTCGGCCTGATGGCTGACGCCGGAGTGCTCCCCCGCACCCTGATCGGCGCTCCCCCGAAGCTGATCTTGAAGGCTGAGATCCTGTTCAAGCTTCCCGTGTTCGAGGAGCTGAACGAGTCGCTGGAGGAGTCGTACTCCAACCCGCGCAACGCCGCTGCCGGCATCGTCCGCCGCCAGCACGGAACCGAGGCAGCCCTCCTGTCTCTGATCGTCCACGATTCCGACATCGTCGACGACGACCAAGTGTCCCACTGGGGGTTCACCACCTCCGCGAACATCTTCAAAGGCAAGGTCGGCGGAACCGTCGGCCGCACTATCGGCTTGGTGACACGAGACCTGTTCGAGCAGATCGACCGGATCGACAAGCTCCGCGGCGTCCTCGACTTCGAGACCGACGGCGCAGTCATCAAGGTCACCGACCGTGTCGACCGCCGCACCCTGGGCGAAGGCTCCCGCACCCCGAAGTGGGCTGTGGCGTACAAGTTCAACTCCGCCGTCCACGAGGTCGTCGTCACCGGCCTGGAATGGCAGCTGGGCCGCACCGGCAAGCTCACCCCCGTCATCACGTACACCGCTCCCCCGGTCGCCGGGTGGACGAACACGAAAGCCACCGGCCACAACTTCGAGCTGGTGGAGAAGCTCGACCCGCGCGTCGGCGACACCCTCCGCATGAAGAGGAGCGGTGAGGTGATTCCGTTCATCATGGGCCGACTCGAAGGCGCACCCCGCGGCGCTGAGGAGATCATCTACCCGACCGAGTTCACCGCCCCCGACGGTGTCACCTACCCGGTGATCCGAGACGGCGTGAACCTGAAAGTTGACGGCTACCTGAACCCTGTCCAGCTGATCGTGTACGGCCTCGGGATGCTCGGCGTGAAGGGTGTATCCGACTCTGTCGTCAAGAAGCTCGTCGACGGCGGCGACGTGAGGATCCTCGCCGACATGCTCACCGTCACCGTTCAGGACGTCGCGAAGTACCCAGGCGAAGGTGTCGGCTCCGGCACCGTCGTCGTCAACGCCATCAAGGACGCCCTCCGCGGCGCCACCGTCGTCCAATGGTTCGCCGGCATCGGCCTGCCCCACATGGCGTTGACCACCGGCGGCATCCTCGCCGACCGGTTCGGTGACCTCGACACGATCGCTCAGGCAACCGAAGCTGAGCTGCTGGTCCTACCGAAGTTCGGACCGATCAAGACCGCCAACTTCCTCGCCAACCAGCACAAGGTCGCCGAGCTCGCCGCGGCGCTCCGTGAGCGCGGCTACACGCCGCTCCCGAAGGAGCAGATCGTCGCAGTCGAGTCGCCCCTCACCGGGAAGAACGTCGTCCTCACCGGCACGTTCCCGAACCTCAGCCGATCCGGCGCCACCGACGCCGCGAAGCGTCTCGGCGCGAACACCCAGTCCTCCGTGTCGAAGACCACCGACATCCTGATCGCCGGAGACGGCGCCGGATCGAAGATGGCGAAGGCTGAGTCGCTGGGTGTGCAGGTGATGAGCGCTGAGGAGTTCGAGGCGTTGATCTAGCCGGAGCTCGGGCGCGGCCCGCTTCGGCGGGTCTGTTCCGTTCGCCCGCCACATGCCTCCAAGCGACCCACAAGGAGGAGCCTCATGTCCGATCCCACCATCGCCGTGACCGAGAAGACCCGCACGTATGTCTACGACGACGGCCCTGCGGTCTACCGCAACGTCGTTGAGGTCACCGAACGCGCCGGCGGCTTCCACACAGTGAAGACGGCCGATGGCCGCGAGCATGCTGTAACTCCGGGCTGGCTGTGGGCTGAGCCTGTCCCTGTCTGAGGCCCCGACCAGTTTTGCCGCATGCCGCACATGTGGGTAACGAAGGGGAAGGGGTCCCCGGGAATGGCGGGATCGACATGGCAAAGAACCTTCGCGGCATCGGACTGAACATCCACACGGTTGAGTTGGAACTCGGAGACGCCACCCTCGTCTCCGACCAGCATGTCACCGTCGCCACCGACGGCTCCCACGACATCCAGGGCCGCTTCGGCACCTACGCGTGGATCAGCGACGACGGACGTTTCCGCGCTGGGCTCGTTCAGGGTGCGACCAACTCCCTCATCTCCGAACTCACCGCCATCTTCGAAGCCATTCGCGCCTCCAAGAAGGACCGCATCACCCTCCTGACCGACTCCCGCCTATCCCTCGGCCTCCTCCGAATCCTCCTCGACCAGCAGGAAGCTCCGGCCACCGCACGGGAAGTGCGCATCGCCCGCCAGATCCTCGCCGCCGTCGACGGTAAGCACGTCACCCTCCGCTGGGTGAAAGCCCACGTCGGCTACACGATGAACGAAGCAGCAGACACCCTCGCTCACGCCGAACTGGTTGCCCGTCGCACCAACCCCGACACGGACGCCTATAAGACGGTGAAGCCTGAGCTCCTCCGCCGTGGGCAGAAGCTCGCCAACGGCATCCGCCGCACCCGCAGCGAGTTCGCACTCGTCGCCTGAATTGAGAACAAATCCAAGTGGCGCCGCACATGACAGTGACGAACAGGAAGATGGAACCATGAAGCTCTGGATCGACGACCTTCGTCCTGCACCTCCCGGCGACTGGGTGATCGCTCGCACCTCCGCAGAGGCCCTCGCAGTGCTCGAGGAACATGCCGGCAAGCCCATCGAGGAGATCAGCTTCGACCACGACCTCGGTGGTGACGACACCACCCGCCGGGTTCTGATGTGGATGATCGAGAACGACGTGTGGAGCTCCACTGTGTACATCCACACTGCCAATCCGATCGGCCGGAACTACTTGGCGGGCACCGCCCGTCGGTATGCGCCTGACTGGGTGAAGGTGCTCCCGTGACCGGAGACGAAGCGATCGCCGCGGTCCGCGTCACCGGTGTCCCGGCGCCGCTCGTCGCTTACTCCTTGGACGAGTTCGCTGACCTCGGCTATCGGGGTTGGTGGTCTGTCGTTCAGGATGACGACGCGGTGGGCGGTCCGATTTTTGTCGTGTCGCAGATCGGGCAGGTTCACCGGTTCGGCAGCATCCCGCCGTGGGTACAGGGTTTGACGACTGCGCATGTGTTGGCGGGCCGGAGGTTCTGAGCTGCTGCCACATGCCTTTCCGGCATGATCCCCATTGTCGAAGTCTCCTTGGAGAACCGTCTCGCCCGTCTTGATGAGATCGCGGCGACGGAGCCCGGCTGGTACGACGGTGACGGTGAGACACCCCCGGCGGAGTCGGTGGCTTTGGCTCGGGAGATCCTCGTGACCCTGTTTGAGGCTGGGGTGCCGACGCCGGGCATCTTCCCCGGCATCGACCGTCCCGCTGTCCTCGTCGAATGGCTGACGGACTCTGTGCATGAGTCCTGGGATGTCGGTTCTGACGGCACGGTGGAGCGTTACGGGTATGACGCGAACACGAAGCTCAGCAAGTACGACGTGTTCGTCTGGACCGGCGTCGAGCGCCCCATCCTCGTCTGAGTTCACGATTTCCGGCGGGTCCGCGCATGTAGGTGGCGACAGAGGACGCTTTCATCCGTCCCGGAAGGACCAGCCGCCATGTACTTCACCGGAACAGCGACGCTCGATGTCCCCGCGTGGGAGTCCCGTCTGGCCCTGGTGTCGCATGTGGAGACCGGCTGGTTCGACGGTGACGGCTATGCGATCCACCCGCATTCGTCTGAGCTTGCTCGCGCGATCCTTGCTGAGATGGACGAGTCCGGGCTGGAGATCCCTGGTATCTTCCCCGGCATCTGCCATGACCTGTCCGACGGGGAAGTGGTCCGCCTTGAATGGCGCACCGATGAACTGTCCGCCACCTGGGACTGCCACCGCGACGGAACTGTTGACGCTTTCGCGATCCGGCATTTCTTCGACGAGCTCGGCAACCGGGAGCACGAATCGGTTGACCGGATGTTCCACTGGGACGGGTCGCAGCGACCGTTCGACGGGCTCATCTGATGAGCTCGCCCATCCTGCATCCGAATAGCCGACCTGCGAAGGCTTTCCCTCTTCCGCAGCCGTCGTCAGCGAAGTTCGTCCGAATGCTGGACGATCCGAACGTCCCGCAACGCCAGGACCGGAACTTCACCTTGTTCTCCCCCGAGAGCACCCGTATCGTCGGCGCAACCGACGGAGCATTCCACCCGCAGGCCGGCGGTGCCGCTTACGGGTGGATGACTGAGGATGGGGCACGGGGGTTCGGCCCGCTGGGCGGTGCGAGAAGCGCTCTGGCTGCCGAGATCGGCGCCGTGAAACGGTTCCTTCGAGTGAACAAGAAGTACCGGTCGGCGACGATCTACATGGATTCGAAACGTGCGATCGAGGCGATCACCGATGCCCGGAACGGGCTGATCCGCTCCTTCCACCCTCTCGATGTCATCTCCGAGCTGAACAAGGTCGTCGACGCGTCCCGGACTGTCGACCTTGACCTCCGCTGGGTCCGCGGCCACAACAACCACCCTTTGAACGACGCCGCAGACCGCCTCGCCCGTCTGGCCAGGCAGACGAAGAACTTCCGAACTTCCAGGAGCACCTCCGAGAAGATCGCCGATGAGATCGTCGCCGCGGCGATCGGGAAGAAGACCACCTGATGTATGCAGCACTCTGGAGAGCCCTGCCCGGCCCGCGCTGGGTGAAAGCGATCACCATGACCGTCGGGTTCGCAGCAGCGATAGCAGCGCTGGGGCTCTGGGTGTTCCCCTGGCTGGACGCCACCTTCCTCACGGAGGCACCGTCAGTCGGCTGAGGCCGAGCGTTGCCACATGCCTTCACATCCGGACAGCCTGACGGCTGATCGGACCCTGGAAGGACCCACCCCATGCCGGACATGTACAGGCTCGCCTCGCTGAACCTGCTCCATTCCGGCGAACGGATCGACGACAGGGTCAGCCTGATGATCGCTGAGGCGGAGACTCTGGGCTTTGACGCGCTCCTCCTCCAGGAAGTCCCGGAACGCATGGACGACATCGTCCGCCGGGTCCGCGCTGAGCTCGGATGGGAAGGTTTCACCTACCGCCCGGTGCCCCACCCCTCTCTTCAGCTGGTGGCCGGCAACGCGATCCTGACCAGGACAGCTCCTTCCGCGGTGCGCGACGTCCGCCGCGTGACCGACGACCCCAGCGAGGTTCCGACGATCACGACGACCGTCACCGAGGGCGGATACGAGATCCATCTGATCTCCTCCCACCTGTACTGGGGCGCTGACCATGAAGGCGTGCGCCTCCGGCAGGCTCTCGCCATCGACCAGCACGCTCGAGAGCTCCGGCTCGCCAACCCGGACGCCGTTGTGCTGTGGGGCGGGGACTTCAACATGCTGCCCGATTCGGACACCAACCGGTACCTGTCCGGGGCCGGTGTCGTCGACGGCGGTTCAACCTTCTGGGTGGACGCTTTCGATGTCGCCGGCGCCCCTGAGGATGAACTCACCAGCCGCACGGACAACGACCTGTCGGTGGCTACAGCTCGCAGCGTCGGCATCGCCCGGCCTGAGCTCGTCCCTGCCCGCCGGATCGACTACCTGAAGGCTTTCGGCTGGGCGTACGGCCGCGCCGGGCACCCGATCGGGTTCGGACGATGGGCAGGTTCCGAAGGCGAAGACGGACTCACCATCTCCGACCACTACGGCGTCTGGGCTGACTTCCTCCTCCCCTGACTCCGCCACATGGCTTCACGGTGATCCCGAAAGGACCCACCGTGCCCGAGACCTTCCGCCTCGCATCCCTGAACATCCTCCACGGCGAGGACACCATCGACCAGCGGATCACCTTGGCGATCGAGGAGCTGCACCGGCTCCAGCCGGACGCCCTCCTTCTCCAGGAAGTCGAGGAGCGACAGCCTGACACGCTGAGACGGATCGCCGACGCTCTCGGCTACCACGGCTTGATTCACAATTTCGGCCTCCACACTGAGGGCTTCCATTCGGGCACCGCCATCCTGTCCCGCACCCCGTTCGACAAGGTCACGGAGCTGGAGCAGGTCGGCAGGCAGCCCGGGCAGATGTTCAACAACCCTCCGATCACCGCAGGCACCGTCGACAAACTCGGCTGGAAGATCAACCTGATCAGCGCCCACCTGGCCTGGGGCACCTACGCGGAGACGATCAGGCTCCGCCAGGCACGCATCATCGACCGTCACGCACGCGACCTGGTCGAAGCAGAACCCGGAACCCTGGTCCTCCTCGGTGGCGACTTCAACGCACTCCCCGACGGAGCTGTCAACAGCTACCTGTCCGGGCGGAGCGTCGTCGACGGCGAGTCGACCCTGTGGGTAGACGCGTTCGACATGGCCGGCCACCCGTCATCGGCGATCACCAGCCGCACCGACAACGAGACAGCGTGGGCGACCGCCCGCCTGTTCGGCGTCCCCCACCCGGAGATGATGCCCGGCCGCCGCATCGACTACCTGAAAGCACACGGGTACGTGTTCGGACGAACCGGCCACCCGATCGGCTTCGGACGCTGGGGCACCACCGAGACCGAAGACGGCATCGGTGTGTCCGACCACTACGGAATCTGGGCAGACTTCCTCCTCGGCTGAGTCCGCCACATGCCTCCTCGCTACCGCCGGCCCCCGTCCGGCCAGAAGGAGACCCTGTGCCCGACCTTGGACACCTGACCGCAGAACCTGCAGTGCTCGCGCACCAGTGGGGCCTGTCCCGGACACGCTCCGTCACCTGCGCCAGCTGCGGAGCTCTCCGCGGCTCCCTCTCCGACATCAAGCCGTGCCTCCCCGCCGTCGCCGGCACAATTCAGCCGGCATCCGCACATGACGGAGCCATGCACACACCCGAACCCGGAACGGCCCTCCGATGAGCCTGGATTTCGTGGCGATCGACTTCGAGACAGCCAACCAGAAGCGCGCCTCCGTCATCCAGGTCGGAGTGGCGAAGTACAAGGGCGGCGTGATGGTGAAGTCATCCAGTCGGTTCATCACCCCGCCGTCCCAGTACGGACGGTTCGATCAGAGATGCATCGACGTTCACGGCATCACACCGGACATGATCGTCGGAGCCCTCGAATGGCCTGCGATCCTCGAACGCCTGAAGATCTACACCAACGGTGGGCAGCTCCCCCTCGTGGCGCACAACGCTTCGGTGGAGCGTTCCTGCATCACCCAGGCAAGCGAAGCCACCAAGGTCGTCGCTCCAGACTTCAAGTACTTCTGCACGCTGAAGATGGCCCGGAAGGCGTTCCCTGCCGAGCCCACCCACAGCCTCAACAAGCTGACCGTCTCCCTCGGACTTCCCGACTTCGACCACCACGACGCTGGCGCTGACGCGCAAGCCAGCGGTGACATGCTCATGCACATCGCCCGCACCGCCGGCGCAACCACGTTCGACCAACTCGCTCACGGCTGGATGGCCCCGCCCAAGGGTCGGTAATGACATGGGCGCACTGATCATCTCTCAGGGCAGGCTGTTGGACACGAAAGCTCCAGCCATCGCCCAGGGCGTCAACCTTGCCGGCTCCGCCGGCCAATGGGCGGGCCCGTCTCTGAAGACGCACTTCCCGAAGATGTTCGAGAAGTATCGGTCGGCAGCGAAGTCCGGCGCGCTGCGCGGCGGCGGAGTGTTCGTCTGGTCGCAGTCCACACCGATGATCTACAACATCGCGGTGCATGCCCGGCCGAACACCCCTGTGCATCTGGACTGGTTCGAGAACGGGCTCGACTTCACGTTGTGGGACGCCGTGAAGCGTGGGCACCGACAGGTGGCTTTGCCGATGCTGAACCAGGAGGTGGTCGGCATCCCGTTCGGAGACGTCGAACCGATCCTTGCCGGCATGGCGGCCGGCGGAGCGTGCGACATCATCCTCCGGGTCCGCCGGTGACGACCCACCGCCACATTCCACCCCTCTGACCCACCCGCCTGACGAGAGTTCACCGATGTTCATCAGCAAGCCGAGCCACACAACCCGCTCGAAGACCAAAGACCTGCGACCGGAGCCGAAGCCGTACGCGGCGATGCCGTTTGATGACCAGCGCACCTGGGCCACCGTCGTCCACACCCTCGGCCTGTTCTTCGGTGCGACATCCGCCGCGTACGCCTACTGGCTGCTGCGGAAACGCGGCGCGTACATCCACGAGAACGTCCGCGCTGCCCTGAACTGGGAGTTCAGCATCACCATGTACATGTCGCTTCTGTCCGTGGCGATCCTGCTGTTCGACACTGTCGCCTGGTCCCTCGCCGTCGTCCTCTTCGTCTGGTGGGTGTGGCACACCATCGGGTCGCTCGCCCACATGGTTGCGGCTCACAAGGGCGTCCCGGTGAAGCCGCGGCTGACGGTGCGGATCTTCCGGTAGCGGTCGCCACATGCCTCCCAGGTGACCACCAGCCGGCACACAGGCGCCGGCGGCTCCTGGAAGGCAAAGATGTTCCTCAGGCTCCACCGACAGTTCCCCACGTCCGCACGCGCCGCGATCGACTTGGTGTCCATCATGGTGGGCGTCATCGTCATCGCGATCATCGCCGGGATCATCTCCGCATCGGTATTCGCTGTGATCCCCTGGTCCCAGGACGAGAAGGCGAAAGCCGACCTCACCGCCGTCAAGGACGCCGAAGCCATCGCGAAGCTGCCGGCACCAGCAGGCATCGGCAAGTACGGAACCCTTATCGAACTCGACGGGACGTTGGAAGACCCCGGCACCCTCCTCATCCAGACAGACGGCACAGGCTCCTGCTACGTCGCAACATCCCGGTCCGAATCCGGGAAGAACGTCTACTGGGTGACCGACAAGAAGCCGAAGCCGAAAGCGTATGCACCAGCTGACGACGCCAGCGTGAACTGCGGGACCATCGACCTGGGTGTGCAGGTGGACGACACCCCCGGGAAGCCGACAGGTGGCTCCGGAGGCCCCGGCGGTGGCCCCGGCGGCACGCCGGTTGCCTGCCCGACTGACGGCGTCGGCGTCACCTACGCCCGCGAAGTCGGCGGCAACAAGGGCGGCCGCGACTTCGAGGCATACGGCGGCGAGCCTCCCTACTCGGGGATCGATCCGTCACTCGATCCGTTCAAGACCTTCTACCCGTGGCTGGGCGGCGCCGTGAGCACGCCGGCCACGGGAACCGATGTCATCGTCTGTGACAGCGACGGAAAGAACCTCCCGGTGACTGCCGGAACCATCAGGATCGTCAACACCGGTGTCGCTATCTGGGGAGGGCCCCTCGTCATCAGTGCCGAAGGGTTGGTCGCCGGAGACGGCAGCAACAAGACGATGCGGTCCCTGTTCAACGGCGGGACCATCACCCTCACCCTCGACGGCGTCCCGAAGAACACCATCAAGTTCGACACGGCCAAGCACTTCGGCGACGACGAGTACCCGTCCGGCGATGACGGGACACCGGCCGGCGGTGACGTCATCCTGCCCCCGAGCATCATCGAAGACCCTCTCCCGTCCGGCCAGGTCAACAACTACTACTACGAGCGGGTCATGGCCGACGTCCCGGTCACCTGGGAGCTCGTCGACGGTGCGCTGCCCACCAACGTGGAACTGAGCACTGAAGTCTCCGACGAAGCAGTGCTTTCCGGCAGCCCGACCACGGCGGGGACGTTCACGTTCCAACTGAAAGCATCCACCAGCGCCGGCTCCGACACCGCCTGGTTCACCATCGACGTCGTCCCCACCCTGGCCTGGCAGGTCGTCGGCCCGAACACCGAATGGAACTGGGTCGCCACCAACCTGACCGGACAGTACGTCACCGCGTACACCCGCTCAGCCATGTACCGGTCCTCTGACTACGGTGCTACCTTCACACCCATCGCCGGCGGCCTCCCCGCCAACACCGTCGCTGCCGCCGACATGAGCGGTGACGGACGCATCCAGATCGCATTCATGGGAACCGCCGACGTGTACGTGTCCGAGGACTACGGCGTCAACTGGGTGAACCGTCTCACCACCACCCGCGCCTGCTCCTGCGACTCCGCCTACGGGTTCGTCACAGGCGCCGGGAAGATCGTCATCCACAACGGCACCGGCATCATCGAATCCACCGACGCTGGCCGGAACTGGACGCCCGTAGCGACGACCCCGGGCCTCGACGACTACATCGGTACCAAGTCCGGTGAGGCATCTGCCGGATACAACGACGAGTACTCCTACGTCGGCACCGCGGGGTCGCTGCAGCAGCGCGGCCAGTCCGAGTCCGGATACATGTTCCGGAAGATCGCCGTGAACAACGACGGCACCGTCCTTGTCGGAATCGAGCTGAAGGTCGGGGTCACCGCCCGCCGTCTCCTCATCTCGAAGGACAGCGGTGTCACATGGCAGCCGATCGCCAACGCCCCAGAGGTGAAGTACACCGACATCGCCATCTCCGGCAACGGGAAGACGATCGCCGCGACAGCCACCGACCCGTGGATCGACGGAGGCACGTTCTACTCCCAGGACGGCGGGCTGAGCTGGTCCAAGGTCACGGTCGGGGCAACCTACAGCGCGTACACGGTCGCAATCTCCGGTGACGGTCAGACCATCTACACCGGCACCGGAAACGGAATGTCCAGCGGGTCTCTGACTCGCGGCCGCGTCGTCGGCTGACCAGAGGCATCAGGGGCGGAGCGGACCGACAGAGCAGCGGTCTCGCTCCGCTCTTTCTGCGCGCACGGATCCGCCCAGCGGGAGTGTCCTCGATCAATTTTCGCTGGAACCCGCCGTTTTGCCACATGTCTTGATCTCGCCTGACAAAAGGCCAGCTTCGGCGCGTCGTCAAACACCCCGTTGACGGTCCCGGGCCCGGCTCCTCACCCGAGGGACCGGAACGGTCAGCGGCATCAAACGTAAGGTCCAGCAATTTGAATCGCCAAGAACGCAACCGCATGGTTGAAAACAACATCCCCCTCGTCGGCTACCTTGTGAACAAGGTCATGGCCGGCGCCACCAACCTCTCCCGAGAGGACCTCGCCCAGGCTGGGTGCATCGCACTCATCCAGGCTGTCGACTCGTTCGAGCCAGAGCGCGGCATCCCCTTCGGCGCCTACGCCCGTGAGCGCATCATCGGCGGCATCAAGGACGAGATGCGAGCCAACGACTGGGCGAAGCGGACCACCCGCACCCAGATCAAGGCGACACTCTCCGTGCTGGAGTCCCTCGCCGCCGACCTCGGCCGCGACGCCACGGTGGGCGAGCTCGCCGGCGCACTCGGCGTCTCCCGGGAAGCTGCAGGCGAGGCGATGGCTCTCAGCAGCCGCCGGGTCGTCGGAGTCGAACAGTTCGTGGAAGTGCTCGCCGCCGACATCGTCCTGCCCGGCGAGGACATCCTCGTCGAGGAACGCCTCACCATCCTCCGCACCGCGATCGAGTCCCTCCCGGAGAAGCTCCGCTTCATCGTCCAGGAGGTGTACCTGAACGACCGCCCCGTCGGTGACGTCGCAGACGAACTCGGAGTCACCCACTCCGCCGTGTCGCAGCAGCGAACCGAAGCCGTCCGCCTGCTGCGTGCCGGGTTCGAGAAGTTCTACCCGGACGGCGACAACATGTTCGGCGACGAGGAGCCCGAGGCAGCCAAGCGACCCTCGCCGCGACGCACCGAATACCTCTCCACCCTCGCTGACAAGCTCACCGCCAACCTGCGGATGCCGGCCATGGCCCTCTGAAGTGCAGGACACGGATGGCGGGTGAGGGACTCCTCGCCCGCCATTTCCGTACCCGGAATCGCTGCATTCAGCGGCTCCAGAAAAAAGTTCAGAAAAAGTTTGGTCAGGCACTAACCACCCGGCCGGCCATCCCGATGGTGGTTATTGCTGGCCCACGGATGGGTCGGTGAACCAACCCCCACTTTCAGGAAGAAGAAAACCCATGGGATCTCAGATCAACACCAACGTGTCGGCCCTCAACGCCAACCGCAACCTCAACTCCACCCAGAACGGCCTCGCGAAGTCGCTCGAGAAGCTCTCCAGCGGTCTCCGCATCAACCGTGCGGCTGACGACGCTGCTGGTCTGGCCATCTCCGAGGGTCTGCGTTCGCAGATCTCCGGCACGAAGGTCGCCCAGCGCAACGCTCAGGACGGCATCTCCGTCATCCAGACGTCGGAAGGTGCCCTCACCGAGGTGCACAACATCCTGCACCGCATGCGCGACCTCGCGGTCCAGGGCGCCAACGACTCGAACAACGACGACTCCCGCGCGGCCATCAAGAAGGAGGCGGACGCACTCGGCAACGAGCTGTGGCGCATCCAGGACTCGACGAACTTCAACGGCATCAAGCTGCTCCAGGGCGGCACGAAGTCGTTCCAGGTCGGCGCCGGTGACAACACCACCGCCAGCGACGTCGTCGAGGTCGACCTCGCCAACGTCAACACCAACGTCGGCGCTCTCGCGTCGACCGACGGCACCGACGGCTCCGGCGACTTCGACGTCACGGACAACGCCGCTGCGAACACCTCGATCACGGCCATCGACGCCGCGATCAAGGCTGTCTCGGAGACCCGCGCTGACCTCGGTTCGCAGCAGAACCGCTTCGAGTCGGCGACCCAGTCGCTGGCCGTCTCCGGTGAGAACCTCGCCGCTGCTGAGAGCCGCATCCGCGACACCGACATGGCTGCCGAGATGGTGACGTTCACCAAGAACAACATCCTCTCGCAGGCTGGTGTCTCGATGCTCGCGCAGGCCAACCAGTCCGGCCAGGGCATCCTCAAGCTGCTCGGCTAAGCCGTAACCAGCCAGCAGCAGAGCCTGGCGGTCTAGCGGGGGAAGAACTGGACCTCTTCCCTCGCGACAGCCGCCAGGCTCTCACCCTTTCACCACCAGAAACATCCGCTACACCCCGAGAACAGGAACACCGGAACCTTGACAGGCAGCATCGCACTCCCCGGACTCGTCTCGGGTCTCGACACAACAACCCTCATCTCCGCGCTCATGAGCGCCGAGAAGCAGCCGCAGGTACTGCTGCAGAAGAAGGTCGCCACGACTCAGTCGTCGGTCACAGACCTCCAGTCCCTCAACACCAGGATCGCCGCCCTCGTCGACGCAGCCAAGAAGGCTTCCGACGTCACAACGGTCCACGCTTTCAAGACCACGTCCTCCAGCGCGAACGTCACCATCGCCGCGACAGGGACAGCCAAGCCCACCGACCTCGACATCGTCGTCGACAAGACAGCCAGCACCCACACTGTGGTCAGCGGCGCCATGACCTCCTGGCCCGAATCCCCCGCCACACTGACATTCGTCAGCTCAGATGGCACCAAGACCGAGGTGACAGCTTCCCCCGGCACCATCGACGATGTCGTCCGGGCAGTCAACAACTCGACCGCCGGCGTCAAAGCGACGAAGGTCGCCTCCGGAGTCGACGGCTCCGGCAACCCGCTGTACCGCATCCAGTTCGGAGCCACAGCACCCGGTGAGGAAGCAGCCTTCGAGGTCTACCGAGGATCCAAGGCGGCTGTCGACGGTGGAACGGCCACCAACCTGCTCTCCGACTCCGGTGCCGCAGTCATCTCCCAGGGCGCCGACGCGGAGATCACCCTGTTCGCCGGCACCGCCGCCCAGCAGAAGGTCACCAGCTCCTCCAACACCTTCACCGGTGTCGTCGAGGGCGTGAACATCACCGTCGCCAAGGCATCCGCAGACCCGGTTCACATCTCCGTCGAGCAGGACACCGCCGCCACCGCAGCCAACGCGAAGAGCTTCGTGGACCAGCTGTCCTCGCTTTTCGCGTTCGTCAAGGGCCGTTCAGCCACGAGCTCCACCACCGACTCTGACGGCAAGACCACCACCACCGGTGGAACGTTCACGGCAGACCCGCTGGTGCGCCAGTCGAACCAGCAGCTCCACGATGCCGTCCAGTACCCCGTCAACGGTGTCAGCCCGTCGGAGATCGGCATCTCCTTCGACAAGTCCGGAGTTCTCAGCTTCGACGCGGACAAGTTCGCTGCGGCAATCAAGGCGAACCCCGACAAGGTCGACGCCGTGTTCAGCGGTTTGGCCACCCGGGTCCAGGACGCTGCCGCCAAGATCTCCGACAAGTACGACGGCGCGCTGACGAAGAAGATCCAGAACCAGCAGGCGCTCGTTACTGACATGAACACCCAGATCTCGAAGTGGGATGACCGCCTCGCGATCCGCCAGTCGGCGCTGGAACGCCAGTACGCACAGCTGGAGGTTTCGATGTCGAACCTGAACAGCCAGCTGTCCAGCCTCAACTCCTCGTTCGAGGCGTTGACGGCGTCGGCGAAGTCCAAGTAGTACCACCCTCCCCCGCAAAAGGAACACCATATGAATGCCGCACTGAAGGCGTACAAACGAAGTGCCAACCAGTCCGCGACTCCGCGTCAGATCGTCCTGATGGCGTACGACCGGCTGATGCTCGACCTGGAGCGCGCCAAGGCCGCCCAGGAGGAGCAGAACTGGGCAGAGGCGCACAACCAGCTGGTGCATGCCCAAGCACTGGTCACCGAGCTGCAGATCGCCCTCGACGTGGACGCGTGGGATGGCGGAGAGCGCCTGTACGCCATCTACGAGTACGTCAGCCAGTCTCTCGTCAAGGCGAACATCAACCGCAACATCACCCTGACCGAGGAGTGCCTGGTACTCATCGGCGAAATCCACGAGGCGTGGAAGGCGGCAGCAGCCAGCCTCCCCGCTGAGCACATGTCTGGAGCCTTCAATGCCTGAGAACACCGAACAGAAGTGGGACGACTACCTCACTGAACTGGAACTCGACTACTCGTACGCGTCCGCCCGCCGCGTCGCCCCGGACGAGCACACCTGGCGTGCCCCGGAAGACCTGGGACCGGTGCCGGAGAAGTTCGCCGACCGGGCCCGGAGGCTCATCGGACTGCAGACGACCCTCATCTCCGAACTGGCCGCAGAGCAGGAGGAAGTCGGCAAGCACCTCGCCGCCCTCCGCCAGGTCCCGAAGAAGCAGAAGACTCCGGTCTACCTCGACCAGACCGCTTGAGTAAAAGCTCAGCAGTCCGCACATGAGTGTGGGGCAAGGCAAGAGATAGGCCAGCCTTGCCCGCACACCACCCGATCTAACGAAACGGCGGTGGCGGCCGATAGCTAGAAGTGAGCACGGATTGCTCACCAACTTCTGGCCACGGATTCGGCCGCACCACCACTCACGTTAGGTACCAACCGTGACCGATTCCGTCACCATCAACGCGCTGACGAGCGCCGCCGACGGCCTTGCCGCACGCAACCGTGCGATCAACAACAACATCGCCAACATCAACACCCCCAACTTCCAGGCTTCACGAGTCCAGTTCGAGGACCAGCTCCGCGCCTCGGTCGCTGCCGGCGACGGAGCAGCCGACTACACGTCGAAGCTGTCCCTGGAACCCACCCGCCACGACGGCAACAACGTCAACCTAGACACGGAAACCGTCTCCGCGATCGACACGGTCCTCCGGTACCAGTTCGCCACACAGGCCATCAACGACGAGTTCAAGTCCGTCCGAAGCGTGCTGGGGACGAGCTGATGACCGCCTTCGACTCCATCGGAATCTCCGGCACCGGCCTCACCGTGAACCGCAAGTGGCTGGATGCGATCGCCGACAACATCGCCAACATCAACACCGCAGCCCCGACCGACGGCAACGCCTTCCAGGCCCGCTACATCGAAGTGCAGGCTGGTGAGAACGGCGACGGCGTCTACGTGAAAGCCACCCGATTCGGCGACGCAGAGGGCCGACTCGCTTACGAACCCGACAACCCTCTCGCCGACGAGAACGGCTATGTCCGCTACCCAGACATCGATCTCAGCTCCCAGATGAGCCAGCTCATCATGGCGCAGCGCGCCTACCAGGCGAACGCAGCCGCGATCGATCGCTCACAATCCATCGCCCAGGCCGGAATCAAGATCGGACACGCATAATGCCCATCACCCCCATCGCAGCAGTGGAAGGTGTGACCGGAACCGGTTACATCACCGAAGCACCTGCTGTCGCCGCCCCCAGCGGAGGTGACAACTTCGCCGCCTCCCTCGCTGGCGCAATCGACTACAGCCAGTCACTCCAAGGCGACGCGAAGACCAAAGCCGTCCAGGCCGTCACCGGCGACCTCGACGACATCCACGACGCCACCATCGCAGCCACCCGCGCGCAGGTCCAGCTTGAGCTCGTCTCCGCTGTCCGCGGGAAGTTCGTCGAAGGGTTCAACGAGATCATGAGGTTGCAGGCCTGATGCCCAAGCAGATCACCGCCATCCTGACGCGCCTGAAAGACTCAGCCGCCGGGTTCTCCACCGCACAGAAGACCATCGCGATCATCCTGATCGCCGTCCTCGGCCTCGGAGTGTTCGCCCTCACATCCTTCGCGTCCAAGCCGAGCATGACCCCTCTGTTCACCGGCCTCGCCGCCGAAGACGCTTCCGCCATCGTCGACCAGCTCAAGACCGACAAGGTCGCGTACGAGCTCGCAGACGGCGGCAACACCATCATGGTCCCGCAGGAATCCGTCTACGACGAGCGACTGAAGGCAGCCTCCGCTGGCCTGCCGTCCTCCTCAACAGGCGGCTACTCCCTGCTCGACAAGATGGGCGTCACCTCCTCCGAGTTCCAGCAGAACACCACGCTGAAGCGCGCCATGGAAGGTGAGCTGGAGAACACCATCTCCGCCCTCGACGGCATCCAGCTCGCGAAGGTACAGCTGGCCATCCCGAAGGACTCCGTCTTCGTCGACGAGAAGCAGGACCCCACCGCCAGCGTGTTCATCGACACGAAGGCCGGCGTCACCCTCTCCACCGACCAGGTCAACGCAATCGGCCACCTCGTATCCGCCTCCATCGAAGGCATGAAGGCCGAGGACGTCTCCGTCGTCGACGCGGAAGGCAACGTCCTGTCCACGATCGGCGCCGGAACGTCCGGCTCTGCTGACAAGCAGGCCTCCGACTACGAGGAGAAGGTTCGCACCAACGTGCAGGCCATGCTCGACCGCATCGTCGGCAGCGGAAGCTCCACCGTTGCAGTGTCAGCGACCGTGTCCAACGAGACCGCACAGGTCACCAGCGAGAAGTTCTCCCAGCCGAAGGACGTCGACCCGCTCAGCGAGTCGACCGACACCGAGAAGTACACCGGCAGCGGCTCCACAGCCACCGGAGTCCTCGGACCGGACAACATCGCAGTCCCCGAGGGCGAGGACGGCAACGGCAACTACGAGTCCACGAAGTCGGTGAAGAACAACGCCGTCGACAAGACCACCGAGGTGCGCAGCATCCCCGCCGGCGCTGTCGCCAAGCAGACCGTCTCCGTCGCCATCGACAAGAAGGCAGCCGCGGACTTCTCCAAGGCTGACATCCAAGCTCTCGTAGCCGCAGCAGCCGGCATCGACACCGACCGCGGTGACAGCGTCGCCGTGCAGATGGTCGGATTCAACGACACCAGCGCGAAAGCAGCCCAGGACGCCCTCGACCAGGCCCGCGAGCAGCAGGAAGGCGACCGCGTCGCCGACCTGACCCGCACCGGAATCATCGCCGGATCGATCGTCCTCCTCCTCGGACTCGGCCTCATCCTGTTCTTCCGCCGCGGACGCCAGACACGCGAACCGATCGAGATCGACGGACTCCTCACCGAGACCGACACCATCGAACAGGCTGAACTCCCCGAAGTCATCGACGAGGAACTCCCCGTCGCCGCACCGCCGTCGATCGACGTCAAGCGTGCCGAGATCAACCGTCTCGCCAAGAACGACCCCACCAGAACCGCAGCGTTCCTGCGCGCACTGAGCGATGAAAGGCCCGGAGCATGAGCACCATCAAGAACGAGCTGACCGGTCCGGAGAAGACCGCGATCATCCTCATGAACCTCGACTCCGACGCAGCCGCCGGGATGCTCCAGGAGCTCAGCGAGGAGGAGCACGAGGAGATCGCCTCCGCGATCGTGCGGATGCAGAAGGTATCCGCCGACGTCACCGAAGCCGTCCTCGACGACTTCTACGCCCTCGCCCTCGACGGTCGAGTCGGCGCACGAGGCGGCAAGGACAAGGCTGAGGAGCTGCTCTCCCTCGCCCTCGGCGGAGAGAAGGCCGCCGGCCTGATGCACCGGGTCACTAACTCCATGGCCGGTCGGTCGTTCGAGTTCCTCTACACGGTCGACCCCGGCCAGGTTGCAGCGCTCCTGGAAGGGGAGCTGCCGCAGACGATCGCCTTGGTCATGGTGCACCTCCCGTCCGCGCACGCCTCCAACATCATGTCCGAGCTGCGTGACCCGCTCCGCACCGACATCGCCGAATGCATCGCCGAGACCACCTCCGCCACACCGGAAGCCATCTCCGCGATCGCGTCGTCGTTGAAGTCCCGCGCAGCAGCCGTCGTAGGCACTCGCAGCCAGGCGGAGGTCGTCGGTGGCGTCCAGCCGCTCGTCGACATCATCAACCGGGCCCCCGTGGAGACGGAGAAGGCGGTCCTCGCCGGCCTCGACCTCCGCAACCCGGCACTGGCTGAAGAGATCCGCTCGAAGCTGCTGACGTTCCTCGACATCATCAAGCTGGAGGCGCGCGACGTCCAGCAGGTCCTCCGCGGCATCGACGCTGTCATCCTGGCAACCGCCATGAAGGGCGCCCCGGACCCGGTCCAGCAGAAGATCCGCGAGAACCTGTCGGAGCGCAACCGTGAGCTCCTCGACGACGAGCTCGACGCCATGGGCCCGATCCGTCAGTCGCAGGTCGAAGAGGCCCGCGCTGAGATCGTCCGCGCCATCCGCGGACTCGAAGAGCAGGGCGCGATCACCGTGCACCGCGGCGACGAGGACGGCTTCGTTGACTGACATGTTCACCGCTGTCGCTTTCCCCGACCTGACGGTCAGCGACACAGATGCGGCGGAAGCTTCCGCCGCACAGACCCGCGGGTTCGCTGTCGGGTACGCCGAAGGGCAGCGGAAAGCTGAGCAGGAGCTCGCCGAGCAACGTGCGCAGCTGACCGCTGAGTCCGAAGCAATCCGCATGCAGTCGGAGGCGCGCACGGCTCTGGCTGTGCAGGCTTTCGACCGCGCGGCGGCCGCCGTCCACGCAGTCGTCATCCCCGTCGCCCAGGAAGCCGAGGAGACCGTACTCGCAGCGGGCCTCCAGCTCGCCGAAGCCATCCTCGGAGCAGAACTGTCAGACGGTGAGACGAGTGCGACCTCCGCAATCACGCGAGTGTTCGCACACCCGTCATCCGCAGCCATCATCACAGTCCGAATGAACCCGGTCGACCTCTCCGTCATCCAGGACGACCCCCGGGTCGCCGGGAACGACGTCGAGTTCCGTGCAGATCCGTCTCTCGCCCGTGGTGACGCCGTCGCGACCCTCCCTGTCGGCTACATCGACGCGACGATCACAACGGCCGTCCAGCGCGCACAGGCGGAACTGAACGGACGTGCCGCATGACCACCGTCAGCCTCTCCGAGCGGTTCCAGGCTGCGGCCGCCGCCGGACGCCCCGAGCTCGTCGGGGAAGTCTCCTCGGTCGTCGGGCTGTCCCTCGACGTGCAGGGGCTCGACGTCGCCGTCGGAGACCTCATCACCATCGGAGACACCGAACCGGTGGACGTGGAAGTGGTCGCAGTCAACCGCGACGCCGCCCGCTGCATGCCGCTCGGCCGGATCTCCGGCATCCGCGCCGGATCCCCCGCCCGGACGAAGAACGCACCAGCGCTTGTTCCCACAGGCGGCGCCCTGTTCGGCCGTGTCCTCGACGGACTAGGCCGCCCCATCGACGGCAAAGGACCGCTGGACGTTGACACATGGGTGCCCATCCACAACGAATCCCCCAACTCCATGCTGCGCGCCCGCATCGACACGCCGCTCTCCACTGGTGTTCGCGTCCTGGACACCCTGACCACTGTGGGTCGCGGACAGCGCATGGGCCTGTTCGCCGGCTCCGGTGTCGGCAAGTCCAGCCTGCTGTCAATGATCGCGCGCGGAACCGAAGCTCAACTGTCCGTCATCGCCCTCGTCGGAGAGCGCGGCCGTGAGGTCCGCGAGTTCCTCGAAGACGACCTCGGTGAGGAAGGGCTCGCACGCAGCGTCGTCATCGTCGCGACCAGCGACGAACCCGCGCTGATGCGTCTCCGTGCAGCTTTCACTGCCACCCGTATCGCGGAGACGTTCCGCGACGCCGGCGCCGATGTGATGCTGATGATGGACTCCCTCACCAGAGTCGCGATGGCACAGCGAGAGATCGGCCTGTCAGTCGGCGAGCCGCCTGCAACACGCGGGTATCCACCATCGACATTCGCGATCCTCGCTCAGCTGCTCGAGCGCGCAGGTACGGCGGAGCGCGGCTCCGTCACCGGCATGTACACGGTGCTGGTGGACGGAGACGACCACAACGAACCGATCGCCGACGCAGCCCGCTCCATCCTCGACGGGCACATCGTCCTTGACCGCAAGTTCGCCGTTCAGGGGCACTTCCCCGCCATTGACGCTCTCGGCTCCATCAGCCGCGTCGCGTCGAAGGTGAACCCCCGCAACCGTCAGGATGACGCCACAACCCTCCGCCGAGCCCTCGACGCGAAGAAGCAGGCCCAGGACCTTCTCGACGTCGGCATGTACCAGGCCGGAGCGAACCTGATGGTGGATGCCGCGGTCACCTACGACGAGCAGATCACCGACTTCCTCCGCCAGCGCATGGACGACCAGACACCCCCGGAGAAGTCGTGGGCTGAGCTCGCGAACCTCGCCGGAATGATCAAGGCGGTGGCCTGATGGCTCAATGGTCCCTGATCGGACTTCTCCGCATCCGCAAGATGCAGGAGGACCAAGCAGCCGCCGGCCTGGCCGCGGCGAACCACCGAGTCCGCGAATCCAAGGTCAGCCAGGACCGAGTCCGGCATCGCCTCGCTTCCCTCGGAACAGAAGCCACCGACGTTGACACGCTCCGTGCGATCGCCGCCAGCCGGGCCGCCAGCGCCGCCAGCATCAGCGACTTCAACCACCTGATCAAGATGGGCGCGGCCGAAGTCGAGGAAGCCCAGACCGCCTTCGCCGAGGCGAAACGGAACACATCATCCCTCGAGAAGCTCCACACCCGCTTCACCGACGAGCAGCTAGCCGCTGAACTGCGCGAAGAGCAACTCGTCCTGGATGAAATCGCATCATCCCGTCACACCCGAAACCCAGAAAGCAAGTAACACCCCATGCCTATCAGCGAAGCCCTCGGCCGCATCGAAGAGATCAAGAACCAGATCGTCGAACTGACCACACCTGCCGAGCAGACACCTGCGACCACAGCGGTGAACAGCACCAGCGAGACCGAGTTCGCCACTGCCCTCGGCAGTGTCACCGACACCGTCCCGTCCAACGGCACGGCAACCGGAGAGTCGATCGTCGAGGAAGCGAAGAAGTACCTCGGCATCCCGTACGTGTTCGGAGCGGAATCACCTGAAGACGGTTTCGACTGCTCCGGGCTCGTCCAGTACGTCCTGAAGCAGCAGGGCATCGACGCTCCCCGACTTGCTCACGAGCAGGCCACCATCGGCACCGAAGTTCAGGGCGGTCTCGCCAACGCACAGCCCGGC
Organism: Leifsonia sp. Leaf264; assembly: GCF_001422325.1. Lineage (GTDB taxonomy): Bacteria > Actinomycetota > Actinomycetes > Actinomycetales > Microbacteriaceae > Orlajensenia. The sequence continues at coordinate 113,345 of NZ_LMMR01000005.1, forward strand.
GATCTCATCGTGACAACCAACTCCGACCACATCGTCATCTACGCCGGCGACGGGATGGTCGTCCACGCCCCCACCGAAGGCCGCACAGTCTCTTACCAAAAGAACTGGTTGACCGACAGTGACATTCAGACGATCAGACGCGTCGCCCCCGCCGCGACTGCGGCCGCCAGCAACACCGCCAGCACCCAGAGCCAGCAGATCGCTGAGCTTCAGAAGATGCTGAACGGCACCGCTGGCACCTCAACGAACAGCATGTCGGATCTGATCACAGCCATGCAGATGTCCTCCTTCGGAAAGTGACCATGACCATCCCACTCATCGGATCGTTCACCCCCACACCTCCCAGCGGCCCCGCCGCGGGGTCCGCCGGCGGCGGCGGAGACCAGTCAGCATTCGCAGAGCTGTTCAGCCAGGCAGCGCAGTCACAGGACGGCTCCACTGTGCCCAGCGCTGGGATCGCACCAGCAGCCACCACGTTGCCAGCTCAGGCCGAAACCACCGCCGGCAGCGGCCCTGCAGCCAGCGTTCCGGTTGCCCCCGCTGACGCCACCCTGGAGGCCCCAGCTGCCTTCCTGGCGGCTGTTGCCGCAGCCGCACCCGCCGCTGCACCCGCAGCGCCCGACGACGTCGATGAGCCCGACGAGACCGACTCGACTGACGACGGGAACCCCTCCGACGCTGGAGCCGCAACTCCGCCCCTGGTCCCAGCTCAGCTTCCTTCGACGCTGACCCAGCAGGCCCAGACCGTGGTTTCGCCCGACGCTGCACCTACAAGTTCGGACCAGGTTGAGCCTGACAACGGAGCGGTCAGCCCGCAGGGTCGCTCGGCCGCCACCCCAGCTCCCGAGGCCGAGCCGGCGGCAACCGCCGAGTCGAGCACGACGATCAAGCCTGCCCGGTCGGTGTCAACAGTCGTGAATGTCTCAGCTGAGACACCCACCACTCCGGCGGCGACCTCCTCGGCGGCGCAGTTCACCGCAGCCGACAGTGGCCGGCCATCAGCAAGCGCAGCCACGGGGTCTCCTCTGAAGACTCAGCCCGCCCAGACCACTACTGTCGGTCCGATCGCCGGACAGGAGCCCGACGAGGGCAGCCAGCAGGCGACTGCACCCACGCCGGCAGCTCCCGCGGCCACCGCTGCCCCCACACCGACTCCGGCGGCACCCGTTCAGCAGGCAAGCCCTTCAGCCCCAGCCCAACAGGTACAGGCGGCAGCCGCACCTCTCCCGCTGAACACCCAGCTCGCCCAGCCCGTCGTCCGGCTCGCCACCGCCGGCAACGGCGACCACACCCTCATCGTGAAGGTCAACCCGGACAACCTCGGGCCCGTCACCGTGAAAGCCCATGTGGACGGACAGAAGATCTCCATCGAGCTTCTCACTCCCGACGCCACCGGACGCGAAGCGGTCAAGCAGGTTCTCGCAGACCTCCGCCGTGACCTCGCAGTCACCGGGGTGAACGCCACCGTCACAGTCTCCGACCAGTCCACCGGCGGCTCAGCCGGGCGCGGCGGCAGCGACCTCAGCCAGGGCAACGGCGGAGGCACTTCCGACCGCCGCGAACCCGGTGCTAACGACAACCGCCGAGACAGCCGACAGTCACACAGTGACAGGCCACAGCGAAACGCTGCGCACATCCCCACTTCCGCCCTCGATGTTCTCGCGTAAGGAGACACCATGACCGACGCGATCACCGGAACCATTTCGAACCAGACCTACAACGGTTCGATCACCTCCATCGCCAGCGGTTCGGCGCGCACCAGCGCTCCGAAGCAGGAGATGGACTCCGAGATGTTCCTCAAGCTCCTCATCACCCAGATGCAGAACCAGGACCCGTCCAACCCGATGGACTCCTCCCAGATGGTGCAGCAGACCTCGTCTCTTGCCCAGATGGAGCAGCTCACCGAGATGTCGGACTTGACCAGCGAGTCGTTCGGACTGCAGATGCGCAACGCCGCTGCCGCCCTGATCGGCAAGCAGGTCAGCTACACCGACGCGGACGGCAAGGACATCACCGGCACAGCCACCGCCGTCTCCTACAAGGACTCAACGCCCAAGGTCACCGTCAACGGTGTCCAGGTCAACCTCGACGTCATCTCCGGCGTCACCAACTAACCACTCCAGCAACACCCGAAAGGCACATCATGCTTCGCTCCCTCGGTTCCGGAATCTCCGGAATGTCCTCCAGCCAGAAGATGCTCGACGTCACCGCCAACAACATCGCCAACGTGAACACCACCGGCTTCAAGGCCAGCTCCGTTCAGTTCCAGGACACCCTCAGCCAGCTGCTGCGCGGCCCCGGCCCCGGCACCCCCGAGGTCGGCGGAACCAACCCCGCCCAGGTCGGCCTCGGCGTCCAGGTGGCAGGCATCGCCACGAACTTCGCACAGGGCTCCGCGAAGGCGACCGGTCGCGCCAGCGACATGATGATCGCCGGCGACGGTCTGTTCGCTGTCAAGCAGGGCGGCGAGACGCTCTACACGCGCGCCGGCGAGTTCGACTTCGACACCGACGGCCGTCTCGTCACCCCTTCGGGCGGGCTCGTCCAGGGTTGGACGTTCACCGACGGCGTCCTCAACCAGGGTGCTGGCCTGCAGAACATCCAGCTGCCCCTGAACATCGTCTCGAAGGCGACCACCACCACGGCGGCGACGATCACCGGAAACCTCCCCGATGACGCTGCAGTCGGAGACGTCCTCGTCCGCGACCTCGACGTCTACGACGCCGCCGGCAACAAGAGCGTCCTCAGCATCACCTTCGAGCGCACCGCAGCAGGCTGGGACGTCGGCGACGGCTCCACCGTCAGCGGGTCCCTCTCCTACACCGGCGGAGCGCTCACGGGCAGCGGCGCCGTCAACGTCGGCGGTGTCGACATCGACCTGTCCAAGACCACCGGCTTCGCGAAGCTCACCACCATCGCTCTCAACGGACAGGACGGCCACGCTGCCGGCGGTCTCGACTCGTACTCCATCGCCCCGGACGGCACCGTGGTCGGTTCCTTCTCCAACGGTGTCACCGAGAACATCGCCCGGATCGCGCTGGCGACGTTCACCAACTACGGCGGACTGGAGAAGGCTGGCGGATCCACCTACCGCGAGACGGTCAACTCCGGGCCCTCCACCCTCACCACCGCGGGCCAGAACGGAACCGGTGCCCTCGCGGCCGGGTACGTCGAGATGAGCAACGTCGACCTGTCGCAGGAGTTCTCGAACCTGATCGTCGCCCAGCGCGCCTTCCAGGCGAACGCCCGCATCATCACCACCTCCGACAGCGTCCTGGAGGAAGTCGTCAACCTGAAGCGCGGATAGCAGTAATCCGCTCCAGCCAATCGGCCGTTCCCGCCTAACACCAAGGCGGGGACGGCCGATTGTCTTTGTGAGGGCAACCCCGCCCCTTGACGTACGCCCAACGAAAGGCCCGCCCCACCATGATTTCCGTCACCAGGCTCAACGGCCAACGGTTCGCGGTGAACCAGGACCTCATCGAACAGGTGAGAGAGATCCCCGACACCACCTTGGTGCTTGTCGACGGAACCACGTACAACATCACGGAGACGTACGACCAGGTCTCCGACCTCATCGATCTCGCCCACGCACGCGTCCTGGCTGCGGCCTACAATCTTCGCGCTGGCACCGCTGAGGTCATCCACACAGAAACCACCGTCGCCCCAGGCGCCCCCATCAGGAAGGGCGGCCTCCTCTGATGGACATCGCACTCATCCTCGGACTCGTCATCGCTTTCGGGTCCATCGTCGTCACCGTCATCATCGAAGGCGGACACCTCGAATCACTGATTCTGCCTGGCCCGATGCTCCTGGTCATCGGCGCCACCCTCGGTGTCGGCATCGCCTCAGGCCGACTCTCCGACGCCCTCCGGGCGTTCGCCACCATCCCGAAGATTCTCATCGGCAAGACGCAGAAGCCGCAGGCTGTCATCGATCAGATGGTGCAGATCGCTGAGAAGGCCCGCAAGAACGGCCTCCTGTCCCTCGAGCAGGACGCCGCAGAGACTGACGACCCGTTCCTGAAGAACGCCCTCCAGAACATCGCCGACGGCACCGACTCCGAAGAGCTCCGGGTGCTGCTGGAGGAGGACCTCCACTCCAAGATCAAAGAGAAGAAGCACGCCGGGAAGTTCTTCAAGATGCTCGGCGGGTACGCCCCCACCATCGGTGTTCTCGGCACCGTCGTCTCGCTCACCCACGTGCTGGAGAACCTCGACGAACCCGACACGCTCGGCCCGTCGATCGCCGCGGCGTTCGTCGCGACCCTCTGGGGTCTCCTGTCCGCGAACTTCATCTGGCTGCCGCTCGGCGACCGCCAGGGACGTCTCGCGCAGATCGAAGAGGACAACAAGACCCTGATCATGGAGGGCGCCCTCGCCATCCAGTCCGGAACGCCGGCACGACTGCTTGGAGAGCGTCTGCGGGCGATGGTCGCCGACCACGAACTCTCCAAAGAGAAGTAGCCCCGGATGAGCAAGCGGAAGAAGCGGGGCGGCGGTGACGTCGAGCACCACATCGATGAACGCTGGGCCATCTCCTACATGGACATGGTCACGGTCCTCATGTGCCTGTTCATCGTCCTGTTCGCGATGTCCAGCCCCGACGCCGAGAAGTACGAGAAGCTGAAAGACTCCCTCGCCACCGGGTTCGGAACCGAGCAGTCAGAGACCGTCGATGTCGCCGAAGGAATCATCGTCCCGCCCGAGCTCGAAGGCGAAGACGAAAACCTGACGAACATCGACATCGCAAAGAAGGAACTGGCGACCTTGAAGGCGATCCGCGACCACATCAACTCGAACCTCACCGCCCAGGGCAACCAGAACGCCGTCAGCTACAAGATCGACGAGCGTGGACTCACCGTCTCCCTCGTCGGCGCGGAGACCTTCTTCCAGGGAGGGTCCACGGACCTGTCAGCGAAGGCAGTTGACATCCTGAACGCGATCGGACCGGTCGTCGCACCCATCAAGAACCAGCTCAGCGTCGAAGGCCACGCCGACCCGCACGGGTCCAGCGCACCGTTCCCCACCGACTGGGAGCTCTCCTCCGGGCGTTCCACCCAAGTCGTCCGGTTCTTCACTGAACGCCAAGGCGTCGCCGCGAACAGGCTCGCCGCGATCGGATACTCCTCAGCCCGACCCGTCACACAGGACGCATCCCCTGCAGGCCAGCAGCAAAACAGACGCGTCGACATCGTCATCCTGTCCGACAAGACCGACGCGGTCCGTGCCCTCATCCCCGGACTTCTCGCAGCCGAAACCGACCCGGCGAAGGCGGCAGAAATGAAGGCAGAGGCGGAGAAGGAAGCGGCGGAGCTGAAGGGCGCCCACGAGGCAGCCGACAAGTTGGAGAAGTCGACCAAGAAGGCCGAGAAGAAGAAGTCGGGCGGACATTGACAGCCGGCCCTGTTGCTCGCGCATAGAACCACTACCGGAAGTTCCGGTCGTCTTACCCTCCCGCAGCCGCGGCCGATGGTCATAGACGTGGCAATTCGAAAAGGCTCCCCAGTGAACCACCCAGAAGAGAAGGTCGTCGAACCGTACGACTTCCGTCGACCGACCACGCTCGCCCGCGAACACTCCCGTGTTCTGGAGAACGCTTTCGAGACGTTCGCCCGGCAGTGGGGAACCCAGCTGACCGCGAACATCAGGTCCCGCTCGCAGGTGACGTTCGACTTCGTCGCCATGAACTCCTACGACGAGTACGCGTCATCGCTTCCCGGCTCCACCACGATGGTCCTCGTCGACCTCGGAGACGACGCGGCAAAGGGTGTCATCCAGTTCCCTGCCACGGCGGCGTTCGGCTGGTTCAGCCACATGCTCGGCGGCACCGGAAAGCACAAGGAAGTGGAACGCCCCTTCACTCCGATCGAGTCGTCCATGCTGAAGAAGCTCCTCGACGACCTCATCGAAGACGTCAAGTACAGCCTGTCGCAGCTCATCGACTACGACGTCACCGTCGAGTCGGTCTCCCACAACTCTCAGTTCGCCCAGGCAGCCGCCCCCACCGAGCTCATGGTGGTCTCCACGTTCACCGCCCAGACCGGCGAGCAGTCCAACATCGCCACCATCGCCATCCCCTCCGAGATCCTGCTCCGCAAGCTCGGAACCACGAACCCCGTGGTCAAGGACGAAGACACCCGAACGCAGATGGCATCCCAGCTCGCCGATGTCCCCATCGAAGTGTCCCTGCAGATCCCGCCGGTCGACACCACCGGCTACGACGTCCTCAACCTCACCGTCGGTCAGATCATCCCGCTGCGCCACCCCGCCAGCAGACCTCTCGACCTGGCCGTGGATGGACACCCTCTCGCTCGCGCCGCATTCGGCAAGAGCGGCACCCGACTCGCATGCACCATCACAGACATCAAGGAGAACCACCGATGACCACCAACGCAGCAGAGCAGCTCCTGAAGCTCCTCCCGTCCAGCATCCCCCTCACCGTCACGCCCGGCGCACAGACAGCCGACGCGCAGTCTGTCCACCCGGGTGAGGCTTTCACAGCCACCTTCGTCGGCTCCACGTCCGCAGACATCACCCTCGTCATCAAGGACCTCAGCGTCCTCCCCAGCGACGGACTCGACCTCTCCGACGTCGTGACCCCCGCGATCGAAGCGGCCGCCAAGACGATCGGCGCCGGCGTCCTGTCCGCCGTCAGCACCGGCGGCACCGTCCTGTTCGGAGACCCCGAAGCCGACACCTACACGCTCACCGGCAACGGTGTGGTCCTGGGCTACATCGCAATCCGCATCCGCGCCAACTCCTCCGCCACGAGCGCCGGAGACGTCACCGGCAAGCTCAACCGCATCAACGACGTCGAGATGGCCATGACCGTCGAGATCGGCCACACCCGCATGACGGTGAAGGACCTGCTGTCGCTGGAGCCCGGCGCCGTCGTCGAGCTCGACCGATCCGCTGGCGCTCCGGCTGACATCAAGCTGAACGGCAAGCTCATCGCCCACGGCGAGGTTGTCGTCGTCGACCAGGACTACGCCGTGCGAGTCACCCGCATCATCAAGGACGAGGACACCGCAAACTAGTGGACCTCCCCTCGATCCTCAGGGTCGTCATCTCGCTCGTCGCTGTCTTCGGGGCCATCTGGTGGACCCGCAAGAAGCTCCTCGGCGGGAAGACGGCAACACTCCTTCGCAAGCAGCAGCTCGTGAAGGTGGTGTCCCGCACCAGCCTCGGCAAGAGCGCATCCGCAGTCATCATCGACACGGACGGCCGCCGACTCCTGCTCGGCGTCACCGAGCATGGCGTGTCCGTGCTGCGTGACTCCGAAGCCCCGACGGAACCTGTGTTCGACGCGGTTCTCGCCGCTGCCGACCTCAGCCTCGCAGAAGGCGAAGCAGAGGCGGCAGCGCCTGCCGACAAGCCAGCACCGACCAAGACCACGAAGAAGCCCGCATCGCAAGGATCGCTCAGCGGGTCCATCCTCTCGCCTGACACATGGAAGAAGTCAGGCGCAGCCCTAGGAGTAGGTGCCAAGAAATGAGCATTGCCGCGACCACAACACGGTCGCGGAGCTTCGGCCGAGCAGCGGTTTACGCCGCCCTCTTCCTGATCATCGTCATCGCGATTTTCATGCTGACTTCCACAGCAAGCTTCGCTGCCCCCATCGACCCGACCGACCCGAGCGCACCCGCTGACCCGACCGCGCCGACAGACGCCGGGACCGGCGGATTCGGAATCTCCATCAACGGACCCGACGGCGGCCCGTCTTCCGCGATCGTTACCCTGATCGGCATCACCCTCCTCAGCGTTGCACCGTCACTGCTGCTGATGATGACGTCGTTCACGAAGATCTTCATCGTCCTCGGAATGACCCGCAACGCCCTCGGCCTGCAGGCGATCCCGCCGAACCAGGTCATCGCAGGCATCGCCCTGTTCCTCAGCCTGTTCATCATGTGGCCGGTGTTCACCGACGTGAACAACGCCGGCATCCAGCCGTACCTGGACGGGAAGATGAACTTCGATCAGGCCGTCGCCGCGGGAACCGAACCGTTGAAGCATTGGATGCTCAGCTTCACCCGCGAGGACGACATCGCCCTCATGACCCGCGCTGCAGACCTCCCGAACCCGAAGACGCCGGAGTCGGTGGACATGATCACGTTGATCCCCGCCTTCCTCATCTCGGAGCTCCGGTCAGCGTTCATCATCGGGTTCGTCATCTTCATCCCGTTCCTCGTCATCGACCTGGTCGTTTCGAGCTCGCTGATGGCGATGGGCATGATGATGCTCCCACCGGTCATGATCTCCCTGCCGTTCAAGATCCTCCTCTTCATCCTCGTCGACGGATGGGGCCTGCTCGTCTCCGCACTCGTCAAGTCCTACAACGGAGGCTGACCATGGACACCAGCCAGATCATGGACATCGGCATGCAGGCGTTCATCGTCGCCGGCAAGCTGGCCGCTCCGATCCTCATCACCGGCCTCGTCGTCGGTTTCGCGATCTCCCTCTTCCAGTCGATCACCCAGATCCAGGAAGCGACCCTCTCGTTCGTCCCGAAGGCGGTCGCCGTTGCGGTCGCGCTGATCGTCTGCGGCCACTGGATGATCTCCGAGATCGTCGCATTCACCACAGACCTGTTCGACAAGATCCCCGCCCTGACAGGAGTCGGATAACCCCATGTACATCCCGATCGACTTGGCTTGGATTGAGGCGGTGATGCTCGCCTCCGTCCGCATGGTGGCGTTCGTCATCATCGCGCCTCCGTTCTCGTTCAAGGCGTTCCCCGGGACAGTGAAAGGCATCATCGGGGTCGGCCTCGGCGTCGCAGTCGCCCCGCGCGTCACCGACGGGTTCGAAGTCATGGATGACTGGGAGTTCCTGCTCGCCGTCGTGAGCGAAGCGACGATCGGAGCTGCGCTCGGATTCCTCGTGTACCTGATCTTCTCCGCCATCCAGGCGACGGGTGACCTGATCGACATGTTCGGCGGCTTCCAGGTCGCATCCGGGTTCGACCCGAAGCTCAACACCAACGGCGCTCAGTTCTCCCGCCTGTTCGGCATGGCCGCGATCGCACTCATGTTCACGACCGGTGCGTACCAGGTGGTGTTCGGTGGCCTGTTCCGAACTTTCGACGCTGTCCCCGTCGGAGGGATGCTGAACCTCCCGGCCACAGCCGAGCAGCTGGTGAAGTCGCTGTCCGGCATGTTCGTCGGCTCCATCCAGGTCGCCGGCCCCCTCCTTATCGTCCTGTTCCTCGCCGACCTCGGGCTCGGCCTGCTCACCCGTGTCGCGCCTGCCCTGCAGGCATTCTCGATGAGCTTCCCGGTGAAGATCGGCCTCACGCTCATCCTCGGGGTTCTCGTGTTCACTGCATTGCCCGCGTTCGTCACCTCCCTCACCACCGCCATCGCCGAAGCGTTCGGGGCGGTGACGTCCCCATGAGCGATTCCGGAGAGAAGACCGAACAGGCAACCGAGAAGCGGATGAAGGAGGTCCGCGAGAAGGGGAAGCTTCAGAAATCCCAGGATGTCGCGGCCTGGGTTGGCGTCGGTGCAGCAGCGGCCGTACTCCCCACAGTGATCAGCGCTGGGACGAACGCAGCCACCATCCAGCTCCACACAGCTCTGGACACCATCGCCCACCCCGACCCGACCATCGCCGTGAAGGCTCTCGAGGACGGCCTCATGTCGATCCTCCCGACCATTGCGATCATGCTCGCTGTCGTCGCTGTCGCCATCATCGTCTCCACGGTCGCGCAGGGAGGCCTTCACCTGAAGAAGTTCGAGATGAAGGTGGAGCAGTTCAACATCGTCAGCGGAATCAAACGCAGTTTCGGAACCCAGGCTCTGTGGCAGGGCGTAAAGGCGCTGCTGAAGACCGCCGTCATCGGGTACGTCCTCTACTCGGTCATCCAGGGGCTCATGCCGGTCCTCACACAGGCTGGTGGGATGAGCGTCGCGTCGCTTCTCGTCTCCGCCTCCAGCGGCGTCACAGGGCTCCTGACCTCCGCTGTCGTCGCAGGCCTGATCGTCGCAGCTGCTGACGTGTTCGTCGTCATGAAGAAGAACCGGAAGCAGACGAGGATGACGAAGAAGGAAGTCACCGACGAGCACAAGAACACCGACGGCGACCCGCTGATCAAGTCTCAGCGCCGCTCCCGACAGCTCGCCATGTCCCGGAATCGAATGATCTCCGACGTCGCAACCGCCGATGTTGTCCTGGTCAACCCGACCCACGTGGCCATCGCCCTCAAATATCAGCAAGGTGTCTCCGCTCCGCGCATGGTAGCTAAAGGAAAAGGCGTCATAGCCGCCCGCATCCGAGATGAAGCAGAGAAGAAAGGCGTGCCGATGGTCAAGGACATACCGCTGACCCGTGCACTCCACGACGCCTGCAAGATCGGCCAGGAGATCCCCACCTCCTACTACGGAGCCATCGCCACCGTGCTGGCCTTCGTCGCCTCACTGAAGCGTCAAGGCAAAGCCGCCGGCGTCCACCAGATGTCCAAACCCATCCCAGTACCGACCACAGCGAGTTAGAACATGAAGAATCTCATTCCGAAGATCGGCGTCCCCATCGGGGTCGTCGGCATCCTCCTGCTCCTGATCATGCCGATCCCCAGCGTCCTGCTGGACATCCTCATCGGCTTCAACATCATCTTCGCTCTGGTCATCCTGCTGACGACGATGTTCGTGCGGAAGCCGCTGGACTTCTCCGTGTTCCCCAGCCTCCTGCTGGTCGCCACCCTTTTCAGGCTCGGCCTGAACGTCGCCTCCACACGACTTGTGCTCGGCGAAGGCTTCGCCGGCCAGGTCATCCAGGCGTTCGGCCATGTAGCCGTGGGCGGCTCCGTGATCATCGGAACCGTCATCTTCCTCATCCTCGTCGTCATCCAGTTCGTGGTGGTGACCAAGGGAGCTGAGCGCGTCGCAGAGGTCGGAGCACGCTTCACCCTCGACGCCATGCCCGGCAAGCAGATGGCGATCGACGCCGACCTGAACGCTGGACTGATCGATGACGCAGAAGCTCGCCGTCGGCGCGCCGAGGTCAGCGCCGAAGCTGACTTCTACGGCGCCATGGACGGTGCCTCCAAGTTCGTCAAGGGTGACGCGATCGCCGGAATCATCATCATCGTGATCAACGTCATCGGCGGTATCGCGATGGGCATGCTGATGAAGGGCATGGAGATCGGCGAAGCCGTCGAGCACTACACGATCCTGACCATCGGCGACGGACTCGTCACGCAGATCCCCGCCCTCCTCATGGCAGTGTCCACCGGCATGATCGTCACCCGATCCAACGCCGAATCCGACCTCGGCTCCACGACCAGCAAGCAGCTGTCGCAGTCCCGGCTCGCTCTCAGCATCGCCGGTGTCGCAGCGATCGCGATGGGGATGATCCCCGGAATGCCGTTCCTCGCGTTCGCCGCGATCGGGTTCACCCTCGTGTTCATCGGGCAGCGGATCAAGTCGAATGAGAAGAAGGCCGAGCAGGACGCGAAGGTCCAGTCGGCACTGGTCCCGCAGAAGACCGAAACCGCAGACGACATCATCGACCAGATGCGTGTCGCCGGCCTTGAGATCGCCCTGTCGCCCGACCTGGTGGACATCGTGTCCGGTGCCAGCGACGACTTGCTCGCACGTGTGCGCTCCCTCCGGAAGAACATCGCCCTGGAGATGGGGTTCATGATCCCGCCGGTTCGCACCCGCGACAGCGTTGACCTTCCGGTCGGGACCTACTCGATCTCCATCGCCGGTGCTGAGGCCGCCCGAGGCCAGGCGCCGAGTGGGATGGTGCTGGCCATCGGATCCGGTCCGGGACTGGACGCTCTGCCGGGCGAAACAACCATCGAGCCTGTCTTCGGGCTTCCCGGCAAGTGGGTCCCCAGCGAGATGCGCCGCAACGCCGAAATGGCCGGGGCAACAGTCATCGATCGGGTCTCTGTCGTGGTCACCCACCTGAACGCCGTCGTCCTCTCCAACGCACCGCGCTTGCTCACCCGCGAGGACGTGCGCATCCTCACCGACCACGTGAAGAGGTCCAACCCCAGCGCCGTGGAGGAGCTCACCCCGAACCCGCTGTCTCTCGCCGAGGTGCAGCGGGTCCTGCAGGGCCTCCTGACGGAACGCGTGGCGATCAACGACCTGCCCCGTATCTACGAAGGTGTCGGGCTCCGCGCGAAGACGACCTCCGACCCGGAGCAGCTCATCGAAGCCGCCCGCGCGTCCCTCGGTCCGGCACTCGTGCAGCCCTACCTGGAGGACGGCACCCTGAACGTGATCACCTTCGCTCCGACGTTGGAGCAGCAGCTCCTGGAGGGCCTCCGCCCGTCCGAGGGAGGCACCGTCCCGTACGTCGGCGCTGACGTCACCGAGTCGATCATCTCGTCGATCCAGACCGTCTTCTCCGCCGTGAACGACGACGGCGCCGAGACCGTCGTTGTCTGCTCACCGCAGCTGCGGCCAGCGGTGCGTCGCCTCATCGCAGCGCACAAGGAAGGCGTGCCGGTGCTGTCGTACATCGAAGCGACCGCTGTTCCCAACACCAACATCAACACCGTAGGAGTGATCCGCCATGAGCCGGCACACGTATAGCGGCCAGTCGATCGAGGAAGCCAAGCGAAAGGCGACCGACGCCCACGGACCCAAAGTCCGTTTCGTGGAGGCGAACCGCCTCCAGCAGGGCGGAATCGCTGGGTTCCTGTCGAAGACCTCGTTTGAGGTCGTGGTCGACTCCCCCGAACCCACCTCCATGTACGACCCCTCGGCGCTGCTGGGCCTGCTCGACGAGCAGGACAGCCATGTGACATCCGAAGGCGCTGTGCGGGTGTCCACCGCCTCTTCAGCGTTCGACGACGTGTTCCAGAGTGTCACGAAGACGACCGGTCACAGCGCGGAGAACACCGCGCCGCCTCAGACCGAGGACGTCGGCATGTACGGCCGACGCACCGCCGTCACACAGCCAATCCCTCCGGCCATCCAGCCTTCCGTCGAGCACCAGATCCCCGCGGCGCTGAGCGCCCCTCAGATCGGCCCACAGCCGGCCGAACCGTCCCGCGTACCCGGAGATCTGGTGCTCGTGGTCGGCTTCTCAGACGATGCCTTGGCAACCGTCAGGGCCATGGCGCGTGCCGGCAAGCCCGTCGACATCCGCGCCGGCGGCGCCGCCACCATCAAGAACACCGACCCGATCAACGACCGTCGTAGCGCCCTCCCCGCCCGAGCAGACGCCGTCGGCCGGTCACGGGCCGTCTATGTCGCCTACGGCATCGGCTCCGATATCGACCTTCGCGAAGCGGTCTCCGCGATCCAGCCCGATCAGGTGTGGGCGGTTGTGGACGCGTCGATGAAGACCGGAGACACTGCCGCCTGGGTCACCGCTTTGCCTGCTGTCGATGGCCTCGCCGTGGTGAACACCGCACGAACCAGCACACCGGAGACGGCGAACCTCCTCGGCGTCCCCATCGGCTTCGTCGACGGAGAGCCCGCCGTCTCAGCGCGACTGTAACGCCACCCGCAGAAACCCGATCGTCCGCGCATGTAAGTGGTAAGCCGTCAGCCCTGACGGTGGGCCATGGAAGGCGAAAGGGGCCACACATGCTCGTGATGACACGAAAGACTGACCAGAAGATCATCATCACCATCCCCACGGGGGAGACGGTGGAGATCAGCATCCTCGAGGTGCGAGGCGACAACGTCCGCATCGGGTTCGAAGCCCCGAGAAGCGTATTCAGCATCGACCGCCAGGAGGTGGCCGACGCCGTAGCGCAGACCAACTTGGAGGCTGCAGCAGGAACCGCAAACGACGCTGCCGAGGCTGGCCTGAAGGCCATGTTCGGTGGCAACTCCGCACAGACTGCGTTGCTAGGCAACCGCTGAGCGACTAGCTCACATCGCCGAATGGCGGAAACGACTGAAGGCCGGGAGGCGAACCTCCCGGCCTTCATTTTCGTTTGTGCCTACGCGGCCAGCTTCTGGCGCAGCGGCCAGTTCTGGCCATCCAGGATCACCTGCGCGCTCACTCCGGTGTCCCGGTGGACGATGATCGGGGCGATCAGGTTCACCGTCGTCTCCTCCTGCGCCGGGTTCACGACAACGAAGACGTCAACCTTCTCGATTGTCGTAGCCCCGATGACTGCGAGCCTGTCGGCGCTGAGCTCCGGGCTGTAGGTGGGGAGGTGGACGGCTGCGTCGAGGACGAACAGGCGCACATCCCCTCCGCGGAGGGCGTACACGGCGTCTGCACCGTCGATGGGGTCAAGGGCGAAGTCGGTCAACGAGCCGAGACCGAGCGGGGGCTGCGCGAAAGTCAGCGCTTCGGCCCTCATCGGAGGAAGTCCATCAGGTTGTGCTGGTTGGACTTGGCGGTGACGGACAACGCCGTCTGGTAGGTCAGTTCCTGCATCTGCAGCTCCATGATGATCGTGGGGAGGTCGATGTCTTCCAGGCGGACGCGCTGGTCCTCCAGGTCGACCTTGCGGGTGGCGAGGGATTCCTCAGTGGTGAGCACGACGTTGTGTCGGGCTCCGATGGTGGACTGGGCCTTGCGGACATCGTCGAGGGTCTTGTCGATCTCGCCGATCCGGGCTGACGTGGGAACGCCGGCGCGGAGGTCGGAGATCAGTCCGTCGAGCTTGGCGAAGATCGAGTCGGTCCCGGTTCCGAAGATGGCTGCTCCGTCGGCATCGACCTTGATGGTCGCTCCGTCTCCGAGGCGGCGTTCTACCGATGAGCCGGCGATACCGTTGTAGCTGTAGTCGTCGTTGAAGACGACCCCCGTGTCGCTGGTGCCTGCGTACACGGAGCGTCCCTGGTAGTTTGCGCTTGTCTCCTTCAGAAGCGAGTCCTTGATGGTGGTCAGTTCCAGCGCGATGGCCTCCTTCGCCTGAGGCGACATGGATCCGTCGTTCGCTCCCTGGACTGCGAGGTCGCGGGCACGAGACAGCTGGCTGTTCACCGTCATGAGGGACGAGTCGATGGTGGTGAGCCATCCGAGCGCGTCAGCGATGTTGCGGGTGTACTGCTCGCCGGAGGCCTGGGCCTTGTGGACGCCGAGGAGGTTGGCGGATCCGGACGGATCATCCGAGGGCGCTTGGATCCGCTTGCCGGAGGTGGCCTGGTTCTGCAGGGTGGCGTACTTGCTGCCGGCTGCCTGCAGGTGACGCGACTGCGTCTCCATGCGCATCAGGTTTGTGGTTCGTGTGATCATCGTCCAACGAGTCCTGTCTTGTTGATGAGGGTGTCGAGCAGCTCGTCCATCGCGGTCATCGCTCGGGCGGCCGCCTGGTACGCGGTCTGTGCGGAGATCAGGTTCATGCTCTCCTCGTCCAGGTCGACGCCAGCCTGCGCCTTCTGGGCGCCGGAGGCGTTGCCGTAGGAGAGGTCAGCGAGATCGGACTGGCGAAGCTCACCCTGTGAGGTGACTGCGATGGAACCGACGAATGCGTTCCACTGGCCGTCGGCGGAGAGGTTCCCGACTCCCAGCTGGGAGATCTTGTCGGCAATCGATCCGTCGAGGTTGCCGGCGCCGGCTGCGCCCACAGCGATGTCGTTGATGCCTGTGGCGATCACGTTCAGGCCGAGAGCGGCAGGTGCCCCTGGGGTGAACCCGAAGAAGTCCAGCCCGGTGACACCTTCGAAGGTGGAGCCGGTGCGGTGGACGTCGTTGACTGTGGCAGCGAGAGTGGTTGCAACCCGGTTGTACGCCTCTGCGGACTCCGCGAGGGCACCTCCGGTGCCTGTGGCATTGGCCGGCTTCAGGAGCGACAGGTGAGCGGCGAGCTCCCCACCGTCCATGGCGATCGCCAGGCCCGGGTGCTTCACCCATTCGAGGTGTACGTCGGAGCCGAGGGTGGTGCCGCCGACAGCCTTCACTTCGTTGAAGTCAGCGCCGCTGACGAGGGGGTTGCCGCCGACGAGGACGTCGATGCCTCCGTCGGAGCGGCCGACGACAACGCCGCCGGCTGTCTCCGCGACGTGCTCGGCGAGGAGGTTGCGTCGGTCGACGAGTTCGTTGGTGGAGCCGCCGGCTGCCGCCTGCTTGCGGATCTGGTCGTTCAGCTCGGCGATCTGCCGTCCGGCGTTGTTGAGCTCAGCGGTGACTGCGTCGACTGTGCCGCGGGTTGAACCCCACTGGTCGTCGATGGCCCGGTAGCCGTCCGCGAGCTGGGCGCCGAGAACGTGCGCCTGCTCGACGACAACGGAAGCTCCAGCAGCCTTACCTGCGTTGTTGGAGAGGTCCTGCCATGAGTTCCAGAACTTCGACAGCTGGGCTGCGAGCCCGTCCTTGCTGGGTTCGTTGAGAACCTTCTCGATGTTGGAGAACGCGGTGGCGCGAGTGGCGTGGAACCCGGAGTTCGACAGGGCGGTGCGGACGCGAGCGTCGAGGAACTTGTCGCCGAGCCGGTTGATGGCGTCGACGGTCACTCCGCCACCGGCGGTGGGGAGCGGCTGCTCGAGGATGCCTGCCTTGCCCACGGACGCGACGGAGGACTGCGACACTCGCTGGCGGGTGTAACCGGTGGTGTTGGCGTTGGCGACGTTCTGGCCGGCGACGTCCACGGCGGTGCGTGCGGCGGTCAAGCCCATGAATGAGGTGTTCAGGCCTGCGAAGGTGCTGCCCATGTTCAGAGTTCCTTGTCGATGAGTCGTGCTGTGGCGCGACCAGAGTGGGTGGCGCCTGAGGCGTTGTAGACCGCAGCGGAACCGTTGGCGTCGGCCAGGGTCTCCTGGGTGGAGCGGATCGCGGAGCGGATGAGGTGTTCGTTGGAGTCGCGGAGCCCGGCGAGCTCGGTGAGGGAGGAGGTGAGCGCCTTGTGGTGGGAGACGAGGATCTCCCTCCAGACGTCTTCGGCTGCGTCGCTGTCGGCCAGCTGGAGCAGGGAGGAATCCTCCGGGAGGTCCCATTCTGCGGCGACGATCGACACCTCGACTGCGAGGGCGAGGTTCACTTCGGAGAGCTTCGACTGGATCTTCTCGATCTCACCTGTCGCTCGTGGGAGCCAACGGGTCTTTCCGGCGGTCAGCAGGAGCTGTTCGGTCTCCAACTTGAAGACCAGAACGTCGAGGAGTTCACGTTCTGCCCAAAGCAGCGCACTTACTTCATGCATGCTCATCTGTGTCCCACCTCCTTTTCTTTTCTCGGGGCCGACGGCGGGGTGCCGGCCAGATTCACACGTGACTATCGGGCGGACCGGAGGGTGTGTAAGCAGGAACGGCCGCCACCTTGCGGTGACGGCCGTGTTTTCCTGTCAGGTCAGGCTCGGGTGAGCTCGCGGATGATCTCGGATGCCCGGATGAGGCCGTCCTGCTCGTCGCGGTCGGCTGCTGCGGCTGCGAGGGCTGCGGCGACGATGGCGTCGTACGCTTCGCCGAGGACGTCTGCGCGAAGTTCGTAGCCGGCGGCGAGGATCTGGTCAGCGGTGTTGCCGATCTCTTCGGGGTGGTCGATGTCGAGCCGTGCGGGCCCGCCGATCGAGGAGGAGATGAGGACGATGAGGTCGTCGCGTCCGGCGTGCTTGGGTGCGGCTGCGAACAGGTCGTCGCTGTGGTTGGTCACGGTTGTCTCCGGTGTTGGGGTGGTGGACAGGTGGGCGCTGCGGTGACCGCTGCCGAGCCCGTAGAGGTCGTCGGCGACTGCCACCCACTTCTCGACAGCGGCGATGTCGGCGGGTGCATCGGAGGATGCGATCCGGCGGGCTTCGTCGTCGCCGTGGGTGATTCGGCCATAGGTCTCGGCGATGGCGTCCCGGTCGGCGAGCGTGGGCTGCTCGGTGACGACGGCGGGGACGATGAACGACGGCGCGACGGCAGGTGCGGGTATCGGCTCAGCGGGTGTCGCCACAACAGGGGTCTCGTCTGCTGCTTCCTCGGCAACGGGGACCTCGGTGACCGGCTCGACTGCGGCGGGCTCTGCCTGCAGGATGAAGTCCGGCGCCGGCGCCAGGGTCGGCTCCGCAACTGCCGTGTCGATGATCGACTCGGATGTCGGTGCGGAGTGCTGCTCCGGCTTCCACTTCTCGGGCGTCCATGCGCCGGGTGCCCAGCCGGTCGCCGACGCCGCAGGGGCCGCGTCTTCAGGCTCCGGCTGTGGTTCGACGGACGGTTCGTCGACGGGGTCGACGGGGTCGGCGGCGACGGGCTCAGCTGTGGGTTCAGCTGCAGCCTGGGTTCCCCAGGAGGGTGCGGCGGAGAACGAACCGAACGTCGGAGCGGCCGATGGCGCGGCGGTCTCTGTGACGGTTTCGTCGGTCGGGACGGCAGCGTCGGCGAAGCTGAACTCGGCAGCGAGGGCGTCGTAGTCGAGGGTCCCCGCAGGAGCTGCGGACCAGTCGGTCACAGCTCCGAATGCGGGTGCGGGCTCGTCAGCTTTCGGGGTGCCGAAGGCGGGGAACGGGGAGGCGGGCGGTGCGGATGTCGCACCGATCTCGGGGTCGTCTTGGACCGCCGGCTCGGAGGCCGGGTCGGTCTTCTTGGTGAAGAGGTTCATACCGTGAACTGTCGGTGGTGCCGGCGGTCACGGTCAGTGTCTCAGCGTTCGATTCCGAGGTCTTCTAGGATCCGTCGCTCGTCTGCAGTGAGAGGTGCAGCGCAGAGGCTGTCGGTGTTGATGGCCCCGCAACGGATGCAGAGGTCGGTGTTGTCGTTTGCGGGCGCGTGGGCGCCGAGCTTGGGTGGGAAAGTCATATGGGTGTTTCGGTCTTTCGGTGTTTCAGGTCTGAATGGAACAGCTTCCCGCCTGCCGGTGGCGTCGGGATGTGTGGGCGATGTCGTCGCTGTTCGGGACGGATCGCATGCGCGACAGCTTGTCGCGGATGATGCCGGGTGTCCGCTTGTTCTTGGCGGTTCTGCCAGCCGGGTTTGGTCTCCGGCGGCGTGGTCGTTCAGGAAGGTGACGGCGGTGACGGTCTGGCCAGTCACGGCATCGGTGCGTCGTCCGGGACGGCGCGGAATGGTTCGCGTTTCGCTTCCATGTCACATACATGTGCGGATGCGGCGAGAACCGACTGATCAGACTATCTGAAGTTCTTTCACCACGCGAATCGGGGCTGGAAGTCAGAACGGAGGGTTGCCGTCCCCGCCGTTGAGGAATCGGCTGACGGCAAGCCGAACAACCCCTTCAGGTGCGATGCCGAGTTCCGCTGCAGCCGAGTCCAGACCATCCAAGCCGGTCAGGTCCACCTCGACGGTCCGAGCGGGGCTCGGGGCGTACTCAGCAAGGATCCGCTCTGCGAACACCGGGCCTGCTGCAACGAGGATGTCGTCGGCGCAGTCCGGTCGGCCGCAGACGTCGTCTGGCAGGTAGCCGTCGGGGACTGAGGTCTCCAGCTTCGCTGCGACCGCCAGCACCTCCGCGGTGATTGCTTCGGCGGCCACCTCGGCCGCTGCCAGCAGCATGAAGTCCTCGTCGTGGATCCCGAGGATGCGGCTGTCGCGACGGTGCAGGTCGACGGTGCCGCTGTCCTCCCGGATGGCGGCAGCACGAACAGCAAAGTCAGCAGCCAGCTGTGCTGGCGTGGGGACGGTCATCGATGTGCTCCTGCGGGGTCACCGTCAGGGCATGTGGCGGAACCTTCAGCTGAGCTCAGCGAGGTGCTTGTCCAGCCAGGCGACAGCCCCGGCTTCGTCGGTGAACTCCCCCGCATCCTGCGCCTCCACGGACGCGGCGAGGATCGGCTTGAACTCCTTGCCGGGGGCCATGCCGCGTGACATCAGGTGCTCACCGCGGAGGATGGAGATCCGGGGCCGGCCGTTGCCGTTCTCGTACACGTCCAGCCACTGCGCGGCAGGTGAGATTTTCGCCCCGGGCCCGCGGCCAGCCTGATCTGCGTCGACGACAGCGGCCCATTCACGGAACGGGACATCCCCGAGAGCTCGGGCGAGCTTCCGGACGGCGTAGGCGGAGGGCTTGGTGCCTTGATTCGCGGCTGTGCGCATGTGGAACTGCACAACGGTGCTTACCCATTCAGCTGTCTGGACGGGCGCTCCGATCGACAGAAGGAAGTCGTGGACGACGGGCGCCCCGGATTCGGCGTGGCCGTGGGAGGTGATCCGTCCGTCGTCGTGGAACTGGGTGTCAGTGACCTTTCCGAGGTCGTGCAGCATCGCGCCGAGCACAACCCGTTCCCGTGCTTCCGCGTCGAGCTCGTACCGGGCAGCTGCGTCCACAGCTTCGTCGGCTGCCAGCGACAGGTGGGTGAACACGTCACCTTCCGGGTGCCAGGTGCTGTCCTGCTGGATGCCGCGGGTGTCGTTCAGGGCGGGGAACCAGGTGATCCACCCGGTCTGCACCAGCACGTCGAGGCCGCGGGACGGGGTGACGCCGACACGGGCGAGTTTCCTGAACTCCTGCCAGACGCGTTCCTTCGCGATATGCGGGAACTCGTCATGGATGGATGCTGCCAGGTCGGCTGTTTCCGGGGCCAACGTCATGTCGAACCGGGCGGCGAATTGGACGGCACGCAGCACCCGGAGAGGATCCTCACTGAAAGCTGCGGTGGTATGCCGGAGGACCCGGTCATGGAGGTCGGCGATGCCGGCGTACGGGTCAACGAGCTCGCCGGCGGCGGTGTCGTAGCCGATGGCGTTGACGGTGAAGTCCCGGCGCCCGAAAGCCGCCACCTCGTCCAAGGTGGGGTCGACTTCGACGTCGAACCCGGTGTGTCCGTCACCGGTCTTCGAGTCCCTTCTCGGCAGCGACACGTCGAAGTCTTCCCCGTCGACGGTGAGCTTCAGGACCCCGAAGGACACCCCGAACAGGTCGACTGAACCGAGCTTCCCGAGCTCGCGGGACAGCGGCTCGTACCCGGTGAGTCCGTGCACTTCGATGTCGACATCCTTGGGCTGGTGTGCGCCCTCATGGAGGGCGTCACGGACCGATCCGCCTACGATCAGCGGCTGGCCTCCGGCTGCTCTACAGGCCGCGAGAACGCGTTCTGTGGCCGCTGTGAGTGTCAGCAGGCCGGGAGCGGCGCAGCGGTGCGACACGGCTCGAGGGCGCTCCGTCCCGCAGTTCGCGCAGATGGTCGACTCGGTACGGATCGGAGCCTCCGACGGGTTCAGGTAGCGGGCGTACCGGCCAGCGGTGTCGCGGGGCGGGTTATCGGATTCTGGCACGCCTCTTAGGTATGTGGCGGCACCGCTGTCAGTTTGCCGAGTACCGAAGCGATGCGACCATCTGCGGCTTCACCAGGGTGACGTATTTGCCGTTCGCAGAAGCGACGCTGTCAGACCAGGCGCTGGTTGCTCCAGTGGTCTTCGGCGACCAGGTGTTCCCGGTGTCAGCTGACGCCCAGACGGTCCCGTCGCTGACGGAGCCGGTGAGCTTCACTGCGTCGTCGGAGATGGTGACCTGGCGCCATCCTTTGGCGCCTGCCGCGGTGATCGGAGCCCAGGTGGCGCCGGCGTCCGTGGAACGGAACAGGTTCTGGCTGTCGGCGCCGACGACCATCGTCTTCCCGTCAGCGGTGACAGCGGATGTGGTCCACGAGGCTGACGCCGGCCAGACACCGCCGGTTCCCGGCGCCGTCCAGGTGGCTCCACCGTCCTTCGACACGTAGAACGCACCGGTGGTCGCGGTGGTGGCGATCATGGACAGACCGTCGTCGGTCATCTGGATGTTCGACCAGGTCCTCGATCCGGAGCCAGTCCGTTTCGTCCAGTTGACGCCGGCGTCAGCGGAGGTCCACACGTAGTCGCCGTTCACAGCCAAGGCGATCCGTTGGCCGTCGCGGGACATCGCCACCTTGTAGCCGGTGCCGGTCCACGGCTTCGCCGTTGCGGTCCAGGTGACTCCGCCGTCGATGGATCGGTACAGGTTGACGTAGGCGCTGGCGCGAACGAGCAGGGCAACCTTCCCGTCATCGGCCATGGCAACGTCGGTGACTGCAGTGGTGTCGATTGCGGGCCGCTCCACCCAGCTGACCCCGAAGTCGGTGGAGGTGTAGATGTTGGAGTTCCCGCCACCACCAGGCGCGGCGATGAGTGCGGAACCGTCCGAGGAGGATGCCACAGACCCGAACGTCTGCGACCCCATCCCCGAGGTCCAGGTGGCACCGCGGTCGCGGCTGAGGTAGAGCTGCCCGGATGCCGTACCGGCAGCCAGGAGGACTGACCCGTCTGCGGAGGAGGTGAGCTCATTCCATGTGCGGGTTCCGGCGGTCGGCTGCGCCGTCCAGGAGGTCATGTTCGTGGTGGTGTAGATGGTGCCGTTGGCGTGGGCGACCCACAGCTGGGCACCGTCACCGCTCATGGCGATCCGGTAGGCGTTCCCCACCCATCCGATTGGGATCTGCGTCC
The DNA here is from genome assembly GCF_001422325.1 of Leifsonia sp. Leaf264. GTDB lineage: Bacteria > Actinomycetota > Actinomycetes > Actinomycetales > Microbacteriaceae > Orlajensenia. Next base: position 135,594 of record NZ_LMMR01000005.1, read on the forward strand.
AGGTGGCCCCGGCGTCGACGGAGCGGAACACGTTCGCCGATCCGCTCTCACGGAGCGCTGTCATCGTGTTGCCGTCGGAGGAGATCGCGACGTCAGTCCACTTCTGACCCGCCCCGTAGATGAACCGCTGGGACCAGGTGCGGCCTGAGTCGATTGAGGTGTACACCGAGTCGCCGGTTCCTTGCGGGGCGGCGATCAGCTTGGTGCCGTCGGCGGTGGCCGCGACGGTGGTGTACCCGATCGCTGGCGCCAATGTCCACCATGTGGCCCCTCCGTCGGAGGAGTGGAAGATGACGCTGCTGGTCCCGATCGTGGCAACCAGTTTGAGTCCATCGGAGGATGCGGACAGTGAGTTCCAGGCGCGGGTCCCTGACGACGCGCGGGCTGTCCAGTTCTGCCCTCCGTCGGTGGACGTCCAGAAGATTCCGCTGGTGAGTGCGGCGGAGATCCGCAGTCCGTCAGCGGAGATGGTGGCGGCTTTCGTGTTCCCCGACCAGGGGCGAGGCAGCAGGGTCCAGCTGGCCCCGTAGTCGACGGATCGGAAGAGTGCGCTGGACCCGCTGTCCCGGACGGCGAGCATGTACTTTCCGTCGTCGGAGATGGAGCTGTTCAACCAGTTGCCGGCGTAGCCGGAGTTCTTCGCAGCCCAGGTGACCCCGAAGTCGGAGGAGACGTAGATGCTGGCAGTGCTGGTGTTGGAGGTCGCCACCATGTACTTGCCGGTGGAGGATGCAGCCAGGCCCGCCCAGGTCAGCCCTGTGCCGGAGGTCGACCGTGGGGTGAGGGTCGCTCCGTCGTCGGTGGAGGTATAGATGTTGCTGGAGTTGAGACCGGCGGCGAGGACGGTCCCGTCGCCGGAATACGCGATGGTCCGCCACGCGAGGGTGCCGAGAGCGTTGCGCGTTGCCCAGTTCTTGCCGGCGTCAGGTGACGTGTAGATGAACCCATTACTGTCGGCTGCAGCGAGCTTCTGCCCGTCGGCGGAGGAGGTGACAGCAGCCCAGGTGTGCGACCCGGCGCCTTGCCTTTCGGTCCAGGTGACACCGCCGTTCGTGGAGGTGTACAGGTAGCCGGTGGCGGCCGCGGCGAGGATGGCCTTCCCGTCAGTCGAGGAGGCGGTCTTGCTGTAGATCCGTTCGACAGGTTGGCCGTCCCAGGTGACGCCTCCGTCGGTGGAGTAGTACGGGGTTCCTGTGGCGTTGACGGCGACGAGGTTGAGGCCGTTCTCGGAGATGGTGACGGAACGCCAGTTCTGGGACGTGGCCCGCTGCGTCCAGACGGAGCCGGAGTCGGTTGAGGTGTAGACGAACCCGGTGCCGGCGGCGGCCACCATCTTTGTGCCGTCGTCGGACATGTCGACGGCTGTCCACGCGAATGCGCCGGAGCCTGGCAGGTCGGTGAAGGTGAGCCCGCCGTCGGTGGAGAGCTGCAGCACGCGGGAGGTTGCGGCGGAGAGGATGCGGCGGCCGTCGGAGCTCACGGCGGTGCCCTGCCAGCTCGCGGTCGCTGATCCGCGCCGGTCGAAGCTGGTCAGGTTGGCGAACTCGTTGACGGGGGCGCCGGTAGCGGCACCGATCTGGGAGATCAGGTCACCGATCGGTTTGCATCCTGGTTCGGTGTGCCCGTCCCATTTGGTGATGTCGGCTGTGTTGTCACGGGCCCAGAAGTAGGTGTCCCCGGACGCGGATTTCGACACTCCGAGCCAGCAGGTTCCATTGCCGCCTGTGCCGACCGCGACAGTGTCTTTCCGTTTCAGGTAGCCGGCTGTGGCGAGCCCGGCGTCGTTGAGGTACTTGGCTGGCTGCGTGTCCGTCCGGGTGAGGCCGTACGCGGCCGCTTCCGCGGTCTTGACGGCGCTGAGGTCACCGGCTGCGGCCCGGTCCTGCGCCCAGGGGACAACACCGAACACCGCTCCGGTGATGATGCCGCCGATGATCGCGATGACGATCACTCCCACCATGATGGAGGCGAGGTCAAGCGCTGCCCGCGGGTCGCGGATCAGCAGGTGAAGTCGGAGCACGTCGGAGCAGGCCTTTCAAGGGAACGTCAATGTCTCCTGTCAGGCATGTGGCGAGGGTCGGTTGCGGGTCCTATCGTTGGCGGATGGTCATTGATGACATCGCGTCCCTGTCGTTCTACAGCGAGACCTTGACGGTGGCCGAGATGACCGCTGTGCTGGGGCTGGAGCCGGACAGGTCGCATGAGCTCGGTGACCCTGTCGGCGTTCGAAGCGGCCGTGTGCATGACTCCGCCCTGTGGTCGTGCACGGTGAAACGGACCGGTGAAGATCCGGGGACGCTGAGCTTGGAAGGCTTGCTCGAGGTGTTCGCCGACCGTTCCGACGCGATCGACCAGCTCCGGGACTTGTGCGAGATCCGGCTGTGGTGGTCGGGGACGTCGGACAGCGGCCAAGGCGGGTTCGTCCTCAAACAGGAGACGGTCGCGGCGATCGCTGCCCTGAAGTGCGACCTCTTCGGCACCGTGTACGTCGACGACGACGAGGATGACGGGGACGACGGGCTCGGTTAGCTGAACAGCTCCCGAAGGCTCTGGATGTGCCTCCGGTACTGGTTCCGCTCCGCCGGAGGCAACTTCCCGAGGTACTCCGCGGAGGTGAAGTCGTCCAACGCAGCCAGCTGCACTGTCAGGGCGACCCGGTTCTGACGGACCGCGTCGACGTACTCGTCTCCGTCGGGCCCGTCGGGACGGTTGAGGACGGTGACGGCTTCGCGGAGGTCGTTGTCGAGGAACTCCAGCAGGGTGTCCGCGTACGGGGATGCTGCAGCGTTCGTGTCATGGAGGACGGCGACAAGACGGGCGGCCCGGCTGTCGAGAGCTCTTGCGGTGCGAAGTGAATGGTCGACCTTCGGGGCGCCGGTGATCGGGTCCCGTTCCCCTTTCAGGTCGTTCCGGGCGAACAGGATCGCTTGTTGGTACGGAGTTGCCGCTGTCATCAGGGCTCCCCTCGCGCCGTCTGATGCGTGGAAGTATGCGCCTGCCGGGCCGCTGTTGTCTAGCGTGCGGTTGCGGCACCCGGGAAGGTCACCAGCGGAGTTCGTCCGCGGCGCGTCGCTCGAGCCGGCTGGTGAGGTCCACATTGGCGGCTTCCAGCTCCTTGATCCGCTGCTGAAGCGCGTCGGTGTGATCGCCGTCCCAGATGTCCTCGGTGAGTTCGGAGAGGCGGTCCACCATCCACCCGAGGTCCGGCTCCGGGTTGCCGAGCTGCCAGCTGAGCTCCTCACGGATGACGGTGCGGGCGCGGAGACGGTGCGCCGACAAAATGTCCCACGCTTCGCCGTCCAGGTAGCATTCCGGGTCGATGCTGTGACCGTATTCCGCCCAGTCGTCGATGACCGCAGCCAAGGCTGTGTCCGGTGTGGGGTAGACGCCGTACCGTTCGCTGGCCGGCGGTCGGATGTCGTCGGAAGCGAACCCCATGACCGGTGTGAACTGGCCGGGGCTGAGCTTCCGAACGAGGTAGAAGTTGTCTGAGGACACGGTTGCTACCGTCCGATCGAGGTGTAAGCGGTGAATGGGGTGGTGCTGCTGGGGACGGTGACCGCTGTCGGCAGGTTCACTGCGGCGGTTGAGTTGACGCCGGCCTGCCCGTTGGTGTTCTTCCCCCACGAGTACAGGCGGCCTTTCCAGTCGAACGCGAGGACGCCGTTGGGGCCGGCGGTGACGTCAGCGAACTTCACCTTCCCGGACGCCGTGGACAGGGCCGCATCGGTGGGGACGTTCTGGTTGGCGGTGAGGTTGTTGCCGATGGTTCCGTTTGCGCCGTTGCCCCAGCAGTACACGTACCGGTACTTGTCGACGGCGCAGTTGAACGTGTCGCCGACAGTCAGAGTGGTGAAGGTGCGGCTGCTGCTGACTGTGGTGCCGCCGACGACGGTGTTGTTGGCGCCGTTGCCGATCTGTCCGTTCGTTCCGAGGCCCCAGCAGGTGACGTTGGCGGTGGCGTTCGTGGTGAGCCCGCAGGCGGTGCCGGCGTTCACCTGGAGGCTGGTGAACTTGTAGGAGCCGGTGACCATCGCCAGGCGCGCGGCGCTGCTCAGTGCGGTCGCGGAACCGAAGGTGGTCTGCTTCGGGCCCTTGCACCAGACGTCCTTGTTGGTGTCGAGGATGCAGACGTTCCCGAGGGCGTCCATGTCGGCGGACACGACCTTGTTCGGGGCGGTGAGCGCGCTGGTCAGAACCGGGGTGATCGAGCTGCCCCACTCGTTGTACCCCCAGCAGAACAGGGCGTCGGGGGTGGTGTCAGCAGGAGTGGTGACGCCGCAAGTGGTGCCGCCGGTGGTCTCCAGCCAGCGGTACTTGTGGCTGTCGGCCACCGCCTGCGGGGTGGTCTGGTCGGTGCTCCCGCCGTTGCCGACCGCGCCGGCGCTGGTGCCGGAGTTCACACCCCAGCAGTACGCACTGTTGTCCGCGGCGCTGATGCCGCAGGTGGTTCCGGATCCCTTGGTGATGCTTGTCCAGGTGAACCCGGGGATGGCGGTCGGGATGAGGAGCGGGTCGATTGCCGACCCGACGCCGAGGATCGAGGCGGGGTTCGGACCCCAGCAGTAAGCAACGGCGGTGGTGGTGATGGCGCAGGTGCCGCCCAGGGTGCTGTTCTGGCGGTCGGTGACGACCTTCGCCACAGTGAGCGCGACGGTCGGCGCCGCGGGTGCCGCGACGACGATCTTCTTGGGGGTGGCGGATTGGGCGTTGCTGTTGTCCCCGAGACCGTTCTTCCCCCACGCCCACAGGTTGCTGGTGCCGTCCAGGTTTCCGGCTGCGTCGATCGCGAACGTCCGGTCCTGGCTTGCGGAGTAGGAGTCGACGGTGGCCGCGGTCTTGAACCGGGTTTCTGTCACCTTGCTGGCGGTGCCCCAGACGGGAGCGCCGATGGAGTCGTACCCGACGATGTGGGTGTTGACACCCGAGGTGAGGTCGCGGTTCTCGGTCTTCGTGACAGCGCCGTAGGTCGCGGTGACAGCGATCGGGGTGTGCCCAGCGGCGGTGGTGCCGACGGTGATGGCGGCGGTGACTCCGTTGTAGGTTCGGGCGTCGGTCGTGGCGGTTCCGGCGCCGGCGAGCTCAGCGACGTAGGCGTCGTACCGTGTCTCCAGCGCGTTGTTGACAATGTAGGCGGTGTCAGCGGTCTTGTAGGTGGCTACGGTGTTGATGCCTGAGGTGGCGAGGCCGACGGAGATGACACCTGCCATGAGGACGAACGCGGCGGATGCCATGGCGGATCCGCGCTGGTTGCGGCGCAGCGACCGGAACGGGTTTCTGATTGTCACGTGCAGGGTCCTTAGTTTCCGACGAACTTCGTGGTGGCGCTGGTGGTGCCGTTGAGGATGGAGACGCGGTTCGCGACCTGGTCTGCGGTCACTGTGACCGGGCGGGCGGTGCTGGTGTTGATGGTGGTGTTGAGGACGGCGGACTTGTACGCAGTGCTCTCCCACTTCACCTCGGAGACCTGGAGGTCTCGTGTCTTCGCTTCCAGCACCAGGTTGGCGCCGCTCCACTGGAACAGGCGGCCGCCGGCGTTCCGGTAGCTGAACGGGTCAGCTGCGCCGGAGTCGGGGATGACAGTCTCGGTGGCGTGGCTGGTTTCGGTGCCGAGGCATCCGGTCACGCCGATGCCGGATCCGGCGGGGAAGTTCGTCTGGGTGACGGTGATGTTCTTCTTCGCGACCAACGCCCAAGTGCTCGTGACGCAGGTGTTGTCGGTGCGGACGTAGGAGAACTTCACCTGCTCTACTGCGGGGATGATGACGGTGGCGTGGTCGACGTCGTTCCGCCACCGTGTCTGCGCCGCAGCGATCTGCTGTTGGGTGTTGGCGGTGACGTCGACGGACAGTTTCGCGTAGTTGGCGGCGATGGTCCCGCCGACGATCGCGGTCATGCAGAGCGCGGAGACGATGACGGCGACGATGGTGTCGGGGAGGGAGAATCCGCGCTGGTCGTTGCGGAGGCGGGTGAGGAGAGTCACGGGTCAGGCTCCCTTGTAGACGTTGAACCGGGACAGCTTGACTGTGCCGCCGTTGATGGGCGCGAAGTTGACGGTGATGGTGGTGCCGGCGGGTGCGAACACCGACCCGTAAAAGTAGGAGTTGTCGGTGTCGTCGAACTGGATCGATTCGAGCTTCGTGGCGCCGTTCATGAAGTCGATCGACCCCGGGCCGGAGGCGGTTGTGGCATTGATGTTGAGGACATAGCGGACCTCAGTGGCGCCGACTGGCACCTGGAACGTTCCGACAGCCCCGGCGGATACGGTGGCCGGTGCGGTAGTAGGTCCGGACACCGCGGTGCCCTTCCAGGACGGGTTCGCGTCGACGATCTGAATGCCGGGCTCTGCGATGGGGACTGAGACCGTCGTGGTGAGGCACGTGGCTTCCAGAGCTGCCGGGTTGGTGCATCCGGTCGCCCCGGTTTTCGGGACTGCGACATGGATGACAGCCACACCGGGCTTGTCCTCACGCCAGGTGGTGACGCTTGTCGTTCCGGCGCCGGTGTTGACGTTGGCGCTGACCGGGGTTGTCAGGACGGCTGTGGGGTTGCCGACTTTGCCGTGGGCGATGTTCTGGATGACGGTGAGCCGGGTCGCCTGGTCGCGGGTGGCGTCGACGACGTCGGTGGTGGTGACGGCGACGCTGACGAGGGCGGTCATCGTCAGGGCGGTGATGACGACACCGAACATGGCGTCGATCAGCGCTGAACCGCGTTCATTCGCAAGTCTGCGGCGCAGCTTGTTCATGGGCGGGGCTCCTTCGGGGACGGGGTGGTCGGGATGACTTCATGCCTGACTATCGGCAGTGCCGGCGGTGTCCGTCACCGTCGGCCGGCACCTCTTTGCGGTCCGGCTGATGTCGCGGATGCCTCCTTCATGCGCGGATCTCGGCGGTTTCGGATCTACTCGCACCGGGGCGCGCAGAAGCCCCGCCGCGGCTGTTCGCCGGGCGGGGCTTCCGAGTGGTGCTGGTGCTACTTGGTGGCGCGGCGTGCGAGCTCGTCGAGGATGCGGCCGGCGAGGTCGTGCAGCTGCGCGGGGGTCATGGCGGCAAGGTCGCCGTCCACCTCGACAGGCTCGGAGGTCGAGCCGTCATCGCCAGGCTGGGTGCCGGTGCGGGTGACCTCGTCGCCATTCTTGTCGTAGAGGATGGCGTCACCGTCCTGCTCGATCACAGCGCGGTAGACGATGTTCTGGCTCTTGCCGATGGAGGCGACCCAGTTTCCGTCCTCACCGGGGACGACCTCGAACACCTCCAGGCCGGTAGCCCAGTCAGGCATCCAGGAGTACTGCGTCTCGATCTCCTGGGCGATGGACGAGTTCGCGGAGCGAGTGTGACCCTTGGCGTACTTGTGGACGGAGAGCGTGTTCAGCTTCCCGGACGTCGACTCGGTGGCGTCGATGTTGGCGATGGCGACCACCGAGGTGGAGGATCCGCGCGGGGACAGCGGGGTGGAGTATCCGGCGTCGGAGTCTCCGGCGTAGCGGAGGGTGAACTCGGACCCGTTGAAGGAGCCGGTGTCGTTGGCGTTCTCGAACCCGTTGCGGTTCTGGACATGGTCCTCCCAGGTGCCGACCTTCCCGTCCTTGTTGAGGGCGTCGAGGGCCTGGCGCTGGATGGCGGCGAGGGACTGCGGGTAGACGGGGCCGGGGATGTCGGAGGTGTCCGTGAACACGGTCACCTGGCCGGTCTTGCCGTCGTACACGGCGGCGCCGAACACGTTCCACTTTGTGATCCAGAACCCGTCGTGGGACTTCAACGGGACGACGACCTTCGGGGTGTCACCGTCGCAGTAGCCGTACACGTCGCCGCTGTCGAAGGTGACGTTCACCGGGGTCTGCGCGTTGACCATCAGGTCGAGGGACTCATGCGGGAGGACTCCGCCGAGGCGCTGCTCGGCAGCGTTGACGTCGAAGTTGCAGTTCTTCACGTTGGAGGCGTCGGCAGCACCGAACATGGGAATGTCGATCGTCTGCACCGACTCGTAGCCGACCTGCCAGCCGTTCCGCTCAACGAGGGTGGTCCACAGGCCGGACTTGCCCTGGTCGATGAGCACCTTCGAGTTCAGTTCGGTGCCGGTGGTGTCACCCATCAGCTTGTGCGCTGATGATGCTGCCACGTCGTACGGGGCGCGGGGTGCGTAGTCCGGTGCGGGGTCGGTGACGACCTTCACACTGGACACGTACTGGGCGTGGGTGTCGAACGTTGTCCGGACAGCGGTGATGATGCTGAGGACGAGCAGCAGCAGGATGCCCAGGACGGCGATAGTGCCGATGGCAGCCCCCGGGCCGTTTCCTGCGGAGAAAGCGATGACAGCCACGACGAACAGGGCGACGATCGCACCGATGAAGATGAAGACGGGCGCGGCGGAGATGAACACGTCAGCCCAGCCGTGAGCGAGGGATGGGCCCCAGACCAGCCACGGCCACCCGAGGACGGCGACGGCAGCGATGGCCATGATGATGTAACCGGTGATGCTGCCGGATTCGGATCGGGACGAGTTGTAGTTGTAGCTCATGCGGGGTGTTCTTCCTGGGCGGCGGCACTGTGCTCGCCTGCTCGTTACCTACATGGGCGGAGATTCCCGTTTCTGTGCGCGCACGCTGTTTCCAGCTGTTTCGTTCCGGTCCGCGCATGGAGGTGGAGAAGAAGAACCTCAACGCCGCAGAAGCGGCAGAACGGATACAACCTTGATCGACGGAATCTCCACCATCCACTTCGGGCTCAGCATCGACGACCTCGCGGAGGTCCCCGAGGTGTGGGGTGCGACCGTGGACGGCGACGGCTGGAACGCATGGGGCGACAAGCCTGGCGTCGACGTCAACGACGCCGACACGCTCCACCTGTCCATCACCCGCCACAACGAAGCCATCGACGGCACCGTCCGTACGGTGATCGCCCGCCTCGCGGACAAGCTCGTACAGATGGGCGGCTACGACAGCCAGGCCGGCATCGTCCTCGTCGTCACCGACTCGGCCGACTGGTCCGAGCAGAAGAAGTCGCTGAAGAAGGGCGAGCCGTGGATTGGCGCCTCCAAGGCGTTCGTCGCCGCGTAACCCCGGCCGCAATCACGAAGCCCCGCAACTCCTCGGAGGTGCGGGGCTTTCGTCATAGCGCCGGCAGAGGTGACGCCCGTGTGGTGTTGCTGCCGGACGGCGCGTGCGCTGGTCAACGCCGCCCGGCAGGTTGTTACTCCGAGACGGTGATGACAGTGTTCAACCGAACGCTGTTCTGCAACGTCTTGGCGAGCTCGTCGTCGTCCTGGCAGGTGACGTTCACCGTCACCCCGGTGTGGGTGCGGGTGCTGGCACGCATCGTGGTGAACGACACACCGTTCTCCACGGTGAGGGTGTCGACGGTGCGGCCGGAGGTCTGCGTCTTGAACGCCGCCCACTGCTCCTGCTTGGTCTCGTTCGGCGCGGAGTCGGAGAACACGGAGTCCATCCACTTCTGGGTGGCTTCGCGGTCCTCCCCCAGGTCGGTGATGGCGTCGCCGAGCTCGGACGTCCAGATGTCGGCGGTGCACCACGGCTCGTCGCCGCCGTCCACGGACTCGAAGCTGGCCCAGTTGAGGGTGGAGGGGTCGGAAGTGCTGACGTCCGCCTTCTTCCACAGGGTGTCGTGGTCGAGGTTGGTGGCGAAGTCCAGCTGCGAGTTGATGTCCAGGATCCCGCCGCTGGCGAAGTCGAGGTTGGAGATCGACTCCGGCTTCGTCGGCATCCCGTATGACAGGGTCGCGGGGACGAGGACGGCGAGAGCTGCAGCGGACGCGACGAAGAAGCCGATGACGCGTTTCGTGTTGGTGGTGGGCATGAGGAGCGGGGGTTCCTTTGCTTGACGTGGCAGCCCGGTGTTCCGGGCATCATCAAGACATGTGGCAAGTCCTCGACTGGTCGCCGAACCGCCCTGCGAACCACATCTGGGCAGCACGAAGCCGCCCTTCCTCCCGTTTGCCCGACGTATGCCTAGGAGCCCGGCGTCCAGACCGTCTGGCGGTACCGGTCGACAATCTCAACCTGCCGTTCGCGGGCACGGCTCAACCGTCGGTACGCCCTCATGCTCAGCACCATGAGGTACACGCCGGCGAGCGTCGCGACAGAGCCGGGGATGCTCACCAGCCGGAGGAAGGACAGCCCGGCGAGCGACGCGCACAACGACACGACCGTCAAAGTGACAGCCGTCAGAAGCACCCACCGTGCCGACCGGTTCAACATCAGGAACCGGGTGCGGGAAGCCTTCAGCTCCTCCTCGGCGAGGAACCGCTCCCGCTCAGCAGCGACAACCGCGTCGCCTTCAGCTAAACGCGACAGGTCCGACATGGCCGCTCCCCCGTTCGATGAGAGCGAGCCTAGCTGCGCCGGCCGCCGAGCGCATCCGGGTACTGCAGTTCGTACTCAGCGAGACGACGGATCGACCTCTGCAGATCCACCCGGTCGGAGTAACCGGACGACGCGAAGAACGTGGCGACCACCGCGACGATCGACAGGATCAGGGTGAGCAGACCGTTGAACGGGAACACAGCACCGCTGAGAGACAGGACGATGATGGCGACGCCGGCGACAGAGGCCGACACAGCCACCGCGGTCCCTCGGGCGAACAGCTTCTTCGCGACCTGGCGTTCATGGTCAGCGACGGACTTCCGGGCGAACGTGACGAGCAGCTCCCCGTCAGGCGTGGAGGTGCTCAACTGTTCACCCACCAGTTCGACTCGACACGCTCGTGGAACTGCTCCAACGCCTCAGCGTCGCCGGGGATCCACGCCTCCACCTCCACACGGATGTGCTGCCCGTCCTCCATCTGCGACGGCGGAGTGTACGGGACAGGCTTCGAGTCGGTGTCGGCTGGAGCCTCGCCGGGTCGGTAGAACTTCGCTGCCTTCAGCCAGCCGGTGAACGAGAACATGTTCTCGTCGCAGCTGCGGAACGTCAGGTCGGTGATCTCGTAGTGAGCGAGGTACGCACGGTCGCCTTCATCGTCACGTCCGGTGGGGAACTTCATCTCCACCACCCCGTAACCGTTCTGGTCGAGACGCACGTGCGCGCCGTGCAGAACCGCCACCTTCCGGTCCGTGAACCGAGGCGGACGAGCCGTTGAGGCGATGACCACCTCGGAGGTTCCTCCGTTGGTGGCGTGGTGGAACAGCGGGTGGGGCTTCACATTGGTCTCCATGGCACCAACATGTGCGGATACGCGCATTCCTGCTGTCGGAGTACGGGAAGAAGACCGGCGCGATCATCTGGACGCTCCCCCATCGGCGACGGTCGTCGCGGCAGCCGAAGCATCTCAAAGGCGAGGCGGCGCCGGAGGCGACGCCGGTCAGGTGCGGGCGCTGACCTGGGCTGTCAGGTGTTCGGGTTCCCGGGTATTGGAAGCGGGAGTTCGATGATCGTCGTCCGGATGTCGTGGAGGTCGGTCAGCGGCACGTCGCCGTACCAGGGGTCGTTCAGTCCGCGCGGGTCCTGGGAGGTGAAGATGCCTTGGCTGCGGATCCAGTCGAGGTCGTCGCCCATGTATGTGACGCCAGCCTTGTACCCGGTGGCGTCCTGCTCGACCGGCCAGCGGACGTACTGGCCGTGGTCGTCGATGACGAGGCCGAGGTTGAACGGTTGACCGCCGATCGTGCAGACAGTCTCCGTTTTGAGGTTCCGTTCCACCCAGTCGAGCGGGACGTCGAAGAGGGTGCTGCCCGGGAACCGGTACCGGTTCCTGTCCAGGTAGGGAGCTGCGGCGCGTTCGGTCACCCAGCCGAGCTCTGCGGCTTGGGCGGGGCTGGCGACAAGGGCGAGGGTGACGTCCGGCCAGGTCCAGAACATCTGCATGTCCACGTAGAACCAGTGGCCACGGACGAGCGCGTAGGTACCGCTGGGCACGACGTCGGCGCCGGGCCAGATCTCCGAGATGTCGGTCATCCAGCCGACACCGTGTTGGCCGCCTTGTGTGCGTATGCTGCGAGCCACCGGGATCCGAGGATCCGGTAGGCGATGTCGGAGGCGTCGCCGCGGAGGGTGAGGTTCTCGTGTTCCGCAGCCCAGAGGACGTGGATGAGGCCGGTGTGGTCGTCCTCCCAGTCGTTGAAGGGCGGCATCACACCGAACTGGAGTGTGTCCGGGTCGTAGTCGAGCTTCACGTTCGATCCGAGGTTCAGCTTCAGGCTGGCTTCGGTGACCTGCTGGGTGAGCTCGCCGATGCTTCTCGCCTGGGCGAAGCCGCCTTCGCGTAGGCTGCGGACGTCCTCGTTGGCCTGGTCGAGCAGGGCGGTGACGGTCGCCAGCTTCTCTGTGAGCGCGGCGTTGTCGGCACGGAGTCTCGTGTTCTCCTGAGCGGCGGCGAACCCGCCCTCTCGAAGCGTCTGGACGTCCTCGTTGGCGCCTTCCAGGAGTGCGTTGGCGTGGTCGAGTGACTTCTGGAGCTTCTTCTCGTCGGCTGCCGTCATCGGGCTGCTCCGTTCTCGGCGGCGTCGTGTCGTTGGGCGGCGAGCCAGCGGGAGTGGTTGATGGTGGTGGCGATCTCGTCGAAGTCGTCGAATAGGTTCAGGCCGCGGTGGCGGACATCCCAGAGGATGTGCACCAGGGAGGTGTGATCCTTCTCCCACGGGTCGAACGGCGGCTCGAACCCCTTCTCGGCGGCGGCCCGGTCTCCGCTGGTGGTGTTGCCTGGCTTTCCGCGTTCGGCGGTGCCGAGCTTCTTGTCGGCTTCGGCGAGACGTTCGGTGAGGTCCGCGATCTGCTGTTCCATGTCGGCGATGCGGCGCGCCGGTGCGAGGTGGTCGGTGCCAGCTGTCGGCTGCTGTGTCTCGTCGGTGACGAGGATGGAGGCTTCGCTGTTCACGAGCTGGCTCGGTTGGATGACGTTCTTGTCGAGGAGCACCGCGAGGGTCGCCTCGGCGATCGCCGAAGCTGTGGCGGGTGAAGCGGGAACCAGTGTGCTGGCTGTGGTGGTCAGGCGGTCACGGAGCCACTCCAGAGGCTGGAAGGAGATGCGGGCGGCAGCCAGCGCATCGCCGGAGAACCAGACGGCATCGTCATCGGACGGGCGTGCCGTCACGTGGAGGGTCTGTCGGTGGAACGCTGCGACGATCCTCATGCGGATCATCTCGTCTGATTCGGTGAGGGTGTTCATGCTGCTCCGATTGTGGTTGTGCCGGTCAGGCAGTCGCGGCATACGAGGGACTGCGGGACGGTTTCGGTGTTGCTGCCGAGGAGGATGCCTCCGCCGCACTTGACGGGCTGGAAGTCCGACTCGGCCGGCCCTGCCAGCAGGTGGTAGATGTGGGCGTCCGGTTCCGGGTACTTGGGTACCCGCTCCGCGATCACGCGTCGCATGCGTTCAGCCATCGTCGACTCCTTCTTCTCGCACCCTACATGCGCGGTTGAGCGAAGTTTCGGGCGACGATCAGTCTGTCTTGACGGATACGTGGGTGACCAGGTCGGCGAAGGCTACGTCGAAGTTGCCGCCTGCGGCGCAGGTCAGGTCGGTGAAGAACGCGTAGCCGGACGTGGAGAACACACGGGCGCTTGTCACCCATTTGGCGCCGTCGTCAGCCGCGCCCTGCAATGACCGGATGTCGGCTTTCTCGTTCCCGTACACGTAGGTGGCGTTCTTACCGATCTGGTTCACTGTCGCTTCCGGCGCCCCGTACAGCTTCGCGAGGTACCGGTCGGTGGCCTTCTTGTCGTCGCCGTCGGTGGCGACGTCCGACGGTTTCGGGCCGGAGTGGATGGTGGCGACGCAGGACCCGTTCGAGTCCTTGTAGCTGCGCTCACCGATCCGTTCGTCTTTCAGGTCCCAGCCGGCATCCTCGAGGGTGTTCTCCAGCACCGGCTCAACCGTCTCCGGGAGCTTCTCCGCACCGGACCAGGTGAGGTCCAGCACGGTTCCTTTCGGGACTGCGGTGGCTTTCACTTCGTCTGGCATCTGCACTTGGACGCAACCGGAACAGGCGATCGCCACGGCGGCGGCCGCAGCAGCGAAAGCCGCGATGGTCGATGGTGCGCGCATGGCGTGGTGGCCCCTGACTTGTCGGTGATCTGTCGTCAGGACATGTGGCGGATCAGCGCTTGGCGAGAGTTCCGGCGGGGAGTTTCGGGGACGGTCCAGGCCAGGTTCCCAGCTTGTCCATGCTGTTCAGCTGGTCAGGCGCGATGAAGATGACCAGCGGGTCCGGGTCCTTGGCCGGTTCGACCCATCCTCCGTCGGCGAGAGCGTCGGCGATGTTGAAGTCACCGTCGGCTCCGGGGACGACTGTGAGGATCAGCCCCTGGTCGGGCTTCGTGTCGTCGACGGACCATGCGAGCTTCAACAGGTACTCGGCGAACTGTTCAGGCTTCTGGACGGTGTACCCGTCTTCGATGAATGCTGTGACAGCGATGTCGTGCCCGTCACCGAATGTTTCCACGTCCACTGATGTGGATCTGAGACCGGCGATGCCTGCGAGTGCGTCGCCGGCCGCGACTGCTGTCCCGTTCGACCCGGATGGCGTACATCCCGTCAGCGCGATCAGCAGGGCTGCACCTGCAACGGCTGCCGCGATTCTGCCGGCGGATCTCATGCCGCCGCCTTCGAGATGCTTCGAGGGCCCCACCCGAGCCTGCTGATTTCGTCTGCTGCTGCCAGGAAGATGCTGTCTGGTGCGGCGCTGGCGCCGACCGTGGAGGTCGCCAGCAACGACGATGTGAGCGAGCCGGCCAGATCATCCCGCGCCTGCGGCGTGGTGACGATCCGGGTGGGTGACCTCCCCCAGCCTGCGGCACTGACGGCGCCGGCGATCCGGCGGAACTGGCGTCGCTCATGCTCCGGGATGTCGATCCATTCCAGTTCGCCGCCCTGGGATGAGTGCAGCTGCACAGCGAGCTCCTCCATCTGTTCGATGGTGGGTTCGGCGATGTCTGGCGTGGCGGTGAACAGGGCGATGATCTCGTCGATCGGGTCGTCGAGGTCTGAGAGGTCGGCTACGGAAGTCATGAAGCTCTCATGTGCGGACTGATGAGGATTCGTCTGTCACCGCTCGAGCGCGGTGGCGAGAGCTGCAGCGGCGATGCGTCGTCCTTCCACGCGCTGCAGGTACCGTTTCCGCTGCCAACCGCGGGGTGTGCGGAACTCCATCGTCTTCACCGCTCGGGTCAGGGCCCGGTTCGCGTTCCTGTGGGCGTTGTCGACGGCGGGGTCGCCGGTCTTCTCATCGAGAAGCTTCATGGGTGGTCAGGTTCCTTCCGGGCGGTCCCCGGGCGGGGCGGTAAGCCTCCGCCTCGGGTCAGCAGGAACTATCGGCTGTCGCGGCCGGGGTGTCAGCGGAATCAGGCAGCGGCCAGCTGCCTTTCTGCTGCGTCGTTGATCGCCGCTTCCACGGTGGCGAGAGCCAGCTCGGCTGCGAGGAGTTCGTCCTCCTTCTCGAACACCGCTGCGGCTGCGATCTGCGCGGCGTCGGCTGCTGCGACCGTGTCGGCGGCAGCCTGGGCACGGAACCGGGCTGCGGCGTCGGCGAGGCTGTCGAGCCAGGCGGTCAGGCGCGTTTCCAGGATCGCGGCGATCTTGTCGTGGTCGCGGCGGAGTTCCGCCTTCGTGAATGTGATCGTGTGGGCTGTGCTGTACGCGCTGTACCCGACGATGACGCGCGGGTCCTCGTTCCAACGCTTCTCCGCACGGACCCGCAAGCCACGCCATCCGGTCGCTCCGATGAAGTCGGAGAACATCTGACGGACCACCGACTGCAGACGGGCGTTGTCGGCCGTGTTGGGTGGTGTGACAGCGGCGAGGATGTCCTCGGCGTCGTTCGCCATCCGGGTTCGCTCCCGCGCTTCACGGGTGGCGCGCTCAGCTTCCTGGCGGAGAGCGTTGACGCCTCGGAGCCAAACAGCACGGACGGTGCGGAGCCGGCGGACCTCGCCGGCGAGTTCGGCTTGGCGCATCAGTTCCGGGTTGCCGGCGGCGATCGCCGTCACTTCAGCGAAGTTCAGCACCGCTTCGGACACGTCGTCGATCTCGCGGCTGGTGGCTCCGGCGATCATCTGGGAGATGAACCGCTGCTTCCGGGTGAGCGCCTGCCAGATGTACGAGTCGAAGGACCCTTCGGTGATGTACCGGTAGATCTCCACCTGCCGGGACAGGTTCTTCGGGCGGAGGGCGCGGCCTTCACGCTGCTCGATGTCGCTGGGGCGCCACGGAGCGTCAGCGTGGTGGAGGTAGGCGAGGCGGGTCTGGATGTTCGTTCCGACTCCGACCTTCTCGGTGGATCCGATGAGGACGGACACGGCACCTTCTCGGCACTGTGCGAACAGGTGGGCGCGGGCCTTGTCGGTGGCGGCTTCGTGGATGAAGCGGACCTTGTCGGCGGGGACGCCGCGCATGGCGAGCATCAGCCGGAGACGGCCGTAGGACTGGTTCTCGTTCGGGCGGGGCGTTCCGAGGTCGCACAGCACCAGCTGGAACGCTCCGGTGACGGGCGAGTTGCCGAAAGTCCGGTCCTTGTCGCGGTGGTGGAGCCGGGCGACGTTGTCGGCGATCGCGGTCAGTTTCGTGGAGTCTTCGTCGAGGTTGACGAGGCGGGGGTCGAGGGCGACTTTCCGGCCGTCGTTGCAGACCATCAGCATGTTGTCGAACACACTGCCGATCTGACGCTTCACTCCGTTGCGGATGTCGTCGGAGCGTTCCGCGAGCTCGCGGACGAACGCAGCCTGGTTGTCCGACTGCAGCGAGACGATGTTCTCCCAGGTGGCGTCCGGGCGTTCCAGGCCGATCTTGTCGGCGGTGAGCAGGTCAGCGGACTCGGCGAGCATCGTGGAGAGCTCCGGGACGTTCTGCATGACGGAGGGACGGCGGTACATCCGGAACGAGGACCCGTCGGGGGTGACCTCCACACGGGTTTCGTAGCGGACGAACGTGGCAGCCCACTCATCGAACGATGCGACGCCCGCCTCTTCCAGACGGTTAGGTTGGAGGTACTTCTGCCAGACGTACGTCTCCGCGAGGGTGTTCGTCCACGGGGTGCCGGTGAACAACGCGACGATCGGCTTGCCGGGGTACCGGTTCGCGAGGGTGTCGATCTTCAGCAGCAGGTCGGTGGCGCGCTTCGATGAGCCGAGGGAGAACCCTTCAGCGCGGGTGGCGACAGCCAGACGCTTCGCGTAGTGGGCTTCGTCGTAGCTGATGTGGTCCACGCCGAGCAGCTCGAAGGTGATCTGGTCCCGGTCGGTGACCTTGTCGCGGAGCTCAGCAACACGGTTGCCGAGCTTCCGGATCTGCGCGGCGACGTTCTTCGCGCCGGCTGCGGAGCTGTTCTTCTCCATCAGGTGCCAACGGAGGTCAGCCTGCTGTCCGGCGACCCAGTCCTCTTCCACCTGCGGGTCGACACCGATGGAGGTGAACGCCTGGTGGGTCATGACCACGGCGTCCCAATCGCCGGTGGCGCAGCGTGCAGCGAACAGACGGCGTGCGTCTTTCGCGAGGTCGTCCTTGGATGCGATCAGGAACCGGGCGGCAGGGTACGCCTGCTGCGCTTCGCGGGTGATCTGGTCCAGCAGGTGGTTGGGGACGACGATCATCGGCTTGTTGGCGAGGCCGAGGCGGCGAAGGGTGAGGGCCCCACCGATCATTGAGAGCGTCTTGCCGGAACCGACGGGGTGGCCGACGAGGACACGGTCCTGCGACACGACACGGTCGATCGCGTCCCGCTGCCACGACCACAGCTCGATGCTGTCGTCCATGCCGGGGAACGTCAGGTAGGAACCGTCGCCGCGGCGGACGACGTGGGAGTTGAACCGACGGTTGTACTCGGCGACGATCCGGTCGGATCGTTCCTGGTCCTCCCACACCCAGGTGGCGAAGTGCTCCTGGATCTTGCGGAGCTTCTCCTCGGCGGCGAGCGTCTCCACCTGGTTCCGGATGCGCTTCGTCCCGTTGACGGTCACCTTGTCGTCGTAGACGACCGGGGACTTGCCGTTCAGGCCGCATTCCAGCAGGCGGGTCGCCTGAACGCGGGTGGTTCCGTACTCCAGGGCAGCCTGGTAGTTGACGCCGCCGTCCACTTCCCACAGCGCCGCTGCGGGGGTGTGGGTGACGGTCGCCCAGCCGTGGAACAGGTACTTCGCGAAAGCTTCGACGTCGGAGGCGGGGATCCATGTGACGCCCAGCTGGACGCGGATGTCGAACGGGCCGAGCACGGCGGGAACGACCTCGGTGAGAGCGTCGACGTTCCTCTGGAACACCGGGTCTGTCTCCGCTGCAGTGCGGGCGGCGGCGAGCTTGTCGCGGACGTTGCCGGTCAGGTAGTCGCGGGCGGTGACATATGCGCCGGCGGTGGGGTCGTTGAAGATCAGGCCGGCGAGAGCGCTGACCGCTTCAGCTGCCGAGGGAAGGCCGAGCAGCTCGGCGGTGCGGTCCAGATCCACCCGGCCGGTCTCGCCGAGGGTGACAGCGAGAGCTTCCTGGGGTGTGGCTGCCGTCTCCGTCTTCACGGGGCGGTGGGTGACCCGGCGGAGCAGGATCGGGGCAGGCGCAGCCTCGCCGGTGTCCTGGTCGAACCGTTCCAGCGCGAACGCGACTGCGGCGTCCGGGTCTCGGCGGAACCCGCCCATGGTGGGACGGACCCACGTCTGGGAGAACTCGCCGGTTTCCGGGTCGACCGCTCCGATGCGGAGCTCGCCGCGGTTCAACGGTCCGAACGCAGCACGGTAGGACTCGTACAGATCAAGGGTGCGGCTGCGAGTGTCGGCGATGGCCTCGTCGGGAAGGTCGAGGTTCGCTTCCATGCTGATGAGGTCGAGGGCAGCGTCGCGGAGGCCGATCAGGTGGGTGAGCTCCGCTGCAGCCCGTGCGACGGGGGTCGCGGCGCCGTTGATGACACGGTGCACCTTCCCGTCGATCAGGTGGAAGGAGCCCTCCTTGCGGCCGACAGGGTCGGTGAGCACCACATCGTCGAGCGGGTCGGTGATCTCCACGACCGGCTCAACGGTGATCATCTGGCGGGCTGCGTTCCCGGCTGCGACGATGGCGGTGTCGATGTCGTCGGCGCGGACGTCCAGCGGGACCTGCGACCAGTTGGTTGCGGTCAGGGTTCCGGCGACGCAGCCGGGGTTCTCCTTCCAGAAGGAGGAGATGTCGACGCTGTGGAATCCGGTGCGGACGGTGTAGGAGTCGTCGCCCCAGAAGTCCTGGTTGTAGAGGCTGCCGCGGTTCACCTTGGCGGGCTTCCAGCCGGTGACGGTTCGGGCGCCGCCGCGGCGTCGGAGGACGATGATGTCGGCGACAACCTTCGTGCCGGTGAACGCTCCGCTGGGGAGACGGATGGCGGTGACGAGGTCGGCGTTCTGCTGGAGGAGTTCCAGGTTGGCGGGGGTGTCGAGGACGTGGCGGCTGGTGGCGGCGATGACGTATCCGCCGGGTTTGACGGCGTCGAGGGCGCGGACCAGGAAGTAGGAGTGCAGGTTGGGTGCGTCGTAGGTGGGGTCGAAGACGCCGGTGTGGGAGAACGGGACGTTCCCGATGACGGCGTCGAACCCGCCGGCCTTGAAGACCACCTTCTCCAACGGCTTGTTGATGATCGTGGCGTCCGGGTTCAGCGCGGCGGCGATGCGTGACGCGACCGGGTCGATCTCCACACCGGTCCAGTCGACATCCCAGGAGGTCGGGATGGCGGACATGAAAGCACCCGATCCGCAGCCGGGTTCCAGGATCCGGCCGCCGGTGAATCCGGTGGCGGCGAGGAGGGAGAAGACGGTGTCGGCGACCAACGAACCGGTGTAGAAGGACGTGTCGACGACGGTGCGGACGACGTCCAGTTCAGCTTCGGGGACGAACACGTCGATCAGGTCGGCCACTTTCGCCCAGCCGCCTTCCGGTCGCATCGCGAGAGCCGGAGAGAGCGGGCCCCAGCCGGGCCAGGCTGACAGAGCGGCGCGCTGCTCCTCGGTCGGGTTTCCTTCCAGAGTCGACAAGGCATGGAGCGCGTCGATAGCGATCTTGGGAAGGGAGGCGCTGGTCACAAGCTGTCCGATCTGGAAGGTGGGGTTCGCAGGGTCACAGCTGCGATTTGATTCCCCTCCTACATGCGCGGACGGCCTCGGATCTGCCGAGTGTCGCGGAATCAGTTCGGAGGCGTACATGTTGTACAGGACGTACACGACGATTAGGATCGAGTCATGCCCAACGCCTCCCCTGTCCAGCGATATGACACGGCATCCGCCGCGCGCGCAGCCTTCAAAGACGTCCTCGACGTCGCCCAGATCGGCGCGTTGGTGACTGTCAGGCGGGAAGACTTCAGCGCCGCGGTCGTCCCTGCTCAGCAGTTCCGCGTTCACCTGGCTGGGACGGTCAATCCCGATGTGCGGGTAGCTCAGGAAGACAACGGCAGGTGGTCGGCGATCATGGACGGCCGCGGATTCGCCTCCGACGGCGCCACCCTCGACGCTGCGCTAGACGACCTCGCCGACTCGCTCCGGGAATACGAAGCCGAATGGACTCAGCACTGGGCTTCCGCGCCGAACCATCAGCAGAACTGGGCTCTGGTGCAACTGGTCGGCCTGTCCACCGATGCGCAGCTGCGGGAGTGGCTGGACCCGAGTTGAGCCGATGGCCGGCGGCGAACCGTCAGCATCACGACACGTTCTGCGTCACAGAGAAGTGGCAGGTGGTGAACGACGCCACCGGTAAGGCTGTTGGCCATCACCTCACCTACAAACTTCCTCTCGACGACGGCCGCGTCCTCCGCACAAGGATCAGCACCCCAGTCGACAAGAGCACCTACGGGGACAGCCTCTGGTCGGCGATCCTCCGAGACCAGCTCGAGGTGACCGCTGATGTGTTCTGGGGCTGCGTGAACGATGGGACTCTTCCTGTCCGGAGCGCCCCCAAAGCGGCCCCGACGAAGGCGCTCCCCTTGGGGCTCATCCGACAGCTGCAGAAGACTGGGCTGAGCGCAGAGGACGCCGCGAAGCTGAGCGTGGAGCAGGCTGGGGTCGTCATCGCCGCGTACTGGGAAGGGGTTGCCGGTGCCGAGTAAATGTCTCGCTCTCGCACTCGTCTCGTTCGCTGCGCTCGGGGCATTGGTCCTGTCCGGATGCTCGGCACCTGAGAAGGCTGCCGGCGGCTGCGCGCTGACGGCAGGGAGCAACGACTGGGCATCACTGGTTCCGGAAGCCCGCCCGTACACGGACCGGTATCTGGAGGACAACGACGTAGCCAAGGACCAGGTGTACCAGCCGGAGTTCTCATCCGGCGCGCCAGTCGAGGCTGTGCTCCAGCAGATGAGGTGCGACGTTGACGACCCGTACTTCAAAACCGCGGTGCGTGCGGCGTTCACGGAGAGTTTCGCTGACATGGACACAGGGCCCACTGCAACGGAATCAAAGGATACGAGCGGGCAGGTGGAGGGGTGCCCGCTGATCTGGGATCCGGAAGCTGCTGTACATGAGGCTGCTGAGCCGGCGGTGCCATACGTGCAGGGGTGGTTCGAGGGTCACGGCACCGACCTGACGGCCCGGGAGCAGCAGTACCGCGACGCCGCCTGGTACGACAAGTACGGAGACGACGGAACAGCAACCAAGGAGATTGTCTCCGAGATGGGTTGCACGACACAGGAATACTCCGACCTGATCGTCGCCGAGGCGATCACGCAGGTGCTCTTCGCCGCGCAGCAGGCTGCATACGAAGCGACCAAGGCGCCGAGCTCAGGCGGTGAGGGCGGTGGCGACATCCCTGATGTGGATGTACCCGACGTGAACCCGTTCTACTGTTCCTGGTCGTTCCGGGGTGGGTTCAACTGCGGGGTGCACGGATAGTGCGAGCGGGCTGCCGCGAGCTCAGTACCCGCCGAACGGGACCCGGTTCGCTTTCGCACCGTAACCGTCCGCGCTGAGGTCTTCCAACCATTCTTCGACCGTGCCGACGTACGGGAAGTCCTTCACACCGAATTGGCTGGCGGTGAAGTCGACCACCCATTCCTTGTCACCGCGGCGGCAGAGGACGGCGCAGTGCTGGGTGAACCACACCTGCGATTCGATCGGTTCGGTCTCGTCGGCGCCGAGCTCTTCCGGGGTGAACTGGTGGATGAGGGCTTGGGATACACGGAAGCAGTTGTTCCTGGCGTGGGACTTCACCTTCATCTTGGACAGCGGAAGGTGCACCGGGGTGCTCGCGTATCCGCTGGCGTTGTTCCGGTTCCTGATCATCAACGTGTCAGCGTGATCGGCAAGGAACTGCTGCGCGGCTTCCAACGGTGTGCCGGCGTCGCGGGTGAGGACCAGCTCTGCATGGTGGGCGGCGCGGCCTTCGAACCGGCCGGTGGTGTCCGAGTGGAGGTTGCCGGTGCCGTCTGTGCTCATGCCTTGTAGGTGTGTGGCCCGGCTAGCGGATGCGGCGGTCTCCGAACACCCACGGGAGAAGGGCGACGATGTTGCAGCTGTCGTCGATACCGCGGTGGGCGGTTCCTTGGAATGTGAGTTCGGCACGCCGGACGGCTCCGCCCAACCCGAGACGGCGGACACCCTGTGCGTCGGAGAACGCCTGCTTGAGGTTGATGTGAGGTTGCGGGAGCGGGTTCGGCACCCGGTGGAACTGTACGTCCTTCGTCAGCTGGTTCCGGTCGTAGTCACCCCAGGAACCCCACCATTGGACGTCATACTGCGCCACGAACTCAGCGACCGCCGCAGCCACCTCCGGGAACGTCGGCGCTGTGTCGACCTCAGCCTGCCGGATGGTGGTCAACTCCCGGCAGAAGTCAGTCAGTACCGGGTTCCGGATCGGACGGACGAACGAGGAGAACTCGGCCACGACGTTCAGGTCGGGGCCGACAACGATGCCGGGGAACTCGATGATCTCATTCTGCTCCCGCGGGAACTCGTTGATATTCGAGCAGGTGGCCTCGAAGTCGACGATGAGACCGTTGCCGGTCGGTGCGTGCATCAGTTCAACGCTCCTGGTTGTACACGTCGCCGTCGTTCACAGCGATCCGCAGGCGCGGCCCGTGGTCCTTCTCGAGGGTCTCGCCCGTGTCGATGCCGATGAGCGGAAGGCCAGGGGTGGTGCTGGACCAACCGGCCCAGATGTTGATCGGGACGGCGTCACCTTCGGCTGTGCGGTAGGTGACGTAGCCGTCCTCGACAACCGGGATGAACATGCCACCCTCACCGTCGACTGCGTCCTGCTGACTGGGCGTGAGGCCCGACTCCGGGTCAGCCGGCGCCGGCACAGTGGAGGGTGCGACGGGAAGCTGCTCGCGGAGCAGGTCAGCGAGGACACCGACCAGGTCGGTCATCGCGTCCTCGTGCGTCTCGAACGACTCCTGCTCGTTGTCGTAGTCGTTCAGCTCCTCCATCTCGGCGACCTCAGCGGTGCGAGTCGCTTCGACCTGGTCGAACGTGGCGAGGATCGCGCGGGCGCGGACCTCCCAATTGCCTGTGATGGTCTCGCCGGTGACGGGGTTGGGCAGGATGTTCTTGGTCATGGGTGATGCTCCTTCTTCTCATCACCAACATGTGCGGACCAGATGGCTTCTGGACGCCGAGTTGGATGACCCGTGTATCAGCGCAGCTCGAACTCGAACCGGATCAGCGGGTTGACGTTGGCGCTCACGCCGATGGCGTATTTCCCGTTCTGGGAGATGACGAGCCTGTAGAAGATCACCGGCACAGCCGTTACGTGGTCAGTTCCAGACACGCCGCTGTCGATGGAAGTCCACACCTTCCCGTCAGGGCCCGCTGCGATGATCCTCTTACCATCGCCGGACACGGCGATCGATTTCCACAGCCGGGGGCCGCCAGCATCCAGCGAGGTCCAGTTCGCGCCGTCGTCGGTGGACTTGTAGATGTTCTCGGTGAGGCTGGACACCGCGACGATGGTCGACCCGTCGGCGGAGAGCCGAGCGTCCACCCAGGACTTCGACGCACCGATCGTGGTCCAGGCTCCGTTCTTCCACAGGTACAGCTGGGCGGTGCCAGAGGCGCGAGCCAGGATCTTCGTGCCGTCCGCCGAGACGGAGAGGCCCTGGTACGTCTTCGACGGAGGGCTCAGTTGCGTCCAGGTGCGGCCGCGGTCGTCGGAGTAGTTGATGGCGGTGCTCGCAGCGACCACGATCCGTCCGGTGTCGGCGGCGACCGCGACATCTCTCGGGCTCGAGGATGCCGAGCCGGTGTACTCGTAAGTGGCGAACTTGTCCGTGGTGACTTTCACGTTCGATGCCCCGAACCCGTAGAAGGTGCCGCCATCAGGTGCGACGGCGATCTGGTCCCAGGCGTAGCCGGCGCCGCTGGAGAAGCTGCGTTCCGACCAGGTGAGGCCGTGGTCGGTGGAGTACAGCAGCGGACCGGTGCCCGTCGGGTCGGCGAGGATCGTCTCTCCGTCCTTGGAGAACGCGATGTTGTCCCAGGTGCGGGCGGGGACGCCGGTGCTGCCGAAGTTCTTCCCGCCGTCGGTGGAGACCTTGATCATCGTGGATGCGTCAGACGCGACCAGCGAAGCGATGGAACCGTCCTTGGAAAACGACCCGCGGATCCAGTCATGGTTGGAGCTGTTCGATACGGACCAGGTCGCACCGCCATCCTCGGACAGGTATGCGAGCTGACCGCCGCGGTCCAGCGCCATCTGCTTGGAGCCGTCACCGTTCGCGGTGAGGGCGTAGAAGTACGTGGACCCGGGCAGTGTGTTCGTCCAGGTGACGAACCCATCGGAGGACTTGTACACCTTGTTGACGAGGCTGGCCATGGTGACCTTCCCGTCCCGGGAGATGCCGACGGAGTCGAACGACAGCCCACCGCCGGATGCCAGCTGCCGTTCATCCCAGGTGCGTCCGTAGTCGACGGAGTAGTACAGCGGGCTGGTGCTGGTCTTGTCGGCGATGAGGGTCTTCCCATCGTCGGATGCGACAACGTTCGTCCAGGTACGAGCGCCGGACCCGCCGGTAATGTGGGCGACGCTGTCTGCGGTGCGGAACACCGGGTCGGCAGCGGTGGCTGTGGCGAAGTTCCCACGGACGCCGTCACCGGACAGCGCGACCCGCCGCCAGGACTTCTCGAACCCGGCGAACAGCGTCCAGTTCGTGCCACCGTCGACGGTCTGCACAACCGAACCGCCGTTCACCATCACGACGGAGTTGCCGGTGGTCGACGAGGCGATCGAGTAGACACCCGTCGCGTTCGTGGTGGTGCGGATGTTGGTGGAAAACTGATTGTCGGACTTGTAGAAGTAGATGGACGCGGCCGCGAACACGTACGTCCCGTCGCGGGAGATGCCGACGGCGTCGAAGCTGGTGGACCCGGTGAACCGTTGGGTCCAGGTGTGGCCGTAGTCGATGGAGGTGTACAGGTACCCGGTCGATGAGTGGTCGGCGATCAGCTTGGAGCCGTCGTCTGATGCGGAGATCCCAGTCCAGGTCTTAACGAGCGACCCGGTGCTGGTCAGCCAGGATGCCCCGTGGTTGTCGGTGTAGGTGAGAGCGGAGGCAGCTTTGGCTGCGGTGAGGTGCTGCCCGTCGTTGGCGACGGTCATGCCTCCCCAGGTTGTGGCGGTGCCGGCTCCCGAGTCAGGCCAGGTAGCCCCGCCGTCGTCGGAGAGCAGGAGGCCGCCCGCGGCGATGGCCGCCGCCATGTGGTCGCCGTTGCCGGAGATCGCCACTCGGGTCCAGGCCTGAGAGGTGCCGCGTTGGGTCCAGGTTTCCCCGCCGTCAGTGGAGGAGTACAGGAATCCTGGGTTCGACGCTGCAAGGACTTTCAGTCCGTCGGCGGAGACGGCAATATCGGAGTAGCTGGCGAGCGGCCCGCCGACGGTCCAGGTGACCCCTCCGTCAGATGATGCGGTGATGCTCGCGCCGGTGGCTGTTGCGGTCATGTGCAGTCCGTCGTCGGCGATCGTCACGGCTGACCAGGTGCCAGTGAGTGCGCCGGGCCGTGCTGTCCAGACGACGCCGTCGTCGGAGGTGTAGACGGTGTCGGCGGTGGCAGCGGCGATGAAGTGTTTCCCGTTGCCGGAGATGCCGACCTTCGTCCAGGGCTTCGGAGCACCTGCCACGGCCGCCCAGGTAGCGCCCTTGTTGGTGGAGATGAACAGCTGCCCGGTCGCGGTTCCTGTCGCCGCGATGATGGTCTTCCCGTCGGCTGACATGGCGGAGTCCGTCCAGGTTCTGGTGCCGGACCCTTCCAGGGCGTACGACGCCAACGTGGCGACCTTCGGTGGGGCTGGCGGGCCCTCGGGGACCTCGACACCGCCCAGCTCGTCGAGGATGGCCACGTATTCGATGTCGGTGACGCAGCCCGGTGACGCCGTCTCAGATGTCGGTGTGAAGATGGTTGTGTTGCCGCTGACGGTCGCGAACACCCCTGAGCCTGACGCTGACTTCACCACGGCGAGGTAGCAGGCCCCTGCACTGTCGGTGTCGACGGTCAGGTTGGGTGTGTTGTCGGAGTTGTGGTGGCCGGCGTCGGCGGCGTCCGGTTCGAGCAGCTTGGCTGTGACCAGCCCAGCAAGATCCGTGTACCTGTCTTCGGGGCCAGCCTGCATGGATGCTTCCGCGACCTGGACCTGACGGAGGTTCTGCCGGGCTGCTTCATCCTGTGCCCATGGGATCGCGGCGAAGACGGTGCCTCCGATGATCCCGCCAACGAGCGCGATGACGAGGACGCCGACCATGACGGAGGCAAGGTCGATCGCCGCCCGCGGGTTGCGGATCGTGTGGATGGCTCGGAGCACCTTGTGGCCTTTCAAACTTCTTCGGTTCTCCGTGAAGTCATGTGGCGGACGGACGTCTCAGCGGCTGGGGAAGGACCTCGCCAAACCGTCGGCCGTCGGTCTGTACCCGAGCAGCTCTGTCGCCGGCTCGATGTCGAAGGTGCGGTCATGCCCGAATTGGAGGAGGGAGTAGTACGACAGCTGCGCTTTCAGCGGCAGCTTCGACGTGATAGCCGACACAGCCAGCGCCGCATCGACAGGGATGTTCAGCACCCGGTGCGGGCCGAGCGCCGAGAGTGCCGCTTCCCGGACAGTGATCGCTTCAGGGTCGGTGATGTTGAACGTGTTCACGCCGGGGAGGGCCGCATCTACGGCGCAGAGGATCGCATGGACGAGGTTCCCGACCCAGGTGAACTGATGGACGGCGTGGCCGCCGTTCGGCAGGGGAAGGACGCCGAACCGTCCGAGCCGGCGGAGCGTTGGAGCGAAGCTGGCGTCCCCCGCTCCGTACACCGCGTGTGGCCTGAGGATGGCGGCGTTCCGTCGGAGACCGGTGATCAACCCTTCGGCGGCGAGCTTTGACGGGCCGTACGAGTTGAGGAACGGGTAGAAGAACGATGCGTCTTCCGTCTTCGTGTTCACCGACGGTTCGGACATGTTGTAGACGGCGGCGGAGGACAGGTGGATGAAATGCCCGTCGGAGAGTTCGAGGGCCGCTTGGGTGAGGCGGATGTTGGCTTCCTCGATCTCTTCCGACCAGCCGTCGCGGGTGTCAGCGGCGCAGTGGATGACGGTGGCGTCACCGAACCACGGCATCTTCCCGAGCTCGAAGTCGGTGCGGTAGAACTGCACATCCGACCCGGACCTGCGCCCCACCTCGGTGACGTTGTGGCCGGCGTTCCGGAGCGCAGCCACGGTTCGTGAGCCCACGAACCCGCTGCCTCCGGTGACGACGACGTCTGCCATCAGGCCGCCCGGAACAGGGCTTCGATCGCGGACCGGACCTGACCGTCGGAGTCGTAGCGGAGCTTGTCCGCGGCGAGGATTCCGATGTTCGGGTTAGATGCGACGGCCCGGCGGACCGTGACGGTGGTGTCGCCGGCGAGGACCAGGAGCAGATCACTGGGGGTGGCCGGGTTCGCAGCGACCGCACGGCGAACACCGTCGTCGCTGTCAGCTGCTGCGTTGGTGAGCAGCTCGACGGTCAGCTGCGAGTTCTCCGCTGCGTTCTGGCGGACGTACGCGTCAGGGTGATCGATGAGCGCTTCGAGGACGTCGACCGGTGTGTGCGGGTTCTCCGCGATGGTGGCGAGTGGGATCTCTGCATGCCCGGACTCGACCATCTCCCGCAGCTTCGCCGGGCTGGTCTTCAACGAGCGGGCGAGGGCGCGGATGACGTCGTGGGTTTCGTCGTCGTACAGGTCAGCGATCACAGCGGCCGGGGTGGCGGAGTTCGCGACGACGGCGGCGCGGACGTCCGGGTCGTCATCGTGGGAGAGGACGGTGAGCAGGTCGGTGCCGGCGGTTTCGTTCGTGGCGACCGCGACTCGGAGACGCTCGTCGGCGGAGTGGGCGAGCACCTCCAACAGCTCGAGCGGGGTGTCATACGAGTCAGCGACCCGAAGCCAGTACTCGATGCCGACAGCTTCGATCAGGTCCGACACGGTGAGCTCGTCAAGGTCGAAGTGGGCGTCGTTGGTGGAAGGGGTCGTCATGCCGGAAAGCCATGTGGCGGAATGGTGCACGGCCCTCCCCGCCACATGTCTCCCGGCCATGCACGCCCGCGCCACCTGGACTGACTCCATCGCCCGCCAGATGACCATCGCCGCAGCCGCCGGCAGGAACGTCATCTGGGATTTCGACGGGACCATCGCCGACACTGAACATCTGCACGAGGAGTCATTCCGGGCGGTGCTTGCCGTCCGAGGGTTCCACGTCCCCGACGACTACTTCGAGGTGAACTTCGGCGGGTCAGAGGAAGCGATCTGGCTTACCCTCCGCGACGTGCACGGTGCGCCGATCGACGAGATCGCAGACGTCGTGGCCGAACGGAAAGACGTGTACGCGACCCTCGCTCAGCAGGTCGAACCCGGCTGGCTTGTTGAAGACCTCGCACCGGCATTCGAGCAAGTCGGTGCGGTCCAGTACGTGATCTCCAACGGTCAGCACGACACCAACGCCGACCTGATCCGGCGGTTCGGGTTCCACGACCTCCTCCGCAGCGTCAACCGGGGCACCCGGGACAAGTCCGACTTCTACCCGGAGCTGCGGCCTGCTGTCATCCTCGACGACCGCAGCCACTACCTCGGCCGCGGGAGGACGCTCGGCGCCCTCACCGTGGGTGTGCACAACAACCGGAATCGCGGAGCGCAGCTCGGCGCCGACGTCACTGTGGACATCGCCGCCTGAGCTGCTCCCCGCTTTGTCGGTGTCCTACTGAGGCGGGATGATCGCCGGCGCCGTCATGCCAGCCCTTCCCCACATCCACACGTTCCCGCTGGTGTCCAGAGCTGTGACCCTGTACCCGCTGACGTCCACAGACGCGAACGTTGTCGTTCCGACGGTGTCCAGCAGCCTCGGCGTGCCCTGAGTGAGAGGAGAAGCCCCGAACCCGAGAGACAGACCAGAGCTGTTGTTCGTGCCCCACGTGTAGATGTGTCCGTCTTCGTCGAGGGCTGCGGCAGCTGAGGAGCCTACTGAGAACTGCTTGAACTTCGCCGATGGGTACGCGCCGAGGTTAGCGGCAACGGGCGTGGCGGAAGTGACGGATGCCACTCCGGTCCCTGCCTTGCTGAGGCCGGCGATGCCCCACGTATAGAGCTTGCCGTCTGTTCCGATGGCGATGGCCTGGTACCCGTAGATCTCCACCGACTTAAAGGTGGTGGTCCCAAACATCTGTGTGGGCACGGAGAGGGTCACGACTCCAGATCCGCCGAGAACGCTCCCCTGGTCGGACTTGCCCCACATCCAGATGTGGTCGTCGACGTCGAGGCCGATCCCGACTGCTCCGGTTGCGTATGTCTGAGTGGCGCTGATGTGCTTGAACTTGACCGATGTGGGGATCTTTGTCGGCTTTACTGTGTCCGAGGCGGCGCTACCCAGAAGGTTTCCTGTGCTGGAGCCCCACGAGTAGATGTCGCCGTCCTGGGACAACGCGATCGCAGCGCTGGTGGCAGCAGCTACTTCCTTCCACTTCACGCCGGCGCCGATCTGCGCGGTCCGGGACGCCGGTGTGTTCACAGGTTGTCCGTCGCCGAGGGCGGTTCCACCCTGGCCCCACATGTCTCCCTGGCCGTCAATGATGTAGGTCCTGCCGGCTCCGTTGGTGGAGATCGCAACGGCCGGCTTCGTGAAGTTCGTCAGCTGGGTGATCACGTCGGTGGTCCCCGACTTCACGTACTGGTAGATCCGGCCGCCCTGATCGCTGACGATCTCAACGTCGGTGTTGTTTCCGGCGAACACCGGGTCGGTGGTGATGATGATCTGGCCGGCGACCGGGGAGCTCGTCCCGCCGTCGTTCGTGGCGGTGAGGGTGAAGTTGGAGACGCCGATCTGGTTCGGGGTCCCAGAGATGACGCCCGTGCTCGCGTCGAGTGCGAGTCCGAGCTTCGACAGGCCGTCAGCCGGCTGGACCGCGAATGTGAACACGGTCGGGCGGCCTGTCGCGGAGATCGTGACCGGACCCCAGACCTGCCCGACCTTCCCTGCGGGCAGAGTCGGGACCGTGAGAGTCGGGGCGATCGGGAGGACGGGCGGCGGGGGCGGCGGGGTGAAGTCGTCGCCAGGTAGCGCGATTCCTGCGATGACGTCCTTCAGCGGACGGAGCAGTGGAGCGCAGAAGTCTGCGTGGGTGCTGTCGGCTTCGGACTTGTAGTCGCGAACCGTGGGGCTCTGGGAGGTGGTGTAGAAGAAGCTGCCGTCCCCTGACCTGATCGCTGCGACCCAGCAGGTGCCGTCCGTGTCGGTGGTGACGTCGAGGGTTGTCTTGTGCTCGATCAGGTCGACCGGCGCGGTTGACAGGATCCCGTACTCCAGATACTTCCCGCCAGCTTCCGGCAGCATCTTGGCGAGGGACTCAGCGACCCGCACGGTGGCGAGGTCCTGCTTCGCGGCTTCGCGCTGCGACCAGGGAATCACACCGAACACGGTTGCGGAGATGATTGACCCGACGAGAGCGATGACGATGACGCCGACCATGATCGATGCGAGATCGATCGCAGCTCGGGGGTTCCGGAGGAGTCGGAGAAGGCGAAGCACAGAGATGACACGTCCTAACGGCTGACGGTCAGCCGGCTCTCAGACATGTGGCAAGTGCCCCACCGAGCCGGCGCCCTCGGTCCGGTTCTACGAGCCTGCTTTCTGTTCGTCGTACTGGGCGATGACCGTGACGATCCCCCACAGTGCCCACAGGAATCGGTGGGTGTAGACGGTGAAGTCGTTCTCCCAGACGTCGTAGAACCGGCAGTCTCCGAACTGGAACTGGTCGATGGCGCGTCGGAGTTCGGAGTCGTCGTCGGCGTAGCAGGCGAGCTCCTGCGCGACAGCGTCTTGGAGATCCTGCTTCCAGGCGTCGTCGGCGTCTGCGTTCTCGTCGAGCCAGTCGGTGACGGTGTCGTCGAGGAACTCCATGACGGCGTCGACTGAGTGCTCCTTGAAGTCGGAACTGGCTGTCATCTTCTCGCCCCAGTAGTGCGGGTTGATGCCGCGCTTGCCGCGGAAGAACTCGAACATGTCGTCGAGGCGTTCGAAGACGTAGGTGCCGGTGTCGCCGTACACGGTGAGGGCGCCGGGTGTGGTGATCACGTTGAACGAACCCCAGCCGGTGCCGGGCGCGCCGTAGTACAGGTGCCGGTACACGCCGTCGTCGCGGACGATGGTGAGCCGGTGGTTCTTCGTGTCGTCGAGGAAGGCTTCGCGAACTTTCAGATCGCGGGCGGCTGCGGTGCTGAGGGTCGGCTCAGCTGTGGTGGCGGTCATCGGAGGACCAGGCCGTAGAACGGGCCGGGACGATTCGGCTCCTCGAAGTTGGCGAACTCCAGCGCCCAGTCGAGGCGCTTCATCAGGACAGCGAACTCGAAGTCGGTGAACTGGGGATACGCGCGCTTGTTCGGCCTCAGGAACTCAGGGTTCCACTTCGGAGCCGCCTCGTGGAATAGCGACACCTTCGCGTGGCTGTAGATGTGGAGGTGGATCTGACCGCCCAGGAGGTACATGTGGAAGGAGTCTCGCTCCGGCGTGTACCCGTACACCAGGGTGCGCTCCGACTGGTCGTGCAGGTCGGTGACGCTGAGCCGGTCGGGCTCGTTGGCGAGCAAGCCCAGTTGGGCGAGTTGATCGGTGTTCACGTGATGCTCCTTCAGGATGCGTGCCGGCAGGTGTGGCCTGGCTACTTCACAGCCCTCATGTGCGGAGCTGTAGAGAACTGTCGGTACCCGGCCCGGTGGATAATCAGAACAGGTCGACGAACGCCCCGGCGGCCATGATGAGCCCCCGGTACCGGCGCTGGAACGTCTCCTCGTCCCGGAGTTTCCTCTCCGACGTGGCGAGGTACTGCTCGTCACGAATGACCCAGTCCTCCACTTTCTCCACCCATGCTTCGGCTCGGTCGAGTGCGTTGAACCGGTCTGTGATGTTGGTGCGGTCGTTGGCGTACCAGCCGATGAAAACGGATCCGACGGCGGCGACGAGGATGCCGAGCCCGACGTAGCTGATCGGGAGGACATGCACGAGGATCAGGACGAGTAGTGCGATGAACGCACCGAAGATCGCAACGCCGAGGATCAGCTTCCAGGTTCCGGGCTTGCCGGGGTTCTCGGCGTATTCGGCTGCGGCGTCGCGTTCGCGGATCGCCGACTTCAGGTTCTGCTGGCTTTTTCGAAGGATCTCCTTGGCGATGCCGACTGAATAGTGCAGATTGTCGAGCTTCCGCTGGCTGTACCAGGTGTTCATGCGTGTGATCCTGTCGGGTTGGTGAGCGCTGCGATCGACGCTTCGGACAGGTCACCGTCGGTGATGCGGCGCCGGAACGCTGCCTGGAACTCTGCCTCTGCGACCTCTTCCGCGTGGGCGGCGCTCAGGGCGCGGGCTGCCACCTCATACTCGGCGTTGAGGGCAGCCACTCGTCCTTCGTAGTGGGTGATGTCATCGGCGATCTTGGGGTGTCGACCGAGATCTCCGATGAGGTCCAGGATGGCGAGGAGCGCATCGATCAGGAAGATGACGGTGAAGACGATCCCGAGGATGCGACCCAGCTGGCTGAGCCCGCCGAGCATGTCGAAGCCGGCGAGGATGCCGATGACGCCGAACACCAGCAGGCCGACGACAGAAATCGTTGCTCGGATCACGCGGGGACGCGCGTACCGCCAGGCGGTCATCTGCTGCTGACGACGGAGGGTGGTCAGGGTCGCCTCCACAGAGTTGACCTGGTAGCCGGTGGTGTTGAGTCGCCTCTGGTGCGACTTGATCAGTTCGGAGTTCATGCTGTCCTTCCGGGTTACGCGGCGGCCGGCTGGGTGACGGCGAGGTTCGACTGGGCCAGCCGGTTCGCGGTGAGGATGCGGCGCATCTCAGCCGCGTCGCTGGTGAGCAGCGTCTTGAAGTTCGGAGTGAAGAGCCCGACCCCGGCCACGGCGATGACTGCGATGCCTGCTTGGCCGAGCAGTCCGAGGTTTCCACCGGCCTGACTTGCGAAGATGGTGCCGCCGACGGCGAACACGGCCGACCCGAACAGCAGGAACGTGTTGCCAGCGATGGTTCGGGTGACGACTTTCGCTTGACGCTTTGCGTGGGCGGCTTCGTATAGCCAGATGCCGCGGAGGATCTCCATGTCGCCGGATCGGTTCACGTCGGGTGCGAGTTCAGCGAGGGCAGCATCTGCTCTCGCCGCAGCGTCCTGGTACTCGGCGACGCTGGCGTCGAAATCTCCGCGGTGCCGAGCGTTGACGACCAGGGTGTGGACGCTGCGGATCACAGCGACGATGAGTGCGACGGCGGCGACGGAGCCGAACAGTAGGACCGCTGTGGCGGCGGCATGTTCCGGTTCGGTGACCTCTCCCCGGCCGCCAGCTGTGACAAGCCACGCCTGAGTGGCGCCGTACAAGGCGACGAACCCGGCGACGAGAAGGACCGTGAAGGTGGTCTCCCAAGGCCGTGACGCGTAGGTGGCTGCTCGGTTCATGTCTCGCTCTGCGGCTCTGGCTTCCTTGCGCAGGTCGAGGGCGATTCGGTACTTCTCAATCATGGTGTCTCCGTATCTCAGGTCAGATGGTGGTTGTGCGGATGTGCTCGTGCAGGATCTCGCGGAACTTCAGTTCTTCAGCGGCTTCGTCTTCGGCTCGGGTGCGTGCAGCCTCCGAGGTGCGTCTGAGCCAGCCCAGCAGTGTCACGAGCTCACAGTGACAGCGGCGTATGACTTGTGCGCTGCCCGGAGCTGGGCGATGACGTCTTCCGACCAGTTGTGCTTCGCGGCGACCTCGTCGAAGTCGGTGTGGCCGTGGACGATCGCGTACAGGCGGGCGTCGGCGTCGTCGGCGGTCCAGTCCCGGTCGGTGGTGTCGACGACGGTGCTGATGGACCCGATCACCTTGGGGAGCTGGTTGACGGTCTGGATGAACTGGGCCCGCTCCACTTGACGGGCAAGCGCTCCATCCAGGAGCTCCTGGTACTCCTCGCGGTAGTCAGCCCACCGCGAGGCGGAATTGTCGCTGTCAGCGGCTTCCCTCTTCCAAGAGAAGAGGTCGTGGACGCGTGAGCACACCACCAGGAAGAAGACGCCTGCGGCGATGGCTGCCAGCACCCCGAGAGGTCCCACCCGGTCGCCGAGGTCCTTCGGGACGGAGAACCCGAACCAGAGCAGAGCCGCGGCGAGCAGCGCCAGCCCGACCGCCCAGGTGAGGGGCTTCCAGATGTGAGCGAACGGGTGCGCAGCCCCGATCCGGCGCCACTCGGCGGCTTCCTTCTCCGCTGCCCTGATCCTGAACTCGCAGGTGGAGATCGAGCTGCGGTGCGAGTGGACGTCGCGGTCCACGTTGTCGTTCCAGAGGGAGTTCAAAGCGGTCCTTCGTGTGTGGGAGTGTTCTTCTCCCACTCACATGTGCGGACTGCTCCGGTTTAGTGCGCCCGGCCAGGCCGACCGCGTTGGAGCGTCAGACCTGTTCGATCTTCCCGCCGCGGCTGGCGTGCCACAGTGCGACGTACCACCAGGAGAGGACCATGAAGATGAGGGTGACGATCGGTACCCATCCGCCTTCGCGGTGCATCGGCATCATGTCGAAGATCAGGG
The DNA here is from genome assembly GCF_001422325.1 of Leifsonia sp. Leaf264. GTDB lineage: Bacteria > Actinomycetota > Actinomycetes > Actinomycetales > Microbacteriaceae > Orlajensenia. The sequence continues at coordinate 170,526 of NZ_LMMR01000005.1, forward strand.
ACAGCAGCCCCCAGATTGCGAGGACGCCGCCGAGGAAGAAGGCGGGAACGGCGAGGATCATCCGGTTGTTGTTCCAGCCGGCGAACGGGACGGCGATGACTCCGATCCAGACAATCATCTGGGCGATTGACGAGCCGGCCATCAACGCGTCCCGGGTGGCGTCCTGGACCGGGTTCAGCAGCAGTTGGTAGTAGTACAGTCCGGCGCTGGACAGGATGCCGGCGAAGAAGAACGCGGCGGCGATCGTCAGGTCGCGGGCTGACCCGGGTGGGAAGTTCCGCTGCTTCCACGAGGGGCGGGTGGCCGCCGGCACCTGCTGCGAGGCCTGAGGTGCAGACTGCGCCGGCTGGTAACTGGGTGCCGAGGTGCGATCCGGGACGGGCTGACCTGTACGAGCTCGGCGGGCGAGACCGCGGTCGTACACCTTCCGGGCGTCCACGTCCCGCAGGATCGTGTACGCCTCGTTCACCTTCTGGCTCATCGTCGCACCGGCCTCACCGGCGCGGTCCGGGTGGTAGTGCCGGATCAAGGTGCGGTACGCGTCGACGATCTCACCATCGGTGGCGGTGTCGGCGACGCCCAGCGTCTCGTAATGGGTTGCTGCACTCATTAGGCTTCCTTCCGGTCCGGATTGTTCCGCACTTGCGGGGTGGGCAGGATTAGCGGCCGGCTCGGGCTTCGGTCTTCTTCCAGTCGTTGGCGGTACCGGCTGCGACCTTCAGGAGCACCTGACCGTCTTCTGCCAAGACGAGGATCTCGTCGGTTGATGCTTTGGCCTCGCCGGGGAAGCGGAATCGATCGCCGGTGGACCAGTGCTCGACAACGTCGACCTTTCCGAAGTCACGGCACTTCACAACCTTGTAGGGGCCGTAGCCTCCACCGGTGCTGCCGAGGCGGAGTGCGTTTGCGAACTCCCAGCTGCCGACAACACGGTGACGAGCAGTGTGGTAGCTGAGAGCTGCCATGCTCACGAGGAACCAGACGACAAGTGCAGCGAACACCAGGTGATACGCGCCTCCACCGAGACCCCACGCCCCGAACACGCCGGTGAACCAGATAAACCCGTAAACGAGGACGCCGCCGGCGCCGACGAGGACGGCGAACATCTGCAGACAGCTGCTCATCCGCGTCCCGACGACGAACGCCATCGGGAGAATGAACACGGAAGACCAGGCGGCGAAGCCGGCGGCGTTGTGCCAGGACTCACCGATCTCGTCCGCGGGCAGGAGAAGGAAGAGGCCCCACGCGGCTGCGACCCCGGCAACGGCGAGGATGATCGAGATCAGGAGTCCCGGGATCCCGCGGGCAGGAAGGATGCCAGCGAGCAGCGACGGCTTCGGTCCGGCATCCGGGTAGATGGTGCCGGCACGCTTGACAGCCCACGGGTAGATGGGCTTCTCCGGCTCCGGGGCCGGCTTCGGCTTCTCCTGCTTCGGTGGCGACTGCTGGTAGTTGGGCTGCTCGTATCGGGGCTGCTCGTACCGCGGCTGCTCACGCTCCTGCTCGCGCTGCTGCTGCTCGTAACGCTCGTTCTCTTCCGCGATGACGAGCTTCCCGTCGTACTCTCGACGGCGGGCGTCATCTCGCAGGATGTCGTATGCGTGGTTTACCTTCGCGGCCATCGCTGCGCCGCCGGGGCCGGCGATGTCGGGGTGGTAGATCTTCACCAGTCGTTTGTATGACCTGATGATGTCCTCGGTGGACGCGTCGGCGGTGACGCCGAGGACGGTGTAGTGGGTCATCGTGTCAGTGGGCAAAGCGTTCCTCCAGAGCGGTGCGGATCGATACGTTACGGCCGGTTCAGGTCCGGGGTGATGCGATGGTTCGGCGAGTGTGTCCGTAAGCCCCGGAATGGGGTGGGTCCTGCTTCGTCGTCACCTTCATGTGCGGCGCAGCCGAAGAATGTCCCTGAACACAGAAAGAGCCGGACGCCTGCGCAATGCAGACATCCGGCTCAGGCCGCCTGTTTCTAGCGGGCTTCTGCTTCGTCCTCGGTGACACCAGCAGCGAAGTCGTAGATCCAGGCGATGTTCTTCGCGTCGAGGTGGCGCATCGCACGGGTGACGGCGACGTACATGAGGCGCGCCTCCTCCGCCTTCAACGGCTTGAACTCGCCGGTCTCCTTGTCGATCTTCGGGTAGGGGAAGTCAGCGCCGATGCGGACGTGGCGCCACTCGAGCCCCTTCGACACGTGGGCGGTGGAGATGCTGATGTCAGCCTGGTCAGCGGGGACGCAGGAGTCGATCGCGGCGATCACGTCGACGGCGCCGACCCGGACGATGGTGTTGATCATCGAGGCCAGGTTGGTGTTCTCGTCTGCGTCCTCGGAGGCGACGGAGTCGAGGACGTCCTGCCACTTCCGAAACCCGGCGAAGTCGGGGTGGCTGGTCCACCCGTTCTTGTCCAGGTCGATCGCAGCCTGGGCGATGGAGCGGAGCTCGGCAGCCTTCTTCTCACCGGCGATGTTGACGTTCAGGCCCTGCTTCAGGAAGAAGAGCACTTCGTTCATCGCGCCACCGTTTGTGCGACAAATCACGGCATCCGGACGTCGGTCGGAGTGGCGGTCGGTGTGCACGGAGGCGCGCTTGCCCTCGGTTCCGCGAACACGGAGATCCGCGCCGAGGGTCTCCAGGAACACGTTGGCGAAGTCGGCGATCTCCTCACCGAAACGGAACGACTGAGTGAGGGCGATCTTCTCCCCCTCGAACCCGTCGAGGGCGTCGACCGCGCCACGCCATTTGTAGATCGCCTGGTGCCGGTCGCCGACGACGATGACCTGTGCACCCTTCTGGGCGAGGACGACGCTGGTGGTGACAGGGTCGGAGTCCTGCGCCTCGTCGTACATGATGTAGTCGAACGGCAGCTGCGGCTTGGACAGCGCCCACATCTTCAGGTAGTGGGAGTGGGTGACGGGGAGCACACCGCTGGCCATGCGAACCTCGGCGTACGGGTCGGCGGGGATCTCGAACCCGTTCTCGTCGTACTCGACGACGACACCGCCGCCGTCGACGACCAGCAGGTCCTGCCAGTAGATCTTCGCCCAGCGGACGACCTCGTCGATCAGCTGCTGGGTGGCGTTGTCCTCGACCTCCTCGGCATTGGCGAGCTGGACGACGTCGTTGCCGATGATCGCCTTCGCCTTGTCGGACACCGAGAACAGGAATCGGGCGGGCAGCTGAACGTGCTGACGGCCGATCTCCTCATCCGCTGTGGTGCAGAACCGGTTGACGGTGTCGATAACGATCTTCATGGCAGAGTTCGCGGCGACCTTGTGGACCATCTTGTAGCCGGGGATGTCGATGCGGTCCATCTCCAGCGCCTTGGCGCTGTCGGTGGCGTTGAGTCGCTTGTCCAGGCGTCCTCGGCGGGGTGCGCCGTGGGTGGCGTAGGCGAGCGAGTGAGCGGTGCGGGCGTCCACGTTGGTGCCCTTGAACTTCTCCGCTGCTTCCAGTGCGATCGCGCGGTTGAACGCCAGGTAGAGGCCGCGACGCTCGGGGCGTCGGCGGGCGATCATCTGCAGGGTGGTGGTCTTGCCTGTGCCTGCGAGGGCGATGATGACGAAGTTCTCGTTCGTGTCGGCCAGGTCCAGAGCGATCTGCTGCTCGGGGGTGGGCTGACGCTCTCCGGTGAGAAGCGGCGCGGGTGCGGTGATGGTCATAAACACCACATGTGCGGATCGCTCGGGTTTCGCGGCCTCAGCGTGCTCGGAAAAGATCCTTCAGTTCCGACCAGGTGACCGTCGCTGTCGCTGGGACAGAGGAGAGCACTTTCCCGAACTTGTTCAGCAGCACCCACATTCCGGGTTCCACCTTGGCCATGATCATCTTCAGGTTGAAGCGAGCGCCGTTCTCGGGATGCTCGGCGAGCCAGTAGTCGCCGCCGGCGTGTTCGAGAACCTTCCACGGCCCGGTCCCGTCCCGAACACCTTCGAACATCAGCCGTTCCAGCTTCTGAGCGTCGGTGGCTCGGGCCCGGTACAGCGACCATCGCCACCCGAACAGGTACCCGGCTGCGAGGAGGGCCCCTTCCACGGGGATGACCCAGGCGGCGCTGCTCAGGTAGAACGCTCCGAACAGCAGGGACAGCGGGACTGTGACCCAGGCGACGACGTAGATGGCCAGCGCAGCGTACCGGGTGATGAGGCCGAGCCATCCGCGTCCGGCCAGAAGGATCGCCGGCGCCCCGAACACCCACATGTAGCAAGCCCAGGCGGTTGCGGAGATGTACGCGTCCCGACGGAAGTCAAGGTCGGTGTCGACGGCGGATTCGTACCAGCGGAAACCCCATGCGAAGATGCCGGCCACGGCGACGAAGGCGACTGCTGCGAGGAAGTACTTCCCGGATCCGGGCGGGACCAGGCGGACGCGAAGCGGGAGCCGCCGCCAGGTGCCGGTCATGTCCGGGCGCGGCGCCGGCGCCGCAGGTTGGGGTGCCTGTTCCGGGCGTGGTTCAGGCGCGGCGCTCGTGGTGCTGGATGCGGGACCCTGCACACGGTCACGGTCGTAGAGACGTCTGGTGTCGGGGTCGCGAAGCACCGCGTACGCTTCGTTGAGCTTCTGGGACATCGAAGCGCCCGTCGTGCCGGCGCGGTCGGGGTGGTAGTGCCGGATCAGGGACCGGTACGCCTTCCCGATTGTGTCGTCGTCGGCGTCCTCGGGGATCCCGAGGAGTTCGTAGTGTGTGGTTGCGCTCATCCGGAGGAAACCTTATCTCGCGGGCGTGTCCTCTGCAGAATCCCGGCGTTTCCGGGTGCCTGCATTCTCTTCACGTCGGCGGTTGTTCACCCATGCTGTGGAGCTGCGGCCGGGTGCGGTCGCGACGATCACTGCTTCGCTGTTCAGCACCACCCACGTGTTCCTTTGAGCTCTCCCCCACGTGTCGATGCTGAACTCGCGGCCGTCGGTGGATTGCACCAACGCGGAGGTTCCGTCGATCGCTGTGACGAGGAACGGCCCTCCGTTTTCTGCTGCGGCAGCGGAGGCTTTCAGCAGCTCCCATCGGTGCACCAGACCGCGGTCGGTCGAGAGGGCCCTCCACGATCTGATGCCAGCGCCGGCGAGGAACCATCCGGCGACCGCGGCGATGGTGGCAGCCGCGGCGGAGGGGGAGACGACGTCGATCACCCCGACCAGTGAGAGGACGGCGCCGGCGACAGGCGCGAGTTGGGCGAGGGCTGCCCACAGCTTCAACCGCCGTTGTGCGGCGCCGATGATTCCGATGATCGCAGCGAGCACGACCAAGGTGGTGTCATCCGGTGCGGGGAGGGTCGCAACGAACACGGATGAGCCGAGAATGACGGTTGCTGCTCCCGCGAGCACGTATCCCCTGTTCGCCCATCCGGCTGGGAAGAGTCGCTGGGTGCGGGTCGGAGGTTCAGGCATCTGAGGTGCCGCAGGTTCTGCTGCGACCGGTCGGTGCAGTGGGATGGGGGCCCACGCCGGCTGGGCTGGGCCTGTCAGCTGGGGTTCAGCGGCGGCCGGCTGACGCGACAGAGGGATCGTCGACCATGGCGACGAAGGGCGTGGGGTTGTCTCGGCTGCGGCGTCGGTTCGATCCAACCGCCATTCCGGTGCGACCTTCACAGCGGGCGCGTGATTCGCCGGCGGTTCGACCGACTCGACAGGCGCAGCGTTCGCCTGTGCGGGGAGGATCTTCGAGTCGTAGTCGTGGCGGCGTTCTGAGTTGCTGAGGACGTCGTAAGCGAACTCGACCATGCGGGCATGCTCGTCTTCGCGGAACCCGCCCTGGCGCAGCAGGTCGCGCGCAGCGGTCAGGTCCGCGGCGGTGGCGTCACGGTGGACGCCGAGGATGTCGTACAGGGTCTCAGCCATCAGAGCCTTTCAGCTATCGGTGCTGGGTCACGCGTTCGTGAAGTAGGTCCCTGTGACGGCGATGTCAGCCTCGGCGACCACGTCGGCGACGTCAGCGACGCTGAGGATCACCTCAGCGAAAGCCAGGTGACCTGCTCCGGTGCGGCGGCCGGGGACGAGACGCGGTGCGGGCTGCCGCACTGCAGAGGAGTCCTCCTTCAGCTCGGTCAGCGACAGTCCACTCACCGGGCTGTACAGCAGGGCTGCGTACGCTTCAGCGTTGCTGTGGGCGAGCATGACAGCGTCGGCTCGGGCGACGCCGAGCGCGGCAGCAGCCACCACTGCGGAAGCGTGCGGAGTCAGGGTTGCCTCGACGACGGTGACGTCGTCCGAGTCGAACACCCCGTTCTCCTCCAGCCAGCGCACGGCGGCTTCGATGTCAGCGGTCTCCACGTTCAGGGTGACGTCAGCGGTCCAAGTGCGGCCGAACTCCTCACGGAACTTCGGGTCGGACAGCACCGGAGCGCGAACCAGCGAAGGCACGGACAGGGCGTCGTCGGTGAGGGAGTCGATGAAACCTCCCAGCTCCGCCTCGAGCTCCAGCTCGGACGGGCGCCCCGGGAAGCTCAGCCCGATCTGCAACGTCCACCGGTCGGCGTCGACGGTTGTGCGAGCGGAAGCGGAAACGATGATGTTGGTGCTCATGGGGTGGTTCTCCAAGATGGGGTTCTGCGGCTGGCAGCGTCTGCTGAGCCCGGACCCTGGAAGGACATGTGGCGAAGCGCGGCCGGGCCGCGACCCCGGAACTGTGCAGAAGCGCCGACATCCGCGCATGGAGGAGGTATGCACGACTCCGCCGACCCCACGCTCACCCTCCAGCAGGAGACCGGACGACCTTCAGACAGGTTGGTCCGGTGGCTGCTGTGGCCGGTCGCGCTCACCCTCGTCGTCATCATCGCGAACGCGTTCGTGATCTCGTTCCAGTCCCAGGTTGACCTGGCGATCCTCGCCCGCATCCACAAGGACGTCGCCTTCGGCTGGCCGATCATCGTGGACGGCACCATCGTCGTGTCCACGTTCGCGGCGTTCATGCTGCACCGCCACGGCGTCCGGGTGTCCTGGTACCCGTGGGCGATCCTGATCCTGTTCGGGGCCGTGTCCATTTGGGCGAACGGCATCCACGCCACCGGAGCGGACGTGTCCCTGCCGGAGCTGTTCCTCGTCGGCGCCGTCCCCGCGGTCGGCATCCTGCTGTCCGTCCACCTGTTCGTGATCGTCATCGCACACCACAACCGGCCCGACCCGGTCCGGCCGCAGAAGGCGTCACCCGCCGCCGAGCTGCCTGCCGCGGCCGCTCCGGCGCACCGCGCCCCGCAGGCTGTCGTCACCGACGCAGCATTCACAGACGCGGCCGTCACTGAGCTTCCCAAACCTCCCCGTCCAGTCGCCGTGGAGCTGCCTGCCGCGCCGGCGCCGGAACTGGCTGCCAGCAACGCACACCCAACCTGGGTGCCCGAGACGGTCCTCCCGAAAGCTGCACCGTCTCCGCAGCCTGCCTCGAAGCCGGCTCCGAAGGAGACGAAGAAGGCTGCAGCCCCTCGCACCACCACGAAGCCGATGACCCGCGCTGAAGCTGGCGCGAAAGTCCGGGAGCTCGAAACCGCAGGGACCCAGGTCACCGCGGATGACATCAGCTCCTGGATGAACGTGTCACCGGCTCGTGCCGCAACGATCCTCACTCAGATCCGGCAGGAAGCCGTCTGAACCGCCCCGAGGAGCAGGACGCTCGCTCGACAGAAGGGCTGACCTTGTCAGATCCCCGCACCACACCTGCACACCAGAAGACCTCGTCGTACCACCCGACCGGAGGCTGGAACGAGAAACGAACACACTCGGACGGCCACTCCTACTGGCGTGACGGGAAGCTGCACCGGGAGGACGGCTACGCCGTCGACCGCCGCAGCAACCGGCAGGTGTGGATCGGCGGGAAGCTGATCCCCGCACCGGAGACGAAGCAGGATGTTCGGCTGACCTTCACCGGTGTCACGAAAGCCGGGTACCTCCACTGGGAGGACCAGGACGGCATGATCCGCGTCCGGGCCCACCTGAACGCCCGCAACGCCTACGAGATGCGCTACTTCGACGTCGAAGGTGAGCCGGAGCCGCACTGGGCCGGCGGATACACCCTCGTCGTCCACTACGACGACGGTGAGCGACGCTACTTCCGTCAGGACTACGACCACGGCGTCCCGAAGCTGCACCGGCTCGACGGGCCAGCCATCCAGCTTCCCGTCACCACCAGGAACCACGCCGCGAAGTCGAAATGGCTGGAAGACGGGCAACGAGTTGACGGCCCTGTCGAGCTGTTCATCCGTCACCGGATGAAGATGAAGGCGCAGCCGGATGACTGGTCGCCGCCGGTGATCACGGACCGTGAAGCTGCCCGACTCCGCGCTGTGGTGATCGCCGACCCGGAGTCGCCGATCGCACTGGATGTGGCGTTCACCTACTCGAACGAGTACTCAGAAGCGATCTGCCACATCGATGGGCTCCCCGCCCCGCAGCATCACAGTGTCGCCGATGAAGCCGCCGCCTGGCTGGCCGCCCTCACCGGAGAAGACGACGATGACACAGCGGGCGATGAGTTCATCACCGGCCCGGACGACACGGACGAAACCGGGAACTGAACCCCGCACAGCTCAAGCTAAACTCACATGCCCCGACAAGCCTGCCGGGGCCGTAACCCCCTGGAGAAGACATGACACGCGACAGGTACGAACCCCTCCTCGACGTCGCGCCGGAGCGGGAATACGAAGAGCAGATGCGGCTCTGGCAGGAACTTGCCGGACCGCCCGCCGAAGAGACCATCAGAGAAGACCAGTAACCAGAGACGGCAGAAGCCGGCACCCCAGGCGGGTGCCGGCTTTCTCATGCCTTCACGAGGTTTGCTCGCGGGAGCTCAGATGATGCTCACCAGTCCGCTGATACGTCCCCGCCGCTGAAGTAGTCACCGACGCGGGCGCCGTCGTAGGTGTGCTCGCTGACGATCACCCAGCCGTCCTTGCCGCCCCGGGTGATGTCGAGGCGGTATTCGTCGTCGACGTAGTTGGTGAGCGGCATCGTCACGCTGCAGTTGCCTTTGCTGTCGTAGGCGGCACATGTGGTCGACACGTACGTGTACGCCGGTTCGTAGTGCTTCCCGGTGATGGTCCCGGAGGAGATCGGGGAGCAGGCGGCGAGGGCCGCGACGGCCAGGGCAGATGCGACGACGGTGAGGATCTTCTTCATGCCTCCCTCATGTGCGGACCGGAGCTGTCCTGCGACGAGAGAGGGGGCTAGTCGATGATGTCGCCGACGTTGGCGAAGTGCCACACCGTCTCGGTGACGTACACCCAGCCGCGGCGGCCGTGGAAGTCGACGTCGAGGCGGTACTTCGGGCGGCGGGTGCCGTTGAACTCCACCACCTTCGTCAGGATCCGGCCGCGGCGTGTGCGAGGTGCGTGGAAGACGGTGTGAAACGCGCCGGCGATGAAGGTGATCGAAACGGCTGCGACCAAGGCTGTAACGGTGTTCTGGCGTGGGGTGCTCATGCTGTCAAGACATGTGGCGTTTCACGCTGCGCGGCGGCGGTGCTGTGAGTACCGGACCGGCTTCCGAGGCTGCATCCACGCCTGAACGACGGGGCCGCGGACGTACGCCTGCTCCTCGACTGCGCGGATACCGGTGACGATCGATGACAGGGTGATCACCCCGGTGGCTTCCACCTTCAGGGTGGTCTCCTCATCCCATGCGTCGTCCGTCTTCCGAGCTGCCTGCGTCGCAGGGTCGCCGAGATGCTCGGCGATGTCCTTGTCGGACCAGCCGCGAACCCAGAGACGGGATCGGGTGACGGTGGCGTGCATGGGTGGGTTCTCCTTGTGTGTCATCACCTCCATGTGCGGTCTGACGCCGTTCTGTTCCAGCACCCGTGTCTGCCACCGCCGATACGATCGAGCCGGCACCCCGCCACCAACCGGAAGGCTTCAGCTGTGACTTCGATCAACGACACCATGCGCCGCTTCACCGAAGGCCTCCTCGAGGACGCGATGGAGGACGCCAGGCAGAAGGTTCGGGACGACCGGGATGACCGGAAGCTGCGGAAGAAGGTGGAGCGTGAGGTGGAGTTCATGGTGTTCCACATGTTCTCCGCCGCCGCGATCGGCCGAGCCGCCGGGCAGGTGGGTGGCGGCCGCCGGCAAGCTGTCGGGGTCCTCCTCGCCGCGCTCGGAGCGGATCCGATTCCGGGCGCACCCCGCGACCAGGTGTGCGGGGAGTGCGGCCGCGACGACGTTGTGGGGCTCGCCGGGTTCGACACCCGACCGCAGAAGACGATCTGCCAGGACTGCGGAGCGGTGGACGTGAAGCCGTAAGCCTGCGGTGGAAGGCGCGAGCCGGCGGGCAAACGAAAAGGCGGCTGCCGCACGGGTGTGAACCCGGCAGCAGCCGCCTTCGTGTTGAGCTGAACTACTCGGCCGTGTTGCCGACCTTCACGTCGATGGACGCGGGAAGCTCCACCTTCGGGAGGGTGACGGTGGCGGCTGCGGAGTGACCGGCAGCCTTGCCGGCTGCGGTTCCGCCGATGACGGAGCCGAGCAGGTCCTTCAGGCCGATGCCCATGGTGGAGGACAGCATCGAGTCGACCTCGGTCATGCCGGACACGACGTTCTTCGCCAGCTGACCGGCGCCGTCGGTGGAGATGACGGTGAGGTTGTCGATGTTGGACATCGGAGCGGCGAGCTCACGGGCGATCAGCGGGAGCGCCTCGATGACCTTCAGCTGGAGCAGCGCCTCGGACTGCTGGGCGACAGCCTCAGCTGCAGCCTTCGTCGACTCGGCCTCAGCCTGACCCTTCGCGTAGATGGCCTTCGCCTCAGCCTCACCCTCAGCCTCAAGGGCTGCAGCGGCAGCCATGCGGGAGTCGCGCTCAGCGTGGGCGGCGATGAGGTTCTCGTCAGCCTTCGCCTGGGCGATCTTCGTCACACGGTACGCCTCAGCGTCAGCGACGGCGCGGACCTCGGACTCCAGCTCAGCGGCACGCAGCGAAGCGCGCTTTTGGGCGGTGATCTCCTGCTGGGCGACGACGGCCTGCTGCGACTGCGCCTCGGCGAGCGGGCGAGCGGCTGCAGCCTCAGCGGCAGCCTTGTCGGTTGCCTTCTGCAGGTCAGCCTTGCGGAGAGCGAGGGCGTTCTCAGCCTCGGCGATGGACTGCTCAGCGGAGACGGCAGCCTCGCGGGCCTCCTTCTTCGCGATCGACTCGGCGATCTCGGCGGTCTTGCGGACCTTCGCCTGCTCGGCGCGGCCGAGGTCCTCGATGTAGCCGTTGTTGTCGCTGATGCCCTTGATCTCGAACGAGTCGACGTCCAGGCCCTGGTTCTCCAGCGACTGGCGGGCGATGTCGAGCACCGCAGCGGACAGCTCGTCACGCTTCGTGATGATGGTGAGGACGTCGGTGGCGCCGACGGACGAGCGAAGCGAACCGGACAGCACCTCCAGGGCGAACCCGTCGATGTTCTTGTCCTGGCCGAGGAAGCGCTGCGCGGCGGCGCGGATCGCGGTCTCGGTGGATCCGACCTTGACGATGGCGACAGCGTCGACGTTCATCGTGATGCCGTTGTTCGTCTGAGCTACCGCCTGGATGTCGATCGCGCGGGAGCGGAGGGAGATCTTGTGCGCCTTCTGGAAGAACGGCATGATCCAGACGCCCTGGCCGTGGACGACACGCTGGCCGGACTGCTCCGCCTCGATGCCGTTGACGAGCTTGCGCTTGGAGCGCTTGCCGGTGACGACGATCGCCTCGTCGGGCGAGACGTTGCGGTACAGGACCTTGGCGTAGATGAAGATGATGACGCCGATGACGACAAGGGCGAAGATGATGCCGAAAGCGGGGCCGAACAGGAAGTCGAGCAAGCGACTTCTCCTTTCAAGAGGGAACGTGCGAGTGGGTCACACCGGGCGGTGTGGCATGCGGGTGGCATGTGGCGGTACCTTCATGTGCGGCATCCGGTGGATTCGCTGGCGTGAGCCTCCGACGGCCGGGGCGCGCGAAAATCTCTAGTTGGGTGCTGCGAAAATCCCAGGTAGCGAGCTGGGAAGCCTAGCTCGACGTCGTGGGTTCCAGTCCGCGCGCTCCGCGGAGCTCGGCGAGTTCCGCCTCGAGCTCAGCAACACGGGTTTCAGCGGCGATCGCTCGCCCTTCCGCTTCCAGTCGCGCTGCGTGCGGAGTGATGCCGGTCTTCCGCTGGACGGTGAAGGTGTACAGGGACTCATCGTCCGGGTAGATGATGTCGGTTTCGACGTAGTTGGTGCCGCCGACGATCCTGAACCAGCGGTGGATGAGCTCCGCGAGGACGAGGGTGGCGCCTTGGGTGTCTTCGAGGGTGACTTCGATCTCCCCGTCCCTGATCGACTGGCGATGCAGGATCATGTCCTCACGGCTGATCTGGTTCGCCTTCCGGCGGCCGGTGACGATGGGTCCAAACCCACCCTCCGGGGCGATGACTCGGATGGTGTCGCCGTCGGCGGCCATCATCGTCTCGCCGGTGCCATAGATGCGTTCGATGGCGCGGCCGATCTCCTCCATCGCAGTCATCGGCATGGGGAGGCTGAATGCGGCTACGGGCTTGCCCATCTCTGCTTTCCAATCGGTTCGGTGTGGCGGGGGGGGGGGGGGGGGGGGTCCAGACATGTGGCAGCGGTTCCCCGCAGGGTCAGTCGAAGAAGACGCCTACGGTGCGGGCGATGGTGTCGAGCTTCTGCTCGTCGGTTCGACGGTGGTCGCGGACTGCTTTCTGGATCTTCGTCAACTTCTTCGCGTCCGCGGTGGCGCGGCGTTCATGCGATTCGAGCCAGTCGCCGTCGACGACAACGTCGTCAGGTCCGTAGTACGTGGCGTCAGCTCCGGGCTGTTTCCGGCCGAGGTAGGTGGAGGGGCGCTCGTCCCTGCCGGCCAGCCACTCCTTGCGCTCTACTCGCTCCTTAGCGAACTCGGCGGTGCGGGCCTCCTCCGCTTCAAGGTCACGGGCGCGGTGGCGGGCGAGCTCTGCGGTGAGGGTGGCGATGGTGTCGGCTGCGTTCAGGGCGAGGGCTTTCGCGTCTCCGTCGAGGTTGAGGTCACGCAGCCCGGTGACGATGGGGGCGATGTCCTCCTCGGTGCGGGCAGGGCCGGGCTTGATGTGTGCCCGGAATCCGATGAGGTCGCGGTCGATGGCGAAGTACTCGGCCACCTGGTCGAGGATCTCGGCGCCGTCCGTTGAGGAGATCCGAGCACGGAGAGCTGCGATCTTGTCTGTCCATCCGTCGACGACGGGGAGTTCCGGGGCGGTCGGGTCGATGTAGGCGCGGAGCTTCGCGATGGTTTCGTCGCGGCGGCGGATGACGTCCACCGCTGCCAGGAGCAGGTCAGCTTCGGGGACTGTTTCGCCGAGCTGCAGGCGGGTGATGGTTCGGCTGACGATGCGGTCTGTCATGCGGCGCTCCTGATGGGTGAGGGGAAGTGCGTGGGTGCGGGTGGGTTCACAGGACGGCTGAGGCCGGCTCGTAGAAGTTCAGGGGGTTGCTGATCCGGTCCAGGTGAGCTTCCGCCGTTCGTGACAGGTGGGGGCGGAGGATGCTGGAAGCTCGGAATGACTGGAACAGCGAACCGAGGACTGCGGCGGTGGCGGCTGGGATGCCGAGCACGAGGATGACTTTGCTGGTGTCGTCGGCGAGGGCAGTGATGGATGGCGCTTCGAACACTCCGGCGTACACGGCTGCGAAGTCGGCGACGATCCCGACGGCCACTCCGACGGCCCAGCCGAGGTTCCGGTCGACCCGTTGCAGGTGCGTCTCCACGTCGTTGCGGCTGGCGAGCTGCATCCACCGTGCGGGCGCCCAGTATTCCTGGGTGAGGTCGTCGAGGGTGACGGCGAGAGTTCCATGCTGGAACCGTTCGACGTTGACAACTTCCCGGACTCGTCCGTCGCGGACGACGAGGGTGCCGGCGGCCAGTTCAACGGGGACGGTCGGTGCAGTCGGGTCGTACGCGGTCATGAGGCCTTCATGTGCGGTCGGAACCGGTTTCGGGGCGGGCTCGGTCACGAGAGGGAATGGACGGTTTCGATGCGACCGGCGAGGACCTGGATGTCGTCGATGGTTCCGGTGTGCCGTTTCGGTCCGAGCACCAGCGACCAGGAGGTGCCGATGACGGTGACGTGCATGGGCGGGGTGGTGTCCGGCCATGAGAGATGCCAGGCGCCGGAAGGGTCGTCGGCGACGTCAGCTGCGTCGAACACGTCTGCGTCGAGGAGGGCGACGAGGGCCCTGGCGGTGTCTTCGGAGGTGACGGCGACGTCGGTGCTGGCAGGAGCCTGCACGGAGTTTGCGGCGGCTTCAGCGATCGCAGCTTCGACTTCGGCGGCGGCGGTTGCTGCACGGCGTTCCCGCCATCCGTCGATCTTCTCCCGGTTCCAGTGGTACACGGTCATGCCGATGGCTACGAAGATGAGTAGGGCTGAGATCTCCACCCGTGCTGCCTTCCGATCGGTGTTGCTGGTCGGGGAGGAGGCATGTGGCGGGCGCCGGCCGGGGTCAGTCTTCAGGTGGGGTGTGCAGGTCGATCAGGTGCCGGCGGACATGCAGGTCCGGTTCGGTAAGGATCTCCGCCCGGATGTCCCGTTTCGCGACAGACACGGTGACATCTTCGTCGAGGACGAACGAGGTGCCGTCGATGACGACCTGCTTCATCCCGAACACATCGCGGACGGATTCGAGGACGCCGCCGGTCGGTGGAGCGGACTTGAAGTGGATGGTGACGTCATCACCGACGTTGGCGCTGTCGAGCTCGGCAGCGGCCATGAACTCGGCGGTGCCGAACACCGCTTCGTGGGTCAGGAACGCATCCGAGGCCGGCTGCAGCTTCGTCGGAAAGTGCCCTGTCCTCTTCTCGTAGGTGTGCCCGGAGGAGGTGACGGATACCGGCTTCGTGTAGTTCATGCCGTCGTAGGTGTGCGGGGCTATCCCTCGTAGGTCCACAGTTCCAGGTCGCAGCGGTACTCCGCAGCCACCTTCTCCAGCACCGGGAGGGCGTCCTCCCAGACGAGGCCGCCGATACCGCAGCCGATCTGCGGCAGGGCGATGCGGGTGATGCCGTTCTGGTCGGCGTGCTGCAGTGCGGCGCGTGTGCCGGTCTCCAGCCAGTCGAGGGAGGCGTTCGGGCCTGTCTGGTCCTGGGAGGCGATGTTGTACACCGCGGGGAGCTCCTCGGTTGCCGGCCAGAAGAACATCCCACCGGGGATGAGGGCGCCGGAGCGGCACACCTTCGCGTACGCGTCGAACATGCCGGCGAACCGGAGACGGAACACGTTCGCGATGCCGGCGTGCATGGCGCCGACAACGTTCACCCCCTGCCCGAGTGCGGGTGCGTCAGAGGTGAAAAGGTCGCCGGACTTGTGGGTCACTGTGGTCATGACACCTACATGTGCGGACAACCTCGGATCCGGCCGGTCGACATCGATACGAGGTTCGCCATCCTGGAACCGAGGAACCGTTTAGAGGTTCGCTCTGTCAGGCCAAGTCGTACGTCTGTCGCGCAGGAATGCGGTGAGAGCAGCGGAGGTGGCACGCCCGTCAGCAGGTCGAGTCAGCCACCTCGTGTCGTACCGCCTCTCCCACTCTTCGGCTTCCAGGCGTCGAGGGATCTGCACGGACTTCCAGTACCCGCGGTTGTCTCGAGCCCATCCTGTTCGGTCGAACCTGGACCAGTCGGAGGTCCATCGGTTGAAGTCGGAGAACTCGAGTGGATTTCCCTTCCGAACGACAGCCACCGAGTCGTCACCGGTGGCGATGAGCTGCCCGTCGACGGTCAGCAGCAATCCACCGCCGCGGTAATAGAACAGCGGGAAGGGTTCATCTTTCGCTGTCCACCAAGTTCGGTATCCCTCGCTGATTGATACGGAGATCACCCAGAACGGGTACGTCACGTTCCAGGTTGGCAGCTGCGAGTACGTGGGGACACCGTCCTCATGAAGCAGGCGGGCCACCTTGTGTGCGTACCTGTCCAACCTGTGCTGCCAGTCCTCGACCGGTTGAACACGTGCGGGCGGAACGTAGAGGAGATCAGGTGCTGGTGACCGCGGGCTTGCAGATTTTGAGGTTCGTGCTCCCAACAAGCGTGAGAAGAAGCCCATCGAAGGCGTTCCTCAGCTGATCTTGATGCCGCAGACGGGACATTTCTGGAAGCTGCTCGGCGATGCGATTTCAGTGCCGCATCCCCGGCAGACGTAAGCAGCTCGGTGGGGTGTTTGCATCAGACCACTCATAGCTTTTGCTCCCATCTGGGAGGGCGCAGCGCGCCCCCTGATGGTGGAGACAGTACCGCAATGGCGGCATCCGCGGCCGACCAAAGTTCTGCCCCGATGCCACCGCCGGCGACGGTCAGCGGATCTTGTCGACGAACGCGATGAGCAGTCGCCGCCACAACGGGAGCGGTTCCGGCTTCCGGGCGCCGGAACGTGCTCCCCCGATTGAGTATCCCCGTCGCGCTGCACCTCCTGGTATCAGTTGCAGTTTCGGGAAGATCTGCGCCGCGTGCTTCCCCGGGTACTTCATGGTCAGCTGCTCGTATTCGGCACGGGATGTCGCAACCCCGCCGATGAAGTCCGCTGCTCGCTTCGCCGTGTGCGCGTCATGGATTTCGTCGACGATGATGAACCCGAGCTCTGCGGCTTTGCGTGCCTCGTCGCCGTCGATCAGAACACCGTGGTACCGGTTGGGGCGGTCGGGATGCCACCGGTCTACGATCGCGGCCACCTGATCCTTGTAAGTCTGGCCTTCCTCGCCTTTCATGGATGCCGGCTTCTGGAGAGCAGCGACGTCGCTGGCGATCCGCGCGTTCACCCGGTCGAAGTACGCGGCCTCCCAGGAACGCCCCTGCCGGGTCCGGGCTTCGAGGCGATGGAAGACGCCGGTCGGTTCGCCGTTCTGAGGGGCATCCGGTGTAGGTTCCGGCTGGACAGGGATCGGGGTGGTCGCGGGCGCCTCCGTTGCAGGCTGGACAGGCTCAGACATGGGCGCCTCAGCCGCAGGCTGCACGACGACCGGAGCGGTCGGTGTCGTGTCCACGGTCAGCTGCGGGAGCCCGGCATCCGGGTTCAGTACCTGGCAGTTTTCGCCGTCCCAGTGGAATCGCTCCACCGTGCATGCTGAAGGGTTCGGGCAGATGACTGCCTTCGACCTGTACGACGTGACCTGCATGCGGGTGCTCCTCTCAGCGCCGCGAACCGCGGACAGAGCGTAGGTGTGCGGCAGAGCCTCCGTTCACCTCGCTGTCCCTGGCGTCCCCATCCAACGAGAAACCCCGTCAACCGGTGTGGTTGGCGGGGCTCCTATGGGTGCTGTCAGGTGTGCGGTTTACTCCGCTGCCACCTTGCGGCGGCGGACCATGAGGGCTGCGCCGCCGAGGAGCATCAGAGCGGCAACACCGAGGAACGGTGCGCCCTCGAAGCCGAGGCCGGGGATGACATCGGTGCTGTCACCGGCTGCGGCGACTGTGATCTCGGAGATGAGGTACTCGACACCGTCCTCGTCCACGAAGTACAGGTGGTGCGTACCAGCGGGGGTGTTGAGGGGAATCGTCACACTGGCCTCGACCTTGCCGTCGGAGTCGGCGGTGAACGAACCTAGGGTGACCGGGTTGGACCTGAGGACGACGGTGACATCCGAATCGGGCGCGAAGCCGCTTCCGCTGACGGTGATCGTCGCGCCGGCGTTTGTCGTCCCCTCTTCCATCCCTCCGGGCGGGTTGACGGACACTGGCGGCCTCACAGCGACCCCAAACCGCTTCGCCATGGAGCCCTCATCGTTGAACGCGGTGACTGTGAAGTCGTACAGTCCGTACTTGGTGGGCGTGCCGGACAGTACACCGGACTTGCTGAGGGTGATACCGGCGGGCAGGTCGCCGGAGCTGACCTCCCACTGGACGTCCTTGTCAGAAGTCAGCTGCTTCGAGTAGGGGACACCCTGCTGCATCTTGCCGAGATCCCTAGTGGTAGTGGTGATCACCGGGTTGCTCTTGCCGCCGTCGTGGTGACGGGTGACTGTTCCGCGGTAGACCTGCTCGTCGGTGTCGTCGGTCTTCTCCTGGCTGCCGATGACAGCGAAGTCGTAGTATCCGCCGTACGCCTCGTCACCGTACTCAACGGTGCCGGACAGGGTTGCCGTTTCACGGTTGAAGGTCAGACCTGCGGGCAGGGTGCCGTCCGTCTGCCAGAAGTCCACGTTGGTGCCGGTGAACGTGTGGTTGATCTTCTGTCCGGCGGTCAGGTTGCCGAGAGCGTAGCCGTCGACGACGGGCTTGCCCTTCTTGACGTTGATGGAGAAACCGTTGAACACGCGGGTCTCACCGGCGGCCGGGTACCGCGTGTTGGACGCGATGACGTTGAAGCTGACGTTCCCGACCTTCGTCGGGGTGCCAGTGATCATGCCGACGCCGTGCTTGTACTTGAAGGTCAGACCGGCGGGAAGGGTGCCTTCCAGGGTGAGCGTCTCCTCGTAGTTCGCGACGATCGCGGCCGAGTACTCCTCGCCGACGCGGGCGGTACCAGTGAACTCGGTCTGCTCGCGCGGGAAGTTCGGCAGGCCCTGCAGGGCAGTGCCGTAGAGAGTCTTCTCGTACTGCTGACCGCCGACCGTTGCGTTCAGGGTGATGCCCCAACCGCCGTAGGTCGTGAACAGACCGTCGAGGTAGAACTTGCCGCCCTGCTTGACGATGGACAGGTCGTAAGTGTCGGAATCGCTGCCGAACGTGACGTTGGTGGCTCCGGGAACGTTGATCAGTTCATGGGCCTGCGCGCCCTGCTCGAAGGTGAACGTCTCGCTCATCCACGGGTCTTCCGGCTGCGCCTCAGCGATGTGGATGGTGAACGTGTGGGGGGTTCGGAGAGTCCAATCCGGTCCGACCGCCACCAGGGTGAACGTGTAGTCGCCCGCCTTGGTTGGGGTGCCGAAGATGGCTTTCCGTTCAACGTCGAGGTTGAGTCCGGGCGGGAAGTTGAAGCTACCGTCGTTCTCTTCGACCGACATGGAGCCGTTCCAGTTCGTCGCTTCGAGCTGGAAGTAGTACGGGGAGCCGACCGTTCCGGACGGTTCTGTGAGGGAGAGCCACACCGGGTGGTAGTCGGGAGCCTCGACCCTGGTGACGGTGCCGGTGAACGTCTGGTCGGACGTCCCCTCAGCGCCGTCGGAGGCGGTGACGGTGAACGCGTACGCGCCGGGGACGTCGGCGACGGTGCCGGTGAGGTGGCCGGTGCTGTCGACGTTCAGGCCGAGGTCTGCGACGCTGGCGTCCGCGGCGGCGTAGGAGACGGCGCCGGCCGCCATCAGGTAAGAGTCGACGGTGTCGCCGACAGTCAGGTCGCCGACGGCGTTGGGCTGGGACATCCACGTGATGCCGGTGCCGCTACCGGGGCCGCCGGGGAGGCCACCGGGGCCGCCGGGGAGGCCACCGGGGCCGGAGGCCATTGCGGGAGTGGCCGCGAAGATCGTGGTCGCAGCGACGGCTGCTGCGGCGAGGGCGGCGCCGAAACGGCGACCGCGGGTCAGAGTGCTACTCAAAGGTGGATCCTTCCAGATAGGTGGGGTGGTGCATGTTGGGCGGTGATCCGCCGATGGCTTCATTCGCAGTGCAGCGCAGCACCAGGCAAATCCGGCGCTCCGACATTGCCACGTCGGTCATCTAGGTGTGCGGTGACGCACAGACCGTGCCGTGCACTGGGGGTGCGAGTGCGGCCTCCAGACGGTGGGCCTCGGCGATCATCCGGAGATGGCGGCGCCGATCATCGACAGGATGTCGGAGGCGTCCAGAGCTCTGGCGTCCAGCAGCTCCTGCAGGATCTCCTCCGCCGTGCGCGGGTTGTCGTCCTCGTCTGCGTAGTTGGCTGCGACGACCGCTTCCGCGACAGCTGCAGGGTCGACCGGCGCCTTCTCGCCACGAGCGACCTGGATGGCGTCGGCGACGTGATGCGTCAGGGTGTCCAGAAGGTCGTCGGTCTCATCGCTTGACGGGACATCGAACTGCTGGAACAGGGCGGTGAGCTGGTCGTTGATCGAGTAGAAATCGTTGGTCTTCATGAGGGTGATGCTCCTTCTTTGTCACTACCCACATGCGCGGATTTCCGCGGTTCTGAAGCTGATCTGGCGACTGTTCAGAGTGCGCGATAGTTCACTGGCGGCCGCGGAGCGCGCTGTTCCTGTGCACGGAGAGGATGAGGTCGTGCAGGCGGATCTTGTCGACGGAAGCGAGCTCCTCGTCTGTGAGGCCGAGCTCGGCGGTGGTCAGGGTGACACCCCGATCGGCGAGAACGGTCAGCACCTTGCTGATGCCGGCGGCGAAGCCGCGCTCGTACTTGGACGTCAGCTCCTCGTCGAGGGCCCGGTCGATCTCGGCGACGGCATCGTTCAGTTCGGGCGCGGCGATGAGCTCACGGATGGGGCGGAGGACGTTGCCCAGCGCGAGACCGGACTTGTAACCGCCCTGATCGTCCAGAGTGGTGTCGGAGATAGTTGCGATGGCCATGGTGTCCTTCGGTAGGTGGAGTGGATCGGAGTGGTGGGTCACTTGCGGGGGCCGATGCCGAAACGGCGTTGGGTCCACACTTCGACGTCGCACTGGTGCGATTGGGCGAGCGCGGCAACGACAGGTTCGACGTCGGCCCAGTCGAGCCCGCCGACACCGCATCCGATGCGTGGCATGGCGACGGTCTTGAAGTGGATCTCGTCGGCGTGGTCCAAAGCTTTCCGGAGCGACTCCTCCAGCCATTCGAGGCGGGCGTTCGCGCCGCGGCGGTCCTGGGAGGCGAGGTTGAACACGGCGGTGCGGTTCTCGATCGGAGGCCAGTAGAAGAACTGCCCCGGCTTGAACGTCTGGTTGGCGCAGATGCGGAGGTACATGTCGTGCATCATCGGGAACCGGTCACGGAACGTCGGGGCGATGCCGGACCACATCTGACCGTCCACGTTGACCCCTTGCATCAGGGCAGGGGCAGTCGAGGTGAACAGGTCACCGGTCTTCAGGATGAGGGCGCCCATCGACAGTCCTTTCTCGAGGTGCGCCTCCACCATGTGCGGAGCAGGAGGAAAACACCTGCCGGAGGTCGAACCGCGGCATCCGGGCGCCCCGGGCCGAGCGATTTCGCTGCATCGTCGGCGGCGCATGGCACGATGGCCGGCATGGGATTCCTCGACAAGCTCCGCAGCAAGAAGAACGAACCGACGGTGGTCGCTACCGTCACGATCAACCAGTCCGACCTGCGGGCGGCTGGAACCTCCGTGGAGGCGAAGCTCGTCGACTATGAAGCACTGCAGAAAGCGGAGGACCAGGCGTCGAAGGTCCGCGGAAAGCACTACACCGAATGGGGCGATGACCTCGATCGGCTTCGGAAGGACGGACCTGAAGACGAGTACCTGGCGTTGGTTCTCGACTGCGTCGACGGCGCCGAACGCGCAGCGAAGGTGAACGGACGCGAACCGGCTCCCGCCTACACGGAACGGGCCGCAGTGGTCTACCGACGTCGGAAGGACTACGCCGCAGAGGTGGCTGTGCTCCAGCGCTGGGAGGATGTCTGCCCTCCGGAGCGACGAGGTCCCGGCGCGACACAGCCGAAGCTGCTGGTGAGGAAGGCGAAAGCGTTGGAGCTGCTGGCCTCAACCGGCAGCTGATCCGCCAACCTGATTCGGGTCAGGCGGCCTTTCGCTGCTCCGGGAACTCGTGCAGGTACCCGCGGGTTTCCGCCCGGCGGAGGACAGTGGAGTGGTGCACGTCGATGGTGCGGGCGTACTCGGTGACACCCATCGCCCAGACGCCGGCGATGACGTCGGCTTTGTCGGGGTCAGGTCGGTCATCAGTGCGGCCGGCGGTGTGCAGGATGCAGGTCAGGTGCAGGGCGCTGCGGAGCTTCGTGCCGCACCAGCAGGCGTACTGCTTCGCAGTCCTCGACTTCGGGAGCGGATCCACACCACGGCGAGTCAGCTCCTTACGGCAGGCGTTGCCCGAGACACCGCAGACACGGGACAGCTCCTCCCAGGAGTCGTACTCGACGATGTCGAGCATCTCCGCGGTGGACGGGTAGTTCGCCTTCTCGCGGCGGCCTGCGGTCTCGTATTCGGTGATGTCCCGGCGGGCGAGCTCCTTGCGGACACTGGTCGCGGAGACGCCGACACGGCGGCCCATCTCAGCGACTCCGTGCTCGGCGATGATCGCGAGCATGATCTTGGTGTCCGGGTAGGCGGTTTTCTTCTGCGGCATGATGCTGCTCCTTCTTCTCGGAGCATTCATGCGCGGAGCTGGCGATTAATGCTGGAGCGTGGGAATCCGCTGGGTGTACCTTGTGGACACAACGCGATGAAGCGGAGACCCGACCATGAGCGCTTTCGGTATTGCTACAGGCAGCCCGACCTCCCCCGGCGGTCCCATCGAAATCAACGCCAGCGCCAAGGACAAGACGATCAACGCGCTCGGCGCGCTCGTGAAATGGATCCCCGCCGATGTGGTCGCCGGCTACGGCATCGCCACCACCCTGAAAGTCGCGAACAACAAGGACGCAGACCCGGACTGGGTGGCGTGGTGGATTTTCCTGATCATCGCGCCGATCTTCGTGGCGGTCGTCGCATGGGCAACGAAAGAGACCAAAGACTTGGCGTGGAAGGTGATCCTCGTCGTCCCAGCATTCATCCTGTGGTCATCCACGATCCCGGCATCCGTGTGGAACACGTTCTCCTGGTTCAAGGATGCGACAGCCCTCACCTACGGGGTGCTGTTCATCATCGCCGTGTTGTTCACGATCGTCGCACAAAGACTGGCACCGCCATCGGACGGTGCATAACCCCTACCTCTGGGCGGCAGCCTTCCGCGCCTGCCTGGCAAGCCTGTCCGCTCGTTCGTTCAGCGGATCACCTGAGTGACCCTTCACCCGGACGAACACCACCGTGCGTTCCGACATGAACGCGTCGATGTACGCCATCTCGGCATCCGCGCCGCGCTTCACCCAGGCGTTACGGCGTTCCCCGGACTGGTACATGCGGATCGCTTGGAGCGCCTCCTTGCAGTCGCAGAACACCGTGATCCGCTCGTACAGGGCATGCGCTTCCAACGCTTTCGCGATCGCCCGGAGCTCCGCACCGAACGACGACTCGGACGCCGGTCCGGAACCCTGCCCGCCGATGCTGGACACCCACCCGTAGCCACCGCGCCCGTACCCGCCTTGATCGGGCTCCCCGGAACCGTCAGTGGCGACGGTGATGGACAGGCGAGGGATCGGGCGGCCAGCGATCGGCTGGTCAGGGCCGACAGCAGGTTCAGGGCGGGCCCAACGGGTCCGCGGAACGTAGGTGGACGCGATCGACGGCAACGGGGCGGCTGGTGGGCGCGGGATTGTCACCACGGCAGGGGCGGCACGCCGACGAAGATGACCGTGTAGCCGTCCTCGGCGAGTGACTCAGCGACGTACTCGGGGCTCACCTCGCGGCAGTCACCGCAGTCGTTCTCGAACCAGCGGCCGTCCTGCTTCACCAACGTGGTCAGATCGGGGTCGGTGAGGTGGCCGACGAAGGCGTTCTCGTAGAGGTCGCCGAGGTAGGCGACGATCGCTTCGTGGCTGGTGAGGGTGGGCATGTGCGGTCCTTCAGGTTGGCTTATCCGTCACCTTCATGCGCGGAGTTGCCCGGAATCACCCAACCTCAGCTGTTCCCCTTGATGACGTTGCACCACCAGTGGGCTGCCTGCAGGTTCTCTGCGGTGTGGCCTCCGTCGACGGTGACGGCTTGGATGTGGTCGAGGGTGACGGACCACGGGTCCGGATGCTGGAGTGTCTTGTCGATCTCGGTGCCGCAGATCCCGCACATCCAGTCGCATGCTTCGTACACGGCTTGCGGGTCGACGTAGTCGGCTTGCGGGTCGATGTGCCCAGCGGCGCGGGCTCTGGCCAGGTAGGCGCTGCGTGCGCGGGCGGCCCTGGATAGGGAGTGGCGGGCTGGCGTCCACAGGGACTGCGGCTGCACTGGGGAGAACACGTACGCTTCCCAGCGGTAGTCGTTGCCGTGCTCGTCGACGTCGGAGATGAGCTCCCGGGCGAACCACGTCTCCGGGTCGTCGAGGAATGCGGTGCGGTGCGGCAGCTCGAACAGGTCGGCGCCGACTCCGATCACCGGGAGGGTCAGCATGCTGGGCCGGTAGTCAGGGCCGACGGCGACGAGGCCCCACATGTCGGTGCCGATGAGGTCTGCCACCATGACGGTGTCCGGGGAGGCCATGCCGGTCAGGTACCCGGCGGCGGCTGCGTGCCCGTGATGCTCCGGTTCCAGCAGCGCGTATGAGGTGATGAGCCCGTGCCGTTCGACGGCGTCGCCGGGTTTCGGCCACCGGCCATGCTCGTACGGGAACTCAGCATCCATGTTCGTGCGGAAGAACTGCGGTCCACGGGCCGACTCTTCAGCGCGCGCTTGAACCTTCTCCGGCCGAGGTGCAGGAATCACGGTCCCTGGCCTGTCGAGGGTTCTGCTGATGCTGCGGCGCAGGTTCGCGTTGCACCGTGGGGAGCAGACATGCCGGTCCCGCTGCTTCCAGTGCGCCTTGGCGGGGATCGGGTTGCCGCACTTCACGCACGGTTCGCCGCCTTTCGCCCGGGTCGGCTGCTTCAGCATGTCGTCCATGGCGTCGAAGTAGTCGTCAGCGTCGATCGTGCATCTCCTCAGTCGGTCGGGATATTCTCTCGCGGTTCTAGGCGTCGAACTCGCAGAGGTAGCGGACGCGGACCTGGTTCGTATCGAAAACGATGGCTTCGTGGTTCCGCACTCCAGCGGTCCCCGGCTTCACGTTGATGGAGTTCCACGGCTTACCGAACTTGTTGACCGTGGAGTGGGCTTTCGGCCAGTCGGAGTAGTGAGAGGGACGGTACTCGGATCCCATCGCTACGTCGTTGAGGAGCATGAAGCAGTTGTTGTCTCGGCCGCCGGAGGTCCAGTAGCCATTCGAGTAGTTGAGGCTCTTCGTAGAGTCGAGCGAAAGATACAGACCGTCGCCGAACATGCGCCCGGCGATCTGGATACCTGAACCTGACCGCGGCGGGACGAACAGCCCCTTCTGGAGGATGGAGAGCAAGTTTGCGGCGCGGGTCCCGTGCCACATCTGCTGCTCGTTTCGGATCTCCGCAGCGATCCTCTTGTAGGTGGCGGCTCCGACCGGATCGACAAGCTCGAAGACATGCTTCAGGTTCAACTTGGCTGACGTGTGCATGCCGTTCTTCGTCTTCGCATACCGCTCTTCGATCCGCTTGAAGACGGCCCCGCCGTCGGCGACGGCGCGAACCTTGTACTTGAAGAGGTTGTCGTATTCGTTGCCGTCGACGTCGTCGATCGCTGCGGTGGTGGCAGCGGCGAGCTGGGTGTTGAAGAACTGGACGGAGTCGCGGAGGGAGTCGAGCAGCTCGTGCTGCTTCTGGAAGGTGTTGTCGCGGTTGAAGAATGTGGATGCCCATCCGGCGTTGCGGCCGATGTTCTGGGGGACGAGGGTGAGGTAGTCCTCCAGCAGCCGGGTGCTGGAGGTGTCTTTGACGCCGCCGGCCTGTTCGATCTGCGTGAGGAGGCCGCGGGCTTCGCTGATGGAGTAGTTGGTGATCAGGCCGAGCGGAGTCTTCACCTGGCCGCTGGTGTCGACGGTGATCTTTCCGCCGGAGAGGGTGGCGATGTCGTGGGCGTTCACACGACAAATACGCTCGATCAGGTCAGCGACTCGGGTGTCGGTGCGGGCCTTCCCCTTCGTCAGGGCAGTCTTCGCGATCGTGGTGATCTGCGTGTTCGCGGCCACTGACGTGGTCGCTGTGGGCGGGGCTGCGATCGCGACCTTCTTGTAGCCCTTCCGCTCCTTCGCGTAGACGGCGTTGTCGAAACCGAGCCGTCCGGTCTTCTCAATAGACATCTGACCGTCGGCGCCGACACGACCCCAACGCTTCGTCACGGTGATCCCATCCGAGGACAATTTCACCTCGTAGAACTTGTTGTTGTTCGCTTGGGAATCCACGTAAATCAGCATCGTTGTCGTCTCATTCATGTCACCTACATGTGCGGACTGGGACGTTTTCGGCCGGACAGAACCCCGAGAATCCGCTCATGTCAGTGGTGAAGAAGACCACCAACTGAGAGAGTTCGAGACCACCGCATGCCCATCCGCCACAAGCTCACGATCGCCGCTCCCGGCATCGGAAACACCTTCACCGTCGACTCGTTCAACAAGGCCATGGAAGACGTCGACATCTGGCTGAACTGGTCCACCGACCTCGACGCGTCCGCCTTCCTCACCATCAACGACGACGAGGTGACCGCGTACTGGGAATCCAACTACGGCGACTGGGCCGAAGCTGAGGTGTACGCCATCGAGCAAACCGACGCGAACGACGAACTCACCGTCACCCTCGACTCGTACGACACCGACAACGACGCCCGCGCCGACATCCGCGTCTACCGCGGCGGGCAGGAGACCATCGAGGACGGCAAGGTGACGGCCGTCGTCCCCGCGGTGTTCGGTCGACTGATGGCGGACCTGCGCGACGCTCTCGAGAGCGGTGGCGACGCAGATGTGGTCGCAGCATCCCGAGCACTTTCGGAAGCGTTCCCCCGGTAGGCTTCCGCACGTGTCAGAGTCGGAGCAAGGTTCGGACGCCTGGGGCATGGTCCTGGTCGCCGGTCTCGTCGTTTTCGTCATTGCGACAGCCGTGACCCTCTGGTACATCACACTGCCCGCCCTCGCGCTCGGCATCTACCTCCTGGTCCTCCGGGGAAGACGGAGAAAAGCCAAGCGGGACAAACGCGTCATCGAGCTGGCCAGCCGCATCGAACACTTCAAGACGCCGACGCCCGCCTACACAGCATTGGTGGAAGCTCTCTGGGCGATCGCCGACACCGATGAAGCGCCGACCTCCACGCTGCTGCAACGTCGCGTCGGATACTCGAAGGTTTCAGCTGACCAGGCATTGGACCTGTTCGAATGGGCGGGCATCATCAGCCCACGCGTCGACAACCGCCGTCGAACGGTGATCGTGGATCGCAGCGAGCTCTGGGACGCCGCCGTGCAGCTCCGGAGCACAGCCGCCCTCACCGACGCAGAGAACTAAGGCGCCGCAGGTTCTCCACATACCTCAGGGGAAACACCCCTTGAGGAGAACCTGTGACCCCCGCCACACGACGCCTCGGCATCACCATTGCCGGCGCAACCCTCGCCGGAGCGCTCGCTCTCGGCGCCGGAATCCTGACCGCCGACCAGCCGAACACAGTGCCGGCCGCCGCCCCAACCCCGTCAGCGCCGCATGCCGTCGCTAAGCCAGCGCGGCCCGTCCCCTCGTCAACCCAGGCCGCTGTCCCTGTCCAGCTGCCGCCGGCATCGGCCGCCCCTGAACCAGCCCCCGCTCCGGCACCTGCACCGGCGCCCGCCCCTGCCCCGGCAGAGACCGGCGTTGCCGCGCAACTGGCGTGGGTCGCCGATAACGCTTGGGTGAAGTCGTACACCTGGGGTCACCCGTACATCCCCAACGAGGACTGCGCCAACTTCACCTCCCACTCACTGGTGGTCCGCGGTCTGCCGGACAGTGTGTTGAACATCTCCTCCACCAGCCTCCGCAACTACCTGACAGGGAACGGGTATGCAGAAACCGCGGACTCCCCCGACGCCCGCCGCAACGTGAAGCTCGGCGACGTCATCCAGTTCGACTGGCAGCCCACCGATGAGAACCCCGGCGACCGCGACCACACCGGAGTCGTCACCGGCCTCACCACCAACCCGGACGGCACCGTGCAGGTGCTGTACACCGCCCACACCGACCCCGGCGACGACCCGAAGATGGACCACACCATCGAAGCGTCCCTCGCAGACGCCGGCCACGACATCAACGGACGGGTGTACTTCATCAGCATCTGAGATCTGGTCGCCACATGACTTCTCCCCGGTATGAACCACACCACCGAGAAAGGCTTCCCCTTGTCTGATTTCAAGCCCACCTTCGCCCCGTTCGCCTGGGAGCCGCGCCGCGTCATCATCTACGCCCTCGCCGCAGCGTTCGGTGTCACCGCCGCCTACGCCGGAGTGTCCGCCTACCAGGACGACGTCCGCAGCGCCGAGAACACCCTCGCCGGCAGCATCCACGAAGCCCACGACCGCGCTGACCTCCTCGCCCTGAAGGCTGAGACCGGCCGGGCCTACGTGGAGGAAGCGAACCGGTACGCAGCACAGAACACCGACAGCGTCGACAAGCGCACCGTCACCGCCCTGTACGACGCGATCGACGCTGCCGCCTTCCGGATCGACTTCGCCGACAAGGCTGCAGCCGCGACGGACATCGCAGCGGACAACGCCGCCGGCATCACCGGGAACCCCGCCGGGATCCGCGACGCAGCGAAGAACCTCGACAAGCTGATCTCGGACGACCCGAAAGTCACGGGCGCCATCGACGCTGTGAAGACCGCCGTGCAGGCAGTCAACCTCGCCAACATGGCGGGGGTCAGCGCTCACCGCTGACCAGCAACAACAGACGCCGGCCTTGGCATCACCTCATGGTGGTCATGGCCGGCGTTCTGTTTGTGGTGATGCCGTTCTAGTCGACTAGACGGAGCGGATGTAAACCCGCGCAGCACATCCGCATGGGTTCCCGTCCTCCGGGCAGGAGTACTGCTCGACAACCGAGTCGGCACGCCAGAACCCGGGGATGGTGACGACCGGCCGGAGACCGTTCGCGGTGTTCGCTGACCCTGCCGGTGCGCGTCCGCCGCGCACCCAAGCGCACGCTGCCACCTGCACGCCCGGGTGAGCTTCGACGACAGCGCCGACGAGCGCGGTTCCGACCCCTTCACCGCGTGCCGAGGGGATGACGACAAGCGATTTGACGAACACAGCATCATCGCTGACGAGTTTCGACACAGATCCCCACTGGGCAGGCGGCACAGCTTCGGGCAGCGCAGCGCT
The DNA here is from genome assembly GCF_001422325.1 of Leifsonia sp. Leaf264. Classification (GTDB taxonomy): domain Bacteria; phylum Actinomycetota; class Actinomycetes; order Actinomycetales; family Microbacteriaceae; genus Orlajensenia. The sequence goes on from NZ_LMMR01000005.1 coordinate 199,350, forward strand.
GGTGACCGCGCCGACCATCACCCAGCCGTCGAACGCAGCGAACCCCTCCAGACGTTCAGGGGCGTGGCTGCTGAGCTCGGACTGGAACAGGGTCTCGACGGCGGCTCGGTCATCTTCGACAAGCGCTCTGAACGTGATTGGCATACCGGGTAGGCATGTGGCGGCACCTCGAATGCGACCCGATCGGGGATTCCTGTGCGGTCCGCACATGAAAGTAAGGAAGCAAGCCGCGACTGCGCGGACCCCCACCCCTCCCCCACTGAACGGACAGCACAGCTATGCAACGCCGTACCAAGATCACCCTTGCGTCCATCTCGGCCGCGATCATCATCGCCGGAGTCTCCTACGGCATCGTCGCGAACGCCGTCACCTTCGACGAGCTGACCGGCGGAACCGCCTCCCCCACCCACACCGCATCAGCCCCGGCCGACACGTCAAGCTCCCCGCGCGACGCCGCAGCCATCGTCGCAGGACCCGCCGGCAAGCAGGGCGAGCCCGGAATCGACGGTGTCGACGGTTCCGACGGGCGGAGCATCACCGGGCCTGCCGGGAAGGACGGCGCCGCAGGCGCTACCGGCACCAAGGGCAGCGCTGGCAAGGCGGGAACAAACGGCCTCGACGGCGCTGACGGTGCGGAAGGCGTGACTGGAGACACGGGCGAGACGGGAGCGCAGGGCGCGACCGGAACCAACGGAGTCGACGGCCAGACCGGTGCCACCGGCGCCACCGGTGCCACGGGTGCCGCAGGAGCCGCGGGCAAGGACGGCGCGACTGGGGCTGCTGGTGCAGATGGCGCCACGGGTGCCGCAGGCCGCGATGGTGTTGATGGCGCTACCGGTGCCACCGGCGCAGCAGGCAAGGACGGCGCCGCGGGTGCTTCTGGTTCTGCAGGCCGCGATGGCAGCGACGGCAAGACCGGCGCTACCGGCGCAGCGGGCAGGGACGGCGCCGATGGCGGCCGAGGATTCCAGGGCATCCAAGGACTCATCGGGTTCACCGGTGAGCGCGGCGTGCAGGGCATCCCCGGACTCAACGGAGCGGCAGGCGAGAAGGGCGACACCGGAGCGGCCGGCAACGACGGACGCGATGGCATCAACGGCGTCAACGGTCGCGACGGAACGAACGGAGTCGACGGAGCCACGGGAGACCGAGGCAACGACGGAACAGACGGCCTCAACGGTATCGACGGCACGAATGGCGTCGACGGCGCACAGGGGCTGACCGGCCTCACCGGAGCAGCGGGCACCGACGGAACGGACGGCGCAGCCGGTCGCGACGGCGTGAACGGCATCGACGGAACGAACGGCACGAACGGCACGAACGGTGCCGACGGTACCAACGGGCTCGACGGAACGAACGGCACAGACGGCGCTACCGGCGCCACCGGCGCCACGGGCGAGCGCGGGTTCCAGGGCCTCATCGGCCTCACCGGAGCTCAGGGGATCCCTGGCCTTCCTGGCATCGACGGGAAGGACGGCAAGTCCGGCGCCAAGGGCGACGCTGGCGCAGCCGGCATCGACGGCCGCGACGGAGCCGCAGGAGCCGCAGGACGCGACGGTGTCGACGGCACCGATGGCGCGGCGGGAGCAAAGGGCGACCGCGGCCTGACGGGACTCGACGGCACGAACGGAATCGACGGAGCCGCAGGCGTCAACGGGCGCGACGGCGCTCGAGGCATCCGCGGCCTGCAGGGCATCCAGGGTCTGACCGGCCACACCGGAGCAGCCGGCAACGACGGCATCAACGGGATTGATGGCGCGACCGGCGCTGCGGGCCGCGACGGCGTCGACGGGATTGATGGCGCGACCGGCGCTGCGGGCCGCGACGGCGTCGACGGTGCTGCTGGCGCGACGGGTGCTGCTGGCCGCGACGGCGTCGACGGCGCAACCGGTGCAACCGGTGCAACCGGTGAGCGCGGCTTCCAGGGCATCCAGGGCCTCATCGGCTTCACCGGCGCGAAGGGTGAGCAGGGCATCCCCGGCCTCCCCGGATTCAACGGCAAGGACGGCATCTCGATCACCGGCGCGAAGGGCGACAAGGGAGACCCCGGAACCGCCGGCACCGCCGGACGTGACGGAGCGAACGGGGCCAACGGCCAGACCGGAGCAACCGGCCCCGCCGGACAGCCCGGCACCGCCGGACGCGACGGCCAGAACGGCGCCAACGGATTCACCGGCATGAAGGGCGACAAGGGAGAGAAGGGTGACACCGGCGCGACCGGAGCCGCCGGCAAGGACGGCTCCGCCGTCTGGAAGGGCGACAAGGGCGACCGCGGCGAGAACGGACAGCCCGGCCAGAACGGACAGAACGGACAGGCCGGACAGAACGGCCAGCGAGGCGACAAGGGCGACACCGGAGCCCAGGGCCAGCAGGGCCCCGCCGGACAGCCCGGACCCGCGGGACAGCCGGGCCAGAACGGCCGCGACGCGGTCCTCGCCATCCAGGTCGTGAAGAACACCATCACCGTCACCGGTGGAGTGTCCACCCAGACTGCGCTGTGCCCATCAGGCTTCTATGCAATCTCCGGCGGAGCGAAGATCTCCTCCGACGCACGCGACGTCGTGTTCCTCACCGGGAACGACGCCACCGACGTGCAGGGCGACAACATCGCCCGCCCCCGCGGCTGGGAGGCATCCGCCGTCCAGTTCAACGGTGCAGCACGCACGTACACGCTGACTGTCACCGCCAGGTGCACCAACTCCAACTAGCGCGGACACGCGAGAACGCCGTCCCGGTTGCATCCACTCGGTGCAGGCCGGGGCGGCGTTCTTCATTCCAGTCGAACCCCTAGACGCAGAAATGCCCCGCCTGTGCCGGAGCACGTGCGGGGCATCTCAAAGGGCGGGACGTCAGGCGGCCGACAGGAGGGCCGTAGCGTCAGGAGTCGGCAGCTCAGCGACGGCTTCGTCGATCGCAGGCTGCAGTACCGACCAGGCGATGTGCTTCTCGTTCGCCAGGTGGGTGCGGATCGCACCTTCGAGCACACCGTCTCGCCTGACGAACTGGGTGAAAGTGTTCACAGTGGTGCGCCACTGCTCGGTGTCGAAGTCGTATGTGAACCAGATCTTGAACCCGACGACCTGCACGAGACGGTTGGCCGTAAGGTACCTCGGGCCGTCATCCAGCTCGACGAGGTGGACGACCTGAAGCTCGCGCTTGACGGTCGTGTTGGTGGCGGTGATGCGCATTGCGGTTCTCCTTCTACTCGGCGCCGGCTGCGAGGCGCAGCGCGCGGACGCGGGTGATGACCTTCTCGGCGTGGCTGAGCAGGCTGATCTGCTGTGGTGAGAGCTCGTGGCCGGGGGTCGGTTCGTCGTTCTCGTCGTCCCACGCTCCGATGGAGTCGAGGATGTCGGCGATGGTCCCGGTGTCGTACTGGGTGTCGCCGCGGAGGATCTCTCCGAGGTCGGACACCCACCAGCCGGAGAACCCGTCGACCTGCCGGAATCGGTCCAGGATCGGGTTGTGCGGGTGGGCGGTGGCGTCGCTGCCACCGATGCTTTCAGGGTCGACGGATCCGAAGATGGCGAGGCGGGTGGTGTGAAGTGATGCGGTGAGCGTCATGGGAGGTCTCCTTTGTCGCCTCCTACATGTGCGGATCTGTCGCCTACTGGTCGCGGGTGTGACGGAGCCGACGCATGGGCCTGGGTCGACGATTCGATTTCCGTCCGAGCTTGCCCCCGATGAGGTCCACGAAGAACCAGGAGAACACCTCGATGAGCACTCCTACGATCGACAGCACGAACTCCAACGGATGCTCCTCTGTGGTGATGCGGGCTCGGGGTCCGAACGTCTGTCATCGCTGGCGTCGGGACGAACGCCTGGTCGTCGTTCACCGTTCAGGCATGTGGCAGTGCAGCCTCGTACGCGTCGATGAACACGTCCACCCAGTCGGCGTACGTGTCCTCACCGGTCTCCTCGTCGGACTCCAGGCTCTTATGGATGTCGTAGTCGAGCTCGGCGATGGTGCGACGGAGCGCCTTCTCGGCGCGAGCACGATCGATCGGCGCAGGGCCGGCTGGTGCTATCTGGCTCACAGCCCGATGCGGAGGTCGCTGCGGATCCCGGCGAGCACATCGGAAGGCAGGTGCTGCTCCGGGAACCGGATGGAACGGCCGACCGGCTGGGAGTGAGCTTCCGCCCACTCTCCGACACGGGCGTGAAGCTCCTGTCGGGTGAGGTCGTGGTTCACGTCAGCGTCGGCGTGGGCGAGAACCCACTCGTCGACACTCTCGTGAAGGGCGTGACGGCCGGAGGCGGGCTCAGGAGCGGCGGCAGCGTCGAGCGCGTCTGCGGCGAACCGCATCAGCTGATCGACAGTCAGGTTGCGAGGCAACTTCGCCAGCTCAGGCTCACGGAGCCAGGAGATCAGATCAGTCGTGGCGGACACAGGAACGGTAGGGCGAACAGCTGTGGATGAGGTCATGCTACTTTCATGTGCGGCATTCAGACGAAGCGTCTAGCGGGCTGCAAATCGCGCTTGGTTAGGGCGTTTCTTTGTGTCAATTTCCGGGACGAGAAACCCCGATAAGACGATGTTTCGTCATGCATCGAAGTTGCGTCATTTGACGTTTAAGTTGCGTATGCTAACCACGGTTCGGTAGATTCTGTATTACAGATAGGATTTCACGCACGAATTGTGCAATGTCGTCTGTTGGGTGTACGTTCCTGCCCATGGCCCGAAACGACCCCGCCGATGGACCCACCGCACCCCCGCGTGCTGAGCTGTCCACCGACGCCCGGCAAGCCCGCCGGCAGCTGTTCGCGTACCTGACGGCGGAGCACGCCGACGTGTACGGCGCCATCATGCGGGCCCTCGGCGGCGACGTCCTCGCCCGCGAGATGTCTGCAACAGAGATCACCGATGCGCTGCGGGCTGACTACGACGTCGACGAGGCATTCGTTGACGTGCGACTGGTTCAGCTGGTCGAATGGGGAAACGTCATCCCCGGCGTTCGGAACCCTCGCGTGTCCACCATCTCGGAGATCCTCCGGTCCCGAGGCCGGTACCAGGTCTCCAAGCTCGGGGCGAGAGTCGCCCGCGACTCCGACGAGATCCTCGCCGCCGCAGACGGGGCCCGCGAAGTGGCCCGCGAACTCCTCGGTGTCATCTCGGACCAGCTCGCAGCCCTCCTCGAATCCTTCCGCGACGGCCGCGACCCAGACACCGGAGAGATTGCCGCAGCGGTCACCTCGGTGTTCAACAACCACCGGGTCTTCCACAGCTCCCTACGCGACTTCTACGGGTATCTCAACACCGTCATCACCCGGTTCGACCTCGTCGGCGACGACTACATGGACCTGAAGACGATCCTCATGGGGTACGTCGACCTGATCGGTGCGGACGTCCGACGGAACTGGCCGGCCATCCACCGCACCCTCGCCGAGCTCGAACCGCACTTCGACCTCATCATCGACAAGCTCAACGCCTGGCAGACCCTCACCGACGAGAACATCGAACGGGCCGCTGGCCGCAGCCGGGTCGAGTGGGAGGAACTCAGCCGCTGGTACAACGGCGAGGAAGAGACGTCCGGCCCGGCCTCACTCCGGAACGCCACCGACCAGGCTCTGAACCAGTTGATCGTGAACGCCAGACGGATCATCTCCAACGCTGGATCTGGTGTGTCCCGCCGCGGCGACCTCCTCCGTCTCGCCGTGCAGTTCGACAGCGCCGAACCGGAAGATGCGCACACCCTGTTCGCGGACTCGTTCGGCTTGTACAGCTGGAGGCACCTGCTGTACGGAGAGACCCAGACGGTCCAGCCGATCGCCTCCACCTCCTGGCTGAACGCTCCTCCGGTCGACATCGCCGTCAGCCTCCGAGAACGCGGAGATCGGAGCGCGCGCGGCCGGACCAGCCCCATCCCCGACACCGACATGTATGACCAGCTCACCATGAAGGAGGCTGAGGAGAAGGAAAGCCGACGGCGCATGGCCGCGGCCGAGCTGATCGCCGCTGGAACCCTCGACAACGTGAAGCTGTCAGCGGCCGCAGAAGCGATGTTCCTACACGCTCTCACCCAGATGGCGATCGGGACCGCAGGTGAGGAAACATTCGACTTCCTCGAAACCGGGATCAGCGTCCACCGCGGAGCAGTCGACGGAGTGACGACCATCCTTCTCGACGGAGGGTCCCTCACCATCGAAGGGTTCCTGTTCACCGTCACGGCATACAGGATGGGCGCCGCACTGACGGAACAGGCGGTGAACGCATGATCGAGGAAGCAATCGAACCGGACCTCGTCGCCGCGGCGAGGTCCTTGGAAAGCACCCAGTTTCTGGACAGCGCCACCGACAAGGACATGTTCGCGTTGGTGCGCCGGCACGGGGTCGAGCTGAAGTCCAGGTTCTCGCACAACCTCGGCTACCGCCTCATCATCGAGCCTGGGTTCGCGCGTCTGCTGAAAGCCGAGCAGCCTGATGGCACTCCGGCGAGGACGCCGCTGCGGACAGGTAAGGGCGTCCCGGTGACCAGCGCCCGCGTGTACCGCGACATCAGCCTCATCGCAGCCTCCCTCCAGGCACCCGGAGTCGGGGAGCAGATCCTCATCTCCCAGCTGCTCACCCAGATCCGCGCCGACGCTGCCGAAGCGGGCATCGTGCTCACCGAGACGATCACCGACCGCCGCGACTTCGTCACCGCCATCACCATCCTCATCAGCTGGGGGCTCATCACGGAGACGGACGGTTCAGTCGCCGACTGGTCCGCCGCCCAGCACGAAGTGCTCCTGACCGTGGACCGCAACCGGTTCCCCTATCTGCTCGCCAATCTGTCCAAGGACCACGGCGGCCGCCGGGTCAGCGCCCTCCAGTCGCTCACCAGGAAACTGACCGAGAACCCGGTCGTTGTCCGAGCAGACCTCCCCGAGGATGAGCAGGTCACCCTCCGCCAAGACCGCGCCAAGCTGGAGGCGGCGCTGGCGATGTTCGGTCTGAACCTGGAGCTCCGACGCGAAGGCGCGCTCGCCTGGGATGACAAAGGCGACATCACCGACGACCCGTTCCCCGGCGAAGGTGCGCTTCGCCAAGCAGCACTGCTGTTCATCAACAGGGCCACCGCAGACAGGCAAGCGTCCGAAGACGGGTGGGTGACGCTGACCGCCGGCGCAGCCACCTCCGTCGTGCAGAGCCTGCTCGACGAGAACAAGGGTTTGTGGCGGAAGGAGTTCGAGCCGGACGCACCCGACGCCGCAAGCCGCGTCCTGCGTGACGTTCTGACCTACCTGACCGGCTTCGGGCTGATCAAGGAAGGTGACGGCTACATCACGATTCACCCGGCCACCGCACGGTACAAGCCCACGATCAAACGCGAGCCGACCAGCACACCTCCGAGCCCGGAACCCGAGCAGACAGCACTCTTCGACGACCTAGGAGAACAATGAGCATCGCCACCGTCACCAGGATCGCACCCGCCACGACAACCGAGTTCGACGATCGGGCCAGATGGTGCCGCGCCGGCATCGTCAACGTGCACCGCTACGCGAACATCACCTTCCACTTCTCCAACGGCCGCCTCTGCCTGCTCGGAACCAACGGCTCCGGGAAGTCCCGCGGCATGGACATGCTGTTCCCGTTCGTCATCTCCGGCGATCGCCGCCGCATGGGGTCGGGAACCAGTGGCCTCGTGTCTGTGGAATCCCTCATGAAGAAGATGATCGGGTCCGTCACCAACCGGGTCGGGTACGTGTGGGCTGAATGCATGCTGCCGGACGGCAGCTACCTCACCGTCGGTGCGTACCTGAAGTACTCCACTGCCACCCGAACCTCGAAGGTGGAGTACTTCATCACCGACCTGCGAGTCGGCATCGACCTCATCCTGGTCGACGACGAGAAGATGCCGTTGCCGAAGGACCAGCTGACCGAGCAGATCGGCTCCCACCGGGTCACCAGCTCCGCCAGCACCCACCGGGAACGGGTCGCACGTGAGCTCTACGGCATCACCGACGACCGCGGCATGGAGCGGTTCCGCGCCTACCTCGACCTGATGTACAAGCTCCGCGCCCCCGACATCGGAGTCCGCATCAACGGCGGTGAGCTCACCCAGCTCCTCTCCGAAACCCTCCCTCCCCTCTCCGACGAAGTCCTCGCCCAGGCTGGCGGTCATCTCGACGGACTCCAGGATATCCGGGCCGAACAGTCACGACTGGAGCGGCAGACGGAACAGGTTGATGCTGCCCTGAAGGTGTACGCCGGGTATGCCGTCGGGGTACTCAGCAACGCCGCGAAAGATGCCGAAGCCGCTGCCGTTGAGGACCGCGGTGCCCGCATCCGGCAGGCTGACGCCCAGGCGTCCCTGGACGAGGCCCGGGACGAACTGGCGAAGGCGCAGAGCGAAGAGTCCACCGCTAGGCAGGCAGCTGCGACCGCCCAGTCTCGGCTGACGGCCATCGTGAGCTCCTCGGCTTACAAGGACCATCTCGCCCTCAACGAGAAGTCAGCCACCGTGGCTGCGATCGCGATGACCGCGAACACCAGCCTGGGCTCCTGGGCCACCGCCCGGGCGGCCGCTGACCGCTACACGGGGACGGTGACCGAGGCGGCCGAAAGCGTCGAGCTTCGCGGCCGTAAGGCCTCCGCCGCCGTCTCCAGTCTCAGGGCAGCCGCGGCCGGCGCGGGCATCGCCACCGACGTACCCGATGTGCAGGTGGTGTTGACCTCGTCATCCGGGAAGGTCAGGACTGTGCGTCTGACGGTCACAGAATCGGAGGTGGATGAAGCTGCGCCCGACATGACGGTCGTGACGGTCGACGATGTAACCGCAGCCTCCACCAAGGCCACCAACCTCCGGGAAGCCGCCGCCACGAAACGGGATGCGGCTGCCGCAAGGCATGCGGCAGCGGAGCTGCTGCACGAAGACGGCCGTCAGATCGAGGCACTGGAAGCGGAAGCCTCCGCCGCCGCGTCAAGAGCGGAGGCCGCCCGCGCACAGGTCGAGCAGATGACAGCTGAAGCTGCATCCGCCAGGGCAGAGCTCGCCAGCCGTTGGGTGGCATGGTCCGCTGATGAATGGGTTCGCCAGGCGTTCACCGGGTACGCATGGGCCGACTCGCCGATCGGCGGGTTCCTCGAGGATCACCTCGACCCGTTCCCCGACCCGGCCCAGCTCGACCGGCTCGCTGACACCGTTGCCGGCGGCGCGAGGGACCGGCTGTCTGAGAGGGCATCCGCTCTGACGACATCCGCCGCTCAACTTCGCACCCAGGAGTCCGAGCTCCGCGCGGAGATGCAGGCGCTCACCGACCGGACCGTGGACATCGCACCGACAGCTCCGTCGTGGGCGGGCAAGACCACAGGCCTTCAGCTCTGGCGATCGGTCGACTTCCGCCCGGACGTAGATGATGCTGTGCGTGCGGCTGTTGAATCCGCTCTCGAAGCCTCCGGCTTGCTCACCGCCGTCATCACCGACTCCGGGGCCGTCATTCACGACGGTGAGCTGGTGGTCTCCGCAGACGGCCCGGTTGCGACTTCGTCTCTGAGTCAGGTGCTGGCGTCGGAGCCCGACACCGACGTGACGGCGGTCCTGGACAGGATCGGGTTCAACAGCCTCGAACACCCTACGAACATCAGCAGCGACGGGTCATTCCGCGTCGGGCAGCTCCACGGCAAGCAGGCCGTGTCGTCCCAAGCCCGGTTCATCGGCGCGACCTCTCGTGAGCGAACCCGGAAGGCTCGCTTGGAAGAGCTGCAGGAACAGGTCGCCGGCATCCTCGGCCAGCTGACCCTGCACGATGAGATGCAGGCCCAGGTCAAGCAGGAGCGCGAACAGATCTCCAAGCTGGTGTCCGAAGCACCTACCGCCGACGACGTCCGGAACGCCGACGCCAGAGTGGGAGCGTCCAACACGGAGGAACGCCGTCGCAGGAAAGAGCTCGACGATGCCGAGGAGGCTGCCCTGAAGGCCCGCTCCGGCTGGGACACCCGGATGCAGGCTCATCGGAACCTCTGTAGCGTCGCCGGCCTCCCGTGGAGCCGGACCGAGCTCGCCACCGTGCAGAGCGCCGCCGAGGCGACCCGTGCGGCCGCCGAAAACCTCGTCCAGGTCCTCGCGGAACTGACCATCGACGTCCGCCGGTTCGAGGAAACGATGGCCCGTCGAACCCGCAGTGAAGAGGAAGCTGCAGATGCGGGAGCGACTGCGTTGCAGGCGTGGAGGGAATGGTCGGCCGCGAACACCGAACTGGTCCAGCTTCGAAGGTCCGTCGGAGCGGAATCGGCTGCTGTTCTCGCAGACCAGGAATCTGCCACTGCCGACCTGAACGCAGCCACGAAGCTGATGAACCAGTGGGGGTCAGCTGTCCCCAGATTGTCCAAGGTCGAAGGGACGTGTGAGTCGAACCTCGCCACAGCCTCATCGGAGGCGACCACGGCCGCCGCTCGTGCGGCTGAAGCGCTCGGAGGGTTGCGTTACATCTGCCAGCGCCCCGGCATCCTCGCCGCAGCTACCGGCCAGGACCTCATCGCCCAGGCGAACGTCGCCACATCGCAATGGGTGAGGTCTGCGATCGGGAACCGGTCACGGGCTCGTATCGACAGCGTCTTCGTCGCCCTCGACGCGCTCATCACAGATCTGTCCTCGGACTTCGAGGTGGTCCGCCACACAGACGATCTCGCCGGCGTTCTCATCGTCGAGCTCGCTGACGCGGAAGGACAGCACTCCCTCGCCGATGCTGCTGCCACTCTCCGCGACCGAACCGTCACCGGGAAGGTCACCCTGGCACGCGAGGAGAATGAACGCTTCCAGCGGTACATCATGGACAGCGTCGGTGAGGAGCTGCGCCAGTCGATGCTTCTCGCTGAGGAGACCATCGCAGCCACGTCGAAGCGGGTGTCGCAGTACCGCACCAGCAACAACATCGGGGTGCGGCTTCGGATGACGGCGAACGACACCCTCGGGACGGAACTGGTCCGCATCCGTGAGCTGGTGAGAATCGCCGGCCCTGTCCGAACCGAGCAGCAGACCGCTGAGCTCTCTACGCTGCTCCGCGGCGTTGTCGACCAGGAGCACTCCGCGAACCCGGGCGCCGGCTATGAGGCAGCGCTGGCGAAAGGGTTCGACTACCGGAACTGGTTCACCGTCGAAGCTGTGATCCTCGGACCGGAGATCGGTCAGGAGCGTGGCATCCGTGGCGCGCAGCTTTCCTCCGGTGAACTCCGGTACATCTCCTACCTGACGTTGACCTGCGCGATCGATGCGCAGATGTCCGCGCTGCCGTCTGCCGCCCCGCGCCTGTTGCTGATGGATGACGCGTTCGCGATGGTGGATGTCACCGGACGTCGGAACCTCGTCCAGGTGATCGTGGAACGTGACATCGACTTCGTCATGACCGGTCACGACCTCTGGCTCACTTACCCGGAAGTGCCGGGGATCGACCTGTACGAAATCCACACCCACGGCGAGGATGCGCCGGCTACAGCCATCCACTACCACTGGGACGGCAGCAACCGGAAGATCCAGTTCAGCTGATGCCGGTCTCGGAAGGAACGCTGGAGTACCTCCGCGATCCGGCACTCGCTGCCCTGTGGGATTCGGTCTCCGCACGGCTTGAGCGGAACGACTTGGAGGCGACCGGCGCTGTCCGGGTGCCGTTCAGCCCTGTCGGTGCAGCCCAGTTGTCCGGGCTCCTGGGCCGCACTGTCGTATCCGGCACCGTCACGGTGAAACTCGCGGAACTGGACGAGAGGCTCCGTGGGCTGGAGGGAAGCGGCGGCCTCCTGGCCGTCACCGAGCAGGTGCGCGGTGTGAAGCTGACGGACAAGCGAAAGGTACGAGCCGACCGTTCGCAGGCGGCGTTCGAGCTGTACCGGCAGTGGGATGATGCCATCGCCGAGGCCGGGCTGACACCTGCTGCAGCTCAGTCACTTGGTGCGTCGGTGCGATCCTCAGGCATCCTCACTCGCGCCGGCGGGACGGCAAGCTCCGGGATCGCACGGTTCGCAAGCGGCTGGGCTGAACTCGTGAAGGTGGGGGCGTTCGACGCCATCGGTGAACCCAGGCTGCTTCTTGGGGAGCTGGCATCGAAGACCACCGGAACCGCGCACGGTTTCGATGAAGGCACCGTCGCTTCGAAGTTGATGATGCGAGCGCTGGCGGCGCGGTTCGACGAACCCGTGCCGGAAACCGGAGAAGACCGAAGGCGCCTCTGGATGATCGCCGGTGTGTCCACCGACTCGGTTTCGGGGACCGCGTTGATGTGGGGTTTTCGCCCACCCGGCGACGACCCTTGGTCCGCCATGATGCGATCCCGGGCTGACCTTGAAGTTGTGACTCACCTGACCCTGCAGGAGCTGCGGGTGGCGGCAGGGGTGCTTCTCGCCCCGCCAGGCTCGACAGTGTTCGCGTGCGAGAACCCGCAGGTCCTCCAAGCCGCCGCGAAAGCCGGCGCATCGTCAGCCGTCCTCTGCCTGTCCGGTCAAGGGTCGGCTGCGGCTTGGCTTGTGCTGCGTCGACTCATCGCAGACGGCGTCACCGTCGCTTACCATGGCGACTTCGACTGGCCTGGCGTCGCGATCGCCGGGAGGGCGTATCTGGCTGGGGCGACCCCGTGGAGGATGTCGGCTGCCGACTACGTCGCGGCGGTCGTGGAGAGCGCAGAGCAGGAACCGTTGGAAGGCCGCCAGACAGCCACTCCATGGGAGACGGGCCTGGCTGGAGCGATGCGCACACACAACACTGCCATCCACGAGGAAGCGGTCATAGACAGTCTGCTCCGGGACGTCGGCGTCCCCGTCTGATCTATCCGGACCTATCCGGTTTTATCCCTCGATTCGGGATAAACGGTCAGCCGCCGGCGGTCACCGCTCGTGCGTCGTGGAGGACCTCGTCGATGACGGCGAGGATCTTGTCTGTGGCGGTGTCGATGTACCCGGCGACGATGTGGTCGATGTCGTCGGATCCGTCCGCTTTGATGAGGTCGGCGACGAGGTTGTACACCTGCGTGTAGTGGTCGTCGGTGACGATCGGTGTGACCGGGCTGGGTGCAGGCCTCGGGTCGTCGTAGTCGTTGATCATGCGGTGGTCTCCTTCATGGTCAGCACCCGTCGCAGCACGGCGCGAGCGTGGGCTCGCTGTTCGTTGAACGGGGCGGCGAGCGGGTCGTGGCCCCAGGGTTCCGGGCGTGCGCCGTAGTGGCGTGTGAGGTTGTGGTGGACGGTGTCGATCAGATCCCATTCCGGTGAGTCGGTGAGGATCAGGTCGGGGTTGTACTGCTCGAGCTCGTTCAGGAACGACTGGAGGTTGTCGCGGCGTGAGCTGCCGCCACGTGTCTGATGGGTGCCGGCGCCGTCATCCACTGACATGCGGGCTGCGACCAGCAGCAGGTTGTGCGGGTGTGCTGTCCTGGGGATGGTGGCCGGGTCCGGGTGGAACAGGCTGGTCTCCGCTTCCGGGTCGAACTGGGCGGTACGTCCGACGTCGTTGTGCATGTCGAACGACTGCCACGGGGTCGGGTCGGTCGTGAACACTCGCGGGTCGATGGACGCGAAGATCATGCGGAGAGGGCTGCTTCCAGGCAGGCGGCACAGATCTTGAACTGCGGGCCCTGCTTCGCAGCCAGGTCGGGGAGCTTCTTCAGGGTGATCTCCTCGGTGTCCCAGCCGACCTTCGTTCCGCAGAACGACAACGTGTCGGCACCGCCGGACTTCAGCATCCCCTCACGGGTGAGCTGACGGATGTGCAGCGGCGTGAACGGGCCGGCGACCACGGTCTCGCAGAACGCGTACCGGCGGCGGGGGCTGATGCCGAACATGGGGCTCCTTCTTCTCACCACTATCATGTGCGGCAGTGAACTGGTTCGCAGGGATGCGGCCAGGTCGTGTTCAGCCGGCGGCGTGCCGGGCGGTGCGCCGGTACGCGCGGCGGGTGAGCCGGGCGACCTTCGCCGGGTCCGTGAGGATCCCGCCATCCAAGACGTCCATGCTCGCGTAGTCGCCGGTGACCACAGACAGCGCCCACCCGTTGCTCGTCACTTCGAGGATGACGGTGCGGGGATGCAACGGCCAGGTGATGTTCACGCATCCGTCCGCTCGGTCTTCCAGCTGAGCGGTCAGCAGCAGGTTGACGGGGAGGAGAGCGAGGAGGTTGGCGACGTTCCGCTGCGGGCGATTCCGGTTCGACCCGGTGGACAGCAGGATCCGGCGGGCGAGGCGGGTTCCGTGCACGGTCGCCAGGATGTGGGTGGCGATGATCGTGACGGTCACAGCGACAGCTGCAACAGCGATGACGAACCACAGGTCGGCGGGCAGGTCGGAAGGTCTCATGGAACCAACATGTGCGGCGTCGCACTCTCCTGGTCAGGACTTCGCGATCTTCGCCAGGCTGCCGTCCGTGTACGCGTTCCCGAACCATGCGACGGGGAGGAGCGGGTTCCCGATCGCGGCGAGGTTCCGGTGGTTGCCTTGGTCCCCGGTGAACGTGTTGTTCGCGACGATCCCGAGCGAGTAGTCGGGCTGGCTGTTGCCGGTGCCGAGCCCGCCGAAGTTGAACGCGGCCGCGCCGCCGGCCACCCAGTTGCCGATGACGGTGAGGTCCTCCGGGAACGACGTGATGTTGTTGAACATGATCGCGGACATCGCCTGCGTGTTCGGGAACCGCGGGTTCCCGCCGGTCAGGACCCCCGCAGCGTTCCGCGTCACCGGTTTCCCGGCAGCACCGAACTCCGTGGTGAACCAGGCATCCAACCGGTTGTAGCTGATCTGGTGGCCGGCGCCGCCGTGGATCTGGATGACGTCGTCGTGGGAGTGGTCGTTCACCCGGCCAGGGTCCGGGGACAGCAGCACCAGGTCGGAGACCCAGTTGTGGTCGACCACAGCCGTGCCGCGGACCAGGCCGATGCCGTCACCGACATGGGAGATGCGGGTGCGCTGCAGCGTGCCGCCGGCCATCCGGACCCCGTCGACATGCTGGCCGGGGTTCTGCGGCCGGACCGTCGAATCCTGAACGGTGCCGCCGTCCAAGATCGTGACCAGTGCCTGCTTCGTCACCCCGTCACCGACGACAACGGAGTTCTCCAGCACCCCGCCGGCGCTCACCGTCACAGCACCCTCGAACCGAACCCCGGACACCCGAGATGTGATCGTCTGCGGGCCCCTCACAGTCCTCGTCGGCAAGGAGATCGCCCCGACCGGCGTGCCGTCAGGCAACTCCGGGCGGCCGTCAGAAGCGAACACCTCCGGAGGGGCGATCGTCACTGGGCTGTCAACGACCACCGGGTCCGGGAAGCCGAACGTGTCAGCGGAAGCGGGCGCCGAGAACGCCAGCAGCACAGCAGCGACAGCTGTCGCCCACAGGACCCGAACTCCGGAAGTTTTCCTCACCTCCTGCAGGCATGTGGCGGCAGCCCGACCTACGGCATCACGGAAACAACGGCAGGTGCGCCGGAGTCAGCAACGATCCGCCGCTGAACGACCCGTGATCTGTGACCTTCGCCACGTTCCACCGGGACAGGTCCTGGTTGAACGCTCGGGAGCTCCAGAACATGTCGCTCATGGTGGTGACGTTCGATGTGTCCCAGTCACCGATGTCCTGGTTGAAAGCGTCCATGTGCCCAAACATGGACGACATCCAGATGGCAGATGACGTGGCCCACTCCCCCAGATCCTGATTGAACACAGTGGCGCCGTCGAACATGGTGTTGAACGAGGTGACCTTCGACACGTCCCACGATCCGAGGGGCTTGTTGAACGATGACGCGCTCCGGAACATCTGGCTCATGTCCGTGACTCGGGCGGTGTTCCAGCTGGACAGGTCCTGGTTGAAAGCGGTGGCGAGGAAGAACGCGCTCGACATGTCAGTGACATGGGACACATCCCACGATTCGAGCGGCTTGTTGAACGCTGTCGCCCCGGTGAACGTCTCACCGAGAGATGTGACCGCTGACGTGTTCCAGCTGCTGATGTCCTGATTGAAGTTCGGAGCGCTCTTGAACGTCTGGAGCAGGACTGTGACCTTGCCGGTCTTCCACTGATCCAGAGGGTGGTTGAACGCCGACGCCATCAGGAACGTCTGGTTCAGGTTGGTGACCTGAGAGGTGTCCCACGAGTTGATGTCCTGATCGAACGCTGACGCCATCAGGAACATCCGCTCCATCGTCGTCACCTTCGGAGTCTTCCAAGCGCTGACCGGCTGGTTGAACGCAGCAGCACCCTCGAACAGGCTCTTGAAGGATGTGACCTGGGAGGTGTCCCAGGTGCTCACCGGCTGGTTGAACGCAGCCGCCCCGTTGAACATGCTTTCCATGTCGGTGACGTTCGATCCGACCCAACCGTCGACGTTCTGGTTGAACGTCGAAGCTCCCAGGAACGCGTTCCGGTACGACGTCACAGTCCGAGGCGGTCGGGCGGCTCCGGACGCAGCTGGGTAGTTGGCATACACACCGTTGGTGGTGACCGTTCCGGTGTCCTTGCCCCAATGCTCCACCGTGACGCACCCGGTGCGGCCCATGTCGAACGTGCTGCCGACCGGGTACTGCCCGTAATGGGTGAACGTGCCGTCGACCTTGATGGTGAACACCTTGTCAGCCGCATACGTGTGGGCTGGGTACTGATTCGTGACTGTCTGCACGATTGAACCGTCACCCCAGTCGACAGTCGCTGCCACAGTCCCAGCGATCGGCAAAGCGAAAGCCGTGCATTTGCTGCCGGAGGCACCGAAGTACCGTCGGGACGTGTCAATGGTCAACGCCATCGTCGCGTCAGGAGCCTGAGCTGCCTGCGCTGAACCGAGCGCCTCCGTGTTCTCTGAGCAGCCAGCGAACTCAGCCTGGGTCGCCTTCACGGGCTCCGGACTTGACGAATCGGCCTTGAACCAGGCTTTCCCGGTACTGCTCTGGGTGATCGCCACAAACCCAGACGGGTCCACCGTGTCGACACACAACCCGTCGATGTCGTCCTTCAGCAGGCCATCGTCGACCAGCTGCTGGTAAGCGCCGTACCCGGTTGAGGTGGCGTCCGGCTTCCCGAGATGCAGGCCACGGAAAGCAGACTCAGCGTCGGCGGCGGACGCAGCCTGCTGCTTCGCAGCGCCGTCCTGAGCCCACGGAATCACCGCAAACACGGTGGCGGTCAGGATGCCGCCGACGACGGCGATCACCAGAACACCGACCATGATCGAAGCGAGGTCGATCGCCGCCCGCCACGACGTCAAATCATGACGGAACCGTCTCCGTGGCAGGGGCAACATCATCGCGAATCCAATCCGTCAGCCGGAACCGGCTCACAGATCAGACATGTGGCAGACGGCTAACGCCCCGGCGTCACCACACCGCGAGGATCCACATCAGGCCGTGCCCGCAAGAACCGCACACCATGCCGGAACGACTCCCCCGACCAAGCGATATCCGCCGACACCTCCACGACCAACGGCTCGATCAACGACAAGTGCACCTCATCACGAGACGACGAGAAATGCGACAACGCACCCGGCTTCACCACCGCCGGCCAATCATGCGCAGAAAGCGGAGGGAGCAGCAGAGGAGCGAGCGTCCGGGCTTGCGCGGGCGCGAGCGGTGTGGACCTGCCGGCGATGCGCAGGCCGCTGCCTCGCCAGAAGCCGACCACGATCTCGTACGGCCGGTCGAATGACCCTATGACCGCTCCGGCGACCGTGTCGATGGTATTCCGGTGCTTCACCTTCCCCCAGGCGCGGGTGCCGCCGATGTACCGGGCTGACAGTTCCTTCACGACCACACCTTCGATCCCGGCGTTCGGCATCGTCCACATCCACTCCTCCGCGACGTTCGGGTCGAGGGTGCGCATGTTCACGGTGAGGGGAGGCGCCCACCCCTTCCCGAGCTCGTCGAGCAGTTGCCGGCGGAGCCGTAGCGGTTGCGGGCGGATGTCGTGGCCTGCGACGGCGAGCAGGTCGAACGCAGCGAAAGATGCCGGCAGTTCATGGGCGAGTTTCGCGGCGGACTTGGCGCCGCGCCCCATCCTGCGTTGCATCGCGTCGAAGTCCAGACGGGATCCAGCCCAGATGACGGTTTCCCCGTCGACGACGCAGCCGTCCGGGATCATCTTCGACGCTGCCGCCACGACTTCCGGGAAGTAGTCGGTGAGAGGCTTCCGGGCTCTGGACCACAAAGTGGTGGAGGTTCCGTCGCGGACGATCACCGTCCGGAAACCGTCCAGTTTCGGTTCGAACTGCAGGTCTCCGCTGTGCGGGACCTTCGCCACCGGTCGGGCAAGCGCCACGTCGACGGGGACGACCAACGACGCGGGCAGAGGCATGCACCGGAGCCTACGCCCGTGATGCCGGCCGGTCTGCTGTCGGGCCTGGGTTGGGTCGTCTAAGCGACCACCTTCTCCTCGATCAGCTTCCGCAGCGCGGCGATCTCATCCCCGAGCTCGATGATCTCCTTCCGGGTGAGGGCTTCTTCCGCTTCCTCTCGGGCGCTGACCTTCTCGACGATCCAGGAGGCGAACGTGGCGGTGACCACACCGATGAGTGTGATGCCGGAGATCATCACCGCGACGGCGATCATGCGGCCCTCTGCGGTGACGGGGAAGTAGTCGCCGTACCCGACGGTGGTGACGGTGACGAACGCCCACCAGATGGCTTGGCCCAAGTCTTGGATGCCGCCGTCGTGTCCGCGTTCCGCGTCGACCATCGCCAACGCGCTGACGTAGATGAGGAGGACGCTGGCGCCGGCGACATACACGACCACCTGCCCGCGGAACTTCTCCCCGACGGTTCGGTTCAGCATCGAGACGAGGCTGACGAGGCGGAGCAGCCGCAACGGACGGAACATCGGCAGGACCACCGCCGCCAAGTCGAGAAGGTGGGTGCTCACCCACTTCAACCGGTGTTCCGCCAGGTAGAAGTTGACGAGGTAGTCGACGACGAACACCACCCAGGTGATCCAGATGATCACCTCAGCGATCGTCACACCGGTGGCGTCCGGGTTTGCGAGGACCTCATAGGAGTACGCGGCGAGGAACACGAGGGCGGCGACCGCCAACGGTGCATCGACGAGCTCCTGCCAGTCGGCTTGGGTGGTGCGGCGGAGGCGGGCGAACACGGGGGTCCTTTCGGTTGTCCTCACCTGCATGTGCGGCACAAACCGGAACTGCCGTCATGGCATGCTGTCAATCCACCCGGCGTCCGCACATGAAGGTGTCATGGAGAAAATGAGCGAAGAAGACAACCGCGCCCTCAGCGAGCTCGTGGACGAGATCTACTGGCTGCGGTGCGAGTTCGCGTACGAGTCGCTGGTGCTGCCGGACGCCCTGCAGTACAAGACGTTCCCGAAGTCCCGACGCAGGTTCGCCGACGAGCAGATCAAGCGGATTCAGCTCTCCGCCGGCGGTAAGGTGGCCGCCGCCTACGCTGACACCTCCTACCTGTCGCTCAACCATTCCTCCAAACGTCTCGGCATCCCGCACTCCGACGAGGAGTCATGGAAGATCGAGAACAAGGTCGTCCGACACGCATCGGAGGAGCGATTCGCTCTTCGCCGTGCCGCATCGTACGAGGCCGATGTCCTCGAAGCCCACCTCACCGGACACGAAGCGAAGAAGGTACAGGTCATCCTGTTCGAGCAGGCTGCTCGGCTCCGCGAGGCTGCGAAGGGGGAGGCGTACAAGCTGGGCCTGTGGGTGCAGACGTACGAGCGCGCCGAAGGCATGGAGGAGCGCTCCGGGAAGCATGCCCTCCGAGCGCTCGGGATGGACGAACTCCTCACCAACCACGGGTACGCGACCTCGGTCGCCAGCCGCTGACCAATCGCGGCCGGCATTCGCAGATGGTTCCGCACATGTTGGTGCCATGGACAACATGACCGACGCAACCGTCAAGGCACTCAGCCTGCTGGTGGATGACATCTACGCGCTCCGGTGCCTGTTCGCGCACCAGTCGCTCGAGCTGACCGAACTGCTGAAGTTCAAGACGTTCCCGCGGTACCGCCGCCAGTTCGCCGAAGAGCAGGTCCTCCGCTTCCAGGAGATCGCCGCGGGCGATGCTCACCTTGCGTACTTCGGCACGTCCACCCTGTCGCTCGAAGGGGCGATGAGACGTCTCGACCTGCCGCACAGCGACGAAGTGTCCTGGCGGTTGGAAGACCCGCTCCGTCACGCCTCCGAGGAGCAGTTCGAGATGCGCCGCGGCGCAGCCTACGAAGCAGACGTGCTGGAAGCGCACGTGTCGACCGCAGCGCCGAAGAAGGTGGTGTCCGGCATTCAGGAGCTCGCGTTCTGGCTCCGGAAAGCAGCGGCCGGTGAAGCCGGCGCTGCCTACAAGCAGATCCAGGAAGTCGCCAAAGCGAGAGGGTTGACCGGTTTCGCCGGGCAGCACGCGCTGGAAGCGATCGGCCTCGACTCCTGCCTCACAAACTCCCAATACCTGACCGAGATCGCAACACACCGAACCCGGTGACGGCGACCCCAACTAACATTCGAAAGACCATGGCAGACATTCACATCTCCCCCACACCCGACCCCGACAAAGGCATCCCCTTGGTGGTGTTCATCGAACCGCCAGCGTTGTCAGGCGGCGACAGCTGACCGGGCCCGAACGCTACTGAACTTCGGAAGGCTTGGAGGCCGTGTTCGGAGCGAACATGCTCCACCTCTCGGTGACGTAGCCGAGTTTCGAGGCAGTGACTTCGAGTTCCACAGCATGTCCAATGTCTGCGGCGACCTGAACGTAGGTGCTCTTCGTGGCACCGCGGATCGCAACCCGGTCCCGAACCCACTGATACGTGAGCTTCGGCTCAGGTGAGATCGTTGAGAACACCGACTCGGTCAGCGTCTCCCCGACAACTCTGGCTCCGGCAACTGCCGGCCAGAGCTCACCAGTGAAACGCCCGATCTTCGCGGTCTTCACCTTCGAATTGCTCACCCAGGTCCGTGCTGCGTACCCGGCCCGATGGGCGGTGACCTTCACGTTCGTGACGGTGGTCCCGTCCTCCCATTTCTCCTTGTACGCGGCTCCGGTCGCCCCCTTGATCGGCTTCCCGTTCCTCAGCCACTGGTAGGTGACACTGGTCGGTTTCGGTGACCAGGATGCCGGCGCTTTCGCCTTCAGCGTCAGGCCGACCCGGTGCTCGCCGGAGATGGTGGGTGCTGCGCTGCCGGAGAACGATTTCAGCGGGGCGGCCATCGCAGCTGATGGTGACGCGACTGTGAAGGCGAGAGCGGCTGCGAGGACGAGTGGGAGGAGGCGACGTTTCGACATTGAGGTGCGCATGTTCGGGAGTCATGTGGCGAACGGCACCAGAACGGTCGATGACCGCGCATGTGGGTGGTGAAGAAATCACGCCCTGACCGGAAGGCTGCCCCTGTGACCTCTTACCTCGCCATCAATGCGGAGACCTTCGTCCCCGTCCACTTGATCGAGCGGTTCAACATCGAGCTGGTTCTGTCCGACTATCCGAGCGACCCGGAGCAGCAGTACCGGATCATGATGAAGATCGTCGGCACGAAGGGCTCGCAGGCGATAGCGCCCCGATTGAACCTCGATGTCGCCCAGGGCGCTCTCAGGCACCTGGTCGAAGCGATCGCCGCATCGGGTGACGGGGCGATCATCGAGATGATCCCCGCGATGAAGGGTGAGCTGAAGGCTGCTTAGCCCTGGTCCGGCTTCGGCCGGTCATCCTCGACTGCGGCTGGGGTGGCGGCGTCCATTGCAGCCATCATCGCTATCATCGCCCGCACATGGCTGCGAACCCGGCGGAGGAACAGAAGGTACAGCCCCGCTGACACCAACGTCAGCACGGCGCCGATGAGAATCGGTCCGGTCCACAGCCACGTCTGATGTGCAACTGTCAGGAGCACGGGCGTGCCGATGGTGATGGCAGCAGACAGCCCGATCTTTCGGAACGTCGGTGCTGGCGGCTGAGGCGGTCTGATTACCGAGCTCGGCAGCAGTCCGACTGCACCGCCGACTGCGGCGCCGAGCATGATCCTGAGCGCGAAATCATTCGCACCAGGGAGGAAGGTTGCTGCGCCCACCACGAGGACCAGCACGAGCAGTGCACGGCGTACATGCTCGATCACCGGGATGTGGTGTGCGGCAGGTGCGGTCTCGTCGACGGTCAACAGCTCTCCTTGGAAGATCACCGCCAGTGTCCCACACTCCCGGCTGAAGCACCGGGCACAGAACGACCCGCCTCGCGGACATGTCTACACGGGGCGGGTCGATGCCCTCTGAATGTTTGGGCTGTTGCTTGAAGGGTACGCCGGTGGCGCGAAGATCACCAGTGTTCTCCACCCCGGCTGTAACTCCGTCGTGACAGGTGTTCCGGATGTGAGACAGGTGGCCAGGATTTAGGCGTGCTCCGCGACGTCTGTACCCTCGACAGGTGCAACAGATCACCTTCACCCCCGATGACGACCTGCGAGCTCGGGCAGAGGAAGCCCAGCAGCGACTGCAGATGGACTGGCAGGAGTTCCTGGCGACAGCTACGGACGTGTTCCTGGATGCGATGGTCGCCGCGGATTCGGGGATCTCCGCAGAGGAAGCAGCGAACCGCCGGACGCGCGGCCGGCACCTGAGGATCGTCGACTAGCTCAGCTCGTCACGATCGGGACCTCTCAGTGCCGCTTCCGGCAGAACTGGCAGGCGGGGACGTGCCCGTTGATGGCGAGGGTGCCGCCTCGGATGGCGAACCCTGACCCTGGGCTGAACCAGATGGCCAGGCACTTGTACTTCCCGCACGAGCATTGCCGCACTGACGGTGTGACCCGCGTACGGTACCGGTGAAGGTGGAGATGGAGATGGACTCGTGCCATGTCAGCGGGACCTGGGGCGCCGGATCGGTTCCTTGTTGGACAGCAGCACGTACCACTTGTCGTTGGTGTGGTCGTAGGCGATGACGAACTTCACCGTGCTTTCCGTCGTGTAGTAGTCGCTGCCGCCGTAGTGGGTGGCTTCGACGTGGAACCGGGACACCGTGGCTGTCTTGCTGTACCCGGCGTCCTCGACCCCGTAGGAGTACTTGGTGACTCGGGCGGTCCGCTCCGTGCTCACGACCTGCCTGGCGGTGAACGTCGCGATGAGTGTCCCGTTGTCCTGCTCGATGACGGTGTCCGGTTCCAGCTCCGCCCAGTGGGAGGACGGTTCGGAGTAGTGGGAGAACTCGAACGTCTCCCGGGTGCCGGTGATCTCCCGGAGGCGGTCGACGGTGAGTTCGGTGAGGAGACGCTGGTCGCGCGGCCAGTTGGCGGTCATCGGATGCTCTCGGGGGCGTCGCCGAACCAGTGGGCGGGTGCGTTCCGGAGTCGTTCCAGCTCGGCAGCGAGAGCGGCCTCGCGGATGGTGGCGTCTTCGAGGAGCTGGTTCCGGGTGTCGGCGAGCTCGGCCAGGTCAGCGTTCTGGGAGGCGAGGGCTGCGAGACGGGCCAGCAGATCTCCGTCCACAGTCTCGTCGGCCCCGACAGAGGCGACGCCAGTGTTGAAGCTGGGGATGTGGACCGGGGTGCCGAGGTAGGAACCCCAGGCGCCGACAGGCTGGTTCGCGGACGCTTCACAGGCGGCGGTGATCGCATCGCGGAGGTCAGCGACGAACCGCCACGCATCCTCAGCGAACCCGCGATCCGAGTCGTAGTACTGGTCGAGCAGCTTCTCGAGCTCCATCACGGAGACAGATACGGGCATCGTCAATCCTCAGGTCCGGGCAGCAGGCGCTGCGACAGCACCTACATGTGCGGAATGAGGACGTTTCGCGTTGCTCTGCTGAAGGAAGGGGTCAGTCGATGACGACCACGTCATAGCCCTTGGCGGCCGCCCACGCCTCAGCGGCGACAAGCGCCGACGCTTGGTCCGGGGTGGCCTTCGTGATGGTCGCCTTCGTGTTCGAGGCGAGCACGCCCCAGACCATCCCGTCGGAATTGGAGTAGACGTGGATGACTGCGACCACGCCGCGCCCCGCTTGGTCAGCCTTCGTGTTTAGGTACTCACGCACGGCCTCAACCCCTTCGCCGGCGTCGGCGTTGAACACGTCCACGGCTGGTGCGGCGCCGGACACAATGTCGGCCTTCACCGAGTCCGGCAACGGCTGCGCCGGGTCGACAGTCATCACGGTGCCGTCAGCCAGCGCGTAATCCTTCGGTGCGTCCTGCGCCAGCACCTGCTTCTCGAACTCAGACAGCCGCCCGTCACCGTTCTTGTCGCCGGGGACCAGCGTCGGTGTTGGTGTCGCCTCGGCGGTCGCGGCGGGCTTCATGGTGAAGTCAGCCCAGGAGTTGCCGGGTGCCGGCGTGGAGCATGCTGCCAGCGCGGTGATGGCCGCGGCGGCGAGCAGGGTCGCCCCGGTGATGCGTGCGGTGTTCAAGTTCGCTCCCCCAGTGGTTCTCGGTCGAGAGTATCGACGTCCTTCGGTTCCACCTCCTACATGTGCGGCATGCCGCGGTTCAGCTGCTGTGCTGGTGTCAGGGGCGGGCGATGTCAGCGATCCGCTGCAGGTGCCGGACGAACTCATGCGTCATGGTGGACGAGTCCGCCGCCATGCACTCGGCGAAGATCTGATTCAGCTTCGCCCGGAGCTCGGAGGCCTCATCGGTGTCCGGCTGGTCAGGCTTTTTCGGGAACCCGGCGTCGGCGCCGAACACGTCCCGGAGGCCGGCGCCGGCTTCGTGCGCGAACTGGGAGATGTCGGAGGCGGTGACATCGACGCTCTCCTCCTCTGGGTGGCCGACCTTGCGGTGGCCGTCGAGGTTCCAGACCCGGTTGAGCGCCCAGCCGGCGCCGTCGCCGAACGTCCCGCCGACCTTCGGCCGCGCTGCGGTGAGCTCACCGATGCGGTTGCCGAGGCGGACGACGACACCTTCGAGCGGGACCCCGTCATGGTCGATGCCGTGCTTCTCCGCCTGCATCTTGATGCTGACGCCCAGGTTGACCAGGTCGTTGAAATCCTGCTTGCTCATCGGGTGCTCCTTGTGTGGGGTCGCGGGTGCTTGCTGCGGAGGTGGGCGACCCGGTCTGCTTCAGCTTCCTGGTGGGTGTCGAACGGTTCCTTGGAGTCCCATCCGCAGATGAGGCAGCGAGCGGCGTACTTGCGGACCTCAACAACTCCGGTGCGAGCGTCGAGCTCGGGGACCAGGTCGTCCAGGTACTGCCACCGGTTCGGGCCGTTGGGTTCGTCGTCCGGGGTGACCCAGGCGACGTCCTTGCCGGTGTGGTCGGGTGTGCCGATGTGGTGGACGGTCGCCCACCCCCATCGGGACATGACGTGGTCGCCGGCGACTGGTGTTTCGGATCTCTTGCGTCGGCCGGCGGTGAACGTGACAGGTGGTGTGGTCATGAGCGGGCTGCTTCCTGGTGGTCGATGGCGTCGATGATCTTCAACGCCACGGCGGCGACTTGCACCATCTCGGCGCGGATCTTCTGCGGGTCCGTTTCAGCGAACGCTTCTTCGATTTCTTCGCGGAGGATGTGCTCCCAGGTGAGAGTGCCTTCCTCGGTGTGCCGGTCGGTGCGCTCTTTGGCGTCGTTCGCGATGACCCATTGCAGTTCGCCGTCGCCGCCGACCGGGAGGTCGGGGCGGTACCCGTGGAGGGTGACTGACCTGTGGGCTTCAGCCACAGCTTCCGATGCGGCTGTGCTGAACCGTTCATCGCGGGGCGGCTCTTGCCGCCGTTCGGTCAGCTGGTACCTGTAGACGGTCTCGCCCTCGGAGGCTTCGAAGTATTCGACGTACTCCGTTTCGTCGATCTCCGCATATGTGACTTCGAAGGTCGTCGCTCCATGAATCAGAGCACCGAGGCTGAGCTCTTTCAGGCTGTGCATCCAGAAGCATCCGTGGTCGTCGGCGGTCACCTCGTCGAGGAACCGGATGGGACGGCTCACAGGGTCACCTCGATGGTGCGGGCGGCGGTTTCGGTCTCCAGTTTCGCGACGTGTGCGGTCCAGTAGGCGACAAGGTCGCGGGCGGACAGGAGGGCGCCCGCGTGACGGGTGGTGTCAGCGATGAACACCCGCTTGAACTCCTGTGCTGTGGTCAGGTACTGCGGCAGGTACTCGTCGGGGATGTCGGCCGCGAACCCAGCAAGTTGGTTGGCTGCTGCGATGAGGGCTTCCTCGGCGATGTGCGCGTCGGATGCCTCGACGATGTCGGCGACGGTCGGGTGGTGTCCGAGGTTGGCGATGTCGAGGCCGCAGTCGCATTCCAGCCACACCCCGTCGTCCGTCGCCCGGTATGCCACCGAGGTGGTGTGATCAGCGATGGGCACGTCCGTACCCCCCGAGTCCCTGGTGTACGGCCTGCGCGGCGGCGTACTCAGCCTCTCCGAGCTCGCGCTGGACGGCGTTGACGACCCCGTCGTTGGTGAAGTCGTCTCCGGAGACGACTTCGAGGAGGACGCGGAGTTTCATCACCCGGTCGATGTGGAGGAGGCCGGCGTTGACGGCACGGATCTCGGTTTCGCGGTCAGCCATGGTGGTGCCTTTCGGTTCGGTTGTGGAACAGGTCGTCGTCGTACTCCCAGCCGTAAGCGGCTGCGCATCGGGCGCAGACGAAACCGGCGGTCCTGTAGGTGCTGCAGGATTCCTCGTGGGCGAAACCGTCGGTGCAGTGCGCCCATCCGGACCCGCAGCACGGGCAGACGGGTGACCCGTCGTAGTCGGCGGGGTTGCGGAGCTCCGCAACGGCGGTCGGGGCGGTCATCGGGCGCGGCTCCGTTGGACGGTCACAGCCATCCAGGCGGCCCAGGGGACGAAGACGGCTCCGATGGCGGTTGAGCTCCACAGATGCGCGTCCCAGATGATCGAAGCGACCATCGGCAGGACGATGCCGCCCACTCCGGTGGCGGCGATGTTGACCCAGCTGTCACGGGTGCGGAGGTGGCTGACCGCCCAGGTGAGGAGGATGGCGGAGGCGGCAACTGAAAGCCGCATCATGACGAACAGAGCCTCACGGCGTTCCGGGGCGATGATCGCGGCGGCGAACGCCACGAAGACGATCGCGAGTGCAGCCTTCCGGATGACGTCGGATACTCGGATACGGTCGTCGTCGGTCGACGTGTCGATGGTGGTCATCGGTGCCCTGCCTTCTGCATGGCGCGCTTGCGGGTTGCGCGGGGCTGGGCGGTGGAAGTCTTCACAGCTCCCACATGTGCGGAACAGCCGGTTCCTGCTCGGCGGCGTTGAGATCTCCGGGCGGCTCAGCCCCTCGTGGCGGTGAGGGTGCAGGTGACGATGTCGCCGGGGGCGAGGTGGAGGCTGACGCTGGGCCCTTCGATGGTGATCCCTGATGCTCGGGTCTTCGAGGTGCACACCGGGGTGGGGTAGCCGGCGAACCCGTCAGCTTGCACTGCCTGGAAGTACCACAGGTCTCCGGCGGCTCGGATGAAGCTGGAGTACCCGGGCGCCTCAGGTGTGGCGTCCAACCGGAAGTCGTTCTGGCCGTCTTCGTCTTCGTCGCCGTAGGACAGGTTGCCGTCGAACTTGAACGACCCAGCCCCGCCGGTGACGTTCTGCGTGACGATGATCTCCCCGGCTGTCGGTGCGAACCCGGTCGCCGAGTAGGTGACAGGTTCGGTGTCTGTGGTGGTGAAGCTGTCGACCTGCGTTTCGCCGTTCCAGGCGGTGACGGTGACGTTGATCACATGGTCGATGTCTTCAGGCTGCAGTTCGTACATGCCGGAGTTCGCGTAGATGATCGGTTCGCCGTCGCGGAGCCACTGGAACAGCAGGTAGTCGGCTTTCGGTGCCCAGGACCAGTCAGTGTTGACGGTGAGGGTGGCGCCGTTCTTGTGGATGCCGGAGATGGCGGGGTTGATGACAGCCGGAGCTTGCGGCCCCCCAGCAAGGACCGTCATCTGGTCGCTGCCTGAGTGCCAGGTCCTCTCGTCCCAGCCGGACATGACAGCGGTGGCTGTGGCGGAGATGATGTGGCCGGCGTCCGTGGCCCTCTGCGTGTACCGGTTGTAGTCGGGGTTCTCGAACGCGACGCCGTCCCGCATCCAGGTGAACCGGAAGAACGCCGGGATGGGGAAGCTGTGGGTGGCGGGCTCCGCTCGGAGCTCGGCACCGACCACGCGGTCGCCGGTGAGTGTCGGGGTGGCGTCGCCGTAGAAGAGTCCGTTGGTGGCTTCGTCGCCAGCGGATGCAGCTTTCTGGTCGATGACGCCGGAGCGGTGGGCGGTGGTCTCGACAGAGATGACGTGGCCCTTGTCGGTGGTGCGCTGGGAGTAGTGGTCGCGGGTCTCCCCCGCCACTGCGACTCCGTCGCGGAGCCACTGGTACGTGAACGACGTCGGCGCCGGCGTGTACGCGGCGGCCGCCGGGACTGCAGTGAGCATCCCGGTCATCGTCCGGTACCCGGCGACGGTAGGGCGGCCGCCGGCGGTGACAATGAACGCCCCGGTGGTCACGGGAGCGGCAGCTGATGCTGCAGTCTTCGTGGCGTACCCGTACCGGCTCGCGGTGACCTTCACGGTGACCGACGTGCTGTTGTCGGCCAGCTGCTGCGCGTACGTCTTCGCGGTTGCCTTGGCGATGGCGGCGCCGTTCCGGTACCACTGGTACGTGTACGTGGTGGCGGCCGGCGACCAGGTGCCGGTGCTGGCGGAGAGGACGGATCCGACCTTCCGGGTGCCGGAGACAGCCGGGGCGGTCTTCACGGCGAACCCGGTCAGGGACCCGATGGACACGGTCGGTGCGCTGGAGACGCTGCGAGCCAGGTAGCCGGTGCGGTGCGAGGCGACGTGCACGGTGAGCTTCTTGCCTTTGTCGGTGGCGGTGACGACGTACGTCTTGCCGGTGGCGCCGGCGATCGCAGCACCGTTCCGGTACCACCGGTAGGTGTAGCTGGTGGCGGCCGGAACCCACGTGGAACGGGCTCCCGCGGTCAGGGTGCGGCCGACGAACGGTTCGCCGGTGATCAGCGCCGGGGCGGTGCCGGTGAACACGTTCACAGTCGCGGCACCGGCGGCGGCCTTCCAGGTGCGGGACGTGGTGCCCTTCCGGTCAGCGGCGACGTTCACGGTGATGACCTTGCCGACATCCGACCCGGTCTGCTTGTAGGTGGCGGCTGTCGCCTTCGAGATGGCGGCCCCGCTCCGGAACCACTGGTACCGGTACCCGGTCGGTTTCGGCGACCAGCCGCTGTTCGGATGCGCCGTCAGCGTGGACCCGTTCGCGCGGGTGCCGGTGATTGTTGGGAGGCCGTCACCGACGAACACGTTCAGGCCGACGGTCTTCGCGGCGGACGGGCTGGTGGTGATCAACGGCAGGTATCCGGCGCGGACTGCAGTGACCTTGACGGTGATGACGCGGTTGGTGTCAGCGGCGGTCACCACGTAGGTGGCGGCTGTCGCTTTCGAGATGGCGGACCCGTCGCGGAACCACTGGTAGGTGTACCCGGTCGGGGCCGGGGTGACGGATACGGCCTTCGCCGCGGTGAGCTTCTGCCCGATCTGCCGGTAGCCGGATACGGACGCGGTGAGTGAGCCCTTCAGGGACGGGGCTGCCGGGACGATGACTGACGATGAGAGTGACGTCTTGGGTTTGTAGCCGTCAACCCACCCGGCGACGTACGCCATGATCCGATGGCCGATGTCGGCGGATGTCAACTTGTAGGTCTGCGTCCGAGCGTCTGTGATGGCGACGCTGTCCCGGTACCACTGGTACACGTATCTGGTCGGCTTCGGAGACCAGTCGGTGCCGGCGTGAGCGGTCAATGTCTGGTCCAGGCCGGGGGTGCCAGTGATCGTGGCTTTGGTGGTCCCGGTGACACTCGGGGTGGGGAGGATCGTGGCGGCGGCGCTGGTGCGGGTGCGTGTCTCGTAGCCGTCACGGATCGCGGTGACCGCGACGGTCAGGGTCGTTCCGACGTCAGTCGGCTGGACCCGGTACGTGCCGGTGTTTCCGACCTGGTCTGTGATCGGTGAGCCGTTCCGGTACCACTGGTAGGTGTATTTCTGCGCTGCGGGTGACCAGCCGGCGCCGTTCGTGGCAGCGACCGTCTCGTACGGCCATGCGTGACCGGTGATAGTCGGTTTCGCGTCACCGGTGAACTTCGACTGGTTGACGTCGGTGAGCGTGACAGTGACGGAGGCGCTGCCGGATGCCTTCGAGTTCACCTTCACCTTGACGCCGCCGGAGCGGGACGTGAACGTGTACCCGGGCGGGAAGGTGAAATTGCGGGCGGAGGCGGTGCTGAACGGGAGAACTTCGCTGGCGGACCCGACCGCTTTCAGGATGCGGACGCCGGCGCCCATGTTCCCGAGACGGGCGTAGACGGAGTTGGCGTCGCGGCCTTGCGCGTTCCGGTATTCGACGTAGTAGTGCTCCCCGTTGTTCGGGTCGGTGATGTCGATGCCGCGGACTCCGGATGTCGCCGCGGCAGCGCCGATCGTAAAAGTCCCGGTTGCTGTCTTCGTCGGCGCGGTCAGGTACGCCTGCTTCAGGTCGGCGGTGGAGAGGATCCTGAGACGGGCTTTGCTGGTGATGTTCAGGGCGGGGGTGTTCGCGTTGCCGTGGCAGGACGGGTCGCAGAACATGTAGCCGCGGCCCATGACGTCGTACAGGTCCGCGTACTCGTTGAATGAGCACCCGTTGGTGTACGAGTTGGTGGTCTGGACGTACCCGTCGTACTTCGGGAACGGGCATTCCTGCAGGTTGGCGTGGAGGAGGCTGAGGTTGTGGCCGAGCTCGTGGGTGACGGTGAGCTCGTCGACGTACCCGCCGCCGAGCGCCGCCCAGGCGAGACCTCCGGATGCGAGGCCGGACCCTACCGAGCCGAGGCCGCCGTCGAGCCCGCATTCGTCGGGGCTGATGACGAGGAGGTGCTGCGCGGCGCTGGAAGCGGTTCCGGGGTTGCTGTAGTAGAAGTTGGTTCCGGTGCGGCCGAACTTCTTCGCCCCTTCAGCCCACAGGGCGGACTGGTTGCAGCCGTTCGCGGAGCTGTACCGGATGATCTTGTTGATCTTCACACCGGACACCTTCCCGGCGGACTGCTCCTTCCAGAACGCCGAAACGCGGGTGATCACACCGGCCAGGTACGCGTCAGAGGTGTTCGGCCAGTTGCCGTTATCGGCGACGACAGCGATGTCCAGCGCATGCGCGACAGGTCCGGTGGCCGTGGGCTCTTGCGCAGCGACGGTTCCAGACCTTGCGGTGAGCGGGTCGCCGGCGGCTGATGCAGCCGCAGCGATCGTCTTCCCGGTGCTCGAGGTGGCTTCGACGGTTCCGACCGCTGCCACGTCAGCGTCGTCGAGGACGGCCGCGGACGGGATGGCGACGATGTCGACGGTAGCGCCGGAGGCGGTGTCCACGGGGATGAGCGACCCGTCGACAGGGACGAAAGAGCCGTCGGCGGTGACCACCTGGAAGCCTGCGAGATCATCAGCTGTGCCGACGGCCCCTGCTTCAGCTTCGAAGCGGACGAGGCTGCCGGTGATGTGGACGTTGACGTCCGCGGAGGGGTTCGTGACTGACGGTGCAGCGAAAGCGGGAACCACGGTGCCGCCGGTGATGGCGGCGACAGTGGCCAGGGCGATGGCCGCGAACCACCGGCTCGTGTGGTTCCGGGCGGCGGTGGCAGTGGAGCTCATGCTCCAAGGACATGTGGCGGCTCTGCTGGGAGCCGCTCGGGAGAACGCTGAACAGAGCGCGTGTCGCTAGCGCTGCCTACCTATGTCGTTCCGAGCAGATACTCTCAATCCGTCAGAGGAGGATCCCGGTGCAGATAGCCGAAGGTTGGTACGACGACCAGGCCACGCCCGGTGTGGAGCGGTGGTGGGACGGAAACACCTGGACCGGCGCCACGCGCCCGTCGTCCAGTCAGGTGCCTCCACCGTATCGACCGACTGAGCCGACCGTCACCCTGGCGCCTCCGGTCGGGGCGCCGGTTGTCGCTCTTCCGGCTAAGCGGAGCAGCACCCTGCTGGGGCTGATATCGGGGATAGCGGGAATCGTCGGGTTTGTCCTGTCGTGGTTCTGGATGATGCCCGGCGTGCTGGTGTCCGGCGCCGCAGTCGCCGCTGGAATCGTGGCCTTGGTCCGGGCGAAGCAGCAGCACCTAAAGCGTGCGTGGGCGGTCGTGGCCGTTTCGGTCGGCGGGGTTGGGTTCCTGCTGGCGGCGTTCTGGGTTTTCAGCCTCACAGACGGGTACAAGGAGCTGTACAACTCCAGCGCCGTCACTGAGGTCGAGGATGGCATCACCGCCGATTGGAACCGTGATGCGATCGAGAACGACCGCGCCTTCCGGGCCGTGGAGACGGAATGCCCGCCTGCTTCGTCAATGGTTGATGGAGATCTGTGGCTCTGCACTACCACTTTCGACGACAGCACTACGCTCGGTGTGACCGTGACGTTTGCGGAGGGGAAGTACACGTGGGATCTCACCCAGTGAGCCCGCGGGGTGTTGTCAGCGGTTGATTTCCCGGCCTGCCGGGTCCACCCAGTCGGCTGTGGTTCGGTTGGGGAACACCTCGAACGGTGGCAACGGGTCGGACAGGTGCCGGGTGACGTACCCGCCGGCGTCGACCCAGTCGAGCCCTGAGAGGGTGTTGATCGCGTTCAGGAAGTCGATCGCTCGGACAGCCATCACCGTGTGGCGCATGTACCCGTCGGGTTCAGAGTCGTAGATGCCGAAGCTGACGGTGGCTGCATGGTTTGACGGGATGACGACTGGGTTGCCGCGGTCGGAGAAGAACGTGCCGGGGCCCTGGATGCGGGTGTCGAACGCGAGGTCGGGTCCGAGCAGTCCGATGATCCGCCAGTGGTTCCGGTCGGGTCGGGCGCTGCGTCGTTCGGCGAGGCGAACGTCGGTGAACTTCACCTCCAGCTCCTGTGTGATGACGTGGAGGATGTCGGAGAGGAGGACGATGGTGGCTCGCGGGTCGGTGTCCGGTCGTCCCTTGATGCGGATGGTCACCATCAGGTAGTTGGGGTCTCCGGCGGATCCGAGGTCGAGCTCGTACAGCCCGTCGCTGGACTCCAGGGTGATCTGCTGTGTGGGTGCGGCCAGCGCACCGGTGCTCGCGGTCACGGCTTCGTGGGGCGGTAGTCGGAGTACCGGGTGGTGACCTGGCGGACGAGGTAGATGTCCGGCTGGGCGGCGACGTGCACGTCGTACCACTTCTCGGCTTCCTCCTGCGTGCCGACGCGGAGGTTCCCCGGCCATGCCGGGTGGCCGAGGCACAGCCACTCCTCAGTGGTGTCGGCGGCCTTCTCGTACGCGGGACGTTCGGGGATGAGGACAGGCTGGCGTTCCGGCTGCAGCGGTGCGGTCTCCGGGTCCGGGTTCGACCAGATGTGCCACACCGGGTCGCGAAGGATCCAGGCTGGCTCGATCGAGCCGATGCCGTCGGTGCCTTCCATGTCGGACCAGCCACCGAAGTTCTGGTAGATCTCCGGGGAGTCTCCAGTGCCGGCGACGATGATCGACCGCTGCGGGAGTTCGCCGAGGCTGTGCTCGGTCATGACCGCGGTCGCGGTGTCCCCGGGCGCCCACACGCGGGCGATGTTCTTCCGGTCGCGGACGGTGGCGATGACGATGATCGCCTCGTTGTCGTAGCCTCGGCCGGCATCATGGTCGGCTTCCGGGTCGACAAGACACCACTGGCTCCCCCACTTGCGGTAGATGTTCGTGCTGATGAACATGCCGTCGTTCGACCAGAGGACGATGATGCCGCCGGACGGAATCTCGGCGAGCTGCTCGACGGTGGTGATGGGGGTGCCTTGTGTCATGCGCTGAGGGCTCGCTTTCGTACGTTGGAGGACTGCTTCGTGTTGGAAAAACGCTTGGGGGGAGTGCTTGCTTCGGCGAACTCGGCTGGCCAGTTCGTCTTCAGGTACGCAGTGGCGAACGCCACCTGAGCGAACGGGTAGGCGTGAGCTGCGGTGAACAGGGACGGAGCGTCGCGGTTGATCGAGTCGACAATCTTCGCGGTGGTCTCTTCGGAGAACGCCAGCTTCGGAGATCCGTCCGCTGCGGTGTCTCGCAGCGCTCCGGACCGGAAGTCCTCCATCGTGCGGGTCCACAGGTCCCCGTCCTTCTTCGCCACTGCTCGCCGGAGTATGCCTCGGCCCCGGATGTCCAAGCCTGCGACAGCGGTTCCGAGCCGCATCAGCTGCTCCAGGTACGTCCAGACACCGCGGGTGTCGTCGAGGATGCTGGCGATCACAGCACGTTCAGCCGGGTCGGTGGTGTACTCCGAGTAGTCGAGCAGGTCACCTGAAGCCCGGCCGGCGAACAAGTCGGTGAGGCCGGCCTCGAGCGGTGCGGGACGGAACAGTGCGATGGTCGCGGCGAGATCGTGGAGTGAACCCGGTTTCACCCGGGCGGCGAAACCCTGAACACCGGCAGAGTCCAGGCAGAAGCACTCGTTGGTGTCCCCGTTGGCGATTGCATCCCAGGTCTTCCGAACGCGGGAGTCGTCCATGTTGGTGTGGGCGAGGAGGGCGGATGCGTCGATCCGGGTTCCGGTGCGCTGTTCGATGAGCTGAACGGTGTCGGTCACGATGTCGATGTGGGCCAACCGGAGGATCTGGACGGTCAGCGGTTCGGCGCCGAGGTCCACGACCTCTTCGAACCAGCGGGGCGACTCAGACCTCCATGTTGAGGAAATGAAGCCGTGCAGCTTGTCGCCGCCGCGGCCGACGGGGAGACCCACCTCCGGGAAGTTGTTCCGCCCCTGGCTGATGAACAGGTCGAACAACAGGTTGGTGGCGATCGGGTCGACAGCGGTCACACCGAGGACGTACAGGATGATAGAGCCTGCCGCGGTTCCGCGTCCCGGGCCGACGACAACGTCCTCCCGTTCTGCGGCTTCCACGATCGCGTGCATCGTCAGGTAGTGGTCCACGAACCCGACGGTGCGGATGTACGCGAGCTCGTCGTTCAGCCTGGTCCGCACGGTGGCCGGAAGGTCTGTGCCGTAGCGGCGCTCAGCTCCTTGTCGGACGAGGGTGACGAGGTGCTGTGCGTTGGTCGCCTCTGGGTCATCCGCAAAGCCGATGCTTGTGGCGGCGTGAGCAGCTGTGTACTTCTCACCGGTCTTTCCGGCGCGGGTGCGGGCGATGCTCTTCGCCTTGCGGTTCTTCGTCATGGTGCTCTCCATCTGGTCGGTCCCGCGCCACAACCGTTCTGGAAGGTGGTGTGTGTGTCGTCTGCGATTCCGTGAACCTTCCCCTCTGCGGTGGCAGCCGCGCGGGGGCGAGACACCTCAGGTGGAGGCGAGCAGATCCGCCTCACCACCTGCATGCGCGGATACGCCAGGTTTTGATCAACCTGCCGAGGTCGTGCTCGCTCCACAGGGGCGCGAGACATCCGCCGTCGCTGTCCCATCTGACTGGGAGATCACCTGCTCCAACGCGATGATGGCGAGCGTGATCCGGTGTCGGACGATGGCCGAGGTGATGTCGTTGCGGTCCAGGGTGCTTCTGAGAGCGTCCGCGATGTGCGGGTAGTCCTCCGGCTGGACCGCCCTGGAAGTGAATCCGTCAGTCATCGGCCGAGGGCCCGGTTTCGGAGGAACTGCATACGCTCCTTCGAGACGGGGGTGCCAGGTCGGCTGTGGGTCGCTTCGAGCTTCCGGGTGACCCGGTCGTAGACGGCTTGCTCGTCGAAGACGTCGGCCGGGTCAGCGTTGATACGGGCGGTGCCGGTGAGGTACTCGAACAGGTCCAGGAACCGGCGCTCCGCCACCTCCGGCGCCCACCCTTCGATGCGTACCGGCAGCTGGGTGACGAGGTCGTCCAGCTCCCACCGGTCTGCCCGGGGCATGAGTGCGTTCCGTTCGGTCAGGAGGATGCGGGTGTCCGCTTCCTTGACCGCCGCTTTGATCTCCGGGGTGATGGTCAACCCGAAACGGGCGGCGATCGCATCTGCGACCTTGTTCTCCACCCGCTTGTACTCGGGAAAGAACTGCTTCAGCGGGGTGATCATGTCGCCGACGTACGCTTCGGTGCCGTCGTGCAGCAGCCCGTACAGGGCGGTGTCCCGGTCGGTGAACTGCTCGCTGACGAGGACGCTGTGCTCAGCGACGGAGTAGAACGAGTCGATCTGCCCGTTGAACCGGCACAGCAGCGACAGCCCATGCGCGATGTCTTCCAGGTGGATGTGGTCCGGGTTCGGGTCCATCGGGGTGAACCGCTGCCCGGTGTACGTCTGCATCCAACCCCACTTCACGTCCGTCATGCGACGCTCGCGGCGGCCTGGCGGGCGAACAGGTGCGGGGCGACGGCAGCTGCCTTGTCGACGAACTCGGTGAAGTCGCGTCCTCTGACTTCGGATGGGTCGAGAGTGCGGGTGTAGCCGCCCACGACGTCGACTCGGTTTCCCCGGTTGTCGGCGACGTGCTCCGCGAGCAGCCTGTTGTGCCGTTTCACTCCTCCGGCATGCCAGGGGCTGTAGTGGTCGACGACCCTGACGGCTACCGCCTTGAAGACGGTGTATCCGTCCTGGAACTCGAAGCCGTCGTCGATTGTGACGGTCTGCTCGGTGGTTCCGGTGAACTCGGTCGGACCGGTCACGGTTGCAGCGCCGACCGCGATCACGGCGGGCAGTGTCTGGGCGGGCCTCCCGGTGTACGGGTCGATGATCTGTTCGGGGATGCCGATACCGGCGGCGAGGAGAGCTCCGACGACCTTGTCGGCCAGTTCGATCCTGTCGAGGTCGGCGACGTTGATGTGCTCGAGGGCGTCGACGATGACGTTCTTCGCGGCGCTCACCTCGGCGGGTTCGTAGAACTCCGGAAGTTTGTCGGCGGCGATGGTCGCAGCGGTGGTGAAGGTCACGGGGCTCCTCAGTGAAAGGTTGTTGCCCCCTTCATGTGCGGAACCGCGTGATTGTGCTGGCTGTCGCCCGCCCTAGCTGTTGACGTTCGCCTCGTACTCGGCGTCACGGTAGCCCTCAGACCACTTCTCCTGCTGAGCGTCGCGGAGCACCTTCACAGCCTCATCAGTCGGCTCAACATCCCAGAGCCCCTGGGCGCGGAGGATGTCCCGGACGATGTTCTTGTCGGTCTTCACAGCGGTGGCCTTCCTGTCTTCTCAGGACCTACATGCGCGGATGGTGGATGTTGTGACGGGCTAGGGCGCGGTAGTTCGGATGGCCGCCCACGTCACCACATCGAGGATCACTTCCTGGATGCCCGCTCGCGCCGTCTCAGCACGATGCCGTACATCCCTTGGGTCGCAGCTACCGCCAGGAAGATCCACGCCAGCCATCGCTTGTCATCCTCGTAGATGAAGGCGAGCACGGAAAGCCCGGCCCAGACCAGCGTCAGCTGGAACTGGACACCGCTGGTGCGCCATGACATCTCGACGTCAGCTGTTTGAGGCGTACGCCTGAAGGTCCTGGTCGCTGTACCAGCCGGTGCGGCCGGTGGCGGGGAACAGCACCTGGGTGCGGCTAGCCTGCCGGCGGATGACCCACGCCCACGAGTCCGGTCCTGCGCCGACGTGCTGGACCTTCTCGTCCGTGTGCTCCGGCAGTTCGCTGTCGGGGAGCTGCGGACCGCCGGCGGTCATGATCACAACAGCAGGGGTGTCTGAAGGTCCGTCTGCGGACGGGTTCGAGGTCATGCTCTCTCCGAGTTCTGTGGATGATGTGGCGCCGGCGTCGACGAGGTCAGCGTAACGGCTACCCACTCACCGCCGCGGCGTGTGTGGTTAGGAGTTCTGTGCGGCGGCCGACAAGTCGTACACCACGTTCTTGCCTTCGAATCGGACGCCTGTGGCCAGCGGTGGGAGATTCTCAGTGAGCGGCGCCGCCGTTTCCAGGTTGACGTTCGCGGAGAACATACCCTGCTCCGATCTCTGGGTCAGGTACTGGATGACGTCCTGCTTCACCGTCGGGTACAGGTTCAGGTCGTCGAGGTCGATCTTCGCGAAAAGGTTCGCGTCCTTGTTGGTGGCGTCGGTGCCGAGGAAACCCATCTCCATGCCCGGGTCGCGGTCCCAGAACTGAAGGTAATGCGGGGCTACTCGGGAGAAGATAGAGATCGACCAGGTCGCGTAGCGCACCTCCGGGAGCGGCACAGTGTCCGTCAAGGCCTCATCACCGAGTGCCGGGTTCAGCAGCCCGCGGTACTTCACCGGCCTCTCGAACCGGAGGAAGCTGAGGTTGCTGTCGACTTCGAAACGGATAGCTTGCTGTGCCCTTAGGAACCGCTTGTTTCGTGCCTGGATGAAGAACCCGCCACCGACAATGAACAGTGGAAGGAACCCGACGGTGATGCCGAACCAGCGGACAGATTGGCTGAACAGATCCGTCGGGACGTCGTGCCGGTTCAACAAAGCGATCGCCGGAACCAAACACACCGAGACGATGGCAAGCAACCCGATTGAGATGAAGATGTCTGTTTTGCTGATGCGCATGTCGTTCAGCCTTTCGTCTCGTTGATCGCTTTCGCGAGGTTGATCGCGAGGGTGTTCGTTTCCGCCCAGTCCTCCGAATGGTTTGAGAGCGCCGCGCCGAGGATCTCGATCTGCGCGTTGATGATGTCGGGGCTGGACAAGCGGACGAGTCCAGAGGCTGCGTAGGCGTCGTTGCCGCCGAGTTTCGCCCACCGGACGACCGCCTTGCGGACGCGGGGGTGGACCGGGTAGTCGCGGACGATGTCGAGCTTGTTGATGGCTCGACCGATCTGCTCACGGCCGTAGATCTCAGGATGGGTGTTCAGGTCAAGCTCGCCGAAGTCACCGGTGGACCCGTCGTCGAACTTCACCCGGTACGACCACGGTTCAACGAGGTCGGTGACGGTGCCGCCCCGGCCGTCGACATGCCGGATGCGGTTGCCGGGGTGGAACTTGTCGATGTCGCTCATGCACGTTCTCGGTTCAGGTTGCGGGGCGGTCGTTGATCGCAGCGACGAGCTCGCCGACGAGATTCTCGTCGAACGTCCACATCAGCTTCGCGTCGTACGCCCACCATGCGTCAGTACGCCGGAGGTGGTCGTCGAGGTCTCCTGAGAACCGTCCTTCGAGGCGGGTGTACTCCGAAGCGTCAATGTGCGGCTCAGCGACCCAGTCGGAGAACGCTTCGATGGCCTGGTCGATCGACTGGGCGGGACCGGCGAAGTGCACGGGGACGGTGTTTCCGTCGCGGGTGACGTCTTTGCTGCGGGTGACGATCTCGCCGGCGGCGCGGAGCTCACGGAGGTGCCGGCCGGGGCTTTCGAACTCGGTCGCACCCATGTATTCCAGCTGCACGTGGGAGTCGAAACCGGTCTTGAACGTGCGGGCCTGCACGCCCATCCGATGCGTACGGTAGAACGAACGCGGGGTAGCCGGGTCGATGACGGGGGCGGCCGGTGTCTTCTGGAACGGGTTCTTCATGTCACCAACATGCGCGGACGCCGGTCGTCTTGTGCGGCGGCGCGCCGAGCCGTTGAGTCATGTCGGGCGCTCTGATGCGCTGCCAGGCTCCGTCAGTCTCCTGCAGACCGGACGAACTCTCGTCGGGTCGATTGGTCGTCAGGGTCACCGACGTTGATGACGAGCTTCACCGTGTTCGGGTCTGGCTCGATGACGATGATCAGGTTGCTGATCGTGGTGGGGTCGGACGGGTCGAGCTGGCCGTCGATCCAATCGAAGGTGATGTCGACCTGGGTGTCGTCGGTGGACGTCCGTTCCCAGACTCCTGCGCCAGATCGGTGCTTGCCTCGGAAGTTCCAGCCGATGACGTTGTCGATCGACGCCGTGCCGTCAGTGTTCAGGATGATCGTTTGGCCTTCGGCGGCGCCGATTCCCGACCATGATCCGGTGAGCTCGCCGTTCTCGACGAACCGGTCTGAAGCGACGATGTGCGTGAAGAGGAACGCTGCCACCGGGACCAGAACTAGCGCGGCGGCGCCGAGGAAGATCAGCAGAGGCGCATGGCGAGACCAGTCTGAGCGAGTCATCGCAGGCGCCGGCTTCCCACATGACCTGCGGCGCGAATCACTCGCCCGTCTCGGTCAAGCTGCGGCAACTCCGGGTACATTCCCGCGGTGGTCGTGTAGCCGGCACGGGATTCGCGGATCGCTTTGACCATCGCGGTGAAGTAGAAGACCAGGGTGAGCACGAAGGATGCGACAAGCAGGCCGATCAGGATGGACAGCCACCAGGTGACGGCCTCGGCGGTGCCGCCG
The DNA here is from genome assembly GCF_001422325.1 of Leifsonia sp. Leaf264. GTDB lineage: Bacteria > Actinomycetota > Actinomycetes > Actinomycetales > Microbacteriaceae > Orlajensenia. The sequence goes on from NZ_LMMR01000005.1 coordinate 239,363, forward strand.
ACAGCGAAGTAGCCGATGAGGCACACCACGGTCAGGCTGAGCATCACGTGGGTGGTCGGGCGGAGCGGCCGCGCCCATTCGAACGCAGTCCAGCCTTTCAGCATCGGCGTATCAGTGTCCGTGGTCACGCCGTTGCCAGAGCGTGCTGCTGCAGCGCCGCCTCCGAGCATGTCGGGCAGTAGCGGGCGGTCTCGTGCTGGTTCGCCAGCATGTGCGGGAGCCGATCGAAGTCGACGATGAGGGTGTCCCAGGCAACCTCGGCGCCGCACAGGGCGAGGGTATCCGCACCGCCGCCCTGCTTCATGCCCACTTCTGTGAGCTGACGGATGTGGTTCGGGCTGGTCGGGGTGGCGGTGACTCGTTCACAGAACGCAAACACCGGACCGGCCGGCTTGGCGGTCTTCTTCTTGATGCCGAACACGGGTCTCCTCAGAGGTGGCAGACCGGCTCGTGCCGGCGTCTTCTTCACCACCATCATGCGCGGTAGGCGACAGTTCCGTCGACAGCCTGAGCTCAGCGGTCACCTGTGGCGAGGACGGTGAACTCGGCGCCCTCCATGAAATCGGCTAGGCGGTAGCTGGTCATCGTGTCACGCTCACCGGTCACCGACCAGACGAGACCGTTGCTGCCCCACTGCTCCTCGCGGAGGGCGACGACAGTCTTCGATGAGAAGGACGGGTGGGTGGGTGGCCATGACGACGGCGCCTACGGTCATCGTCTGCAGCGCGTTGGCGGGGATCTTCATAGGTGCTCCTCAGGGTTGTAGTCGGCGGCGAGCTGGATGCCGTCCTGGTGGTCGACAAAAGTGGGGTTCGGGTAGCCGTGGCGGAGGCTCCAGAATGTCACGCCGTCCCGCCTGTTCTTCGCCGGGTCGGCTTCGGTCTTCTTTGATCCGCCGATGGACCTCAGCGGGATCTTCCCGCCCATGCTGACGCCGCCCGCGTAGCGGTGCAGCACCTTGCCGGCGCCGACGGTGACAGCGGCGTCCTTCGGGAACCCGAGGAACAGATCGACGGGCCGGAGGGTGTGGTCACGGCGGAGATGACCCTTGATGGCGTCGACGGCTTCAGCGTCGGTGTCTCCGACGCGTTCCCCTCCGCACACCGGGCAGGTCCGGGCGATCAGAGCATCCATCAGCAGACCGGCATCTGCGCAGGCGCAGTGGAGCGGCCTGTACGGGCATCGTGGTGGTCGGCGATCCGGTCCATCACATGAATGATCAGGATGACGGTGCCCATGAGCGCGGCGGCCGCCACACCAGCCCCCACGGGGAAGGTGATGACCGTCGACCAGTCATCATTCAACGGGCCGGTGATGAGCGCGCCTGTCGTGATGGCGACAGCTGTGAGGAGGATCGTGGCACCAGTGAACGCCGCCCCGAACCGAGCACTGGAGCGGAGGTCATCCGCGCGGCGTTCCTCGGGTGAGAGCATCAGCTTTCCTCGCCGAGCTCGTCGGAGAGAGACATCAGCTCATGGAGTGCCTGCCTGCGCTTCTCCTGTTGAGGTTCGCCGTCCCGGTAGTACGGGTTGGGGATCCTCCCGCCGCCGATAGCGACGGCGTGCTGGTCGATGTACCCGTCGAGAGGTCCGTCGTCGGCCTGGACGCGCTTCATCGCGTGGTCGATGACCGCGTGGCGGCCCTCGTCGAACTTCTTCGCGTCGCGGAGTCGGAGCCAGTCGGAGTCGAGGATCGCGGCGACGATCCGGTCGCGGTCCTGGACGGACATGAACGTGGTGACGGACCGGGCGAGCCCGTCCCCTTCGGTGAACGATGCGGTGATCGTGTCGTAGCCGATGGCGCCGCCCAGGTCGACCTCGTCGGCGATGCGCTGGTAGTCGATGCTCATGCTGGTTGCTCTTTCCGGTGGGTGCGGAGGTGGGCGCGCATCTTCATGCGGGACAGGAATGCCGGCTCGCGGCTCTCTGCGGGGTCGAGACCGCCGGTGACGTAGCCGCATCGGCATTGGATTTCAGTGCGGGCGGCGAGGAAGTAGGACGCGTACGCGAAGGCGAGGTAGATGACGGGGAACGCGATGAACCCGATGAGGATGCCGAGCCAGATCATGCGTTGCTCCAGGTGAGGATAGGCGCCCAGATCTGGCGTCCGTTGTGGAAGGTGATGGTGGATTTGCGGCGGCGGGCCCGCTGGACACGGGATCCGTGCCGGCCGACGGCCTTCACAGGCATCGACGGTTTCGCCCGCCCTGCCGGATGGACAGCCGACCAGCCGGGGACGTGGTCGCAAGGGCAGGCGATCTGCCCCCAACCGCCGGTGACCTTGCCGTCGAGGACTTCGTCGGTGCAGTTGCCCCACGCGCACAGGATCCTGGTTGCACGGTCGCGGTCGGCGCGGAGCTGGGCCATCCTCTGCTCGTGGGTGACCTCCGGCATGCGGCGTTCCTGCCTGGCCTCGGTCTTCGTCTTCCGGGTCATCGGTCCACCTCAACGGTGGCGTCCGGGTGGGCGTTGCAGGCGTCGAGCAGGTCGTGGAGGAACAGCAGGGTCGTCTTCACGGTGCCCCACTTGTTGTCGGGGACGTACTGTTCGTGGTGCTCGGGGCGCGCTTCGATGTCGGCGATCGCCGGGGCGAGAGCGGCAGCGAACTCAGCGGCGGTCTTCCCGTGGAACTCTGCGATGTCGCAGCCTGCGTCACGCCACATCTGCGAGGTGTTCCGGGTGTGGTTGCGCCAGTACAGGTCCTCGAAGAGGCCTTCGCTGTTCTCAGCGACCAAGGTGACGTCGTAGCTCATCGTTCAGAGTTCCTTCCTTCTCCCACCACCATGTGCGGATCCCCGCCGATTCGGGGACAGGAAAGCCCCGCGGCGCTGGGCCGCGGGGACTCTCCATGGGAAACAGCAGGAGACTTTGTTCCTGCACAGCCTTCAGGCATGTGGCAACCGACGGTCACACGCCGACGAGGTGCATCTGCGCTCTCCGCCCGATTGCTTCCAGTTCCGCGGCGAGATCGTCGAACAGCATCCGGTCCCATGCGACACCTGGCAGCAGGAAGTCCAGCTGCGCCGAGATGACCTCCACGTCGGCGCCGATGCCGACGACGAACGGGACGGTGGCGGGGAACGGAGCGTCAGACACTGCCGCCCACCGTTGCTTCTGGTCTTCGATCGCGGTGAGCGCGTCGTGGAGGTCGTCCACCTGCATCCCCGGTTTCAGCAGCAGGGTGCCCTGCTGGAGGAGGTCTTGGCGGCGGCCGAACCCCATCCCGCGGCGGGCAGCCCGGGTGGGTGCGGCGGCAGCGATCATGGTGCGGAGGTCGACGGCCGTCGCGATCGGACGGAACTGCCACAAGGTGCGTTCGATGTCGCGGAGCAGCCACAGCCGGTCTCGCATGTCCGCGAACATGGTGAACGGATGCAGGCCGGCTTCGCCGATGAGCTCTGCAGCGTTCTCTACCAACATGGTGAGCCGGGAGGCGATCACTGCCGGGTCGGCGGCAACGGTGAGGGTCCGGGCGCTGAGCCTGGTGTTCATCGGCCGAGTGAGGCGACGTCCGTGAGCTCGTACATGTAGATGGTTCCGACGCTGTCGGCGCCGGTCATCCAGCGGGACTCGACGATGAACTCGCGGCCTTTGCCGTCCTGGATGCGGGAGCCGTGCATCAGCTTCCGGTGGGTGCGGATCTGGTCGACGTAGCCGAGAGCGTCCTTGTGGACGGTGTCGAGCGGGGCGGTGAGGGTCGGAGCGGACACGTGTGTCTCCTTGGGTGCGGCGGGGTGGTGCAGGGTCATCGAAAGGGCATGTGGCGACCCGGAGACCGATGTCGGTGGCGCACAGGAGACTCGGAGCTCACTCCCGGACTGGGGCATGTCGTTGACCGAACAACGGCGCCGCCGTCCGTAATGTGCGAACCTGACCGCCGCTCCACCAGCAGAAAGATGTCTCCTTGACAGCCATCCAAGAACCACAGCAAGCCGACCAGCCCGGATCTCCCGACAGGACCGGGAAGAACCGGAAGGCGATCATCGTCTCCGTCGCCGCCGCCGTCGTCCTCGCGATCATCGCGGTGATCGTCATGGTCACCGCCTCGAACCAGAAGCCCGACGCGGAAGCCACCGCCCAGAACTTCGTCAACGCCCTCGCCGCCGGCGACGCGGACACCGTGGCGAAGCTGACCAGCGCTGACGATGTGCCCAAGGCGTCGGTCGCGGCGTTCGCCGGCGCCAAGTCGTACATCACCGACGTGAAGCTGAAGGCTGCACCGGAGAAGCCGAACACGGACAAGTCCATCTCTCGGGAGCTCACCTACACGCTGGATGGCAAGAAAGGGTCCGCCGTGTTCAACGTGAAGCCCGGCAAGGACGACACATGGTCGGTGGTACCCGTGTACATGGGCGGTGTCACCGGCTGGGGAGTCACCGATGGTGTGGTGACCGCAACCGTCGGAGGCCAGAGCATCGCCGACGCTGACCGACTCCTGCCTGCCGTGTACCCGATCACAGCCAGCACCGACTCGCCGTACTACAGCGTCACAGACGCTGACACCGTCGCTGTGTTCTCCGACCCGAACGACCCGTTCTCCGTCTCAGAGCAGAACACCGACGCCATCAGCGCGAAGCTGAACGACCAGTTCGCGGCGATCATCACCGACTGCGTCTCCACCGACGACGCCAACCCGGACGGATGTGGGTTCACCGCCGACATCGTTTTCGCCATGGATGACCCGGACGCGACCATGGACTGGAACATCGTCAAGGAGCCCACTTTGGCTCTGACCGACAAGTACGCCCTCTACAACATCGAAGGCAGCTTCAGCGCTGAAGGCCAGGTGGCCCACCCGGACTTCACCACGTTCCTCGATGAGTTCGAGTACGGGTTCGTCGGGAACTGGGACTGGAAGGACGGAGAGCCGACCATCACCAACCTGGAACGGGACGATAACTCCTACACCTTCAACGGGGACACGACGGTCGCCATCACAAACTGATCATCCACAAATGATGAACGCCGCCTCGACACTGTCAGGGCGGCGTTCTTCGTTGAGGCGCGCGTATCAGGCGCCGTCAACGGCGACTCGGTACGAGCTGGTGATCGCCGCCAGTCGGCTGTCGTTGAGGCGGTGAATGGTGGCGATCGCAGTCGCCCAGGTGACGCCGTATGTGCCGGCGATGTGGTGGGCGAGGGCTGTGGATCTGACATCACCGCCGTTTGCCAGGATCCAGGCGAGGATCTCGTCGGTGTTCACACCTGCTCGCTCGTCCGCGAGCTTGCGGTTGAGTTCAGCGGCCCCGCGAAGGCGTTCCTGCTGTCGTTGTTCTGCACCGGGCAGCGGCACTCCAGGCCGCAAGCCGAGCGCCACCCTCAGGATGATCTCCAGCGTGTCTGCGGCGTCGGACAGTCCACCGTTGTAGCCGCGGTCGAAGACTGTCCTGACCGGCTTGCCGGTGCGGAAGGTGTCGGCGAGCTCGATGATCGCCTCCACCAGTTGCCCATGGGCTGCGTGCGGTTGGGTGTTCTCGGAAGTGAGCTCAGCGATCGTCGGTTCAGGCATAGTCGGTGTCCTCGTCGTAGTAGCCGACCATGAACTTCATTATCTGTCGGCCGCGGAACACAGTCACTTCCTGCTTCCGGCGCCGGGCCCTTTGGACACGGGAGCCGTGACGGCCGACAGCTTTCACCGGCATGGATGGCTTACCCATCCCGGCCGGCCATTCGCTGTTCCAGCCGGGGGTGTTGTCGCAGGGGCAGCCGGGCTGACCGAACCCGCCGGTCACCTTCCCCTGCTCGTCGAGGGAGACGGTGCAGCTGCCCCACGCACAGGTCACGTGTGAGCCGTTCCTACGGCGTGCGCGTGCCTGCTCCTTGGCAGCCGCGCGGAGCTGTCCACCGAACGCAGGGTGGTTGGAGTCCATGCCGAGCTGCTCGGCGAGCTTCGACTCGTACGCCGGTTCGTAGCCCGGCTGCTCGGTGAGGGCCTTGAACGCAGCCATCTCCGGGGTTCGCCAATATCGGACGTCGTACCGGATGCGGGTCTTGCTCTTCCTGGTCACGAGGCTGCCTTTCAGCGGGAAGTGGGGATCGGGTCACCGTCGAGGTCGGTCGGCGGTGCGATGTCGTCGAGGCTGAACGTCACCTCGGCCGGTGCGAACCAGCCGTGGTGGCGGATCACGGCTTCGGAGATCACGTCGTCGACCGTCTTGCAGTGCTTCTCAGCGAGCTGCTCGGCGAGGATCGTGGCGGCCGGGGACAGTTTCACGACGGACGGGTCACGGTCGTACCATTCGACGTAGTCGCCGAGGCGTTGGAAGTAGCGGCCGAGCCCGGTCACCTGAGCCCAAGCCGGGCCGAGGTTGGCACGGTCAGCTCCGAGCTCCGCGACCGCGTCACCGAGCATGTGCTCGTTGTGAGTGTGGTCGGCGAGGGCGTGAAGGACCGCAGCGACCTGGTTCCGGGTCGGCGCCGGATCACCGTGCAGGTACACAGGGCTGGACAGCTTCTGGGCTTCCAGCAGACGATCAGCAGGGTGCTGGCCGGCGAGGACGAACGGGTCGAGGTCGGTCATCGGGTTCCTCTCGGGGCGAGCTCGAACGCGACGGCCTGGAGCGCGTCGATGGTGTCGGCTTCCGGGTCATGCAGGTAGTCGGTGATGATGGCGCGGGCTGCAGCGATCTGGTCGCGCAGGACGGCGTTCTCGGCAGCCGGGTCGGGATCGGCCGGCGCTGGCAGCGTCAGGATTCGGGTTTCGAAGTCGAGGTTGACCGCGCCGGTGTTCTTCGCGTAACTGAGGCCGAACTTCGCCTGGGATACGGTGGTGCCGGCGGTCAGCGCCAGCTCGCGGAGTGCTTCGCTGACAGTGATGCCGGGGTTCCTTCCGACGATCTCCACCATGAGGTCTTTCATCGCCTCGAGGTGCTCGATCTGCTCGGTGCGGAGCATGTCGTCGATGGTCTTGAGGTTCACGCCTTGGCCGCCTTCCGGGTGCTGCGGATGTCCCGGCGAAGCGCACGACGGTAAGCGCGGCGGAAGCCGAGCTCGTGCAGGTCTCCGGGGATCCGCGACCAGATGGCGCGTTTCGCATTGGACCCGTGCGACTGGTCGTCCCAGCCGAGGGCCCGGGCGATCGAGTCGATGTCGGCCACAGCTTCAGCGGCCGCGTCGCGGGTACGGGTCACCCAGTCGTCGAAGTCGAGATCGCCGGCATCCAAACGTTTCTGCGCGTACCGGCGGATCTTGTCGACGGCGTTCCGGGCTTCGCGGAGTTCAGCGAACCCCGCAGGGAAGGTTGGGCCGCTCATCGGTCGCCTCCGTCGTCGGGGTCTGTGGGAGACGTGACTTCGTAGGTGACGAGAAGTTCGGCGGCGTTCGCCAGGTATCGAAGTTCCGTCAGCGTCATGTCGAAGGAGCCGGCGAGGTACGCGCGGGCGACGGGTTCCGTGACGCCGAGGCGCTCTGCGATGACGTCGAGCGGGACGGTTGTGGCGTCGCGGATCTGTTCGAGCAGTTCCACCTGGGCTGAGTAGTTGCCGACGGCGGTGTCAACGGCAGCATCGGTGAGATCAGACATCGGCGGTCTCCTGCTCTTGGACGATTGCTGCGATGTCGCTGCGAAGCTGGCGGTTCTCGGCGTGCAGCTCCCGGTTGCGGGCGACTGTCACAGACTCTGTCGAGGTGGAGCGGGCGTACACACGGATGAGGTGCATGATCCCGACGGCGCCGCGCGCCATCTCCAGGTTCTTCGGCGCCCACGCGCGACGGAGCCTTTCGGCGATCTCGGTTGCGTCAGACAATGCTGTGGAGCGCGCTTCAGCGATCTCGGCTGCCGCGCCAGCACGGAGTCTGGTGATCTCGGCGACGAGATCGTCGTAGTCGGGGCGGGGTGTGCCGAAGCAGCCGCCGCAGTCGCACCCGGTGACCGGGAGGGTGTCGTGCGGAACGAGCTCGAAAGTCATCGGCCGGCCAGGAGGGCGCCGGCGGCGACACCGGCGGCGTACGCGTCCGACTGCACTTTCAGGAGCCCGGCGAGGACTCCCTCTTCGTTGTCGACGAGGCTGACCTTGCCTTCCTCGCTGCGGAGCGGGTACGTGTGCGCGTTCTTCGCCACCTGATACTTGACCAGCAGCTCACGCTGCAGGGCGTTTCCGATGTCGGGAACAGTTTCCCCGTTGACGGCGCCGGCGATCATGCCGGTGCGCATGATCCCTGTGCTCATCCGCTGGTACCACGGGGTGGCGATCAGCCTGACGACACCGTTCGCGATCGTGACGGCGGTGATGTCACGGGCGCGGCCGATCACGGACTTGTCCTGAACGGGCCTGCGCTTGGGCTTGGGCATGGTGTGCTCTCCTGATCGGCGGTGTTGATCCGCCACCTACATGTGCGGAATCAGCGGGTGCTGACGAGGAGGATCGACTGCCCGGCCGGGACTTCGTGGAGCCGGAGGCCGAGCGTGTCGAACGCGTCGGAGATCACCGTCTCCGGGGTGTCCGGCCCGATGCCGAGGACGGCATCCAGGTCGGCGGTGTCAGCGAGGGCATGCGCGAGGTCGCGGATGGCGGCAGCGGTCATGGTCGTGGTCCTCCAGTGCGGGTGGGTTCGCAGAGGAGCCATGTGGCGACCGGTCAGCTGGCGGGGGAACGCTCGATCCACGCACTGTCGGAGTGGTGCGCCCACTTCTTGCCGGTGATGACGTACTCGGCGGCGCCGGGGTGCAGCCCGGCGGTCACCTTCCGGCGGCCGCCCTCGACGGTGACGGTCCACACCTGACGCGGGTCGTACTGGGAGGCGGCAGACTCGTCGACGGTGGTGGGGACGCTGTTCTCGATGCGCGGCTCGTAGATGCTGTAGAACTTACCGAGCGACGGGACGAGGTTCTCGTCGTACCCGTTATCGGCGCAGTACGCCTCGAGCTCATCAGCGAACTTGCCGTCCGGGAGGATGTCCTGCGCCCAGAGGACGCCGGTGTTGCCGGACATCTCCTTGGAGACCTGCTCCCAGGAGAGCCCGTTGGTGATGTGCAGGTTGTTCCAGACGGACACGGAGCTGGGAGACCAGATGTTGCCGGCGAGTTCGGCCCCGTGCCTGCTGAAGAACTTCTTGATGGTCTGCTCGTTCTCGCGGACCCACAGGCGGCCGCGGAGCACAGCCTCGGGGCTGTCCTGGTCGCCGCCGCGGGAGGCGGCGATCTGGTCCCAGATGGCCAGGTCGGGGAACGTGACAGTGACCTTCGCCATGTGAGGGTCGGAGGATGCGATGTTGACGCTGACGGCGGCCGCGCCGGGGATGACGGATTCGACGTCAGGCTGCCCGTCGTCACCGGCTTCCAGCCACCACTTCTCCTTCAGAAGCGCTGTGAAGTCGGTGGTGAACGGGTCGGCGGTCACAGTCACCTCGGCCGCGGAGTTCTCGACCCCGTAGAACTGGCCGGACCCGTCGGGGTTGCGGACGATGTCCTCAGGGGTTCGGTTCGAGCGGCGGCGGAAGATTTCCATGATGCCTAAGTATGCGGCGCGGTCCAACACCCGCGAGGTTCAACCGTCAGCTCTGCGGCCGGAACCCGACCGTGTTCCCCATCAACGCCGTCGGCATCCCCTGCGTCGTCTCGAACACCGGGTACAGGTTCGCGCTGTCGCCAGGGTCGGCGATCGCCTCCTCCACCGTCAGGTCGATCTGCGACGCGAACCGGGTCGCCTTGAACCCGAGCAGCGAATACAGGTACAGGCTCTCCGACTTCACCGGCTTCGGAAGCTTCCCGGACTCCTCGACGAGGAACGACTCGACCGCGCCATCGACGTAGGCGACATCAAGCTGCCACAAGGCCGGGCCATCCGCAGTCGGTTCGAGGCGGAGCTCAGCATCGGACAGGTTCTGCTTCCCGTACCGGCCGTTCGGCTGCCGGGCGTCCTCCTGGTCGTGATCCGTCATCGGAGCCTCCTCTTTCAAAGCCTAGGTGTGTGGCCGGCGATCTCAGATGTCCGCAGCAGGTGCCAGTATGAGCGGATGCGCCGAACCCCACTCCTGCTGCTCAGCATCGCCGCCCTCCTGGCTCTCGCTGCATGCACAGCCGCGCCCGAAGCCACGGACGTCGAGCCCGCAAGCACGCCAAAGATGTTCGTCGCGCGCACGCCGACGCCAATACCGACACCCGACCGAGGTGAGACCCATCCCGGCCAAGTGGCAAGGCTTTGCGTAGACGCGCTCGGCGACAGTGCGCAGGCCACCGCCTACGACCTCGAACAAGTCGGCTTGACGTTCAACGGCGACGACACCTTCACGGTTCGCTGGGCCTACGACACCGGAGTGGACTACTCACCGACCGACAACGTGGAGTATTCAATCGGCCTGAAGCCGCTGTCCGGAGAGAACGGATACACCGACCTGACCACGTTCATCGGCGGCGGCGAGAGGATCAGCACCACAATCTGGGGTGGACCACTCGATGTAGGGAAATCGGACCTCAACGACTACTCGTACGATGTGGGCACTGGATACGCAGCCTTCACCTACCAGACCAAATACATCGAACAGCTGGGCCCGTCATTCACGTGGTCCGCGCACGTCGTCTACAACCAGAACGGGCATGACGAATGCGGGACTACAGAGCAGACGCTCGATTGGGACACCGGCTGGCTGGTCTACGAGTGAAGCGCGGCCGCTAGACGCTCGGCAGCTCTTCGCCCTCAGCCGGCTCGTCTACCTTGTCGGAGATCCGGTCCTTCAGCTTCCGCTTCAGGGCCGGTCCGTATTTGTAGATCAGGAAAGCGCTGGCTGCGGTGGCTGCAACCCCGCCGACGATGAGACCGAGGTGCTTCAGGTCGATCTCCGGGCGCTCCAGTGATTCGCTAGCTGACTGGGCTGCACGGTAGGCGGCGTCGGCTGCGTCCTGTGCTGCTTTCGTGGCCGCTCTTGTTGCGGCGCTCTGCGCGGCGACGGCGGCTTCTGCTGCTGCGATCTTCTCCGGGGAGACGTTGAGTGCGTCGACGATGCTGGAGTCGAAGGTGGTCACGTCCCAGTACTTGTTGTAGACCGAAGAGGTCCCGCCGGGGCCTCGATGGTGGGAGGTTTCAACTCCGAACGTCTCGCCTTTCGGAGTTAGGCCGTATGCGCCCGGTTTGCCGTAGAGGATGTCTTCGTCCTTCAGCAGGTGGTTCATCACGCGTGCTGAGACGCCGTAGATGCGGCCAAGGGCCGTGGCTGTGTACCCGCGGTCGCTCATCGTCGTTTCCTCCGTCGTCTGGCTAAGTGGTCATCATCCTATGGTCGCCCGGCGACACCTCGGTCAGCCGCCGAACCGTTCCGGCAGTCCGTCCGGGTGGAGCAGGTTGATGATCTCCTGGCATTCGCGGCACCAGCCGCCCGCGCGGGGCGGGTGCGGGCAGCCCTCGGTGATGCGGGTGGTGGCCGCGTCGATGCGTGCCTGCAGGGTGCCAGCGAACCCGGTGGTGGTCTCGAGGGTGTCAGCGATGGCTGTGATGTGCTTCGCTGCGCCGGCTTCGATGACGTAGCAGCCGAACTCTGGGTAGCACTTCGTGCGGACGTCGTGTCCGTGCGCTGCCTCCCAGGCGGCGAGCTTGTCGGTGTCGTACGGCAGCTCAGTGCCCAGCTTCTCGTCACGGTCGAACGCGACGTACTCGGTGGGGATGCCGTCGACTTCGCCGCGGGCTGATGCGATCAGGCTGGCGATGTGGTCCGGGTCGAGGGCGTCGATTGCGGCGAGAGCTGCTGCCGCGTGACGGTACTGCTCGACGGCGAGAAGGGCGTCCCGGGCGAGTGAGTAGGTGGTGACGGATTCGGGGGTCGATGACGACATCCGGTGGGCCCGGGCGAGGCGGGCGAGGATGTCGATGTCTTCCATGTCTCCTACATGTGCGGTTGCCGGCTGGACTGCAGTCACGGTTCGATGATTTCGATCCGGCAGTCGTACACCAGGTCGGTGTCCCAGATCGGGGTGCCGTCGAGGATGGTGTCGGCGAGCTCCAACGCGGCTGTGTGGATGTGGGATCCGACGTCGTGACGGTGGTTCTTCAGGTCGGTGGCGGCTGCTTTCATGATCTCCAGCAGCACCGGTGCGGTGCGCTGCAGTGTGGCGAGCAGGATGCCGTGGGTGAAGTCGAGGGAGCCGACAGTGCCGAACTCCGGGTGGATGCCGCCGTCGGTGACGAGGTTGTTGTCTCCGCTGACGAGGTCGTAGGTGTTCTCGACGAAGATCTCACGGTCGTCGTTGTCTTCATCGACTTCGTCATCGAGCTCGTCCTCGTCTTCGACGAGGCTCTTCGCCGCGTCCATCTCAGCGATCGACCATGGGCCCGGATCGGTGAAGTCAAGCAGGAACTCGAGCGTCTTGATCGCCTCACCGATGCGTTCGACCGGGGTGAGCTCCTCCGTCGGAATGTGGGCGAGGGAGGACTCGTCGCCGTCGGCGACGGCGACTGTGAAGTATTCGATGTCAGGCACAGGCTTTCCAATCGGTGGTGTCGCCTGTGAGCCATGTGGCGAGGTCGCTTGCCGGCTGCAGGTCAGCTCGACCGGTCAGCGATGGCGGCCAGCGCGGCGACGGCCGCCTTCTCGGCGATCATCCGTGACAGTTGATCCCGGCGGTCGGTGAATGATCTCCAGTCGCCGTTCCGGTAGAGCTCCTGCTCGTCGGCCGGCCAGTCGGCGACATGGTTGCTCTCGCGGATGAGGGTGCCGACCTCGCCAAGGATCGCGTCCGCGACCGCTTTGATCCGCTCGTCAGTCTCCGCGTCGTTGAACGTCACGGCGAGGTTGTGGATTTGGGCGGCGTGGCTGAACTCTCGGGCGAACGCCGGGCTGGCGCCGCGCACGGCGACGGTGCTTGGTCGTACCAGCCTCAGAAGATTCGCGAGCTCGTCGGCGAACTCGTTTGTGACGGTCTCGTTCTCGGACGCGTCGATGACCACAGTCCCGCCGAGCATTGACTTCGCCCAGGATGTGTCCTTGTCCTGGAAGGTCGCGCGGACGAGCTCGCGGCTGCCGGCGAGCTGCGGGATGATGATGTTCCAGCTGCTCGGGATGTCGCTCATCAGTGCTTGTACCCGGTGATGGTGAACGGTTCCACGGGCAGGAACACGTACACGGATGCGATGTGGTCCTTCTCCCAGTCGTGGTTCGCTGCGGAGTCGAAGTCGAACTCGAACCCGTGGTCTTCCCCGTTCGGATCGATCGACGTGTCGGGATACTTGGCGATCGACGTCCAGTACTTGAACCCGAACAGGCGGCCGTCCGACTTGCGGCGGATGACGGCCATGACGTCGAGGCCTTGGTAGAAGTCGGCGTTCGGGTCGGCCAGGAAGTACCCGGTCGGCTTGACGACGTCGAACAGCTCCAGGAACCCGGCTGCGGCCTCAGGGATCTCGGAGTACTCCAGCATCTCGTTGATGACCTCGACGGCGAGCTTGTCGCAGATGACCACCCGGTCGTCTTCGACGATCAGGTGGTTCTTCGGGATGGTGTTGGTGAACATCAGACGGTCTCCTCCGTGGTGTTGGTGAGTTCGAGGACCTGGGCTTGAATGTCCGCCATCTTCGGGCTGACGTCGAACTGGGCTGCCACCTTCACGATGTCGCCGCCAGTACGCTGCCAAGCGTCGGTGAACGGGTCGACCGGCATCAGGAGAGCGGCGGCGAACACGTTCGCCTGCACCGTCTTCCGACCTTTCAGGCCGTGCGGAAGCATCAACTTCCCCGTCCAGATCCTGTCCGGGTCGTGAACTGCGGGAATCTTCTCGGTGCGGCCGCCGACAGCCAGGTAGTGCAGACAGTAGTGGCCGATCGCCCGAGCGATGTCGAACCTGGTGCGGCGGTTCGACTGGATGGTGTGGATGTGCACGGTGAAGGTGCCGTCCTCCTCGACTTCGAGGTACCAGCGGCCGTCGTCACGGGTGTACACACCGCCCATGTTCCCCAGCAGGTGGGAAAGAAGAGCTGAACCGCTCTCGTCGTAGGCGTTGTTGTCAGCGCCGAACTTCCGGGCGGCGAGGCGGATGCCGTCGAAGTGGTTCAGGGAGGTGAGCAGCTGCTCGTGGGTGACCATGACGCCGGCTGCGGCCCACAGGCGCTTCAGCTCATCGCTGAGGGTGTCAGCGGCGACCTCGATGCCGAGCTTGTAGGCGGCGGTGATCGGGTCGTCGTGTCCGCGCATGTCAACGCTGTGGTCTGCTGCACGGGCGGCCAGGTTGTGGAGGATGTCCTGTGCGCGGCTGATGCCGTCCACCTGGTCGAACAGGCGGGCGTGAGATTCGGGGGTGTCCATGTAGGACGTGACCTCGGTCAACGGGTGGCCTGCAGGTCGTGGAGGACTTCCACCTGCACAGGGGTCGACGGGGCGAACATCCGCTCGAACATCTGGTGCATCTGCGTGCCGATCAGGGCCGCGGTCTGCGAGTCCACCGGGGTGTCGCGGCGGGCTGGGATGCGGTCGAACATGTACAGGGCCGCCTGGGTGGCGAGCACGTCCTTCGGGTACTGAGGCATGAGGGTGGTCCTTTCGTCACACCCTTCATGCGCGGACCGACGAAGTTTCGGCTCAGCGGCGCAGAGGATACGTCCAGGCTTTTTCAATCGCACGCCGTTATCATTCCGATTGAAAACCGGTCGAAGTTGAAAACGGCTACGCGGCGGCGATCGGCGCCTGGTCGGTGATCTCCCACGCGCGAGCTTCGACCGCGAACTTCGGCCCGTTCTTGACAGTGAAGATGAGGACGTCGTCGACGATCTCGAACCCATCCACGTATGCGAGGAGCTCACGGAAGTACTCCGGCGGTACCGGCTTCTCCCGCCCGTGCACCGGGTTGACCTCCGAGGCGAGCTTCAGCTCGTGGCGCTTGTAGTAGGTGTACTCGTCCTTCGGTACTGCGTCCCACTTGATCTTGAACTGCGGGTCCCACCCCTTCATCTGGCGGAAGATCTGAACGATCGTCCCGATAGTCCGGTCGGCGAGCTTCCCGTCGATCGTGCGGGAGGCGACGACGCGGTCGCCGACGGACAGCCTGTCGTAGTAGCTGAGGTCTCTGGACATCAGGCGGCCTTCCGTTTCGTTGGGAGTTTCCGGACTGGGCGGCCTTCGATGATGGCGTCGCCGATCTCATCGAGGACAGGTCCGTCGAGGTGGTAGATGCGGCCGGCGTCTTTCGCGCGGGCGATTACCTTCCGGACAATCGAGCTGTCGTCGGATGTGAGGGTGCGGCCCTTCCGGTCGTCCTCCAGTTTGCGGAGCGCGCTGAACAGCACGGTCTCCTGCTTCTCGGTGGCGTTCGCGCAGGCGTCGCCGATGGCGTCGAGGACCGCGCGCCATTCCACGTTCGTGAGGTTCTGAGTCATCGGTCGTCCCGGTCCTGCTTCGGGCCGATCTTGTATGCGGCTCGGTTGATTCGGTACTCCATGATCTCGGTGGGGTGGCCGGACCAGCGGAGCTCGTCAGCGGCGAGCAGGTCTGCTTCGTCGAGGGTGTCCACGAACTCCTGGGAGCCGGGCACGCCGACAACCCCGACGGAGAAGGTGATGCGGGTGTCTGCCGGGTCGACGATGAACCCGGCTTCGGTGAGGATGCGGGCGACGTTCTCGTAGCCCACGCCGTTCGCTCCGAGGGTGGAGTCGGCGACAGCGTCGCGGATTGCGGTGGCAAGCTCGTTCATACGGTCCCCCAGTCGGTGAGAGCTGCGGTGCGGCGGTTCCGGAGTGCCGTCTCGACATGCGGGGTGGTGGGGATGGTCATCTCCACCTCCACACGGAACGGAGCGAACCGCTTCACGGGCGGGGTGAACTTGTAGCCGTTGTTGGCGGTGTGGTCGTTCTCGTCGTCCTGCTTGACGGCGCCGGCGAGCGGGTTCTGGTCGCCCAGGCCGTAGAAGTTCGCACCGGTCAGCCAGCCGTAGAACTTGACGTTCCGTCCCAGGGCGGAGTGGAACGTCAGGTCCTGGAAGGTGTACTGGGCGACCTTCACGGTGTCGCCTTCGACGTCGCAGGCGAACTCATGCCACACGGTGATCGCGGACAGTTCCGGTTGGGACGGGTGGATGGACAGTTCACCGCCGAAGATCACAGCGACGTCGGTGCCGTGCTCAGCACGGCCGTCAGGTGCGCGGCGGATGACGATCTCGACGAGTCCGCGTCCGTCGGCGACGTTGAACTCCAGGTCGCCTTCGAGGTCAGGGTAGTAAGTCACAGTGGTTCTCCTTCGATCAGCACATGTCGTTGATGGCGCGCTGGCGTTCACGGTCGACGGCGCGGGCGCGAGCCCGGTCCTCCCGGTACATGAGCTTCAGCTGCTTCTTCAGGTGACGAGGGATGGGCTTCCCTGAGAATGCGATCCCCCGGATGGTCTCGGCGGTCGTGGAGATGAGCTCGTCGAGGTTGTCGTTGGTCAGGTCTGCGTAGAGGTCCTTCATCGCGTGACTCCCGTCCCGGACGTGGGGAGGTACTTGGCGGCGTCAGCGACGAGGCGAGCGGCGCGGTCGCGGTACTTCGCGACCACAGCTGCGGAGTCGCCGTCCGGGTTGCGCTTCGCGGCAGCCACCCATGCGGACCAGTCGCGCGTCTCACCGCTGGAGTCCGAGTACATCCGCTGGGCGAGCTCCTCAACGGTCAGCGCCTGCTGCGGTGCAGGCGTCACAGCCCGAGCAGCGATCCCGACGTCGATGGTCGCTCCGACATAGGCGGCGACAGCCTCCAACGCCTTGTCGAACCCGTCGCCACCGTCGTAACCGTCGAACTCGGGGACGTTGATCATGACGGAAGTGACAGCGTCCATGACGAGACGACGCTGCAGCTGGTCGACAGCATCCTCCGGGGTCATGTTCAGCAGCGGCTTCAGCTGCTCCATCTCCTCCGCGGACGCGGTCGGGGCGACACGCAACTGCCAAGCGCGGATCAGTGCCAGGGTCGCAAGCAAGCCGTCAATCTCAGCGGCCGGTGCATCGTTGGTCATGGGGTCTCCTTCTTCCACCACCAACATGCGCGGATGAGAACGAAACCGGTCAAGATCGAGGGGACTGGCCGGTCAGCGATCGCTAGCGGATCGTCCAGGCTTGGTTCTTCATGTTGAACCATGTCGTTTGGTCGACCGTGGACCCGATACCGAAACCGATTTGACCGGCCCACGGAGTCAGGTTCACGGGGAACAGCGTGGTCCCAGACACGACCACGCTGTTGCCAGTCGGGGTAGCCCACACGTCAGCGGTCTTCGGGAAGAACTGCTGCGTGACGGTCGGCTGCTCGCTGGTCAGGTAGTCGGTCGAACCGTCTGCGTTGCGGATGATCGCCAGCCAGCCCTGCTTCCGGGTGGTGAAGTAGGTCGGCAGGTAGAAGGTCTTCACGCCACCGATGACGTCCATGTGGTATCCGACGTTCACCGTGACGGCGTCAAGGTCGATGGTGGTCATCGCGGCGCCGTAGTTGACGCTGCCGAGGGTGATCCGCATGCCGGCGGTGTTCGCTGGCGATTTGATTGCGACGGGGCCTCCGATGCGCGCCCACTGGCCGGCGGTAGACACCGTGTCGGTTCCAGTCAGCTGGGTGCTGATGACGGTGCCGGAGGCGTTGACGAACTGAACTGAAATGCGAAGGTTGGTGGCGAAGCTGGCGCGGGCCATAGCCGACACGGTGTACTGGACCCCGACCGCGGCGGGGATCACCTTTCCGGTGCCGGCACCATCCAGCGTCATCACCTTGGAAACCTGCAGCGATCCTGCTGTGTTCTGAGTGGCGCGGATGTAGGAGCCGCCGTCGGGGGCATCCGCAGCGGTAACTCGCGTGATTGGGGCTCCCGTGACAAGGGGGAACCGGGCAGCCCCGGTGGTCTCATTCTCGAAGGACCCGTCCACGACGAGGTTGGAGAAGTCAGCGTCAGGGCTGATGAGAAGCTTCGCAGCTTCACCAGTTGCGAGGACAGGCTTGCCGTAGGCCGCCTCGATCGCGGAGATCGAGTTGCTGGGGACTCCGTTCGCTGTCTGGAAGGCGGCTTCCGCCTCGGCGATCTTCTGCGCCGAGGTGAGCACGGTCGCCGGCGGGACGACGGGCGGGACGGTGATGCTGACGCCGGGGAGTTTGTTGAAGGTGACGGGGACGGACACGCACGGGTTGGTGGGGACTGCGTCGCCGGTGTGGAACTTCTTGACGGTTTTGTCGTCGCTGGATGTCCAGAAGATGGTTCCGGTGTTGGAGAGGACCGCGGCGAGGTAGCAGGCTCCGTTGGGGTCGGTTTCGACGGCGGCTCGGGTCTTGGAGACGATGCCGTCGGCGTCGAGGGCGTCGGTGTTGACGTACCGGTCGGAGCTCATCTTCGATGCGGCTTGGGCGGTGACGACGGTTCGGAGTGAGGTTCGCGCTTCCTGGTCTTGGGTCCAGGGGACGACGGCGGAGACGGTGATGGTGGCTGCGCCGGTGATGATGGAGAGGACGAGGACGCCGACCATGACGGAGGCGAGGTCGAATGCTGCGCGGATGTTTCGGGTGATGGATGGCATGCTGAAGCTGATTTCGGGTAGACGGCTGTCGGGTGGCGGCCGATCTCAGGACATGTGGCGCAGAACCTCTGTTTTCAGCTGTTACTCAGGGGTCACACAGGGTCTGGTGTCGGTGCAGCACGCCAGACTCAGGGCATGGACTGGACACGGGCAGGGCTGGAACGGGCTGGATTCGACGGGTGGGTCCGGTTCGCAGACCTTCCAGACGCGGGTGTCCCTGCCGGGCCCGGTGTGTACGTCATCGTCCGACCGACGGACGCGGAGCCGACCTTCACGCCGACCAGCACGTCCGCATGGCACAAGAAGCGCGACCCGGTCGTGGCCGTCAGCAGGCTGGAGAAGAACTGGGTCCCGGGCAGCCAGGTTCTCTACATCGGGAAGGCCGACATTGGAACCGCCGGCGACCGCGGTCTCGCCCAGCGGCTGAAGGAGTACCGGCTGCACGGCACCGGGAAGTCAGGCCATCACGGCGGACGGTTCATCTGGCAGCTCGCCGACGCGGGCGAACTGCTCGTCGCATGGATGGAGACACCCGGCCGTCCACCTCGAACCGTGGAGAAGCAACTGATCGCCGACTTCAAAGCCCAGTTCGGGGCGCGGCCGTTCGCGAACCTGACCGGTTGAAATAACGATCGACCGGCACCTCGACCTCAGCTCGCACTCGCGGCTGAGGCTCTTTATGTTTCTGCCACATGGCCTCCGTGTACTCGAACCATGGAGGAAACATGCCGTTGGCCAAACACCGCCGCAGGACCACAAGTGCTGGGGTGGCGTTAACGGCGCTGGCTGTCACTGCCTGCCTGATCGCATCCGCCACACCCGCAGTAGCAGCAACTGCGCCGCCAGCCCCTGCGGTAACGGCAGCTGCAGTTCGCACTGAGATCACCCTCGCCCCAACCGAAGTTGCGTGGACCACCACCCGAACCCCGGACACCGTCATGGCCGCCGGCAGCTACATCTCCTTCACCAACGGCGCAGACCGCGCCTACTTGAAGTTCGACACCAGGACCATCGGCAACGGCAAGGTAGTAGCAGCGTCTCTCGACCTGCTCGGCCGCACCACCCAGGCGACACAGCCGGGCGTGCAGGTGTTCCCGGTTCCCGCCACCTGGTCGGCGAAGACACTGACGGACAGCAACCGCCCCGCCGACCCTGCCGCAGCGCTGAACACCGAACTGGTGAAGACGATCCCCGGCGCCCGGGTCACCGTCCCGCTCACCGACCTCACCAAGTTCACGAACACGGACACCGCGTTCGTTCTCCGGTACTCGCAGCCGTACGTCGGGACCACCGTCACCTCCACCGCTGCCGACCCGATCCGGTTGAAGCTGACGGTGGAAACCCCCGCACCGGTCGTCGTCCCGCCCACACCAGCGCCAGCGCCGACCATCGGTACGCTCCCGTTCGCCCCTGCCGGCGCCATCGACACCAGCAAGAAGGTGTTCGCGCACTACTTCCCGCCGTACCCGGTGTCGTTGGACAACCAGGCTCCTGCCGCCGACTACTACACCCGCAACTACCTGAATCCGGCCGGGAAGTCCGGGAAGCACGCCGCTTACGGCGGTCTGCTCCGCGACCGGCCCCTCGGACGGACACCGGTCGCCGGGAACTACCAGCTGGCTGATCTGACCACGGAGGTGAAGCAGGCCACCGACGCCGGCTTGGACGGGTTCACCGTCGATGTTCTCTCCTTCTCCGGCCGGAACTGGGACATCACCAAGGGGCTGCTCGAGGCGGCGAAAACACAGCCGTCCTTCACGATCGTCCCGAACCTGGACATGAACTCCAGCTCCGGGAAGTCCGACCTGGGGACCGTCGCTGCGAAGCTCGACGAGCTGTTCGATTCACCGTCGTCGTACACCCTCGCAGATGGCCGAAAGGTGCTGTCGACGTTCAAGGCCGAAGGGCAGACGGTGGACTGGTGGACGCAACTGGAAGCGAAGCTGGACACCGAATACCACCACAAAGTGGCGTTGATCGCTGTCCTCTTGGACGCATCCACGACCAACATGACGAAGTTCGCACCCATCAGCTACGGGCTCGGCGACTGGGGCACCCGAAACCTCGACGGTGTCATCGCCCGCTCTGACCGTGCCGCGGTCGCGCACCAGCTCGGGGTGAAATGGATGCCGGGCATCGGTGTGCAGGACATCCGACCGAACCAGAGTGTGTACGCCGAGTCGGTCGGCACCGCCACACTGCGGGAGAACTGGCGCCGCGCCATCATCGAGAAGGCAGACCTGGTGCAGCTCGCCACCTGGAACGACTACTCCGAGAACACATCCTTCGCCCCGTCGATGAACCACGGCACCGCGTTCCTCGACATCAACGCCTACCAGATGCTGCAGTTCAAAACCGGCGCCGGCCCGTCCATCGGGCAGGAGCGGGTGTACGTCACCCACCGGGTCCAGCCGTACGCCGCGCAGCCGACCGGAGGGCAGACGAAACTGACCGCCCCTACCCTCGGCGGATCCAAAACCCAGCCGGTAGACATCGTCGAAGTGCAGACGTACCTGAACACCGCATCAGCTGTCACCGTCACCGTCGGCAACACCGTGCACACGTACACGGCACCGGCCGGAGCCACCATCAAAACGTTCCCGCTCGTTGCCGGCACAGTGAAAGCTGTCGCCGTTCACGGTTACACGACGATCACTGCGGCAAGCCCGTACATGGTCACAGCGCAGCCTGTCATCCAGGACCTGTCTTACCGGGCGGTCACCGGCACCCCAGTCGTCGACATCGCAGCTGAAGCGAAGGACAAGACGGCCGCCGAGGCAGCAGCGAAAGCCGCAGCGGAGAAGGCGGCAGCGGAGAAGGCTGCCGCTGAGGCTAAGGCTGCCGCGGATGCCGCCGCCAAAGCTGCTGCCGAGAAGAAGGCAGCTGATGCGAAAGCAGCTGCTGACGCCGCAGCCAAGAAAGCCGCAGCAGAGAAAGCAGCTGCTGACGCCGCAGCCAAGAAAGCCGCAGCAGAGAAAGCAGCCGCTGACGCCGCAGCGAAGAAGTCCGCAGCTGAAAAGTCCGCAGCCATCACCGCGGCGGCCACTGCCACGAAGAACGGAGCGGCCGCCTACTCCAAGTACGGGACCACCGCCACACCGGCGACCGTCACCACATGGAAAGCCGCTAACACGAAGCTCACCGCAACGGTGAAGACCGGAACCACCGCCCAGATCGCCGCAGCCACCAAGACACTGAACGACCAGACCGCGCTCCTCAACAAGTCAGGAGCGGCGATCGCTGCAGCGAAGACCGCGGTGGCCAACGCACCGAAGACAGTGAAAGCCCACCCGAAAGCGACCACGGCGCAGAAGACCGCGGTGACGAGGGCTGTGTCTGCTTTGAACGTCGGCGTCTCCAGGAAGTACGCCCCCGAGCAGCTCACTCCGCTGCAGAAAGCGCTGGCGACGGCTGTGGCGAAGCTGACTCGCTGACGCCTCCTGGATGTGCGACGCCACATACCTACGTGGTGCCCACACTAGGAGGGGGCTCAACGATGAACTCATTTACCCGCAAGGCCGCTCTGGCGTGCACGCTGGTCGCCGCCATCACACTCGGCACTGCCGGTGTTTCGTACGCTGCGACACCGATCCCGGTCGGACCGCCGAACATCCAGGTGGTGGCGACCACACCGGAGGTGACGCAGGACCCGGCAGAGGTGTACCTCGTCACCAACGAAGACAACCTGTCCGAGATCGCCCGAGTGCAGCTCCGCGCTGCGATCGAGGCTGCACAGTCCAACACCAGCACCAACCCGATCACCATCTCCATCCTGAAGAAGGCGGAGGCCGACAAGCTCGCGGCCGCGAAGGCGTCTGTCGCCATCTACACGGCGGGACGCGCCCAGATCGCGCGGGCCCTCACCGCATACGACGGCTACGTCAAGGCCGGCCCGATCCCCTTCTACATGACCAAGGGGTGGGACAACAACCTGATCGCTCTCGACAAGCTGATCGGTGCGCACGCCACGGACGCTGAAGTGAAGACGAAGACCGCTGCCCTGAAAGCGTCCATCGACGCTGTCCCCGCCTACCAGCAGAAGTTCTACGAAGCGGTCGCATGGCAGGAGCGCGCAACCACCCTGAAGGGTGTGGTATTGACGTACGCCACCCGGGCGAACATCGACGCCATCAAGGCTGCCGGCAACGCGATCGTCACGGAGATCCACTCCGCGACCACCTCCACCGCCGGCCTCGACAAGAGGATCACCGCCGTGAAGACCGCGATCACCGCCGGCGAGAAGAGCAGCGCCGACCGGTCCGGCCCGATCCAGGCCGGGAACAGCATCTACTCGAAGGCGAAGGCTGCCAGCGACACCTACGGTGCATCCGCGAACCCGGGCATCCAGAAGCAGCTGTCCGCTGCTCTGGCCGCGTACAACACCGCCAAGACTGTCGGCACCGGCGCTCAGGTCAGTGCAGCGGCCAAGACCGTCCAGGTGAAGAGCGCCGCCGTCACCGACTCGGCGCAGGCGCTGCGGGCCAGCAAGCGGCTCGCCGGCAAGGCCACCACGGCGTACTACTCGAAGACGCGGGCGCCGAAGGCGAACCGCGCTGCCCTCTGGAAGGCGAACGGTGCGCTCGGCGCAGCAGTCCGCGCGAAGGCAACCCCGGCAACGCTCGCGCCGCTGAACAAGAAGGTGCAGGACGCACTCAACCGCGTCATCACCTGGTGAGCTGAACGGTGAAGGGGAGGTGGCCAGGTCGGTCACCTCCCCTTCATTTTGTCTGCCGCAACCCTGTCGCCACATGACCTCCTGATGCGCCACCAAGGAGGGCCTACCCGATGAAGACCACCACGAAGAAGATCGTGCTCGCCTGCACGCTCATCACCACCATCAGCCTCGGCTCGGTCGGTGCAGCTTTCGCTGCGAGCAGCCCGGAGCCGGTGCTGTCGATCACCACAGCAGCGCAGGCTTCCGTCGTCGACGGGAACGCCGTCGCGAACAGCAACCTGTCCGCCGCTTCCCGCGCTGCGCTGGAGAAGGCTGTCGCGAACCTCGACGCCGCCGTGAAGGCCGGTAAGGCTGACCCGGAGATCGCAGCTGCCCGCGCTGACCTGCTGTCGAAGCTCGCAGCCGCGAAGACATCCGCCGCCGTGTACCTCACAGCGATCAACAACCTGACGCAGACGTACGCCACCTACAACCCGCAGACTCTGCCGGCCTGGCTGACCGCTGACCTCGCCAAGGCGCAAGCGGCACTCAACAAGGCTGTGGACGCCGGCGCTTCCGACGCTGACGTGAAAGCCCTCACCGTGAAGGTGGAAGCTTGGCTGGCACTGGTGAAGGACTGGCGTCCGGCGAACGCTGCGGCTTCCAGCACCATCCAGCAGACCGCAACCCTGGTCAACGAGAACACCGCCCCGTACGCGACCTCAGCTGCCCTGGCCGCTGTTGTGAAGGCGCAGACCCTGCTGAAGGAGTCGTCCGCGGCGACCGGGTCGACAACCTCGAACCTGAACGCTGCCATCGCAGCAGCGCGGACCGCGATCGACGCTGCTAAGAAGTCGTCCGCTGACCGTGCCGCATCGGTGATCGCTGCGAACGGCGCCACGAAGGAAGCCGCTGCCCTGTACGCGAAGTACAAGTCGACTGTGATCCCCGCTGCGGTCGCAGCCCTCCAGGGGGCGAACACCACCCTGACTGGTGTGCTGAAGACCGCCACCCCGGCCCAGCTGGCGGCGTACACGAAGCTGCTGAAGGACAAGGCTGCGATCGTCGCGAAGGCCGGCGCCCAGATCGACGCTTCGAAGAAGCTGGCCGCTGACGCTGGCGCTGCAGTGAAGAAGCACCCGAAGGCGACCGCCGCCCAGAAGGCAGCCGTGACGAAGGCTGTGGCGGCACTGAACGCCGCCGTCAAGGCGAAGGCGGCGCCGGAGAAGCTGGTGTCGCTGCAGAAGGCTGTGGCCGCGGCTGTCGCGAAGCTGAAGTAGACCGCATACGAGAGAAGCCCCGCCTCGGAGATGATCCAGGCGGGGCTTCTTCTGTGTCTGGGGCGTGCGTCCTAAGCGCCGAGGAACATCAGCATGGATGCGATGACGAGCCCGGCGGAGGCCACACCGCCTGCAGCTGGAATTGCAACCGTGACGATCAGTCGGCGGCGGTCGACAGCGAAGTAGAAGTCCTCCTCCTCGAACGCCTTCCCGTCAGCCGAGAAGATCGGAGGCTGGTACTTCCGGACGAAATACCTCTTGTCAGACACGTTGGACCACACCATCGCGATCGCCACGGCGACTCCGACGACACCGATTACGAGCAGCACCACTGGCATCGTGCCCGCTGGGGCCACGAACTGAATCTGCGTGAGGTGAGCGGGAAGCATCATCGTCGTCATAGCACCTTCATGCGCGGCGGCGCCGAGATCTGCTCGATCACGGCTGGTGCACGTTCTTGGAGCAGTTCTTGGAGAAAGTGCTTGTGCTCTTGGAGCAGTGCTTGGTATGGTAGGTGAAACAACCTCAAGCACAGGAGAACCCGTGACCGACACCGACCCCCAGTTCCCGACAGCGGGCGACGTCCGCTACCTCCCCGTGCCCACCGAGCACGTCCCCGAAGTCCTCCGCTACATCGCCGACCTCATGACAGGAGCCACCCCCATGACCGCAACACTCACCCCCGAAGCGCCGACCGAAGCCACCCCCGCGGCCGGCGGACTCAACCTCACCGACTGGCACGAGATGGAAGCGCAGCGCTGGGAGGACATCGACGTCGTCGACCTCGCCAACCGAAACACGAAGACCGCGAAGCACTACCGGGCCATCATGGACGAGCTCGTCGACAACCACGTCGGCGAATGGCGCTCCATCGACGACATCGCCGACGCCACCGGCCTGGACCGAGACGTCGTCAAGAACTTCCGCACCCAGATCTACCGCCACCTGCACGCGCACACCGACTACATCCTCGCCCCGTTCCCCGGCGCGTGGGGTGCCGACCTCACCCCACGCCGGAAGCAGGTCGTCTGGTACCGGGTGTCCGAAGCGCAAGCAGCGCAGTGGCGCCGGGTCCTCCCCCAGCTGCACAAGTAGACACCGACGAAGAAGCCCCGCACCGGACAGATCCGGACGGGGCTTCTTCGTGTTCGTGGGGCTATCGGGTGCGGTCCGTGAGCTCTCCGACGTCGACCTTCCCGAACAGCTGCACCTGGGCGATCGCCGCGCTGAGGGTGTCGGAGAACATTGCGAACGGTCGGTCCCCGATAGCTCCGGACGCATCCACCCGGACAGTGCAGCCCTCCCAAGACTGCTCGACCGTAGAGATGTGCACGGTGATGTCGTGTCCCCATGTTCGGGTGGCTGGTAGGAGTTCCACCGGGAGCATTAGGGCGAACCATTGCTTGATCGGGCTGCCGAATGTGAGGACGGCCGAGTCGGTGGTTCCCGGAGACCGCAGGGTGAAACCGCGGTTGACGAAGACCGAGGCGATCACCGCGACGGTTTTCAAGGCTGGAACTCCGGCTGTGATCTCCCGACCCGGATGCGCCATCCGATTCGGTCTCAACGGCGAGCTCTCAGACACTGTTCTCCTTCTTCTGCTGCCGGATCTGGTCCAACGTCATGGTGATGTACGGCGCCATCCGAGGCAGCCACCGGTAGTCCGGATCGTTCGGGGCTTCCGCCCACCCGCCTGGCCATTCCAGCCTGAGGAGCCGGCCGTGGTCCACCTCTGTCAAGGTGACGTCAGCGGGCAACGGCAGGTTCCCGTAGCGGCCGGGGAGGCAGAGCAGGGCGACATGGACGTCGGCGGCGTGCTGGGAGTTGGTGCGGAAGATGACCCGGTCGTTCTGCCGCTCCCCTGCCTGCAGCGCTTGGATGATGCCGTTCCGGTACCGGACCCTGTAGGTGTCCATCCCGACATGGCCGAACCACACCGCCCCGTCGCGGACCAATGGGCCGGACCGGTGAAAGTGGGTGACGGCGTACTCGTCGAGGATGGCCAGAGCCTCAGCGGAGATCGGGTCGCCAGTCGCCGGTGCGGTCGCCCGGTTCAGCCACGGTTCGAAGTCGTCCCACTCGTCCGGGCTCTTCCCCCACGAACCCTCGGGGACGCCGGGGGTGTTCCATTCGCAGAAGAACGGCAGCCCGTGCTCGGAGCGGAGTGCCCGGGCGACCTCCCAGGTGAACAGGCTGCTGAGCAACGCCAGTTCGAACAGCGCCTCGAACCCGTCGATGGGTCCGGTGGCTGTGCGTTCAACCGGATACGAGAGCGTCAGTACGCCCGGTTCGGTTTGGGTGATGGTCGTGCGGTCCGGGAGGGTGCCGGGCGCCAGGATGATCCGGCACCACCGGAGCCCCAAGTTCATCCTTTTGTTGGTGCTGGTCTTCCACAGCAGCCATCGGGTGAGGAGCGCCCGGTCGGTGAGCTTGAACAGCTCCTTCCGGTACGTCTCCGACCACACACGGTGCACCGTGTAGGTGCCGGCATCCAAGGTGACGGAGTATCCGACGCTCCCGTCACGGAGCTGGACGGTGGACCCGTTCACCGGGTCGCCGACGACATCCCACCGGGCGGTTGTGCGGCCCATCTCGGCTGTCGCATGCAGGTTCTCGATCACCCGTTTGTCGAGCAACGGTTTGCGGCGGCTCATGCGGCTCCTTGGAACAGGTGTCGGTAGGCGCGGCCTTCCTCCAGGTGGAGGCGGATGTCGCCGAGGGCGCGGTGGTCTTTCAGGTCGTTCACCGGGGTGAGGTCCTTGCCGGTGGCCTCCTGGTAGAAGTACCGGAAGATGCCGACGTCGACGATGCGGCGGTCGGCGAGCATCTTCCGAAGCCGTGGTGTGTGCTTCGCGAGGACATGCTGATCAGAATGCCAGACTCCGGAGCCGGCGAGGATCAGCGGCCCTTCGGAGCGGCGCTTGTAGGCGCGGAGGATCTGGATGATCTCTCGCTCCACCTGTTCGATCGAGTTGGGTCCGTGCGCAGCTTTGTAGACGTCCAGGAGGAGCCCGTTGTCGGTGTGCATCTGCATGACCACCGGTGTCTGCTCCAAGTGCTCGAGCGCAGCCGCACTGGGGCGGACCACCCGCTGGTACTCGAACATGACGTTCAACCCGACGTCGGTGCCGATGATCCCGAACTCGATGATCTCGTCGATGCTGCGGTCCTTGCCGGTGAGCTCCAGGTCGATCCACACGTAGTGGAGGCGCTGGATGCCGTCGGCGTCGAGGACAGCCTCGGTGGTTTCGGTCATGGTCAGAGTCCCCAAGTGTTGTCGGTGGGCGGTGTCAGTTGGTGGCGGCCGAGGGCTGGTTCGATGCGGCGGATCCCGGCTTGGTGGAGGGCTTCGCGTTGACGTTCCAGCTCCTCCGGTGAGATGTTCCGCCGGAGGCCGGAGCGGCGTCCTTCGGCGGACTTGATGACGATGAACGCGGCGCGGCCGCGCGGCTTCATCGGCTCGGCAGGTGCTGCTGCCCGCCATCCGATGAAGGCGACACTGGTGCCGGCAGCCACTCCGAGTACGCCGATCCCGATGAGGAACGTCATGGCAGCCCATGCCGGCCACAGCGCCTTGTGGCGCGTGCCGGCGGTGATTGTGGCGGTGAGGTCACCGTGGACTCGGTGTGCGATGACGATGGAGCACAAGCCGATCAGGATCCCGAACGAGGCGATGAGCGCGCCGACAAGGACGGAACGGGTGCGCGATGGTGTCAGACGGTCTGTGGCCACGGTCAATGTCCGTCCTGCGGCGGCTGAGGCGGGAAGCTGTCCCATGGTGAGGGCGCGGCTTTCGTCGCTGGCTTCCGCTTCTTCCGGCGGGTGACCACAAGGATGAGGATGACGACCCCTGCGATGGTCGCGGCGGCGAACGGGACGCCGACGATCAGGGCGAGCTTCACGATGTCAGCCTGCAGCTTCTCCTGCCGGGCGGCGTCTTCCTTCTCGCCCTTCTCCATCCAGCTGTTGTCGACGGCGGCATCCGGGTTCGGCTCCCCGTTGATCTGCCACGGCGCCGGTCTGTACACGCCGTCGTCGATGATGAACGGGTTCGTGTCCGCGTACCCGACCGGGTCAGCGGCGAGCATCGCTGTGGCGGAGACAACACCGTATCCGGCGACTTTGTCCCAGTACGGTTCATGTGTTTCGCCGTTGCTGTTCCGGATCAGCGACTGCAGCAGCTGGTTCGTGGTGGCTTCCGGGTACTTCTGCTTCACCAGGGAGAGGAACCCGGCGGTCATCGGGGTGGCGAACGACGTTCCGGAGATCAACGTCACCTTGTCCAGCAGCCCGGTATCCCCGACCCGCAGGCCGGTGAAGCTGACGCCGGGGGCGGAGATGTCGGTGTCCATGCTGTTGTTCTCGTACGTTGCACCGTCGAGGTCTGTCGTCGCCACGTGAGCGTTGCTGTCCACTGCCTGGACGCCGACGACACCGTTCGCGGCGACAGGGAAGTCGCCGGCCTCGAACTGGAACAGGTCGTTTCTCAGCGACCCGAAGATGGCGACGTCGTTGTGGAGGGCGTACGCGATCGCCGCTATCGCTTCTTCTGACTGGGCGACGCTGAGGGAGATGGTGATGATGTCGGCGCCGTCGTCGACAGCGTCAGTGATCGCGTCAGCGACGTTCGTGTCGGATTCCTTGCCGGCCTTCGTCAAGCATTGAACCTCGTTCTCGGCCAGCCGGTCGCCGGTCTTCGGCGAGACAACGGCGTACATCAGCAGCTTCGCGTCTGGTGCGACACCGCGTTGGGTTGCCGCCCCACGGATAGGTGCGCCGTTCCCGGCCAGGTACAGGGCGATGTTCGTGGCGTGCATCGACGCTTCACCTGCGGTGGTCACCGCGGGGATGACCTTCCCGGCTTCGTCGTAGCAGTAGGAGTTCTTCTTCGCTGTGATGTCCGCATCCGCAAGTCCCGGCGTGGACGGGTCGACGGCACCGTCGAGGACAGCGATTGTCACCCCTTCGCCGGTGAAACCGGCGTCGTGGGCGGCTTGGATGTGCAGCGCGTCGAAGTACCAGTCACCGGCGCCGGCGGCCGTGGCGGGAGCTGCAGTGGACAGGAGGATGCCGGCGGCCACGACGGTCGCGCCGGCGGCGCGGATCCAGCGGGAGCGGTCGGTCATCAGGCAGTCCTTCACGGGGTTGGCGTGCCGGAAAGACATGTGGCGGACAGGGCAGCCCGGGCCGCGCCACACTCCCCCGCTGTCGACGTCATGGGCAGGCTCTCGTCGACTGACCTGCGGGGCGCGTGTCAGGCGGTGCGTTCGTACCAGGGCTTCCGGTATGGCTTCCGGGGAAGGTGGATCCGCGGGTCGCCGGACAGGCGGGTCCATCCGATGTGCGGTGACGACTTCGGTGACCGGAGGTAGTGGCGGTACATGGCGTCGCCTCCGCGGCCTTCCATCACAACGTGACCGCAGTCCATGCACCTGTACTTCGACGGTTGACGGCTCACAGCACCTCCGGAAGCCACACTACGGTGACGGTGTACTTGAACGCACGTCCGATGACCTGGTCGGAGTACAGCGTCTCGGCGGTGCCGAACTGCTGCCATGCCGCCTGGCCCCAGCTGCTGTTCATGCCGCGCTGGAAGAACTTGTGCTCGCTGTGAACGACAGCGTCCTCGGGGAGGTCGTCAAGGGCGGTCGAGGAGGTGATCTCGTCGCCGATTTTCAGTGTGGTCGTCATTTGCTGTCTCCTTTTGCGATGAAGGCGAGGATGGCTTCTGCCTGCTCGTTGAAGCGGCCGCGGATCTTCGTGCCTTCGAGATGAACCCAGTCGCCCACCCATCCGGGCCGGTTCAGGTCGAACAGGAACTCAGCCAGCTCGTCTCGTGTGGGTGCGGTAGACACCTGCGAATCGAAGGGGTCGATCCCACTGGCGGGGTCAAGGGCCAGCTCGACCGCTTGGTCCGAAGTTGGCATGATCACTCCTCGCCTACCCCTCTGCGGTTGATGCGCCCGTCGAGCTCGTCGCGGGTGACCTGCTCGATGGACTCGACGGTGCGGGACAGCCACCAGGTGTCGTTCGGGTAGATGCCGGTGCCGGTGTCGGCTTCGCCGTACGTGGCGTGGCCGACCTTGACCTGACCGGGGAAGCGTTCACCGGTCTCCGGGTGCATGGCGACGATCTTGACGATCGGGAAGAGGATCCCGTCCCAAGAGCTGGGGTCCGAGTGGCGGCCGTCCTTGAAACGCGGGAGACGGGCAACCTTCGGCTGCTCGGTCAGATCCAGCACGTACGCGGTGGATGACTCGGACAGCAGAAGGAAGATGCCGGTGTGCTCGCCGATGATGACTTCTGTGATCTTCTCCATGACACCAACATGTGCGGACCCGTCCGGTTTCAGTGGCCGCGGACGAGGGCAAAACAAACGCCGCGGCCGGGCTTCGGACGCGGCGTCCGTTGGTGAATGCGGCTAGCTGTCGATGTGGGTTGCCAGAGCTCCCCAGAACCCTCCGCGGTTGCGGTTCGGCGCTGACATGCCACCGTTCAGGTCGTTGTCGAGGTCGATGAGCTTCGTGCGTTCGATGATCTGCATGTGCAGGTCCTCGACGGTGTCGGGGACGCGGCCGTCGCGCATCTTGTCCTCGGGGAGGTGGAAGTCGATCGCGAGGTTCTCCCAGTCGTCGCCGTAATCGAGGCTGGCGCCGTAGTTCTGCTCGAGGAACTCGTTGATCTTGTCGTACCGGGCGTTCAGGTAGCCGTCCGGGTCCTCTACATCTCGGGGGACAACATGGTTGAAGTCCAGCGGGATGGAATGCCCGAGGGCGTACATCTCAGCGTCGTGGCGGGCCACCTCGATGCTGTGCAGGGTGTTGTCGTCGGAGATGTCGTAGTACTCGGAGTCGCCGTAGGCGAAGCTCGTGTCGATCGGGGTGCCGCCGTCGAAGGTGAGCTGCGTGCCACCGATGAACCCGGTGCGTGCTCCTTCGCGGCAGGCGGCGCCAGCTGCTTCGCCTTCGGCGTGCTGCTCAGCCCGACCGCAGCCGAGGCAGTAGAAGTACCCCTTCATCAAGGGGCGACGTTGGCTGTTCATGGGTTCCTCCGGTGAGTGGTGGCAGACGTATGGTGCGAGCTGCGTTCACCGGAGTAGGTGTGTGGCGCCAGTCAGGTCAGCTGGCCTAGCGGCGACTGACCCATGCCGCGGCAGATGAATCGCCGTTGTCGGCACGTGCCGCGAGGAGGTCGACGATCAGGTCAGCCCGGCGCTGTGCAGGGCTGGTGGTGGACGCCTGCTGGATGGCCGTAGCGGTAGCTGCCCGGTGCTGGCCGATCAGGTGGTCGGTGCCGATCAGGTGAAGGTCCTGCTTCGGGACTGTGACCTGGGAGGTGTCGACGAGCAGCCTATGGCCGGCGTCGGTGATCGAACCGATCCGGGCTCGGCTGGTGGCGAGGCCGTGCTTCAGCAGCGGCAGGACGGTGTGGTTCTGGTGCCGCTCCAGGCGGTGCAGTTCACCGTCGCCGAGGATGGCGAGCAGGTTCAATGCCGGGCCAGACAGGGCGTACCGTTTCGACGGGTCGACGGGCGGTTCGCTGTACGGGGGCACTGCGGCGCCCAACGCTGTGAGACGGGCGCTGGAACCGATGAGCTCCAGGTAGCCGGCGGCCGCGAGAACGTCGCTGCTCGCATGCTGGCTGCGAGTCAACACGATCACGTGCAAGCCACGCGCTGCGGCATGCTGGAGACGGCTGATCAGCTTCCGCTGCGCGACGGTCAGTGCCGCCACGGGAACGGGCCCTGCCTGCTCCGCGGGCGAGGTCGTCGAATGTGTCAAAGCCTGTGTCCTTCCGCGGTTCAGTTGATTTCTACCCAGCCGCTGAAAGCTTCGCCGGACTCGCCGCAGGTGCGGATGACGAGCCCTGTGTCAGTCGGCGATGCGGCGACGATCGCGCGGGCGGCGTCCTCAGACTCGGCAGCCTCGTAGACGTTCTCCTCCTCAACGTTGGAGACCTCGTAGATGTTGCCCCACTGGATGAAAGTCACCTCACCGGTCAACAGGTCAGCGACGTCGGTCCAACCCTCGACGGTGCGGACCTCGACGGACTCCGACTCCATGGAGCGGTGGTACGTGATGGCTTCGATGGTGCGGTCGATGCGGGCGTTCGCGGCGGCGAGAGCAGCTTCGAGGGTGGCGATGCGGTCTGCGGACATGATGGTGATCCTTCCATGCCGCGGCGGTCGCGGCTTCTTCTCGTCACCTACATGCGCGGAACGGGTATGTTCCGTTCAGGCGCTCGGCTGCGTGCAGCTGCTGTCGCAAGACTCCGTCCAGTGGCCGGCGCCCTCAGGGCAGACGTCCAACTGCGCGCGGAGGTCAGCGACGGTGTACTCGTCGAGCTCCTGGTTACCGTACCTGTCGATCGCAGCGGCCAGCCACCCCAGCGACGTCTGCTCGCTGCGGCCGTCGATGCCGCCCCAGGAGCCGCGGAGGGCGGAGCCGTACTCGTTCAAAAGTGATGCGGTCGTCGTGGCCATGGTCAAGTCCTTCCAGAGGGTGGTGTTCTTCGTCACCCACATGTGCGGATTGGCGGGCGTTCGGGGCTGATCAGCGACCGCCGTCAGAAATATGTGCATACAGATAAGTCGATCTGTATGCACATATTTCGAACCTCTAGTAGGGCCAGCGCAGCAGTTCGCTGATCCAGAGGAAGACGCCATACTGGCCACGAATCCCAGCGATGCCGAAGATCAGCATCAGCAGGCCGAACGCGGCGATGCCTGCTGGGATCTGCCAGGCGACGGTGAAGAGGACCCCGGTGGCGAGCCACACAGCGAGGGCCATAGCCAGCCCGCCGATGGTCCCAGAGAGGACGTCCAGGCCGAACTTCGACTGGCTGGACCAGTCCTCGTCACCGTTCCGGAACCCTTCCGGCTGGATGGAGGACAGAGCAGCGACCAGCAGGCCGCCGGCGGCCGCGGTGCTGACGAGGAACGCAGCCACCCAAGCAGGTTCACCGCGGGTCGAGGTGAGGGGTGCCAGGACGGCAACCGCGGCGCTCACCGCACCGATGAAAGGCAGGGTCAGCGGGACGCTCAAGCGTCGCTTCGAACGGGCGATGGTGTCGGTCACGGGGGCGTCCTTCCGGAAGGGTCAACCGGGAGGCATGTGGCGGGCGGCGTCGGTCGTGTCATCGTCGACGGGCTCGGCTGCTTCCAAGCCTTTCGCGGTGATGTAGATGTGGCTGTCGTCGGTGCCGCCTGTGTACCGGCGTTCCGCGTATCCGAGACGTTCGAGGGCTCCGGCGGTGCGTCCGTCAATGACGCCCCAGACGAAGCTGTTGCCGCGTCCGCGGCGCATCTCACCGGCGGAGGCCAGCCAGTTCAGCGCTTCACGCTGCAGGAGGGTCAGTTTCCGGGTCATGCGGGGTCCGACACCATCTCCTGGGTGACGTGGAGGGTGTGTCCGGTGTCGGGGTTGTAGATCAGTCCGGTGTCCGGGTCGATGATGGCGCACAGGTGCGGGATGCCGAGCGGGGACACCCACATCACCTGTTCGATCGGTCGGTCCGAGTCCTTGTCGGGCTGGCCGTGGATCGGGAGGGTGCCGTCGGCGATGAAGTCGATTCCGCACAGCGAACAGAACCACAGCAGCTGGTCGGTGACAGAGTCGGTGTACCTGAAGACGTTGTGGTGGCAGGGTGCGGTCACGGGGTAACCGTCCGGGCGGCGCGCTTCCACGCCTTCATGACCATCCCGTTGATGCCGCGGGCGACGTGACGTCCCTTGTGGGTGCGGGTGTTCGTGCAGACGAAACCGTCCTTCGTGGATCGGCAGGTGCTCATGATGTTCCCTCTCGGCCGGGGACCTTCGGGAGGTCGCGCGGGTTGGGTCGGTAGCGGGCGAACGAAATCGACTCGTAGGTGTCGGCGACTCGGGTGAGGCCTTCCTCGTGGAGGAACTCGTCCCGGATCATCACGACACCGTTCTCGTTCAGGTAAGTGAGGACGGTGGCGGCGCGGTCGTGGCGGATGGACGGGCCCGGGTATCCGAGCGCCGTGAGGAAGATGACGGCCAGGTACTCCGCCTGGTCCTGCTGGAGGGTGTCGTATCCGGTGGCCATGTCAGCGCACGTCCCAATCGATGAGGGACGCCACTTCGGAGGTGATCTGCTCCTGCGCATCCTCGGGGAGGCTGGTGAGGGTTCCGTCGTACTCGAAGTCGTCTGGCACCTCGATGTCGTGGTGCACCGACTCCCACGTTGCGGTGATCGTGATCGTCCTGGTCATGAGCGGCTCCTTCTGTCGCCACCTACATGCGCGGGCGCCGCCAGAACTGCCGAGTCAGCCGGTCACGGCCAGGCACTGAGCGCCAAGTTGATGACCAGCCAATGCCAGCGGATGCCGGCAATCCCGAGCGCTATCAACCCCAGCCCGACCAAGATGATGACCGAGATCCCCACCCAGGTGAGCGAGAACGCCGCGACAACCCAGAACCAGAATCCGACAGCGACCAGCAACCCGCCGACAACACCGGAGATGATGTCCAAACCGGTCTTCTTCCGGCGGGTCGCTCCGGGCTCATCCTCACGCATCGCCTCCGGCTGAGCGGTGGACACCGTATCGACGATGAGACCACCGGCAGTAGCGGTAGCCAGGATCAACGCCGACACCCACGGGGAGCCACCATCAGTCACGAACGTGAGAAACGCAGCGCAGGCCGCCGCGAGGAGCGCACCCAGCGTCGTCGCAGCCAAGGGGTAGCTCAACCGGCGTGCCTGAGACTCCGCAGCGGTCACACATCCTCCTCATGGTCGACGACATCATCATCTGACAGATCGGTCGTCGCACCGCGGATGTCGTCGGCGAGCTCGAACAGGTAGTTCTGCACGACAGTCGTGGCGACCAACGCGAAGTTCGCTTCCTCCATCCACAGGTAACGGGAGTTGCCGTTCTCCACCACGAACCACGGGTCCAGCTCGTCGGAGAGCTCCTTCATGAACTGGAACCCGAACGCTTCCGCGGCGACCGAGTCGATCACGTCAGCGGAACGGGTGTCCGGGGTGTCATCCTCGTCGAGGATCGCAGCGACCACCTCGAGGTCAGCGCCGCCCGCCAGCTCCTGGCGGATGGCATGCAGCTTCGCTTCCGCAGAAGCGAGCAGTTCCGCGGCGAGTTGCAGCTGGTGGCGGTCGAACGCGGTGTCGTCGAGCTCCGCGATCTCAGCGGCCGGCGTCACGAGAAGTACCGAGCTGCGGCGGCGAGCTCCTCAGCGCCGCACGGGCTGCAGAACGCGATGAAGTTGTACGGGTTCGCGGCAACCTGCTGCGCTTCCGCAGCGGTCAGCTTCCGCAGCACACCGCCGCAGTTCTGGCAGTCGAGGGTCGGCTCTGTGAACGGCATGAGGCTCCTTGCAGGTGGGTGTTCACCACCCTCATGCGCGGACCGGCGCCGGACTGCAGGGTCAGGCGTTGATGCCGGCCCAGATGATGAACGCGAACACCCCGACGACCAGCGCGGAACCGGACAGGGCCACACCCCAGATCGCCAACGTCTTCCCGGTGCGGGCTGGGTCGACTCCGAGCGGCGCGGCGTTCGCTTTCGACAGGGCCACCAGCCCGAGTACCAGGCCGACCGCGCCCAGGACCAGACCGAAGAACGGGATTCCCCAGCCGAGCGCTATCCCGATCGCGCCGAGCAGCGTCGCTGACAACGCCAAACCCTGCGGCGGCTTCCAGGCGGACGCGGCCGGGTACGGCTGGAACTGCTGGGTCGCGGCGAACTGGGCGGGGTACGCGGAAGGCTGCACCGTGTACTGCTGCGGCGGTGTGTACACAGGCGCGTGCTGCACCGGGGCGACATACGCCGGCGGGGCTACCTGTGCGGCTGGTTGAACCGACTGGGTCCACTGGATGCCGTCCCACCACCGGAGGTTCGTGCTGTTCTCCGGGTCCTGGTACCAACCTGCAATGGGCATGAATGCCGCCTTTCACGTTCGCGGAAAACAGTACCGGCGCGCACCCACGGTGCGCACCGCCCAGTCGTGGGGGTCAGGCGGAGGTGACGGTGCCGCCGCCCGCTTCGATGATCTCGGCGAGGACCGACACGAAGTCGAAGTCCTGCAGGTCGATGCGGTACCGTTTGCGTCCGCCGCCGTCGACG
This sequence comes from Leifsonia sp. Leaf264, assembly GCF_001422325.1. Taxonomy (GTDB): domain Bacteria; phylum Actinomycetota; class Actinomycetes; order Actinomycetales; family Microbacteriaceae; genus Orlajensenia. The sequence goes on from NZ_LMMR01000005.1 coordinate 275,837, forward strand.
AGGACCTCAGCGACCGGGTCTGTCGCGTTCGAGCAGTAGCAGCCGGGATCCCGGCCACCGCAGCAGGCGTAACCTGTCTCGAAGTTCATGGTGACGGTCACGTCAGCAGGATCGACAGTGTCGCCGTAACGGTTCAGCTTGTCAGCGCCCCACTGCTTCAGCGCGGCTTCATAGGACATGGCCATGGTCGTCTCCAACGGTCGGTTGGTCTGTTGTCGCCACCTTCATGCGCGGACCGGCCGGGAAACGAGGTTCAGGTCAGTTGCGGAGTGCAGCATCGAGCACAGCCTGCAGTGCGTGCGGAACGGCGCCGCCGACGACTGCGTCGTCCCCGGCTTCCATCCAGATCGGGATGTCGTTGCCGCGGGTCTGGCAGATGGCGTACCGGCCGCCATCGACGGCGATCGCCACCAACGTCTTCGACTCCGCACCGAGTGGATGGTCGGCTACGGAATGGTTCGCGCAGAACGCTTCTGCTTCCTCGCGCTCTTCCTCAGTTGCGCCGTCGAGGACCAACGCCCACGACTCCGTGAACAGTGCGATCCCGACCACCTCCTGCCCTTCCGGGATCTCCGCGGGCAACGAAGGGGCATCCCGAGTCGTCAGGATGTGGGCGACAAACCCGAGGACATCCGGGACGCGCCCCATCTCCCACATCGCCGGGATGAACTCCACCGGGACAGCCGACACCGGGCCGGACTTCCCCTCGGTCAGCAACGCCATCGACGGGGGCATGTCCCATTCGCCGACAGCGACCTCAGCGGCCAGGAGGACGGTGAGGTCATCGATCAGGTTCGTGTTGCGCACAGGCGGGGCTCCTTCTTCTCACCACCCTCATGTGCGGACGGTGGGAGTGCTGCACCCCAGTCTGCTACTCGAACCGACTGAAGGTCATGCGATCGGTCCCGGTTCCGCGCATGTAGGTGCTGCACGAGATGACGCACCGCCGGCCACACCCGACAGTGTGCTTGAATCGTCGTGCTCCTTTGGCGGCCGGCTCTGAGTCCCGGCCCTTGTTTCGCCCCGCATCTCTGCGGGCGGACCGGCGTGCGCGCCGAACAACCTGAAGGAGTCACCTGTGAGCAGCACCCCTGAGTTCGAACTCGGCGAGACCGTCGGCACCATGTTCGGTTCCGGGAAGGTCGTCGCGATCGACCTGTCCTCGGACGGGAACCTGAAGTACATGGTGGATGTGGAGGACGGCCGGCGGATCCTGGCGTCCGCTGAAGCGTTCGGTGAGCCACCCGCAGTGGAGCCTGGGCGGCTCGCCGCGGAGGAAGCGGTCGAGGCGTTCCTCACCGGCAACTACCCGTGCACATGCGGTGACCCGGAATGCCCGGGGCACCGGTTCGAGGCTTCGATGATCGTCCAGATCGTCGTCGACCACATGCAGGCGTAGTGGCGGCGGGCCCGGTCGGCGCGAGCTGGCCGGACGCCCGGCTCGAAGCAGGGTCATGGGGCGATCGGGTCGTCCGGGTCCTTATGCGTAGTCGGTCCGGGCAAGACGGGCCCATCGGAGGGTTCATCAGAGGGCTCCTCCGAAGGCCCCTCCGAAGGCGCTTCTGAAGGTTCCTCGGAAGGACTGGTTGAAGGTTCATCATCGGGCGGCGCCAACTTACGGTTCTGACCAGGCATGGCGGGCACATCGAACGGGAGGGACAGTCCCCTGTCTGAGGCAACGACACCCAAGATCGACGATTCGCCGCTGTCGACTGCCTGCGTCAGTTGATCCGTGGATAGCTCTCGTTGGACCGTCGCCAGCGAATCCAGCGACGCACGTAAGGCAGTGACGTCGCTGGTGTCAGTCAGCCGTGCGAAGATCGCGATCGTCCCGCGGTACTGCAGGTCCTGCACGACAATGTCGAGGTTGATACCGTTCTGGCTGCCCTCAGGTCCGCACTCGCTCCAGATTCGGAACTCTCCCTCATACCCCTCGGCGAAGAAGTCTTTCGGCTCGCCGCCTTCGCAGGTTGTCCGCGTGACAGCTTTCCCATCCAAGAGGTCGTTGTCCCCATCGAATGCCCCCGACGTGACCAGCTGTAGCCCCGGCACCGCTTCCCCGTTACCCATCGCCAACAGGTTCTCGCTTGCTGCGACAGTCTCTCCCAGCAGATCGCCGTTGCGGGCGGCCCACACCGCTTCGTCCCTGTCGGACCATGCGGCAGGGACGGAGATGCTGGATGATGTCGTACCGATCGTGTCGAAGTCCTGGTACACCGTCTCCCCCGCCGGAAGCTCCGTTGCTGCTGCGGCGGCCACGAGGTCCGTGAGTTCGTCAAAGGAGGCCACCGTGACAACGGCTGACGATGCCGTCGGAGCCGCGGTTGAAGTCACAGCGGGCGGCGGCGCTTCAGCCGCTGAAGGCCCATCCTTCGACAGAAGGAAGATGATCAGCGGGACGACTGCGCTGATGACGGCCGCGCCAGCAGTGGCAAGTACAGCCCAGTCTTTCCAGGTGAGGGGCCGCTTGGTTGTGTGCCGCACCGGTATGGCCGCCGGCGTCGCCGGCGGGAGTTCAACAGGTGGAGGCGTTCCTTTGTCTGGCATGGTGCACCGCGCTCACCACCAGTATGCTCCGGCACACCGACCTGTGTTTGGTGGACTACCCTGATCAGCTGCGTCTGGTCTGACACACAGAAGAGGTGCCGTACCCGGGGTGGGCGCGGCACCTCTTTCGGTGTCTGGTGGTTAGGCGGCGACGAGCTCGCGGACGGCGTACACATCCAGGCGGCGCTGGATGACGTGACCGGCGTCGAACTTGGCGGCGACAGCCAGCATGTCCTTCGCCATCCCGGAGGAGATCGACTTCGGCCAGCTGCTGTTCGCGACGACGTGGGCGATGACCTCGGCGCGGGTCATGTCGGTGTCGACGACGAGGGCGGTGGTGGTTGCCTTGTGGCAGACGGCTCCTGAGAACGAACGGCCGCATCCGCAGCCGCCGTCGGGGTTGCTCTGGTCGCGGCCGCAGACGAAACCGAGGGTGAGGATCTCACCCTCGTCCACCCAGGTGAAGTCGTTGTCGGCGGTGCCCTGCGTGCGGTCGGTGGCGGTGAGGATCTTCATGTCAGTTCGTTCTCCCTTTTCTCGCTACCTACATGTGCGGGATTGCCGAACTTTGGCTGCGCGCGCGAGCGGATGCGCGCCGAGATGCGCGCCGAGCGGATGGGCGCGTCAGGCGTCGCGCTTCGGCGTTGCGCGTCGCACGCTGCGCGCGAGCGTCAGTTCGCGGTGATCGCGACAGCTGCGAGGATCGCCGTGAGACCATCGGCTGCTTTCCCGGTGACGTCGACCCCTTCGAAGGTGGTGGCTGTGCCGTGGCCGCGGGTGAGTGTGGCGGCGTGTCTCCCGCCGCGGATGTCGACTGCGGTGAACGTCTTGACCTCCTTGGCGCGGGGGTGGTCGGGGAACCGGCCGGCCGCCCACTCGTCGAGGCTGTCGAGCTCATCCGAGGTGAGTCCGGCCAGGGACAGCTGCCACCCTTCGGTGTACAGCACGAGCCCGTCGACGGTGTGGTCCTCGGGTGCGTCGTCGGGGATCGGCAACGGGCTTCCCTGCACGACCGCCGCGGCGATCACGTCGAGCACCAGTGCGGTGTCCTGACCGGCCCACAGGTCAGGCGGGAACGGGACGGTGAGGGTGCCGAGCTCCCCCGATGGTGACCGGGTGAGCAGCGCCAACGACTGGGGCATGTCCCACAGGTCGAAGGCTGCGTCGACGGCGAGGAGAGCGGCGAGTGTGTCTGTGACGTCGGACATACCTGTTGGCATGTGGCGGCGGCGACGTTCGTCAGTCGGATGGCTGCTTCGTGCGGCGTCGCTTGTCGCGCGCGTCTAGGAGGTGGAGTATGCCGGATAGAGCGCCGACCGCCGTGGCGAACATCAATATGGCGATGCACACATGACCGAACCGCGCCCACCTCTCAACTCCATTGTCCACCGCCGTGACCCACACCACCGAGACCACTGTGAATACGATCGATGCGATCTGGACGGCGAACATGATCACGACGTTTGTGCGGTCGATCATGCGTCCACCTCCGTGATCGCGAGCTCTGCAGTCGACGCTGTCTCGGAGTCGGTAGGTTCCGAAGGCGCTGCGCTATCGGTCCCGGTCAGGTACTTCCCGACTACGTTGACGACAGCAGCAACCGGGACGGCGAACAACGCTCCGGGGATCCCGGCGACCAACGATCCGACAGCGACTGCCAGGACGACGGCTAGCGGGTGGACCTTGACGGCGTTGCCCATGACCAACGGCTGCAGGATGTGTCCTTCGAGCTGCTGGACGGCGATGATCACGACCAGCATCCACAGGGCGATCCACGGTCCGGAATACAGCAGGGCGAGGATGACGGCGACGGCGCCGGCGACGAGGGCGCCGACGACGGGGATGAAAGCTCCCATGAACACGAGGATGGCGATGGGGACGGCCATCGGGACGCCGAGGAGGGCGGCGCCGAGGCCGATGCCGAGCGCGTCGATTCCGGCGACGAGAACCTGGATCTTCGCGAAGCTGCTGAGGGTGGCCCAGGCCACCTTGCCGGCGCCGTCAGCTTTCGTGCGAGCTCGAGCGGGGAACAGGGTGACGATCCACGACCAGATGCGGGGCCCGTCGATGAGGATGAACAGCAGGGTGAAGAACGCGAGTGCGAGGCCGACGCCGACATGGCCGACGCCGGAACCGACAGACATGGCGCCGGACAGCAGCGCGCTGGAGTCGGACTGAACGGCATCGACGGCTGAGTCGACGTACCCGTTGATCTCAGTGTTGGTGAGGCCGAGCGGGGAGTCGTGGAGGAACACCTTCACGGAGTCCCAGAACTCGACGGCGCGGCCGGCGACGTCGCGGGAGCCGCGGATGATCTGGATGACCGCGACCGTCACCAGGCCGCCGAGGATCAGGACGGTCCCGCCGAGGGTGGCGGTCACTGCAGCCCATGCTGGCCAGCGCTTCCGCTTCAGGAACCCGACGACGGGGACGAGGAGGGAGCCGAGGAGGATGGCGATGAGTACCGGGATGACGATCTCGGACAGCTTCGCGAGGCCCCACATTGCTGCGGCGGCCGCGGCGACGATCACGAGGATCCGCCACGCCCAGGACGCGGCAGCTTGGACCGGTGTGGGGACGGGGTGCGGGGTGCTCATGCCTCATGGGCATGTGGCGGAGCGTCTCAGCTCAGCGTCCGGTGTCGCCGTGTCGCTCCACCCACATCCGGCACAGCTGCCCGTAGTTCTCGATGACGTAGATGCTGGGGGCGGAGCGGTCCATGGTGGCTTTCATCGCGGCCGCCCATAGTTGTTTCTGGACGGCCGGTGGCGGTGGAGCTCCGACGCCACGGACGGCTTGCTCGGTGATGTGTTGACGTTCGGCGCGGTTCATCAGCTTGATGACGACGTACAGGACCAAGCCAGCGATGGTGAGACCCCACCCCCACGCCCATATAACCGGACCTCCACCGAAAGCTGCGATCAGCAGCAAGACGACGCCCGCGGCTTGCAACATGAGCACGAGAAGTCCGAACACGGACCTCCCGACCCCTCCTCTGCGCGCTGGTTCGGGTTGGGTCTGATGCGTCATTGCGGGGTGTCCTTCCCTCGTCCGAAAGGTACCGAGACGGAAGGGACCAGCGCCTGTCCCCTTTCCGGGGGCACGATCCCCCGGCAGTGACTCAGGTTCCCGGCAGCTGCTCGGTCGTCGGCACCGGCGCAGGCCGGTCCGGGTCCGAAGCCAGCAGCCGCTGCATGAGCTCGTCCCGGCTGATGCCGAGCGCCGCGGCGGTCTGCAGGATCTCCTCGTCGAGGGTCGGCATGACAGGAAGGCCGTCAGCGACGGGGTCGCGGAGGAACAGTGCGGTGACAGGAACGACGATGGTGCCGAGAGCGGCGAGGATCCACAGGACTGCCATGGCGCGGGCGTACCCTTCGGACCAAACATCGGGAGTGATGACGATGAGGGCGCCCATTCCGTACAGCAGCCCGATGGTCGCGTAGGTGGTGCGGAGCCCGTACTTGACGAACGGGCGGGTGCGGCCGCCGAGCAACGCCAGCAGGTTGATGTTCACCAGGGCGGCGGAGAGGATCGCGGCAATCAGGAAGGTCTTCCAGACGAACTCCCACTGCCACACGTCAGCGTTCCAGATGCAGATCAGACCCAGGATGAGCGCCAGACCGGCTTCGTACAGGCCGACGGAGGGGCTCCACCTGACACGGCGGGCCGGCGCCAGGTGCGCGAGGGCAGCCACGCCGAACGAACCGACGAGAGCGGTGGTTCCGAGGATTCGTGTGCGGGTTTCGTCGAAGTCGCCCGTCAGGATCATGGCGATGCCGACGATCGCGGTGAGGGTCAGCCCGACAGTCAGGGTGATGATCGAAGCGCGGCGGATGCTGCGGAGCTTCGGCATGACGGCGGTGCGGATGTCCAACAGGTCCCCCTCGAACGACGTGGTCGTCGAGAGGGCATGTGGCGGATCTCGGCCGCCGACGTCCCCCGAGCTAGAGCTGCTGCTCTGGTAGGTGCGCCGGACGCTCGTGGTATCGGCCGCGGTCCGTGAGCTGTCCTGCCTGCCCAGCTCGGTAGTCGTGACGGCCAGTGCCGTCGTCAGCCAGTTCGACGTTGATGATGGAGTCGATCAGCGATGGGGTGGACATGTCGGCCGAGTCCAGATCGGCGTAGCTCCACCCGGCCGGCATCTGGGCTGGAAGGCGAAGGCCGGGCCCTTCGCGCAGGAACGCGTTCGTCCCCCGAAGCTCCCGCCAGGCGGTGTCGAAGTCGGTGAAGTCGATCTGCCCTGCGTACCGTTGCGCGAAATCCATCACTTGCACAAGTCCGTCTGAGTTGCCGTAGTTCGTCAACCTCACCAGCCCGGACAGGTACTCGTTGCGGAGGTTGATGGGGATGATGATGCGTTGCTGGCCTGCTCGCACAAGCTCGGCGTTCATCATGATCCTGGCCGCCCGACCGTTCCCGTCGACGAACGGGTGGACCTCCGAGATCAGGAACAGCGAGTACGCGGCGCGGGTGAACGGTTCGGCAAGCTCAGCGCCGATCTCCCAGCCAGCCTTCAGTGTTTCCAGGACCTGGTCGGGGTGGACGAACTCGGTGTCGCCGGCACGGTTGGAGAGCAGCTTGTACTCGCCGGGTCGCCTCCCGGGACGGCCTTCCATGATCGCGGCGTGGCGCCGTTTCATCGCGTCCTCGAAGTCCGCGAACGTTGTCAACGTGAGGGCCATCTCTGCCGGGTCGTTGACGATCCTGTAGGTGCCGGCGACGTCGTGGGCATCTTCCGGTCGGTCGACGGGGATCTGCCCGTCGATCGCGATCTTCGCGGCTTCCTCAACCCCGAACTCGGTGCCTTCGATGAAGTTGGAGAAGTACGCGTCGAAGAACGGCAGGTACTCCTGATTGGCTGTCGGTGTCCGCGGGCGAGGTGGCTGCTGCTTCAGATCGTCGGCGAACTTCTGGAACAGCTTCACCCGGGCGTGGTCGTAGGGCCGGCCGGTCTTCAATGCGTTCATCAGGGTGGACGGCGAGTCGACGGACGGCCGGTCTCCGGTGGCTGCTCCGAGCGCAGCGCTGATGTCGGCGAGGCCTTCCGGTTGCGCTGACGCCGCAGCGTAACCCTCTGCATTCTTCTGGAACCTGGCCCACTGCTCCTTCGTCCTGGTCGGGGTGAGCTCGGCGATGCGGGTGTGGATCTCCTCCCTGGTGAGGGTGCGCGGCGGGCGGCCGCGGACGGCGCGGCTTGGTTTTGCGTTGTCGATGAACCCTCGGTGTTCCGACGCCAGGTACAGGCCGCCGGATACAGGGATGTCGTCAGGCTGAGCCGCCGGACCGGACGCCGGGACGATGGTGAGCCCGGGAAGTTCAAGCGTGCGGGCGCGGGTGTGGGCGACGAACAGGTGTCCGTCGACCGGCTTCCCCGTGAAAGCGGACCGGTCGGTGATGACAGCACCAGGAAGTTCATGGCCGACGATGCGCTGCCAGTTCTCGGCGACCACTTCATCTAGCGGCCGACGCATGTCGTCGGTGTAGATTCCTTGTGCGATGCGGCGCAGCTTGCCTTGGGAGACCGCGTCGGTGCCGGCGCGGCTGCTGGGCAGGTCTTCGCTGAAGATGATCGCCATGGGTGCCCCGGTTTCTGTCGGCTAAGAACCGACGATAGTAGAAACCTGTCGATTAGTGTAGAAAACCGTCAGCTAAGCCCGAATATTCCTTGGTGTCGGTTGCTCGGATTACTTCTCGCCGGCGCGGGCGTAGTACCCGGCCAGGAACGTGTCCATCTGCTGCGACCCATATCGGGAGTCGGGGCGCTCGGATGCCCATGAGACCCACGCAGCTTCTGCTTTCGCAGTGTCGACCAGCCCGGCGCGTGCGACGTCACCCTCAGGCGTGAGCACGGCGTACCGGTACCGCTGCAGCTCATGGATGGTGAGCAGGCCGGCCTCGGCGAGCTGTCTGGCAGTCTGGATGCTCGGGCCGGTCAGCGGCACATGCGTGTCAGCGTGGACGAAACGGGTCAGCAGTTTTCGCTGGGCGGGGGTCATTTTCACAGTGGTCATCATGGTGTCCTTCCGTCAGCTTCTTCCTGGGCGGAGCTGCGCGGATCAGGGTCAGTAGTCGTATGAGGCGAACGGGTTGAGGATCTGCCGGCCCCAGAGACGTTGCCGCTCCCCCTCGGTCAGTTGTGCGGCGTCGGCGGCGTCCGACCATTCGGAGTGGATGACCTCGACCTGGTGGTCGATGATGTCTCTCGCTTGCTTCGATGTGAGGCCGTACACCGGTGCCGCGTCGACGCATACACGGAACTGGCTCTCCCGTTCCCCGTTGACGCCGATCGCCATGGCTTGAAATGCGGTCTCCCCTGACCTGGGCTGTGGGCAGATGTCGTACGCCGGGGACAGGGACAGCAGTTTTCCGTCCCAGAGGGCAGCGTGGTTTCGGGCGTGGTCGTCGAAGTTGCCGACGGCGATGTTGAACACGATCCTGGCGAACAGCTCGCGGGTGTCCCGGGATGAGGCGAACCGGGCCCGGATGAGGTCGGCGAGGTCGGTGTAGGTGGCGTAGCGGGCGTTCATCTCGCCGAGTCCGAGCATGGTGAGCGCGGACACCGCCATGATTCTTTCTGTCGTCCCGGGCACACGGTCGAACCGTTCGACGAGGAGGACGTCTTTGCCGGCGCTTCTGGTGAGGGTGGTGGGGGCGACGCTCAGTCCGACTCGGCGGGCGAGGTCCATCGCCACGGCTTCAGCTTTCACGACGGGGTACGTGTCGGTGATCGAGGAGAACTTCGCGATCATGTGACGGCCGTTGTCGTGGATGAGTGCTTTCGGGCGGGCGCCACCGATCGAGGTGCCGTGCACGAGGGCGTCGCCGAGCGCTGTGGTGAGCGGGGTGCCTGCCTCGAGCCGTTCTGCTGCGGTCTGCAGCTCTTCCAGGCTCGCGGACTTCTGGCGTGGGACGTATTCGCGTGCGGAGGCTTGGAAGTCGATGGCGCCGAACCGGTCGGATCCGGATTCGAGCATGTAGGTGAGGATGTCGAGCTGGTCGACGTCGGTCTCCCTGGTGACTTTCCCCAGCCGTCGGGCGAGGACGACGCGGCGTCCCCAGGCGTCGGGTGCGCCGTCGGCGAGGCAGCCGGCGAGGGTGAGGTCGCCTAGCGGGCGGATCCTGTCCTTATTGGTCAGCGGTAGCTCTGGGAGGTACAGCGGCACGGCATCGTGAAGGCTCGGGTAGCTGCCTCCGTACGTGAAGAAGTGAGTGTCGCCGATCCGTTCGATGAGCCCGGCGACGACCGGGTCGGATGCTCCGGGGGTCCATACCCACACGAATGCTTCGGTGGGCTGGCCGGTGTTCTGCTCAGAAGTCATTGCGCACCGGCGCTTCCGGCATTCGGACGCTGGCGGGGAGGAGGGCGAGGCGGTCCTCGGCGCGGCGGCGGAGATCCGACACAGTGGACGGGTCTCCGTACAGCTCGACACCGACGATGGTCGCGGTTTCGAAGGCGACTCCGATCGCTACCGTGGGTTCGCCTCGTTCCACGCTCCGGAGGGTGGGGACGGAGATGCCGACTCGTTCGGATAGCTCCACTGTCGTCCACTTGCGTTCCCGGCGGGCCGCGGCGATCCGCAGCCCGAGCACACGGAGCGCCTCGCGGGTGGCTGGCGAGTAGGTGTGAGCGCGTCGCATAGGGGCTATCCTCCGAAAATAGACTTTCGATAAAAGCCTTCACTGAAACTATATCGTCAGAAACCGATGCAGCGTAAGGCCGAGACGAGAACCAGTTGGCCGAACTGCTTACTGCTGGATCGGCTCCGCCACCCCGTACGCGCCGTGGTCGACGTGGACGGTGAGGCCCGCTTCGTTGAGCTCGGCGATGATCCTGTCGATGTTCTGGATGATCTCGTCCCGGAGTTCCGGCTTCGCCCGTCCGTAGTAGAACGGCTGGAGGAAGTCGTTGTCGATGACGTATTCCTCGAAGTTGCCGGAGGCTTTGTCGATCGTCACGTCCAACGTGATGCCGAACTTCCCGACCCGCTTGCAGAGATACCAACGGGTGTCGACACGGTCGGTGAACCCGAGCTCGCGCATCTTCACGTCCGGGAGGACCGGGGTGTTGCCGTCGATGTTCACGCGATGATCCTCTCGGAGTCCGGTCGATCGATGCTGGTGAATGCCTTGACGTCGTCCCTCGGGCTGAAGCCCGGGGATTCCTTTCCCTGTGCTGCTGTTGCAGAGTAGGTCTGGTTTGCCGTGTCGTTGACGGTTGCCTGATCACCGCGTGGGTTAGCGGTTCCTGGGTCGTTGTCTCTGCGGCCGTTTATCGTCTCCACATCGTCCTGCGGCGACAAGTAGTAGTTCCTGAGGTTGGCGGCAGCGTTCACGTCCCGGTCGTGGGTGGCCCCGCAGTCGGGGCAGTCCCACTCCCGGACATCCAAACTCAGGGCTTCGCCCCACACGAACGTGCATCCGGGGGCGGAGCACATGCGGGTGGATGGGAAGTTCCGGGGCACTCGGATGACGGTGCGCCCGGAGGCTGCTGCTTTCTCCTCGATCAGCCGGGTGAGGATCCCCCATCCGGCGTCGTGCACGGATTTCGCCATCCTTGTTCTGGCGAGTCCGGTGATGCCCAACGTCTCCAACACGATCACTTGGTTCTCGCGAACGAGCTGGCGGGCAAGTTTGTGGTGCGCGTCCAACCGCGCTTCCCGCACCCCACGGTGCAGGTTCGCGACCTTCCGCCGGGCGGCAGCCTCCCGCACCGAGGACCCACCGCGACGCTGCTGCGGGTCGACAACGGGCGCCTCACTGCCTGCAGTCTTCGCGCGGGCGGACGCTCGATCGGCGCGCGCCTTCCGACGGGCGGATTCCTTCTGCACGGCGGCGAGTTTTGCCTCTGCTTTCCGGAACAGTCGTGCGGCGTCGACCTTCCGGGATTGGTCGTCTTCGTCGATGATGGTGGCAAGGTCAGTCAATCCCAGGTCGATGCCGACTACCCGGCCGGTGGCGGGCAACTGTTCCTGAGCGGCCCGGTCCACGACGAACGACACGTAGTGGCGACCGTCAGCTTCCCGAATCACCGTCACCGACGATGCTGCCGAGGGTAGGTCCCTAGACCAGGCCAGAGTCAGCTCTCCGGGTATCCCGGTCAACGTCAACCTTCCCCGATTCTTCCCTACCCGACGCACCAGCACGGTGGAGGCAGAGGTCGGGAACCGGGCGGTGTGCCTGTTGTCCTTCTTCGACCGATACTTCGGCGCTCCCACCCGGCGGCCCCTCCGAGTGCCGGCTATGGAGGAGAAGAAGTTCCGGTACGCCTGATCGGCGTCGCGTTGCGCCTGCTGCAACGCCACCGCCGGCATTTCCGCCAACCACTCCCGCTCCGGGGTCCGCTTCGCCGCCGTCAGACCAGCACTGAGCTCCCCATGCGTAGGTGCCTTCAGCCCAGCCTGATACGCGGTCGTTCGCGAGTGGATGTAATCGTTGAACACCACCCGGACACACCCGAACAGTCGGGCGAGCGTCTGTTCCTGCTCCGAGTTCGGATAGGCGCGGTACCGGTAGCGCACCGGGGTGGTGCCTGCCGGACGCACTCTGACGCGCGTCTTCCTCACAACGGCCTGCGCCATCACACCTCCCGGGACAGTCGATCAACCAGCGCCAACGGCAGCCAGTCACATTGCTCACCACCACCATGTGCGGCTAGCGGCGTTCCTGCTGAACGTCGTCGTCGTCGTCGTCGTCGTCGTCGTCGTCGTCGTCGTCGTCGTCGTCTTCGTCCAGCACGAACCGGGCTTCGCCAAGCTCGAACTGCCCGATCAGATCCTCGTACCCTGCGTGCGGGTTGGTGTCCACCGTGCGCACGGCCGTGATGAAACGCAGGGGGCAGGAGTCATCGAACCACTGCTCGATCGTCCGACGGGCGGCGGCACGGTCAGTGACACGGATCAGCTTCCGGGTGTCATCGTCGGCACCGTAACCGCGTTCAACGGACTTGGTGACCTGCTCCTCGTCCATCGCCAGGTAGATCTGGTGGCATCCGTCGAAGGTGATCGCCTTCGCGTCTACCAGGGCGGCGTCAACTCTCGCCCATGCGGCCTCAGTGGCGTCCATCGGTGTTCTCCTCGGTAGGGCTTCCGCCCGGTCGGTGCCTTCTTTCCTATCAGAATGCGGGGAAGCGAAGAAGCCGTGCAGGGTTCAGCGGTGGAACCCCTTGCACGCGAGCACGTATGCGAGGGCGTCGGGGCTGAGACCTCGGCTGCCGGTGAGCGCCTCGGTCAGCGTCTTCACGAGGTCGGGGCGGGCGCCGGCGTTCGCGTGCGTGATCTCTACGATGTCGAAGTCACGGAGGAACACTGTGCTGCCGTCCTCGAAGTTCACCTCAGTGCCCAGCCGGTCGCTGTACTCGGTGTTGAAAACGACACCTTCCTCGGTCCAGTTTCCGAACTTGCTGGATGTGAGCCGGATGGAATCTCCGGCCATGATTGTCGAGGGCGTCTCTGGAGTCTGGGTGGCCTCGGTTCGGAAGCCGCGGCTCACGAGCTCGCGTGCGAGAGCTGCCGTGCCGAGATGACGGCTTGCCACGATCGCGTCGGTCAGATCCTTCAGCGGCTCTGTGCCGAAGAGGTCATGCACGGTCACCGGTGGAATCCCTTGGACACGAGGACGTAAGCGAGCGCTGCAGGGCTGAGAGCGCTGTTCTCCCCGATCACTGCAGCGAGCTCCTCGAGGAGTTCCGGCCGGGCACCGGGGTTCACGCTCACGATCGCCAGCTCGTCGTAGTCGGACAGGTACGCTTCACGGCCGTCGTTGAGGGTGACGTAAGGTCCGAACCGGTTGGTGCGGGTGACGTGGGAGATTATCCCTTCGAACACCTCGGGGTTGTCCTCGTCGGTCTCGCCGTTGCTGTATCCGCTGAAGCGGATGTTGTCTCCGGCCTTGATGGTGAGGCTCATGCGTCCTGCTCCTGCTTGATCGGTTCGTGGGCTTCCCGCCAGGCGTGAAGGCGGGTGAGGACACGTCGGGCGTGCTCGACCTGCTCCGGTGTCCACGGTTCACCGTTGCGCTTCTGCTCGGCCGGCTCGTCCAGGTAGGTCAGCCATTCGTAGGTGAACCCGGTGAAATCACGGAAGTCGGCGAGGATCGGGTTGGTGTCGTGGGTGATGGTGGGAACGAACTCCTCGCGGGGGCGGTAGTAGCGAACGGGGCCGGTGAAGATGCCCTGCTCGGAGAACCGCTCACCGAACGCGTCAACCCACGGGGTCGGGTCGAGGTTCAGGTCCTCGTCCCACTGGGAGGCGAGGATCAACGTCGGCCGGTTCGCCCGACGGACCTTCTTCCACTTGGTGATGACAGCCAGTGCATGCGCAACATGGGCCGGATCGTCGCCAGGGTCGGCGCCGGCCTTCAGGTGGCTGATGGACGCGTCGATGAACTCGTCGATGTCCGTCGCGTCGAACTTGGCGACACGGATGTTGTGCAGCACAGGGTTGTGCGGGTGTGTGAGTGCCGGGGTGAACTCCGGGCGTGGGTCGTAGAGCAGCTGCTCGATGACGCCGAACGGGCCGGACTGTCCCGGCAGGAGGTTCGCCTCCATGTAGGCGCTGCCGCGGGCACCATCGGACGGTCGGACGCACGGGTGCGGGTCGTTGTTCAGCCAGTCCGGGGACTTCGAGCCGAAGATGGGGCCGGTCATCAGGATGCCTTCGGAGAGGTGAGGTTGTGCAGGCGGGTGAGGACGATGGCGGCATGCTCGCGCATCAGAGCATCGAACGATTCGCCGAAGATGCCGGGAGCTCGGGTGGCGGAGATCTTCGCCACGACCGACGATGCGGCGGTCGGGCCGTCGGCTGGAACCTTGGGGAACGAGGTGAGTGCAGCGAGGTAGTCGGTCACGAACTTGTCGTGGTCTCCGTCGAACCCATTGGCGCCCTGACGGAACACATCCAGGTACCGGTTGTACAGGGTCGCGGACGCTTGCGTGCGGCCGTCCTCGAATCGGGCTGGGCTTGCGCTGCCGAAAATCATGCGGGGTGGCTCCTGTCGGTCGATTCTCTCTTCAGGACCAACATGTGCGGACGCCGGCACTCCTGCCGGACGCAGCGAGCTCGGTCCGCGGTCAGCTGGCCGACTTGATCCCGAGCAGCTCGTCGGGGATCCGTTCCCAGGTGGCGCCGGCAACAGCGTCGAGAGGGTTCCGTGATGCCAGCTCCGCCGTGCGGAGGTGTCTGAGGTGCTGGGCGAGGCGCATCAGCACGGTGATCGCGTGCTGCACCTCATCGGCAGTCCACTCGGCTTCCCAGTTCCCCGGGCTGCGCAGCGACGATGCGTATCCGACGCAGACAGCTCCTGGGAGGTCACGTCGTCCGACGGTGCGTCCGAACTCGGCGAGTACCCGGTTGTGAGGGTGGGTGGCGCCGACACGGCGGGGGCGGTACTCGCAGTCGTGGTTCGCTGTCTGGTTTCGACGGCGGGACCGGTCCTTCAGGCGGGCGTCGAGGCGCGGCTCCCACGGGAACAGGTCGGTGAGATCGCGCGGGTCACGGCTGCCGAACACGGTCATGCGGATGCCCTTCCACGATCCTGGCTCCGAATGTACCGGGCGAGCCGTCGGAGCACCACGGTGGCATGCTCGACATGCTCAGGTGTCCACCGCGGGTGCCAGGTGTCCATGTTCCGAAGGCGGACGATCCACTCGGTGAGCTCGTCACCGTACAGGTTGCGGCGGCCGACGACACGGCCGACGGTCGCCAGCACGGGGTTGTATTCGTGGGTGACCACGGGGATGAACTCCTTGCGGGGCAGGAAGCTCACGAACCCTTCCACGACCTGGGCGTGGCGGGTGAGGAGGCCGGTGGCGACCGAATGACGTTCCCATGGCTCCGGATCGGTGTGCATGTCGCGAGGATCCCGCGATCCGAGGATGGTCATGCTGCCTCCTCCGTGGTGGCGATCTGGTGCAGGTACGCACGGGCGTGGGTGACCTGATCTGAGTCGGGGGTGATGCCGTGGTCGTCGATGACGTCGCAGAGGTCGACCTCGTAGTCGTGGTGCTCCCACGGTTCACCGGCCATGTACCGGGTGAGGCTGTCCGTCCAGTCCGCGGCGACGTCGGCGGTTGCGTCCTCGCCGAGCTCGCGGAACGCGGTGACGATCGGGTTGGTGTTGAGGACCGTGACGGTGGACTGGCGGAGCTTCTGGGCGGCGGTGTTCTCGCGGACGATGGACACGGCCGGGTGGTTCCAGTTGAGGTCCCATTCGATGACGTCCATGGCCTCAGCGATGATCTCTCGCCGGTCGGCTCCGTCTTCGGTGAACGTGGATGACCGGCGGGCGGTCTTCAGGATCTGCTCGTCGGAGGTGAACGTCACCCGGTACTGGGTGGCGGCGGTGTCCTCCAGGTTGGCGGTCTGCGCGTACCCGACGCGGGCGGACTCCTCAGCGTCGACGTCAGCTCGTTCGACGAAGAACTCCCACGTGACGGTGGAGTCGAACTCCTTCGTGCTCGGGTCGACGCCGTAGGCGGCGTAGGCGTGGATGATCGTGTTCATGGTTTCGTGGCTCCTCTGGTTTCGGGTCGTAGGTCAGTTGGCGGTGACGAGCTCTGCGGCGCCGAGGCGGTTCAGGACGTCGGCGGCGTGCTCCAGGTAGCCGAGCTTCCAGCTGTCGCCGAGAGCGTCCAGCGACGTGCGCACCTGGTGGTACACGTCGAGGTTGACCTCGTCGCTGAAGATGCCGCCGTCGTCCTCCTCGTCGTCGAAGTACTTCACGTTGTCGATGAGCTCCTTGACGGCAACGGACCAGTCGGTGATCGTGTGCGGGTCCGGCTCGCCGAGGTAGACGGCGACGAACGCAGCGAGCACCGGGTTGGTGTTGCCGACGATCTCCAGCAGCCGGTTGTTGTCCGTGTCGGGGATCTGGGCGGTGAGCGAAACGACGATGTTCTGCATGACGGTGCGGGCCTGGTCGACGATCGCGTCCTGCTCAGCTGTGGTGGAGAGCTGCCCGATCGCGTTGAGCGCGATGAGGACATTCGCCGTCGCGGCCGTGGAAGCTCCGCGGAGGGCCCGGTGGTCGATCTCCGGGCCGGGCCCGCCGAGCGCGTTCAGGAAGTCGGTGGCGTCGGCGGCGGTGACCGGACCTTCGGTGCGGGCCGTGAATGCTGCGAGCAAAGGGTTGGACACGTGTGCCTCCAAGGTGGCGAGTCGACTGCTTCTTCTTCGACACCTACATGCGCGGTTGCGATCCGAAACTGCTGAAGGGGATGGCTTGTCCGGCGCCTCGCCGCGGCAGCCTGGTCGTTGCGTCGTCGTCGTCGTCGTCGTCGTCGTCGTCGTCGTCGTCGTCGTCGTCGTCGTCGTCGTCGTCGTCGTCGTCGTCGTCGTCGTCGTCGTGTCTAGCGAGCGGTTTCGAGGGTGCTGACGCGGTTGCGGAGCTCGGTGACTTCCTGGCGGAGCATGTGGGATTCGTACGCGTCACGGTCGTACCGGCGCATGTGCTCGACGGAGTGCGCTGCGCAGATCTGGTCGAAGTTCGCCAGGCGTGACATCGCCTTCCAGGCGCGGTTCTCGAACTCGAAGAGGGTTTTGAGGACGTAGAGGCCGGTGTGGCCGTCCTGGATCTCGGGGGCGTAGCCGATCAGCTGGCCGTGGCCGGCGATCGATGAGCGCTTCCACAGTTCGGTGTAGACGGCCAGGCCGCGGAGGGTGCGAAGGTCTCGTTTGGTGGCTCCGTGGAACGGGGACTTCAGATTCCGGTTGGTGGCGCGGCTGGCGCCGGCCTTGACCTCGGGGTTCTTCTTCATGATGGTCTTTCGTTCAGGTGTGCAGGTTCCGGAGCCGGGTGAGGACGCGGCGGGCGTGGATGATCTGGGCGGGTGTGGCTTGGCAGATGCTGCCGTCCCACCCGGAGGTGAGGACCGGAGCCATTGCCGGATGGCGAAGATGTTCCGTGCGTCCTCGCGGCGTCGGAAGGCGGCGAGGATCGGGTTGCTGCCGGAGGTCACAGACTCGGGTCGACGGGGAAGGCGCGAGCGAGCCGGTGGATGACTCGTCGGGCGTGGTCGATGTGGTCCGGGTCCAGGCTGACTTCCTGGTTCCCCTCGGCGATGTAGAACACCCAGAGGTCGACGATCTCCTCGAACGTCCCGTTGACGGTGTCTTCCGGGTGCGGGTTGGCGACGTTGCCGCGGAACGCTTCGAGGATCGGGTTGGCGGGGTTCGTGAGCGGGCGGAAGAACTCTGGCCGCGGGGAGACCTTCATGGACGGGCCGCCGATCTCGACCCAGTGGCCGGCGTTCGGTCCTGACTCGGGGACAGCGGTGCCGCCGTCCGGCCGTGAGTGGCGGTGTCCGTCGCCGTCGACCAACGGGTACGGGTCGGCGTTGACGATGTCGTGCTTGCTGCTGCTGAAAGCTGCCATGGGAGGTCTCCTTGTTCACCTCCGACATGTGCGGAGTTGGAGATTTTCACCGGCCACGGAGCCACCGAGCGACGGCGAGCTCTGGTACCCGGATTACCGGCTGGGTAATTTCTGGGTAACGGCGAGAGCCCAGTATTCAGTAGGGCTCTACTACTACTAACTACTAAGAATTACCAATTACCTTTAAGTTAAGTAAGTAGTAGAGGGGAAGGGCTATATCTTTCCCATCCATCCATAGGGAAGAAAGCATTAATCCCTCTCTATATGCATGCAGTGTTTCGGGTAACACGGTCACACCTGCATGAAGGCATGCTTTTGCCCTGGTCAGATGTGGTTTCTCGACGCACCCAGGCCTGGTACCGGCTGGTGATCTGGGTTACAAATCACCCAGATCGGCCCGAAACGCCCGTTTCGGGAGCGAGTGGACCTACCAGAATCGGTAAGTGGTGCTCACGGTGCAGCAGGCGCCGCCCGGCCGCACGAGGCAGGCATGTGCCCTGACTGGGGGTGATGGGACGATTTCGAGCCCATCCGAACGTCAGGAACCCATGCTCGCGAGCGACTCCAATCAGCTCAGACGGGCGTCGCTGAACCGTCAGGCGCGCTGCGCGGCGAGGCTGGATTCGGCCGCTACACGCAGCGCCGCGATCTCTTCCTTCACCTGATCGTCGTCCTTGATGGCGCCGAAGATGGCGCGGTCCAGGCGCGGGGTGGGCACCTGTTCCAGCGTTCCGAGGAACGCTTTCGCGGCGTCGAAGGATGACGGCTCCAGAGGCATTGCGCGTCCGCTGGGGGCGTGGGTGACGACCCACCCCTTCTTCGTGGGCTCGCCGCCGCGGGTCTTCCGGTGGATCGACCACCGGCCGTCGAGGGAGACGTAGCCGGGCATTGTCCGCTTCTCCGCGGCACCATCGTTCAGGTACGCGATCGTGACGGTCGTCTTCTTCACTCGGACGCCGGCGCCAGTCGGCAGGGCAATAACAGTCATCGCTTCGTCTCCTCAGTAGGTTCTTTCCTTCTCCACAAACATGTGCGGCATGAGGAGAAAACCACTGGGCGGGAAGCGCTAGCTGACGGCTGCCGACGACTCCTGTTCGACCGCTTTTCGGGTCGCTTCGACGAACTTCTCGGCGAACTCGACCGCGGGCTCAGCTTGTGCCAGATCGCATCCAAGACCTTGGAGCTCGTTGTTGTCGCGGTCGTCCAGGTAGTGCCGGATCGTCGGTATGAGGGCTTCGTCCGTCTGGTCGAAAGTGAACGCCGCTTCGGCGAAGCGGAGCCACGCCTTCCAGTCCAGGCCTTCGGCCGCTTCGTATCCGTGGGCGAGAGCCAGGGCCTGCAACGCCTTTGACAGGGCGGATGCGGCGAGGATGGCAGCACTGGCCGGGTCGGTGTCGAGAAGTTCCCCGGCCGAGGTGACGTGCTGATCGGCGAAGTCGAGGACGTAGCGGGCGTCGAGGTGGGCTTCGTCACCTCTCGCGGGAATGAGGTACCCGTCTTCGACTGCGATGTCGAGCAACTCCTGGCTGTGAATGTGCACCTGTCCCCCTGGCTGAGTGTGAGTCGGGGAGATTCTAGGCGATCAGTGTTTCAGCCGTGCTGCTCGTCCGAGCCTGCGAGTTCGATGCGCCATCCGGAGTTGATGAGGTCGGTGAGGTTCCGGGTGCCGAGGGTTCTGGCTCCGTCCGGGTGGATGACGATGGGGCCGGTGATGGCCTGGCCGGCGCCGTACACAGTGATCACGTCACCGTCGAGCAGGGCTTCGAGGACCTCGGCGTGGGCTGGGGCTTCGGCCCAGGTCTTCTCCTCCAGGATCAGTCCGCGGTGCTCGTCGAGGACCCAGTCGTGGACGGTGATCACCATGCGCATCGGCTGGAGGACGTGGCTGATGTGCTCTCTGGCGAACCGGGCGGCTTGGGCAGGCTCGAGGTCGTCGACGGTGGCGACGACGGTGATCTCGTTCGGGGTCGGGTCCGCCGTGGCCTCCACATCGATCCATGATGTCTGCTCCTCAAAGAACCGGCGGTTCATCAGAGACGCGAGCTTGTCTGTCGAGTACGGGGACCGGATCCACAACCGGATGGAGTGATGGACCTTCACACGACCACCTTGGTGCCTGCGTCGACGAAGTACCACCCGTCGAACTCGACGAGGATGCGGACGTCGCGGCCGAACAGCTCGAACCTGTCGGAGATCCCCTGCTTCTCGACCGGTCCGCGAAGGATGTGGCCGGCGTCGTTGGTCAAGGTGATGACCTGCTCGCCCTGCAGCGCCTCGTAGGCGACGGTGGTGTCGGCTCGCGTGGGCCGTACGATGATGGTTTCGGTCTGGACGCGGTAGCGGGCGTCGAAGATCTGAGGGTCGCCGTCGACGTCGATGCCGGCGGTGCGGGCGGCGGTGCGGAGAGCTTCAAGGGCGGTGCCGGTCTCGTGGCCTGGTCGGACGTCGAGGTCGAAGGCCACGTCGATCTGCATGCTCCACCGGTCCAGCTTGGCGTTCGGGTTGGCGAACCCGTCGATGCCGTGCCATCCGGCGAAGGCTCGCTGGATGCGCTGGGCGATCGCTTCGAGCTCAGCTTCGACGAGGCCGGGTGCTGTGCTCAGGGTGATGGCGGCTGTGCGGATCATGGGGCGTGCTCGCTTTCAGGGTCGTGGAGGAGTCGACGGGGAGGGAGTCGATCGGGTCGGTGGTGGGGCTACTAGCGCGATTGCGCTCTTCGGGGATTGATCGCTGGACGCGTTACTAACGGAGGGTGTCGACCTTGGCGGACACATCTGTGGGGTTCACGGTTGCGGAGAATCCGCCGATGAACACGATGAGGATGCTGTCGCCGACGCCAGGTGCGTACCCGGCGAGCTGACCGGCGTACCGGGCCTCGGTTACATCCTCATCGGTGAACTTTCGGGTGGTGATGCTCAGCCAGATGTTCTTGCCGATGAGCTGCTCGAGGTCAAAGCGGAGCTTCTTCATGTCCATGGCGGGGGTGCCTTCCTTCTGTCACCACCTCCATGCGCGGACGACGGAAGGTTTGTGCGGAAGCTCCTATACCGGCTGCACCACGTCGGGCCGCGGCACCGCGACACGGGTGCGAGCTTCGTTCGGGATCAGGAACGACGCGTTCTTCTTCGCCGGGTGGTGGTAGAACACCTTCCGGGCGCCGCCGATCGCCTGCACCTTCGTGACGGTGTACTTCGCTCCGGTCGCGTTGCAGAGGACGTCGTCGACGCGCACGTCCTTTCCTTCGATGTATGCCATAGGTCCGCCCATGCGCCTGATTCTGCAGGCACCTACCGACATTCAGGCCCGGGGTTCAGCAGGCTGGATTCGTTGGATCGGTCCGGTGAGGTTGATGTGCCCGCCAGCCGGTGCCGGCGAAGTTGCCTGGGCGCCGGAAAGTGCCTTGTAGTCGGCGTCGTGCAGCCATTTCGACCCGGACCACCACCACACTGCGTCTACGTCGGGGTGCGGTCTGTACCATCCGGCGGGTTTCGGCATCCGGCCACAGTATTGCGCAGCACCCGTGCACCATCAGTCCGCGTCCGGGTGGCATCCTTGTGAGGGGCTCCGATGACAGCACCGCCCCGTGTGGCCCCCGGACTGGGCTGTTTCACAGGTTGACTCAGCTTAGAATCTCCTACGCCATGAACCCGTATGACGACGAACTCACGTTCGATGAGTACCGCCGCATCCTGACGGACCCGAACTCTCGTAAACGTCACGGAATCGACCTCACCGACCCGTCAGGCGTCGAGCTTTCCGACACCGGGATCAACCGCATCCTGAAGGACGAGTACCAGGTTTCAGAGAAGTACCTGCAGTACCGGACCGAGCCTCGCGAGAAGGGCCGACACGCAGCCAAGCGAGACCCGTACACGATGACGTCACGGTCGATGGCAGCCACCTTGGGGATCCTGTTGGTGTTCGTCGGCGGCGGCGTGACCGCAGTGAACGCCTCCACCGAGAACGGCATCATCAACCAGGTTGCCGATGTGGCGAACGACTGGGCTGTGCAGCGAGACGGTGTCGCCGTCAACGCTTCCGCCGGTGATGACTCACCAGCTTCGGGCGGGGTTGAAGAACTGGCCGATGACGAGTCCAGCTCCAGCGAAGACACCGAGTCAGGGTCGGCTTCAGGCTCCAGCGGCTCTGAGGAACAGAGCACCGACTCGGACGGCAAGTCGGGTTCAGATTCGAAGTCGAAGACGAAGTCGGGAGCAACGAAACCCGGCGGCACGAAGTCCGGCTCCAGCTCGAGCTCCTCTTCTAAGGCGACCGACTCCACAAAGTCCGGGTCAGGTTCCTCCAGCGGAGGATCGGCTACCGGCTCCACGTCGGACGGCGGCACCAGCCACGACAGCGCCGAGCCCTCCGGTTCGGCCAGCCCGGCACCGACCGCTCAGACTCCGGTGTCGGCAAGGCCGCCTGTCACTGCAGCGGCGCCGGCAGCTCCGACCCCTCCCCCGGCTCCGGTCTGCCCCACCGGTTCTCTCACCGGGTCGGTCAACAAGTCGTTCGCCTGGGCGCTGGGCGCGAACTACATGTTCGGTCTGTCCGGTTCGCTGACGAACAACACCAGCAGCACGGTCACGTTCCGGTCATCCAACAAGCCGACCGTGAACGTTTCAGCTTCCGGTCCCGTGCACGGCGGCCTCAGCCCGATGTGGTCCTCATGGGATTCGAAGATCACCTTGGCGCCGGGTCAGTCGATGATGTGGCACACGGACACGTGGCGGGTTTCAGCGAAGCGACCACAGGTCACTGCATCCGTTGACCTCGGCGGGATCGGCGCGACGTGGGTCGGTTCTGTTGACGGCCGATGCGCCAGCCCGTCGGTCGGCTCCGGCGGCCAGTCCTCCTGGTCCGCCTAGCCGGAACCTGACGGGGCCGCCGCCCCGCGGTCGTAATGCGCCTGGCGGGACGGCGGCAGCCTCAGCGAGCAGGTGACGCCTCGGCCGACCAGATGTCGTCGGCGAGTCTGCGTCCAGCTGGGTCGAAATCGGAGACGCGGAAACCTTTTCGGCGGAGATGGTCTGACAGCCATTTGATGGCAGCCTTGGCTCCGTACTCTCCGGTCGGCAGGGCGATGGTTTCCACCTCGACGTCTCCGTCCTTCAGGGTCGCCTGCCAGTTCCTGTCGTGGTTCCTGGAGATCTTCACGTCCACAGCCCACCCACGTGGTTAAACGCACGACCGCCGGCGAGAAGTTGGGGGAACTGGCCGGCGGTCGCGGGTTGTTGTGTTCTTCCCGTGGGCAGCACGGTACAGGAACAGGGCCCGGAGGTGAAGGGCTACTGGGCTTGAAGTTCCCAGGTGAACCCGGCCTTGTCGTCGGTGATGGTGACGTTGACCGGTTGGGTGGTGGCGTCGTCGAATGTGGCGGTGCACACCAGTTCTGTTCCGGAGGCGAGACCGGTGTCGGCGGGGCAGTCAACGGCGGTCGGCATGGCTGCGATCCCCTGGGCGACGAACTGGGCAGTCATGTCGGTCTTGATGTTCCCCTCGATCTGTTCCACGAGGTCCGCGTTCATGCCGGCGCTGAATCCTTCCTGGAACTCGGGGTTGCTGACGATGGCTTGGGTGAGGACGACGCCGAGTCCGACGATGAGGATCAGCGGGGCGATGATCAGCCCGGTGATCGCTTTGCCTTTGCCGCGGCCGGTGCGGTTGGCGCGGCGGATGCCGAGGATCGCGAACACGAACCCGGCGATGGTGGCGAGCACCCCGATGGTGCTGAGGATGGGGGCGAGGAAGTTGGAGGCGATGATCATGACCACGCCGAGGATCGGGAGGAGCAGCGCGTTGTTGGCGAAGGTGTTCTTCCCGTGGGCGGCGTCCTTGCCTTCGTTGTAGAAGTTGTAGTTGCTGCCGGTGAGCGGAGCTGACGGTGCTGCCGGTGGGGCGACTGGCGGCATCGGCGGCGGTGTTGTCGGGAGCCCGGCCGCTGGCGGCTGCAGGGTCGGTGCCTGAGGTGCCGGCGGGACGAGGGCCGGGCCGTCTTCGTAGGTGTGGACGTAGGCCGGTGCCGGCTGGGCGGGTGCGGTCGGAGCGGCGTACGTCGGCGCTACCGGCGCCGGCGCTGCGTACACGGGTTCGGGGATGACGGGCGCTGCGGCGACGGGCGGCGCCATCTCTGCCGGGCGGGTGTGTTCCGTCCAGGCGCCATCCCACCAGCGGAGCTGCGGCGCTCCGGTCGGGGGTGAGCTCGGGTCTGGGTACCAGCCGGAGGGTGTGCTCATCGAGGTGCGTCCTGACGTTGAGGAGTAGGGTCGCTGAACGCTATCGGTGAGGTCCGACACCCGTCTTGTCCCAGAGCGGGGCACGGGTCTGGTCCTTCGTATCCGCATGCGGCTGCAAGTCAGAATCAGCGCCGGCCATTTTATGACTTCCGGTGTTGGGCTTGTCGGCGCGATCCTCGAAATGTCCCCCATATGGGGGTACAGTAACTCCAAGCCTTCGGGCTGGACATGGTGCCGGCCGACGCGGCAGTTCGGGTCTGCTGCGTCGGCCGGAGTTCGCCTCAGATAAATGAGGCACCCTCAGAATATAGACCCTCCGGTTACAGCCGCATGACAGTTCGGGGAGCCAGTCGCACCCAGCCCCTAAACTCCCCATCGAGGGACGGGGCGGCATGGACGAAGTCAGATACGTGGTGCTCTGCGACCCGGACGACCCAGACAGCGGACTCACCTACGCCTCCTTCGTCACCGGCGACGCCGCAGCTGCAGCATTCCAGGACATGTGCGGACCTCAGCCTGCCACCGTGTCCCTTTGGGCGGTCCGGATCCCTGAACGTGAAACCCTCAACGTCGACGGCTACCTCGACCGGGTCGTCCTCCTCGGGGCCACCGCAGACGCCATCCGACTCCGATACAGAGAACCCGGCCAGCAGCCCAGCTCCACTCTCCCCGGCCTGAGATTCGGCCACGCCGCAAACCGGTCCGAGAACCCAGAACTGAACGCCCTCATCGCCGCCCGCGCCGCCGGCGCAGCCCCAGAAGACTCCCGCTTCCCCAGTTGAGGTGGCATGTCGCTGAACGACGATGTCGGCAGGCGTCAATAGTGTGCTCAAGCCGTCGACGTCACACCTGCGCCAGCGGATCACACTCCACCTCGAAAGGGTCGCCATGACCAACACCGCCTACCAGCAGCCCGCCTACCAGCAGCAGTACGTCCCCGCCCGCAACGGATTCGCAACCGCCGCCCTCATCCTCGGAATCGTCGGGTTCATCCTCACCCCGATCCCCCTGTTCATCGGCCTGGTCCTCGGCGGGATCCCGAACCTCCTCGCCACCGCGTTCGGCATCGCCGGCATCGTCAAGTCCCGCAAGCTGAACGGCAAGGGGCTCGTCCCGTCGATCATCGCGATCATCCTGTCGTTCTTCGCTGGCGTCGCGATCCTCTTCGGAGCCGGCATCGTCTGGTAACGCAAGCAGCATCGACAAGGCGGCTGGGCTACGGCCCGCCGCCTTCGTCGTCAGCTGAACCTGATCGCACCGTTCGCGACATGAGCCTGGTCGATCGCAGCAGCCGCGTTCCGGGCGTCCCGTGCCGCCAAGCCCAACGCCTGCCACGCGGCCATGTCAGCAGGGGTGTCCGTCCCCGGAACCCGATCCTCACCGGTCGTCACACCGCGAGCAGCGAGAGTGTGATGCCAGTCAGCCAACTGCGCCAAAACCTGAGCGATGGAATGCTGCGCGGCGGACAGCTCACCCAGAAGTATGTACGAATCAGGTGGGCTAGGGACGTTCCTGGTCGAATGAGCCACAGACTGAGCCGTCACCGACAGAATCTCGGCAAGTTTCACCTGCCGGCCCTCCTCATTCACGACCATGATTCGAATACTCTCACCGACAGTTCGGTTTCAAACCACCCCGCGCCGGTACGATCAGGTCAAGACCGGCCCCCGGAGGTGTTGACCGATGACCGCGACCGAAGAACCACCCGTTGAAGAAACGAACCTGAACGAGGATGACGCCGTCCTGTTCACTGTCTACTTCAACCCGATCGACGGTTCCACGCTGAGCAAATGGAGACGAGCGAAGCGGGTGGAAGACCCCGGGGCGTACGCACTAGTGCCGGACCTGTACGACGCTGTCGCCCAGTTCAACACTGAAACCGCCGTCAAACGCAACGGGATGGTCGCCCTCGCCGCCATGCTCGTCTCCGAAGAGCTCCGCACAGGAGACGCCGTCGACCAAATCGTCCAACGCGCCCTCCGCGGAGAACCCATCCCACCGATGATGGTGTTCCGATACCGCCCCGACAGCCGAACCCCCGTCATCGTCACCGCCCAAGAACGGCAATTCCAATCCATCCGAGACCGGGTGCAGAACGACGGCGGCGATGTTCTTGAAGCGAACCGAACTGCGTTCGTAGAGACGCACCAATGCTTCACCGCAGCGGAAGCGGCCACAAGCCTCGACGAAGCCCGGCGGATGAGCGTCGCCGATCTGGAAGCTTTCAAGGCGGAGTAGGACGGGCCACCGATGTGGAAAACGCCCAACCGCGGTGCCGACCCCGCCGAGCTGGCCGTCTACCAAGGGCAACGAGCCCACGAGCTCGAACTGAACCGGGCCACTTCCGCTTTCGAACATGCACTGCTGTCGCCCTTGTTCATCCTGAACGGTGGCGGTGCTGTCGCGTTCCTCACGCTCCTAGGCGCGACCAGCTCGAAAGACTCATCACTGCAGATCTCCCCTTCATCGGCGGCATGGGCTGTCGGGCTGTGGGCCACCGGCCTGTTCGTTGCAGCGGTCGGGGTTCTATTCGCCTATCTGAGCCAGCGAAGCCTCTCAAGGGCGGTGCGGCACCGCCGGTCGCTGATCGAGCACGCGATGCTTGCGCCGGACTCCCGCCTACACCCTGTACTCCTCGAGGTGGGTGCAGTCGATCTGACCCAGTTGATGAAGCGCGGGCGCCGCCAGCAGCTCGAATGGCTCACCTCAGTCGCGGTGTCCCTGGCATTGTTCGTGGCGGGAGCCGCCGCGGCTGCCGTAGCGGTCATCTGAACGCCGGCGGGAACATTCCCGAACCCTGACGCATCAGAGCCTGCATGGGAGAGTTCAACCCGGCATCAGGCCGATCAGGTGACAGCGAGGGCGGCACGCACCGCCGCCCGCGCCCGGTTCAGGCGCGACTTCACCGTCTGCACCGGGATGCCCTGATGCTCGGCGATCTCCTCATAGGTGAGGCTGCCGTACTCCCGGAGAACCAACGCCACCCGGAAGTCCTCCGGGACGGTCCGCAACGCCGCTTGGATCTCATCGTGCATCGCGACACCGTCCTCGAATCCCGGGTCGGGCTCGATGTCGAAGATCTCCGCTACGGGGACTTCACGACGTCGACGCACCACGCCGAGAGCGGCGTTCGCTGCGATCCGATACGTCCACGTGGAGAACGCTGCCTCGCCTCGGAACCTCGGCAGACCCTTCCAGATGGCGACCATCGCATCCTGGACTGCGTCCTCCGCGTCGGCATGGTTCCTGGTGACCCGGACGCAGATGCCCCACAGCTTGTCCCGGTGAGGTCTGAGCAGCTCGTCGAACGCACGGGCATCACCGTCGCGCGCCCGATCGATCAAAGGCGCTTCGGATGCATCATCGATCATCGAAGGCACTCCTCGCTTCGGGCAGCTGTGGAGCATCGAACCGTTCGGGCCGGATTCAGGGCAAACCTTAGCGCAGCACAGGCCAGCGGGGGAAGAGCGATGGGGGAACACGGTGGCAGATGAAGACGACGACGGCCCCGAGGCATTCATCCTCGGGGCGCCACCGCACATGCCGGACGCGGTGTGGGAATCGGCTCTGGATGTAGCTTTCGGGCTGGAGGGTGCCGCAGTCGCTGAGGACGGCGAGGACGCGGCCAACTGGGGTCTCGACGCAGGAGACCCATTCACAGACGACGACACTGACTACGACAGCCCTGACGAACCCGGCGGCGTGGAGATCTTCCAAGTCGACGTCGACGACCCCAGTGAACACAGCGACCAGAACGGTTTCGATGATGACTGACTCGACACCCACCGGGACCATCCGGCCACCTGCCCGTGGCGCTGCAGTGACTGCGACCACGCACCTGCTCACGGAAGCGGAGAAGTCATTGACGTCGCACGGGTACGGCCCGAAGGTGGCTGACATCCGGTGGAGACGCACCCAGCTGTTGGAGACGCCGGCGACGATCGTTGTTGTCGGTGAGCTGTCCGCCGGTAAGTCGTCGATCGTGAACGCGTTGATCGGTGAGCCGGAGTTCGCGCCGGTCGGCGACAAAGTGACGACAGCGGTGACTCTCAGGTTCACACCTCCCACGGAAGCGCTGCCAGCAGGGACGATCCGGTTGAACTTGGACGGCGAGTACCGGGTGATCGGCCGGGACCACTTCAACGACTGGGTGACAGCGGATGGGACGTTCACGAACTCCCCCGCGGCTGACCCGTTGACCGGTGTCGATATCGGCCATGAGTCGCCGGAACTGCCCGGTGTGACGATCATCGACACTCCCGGCGCCGGCGGCCTGTCCGAGGACCATGCCCGGCGGGCGTTGGCGGCTGCGGAACGAGCCGGAGTCCTGCTGATCGTCGCGGAAGCTGAGGGCCGCCTCACTCGTAGCACCCTGTCGTTCCTGCGGCTGGCCGCTCAGTTCTCCGGCACGATCATCGTCGCGGTGAACAAGATCGACCTGAAGCACAACTGGAAGGTGATCCTGGAGGAAGACGCCGCTGTCCTGAAGGAGACGAAGTTCCCCCCGGCTGACCTGGTGGGGGTGTCGGCTCTCTGGGCTGAGAACGCGTTGACTGAAGACGCCGACCGGGATCGGTGGCGTGAGCTCAGCCGGATCGACGACCTGGTGGATGCGTTGGCGAGACCGTTGTCACAAGCGAACCGGATCCCGGACATCAACGCGCTCGCGCAGCTCCGTGACGTCCTCATCACAGCGGTCACCAACCTCGACGAGCAACTTCTGCTGCTCGCAGAGCCGGACCGCACGAAGGAGCTGTGGGAGCAACGGAAAGCTGATCTGGCGAAAATCCGCAAGGACATGCGGAACTGGCGGTACCGGCTGAGCCGAGGCATGAACGAACTCCGGACGGAGATCCTGAACCAGCAGCGCCGGCTTCTCGCAGAGTTCGAGGAGCAGTGGCACACCAACGTGAAGTCCCTCTCTGGCCAGTCGAAGACGAAAGCGCAGATGCTGCAACGAGACATGGCGGCCGCAGTGGTGGAGATCGAGCAGACCGTGGCGAAGGTGATGGAGGCGCAGGCTGCAGCGATCGTGAAACGGTTGTTCACGTCAGCGGGCCTCCCCGTCCCTGACTCTCTGGTCGGTGACATCACCTTCGACGCAGTGGAGAAGCCGAACCTGCGGGCGACGTTCGAGTCCGGTGGGAAGGTCGGAGTCATGGCGTCCGGGGTGACGATGGCGATGATGCTCGCCCGCCCCGGGATGCTGCTCGGCCCGTTGGTCGGCGGGTTCGCCGCCCCGATCATCGCCGTCGGCGTCCTCGGAGGGTTCATGCTGACCGCCAGGATCCGCAACTCCCGTGAGCTGCAGCAGCGGATCACCGACCACACGCGGGTGCTGCAGCAGGAGCTCGCCGACGCTCTTCAGCAGTGCTCTTCCTTCTTCAGCGCCGACGTTGCCGAGGCATTCGAGGATGCTGTCCGGGATGCCGAGGAGGACCTGGACATGAAGATCCGGGAAGCAGAGAGAGCGAAGTCGGAATCTGCAATGGATCGCGCGCGGCGACTCTCCGACTACAAGGCCGCGAAGAAGACGTTCGAGGAGCTGAACGTGAAGGCCGGCAAGGAGTATCGACGGCTTCGCGGGAACTTGACGACGCCGGGCCGCGTCTAAGGATCAACCGCACGAAAGGCGAAACGATCATGTCAGACATCAACGACCACGTGGCCGCCCCCGACATCCCGGACGAGTTCGCGGAGATCGGAGGGCTCGAACCTGCCGGCGAAACCGGCGACACGGGTGAGCAGAATCCGTTCCCGACCGGGCAGCCCGGGTTCGAGCCTGGCACTTACGAGGTGGAGGGCACCCT
This sequence comes from Leifsonia sp. Leaf264, assembly GCF_001422325.1. Taxonomy (GTDB): domain Bacteria; phylum Actinomycetota; class Actinomycetes; order Actinomycetales; family Microbacteriaceae; genus Orlajensenia. The sequence goes on from NZ_LMMR01000005.1 coordinate 305,799, forward strand.
CAACTCGGCGGAAGCGTTCCAGCAGATCGACTCAAACTCCGACGGCATCGTCGACGGGTTCGCGATCGACACCAACGGAGACGGCCTCACCGACCTCGGTATCTACAAGGTCGGCGACCAGTACTGGATCACCTCAGACCTGACCGATGACGGCTACTCCGAGGGCGACATGAACCTGTCCTCGGAGCAGATGCAGCTGATGTGGCCGGACCTGTGGGCGGCGCTCAACGCACCACCAGCAGAAGGCGAGTCGGACGCGCAGACGTTCCCTCCTGACTACACCGACGGCGACGAGACCGTCCCCGAGCCGGTCTGGGATGACGACGGCAACCTGACCGGCGACCCGGATGACTGGGCAGCCGTGTGGTTCCACCAGTCGTACCAGAACTCGTGCGTGCCGACGTCGATCGCTCAGATCTTCGACCTGTACTCCGGGCAGAGCATCAACGAGGAAGCGTTCGTGCAGATGGCGACGGAGCAGAACATGTGGTCGCAGATCGGGACGACAGGCATTCCAGGACTCGACCCGTGGGATGCTCAGTCGCTGCTGCAGCAGGCGGGGATCCCCGCCACCGTCAACACACTCGAATCCTCCGGCCTCAGCCTGGACCAGTACTTCGGCAACCTGCAGGCTGAGATCGATTCAGGCACCGGCGTGATGGTGATGGTCGACTCCTCTGAGTCTGTCGGGCAGGACGTCGACGGGGACACCACCTCCGCGACCGACCATGCAGTACTGGTCACCGGGATCGACTTCGACCGCGGCATCGTCACCCTGAATGACCCGGACCGCGACAACGGCGCCAACCTGGAGATCACCCTCGCCGACTTCGAGGACGCATGGGCTGACTCCGGGTATGCGGAACTGGTCTGCGACCAGTCGGCGGATGAGTTCCAGGCTGCGAACGGGATCGTCCCCGCGGAAGCTGCCGGCACGGATCTCCCCGCCGCTGACCTCGCTGTTGGACCGGCCGCCCCGGTGGCTGACGTCACCACGCCGGCAGTGCCCATCGACGACTTGCTCGGTCAGCTGTCCGAGCAGCCCGCCTACCGCGGCATCGACCAGCTGCAGCCGTCCATCGGCGACCAGATCGTCTCGCAGATCAGCCGACACGGCTGGATCCTGCTGCCGGTCGCGTTCGCCATCGGCTCCGCCTCCAAGGGCCTCGTCGCCAAGAGGGCGTCGGGTGCGTGATGCTGCTCGACGACCCGCGCGACTGCACCCACATCATGGGCGAGACGTGCACCGAGCCTCAGAAGATCGGTGAACCACCGGTATGCACACCAGTGCATGTCAGCGACTGCCCGAAAGGATCCTCCGGTTTCGACCTGTGGGGAAGCGCCCTGTCATGGGCTCCGTGGGTCGTCACCGGGATCCTGCTGCTGTCAGTCATCGCATTGTTGGTGCTGTTCCTCATCCAGATGCGCCGAACCAGGGATGCGGAGGCCGCTGCCGGGAAAGCCCGAGCTGACGCCGTCGCATGGCAGGCGGCGGCGAATCAGGCTGCTGCTGGCGGGTTCAGCCAAAGCACTGTGAATGAGCTGCTCGAGCTGGGTGACCTGACCGACTCTGAAGCGGCGAAGGAGAAGCTCAGCCAGGTGTTGGCGCCGTCCGGGGTTGCCCGCATGGCGGTCGCTGCCGGCGACCCTTTCAACGACGCATGGCACAGGTCGGTGGAACGCCGCCAGGCGACCGACCATTCGCAGGACCGGACGATCGCTGCAGTCCTCCGGGACGGGTATGTGTCCGGGTCGCAGGTGGTCCGGGTCGCGGATGTCGCCGTATGGATGGCTGGATAGGGAGAGACGAAGAAGATGAGCTCAGCACCTTGGACGTTGTCGATCGATTTCGGCACCACGAACACATCCGCGTCGTACTACCGGGAAGGTGATCCGCAGCACCGAGTGCTACAGCTCGGAGCTGACGGGGCGACGATGCCGTCATCGGTGATCATCGACTCAGCCAGCAATCAGACGTTCGTCGGTGAGTCCGCGGCGAACCAGATGACGATGTACCCCACCGGGTACGAGATGCACCCGAAGCTGTTCCTGGGGAAGGATCGGGTCTCCATCGGGTACTCCACCACCAGTGTCGTCGCCGCTGTCCTCCGCCATGTCCTGAATCTCGGCGAGGCCGCCAATGAGGGGACGGCTCCGGCGGAGGTGATCCTCACCCACCCTGCCGAATGGGGTGATGAGCAGGTCAACGCCCTCCGAACAGCCGGTGCGGAAGCTGGAATCCCGGAAGCGTCGATCCGGATGGTGGAGGAACCGATCGCGGCCGCGTACTACTACGCCACTCAGGGGTCGAACCCGGCGGTCGGGGAGAAGATCGCCGTGTTCGACTTCGGTGGCGGGACGTTGGATGTCGCGATCATCGAACGGACTGCTGACGGCTACGAATCGTTGGATTCCGACGGCGCGGAAGACCTCGGCGGGAAAGACTTCGACGAGCTGCTGTACAACTGGGTGTTGCAACCCGCAACGGAACAAGCCGGGGTCGACATGGGGGTTGTCCTGTCCCAGCCTCAGAACCTGGCGCAAGCGTTGACGTTGCGGGATCAGGTGAAACGGGCGAAGGAGAGCCTGTCCACGAACGAAAGCGCACGGGTGCCAGTCCGCGCTCCAGGGTTCGACGGGGTGGTCACGGTCACCGGTGACGAGTACCGAGCACTCATCAAGCCGTTGGTCGACCGTGCGGTGCGGATCACCACCGGGCTGATCGCCGCGAACGGCGGAAAGGTCGACCGGATCTACCTGACCGGCGGATCCTCCCGCACCCCGTTGGTTCGGGACAGCCTGCAAGCGGCGCTCGGGCTGGAACCGAAGACCAGGGACAACCTGAAACTGGTGGTGACTGAAGGGGCACTGTACGTGCCGCGGCCGGCGGTCGAGACGGAGCCGGTGACGCCGGCTCCGGTGCCGGTGGACCCGGAACCGGCGCCAGACCCTGAGCCGACTCCGGACCCCGAGCCGATTCCAGACCCCGAGCCGATTCCAGACCCCGAGCCGATTCCAGACCTCGAGCCCGACCCTCGGAAGAAGTCCAAGACCGGTCTGATCGTCGGTCTCAGCGTTGCGGCCGCAGCGGTTCTGCTGTTCGGCGGGATTGGGTTGGCAGCGGCTTTGAGTCAGCAACCTTCGGAGCCCACCACAGCGCCGGCCGACTGCCCGCCCGGGGAGCATCGAAGCGACGGCGGGAACTGCGTCGCCGACGACCCCACCGACGAACCCAGCACAACAGCTACAGTCCCGTGCTGGGATGGATCTGAGGCTGCATCGGCTTCGGACTGCCCAGCCCTGGAAGGAACAGCAGCTCTTCAGGCTTCCTTCGCGCTGGACGACAACCCTGACTGCGAGCCCTCGGACGCAACAGATGCCGAAGAATCCATGCAATGCACATGGACCGATCTGCCCAACACGTACGTCACGATTGCCCGGTTCTCCCAGCCGTCTGCCGTCTACTGGCGAACCTACTGGGGGGACACCAGTCAGGACACAGACACACTCGCAGTGGATGACGCCCCTCTCGCCGATGACACGGGAACGGCAGTGGGGACAATCTGGGACATCGCGATCTACAGCGACGCAGGGGACAACACCAGTCTGGGCAAGGTGATCGGATACAACGATCTTCAGTTCTCCTCCGACATCTTCACCGACGTCGAGGGCGGAGGAACGCTGGACAATCAAAACGCTGCAATCGGGCGGGTGCATTTCCTCTCGAATGCCGACATCCAGACTCTCCTGAGTGGGGCTCCGTGACGGAATCGCACATGACCAGCCTCACCAGCGCCGTCCTCGCAGTCTGCGACCGGTTCGATCAGGTCGGCGGCCCGGAAGTGCTGCCGGCGACCACGTATGCGCGCGCCAGGCTGAAGGAACCGCTCCGGGTGGCGGTGGTCGGGGATGTGAAGGCGGGGAAGTCGACGCTGATCAACGCGGTTGTCGGCCGGAAGATCGCCGCGACCGCCGACGTGGAATGCACGAAGGTCGTCACCCAGTACAAGTTCGGCGCCGACGAAGGCTGCATGCTGCACTTGGCTGGCGGGAACCGCATGCCGGTCCTCCTGGTGAATCGGATGCTTCCGGACCGTCTGCCGGTGCCGGTCGATCAGATCTCCCATGCTGTTGTCACTCTCAGCTCGGACCTGCTGAGGGAGTTCACGTTGATCGACACTCCCGGGCTGTCGACGACCACCGCAGAGTTGGAGGTGGCGTCCCGGCAGTATGTGCTCGGCGCGTCCGGGGTCCGGCAGGCCGACGCGATCATCTACGTGTTCCGGGGCGACCAGAAAGCAGATGACGTCGCGTTCCTGAAGGAGTTCCAGAGGGTGGCCGGGGACAGCTCAACCGCGTCGGCGATCGGTGTGCTTTCCCACGCGGACGGGTACGGGAAAGGCCCGTGGGGCAAGGAGTACGACCCGATCGTCAGGGCAGGCGAGCGAGCGGCGGAGATCGAGAAGGACCGCGCTTCTGAACTGTCCGCTGTGCTCCCGGTGGCTGGGCTGATGGCGGAAGCGTCCGTGATCGGGCAGCTGCGCGAAGCCGACGCCCGCACCCTGAACTTGCTGGCGGGCCTGTCGGAGCTCGACCTGCGGACCGGTCAGCTCCCTCAGGGAGTCTCTGGAGAGGACGTGCCGAGGTTGGCGCGGATGGTCGGGGAGTACACCATCCGTCACGGCCGGGGCCCCGCTGCCGGCGGCACCGCGGGCCTGACCGATTGGATGCAGTCCCGGTCCGGGATCGACGCCGTCCGTGCGTTGATTCGCAGACGATACATCGGCCGGCATCCGCAACTGAAAGCCAAGGAGGCGATGGAGCAACTGGAACGTGCTGCGCATCATTACAAACAGAGGATGCCGTTGCGTCGGATGCTGTCGGACGCGAAACTGTCCCCTGCACTTCACCCACTGGAGGAGGTTCGGGCATGGGAGGCGCTGGTGTCCCGACACCACGACCATGAGCTCCTCAGCGTGGCGGACAGGTTGCTTCGGTCGGGCACCGACACAGAACGGGTCGGTTTGCCTACAGGGTCCGGGAAGGCTGACATTGCCCGACGTGCCGCCGAGGAAGCGAGCGCCGCCCGTCAGTTCGGTGCGGGCGGTGACCCGGCGTTGGCGAGGGCCGCAGCGACGATCTCGTTGTCGTTCACGATGGTCGCCGACCGGAACCGCTGATCAGGTCTCACTGCAGCCACTGCTCGTTCATCCGGTCGATGGTAGCGTAATGCTCCTTGATCGCTTCCTTCACGTCAGCGGGGACATCGGGGTTGTCCAGCTGCTGCATCAGCAACGGCGGGTCCGTGGCAGGCCCTACAACGGTGGCACTCATGATCGCTTCAGCGGGGTCGGTGGGGCCAGGCTCCATCACCGTTTCGAACTGCCCGTCGCCGCGGTCCTGAAGGATCGTGTCCACCACGGTGTCCCGGTTGGTGTCGATCCCGACAGCATCGATGTTCCCGTCTCGGTTGGTGTCTGAGTAGACAGTGTCGGCGTTGCCGTCCTTGTTGGTGTCGACGGCGAGCTGGTCGACAACATGGTCGTGGTCGCTGTCGATGAGAACCTCGTCGACCTGCCCGTCGCCGTCAAGGTCGACTTTGCCGAGGTCGCCGAAGCCGTCTCCGTCTGTGTCTTCCCAGGAGGTCATGATCTGCCCTTTCGTCGGGTGCGTGGTTCAGATGCTCCACCCGGGCGGGAAGTTCCCGCAACCAGCAACGGAACATCCGGGGCTGGCGGGGCATCGAAGGAGGATGAAGGAAATCTGGAGACACGGGCTCGCGGTGATGTTGGCTACGGCGGTGCTGTGTGGTGCTGGCTGCACCTCAGGAACCCCGAAGGCTGACGACGCTGCCCCTGCCGCCGGGGATTGCATCAACGAGAACGTCGCGGACGCGAACCCGTTCGTCGCTTGCGGCGACCCGGCGGCGACCCGTGAGCTCGTATCGGAGCTCGGGGACGCCGAAACGTGCGAGGACGGGCTGGAGCCGTACACACATCAGCGGACAACGATCGCAGGTCCCGTCGGACCGAAGACGGAATGGTGCTCGCGGGTTCTCGACTGAACGTCCGTCACTCCTCGACCGGGTAGCACCCTTCGACACCCAGGGTGCGTCCGTCGTTGAACGCGTCGATCCGGTCGAGCGGGTCGCCGTGGTCGTCGCTGTCGGTCCATTCGGTTTCGTCTGCGAGGAACGTGAGGGCGTTGGTGATTTCGGCTGTGTCTCCGGTCTCGAACGCCCACGTTCCGTCGTCGGCGGCGCCGTACAGCGCTGCGGCGGCGAAGCAGTCAGCTTGGAGCTCTTCGGAGTTCCACAGCCCTTCTGAGGAGATCTGCTCTTGGATGGCGTGGCCCCATTCATGGGCGATCACCAGGTAGACGACGGAGTCGCCACCTTCGGTGTACAGGTAGTCCATCAGGTCCTGGTCCCACAGGATCGTGTTGTCGGGGACGCAGTAGAAGGCGTTCCCGGGCTCCAGCTGTTCGCCGCCGCAGGAGGGCAGGTCCGATTCGATGTACGGGATGAAGTCCGACGGTGGCGTGTAGGGGTCTCCGCCTTCGTAGAAGTCGGAGAAGTGGTCCGACCAGAATGTGTCGACGACGTCGATCGCGTTTTCGATCTCCCCGTCGATCTCGTCGTAGTTCAGTGGGTCGCCGGAGCGTTCAGTGTCGGAGATCGGTCCGGTGTTGCCGCCGGAGTAGAGGCCGCCGAGCAGCCCGGTGCATCCGGTCAAGGTGAGCAGTACCGTCATCGCGGCGGCCGCAGCCATCAGTTTGCGGGGCATCGGGCCCTCCGTTCGGTACACACCTTCGATGCACGGTACCGGGTTGGTGTTCCCGTCCGGCAGCCCGAATCCGAGGGACAGCCGGTGGCGTTCTTGGGTCGATTCTGTGTTCGTCCGCACATGTTGGTGGCAGAAGAAGACATCTACCTCAGGAGAAGACCATGACGACCACAGCGCCGACGATCACCGCAGGCACCGAGTTCCGTTCCATCGAAGGTGACGAGAACGTCCTGTGGAAGGTGACCGACGTCGAACCGTCTGGGATGGTCACCGTCGTCGGTGCTGACGAGACCATCGAGGTCGAAGGAGAGGAGTTCTACTCCGACTACGCCGGTGTGGTGAAGCGGTTCCCGATCGAGTTCGTTCAGGGCCAGGTGGCCCGCGAGAAAGCCCTCGCTGGCCTGTTCACTCGCAGTGCCGATGAGACGAAGTCGTTCTGGGACTCGATGAACGTCGGCGACGTTCTCCACTACAACGATCGCCGTGACAGCTGGATCCGAGGCGTAGTGGCACTGACCGCTGACGGCAAGAAGGGGTTCAAGGGCACGGCGCTGGTTGGCGAACGGAGCCAGGGTGCGATCTACAGCATCGGGATCGACGGCACCGTCCACCACGGCTACGACGTCCGGAAGATCCTGAACGGTGACATCTGGGTTCCTCGCAAGGGTGACTTCTTCGAGTACGCGTCCAACAATAGGTCGGACGTCGACCCGCGCACCCTCCCGGTGCTCCCCCTGCACCCGCCGGCACCGACCGCGGAGCAGGCAGCTGAGTACGCCCTCGGCGGTCAGACGGTCCGAATCCGTGCCGCGCTGGACGACACGGCCATCACCATCGAGGAGCGCCTCGCGCTGATCCGTTCGATCCTCGACGGCAACGCCTAAGCAGACGCTGCTGCGCTCAGCTGTCCTTCGTCTTCGTGTTCGTGAGGTGACGGCCGATGTACCCGATGTACACCTTCCCGGTCCCGGTGGTGTCGTCGTGGAAGTGCAGTCGCGGTGCGATGGTGTTCTCGTTGGTGGGTTTGAAGTGCGACCCCATGAGCACCTGACCAGTCTCGGATACGGTGGTCGGAACGGGGAAGACCCGTTCGTCGGCCCACCGCTGCATCGTCGATGCGGACTCCCTTGACGCGAACCGGTCCAGCGGGACGACATGCCCGCTGTGGGTTCCTTCCGCGGTGAGGTACTGGTGGAGGCTGCCGGAGAACTCGCCGCCGGCTTTCAGTTCCGCGTAGTCGTGGAGGCAGTGGACGTACTCCCAGAACGCTGACGCGTACCGGCCGACCGGGTCTCGTTTCTGGATCTCCATCGTCGGCGCCAGGTCGCCGGTGAACACGACGTAGCTGAGCGCCGGGTGCGGCTCCTCGCTGCTGTCGGCATCTTCGGTGATCCGGTTGATGAGCTCCTGCAGGTCTTCCGGTGACTGCCAGTCGACCGGCAGTGGTTCAACGTACGTGTCTTCCGCGGCGCCGGCTTTCACCAACCTGGTGCGGAGGATGTGCGCTTCACGTTCCGCGGCTGCTGCGGCTTGGGCTTGCATCCCTGCTTCCAGTTCGACGTCGTCGACCCTGGCAAGCGCCTGCTCCAGTTCCAGCTGCAGCCGGGTGTTGGTGTCGATCATCTCGTCCAGCTGCTCCACGGCAACGTCGGATTCCGCGGCGGTCTTCGACAGCTTCTGGCCGAGCTCGTCGATGGACTCCTCGGTGACTTCGGTCTTCCCGAGCCACTGGCGGACGAGCGCACGGATGCGTTTCAGCAGTGGTGCGTTCGGGTCAGCGGCGACAGCTTCGGGGGTGAGGATGATCTCGCCGGTGCCGGTGTCTGTGGTGATTGGCGGTACGGGTTTCGCTGCGACGGTCTTCTCGACCCGGACGAGGCGTTCCTCGCGGGCTTCCTCTTTGGTGAGGATGTCCATGGTCCGTCGGACGTCTGCGGGGAGTTCGGAGAGGAGGACCCGGCGGCGGATCCCGGACGCGTGGACGGCGGGCAGCATCCCGCTGACGCGGTCGCGGCGGATGGCGCGTTCCAGGGTGGCGGGCCCGAGAACGCGGTGGCGTAGTCCATCGCCGGTGTCGTCGAAGTCGACACCGGGGAGGAAGGTGCGGACCCGGCCGGGCGGGACGTCGTGGGTTGCGGGGACGGCCGCGTTGAACTTGTCGGCTGCGTCGTCGGCGATGACGAACACGGTGGCGTTGCCGACGGACTCCTTCGTCAGCGAGGAGACGATCTGAACCCATTTCGGGTCGAGGCCAGGGCCGGGTGAGGTGGCGACTACGACAGCTCCGGATCGTTCCGGGTCGAGGATCGCGTCGACAGCCTCATCGACTCGGTGCCCGTGGATGAGCTGCGGTGCTGCGGTCATCTCGGTGTCACCGTCGCGGACGACGACAGCTTCGAGCAGCTGCTGCACCACCTTCGGGGTGGCGACCTTCCTGATCGCTTCTTCCTGGTCGACGCCGGCGAGCCCGGCGGTGACGTACAGGGTCTGCTTGTGGGTTCGGTCCAACGGGAGGGAGACGGCGACGACTGACACTTCCCATGTGCCGCCGGGGTTCGTTTCGGAGAACCGGATCGCGCGTCTGCGTGACCCGTCGAGGTCGTGGTCGAGTTCCGCGACGCGGAGGGTGGCGCCGGGGCCGAGCGGGTGGGTTCCGGGGCCGTCCCAGTCGGCGGATTCCAGGTTGGACCGGCCTTTCTGCTTCGTCCGCAGCCACGACCTGACTTGGTCTTCGGCGACGGTGACCGCGTCGGCGGTGTCGTCGAGACGGAAGATGGCGCGGTACCCGGTTGTCACGGTGGTGGAGCTCCTTCGTCGGTGGCGGCTTGAGGGTTGCTCGGATGGTACTGGCGACCCCCGACGCTGCGCGGGTACGGCCCCAGAACCGGGGTCTGCCCGTGTCGTGCGGCCCGGTGGTAGAACTGGAGCATTCCCTTGACCACCCGACCCTGAGGGAGCTGCGATGTCCGACGCTGCGCATCCGCCCATCACCCGTGGGGTGAACCCAGCCCCGGACACCGGATGGTCGTGGTACCTGACGGACTACGAGATCGCGTACATCCACCAGTTCAACGTCCGCCCGGTCCGTGAGGATTGGCCCGGGACCCCGGAGGAGATCGCCCGCCTCGACCAGGAAGCCGACGGTGTCCGAGCCCGCGGGTACCAGCCGGCACCGGAACCGAGGCTTGTCGCGGCTCCCCCGCCCATGCTGGAACCAGAACCTCAGGCCTATGTGCCGGCCGAGCCTCGGCGGTACCGGCGGTGGCTGTGGGTGCTGATCGCTGCCGTGATGGTCGCCGGCGGTGCAGTCGCCGCGACCATCGGGATCATGAACCTGAACGCAGCCGCCACGCTGAACGAGCAGACCGCTGAGATCGAGGCGAACCTGTGAGCGAGACGAAGCCGAAAGGCACGATCGGTGGGGGCGTCATGCTGGCGTTGCTGCTCAGCTCCGTCCTCATTTTGGGCGCCGGGGTTATGGTGTACGGCTGGTCGGCAACCCAACTCGCCTCCGCCGAAGAACTTCACCAGAACGCCGAACGAAAGCAAGACTCGAAGGAAGCCGCCGAGCAGGCTCAGAACGAACGCGACCTCGAGATCGCTCGGGAGAAGGAGGCGAAACGGAAGGCGGATGCTGCCGCTGCTGCGCTCGTGCGAGCCGAGCAGGCGCGGAAGGACAAGGCTGCGACCGATCAGGGCTACTACGTCATCCCTGGCGACGTATCCATCTATTACAAGGCCCATGAGGGCGATTACACCTGCACGTCCGAGGGTCGCTGTGCGGTGTTCACCGTCATGACGGCCGACCCCTGCCCGGAAGGTATCGCCGTTACCGTGTCCGCTTTGGACGGCGATGTCTCTGTCGGCGCGGTGTATGGGGTGACAGCAGGACTGCCTGCGACTGGGGTGGCCCAGCTGGAGCTGGCGATGCCCGGTGGCGACAAGTTCCAAGTCACCGAAGCCCACTGCATGGACTAAACCTGCCAGCCGCCCTCTGTGCTCGCGCATAGAGACTGTATGGACAACCTCACCTCTTCCCCTGAGATCAACGCTCACGACGCCCGTTTCCAGAAGATGGCGGACGAGCTCGCTTGGTTCGTGAACGACCGCGGCCGCATGCCGATGCGTGTGCAGGACGACGCGGATGAGCGCCGTCTGGGGATCTGGCTGACGAACCAGCGGATCGCTCACCGGAAGAACCCCGACTCTCCGAAGCAGAAGGCCCGGTTCGCTCAGCTGACCGCTGCCGCTGGAGACTGGATGAACCCGGAACGCCCTGACTGGAACCTGAAGCTCGACGCTGTCGCCGCGTTCCTCGACGAGCACGGCCGTCTCCCCCGCGCTGCCGCCGCTGACCACACGGAGAAGCTCCTCGGCATGTGGGTGGCGTTGCAGCGACGTTCCGCGAAGGAGGACGGCATCGGCGCCGGCCGCCTCGCCATGCTGGATGAGGCGATCCCCGGTTGGTCGACCACCGCTCACGACAAGACGTTCGAACAGACCGTCGAGAAGCTCCGCGCTTGGCGTGCCGCCGGCAACGATCGCATCCCGTCGCCGCGCAGCGGCAGCGACGAGGAGCGGTCCCTCGGCTGGTGGCTGCACAAGCAGCGGTCCGCGGTCATCCACGGGCAGCGCACCGCGGAGCGGATCGGCATGATCGACGCTGTCATCCCCGGCTGGTCGGACACCATCGACCGCGACTAGCCCGGAGATGGAAATGGCCGCCGAAGCCCTCACCCGAAGAGAGACCGGCGGCCTGGACGCTCCTCACAGAGAGCGGGCCCCGGAGGTGGTTCCGAAGCCTCCCCGAGGCCTCTTTACCGTGATCGAGTCTATGTCAGCCCGGCCGCGAGGCGGCGCCATCCCAGCGAGTGCGAAGGGTGCTCACAGCGTTTGCTGAGGTGCAGCTCCACCCTTCCCACCGAGTCAGTCTTCGTCCGGGTTCAGGGTCAGCTCGACGACACCTTCGAGGTAGTGCGCGACAGCCAGCCCGGCATCGGCGTGTCCGGCTCGGACGTGGATGTGCAGCGGGCCCCGCTCGTCGTCCATGATCGTCTGGATGCGGAGCTCGCCGAGCTGGTAGGCGTGCACGAGGTCGATCCGGATGAGTTCGTCGCGGACGGCGCTGACTTCAAGCGTCACCGGGGTTGCTCCCAACCCGAGCACGGCCAGGGTCAGCTCGCGGTACGCAGCGAAGATCTGGTCGATGTTCCGGCGGGCGGCTGTCGTCTGACGGAACCGCTCGAGGTCGGTGTTCACCTGGTCGGGGATCTCGGTGACGTCGACGCCGGTGCCGCCTGTCTCGGCGAGTGCTTCGTCGCGGGTGGTGAAGTAGTGCATGAGGTGCCTTTCGTTCGGTGGGTTGGTACCTCGAATCGATAGAGGTGCGGCACGTGGCACTTGGCCGCGATGATTGCCTCTGCCGGTGTTCCCACGGTCCGCTTCTTGGCCGTTCACGGCAGGAGTGGGTGCTGCCGCACATGATGGTGCCGGAACCATCGGCACTATGGAGCGTTGCTCTGCGAGCATGCAGTTGCTGTCCGCGGGACCGATAACCTGACACCCCCTGATGAGAGGCGTTTGATGTTCGCTGTGTTCGCTGTGATCGTGTTCGCCGCCCTCGTTGCTTCTTGGATCGGATTCGCCCGCGTCCGCAGCAAGCGTGGTACCGGACCTCGCGGCGCCGGCTGGGCAATCGCTCACCATCTTGTGGTGATGGCCGTGGTCCTCGAAGGGGCAGTGGTGTCGTTCCTGCCTTCCGGGGCGCTCGGCGATCCGCACGGCGGGGTCGGCGGTGCTTCGGGGCTGATCATCTCGGCGGCGGTGATCTCGGTGGTCTTGGCTTTCCTGTCGGTGGCCATCGACGCGGCTGTCACGTTCATTGAGAACGCAGCCGGCCGCCGCACGGTCGTCGTCGTTGTGTGGGTCCTGACGGCGGGGCTGCTGTGGCTTCATCTCATGGCCTGGCTCAACACCACCGCCTGACCCCCGATTAGGGGGATACGGCACTTCGCAGGCCCTGATACGTTGCGACTGCCGGAAACCCGACCCTCCGGCAATAGGGGCGTCACGTGTACCCACGAACCGTGAAGTTGGCCGCCAGCACCACCCTCGCAGTTCTCATCAGCGCCGCCTTTGCGGTCATCCCGGCAGCAGCACCAGACGCCTCCGCCTCGACCGGCTGCAAACCTGTCGCCGTCATAGCGTTCCGCGGGTCTGGGGAGAAGAACCTCGTCGAGACTGTCACCTCGAACGCCGGGAAGGATCATCGCTACGGCAAGACCAACCTCGTCACGAACGGCTGGGAGGGGTGGCGGCTGAAAGGGATGCTCGAGGAGTACGCCCCAATCACCTACAAAGACGGGTTCAAGGCTGACTCCGTTCCCGTGATCGCGATCGCGCCGCCGGACTCCACCACCGATGTCGGGTACCCGGCAGTCGAAGCATGGACCGAGGTGTTCTCGAAGCTGAACGGATCAGCTGTCGCCGGAACCAACGCAGCTGTCAAGAAGATGACTGCGTTCAAGGCCAGCCAGCCCGCCGGATGCCCGTCCCCGCAGTTCATCGCGGTCGGCTACTCACAGGGAGCGATGGCGGCACGGCTCCTCGCCCAGGCGAACCCGAAATCCGTCATCGGGGTTATCGACATCGGCGACCCATACCAAAAGCCTGACTCCGCCGGCAACGAAGGGTCGAAGAAAGCCGGGAACGGCTTCATGCGGTGGAACTACCCGTTCCTGCAGTCGACCATCGACAAGTTCTACGGCGAGTCCTTCGCCAAGGCGGCCATCTGTCATGACGGCGACGTCATCTGCGACTTCCGATGGGGCACGTCGTACAAGTTCGCGACAGGGGACTTCAAAGACCACGGTTCGTACTACACCTCCGCCTACCCAAACGAAGCGAAGGACAAGGCGAAGCAGGTAGCCGACCTCGCCCACACATCGTGGAAGCGGACCACGACGACCACACCGCCGACCACCAGGCCCGCGGATGTCGTGTTCGTCATCGACACCACGGGATCCATGTCGGGATACATCGACCAGGCTGTCGCAACCGCAGCCAGCGTCGCTGCGTCAACGCTGGCCGCGGCGCCCGGCTCACGTGTCGGTCTGGTCCAGTTCCGAGACCACGGGGACGACATCGTCGCCCAAACAGTGGTGCCGCTGACCACGAACTTCTCCTCATTGACGGCTGGACTCTCCACCCTCTACGCCGACGGCGGCGGCGACTGGCCTGAAGCCGTCTACTCAGGAATTGTGGAAGGAGCCCGCCAATCCTGGAAGGCTGGTGTCTCGCGCTCCATCATTCTGATCGGAGACGCCCCGCCCCATGACCCGGAGGACGTGACGGGCTACACGGCGGCTCAGGTCACAGCAATCTTGAAGGGCGGGCCGATCCCGGCAGCCAAGATGCTCGCCCGCAGCGCTCCGGTCGAAGATGACTCCCTGGGGCAGGGAACCCAAGACGGACCCGATGCCGTACCACCGACAGCGGACGTTCCGGTTGACGCAGGCGACGCTCCAGCCGAGCCGCATGTGGATGACACAGGAGACCCAACTCCAGCAACAACACGCTTGGCGCCCACCAGCCCGGTGGCCGCCGCAGAAGAGGCTGGAAGCTTCGACCCGATCGTCCTGTACGCAGCATCTGCCGTGCCGGAGCTCACCGAAGCTCTGACCCCCATCACCGACGCGACAGGCGGTCAGGTGTTCCCGATCGACGATCCCGATGGCCTCGACGGAGCGCTGGAGGAGGCGCTGGAGGACACCACTGAGGCACCATCAGCTGCAGTGCGGGTCGGTGAACCGGCCATCGCAGGCTTGCAGACCGTCATCTCTGCTGTGGACTCCGCCACCTTCGACAACGCCGGAACCTTCGAGTTCGACTTGGACGGAGACGGGACGTTCGAGTTGACTCCATCGGAGCCGTCGTTCGCACACGCCTTCCCAACAGCTGGGACGTACACGGTGGGCGTCAAGGTCACCGACACTAAGGGTCGGGCAAGCGTGGCTCAGACGACTGTCGATGTCCTGCCTGAGTCCGCCACCGAACCGTTGCTGGACTTCACTACTCCGACCCTGACAGTGAAAGCGAGCCCGGGAACTGTGGTCCAGGGCGCGTTCGCGCCAGTGACAGTCGAGGGCGGAGAGCCATCCGAGTACCTCCTCGTCCCGGAAGGGGACGACGTATGGACCACCGCTCCGACCTACACCGCGCCGGTTCCAGAGAACTGGGCAACTGCAGGCCTGGAGATCCCCGCAACCGTACCCACCGGCTCATACAGCCTCGTCATCGGTTCGGAAACTTCCGGCTGGGGTCAAGGGACACTGCAGGTCACGGCGGCACCCGCCGGACCGACCACCCCGCCGACGACACCGCCCAGCGCCGGCCCCGCGGGGGCCGACGGCCCTACCCCGATAGCCGGGCCGTCCGGAAGCTCGGGAACTACGCAGCTTTCATCCACCGGTGCTGATCCGTCGGCCGCATTGCTGACCGCATCCCTGCTCGCTGTCGCAGGCTTGCTTCTCGCAGGGTTCGCTCGCCGCCGGAAAGTTGGCGGCGACCGGTAGCCCCGCGGTTAGCAGCCCCGTCAGGAGCCAGGAAATCGACGCGTGACCTTCTGGTGAGGAACGCTCACAGCTTGCTTCCAACGTTCGTACAGACGTCACTCACTCCCGCCATGTAGCTTCGCCGATTGGGGTGAAGTAGCCTCGCGCCCTCTTCCCCTCACCTGAAAACCGTTGATGACTCTTAGCACTCCGATCGTCGCGAGCTCCGCGACGCTCTTCCTCGCTGCTGCCGCAGTTGTACTGTTCGCGGCTTCCCCTGCCTCTGCTCCTGGTTACAGCGCCGACTCAGCAGACCAGAATCTCTCGAACGTGGTCGTCACCGAGTCGGACTACAGCACCATCAGCGACGGCACGACGCCGATCGACAACGAAACCAAGCGGTTCGTGCATCGGCACAACGAGCAGTCAGCTGGCCGTGATCAGGTTGCGTTCCCGGCTGAGCCGACGGTTGCGCCGTCGACGTCCGAACCGGTTTCCGCCGAGCCCGTCGACGAGACGTCACCCACCGTGAAGCCGACCCCGCGCCCGGAACCCGCGAAGCCTTCCGAGCCGACCGGCGCGGTGGAGACGCCGGAGCCGGCCGCCCCTGAAGCGGAACCTGACCCTTCGAAGCCCAACGTCGGCTCGTCAGCACCTGCCAACGACGACGAGGCCGTGGAGCCAGGCCCGACCGTCGGCTGACGCTTCGTCTACCTGGTTCGGTCTCGCTTGGCCCTGACCATCGTGTAGATGGTGAGCGGCGCGATCCAGAGCAGGGCGAGCGCGGTGAGGATGATGGCGACCACCTGCATCGCCCCGGTCGCACCGTCGAGGTAGCTCAGGATCGCGACGGTCAGGCCGAGGGCGAGCAGTGCGGTCGCGGTCAGCCCCCACCGAGTCGGGATCATCCACCATTGACGGTTCTGCTGTGGTGTGGTCATCGGCTTCACCATAGGGCTTTCTGTGTTCGGATCTCGCTCTGGGGCTCGATGGCGTGTCTGTGCGCGCCTGCGGAGGTCACGCCGCCTCGAGCATCTTCTGCTGGGCGAGCACCTGCTGCGCTGCGCGTTCCACCGCCACGGTCACTGGGTCGGTGATCTCCGCGTCGGGGCGGGCGTTGAACCGGCCGTAGAACTGCCGCACCTTCCCGTCGGTGGACAGTTCGATGTTGGCGAGTAGGCCGCCGGTCTCCTCGTTGGTGACGGCGAGCAGGTACGTGTGGCCGCTGATCGCCTGTGACCGGTACGACGCGATGCAGTGCTGCATCTGGTCACCCCAGTCGAGCAGCTGGTCGGTCTCCCGTGCCGCTTCGATGATGTGGCCGGCCGCACGGATCCCGTCGACAGCGTCGGTGACCGGGTGCGACGGGATCGGCAGGTTCATGTTCCTGAACCGGCGGACGGTTGACGCCAGGGCGTCGTGGAGTTCACGCCACGTCTTCGCCTGCGCCACAGCGGGTGGCGGTGTGGTGGTCCACGCTTCGGTGCCGGCAGCGTCGGTCAGCGTCTTGTACGAGTAGACGGCGTCTTCGATCCAGCGGAACCCGTCCTTGGTGATTCCGGGGATCAGCATCAGCAGCCGTCGGCGGCGTTGCGGCGGGACGAGCGCGAACAGCTTCCCGAAGCTTGGTAGCTCACGCTCACCTCCCCACCCGAACTTGCGGACCTTCGCCCAGTCGGTCGGTGTGGCGACGGACGCTCGGAGGAACTCCACCAGCCAGTCCACCTCAACGTGCTTCGCTGCCTCGCGGGCGATCTGGACGTCGAACATGTTGGCTGCGGCCACGGCCTTCACCAGGTCTTTCCGGGTGCGGCGGACGCCGAACGTTGCAGTGGTGAACTCCGCGGCGGTCTTGGCCCGAAGTGCACGTGCCGGGATGTGTCGGTGGCGGGGACCGGTGAGGATCCCGTCCTGACCTGCCTTCGCCAGCTCCAGGAGGTACGGGTGGGCGACGGCACGGAACAGCTCAGACTTCTTCATCGTCTCGTGGCCCTCGGGGACACCAGTGGTGCGGTGCAGCATTCGTGTGGCGGCTTCCAACAGCTCCGGCGGGAAGGTCCTGTCGTTGTCCAGCAGATGCCGTGTCTGCTCCCACGATTCCGTCATCACCGACGGTTTGTTCCTGGTGGCGGCGCTGCGGCTGCGGATCCGCAGCAGACGTTCGCCGGACTTCGTCGGCTTCGCGGAGAAGAACGTCCGCGCGCCGTAGTACCAGTAGCTCACCTCGCGCCCATCCTTCAGGGGGCGGGTGCGAGTCTGCGACTCGGTGAACGTGACGGTGTCGAACTTCTCGATGATGATGCCGCGTTCGGGGATGACGGTGTGGCGGTCCACCCAATGCTGGGCGGGCAGGGCGATGGTGGCGGGCGCGGTGGGCATGGTGGAACCTCCTTGGTTCCTACATGCGCGGAATCACCAGCTCGTGAGGAAGGCGATAGCCAGGCTCAGGTGTTCGGCGGTTCCACCAGCAGCACCGGCCCAGCCTTCGGCGCCGGCCACACCTGCACGACGTACACCTCGTCGAGGTCGTCGCTGACACCGTCGTAGTGGAGTTCGCGGCCGCGGGCTGAGATCCGCACCCGGTAGTCACCGGGTCCGTTGATCGCTGCGCTGCGGATCTGCGCTGCATCTTCGAACGAGGTGATGTCGATGATCCCGAACTCGGAGTGGATGGATGCCTCCCCGACCCATTCGCCGTCCAGCATCGGCGGTTCCTCACGGGTGGCTTCCACCCGGATGGGGACCAGTCCGGTGTTCAGCCCGGTGAACACCACCACCCCGGTGTCGGACAGCGCGAACAGACGGTTCTGGTAGTTGGTCGTGGTGAAGATGCTGCCGTCGCCGTCCGGGTGGGCTCCGTCGACGGAGAAGAACCCTTCGTGGATGCGGATGGTGGCCGCCGCCGTGAACGGCTCACCGCCCGTGTGCGTCTTCGGCGGTCTGACGCCGAGGTTCGCCCTGATCGCCGCCGCCCGCTCCGCGTCGGTCATCGGCGGGTGGAGTTCGTGTGCCCGGATCAGCGCCGCCCGCGCCGCCGCGGCATCTTCATCGTCCTGCAGAGGCTGGATGATCTGAGCGAACAGGTAACTGTCTCGGTCGCGGTCGTCTGTCACGACGGTCAGAGTATCGCGGGCTTCCCACACTGGATCTCGGATCCATTGGTCAATCGGGTCTGAGCGGCGTACTACTCGGTGCAGCCACTCAGCAGCAGCGGCTCACACCCTCCCGCCAAATTGGGTCGGTGAAGCGCTGGCCACAGCGCCGCCAGCTGCGTATGAGTAGTCGGGACCAAATCGGCCCCAGCACCGAAACGAAACGAGAACCCCATGACCAACCCCTTCAACCCCAGCTTCGACGACATGCTGCGCGACCTCCTGTCGACGCTCGAGGCGACCGGCACCCACCCGGTCCCGGACGGCATCACCGACCCGACGGACGCCGGCGGAAAGATCCTGTCGGCGATCGAGAGCCTCCGCTCGACCGCCGGCATCCGTCCCGGAGACTGGAAGGTCGCGAACCAGCACCGTCTCGGCGGGATCGTCGAAGCGTTCACCGTACTGCTCACCGCTGTCCCCGGCACCGTCCTCATGGACATGCCGACGTCGATGGTCGAGGACGACGGGCCGTCCATCGGGTTCTTCGCCCTCCTCCCCTACGGGACGTTCGCACCGATCACCGTGATGTTCCTCGCCCAGCACCAGGCCGTCACCAACCCGTGCTCGCCGTTCACCGGCTTCGTGGAGGAGGAGATCCAGGTGACGCTGGCCGGGGTGCGCCCGGACGCCGAGACGCAGCAGGTGTGCGACCAGGTGGAGGAGTTCTTCATGGCGCAGCTCCGCCGCGGTCGCGGTGTGGCCGGGTACTACGGGATCGCCGACCAGCTGGTGTGACCGAAGGCGTGGCCGGGGTGGGAGCGGAACTCACCCCGGCCTGCCTGTTCAGCTGAAGGACTACGGTGCGAGCAGCGCCGCGACAGCGTCAACCCGATCCTGCACTTCCTGTTCCGGTGTGCCGAAGCCGACTGCGGGGAGCATCGACAGCATGGTGATCCAGGCGTTCTGAAGTGACGGCGTAACGTCGACGCCGGCTTTCCAAAGCTGGCCGACCCGGACGGCGACGGAGTTGCTCCGCTCCCGGTACTTCCCGTGTTCCGCCACCTCTGCCGGCGACCATTCCCTTGCTGCGGACACCCGGTTCTCGGCGACGAGGATGAACAGGCACACGTCGTACCCGTCGGACCGGATCGCGGAGAACGTCTGTGAGCTGCTGGTGTCCGCGGCGACGTTGCGGACCTTCACCTGCACACGCCGGCCATCCTCGGCGATGAGGTCGTAAGACTTCGCGGAGTTGTTCTCCAGCGTCCCGCCGTAGGCGATCGCAGCCGCGTATTCGGCGAGGTCACCGACGGGTGCGTTCTTCGTCCGGACGAGACCGCGCCGGCGGAGCTCGTCGAGGATCCCGGAGTACGTGTCGAGGAGCTCCCCGACGGTCAAGGTAGTGAGGTCGATGCTGGTCACCGGTCGATTGTGTCAGCACCGTGCGACGTAAACGGGCGGCGCCACCGAAGTGACAAAGTCCGCACATGTCGGTGGTGAATCCCAACCCCACCGTCGAAGGAGCCACCTTGGTCACATTCACCGGCATCGACGCCACCGTCGAGCTTCTCGCCCCGTTCCTCGGACAGCCCGTCGTCATCACCTCGAAGATTCCGGGCGACCGTGAACTCCAGGCCTTCGGTGTGTTCGGGTCCGCGGTCATCGATCCCATGCACCACCGCGGCATCAGTGCGGACATCACGTTCTCGGGCGGCGGCTCATTCAGCTGGCACCACTCCGCTGCAGTCACCGTCGACCTGCTCGACCAGACGGCTGACCTGATCCCTCCCGTAGCTCAGGTCGGCAGCCGGTCCGACAACGACAAGACCACCATCACCCTGTACACGGCGAACCGCGGCGACGTGATCGTCACGGAAGACGTGCACAACGACGACAACTACAGCGCGTACCCCGGGCATTACACCCCACGACAGGCCCTCAGCGCCTACCTCGGCCGGGACCTCCTTCTCCGCGACATCGTCAACGGCGGGCAGCGCGTCGCCAACGGTGAAACGTGGGACATCTTCCACGTCACCCGCTAACCACGAAGGACAACAACTCATGATCACGTTCACCGGCACCACAGCCACCATCGAGCAGCTCGCTCCGCTCATCGGGCAGGTCCTCACCGTCAAAGTGACCGACGCGATTCAGGGCACCACGGTCGCAGCTGGCGTCGTCGCTTCGCTCGAACTGCGGGATCTCTCACCGCACCCCGAAGACAGGACCCAAGGCCGGATCTACTTCGCCGGCGGCGGCCACATCGGCTGGAAGCGCAGCAACGAGATCGTCATCACCCTGCCCGACGACATGACCTGGAAGCCAGCGCCTGCCGCCGAGAAGGACGAGCCGGACAACGACAAGATCACCTCCACCTTCTACGTCCGGTACACCACCGAGGGCACCATCGTCACCACCGACCCGACGGCCACCGGTGTCACTTACAGCGACATGCCGTCACCGCTCAAGGCGCTGTCCCATCAGGTCGGCCGGAATCTGAAGCGCGGCGACATCGAGGACGGCGGCCAGCTCGTCACCCCCCACGCCACCTGGGAGGTCTGGCACGTCCCCACGAACGCCACCGCCCACACTGACAAGCCGGCCACCGCCGACAACACCATCACGCTGTACGCCCAGTACACCGAGGAGGGCACCGTCGTCACCGCCGACCCCACAGAACCCGGCATCACCTACGAGCGGAACCTCGGCGCTGTGCGAGCCATCCGCAAGCACCTGAACGACCTCCCCGGCGACGACATCTACTCATCCGGCATGTACACGCTCCTCGGCGAAGAGTGGATGGTCTGGCACGTAACCGTCTGACCTGACCCGCCGCCACCCATCACAACTTCGAAGGAACAACACCTCATGGTCACATTCACCGGCACCGCCGGCTCTCTCACCGAGCTGGCGCCGTTCCACGGTCAGCCTGTCTTCGTTGTCGTTCGCGGCCGCGAGTACGTCAAGCAGGCGTTCGGTACTGTCAAGTCGATGAACTTCAGCGACGCTGCAGATGGCTTCGCGCGCATCGGAATCATCAGCTTCACGAACGGTGAGGTCAGCTGGGAAGCCGGTCAGGAAGTGACCGTAGACCACATCGCCAACCTCGACGCCGTGGACACTTCACCGATCCCCGAGGTGGACATCGAGATCCCCGACACCCTCTACTCCCACTACGACGGCCGATGGTTCAACGTCACAATGAGCACCGACAGCACCGGCGGCCGATACCCCGGACGGGACGGCCTCGCGGAAGTGTTCAGCGAGTACATCGGCCGGGAGGTGCACATGTCCGACTTCGAGCGCGGCGAAGACACCGACTTCCTCAAGAGGACGTGGATCGCCTGGCACAAGAAGCCCCAGCCAGCCGAGTAGCGTGGAGCCCAGCATGAGCAGGACAGACGACCACGACGGCGGCGCCCACCCGCGCCCCACACCCTGCGCGTCCTGCCCCTACAGAAGATCCGCCCCATCGGGTGTGTGGCATGGGGAGGAGTACGCGAAACTCCCCCGGTACGACGGTGAGACGTTCGAGCAGCCGATCGCAGCGTTCATGTGCCACCACGGGGCAGGGGACGTCTGCTCAGGATGGCTCGGCCATGCCGACCCGACACAGCTGCTCGCTGTCAGGCTCGGAATCATGCACGGGAACCTGCACCCGGACTGCGCCGACTACACCACCACTGTTCCGCTGTTCCCTACCGGCGCCGCGGCCGCCGAGCATGGGCTGGCTGAGCTGCGGGAGCCCGGCGGTCGAGCGCAGGACACCATCGACAAGCTGGTGAAACTGCGTCAGCTGAAAGGCTGACTTCACTCTGCGGCAACGGGCCTTTGCTGTCGCCGAAGGCCGAGGCGTACGATGGCGCCATCGCGGGGGAACACGCGCGGAGGCGCAGCATGGATATCGGATTCTGGATCCTGGCAATCATCATCCTCGCCTTGGTCGTACTGCTCGTCGTACGAATGGTGCGACGGCGGTCAGAGCCGCCATCAGAGGACCTGACCGGCGAGCGTCTCGCAAGACAGCGAGCGTCAGAGGAGCACGAACGCGGCACGGCCGGGAACGGACCGGGGCAAGGCAGCGCCGACTTCTGAGCTGATCCAGGCATCGAGAATGCCCGCAACGCCATCAGGCCGCGCATCCCAGCTCCGTGTCGCTGCTGCCGGCAGTGCGCGCCGAGTAGGTTGGAGTCCGCGACGCGATCGGAGTGGACTGTGAATGCAACTGAACCGGATGCCGGCGTGAACCCGGAAGACGAGTACGACGAGGTCGTCGAAACGGTCGACGACCGCGACTACGGGACACTTCAGGAAGCGTTCCAGCAGCACCGCCGCTCCTTCGCGAACCAGCAGTTCCTGGCGCCGATCGCAGAGAAGTTCGATGCGGCCGGCTACTCGGGGCGCTCCGCTTACATCAAGGTGTCACGCCGCGACGGCGGGCCGGCGTTGGAGATCCACGCCGGCTACACGAACGGGTTCGCATCCGAGGATGAGATCGTCCGCATCTTCGGCGACGTCGAACGTTGGCACAGCGGCCGCGGGACCGGGCTCTGGGGTGTCACTCACCCTGACCATGGCTCCCCCAGGAACGGCACCGGCAGGTCGACGAAAGACAAACGGTACGGCGGCGAATGCCCGACATGCGGTGCTGTGCTTCCACTGTCCGGAACCTGCGACTTCTGCGGCTGACCCGTTGGTCATGGCTCCTGGTACTGCGCCGCCAGGTCGGTGATGAAGCTGTCCCGCGGCATCTGCAGCTGCCTCCGGGTGGTGTTCCCGTTGTTGCTGACGACGAACACCTCCAACCCGAGGGCCACGAAAGCCATCCGATACTGACTGACGGTCCGGATTGGAAGACCGCTCTGCTCCGCGAGTTCGGCAACGGTCAGGTCGGTGCGCCCGAACTGGTCAGCGCCGCCAGCTTCGGCTTCCGCGACGCGACGTCCAAGTTCCAGGTCGAGCTCGTGAAGATCTGCGACAGCGGAGACGTCGGGCCGGCCTGTGGCGGCGACACAGGCTTGAAGCCAATCCTCAGCGGTGGTGAACCGCGCCAAGGGCATACCCAGAGTATGGACCGATCGCACGTGCGCCGCCAGTGACCTGGTCAGCCGTCCGGCGAGGTCAGTTCCCGGTGGCGTGCTCGCATCGGTGAGGGTCGCCGAACACGAGCGCTTCCTCGCAGGTCCGGCATGGGTTCGCGGACCGGCAGCAGCCGCAGTCCGGTGAACCCTCCAACAGCCGGCGCCACCACTTCATCAACTCAGCTCACCGCCATCGCTGGCACAGCCGTCCGGGGCTTCGAATGCAGGGTGGGGCATGTCAACTCCTCACTGAGTTGGTCCGCCCGCCGAGCGGGGCGGCCGCGGGTCTGAGGTGAACGTATCGACGGGCAACTGCGCCGGGAGAGCCCCGCTTGAGGGGACAGCGCCCAGCAAACAACTGGGAGTTGCGGTGAGGCGGTGGCCCCAGAACGCCCACAGTCACCCCTCTAGGTCTCAGCGCGACGGCGGCGGCCCGAAATCCCGGGGCGCCGCACATGAAGGTGGCGACACCAAACCGTGACGTCGGGCGAAGGCCTGACGATCACGGCAACTGGAAGGATGACGCCATGACCGCCGAGCAGCCACCCACAGTCCGCACGCCGCTGTACCGCCGCACGGTGTTCTGGCTGGTGATGGTGATCGCCGTCCTGGTCATCGCCCTCGCAGTCACGGCCGGTGTCGCCTTCCGGAGCCCCGGAGACACGGCGCCGACCGCCGGGACCCCTGCCGCTTCCGACCCGCCTGCATCCACGGCAGAGCCGACACAGGAACCGACTGACCCTCCAGCCACGAGCACACCGTCCCCGACTACCCGTGCGGTCGCGATCCCCGGCGACTGCCGGAACATCTACACGAAGGACTGGACGCCGGAGATGCACGGCGAGGTCCTGAACCCGGCATGGTCGCTGGAAGAACAGAACGCCAACACCGGCCGCGCCCACGACGAACAATTCGCCACCCTGCTTGATGCAACATCGGAGATCACCTGTGCATGGCATGGACCTTACGGCGGAAACGACATGATGCTGCGAACCGACATCGCTCGTCTCACCGCGGAACAGTTCGACGGTGCTGTCGTGCACGCCCAGGATCTCGGCTGGAACTGCTACGAAGAGCTCGGAGGCACCCGATGCGTCACCGAAACCGCCATGACAGCTGACGGGAACAACGGGTACTCATACTTCTTCCGGGACGGAATCTGGATCTCCACCAGATGGACAAACCTGCAACCTGACGGGTACACACACGACATCGTGAAGGCGCTGTTCGGAAACTGATCAGATGCCTACGGCGACATGATCCTCGCACCGGATCTGAACATCCGTCTCCGCCAGAAACCGGCAGGAGTATTCTCGGTGGCGTGACAGACGGTGAACAACCGAAATCCTTCTGGCTCCGTATCCCCTGGTGGGTGTGGGTCGGTGGGATAGTGGTCGTGTTCGTGATCGGTTCGATTACCAACGCGCTCAACGGGACGGCTGGGGCCGGCACCCCGACAGCCGCTGTGGCGACGTCGCCGACGCCGAGCCCAACGGTTGTGCCGGCGCAGTCACCGACGATAACGGAGTCAGCGACACCCCTGCCGTCTGCACCTGAACCGGCGCCCACAGCGGCGCCGCCGGCCGATCCGACGCAGACGACCACCGGTCTGACCGGTACCTTCGCGCAGTCAGCTTGCGACCAGGAGGGGCAACGCCTGTTCGAGTTCGGGTGGAACCCGGCGTTCATCTTCGGGCTGCTCGGGGAGAGCATCGACGGGGCGAACTACTTCATGAAGTTCACCGCAGAGGTGACGAACGAGTCGAACGCCGAGCGGGAGGTGACGGTGGAGTGCACTGTTACCGGGACGAATGACGCACCGGTGATCGTGTCGTTCTTCGCCTACTGACAATGTCGGGGCGCGGGTTGAGGTCAGGTGCAGGGGCAGGACAGGACAGCTAGATGACCGTGTCCGGGGCCAGGTCGTTCAGCTCTGCGAGCAGCTGCGCGTACGTCTTCGTGGCCATCTTCACTTGGTATGCGGGGCCAGGGAAGTCGTATCTCTGCCCGTAGGCGTGGACCGTCAGGACGCCTTCCGGCTGGCCTTCGGTGACGGATGCTTCCATCCGGTCGACCTTCCCGAGAGGGATCTGCGAAACGCTGATGTTGGGCCGCTTCGTTGCGTTGTCGGCGACGGCGTCCCATTCGAGCCTGTCATCCCATAGTCGCACCTGCAGCTCCGGTTGGCCTCGGCGCTTCTTCTGCCACAAGAAACCGTGCAACATTTGGTGCCCGTCGGATCCGGTGACAGGCGTTGCGTTCTTCCACAGCAGAGCCGCCTCGAGAGGGCTGATCGGCTGAGGTGCGACCGCTTTCAGCAACGCCTGGTGCTCGGCGCTGGAGACGGCGGCCAAGACCTTCCGTCCGTCACGGAACCGAACCTCGATCAGGGAGCCAGCTCTGTCCCGTGTTGAGAACACCACCCCAGCTGCAGCGCCGACAGGTCCCGCGACAAGGGCGCCGACAGCGGCTGAGCCCAGCGCTGAGTCGTACTGCTTGGACGTCGCGGTGTCGACAGTGTCAACGGCGACGACTGTGTACGCATTCACCTGGACGATCCCGGTCGGCCCGGTGATTGCATACCGACCAAGGACGTAGTCGCCGGGTCGCATGTCCCCGCTCAGGATCTTCACTGTCCGCTACCTCCGTCGGCACGCTTGATGTTGTAGTGAGAGTATCGGCATCTGCGATCCCAGCTTCTAGGCGCGAACCCCGAACTCAGTCATGACCGTCTCGCCGTGCCCACGTTCGATGTACAGGGTGAGGATCGCTTTCGCTTCGTCGTCGTAGTTGATCGCTGCGTGCGCCTGCTCGAAGGTCAGGCCGTCGGCGGCGAGCATCCCGATGAGGTTGCTGGTGGCGGTTGTGGAGTAGGCGATCGGGGTTTTCCGTCCGGGGACGTGCCACTCGACAGCGCCGCGGCTCTTGCGGGCGCCCATCAGGCGTCCTGGCCGATGACTTCGTGTTCCAGCTTCGCGGGAACCATGATGAGGGTGTCGTCCTTGCCGCCGGTGGCGGTGGCCCCGTCTTCGAACGTCAGCACGGTGTGGTCGGCGGTGATCGTGATCGACTCCGCCCGCCCGAGGACTGCACCGTCGAGGGTGGCGAACACCCGGCTGATGTGAGTACGGGACAGGGAGTGGAACGAGGTCGGCTTCACGTTGAAGAGGCGACGCTTCTTCCGGTGGGCGAGCGCGCTGGTGTCGCAGCGGTCGCAGGCGTTGTACGCCGGCATGTCCTCGATGTCGGCGAGCGTCACCATGGTCGGGAGGAGCGGCTCGACCCATGACATCTGCAGGTTGGTGTTGAAGTGGGCGTCTGTGCGCCAGCGATCCTCGAACTGAGCCCACACTGCGGGGCGGTCGAGCTCCTTGCGCTGCGAAACGCAGTCGACGGAGTGGATGACTGCGGAGCTGTTGCTCTCGCCGGCGTGGATGTAGATGCGGCCGGCGGCGATGTTCTCGGCGATCTGGGCGGTGTCGGCTTCAGCGCGCTGCGAGATCCCATCCCAGTACGCCCGCGTCTCTGCGGTCTCCAGGGCGAACGGGTCCTCCGGGACGGGCTGCACCTCGGTGAGCCCGGACTGGGCGCGGACGAGCCCCATCACCTGGATGAGGGAGTCGATGGTGGACGGGTCCAGCTCGGTGAGCTTGTTGGCGATGGTCGCGGTGTCGGCGTTCATGAACTTCCTTGCTTCTCGGTCATAGCTTTCATGCGCGGAGCAGCGGGGTTCTGCACGGCTACACAAAAACCTGCGAATACCGCGCATGATGGTGTTGAGAGCCGCAGCGCCGGCTCCTCTCCGAGACGACCAGGCCCGCGCCGACGGTCGTTTACGAGGACAAGGTCCTGAGTGGATTGCGCAGCAGCATCACCACGTCGACCGACTGCGGCGGGTGCGCGGGAACCCAGCCGAGATACGGATACGACCATGGACAACGCCAACATCAAGAAGACCGCCCGCGCCTACGCCGCCGAGCACGGTGTCACCTACACTGCAGCACTCCGTGCTGTCTCCGCCGCCGACAGGGCCACATCTCCTGCCGACCGGTACTCGTTCAAGGCGTGGATCTCCGACAAGGCTTACGACCCGTTCATCGGCGACCTCGCCGAATGGGTGAACGCTGACCCGGAGTTCCCGACCTCCCGCGACTACGCCACCGTGCACGCCTACTTCACGGCGAACGGTGACAGCGGCATCAGCCAGTTCCACGACGCCTGCGAGAAGTTCCGGTACTGGCTGGACACGCAGGGCACCGCAGTCGCTGCGCTGATCGCGCACGACTGGTGGAACCACGGCACCGGCCCCACCTGGTTCCAGAAGCTCCGCCTCGACCCGCAGTTCCCGGACACCGCCGACCACGACACCATCCTCGCGTTCGTGAAGGAGGCCGCCGCCGGCATCCCGGAACACCTCGACCGGTTCGAGCTGTTCTGGGAGTCCTGGTCGCAGAACACCACCACCCTGTCCGGGCTCCCCGGACGGTACACGATCTTCCCCGCCGACGACGCCGAACCCGGCGGGCCGTACATGCAGACCACCAGCCTTCCCGACGCCGGTGAGCGCGGGTACGTCCTCTACACGAGCCCGACCGACTTGGAATGGGCTGACCGGCACGTGGAGAGCGGCATCTGGTCGTTCCACGAGACGCGCCCCGAGGTGCCGCCGATGTCGGCGGTGTTCGACGCGAGCCGGATCGACAACCCCGACTACGGTGAGATCGTGTTCTACATCGTGGATGCCGCATGACCGAGCAGATCACGGCTCCCGCCCCGAGCCGTCACGTCACCCTCGTCAGCGTGATCGGGTACACCGTCCTGATCGGAGCCCTCACCGCAGCTGTTCTGTCGACGGTTCAAGTGATGGTGTCGTCGAGCAACCTGATGAACGGTTTCGCGAACTCGTTCATCGCTCTGCTGTACGCGGTCCCGGTCGGTCTGGTGACGGCGTTCGCCGCACTGATCACAGCTTTCTGCCTCCGCTCGGTGACGATCCGGCTGTCGAAGTCCCGGCTCGCTGGAAGCATCGCCGGCGCCGTTGGAGTGCTACTCATTGGTGTCGGCGTGACCCTGCTCTTCACCGTCGGCTACATGCTGCCGGTCGCCTGGATTGCTTTCGCGGGGACCGCGGTCGGAGCAACTGCGTTCTTCCTGTGGTCGCTCCGGTGCCTGGATAAGGTTGCTGCTCTGGCGGACTGAGAAGCTCCGGCTGGTGGCGCAGGAACCCTCGCTACCGCGCATGTTGGTGGTGAAGAAGAAGTTCACCTCAGCCTTGGAGCATCAATGCCCGCCAGAGTCCCCCGCACCGCCGCTATCGCTTTCGCAGCCGGAGCCGCCACAATCTTGGGTCTCTTCGTGGGCTGCGCCGTGATCAGCACCGTCGCCGACAACCTCGAAGCGGACCGGATGGCACCCATCGTCCGAGAGACCGCAGGTGAGGACTACGGCATCGCCCGGACCGCCGCGGACGCACGCCAGCTGTGGACGGACTCCAACTTCATCGGGTCGCAGATCCGTGTCCACGGGAAGATCATGTGGGTCAGCGCCATCACCCTCGGCGCCGGCGACGAAGTCGCCCTCCTCGACGTCAACAACAAGGAACTCCCCCGCCGCCAGTAACGGGCCCCGATGGGATCGACCCCGGAAAGCTTGAGCGGCCCCGCCCTTGCTTGGCATTATGGTCCCCGAACGGCGGCCACCCACCTTGGTCAGCCGAAGCCGGGGGTTCACCTTGAAGGAGCGATCTGTCGACGACCCGAAACGCACCTGGGATGAGTCGTTCCCGTTGTTCGTCGCGTGGGTTGCGGAGCATGGCCGGCTGCCGATGAAGACGGCGGAGCCCGGTGAGGAGCACCGCCACGCCACCTGGATGCAGTACCAACGTCGGCACCTGTCCCGCGGTACGTTGCTCCCCGATCATCAGGAGAAGCTCGACGAAGCCACCCCGGGCTGGGAAGGACCTGCCGTGCCTGGCGTTCCGACCGCCGACCGGTATGAGCAGCTGTGGGGCGCCCGCCTTGATGAGCTGGCGACGTGGGTTGCGCAGCATGGCCGGTGGCCGAGCTCGTTGAGCAGCGACCCGGTCGAGGCGCATGCTGGCCGCTGGATCGGGGTGCAGCGCGGAGCGAAGGCAAGCACCGGCCGACGCTACAACGAGCGGTGCGTCCGACTGACCGCTGCGCTGCCCGGATGGGATGCGGAGAAGCTGAACCGGCGCTGACCCAGCGTCCGGGCCCAGGCTTCAGAAGCAGGCTTCAGCCAACTCGATCGAGGTCGTCCCATGTTCGACGTATTCGGTCCCGCCGACGGTGTACCGGATCTGAACACTGGATGCCGTGCCACTCGTGTCGCCGGTCCGTTCGAGGACGAGGAGCAGGTTGCTGGTCGTGTCTTCCGGCAGCGTCGCCCCGGTCGCGTCCCGCCGCAGCGTCCACGCCTCCTCTGTCGGCGGGTACGCGGATGCTCCGATTCCTGACTGATCGATGATCGGCGCGATCGACGCTTCGGTCAGCTTCAGGTTGCTGGGGTCGACGAGGGTGACGTCGATCACTGTCGCTTCGACTCCGTCCGGAGCGGCGATGGTCTCCCCCACGACCATGCTGGTGTCCGGGACAGCGGGCACGCACACCTCGTTGTGCTCAGGGCCTTCGTATTCCAGTGGACCTGAGCCGGGGCTGGCGCTGCAGCCGGAGAGGGCGAGAAGGACGGCTGTGACAGCGGCCGCCTTTCCGCCAAGGTGAGTCACTGCGGGCTCGCCGTCAGTTGTTCGTGACGTCGCCGTCGTCGTCCGCCAGGAGGAGCGTGATCTTGATCTCCTGCGCGCGGCGGTAGCTCTGCAGCGCCTGGGTGGCGACGAACATCAGGCGACCGAGGAGAACCAGCAGCGTGAGCGTCCCGAGCGTCAGCAGGACGAGGAACGCGATATACGGGATGGTGAACCAGTCGACGGTGTACATGCCCTGAACCTATGGGCATGGTGCTAGTCGCCGATGGCAACTCGCCGCGCCTGATTGCGCTTCACTCTGGGCCGCATGAACCACAGCACGATGAGTGTGAGGACGCTCAAGGCGGCGGCGGCGAGCCCGTAGAACATGTGGATGCCGGCGAACGGGTCAGCTGAGTGGAACTGGTCGGATGTGCTGGCCGCGGTCATCGCCATCCACCCGAACAGCGGTGGGACAACGACAACAGCTGCGGCAGCCCACAGGTAGAACCATGGCCTGGACACGAACCGAGGATTCAACACTCGGAGCACCGACCACAGGATCGCGAGGAAGACCGGCACGATCAGGGTTGGGATCAGCAGCAAGATGATCATGGATGGCCCTCCCGCCGTTCCCGGAATCGTATCGGGCGGAACTAGAGCCCGTGCTCCCTGTTTCTCCTGGCGATCTCGTCGTGCCAGTACCGGTTGTTGTTGATCGACTCCCCACCGCGTGACGAATGGTCGTAGGGGAATTGCTTCACGCGGGGGTGCTCGCTGAGCTCGATCACGTTCTTCGTGTTCGATTTCGCAGTCTGGGAGATCACCTCGTACGGCCCGTCCGGTGTCGGGTAGCCGCGCAGCTTCCAGGTGTCGCCTTCCACGTTCAGGTGGATGAAGGTGTCCTCCCGGATCCTGGGGATGTACACCAGGTAGAACTCCTTCCCTGCCATGGACGCAGTGGTTCCGCCCGGCGTCCGCCGTTTGGGTGCGCACGCATCGCAGCGGTCTTCCTCGAGCCCGTGAATGCATTCGGTCATGTCCGCCATAGTGCCACGATCTTCGGCGACGACGTCGGCCAACGACAGCCGAAGTTCGCAGCCAGCTTCCAGCCTCCGCGTCGGCGGTCGGGTCTAGGCTCCGATCACTGCTGTTCGACTTTCATCGAGGGGGCTGACCGTTGACAGATGCGCTGTATTTCACCATCACCGGAATGGACGCCGGAGGGCGCACCGTTCAGATGTCTGCTCGTCCGTCGTCGGAGCCGCGCGGCATCATCCATGACGTATTCGAGTCGTTCGCTGCGCTGCACACCGAGACGGTGGCCATCCATGCGGTGAAGGCTGAGGACGGGTTCCCCGCCGCGGCCATCTTCGACGGCACCCATGTCGGGCTGCGGGCGTTCGACCAGGACCACCCCGGCGAATGGCTGCTGGTGGCGACGTTCGCGGAGCCGCCATTCTCCGACACCCCTGGCACATTCACCCCTGCTGGCGGGATCCTCTGGCAGGTAGTCACGCAGCTCGGCCGTCACGACGAGCAGGGGATCCTCCCCGATGTGTTCGACGGAGTTCGGGCCACTGCCAACCCCGCCCACCTGGTCGTGCCGCCACGGCTACACATCCCGGTCGCGGTCGATGACGACGGGCAGCCCCTCGAAGGGGCCGGAGCGTCGATCGGCTGAGCTGACGCCCAGCGACAGCGGGTAGCGTTGATCGGATGGCCGACCCCGACATCCCCGACGCCCGACGCACCCGTGACGAGGCGATGGCCCGCCTGAACGACGTGTTCAGCCGACGCACCCGGCTGCTGTGGGTTCTGGTGTTCCGGAACCCTTTCGACCCGGGAGAGCCGACGATCTCCGCGTCCACCGTCGGGCTAGGCGCGAACACGAAGTTCCGTGACGCCGCCCGGAAGAACACCGACGTCGACGTGGAGTTCTGGTTGCTTCTCGCCAGCCACCCGACAGCCCCGGAAGACGCCGCCGACACCGCCATCGAGTCAGTCGAGGATCCGGAAGCCGAATGGGTGCAGCTCCGCACCCGACGTGCCGGGAAGACCGGGTACCGGGACACGGAGCAGTGGAAGCTGCTCACGACGTTGGAAGCCCGCGGCGATGACGGGGCCGACCCGGAGGCGACTGGCCGTGACCGGTTCCGTCAGCTGGTGGCCAGCCTCACGCCGAGGACCCGGAACCGCCGGCCGTGGTGACGCGGTCCTTCTGACTGGGCCGGGATGGTCAAGCGCGGGACGCGAGCCATTCGGCTTTCCAGGCTTCATGCGCGGCTCGCTCCTCTTCTTCAGCGACTGCGCGTCCGCGCATCCATTCGTCGATGAACGCTTCGGAATCGGTGATCCGGTCGTGAGTCTCTACGCTTCCGGTTTGACGATCGACATTCCCGATCATCCCGGCTCGGCTTGCAAATGACCTCAGGTGAGCTGGCCAGTTCTTCTGCGGAACCCTTTTTGCCTTGAGTTCGTAGACCTGCTCCGGGTAGGTGTAGAAGGACGGGGTCGGCAGGGGTTCCGTGCTGATCCTGTTCAGCAGAAACCATGCCACCTCGAACCTATCCAGAAGATCGCGGAAGTTGGACCTCCTGGCGGACCAGGACGCCGCTTGGTCCGCCAGGCCGGTGTCACGCTCCTCGAAGCTGTCTCCTCCGGCAGGGTCGACGTAAGCGGAGATGAGCTGGCCGAGCTTGTGGATCTCGGATGCTTCTTCTTTGTGCCGTCCAACCCACTTGACGGCGGCCTTCCGCCTCGCGGCGGTGTAGTGGTATGGATCAATCCCGATGAACGGCTTCAGCTTCTTGGTGCCGAACGGTCCAGACAGAACGTAGTACTCGTGCTCGACGGACGAGGATGTTTCAGTGACGGTCACTGAGACGACATCGCGCATGTAGCTGTCGCCCTCCCAGTCCCACATTTCGACGAGGTCGTAGGAGACGGTGAAGGGGCCATCGGGCCACATAAGTGGGACGTTGTCCCCCTGGAAGTTGTGGCCCTCCATCTCTCCGAAAACGTTCCGCTTCAGTGGCGGTGCCGGTGTCGGCTCTTCGATGTAGGCGATCACCTTGTTGAGGTTCGGGGCGTCCCAGGGTTCGGGGGCCCTCGAAGGATCGGCGCTCATGGTCATCTCCAGTTCTGTGCGGGAGGCCCGCGGCGTTGTCGGGTCCAACATGCGCGGATGGCAACCCAATTGTCAATCGTCGAGCAGCAACGACGAAGCGCCCCGAACCGAAGTCCGAGGCGCTCCCCTTCTAGCCGATCCCGATTCAGGCCGGGATCGGCTCCAGCTGCGCGAGCTCCGCTGCGGCGTCAGTGTCCCAGATGATCGCCCCGGCCTTCGTGTGGGCGACCATGAAGGTGCGCCCGTCGACGGTGATGATCGAGTTGACCAGGAGTGCGGTGGCATCCGTCTCGTCGAGAGTGAGGTCGTACCGGAAGGCCGCCCAGTCGATGAATGCAGCCAGGTGCTCCTCGGTGGGGACGGGGTCGTCAACGATCTGCTTGGCCACGTTGATCCAGGAGAACAAGCCGGCCAGCACTGTGATGACTGCAGCGACCGCCAGCCAGATGCCGGGAGCGTCCTCGCCCGGGAGGAGGCAGAAGAAGAATCCGACGAGCCCGCCGGCGGATGCTGCCAACGGGCCGATGGCTCGACGTCCTGCGAACCGGGCTCCGCGGCTGAACTGCTTGCCTGTGTGCACGAACGGGGTGCCGGGGAGGTCGGGGTTGATGGGGTCGGGGTGTGCGTTCATACCCAGACCATCGGGGTGGTCGGCGGTTGCGGTCAGGCCGGAAGGCTTGGAGGTTGCTGGGAGGAGACGGTGAGTCAACTGGATCCGATCGGAAGGGTGCAAGGTCGTGGCCTTCATGCGCGGACCGGACCAGTTCAGCTGGTCGTCGCCGGCCGTCCGTCGTCTCGGACGTCGTCGAACCAGTGCACCTTCCCGGTGGTCTCCGCCGCCAGGTCCACCAGCTCCGCCGTCCGCTTCGAGGCTTCAGCAGCGTCGACGAGTTGGGCGGCGGCGGTCAGGTCAGCGGGCAGTTCCAGCTCACTGCTGTTCCCGTCGTGATGCACGCCGGCCTCCGCGCGGAGGTGCCAGCCGGCGAGCTGCTCCAGCACCGTGGTTAGCGACCACTGGGCCGCCGACAGTTGACCGAGCAGGTCCGTAACTTCAGCCGGATGCGGCACATGCTGTGTCGAGTCCGCCAAGGTGCGAGCATCCTCCGCCAGCTCAGCGGCTGCTTTCACCTGGCGGAACTCCTCGAACGTCGCCATGCTTCACAGTGTGGCACCGACAAGCGGCGGGCGACAGGGCCACCCGCCGCTGACGTCATTTGACGACCGCTGCCGTGGCCGCGCTCATCTTCGCCACCGGGGCGTACCCGACCTTGGAACCGGTCACCTTCACGGTGAGCTTCTTCCCGACGACCGCCGCGGTCGGCGTGAACGTGGAGTTTGTCGCACCGCTGACCGCTACCCCGGCGGCGTACCACTGGTACTTCAGTCCGACCGTCGCCGGCGACCAGGTGCCAGTCACCGCGGTCAGCACTCTCCCGACTTTCGCGGTGCCGGTGATCTTCGGAACCGGGGTGGCGGTCAGCTTCTTCGCAGCGGGGACAGTGATCGTCGTCGCGCTCGTCTTCAACACCGTCGTGTAGCCGGTCTTCGTTCCGGTGACCGCCACCAACAGTTTCTTCCCGATCTGGGCGGACGCCACCTTGTATGTGGATGCGGTCGCCCCGGAGATGGCCGTACCGTTCGCGTACCACTGGTATCTCAACGTGACCGGCGCCGGAGCCCACCCGCCAGGAGACGCGGTCAGAATCCCGCCGAGCGCCACTGTGCCGGTGATCTTCGGGACCGCTGAGATCAACGTCCCCGGTTTCACGGGCAGGGTCGCCAAGCTCGTCTTCGTCACGGTGACGTACCCCGCTTTGGTCCCGGTCACCTTTACGGTGATCTTCTTACCGACCTGCGGCGGCATCGGCGTGTAGAACGGCGCGGACGCAGACGGGATCGCCACCCCATCGGCGTACCACCGGTACGCGAAACTGACCGGCGCGGGAGCCCATGTTCCAGCCGACGCGGACAGCCTGATTCCGACCTTCGCTGTGCCGGTTATCTTCGGCGCGGGTGTGGCCGTGAGCGGCAGTACCGCCGGTGCATACTCTGCCGTCCCAGCCGACGTGCCATCCGTCAGGAACACCTTCCCCTCCAGGTACCCCTGCGACGCGACAAGAGCACGGTCGTTGGTGAGCGCGGCGGCGACAACCTCGGGAGCCCCGTTCACGAATCCCGAGCCGAGGTCTTTGACGAACACCGTCCCGGCGGCCGTCCCGTTCGACTTCCACAGCTGGGTGGCAGCGCCGATGTAGAGCACGTTCGTTCCTCCGCTGAATGGTGACGGCCCTCCGTACCGGGTGGGCACAGTCGCCAGGTCGATAGTTCCGGCTGCGGTTCCGTCGGTGGAGCGGATGATCTGCTGCTTGGGTACGTTCCCGTCAGAGGTGGCGAGGTACAGCCGCCCTTTCCACAGGTAGGAGCCGTTGAAGTACCAGCCGGCGCCGAGCGTCTCTTTAGTGCTGCCGTCCCATGCGTATGTGACGGTGCCCGTGTCGGTGCTCTGGGAGTAGACGAGCTTCCCGTTCACCCCTGCCATCGTCAGAGCGTTCTTCGAATCGGGCACCATGCTGGTGCCAGCGGTCGTCCCGTCAGTCACCCACAGGTTGTAGACGTGGCTGGCTTCTTCTTCATGGGTGATGGCAAGGAAGTACACCTTCCCGGCTACCTCCACAGGGTCCGCTCCTGGGATCGGTCCGGTGATGGGATCGCTGATGGTGTGGGTGCCTGCTGCAGTGCCGTCGGAGACGTACATCTTGGCGTTGGTCGGCGCCCACGGGGTGAAGTACGCACGGCCTCCCGCGGACGCGAAGCTGCTGGACGAGGAACCGTAGGCACCTTCGTAGACCTTGGTCGCGGATGTTCCGGCGGCGTTCGTCGCCCAGACGCCGCTCTTCCCCGTCGTGGTGTCGGTCGCTCCGAAGTACACGAGGCCGCCGGCTGCTCCCAGGATTCCGTACACCACCGATGTTGTCGAGCCGCTCACTCGTGTGGTCCCGGCGGCTGTGCCGTTGGTCCGCCATAACTCCTTCCTTGTGCCGTCCGACGCTGCGACGAAGTACGTGTACCCGCCGGCGTCGGTGAACCCGACGTCGCACTGGTCTCCATTGTTGGAGCACATGGATCCGCTGGCGCCGGGCGTGATGTCTTTCACCAGGCCGGTGCCGGCTGCTGTCCCGTCGGTCTTCCACAGCTCCATGCCGTAGGTGGCGGTGTGAGCTGCGAACAGGACTGTGTTGCCGGTGCTGTGCAGGTTCGAGTACGGGGTGATCCCATAGGACGAGTCAGCTCGCGCAGGTGCAGCCCCGACGAAGATGGTGGCCATGGCGACGGCCGCCGCGACAACCGCTCCGACAATCCGACGTGATGCGGTCAGGCGTTCAGACATGCGGGTGCTCCCCAGTTGTCGGCAGTCCACCTCGAGCCACTCGGGAACTGTTGCAGGCTGGGGTTGGTGCCGGTGCCCCAAACCGTATTGCGGTTCAAGCTGGTGTGTCTATGACCAGTTCGCGTGGTAGCTGCCGCCGGCGGCTACTCCCCCTTGGCCTCCCAAACCTCTTCACCGGTGGTGACGAGGGTGGCGACGCCTTCGCGGATGACGCGGTGGCAGCCGGCGGAGCTGACGGAGGTGATGGGTCCGGGGACGGCGGTGACGGGGATGTTGAGGGCGTCGGCGCACGCGGCGGTGGTCAGTGACCCGGAACGCATCCCGGCTTCGGTGATGACGAGCACGTCAGACGCGGCAGCGATGAGTCGGTTGCGGCTGAGGAAACGCCATTTGGTGGGCTGGGTTCCCGGCGGGAGTTCGCTGACGACAGCGCCGTGCTGGCCGATCCGGTGGATGAGCTGGTCGTGTCCGGCCGGGTAGGGGCGGTCGACACCACCGGCGAGCAACGCGATCGTCTTGCCGTCGGCGGCGAGGGCGGACCGGTGGGCCATCCCGTCCACTCCGTACGCTGCGCCGGAGACGATGGTGGCGCCGCGGCTGACGAGGTCGGCGGTGATCTCCTGCGTGGTGGTCTCCCCGTACATGGTGGCGGCGCGAGCGCCGATGACGCCGGCGCGGATGCCGTCGGTGAGGAGGGTGGGATCACCCTTCACGAACAGGATGATCGGGGCGGTGTCGCGTAGCTTCCCAGCCCATGACGGCCAGCCGTCACCCTCGGGGGTGAGGACGGTGATGCGTTCACGTTCGATGACCTTAAGCGCGTAGTCGACCTCGGTCTCGGACGGCCTGCGGCCGGTGCCGGGGATGGAGGTGCCCGGCAGCTTCGCCAGAGCGTCGACCGGTCCGTGGTCTGCGATGAACCGTCCGACCTCAGCGTTCCCCGGCTCGACGATGAACGACAAGGCGATCCGGGCGGTGGTCGGGTCGGTCGTGGTGAAAGCAGTCATGGTCGAACTCCAAAGCGTGAGGGTGTCGGTTCTTCTGACACCTACATGCGCGGAGAGCAGCCGTTCTGTGCGGTTGTGCACACACTCGATGTACGTCAGTGAGGATGCTCGCAAGGGGGTGTACCCGAGGCGTAAGGTCAGGGACCATGGAGTATCTCGAACCGGCGACGCATTGGTTCGCAGCATGGCGGGATGCGCAGGGTTGGCCTCACATCGATGTGCCCGACGATCTCGACGGCCGCACCTGGTTCAAGAGAGTCGCTCGCGCTCACCCCGACGTGGATGTGGAGTTCTGGCTGGCGAAGTTCGATCTGTGGGTCCTCCGCCAGTCGTTCCAGCCGATCGGCTTGAAGCAGGTTCGCTTCCCGCTGTCGATCAAGTTCGACTCCGCCGTCGAGGACGACGACGACGGATTCGGTGGGTTCAAAACCGAAGAGGGCGAAGCTGCCGACTCGGTCATCGAGTCGATCCTGACGGGCGAAGGTCGGTTCATCAGGTTCCGGGTCCGGAAGGCAAACTACGGACGGTACACCGATGAGCCCGTGTGGAAGCTCTGGTCGGAGCTCCCCCGCGACGAGAGTCTCTGGACCGAGGACATCGGCGGCGAATGGACATGGTTCGACGAGCGCAAGGCTTTCGAGGTTGCCCATGAAGCTGTGGGCGACGATCGACCGACGTTCCCGTTCATCGGCAGACCGGAGCGGACCTGGCCGGACCTGCTCACTCAGCACGAGCTCAACCCGGACGTGCGAACGAACATGTGACCGCCAGTGGTCGTGTCCTCCAGCGGCCCGTTATGTCAAGACCATTGCATGCGTGCAATGACTTTGGCCGAAACCATTGCGTGCATGCAATGACTTTCCCGATTCGGCTTCCAGCGGCTTGCGACACCTCATAGGTTTGCCCGCATGACCACAGACTGGCCCGAATACCTTGCCCAGATCACCAACGGGGACACCCTCACCGAGATCTCGAAGCGCACCGGTGCGAACATCGCCAGCGTGCACCGGTGGCTGCACGGGAAGACCAACCCGACCCACACCCAGATCGCTGCCGTGTGCCGCGCATACAACGTCTCCCCGGCTGCCGCGTTCGTCACCCTCGGCGTCCTCGAAGAGGCCGACCTCGACCCGGGATTCTGGACGCAGGACGCACCGGTCCGCCTCGCCGACTTCGACACCGACGTGCTGCTGCGGGAGCTCGGCCGCCGCGTCCAACCCCGCCCTGAACCCAAACCGAAAGGCCACGCCCGCCCGAAGGTGAAGACGCTGCCGGACTACTCCGAGACGGACCTCACCAAGGAGATGATGCGGCGCGCACGCGAACGGGAGAACGCCAACTCCTGACCGAGACCGGGCGCGGGCAATGCCCCCTCGGTAGGCTCATCTCATGAGCACCGACCAGGCTCACCGGAACGCCCGCACCGCCCAGGAGAAAGAAATCGCCTGGCGGGAACGATCCGCCCAGCTCGCAGAGTTCCTACGCGTCCACGGCCGGAAACCATCCCGCCGCTCCTACGACCCGATCGAAGTGCAGCTCGGCGAATGGCTCCACCATCAACGCCGCATCCAACGAACCACCGGCCTGCCCGACGAACGATGGCACACCCTCGACGACAACGCACCCGGCTGGGAAGACACCGTCGACAAATGGCAGCTCCGACTGGAGATGCTGATCGAGTTCCTCGCCACCGAACACCGGTGGCCCCGGCAGTCGGAGAACACCGAACCGCTGGAACACACCCTCGGGAACTGGCTCGGGAGGCAACGCACCGCACTCCGCACCGGCGAGCTCAGAGAATCACGGCTCGCAACACTGGACGAACGAGTGCCCGACTGGGAGACCGGGAACGGGCCGATCGGATGAATGGCCGACGTCGGAGAACGCGGGCGGCGAGGCATCAGCGAAGCAAAGCCGACCCCGGGTTGATCCTTGCCTTCGCGTTCAGCGGTCGGCCACAATGACCTCAGGTGTTTCACTCCCAGCCTGAGGAGAAGAAGTGACCGAACTCGACGTACTCGACGACCAGCAGGTCGCGTCCCCCAGCAAGATCGAAGCGGATCTCGGTGTGGGCGGGCGCAGCCTCATCATCGCTTCCGGGATCGCCATCCCCTCATGGGGCATCGACGACCCGAAACAGCACCGGGAACAATGCGTCGTCCACCTTCGAATACCAGCGGACCGAATCGAGCACGTCACCACTCACGTCGGTCTGGCCAGCATCGGCAACGACGACACCGGTTTCGGGATAGCTGTCGACAAGGCAGACGTTTCGATCAACCCGACCACCGGTGAGCTCGATTTGACCACTGAGCTTTCCTTGGCTGGCGACTCGGTCATGTGGAGGTTCTCCTACCAGGTGGTCGCCACTGTTGTCCGCACAGTGAACGAGATCACAGGAACGATCGGCTGGCCGAAAGACCGTCTCGACCCGGGCAGCACGTCGCCGTCGGCCGTCGCCCCGCATTTCCTCATCCAGCTGAACGACCGCGTCATGACGAAGATTGAGGGAGAGCCGGGCACCTTCGGCGGGGAGACCGAAACCCTGACCCCTATCGGCGTCGGAGAGATCACAGCTGTCAAGTACGGGTCGAAGAACATCCAAGCCACCTACCGGATCAACAACCCGCCGAAAGGCCGTGAGCTCCGGGTGACAGTGACCCCCATCGGTTTCCCCATTGGCGCTGGTGAGACGGTGGGCGCCGGTGCGGTTCCGGCTGGCACTGACGTGTTCACCTTGACGATCGATCAGCCGTCCAGGTCGAACGTCGACTTCAAAGTCGCATTCTCGAGGGTCCGATGAGCAGCTGGGACATCGAGTATGGGACCAGGTCACCGTGGGCTGTTTGGGAGGAGTATGCCATCGAACCGCCTGATGACCATGCTCAGCCCATCGTGAAGATCCCCGTGACAGGGCCGGCACCGTTCAACACGTTGGCGGTTGTTCGTGGCCGAGCAATTGTCGGAGACGGCTTCGTCTCCAACGACCGGCCGAAGCCAGAGCGACGGTTGGTGAGCACTCACCTGAAGATCCCGGACTACGACATGGAGCGGCCCTGGCAGGAGCAGCTGCAGCACTCCACCACAGCTTCCCTGTTCCACTTGTCGCAGACAGACCAGACCGGCTCTACCGATGCCGGCGCACACTTCATCGCCGCAATCGACTCGATCGTGTTCGAACCTGTCATCAACGAAGACACCGGCCGTCTCAGCATCAACATCGACACCAACAAGCTGGGCGACCAAGTCACCGCCATCCACTTCCTGGAGATGACCAGCTGGGTTCTCTACTTCGACCCGAAGACTGTCAAGCCGGGAACCCCGAAGCCACGTGAGCATCCGCCGGTAAGGACCGGACGCGGGGAAGGCACCGGCGGGCAGATCGGCCTCGACAACATCGGCGGCTGATCCCGCGACTGAGGTCGCGCCGGCGGTAGCCGCCCGCCGGACGGCGCCGACGTCGGAACCCAACCCGAGCGCAGCGAGGCAACCCCGGCGCGAAGCGACGGCCGGCGGTAGCCGTTCGCCGGAGGGCGGCTGGCTGGATTGGTGATGGGGTCGAGGCGAAATGGGTGTTAAAAGATTGAGGCTCGAAGGCTTCGCCTTCTCGCTCTCGTATTGATGAGCTCCTCGTTGGTCTTCATGTTCGTCGTCTCGTTCAAGTTGATCTTCTTGTTCGTCTCCTAGTTCGTGCGTGCTGGTGCACGGCGACGCGTAGCGTCGCTCGTGCGCATGCTGTCCGGAGCGGATGCGGAGGACAGCGTATGCGCGGCTCGGGCGTGGCTCGCCCTGGCGGGCTCGCCTGAGCTTCTGCTCGTTGGTCTGCTGGTGGGTCTTTACGTTCAGGCAGGTGTTCGTCGGTCTGTGGTTCGGTGTGTGGGACTTGAGCTCGGGCTTCGCCCTCGGCGTCCTGCGGACGCTGTCTCGGCCTGGCGGCCTCGGTTCGCT
This sequence comes from Leifsonia sp. Leaf264, assembly GCF_001422325.1. GTDB lineage: Bacteria > Actinomycetota > Actinomycetes > Actinomycetales > Microbacteriaceae > Orlajensenia. Next base: position 347,488 of record NZ_LMMR01000005.1, read on the forward strand.
GCGCTCACGCATGCACCCTGCGGGTGCATGGCTCACCCCTGGCGGGGTTCGCCGGATCGCAACGTTGTTGCGATGGCTGCCGCCGGCGGCTTCGCTCTTCCGTGGTTCCAAGGGAGGGGGTCGTTGAGTGCAGGCGGGTAGTTCAGGCGTCATGTTGATCCGGGTGTTGCTCGTCCAGTTGGTCGGGGCGTTGTTCGTATCGGGTGTTGTTCGTGTCGTTCGTCGGGGCGTCAGTCGGATCGATGCCGTCAAGGGGTTCTGGGCGTTCACGCTTCACGGGGACCGTCACGGACTGAATGCTTCACCCTGCCGGGGGCGGCTTCGCATGGTTGGGTGGTGCTGTCTGGTGGCGGAACGATGGACGGGGCGGTGGCCTGCTCGATCATCTTCACGGTGGCGACGGACGCGTCTGTGGCTTGGTGGCGTATGCCCGCCCCCGGCAGGGAATGGCTGCGCAGCAGACATGCAGTGAGCTCGTTCTACGAGCGAACGATGCACCGCAGGTGCATCCCACGAGCGAGCGCCAGCGAGGGAGTACACACGGTGCCGCGAAGCGACATCGGGTGCATCGACGGAAGCTGCACACGGCAGCGACCAGACGACGGGAGTCTGCACACGGCAGACGAGCCACCCACGCCCCGAAACCGGGACGGTGAGGCGGTGACGGGAACCTCCCTTCAGGAGGTACACGGAATCGAAGAACTGGAAGACGTCCGTAAAGGGCGCCTGACAGGTGTGAGACGCTTCACGCCGCAGGCGGGAAGGCCGACAAAACGAAGAGCAGGAGGATGGCACCGACCGAGAAGAACCTATAGGGGTTCAGAAGGGAGGTGGCGGCGGGCGCGGAGCCGGTTCCACAGCGGGCGATTCCAGGAGCCGCTTGCGGGCTTGCTGAAAGTGGTTGCAAGCCGCTGGAATCCTTGCGTTGTTTTGACGTTTTCGCTGGTCGGTGGCCGTTTCCATTTGCGTGATTCCGCCGGATGCAAACGTGGCATTTGCCGGGATTCTCATTGTGACGAAATGCGGGGTGTTCGCTGCACGAAAAGTGGCCGCCGCACGCAACCCAGCTGTGACCGAAACGGCGGTTGTCGCCACATGTCAAAGGGGCATGTTCAACCTCAGCTCCACGATCCGCGCATGGAAGTTGACGCGCTCCGGAAGCCTCAACGCGAACCCTCAGGTGTTCGTCCAAACTGCCGGTGTTTTCGCTTCCGGAGTTGTGCCGGGAACCGCGATCGTCGCGCACCGAGATGAGCGTGGACTGGCTCACTACATGTTGACGCCGGAGCACCAGAACGCAGCGTCGTTGGCGTCGCATCTGTCGAGGGCTGTCGCGGCCCGCGTCGACCCTGTCGACCACCTGCCAGACCTCGGTTCCGTGGCGAAGGTTGTGTCGCTCCGCACCGGCCGCCGGCCGCAGCTGATCGCCCGCGATACACAGTTCGGTGCGGACCCGGCAGCGGTGTCCCGCGCTCTGTCGGTGTCGATGGCTGAAGGCGAATGGGTCGCTGCTGTGCTCCGCCGCCCGACGAACTCGGAACGCCGGTGGATGTTCGACTGGCTGGCCGGACAGTTCGGTCAGGCGAACCCGACGTACCACGCTCGCCGCGGCGAAGCGTTGCTGGTGTCGCTGTATGCCGGATCGGATTCCGTGGAGTCCGCCTCTCAGCTGCTCGCTGGGGTGACCGCTGCGATGCCCGGGTTCGACTTGGACGCCCGGCCGGTGGCACTGTCCCGCAGCCGCGACGCACTCCCGATGCTCGGCTTCTCCGTCGCCGCTGGTGTCGCCGCCTGGTTCCTCAGCCACGGTGTCGCCGACACCGCCCACCTGCCGGAGTTCACCGGGACCGCCGCCTGGGCTGCCGCCGGCGCTTCGCTGCTCGGAGCTCTGGGCCTGTCAACCGGACACATCCGTGGCCGGTACGCGAAGATGCGCGCTGGGCTGTCGGTGGGACGGTTCCCGAAGATCCGGAAGAAGGCGCTGCGGCCGGCCCGAGCTCAGGAGCCGACCTTCCGTGACGGCGTTCAGGTGACCGGCAAGTCGAACGCCGGGTACGGACTCGTGAACGACGCGTTCATGCTCGGCCAGGAACTGCCGGTGTCGCTGGCCGCCCCGCACGGCGGCACCGCATCCGGTGAGTCATCCACCGCAGTCCGTGAAGCGCCGGCGGTGATGAACCAGATCATCGGCCCGCGCATCGGACGCTCCGCCGGCAAATGGGTGGCACTGTCCGCGAAGGACCTGTGGCAGGGGATCATGTTCCTCGGTGTTCCCGGATCCGGTAAGTCCGTCGCCCTCCGCAACCTGTGGGCGTGGATGTGCATGGAGCGAGCACGACCCTCTGGCCGCGACGGGTACCCCGGCGCCCGCAACGTCGTCATCGCGTTGGAGACGAAAGGTGAAGGCGCCGCCGCGTACAAGCAGATGTCCCAGGAGGTCGGCGACAGTGTCGGCGTCTGCGACCTCGCCGATGACACCACCCCGGCGATCGACATGTTCCCCCGCATCGGCTCACTGGAGAACCAAGCCCGCACCATCACGAACGCGATGCGTTACGTCTGGGGCGACAACAGCATCGGCCACCACTCGTTCAACATGCTCGCCCGTGTGTTCACCGCCGCTCTCGTCGTCGACCCGGCGATCGCAGCTCAGGCCGGCACCATCCGGGTGGGCGCCTCCCCGTTCTACTACGCCTACATTCTGCTCGGCGGCCACGGCGACGACCACGCCGTGAACCTCGCCGACGCGATCCGGTCGCAGGCGGAACTGATCAAGGCTGTCGAAGGGTCCGACCTGGCTGTCGCCTGCAACGAACTGTCCACCATCTTCGGACCCGGCGTCACACCGAGCGCCCGGAAGACGATGACGGAAGCTCCCCGGAACAAGGCAGCGCTCCTCCTCACCGCTGAAGGCTGGTGGTCCCGCCCGGCGAAGGTGTCCTGGGATCAGATCCTCCAGCAGGGCTGGGGCGTCATCGTGAACGTCGGCCCCACCCCCGGCGGTCAGCCGGTCGACAAGCAGCTGAAGGAAGACATGGTCGCCATGCTCATGTTCTCCCTGTACGAGGCCATCGGACGCAACTGCTCCAGCTGGGAGTCCGAAGGCCGCCGCGTCTCCGTGTTCTCCGACGAGCTCACCGAGGTCGCCGGGCAGTCGCCGGAGATCATCGAGTGGATGAAGGACAAGGGTCGTTCGTTCGGCATCCAGCCGGTGTTCGCCACGCAGCGTGCCGGCCAGCTTGACCCCGCCGTCCGCGAGTCCGTCCTCGGCTTCGGCACCATCCTCGCGTACACGCAGGATGTCCCCGCTGTCATGCAGCAGCTCGTCGCTGACTTCTCCGCCGACGGCACCGAATGGTCCACCGCCGACGTCGCCAACCTTCCCCCGTTCGAAGCGATCGTCCGTTCGCGTGTGAACCGCGCCCGGCAGCCTGCGTTCACGGTGAAGCTCGCGAACTTCGAGGACAACATGTCCGACTACAGCCGCGTCCAGTTGGAAGCTGACGCTGAGGACATCCTGCTGTGAGCGAATACCAGTCGTGGGGTGACCTGCTCGAGGAGCACGGTGAAGACGCCCTCATCGAGACGTACCTGGACACCGCCCCCGCCGACATCGACGACTCCACCCCGGCGGAGAAGCTGGACACCGGCGACGGCGAACTCCCGGAGGCGGACGACGCCGACGACACGGTTCCGCACCAGACCCCCGGCCTGAACTACTCCCGCCGGCTGCACTTGGTGGAGGACTCCTTCACCGACTCGATCGACGAGGCGAACATCAAAGTCCGGGTGGACCCGTTCTACCAGGACCTGTGGCCTGTCGGCTCCCGCGCCTCCTGGGTGGACGTGAAAGCAGCCCGCGACCAGGTCGCCGCCGGCATCGGACGTCTCCCCGCCCACCTGAAAGGGAACCCAGCTGACGCAGGCCGGAAGATCCTCCGGAAGCTGAACCCGTACCTGGACGTCATCGCCGCCCTCGATCAATTTCGTGTGCTGACCGCCGGGCAGCTCGCCGCGGTCACCGGCAACCCCGCACTTGCCTCCGGCCGTTCCGCGCTCATGACTGACCTGTTCACGGTCGGCGCGATCGAGGTCGGCATCTTCTCCAACGCCCTCTTCCACACCCGCGACACCCCGTCCCTCACCCTGTACCGTCCCGGGAGTTCATCGTTCTTCGACAAGAAGATCAGCCCGGAGCTCACCTACGCCGAATGGCTGTCCGTCACCAGCGGGAAGACCGAGAAGATGGGCGGGCAAGGCCATGACCGTCACGCGGTCCTCAGCGCCGAGCTGGCGTTGCGTGTCGCCGAGCTCGGCTACAACGTCCAGAACGTCGTCGGCGAACGTCTCTCCTCCGCCGCGCTTCTCGGGTTCACCGGTCTCGGTTTCAAGCAGCCGGACAAGGCGAAGTTCACGAAGGCTGGCGACTTCACCATCCTCCGCGCGGACGGCGCCCGCGTCGTCGTGGAGGTCACCGCCACCATCGGCCGGGCCCTGCAGCAGAAGATCGAAACGTGGGCGCAGCTGCTCGCCGGCCGCCGCATGGACGAGTCCGGCCTCGCAGTCATCTTCGTCATCGCCGAGCACGGGGCGACCGGGTCCGGGAAGGTTCGGAACGCCGTCTACAAGATGCTGCGCGACGCCTGCCGGAAGTACCCGGGTCCGAACTTCGACCGCACCTGCAAGAGGTTCGGTGTCGCCGACTGGCGCGAATGGTTCCCCGCCTCCACACACCTGTCGGAAGACTTCTACAACCTGGTGTGCGACCGGCCGACCGCGCCGGGCGCCGCCGACTTCGAACGCGCCGGGTTCCTGAACCCTGCCGACCTGCCGTTCAACCCGGAAGGTGACTGGGCTGACGCAGCGCTCGACAACGTCGCTATGCTCCGCGGCACACCCGTCTGGCTCCGCGGCCACCGGAACCCGGTTGACCTGCTCCCTGTCCTTCTCGAGAAGAGCGAATGGAAGACCATCCCGGTCCCGCCGCTGCACCGCCCCGACCTGACCGACGGGAGCAGCGTGTTCGGTGTCACCCCGATCGCGGAAGCGAAACCGCCGAAGCGGATGCGGGTGTAGGCGAGGCGTTCAGGGAAATCCGGTGGCGTCCGCACATGTGTTGGGCGAAGCAGATCAACCTTTCGAACGGACATCTCCCATGCACGCCATCTTCTCCCCGACCGCCGGCATCGACCTCCTCACGGCTCACCTCCACAGCGAGATCGACTCGGCCCTCGCCGAGCTCGCCTTGTCGGACGACGCCGTGTTCATGGAGTTGTTCATGTCTTTGACTGCTGTGGCGTTGATCGCTGCGACCCAGGTCGAGATCGAGAACGGGGCTGAGGGCGGCCAGTCGACTCAGGCGATGGAGTGGGCAGCGGAGCAGCTCCACGACGACATCCACGCCGGGTCTGAGGACCGGTACGTGATGGGAGGCCGTCTGTTCCCGTCCGGGACAAGCGACCACACCAGGGTCACCGAGTTCCTGGTTCACATGCACCTCACCCTCGACACGTGGATGGGGAACCCGCCCATACAGATGCCGCTCAGCTACGTGGTGACGGTGAAGGAGCGCACCCGGATGTTGCGGATCGCCGCCCACGTCACGAACTTCTATGCCGCCGCGCTCAGCCAGAGCCTGCAGCTAGATGCCGAGTCGATCCTCGTCTGGTTCCACAACACCAACTCGAACCTCTCCCGCGCTGCAGCCTGAACACCCTGCACGATTCTGTCTCGTCCCAGCTCGTCACCGGGCAGGAGCCTCTACCGCTGCCGACACTTTCGTGGGTGAATAGGCCGCATGGCTGACTTCATCATCGCCACAGCATCCGCAGCCCATCTGAATGCGATCGCGGAGATGCTGGCGATCGGCGATCCAACCGCGTCGACGCTGGCGAAGTATGTGGTGCAGGACACAGCCCAGCGCCGCGGGTTGTCGATGGTGGCGGAACGTCCGGACGGCTCGATCATCGGGATGGTGGTCGGGAAGATCCGCGCTTCCGACGACGAACCGGTCGATGTGACGACACTGGACGTGAAAGCGGAACGCGTCATCGAGACGGCTGATGCGGCTCGGGTGTGGGATGCGCTGTTCCAGCAGTACGCCGTGACCGCGGCCGAGCTCGGGTTCCAACGTGTCCTGTTCCGCACCGATGAGGCGACTGCGGCGAGGATGGTCGCGCTCGGGTGGACCTTGCTGGATTCCGGACTGTCGTGGAACGGCGCCGGCGGGCCGACGGACCTGCATACGGCTTCCCCGGAGGACGGGCACCAACTGGTGGCGTACCCATGTGATCCGGAACGTTTCGGATGGCCAGGACCTCAGCCCTCTAGGGCGTGAAGGCACCGACGCTTCCCGCCTGGCTCCGGCTTGCCGCACCTAAGCGGCACGTCCTCTACCGCCGGCCCCGGTTTCGTGGGTGAATGGGCGCATGGCCGATTTCATCATCGTCAAAGCGTCAGGTGTTCACCTTGAAGGGTTGACGGAGGTGCTGGCGGAGGCTGGCGATAACGCACCGCAGATGGCGCATTTCCTAATCGAAGACACCGCGCACCGTCGTGGGTTGACGTTGATCGCTGAACGGCCTGACGGGTCGATCGCTGGGAGCGTCTCGGGCACTGTCCGGCAGACTCCGGACGGAGACCAGCCACGGGATGACCTGACGACATTGGATGTGCAGGACGTTCGGGTCACCGATCACGATGACCCGGAGGCTGTGTGGAACGCGTTGTTCCGGGAGTATGCCAAGGTCGCCACCGCCCGCGGCTACCACCGTGTCCTGTTCTCAGCGCCCGCACCCGTTGTGGAGCAGCTGGCGAGCATCGGGTGGATGGCGTTGGAGGCTGGGCTGGCGTGGAACGGCGCCGGCGGCATGATGGACATCTTCGCTGCGTTCCCGGAGGACGGGCACCGGTTGGCGGTGTTCCCGTGCGACTTGGAACGGTTCGGTTGGGAGGTGACGTCTCCACCGTTGTTGGCTCACGGGGTCGCCCCGGAACTGTTCGCACGGTTGGCGAATGAGTCCCTCGCAGAGGAGGGCGGCTCGAAAGCGCGCGGGCTGGGCGAGCTGGACATCAACAACGTCGACCGTGGCCTGCTGATCCAAGGGAACGTGGACCTGGTGTCGATGCTGTTCGACGACCTTGCCGTCCTCGACGCCGTGACCGAAGGGGAATCCGCCACGTTCGACCAGGTGGATCAGGAGTCGTTGGACATCATCCCGCTGCTGCCGAAACGGTTCCTCGGCCAGTACGACCGGAGGTTCGCCCGTCAGTTCATCGCCGCAGCACTCGACGTCGGCGGCCGGTTCGCACGCCATTGGGATGGCCCGGCGTCCGTCGCTGAGGCATTGGCGGTCCGATTGACTCTGCTGGTCGCGAAAGCGTATGCCGATGACGTGAACGTGGTGCTCGACCCGGAGACCGGGTGGATAGAACAGATGATGGAGGAGCTGCTCGAAGACACCGACCACATGTACCTGTACGAAGATGAGCTCCCACCGTCAGTGGTTCAGGAGTCTCTGGGTTTGAACAACCTGGCGTTCGACGAGTGGTTCGACCCGTTCACCGACGAGATCACGTCGACGCCGTTCGCGGACGGTGAAGTGTTCGGCCGCGATGACGCAGGCTTCGACAACGAGGACGGAACCTGGCCGGTCTAGTGAGCATCGAGGCGGCTACGCAGCCCACTTCACGGGGACCGCGACATCGGTGAGCCGGAACGGGATGAATGCGGGCAGCAGTATCTCGAACGAGACGACATCCAGCACCACGATCGCGGCCGATGCGAGCCTGGCAGCTTCACGCAACGCCAGCTCGTCAGAGGCCGCCCAGCTGAGGGATCTCACCGCGGCACTCGCTGCCTCCCGTGCGGCGTCTGCTTGCCTGGACCGGCCGATAGCGTCGATCGCCAAGATGATTGTCTGCTGTGCGGAGTCGAGGCCTTCCTCGAGACTGACAGTGGTGTTGATCATCGACACGATGCTCGCGTCCCATTCCTTCAGAGAAAGGGTTGCCAGCGAAGTGATGAACGGGTTCACATACGCTGACATCGGTCCGAAATCCATGCCCTGAGCATATGACCGGGGCGCAGTTCAGCCGCGGAACTCCCACCCGTACCGTGGGTCGTTGTCGATGACGACGGCGTGGAAGAAGCTGACGGACGCAGGCAACTTGGTGGGTGGGGTGAGCATCGGGAGGACTGTGTCGTCGTCGATGCCGTAGCCGGCCGCGATCAGCAGCTCAGGGTCGTCGAGCAGCTGGACGATCGTGGCGTGGACGGCTTCCTCGGAGTTGACGGTGATCCGCAACTCGCGGGTCATGTACCCGACGTGGATCTCGTATCTGCCGCTCATGCCAGGTGGACATGTGGCGTGGCCCCTCGTCTGGGCGGTTCCCGGTGTCTGATCGGCCCGGTACGCTCAAGCGACTCGCCGATCTTGGAGGCTGCCGTGCGCCTGACCATCCCGCTCACCGTGCTGCTCACCGCTGCCGCTCTGACCCTGACCGGTTGCGCTCCGACGAGCACGGGCGCGGCGCCGACGAAGACCGCAGCGTCAGAGATCGCGGAGACGCCGACGCCCACACCGACACCGACACCGACACCCGAGCGGATGACGACAGAAGAGGCTGCCGACTACTACCTGGACACGGTGTGCCCACAGAACCGCTTGATCGGCGACTCGAACTTGGCGCTCACCGATTACGACACCACCGGCAACTACGGACCGATTGCCGGCACCGCAGCGAAAGCAAGAGACGGAGCTCAGGCCGCCGCATTGCGTCTCGATGACAAAAACGTGCTGTGGCCGTCTGATGAGATCGCCGAGGACATCGTGAAGATCCGGGACGACTACTTCGCCACCATCAGCACCTATGACGCCTGGTCGTTCGCGACCGACTTCACTGCAGTCGAGAACACCACCTGGCCTGACCGCACTGAGGTGAAGGCGGCAGCGCAGCGCGTCCGCGCTCGGCTCGGATTAGCTCCCGACATCGTCGAGAGCTGCACCGGCCACTGAGCTCAGCCTGCCAGGTGCGCCACCGGCCGAGCCTGGCTCACCGGCTCCGGCGCACAGAGCTTGTACGAGTCGGTGACAGTTGCCGGATGCTGATCCCAGCGCTGACGAAGCCGCGCTCGGGCCCTGGACAGGAGCACCGCGGCGTGGCCGGGGGTGACTCCGGTGGCTTCGGCGATCTCGGCTGTGGTCTTCTGCTCGACTTCGGCGAGCCAGATGATGGCTCGCATCCGGTCGGGCAGCAGGTTGAACGCGTCGATCGCGTGACGGCCGCGTTCGGTGGTGATCGCCAAGTCCGTCGGGTCGGGCAGCACGGGGTCGAGGACGCCGTCGTCGACGTCGGTTTCGAACTCAGCTGCTTCCCACATAATGCCGGTGGTCAGCACTTCGGTGAAGGTGGAGCCGATCCCTTTCCCGCGGGCGACGTGCTCAACGACTCGGGTGAACACGTTGGCGACGACATCGTCGGTGTACCCGATGTCGAGTGATCTCACGTCCAGCTCGCGACGGGCCGCGGCGACAGCCCACGGGTAGGAGCGGCGGAGCATCTCGTCGAGCGCGGACATGTTGCCGGCGCTGACTTGTGTGGTGAGCGCCTTGTCGCTCATGCGTGCGTAGAGCTGGTCTGTCCGGGGCGCGGACGGGTGGTGCTGCAAAACTTCCCCCATTGAAAGCTGTGTGACTGCTGTGACGATTAGACATTAGTGATTGTCGGCGCGCCGTGAACCCCGGAAGGTACCCCCCAACCGCGGAGGTGCCGTCGGGCGACTGGCGGCATCCCCGGAATCTCGGGCATCCTGGCGAGAGCCGGTTGTCACGGTGTCACCCGAAAGCCCCCGCACTGGGGCGGGCTGACGATCACCTACAGGTGTCAGACGGAAGGAAACCGGCCCGGACCGCGCATGAAGGTGGTGACCAAGGAGACCCTGTGACCGCCGACGTGCCCACCATCACCAGCCCCGACGAAACCCACCTCGCCGGATTCATCCGCTTCTTCGCCGCGAACGGCCACGACGCAGCACTCGCCACGAGCATGTTCCGGAAGATGCTGGCCGGCGCTCATTCCCCCGGCGTTGTCGGGGTGGTCGCCGAGGGTTCCGACGGTGACATCATCGGATTCGCCAGCGCCTCCGTCTGCCTTGGCGGAATCGCCGACGGCAACGCTGTGGTCGACGACTCCACCCTCCGCATCGACGTCGTGGACGGGTACACACACGACCGGTTCCCTGACCTCGACCTCGCCGTCGCGTTGTTCGAGGGAATCGCCGCCGTCGCACGGAAGCGCGGATTCGCTCAGATCGTTGCGTCAGCCGACCAGATGACAGCGACCGCTCTCGGCGAGAACTGGACAGTCGCCACCAGCTGGCGATGGACTGGCGCCGACGACTTCCTCGTGACCCAGTTCCCGATGGCTTTCCTCCCCGCTGAAGACGACGGCCATGTCGTCGTCCAGGTGTTCCGCGACGTGCACGGCACCGGGTTCGACATCCCCGACACTCTGGCGGACATCACCAGCTGAGCTCAGGCGGTCAGTCGGAGCCTGGTCTTCGCCAAGCAACAAAGAACGCCCGGCAGGGATCCCCCGCCGGGCGTTCTTGCTGTCACCGTGGCGCGGTTACGCGTCCGGGTTCAGGTGGATCAGGTCAGCCTCGTCGACCTGCGGGATCTGGAACGCCCAGTCGGGGATGAACCCGCTGTCGGTCATCGTCTTCAGCAGGGCGGGGAACGTGTAGTCCGGGTCGATGGCGATCGACTGGTCGGCGAACACGGCGGCGCGGGACGACTGGCCGAGCGCCCAGGCGCACCAGCCGGCCATGACCAGCGGGGCGGCGCGCTTCTGGGTGGGTGCGGACGCGGCGAGGAGCAGCGCGACGTCGAGTGCATTCTTGAGTCGGTCCACGTCCGGTCGGTCTCCCATACCTGCGAGGGTGGCGCCGAGGGTGTCGTGGATGACGGTGTGGTTCGCGACGTTCAGGAGTGCGTGTCGGGCGATCTTGTCGGACTCGTCGTCGCGGCCGCGTGCCCACTGGATCAGGGCGACGTCGCGCATGGTGGGGCTGTCGAAGATCAGCAGGAGTCGTGCCCGCTCCGTGGCGGTCAGGGCGTCCGCGGTGATCGCGTCCTCGAACAGGGTGAAGATGCTGTCGAGGTTCCCGAGGTCGGTGGACGGCTGGTCGACCAGGGCGGCGATCTCGTCACGGATGGTGGCGTCGACGTCGGGGAGCTTGGTCTCACCGAGGTACGTGGCGGTGGGCGCTTCGACGAGCTCGCTCACGGCGGACTCGCCGATCTCCGCCAGCGGGTGTCCGTCGGCGGGTGTGTCCTTGTCGACGAAGGACATCCACCGGGTCGGGGTGACCATCAGGAAGTCGCGGAGGGGCGGGCCGACCATGTCGGAGTACGCGGTGAGGTCGGCGGCCACCTGAAGGTGCGGTGCGTACCCGTCGACGTAGTCGTCGTTGGTGTAGATGACGGGGACGATGTGGGTGAGGTTGTCGACGCGGGTGACGATCTTCAGCATGTCGGTGACCCAGTTCGGGCGGTTCGTCGCTTCCAGGTCGAAGCGGATCCCACCGATGGTGCGGTTGCCGTTGAACGCGACGAAGACGATGCTGTCCGTCGGCGTGTATCCGAGCATGGTGGGGAGCAGGGCGAGGAAGTCGTTGCCGGACTTGGCTTTGATGACGTTGGTCATGAGGTGATTCTCCTTCTGGGTCGTCACCCACATGTGCGGAACAGCCGCAATCTGCGCTCCCGCATAGCCGATCTGATTCAGCTCAGAGTGCGAGAAGCTCCAGCACCAGCTCAGCACGCTCCGGCGGCAGAACCCCAGCGTTCGACGCCACCTTCTGCTTCGACAGCCACCGGCCGAGCTTGTCCTCAGCGGCACGCTCCGGCGGCAACGTCGACGACGGCAACCGATGCGTCAGCGGCTTCCTGCCTGTCGAGTCGATGAACTCCCGCACAGCTTCCGCTTTCGACTCCCACCGGTGATCCCGGGGAGCGCACTCAACCCACAGATCACCCAGCGCAGACTTCAGGTACGCCCGACGCGGATCGGTGAGAGTTCCGTGCCGGTCAGCTTCACGCTGCTTCGACACCCACCTGCCCAACCGGTCCTCCGCCGCCAGATCAGCCGGCATGTCCCGGGCAGCACCCATCCGCGACAACGGCAGATGGCCGTGCTCGCCGAGGAACGCAGCGACCGAGTCAGCGGTCTCACGCCAACCAGCGCCGACCACCTGGTCGACGAAGGAATCAAAGGGGAAGTCCATACATCTTCTATGCGCGAGGGAGGGTGCCGGCTGCTGATGCCAGCCGGGTGCAGAGGTCACGCATAGAACCGGTGGAACGAATACCGGAGACCCATGATGATAGACATCGACCAGATCCTTACCGACGCTGCAGAGGCGGTGACCGCCGAGATGCCCAAAGACACAAGTGCGCAATGGCGTTCCCGCTTGGACGCCTTCAAGGCGTGGAAGGAGGTCTCCGGGAAGTGGCCGTCCATGAACTCTGTCGATCTGGACGAACGCAGCTTCGCCCAATGGCGCAACAAGCAACTGCGACTTCCAGCTGGGTCTGACCGGCGTGCCACCCTCGACAACGAGGTGCCGGGCTGGGTCCGTTCGCAGTCCCGCTGGGATGAGGCGTTCGCTGCGCTGCTCGACTGGTCCGCCGACCATGACGGTGCCACCCCGCGCGTCGGCGCGTCAGGCGATGAAGGGCCCCACGCCACATTCCTCAGGCACAACCGACTTCACCCGGACCGGGTGACCGCAGAGCAGCGTGCGCTTCTGGATGTGGCTTACCCAGGTTGGTGGAAGACGCAGCACGACAAGTGGATCGAGGAGCTCGACGGGTTCTGCGTCTGGTTCGACGAGAACGGCAAGACGTTCCCCCGCCGATCGGTGAAGGGGACAGAAGAGTTCCGCTGGAACCGCTGGCTGGAAGGGCTACGCCGCCGCACCAACGACCCGAAGAAGCTGGAACTCCTCGACGCCAGAGTTCCGGGATGGCGAGAGTCGGGAAGCGTCGCGGAAAGAATCACCACCCCAGACCTGACATGGATGTTGGGGTTCAATGCGACATCCGACTGGGTCGACGAGCACGGAGCGCTCCCACGTTCCAACGGCGACGACACCGATGAGTCGTTGCACGGGAACTGGCTGAGACTCCAACGCCGCCTCGCTGATGGTGAATGCGCCGAACTCCTCGACGAGCGGCTCCCCGGATGGCGGACAGGCCGGGCCTCTTCCCCTCGCTGGCACATGTTCGTTGCGAACGTGGAAGCGACAGCTGCTTGGCTGGAACAGAACCCCGGCCGCACGCCGACATACTCCGAACCGAGTGTTGAAGGGCGCGCCGCGCACCAGTTCCTCACAAGGCTGAGGCACGCGTCGGACAACTACTCAGAGAAGGCCCTCGCCCTCGCCGATAAGCGATTGCCTGGATGGCGGACCACGAGACAGAGCTGATCTCGGAGGAGCCGCGGGCCTCCAACCCGACGCTGAAACGCGCAGCCGGCCTGTTACGCCACGCATAGGACCCCTATGCATGACACAACAACTACCGATCAGGCGTTCACCGACGCGCTGGACGCCCTTGCCGCTTTCGTGACTGACCACAGCCGCACCCCCAGCATCAAAGAGACCTCAGACGGCGTCCGCGTCGGCGAGTGGCTCGCAACGCAGCGCGCCCAGTACCGCAACGGCCGGCTCACCGGCGAGCGTGCCACCGCGATCACCGCGATCATCCCCGGAAGCCTCGACACCCTCGAAGACGCATGGCGGGCACGGGCTGCCGACCTAGAACGCTTCATCCAGGTCCGTCACCGCACACCACTCCGCAACGGCCGCGGCGAAGCATCCCTCGCCATCTGGCTCATGAACCAGCAGACCGCAGAGAAGAAGGGCACCCTCCCGGCACCCAGATCCGAGCGCCTCGCCCAGATCCTCAGCCAGTCCGGCGAGACCCTGGCGAAAGGTGCCTGGTCGACCACGCTCAGCAATCTGGAGGCGTTCGTCGCCGCCAACGGCAGGCTCCCCCGACGCGGCAGCTCAGACATCGTCGAGCGCCGCCTCGCCGATTGGGTCAACACCCAGCGCCACCGCCACAACACCGTGAAGAACCTCACCATCGACCGGATCAACCGGCTCGCCGCCATCCCCGGATGGGCATGGTCAGCGAAGGAACCCAGCACCGTGCTGAACGCCGGACTGGCCTGAAACTGCCGAAACACGTCACGGCCGCGCATGTCGGTTATGACTGAACGGATCCACCCATGAACCCCTACACCACCGTCGAGGAGCGCTTGTCGCTGCTTCGAGTGTTCGTCGACCGTGAAGGTCACGCTCGTGTCCCTGCCCGTCATGAGGAGTCGGGCCGCGGGCTGGGTAGATGGGTCGACAAGTGGCGTCGCGCGCATCTGAATGGCGCCCTGGACACTGACCTGGCTCGCACCCTGGAGGCTCTGCCCGGTTGGGTGTGGTCCGGCAATGAGTTCATGTACGAGCGCGGGCTGAACGCCCTCCGCGAGTACGTTGCTGTGGCCGGCCACTGCAACCTCAGGTCCGAGGAGATCCTCGGCGGTGTGGAGCTCGGCAAGTGGGTGCGGCGCCGCACCCTGGAGTTCGAGCGCGGCGAACTGTCCGATGACCGGCGTGCTGCGCTTGAAGAGATCCCCGGCTGGTTCTGGGACCGCCGCGACCGGCAGCTGTTCGCTGAACTTCGAGTGTGGGCGCGGTGGTCTGAAGCCCGGAACCTCCTCGTCCCCGCCCGGAACGAAGCGTTCCGCGGGTTCCCGATCGGGCATTGGCACCGGGACCTGGAGAAGAAGTCAGCTGCGGGGAAGCTCTCACCGTCGGCCGCCGCGATGGTCGAGAAGGCCGGCATCATCCTCGATGTCGACGCCGCCCATTTCGCGACGTTGCTCCGGGCGGTGAAGGAGCATGCTGATCGGACCGGGTCGTTGGACATCCCGTGGGATGTCCGTGTCGACGGTGTGCTGCTCGCCCGGTGGTTCTACAGGCAGCAGGAGCTTGCCCGGTTCGGTGACCTTGACATGCCTCGCGTTCACGCGTTGGCGCGGGTGATCGAGGAAGGTACCGGTGAGGACGTCCCGGACCGGTTCTACTTGCTGGCGCAGTCCCGCCGGCTGGAGCATGAGTTTCGGCAGGCGCCTGCTGGACTCGTGTCTCCTCCTGCCCGGCGTGCGACCTGGGCCCGGATGCCGGTCCGCGAGCTGCACGACGTCGTCATCGGCTGAGCACTCCTACCCGACGGCGTCCCATCCGTTGACCCGTCGGACGTAGTCGGCGAACCCGGGGACGGAGAACTCGAGGATCCCGGCGGCGGGCGATGCGATGATCCCCTTCTTGATGATCCGGTCGCGTGCGGGCGCGAGCGCTTGCGTGGATTTCCCGAGCGAGTCGGCGACGTTCCCGGAGAATGCACGGTTGCCGGCTCCCATCTGGTGGACCATCGTGTCGACGTACTCACGCTCGCGGGGCGACAGGCGGGAGTACCGGATCTGGTACAGGCCGTTGTCGAGCTGTCGGCGTCCGGCCGCCACTCCTGCTTCAGCGTCGGCCAGTGTGATGGGGCTTCTGTCGGCGACTTTCCACGCTTCGCTGGCGAAGAGCTGCACCATGAACGGGTAGCCCTCGGACTTGTCGGCGATGAGCTCCGCGGCTGCTGGTTCCCAGATGACACCCTGACCGAAGGCCGGGGCGGTCACCGCTTCGATGCTGTCGGCTCGGGCCAGGAACCCGATGCTTTCGTAGCGGAACCTTTCGGCGTAGGTGTTCGCTTTCGCCATGTCGGCGGGGAGGTACGGCAGGCCGGCTCCGATCAGGACGATCGGTTCGTCGCGGACGGCGCCGAGTGCCTGGATGAGGAGTGCCAGGTCTCGGACCAGGAACTCCTGGAGCTCGTCGACGATGAGCGCGACGCCGACGCTGTGGCTGCGGGCGGTCTTCCCGAGGGAGCGGAGGAACAGGACAAGGTCGTTGTACGGGTCGGTGATCGGTTTGCCGGATGCGACGGAGAACGACACCCCGGCGGGCCCTGCGGTGAGTCGCATCCCGCCGATCTTCGCCAATGCTTTCGGCAGCGCTGCCCTGAGTCCGCTGTTGGGGAGCTGGTTGGTGCTGTCGGTGACGATGGTGCGGATCGCGTCGCCGGTGTCTGTGTTGCGTCGCACTTCGAAGTAGCCGGCCATCCACCCGCGGGCGCGGAGGATGTCGCGGACTTCGAACAGGAGGCTGGTCTTCCCGACGCCGCGGTATCCGGTGAATATCATCGGGTTCACTTCCCGGCCGCCGTCCACCTGGTCGGCGATGGACATGGCGATGGCGGTCTGCTCGAACCGGCCGGGGAGATCGCCTGGTCTGGTGCCGGCGCCTGGGGTGTACGGGTTGATCAGGTCCATCCTGCTCCGATGCTCAGTTTTGATATACGCTACTGGATCGCAACATGATGGTGTTGGCGATTTTCGCTCACCGAGACCGCGTAGCTGACCGTGAGATCCGTGGATTTCCGGGCATCTCAACCACCTCCCCCGAAGTGGGGGTAGGGCTTAACCCTCTCGGAACGTCATTCCTGCGCATGAGAAGGGTGCAGGTCGCATCCGCCTCCTGCATCACTCAGCAGGAAGAAGCCCATCATGACCGAGAACACCAACCGCAGCAACAACGTCGACACCCATTGGAACGCTGTCCGCGCCGCCGCGCTCACCGTCCAGGACTGGACCGAGTACACGTACAACTCCCAGAACCTCTGGCAGCTCGACTTCGAGGACGGCTGGCGCGACACGTACGCCGGGTTCGTCTCAGTCGCCCGTACTGTCGTCATGGCATGGGCAGTGGATGAGTCCGGCCTCACGAAGGAGGAGCACACCGGGTGGGCGGCGTCGATGATGTGGGGCATCGCGGAGGACATCTCCGCGGGCGGGTTCACCCTCGCTGACGGCCGCCGTGTCGACCCGGGCTCCCAGAACGCCGACCGGGCAGCCCAGTTCGCAGCTCTCCTCGCCAACAACCTCGACGGCGCCAACGGTGTCGGCGGGTTCAAGCCGCTCCGTCACGCAGACTACGACGAAGCGCGGATGGAGACCATCGACATGGTGTGCGGAGTGGTGGCGCACTTGGTGACGCTCGCCGAGCGGAAGTCCCCGGTGTACGACGCCGACTACGGGGTGCTGGACGCTGTCGTCGACGACGTCGACGAGATGCTCGCCTGAGGACGGCTCGGCCGACATCAGCAGGTGTTCGAATGACGGCGGGTTGCCAGTACTCTGACGCCATGAAGGTTGTCGCTGGTCCGTTCCCCGCTACGGACGGATACTCCATCTCCGCTGGCGCGATGGCCTTGGTCGTGAAGACCTGGGCTCTCGACAGCAGCACGGTCGAGCGTGTCCAGTTTGTGGATTCCGGGAAGAGCTACAACTACGCGAAAGGCGGCGCCGGCGTTTTCGTCGGCGCCGCTGTAGCCGGCCCGGCGGGCGCGCTCGTCGGCGGGCTGCTTCCGAAGGCGTTCAAGGACTCAACGGTTCGCTTCGTGATCGAGTTCAAGGACGGACGTCAGGCGCACTGTGTTGGTTCCCCGAGAGAGTACGAGCGGGCGCTGAAGTACTCACTTCGTCCGCCGCACGATGGATCGCCAGAGAAGTTCGTTCCGTCTGTGGCTGACAGAGATCGGCTCCGTGCTGAGCTCGATGCCGATGAAGCTGCGAAGAGGACTGAAAAGAGGACTGAAAGGGACCGGCTTCGGGCGGAAGCGGCCGCAGGCAAGGCGTCGAAGAAGATCGACAAGGCCCAGCTCCGTGCAGACTCCGCTGCTCAGAAGTTGACCCCCGAGCAGAAGGCGGAGCGAAAGGCCCGCATGAAGGCCGTCATCGATCAGAACCTGCCGTTCAAAGAGGCAATGCGCCGCAGCGCGGAGATCGACGCGGAGTACCGCTGAGCCTGGACAGCCACCCCGATTACGCCTGGCAGCCGCCGGCACCGGAGGCGTCGTGACAGCCGGCCCGATCCGCCACGCATAGAGATAGGTTGCGGTTCTGCAAAACGTTCCGTGTCCGCACATGAAGGGGGCACGACTGTACCCACAGTCGGACCAGCCCACCAACTTGTAGGAGCACCACCCTTGAACCCGACCAGCACAACACCCGGAAACGTCCTGAACGACGCCAGCTACGCGTTGGAGGCGTGGGTGACGCAGGAGCAGCTGTTCGTGAACCACGACGTCACCGTCGACACGTTCCAGTACCTGTACTCCGGGTTCGTCACCCTCGGCGCGTTCTCGCTGTTCTCCTCCGCTTCGCTGGCTGTCACTGACGACGCCCAGGTGGCGTTCACTCTGGCCGGCAGCACCCTCGAGGCGATCCTCGACGACGTGTACACCGATGGTGACCCGGCCGACCTGGCTGTCGCCGCAGCTCACCAGTTCGGTGCTGCTGTCGCGGAGTTCATCACCCGCGCGGCCGCCGGCGCCGGCGACACCGCCGATCTGCAGATCCCCGCCACGTCGGAGGAGCGCGCTGTCGTCCTCGACGAGGCCGCCCGTCTGGTGGAAGCGATCGTGTCGATCCACGCTGAGCTGACCGAACTGTCGCTCGACGAGATGCTGTACGAGTACCGTGCTGAGGCCGGGCTGCTAGCTTGATTCCATGGTGGGTGAACCGCCGCGGGAACTGAACCCGCGGTACGTGGAACAGCTTCTCGGCTTCGTCGAGAAGAACGGCCACGCCCGTGTCCCGTACAGGGTGCCGGGGTTGGGGCCGTGGGTTTCCGGTCGAAGGAAAGCGCGTCGGGCTGGACGCATGGATCCGCAGACAGTGAAATGGTTCGAGTCGGTACCTGGCTGGGAGTGGGAAGGAACCCTCCCCGCAGGCGTCGACGGTGAACGCCGGCAACATCTGGAAGCGTCACTTCGCACCGGTTGGGGCAGCGCCCGCGCGATGGAAGCGTTCGACGCTTTCGTTGCCCGTGAAGGGCATGCCCACATCCCGATCGACCATGTCGAAGGGGACTTCAAGCTGGGCCGCTGGGTGATGGTGCAACGAGATCAGTACCGCACCGGGCAGATGTCCGAGGAGCGCCGTGAGGTGCTGGAATCAGCTCCCGGATGGCGGTGGAATGGTCGCGTGAACAGCCGGGAGGAGAAACTCCAGGCGTTGGACGCGTACGTCGGCCGTGTTGGTGACGCCAAGGTTCCGAATGCTCATGTCGAAGACGGTGTTGCGTTGGGACAGTGGGTGGGAGCGCAACGCGTCGCCCACAAGGCAGGGAAGCTGCCGGCGGAGTTCGAAGCGAGGCTGGAGGCCTACCCGGGCTGGGAATGGCGTTCAACTCGAACCCAGTGAGGATTTCTGTCCGCATCCGCACATGACGGTTCCAGGTCGCATCTGTCCCGACGATGCCCTGTTAGGAGCTCCCCCTCATGTACGGTGCCCGTACCGTCCTCATCGGCTGCGCAATCGCGGCCGGCGTGGTCGCACTATGGCCGCAGTCGGCGACCCCTGACGAGCCGGTGAAGAAGGACGAACCGGCCGTCTCCGCACCGGCTGAACCCGTCATCGGTGACGAGCCGGTCCTGGAACAGACGACAGCGTTCATCCCTCCGAAGCCGGAACCTGAAGTGGCGCCCCCGCCGCCCGTGAAGGTGAAGCCGGACCCGCCGAAGACCCACATTCCAGATCCTGACCCGTCAACCGACGACGGTGACGACCCGGCCGACCCTGACACCGACCCTGGCACCAACCCCGATGACGGTGACGAAGATCCGACCCCGGAAGACCCAGACGGCACAGACCCCGATGACACCGACCCGGACAACCCCGACGATCAGGACCACTCCGCGGAGATCGTCCTGGCTGCTGAGACGGCAGTCGCCGACGGCCGTGTGCTCTACGCGGCCGGCGACGTCGACATTGCTGTCCGTGTCGACTTGCTCACAGCGATCGACGCAGTCGACTCCGAACTGCTGAACCCGTCACGGAACATCGACCTTCTCGCCGAGCTCACCGACACTCTCCTCGCTGCCATGCAGACGGTCCGCGACTACGACCTGGCGAACACCGACATGTGCCTGCCGGATGGCGAAGACGAGCCAGTCGACGAGGTGCCCACCGGAGAGCCGGAAGGCCCTGCCGGGGACTCGGCCGCCGCAACCACCATCGTGATCGCAGACGAGTCCTCAGACCAACACACCGCGGTGACCACCGATCCGGACGCTGAGCCCGAGGACGAAGGCGAAACCTCTGACGGCGAAGACCTCTGCGAGCCAGACGAGGACACCGACGGAACAGCCGATCCCGACGACACCGAGATCACCATCACCCCGGTCCCCGACGACCCCGACCTGGCCGACCCGGCGAACATCACCGCCATCCTCCGCGACCCGTTCGGCGACAGCGAGTAGACCCTCACACTGGGTGTCGCGGCACTCTGAGGCCGCTGCTACCTTCACGTCGTGACCCCGAACGAAGCCGCCATCACCCTCGGAGTCCGTCCCGGTGCCACCGAACCGGAGGTCCTCGACGCCTACCTGACGGCTGTCACCCCGTCGCACCCGCACCTGTACGAACCCGGGTCACCGGAACGACGGACAGCGCAGCTCGCGTTCGCGCAGCTGACCGGAGCGCGTGACGTGCTCCTCGCCGAGACGCCCCGGCTTGTGCTGGCGCCGGCGCCGTCCGTTCAGCCACCCGACTACCAGCCGGCCGCCGGCGCTGTGACATCCACCCAGCCGACCATCGCTGCCGCACAGGCGTACATGGCAGTCCACCCGCTGCCGGAACCGCCACCACTGCCGCCAGCCCCGCGAGACCCTTCCCGCCTCATCGGGTTCATCGTGCTGGGCGTGCTGGTCATCGCACTCATCATGGGTGTGGCCTTGGCCGTCAGCCGGGACAACGCCCAGCAGTCCTCCACGTCGTTCCCCTTCACGGACGTCACCCCGGACGGTGAGCCATCCTGCGAGGATGACGTCAACGACTGCTGGGAGTGGAGGCTCAACTTCAACGACGACTGCAGCAGAGCCATGGTGCGTATCGGCTTCTCCGACACCGAGGACGGGGAAACGAAACGGACGACCATCCGGTGGATCACAGGCATCGAAGCCGACGAGACAGCGACCCTCCATGTCGAGAACAGCACCGGCTACCCGGAATGGGCCGGCATCGAAGACATCACCTGCGAGGACTGACGTGACCACCATTGAACAGTTCCGATACGCCATCCTGAGCCCCGCCGGCCGCAGCAACGTCGGCGTCACCATGACCGACGAAGACGCCACCTGGATCGCCGCGGACGGAGAACGCCTCCACGGTGCTTTCACAGCTTGGTCCTCCACCCGGCCCGCCGCCCTCGCGCAGGCGGTACCGGCGTTCGCTGCACCACCGCCGTCCACCCCGCCGGTGTTCAGGGCACCACCTCAGGCTGTCACCGCGCCACCTCCGGCGCCGGATCCGGTCAGCGCGTTCTGCATCTCCCTGGTCGGGTTGGTGCTGGCCGCAGTCCCGTTCCTCGCTCTCCCGCTGGGGATCGTCGGCGTTGTGGTGGCACGGAAGAGTTTGAGCCGAATGCCTGCCGGGGCGCCCCGCCGAGCTCTCGCCTCCTGGGCTTTCGGTCTCGGGGTCGCCGCAATCTCCATTACCAGCGCCCTCGTGCTGCTGGCGATCTCGGGAGCTATCAGTCAGAGCTTCTGGTGAGCTGACGCCACACACCTACAGGTGCATGACCACCACAGCTTTCACAGCATCTGAGCACCCCCGCGGCCGCGACCTCGGCATCATCGTCGGCAACGGCACCTCCGGCAGCTTCGCCGAGAAGGAACAGCCCGCCGGCGCCCCAGTCAGCACCCTCGGTTTCGACCCGCACGACCCGAACATCGTCGGCTACCGGTTCCGCAGCGGCGACATCTACGACCTCGAATACCTCCTCGCCCGCGGCAACGCAGTCGCCGGCACCGACCACACAGACCTCACCGCGCTGATCGCCGACCTCCAGGTGAAGCACCCCGACAAGCCGTGGTTCGTCCCCGAGCCGATCGCAGCGATCGACGACGAGATCACCAACCAGCTCGAATACGCCGAGCAGGCAGTCGGGTTCGCCTTCCGTGCCGACATGCACCCCTCCTACGACCTCGGCGACACCCTGGCCGCAGCGTTCCCCGAGGACGTCGCCGCGATCACAGCGGACGGCCTGTACCGCACCGACGCCCACGTCCTCACTCTCCTCGCTGACCGTCTCGGCTACGACATCGCCGATGAGACGTCCTACGACAGCGACGAGTTCCCGAAGATGGTGTTCGACAGGAACCCCGACGGAAGCGGCCTCGACATCGCCTCCCACCCCTACCTCAACCTCCCCTACTACGAAGGCGCCGACGGGGAGCCCATCACCGGCGACGCCGCCTGGGACGTCTGGTGGGCGGATGTGTCCAGGAACCACGACCACAAGCCCTGGTTCGACGGGCTGAGGGCCCGGTTCAGCTCCGCGTACGGCGGAGGATGGGGTGACGACCACTTCGCAGAGCTGCTGGAGGACTACGGCACCGAGTCCACGTTCCGGCGTCGAGGCGTCCCGCTCCCCACCCGCCACAACGTCTGGCAGCTCGAAGACGGACGCACCGTCGACGGCGCCGAGGCATTCGACGAGTGGTGCGACAAGGTGAACCTCGACGACGACCTGTTCAACACCATCGCTCGCAGCACCGACCACAACGGCGCGCACAACCTCCGGCTCGTCGAGAAGGAAGCCCGCCGACTCGGCATCGACCTGGACAAGATCGGAGCTGGGCTCCCGGCGTTCAAGGCCTGAACGCGGCCCGGTGGGAGCCCTGTCGCCACATGGCTCCCTCCCGTAGGACAGGAGGTGCGACCATGCCGTCACGGGTCATGGCTACAGTTCGACGCACCCGAGCAGCGATAGATCTCGCCTCGATCATGGTCGGCGTCCTCGTCATCGCCATCGTCGCCGGCGCCCTCAGCGTCACCACCTTCGGGGTGATCCCTTGGGCTCAAAACGAAGCCGCGAAGGCGTACCTCACAGAAGTGTCGGACGCGGAAAGCGCAGCGAAACTCCCCAACCCGACAATCCAGCAGTCCGGCCGCTACCTACCCAATGACCTGTTGGCTACCGCCGGCTTCCTGGATGAACGGGCCGGCGCAACAGTCGCGACCGACCTCGGCGGCACCTGCTTCGCCGCTGTCGCGAAATCGGACAGCGGCCCTGTGTACTGGGTGTCGGACCGGTCACCGAAACCGTTGCTGTACCTCGGAGATCACGACCCATGCACCGACCTGAGCGCGATGGTCGCCGCGGTCGGCGGCGCGCAAGGTCTCACGTCCGTTACCAACCTGCTGACCAACCCGTCATGGGAAGCGGTCACCCCGGGCACGGCGTTGCTCCGCTCGAACCTCACCCAGAGCCCGGCAGTCCAATCCGTTGCCGGCTGGTCCGTGTCGGCCGCTGGCGGGGCCGCGCAAGGCAGTGCCGGTGGGAAGATCGGACCGGCAGGAGCGTCGTACAAGGGCACGGTCGCCGCCACGAGCGGCTCAGCATCGATCGCGATAGCGGCGACAGCCCCGGGCGGTTTCATCCCGGCAGCCTCATACACAGCGTCGATTTACGGCACCGTCACCTGGAACGCTGTCACGTTCGCGTCCATCAGCTGGTTCGACGCCTCCGGCACACTCATAGGCACCACGTCTGGGTCGGCATCAGCCCAAACTGCAGGTGCGGTTGCGCGCCGTTCCGTGGCGGGTGTCGCACCGACCAACGCTGCGACAGCCACAGTCCAGTTCGTCACCGACTCATCCGCCCCACCGAAGGTGGGCGACACCGCCTCCGCATCCGCCGCACTCTTCGAACGGACCACCTCACTTCGCACGTACTTCGACGGCAGCACCGTCGACACGAACGGATGGGCTTTCGCATGGGACGGGCCTGCATCCGTGGCCATGGCAACCCCGGTGGAATCCCGGCGGAACCTCGCGTCGTACACCAACGGGCTCGGTTTCATGCCGGACGTCACCGGTGCCGGGTTCCGGAACAGTCGGGCACCCGCGAACGTCACCTACTCGATCGTCCCCACCCCAACCGACGCCGCCGCCCTCTCAGCACGGTCCTATGTTCGGAAGACCTGGAAAGCTGTCACGACCGGCGCCGGCAACGGATTCGCGCTCACCCAAGCCGACCCCGACTCAGCCTCACCCGGCACTGACACAGGGCTCCCCGTCGACGCCGGCCAGACGTACACGATCAGTTCGTACGTGAAAGCCAGCGCCACCGGCAAAGCAGCCCTCGTCCGGGTCAGGTTCTTCACCCCCGGCTCCGGGTGGGTTGGAGCAGCGACATCCGGGGCCAGCCTCTCCCTGTCAGCGAACGCGTGGGCGCGCCCACGACTCACCATCACCGCACCGACCGGCGCGACGATGGCGGCGATCGTCGTCGACACCGGTGCCGGCACGACCAACTGGAAGGCCGGCGACACGTTCGACGCCACCCAGCTCCTCATCGAAGAAGGCTCCGCCCTCCAGTCGTACTTCGACGGAACCACCGGCAGCGGAGGCGGAGCATCCCAGGAGTGGGTCGGCGAGGAGGGGAAGTCCCCGTCTCGAGCGATGTCGCCCCTGCCCGCCGGAGCGGAATCATCACTCTCCGGAAACGACAGGGTCGCAACGGTCGGCGGCACCGCCTGGAAGACCGACGGTGCACAGAGCATCCGGATCTCCGCCCTCGGTGACGGAACAGCCACGTCAGTGACCGTCGCGGGGAGTGGAGCGGGACTCTCCGGCCATGGTGTGACATTGGAGCCGGGGAAGACCTACACGATGGTCGGCACCGCCCAGCTCAGCGTCACCCAGAAGGGAACGCTGGACTCTCGGGCCCGCTCGATCGTGTTCGCAGACTCCACAACCGGGGACGCCGGCATCCGCTCCGATCAGCTCCCGAACGTCGTCGGCGCAGGCGATCTGCGTCTCACCTTCACGGTGAGCCCCTCAGCGACCTGGGCGACCATCCGGTTGTTCAACGGCGCATCCGTGGGGAACGGAGACGTGTCATGGGACCACCTCGCATTGATCGAAGGCGAATACACCGGACCTGCGTTCAACGGCAACACCCCACGGACCGATCAGGTCCGGTACGACTGGGCAGGACCTGGCAACGCGAGCGCATCGACGATGCACCGGTACCGGTGAAATGTTCGCCACATGCCCATAGAGCATGACCAGTCCGTCGCCGACACCCTCGCATGGCGCCACGATTCTGATCGGGCAGCTGACAGGGAACCACATCCGTTCCTGCGCTCCGGCTCTGCCGTTCGGGCAGTCAGTCCGCGGGAGCCGTGACCTGTTCTACGACCCCGTGTCCCGGTCGAACCTGCTGCTCGCCGGCCCCGCCCGGTCCGGGAAGTCGAACGCCGGCGATGTGCTCGCTGCGGTCGCCCGCGTCCAAGGAGCATCAGTTCTCGGGATCCGCGCCCAAGGGGTCGAGGATTCCCGATTCAGCTCATTCGCGAACGGGCTCGAGGACGCTGAGCGCATCATCGTGAACCTGTACACGGAGCTGCGGAAGCGGATGGCGACACTGAAGAAGAAGGACCTCCGCTCCGTCGAATACCTTCCCGCCCGGCAGCAGCCGGAGCACATCTTCCTGTTCGTCGACGGGCTCGCAAAACTGCCGATGCAGACCAGCCTCCACGGGGAGGAGCTGAAGGAAGCCAGGTCGGAGTTCTACTCGTACCTGAAACGCGCCATCGACCTGCTTTCCCGTGTCGGTGTGCTGGTCCGCATCCATGTGATCGTCGTCACCGACCGTCCGGTCGCGAAAGCACCGTGGAACACCGGGGTGCTGAAGATGCGCACCGCCGGAAAAGGCACATTCGATGACGGGTTCACCGTCCCGGAGTCCGTCGATGTGTGGCCTGCTCCGTCCGACCAGGAGCTCGTCGCGGAGCTCGTCTAGGGCGGTCACCTCGAACCCGGCTCTGCTCGTCGTTCTGAGAACGTTCCGCGCATGAAGGTGGGGAAGAAGGGCGCCACGCCCACCCAGCCCAGACAAGGACCCCGAATGTCAGTGAACCAAGCCGCCGCCCGCGTCGCCCGAGCCGAGAACAACCTCAAGGAGGCGACCGAGTTCTACTCGATCCCCATGGAGGAGCGGCTTCAGCCGCTGCATCGGAAGGCTCGCCGCGCTCACCTCACGGTCGTCTTCGGGCTCGTGGCCATCGCCGTCGGTGTGGTGGTCATCCTGGTGAACAGCAGCGGATTGGGCATCTTCGTCTCAATCGCCGGCGTGCTCATTGCGGCCTTCGCAGGGGCGCATGCCGGTGACATCGGGGATGAGATCTACTCCATTGACAGGGACTACCAAGGACGCATCCCGACGGTCGAAGAGGCCACAGCTCGTGTCGCCAGCGCCAAGGAGAAGCTGACGAAGGAGGTCGAGAAGAAGGAAGCCGCTGACGCTCAGGAGGCAGCGGCCGCCCAGGAAGCGGCTGACGAGCTGGAGTTCCGACGGGTCATCCGCCGCCGCGTGATCGAAGGTGACCTGTCCGAAGAGTCGATCTCCGCGCTACTCGCGAAGCTCGCCTGACGGTCACGCGGCAGTCCGCGCATGTAGGTGTCGTAGAAGCCGCCGTCGGCGGCATCCTGTAGAACAGGACCATCGATCGAAGGACCAGCCATGCCTCAGCCTCTCACCGTGACCGACACCCTCCGTGACGTGCAGTTGGCCATCAGCGGCCGCCAAGCCGAAGCCCGCGCGGAGGTCTACGCTGTCCATCAGTACCTGACCGGACTGTGGGCCGGCGGGAACCTCACTCCCAGCCATTCACTTCCGCAGCTGGAGACGGCCGAAGCGCGCCTGAAGGTGCTCACGCACGTCCTCGACTTCGGCACCACCTACGAGATGCTCCAGGAGCTGCACCGGGTCGCGATGCACAAACGCCACGACCCGGTCGGGTCGACCGCTGCAGCGTGGGAGGAAGTCTGGGCGACCCTCGGGGAGCTCGGCGTCGAGTGACCACCGCCGACCATCAGCGTCACCGCATCACGGCTCAGACGGGCTGGAGAACCCCGCCGGACTCACGCAGGTAGCACTTGCCGCACAGCGACTCGTACTCGACCGCCTGCCCGTCGATTGCGACCTGGTCGCCGTCGAACACGTAGGCGCCGTCGATGCGTCGACCGTTGAACATCGCCTTCGAGCCGCACCTGCAGATCGTCTTCAGCTCCTCCAACGAGTGGGCGATCTCCAGCAGGCGGAGAGAGCCGGGGAACGCCTGGGTGCGGAAGTCGGTTCGGATGCCGTACGCGAGCACAGGGACGCCGTCGAGCAGGGCAACCCGGAGGAGGTCGTCGACCTGGGCGCCGGTGAGGAACTGCGCTTCGTCGACGATGAGGGCGGCGACATCCTGGCCATGCTCGTAGAGCACCGCAGCTCGGCGAGACGCGAACGCCTGTCGGAGGCCATCGTCAGGGGCGACGGTGAAGTCGACAGGACGGGACACACCGAGGCGGGACACCACCCGGGTGTCACCCTTCGTGTCCACAGCCGGCTTCACGAGCAGCACACGCTGTCCGCGCTCCTCGTAGTTGTACGCCGCCTGCAGCAGCGCGGTGGTCTTGCCGGAGTTCATCGCCCCGTAGCGGTAGTAAAGCTTCGCCATCGGGACGCGCTCCTTCTTGTTGTCGATTCGAGGAGGAGCCATGTGGCGGAGATCGGCGCCTCTTTACGAGAACCGCCCCCTCCTGCGTAAAGAAGTCGCCGCTACGCCCGAACTCTTTCCGAGACGGCCGGCGGGTGCCCCCAGCACTGGAGATAGCGGGCGTCTGCGGCTCGCGATAGCTTCACGGGATGGCCATCCTCGTCTTCCTCGCTCTCGCCGGCGTCGTCATCCTCGTCGTCGGAACGCTCGCAGGATGGGCAATCGCGGTGTCGATCGGCGGACCCGTCGTCGACGTGACCCCTGAACCGAAGCCGGAGCCGATGGACCGCACCCCACGGTTCGCATCCCTGGCCGACCAGATGGCTGACGTCGAACGGAACCGCGACTAACCCGGTGCGCCACATGCCATCAGGGCAACCCCGAGGAGCCCCGATGACCGCGCAAACCCCCACCACAGAGCAGCTCGCTGAACGTCTCGACTGGCTGGCTAACGCCCGCACCGAGTACCTCTCCCCTGAACTGCGGAAGATCATCGCCGCCGACGAGAACTACTCCCACTGGGCCCAGTCGGAGGCCGACAAGACTCTCCTCGGGGAGATCTCCGGAATGAAGTCCGCAGCCCGGGCTCTCCGCGGTGCTGACATGCTCGGTTGGCTGCCGTCGTGGCGATGGGATGACTGGGAGCCGATCAACGACGGTGCGGCGCGAGTCCCAGCCCGTAGCAGCTGACGCCGCTACAGGGTTTCCGGTAGCCGGCTCAGCCTTCGGGCGATTCAGCGACTGCGGCCGTCTCTTGCTTCGCCGGCGCCGAGGTGCGGCTCTCATCAGCGACCGGTTCGCTGCCGAACTCAGACATCCACTTCACGATGGCTGCGTGCCCGGCGAGGGCGTCCGCTTCGGATGAGTACCGACGGGTTTCATGGTCGAAAGGTGCGGTGAAGTCAGGAGTCTGGGTGGTGCCGTCCTCGGATGCGTCGGCGCTGGCGAACACCATCGTCTCGAAGATCAGCGGCGCTTTGTTCGGATCCCGTCCGTGGTCGATCCCGAGGAGAACCGTCGACACCGTCGCTTTCGCGCCGTTCGGGGTGACGACGTCGGTGATCGCAACCCGGAAGTTCTTCTCCCAGTCCCCGTCGAGCGCAGCCCACTGCTCGAGGGTGATGGCCTCGCCGCGGCGGTTGTAGAACAAGGACATGCCCACGATCGTAGCGTGGGCGCCGGAAACGGTCAGGTCCGCGCATGTAGGAGGCGAAGAACTGCCGCAACGGAGAACCCCGTGGTGCGAACACGTCGCCCTGATCCGTTGCATGCAGGTGAGGAGCGTCGGTGATCAAGTCGTCGAAGGACTACGACCAGAAGAACCTGCACGCGAACGGCTGCTCCTGCTGCAACACCAAGCAGGAACGCCGCACCGTGAAGAAGGCGACCAAGCGCAGGGAAGAGACCCGTTGGCGCCGCGAAACCCAAGACGAGAAACGAGGAGGCTCCGATGCCTGAGGCAGCTGAGATCAAGGTTGGTGATGTCGTCCGCGGATTCGGTTGGGGCTTCTTCGGCCGCGACAGCATCGACGACAAGGAATGCATCCAGGTGGGTGTGCATAACGGCATCCGGTACGCCGTGTTCGCCACAAAGGAGTCCTTCTTCGTGTCCCCGATCACAGCTGTTTCCGGGCACGAACTGGATCGGCTAGAGGCCCTCCAGGCCGAAGCTGCGGAGGAGAGCCGATGAACGCAACAGAGCGAACCGCTGAGCAGCAGCTCGCCGACGCCCGCGACTGGTTCCTCGCCAACCGGGAGGCGCTGTACCGGGCAACCCCGCACGTCGCCCGGCAGCTCGCCGAGGCCATCGACATGACCATCATCGACATCCCCGGAGTCTGCTCCCTCGACGAGCCCGAGGATGAGCTCCGCGGAGTCGTCGAGGATGCCGTCCGGAAGACGCTGGCGGAGTGGCACACCTTCGACGGAAGCCCCGCGCGCCTCACCTCGACCGGTGAGTTCACCGACGATGTCTGGGGCCGTGTCGAAGCCGCGCTTCCGACCATGGTTCACCGTCCGTCCGAGGTGCGCCCCACTAACCAGTCCGCCCAGCGGGAAGCGTTCGAGTCGCTGCAGCTGACCCGCACCGTCAACGGTGTCGACGTGCCGTTCGACGCGAACGACCCCGCCTACTCGGTCGCGCTCGGAGTCGGGTACGCCATGTTCGACAAGGGGTACCGGGTGCGCCGCGCTGAGGAGGAGCGCCGATGAGGCACCTCCCCGAAGGCACATGCCTGCAGTGTGAACAGACCCGTGACGAAGTCCGCCGTGAGCACACCATCTGCGGCATCGAAGGCGGCTACGAATACCGCGAGCTCATCGAGCAGTGGGACCGTCACCACTGGCGTGACTGGTCCGACGCCGAACTGCGAACCTTCGGCATCCGGGAGGAACGCTGGGCGGATATCCGCCGTCTCATCCTCGCCGACCTGGACTGGGTCGCCGTGGAAGAGCGGTGCGCCCGCGACGGTCACACCCCACCAGACGATCTCGACGCGTCCGGTCGCTGCGCCACCTGCTTCAGCCTGATCCCTCAAATCGCGACCGCTGTGGAGGCACGATGACCGCCGACTGGAAGCCGATCACCTACCCGCCGCTGAACGGTGCGATGGACCTCTCGACCGCCGACTGGCAGGAGTGGCGGTCCTCCCGCCGCTGCCGTGACTGCGGCCGCCAAGGTGCTCCCGGCCTCGACTCCCGCGGTGGAACCAACACCGCCGGCGGCGGCACCGCGTACGGGGTCTGCGACGACTGCTCACCCCTCGACGGGTGCGACGAACGCTCCGCCCGACACCCCGAAGACATCCAGCCCGGCACGAAGCTCTCTCACTGGGGCGACCGGGTCACCGACACCGAACACGACCGGCTCCTGGCCCTCCAGGCCACCCGCCGCACCAACTACCTGAACACCACCGAAGGAACGAACTGATGGCCGACCAGACCGACACCGCCGCCGCCGAACTCGCGCACCTCCGCGGGATCGTCGCCGAGCTCACCGAATACTGGCTGCACGGCCCCGTCGGGAAGAACGACTACTACGTCAACGGGTTCCCCGACCGACTCTCCCAGCTCGGAGAGTTCTTCTCCGAGGACGCCGAGAAGGTCAACCGCGACATCCTGACCCGCGCCGGTGCCGGTGTGCCGGTGAGCACACACCCGGACGCCGAGACGATCGTCACCTCGGCACAGAGGTACCTCCGCCAGTGTGGGTTCCTCCGCGCCGAACCGAACAAGTACGTGCTCACCGCCATCCTCTCCGGAGAGGAGTCTCCGTTCGACCAGGCCGTCTCCGCTGAGCTGACCGCCGAGTTTGACCGACGTGTCGGCGTCATCGTCGACGTGATCACGGAGAACGGCGGGAGAGGGCCCGCCGGAGGGATCATGCGCGAGACCGCCACCCGCCTCGGACTCGCCGACAACGAGACCGGCACCCTCTTCGACGAGGCGATCGCGAACAACCTGATTGGCGCTGAAGAACTGAGCGGCTGCATCATCGCCTACACCCTCGTGGACGACGCGCGATGACCGCCGAGTGGATCCGCCGCAACTACCGCGTCCCGGTGAAACGCG
Source organism: Leifsonia sp. Leaf264 (assembly GCF_001422325.1). Taxonomy (GTDB): domain Bacteria; phylum Actinomycetota; class Actinomycetes; order Actinomycetales; family Microbacteriaceae; genus Orlajensenia. The sequence goes on from NZ_LMMR01000005.1 coordinate 378,792, forward strand.
GCCAGCGCGTCACCGTCGAAGGCCGGTGGGGCACTGTCGTGTCGTTCCCCGCCCAGTACATCGGTGTGAGGTTCGACGGTGAGAAGCGCACCTCCCGGTGCCACCCCACCTGGGAGGTCGACTACCACCCGCAGCGATCAGACCCGGCTAAGGCTGCCCCCGAGGTGCTCGCATGAGCGCCCTGAAGACGGCCCACGGCGGTGACAACTTCTCCACCTGGACGATCAGCCACACCGGCGACGGCTACGACATCCTCGTCAGCTCAACGCTGGAGACGGAACGTCAACCCAACCCGGCCGGCTGGGGGCCGAAGACGATCGCCGAGGAGCACATCTCCGACCCGATCGGCCACCAAGCCATCGACCGTGCCATCGCATTGGCCGCCGAGTACGAGAACAGGATGACCGCATGAACGCCGACCGCCGCCGCGCCAAGCTGACCACTGAGGCGTACAACGAGGTGACCGACTCGGACTTCACCCCGGAATCCATGCAGGCTGCAGTGGAGAAGCTGTACGACGCCGCATACGCCGCCGGCCGCCGCGCCACCCTGAAGGAGGTTCGGGACGAGATCAGGACGATCCCCTGCTGGATCGCACCGACCGGCGCGAACGGGTTCGACGTCGACGGGAACGAACGCCAGATCGTCCTCGACTACCTCGACGAAGCGATCACCCCCGGGTCCGTCGCCTCGAAGGTGCCGGCTCGGCGCAAGCCGGTGCGCATCCCCGCGGCGTCACCTGTCGAAGCGCCTAAGCCAGCCGAGGATCAAGGGCGCACCAAGGTGCTGCGCCGGCCGCCGATGTGGGGCCTCACCCTGATCGATCCGTCCGGGAAGTACGGCCAGCACAACGCGTTCGTCGAGTTCGGTGAGACCGCAGAGGAGGCGATGGCCAGCGCGATCGGCCGGTACCGACCTGCCGGCGGTGGGCACGCGGCCGCAGACCCGGCAAACCCGCCGTACCTGATGTCGCCTGCCATCGACCGGTGAGTGCGCCACATGCCACAGCTGTGACTAAGAGCCCGACCCCTGATCACCCGATCCTGTAGGAGCACCCCGTGGGAACCACCCGCACCTTCCAGCACCACGACGACGTCGTCGCGCTGCACGGCATCCTGACCCGCGCGTGGGCGAAAGCGGAACCCGACCACACGGTGACGCAGAACCCTGCCGCGTACTCCGAGACGTTCCTCGATTTGGCCCGCGCCGCTGTCGACTCCGGGTACCGCCACCCCGACTCGAAGCAGGAGTGGGTGGTCTACAACTGGGCGAACGGCACGCGCTACCTCGTTGACGGCGGGACGCAGGAGAACGCGGAGAAGGAAGCCGCCCTCTGTGACCACGACCACCAGGCTCAACCGGCGGAAACGGCGCGGCTCCTCAGCAATGCGTTCAACCACGGCCGCCACAAAGGCGTCCGCGAGGCCGGTGACCGATGAGCGCCAGCATCTTCAGCCCAAGGCCGTTCCTCTCCGGCCGCTGCCGGGACCGGGAGCCGGTCAGCTTCGGCTGCGGCACCGCCAGGCTGAACGCCCGCATCCAATTCTACGAATGCGACCTCGACGTCGACCACGACGGCGACCACTACGACAAGCGCGAGAAGCGCAGCTGGGAACGCTGGCCGGAAACCGCTGCCACCCCGACACTGGAGGACACGAACCATGCCTAGCCCGCTCCCTGCGTACCGCACCGACCGCACCCACTTGTACCGGATTCGCGGGAACTGGACCACCGACGCCGGCATCCACCTGTCGGAGGATGCGCTTCTGTTCGACCACCTCCCCGTCGACCAGCTCGGACCCGACGACAACGTCGTGGTGAAGATCGACGTCACGAACAGCGGACGCCCCCGATTCGACTGGAATGCGCCGGACAAGTCCTGGCTCGGCCGGACTCGCGACGCCGTCGCAACGAAGATCGCGATGTTCGCGTACCGGTTCATCGCCACACAGTTCTACCGGGAGAACGTCACCGCCGCGTTGACGTTCGGGCTGAAGGATGCCCGTGCCGACTACGAGAAGTCGATCCCGAAGGTGTCCGTCGACGACCTGTTCAATACGAAGCAGCCGCAGCCGTGACCCTCTGGGCCACCGCGCTGATCATCGCGGCGTTCGTCCTCGGCGGAGCGTCCGTCGGCGTCGTAGTGGTGAACCACTTCCGCGGCGACGCGAAAGCCATCTCGGACGCTCAGGTGTGGGCGGTGTTCAACTGGGACTCCGGGGAGCTGTTCAACGTATCTCCGGCAACACAGCTGAACGCAGAGCGGGAGGCTCAGCTCGCCGGGCCCGGGCATGAGGCGTTCGAGATCGTGACCGCCGCGTACCTGCGGCGCGCGTACGCGCACGGCCGCGATGGTGCGCCCGACCGCCACATGCCTCACGGCTGATGACATCCAAGAACCCTGTACTCGACGCGTTCCTCAACAACTGGGACGGCTCCGCCTCGGAGGTGTCTGAGGCGATCCACAATCTGGTCACCGACCCGGAGTCCGCTGACGGTCTCGGCTGGAGCAGAGACGAAGTCCGGAACGCGATCGCGAACCTCCGCCGCCTCGAAGCCACGGCAAGCGTCGATGCTGTCCTGGTCTGAACGACGGCTGATCCGTCGTGCCCGGAAGGCAGCGGAAGCTTCCCGATGGCTCCACGAAGCGAACCTGCAGGCCATCCGCGCTGTCCATGAGGCAGAACGCAACGGCTCCTGCCCGTTGGCGTGCTGCTCTTCCTATGCGTACGCGGCGATGCTCGCCTGGGAGCAGGAGAAGCTCGGCGGGTACTACCTGTCCGGCACAGAGCAGGACGCGTTCGAAGCCGGATGGGACGCCCGCGGCCCCGGATGGCGGACCGGGACCCTCACCGTCGACTTCCAAGTCCTAGCCGGCCCCGCCTCCTACCAGGAGGCCGACGAGAAGATCAGGGCTCTGCTCGAGGAGGCCGGGTACACGATCGGGTCGTTCGGCATCTCCGGCCAGCTGCCGAAAACCGATCCGTCGGACTGACCGAAAACCAGCCGATCCGCACATGTTCGTGGTGAAGAGGAAGGACCACAGACAGTGGCTAAGAACGCAGACCGGATCGTCAAGCACGCCGGGTACAACTACGCATCCATGACGGTGAACGCGTATCGCGCGCAGGGTTCCCAGACCGGTGAGATCAGAGCATTCGGTCGCACCAACGCTGCGGAGCGTCAGGATCTCGCCGACAAGATGGCGTCCGTCGTGGAGACGGCGACGATCACCGAAATCGAGAAGAGCGTCTGGCGGGTCGACTTCGAGGTTACCCACAAGATCGTCCCGATCGCCGCCTAGGAGAACAACCGCATGCCAGAGCTCACTACCCCAGCCCAGACCATTGAACCCTCCCTCGGAATGGTCGTCACCTTCGACGATCCGTGGTCCAACCCGGAGAACCCCTCGCGCGTCGTCGTCACCTGCCTCGCCCGCACCAGCGAAGACCGAGTCGACGACGACCTGTTCTGCTGGAAGGACATCCTCCGCACCGAATGGTCGCTGGCTCAGATCAACGCCGGCCGCCCAGAGATCGAACGGGCCGCGTGACACCCCTGCGCCAGACGCCCCCACCGGAAACTGTTGCCGTCCTGAACTCGGACGACCTGTTCACACCTTTCGGGTTCCACCGCGGGAACATCATCACCGACACGTTCGCAGCTGAGTTCACCGGCGACGACCTCGACATCATCGAAGGCCAGACCCACGCCGTCCTCTACCGGGCCGTCTGCAACCTGCTGCTCCCCGAGGTCCGCAAAGCCGGCCACGACATCGACGTCATCTGGGCCGACACCGACAACAATCCCGTCCGTGCCACCACAGTCGACGGTGTTTACCTCAGCCGCCAGGACGCGAAGCCAGATGCGCTGCCATCAGTGTCGGTTGAAGTGAACCGCGACGCGCTCCTCGGAGTGCTCCACTACATTCGGATCGCAACCCGCGTCCCCACCTTCGCCTAGCCCACGCGGGAACAAACCCGCCAGGGTCCGCACATGACGGTTGTGAAGAAAGAAGGATCTCCCTATGAGCACTGACACCAACGGCACCCGCGTGCGATACGACGTCCACCTGTTCGTGACCGGCAACGACGGCACCCCGGTCGTCGCCATCCAGGTAGACGACGTCACCGAGAAGCCTCTTGCCGAGGGGATGACCACCGCCCTGATCGGGATCAGTGTCGCTGAACTTCGCCACCACCCCGTCGCCCGGGCCATCGCCCGCCCCGACAGCTACCCTGCTGACGCCGTCGTCGTGTCCGCCACCGTCGTCGAATCGACCATCCTCGTGGAGCACACCTCCGCACCGAAGCTCAACGCCGCGCAGATCGCCGAGGACCTCTCCTACGCGAACCAGGCCGGCACCTGGTTCCAGTACAACTACCCGGAGGACCCGGAAGCCGACTTCATCGACATCGGCGAGTACAACGACGAAGGCCAGATCTTCCGAACCCACCGCGCCACCATCCGAATCGAAACCATCGACCCGGCAGCGGAGAGCACCCCCGTCCAGATCACCGAGCCGGCCGTCGGCATGGTCGTCACGTTCGACGACCCGTACGACGGAACAGACGGCCGGTTCACCGCCTCGTTCATCCCCGGTGCTGTCTCCCAGGACGGTGAGTTCATCGACTGCGTCTTCGTGGACGTGTACGGCGGCTCGTGGAAGCTCGACGTCATCAACGCCAACCACCCCGAGATCATCGTCCCCGGGATCGTCGGCGCGAAGCCGACCACCGGAAGCCGCGTCGGGCCTGTCGATGAGTGAATAGCGGCTCTCTCCTATCAGTAGGGCCCTTAGGGCCACTGGGTAAAGCTTCGTCGGTCCGCACATGACAGTGGTGAAGAAGACAGTGCCGCTCATGGCCGAACTGAGAAGGAAGCCCAACCCTTGATCATCACCCAGACCCCCGCCGTTGACGAGGCAAACCAGCCGATCACCGACCCGGAGCCCGGCTCCACGTTCGAACTGGAAGCCGTGATCGTCGACAAGACCGGGAAGGGCTTGACCGTCGGCGTGTTCGGGAAGTTCACCGACCTGCACGAAGCCCGCAGCAACGCGGAGGACATCGCCGGCCTTCCGCTCGACCAGGTCGCAGCATCCGCCGAGTACCGCTCGTTCGGCTTCGACGCCGCCGAGTACGGCTACGACTTCGACGCGGACACCCAGGTCGTCGGCGTCACCGTCGTCTGGAACGACGGCGAAGACAACACCTACGCCCACGAGGAGTTCAACGTCAGCACGGCCCGTGCGGAGCCGAACATCGGCCAGGTCGTCACGTTCGACGACCAGTGGGACGAAACCATCCGCATGGTCGCCACCTACGTGCCCGGTTCTGTCGACGAGGACGGCGAGTTCATCTCGTGTGACTGGGTGGACTCCTACGGCGGCACCTGGGACCTCGACCACATCAACAACAGCCGACCCGAAATCGTCGTCCCCGGTGTTGCCGACGCCCGCGCCAAGACAATCGCCCGTGGCGCCGGCCGGCTGCAGCCGGGAAGGGTGAGCGCATGACCGCCAGGCTGATCGTCTACATCGACCTCGACAACACGATCGTCGACTTCCCCAGCTCGTTCGAGCGGCTGGAGCAGCGCGTCCACGACGAGTACGACGGCCGCATGGATGAAGTCCCCGGCATCTTCGCGCTCATGGACCCGCTGCCCGGCGCTATCGAAGCGTTCCACGCCCTCGCCGAGGTGTACGACGTGTACATCCTGTCGACCGCTCCGTGGTTGAACCCGAGTGCCTGGAGCGACAAGCTCGAATGGGTGCAGCGCCACTTCGGCACCGACGAGGGAACACCCGCGTGGAAGCGTCTGATCCTGTCGCACCACAAGAACCTCAACCGCGGCGATTACCTCATCGACGATCGCCCCAACAACGGGGCCGCGCAGTTCGAAGGCGAATGGCTGCACTTCGGGCCCGGCAACGCCTACGAGACATGGGCTGACGTCCTGGAGCGTCTGCTGTGAGCGCCGGCACCCACCCGAACGTCGACGCGATCGTTGTCGCGATCATCGCTGATGCCGTATCGAAGTGGACCGACCCGACCACCGACCATGAGCGCCGCAGTCAGGAGATCACGAAGGTGCTCCTCGCCAACCTTCTCGTCCCGGAAGTGCGGTTCTACCTGACGTTCGCCGCCGAACACCCCGGCAGCCTCCCCAGGGATGCGTCTTTCGCGTGGGCTGAGCTTGGCCGGCTGTCGGCCAATGAACCGACTGTGAAGAACCAGGATGCCGCTGACGATCTGGTCGGAAAGGTTGCCCATCTCTCCCTGCCAAACGCTGTGTTCACGTACCGGCACGCCGACCTTGAAGGGGTGACCGCATGACCGACCTCCTCCCTATGGACGAACTCACCGAGCGGATCGCTTCCGCTCTGGCCCAGCACTTCCCGACTCGCGGCATGTCCGTGTCGATGGGTGTCACCTGCGAATGCGGGTACTGGACCGGCGCCGAACCGGAAGCAGGGAAACGCCCGCTCCCGTGGGGTCGTGACCAGCTCGGTCTGCACCGAGCCCGCATCATCCGCGAGCTCCTCGGCCTGCCGACAGAGTACGAATACGGAGTCGCCTCACTGGATCTGGACGGCGGCATCTACATCGTCGACCACGCGACCACCACCGCCGACGTACCCGTCCTGCTCCGCTGGGCGCTTGAAGACATCGCCGATCAGGACCACCTGAGCGACGCCGTCGTCGTGCGCCGCATCGCTCAAGGCGAATGGGAACGGCACGGGGCGACCGCCGTCTGATCAAAACACGGATCCTCCGCGCATGTGGGTGGTGACAAAGACACCCCGACGATCCGGAGCTCCGATGACCGATCACTTCCTGCAGCAGCTCGCCGAGAAGATCTGCACCACCCGAACCGGGCATGTGCTGCTCAGCTACGAACCGTTCGCCGGCGACTACGCCATGGCACGAGCACTCATGCCGATGATCGAGCAGGCCAAGCAGGACGCCGCCGACGCAGCCCGCGCCAGCTTGTTCGAGTACGGATCCGGCATGCTCTCCCCGGAAGGCACCATCTGGGATGAGGCGCCCGCCTGGGACGTCACCGACGCTCAGAACCAAGCCGCCCGCGCCAACCTGGAGAACGCCGACGACCCGGACGCCAACCTGTGCGTCCCCATCCGCCGCATACGCGCGAGCAACTGGTCGCAGATCCCGGGGATCCCCGCCGACACCGACACCACATTCCCGGTCGTCGGAGAGGGCCTTCGCGCCCACTGGGACGCCCTCATCCCCGCCGGCGCCGCCTACGAACTGGTCCGCCGCGACAGTCTGAAGCCCGGCGACCATGCCGTCTCCAGCCACTACGGCGCAAGCATCGTCCGTTCGGTCTTCTTTGCCGGCGACAACAACCAGACCACTGTCATCCAATGGGAGAACAACTCCACCTTCCACCCGTTCTCGGAGCGGTACGACAGCGCCTCCGTCATCCCCCTTCTCACCCGAGCGGCGGTGTCAGCGTGAGCCGCCCCGGCCGTCTGCTGAAGGACACGCTGGTGTACACGGTGAAGAGCCGCGGCATCCCGGACAAGCATCAGTACGCCACCGCCGGCACCACCATCACGGTCCTCCGCGAGAACCCGAACGACCTCGACCACATGTACGGCGGCCGGCACCTGTGGTGGTCCGAGGTTGACGGCCTGTCCGTCGGCGTCGAAGAGGGCGTCGACTTCGAGTTCACAGACCGGACCGCCGCATGACCACGCTCGCCATCGTCCTCATGAGCGTCTTCGCGATCCTCATCCCGATCTTCATCGCCTACACCGCCCACGGCTACCTGAACGACGCGGAACGTCTCCGCGGGAAAGCGCCGACCTGCGACAACTGCGGCCGCCGCATCCTCTGGCAGGACGGAACCGCCGGCGAGCCCTCCGACCGGCTCCGCGACCACACCAAGGCCTGCCTGGCGTAACGCCGGCACCCGCCCGCAACCTGAAACGAGGACACCATGACCATCACAGACCCGCTCGCCCCGATCACCGACCTGGACGAGCTCATCAAGGCAGCCGACCACGACCTCGGCCTCACCTCCGCCCGCCTCACACCGGAGGTTCTCCGCACGAAGACGCTGCTGTTCAGCGCCGTCGCGCTGCTGAAGGAAGCCCGCACCGCAACTGTCGCAGACGTCGAACCGGACAAGGATTGGGACTGGGCCGATGCGGCCGGCGACGACCTCCGCAACTTCAACGACCCTGACGACGCCGAGGACGACCGATGACGAAGCTCCTCCCCTACTTCTCCTACGAGACCATCTCCGAGCTCGACTACGACGGCGGCATAGGCTCCACCACCGGGATCCTCATCGACGGCCACCTCGACCTGTTCGAGGTTGAATGCTTCCTCGCCCGCGACGCCGAGGAGGAGTTCTACGACGCCCCCAGCCGCGGGTTCGACGTCGAGCATGTCTACTGGCGGACCGAACCGTACGCCGGCGAAGATGGAGACAACGAGTACGACTCCTACGTCTACGTGTGGGACAAGGACGATTCCAAGGGCGGGAAACCCGCCACGAAGCTGGAGATCGAAACCACCTGGGATCGGCGCTGCGTCAACCATGAGTTCGAGGTCGCGAAGTCCGGTGTGCCCATCGCCACCATCGTCGAAAGCCAGCATCACCTCGCCGACGACCACGGGTACATCTACCTCTGCGAAGACTGCGCCACCAGCTATGACGCGCGCCTGAAAGCCGCCCGCATCGCCGCGATCGCTGAGCTCTCCGCAGCAATGGAAACGGTCGGATAGCGCGTGAGGACTTCAGCAGCGCGTCGCCTCCGCTACCTGGCTGTGGAGCGCATCCGTCGACAGAGGCTCGACGTCGATCTCCCCGGCTTCTACGACCGGAACCCGATCGGCGCCCAGCGGTGTGTCGACGGGGGATGGCAGTACGGGTCGTCCGTCTCTGGATACGGTTCGGCCATCGGGCATTGCAAACGTCATCGCCCGCACCTCACTCGTCTGGCGGCTGAACTGTGCGGGTCACGGTTCGAGTCAGGTGCGCCGTCGTGGGCGTTCTGGAGGGTGTCGCTGGCAGAGCTCCCCAGATAGCCTCGCGTTCCTTCCGAGGTCCGCGCATGTAGGTGGAGACGAAGGACATCCGCCACCTCTGAGGAGCCCCAATGACCCTGCTCAACTACGACGCAGCCGCCCGCGCTGCCTGGAAAGCCATCCACCCCGAAGGCGACTGGGACAGCATCCCGTCCGACGAGCACACCAACTGGATGAGCCTCGTCGGTGACGCCGCCCGCCGCGCCGAAACCGCAACCACCCGTCAGCGCTCCGGTGAGCCGGACCACATCTACCGCGCCGGGGTCCTCGGCGACACTGAACGCGCCGCCATCGACCGCGGATACCGGAACCGCACCGAAGTCCGCACCCCCATCACCGTCAACGAGTACGACTTCGCCGTCAAGTGGGACGACGAGCGCACCTTCCCGTTCTTCGAGGACGAGCAGGCCATCGGCATCTTCGGGTACGGCCACACCGACAAGCAGGCGTTCGCCGCCGCCGTCAACGACTACGACGTGTACGTCGGGAACGTCGACCCGGGAGAAGCGACCTACGACGCCTCCGTCGTCGAGCACGACTGGGCTGTCGCCTACACGGTGAACGGCGACGTGAACTCCTGGCTGCTGTCCACCCACGATGTGACCGAGACCACCAAGGGTGCGTTCCCCGTGACGGTGGTCCCCCGATGACTGTGTTCGAGGAGGCAGCCCGCGCCGCCTGGCAGCACCTCCACCCCGACGAGAACTGGGACAACCTCACCCCGGCAGACCAGCGAAGTTGGACACAGTACGTCGGCTGGTCCGTCCGCCAGGCCGAGTACACCACCAACCCGGACCGGTTCCAGCAGCCTCCGTACATCTACCGCGACGACCGCGACGTCCTCCACAACGGTGTGATCAACGACGTCACCCGACGGTTCCAGGACGACACCGAGGTCCGCCGGGTGATCGACGTCACCGCTGAGGATTTCCGCACCCAGTGGGATCCGACCACGTCATACCCGTTCTTCGACGACCGCGAAGGAACCGGTATCTACGGGCACGGGCACACAGACCAGGCCGAGTTCGTCGCAACCGTGAACACCTGGAGCAACTGGTTCAGCGAGGAGGAACCCCGCTACTACGCCGCGGACGTTCAGCACCTCTGGGGTGTCGCCATGACCACCGGTCCTGACAGCCCCCGCGAGGAGTGGATGCTCCTCCTCGACGAGGTCACCGCTGAGACCCCCGGTGCGTTCCCCGTGACGGCGATCCTGTGGTGAACGCGATCATCACCGACATCACCACCGCCCGCCGGCGCCGCGACCTGAACGTGTTGCTGGACCGATGCCGGAATGGACTGGATCAGCCGCTGACCGAAGACACTCGCGACCGTATCGTCGAGCTCGTCGCCGACCCGTCCGAGCAGACATGGGATGCAGCCCACGGCGTCTTCGTCGACGGGCGCACCACGCTCTGGCAGGCGCTGCTCGCTCACACCCGCTACCGGCACGGCGCCGCACCGCAAGACCGGGTCACCGACGCCGGCTTCGAGCCGTTCCGCCCCCCGCAGATCGCCCGTGTCCGAGGGTGGGAGAAGGTGCCGACGCCTACGCAGGTGCTGGCAGCGATCGGCGCGCAGCTGGACGCCGCCGACACGCACCCGCACGAGAACCTCAACTAGCCAGCAGGGCCGTACTCTGAGCCGTCGCCGAACGAAACGGGAACCATGAAGAAGTACATCCTCGCCGCCGCCATCACCCTGGTCGCCACCCTCGCTGTGATGTGGGTTCTCATCCAGGCCGTGCCGAACGCGTCCACCCAGGCGCACCAGCAGTGCTTCCGTGCGACCAGCCACAACATGGACCTGTGCAGCGCCATCTTCCCCTTCCCCGGAAACAGCTGGCTCAACGGCACCTCACTGATCGGCTGAGAACACGTCGGCTCGGCTCGGCTCGGCTCGGCTCGGCTCGGCTCGGCTCGACCGGAAAGCTCCGCGGCAGGGCCACACACCTACGAACGCATGACCAAGAACCAGAAGCCAGTCACCCGCCGCGACCTCGGCCTCGAGCGACAGGACGGCCACTCCTCCACTGAGTTCGCCGCCCACAAGAACACCGCCGCATCGGCCGCAGCCGCACCCCTCACCGCTCCGCAGCAGGCGATCGCCGACGCGGAAGCAGCCTGGTGGAACGCCATCGACGAGAAAGCTCGGGTGATGATCGCCGCCCAGAAGACTGTCGACGACGCGAAGGTGGCGCTGGTCAGCGCGCGGATCACCGCCGTGTACCCGGATGCTGTGTCCGCGAAGTTCGAACTCACCGGCGTGCAGAGTGGCAAATCCCTGCGACTTGTCGAGGTGACCGCCGGGAACGGATCTCAGACGTTCACACTCCAGGACGGCGACGCCACCCTCTACAACCAGGTCGCCCTCGACCTGAAGAACCTCCATGACGGCTTCGACGCCATCCCGATCGACACCGGAGGGTGGGGCGGCCGAGGATTCGGCACCATCAACCTCGGCCACAAGCACCGCGCCGACGCCGCCTTCGGAACAGCTGCCGGTGAACTCGACATGCGCAAGATGATGCCCGGCATCCTGGTGGAAGCCCGGAAGCTGCAGAAGCTCGACGACGAGAAGCTCGCCACGATCACCGACGATGACCTGAACTTCGTCTACAACACGACGCTGGCTTTGGCGCTCGGAGACCTGCGGACGATGGAAGCGTCGTACCTGGTCGGGCAAATCCCTGAGGACATGGACGGGTTCCTTCGCGAGGTGACCGTTGACGCTCCAGTCATGCATGGGATCTTCGCCCAGCTGAAGGATTGGGGCGTGCTGAGGGACGAGAACCTCGCAGCCGTCAGCCGAACGCAGGCCACCTGGCTGTACAACTCGTATGTCAAAGGGCCGCTGGAGGACTTCGCCTATGACCTGTGGGCGAAGTACGGAAACGACACCGAAGAGGGCTGACGGTCAGTCAACGCAAAGGGGTCCGCATCCGCGCATGTAGGTGCTGAAAGAGAGGTCCCCTCCCATGGACAGCACCGAACTCGAGTACAAGGCGAAGTGGCGGAACAACCGCACCGGCCGCACGTACTTCATCAACGCCTGGCACGACACCGACGGCGGATTCATCCAGCTGCTGTCTGATGCTGAGCCGCAGATGCTGCACTGGCTGACCATCAAGGGGTTCCGCCGCGACTACCGACCCGTCACCGACGAGAACGAGGCATCCGCATGATCGACATCGACACCCTCCCCACTGCTGAGAACAGCATCCCCAACGTCACCCCCCGCGCCGAGGAGATCTACGTCATCGAGACCGGCTACCCGTCCCTCGAAGACGTCGGCTTCGGCGAGTACACCTATACCCTCGCCACCGAGGAGGGGTTCTTCACCTCTCCGCGAGCAGCGCAGCTAAGGGTCGACGAGCTGAACGACTACGCCGACGACTACGCCGTGCACGTGAACACCATCGAGCGGTCCAACTGGAAGGCCCGCGACACGTACAACCAGCTGATGGACCAGCGCGCCTACCTCCGGAAGAACGGGGTGATCCCCGCGGGCGACGAGCCGCGCGAGCCGATCCCCGCGAAGCCGCGCGTGCACCACGAGTGGCTCATCATCATGCAGAAGAACCTGCACCGCGCCACGAAGCTCGGAGCCGCCGCATGAGCACCCCCGTCACCCTCGCCGACGCGCTCGGCGGCGACATGATCACCGTCCAATTCCGTGACACGTACGAGCGGACCACGGTCATCACCACCGAAGGCGGCGCCCTCTACGCAGACGATCGTGCACTCCGGTCCAAGAACGGACTGATCGGCAAGGACGTCGAGTCGTACACGATCACCCGCCGCGACCTTCCCGATGATGGAAAGGAACGCGAGTTCGCAATCCGGATGATCGACGGCCGCATCATGAAGCAGTCCGTGTCTCCGACGTACGAGAAGGCCACCGACTACTTCTCCTCCGACCTCGACACGATCGTGTTCCGCGAGGTCAACCCATGGCAGAACATCGTGGAGGCCACCCGATGACCGACGACGAGCTCGACTACGCCATCTCCGAAACCCGCAACACCCTCACCGAGCTGCTCCAGGACCGCGCCAACCGGAGAGCCGCCCGCGGCGCCGAACTCCTCGCGAAGAACCCGTGGACGGTCGGCGAGTGGGTGTCCACGAAGTGGTCCGTCCACAACTACAAGGTGCTCTCCCTCAACCCGAAGAGCGTGGTCGTGGAGGCGACGTTCGGGATGAAGGAGACGATCCCGCTGCACCGTGTGCACCCGGCGGAAATCACCAAAATCGGCGGGCCCGGCATCCAACTGCCAGCACCGATCAGGCCGCCGGCGCGCACACCGGGTAACTGGGGCTGGCAAGACGATGAGTGACTTCAGCATCAACGGAGGACCGCCATGGCTCAGCGCCGGAATCTGACGACGATCGAGACCGGGACGAAGTTCGCCGGTCTGATCAAGTACGCCCGAGTCGTTGAAGGGGATGTTGTCCACTACTCCTTCCGCAGCTTGAACGCCGCGAAGGTCCTTGAGGAAGCGCAATTCCGGTCCCGATTCCAGGATGAAGCGATCCGAGCCCACAACACCATCGTCGACGGACCATCGGACGCCGCAAGGCAGCGCGCTGACGTCGCCGACCTGCTCGCCGCCTACCCCACCGGGAACCCGAAGCTCGACGCGGACATCCTCCGCGCCCGCGACGCCCTCGACAAACTCGACAAGACCATCGCCCACACCACCTTGGTCACCGCCATGGCCAACGGGATGACCCTCGAACAGTGGAACAACTCCTGAACCCGGTCGCCCACGACCCTGACACAGAAGAGACACGCATGCCCAAGACAACCGACCCGCAGGACGCCCTCGCCCAGCTGTTCGACCAGGTGCTCCACACCGCCGGCGATGACGCCGGCCGACAGCTCGCTGTCGACCACTACGACCTGATTCGCGACGCCATCACCCTGAACGACGAGGCTCGGGCTGAGAACCGGCGCTGCACCATCAATCACCTCGCCGACCTCGCCGAAACAGGCGACGAAGAAGACCACGCCGACAAGTGGGCCCAGTGGCTCCGCAACCAAGCAGACCGAGGCGCCGTATGAGCATCTACCTGATCAACCGCACGGCGTACGACCACGAGACGGGTGCCTGGGCCACCAGCGCCAACATCGACTCCGGCTACTACACCGACGCGGCGGCTGCAGAAGCGGAAGCCGACCGGCTGAACGCCCGCGAGCACGAGTACACGACCTACGCCAACATCGAACGCGGCACCATCCGTATGGAGCAGCTCGCCTACGACGAATACCTCCTGCAGAAGAAGGCGATCGCCGACGCCGGACTCACCTCCACCATCCCCGCCGTGCGTCCGCCGGCCCGAACCGAGCCACTCACTCACGAGCGGTGGCTGCAGGTCCACCCGTCCGACACATACGCCGTCGTCGAGGTGGGCCCCGCCGGCACCGGTCAGGCCGCCGCGCCCGGAATCCCGTCCCGCGAGGCCCTGGTCGCCGCGTTCACCGAAGCCCGACTCACAGCGCACAGGTTCCGCGGCGAGGATGGCTACACGTCCGTCGCCATCCACACAGACGAGACCGCCGCCGAGCTGGCCGCAGACGTCGTCATCAAGTTGATCGGTGCTGCCGACGCGGGCCCGGCCGAAGCCACCGCAGCCGACACCACCGAGACCACCATCGACGAGGAGCAGCCGGTCGCAACCTGGTACGACCTGGACCGGCACCGCCAGAAGCAGGACTGCTCGTACCGGGACGCCTACAAGTACTTCCGGACCAACGGGTACGACATGGCCGCCGTCCCGGAGCCCTGATCGACAAGAATCTCGGCGGTCCGCGCATGTAGGTGTCGAAGAAAGAAGGACACCCATGCCGCAGCCCACCCAGGAGCCCACCGAACCGCCCTGCTCGTTCCAGCCAGAGATCTGGTCGATCGAGTTCGTCGACGGCGCCCCCGTGATGCTCTGCAACACCCACGGCCACGCCGGCTGGGGTGAAGTGTACGAGTTCGAGCCCGGCGAAGCCGTCGGCACCTGCCAGTACTTCGACGACCCCTCCACCGGCGACCTGACCCGGTACGACCAGGACGACGTCCACCGGATGCGCACGAACACCCAGCACGACCTGTACTCGGTGGTCGGTCGATGAGCGCATTCGCTGAAGTCACCATCAACTGCGACGGTCCCGCCCTCAGCCACCGCGCCCCCAACCTCCCCTCCGACCTCGGCGGCTGCCCCGGCTGGTTCCAGTCCGACACCGCCCGCACCGGCGAAGCCCGCCGGCAAGCGAAACGAGCCGGATGGCGCACCGAACGCGTCGACGGCCGCACCTACGACATCTGCTTCGCCCACCACCCTGAAGGGAACCCCTCATGAGCGCTTTCGTTGAATGCTTCCTCTGCGACCAGCGGATCACCACCCACGCAGACCACCTCACCGACAAGCAGATCGCGAAGGAGTTCGCGAAGAAGGGCTGGACGGTCGGACCGAGCCGCTGCCCCGAGCACGTCGGCCTGGACGCAGCACCTCCGAAGGAGGACTGCACCCTGGAGCACGACCCGGAACCGATGCTCCGAACCGGCATGGCCGCATCCTGCCAGACCGTATGGATGAAGAAGGCCCGGTTCTCACCCCGCGAAGGCACCTGCCGCTGGTACGACCACTACGTCACAGACAAGGCAGCAGCAGCATGACCATCTTCATGATCGAAGTCGGAACGCTCGACAACGACCGATACATGAAGTGGGCGGTCTATCCGGACTTCGGCTACTTCACCGAACGCAAGGACGCTGAGGCGAAGATCGACCGGTTGACCGACCGCACCGCTGAGTACAAGAAGTACGTCGCCTCCCGGTACCGAGTCACACCAGCCGACACGGAACGGTACGAGTCGTACCTCGCACAGAAGGCAGCGATCGAAGCCGCCGGCCTCACCTCCACCATCCCCGTTGTTCGGGAGCCGAAGGATGCTGTCGCCGTCAGCTACGAGAAGTGGCTGGCTGGGCAGCCGGCCGACACCAGGTACGACGTCTACGAAGTCGAGCCTGGGAAGGCAGCGTAGCCGGGCGCTCACGCCACATGGCTCACCTGTATGCCAGTGAAATCCGGACCGATGCACGCGTCCCGGTGCGATCGCACCGACGTCCACGAACGCCACCGCCACACCTATGGTGTCGACGACGAAGACGGGTACGAAGTCTGCGACGGGATCGAACCGCCCCCGCCGCCCCGCCTGCTGCCGCCGGAACTGGTGGAGCTCCGCCGTCTCGCGGAAGCCGCAACCGACGGCCCCTGGAACACATACGAGACTCTGCACGGCGAAAACCACGTCATCGACGGCCGCGGGTTCCTCGGAGGCGGGATCATCGCCACCACCACGTACAACCGGGAGGACGCTGCGTTCATCGCAGCCGCGAACCCGGAAGTCGTTCTCGAGCTGATCGCCCGCATCGCGAAGCTCACCGGAGTGAACACGTAGCGACCAAATCCCCAGCAGCACGCAGAAGCCCCGCACCAGATGATCTCGGTGCGGGGTTTCTTGTTGTCCTGGGGTCAGCGTTCGATGAACCCGGCGGGGATCCCGTCGCGGTCGCGGCCGGCGAGGAACTCGCGGAGGTTGGTGAGGATCGTCTCGTGGTTGTCGCGGGTCATGCCGTCCACCTTGGAGTTGTTGTGGAACCCGTCCACGAGCTCGTCGACTGTGGTCGGGAACGTCCCGCCGAGGTCTTCGGTGTCGAGCTCGATGATGACGTCCTGCTCCTCCCAGTTGCCGGTGCCGCCGGACTCCAGGCGGGCGTCGTCGAACGCGTCACGGATCCACTGGTCGATGACGTTGGTCCGGTCGTTCAGGTAGGCGGTGGAGTCCGTGACTCCGGACGGGACCGCGTCGTAGAAGTCGAACCGGACGTGGCCGGTGGCGACGAGCTCCGAGCCGCCGGTCTCCTCGTAGATCGTGGCGCTCTCATCGGTGCGGAACACCGCGATCGTGTGCAGGGCGTCGTCCTCGACGTCGAACATCCACTCGGTTCCCTCGCTGATGTCGTCGAAGTCGCTGGCCATCGTGATGTTCAACCCAGCTTCAGGGGAGGTCTGCACGTTCGCGTACCTGCCGTCCTGGTTCCGCAGGACACCCTCATCGAGGTAGGCGAATGTCCCATCCGGGTTGGTGTGCTTGGGGCGGTTGATGTTGTTCATGACCTGTAGGTGTGTGGGCTGGTTCCAGCGATTGCCTGGCTGTCCGCACATGTAGGGGGCGAAGAACACTCTCACCGAAGGAGCACGCCTGTGCCGACATCCACGAAGTTCACCCACCGCATCCTCGCGGCGCTCGAGGGCGCCTCAACGGAAGGCGCCACCGGCCGTGAGCTCGCGAAGCAGCTGTGGCCGGACTCCCCCGCCTGGGATCGCCGCACCCGCGGCCGCAGCGGCAACAGGAACGGCGCCCTCGGCGGAACCCTCCCGATGAAGGGCGCGAAGGCGGGCCACGACATGGTGAACCTCGGGTACGCCCGAGTCCTGTACACCGAGTACAGCCAGCCGCTGTTCTCGATCACCGACACCGGACGCGCCGTCCTCGCACGAACGGAAAACGTCCCCGCATGACCCATGTACTCACGATCACGAACGTCGACCATGACCCGGAGTTCGGGCATCAGGACGACGACGTCGCATGGACGGCGCTGTGCGACAACACCTGCAACCTCTGGTGGGAATGCACGGAGTGCAGCCCGCCTGCCAACATCGACTCGTACGAGAGCTACGAAGCACACGGCGACGAGCACGAACACCGCGAGGGCTACTGGGCGATCATCAACCAGAAGATCTGCGCAGTCGGCCAGTGCGACGGCGCCTCCGAGGCGATCAACGATGCGATCAACACTCAGCTGTTCCGCCACAACCGCACATTCGTCGTCGGCGAGACGATCCCGTTCGACCTGGACTTCGAGGGCGACGACTACTGGACTGTCACTTTCACCGAGGCCGCAGAGAGTGCGGCAGCCTGATGGGGTTCCGCCGTAAGAGCGCCCCGTCACGACAGCCGGTGATCCCCGGCGAACGCTGCCCAGCGGTCCGCACGAACTCCTCCCGCGACCCCAACGTCACCACCACCCGCACCCTCCGCGGTGGCCGGGAAGGAACCACCACCTGCGCCATGTGCGGATCCACCGTCGCCGTGTCGCAGGCCACCTCCGATGACGGCGCCCCGATGACCGCTTGGTACTACGGCCCGCACACAGTACCTACGAAGGAAGGCTCGCTGCCATGACCACGAAGAAGGTCGGAGAGATCGTCATCCGGATCCCGCTCATGCGCGGCGAAACCGGACGAGCAGATTTCATTGAAGCCGGCAACGTCGACATCCTCGCCCTGGACTTGAAGGGCGACAACATCGAACTCGCCCGCAAGGAGCTCGCCGACGGCGACTTCTGGGGTGAGACGGACCTGTACCTGAAGGTCCGAGACGCAGTGAACGCCCGCCCGACCGGGCAGGAGATCGCAGCCCAGATCCTCGCGCAGCCCTGGCTGCAGGAGATCCTCGCCCAGACGCGGGCCGAGCAACACGAAACGAAGCGTGATGCCTGAAACGCGCGCAGCCGAGCACTCTGAGCTCCCCGAGCTCCCCTACCTGACCGGACCGAAAGTCGAATGGGGAGTCATCCTCGACGACGTCGGATCCACAGACATCTTCGACACCGAGCATGAAGCCCGCACCGCCCAGCTCGACGGCGGGCAACTGGTGAAGATCACCACCGAACCGGTCATCGACTAGAGAGCGGTACGAGCTCCTCCAAGGGTGCTCAGGCGAACCCGTCGTCGCTGTCGCCTTCGTCGTCCGGACCGTCGTGATCCTCCATGCGGACCGGGACAGCATGCGGTTCCCACAGCACCAGAGCTGGAACGCGCCAGGACTGCTCAATCCCGCACATGAAGGAGATGAGGGACGGACCGCCCGGACCTCAGTTCAGGGATTCCTCATGCAGATCGGCGATACTGTCACCACCGAAACGGAACTGCGAGCCCTCCCGGCTGGCACTGAGTTCATCGACGGACGTGGACGCCCGTGGGATTTCGGTTCCGAGCAGTGGTCCACGGATCTACGTGAACGGCATCTGGTCGTTGGTCTCATCCCCAACCTCCCCATGCACATTCGGATGCTCCGGCATCCGGCTGAGACATCCCGCCCTGACCTCGTAGCTGAGGCCGACCGGATCCTCCGGCTGTCCGAGCACGATCGCCGGTGGGCCCTCCTCGACCTCCTGGTCGCGGCAGACCACCCCAACGGGGAATACCGCTGACCGGCGTGCCCCCGATAGCCTCCCACCAGCCCGACCCGAACGAAGGAGCCACTGTGCGCACAGCCGCGCCCACCCGCAACCCCGGCACACGCCGCGCCATCGCCGCCGCCACCACCGCAACCCTCGCCCTTCTCGGCGGCCTGCTCAGTGCAGCGCCAGCCCATGCTGATGAGGACACCGCTGTTCCCCTCGTGACCGCGAGCAACATCTCTGTCACCAGCAGCTACAACGGCGCCGACTACGACGTCCATGTCGCCTACGACGCCGCCTTCGCGGACACCTGCACGTACGGTCAAGTGAACCCGGTCGTCATCACCCCGAACCCGTCCGGCTTCGACGACCCCGCCTACCGGGTCCAGGACAACGGTTGGGTGGACGTGACCGCCAGCGGCGCGAACACCGTCGACTTCACCCTGCCCGCCGCCGGCACCTACCAGCTCGGCATGTTCACCGCTGTGAACGCTGCCGGCAGCTGCGACGTGACCAGCGACGTGAACCCGACCCTCGCCGGCACGGCTGACTTCACTGTCGTCGCCCCGGTCACCCGCAACGAGACCGCACCCACGATCTCCGGCACCGCAACGGTCGGGAAGACCCTGACTGCGACCCCCGGCACGTACTGGCCGGGCACCGCTGTCGTCACCTACCAGTGGAACCGGAACGGCGCGCCGATTGCCGGAGCGACCAACTTGGCGTACGCGCTCAGCGCAGCCGACAGCAAGACGAAGGTCACCGTCACCACCACAGGCGCAGACGAGCAGTTCGGTTCCGCATCCGCGACCTCCGCCGCTGTCACCGTGCAGCCAGGGACGATCACCGCGTTCACCCCCACCATCACCGGCACGAAGACGGTCGGGCAGACGCTGACCGCTGTCACGCCCGCCGGTCTCACCTACACCTACCAGTGGTACCGCGGGTCGTCGAAGATCTCCGGAGCCACCGGACGCACCTACAAGCTGGTGACCGCTGACGGCGGGACCACCGTGAAGGTGGCCGTGGTCGGCTCCAAGTCCGGGTACACCTCCCTGACCCGCACCTCCGCATCGACCAGCACCATCGTGAAGCTGCTCACTGCGACTCCAACCCCGAAGATCACCGGCACCGTGAAGGTTGGCTACAAGCTGACCGCTGTCGCCAGCACCTGGGCTCCCGCAACCGTCTCGTTGAAGTACCAGTGGTACCGCGACGGTGCCGCGATCAGCGGCGCCACCGGCTCGACCTACACTGTTGCCGGGTCCAGCGCCGGGAAGCGCATCACCGTGAAGGTGACCGGAGCCAAGACCGGGTACGCAACCGTCGCCAAGACGTCCAAGTCCACCGCCGCCGTCGCGAAGGGCACCATCACGATGGGCGCCCCGAAGATCAGCGGAACCGTGAAGGTCGGGTACACGCTGACCGCCGCACGAGCCTCCTCCGCACCCACCACCGGCGTCACCTACAAGTACCAGTGGTACCTGAACGGCGCAGCAGTCTCCGGAGCAACCAGCTCCAAGCTGGGGTTGAAGACGTCCATGCAGGGCAAGCAGGTCCAGGTGCGGGTCACCGCGTCCGCGACCGGCTACGGCACTCTCGGGGTGTCATCGGCGAAGACCGTTGCTGTCGCAGCGGCCGCATCCGCCATCAAGGGCGACGGCACCTACCGTGTCGGCATCGACGTGAAGGCCGGCACCTACTACACCGCCTCCACCACCAACTGCTACTGGGAGCGGTCGTCCTCCAGCCGCGACATCATCGACAACAACTTCGGCTCCGGCCGACAGATGGTGACGATCTCCGCGACGGACAAGTACTTCGAGTCCGACCGTTGCGGTGCGTGGTACCGGTACGACGGCACCGGCAAGAACGCCTCCTCGTTCCCCGGTGACGGCATGTACGCAGTCGGGGTTGACGTCCGCCCGGGCACGTACAAGTCCTCCGGCGGGAATGGTGGCTGGTGCTACATCGCATCACTTTCTACCCTCTCCGGAGGCTACGACGACATCATCGACAACGACGGCAGCGGCAGCGGAACCAAGTACTGGGAAGTGCACGCCGGCGAGTTCGTCGACACCAGCGGCTGCGGAACCTGGACACGCGTCAGCAACTAGCCGAGGAACTGAATGAACGGCGGGCACCCTCATGGTGTCCGCCGTTCGTCACTCTCAGCCCCTACGTCGGCAGATCTGGTCACGACCGCACATGATGGTGACATGAACGACGAAGCCCAGCCGGCATCCCTCACCCTCGATGGCAGCAGCCTGCTGTCGAAGTGGGGTTTCGGCGACGGTGACCTTGTCCACGACTGGTACGCAGATCAGGCGACTGTGGGATGGTGGCCCAGGCCTTTCGACCACCACGACGTTCTCATCGACCTGGTCAAAACCCACCTGATTCCTGCGGTCGCGGCCGCCGGCCATGCCTTCATCGTCTACGTCATCCCTACGAACCACAACCCGATCCGGTTCAGCGAGCTCGACGGGCAGATCGTCGAACACAGGCGATCGAAGCTGACCATCGACGTGTACGTGACGGTGACCCCGGAGCAGATCCAGGAAGCGATCGACCGAGTGAAGGGGGCCGCAGCATGACCACCAAGTACCACGGCTACGACCTGGTGTACGAGGACGGGCGCACCTTGGTCCGCGGCCGCCACCCCCGCGGCCTGTACCAGGTGTTCATCGGCTTCACCACGGAGAACATGTCGAGCTCCTCCGACGAGGAAGCTGCGACTTTCCGTCGTGCGAAGAGGATCGCGCGCAGGCTGCGACGACGCCACGGGTACCACACGAGGATCCTGTACAGCACCTACCGGTACGACTTCGACGCACCGGATAGCTTCTGGGACTCCCTCGCCAGCCTGGTGCGCCCATCGACACGCGACGAATGGGATCAAGCAGCCACCGCGAGCCTTGCGGCCGCGACCACGGCAGCCACCGTTTCAAGCATCATCTGACCCGTCATCGCCGCACCCGATATGGAAGAGACCAGCATGAACACATCCCCGACTGACGAGCGTCTCGCCGACAGCGGACCCACGTACCGGTGGGCCATGCCCGCCTGGTGGCTTCCGTTCTCGACTGCGCTCCTGCTGTTCATGGTCGTCTGCGGCGCCTGGGGAGCTCCTCGGATGATCGAGAAGAACGGATGGCCTGCCGCCCTGTTCATGGCTGCATGGTTCGGTGCTTTCCTCTGGAATGTGTACTGGTGGTACTTCCGGGTCGCCTACAAGCTCGAGCTGGACGGTGACACCCTCCGCTGGCAGGCGCCGCTTGCCCGCGGGGAGCTGTCGGTGCATTCGATCACTGGCGTCACCCCGTTCCTGAACACCCAGGAGCAGATACCCACCATCCGCGCCGTCGGTCACCGCAGCATCCCCGTGTTCGCCCGCGGTGACCTGTCCTCGTTCCTGGCCCGCCTGAACGTCATCAACACCGCCGTCCCCGACCGCGTCGGCGGGTTCTCCGGGTTCTTCGACAGGGCCGGCAGCCGCAAACGTCCCCAGTAGCGAGCCGGCAGCCTCGCGACAACAACCCGTTCGCGCCCACACACCTACGGTCGCATGAACTCCAAGAAGATCCCGGCCAACGCCGAGCTGTGCACCTCCGATTGCCGGAACAGCAGCGGGACGAAGATCCAGTACCACTTCCGCGGTGAGCAAGCGCTGACCGACTGCCGAAACCGACGCGACAACGACGTCAGTCTGGTGGCCGACCTTCAGGTGATCGAGCCGCTCAACGCCTCCTTGGGCGATCTCACCGTCATCTGGTCCCGCTACGTCGGTGGTCTCATCGGTCACGAAGAGGACATCGAAGACGTCACCGAGATCCCCGATGACGTGATGCACGCGGTGCACGCGGCAGCGCTCCAGCACCTCAGCTCCGCCACCCTCGACGTGGAGACGTTCATCCGACACACCGGTGTGAAGGTCAACTACAAGAACCCGCACAATGACGAGCTCATGCGAGCAGTCCGGCTTCTCCATTCTCTGACTCGTGTTGGTAGAGCCAAGACCGAGCTCGCCCACCCGGAATACGACGAGGCCGCCGTGTACGAGAACGCGCCGTTCGCTTGGCCGGACGTCTACGAGGACGAAGCCTGGGACGCCGCGCAGGCGACGTTGGACAAGCGTGACCGTCTCCGCAGCAAGCAGCCCAGAAACGACGAGATGACGGCGCTGCAGATGAAAGAGAAGCAGAAGGCTGACGCCTGGCAGGAGAAGCAGTACGCCGACCGGACGGCGCCTCGGAAGCGTGGTTTCTGGTCCCGGCTGATCGGCCGATAGCCTCATGCCGGGAATCCCCGCCAACGCGGAGCTGTGCACGTCCGACTGCCGGAACAGCAACGGCACCAAGATCCGCTACCACTTCCGGGGCGAGGCAGCCCTGACCGAATGCCGCGCCCGCACCAGCGGTGACCTCGGTCCCGCCTCCCTCACATTCGAGGAGCACCCCCGGATCACCGATGCGCAGTTCCACGAGTTCATCGACAAGATCTGCGGCAGGCCGTTCGGCAGCCATGGGCTGTGGGCGAAGTTCTACGGCGAGTTCGGCGGTGAATGGGAAGGCAGCATCCGTGACTCCGCCGGCAACGCAGTCGGCTGGTTCATGCGCTCATTCAAAGACGACGGCACCGTCCGGAACAACAACCTGGACATCGCCGCGGAACACCAAGGAACCGGGTTCGCCACCGCATTCAACAATGCCGCCATGGAGCTGTACGCGGAGATGGGGATCCGGGAAGTGAAACTGATGGCGACCGACGACGGTGCTTACGTGTGGGCGAAATCAGGGTGGCTGTTCGACGACACCGACGACGGATACAGCGACGGAACCGCCGCGAAAGCCAGGAACGGCATCGCCGACAACATGATCGGGTGCGCTGACGGAACTGCGGAGAACAGCGACGGGACTCCCCTCGCGGAGGCCGACCGAGTGCTCATCCACGAGCTCGCCGAACAGTTCCGCGCCAGCGACGACACCGTCACCATCCAGGACATCGCCAACCTCACCGCCGAAGGACGCCCCAAGCTCGGGGAGGACATCCTGAAAAGCGGTGTGAAGTGGCCGGCACGACAACCAGTGTCGGCGGCCCAGTAACCAGTGGATCTTCGATCCCCAGCGGCGGACGTCTTGCCACATGCCCTCACGGTGAATCCACCGGAGGAGAACAAGAATGCTGCGCCTGCGCCACGCCATCACCGCTAGCCGCGCAGCCATTGACCTGGCCTCCATCATGGTGGGCGTGATCGTCATCGCGATCGTCAGTGGAATCATCGGAGTGTCAGTGTTCGCGGTGATCCCATGGGCACACGAGCAGGCGGCGAAGTCGAACCTGCAGTCGGTGGTCCTCGCCGAGCAGACAGCACGGGTCCCATCAGCGGTGTGTGAGAAGTCCGGCAGGTACCTGAGCCGTTCCGACCTGAACGAATGCCATTTCCTGGACGCACCCGACAACGTGACGGTCGGCGCTCCCGCAGACGGCTCCTGCTACCTCGGCATCGCCACAACCGGGAACAAGGTCTTCTGGGTCGACAACAAGACGCCCACTATCCACGACGCCAAGACCGAACCGGGAACCAACGACTGCGTCAACTTCGCCGAGCTGCTCGCCGAGCTCGCCCCCGCGCAAGCCCCGGAACCGGTGCCGGTCGCAGACCCGTTCACCGTCCTCACGAAGTACGACCACCGAACCCCGATCTCCTCGAAATGGGCCGCGGTGGACATGTCCACGGACGGCGCAGTGATGGTCGCCGCTCTCACCGACGGTGCCCTGTACCGGTCCACCGACGTCGGCCAGACCTGGGATCCGATGACGGCGGCCGGGCAGCTGGCCTGGTCGTCCATCGCTGTGTCCCCGAACGGCGACCACATCATCGCGTCGGTCACCGGCGGTGACCTGTGGACGTCAGACGACAACGGAAAGCACTGGAAGGCGCTGGGTGTCGGAACCCAGGACTGGACCGACGTCCAAGTGTCCTCCGACGGGAAGACCGTCATCGGCACAGCCCGCGGCCAGAACATCTTCCACTCCGAAGATGCCGGCTCCACCTGGACGACAACCCCGACCGGCGAGTTCACCGCCGTGGCCACCTCCAAGGACGGCGCCCACTTGGCAGCGGCAGTCAAAGACGGACCGCTGTACACGTCAGCTGACTCCGGGAAGCATTGGGCAGTTCGGACGGCCGCCGGCCAGCTCACCTGGTCTGGTCTGACCTCATCCCAGGACGGCGACATGCTGGTCGCTTCCGTCGCCAATGGGTTCCTGTACCGGTCCACGGACTACGGCAAGACGTGGACCCCGCTCCTCTCGGACTCCGCCCGAAACTGGTCGTCGGTGTCCTCTTCGTACAACGGACAGAAGATCGTCGCAACCGTCTCCGGCGGCACCGTGTGGCACTCCACTGACGGCGGGGCGAACTGGGTGCAGCGCACCAACCCGACCGGCACCATCACCTGGTCAAGCTCCGCGTACGCCGGCAACGGCAGCATGTTCATCGTCGGGAACCTGACCGGCAACCCGTACACCTCCGTCGACGGTGGTGCGACATTCACGAAGCAGACGGCAGGCGGAAGCCTCATCAACGCTGTCGCCGCGAACAAGGACGGGTCGAGGATCGCAGCGTCCCGCTCCGGATCCTCGGCGGCCGTGTACTCATCATCGAACGGCGGGACCAACTGGGTCACCAGCAGCAACTCCCCAGCAGCCTCGTCGATCGCCATCGACCCGGACGGCACCACAATCCTCGCGGGCCGTGCGACATTCGCCGAGTACTACCTGGCGGTGTCAACGAACGGGACAACCTTCACCGACCAGACGCAGGAGCGTAAACGCGACTGGGGCCCCATCGCCCTTGCCGACGGCGGGAAGATGATCGCCGGAGTCAGCGGAGCAACCGGGCAGATCATCCTGTCCTCGAACAGCGGCACCACCTTGCGATCAGTCGGTTCCGATCCGGCGTCCTGGGAGGACGTCGACATGTCCGACGACGGTGTGCACGCCGTAGCCGGGCAGAACACAGGGACGTTCGGGGCAGCAACCACTGACGACGGCGGGTTCACCTGGCGTGCGGCTACATCTCCCGCAACCGCGGAAGCTGTTGCCATCTCCACTGACGGCCAGCGCGTCCTCGCCTCCCGGAACTCAGGCAACTACGCCTATGTGTACCTGTCCACGGACGGCGGAGTGACATTCTCCCAGACAGGCTCGCAAGCGCACGTACCCACCGTCGCATGCGACAAGGACTGCAAGGCGATGTACTCCCCGAAGATCTTCAACGCCACCCAGGGCTACGACCTGTACAGGTCGCCGGACGGCGGAGCAACATGGCCTAGCGTCGGGAACCTGCTCAACAATGAGAGCCTCTACCAGTCGATCGCCATGTCCAAAGGCGATGAAGGCAAGATCGCCGTCATGGCTACAGCCGGCACAGTCGGACAAGTGTTCGTCAGCACTGACAGCGGCACCACCTGGCGGACAACAAACCTCCGCGCGGGCGGCTGGACTGCCGTGTCCGCATCCGATGACGGCAGTCACCTCGTCGCGGGGATCAGCACATCCAGTCAGTACCTGTACGAGTCGAACGACGCCGGACAGACATGGTCGCAGCGCACCACTTCGTCGGACATCACGACGGCGGCGATCAGCGGCGACGGCAAAAAGATCTTGGTCCGAGCCAACACCAGCTACCGCAGGGTCGACGCGGACGGCGGTGCTTGGACGGCGATGACGGGAGGAGGGGGCACCGCAAAGGTCGCAGCGCTCAACCGAGACGGCTCCATCGCCTACACCGGCTCCTGGTTCTCTGCCACGACCGGGTACGGCCTCTACCGCGGCAACACGACAGCGATGACCACCACCGGAGTCACCAACTCGCTCTGGACTGGGTTGGACACCAGCTCCGACGGGAAGCTGGTGCTGGCACCGGTGAAGACCGGGCAGATCTTCCGCACCGTCGACGGAACAGCCACCACGCCCGTCTGGACACCCGTCGGCCCCACCGCAACCTGGAAGGGTGCGACCATCGCATCCGGCGACAGCACCATCGCCTACGCCGTCGCCGACAACCGCAAGGTGGTGAAGTCCACCGACAGCGGAGCCACCTGGTCTGACAAGGAGTCTGGTGAGCACCCGTTCGTCGGAGTGGCCACCTCTTCGGACGGCTCCAAGGTCGTAGCTGCCGCATCGGACGGACACATCCACACCTCCGTCAACGGCGGTACGGCCTGGCACGACTGGGATGCTCCCGGCGCCTGGCAGTCGGTGGCGATGTCCGGAGACGGGGCACACATCTACCTGCAGTCCGCTGACGGCGTCGTCCGGTACGACTTCAACCAGGGCTGACCCGCCGCACACCTACGTTTCGAAACCCTGAGGAGGGAGACGAATGACCGAACAGAAGCGCGGCAACAAGACCGTGATCACCAACCCCGACGGCACCACACAGATCGTCGACAACGCTGGCGCGTTCGCCGGCAAGGACGCGCCTGGCGCGAGCGAGTCCAGCGTGTCGAACCCGCTGGCCGGCCTCGGCAGCAAGCCGGTGCCCGCGTCTGCGTTCACCGAGCAGTTCACCGGCCACTTCAAGAAGGACGGCGTCTACCGCCCGAACGAGTTCCCGCAGTTCGCCACCGCGGATGAGATCCCCGATGACATCCCCGCGAACCGAATCTGGTCCGCCACCTCCACCGCCGGCGAGGTCGCGTACACCCCGGGTGTGCAGCCCGGTGCGACGTCCTTCACGGTCACCGATGAGCCGCACTCGTTCAACACCCCGTACACGTTCGACCAGTTCGACAACTTCTACGAGCAGGTCGAGACGATGGACGGCGATTTCGCCCAGTACGACACCATCGACCAGGTACCCGACGGGTACGACCCGTCGGAGATCTTCGCTCTACGCGACAGCAACGTCACCGACCCCCGCGGCCCCGAGTACGAGGTGGAGTTCGTCCACGGGTACGACCAGGACGCCATCTACTACACGGTCGCGGTCGCGAAGTAGGCAGCGGAACGACGCCGGCCGTTGGAGAGATCCACGGCCGGCTTTCTGCGTCTAGTAGTTGACGGCTTCCCCACCGAGCTCCGACTGGTATTTGCCGGGGTTCTCGTCTTCGGGTGCGATGACCCAGTTCTCTCCGACGAGCAGGTGCCTTCCGAGTCCCAGGTCGTTGTCCTTCATCTTCTTCAGGAACGCATCCTGCTGGTCGGTGTCCTCGAACAGCGCCAGCCGTGACTCGCCACCGTTGCAGTCGCCGTAGGCCATCGTGAACGCCGGGCGCTCCCCGATCTTGCTTTCGGTCAGCAGGCCGCATTCACCGTCGGCGGCCATGTAGTCCTGCCGCAGCTCCTCCAGGGTGTCGTACGCCTTCGACGGCTGAGGCGCAGCTGCGGCGCATCCGACTGTCACGAGCACGAGCAGGACGACGGGAAGGAGCTTGAGCATCCCGGCAGTCTACGAAGCACGGGAACGCGGCGTACACGCCCAGTCCGGGGGCGGGCCTTTCACCTCGCGTACGCCACTGCCAGTTCATCCCAGTGCGTGGTCGCTCGCGGGCTGAGCTGCTCCCGTCGCATCTTCCATACCGGACCTTTCCGGATCCCACCGAGCCCGAGCCCGATCGCGCCGGTGCCGACCTTCTTGGTGACTGAGTCGATGACCGCCCCCAGGTCTTTCTGGTCGTACAGCGGGGTGAACGGTTCCAGGAATGCATGCGACGCCTTCGGCGTGATCCCGGTCAGGATGACGCCGGCCCGCACGTACTTCGCACCCGGCACCAGCTGCGGACCCAACGACTGGATGGCTGCTTTCGACAAGGTGATCGGGTCGTCCGTCGGGACGGAGAGTGTGACGGACACGGCCGGGTAGGACTGGACGGCGTCCGGGTTGAACCCGTGCGTGCCCGCGAACACTTGCAGGTGCTGGGCGACGGACCCTTGCTTCCTGAGCCTGGCTGATGCCCGTTGGGCGTAGACGGACAGCATCTGCTCCATGTCCTCCGCCCGGGTGACCGGCTGCCCGAACATGCGGGAGTAGATCAGCTGCTCCTTCGCCGCCCGCGTCGGTTCGGTGACGATCGCGTCCGTGCCGCGGAGCTCGTACACGGTGCGCTGCAGCACGACGCTGAACTTGGTGCGGATTAGCTTCGGGTCGGCGTCCCGCAGGTCCTTGATCGTGTGGATGTCGAGGACGTTGAGTCGCTTCTCGGTGCGGCCGGCGACACCCCAGATTTCGGTCACCGGCAGGCTGTCCATGATCACGTCCTGCTGGGCGGGTGTGTACGCATCCCAGTGAGCGACGCCGCCCAACGCGGGTGTCTTCTTGGCGCCGTGGTTCGCCAGCTTGGACAATGTGCGGCTTCCGCCGAAGCCGACGCAGACCGGCAGGCCAACGTTCCGGAGGACCGCGGCGCGGATCTTCCGTCCGGCGGCTACGAGCTCGTCGACGTTCCCCCGCAGATGGACGAAAGCTTCATCAATACTGTACGGCTCAACACCGGCACAGAACCGGCCGATCACTTCGAATGCCCTCGAGCTGAGGTCGCCGTACAACTCGTAATTGCTGGACCGGTGCTGCAGGTTCCAGTGTTTCGCGAGCGGCGCCAACTGGAACCATGGGTCGCCCATCTTGATGCCGAGGGCTTTCGCTTCGGCGCTGCGGGCGACGACACACCCGTCGTTGTTGCTGAGGACGACGGTGGGGACGCCATGAAGTTTCGGGTCGAACACCCGCTCGCAGGACACGAAGAAGTTGTTGACGTCGACGAGGCCTATGCGGCGGGGGCCTCGGTCACCGGACATGGTGCAGGCAGATGGTGACGACGCCCCAGATGCTGAGGTTCGCGTCGCCGCGCAAGATGATGTCGGGGAAGTCGGGGTTCTCGGCGTGCAGGGCGACGGACCCGCCCCGCATGCGCAGGCGTTTCAGGGTGAGGTCGCCGTCGAGGATGGCGATGACCACCGACCCGTCGGTCGGGGTGAGGGACCGGTCGACGATCACTTCGTCCCCGTCGTAGATGCCGACACCGGTCATGGATTCGCCGGACACCCTGATGATGAACGTCGAGGTCGGGTCTTGGATGAGGTGGGTGTTCAGGTCGACGGGCCCGTTGTAGTAATCCTGGGCTGGGGATGGGAAGCCGGCTGGGACGGCGACGGGTGCGTAGAGCGGCAGTTGGCGGCGGAGTGACTTAGCCGGGTCGATGGGGAGCACGGCGAGGGTCATGCGGTCTCCCTTCCATCGAACAAGCCTTCGAAAGTCTGATGGTACGCGCGACGGCTGACGGAAGGAAGTTGAGGGACGCTCCCCAGTACGGGGACGCGGCTTGCTACCGTTTGCCACATGGCCTCTACTCGTGACTACCCCAACGACGCAGAAGACCCCGCACAGAGTGCTGGCATGAGCGAACGACGTCCACCGAACTGGCCTTTGGCGATCACACTGAGCGCCATCCTCATCGCCGGCCTGACGGTGCTCGCAGTGTTCTTCATCGCGGTCATGCCCACTCTGGGCCCGTAGCCCACGCGACCGCACCTCGGCCCGCCGCGAGAGAACGGAACAGCAACGTGCTCGAAATCCTGCCCGCCGTGTTCGATGCGCTCACGGTAGTTACCGCCCGGCAGCGCGGAACCCGAGCTCAGCGCGCTGCGGCACGTGCAGCGGGACGTCGCCTGAACTTCACCGGGCACCCGTCTGGGCTCTCCGCCGTGCTGTCTCCTACCAAGTACCGGGAGGAGTTGGAGGCGTGGAAAGCCCGCGAGGACGCCGCCAACAGACGACCCGATTCACCCGCGCAGTAACCGCGGTGACGTGTCCCCACACTGCCGGTGCCCGGTGGTCGATGTTCACGGTTGCTGTTTCTCGTATCGCCAGGCGATCAGCTTCTTGAACCATTCCGGGTCGTCATCGCCGACGACATAGTCGTCGAGTGCTGATCTCCGGTGGGGCAGCCCTTGCTCTTCCCGCCAGGCGTATTCGATCTGCGCCCGCTTCTCCGTCTTGGCGATGATCTGGACGATCTTGAGGTGAGCTCGGGCGTCTGGGTCGTTGTACCACTCGACAGCTTGGGCGAACGCGGCTGCCATCCGTTGCGGGTCCGGCTCACCGTACGGGGCGTCGCTTCTGACCTGGTTGCAGTACTGGTGGACGACACGGACGTTCCCCCAGATGTCCGGGCCCAAGTCGACCTGCGGGATGATGTGGTCAACCTCGGCCGCGCCGGGGTGCGGACGGCGCAGGTCAATGTCGATCGGCGTCTCGCAGATGTCGCATCGACCGCCGAACGCGGCGTGCAGGAACACTGCCACCAGGCGCCGGTCTTTCGGGACCGGCGTCTTCAACCAGACGTTGTACGCGACGACATCGGCAGGGTCCGGGTGAGCGTTCTTCGCGGCGAACTTCGCTGCGAGCTCCTGCTCGTACCACCGGGTTTCTTCCGGGTCGGTGGGCACGTATTTCATCCCCGCAGGCTACTGGCGGTCGCCGACACGCTCCCCCGCCACACACCTAGGAACGCATGACCGTCGACGTACGCAACAACATCCATGACCTCCTCGGCCGGTTCGCCGGCAAGGTCCCCACCGCCTCCAACTCCGTCCTCACCGCACTCACGCCGGTGGACACCACAGCCCCGCAGTTCGACGGGTTCACCTACCAGGGCATCCACTTCGTCGACGAGTTCTCCCTCCTCGAACACATCGAAGACACCACCGGCGGGTACCGACCCGAGAACCTCCAGGAAGTGATGGAGAACCTCACCCACCGCTACGGGGGCGCAGCCGCCACAAACTCCTACGTGTTCCCGCTCGCTGGAGCCGGCATCGACCCCGAGCAGGTCCCAGCATCCGACGCCCTCTACGGTGCCGTCGGATGGGACTACGAATCCCAGCCGGTCGACCACGACGAGGTCGTCGGCAACCTCACCCGCAACCACCCGGACGAAGCCCACCGCGTGAACTCCGACGGTCTCCACCGCACCACCGAGCAGTTCATCGTCGCGATGGCCGTCGAGCTCGGCATCGACCTGACCGACCAGAGCTCCTACGACGTCGACGACTTCCCGAAGCCGATCGCATCCGAAGCTGTGGGCGCGGCCGACCTGCCCGCCCTCCGCCTCCCGTACTTCTCCGTCGACCACGGCCCGGAGACCGGAGAGTACGAAGAGCTGAACCCGACCGCCCACACTCTCCAGGACTGGGTCGACAAGTACGACGACGAGATCGGCGACTTCGGCCAGCGCGGCCAGCTCCTCGACGGCGTCAACTGGCACGAAGACCCCATCCACTGCCTCGAAACCATCAGGGAGAACGCCGCCAAGCACAACATCGACCTCGACGCCCTCGGCGTGGAGCTCCCGAAGCCGCACAACTTCTGGCGCACCCCCAACGGGTTCCTCGCCACAGCCCAGGACGCCCTCGACGAGTGGGTGAACAACGCCGAGTTCCCCGAGTACGGCGACGCGAACCTGTCCGACGTCCTCTGGGACGGCACCGACTACGCACGCCGCGACATGGGCTGGAACATCCGCCAGATCCGCTTCAACGCGAAGAACCTCGGCATCGACCTGGACAGCTTCGGCACGAAGTTCCCGCAGGAGGTCTGAACGACTGCCGACCGACACGTTGCATGAAGCCGCTGCCGCCCATCACCCGGGCGCAGCGGCTTTTGCGTTGCCCCAGCTGGTCGCACTCACTAACAGGTAGCGCGGATGCCCCCGGGATTCAGCCCGGGGAGGAAGCACTGCCTGTCACGTCTGACATTTCGGTGCAATGCCGCACATGAATGCACTGATGATTCGCCGTTATCGCTACGAGATCATGCCGGGCCCTGCCGCCCAGCAGTCTCTGGCGCGCGCCTTCGGGTGCGCACGAGTGGTGTTCAACGACTACGTCGCCGCGAACCGTGCCCGACACCTGAACAATCAGCCGTTCCTGTCCGATGTGGAAGCCCAACGCCTCCTGATCACGGCAGCGAAAAAGGCCCCGGAACGGGAATGGCTGGCTGAAGTGTCTGTCGTGTTGCTGCAGCAGTCGATCCGTGATGCCGGCACCGCGTACCGGAACTTCTTCAACTCCCTCTCCGGCCGCCGCAAGGGACGCCGGGTGGGGCTGCCGAAGTTCAAGTCCAAGCACCAGGGCGAGCAGTCGATCCGGTTCACCGTGAACGGGTTCTCCATCCGTGGCGGCCACACCAACACCCAC
Organism: Leifsonia sp. Leaf264; assembly: GCF_001422325.1. Lineage (GTDB taxonomy): Bacteria > Actinomycetota > Actinomycetes > Actinomycetales > Microbacteriaceae > Orlajensenia. Next base: position 412,302 of record NZ_LMMR01000005.1, read on the forward strand.
CCGGACAACCCCACACCGGGACGCCTGTATCTGGCGAAGATCGGCACCATCCCCGTGCGCTGGTCACGAGCACTCCCGTCGGCACCGAAGTCGGTGACGATCACCCACACCCCGGATGGACGCTACTTCGCCTCCTTCACCGTCGACGTGCCCGAGAAGGCTGCGGTTGCGCCTGCCCATCCGGGCCGGGTCGCCGGCATCGACCTGGGGTTGAACGAGTTCGCTGCTGTGGTGTACTCCGACGGCACCCGGGAGATCATCGACAACCCTCGCTTTGCTCGTGCTGCCGCCCGCCGGCTGTCCCGAGCGCAGAAGTCCCTGAACCGTAAGGTGAAGGGCAGCAAGAACCGTGCCAAGCAGAAGCGCCGTGTGGCTTCTCTGCATCGGCACGTCGCCAATCAACGCCTCGACCACGCCCACCAGGTCGCTGCCCGGCTGATCCGTGAGAACCAAACGATCGCCGTGGAGACCCTGAGCATCACCGGGCTGGCCAGGACGAGTCTGGCGAAATCCATCCACGATGCCGGCTGGGGCCAGTTCCTCAGCATCCTCGGCGCGAAAGCGGTCGAGCAGAACCGCACCGTGGCAGCAGCACCCGCCGGGTTCCCATCCACCCGGGCCTGCACCCTGTGCGGGACCAACAGCGGTGCGAAACCGTTGCATGTGCGCATCTGGACGTGCGCGTGCGGTGCGGTCCTGGACCGCGACTACAACGCCGCCACCAACCTGCTGATGGTCGCCGGAGGACATTCGGAGACCCTAAACGCCTGTGGAGCAGATGTCAGACGACACCTCGCCCGACCCCGGTCGGACCGAGATGCCGCAATCCGCGACGAAGCAGGAACCCGCCCCACCCGCACCCCCTCGAGGGTGCGGTAGAGGGAATCCCCGGCATTCATGCCGGGGAGGATGTCAAGAATCTGACAGCCGACATTCAGGCTCGCGCATAGGAACAGGGAGGCACTACCCCGCACTCCCCGCCCAACGAAGGACCAGCTATGCGAAACACCCTGAACCGTCTCCGCCGCGACCAGCGCGGAGCCATCAATGTCATGAGCGTCATGGGCGCCATGTTCGTCGTCGCCGCTGTCGTCGGCTTGACCCTCGCGATCGTCGCCACTGTCTGGGTCCAGAACCTTCACGACGATCTTCGTGACGACATCCGTCACGCCGCAAGCCAGGAGTACGGGCTCAAGCTGACCGATGCGCAGGCGGAGAAGTTGATGCCGTACGACGCTCGACGCTCTGACGTCGAGGTTCACCCCGAGTACGGCGTGAAGATCGACGGCAAGCAGTACACCGTCCACTACGTCGACTCGACCGACGGTCCGCGTCTCGTCCAGCCGGACGGAACGGAGCTGCCGAAGTCATGAAGACCATCCTCAGCTTCCTCGACCACGGCCGTCCGGGAGGCATCGACCTCGTGTCCGTCTCGATCGGCGTGATCGCGATCCTGCTCGTGTCAGTCATCGCGACCGCAGCCATTGCTGGGCTCACCAACGCACTCGTCGGCCACGACGTCATCGTCTGGGGCTAACAGCCACGACGCATCGCGGCCCATCCGCTGAATGCCAAAGGTCGCGCAGTAATCCAGCATCCCAACTCCCCTGACCCCGCACCTCGAAGGACAACCACCTATGAACGACATCACCACCCTCGGCGGCATCACCCTCAGCGCTGCAGACACATTCTGGCTCAACAGCATGACTGTCGCCTGCTTCTTCATCGCCTTCATCGCCGTCTGGTCGACCGCCAGCACTGCCTCTGAAGGCATGGCTAAGACGGCGGCAATCTCCGCCGTCGTGCTCGTCCTGGCCATCGTTGGCGGGATCGTCGGTGCGACCAGCGTCGGAAGCGCGGAGAGCAAGGCAGACAGCGCCAACCAGAAGTCCGTCATCGAGTGGGCTGGGGACCGGTACGACGTGGATCTGTCGAAGAACGCAGCAAACCTCCTCATCGACGGCGAGGTCGTCGCCGTCGACGGTGCCGGCGTGAAGCTCACCGTCGGCCAGGACGACGGCTACTACCTGCTGAACGTCAAGGGGCTCGTCGAGCTCCCCGTTAAGTAACCCAACCCCGCATCTTCTGAAAGGCATCATCATGCTGCACCTCAACAACGGCGGATTCGCCTTCACACTCCTCAAGCCCGACATGACCGCGCCGCTGGTTGCGGCCGTCGCCCTCATCGTTCTCAGCGCAGCCGCAGCGGTCATCGCGTACATGTTCCCGACCGGGCGCATCAAGGCCGCCCTCGTCGTTGGGATCGGCGCCGTGCTGCTCTTTGCCGGCGGGGTCACAACCTTCGCCGTGTTGGCCGGAAATGTGATCTACGCCCAGCAGGATGCCCTCGCCGCGGACCACGCCCGGTTCATCGACTGGGCTGCCGACCGGTACGACATCACCCTCGACCAGGACACCGCCGACCAGATCATCTCCGGCCACACCATCCTCGTGAACGGCCGCGGCATCAGCTTCATCAAGTCCACCGACAAGAGCTACTACCTGCTCGCCGACGGCACCGAGCTGCCGCGCGCCCACTAACGACGACCCCAGCGTCACCCATCCACTTTCGAAAGGCATTCCCATGCGAACCATCCGGAACCGTCTCCGCCACGACCAGCGCGGAGCGATCACCCTTGAGGCAATCGCCTCCGCCGTCATGCTCCTCTGCATCGCCGGCCTCATCACGTTCGTCGCAGTGACTCTCGTCCAGGAGCAGCAGCACAGAGCGGAAGTCCAGGCGGAGTCCATCGCGGCCGAGGCTGCACAGAAGGCCGCATGGGACGACGCCACCGATCAGCTGCGCACCGGCGCCGCCCTCGACTACGGGCTGAAGCTCTCCGCACGCCAGGTGGACCGGCTCGTCAGCAGTAGCCACAACGAGGTCTCCGTCACCGTGAACGGCGAGCAGTTCACAGTCCACGCCGTCCCCGACCGCGGCGGGGACCTGGTGCTCGTCATCCCCGACGGCACTGAACTGCCGCACATCAACTGATCGTCACCGACTGGCCCGTAACTCCACCTCCGAAAGGCACCATCCTCATGCTTCACCTGAACACCACCGCCGGCTTCGTCAGCCAGAACCTCCCCCTGTTCCTCATCATCGCCATCTACGGCGCTGTCGGCGGCATCCTGCTCGCCGGCCTCATCTGGACCGCCGGATGGGTCGCGAAGAAGGCGGTCACCAACCGGGCGCCCGGCTGGATCCTCAACAAGACCGCCAAGGGCACGACCATCGCCGCCGGCGCCCTCCTCTTCGTGTCCTTCTTCGGAACAGCCATCGGCGTCCCCGCCACCGCGGCCGCGAACACCGCCAGCATCACCGGCTGGGCTGCCGACCGCTACAACGTCGACCTGACCGGGGACCTCGCCGAGCACCTGATGCGGCACGGCACCGTCAAGGTCGACGGCCGCACCCTCGCTCTCGCCCTCTCCGACGACGGCTCCTCCTACCTGGTGTCCGGCGGCCACGAACTCCCGACCGTCAAGTAGCACACCACCCACGAAAGGCATGAACCCATGAGCACCACCCAGGAACTCAATCGACGCATCTTCCGCAAGCGGATCGGCATCGGCGTCGCGGTCGCTGTTGTCGTGGCCGGAGCGGCCGTAGCACTCGGCTCCGCCGCAGGCTCCTACAACGAACGCGACGCAGCCATCCAGGCCACAGCGGCGGAGTACGGCATCACCCTCACCACGAACGACGCCGGCAAGCTCGCCGGGCACTCCGAATGGAACGAGACCACCCCGGTGCGCGCCAACGGGAAGATCGTCGACGTGACCGTCATCCACCTCAACAACGGCGAGTACGCGATCGTCAACGCTGACGGCAACGAACTGCCGAAGCGCTGACACGCCTCGTCCGCACCACAGCGCCAAAATCCCCCGCACCCACCAACCGCGCAACCCCGAAGGAACCCCTCATGCCCGCACCAGGCAAACAGGAATCAACCGGCCGCACCCACTGGCCCACCGTCTTTGCCGTCTTCGGCACCGTCCTGAGCCTGGCGGTTGTCGTCACGTTCGTCCTCGCCTGGTCAGTCGCCTCCCGATCGCACTACGCAGCCATCGAAACAGCCGCAGCGGAGTACGGGATCGTCTTGAGCACCAAGGACGCGAACACCCTCGAGTCTACGATGGCCGACCACGGAACCATCCCCGTGCGGATCGACGGGGAGGTCGTCCAGGTGGGGCTCGTGAAGCTCGCCGGCGGCGAGTACGCCCTCGTCGACGCTGACGGTGACGAGCTCACCAAGCGATAGCGCCACAAGCCCCGTCGCGGGACGACCCGCGTACGGGACACGGGGCCGCTCCTCCGCGTCCGAGCACTCGCCCAGCAGACAGCCTGAGCCCTTCGCCACATGTCGAACACACGTGGCAGGGCTCAGGCCCACTGGGCTGTGCTCATCGCCGCATACCTAAGGATGTGCGTCCGTAGGAGGGGCGAAGACACATGAAATCATTCACCAGCAAGGCAGCCATCGCCTGCACCATCATCGCCGCCATCACCTTCAACGGTGTCGGCGCGTACGCCGCCACCCTTTCAGACGCACCCGAGCTGTCGGCGCAGTCCGCAGAAACCGCTCCTGCAACCGACAAGTACAACTTCGCGGCCGCGTACCGGGCGTCGAACGCCTTCAGCGCTTCCGCTGCCACCATCGCCGAACTCGTCGCCGCGGCCGACGCCTTGAAAGCTGCGATCGACACCGATTCAGACGATGAGACCCTCACCGGCCTGATGAGCTCCACCGATGTTGCGTTGGCCGCAGTCCAGAAGTCCGTTGCGGTCTACGCCACAGCCCGGACGGCTCTCGCTGACCAGACCTCGTTGACCGCCAAGGACCTGCCGAAGGGCACCATCGACGCGCAGAGGACCACCGCTGCAGCACTCACGAAAGCGCTCACCGACCTGGCGCCCGACGCCACCGTCAGCGCAGCGACGAAGACAGTTACGGCCTGGACCACGAACGTCCGCGGCTACCGGCCAGCGAAAGCAGCAGCCACCACCGTCTCCACCCAGATCACCGCGCTGCGGAAGGCGAAGGCCTACCCCGCAGCGACGATCGTCACGACAAACGAGGCGGCGAACGCACTGAACGCCGTCAACGCAGCGCTGAACGCCACCGTCCCGCAGACCGTCACACTGAACGCAGCCACCACCCGCGGGAAGAACGCCGTCGCCGCCTGGAAGAAGAGCGACGCCGACCGCGCCGCCACCTACAAGACAGCCGGCACCGTCTACAGCGCCGCATCCGCCACCTACAAGAAGTACGCCACGACCGTCAGCACCGTGTACTCGAACCCGCTGAAGACGACGATGGCAGCTCTCGCCGCAGGGATCCACACGGCCACCCCGTCGCAGCTGACGACGCTCACCAGCAAGGCGAAGACCGCCACCGCCAACGTCACCGCGGCCGCCGCGAAGCTCGCCATCGCGAAGACAACATTCGCGAACGGGTCGACCTCACAGAAGGTGTACACCAGGGTTCCCGCTGCGCAGAAGGCCGCACTGGCGAAGGCTCTTGCTGCGCTGAAGTCGTCGATCAACGCCAAGTCGTCACCGGCGACGCTGCAGGTTCACATCACCGACGTGAGCTCGAAAGCTGCAGCTGTCAAGCAGGCCCACATCAACGCCCCGGTGCGTGAACAGCTGGAATGGGTGTCCGCGTATGCGTGGGCTCGCGGGTACGGCTGGGGTCACGAGTACATCTACAACGAGGACTGCGCCAACTTCGCATCCCACTCCCTCTACATCCGTGGTCTCGGACCGCAGGTGCTGAACATCTCCTCCACCGCCCTTCGCAACCACCTCGTCGGCCGCGGGTTCCGGGAGACTGCAGACAGCCAGGCTGCTCGCCGTGCCGTGAAGCTCGGAGATGTGATCCAGTTCGATTGGCAGCCGAACGGGAACACCTCGGACCGTGACCACACCGGCATCGTCACCCGGATCGACAAGAACGCCAACGGCACGATCACCATCCGGTACACCGCTCACACCGACCCTGGGAACGACCCGAAGGTGAACCAGACCATCGAGGCGTCCCTCGCCGACAACGGTCACGACCGCAACGGCCGGGTGTACTTCATCAGCATCTAACCCGACAGCACGAAGACGGAAGCCGGCCGCGGCCCACACTGCGCGGTCGGCTTTCGGCATCCTCCGAGGCTGAAATCCAGTCATCCGCACATGTTGGTGGCATGAAGAAGAACTCACGCCAGGCCCGATCCGCTGAACGACGCCTCAGTCGGGTCGTCCAGATCTCCACCATGTCGAAGAAGCGTGCCTACGCTGCACCGCTGATCGCCTTGACGTCCGGGGCAGCTGTGTTCCTCATCGCCATGGCCGGGCTTGCGATCTCCGATCTGAACGGGACCAGCGAGGAGCTGTTCAACCCGGTCGCAGCCATCGGGTCGCTCCTACTGCTCGCCGGGTTCGGGATGGTGCTCCGTCTGCACTACATGGACGTCCACGCGGAGATCCTGCACGCCGAAAGCCGCCTCGACCGCGCCACCAACGCCTGAGCCGCACACCTACGAGAGCAACGGGAAGGTCACCACATGTCCGAGTTCAACGCCCAGCATCCGCGCCGCAACGACGGCACCAAGGAGCGGACCCTGTTCGCCGTGAAGGACCAGCCTGCCGGCGCCCCGATCGACCCGACCCCCACTCCGCAGGAGCGGATCGAGGCGACCGTGGAAGTCCAGTGGATGGACTACTCGAAGAAGCCGAAGAACGGCGACCTCCGCACCGGAGAAGCCACCATCGGAGTGGACTCGTACACCTCGGACGAAGCCCCGATCGCATTCGTCGCCACAGTCAGCTCATACCGTTCCGACGAGAACGGCGAGCCGGCATTCGTTCCGGTGCAGCACCTGTTCCGTGAGATCGACGGTGAGCTGTACGGGCAGCACTTCGAGGGCCGTTTCCGCGACAACCCTGTCGCCGTGGACGCCGCCTGGTTCGAGAGGAAGGCAGGCGAGCTCTCCTACCGAGGCGAACGGTCCATCGAATCGGCGGCCCGCACCGCCGAGCTCCGCATCCAGGACTTCATCGCCATCGACGGGCAGCTGTGGGAGAAGACCCGCGAGCCCGCCTACCAGGTGATCACGTTCGGTCTCAGCGGCCCGAACAGCACCAGCCTCTCCATCGTGAACGCACCCCACCCGGAGGACAACGAAGACAGTTGGGACGACAACGTCTCGGATGAGTGCTACTTCCCGGCAGACCAGTACGAAGCCGCCGTCGAGTACGCGCTGAAGGTCGCGGAGAAGCGCGGCGACACCGGCGCTCTTGGGCGCATCCGCGGCACCGTCCCGATCGAGATCACCGGCGGCTACAAGCCCGGGACCGTCTGGACTCCCGCACCTCGCCTCGACTACGTCCCCGTCTACGACTCCCGGTTCGGCACCGCGGACTTCGCTGAATCGCTCGCCGATTTCCGCCGGCAGCTTGCAGAGCTCCCCGGCGTTGTCACCCGGACCGACGACGGGTTCGGCGGCACGAGCGTCACCATCGACTACTCGAAGCTCACGACACGTCAGGCAGGCGACTACAAGGAGTACCTGGCCCGCGAAGAGGAGCTCCGCCGACTCGGGCGCTGAACCCGCCACACATGTAAGGGGATGGTCGGGCGTTCATCGACACTGGTCTGGGCGCCCGATACACCCTCGCCACACACTTACAGGTCATGACCACTTCGAAGCGCACCCCTGGCCCCCGCACCGGCACGTTCTGGCACCTGGAACAGGATCCTCGAACCGGCGCCCCCGTGAAGGTTCTCCGGGACGAGGCCGGCAAGTGGGCCGATGCCCCGTCCGAGCCTGGCGTGGAACTTGTCAGCCCGTCGGCAGCCGCTGGTACCTTCTCCGATGTGAACTCTCAACGCGACAGCCGGTACCTCCTCGAACGAGTCCTCGCCTACGACGTGTTCCAGTCGACGTTGTGGGGGATGTGGAACGACGGTGACGTCCCCGTGAACGCTCAGGCGAACGAGACACCGTCCCCGAAGGACGACGCCTGGGTGAAGTCCGTTGTCGCGCAGGCGACGCTGGACCCGAACTTCCAGAAGTTCGAGGACATCTCCGACCTGACCGAAAGCTCCGCCGAGCTCGACGACGTGAACGACCTGTCGTACGCCCTGATGCAGGACGCGATCATCACGGTGGGCCGGATCGGATCCGCCGGTGGCGACGTCCGCCCGGCCGTGGACGAGAGCGTCTACCTGACGCTCCCCGCCGGCGCCGAGACGTCGGTTGTGCAGCGCGTGAAGCTGACGCAGGTCAGCGGCGAGGAGACGCTGATCATCGCTGAGCAGCGGATCGACTTCTCCCACGGCGTACCTGCCGGCGCCGACAAGGCCGCCTGGCTGAAGGAGAACGGCGACCGGATCATCGACGACCTCCGCAACGAGCTCCACGTCACCCCGTCGGCCGACAACACCACCTGGGATGAGGACGGCCGCATCTGGATGTCCGCCCAGCCCATCCGACACTTCGGCCCTCTCACCACCGAGCTCGCAGTCGCCCGCGCGCTGCACGAGACACCACTCCTCGAGCTGTTCGACATCGACGAGGAACCCATCGAAATCTGAGCGCATCGCGCCTTCAGCTTCCTGGCAGCGTTCCGCCTCCGGCCTCCCGTACCCTATGGGAGGCCGTTGTGGTGTGCGCCTGTTTGCGCTTCACTAGCCGATTCCGCGACGACTGCCCATAACCGGGTGAGTCCGCTCATGTAGGTGGTGAGATGAAAGACGTCTCCACACAATTTGCTCCAAAGGATGTACCCACAGATGAAGAACGAGATCGTCAACGGCACCAGCTTCAAGGTTTGGCCGAAGCTGAACGGAGACCAGCAGGTCGGAGGGAGCTACAAGTGCGAGGCCTGCGGCACACGTCGTGAGTACGTGTCGATGAGCTCCGCAACGAAGTTCATGGAGGAGCACTCGACGCCGGGCCCGTTCGCCTGCAAGAACCTGCCGGCTGAGACCGCAGCTGCCGTCTGAAGGCGGCTTGTAACGAACTGATCACAACCTGATCAGATACTGGGTGGACCCTGTGAGCCCGCCACATGCCTTATCTGTGAAGCGCCGAACACGATGAAGTGATCGGCGTTTCGTTGTCCCAGCGGTGAGTCCTCAGAACCGGTCGTACACGTGCAGGTAGTACTGGTCGTCCTGGTAGTCGTCGTCGGTGTAGTCGTCCTCATCCTCGAACGGCTTCAGCATCTCGCCGGACTCCAGGTCCCTCTGCTCGGCACGGGACCGGAATCGTTTCGGCACGCGGTCACCGGCCTCCCAGATGTTCGAGTCGATCGCCACCTCGGCGTCTGCTTCTACGAGGACGACGGGCACCCACGTCATTCCGAGCTCGATGGCCGCGGCGAGGCGATGTCCGCCGTCGCAGAACATCGGCTCGTACTCATCCGACCAGCGTGCGGTGAGCGAGCGGACCCAACCGTTCTCCGCCAACGACTGCTTGATCCCCTCGTATCGCGGGTCTGCTCGCTTCACCTCGAGGAGAGCTCCCCACAGCACGTTCGGATCCTCGGACTCTGCCGCGGCGACGTACTGCTCCAACGCAGCGATCTTCGCTCGGAGCGCCGCAGCGACTTCCTCATCGCCGTCCTCCACCGCCATGCCCAGGTCATCCCTGGCGTCCGCGAGCTCTCCCGCCGCGTTCACCTTCAGCTGTGCGCCGTCCATCGACACCCATTCGGACAGGATGCCGGCAATCGAGACGGGGCGTTCCTCGTCGACGTCCCAGTAGGTGAAGTCGTGCAGCGATCCGTCAGAGATCTCCCTCCCGTCCTCTGTCAGCGGCGGCAGTGTCGACAGTTGGTTGAACACGGCATCGTCGGCGCGGCCGCCGTTCGTCATGTCGATGCCGGGAAGGACACGACCGTTCGCCAGTCGATGCTGGACGGTGTTTCCTTGGACGAGGGGTGACGGCATGCGCCGTATGTGTGTGGCCGGACCGCGAACTGGGGGCCGCGCTGCCTGCCGTCCCGTCCGTAGTGTGGTCAGCCGAGGAGGGCTTCTTGACCGCACCAACGCCCGCAGCAGCATGGTTCCCTGACCCGCTCGACGCCACCCGTCAGAGATGGTGGGACGGGACGAAGTGGACCGACCACCTCCACGTTCCGGAGCCTGTTCCGGTGCCGGCACTGCTGCCGGCATACGCCTCGTTCCCGCCGCCGGCGGCGGCAACCGTGGTGTCCGCCCCTGCCGCGGTGGCAGCAGAGCCGTCACTGCCCGCCGAAGAGCCAGCGCAGCTTCGGCCGCGCGGCGCCGACCGAGTTGCAGCTCCTCCACCCAAGGGGAAGTCGAAGCTGTACTGGTCGAACCTGCTGTCATTCCGGCAGTACTGGTTCACCCTCGCCAGCACGTTGGTGATCGCGTTCGTCGTGACGTTGATCATCCCGCCGGTCGGGCCGGTGATGATCCTCTTGGCGCCGCTGATCTTCTGGGCGTTCCTGCATGTTCAGATGCGCTGCCACCACTGCGGTTCGGCGCTGAACACCAGCAAGGTCGGCGGGGTGGAAGTCTGCAAGCGATGCCAGCAGCCGACCGATGCTGGTCTGGCCGCAGGGCGCGGCTAGACGACCGGGGAGACTGCAGCCAGCAGCTCTGTCAGCCCGTCCCAGATCCGTCCGCTGAACTTCCCGTCGTCGCCGCTCAACACCTCGGCTGCGACGTTGTCGTCACGGGAATGCTGGATGCTGAACCGGCGGCCGTCGACGCCGAGCGCGAGGACGATCTTCACCTCGACCCTGTTCGGGTGATCCCGAACACCGTTCGTCGCCAGCCACCCTTGCAGGTCGTCGGAGGCGGGGCCGTTCTTCACCCGCACCTCCCAACCTTCGGTGAACAACGCCACCCCGTCCAGGGTGGCGCCGGCTGAATCCAGTTGGTCGTGGAGGCCGGGGGTGCCGCCGAGAATCCTCGCCAGGATCGGCAGCATCTGATGGACCTCCACCCTCTCCCAGAGCTCGTCCGGAATCGGGATCGGATCCACCTCCAGGATGCCGTCATGCGAGATCAGGAGCGCCACGGAAGGCCGCCCATCCCAGCTGTTCACAGCCGCCTCCGCGGCGGCGAGAGCGGCGAGAGTGTCGAGAATGGTTGCGGGCTGCATCCGGTCCTTTCTGCGGAAGCTCCAGTATCCAGGTCGGCTGCGACATCGGCCACGCACATACGCACAATGGCGATCACCCGAAACCGTGCAGGTCAGCTGTACTCCACCGCAGACGGCCGGTGGGTCGAAGACCAGACCGCGGCCGCGAACGAGGCCGCCCTTCGCGACCCCCTGCCGGAGCTCACGTTGGGCGGACAGACGGCAGCCGTACCGGATGCTTCCAAGGGTGAAGTTGAGGCGTTCGCCGCCAGGATCTCAAACAGGCCTTTCGGGTCTGACGGGTTCACCGTGGATATCGACGGGATCTACCCGTGGAGGTCGGGCGATGGGCCCTGGTCGACCGAGTTCAGCGGCATCGTCCGTGACGCTGGCGGTGAGGCAGTCGGCTCGTTCACGCGCACCTTCGACGGTGAGCTCGGCACTGTCGCCCACAACAACCTCTACATCGATGAGGACTTCCAAGGGACTGGGTTTGCGACCGAGTTCAACGCGGCGGCGTTCGAGCTCTACGCAGAGATGGGCTACACAGCTGTAACCACTATCACCGACGATGATGGCGGGTACGTGTGGGCGAAAGCCGGCTCCGGGTTCGAGTTCAATAGCGACCACGACATGGCCGACGGAGCGCGCCTGTCAATCGCCCAGTCCATCAATCGGCATGCAGGAGGGCCGGATCTGGACGTGTTGCTTGCAATGGCCGACGAGTTCAGGTCAGGCGATGGTGGCACGACCATCCATGACATCGCAGCGCTCCGCACGAAGGAGAACCCGAACCTCGGCAAGGACATCCTCACGGGCATCAACTGGCCTGGAATCAAGAGATTCGCTAACTAGGCTAGTAACTCTCAAGATTCCGGACATGGATGCAACACGCGTGCGTGGGCGCCGTGACATTCTGATGCGGATGTCTCCCGAACACCTCCCCCAGGTCGCTGCCACCCCGTTACCGCGGCGCGGTTCGTCGTACTCAGACGGCTGGGATGCGATCCGCACCTACGCCGCGAAGAACGGCCACGCTCACCCGCCGCGCGGTACATCGTCCGGCGGGCTCGACCTTGGATCGTGGGTGGCGCAGCGCCGCAAGGAGTACCGCTCAGGGAAACTGACCGCAGATGAGATCGCCGAGTTCGAACAGCTCCCGTTCTGGTCGTGGGACCCGCGGACGGAGATGTTCTCCGAAGGGATCCACGCACTCGACGCGTACATCGCCCGGGAAGGCCACGCCCGCGTCACCTCCATGCACATGGAGGCTGGGTTCGCTCTCGGCCGTTGGGTGATCGACCGGCGCACCGAATATCGCCGCGGACAACTGACCGAAGGCCGAATCAAAGCGCTCGAAGAACGCCAAGGCTGGGTCTGGGATGCCGTCGCAGACAACCGCCGCGCCGGCCAGGAAGCGCTGCTGGCGTTCTACACCCGCGAAGGCCACGCCCGTGTCCCGGCCGAGCACATCGAGGGATTCGTCAACCTCGGGTCCTTCGTGCGATGGCGCCGCCGCGAATACCAAGCCGGCACCATGTCGGAGGAACGCATCCGCCGCCTGGAATCGCTGCACGGGTGGGTGTGGGAAGCGCGCTGACGCGCTGAACCTGGCGGGCCACATACCTAAGGAGGTATGCCCTCCAACACCGTCACCCGTCTGCACCCGGACGGCTCTTGGCGACTCATCGCGAACGGTCAGTTCACGTTCGCGCCGGGCAGCAGATTCGAACCGGCCGTCGAGGTCAAGCATGTCGCGACCCTGGAGAGCTGGTTCGCATCAGAGGACTCCGGAAGCCCGGACGAGTTTCTTCTCACATCCCTCGGGCTGCATCATGAACCAGAGACGCAAGCCGAACTCAGCGCGGCCGCCTCCGGCCTCCCCGCCATCGCCGATGACATCTCCGACACCGTGTTCGCCCTGGGTGTGGATGGAGTCTCCTCCGCCGTACACAACCTCCTCGCGGATGCCGCCACGCTGCGGTTCCGGATCATCGATGACGTCTTCACCCTCACCGGCGCCGAAGACCGGGACGGCACCACCATCTGGCGTCACAACACCACTGACACCCGGACGGACCGAGCCGTGAGCACAGCCGTGGCGGAGTTCGCCCCGTTCCTCCGGCACGGATCCAACCTCCGGTTCGGCCTGGCGGAGCACCCCGACGGGTCCGTCACAGTTCCCGCGGCCGCAGACGACGATGACAGCTACGACCACATGGACCGTCAAGGACTGGACGGCATCCGCGCGAAGATCGCACGCGTCGCACCGCTCACCACCGCCGTCAAACGGCTCGCCGCCGTCACCGCGGAGCGCGGCATCAGGGAGGCAGCCCTGGACTGTGTTCCGAACGTGGCCACCGTCGAAGTCATCCACGACAGCGGGCGCGCAACCATCGGGACTCTCCGCGATCACAACAGCTCCGCCCTCCACCCGACCGGGCGGTTCTGGGACGCAACCGAACCGTTCGAGCATCTCCTCAGCCACGTCAGCCCAGACACCATCACCCAGTACGCAGCAACCCCGGACGGCACCGTCCGCACCTGGACCGGGTACATCCTCGGCACCTGATCGCCACATGCCCACTGGACATGGAACACCCCGCACCACTTGAACTGATCCAGCGCGCCACCGACTCGACCGACCCCGTCGAGCTGCTCCACCTCGCCGACAGCTACGCCACCACCACGGTGACTGTCGCGGTTGCAGGCAACCCCGCCATCGACGACGAGACTGTCGGTCTGCTGATGGCTGAGGACTCCAAGGTCCGAGCCCAGTTGGCGAAGAACCCAGCCACCGGCCGCCGGCACCTGGACGTTCTCCTGAAGGACGGGCGGATGCGTGCCCACCTCGCCCAGCGCGTCGGAGACCCTGACGTGCTCCGCGAGGTGTACCTCGGCGGCCGTGACGACGAAGTGGTGTCCTGGATCTGCCAGAACCCCTCCACCCCCGCTGACGTGCTCGCAAGCGTCGCCCGCGACGAGAAGGCGTACCGGCGGATCGCGCTGGCCCACAGTGTCCGCGGTCCTCACACCGGGGAGATCCTCACCGCCCTCGCCGACGACCGCAACCCAAAGGTGCGCTACGAAGCCGTCCGGATGCTGACTCTGCTCCAGGCGGCATGACGGACAGCCGGCCGATCGTCCGGGCTGTCGCGCTCTGGCTGGTCGCCCTGTTCCTGTTCGGATCCCTGCTGACCTCTGTCGACTCCCACCGACGTCGAGCAGCCGAGCACTGGATCGACGCTGACGGCGCCTCGCCACATGCCCAGAAGGCATGAGCGACAACTACGACAAGAAGAAGCTGCAGCGCGACCAAGCCGAGTCGGTGTTCACCTCCGGCATCGGTGTGATCGCCGTAGCCATCCTGCTCGCCGGCGGCATCGTCTACACGATCGTCAACACGATCATCGGGGCGGTCCAGTGACCACCCCACGGGTGTACGGGAACGCCGGCGGGTCGCTCGAGGGCGGAACGTTCGCTGCGAACAAGCACGTCGCCCGTTTCGGAGCCGCCGGAGAGAAGAAGACCGCGGCGTTGCTCGCTGAGCTGGCCGCCACGGGCCCCACTGTCCTGCATGACCTGAAGATCCCGAACCAGAAGTTCACCGCGAACATCGACCACGCCATCGTCTCCGGCAACAAGGTCGTCCTGGTGGACACGAAAGCGTGGGCGGGGAACTTCTACTGGACGTTCGCCGGAGCCACCTACCGCGGCCTGAAGCGTTTCGCCACCGTCGACAAGCAGGGGAAGACCACATTCCCGGCCGAGAAGAAGACGTTGCCGATGGCGAAGGACGCGATCGCTGCGTACCTCGGCGTCCCGAAGGAGAACATCCGGCTCGCCCTCATCATCTGGCCGACCGGGAAGAAGCCCCTCACCACATGGCTGATGCGTTCACCTGGCGGAGCCACAGTCCTGAACGGGCCTGTGCTCACTGTCGGACGACTCCGCTCCCTGGCAGGTAAGAAGGAAGCGAACGAGTTCATCGTCCGGAAGCTCGCCCAGCTGGTGATCCGCTAGCTGTGAACGAATCTCACCACTCGCCGCCGAGAAGCAGTGCGTCCGTGCTTGGTGAGATCAAAGCGACCGTAGACAGGCATGCTCGGAACTTCGAGGCTGCCGTGGGGCAACGAATGGTCGACATGGAGCTCGACAACCACGACCACCACCTGGCCTATCGGCTACTTGGGGTGGGATCGACAGATGGGCAGTCCATCGACCGACATCAGAACACTGGTCGATTCCTCTACCGGCACGCCGGGTCACTCATGGAAGAGGTCACCATCGCCTGCTTCGCACACGCCTTCCCCGGGTCTGGAAAACAGATGATCGACAACACTGTCGGGACAAAACCCGCGCAGTTCGAGATCGACTGCCTCGTCGGACAGGACGCGATTGAGATCAAGTGGCGCGACGCGACGACGGACGGAGATCACGTCTCCAAGGAGCTGGCCCGACTCACGACAATCGCGGCAGCGGGCCTTCGGCCGGTTCGGCTGATGTACTTCGAGCCCCAGAGGCAGCAAGCGCGTAAGATCCAAGGTCGTCTCCGCGAGAGCTACCTGCAATCGGGCGGTGAGTACCATAGCGGCGACGACGCGTGGATCTACGTCGAGAGCCGAACCACCGTCGACCTCCGCTCCGTCCTCGAAGATCTTTCATCGCACCTTCGCTAGTGCGCCCCTACTTTCAGCGCCCGGCGGCGTAACCCTTCGCGAACGCCTCACGGAACGCCAACACCGTCATCGTCTGCGTGTACTCGCCGTGAGGGAACTCAGACTCGGCAAGCTCGTCGACGTTCCCGTCCGGGGCGGTGTACCCGCGGATGAAAGCGTCGCGGAATGCAGCGAGGATCGCTACGTGCAGGTCCCCGGTCTGAGGGAAGGCAGCCTCGGCGGCTGACTGAGCTGGATCGAACGGCATAGGTGGGTCTCCTTCTTCACCACCATCATGCGCGGCGCCGCCGATTTCCGCGAAACACCCCGGACTTGCCACATGTCTTCATGTCGGTTGCACCGGATGTCGACGTAGTAGTCCCAGCCTGTGCGACCCGCTACCAGGAGGACCCACCCCGCATGGCTTCGAGAGCTCAGACTCCAGAACCGACTACGAACATCGCACCGTACGTGGCGCTGCTCGGCATCGCCGGCGCCGGCGTCGCGCTCTTCTACCAGTACCCCGGCTTCGCCCTCCTCTACATCGCGTTCATCGCGGCCGGCCACCTCGCCACCCCGCCCGTCCTGACCGGCCTGATGGGCCGCACCAAGGACTCCGGTGCCAAGCCCGGCAACCCGCAGGAGCAGAAGCAACTGCAGACATACCGGCTGTGGTCGAGCCTGAAATGGTCGCTGATCACCCCGAAGCCCACCTGGATGCCGTTCTGGCCGGGAAAGCGACGCCAGCCGGTCGGATGGATGGCGAACTCGAAGTTCAAGCCGCTCCAGATCCTCTCCGGCGTCACCCTGTCCCAGGTTGAGACGCAGTTCACGTTCTACATCGCGCTGGGCGCCGCCGTCATCGCATCCGCGTTCCCCACCACCCCGCTCGGCGAATACGCCGGAATCGGGCGGATCGCAGACGCCGTCGGCATCTACATCGTCATCATGCAGGTGTCCGCCGCATTCCGGCAGAACTCCGCACCTGAGGATGCAGCACCGTCCGCAGGGTTCGAGCACTACCTCGCCATGTTCAACAACCCTGAAACTCGCGGCAAGGCGATCGGGGCGGGAGTCGCTGCGATCATCGTCTCCGGCATCGCCTGCCTCGGCTTCGGCATCTGGGCCACCAAGTACGACCTCTGGTACGACGTGTACCCGACCCAGCTGTGGCAGATCACGCTGGGCATCTGCGCCGTCGTGACCGGTCTGATCCTCCACGCGGCGACCCGCGGATCCGCGCTTCAGGAATGGCGGGACCTGGTGCAAGCCCGCGCCGAATGGGAGCCGCGCTGGCAGGCGTCGGAGTTCAAACTGGACACCCCTCCTCGGATGACCTCGCACAAGCTGATCGCCGACATGGTCACCGTCGACTCATTCGAAGTGCCACCGACAGGCGGCGGCGCTTCCAACCTCATGATGATGACGTCACAGCTGAGCATCCTCATGGGCTCCGGCCGGAAGATCGCCATCCTCGAAGAGCCGGACGTGGACGTGCAGGGGCAGCCGGTTCCCGGGTCCATGCACCCGCTCCGGTTCCGGGTCGTCTGCTGGCTCACCGGCGAGCTGCCGGACCTGTCAACCTCCGACGTGGACCCGGAACTGCTGAACCTCGCCGTCGCCAGCGCATTCACATGGGCTGTCACCGACGACGGCAAAATGGGCCGCTGCATCCCGATGGCGATCGACAACATCGCCGCCGGAGTCGCCGACGCCGGCGACCAGCCCGTCTGGGAAGGCGAAGCCGCGACCGGCGAGGACATGTACGAGGACATCGACGCTGACGGTGAGCCAGAAGTGTTCCAGCCGGGCCCGCCGCCCGTGCAGCGGATCCCCGGAGCGTGGGCCTCCCAGTGGGCGTTCCCTGACGGTGGACAGCTCGGCTACGTCCAGATGTCGCAGGGCGGCATCGGTGCGTACCTCGGCGTTGAAGTGATCGTCGACGCGAAAGCGGGCGTCGCCTACTTCGGTGCACTCACATCCGGAGCTCCGGAGTTCACCGACCCGGGCCTCGCGAAGCACTTCGTCGAGATGGAAACCGAACAGCGATGGAACCGACGCTGGACCGACATTCTCAAAATGGGCGCGAGGCAACCGGTCCCGCAGCACAACGTGTACATGGAGGAGAAGATCCCCGTCGGCCCTGGTGGTCGCAAGGAGACCATCAAGTGCCAGCCGATGGTGATCCCACAGGGTGTGTCCATCCTGGAGTACCTGCAGCCGCCGAAGCCGTACGAGCCGCAGCTGTCCACCACCCTGGTCGCCGCACCGTTCGTCTCCATCACCGGCCTCAGCGGACTGTCCGGCATCAAGCCGGGCGACCGTCACCAGCAGGCGATCGCCGTGTACTGGTCAGAGCGCCAGCTGCCGAACAGCCCCGACCAGGTGATCCCGTCCGACAACAACCGGGCCGCCGGCTGGCTCCTCGCTGCGCTCGTCAACAACGCCTTCGATGTGTCCCGACTCGCCCGCCCGGAACTGATCGACGCGCAGCCGATGTCCGAGAAGACCAGCCGCGGTCACATGTGGAAGATGCGCATCAAGCTGTACGGCGGCGTCACCATCGGCGAGGTCCGCAACAACCAGCAGAAGATCAAGCAGACGCTGCGGTCCCAGTGGCTCCGCGTCGCTGACGCCGGCGAAGGTGTCGTCGTCCTCGTCGCCGGCGTCGACCCGGCAAGTGCCGGCTTCAAGTTCGCTGAGGTCCGCGGACGCCGGATGCCGCACCAGGATTACGTCACCAGCCTCGACTGGGAGCAGGCGTTCCTGGTGTCGAAGGTGGTCGGCGACGGCGGAAAGCTGCCCGTGCTGTTCAAGTCGGCGACGCTGCCGAAGAACGAAGACGTTGCCGTCCTCGACTTCGAGCTCCCCGCCGGTGTCGACCCCCGCCAGATCAAGTCCGCGGTGCCCGCGCTCCGGTCAGCGACCGACAACTCCTACGTCGACGTCCGCCCGTCCCCGAACGGCGCGAAGCAGGTGCGTCTGCTGGTGGCGAAGAACAGCCCGCTCCCGAACGGCGCCCCTGTCGACTGGGAAGTCATGGAGCAGGCCGACGGCGTCCTCCCGTTCGCCACGGGTGTCGAAGGTGAACCGGTCGTGTTCAACCCGCGAGAGACCCCTCATGTGCTGGTCGCCGGAATGTCAGGTGGTGGAAAGGCGCAGCCGCTGTCTGCTCTCATCCCTGTGCCGGTCTCCGAACGGTTCCCGACCGGCTGGGCCACCAACCGTGACCTCACCGTCGGTGACATGGTCTACACGGCGAACGGCGCCACCACCCGGATCATCGACTTCTCCCCCGTTACCGTCGAGACCGCCTACGACATCACCTTCGCCGACGGCCAGGTCGTCCGCACCGGAGCGAACCACCTGTGGAAGGTGACCCGCACCAACGGCCTCACCGGCGCCCCAGAACGCGGCGACGACTTCCGCGCACGGGCCAGGAGCCTCCGAGATGCAGCTGCCGGCTACACGGCTGGTACGGTCGCCTCCCTCGAAGCGATCGCACAGATTGCCGGCTACGCGCCGCTGTCCCTGTTCCAGGTGGAAGAGATCCGGCCGCTTGCCGTGAAGGCACTCCGCCCCACCCAGAAGCCAGCACAGGTCTTCGACGGAAACGCCATCCACGCCTACCTCCGCTCAGCGGCGATCAAGCGCGGCGGAACCACCACCTTCGCAGGCACGTCATTGACCGTTGAGATGATCGACAAGTCTGACCTCCGCGGCCAGTGGCTCTCCATCCGCGACCTCGCCGAGCTCGTCATCGGAGAAGTCTCCGCGCGCCGGCACCGGTACGCGGCGAAGAGCGTCGTCACGAACAGCGGCGCCGAAGCCCGACCCGGCTACGCAAAGTCGCTGGTCACCGCCTACCCCGTCGATGAGGTCCTGCATCTGCTCGCCGACCGCCTCGACACCCAGGCCGGCCGACGCCCGGCAGAGACGATCCTCGACACTAAGGGGATCGCCTCCGCGAAGCACAGCTACTCCGTCCGGGTCGCCTCACCCATCCCCGGCGACGATGTCGAGCTACCGGTCTCCCCAGGCCTGCTCGGAGCGATGGTCGTCGTCGAAGGTGCCCGCATCACACCGGAGTACCTCCGCGCCTCCGAGGCGCAGCGACGGGAGCTGCTGGACTCCATCGCAGCCGCCTCCGGCTTCCCGTCCGACGACGTGGTCACCCTCATGCTCGGCGACGCCGACGTAGCTGAGAACGTCACAGAGCTGGTCCGATCCCTCGGCCACTACGCCACCACGACCGGACGAGTCGTCGCGTACAGCACCCAGACCCGGAACCGGATCGTGGACGTCACCGAGGTCGGCACCGACGAGATGCGCTGCATCATGGTCGAAGACCCGGAGCACCTGTACCTCACCCACCAGTTCATCCCCACCCACAACTCCGTCTCCCTCCAGGTGTTGCTCTACCCGGCCGCGTTGCAGGGGAACGAGATCTACGTCGTAGACCCGACCAAGGGTGGTGCCGACTTCGGTTTCGTGAAGCCGTACGCGAAGGCGTTCGCCACGACTGTCGATGAGGCGGCAGCGTTGATGCGTCACCTGTACGGCGAAGTGGTGCGCCGCAAGGAGCTGAACATGACGCACAACGTCGGTTCGTACCGCGACCTGCCGGAGGAGATCCGCCCCGCCCACGTGTACCTGCTGATGGATGAGTTCACCTCGTTGATGCAGCCGGACCCGGTGTCGAAGACCCCGTCGGACGACCCGGAAGTGGAAGCGGACCGTCTCGCTCAGCTGCAGTCGAACACCGCGAAGCAGTACATCGGAACGATGACCGGAAAGATCGCCCGTGAGGCCCGATCCGCCGGCGTCACCCTGATCCTCGCCACGCAGAAGCTGACCGCGAAGATGCTCGACACCATCCCGGGCAGCGGTGACCTGAAGACGAACCTGAGCCGCATGCTGCTCGGAAACGCCACCCAGGGCGACCGTGCGTCCGCTCTGAAGAACTTCACCGACGCCCCGTCCCTCGGAGACACCATCCCGAAGGGCCGCGGCCTGTACGAAGGCGAAGGCATCGCCGAGATCATCCAGGTGTGGTTCGAAGCATCCCAGGAGACGTACGCGGCGAAGCTCGCGGAACGTCTCACACCGCTCACCCCTGACGAGCAGGTGGACCTGCACGCCCTCATCCCGAAGCCGACGCAGGTGTCTGAGTTCAGCATCGAAGGCGGCGCCCCGCCGAAGGATGACACCGCAGCGGCGCAGCCGTCCGGGGAAGGCGAGACCATCCACGTCATCGACATGGGCGAGATCGAGGTGGACTTCGCTGCGTTCCTCGCAGAGATGGAAGCCGAGCAGGAAGAAGCGGTCGACGTCGCCACCGCCGCGGTCGACGAAGCCGGAGAGTCGATCCCGATCCCCCGCGGTGACTACGAGATCAGCGAGTTCGGCGGGCAGGCGTTCGATGAGGACGTCGCAGTCGATGAGGAAGATGAAGAAGAGGACACCATGACCGACCACCAGCCCGCCGTCCGGGTCAACAACCACCCGAACCAGCTGTTGCTGCTCTCCGTCGACGGTGTCATCGCCCCGCTCGGAGGGAACCCCGGAGACCCCGGCTACGGCGACTGGCAACCCGTCGACGTCCCCGGCACCGGGGTCCGCGGTGTCAGCCGTTCGATGCTCCGACGCATCGGTGAGATGAACGCGAAGATCGTCTGGGCGACCGACTGGCAGGGTGACGCGAACAGCATCCTCGCCGAAGCTGTCGGCCGCGGCGAACTGCCGGTCCTCACACCGGCCGGGGAGTCCGAGTACGGCTGGTGGAAGATCGACGCTGTCCTCCGGCACCTCGAAGCGAACCCCAGCATCCGCCGTGTCTTGTGGGTCGACCACAAGCTCCCGGAGGAGGACCCGATGGGTCTCACCTACGGCGAGCTCGCTCAGGAGGCGCTGGAGGACACCGGTGTGGAGCTGCTCCTCGCCCCCACCCAAGGCAGCCTCGGGTTGCGGATCTCCGAGCTCGAATACATCGAATGGTGGCTCGACCAGGGTGAGCACTTCACAGCGGCGGAGGCCGCGGCTGAGCTGCTGTACCAGCCGGCCGAAGAGCCCTCTGGGCCGGCGGTCACCGATGACGGGTTCGCGTCCATGGAGGATGCGCTCGACTGGGCCGAGGAGCTCTTGCCGAAGGGCCCCGTCGCGCCGTCTTCGCTGGAAGCGGCGCCGGTCTTCGATGACGACGACGACGACCCCGGATTCACGAAGCCGCAGTCCCGCCGCACCCTGAACGTCGACCGTGACTTGTGAGCTTCACCGGGTGATTTCCCAGGGGTTCTGCCACATGCCTGACAGGTATGAGCAGAACCCCTGATCCGGAATCATTCACCCACGCCATCGACTGGGCCGTGGTCGACCACGGCGGCGTCTTCTTCGCCTCCGACGAGCTCGGCGAACCCGTCGAGCTGCCACTGGCCGTCACCGCGCACACCCTCATCTCCGGCCCGGAGACCACCGCCCGGACTCGTGCCCTGAACACCGTCGGCTACGCCGCGCTGGTGAACGGCTACGACGTGCATCTGATCGCCCCGTCGAGCGGTGGCGCCCACGCACCCCTCGAGCCGTACCTGGCCGGGTACGCGACCAGCCTGGACGCCGCCGAGGCGTTGACCGCAGACCTGGTCGCCGAGGTGAAGCGCCGGGCAGCGCTGACGGACCCGGAACACGTGCGTCCCATCCTGGTGATCGTCGACTACCTTCCCGCCCTACTCACCCTCGAGAAGCTCCCGCGCAAGGGCAGCTCCGCAGTCGAAGAGGAACGCAACGAGATCGGCAGCCGCAACCTCGTCCGGAAGTCGATCGCATCCGATCTGGGCATGCTCGGACAGGCCGGAGCACCCGCCGGTATCCACTTGGTCCTCGGCACCGACTCCCCCGACAAGCTGCGCTCCCACCTGCCAGCCGCAGCAGCGTTCGACCTGACCCGCCTGACGACCGGCCCTGGCAACCTGGCTGGCCTCACCGTCGCCGGCCACCAGGACAGCATCCACATCTGGGAGGCGAGCGACACCGAACTGGTCGTGAACCTCCTCGGACGCCTCACCCCGACGGTGGCCGCAGGCCCGGAGCCCGAGGCTGCCGAACAACCTCACCACGCGTCCAAGGCCAGCGACACCGTCACCCTGTCGCGGCCTGTGTTCAACACCGCCGTCGTCCTCGGAGCAGCACTTCTGGCGTTCAGCGTCGGGACCACCGCTGCTGTCCTCGGCGGCCACGGCCCCCACCAGCACTCCGAGTTGCGGGGTCACCACACCCACTGGGTGCACGAGCAACAGGTCCCGCAGGACGGCTGGACGTTCCAGTACGAGCACGACACACCCAGGGTCACGCCGGACTTCGGCGCACCGGACATCGCAGTGGACCCCGGCCCACTGCACGACCCGTACACGGCGCCAGGCGGGCCGGAATGGGTCCCCGTCGAACGGTGATGCCCTACGAACGTCGCGGGTGGTGACGGACGGTCCAGACCGTTGTCAGCCGTGAACGCAAGAAGCCCCGCCATTGCTGGCGGGGCTTCCTGTTTGGGGCGAGGTTACTGCTTACGCAGCGGCGACAGCAGCCGCCTCAGCCGGACGCTCCACCTTGGGCGGGACGACGTACGACTCGACCTTGCCGAGGTCCTTGAACAGACGGACGACGCGGACGTTCTTCGAACCGTTGCCGATCGGCTCGTTGATCTTGTAGAACACGGCGCGGTGTCCCACGAGGCCGGAAGCCTGCGCGGCGAGGTTGTAGCCGTCGATCGCGTCGGTGCGCTGGGTGCGGATGCACTCCAGTCCCTCGGGGAGCTGGTACTGCTGGCCGTTGGCGCGAGCCGCGACGAACGCCTTGTGGTGCGCGAGCACCGTCTGGAAGTCGAACGTGGGGACGGGCGTCTCGCCCTGGCCGACGCGCGGCAGGACCTGGAAGTACACGAGGCCGCGGGTGGAGCTGCGCTCCGGACGGACCAGCGAGACGAGAGCGACGAACTTCGCCGACTCCTCGATCTCCTCGATCGCCTTCGCGAAGATGTTCGTGTCGTCGCCGAGGATCGCGGTGATCTGGCGCGACCCGGCGAGAACGCGGGCCTCCCAGTCCTCGATGCTGTCTCCGACGGGGCCTGCGCCGCTGATGGCGCTGAGGATGATGGAGTCCTTCACTGCCTTGTCGAGTGCCATGGTGGTTTACCTTTCAGTTGGGTGATGTGCCGGAGGCGGGCGCCTGCCGACGTTTCTTCTTCTTTGGTGAAGTTGTTGGGCCGCCGGTCAGGCTGCGGCCTTCCTTGCGACCGTGGCGGGGCTCGGAGCCGCGACAGGGAGCAGGGCGGAGTAGGACGGCTCGGGGATGACGTCGAGCTGGTTGTAGGTGCGGATCGCCTTCGTGACGAAGACGTGGGTGCGCTTGGTGGCCTTCGCCCTCCACGCCTTCCACTCGTCCTCGCTGGTGGCGTCCCACGGGAGCGGGAGCGTCTCGAGGGTCGTGCGGAGGGCACCGCGGATGCGGGTGTTGATCCCCGCTGCCCAGTCGAACTCGCCGCCGCGGAGCGGCTTCTGGACGTCGACGATGATTCCAGCGAGCAGGTCGGTGAGCGCGTCCACAGATGCGCCGGTGATGTCGCGGCCTGCCTCGTGGAGGAGCTCGCCGGCCATCTGCGGGAGGCTGATGACGGCGATGGCAGCGTACGAAGCGCCGTTCAGGGTGCCGTTGATGGTCGGCTCCCAGGGCTTGCCGTCAGAGAAAATTGCGGCGGGGTTGGTCACGATGTCTTCCTTTGCGTATGTGGGGTACTTGTCGTTACCTGCATGTGCGGATCCGGCCGGTTCTGCTGCGGTGGCGACGTCAGACCAGGGGATGTCGGCGTACGGGTCGGTGGGCGTAGACACGGCGGAAGCGGCGATCTGGTGCAGCTTCTGGGCGACGTCGACAACGACCGGGGCGACCGGTGGGAGCTTCGAGCCGAACTTCTTGGCGTCGGGTCGGATGGTCGGGATTCCCAGCTGAACAGCCGGGTAGGCGGTCGCCTCCAATGTGGGGTCGACGACACGGCGGCCGTTCACCTTGGTGGTGTTGGTCAGGTCGACCTTGCCGGCGGCTTTCGCTGCGGGGCAGGCGTTCACCAGTGGGCACCAGCCGCAGAGCGGTCCGACCTCGGTGGTGAACTCGCCGGTCTCCATCACCTTGTTGTGGGTGTCCCAGGCGGATCGGAACTGCTCACGGGTCTTCTGCATCGCCGCGTCGGTGAGGGGGATGTCGCGTGCGACGCCGAACTGGGTGTAGTGGATGCGGCCGATGGCTGCAGGCTTGCCGGTGACCTCGCGGATCGCGTCGGAGTACAGACGGATCTGGTCGCCGTGGTCGTCGCCGTGCTTGTTCAGCTCGAAGGCGTTCTTCATCTTCCCGGTCTTCAGGTCGATGACGAGGTACTCGTCCTTGTCTGCGACCTTGACGACCTCAACACGGTCGATGAAGCCCATCGCGGGCACACCAGCGATGTGGACGCCGTCGAACGGCAGCTCCGTCTTGTAAGTGGTGACCTGTGTCGGGTCGGTAATGTCGAACTCACCGAGCCCGAGACGGCTGACTTCGTCGATCCAGAACTGGCGCTTGCCGGCCCACGCCTCCGGGGTCTCCTCCGCTTCGAGGCGAGCTTTCTCGCTCCACATCTCGTCCGCGTGCTTGTCGCGGATCTCCAGGAACTTCAGCTTCGTGCGCTTCTTCGGGGTGACGTTGTAGAGGTCTTCGAGGACGGCGTGGGTGGAGGTTCCGAGGGCGGAGACGGTGAACGGGTCGTCGTCGCGCGGGAGGAGTTTCTCGCCGGCGAAACGGGCGAGGCATCCCTTCATGGACTTGGACGTGGACGCCGACAGGGCCTTGCGGCGGATCCTGTCGTCGACCACGTCAGGGTCAATGGCGACCAGGTTTTTACCTGACCAGGCCACACCCTGTAGGAGTGGTTCTGTTGCTGTGATTCTCATACCACCTGCATGTGCGGTATGAGTTGGGAATGTTGGGTTGGCTATGGAAGTTCTGAGCTCTGACAACCAAGGTGGAGCATGTCGAGGTCCGGGGTTCTACCTAAGGGGTGGAAAGCAGAAGGGCTGCCACGAGTTCCGGGTTCTCCGTCCGCCAACGCTCCCAATCAGGGTCGACCAGCAGGTGGCCCGCCAGTCCCGGTAGCTCCGGCTTCGGAGCGACGCCACGGTGATAGTGGATTTCGGTGAGGTGGGCCCAGCAGAAAAACAGTCCGCAGCCCGGTGCGATGACCTCTTCCATGGACTCCATGTCTGGGTCCCACCGGTATCGGAAGTGCTCGTCACAGAGTTGTGCGGGGCCACGGTCAATCACTTCAGAACAGCTGGGATGGTCGCAGTGGGCGGGGACGCCGCGGCCGATCCAACGGCCGTCTCTGCGTTCTAGCGTGTTCTCCACTCGAACCTCCAGGTCAGCGTCCGTGCAGTGGACATGTGGCGCAGCTGGGTCACGTGAGTATGGCTCGGAGGCTGTCGAGCTCGTCGAGACGTGAGGCGATATCGTCACCGCGTGCTGCATGCGTGCAGGCCTGACGGAATCGCTTCACCCACACCACTCGGTCGAGGACCCTCTGGTCGAAACTCAGCGGTCCGTACCCGGCGAAGAACTGCGCTACCGCGCCCTCATCTCGAAGGTGGTGCCGGTATGACAGCAGGCCAGTTGCGAGGTCGACCGTGCTCGGACCTGGCGACGATGAGTCGAAGTCGATCAGCACCAGTCCATCGGTGGTGGAAAGCAGATTGTGGTTCAAGGAGTCGCCATGCAGGGCGACGTTTGGAAGTTCGCCTTCTGCTTCCAGGAACGTCTCTGCGTCCGTCAGATAGGTACGCAGCACATGTGCGGTCGATCGGTCAACGGAACACAGTTGATCGATCCGGCGCCGGGCGGCCGACAGTTGGTCATTCGCTGCGAAACGTTCGTCGCCGCGCAGGCTGACGCGGTCGTGGAGCCGCCTCAAAACCTGCCCGTGTTCGAAGGCATGAGCGCCCGTGACTTCGCCGGACGCGACCACGTGCTCCCACACCGTCGCCGTCCAGGATTCGAATCGGATCGGAACTGCAAGGAGTGGCCGTTGAACTTTGACGTGCTCGGCAAAGCGCAATGCCCAGTCCAGTTCCGTTTCAGCCGGTTGGATCCGGTCGTCACCTGTGTCGGCGCATCGGACCACGAAGCCGGTGTCGGACAGTGCTGTCCACCGCTTGCTTCCACCTCCGCGACCTGCATCGTCGAATGGGGTGAGAGTGCCAGCTTCGAAACCCGCCAGGGAGAGGGCTGCGAGAAGGGCCGGAATGTGGGGAGCGGCGTCCATGTATTCATGGCATGTGGCGACCGCGTTGGCTACGTCACCCCCAGATGAGGGTGGCCGCGTAACCGTCGACTCAAGTTACCCAGCTACCCGAAACGAGTCGATTCATTAGCTGCGGTGATGGTTTCGACCGACTCGTAAGCTGTGCTTATGAATGCCCGAAGTAAACCCTGTGGGGTGAATGGAGCGCGCAGCGCAAAAATGCTGCCTCAGGATGGGGCTCATCGACGAATTACTGCCCGGCGTCACCCGGATCACCCAGAGTTACCACCTCTGGGTAACGCCGAAATCCCAGTAAATACAAGGCCTCTAAGTACTACTTACTACTACTGAAACCTTGTTACCTATTAAGTTAAGTAGTTAAGGGAGACCAAGCTCTTTCTTTCATCCAGAGGCAAGCAAGTGTCTATGCCCTCATATCTATATACCCTCCCCTCCGGCAGGTAACTGGGTAACGCCCTCTGGAACCGCACTCCCATCAGGGAAAATGCCGTGACCCACGGGCGGTATCAGTTGGTGACACGGGTACCGAGCACCGCAGCAAGCGCCTGCCGGCTGCAAAGTCGAGGATGTGCCACATGTCTCACCGACAGCCCGGCGCACCCTGAAGCCGGCCGACACTTCTGGACCACGAACATGGAAACCCGCCGCCGGCAGTACCTCACCAACCCAGGTGAGTCGCTCGTCCTTCCCCTCGTCGCGCACGACGTCATCGACCGTCGCATCGAATGGGCCGCTACCGTCGGAACCCCCGGAATCGACATCGTCACCTCCGCCCTCGTCTCCATCCCCATCCCCCTTCGAGCCCCCGGCGCCAAGCACCACCCCGACACCAACGCGGCGGCGTTCTGGCACCCGATCCTCTGGCTCGGAGACCACCTCGCCCACCCGATCCCCGGCGAGCCTCTCGATGTCTGGGCTGTTCGGGTCGCACTCGAACTCACCTACACCGGCGCCTACGACGCCGAGACCGGCACCTTCGTCGACATCCTCTCCATCTTCGAGCTCGACTCCGACGACCCGGTCGTCCAGGCGCGGATCACCGAATGGCTGGCCGGCGCCCCAGACAAGGAACTCGACAGCGTCACCTTCGCTGCAGCATTCGGTGCCCCCGAAGATCTCGGCCAGCAGCTGCTTCACGCCACCGAGTACACCGACTACCTCCGACCTGCATCCTGGGCAGTCATGACCAACAGCCTCCTCGAGATCAGCTACGCCGCCGCGGCCGACCCGGAGATCAACGCCGAGATCCTCGCAGCCGTCGCAACCCGCATCATCCACCTGGCACAAGCCACCCTCGGCGAGTCCATCCCTTCCGTCGAAGGTGAAGTGCCCGCCCACTCGCTCTGGCAGCAGGTGCTCGACGACACCGTCCACTGGGAAGCCCGCCCCATGCAGGCGAACATCGACGGGCCCTGGAACGCACTCATCGAATCGCTCAGTTCCATCCGGTCCGACTACTGGGTGTTCGTCGACGCGCTCCGCGAAGTCGAGAACGACGCGCCTGCTCGCACGGCCGAAACCGTCTAGGCGGCCGCACACCTACGCTGCATGACAATCACGCAGCCCCGTCTCGCCGGCGGACAGTTCACCTTCTGGGACGGCCTCCCGTCCGACGCCGCACTCTCCCACCGCAACCCCGACGAGGTCTTCACCGCTACCGGCGGCGAAAAGGACGGCCGCTGGTTCGTCCAGTCGCTCCAGACTCACCCGGCACCGGTGCAGGATGGCGCGTTCATGCGCTACACCCTCCACATCGGCGGCCAGCCGCACGTCAACGCTCGCATGTCCACCGCCGCAGCTCTCGTCCCCGACGAAGTCAAGGCAGAAGCCACCGAGAAAACCCACGAGCTCGCCACCGCCGGAGAGCGCTTCACCGTCCTCTCCGAAGTCGACGGGACCGTCCGCATCGACGAGCTCCGCGGCTACGTCAACGGCTCCAGCGTGTACGGGCTGGTGAAGAACAGCCGGACCAAGGGCATCGCCCTCGACAAGCTGAACATCCTCGCCGTCGAGAAGGGGTACGGCAAGCAGGAGAAGCTCGCAGCCAAGTTCGACCGAGTTGCCTCCACCGTCCCCGTCACCGAGGAAGTCACCTTCGACGGCATCCCCGACCTCGGCGAAGACTACTCCGAGACCACCGAGTTCGCCGCCGCCTACCTCGTCGACGGCCCCAACTTCGGCACAGCAGCACCCGGCTGCGTGTTCCTTGCCACCGACATCCAGGCCGAGGACGGCATCGTCAACGGATTCCTCTGGGCCCCGAACGACACCCAGCTGTTCAGCGAGTTCGGCTCCCAGTACACCGACAACGTGCACTACGACGAGGAGAACTCCCGCGGCATCAAGGTGACCAAGACCCGCCTCGGCCTGAAGCGCATGGGCGGCCGCATCCGCGACTTCGACCCCGCCAAGGTGGACCTCAACACGTTCTACGGGACCGTCCCCGAGGACCGCGCCGATGGCTACCGCTTCATCATGGGACAGGACAGCTGATGGCTGACGTCAACGACCGCAGCCGGCACGACAACGGTCAGTTCGCCACCGAAGCCGAGACGAAGACCGCCGCTGGACAGTTGGACGGTCTGACGGCCGCCCCGACAATCTTCACGATCGACGCCAGCATGGTCCGCGCCGGCGACTCCGTGTTCCTCGACGGCGAGTTCGTCGGCCACGCCATGCAGGTGTCCCCGAAGATCGGCGGCGGCACCTCCATCCGCATCCACAACGGCGGGATCGTCACCGCGGACGAGGACGACGTCGTCGGGATCGAACGAGCCACCCAGCCGATGGAGTGGGACGAGAACCTCACCTACTGGGACAAGGTCTACTACGCCAACCACCAGCTCACCGACACGGATGGGCTCCAGCACATCCTCGACACCGAAGCTGAAGACGACTTCATGTTCGCCGTCGCCAGCCACCGGAACGCCACTCCCGACCAGATCGAGCAGGCCTCGAAGCACCACTCCCTGTGGGTGCGGACCGCTGCACTCGACAACCCGCTCTGCCCGCAGCACACCGCCAAGCGGATCCTCGCCGAATCCCTCCACCTCGCTGAGGCGGAACGCGCAGTGATCCACAAGGAGGGCCGGAACCCGATGACCCCGTACCGCGAGGAGCAGGTCAAGGCCTACGTGAACCTCGCCGACCTTGCCACAGCGCGTCTCGATGAGTTCCTGGCAGCAGCCCGCATCAACGAGATGCTCACGGCTGCCGAAGCCGAGTAGAACCACCCACGGAGGCTCAGTCTCCGACGCTCGAACACGGTGAAAGCCGCTGCTTCGGCGCCGGGGACTTGCCACATGTCTTGATCCCGTGCCCACGCAAATCGAGAAAGCGACGTTGAAGCTTCCGCCGGACTTCAACCCGGACACTCACGCGCGCCTTCTCGACAAGTACGTCCTCCAGAAACTCGGCGAGGGCTGGGAGGTCGACTACATGACGATCGGCGATGGAACCGTCACCGCATCACGGCAGATGGTCGTCCACTCCGTCGGCGAGGAGTCGAAGAACTCCAACGTGAAGCAGGTCAGCCTGAAGCGCGGCACGAAGCCGGCCGAAGGCGACAAGATCGCCACCAAGCTCGAATCTGACGCCCCCGGCTTCTTCATGACGAAGTTCGAGCCTTACCTCGGGTGGGCTGAGCTCTCCCGCATGCGACCCGAGACTGTGCGGGCCCGCGGTGCCATCGCCCAGGTGCTCGGCGTCAAGCCCTGGGATGTCGGGATCAGCGACCGCGCTGACGGCGGGTTCGACATCGCCCTGCCATCCAACAAGTACTCCTCCGCGAAGCACGATGAGAAGCTGCAGGCGACGGTGGAGACGGACATCGGCCGCGAGGGCTGGTACATCAAGACGGACTCGAACCGGCTGACCGCTGAGATCATCCCGAGCGAGCCGCCGACCTTCAGCCCGATGATCGGATACCCGATCCAGAACCTCGGCCGCCTCAGCCGTGAGTTCACCCCGTTCGGGATGAAGCTTCCGAAGCCGGGCGAGGAGACCGGCGAGCTCGCCGGCATCGACTGGGTCAGCCAAGCGTTCGGAATCGTCGCCGGAACCCCCGGCGCCGGCAAGTCGGTGACCCTGAACGCCCTGATCGCAGGAGCCCTTGCAACCGGCGCGATCCTCAGCATCGTCGACTTGCCCGAGAAGGCCATCGACTTCTACCACTACCGCGACATGTGCGGCCCGCACCTGTGGGGATGCGACAGCCTGTCATCGGCCGTCACGACCCTCTCTCTGATCTACGAAGAGGGGAAGCGCCGGTCAGAGATCCTCGCCGAGAACGGTGTCGTGAACTGGCTGGAACTCCCGAAGTCCCAGCAGTTCCAGCCGATCCTCTGCGTCGTCGACGAAGTCTCCGGCCTCCTGGTGACCGACAAGATCCCTGCCGGCGTCCCACGCGATCACCCGCTCGCCGTCGAGGTGGCAGAGGAGAACCTGCTGAAGGTCGCACTCGCATCGTTGATCACGAAGATCATCTCGCAGCAACGCTTCGTCGGAATGCGAATGATCCTCAGCACTCAGGTCCAGAACAACAACACCGGCATCGGCCCGAGCCTCAAGGCGAAGATCGGCCACAAGATCCTGCAGGGCGTCAACCCGTCGAAGACGCAGCGCGCCCAGGCCTACAACGACGAGACTGCGGTCCCCCTCATCCCCGCCAACATCCGCGCTGACGCGAAAGTTGCGAAGGGTGTTGGAGCTGCCGAGCTCGAAGGATCCGAACCCTTCATCTACAAGTCGTTCTACGCTCCTGCGTCCGCCTACCGCGAAGCCCTTCTCGG
Organism: Leifsonia sp. Leaf264; assembly: GCF_001422325.1. Taxonomy (GTDB): domain Bacteria; phylum Actinomycetota; class Actinomycetes; order Actinomycetales; family Microbacteriaceae; genus Orlajensenia. Next base: position 444,197 of record NZ_LMMR01000005.1, read on the forward strand.
CATGGGCGTCCCCACCATCAGCAACTTCGCGCCCACCCCGGAGCAAATCGACAAGTTCGCGCCCCGCCTCGAAGCGCCGGAGGAGCGCACCGCTCGACCCAAGTCCCGGTTCGATGAAGGCGGCTTCGGCCACACCACCGACCGCGAGGAGCCTCGCCTCCGGGGAGCGGCTGCCGCAGCGCATCAGCTGAAGATGGAAGAACAAGCACACCGGATGGGCGCCGTCACATTCTGAGCTCCGGGCCACCTCTGATCTTTCAGCTTCCTCCCAGTTTTCTCCACATGTCCTCAGGTTGTCGCGACGACGCGACCTGACCCTGGGGAGATCACCTTGTCCAACGTTTCGAGCGTTTCGAACACTGAGCTGCACGCGAAGGTGCAGTACTACGTTCCGCGCCTCATCATCGGTGCGGTTGTCGCCGTCGCCGGCGTGCTGATCTTCGCGATCATCACCGGCAGCTGGGACTTCCTGATGTGGAGGATGATCGGGACGGTCGCGGTGTTCGCCTCCTACGTCGCCGGCCTCTGGGCTGTGTCCCGGTTCACGCTGTCACGTCCGCTGTGGGCTTTCGCTACGCAGTTCGCGGCGATCAGCTTCGTGCTGTTCTTCGCCCTGTGGTCGTTGTGGATCAACCCGACTGGCTTGGCGGATGTCGGCTGGCTGTGGGCGATCCTGGTGGCGGTTGTCGCTGTTGCCCATGTGGAGCTGGTGGCGTTCAACGCCTCGCAGCAGTGGGGGAAGCTGGTCGGCTACGTCTCCGCCGCCACGTACGTCCTGATCGCGTTGCTCGCGGTCGGCCTGACCATCCCGTTCTACTCGTTCACCGCATCCCACTCGGAGGTGTTCTGGAAGTCGGTCGGAGTGATCGGCGTCCTGGACCTACTCGGCACCGTCATCATCCCGCTGGCGTGGTCGCTGCTGCACCGTGAGGAGATTGTCCGGTCCCGCACGCTGGCATGGCCGGTGTTCGAGGACGGCACGAAGCTGCCGAAGCTGTCGAACGGGAAGCCCGACTGGGCGGCAGCCGTTGCACCATCTAGGACCGAGTCGGGTCCCGTCGGTGAGCTCCGTCGCATGGCGTGGCCGAGCTACCTCGACGGGCGCGAGCTCGCCGCTTTGTCGGACGGCACCCCGGACTGGCCGGGCACCCGCTGACCTGATCAGATAGCGAGGGGCGCACCGCATGGTGCGCCCCTTTCTTCTGTCTCCGGGCCGCACACTTATGCCGTCATGACTCAGACCTCCGACTACGACGCCCAGAACAACGTCGTCAGGAACCCCAACGGTGACGGCACCTTCCACGAGCACACCCGCGACCTCGGCGGGGTGACGTTGGAGCTGAAGAAGTACCGGACCGGCTCGATCACCGCACAGGACTTCTCGGAGCTGGCCGCAGCCGCCCGCGACCGTCTCGGCATCGCCGTGTCGGTGTTCGGACGTGAGGATGTGATCGGCGTCGCCGGCGACTACACGTCCACCCCTAGTGAGGCGGAGAAGGTGTGGGAGCAGTTCCGTGACGGGTCCGCCACCCGCACCATGGTCGACATGATGACGGAGGCAGGGAACGAAGCTGTCGCTGACGGCATCCGTGAGCTGCGTGAGTCGCTCACCACAGGCACTCTGACGGATGAGGATGACCGCTGGGTTCCTGGGACGTTGGATTTCACGACCGAGTCGATGACCGCTGCGGACTTCGCTGAGGCTGCCCGACAGGACCGTCTGCTGAATGGTGAGGTGGTGGTGTTCTTCCAGAGAGCCGACTTCGACTCTCACCTCGCGGACGCCGGCCTGTCCAACGTGGACGCCGATGACGCGTGGGCGAAGTTCCGGTCGAACGGCGGCAACGGGGCGGTCGAGGATGCCATGGTGTACGCCGGGTCCGACTCCCTCCCCGTCCTCATCTCCGACATCGCTGGGAGCCTCCGATGACATACGAGTACGACGCCCGGAACGGTGTGATCCGCAACCCGAACGGTGACGGCACCTTCCACGGTCGCGAGACCACGCCGGCCGCCGACGGCACCGTGAAGAAGGTCCACGGCGAGTGGATGATCCGGGAAGCACCCCGTTTCGACGCCCGCCCCGCCGGCACCCACCTCCAGGACAACCTGGACGACTACGGTCACCCGTTGGACGGCAGCCCCGACGGCGGTCTCGACTTCTTCGTCGAGACCATCCGCGACGGGCACCTGTCCCGCGGCGTCCCCGGCGCCGGCCCGGTCGACTCGATCCGCGCATGGCGATGGTGGTCCGGCCTGAACGGACGCCTGAACGACGACGCCCGCTATCAGTCGTTCTCCGACGGAGTCGGCGGAGCGGCCGTGTGCCTGTCCCTGTCGAAGCTTCGGGAGCAGTGGACCATTTCCGATGAGGACGCCCGCGCATACGCGACCGGGCTGAAGGCAGCGCCGGTGCATCTGATGACGTCAGCGGAGCAGATCCTCCAGACGAAGCGTGTCACGAAAGAGGACCGGGAGCGCTGGATCGCTTCGGTGCACCAGTCGGTTGACCCCGAGAACTGGCGCGGCCAGTGGGTTGCCGCGGCGGCCCTGTCGAAGACCGATGAATGGTGGGGGTTCCGGGACAACCTGGAACGCACCGTCCTCGGCTGAGCCGCACACTTACGACGTCATGACCAAGAGACACGACGACGGCCGCCTCCGCGACGCGAACGGCCAGTACGCCATCGACCCTGCAGCGAACCAGGTCCCCACCGGCCTGCTCACCCAGACTGAGCTCCCCCACCGTCAGCACATCCAGTCGGTGTGCAAGGAAGCCGGCCTGGAGATGATGGTCGGTGTGTTCGAGGTGATCGACGACCGTGAAGAGGTCGCCACCGTCGCTTTCCAGCGGGTCACCACGGACGACATCGACGGGTTCTACGACGAGTTCATCGGCCCGGCTGTCGACAAGATCGAAGCTGAGCTGGTGCGAGACAACCCGAACGAGGACGACTTCCCCACCGCGGACCTCGACGCTGTCCGCACCCACCTGCACCAGGTGTCGGACGAAGCCGGCCTCGACGTCATGAAGGGGTTCTTCGACGTCCTCGTCGACCGTGAGACCATCGCCGATGACGTCCTCACCGGCGTCACCGTCGAGCATGTGGAAGCGTTCTACAGCTGGCGGGTCGCTCCGGCGATCGGTCAGGTCCAGAACTCCCTCTCCGCCACCTCCGACCGGTTCTGACGAACGAGGGTGAGCACCCTCTGACAGCCGCACACCTAAGTTCGACACCCACGAACTGAGGAGAACAGCACATGCCCCGTCAGGGAGACAACAACGTCCAGGCTGCGAAGCCCGGCTTCAACGGGACGGACGGTTCATTCGCGTCCCCGATCCCCTCCGCTGACGAGCTCGGCGGCCTCCACCGGACACCGAAGCAGCACATCACCGTCAGCATGCTCGTCGAAGCTCCGGCCGTCGACCAGATCGAACTGCCGGAATGGCCGGAGCAGCTGCCGTTCCCGACGATCGACGTCGACAACGGCAGTGAGCACGAGGGCCTGCAAACGTACATCTCTGTTGGTGGGGCGTCCGCTCACTTCTACGGCAACGCGGCCTACAGCGTCGAGGACTCCATCGAGAACTCGTCCGACGGTCAGGGCGACGGTGACTGGGACGGCGTCGCCAACCCCGCCACCCTGCAGCAGATCCGCCGGTTCGGTCGTGCCGTGCACCGCCGGAACCTCGCCATCGTGGCAAGCGCCACCGAGGAGCTCCTGAACGACGAGAGCGCGAAGGCGCAGTTGATCGCCGCAGCGTCCGGCCGCCCCGTCGAGCTCTCAGCCACCACCATCGACAGGTCCACCGAACGAGCAGCCCGCATCCTCGAGGTGGTTTCCGGCAGCGGAGTGTCCCGTCAGGGCGACGCGACCGAGGACGACACCTCCGCGCTTCAGGATGCTCTCTCCGACCTGATGCACTACGCCCACGCCCGCGGCATCGACTGGGGAACCGTGTCCGACAGCGCCAAGTACATGTTCGAGGACGAGATCCACGACCCGACCATCTGAGCCACCCGCGTCCTGCCAAACGCCGCACCTGTCCTGAAAGGGGTGCGGCGTTTCGCTGCCGGCGGGCGACCGATCCAGCCCCAAGTGGCCATTCGCCGCCACATACCTACAACTCGGACGCAATTCAGCGGGACGACAAAGGGGTGGGCAACGTGGGTGGATCGAGTAGCAAGGCAAGTTTCGGCAGATGGGGTGCGGGGCTCGCCGCCCTCATCGTCGGGGCGCTCGTCGCAGGGCTCGTTGTCGTGTCACCAGGCAGCGCCGCAATCGCTGCCGAATCCTGTGTCCCCTTGGCGATGATCGCCTTCCGCGGCACCGGCGAAGGCCAGGTTCAGTTCGACACCGAGTGGGATGGCCAGGCCTACAGCTACGTCCCGTTCAAGCACATCAAGAACGCAAGAAATGACCTCAACGGACAACGTCGCGCCACTGGCTGGGAAGGCATAAGGCTTCACGAACTGCTCCGCGGATTCGAAGCTATTGAGCCCGTCCTGGCGGAATCCATTCCACTCATCGAGATGGGCAATGTCAATGACCCGAGGACCCTGACGGAAAACGGGTATCCCGCCGACGTTAGCTACGACTTCTGGTCCGCAGGCGAAGGAGTCAAAGAGGGCCGAGCCAGAATTGAAGCCTTCCAAGCTCAACAACCCGCGCCGTGCGCTCCAACCAAGTTCATCGCCATCGGATACTCCCAGGGAGCGATGGCAGCGCGCGCCCTCATCCAGCAGAAGCCGACATGGTTCGCTGGGAGCGTTCTCGTTGCAGACCCATACCAGAAACCGAACGCCGAAGGTGTGTCGGGCGAAGGAGCTTGGGGCAACGGAATCGCTCGGACAGGATTGATGATCGCGCTTACTCGCCTAGCCTCCGCCAAGCCAAGCGCCACGGCCCTCTCTCGCTTGGACAGTTACTACGACACCTCAGCAACGAAAACCTCGTACTGCCACAAGATCGACCTGGTCTGCACCAGTGTGCCTTGGGGTGGCGCAGACCACCTGACCTACTTTCACGATCGGGATGAGCGGACCGCTCAGGCCGCTGAGCTCGCCACGCTAGTCAAGAGGTTTACATCCACGCCACCAGTACCCGAAGCAGTCTTCCCGAACCGGAAGCTCGACGTGATGGTCTTCTTTGACACGACGAAGCCCTCGGACCTACCCAAGATCGCGGCCATGCTCGAAGCAAACCGCAAGAAGTTCACCACAGGACGCGACATTCGGGTCGGCGTCGTGGAGATGGGTACGGGATGGCCGTGGCTGGCGCCCACGACCGACTTCGACGCGGTCCTCAACTTCATCAAGACCTACAAAGCGCCGACATCAACACAAGGAGACTGGCTCGACATGATCGAACACCAGGTGTTCGGTAAATGGGCCTATGACACCCAGCTCTTCAGGGCAGACGCTGACAGGGCGATCCTCGCGATTGGCGACCGCGGCGACCAGGCGGTCAGGTCGGAAAACTCTCTTTACTCCTGGACGCTCGAAACCTTCGTCGCAGACATTGTGGGCAGGTCGAAGGGGACCGGCAGATCGGTTGGCGGAAGTGGTGGGCGTCGCATTGCTGCACCAGTAACCAGGTTCTATGGCGAACCGGACGTTGGCAAGAAGACTGGAGGATCCTCAGCCACGCTTGAGCCCGGAGACACAGCGGGGCTGACCTCGATCATTGACCGCGTAGTATCGCCGCCAGTGGCCGCCATCACAGTCCCTGCGCTCGCACTTTTCGGCGGCAAGGGCGGCGGAACCGGGAGCGCTGCGGGCGCCCCATCCGTTGCCGCTGCGGTGCCGGTTTCCTCTGAAGGTTCTACTGGATCCAGCACCCTGACCACGGAGTACTCAGTTGACGGCGCACCGTTCTCAAAGCCAGTACTCAGCGCCGTTGCGACTTTGAACATCATCCAACCGGGAGAGCACGAAGTAACGACCCGTGTGACAGATGCGAGCGGCGACAGCTCCACCACAACTGAGACCGTCCTTGTTCTGGATCAAGAATCCCTGCGTGAGGCAGAGGAGTCGGTCGCCCGGTCTCTCGCTGCGTCAGTTTCTTGGAGTGGGACCGGCGCGACGGTTCAGGGAGGAACTATCAGCGCCATCCCCGGAACAAACAGATTGATCTCGGCACGCATCATCAAGGGGGCCGAGAGTGCCGACCTCAGTAGCGCCGCGGCAAGCGTGATCGACTTGGGGTACTCCAAGCCGGCCGGGACGGACGGAGTGGCGTCGATAGCGTTCAGCCTCCCAACAGGAATCCCTCGTGGGGAGTACACCATCCAAGTTGCTGACATGAATGGCAGGTTCGCACTCCTACCATTCTCCGCCCCGGTCCAGCTGTTCACGGGCTCAGCCCTGCCTGCGGTCTCAGGTAGTCACGTGGTCGGGGCGACACTGACAGCGGCGCCCGGCCTCGGCTGGGCACCCACTGCGACGTCGTTCACCTATCAGTGGCTGCGCGACGGCGTTGCAATTGCGGGCGCAACGAAGAGTTCCTACCTCCAGACAGCTGCCGATGCGGGGAAGGCTTTGTCGGTATCGGTGACGGCGATCAAGGCCGGCTATGTCAGTCGGTCCTTCAACTCGATACCCACGGTCACGGCAAATGGCACCTTCACCGGATCAGCGACTCCAACCGTCACGGGCACTCACTCAGTCGGGAAGCTCCTAACTGCCGCGCCAGCGGTCGGCTGGGCACCCACTCCGACGTCGTACACGTATCAATGGCTCCGCGCCGGGTCCGCAATCACTGGGGCGACAGCCCAGACCTACACGCAGTCGATCGCCGATCTTGGCTCAGCGATCTCCGTTCGCATGACAGCACTGAAGGCCGGGTACACGAGCAAGTCGTCGATCTCCACTGCTGTCATCACTGCAAAGGGGATCTTCGCTGGCTCGGCGTTGCCCACTGTCACCGGGACGCACACTGTCGGAAATACCCTGACCGCTGCGCTCGGGGCTGGCTGGTCGCCTACCGCGACGTCGTACACGTATCAGTGGCTCCGTGCTGGGGTCGCGATCTCTGGCGCCACGAGCAACACCTACAAGCAAGCCGTGGCCGACGCGGGAAAGACGATTGCGGTCACAATTACGGCCGTCAAGTCTGGGTACGCGAGCAGGGCACTAACCTCCGCAGCAGCGACGACTGGATATGGATCTTTCGCCGGGGCTACCGTCCCCACTGTGATCGGCACGCATGCCGTCGGAAAGACGCTGACTGCTGTACCTGCTTCCGGGTGGTCGCCAGCTGCGACGTCGTACACGTATCAGTGGCTCCGCGCTGGAACTCCGATTGCGGGTGCGACAGCCTTGACCTACACCCAGACAGCTACCGACGCCGGCAAGGCTCTTTCGGTGCGTGCGGTGGCGGTTAGGGCCGGTTACACGAGCAAGTCGTCAACCTCGACCGCCACTATCACTGCCAAGGGCACATTCGCCGGAACCGCACTGCCTGCCGTGAAGGGAACCAGGAAGGTCGGTTCGACTCTGACCGCAGCACCTGGGTCTGGCTGGTCGCCCGCAGCAACGTCGTACTCGTACCAGTGGCTCCGTGCGGGGGTTGCAATCCCTCGGGCGACATCTTCCTCGTACAAGCAGGTGTCCGCAGACCTCGGGAGGGTCATCACGGTGAAGGTCACCACGGATAAGGCCGGATACACGAGCAAGTCCCGGACTTCGGCGAGGGCCGCAACGACAACGAGGTGACCGCGCTCCGCCACATGCCTCCCTGGCACCTGCACCCCAAGGAGTAACTCATCGTGGACCGCCTAGCCACCCTTCGACAGGCCGCCAGCATCGGCGGCGTCAACCTGCACCTGCCCCATGAAGCGCTCGTCGGTCCGACCGGTCGTGGTGTCGCCACCGGCTGGGTGGAAGCCCAACCGTGGGTGGGCACAGAGCCTGGTCGGCACCTGGTCGACGCGCTCGATGTGATCGCCGGCGACCTGTTCGACGCCAGCATCAACACCGCGGTCATCCCCGAGGAGGACCGTCTCCATTTCCTTGTCCCGTTCTCCCCTGGCGGCACCATCCACGTCCATGTCGCCGGGACAGTCGACAGTAACGACACCCCCGGCCTCCTCGCCCGTGTCGAGGTGGAGCAGCCTGCTGTTCCGAACGGCCGGGAAGCGCATCTGGCCGATGAAGCTCACACCCGCACTCTGCGGCACATCTTCCAGCTTTGGGGTTCCGCCGTCGCCGCCTGACAGCCGAGCGTGTCACTCGCGCATAGAACCGTATGACTGAGAGCCCCACGCGCCCCGATGACCCGTCCGAACTCCCGGACCCGATCGAGGTCCCCGAGACGTCGTACGGTTACGCCGACGACGACACCGACTGGCCAGACGACCCCTACCGGAACGAAGCGCCAGCGGACAGGAAGCGCCGCCTCCGCACGAACCTGATCGTCGCCACGGCCGTTGTGGTCGCCGCGATCTTCGGCATCTCCGTCCTGATCTTCTCCCAGCTCTCCGATGCGGAGGTCGCTGACACGAAGGCTGCTGCGGCTGGGTACCGGTCTGCTGTGACTGTGTTCTTCGCGGATCAGATGGATGCGCAGAAGTCGGTGAACGAAGCGGAGGCTGCTGTAGCTGAAGCCCAGGAGGTGTTGGACGGTTCGGCTGGGAAGACGTTCGACAACATCGCCCGCGAGCAGCTGGCGGATGCGATCAAGATCCGGTCGGCTGAGGTGAAGGAGGCCGCCGACGCCGTATCCGCTGCAGCGCTTCCGGATGTGAAGCCGAAGCATGTGGCATGGGACCACGGTGTCGAATACGTGAAAGCCGCGAAGAAGATCGCTGCGATCGAGCTGCCGACCGCCGCCGCCGCCGCCGCCGCCAAGACCGACATCCTCGCTGCTCCGGCCGCTGCGGTGGTCGCCGCTCAGGCCGCGTGGCGGAAGGAGCAGGACCGCCTGAACACGATCGCCCACACGGAGTGGGTGCGCACTGCGGGGTTCCAGTCGGAGATTGACGCGTGTGACGGGTCGGTGGACATCTCTGACAACTACTGGGGGAAGCGGACGGTTGCTGAGCACTGGTCGTGCGGCGGCCGTGATTTCCCGACGGCTGCCGGGGCGATCGTGGAGTTCTCCGGGGTGGTGTCCGGGAAGTTCGAGGTCATCGGTGTTGTGGCCAGGTTGAACGTGAACACGGACGGTGTCGCGGATGTCCCGTCGGGCTTCGATCTTCTGTACCAGACGTGCTGGGCGGGTGACTCGTCGGACATGACGTTTGTCGGTCTCAGACGGGTTGCCTGATTTCCGCACATGTAGGTCGTGAAACTGCGAACCGAGCCCGGACGGTCCTCCCACCTCTCCCTTTTTGCCTTAGATCGGATCCACCTTGACTGCTGACACCCGCACTGACGACGACCGTAAGAAGCGTCGGTTCTTCATCTTCCCGTTCCTGCCGTGGTTCGGCGGGTTCGCTTTGACGACCGCCCTGTTCTTGGGCATGGCCGGCGCTGTGCTGCTGTGGCAGTTCAACGATGTGAAGCTCGATGAGGCGCACGCGTCGATCAACCGGTACAAGGAGTCTGTCGCCCTGTTCGAGGTGAAGCACCGTGTCGCGTCGCAGAAGCTCGCTGATGTGCAGAACGCCCTCGGTGACGCCGGCCTGCTGCTGGAGGAGTCTGACGGGCAGGTCGGCGATTCCGGCGCCCGGCAGGTGCTCGCTGATGCGATCGCTGCTGTGGAGGCTGACATTGCCGGCCCGAAGGGTGGGATCGCTTCCACGAAGCTGCCGAAGGGGAGGCCCGGGTCGACTTGGTTCGACGGTGGCGCCCAGTTCCTCACGGCTGCTGACTCCATCGACGGTCTGGTGTTCCCGGAGTTCGATGAGCATGCTCTGATCGCGAAGCTTGCCGGACCTGCTCAGGCAACGGCGGATGCTGTCGCTGCGGCGGGTGGGACGGTCTCGAACGGGCAGGGTGGTTTCGGTCCCGGGACCGGGCCGATTGAAGGTTCCGGGTCGGCTGGCTCCGGTTCCGCGGGCGGCGACGACGGCGGCGTGGGTGACTCAGATGACCCCGGGTTCATCGAGTACGTGAACACCGCCGGGTGGCAGCCGGAGGTCGACGCGTGCAAAGGATCGGTCGACGTCACCGCCCACTACAAGGTGAAGACCGTCGCGGAGCACTGGTCGTGCGGCGGGAAGAACTTCCCCCAGGAGCGTGGCGCGAAGGTGACGTTCACCGGCGGCCTCACCGGCCAGTACCGAGTGCTGGGGATTGTCGCCCGCGCGAACGGGTGGACTGATGACGCCCGCAACCTCCCGAAACGCTACGACGTTCTGTACCAGACCTGCTGGGACGGAAAGACGACCGACATGACGTTCACCGCGTTGGAGCGGATCATCTGACATGGGCGCCCATAGTTACCAGGTGACCGCCCGGCCGGTCGCTGACCGGCTCGTCGACGCTGCCCTGGTGACTGCCCGCATCACGTCGATCGGCGCCGCACCGGTCGCAACGAAGCTGAAGCCTGTAGCCCGGAAGGTGAAACCCCATCTGGTGTCCGCCGCCCGGTGGACAACCGATTCCGCGTTCGCCCTCAAACTCCGATGGATCGTCCTGGTCACCGCGGTCGTCACCGCGGTCACCGGCTCACGCCTCTGGATGTTCGTCTCCGGCCGGCTCGCCGGTCATGTGTACCGGCAGTACCGGTACGGGGTGATGCTCGGGAAGGAGGTCGCCGGCGGCGGTCTGGCGAACCTGGCTGAGCACCGCGAAGCCATGGATCTCGGGTTCCCGTGGACTCACCGCCAGTATGCCTACCTGCTGCAGTCGAAAGCTCGTGACCGTTTCGTCCGCACCCGCCTCCATGACGAGCTCGCCGCATTGCCGCCGCAGCTCCGGCTCGCCCACAAGGAACAGCTGGTCGCCGAGGCGACCGAAAGGTTCTCAGCTCGCCGTTCCGAGTTCATCCACTTCTGACCCCCCACAAGCCACACACCTACGTGTCATGCCAGAAAGCACACTCACCCGGTACAAGAACGTCGGCCTCGTCGGCAACGGCGGATGGATCGCACCCAAGGAGCACCAAGGCGCTTCCGCGCAGGTGATCGACGGTATCGTCGCAGCTCCCGCCTACCCGTTCAACGTGTTGGAGTACGAGACGGTCGGCGACGCGATCGCCCGCACCGTCCGCACTTACACCGGCAAGGACGGTGTGAAGGAGACCGTGAACACGTTCTACTCGGACGCCGTCGACGGGTTGACCACCGACCAGATGGACGCGATCCTCCGCGGAGAGGTCGCCGACGTCCGCGAGGAGATGAAGGAGCGCCTGGCTAAGGCGCACCGCGCAGCCGCTGAGCAGGAGGCTGAAGACATCACCCGGAAGCTCGGAGCTGACTGGCGTTCGATGGACGACGACGACCGGAACGAGATCGTCGAAGCGGTCATGGAGGTCGACCGTCACGACGCCGTCGGCATCCTCACCCACATGACCGAGAAGCAGCTGTTCCGTCTCCCGCTGGGGAAGACGATCGTCGAGCAGGCTGCCGGCACCGGGATCACCGGCATCGAGTTCTTCGACGAGGCGAACGCTGACGCTCAGGCCGCCGCCCGCCGGCAGGTTCTGCTCGGGATCTTCGCTGAGCACGGCGCCGACCCGGAGCACCCGGAGACGGTGGAGGCTGCACGCCGACTCGTCGAGGACGGCCCGAAGGACTGGTCTGAGCTCACTGTCGACGTCGCCTGGAACGGCACCCTCCACGAAGCTCGCATCCCATCAGACGAGTTCGGCCGCACCAACCCTGACGGCCGTGAGTTCGAGTTCGTCGGCGTCACCGTCATCATCCACGACCCGTACGACGGGGAGACCGTCGACGCTGTCCTCCCGACATTGAAGGCACGAGCCACGGACCGGAACCCGGTGACGGTCGACACTCCCGACAAGCCGGGCTCCTGGTCTGCACAGTCGGGCCGGCAGCACCGCGGCCTGACCCCGGATGAGTTCCGAGCGTCCGCTCCCGGCGGCACGTACTGATGAAGAACGCATTCCTGCAGGGAGCCGACGGGAAGATGGTCGGCTCTCTGCCTCAACCGAAGTCCGCACCCGAGGTGACGCTGTCCACCGTGTACGGCGAGCAGCAGGTCACACCCGGTCGGCTGGATGCCGGCGCCCGCGAAGCGTTCCTGAACGGGCAGTGCGTCGCGTTCGCCGCGGCCGCCGCCCGCCGGTTCAACGTGGACGAGATCGTCCTGTGCGTCGACACAGAGGATGAGTTCATCATCCACGCGCTCGTCGAAGTCGGCGGGGAACTGTTCGATGTCGACGGTGCCACCGATCAGGAATCGTTCGCTGAGGTGCACGGCCTCGACGAGGACGACTTCCGCTGGGAGCCTTGGACTGTCGCTGACCTAGACCGGTTGGCGGAGTCCGAGCTCGGGTTCACCCTGCCGGAGCAGGACGTTCAGACCGCCTCGACGATGATCGACCAGTGGCTCGAGGACGGCTTCGGACCGGAAGGGTTCCGGGAGATCTGATGAGCGTCTACCTGCAGAACGCTGACGGGAAGCTGGCCGGCTCACTCCCGCAGCAGAAGTCGGCGGCTGAGGCGGAACTCGTCTCAGCGGACACCGTGACTGTGGAGATCGCTGGCGGCTCCACCTACGAACTCACCCCCGGGGTGCTGAACTTCGATGCCGAATGGGCGTTCCAATCAGGGCAGTGCATCGCTTTCGCCTCAGCCTTGTCGAAGCGGATCGGCAGCGACGACATCCTCGTGTACCTCCGCGAGGACCGTTCAGTCATCCACGCCCTCGCGTACATGCCCATCGATGGCGGCGAAGGCGTCGCCTACGACATCGACGGGATGATGGACCTCGACTGGTACGAACGCGAGCTGAACGACAAGTACGGCGCGTACGGATGGTCGTTCGAGAGCTTCACCCCGGAGACCATCGACCTAGATTCCGACACCGGGATCGGCGCTGGTCTGCCGACCCAGAACTTCGAGATCGCAGAGTCGATGATGGACGCTTACGCGGACCTGGGCCGCTGCGATGCGATCGGCGTCTGACTACCGCAGCTCACGCCGCCACCCTGAGTTGACGGCCGACGCCACCTGCTGGAGCGCTTCGGTGGCCGCTTCATCGACGGTGTTCATGTCCGCCGCGGAAGCTCGCAGGTCAGTGTCGAACTGACCGGTCTCCGCGGCGAACGACGATCCGACGCGGCCGAGCTCACCGGCGAGCCCGGCGATCGCACGGTCGAGACGGAGTGTGGCGGGGAGCATCGCCAGGTTGGCTGCGTCTGATGGGCTGCCGGCGGCGCTCAGCCCAGCGGCTGCGTCTGAGAGTTCATGTTCAACGGCTGACAGCCGATCTGCGTGCAGTGCGATCTGCGTCATGCTCAGTAGTCCTTGAACCGGCTCTGACCCTCGGCAAGCTGCACGCACGGTGAGTACGACGCGATCGTCAGAGTGAGTCCGTCGTCGGCGCCGGAGGAGATGATGAGCATCGCCCCGTCCTTGGTGCCGACCGACACACGGTCGTACTTGTCACTGGGGCGGTCCAGCTCCAGCCGGGCCGGGTCGGTGGCTTCCAGCTTCTTCTTGATGGACTGCACCAGTGCGTCACCGTCTTGCGCTGTTGTGAACGTCACCACGGTCTCACCGGGCCAGGTGACGCCGTCTTCGACTTCCTCGCAGTTGGACAACCGCATCTTGGTGCGCTGGTCAACGTTCGCAACGATCTCAGCGGGAATCATTGCGACGACATCGTCTTCGAGCTGGAGGGCGCGCGCTTTGGCTTCTTCGACGGTCATGGTCGTTCCGCTCGGTTCAGGGGCTGGCTGGTCGGCGCATCCGGCGAGGACACCGAGCAGGAGTGCCGCTGCGACGACGGCGACAGGGCGGATGTGTCTCATCCGAAGAGGTCCCGCTTCATAGTGTCGATCACCAGGCGATTCTCCCAGCTCTTGGACGCCACCAGGTCGTGGTTCTTCGCCGCGGCGTCCAGGTCGAGTACCGGTCCGTTCGGGGTTTCACCGATGACGATCGGTTTCGGTCCTTCGTAGTAGTCGTCGTACTCGAACCCGGACCCGTCTGAGCGTGGGGTGTTCCCGTCACCGACCAGGCCGGTGGCTTGCGCCATCTGGAGGACATCGTCGTAGGAGTAGTCGCTGTAGTCGGTGCTGGTGTCCGCCTGCCAATCACCGGGCATCCACGCGCCGGACAGGGAGACGACATCGTCGTAGTGGGCGCCGAGGGTTTCGGATCCGGTAATGTTGGTCAGCCCCCACGAGTGACCCATGCCGATGGTTCGGGCGTCGTCGATGTTCTGGTCTTGGTCGAGCCCGTTCTGCAGGGAGACGAGACGGTCGCTGGTGACTTCGTAGGAGTTCGAGTCGTTCGCTTCCAGGATCCGGCTGTAGTCGACACTGCCGTCGGCGCTTTCGCCGGGGTATAGCCCGTCTTTCACGACGAACGCGAGACGGGTCGGGTCGCCGCCGGTGAGTTCGGATGCGATCATCTGGGCGCCGCCGCTGTAGAACAGTGGGCTGCTGGCGAAGGTGCCGGGCGAGTAGGTGAGAACGTCGGTGACCTGTGGGCCCGGGGTGCCGATCATCTCGATGATTCGACTGCGAGCAGGGTCGTACAGGTACAGCTGGATGTCGCCGTCCGCGACCCCTTTCAAGTACTCGAGCTCAGCCTCCTCTGCTGTGCTGAGCCCTCGATTGGCTTCCCGTTCGGTGAGGTCGTCAGCGCGGTCGGCGGCCATCACCTGGTTGGCTGCCACGCGTGCGGTCGCGGGGATCCCGTCGAGGGAGCCGACCAGCCACGGTGCCTTCTTAGTCAGAAGCAACATGGTTGCTGCGGGCAGGCTCGCCCACCAGGCGGCTGCGGTTTCCGGGTCCATCGACCAGCGCAGTGCCAGGTCCCGAAGTTTGTCGTCGGACAGGTGCGCGAGCTGGTTGGAGGTGTAACCGCCAAGCTTCAACGGGCTGGTAGCTGCGCCGGCTGCGCTCTGCGCGTTGGTGGTGATCGCGGCGAGCTCGGCGGCGGCAGCTTCCACCTTCATCGCCAGCTGGTCGAAGTCATCCTCTATGCGCTGGAGAGCTTCGTCGGGGTAGCCGATGTAGGAGTGCGGGATCTTGTTGAAGGCTGAGGCCGCATCGGCACGGATGCTGTCGGCTTCCCGCAGGTACCCGCGGACCTTCTCGACGATTTGCTGCACGTCGTCGTATCGGCGGGCGCGGGACGCCGCTGAGCGCGTGATGGCGTCGCCGGTCAACCCTTCGATGCCGGGGTCAGCGGCTGCGGACCGGTACGCGTCAGCCGCCTCCTGGAGGGCACCGACCATCTTGTGCAACGGGCCGTCGCCGTCCGTGTACGGGCTGGCAGCGGCGATCGAGCGAAGCTCCCTGAGCGCGTCGGCCACGGTCCCCCCATCCGGTCGAAGAGTCAGCCTATTCGCTGACCCCGGAAACCCTCGAGTCCTCTCTTGAGCGGACACCCGGCCACACACCTATGACGGCATGTCAGAAACCAACGACTTCCGTCTGAAGAACACCGCCCAGATCACCCCGCCCGGCGTCTCGTCCGGCCAGTACGCCACCCAGAACCTCAGCGAGACGGAGGATGCCGCGAAGCCGCAGGTCTCCGCGCTGCAGCTCCGACTCGAAGCCCTCGACCGCCAGAAGGCGGAAGCTGACCGCGCCCGTGAGGAGGTCATCGTCCAGATCATCGCTGAGCGTCTCGCCGAGGACTTCCCGAACGTCGCCCAGGTTCAGGTCAACCTCGACGATGAGGGGTACGCCTGGTACACCGTCGCTGACATCGCCGGTGTCGAGCTGTACGACGGTATGGGCGACGACGACCTGGACTCCGAGGTGCGCCACCTCATCTACGAACTGGGCATGGAGTGGGACAACGCACGCGTCTACGACGTCCCGGCTTCCCCTGAGAAGTCGATCCTCGCTCAGATCGAGTCCGATGGCCGGATCGCCGACGAGGCGTTCCGGCGCATTCAGGGCGGCACCGCACGAGGCATCTCCCACGTGGTGAAGAACCAGTTCCCGACCGCAGAGCGGGTACGTCTGGTGTGGCACTCCACGGACTCCTCCGCTGCAGTCGAGTCGATCCTCGACAAGGACGGCAACGTCCTAATCACCGGGATCGACCTGGAAGACGGTGAGACCGAGCTCCCTCAGGTGGACGGAATCGACTTCTACACCCACCTCGAGGACTTCTACCTGATCCAGCTGCCCTCATCCGACGAGGCCCGCTCGATCCTCCGTAGGGACCAGTTCGGCGACAACACCGACATCGTCATCTCCGAATGGGTGTGACCCACACCTCCTGACCAACAAGAAAGCGGCGGCCCCACTGGGACCGCCGCTTCCTCTTTGCCGTGTTCGGGTCACGGTCCCGTGTTCGGGTCACGGAGCTGCGCGGTTGGCGATGTCGTGCATCGTGTTCGCGATCCCTCGGGCAGCTTCTAGGTCGGCGCGGAGGGTGTCGTACTGCTCGTCAGATACGTCGCTGCTGATCGTGGTGGTGGCGGCGTCGAGCGCCACGATCTGCGGATCCCATTCAGCTTTCACAGCCGCGGGGACGTCGAGGCTTTGCAGCTGGGCGACATTGAACGCCAACTCCACCTCGTTCGTCAGAAGCCGGAAGAACCCGTTCTCGTCCAGGGTGGTGACCATGTCGTCGAGGTCCTTGGTGTAGTCGTCCAGGTGCCCGTTCGCGGTGGTCTTGAAGAAGGTGGCATCCGGGACCGGCGCTTCGCTAGGCTCCTCGACGACCGGCTCCTCTGACGGTTCCGGCGCGACCTCCGCCGGGGTGGCTGAGGTGGTGGCCTGAGCTACAGGCTCCCGCCTGTCCTGCCTGTCGCTCGCCCCACGGATCAGCGCGGACACCATGCCGATGACCACGATCGCTACGACCACGACGATGATCCACGTGATCGTCTTCCGGGACATCGCAGGCTTCACCTGGCCGGCCACGTTCGTGGACTGGTACACCGACGGGTCGTACCCGACAGCCTGCTGCGGGGATTGGACGACGGGGGCGGCCGGAGCGGCCGGGATCACCTGTGTGGCGGCCGGCGGCGCCGGTGCCGTCTTCGGTGCCGTGTGCGTCGTCCAAGCTGCACCATCCCAGTAACGCTGGATCGTCTGATCGCTGGGGTCGTCGTACCAGCCGGCGGGTGGGGTGGGTTGACTCACAGATCTCCTCAGGTGGGCGGCGCAGGGTGCCCGGTGAGTGTATCGACGGCCCACCGACACTGGCACCACCCCGTTGTGGGCGGCGGCAGCCACACACCTACGGTGCATGTCCTCTTTCAAGCACTCACAGGCGACAGTCCTGAACCGTGAAACCGCACGCCAGCGCGAAGGCGCTGTCGCCGCCGGCGGGAAGAAGGTCGGCGGCCAGTTCGGCGCCCAGATCTTCATCGGCGGCGTCCCCGTCCAGATCTCCGGCAACCCGGAACGCGTCGCCGCGTACCAGGAAGCGCTGCAGCAAGCCCGCTACTACGACCTCGCCGGCGAGATCCTCGGCGTCGACGACGTCGCCACCCGCCTGAAGACGAAGGAGAGCCTCGCCACCGCGAACGCCCTCATCTCCGACGAGATCAAGAACTCCGCCAACCAGAACGACTACATCGCCGTCCTCGCCGACCAAGCCGGCTACGACCCCACCGACCCGAACACCAACACCGACGACTTCCCCGTCATGTCCGGCGTCTCCCGCTTCTACGACGCCGAGCAGTACGCCACCGTCGACCAGGCGTTCTCCGACTCCGGCCTCACCCCGGACAAGAACCTTGAAGCGTTCGACAAGGTGTTCACCGAGATGACCGACAACATCTACATGCGCGACTTCGCGCTGGGCACCGACGAGGAGACGTTCTCCAACTCCGTCCTCATCATCGAGGAAGCCGAAGGCGCGATGGCCGGCATCGACGAGGACAACCCCGCATACGCCGCCGTGATGAAGGACGGTGAGAAGCTCGCCGAGCTGCAGAACGCGTTGGCCGTCGCCGGCCTATACGGAGCGATCCGCGAGAAGTGGGAGGCGTACTCCCCGAAGCCGATCCCGAAGGAAGGACCGAACGGTGTGAAGCAGCTGTTCAGGAACGCGGACTCCATCAAGGTGGAGAACCACACCAGGTGGAACAGCGAAGGCCAGATGACCGGCACCGGCTGGTCCACTGACCGCCGGCCCGTCGGGGAGACGAAGGCGGACGGCAGCGTCAACGCCGGCGACTCGTGGACGCCCGGGATCGACGGAGCACACATCAAGACCCGCCAGGACCTGAACGGTGACATCCTCGTCACCACTTACCACGACAATGGGCGGCCCGCGTCGGAGCTCCGCTACAAGGTGGAGAACTTCCCCCGGTTCCAGGACACGAAGGACCCGGGGGCCCGCCGCTACGCGCTGGAGAACCCGAAGCTGAACGCCGACTTCCTCAACGAAGCCGCTCGCACCATCATCGAAGGCCGAGCCGACGGGCTGGAGCGGAAGGACGGGATCGCGTTGGAGAACATCGTGAAGCACCCGAACGTCTCCCCCAGACTCCTGAACAACCTCGCGGAGATCTCCGACGACGGCCTGATCTTCCGGATTATGGAGTCGAAGAACATCACCCCCGAGGTGGTCGGCAACATCGTCCAGATGTTCGGTGAGGACAGCGAGGACCGGTTCATCCGGGCGCAGCGAGCTGTCGCCGAGTTCCGATACCCGCAACCGAACCGGTCCCCTGAACAGCGGGAAGAGGACCTGACGAACGCCCGAGCCGCTGTGAGGTACGCCCAGAACGTCGACGCGGTCATGGCCAAGGGCCTGTCGTACATGTCGACCAACAAGGTGGACTCGATCGCCGGCCTCAGCTACAACACCCTGGACGCCGCCGTCGAAGGGTTCATGGGCGGTGTGGAGAAGCTCCGCGACGAGCTCCGCGAAGGCGAGACGCTCTGGGGCGCCGCGGCTTAGCCGGTGAGTAGATGAGACGGGCGGGGTTCTTCGGAGCCTCGCCCGTTCGTCATCCAACCGCCTGCACCCCGTACTTCGATGCGAGCGCCGGGTCGACGAGCCGGACGGTGCAGCCGGAGTAGGAGCCGGTGAGCGCTGCCTTCTTCACAGCAGTGGATTCGGTGACCATCAGCTTGTCGCCGGGTGACTGGATCTTCGTGATGGCGTACCCGCTGACCAGGTTGCTGGTGAACACGATGTTCTTCGTCTTCGCGGCGTCGTACGTCTTCATCGCAGCGTCGTACTTGGTGCCGTTCCGCTGGGCGAGGATCGCGTTGCCGTACGAGTTGATGTTCTGGGAGGCGAGGCCGGAGACGATGCCGGTGCCGGCGTACGCCATCGTGTTGTACCGGATGATGACGTCGTTGGCTGAGCCGGTGACGTTGGATCCGCTGACCTTGATGTTCGCGCCTTCCGGAGCTCCAGCGAGGAGGTTCCGTTCGACGATCCCGCCTTTGGAGTACAGGGTCGGTTGAAGGTAGATGTCGTGGTACTGCCCGTGGATGCCTTTCCCGAGGTTCTCCCGGATGCAGTTGTTCGCGACGGTGTACGACTGCGGTGCGGCTTTCGTCCGTTCGGCTGTGGTGCCCTTGACGACCTGGGTGGCGTCTTCGCGGATCATCAGGTTCGCGTACCCGCGGCCGCCGGCGATCTCGTTGCGGGTGAACTTCCAGCCGCGGCCGCCGAACATGGCGACCACCTGCTCGCCTTTGGTGTGGACGGCGTCGTACTTGAAGTGGATGCCGGTGATCGTCCAGTAGTCCCCGGACTTCAGGTAGAACTGCCCGGCGAGTGTCACCGTCTCCTTCGGTGCTGCCTGAAGGACGATCGGCTTCGACGCGGTGCCGGGGCGGGCTCCGTACCCGACAGCTTCCTTGTAGGTGCCGGCACGAACAACGATGACGTCACCGGGCTTCGCCACCTGAACACCGTAGGAGATGGTGGCGAGCGGATGGGACGCGTCCGGCGCCTGGCATCGTTCCGGCCTCGTAGCCTCCCATCCGATGTTGATGCAGGAGCGCCGGTCGGTGTTGAACGCCTTGTCGGTGCCGGTCTTCGCAACGTAGATGTACCTGCCGCCGGGAGCAGGTTTCGCCAACGAGGTGGTGCCGACGGAAGTGACCGGCCCGAGCTTCGGGGTAGTCGCCGCTGTCGCCGGTGCTGCGCACCCGAAGGTGACGGTCAGCGCGAGGAGCGCCGCCGCAGCGAGGGTCCGCGCTCGTTTAGACATGGCCGATGCCGAAGTTGTACGGGGCGAAGATCACAGAGCCTTCATGCTGGTATCTGTTCTGCCCGGTGACGGAGTTCGAGTTCGAGTACTTCTCCATGTACTTCGGTCCGATCGGCGGTCCGTGCTCCGCCTGCACCTGGTTGAAGTCGGAGTCCGGGTTGTACGGCTCGTCCATGTACCTGGCCAGCCAGCCGAGGTCGTCGCCGGGCTGGAACCCTTGGATGGTGGAGACGCTGATGTCCCCGCCGATGACCGGTTCGAGGAACACGACAGCCAAGTTCATGTCCATGTTCTTCCCACCGGTCTCGTGGTCATCCATGACCTCGAAACCGGGCCATTTGTAGTGGGTGACCGGCCACCATTCCGACCCACCCGGTGTGTCCGAGATGGTCGGCTCAGAACCGATGACCCAGGTCATGTTCTGCACGAAAGTCTTGACGTCCAGGTCGTAGGACAGACCGACGATGATCTCGCCTGAGGCGTCCTTCATGTCGAGCTGCTCAGGGCGGACGGTGATCTGCGTGATGGTGTCCATCGGATCCACTGCAGGAACCGGATCAGGCGCGGGGACGGGAGCAGGTGTTGATGAAGGAGTCGGCTTCGGAGCCGGGACAGGTGACGGCTTCGCGGTGGCGATCTTCGTCGGAGCCGGCGCCGGTTCAGCTGTCGGTTTCGGAGGGGAGCTTGTTGCGGTGCAACCGGCCAAGGCGATCGCGGCGACAGCGGTCAGGGCAAAAACGGACAGTCTGTTCATCGGATCCTTCGTCGGACGGTGGTGTCTGACGGAGGGACATGTGGCGAACGGGTGTCAGCCGGTGCGGAACCTGCGGACCGTCGACGCCCGCCTGGCCTCAGCGGCGACACGCGGGTCCGGATCCTGCTCGAGGACCGCGAGGATCGGCTGGCGGTGCGGCCCGTGGACGTTCTGCGCCAACTGCACCCGGATGCGGGTGCGAGCGTCGGATGCGATCAAGTCGAGGAGCGCCTTGTCGGTGTTCGGGTCGCGCATCGCCCAGAACAGCTCATCGTCGGTGTGCAGCGCGTCAGCCATCCCAGGACCTCTCCGGTTCGCCGGGAAGGCATGTGGCGAGCATCCGTCTAGGGCCGGGTGGTCGCACCCATCACCGCTTCGATTGCTGCTCTGCCGGCTCGGATCTCGGCGATGTCATCGGCCATGGACGCCGACAGTTGGTCCATCCGCTCAGCGACTTCGACGAAACGTGTGTGCTCAGCAGCGCGAACCTCAGACCACGAGGGAACATCTTCCTCGACTCGGTCCTTGCGGTCGGAGCGGTTCGCTTCGTCGAGCTGTCGGTAGGACTCGTGCAGCCATGTGGGTGAGAACATCAGCGGACGAACGTGTACTTCATGCGGAACGTGGGCTCGAAGATGGCGCCCTTGGCGTTGCCGCTGACCGCCCGCCAGTAGATGTCGTTGCTTCCGGCGACGCTGTCGATGCGGGTGACCCTCACTTCGGTGCCGTTCAGGTTCCGCTTCCACACCTGGTCGAGCTCGACGGAGTCCGGCTGGGCCTCCGGTGCCGGGTCGGGTGCCGGGACGAACGGCTGGTAGGTGCCCGCGGCCACATCAGCCTTGTGCTGTCGGTGCCATGCGCGTCGCTGGTACGCGGACTGGTAGACGTCGGAGAGCTGCCCGCAGGCACATTTCGCACGACCGGTGCCAGACGTACCGCCGAACAGACCAGATGAGATGCGGTCGGCGTTCATATCGAAGGGTGCGCCTTCGTTGGCGAGTCCGTGACCGCGGACTTCGGTGTTCTTCGGCATAGGTGCCTCCTCTTCCACAACGTACATGCGCGGCATGCCGCGGTTCTTCTGAGAACAGATCGCGTCCGCACATGTTGGTTACGACCTCAACCAGCAGTCCAGGAGACATCGATGACGACCGCCGCGCCCACACGGACCCGCACGCTGCGGTCCGACCTTAGCCGTGCCGCACGGTCGTCGGTCGATGCTGCCGATGTAATCGTGGGTGCCGCTGTGCACGTGGGCGGAATCTCTGCTGCCAGGGTGCGTTCGCTCGCATCGGCTGCGCCGACGCTCGCTGAGCTCCGGGCTGCTGTCCGATCCGTCGACCGTGCGCGTCTGGTCGCCTTGCTGCCGACGGTGTCGTCGGGCCGACAGTCGGCCGCCGCGCGGCGGCACGCATTCCTTCTTCTGCTTGCCCCTTTGGATCATGCCCTGCTTCTGTTCCCGATTGCTGTGTCGATCGCGGCGACGTGGTGGTTCTGGTTCCTGGCGAACGGTGCGTTCGACGGTGCGTTGACCTTGACGTCGATCGAGGGGATCACGAGCTTGTGCGGGTGGTCGGCTGGGGCCGGCGCGGTGGGGCTTCTGGCGGGTGTGTTCCTGTTCGGTGAGAGCCGCAGGGCTGCAGTTTCGCGTTCAGACAAGTAGCAGAAAGCCTGATCGGTAAAGGTTTCTGTGGTGCGCAGGCATCAAAAGTGCCGCATGCCGCACATGGAAGTGGAGACAAAGAGCTCCAACCCGCAAGGAAACCCCCGCACCCATGTACAAGCACCACCCCCGCACCATCCGTTCACTTCTCGTCGCAGGTTCCGTCGCAGCAATCATCTGCGGCAGCAGCGCCACCGCATTCTCGGTGACAGCCTCAGCCCCGACGGAGAACCCCACCTGGAACCAGCTCAACTTCGTGAAGAAGGACGAGAAGGCCGCGACCACGCAGGCTGCTGTCCTGAAGAACAGCATCAAGCAGGTCGACCACAAACTGGCCGAAGCCCGGAAGGTCGCTGAAGCCGCAACCGTGCAGCTGGTCGACACCCGCCTCGAGGTGACCGGCGACGTCGTCGATGTCCCCTCCGAGGATGAACCGATCGCCGCTGCCGTCGTCGCGGATGACACCGCCGCCCCACTCCCCGTGAAGCCAACAGTCCAGCCCGTAGCAGTTGCGGACAGCGCCGCACCGGCGTCCGACGCGACACCCGACGAGGTCCTCGACGCTGCGAAGCAGGTCCAAGCCCAGGCCGAGGCCGACCTAGCCGCCCAGGAGGTGAAAGCTGCCGAGCTGAAAGCTCAGCTGCAGTTCCTGAAGGACAAGGACGCTGACGACACCGCCAAGTACGAAGCCGCCACCACGAAGGCGGAGAAGAAGGCGAAGGCGGCCGCCGACGAGCGTCTCGCCGACATCGAAGCGAAGAAGAAGGCGGAGGAGGAAGCCCGCAAGGCCGAGGAGGCCCGGAAGGCGGCGGAAGCAGAAGCCGCACGCATCGCCGCTGAGCTCGCTTTCAAGAACCGCTGGGTCGACCCCGCGACTGGCGGCATCTCGGACGGGTTCGGTCCCCGCGCAGTCATCTGCGCCGGCGACGGCTGCTCCTCCGGGTTCCACTCCGGCACCGACGTGTCCACCGGCTGCGACGCCCCGATCCTCGCCGCCCACGCCGGCACTGTGTCCTTCGCCGACTGGGACGGCACCCACGGTGAGTTCCTGATGATCGACCACGGCGCCAACACCTGGACCGGGTACGCCCACATCCGCCCCGGCGGGTTCGCAGTATCTGTCGGCCAGTACGTCGAAGCCGGACAGGTCATCGCCTACACCGGGACTACCGGCGCTTCCACCGGCTGCCACCTCCACTACGAGGTGTTCCAGAACGGTCAGCGCATCGACCCGCAGCCGTTCATGGCCTCCGTCGGCTCCGCCGTCGGCTAACGAACAACGAAGGACTTCACCATGCCGAAGTACACCCCCACGAAGGACGAGCGAGCCGAGCTCGACGAGATCGCCCAGGCATCTGAGGAGGAAGCCCTCATGGAGGTCGATGACGACTACTTCTACTCGCCGCGTGAGTCCGACGACACCATCTCCTACAATTCGTCGGTGGACAAGGATGGCGGCCGGGACTGGGAGCTGTCCCTCGGCGGTGCCGATTGCGAGTACTGCGGGTACAACTACGACCGGCTGGAAGTCACCGAGAAGCTCCCCGGTGCGTTCGACGCTCAGCTCTCGGTCGGCTGCTACTCCGGTGACGGTGTCACTGACGTTCGGCTCTCGGAGCTGGCGGCGTTCGTCGACGACCTCGCAGAACGGTACACCGGGTACGGCTGGGGGCGCGCGTTCAAACAGATGGCTGCGGACATCCGCTCGTCCGAAACCGACGCCCGTGACGGCTCCGGCTACAAGAAGGTGAGCAACGCTGCCGCTGCGATCAACGCCATGCTCAACGGGTACCTCACGAAGGACCAGGCGATCGCTGCTGCAGCCGCCGCCGGCGACCCGCTGATCGGCCGCCCGTCCGAGGACCTGCACGATGATGCAGCGGCCCCTTTCACCGCTCTGGAAGAGGCGTTCCGGGACGGCGGCGAATGGTGGGACGCGCTGTACGACGACATCGTCGAGCAGACCACCGGCCCCCACCCGGTCGCCCCGTGGGTCAGCTAGCCACACACCTACAGTTCATGCCTCAGAACCAGAAGCCGCTTCGCGGCAAGGACAAGAACATCATCCCCGGAAACGGGACCGCTGGTTCGTTCGTCGCCCAGGAGCACGCTCCGATCGACGACGACGCCCGCCCGCAGCCTGCCGCAGAGTGGGTGCCGGCGTACGGCTCGCATGAGGAAGCCGTCCGGGACACCTTTGAGGACGTCCCCGACCGCATGAAGTGGGGCACAGCCGCCGATTACCGGTTCGCGGTCAACGAGTTCGACGCGGCGATGTGGCGAGCAGGTCTCGACAAGACGGACGCGTTCGACTTCCACGCCGAGTACTCATCCGACATGGTCCAGCGCGTTCAGCACTCCGTCGCGCTGTCCAGCGCTCGCACCGCCGCGGAGATCCGCGAACGCGAGGCCCGCGAACGCATCGAACAGGCCGAACGCGATGTCGAGGAGGCCATCCACGACCAGACCGCGTTCCTCATCCTGTTCCGGGAGCCGCGCGCCGCCGCGATCCGATGCGAGATCGTCGACCTGGGCAAAGCGGTCACCGTTGTCCCCTTGGAGATCCTCGACCGTGACGGCAACACCCTCCCGGAGACGGAGAACTGGTCCGACATGCGCCAGGCGATCTCGAACACGTACCGGGACAGCACACTGCCGAAGTCAGCCCGTTGGTCTGGCGACCGCCACGGGTCGGAGCTCACCTTCACCTTCTGACCTTGTCGGCGGCCGTCAGTAACGTCGCCACATGGCTCACAGCTGACATAACTGACGGCTACGGAATCAAGGGAGGTTGAGATGGGCGAGCAGCACGAAACAGGCTGGTTCACATCGCGGGAGGAGCTCGAAGAGCACCGCCTGCTGGCTGAAGAAGAGGGCTAGAGCAAAACGGCGGAGATCCGCACATGTAGCTCGTACACCCGTGCCTGCACGGACCCCCGCACCCTAAGGACACCCATGACGTTCGTCATCTCCACCGAGATCGGCCCCGCACCGTTGCGCGAGGACGGCACCAAGTTCCCGTTCGCGTTCATCACCGACACCGAGACGGTGTACGCCGATTCGCTGACCAGCATCGTCGCCCGGTTCATCCCCGGCTACGAGGACCTGCCGGACAGCTACGACGGTGACGTCCAGTCGTTCATCCTCCGGGTCGAGGAGGCGGCGAAGGTCGCCAACCAGCTTCAGGCGATGATCGTGACCGCCGCGATCGACGCAGGCGAGCTGGATGTCCGCAACGCCGACGAGGACACCCTCACGGCCCTGTACGGCATCCGTGGAGGAGCCTTCGCGCCGTTCACCGGCGAGTGGGAGCACTCGATCCCGCTGGTTCTGACGTCCTCCGACTACGAGCCGTACACGAAGACGCCGGTCCCGACCGGTGAGGTGGTCCTGATCGACCCGACCGACGAGCGTCTGTTCCTCAGCTCGCTGGAGGACGCCGGCCTCGGCGAACTGTTCATGGACGCAACCGCAGCCTGAGCCGGCTACCAACACCCTTTTCTCCGCCACCGCGGAGGTGATCCGGAGCCAACCACAGCCCTGGACGTTCTCCGCCGCACGCGGAGGTTTCGTGAGACGGCGGCGCTTCGGCGCCGCCGTTCCGCACCCCTCGCCCTGACCATCCGGGCGACACACCGGCCGTCAAACAGCCGCACACCTACGTCTCCACAACACGACAACCCACGGCGTCCGGAAGGGCGCTTTTCTCACCTCTGGAAGGACCCACCATGACCGTCACCGTTTACACCAAGCCATCCTGCGTTCAGTGCACCGCCACGTACCGCGCCCTCGACAACAAGGGCGTCGAATACGAAGTCGTCGACGTCTCGATCGACGAGAACGCGCTCGAGACCATCAAGGCTCTCGGCTACCTGCAGGCCCCCGTCGTCATCACCGACGATGACCACTGGTCCGGCTTCAACCCCATCAAGATCGGCGAGCTCGCAGCGAAGATCGCCGCGTAGCTCTCTCCTGTCTGACCTGAACGCCCCGGCTTCGGCTGGGGCGTTCGTCGTTGCCGGCCACACACCTAGGAGTGCATGACCGACAACAACTTCGTCAAGCTCCCCAACGGCAAGCTGAACGGCTCCGAGCCGAAGCACCAGTCAGCCGCGGAGGGCCGTACCATCAGCGCAGCCCCAACCACCAAGTACGCCACGGAGATCCTGCCCGGAGACATCCTGGTCGGCCCGAACGGCACCCGAGCCACCGTCGACAACAGCGACGAGAGCTTCGTCTTCCATGGCTGCCGGGCGATCGAGACCGAGTTCGGGACGTTGTACATCGACGACGACCTCACCTTCGAGGTGGAGCCTGAAGGCGCCCCGGCCCTCACCTACCCGGAGCGTTCCACCTACACGAAGGCCGCAGAGGATTTCGAGGCGGGCGACGTGATCGTCGCACCGTCAGGCAACCTGCTCACCATCGACGACATCGAACGCAGCTCCGTCATGCCGGGATGCCTGGCCGTGGAGAACGAGTTCGGCACGCTGTACCTCGGAGAGGAAGTGGAGTTCGAAGTCCTCGACGAGTCCGCAGCTTGACGGGCCGCACACCTACGACTCCATGGACAAAGCAACCCTCACCCAGCCACGAGTAAGTGCCGGCGCCGCCGGAGGCCACGGAGGCGAGTGGGGCAACAAGCACCAGTCCCAGGCGAACATCTCGTTGCGCCCGAACCCTGACGCCCGCGACGCCCGCCGCCGTGCCTTGATCGATGACGGGTACCAGCCGGCGAGGATCACCGACTATGACGGGTTCAGCTCAGCAGCGGACTGGTGGGTGAGCCACTTGGCGTTGTCCGAAACCCGGAAGAAGGGCGCTTACCCGAAGCTCCCTGAGACCAATTCGGCATCCGGCCGCCGCACAGTAGTCCAGCGCTACGCCGGACCGCAGGTGTCGATCCAGATGCCGTCCGCGGCTGCGATTAAGAAGTTCTCCTACGACAACGGCGGCACCTTCGACGTGCCTGTCACAGGCACGTTCCCCGGCGGGTCCGTGTCCGGCTGGGTGCGAGTCACCCAGAACGCGCTGAACGAATGGTCGGTCCAGGGCCTCGGCTTCCCCGACGACAACCACCAGCTGGTCGCCGAGGCAGTCTCAGCGGTTCTCGAGTCCCGCCGCCCGAAAGCCGCACTTGCCGACGCCGGCAACCTCATCACCCGACGGATGGCACGGTTCTCAGCAGGCGGCGTCCGACTGGAGCAGCCCGCGGCCTCGTCCACGTTCATCGAAGCCCAGGCCTACGACCGGGATCGCAGCATTCTGGCCATCAAGATCCGCGGAAAGCTGTACGGGTACCGCGCCCACGAGGATGACTACCGCAAGTTCGGGAATGCCACATCCGTCGGCAGCGCCTACAACCGGCTCGTCCGGGGCGGCCACCGTGTCGACGTCGTCGAGTGCCGCAGCTGCCACCGGTTCTCCGTCGCCGAAGCCACTCACCGTTGCCCGTCCAAGCACATGCCGGCACCGTCCGCCAGACGTCTCGCGAAGATCAACGGGAACTAATTTCGGGCAATTCTCCCGGAGCGCCAGTTTTCGCCACATGCCCTATTGACAGCTGCCGGATACGGCGGCCAGGACCGGCCGGAACTCCCCTCTCCAACGGGGCGCTGTCGGGCGCGGGGTCTGAGACACCGCCCCTGAGGGTAGATGCTTCGGCCGGTCCGACCCCACAGATTCGACCCACCCCGCATTCACGAATCGAGAAGCACCCATGAAGAAGAAGTTCGACGACCTCGTCGAGGATTCCGTCCAGTACCTCGCTGACCGCGCCGGCACCACCCCCGTCACCGACGAGGACCTGCTCCCGAAGACGCCGAAGAAGAAGGTGTCCCCGAAGGCAAGAGCCTGGATCACCGTCGGCCTGATCGGAGCGGTCGCCCTCGGCACCGCCGTCCCCGCCACCTCTGCGATCGCCGACCAGATCCACCTGTCGACAGCCGCCCAGGTGAACAAGAGCCAGAACGCTGACGTGCACGCCCAGGCGACCGTCGCCGCGGTGAAGCGTGACATCCGCTGGTTCACCGACGTGTACGCCGACATGCCAGAGATCCTGAAGGGTGCTGTCCAGGAGCCCATCGTCACCGGCTTCACCGCCGACCTCGACGAAGCCAAGGCAGCCCTGGACACCAACGACCTCCCCCGCCTGCAGCGCGCCTACGAGCGCATGTACCGAGCCATGGCCCAGATCATCGACCAGGTCCACTACCGTGCTGTGTCCTCGTCGAAGTCGTCACCTGACGTTCCCGCCGACATGGTGGACAAGATGGTCGCCGCGGCCGCCCAGCTGGACGGCGCCGCACCCAACGACGACGTCCTCCACTACAACCTGGAGAACACCGCGCAGCAGCGAAAGGACGTCGTCGAGATCCAGCGTCAGGCGAACGTGAAGAAGGCCGCAGAGAAGAAGGCTGCTGCGGAGAAGAAGGCCGCCGAAGAGAAGGCCGCCGCCGAGAAGGCGATCCAGGACCGCATCGATGCCGCCGTCAGAGACGCTGTGACGAAGGCGGTCGCTGAGGCTCGCGCCCAGTGGGACGCCGACGCTGCGAAGGCCGACGCCGCGAAGGACGAGGCTGAGGACGACACGAAGAAGCCGACCATCCCCGCCCCGAAGCCGACACCTGAACCCACTCCGACGCCGACCAAAACGGCCGACCCCGAGGACGAGGTGGCTGAGTAAATCTCAGCCGAGGACCCGTATAGCCTGCCCCCTAAGATGGGGGCAGGCTATTTCATTTGGGGACACGTGTCGACGGATTTCATCAGGACCTACCGAACAGCGTTGGGTATGTCGAGAAGGGCTCTTGCAGAGCGCGTCGGACGCACCACCAACGCGATCGTGAAGGCCGAGGAGAACGAACGAGCCGGCGCGATCTCGCTGAAGAACTGGATGACCAACCTCGAAGCTCTCGGCGTCACAGTTCACATGCGCGCCGAGATGCCTCCCGCGAAACGTCTCACTGAGGAAGCACGGCTGTCGTTGGAACTGCACCGGCACATCGCCGGAAAGCTGCTCACCGACGACGGCGCCATCCTCGGAGGCGCCGGCCGCGCGCTGACCGCTGCGAAGGCTCATTCCAACGGTTCACAGTCCCGGGAATGGATCAACGAATGGGAGCGCCTCTGCGGGGGTCCTCTGCCAGAATTGGTGGCGATGATGATCTCCGAATCCGAGCTGGCGATCGACATGCGCCAGGTGTCTCCGTTCGCGTTCGCTCTGACGAAGGCTGAACGTTCCGCTCTGCTCCATCGGATCCTGTCCGGTCCACGATGACCATCAGCCCGGAGGAGCTCGCGATGGCGGCCCGTCGGGCTGCCGAGCTCACTGACTCCAGCGAACTGCTCCTGGTTGGGTCGCAAGCCATCGTCGCGATGTACAAGCCCGCACAGATTCCCGGCGAAGCGACGATGTCCGCAGAGCTCGACGTTGTGGCAAGGAGCCGCGAAGACCACTTTCGGATCACCGAGGAGCTCGGCGAGATGAGCGAGTTCCATCAGGAGCACGGGTTCTACGTCCAGGCGGTGAGGAACGACTTGATCTCCCGGGTACAGGGCTGGGAGGAGAGAGCCGCTCGCATCGAGGTTGCCTCCGGGGACCGTGACGTTGCCGTCTGGTGCATGGACGTCAACGATCTGTGCCTGTCGATGCTCGCCGCCGAACGAACCAAAGACGTACTGTATGTCAACGCGATGTTGCAGGACGGCCTCGCCGATCGGGCTGTCATCGAGGAACGCGCCGAACTGATGCTCTCCCCTGACGACATCCCCGCCGTCAAGCGCACATTGCAACGGATCGACGAGTTGCCAGCCGACCGCTAAACGCCGTGCATCGTGCGGACGGACCTCGCCACATGCCTGAAGGGTGTCGGCCTGCTGTGGCCGGCACCGCCCACGCGGCGGTTCCCGATCGGCCAGTAAGCCGAAGATCCCGAACGGCAGACCCGTGCCCGCCAACCCCCAGAAGACGTCCCTGTGGCGCACCGCCCTGATCCGGACAGCTGCCGCTGCAGTCGCATGCGCAATCATCGTCGGCGGCATGTCCGCTGTCGACACGAACCGCGCCTATGCGATCGGCCTGTCCGCCGACCGCTACAAGTCAGCAGTCGATCAGTTCCACAATGACCGGGTCCGTGTGTACGGTTCGGTCGCCGTCGCGAACGCCGCAGCAGCCTCAGCCCAGAAGACCCTCGACTCGTCCGCCGGCAAGGTGCTGACCGAAGCCACCCGGACCGCCCTGGCCGAAACGATCCAGCAGGTGAGAAAGGCGGCCGCGAAAGCGAACCGCCAGGCGAACCATGCCGACGACGGCGTCGACGCCGCTGAGAAGACCGCCGACTTCCAGCAGCCCGACGCTTACGCAGCAGCTGCGGAGCGGTTCGGGAGCATCCACCTGACGGGCGTCGCTGATCTGGCGGACGCTCAGCAGAAGCTAACAGCAGCGTCGACCGCCGTCACCTCAGCTGTGGACGCATGGACGAAGGAGCAGGCGAGGATCGCCGCCGAGAAGGCTGCGGCGGATGCGGCAGCCCGTGCAGCAGCTGAAGCTGCAGCGGCCGCGGCAGCCGCGGATGCTGCAGAGGAGAACGACGGCACCGGCGAGTACGACGGCACCGGCGAGTACGACGGCACCGGCGAGTACGACGCTCCGACGGCCGGCGAGTCCGGTGGCGGCGCCGAGCACGACGAAGGCGTGTGGACGTACGGGTGGCAGGGTGAGATCGACGCCTGCAACGGATCCGTGAACGTCACCGCCAAATACGGGACCACGGCTATTGCGGAGCACTGGTCGTGCGGCGGCTCCAGCTTCCCGACTTGGCCAGGAGCAACTGTGCGCGTCCACGGCGCCGGCGTCGACGGCCTCTACCGCGTCGAGGGTGTCGTCGCTCACCTGTCGGTGTCCCGCAACACCACCGCGGATGTCCCGCACGGCTACGACCTCGTCTACCAGACCTGCCTCGGCGGCTCCAGCGAGAACATGATCATCGTCGGGATGACACGGATCGGATAGCCGCCAGACATCGGTTCGATCACCTCTGATCCGCAGCTACTGTTCAATCTGCGCTGCTGTTCAACAAACTTGAACGCGCACGAAAGTTGAACACCACATCACGCGAAAGCGAGCGCCCGAGCTGCTTCCGGCCTGGTGAACGCAGGACGCATGTCGACGGTGGCACGGCCTCCCTTGTTGAGCTTCGCAACCGGGGCGGTGACCCTTACCGACCTCCGCGGCTTCGCCGCGGCGAGCTTTTCCTCCTCAACAGGCTCATCGGGCGCCTCGGCTGCCTTCAGGAGCTCCTCCATCAAATCCCCCGACGGTGTGGTGGAGACGGGGTGGCTGTCCCAGCAGGCGCGGAGGTTCCGGATCGCACGGTGCTTCAACACGTTGGCTGTGTTCACCGACACACCCATCAGCTCGGCGATGTCGGCATTGGTCGCGCCGGACAGGGTGTGCCACAGGACGGTCTGGTACCGGGGTTGGAGGCCTCGGAAGATCTCGATCGCGAGAAGGTGGCGGGCGTGTTCGACCGCTATGTCCTCTGGGTGTGGGTGGTGGATGAGGTGTGCCGCGTCCGGCGCGTCCGCGTCAGGACGCGAGACGCGTCGTGCTTCTGCTTTCGCTGATTCGACGAACCCCTGAACGAAGTTGTCCGGCAGCCCCCACCCAGCGTTGATGTGGGCGACCGCCAGCTCCAACCGGTCGGAGATGATGTCCTCTGCCGAGATTGTCGCCGGCTGGTTGTGCAGCTCCGCACGAACGATCTCGAGTACGGCTTCGTAGTGGCGGTTGCACAGTTCCCCGAGTGCTTCCATGTCGCCGACGCTTGCCATTTTGATGATGGTCTCTTCAGTCGCATCGCGGTACTTGATGCTTGCCGTGCTCATTCCTGGTGCTCCCCTTTTGTGTTGCGAGATGAGAATATGTTCACTTCGAGGGTCGGAATGGACGGTGTCGCGGGCAGTATGCTGCCCCGCCGGTAACTAGCCAGGTTCCACATAGCCCCCGTTGCCTATGTTCTCGGGGATGTTGGCCCGGCGCGTCGCGCGACCTGCATGCATACGCATGCTGTGTGTACCCCCTCACTGGGTACATTTCGATCCGCGGAGCGAACACCTCTAGTTGATAGTCGGCGCACATTTCTTCCGTTCCGCGCCGGAACGTCGCGCATTTGCCACATGTCTTTGGGGTATGACAGACCCCACCCCTGATCTCTACGCTGAGCTGCTCGCTCGCAAGCTGGGATCCACAGCGCCGCATCCCGGAGAGGGAAGCCACCGCTCCCCCGCCGAACCCGCCCCGGTCATCAATGAGGTCCCCGCCGAGGACGCGCCTGTCACTGTCGAGCCCACCATCGACCCCGAAGCCACCGTCGCCCCCGAGGTCGAGCCGGCACCGGAGGTCACACCCGCCACCGAGGAGCTGGATTCTGCTCCGTCGCCGTTCGCGCTGTCCTTCGACGACCTGCTGACCTCACCGGCCGAGGAGGCTCCCGAGCCCGCCGCAAAGGTGACCGAAGCCATCGCACCCGCGGTCCCCGACTTCGCAATCCAGTTCCCCACCCCGAGCTTCGCGATCCAGCTCCCCGATGCAAACGCCACCGAAGCAGCCGCAGACAATGTCGAGCCGATTGCGGAACCGGTCGACTCGGCCCAGACAACGGCCCCGGCCTGGTCGGTCATCGCGAATGCCCCCGAGGCAGACGTCGATGTCGACGCCACTCCGGAGCTGGAGCCCGAGGTAGTCATCGACGTCCCCGTCGAGACTGAGGCGCCCGCCGAGCAGGCCGCACCCCTCATCGCCTTCAGCACCGCAGCAGCAACTGAGGCAGAAGCCTCACCCGAGGCCGAAGCTCCCGCGACCCCTGCACCGGCCTGGTCGCTGGATGCCACCACCCCGGCACCCGCTTTCACCTTCGACGCACTCGTCTCCGCCGCAGAGCCCGTGGCAGAGCCCGCCGCTGAGCCGACCATCGATGCTGCGCCTGAGACCGCCACCGTCGACCCTGACCCGAACGGCATCGCCGCAGCAGCCGCCGCAGCTGCAGCCGCCGCAACCGCTGCTGCCGCGGCTGCCGCCGCGGCCAACCCGGTCCCGATCTTCCTGGTGGACCGCGCCCCGAAGCGCGCCCCGGTCGTCGAACCGGAGATCGCACCTGCAGTCCAGCTTGTGCAGCCGGTGAAGCAGTCGTCCAGGAAGCCGCTCGCTGAGCTGGTCGACAACCACCCGATGGAGAACTGGGTCGACGGTGTCCTCCGCGACCTCGTCGAAGCAGGCGCATCCGACGTTCACCTGGACCTGTCTGGCGTGAACCGGGAGCTCACCCTGCTCGCTCGACGCGACGGCGACCTGGAGCATGTCCGGACTGTCACCGGCCGTGACGCCACGATGATCCTCAACAAGCTGAAGACGGCCGCTGACCTTCCGACGTCCTCGTCGATCGTCCCGTCGGATGGGAAGTACCCCCTCCCGATCGACGGGTACCCGTACCGTGTCCGCGCTGTCACCTTGCCGCTGTTCGACGGCGGCGAGAAGATCGTCCTCCGCCTACCGTCCATCGGCCGCCTGAAGACGTACGACGAGCTCGGCTTCAGCCCGACGAACCTCACCGCCACCAGGAAGCTCCTCGCCAAGCCCGGCGGGCTCACCCTCATCGCCGGTCCCATGGGTGAAGGCAAGACCACCACCGCCCACGCCACCATCTTCGACGTCGGAGTGGAGGGCCGCTCCACGATCGCTGTGGAGGACCCGGTGGAGCGGATCCTCCCGAACGTCCACCAGCTGGAAGTGAACGAAGGAGTCGGCGCCGGCTTCGGACACATCATGAAGTTCCTCGTCCGCGCGGACTTCGACACCCTGTTCGTCGGCGAGATCCGCGACGCCGCCACAGCTGAAGCCGCCATCCGTATGGCGAAGGCAGGCCGCCGCGTCATCTCCACCATCCACGCGACCGACAACGTCACCGCTGTTCTCCGTCTGATCGAACTGTCGGAGGACACCCCGCTGTCGGTCCTCGACTCCGTGCACGGAATCATCTCCCAGCGCCTCGTCCGGAAGCTCGACGGCAACGGCGGGTACGTCGGCAGGCACCCCATCCACGAGGTGCTGGAGGTGACCGACGATTTCACCGACGAGGTCATCGCCAACAAGTCCCTCGGCGACATCCGCGCCGCAGCGCATGAGACGTCGACCACGTTCGCCCAGACCCTCCGTGAGCTGATCGCCAGCGGAATCACCGACCAAGCCGAATCCAGAAGGGTCATCGGACGTGACGCATAGCCCCGTAGCTGAACAGCTCAACAGCCTCCTGGAGTACTTCGGCAGCGAGAAGTGCTCCGACATTCACCTGTCCGCACGCCGCGGTGTGTGGTTCGTGAAGGACAAAGCCACCCTCGCCCACCCGGACTACCCGGTCATGCCTCAGGAGTTCATCAACCAGATCATCGAGGAGTTCGTCCCCGGAGGCATCGCGAAGTTCGAGGAGCACCAGCAAGGTGACGCCTCGTTCGACATCGGCGGCAACTTCCGCGGCCGTATCGCCGCCCGTAAGACGCTGGCCGGCGCCACGATCACGATCCGCATCATCACCCGCGACATCCCCACCGTCGAGCAGCTGAACCTGCCGGAATCCCTCATCGACGCAGCGAACCGCCCCGCCGGGCTGTTCCTGTTCACCGGGCAGACCGGTTCCGGGAAGTCGACATCGATCGCAGCGCTGCTGAACAAGATCAACCTGGAGCAGCCGTCCGCCATCTACACGCTGGAAGCGCCGATCGAGTTCGTCTACCCCGACGGCAAGAGCCTGGTGAACCAGCGTGAGATCGGCGCCCACGTCGACTCGTTCGCCGTCGGCGTGGAGAACGCGAAGCGATCCCACCCGAAGATCATCCTCGTCGGTGAGATCCTCAGCCCGGAAACCGCCAGGTCCGCGATCGTCGCCGCCGCGTCCGGCCACATGGTGGTCTCCACCATGCACGCCGGCTCCACCGCCGAGACGATCGACGGGCTCATCTCCATGTTCCCGCCGTCGGAGCAGGCGCTGATCCGCACCCAGCTGTCCCAGGTGCTGATCGGCATCGTCGTTCAGCAGCTCCTCCCGAAGGTCGGAGGCGGCATGGCGATGGCGCAGGAGATCGCATTCAACACCCGCGCGTTCTCCGAGATCATCCTCGGCTCCGACATGAAGCTCGCCCAGGCCCACCTGCTCGGCACCGGCCGGCAGGACCGGATGGTCGCGATGGAGGCCTCCCTGGCGGAGCTGGTGAAGGCCGAATCGATCACACCTGAACTCGCAATGAAGATGGCCCGCGACCAGCGGACCATGAACGACCTCCTTACCCAAGCCGGCTTCACCCCCGCGAAAGGCTGACCCATGACCGACACATTCCAGTTCAACCTCGGAGCTCCGCTCCCCACCGCTGACGGTGCCGTCCCGGCTCAGCCGTCCGCTGCTGTGGTCGAGGAAACGTACGCAGAGACTCAGGAGCGTCTCCGTGACGCCGCCACCGGGAAGAAGACCAAGGCCCCTAAGGAGCCCAAGGCGGCGAAGGAACCCAAGGCTGCGAAAGCCCCGAAGAAGACGAAGACGGTGCAGTCGGCGACCAGCGGCGAGAAGAAGCCGATGTTCACTGTCGTGGCGAAGAAGGCCCGACCGGAAGACGTCGGCGAGACCCTCGAGGACCTCGCCTCCATGCTGGAGGCCGGCGAGTCCGAGGAGCGGGCCCTGACAGAGCTGGCTCGCCAGTACGAGAAGCTGAACGTCGGCGCCGCCTACAAGCGCGCGATCGACCGGATGCGGATCCACGGCGACAACATCATCGAAGCGCTCTGCGCCGAAGAGGACGTGTTCCCCCGCGTCGCCCGCGAGCTCCTCGCAGCGTCAGTCACCCCGAAGGACCTCCACGCCAACCTCCGCCACGCCGCGATGCTGGTCACTGAAGCATCCGACGTGAAGGCCGCCATCAAGGCTGCCCTGTTCAAGCCGTTGCTCACCATGGGCATCGTCCTGGTGTTCGTGATCGTCGCCGCCGAGTGGCTGCTGCCGCAGGTGGCTGTCATGTTCACGTCCATCGGCGCTGAGGTCCCGCCGGTGACGACGACGATGATCGCCGTCGGAGCTTCGTTCAAGTGGATCATCGGCGGCGTGGTCGTTCTCCTCATCGGCTTCGCGATCTTCTGGCTGTTCGCCGGCCACAAGAACCCGAAGCTCCGGGAGATGAAGGACAGCATCGCCATCAAGATGCCGCTCCTCGGACCGATCACCCAGATGGCGGCCGCCGCCCGGTTCGCAGAAGTGCTCGCCGCCTGCCTCGCATCCGGCATGAACGAGCTCGACGCACTCGAAGTCGCCGGCCGTGCCGCAGGCAACGACGCCGTCGAAGCCTGGGTGATGTCACACATCGAGAAGCAGCGCGTCGGTGACGCGGTGTTCGCCGACGTCGCAGCCACCCCGCTGTTCCCATGGAACCTGAAGAACCGCATCGACATCGCCCCCGGCCCCCGCCACCTGATCGACACTCTCCGCGACCTCGGGAAGATCTTCCACAAGAAGTCGAAGCGCCGCCTCGAGCAGTTCTCCGACCGGGTTGGTCCGCTCACCGAGATCGTCGTCCTGGTCGCGGCAGCCGCCGTCATCCTGATGGTTGCGATCCCAGTCACGACGTTTGCGCCGCAGATGATCAACATGGGTAAGCACTGATGGTCGGTGGGGAAGCCCCCATCGCCGCCTTCCTCATCGTCCTCACCGGGCTCGCCTACCTGGCATTCGTCGACGCGAAACGCCTCGAAGTGGACGGATGGTCGACTGCTGCGCTGGCCGCCGCCACCCTGATCGCGTTCCGGGTCGATGGCCTGACGGGCTGGCAGTGGATCTGGGCAGCCGCGGCCGGAGCCCTCGTGTTCGTCTTCTACCTGGAGCTCGGTGTGGAAGGCAGGGTCGGTGGCGGTGACGTGAAGCTTGCGGCGATCCCCGCCGCTGTCATCGGCACTGTCAGCCCGATGCTCGCAGTCTGGGCGGTACTGGTGGCTTTCGGAGTGCAGTCATTCCTTCGGCTGCTGGCCCGCATCTTCGTCGGACCGTCTGTGACGGAGCTCCCCCACGTACCAGCGATGTTTGCCGGGTTCGCCGCGGCCATCGTGTTCGGCCAGGCGATGCTCCTCATCTGAAGGCATGAGCGAAAGAACGCCCCGCACCGATCGACTGGTGCGGGGCGTTTCCGGTTGGCTCGGGGTCAGCGCACCGTGCGTGCAACCGACATCGTCGACGTCGACCCCTTCGCTGCGTACCCGTATTTGCTGGCTGTCACTCGGACGGTGATTCGCTTCGCGTAGTCGGAGGTGACTTGCTTGTAGGTGGACTTGGTCGCACCGGAGATGGCAGCACCTTCGCGGTACCACTGGTAGGTGTACTTGACGCTGGTTGTCGGTGTCCACTTGCCGGGCCGGCCGGTGAGGGTGGAGCCGACCTTGCGGGTTCCGGAGACTGTGGATGCGGATGTTCCGGCGAACGACTTCAGCGTGCCGACGGCTGCCGTAGCGGTGCTGGTCCGGGCCTTCGATGTGTACCCGGACTTGCCAGTGGTGATCCGGACCTGGATCTTCTTGCCCTTGTCGGCGGTGGTCAGCTTGTACGTCTGAGTGGTCGCCTTCGAGATCGCCGCACCGTTCCGGTACCACTGGTACGCGTACGCGGTTGCCGCCGGCGCCCAGGTGGAGCTGGGGTTCGCCTTCAGCGTGCGGGTCACGAACGGCTCACCGGAGATCGTCGGCAATGCCGAACCGGTGAACGTGCCGGCAGAGATCCTCACCATGGTGGACGACTTAGCGGTCGCCTTGTAGCCGGGTGCGGATGCCTTGACTTCGACGTAAACGGAGTGACCGTTGTCGGCTGACGTCAGAACGTACGTGTTGCTGGTCGCCTTGGAGATCGCGGCAAAGTCGCGGTACCACTGGTAGGTGATGACGGTGGGCTTCGGAGACGGGTTCCCGACAGTTGTGATGGAAAGCTTGGAGCCGACCTGCTTAGTGCCGGTGACCATCGGGGGCGCCGTCCAGGAGAGGCTTCGGTTCTCAATCACTTCGTAGTTGTCACTAGTGAAGCTGGTCGGGGTGTGACCTGCCGCGAAGGCGATTCCGACAACGGAGAGGTCGACGTACAGGTCGGTGCTCTTCACCTTGTAGGTAGACGCTGTCGCGCCAGCGATCGGGACACCGCCGAGGTACCACTGCCAGGCGATGCGGGTCGGCTTCGGGCTCCAGTCCGCGCCCGCCTGTGCGGTGACGGTCACCCCCGGGGTGACCGTTCCAACGATTGTGGGGAGCGCTGAACCTGAGACAGCGGGGAGGCTCTGACCGAAGGTGACGTCTACTGTGGCGGCCGGTCCGGTGAGCTCGTTGACAGTCAGGGAGAATCCGCCTGTGCGGGAGGTGAAAGTGCGTCCAGTGACCCAGACGAGGCGGGCGACAGTGGCACTGGTTCGGTCGGGAAGGACGACGGAGCCGCCATATGCGAGGCTGCCCTTCAGGATCCTGACACCAGACCCCATCCGGTCGAGGTTGTTGCCGTCGGTGATCTCGTCGGTGAAGAGGCTGTAGATGGATCCAGTGTCGCGACCTTGGGCGTTGCGGTACTCGACGTAGTAGTCCTCGCCGGAGATGGGGTCGACGATGTGGAGGCCGCGGATGCCTGACAGGTCAGATGCCGCCCCGATCGTGTACGTGTTCGTCGAGGGCTCATCTGTATTGCCGTAGAGCGTCGGTGCGTCGTCGGGGCTGATGACGCCGAGACGGTCTTTGCTGTTTAGGTTCAATGCCGGAGTCTGAGCGTTGGGGTGGCAGCTTTCGAAGTCGCAGTACAGGTATCCCATGCCCATGACGTCGTAGATGTCGGCGTATTCGTCTTCGGTGCATCCGTTGTCGTAACCGTCACCGTCGTACGCTCCGTCGAAGTTGGGGTAGTCGCAGTCTTCGACGTTGCTGTGTTGCAGGGAGAAGTTGTGCCCGAGTTCGTGTTCGAGGGTCTGCTCGTCGTTGGGGTTTCCGAGCGCAGCCCACAGGGTGCCGCCGGCGAAGCCGCTGCCGAGGGTGCCGTATCCGGCGGCGTTGCCGCAGGACTTGGGTGAGACGACGAGTAGGTGGTTCGGGTTGGATCCGTAGTAGTCATAGACGCTGTGCCCGAAGTGTTCGGCGACTTCGGACCAGAGCCGGTTGGTGTCGCCGCAGCCGTCGGTGGCGGTTGCGAAACGGTCGATTCTCTGGATGGTGATGGCTGGGACTGCGCCTGCGGACTGCTCGGACCAGAAATCTGATGCGATGCCTACGAGGTTGGTGAGGTACTCATCGGTGACGTTGGCTGTTTTCCCGTTCGCGGTGATGACGGCTACGTCGAGCGTGTGCTGACCT
Organism: Leifsonia sp. Leaf264; assembly: GCF_001422325.1. Taxonomy (GTDB): domain Bacteria; phylum Actinomycetota; class Actinomycetes; order Actinomycetales; family Microbacteriaceae; genus Orlajensenia. The sequence goes on from NZ_LMMR01000005.1 coordinate 484,249, forward strand.
TCGACCGGTTCCGTCTGTGCGGCGGTGATGGTGCCGGTGGCGACTACGAGGGGTTCACCGGCTGCTTGTGCGGCGGCGGTGATCTTCTGTCCGGCGTCCGATGAGGCTGTGATGCTCCCGGTCGCGGTGACGTTGGCGGCGTCGAGCACGGCGTCTGTCGGCGTGGCGGTGATGTTCACGTCGGCGCCGGATGTGCTGTCGGCGGGGATTGTGTCGCCTTCGATGGGAATGAAGGTTCCGTCGGGGGTGACGACCTGATAGTCGGTCTCGCTTGCATCCGGCGGGGTGGTTCCGGTGATCTCAGGCTGGGTGACGACGAGCCGACCGGTGATCTGCAGGGCGGTATCGGCTTCCTCCGCCGAGGCTGGGGCGACCGCGGTAAAGGTGAGAGCTGCGATGGCGATGGCCGCCACGCTCCCACACAGGCTGCGCGCGACGTTGGACTGAGACCGCTTCGTTGTACCCACATCGCGTCGGCATGTGGCGAAATCTGAGTTCTTTGTGGCGTTCTGCATGGTCCTCTTCCGGGTCTTTCCTTCGCCACTTACATGTGCGGCACCACGACGTTATGTGCCTACTCCGACATCGGCTGCACCGGACACCCCTAGGTCACAGATGATGCCCCGAACTGGTGACGGGTACGACTGTCCGCCGATTTGCGGCACCTGAGGCTCGGACGCCCGCTTTTGCCACATGTCTGTTCTTGTGACCCCGCCAGGTACGCCCGGCGATCAACCCAACCAACAGGAGAAAGCAAAATGACAGATTCCCTCAAGGTGATCGACCGACCCGGCACCGGGCGTTTCCTCACCAACATCGCAGCCCGAAAGACCGTCCTCAGCAAGAAGGACGGCATCGAGGTCTCGATCCCCAACATCATCGTCGCCGTCACGATCTCGCTCGCGATCATCGCGTCCGTCATCCTCGGCGTCATCGTCCTCGTGCCCTGGGCACAGCAGGGCGCAGCAACCAGCGACCTGTCCACGGTCCAGACCGCCGAGCAGCTGTACGCATCGAAGGCCGGAGCGGGCGCATACGGCGATGGTGCCACGCTGGTCAGCGCGAAGTCGATCCTCGATTCGAAGAAGCCGATCGTGATCCGCCAGGGCACCGACACCACCACCGTCGTGGGGGTCTCGACGCCCGTTTGGTGTGCAGGCATCAAGTCCGCAGACGGCAAGTACTTCTGGGCAACCAGCGCCTCATCTGACGTCACCGACGGAAAGACAGCGGTCGCTCCGACCATCGTCGGCGTGACCTGCCCGGCGAAGACCGCCCTCGACAAGAAGGCTGACCCCGCCACACCTGCTGCACAGCAGATGGTGTCCTACGCCACGATCGACTAGCGATCCGCTCCATCGCCGGGGCCACTGAGAGATCAGTGGCCCCGGCGATCTTCTTCACGAAGGACGAACCCATGCTGAGCAAACTCCGCACACGCCTCAGTCTTGCGACCGACCGACGTCTCACCGCGATCGCCGACACCCGGGGGTCGTCCATCACCGACGCCGTGGGCGCCACCATCATCGCTGTCATCGTCATGGGTGTGGTCGCGACCATGGCAGTCAGTTCCATGACGGCCATCACCCAGTTCACCAGTGACTCGGAGCGCATTCAGGACCTCACCGCCTTGACCAGCAACCCGGGATCCGTCCCGGCGTGGGAGACGGCCATCACGACGGAGATCACCGAGCCTCGGACGTTGCCGTCCGGCACCAAACTTGACGCCCGCCTCTGGGCGGATAAGTTCGCCGGAGGCATCCGGTACACAGCCGCCCTTCCGAAATCTGGCTACACGGGCACAGCCTGCACGACCCGCACCGCCGTCCCGGCGACGTGCCTCTACTCTTCGAACTTCGTGGCGACCGACACGAGCCGGCTCCCACTTCGCAGCGCCCTGTCGTCGCACGTGGACTGGAGCGACCCGGTTCCCGCCCGCACCACCATCGCCACCTCCGCGACACCGTCCGGAACCGCGGGAGCTGGCACGCCCCTTTCCCTGTGGCGGTACTACATCGACGCCAGCGCAGTCGGGTCAGCTGGGCAGATCCAGATCGTCCAGAACCGGATCGTGATCGCCACCATCCCAGTTACTACAACCCCGACCAGCTACTTCGGCACCCTCGTCCTCCGTCCCGGTTATCCCGCGACCATCGTCAGCTACGACCGAGACATGGACATCAACGACGTCCTCATCTACAAGGCAGGCACCCTGTGATCACCAGATTCAACGTCCTCAGATCAAGACGCGGCTTCGCTGAGGCTTTCGGCCTCGCTGCAATCATGCTCATCCTCATGGTCGGTGTCGGAGCAGCAGTCGTCGCCTTCGCATTCCAGTCCCGCACTGCAGCCGACACCATGATGCTTACCAGCGCTGTGGTCTCTCGTGCGAACGTCTATGCAGGCGAGTTGACCGAAACCGCGGCCGGAGGATTGGCTGCCGGCCCGAAAGCCCCCGAGCCGTACTCCGGCGTCACAACCACGATCGACTCTGTCGCCGACGTTGACTCTGCTACCAAAAGGTTGACGATCACCGCCAGGTTCACCAACGGCACAGACGTCAAACGCGTAATCGACATCCACAGGAACGATGTCACTCACATCGCCAGCGTCGACCCGGACACCGGCAAGTACACCTGGACGAAAGCCACGAACACGGCCGACACAACGGTGTTCTCGGTCTGGAGTGCCGCCACCGATTCAGTCCGGAAGCTCACCGCCGCAGAAAGCGTCGGCCTGTCGAACGCGCGGACAAAGTGGCTTGTCCTCCAGCCTCGCGGCGGGATCGACTCCGACGGGCACCTATGGATGTGGGGCTCCAACACTTACGGCCAACTTGGTGACAATTCGACAGTGAACAGCGCGACGCCGAAGCAGATCGGAACGAGGACATACTCGGACCTGATCACGCTCGCGAAAACCACATTCGCCATCGACACCTCCGGCAACCTGTGGGCTTGGGGGTTCGACGGAACCACCAACCTGATCTACAACGCAGACGTCAGCACCAACGAACTCGAGCCCGTCAAGATCATCTCTTCCGTGTGGATCGACATCGCATCCGACGGGGACCGTGTCTTCGCCGTGAACAGCTCCCACAACGTGTACGGCTGGGGCAGCACGGCCAATGGCGGGCTCGGCGGCGCCACAGGAGCGTCGGCCACCACACCTGGCAAGCTCCCGATCTCCGGGATCATGCAGGTGGCGGCCTCCGGAAACGCAGGCTGGGCATTGGCCGACGACGGCGACCTGTTCGGCTGGGGCACCGGCATCATCGGCGATGGAACGGACGCAGTCAACGCACCTCCCACTCAGATCAAGGCCGGCACCAAGTTCACGATGGTGACCGCATCGAACGAATCCGGTGCGTCAGACGGAGCCGCGGCGATCGACCGGGCGGGCAAGGTCTGGTCTTGGGGAACCAACACCGACGGACGCCTCGGCGACGGGACCACCACAACACGCAAGAGCCCGGTCGCAACGTCATCCGGAACGTTCATCTCGGTATTCATGGTGCGCGACACCACCTACGGCATCGCTCCAACCGGAGCACTGTACGCCTGGGGATCCGACGAGTACCGGTATGGAGGAGCATTCGATTCCGGCTCGAAGGTTCCGGTGAACATCATGGTTGGCCAGAAGTTCTCCTACATCGCTCCCGCCTCCGTCAATGGCTCTACCGCGAACGCCGTAGCCGCCATCGACGACCAAGGCGACGCTTGGAAGCTGAACCCCGGAGGCACCGGTCTGTGGAGTGTTTCGCCCACGCCGGTCGGCACAACGAAGGCGTTCAGGATGCCCGTCCCGTCAGGATTCGTCACCTCGGACTGGTAGCCGTTACCGCCGTGTTGCGCCTCTGGGAGAAGCGCCCGCAGCGGCTGGCCAGCTTTCGCCACATGTCTGTCGTTCAGAAGTAGCCGCGACGGCCGCACACCTACGGGACGTCGCATGAGAAAACCCACGGAGGTGTTCCACCACATGCAAACGTCACGATTCCTAACCCGCACCCGCGAGCTGATGTCTCAGCGCGCCGGAGTAGCAACTTCTGTGTCCGAGCTCATCGTCTCCATCACCGTGAAGACGGTCATCATCAGCGCCCTCGTCGGCATCGTCGGAGCCACCATTGGCTTCTCCGTCATGGCGCAGGAGAACACCCACCACAGTGTCAGCCAGCAGGCCGGCACCATCCGGTTCACCGAAGATGTGAAGTCCGCGGACATGGTCATCGGCAAGAGCATCGGTGGGAAAGCCCGCCAGGCCGCGCTGCTGACCAACGTCAGCGGGCCCAAGTGCAGGGTGAAGGTGTGGCGTGACGTCGATGCCGGCAACGGGAAGTCTGACCTGGTCGTCGACAATTTCTCCCAGCCCGGCGCCTGCTCAGCCAGCACCCCTATTCCCGACACGGCCTCCGGACGTGCCATCATCCTCGACGATGTCGCCCCGAACGTCTTCAGTTACACCAGCGTCGCGAACCGGATCGTCACCTTCGATGACCTGTCTGTCGCAGCTCTCGGCGGAGACGCCAAGACGGGAAACGTGGTTCGACCGGTCAGCATCAGCCAGGAAGACTGGGACGACAAGCGACCTCAGACCGTGACGCTGAACGTGTCCTCGAACAACAAGGAACTGACCAAGTACACCAAGAACGCAAAGTTCGTCGGTCAGACGAAGTTCGTCAACTATGCCCAGGCGGCACCTAATCAGAAGTACGTTCCACCGGCCGGAACCCCGGGCCTCCCACCGGACCCCACACCTGTTCAGATCCCCGCGATCACAGTCACCCGAACGTCAAGCACCTCCAGCACCGCGTACGGCGGACTCCGTGAAGGCATCGATTTCGCCTTCACCGGCGGTCAGTGCGCTGGCGGCATCAACAGCGTCGGAACAGTCAAGTGGACAGCAACATCACCCTCCACCGGTGTTGCTTCTAAGAGCGTCGCCATCGACGCGGTGCTCGGAGCTGCTGCCAGCACCGGAACAATCAACGGCGTCCCCAACGGAACCACCGGGACCGTAACCGTCAGCCTGACCTGCGGCACCAACAAGGACGTAACCAAGGCATCGACAACCTACGTTCAGACGCTCCCGGCTACCGTCCTCACCGTTAAGGCTGGCGCCACCCCGGAGAAGCATGTCCTGACCTGGACGGATGTCTCCTCGCTGGTCGCGACGTATGACCTGGTCTGGTCGTCCGACAACGGGCTCATCGCTTCAGGGACGCCGCTGGTCAGCGACATCACCGCGCAGACGTACACGACGTCACAGCCGTCCGGGACCACCTACGGCGCAACGACGAACTACCGTGTGGTCCCCACCGTCAACGGTCGAGGTGCCGGCAGCGACACAGCGTCGATCTCAAACGCTTGGCCTGCCACCCCGACACCGGGCACCTTCAAGTGGACTGTCGTCAGCGGAACCAAGGGAAGCGCTGACTGGGCGTACGCGACGTCCTGCCCGGCCGGCACCACCCTGTACAACAAGATGTACAAGAGCCTGCACTGGCCTTCCAAGTCGTACGACGCCACCTCTGGCGTGTGGGACGACACCGGATGGGTGACCACAACCGCACGTGCCAACTACACGCCGACCGGCCAGTACCAGGACTACCCGTTCCGCTACTCCGTCCAGGCGATGTGCAAGTCGGCCTCCACCGGGAACACGTCCGCAGTCAAGACGGTTCAGTCGCCCCAGTTCGACGCCGGCTACCTGCAGCCGGCAGCTCCCACATGGGCTGGCCCTGCGACCATGAAGCAGACGTGCCGCAACTACTACATCAACTGGCCCTCCGGGTGCAGCCCGAAGGTCGACGGGATCATCCTGAAGTACACCACCTACTGCCCGGCAGGTTCCGACCTGTACGACACCTACGCTCTGTCGATCAAGCCCAGCGGCGAGAACACCGGCATGGTCCAGTTCAACAACGGTGACGGCTGGGAGTGGCAGAAGGGGTACGCGAAGGCGGACCGAATGGCCGAGTACCGCGACGCGAAGTACATGTGCACCAGCCCGTGGAACCACTCAGCGTGGTCGAAAACCACCACCCACTTCATCGAGGTGATTGACCCGTGACCGAACTGATGCCCAAGCATCAGCAACGCGCCACACGTCGGTTCCGTCGCAGCACTCTCGTGCTCGCCGCTCTGGCTGTGGCTGGCGTGGCGATCACCGGTGCGATCGCGGTCAACGCCGCCGCCCAGAGTGCCGCGGACGCGGCGTCTCAAGCGCTGACCGCTCAGGAGCAGAAACTCGCGGACGCCAACAACTACGACGACTGGGTCCGCGGCGAAGACACCACCGACCCGGCGAACGAGCCTCCGATCAACCCGTACGTGAAGCCTGGCGAAGCAAACCAGAAGCGTTGGGTGGACGAACCGATCCCAGCTGCAGGGTTCGACGATGGCATCGGCATCGTCGATTCGACCTCGTACACCTTCACCAACTTCCAGGTCGCTGCGTCCGCAGTGTCAGGTGCTGATGTGAACTCCGTCACCGTCGAAGCTGACACCTGCCTGGCCGGCTGGGCCGCCAAGACCCTGCCTGAACGGAACCACACCGCCTCGATCGGTGTTGAAGAGGTCTGCGGCCGGGATGCGATCGTCCTGGTCGGCGGGTACTCGGTGACCAACAACGACCTGATGGCGCACGCCATTGACGGTAAGGAGAAGGACGTACTCGCGCCGGTCCTGAAATCAGACACCCGGTTCGCGTACGCGTCAGTGGCAACGACAGACGGGCGCGGCATCCTCATCGTCGCAGCCCCTGGAGCTGGCACCGGAGACCCGTCCGGCCTACCCGGACACTGAGCTCCGCATCCGCCACATGCCTTGAAGGTGTCCGCGTTCGCGCGGGCCGACCCTGAAAGGCGCCACTGTTGCCCCGCACACAGATCCCTTCCCTGTCCGAGCTGCGCCCGAAACCGTCAGCACGCCGACGTGTCACGTTCGACTGGGAGGACCGGGAGCGGGGTGTCGCCACCCCGAAGGTCATCTCACACTTCGGTGACCTTCACACCCCGTTGGAGGAGTTCATCCGCGGATCCGAAGCGATCGTTGGGTGCGTCGCCTGGATCACCAGCATGCGACTCGTCGACGCGCTGGCTTCCCGGCCGGTGTCGCTGATCGTGAACAAGGAGTGGGCGCTCCGCTCCACCGACCAGAACCCGATCGCTGTCCGGAACCGCGACACCCTGTACCGGCTCACCGGCGGGCTCAGCCGGAAGGACTTCCCGGCCCCGTTGTCGGAGATCACCGGTGACGACCTGATCGACCCGGTCCGGTGTGTCGGCGCTGTGTCCCGCAGCGAGCAGACGCCGCTGATGCACCACAAGTTCATCGTCCGCCTCGAGCGCGGGAAGCCGACCGCCGTGTGGACGGGCTCATTCAATTTCACGGCAGGCGCCGACCGGAACTTCGAGAACTCGGTCGAGATCTTCGACCCGAAGATCGCCCAGTCGTACCTAGCCGAATGGGCCCGAGTCGCAGCACTGTCGGAGCCGATGGAGTTCGCCGCGGGGAAGGCGGACCCGGACTGGACGCCACCGAAGCCGGGGACGGCAGCGAAGCCGTCGACGAAGGCGGCAGCTGCGAAGAAGCCGGCGCCGTCCGGGAAGGACAAGCCCCGCACCAGGAAGTCCGCCGGCCGGAAGCAAACACCGTCCCGGAAGCCGTCGTCAGGTGCCCGGACACGCCGAGCAGCCTGACCAAACACCACCCCGAAAAACCGCCGCACACCTAGGAGAGGTGATTCTCCCTGTTGGGCGGATCCCCCTACGCAGAAGGAAACACAATGTCTACCACCACCGTCAAGCCTCGCGGCCACGTCGGCGTCGACGGGAAGTTCCACAAGTCGAAGTTCACCTGGAAGGACCAGGCGCAGCCTGAGGCCGGATCGTTCCTCGTCGCCGACGAGTACACCGCCGACTACAACGTCGACGACTTCCACGACCGCGTCGCCGGCAAGTACATCCCCGAGGTCACCAACCTCAGCGAGGAGGAGCGCACGTTCGCTTCCGCCGCCTCCGCCGCCGTGAACGGCGTCTGGGAGCTCGAGCACCTCAACGAGATCGAAGACCTCCGCAAGCTCGGCATGCAGGACGACGCCACGTTCATCGAGGCGAAGACCTACCGCGACGGCGACCGCCTCCTCGTCTCCGTCCGCCACACCGACGAGGCAGAGTCCCCCACCGGTTCCCTGTTCGTCCTCAACACCGACGGTTCCGTCTCTGCCTACGACGACTATTCCGACAACTACGGAGAGCGCTGGGTCGAGATGGCCGGCTACCGCGGCGAGCAGATCTCCCAGCTCATGGGCGCAGCCCAGCACGGCTCGGTGTCCGAGTACATCTGATCCCGGCCACACACCTAGTAGGGGTCGCCATTCCGGCGGCCCCTACTTTTGTGAAGGACCGACACCATGCCTGTTTTCGATGAGACGAAGGTCGCCCGCGGCGGCGTCCTCCCCAACGGCACCGCCCACTCCGCCCTGTTCGCGGAGAAGGGCCAGTCGAGCCCGGTCGCGAACGTGGTCCAGCCCAACCCGCCCTTCAACGAGGACCGCCACATCAAGGGCTGGCTCGGCGGATCGGCCGACGACCTGAACAACGGCCAGAAGAACGCTCTCGCTCACCTCGCCGGCGTCCTCCACGACTTCGACACCCCAGAGATCGACATCCACGACGAGAACGAGATCATCGCGCTCTACACAGACATCAACGACTGGGACAACGAGAACACGTTCCGCCTCACCCTCGACCGCAACGGCCTCGTCACCGGTTTTGGATCCGGCACCTACTGGACTGACGACGACGAGTACGACGAGCAGTACGGCGGCTACGACCACCGCGCCTACGCCCTCGTCCGAGCAGCAGGCCTCGCCGCCGAGTAGATCCCTCCCGCTCCGCACATGTTGGTGACGGAAAGGGGCACCACATGCCGGACTACGACCTTGTCGCCTTCAACTGGGGAGACGTCACAGCCACTTTCGACGACCTCGTCAACAGGCTGGACGCCCACTCCCCCGGAGCAGTCATCGACACCCGACCGACGAGCACCGTCGCGACCAACGGTGAGGTCAAGCCTGGCATCCGCGTCACCCTCAACCCCGCGCTGATCCGCAACACTCACGCGCACGACATCTCCTGCCGGCTCGGGTTCATCACCCACGCTGAGTCCGGCGATCAGAGAGACCGAGCTCGCGCCGCCGAAACGTCGAGCCTCACCACATGATCACCCGCACCCCACCAGTCTCCGTCGGCGACCACGGGGTGCGCCACCCCGCGCACCGCCTCGCTGTCGACGGGCCGGCATCGTCGGCCGTCCAGGTGATCGAAGAGGTCCTCGGGAAACAAGGGTGGGCGCCTGTTCACGAGACAGACACCACGGTTGTGTTCCGCTCCGAAGTCACCATCACTCCACCAGGGACACCTCGATCGTTCCGCACCCGACCGATCCAGAAGCGAGCGTACGCAGTTGTCGAGCACACTCCCGTCGGCGGCGGTCTCGACTTCACATTGTCCCTCGTCGCCGGGGACTTCCTTCCAGTCAGCTTGACCGATGCCGCGGCTGCCCTGGAACGCCGATTCGCATCCTCCGGCACGTTGGTGAAGTCAGCACCGATCGGCTCCGCATACTCCCTGCCGGCGGGAAAGCTTGGACACCCTGACGCGTTCGCGAAGTGGCTTCGACGCCGTTGAACCAGTCAATGCGGTTACAGGCGGCAGAAGCCTGGGGCCATGTAATCCGGTGGCGCGACGTCGTCCACAGCCTCTGTCGGCCGATGTAAACCGGTGGCGCTCTCACAGGATCCACCAAGAGACCCAGGCACCATGTAAACCGGTGGCGCTGAGTCGCCACGGGCGATGTAAACCGGTGGCGGTTCACCCCTGAAGCCCTGTCCCTTACTCGTAACCGCACAATGGAGTTACCCAACGCCGGTCCCGATGTAAACCGGTGGCGCGTGGCGCCTTCAGACGATCGCGATCGCCTCCCGAATACCCGCTGCGAGCATGTAATCCGGTGGCGCACCGGTTTTCCAGCGGCGATGTAATCCGGTGGCGGTGCCTCCAGTCGTCTCCATCCTGGCTCTCCATGTAATCCGGTGGCGGATCTTCACCGACCGGGAGCGTCGGAGCCCCTCCGGCAGCGATGTATTACGGTGGCGGTGAGCCTTCCGACGCCATCGACGCTCGTCTTGCCTGAACCTCGTCGACGAATCCACCAATCCGGAATCCGTGAACCCTTGACGTCGAAATCCGAAGCCCTCTGTGGTCGCTTTAACCACCCAGAAGAGAGTCACAGGTAGATCTACAGGGGTTAACTACAGGGGGGAGTCGGCGGTGAGTCACGACTGCCCTACTGATCACTGGGATCCGGGCCCGTTCGGACACGATTTCCGCGCCACCGGATTACAGATGGAGCGCCACCGGAATACTTCCTGAACGCCACCGGATTACGGGGACCGCCACCGGTTTACATCCGTCAAGGCGAGTACTTTGGTGGCGCTCATGTATTCCGGTGGCGCCCCATCGGCTTGAGAACACTGGGGACACGCCGCGTCAAACTACGCCTGGTGGCGGTCGTATGCGGCAGTGTGTCGTCAAAGCCCCGCGAATGCAGAGGATCCGCCATGTTCGACGAAAGCGCCACCGACGCCGTTTCCGACGCCACAGCAGAACTCGAGCCGAAACCTCTGTCGATCCCCCGCAACCGCGTCGGTGCGCTGAACTACGCCGGAGCGATGGAACACGCCGAACGCGCTGGATCCGACATCCAGGACCGAGGCTTCTCCGCGAAGATCTGGGCCCAGGTGTCGATCCCGTACCTGGAGCCACCCGCCGGCACGCAACTGTGGGAACGCCGCAACGGCGACGTCGTCCTGCGCATGCAGCCCGCCCTCATCGACGACCCGACCACCGGAGAGCTGAACGTCCCGAAGTTCCCGTACGGGATCATCCCACGTCACGCACTCACCTGGATGGCAACCGAAGCGGTCCTCACCAGGTCCCGTGAGCTGGAGATCGGGTCCAGCGTCAACGAGTTCATGCGGAAGCTCGGCATGACGCCCAGCGGCCCGAACGCGAAGAAGATCCCCGACCAGCTGAACCGCATCTGGGGCTCCCACGTCACCGTCTCTGAAGTGTCCCGCGGCGGCGGCCGCACCCCGAACCACACCGGCGGCGACCGAATGCCGATCCTCGACAACATCCGCCTGTGGACCAACGACGACGGCGACATCGACGACTCCGGCCACTGGCGATCCTCCGTGAAGCTGTCCGAGGCGTTCTACGACTCGATCATCAAAGCCCCCGTCGCCGTCGACCTGAACATCCTGAAGCTGCTGAAGAACTCCCCCATGCAGATCGACATCTACATCTGGGCGACCCACAAGGCGTACGGCCTGGAGAAGCCGATGATGATCAAATGGGAGACCCTCGCGATGCAGTTCGGGTCCAACTTCTCCCGCATCCGCGCCTTCCGCGAGAAGTTCATCAAGCACCTCGACCTGATCTCCGTCATGTACACCGGCCTCAACTACGAAGCGACCAGCACGCACCTGATCATGAAGCCGAGTAAGACCAGCATCAAGCCGAAGCGGCCACCCCGCCAGATCGCCTGACACGCCGCCTGCGGACCTATCGCGAGCCAGGTCGAAGCCCGGCACCCTCCACAGGGTCGCCGGGCTTCTCTGCGTCCAATGGCGGACCTGGACCGGCACTGTGCGCCCCACTTGGCTACGGATCATCTGGTGGGGGTCCCCACGCCGACCAAGGCACCTACCTACCTAGGTAGGTATTTCCTTGACGTCCGATTGCTCTTACCGGAGCACTGAACAGGGTCAGTTCGGCATGCCCGCGAGAGCCCGCGTGCGCCTCATACAGGCCCTAATACCCCGTTCCCGGTGCATCCACCCATCCGGTGGCGAGATCGGGCGTCTCAGAGGATTCCCGCATAAACGCTGGGGAGAACAGGATGCCAAGATTGCAATCTAGCTAGCTAGGTGCCTAGCGACCTAGGAACGTAACTACACACTTAGGCACCAACCTACGCGCCTAAGTACCAACCTTGGCGCGTAGGTTGATAGCAACCTTGCGACCTTGCTACGCACCTAACGACCTAGGTTGCAACCTATGTAGGCGGGAGTCCGCTATTGTGAAATGCAGCGGCTCGCGCAATCGCGCGCGAGCAAGGCAGGTAGCTTGGCACCTAGCTACCTAGGTACGCACGACAGAACAGTGGGATGGCGAAGATGCGCGTAGTGATGGTCTACTCCGAAGCCGGGGGAGTGTCGAAGACGACCACGGCGGTTTCACTGGCCATGTCAGCTGCTCTCGCAGGGAAGCGTGTCGTCCTCATCGACCTCGACCCGCGAGGCGCGTCCACCAAGTGGCTCGGTGTCGAACCCAAGGAGAAGGGGCACCACGTCGGCGCCATCCTCGCCAACGACGAGGACACGGCCGGCTTCGCCGAAGAGCTCGCGTTGCCGACCACCTGGTCACCAAACCTCCGCATTATCCCGTCCTCGCGATCGGTATCGAACCGTGAGGCAGACCGGGTCGACCACAGCGAACTCAGGCTCGCTCGCAGCCTCAAAGACCTCGAAGCAGACGTCGTCATCATCGACTGCCCGAACCGACAGGGCGGAATGCTCACCCTGAGTGCGCTCAACGCAGCCGACACCGTCATCTACGCGGCGAAGCCGGACGTCGACGGTGTCGACGGATACCTGGGCGCGAAGGACTCCGTGCAGAAGTTCATCGAATCTCGAAACAGGATCGGTGCTCCTGTGAACCTGAGCGAGTTCGGCATCGTCGTCTCCGGCCTCCCGACGATCCCTTCGAGGATCGCGAAGTTCACGATCGCCGAGCTCGAAGCAACCGGAGAGCTCATCTACCCGATCGTCCCGGAGCGAGTCATCGTGAAGGAGATGCGCTCGACCAACGAGTGGTACGGCAACTACGAGAAGGGCGACCCGGTCGCCGCAGCCTACGCCGAACTGGAGCGAAAGGTGTTCGCATGAACGCAGAACGACAGGCCGCACCTGCGGCTTTCAAGCCAAGGGTCCGCATCCCGATCGCAGCCGATGAAGACGTCGATCCGATCACCCCAACATCTGCCCAGCCCGCCACGGCACCTACCCCAGCACCGACACCCCTGCCGGGGGAGCGGGTGGACAGCTCCGCTGAACCTACTGCCGCTGCAGAGTCCGCGGCACAGGGTCAGTCGGAGGGGTCGACGATGGCGCCACCCACCGCCGCTCCAACACCGACCCAACCAGTTCCGCCGGCTGCGCCGGCTCACACCGTCGAGACCGAAGCGCAGTCACCTGCAGCCAACACCGCGCCTCGACCGCCACGGGCCCGCCCGGAGCCTGAGATCCAGACCAACATCGGTCTGAAGTACCCGGTCCGCGACCTCCTCGATCGGATCGGCATGGTCGAGGGCAGGAACATCAAGACGGTCGTCGCCGCGGCCATCCTCGAATACGCCAAGAACCACGGGATCGACTAGCTAGGTAGGTACGTGCGCGAGCTCTGCGGCCACACACCTAAGAGGCATGACCACTGATGCCAACAACAACATCCACGCCGGCGCTGGAGAAATCAACCCCGGCACCGGCCTGCCCGTCGGCGGCCAGTTCCAGCAGAAGCCGGCTCCTGGCGCGTCCCAGTCGCAGCTGACGGAGGGCAAGCCTCCGGTCATGTCGACCATGCGCCTGGAGAAGTGGACCGGCGCGAACGAGGATCACCTGGAGGTCGTCGAGGAGGTCGACTTCGACTCCCGCCCCGTCCTGGACACTCTGCCGTTCGCGCTCCTTCCGGACCCGGACGAGACCTACAACGACGACACCGTGTTCGAGCTCGCGTTCACCGCCGGCCTCATCCCAGAGCACCGCGGCATGCCGTTCACGTTCCTCGGCGGTAGCGACTACGAGGAGTACTACGAGGACCGCAAGGAGAACGGCCCGGAAGCACCGACCGACCGGAAGACCTACGCCCAACTGGTCGTCAAGAAGGCCCAGGCTGACTACTTCCTCGCCAACAACCGACTGATCAACGCGGCCTCCAACGCAGCAGCAGCGACCATCGCCGACGAGCCCGACCTGCACGGCGCCGTCGAGTTCACTGTCAACCTGGACGTCGAGATGGGAACCAGCTGCATCAACGTGGCCTCCGTCACGAACGCCGACGGCACCGACCTCCTCGAGGAGCTCGACTGGGAGCGTGCCGAGGAGATCAAGAACGGCATCAACGAGGACCTCGGCCCGCTCATCTGGATGGACGAGCCGTGGGAGTACATCCGCGATGCCGGGTTCAACAGCACCGACACCGACGGTGTGTACACCTACACGCTGCAGCCGTGACGCACGCATCCGACGACCAGCCACGAGACACCGGTCGGCGGTTCAGCCACCGGCCAGCCCGTCCTCACGAGTTCAAGCTGGAGGCGTCACCAACTCTCGCCGGCGTGCCGGCTCCCGTGGTCGCGCTGCACGGTCTCACCCACATCGGGACGTTGAACCAGGAGTACAAGAAGGACTGGTCGTACGAAGGCCAGGGCCTGTCCGTGTCGATGGATCCTGACGCGTGGGAGCAGATCGCTGAGCTCGGCGGGAACCCACGCTGGTCTGTCGGTGTCGACAACCCTCAATTCCTGGACTTCCACGAGCTCACCGCGGAGCAGAAAGACGCGATCAACGACTGGGGTGTGGAGCGAGGCTACGTCATCCCGGTCACCGCGACCCGGATCTACACCTGGGACTCGGAAGACGAGAGCTGGAGGTACTACCTGACCACCGACGAGTCCGACGTTGAGTTCGAACGCGATGAAGCGGAGGCCATGGAGTACGAGGTTAGGGAAGGCCGGCCCATGGACGGTGAAGACGAGGACGGGTTCGTGTACCTCGACTCGGAAGCCACGTTCGCGACCACTGATGTGTTCCCCGATCCGACCGTGAGGCGAGGCTCACTCGGTGAAGACCAGATCCTCGCCACCCTCTGGGTTCAGGAAACCACCGACTTCGACGGTGTCTGGTGGGAGGACGACTACGACCCCGAACGTCTGAGCGCGCCTCGTGGCGTCATCGTGCCGAGGGCGATCCAGAAGTGGGTCGCCTCAGCGGTTGAGGCTGACCAGGACTCCTAGGGTCACTCCCAGGCGTGGAACCGGAACACTTCCTCCGGCCAGGTGCTCTTGATCTCAGCAAGCTGCGTGGCGATGGTTTCGGCGAGACGTCGGTCGGTTTCCCCGTCGGCCAGCTGACCGTCGCTGATCCTCATCCGCACGTACTTGCCGCTCGGGCTGATGGTCCTTGGGCAGTCGGAGACGAACAGGGAGTCGTGGGCGCCGAGTGATGCCTGGTTGTCGACGTGGACGCCTGCCATGAGGTCGACACCGACGTCGCGCGCCGCCGTGATCGCTGCGCGGTTGATGATGTGGCTGACGCCGCGGTGACGGTGTCTGGGTGCGATGAAGATGCTGGTCTGCAGACCGAGATACTGGTCCGTCTGACCGATTGAGAACATGCCAGCGAGGGCGTGGTCGACGAGCACTGACCAGGAAGTGGCCGGAGCCCTCCCGGTGTAGACATCAATCAGCTCGGCTGCGGTGCGCACACCACCGACCGGGTAGTCGAGGTCGCCGATTGCGTCAGCGACGACGCGGCGGCCGTCGTTGGACAGGCTCGTGAGGAGATCGAAGGTGACGCGCATGCCCTAGAGGCATGTGGCGGGGGTGGTCACCAGCTGCCGGAGTCGCCTCCGCCTCCGAAGTCGCCGCCACCGAAGCTGCCGCCGCCGCCGCCGCCGAAGTTGAAGCCGCCGCCGGACGAGCTGCTGTCAGACGATCGCGATGAGTTGTCGGACAGGGAGGAGCCGATGGCGTAACCGATGACACCGGCGGTCAAAGGGTCGATCCCATCCTCGCGACGGGTCGGCCTAGGAGCCGGACGACCAGGTGTACGCGATCCCGACGAACGGCCTAGCTTCTCTCTGGCCTCGCGCACCCGAGCTGAAGACGAGTAGGTGCGGATGTGCTCAGCTCGTGCTCGTTGCTCGGCGTCGTACCTTCTCGCCGAGAGACGGTCGCTGATGATGAAGATCGCGCTGCCTCCGAGGAGGAGGACGGCGAATGCGAGGACGGCGACGGTGAGGGTCCAGGTTGGCACCGGCGATACAACCTCGGCCCTGTCGGTCGTGGCTGCCGCACCAAGGTCGGGGGAGTGGATGGCGTTGGCCGCTACGGTGAGCGCAGCGTAGAGGTCGTTGTCCTTCATCTTCGGGACCATGAGGTTGTCGACGATGTTGCGGGCCTCGGAGTCGGTGATGTCACCTTCGAGGCCGCGGCCGACCTCGACACGGAGTTTGTGGTCGCCGAGTGCGACAAGGACCAACACTCCGTTGTCCTTGGCGTCGTCTCCGATGGCCCAGTCGCGGGCGACGTCGATGGAGTACTCCTCGATCGTCTGGCCCTTCGGTAGGTGGTCGATGACCAGGACGCCAGTTTCGCGGCCGTCGGCGATGCGCCCGGCGTCGAGGATGTTCGAGAGGGTGTCAGTCTCGGTCGAGGTCAGGGTGCCAGTCTCGTCGACGATCGGATGCTCCAGCGGGGGAGCGGCGGGAACGTCTGGAGTTGATCCGAACAGGGCGGCGCCGGCGAGGGCGAGGGCTGCGAGCTTGATCATGGGGTCCTTCCGGAGCGGGGGAGACCGGGGGATGCCCGGTCTCTTCTTCGCTACCTACATGTGCGGGACAGCGAAGATCCGCAGGGTGGTCAGCCGATCTGCGTCAGCCCGACGATGATCATGTTCTCGCTGGATCCGTTGAGGCAGGTTTGGTACACCAGGTCGTATCCGCGCGGGACGTCGGCCGTGGTGTTTCGGGTCTGCGACAGGTGGGCGATGACGCCCTGGACTTGGTAGATGCCGTCGATGCCGGCGCCGTGGATACGGACTCTGGCACCTCCCCAGGTCGGGAAGTCTCGACCGCCGCATGACCAGTGTTCTGCGATGGCCTTCAGGCCGTAGTTCGCTGTGACGTTGACGGATCCTCTGCAGGCGTCGATCTCGTTCTGGAAACCGTACGTCCACACGGATTCGTCGTGATTCACTGGCTGGTTCCTGACCGCTGCCAACGCTGCTGCCTTGGCGGCTGCGGCCGCCTTCGCTGCGGCGGCGGCTCTTGCTGCGGCTGCCTTCTTCGCTGCCTCTGCAGCCTGGATCTGATGGACCTTCTTCGCGGCTGTCTGAGTGGCAGAGCTCACCTTGCGGTTGTCGTGCTGGAGACGAGCCGTCGCCTGGCGAAGGCGGTGGACAGCAAGACCCTTCGAGGCCTCGGTCCCTTTCGTGAGGACAGTGGTGGAGTAAGTGATCAATGATCGAAGGGAGGTCGCTGACCTCGAGTCATCTGCTGTGGCCTGACGAAGTTCGCTGCGGATGGCGAAGGCGACACCAGCAGTCTTGTCGGCCGCGGCCTGTGACGTGCGCGCTGCAGCAACGAGCTTCGTTGACTCATTCAGGAGCTTCCGCCCTGAGTCCACATAGTGGGATCCGATCGCCGATGTCGACGAAGACGTGGACGCCGTCGTATTTGGAGCCGCCTCTGCTGGTGCTGCACACAGCAGGGAGGCGACCAGGGCTATCGCAGCTGCTGCGATGGGTACGGTCCGGGAGAGTGGTCGGGTCATCAGGGTGCCTTGAGGTGGTCGGGGCCGGCGTGGTTACGCCCTTCAGACATGTGGCGAGATGCTGGGTATCGGGTATCGGGTGTCGCGTGGTGGCCACTCTTGACGTACGACTTGGCCATTTATCGGTTGCATCCGGCCGTGACGAGAATCGTTCTCACCATCGGCGTTTACTGGTTCCCGCTTGGAGGCCCGCTCTTTTGTGCACGATTATGCGAGTAATCCGGGCTATGTCGGTGGTTCCCTTGTATCCTGCAGAAACGACGTTCTGAGGGGTTCCTGTGGCATCAGCTGAGGTTGCGAAGCGCACAAACGGCCGCGGCCGCGCGCCTGCGGGCCGGGTGGAGCGGGGGAGTGGCGCTGAGCTGACGATGGCTGGCCTCCACTCCGACATGAGGAAGTTCCAGGAGGCGTCAGCCGCCGACCGCACCCGCCGCGGCTACGAGACCGACTGGGCGGCGTTCACCGCGTGGTGCACCGCCCACCGAGTCGTGTCGCTGCCAGCAGACCCCAAGACCGTCGGGGCGTACTTCACGGATGCCGCCAACATGCTCGACAGTGCGGGGGAGCCGTTCTACGCCACCGGGACTCTCGACCGATGGCTGTCCTCCATCAACAAGGCCCATGAGCTCGCCGGCCACCCGAAGCCGGGCAAGAGCCCGGAAGTGATGACGACCATCGCCGGCATCCGCCGAGTCCGCACCCGACCCATCAACCGGAAAGCGCCGCTGCTCCTACCGGAGCTGAAGCGGGTCATCACGTCGATCGACCCGACCGTGTTCGCCGGGGGAGTGATCGGTCTCCGCGACCGTGCCCTGCTGCTGTTCGGGTTCGCGGGAGGGTTCCGCCGTTCCGAGCTCGCCGCTCTCACGATCTCCGACGTCACACTGCATCCCTCCGACGGGCTCCACGTCCGCATCCGGTCCTCGAAGACGGACCAGGAGGGGAAGGGGCAGGTGAAAGCGCTGCCGTACGGCTCTGAGCCGGTCACTTGCGCTCCGTGCGCCTTCATCCACTGGGTCCGTGCCCTGGCGGCGACGAAGCATGGTCGTCCAGCAGTCATGCGGTACCTCTGGCAGCTGGACGAAGAGCACCACGTCTGCCGTGACGGGATCCCTGAGTGCCACGAACTGGGGGAGTGGGACCCGTTGTTCCGGCCGGTGATGAAGAACGGAGCGCCGCACCTGCGTCACATCAGCGGCGATGTCGTGAACGACGTCGTCAAACGCCGGCTCCAAGCCGTCGGTATCAACCCGGCCAGGTTCGGTGCACACTCACTCCGCGCTGGATTCGTCACAGCGGCGATTACGAACGGCGCCAGCTACCACGAGATCATGCGCCAGACGGGGCACAAGGACCCGGCCACTGTTGAGGTGTACGCCCGCGAGCACGCCCCTTTGACGAACAACGCCGTGACGAAGCTGGGGCTCTGATGGGGTCTACTTCACTTGCGCGCGGCTGCCGCGATCTGGTTGGCGACAGTGAGCAGCTGCTCGTCGGATGGGTACTTGAACGGATTGAGGCCCAACCCGATGTTCGTGATGCCGAGGCTGAGAAGGCCCTCTGGGGTGTCGATGCTCAGAAGCACGGACGAGTAAGCCCTCGCGCCCACGGTTGCCCAGCCTCGCGTGATGCTGAGGAGCTTCTCGGACGGCACGTCGAGGACCACTCCGTTCTTCCGGACGAGCCTGAAGGCCGATGCGTCGAAGACGGCGACCAGGACGGAGCTGGTGGTGAGCTTCCGCTGCTGGACTCCGAAAGCCTTCTGGATCAACGTCACCTCCGAGGGCAGCTCCATCGACGAACCGACGGCCAGGACCAAGGAGCCCGGGTAGCGACGCTGAGCAGTGGCGATGCGCTTCAGGTACAGCGCACGCATGCCGAAGAGGACCAGAGCGAGAGCTGCCACGAAGACGAAGAGGAACCATCCGACGGCTGCGAAGCTGATCCGGGAAAGGGCGCCGTTCGCGGCGAGCTGGTAGACGACAAACACGAGAACCAGGATCGGGAAGATTCCGCGCAGACCGACAAAGGGCCGGCGGGCCTTCTTCTCGGCATCGTCCCGAGCGGGCCAGGTCACCGGCACCGGCGGGACAGTCATGGTGGTGTCGTTCACACCTACAAGATATGTGGCGGGATGCCGAAAGGAGGCCAACCTCGATGAACCTAACGCTCGAGCGTGAATGGTCCCTGTTCCGTGACTGGTGCGAGGCGACGGACATCGACGCCGTCCCGGCCGGTCGCACAGCCGTCGCTGCGTTCATGGCGACGTTCCCAGCTGCGCCCTCCACGTGGCGCCGGCGCATCCAAGCGATTCGCGGCGGCCTGGAAGAGGCCGGCTACAGCCTCGACTGGGCGAAGCCGGCCGTCGCGTCTGTGTTCCGTGAAGGGGAGCGGTGGGCGACAGCCCGGCAGGCGATCGCACAGCTGCCGACGGTTCGGTTCCCCACCGGTCTCCGCGGCCGGAGGGACGCCTGGCTGGTCCTGCTCGTCGGGGAGCTCGGCTTCACCCGCCGGGAAGCTCAGCAGATCACCGAGACCGACATCTCCCTGTTCCCGGAGCTGACAATTCGCGGTCGGACAGTGCATCGCGCAGAAGATCCCGCCGAATGCCCGCGGTGCGCAGCGACCAGGTGGCTTCGGGTGTACGGTCCAGCCGCTTTCGGGTTCTCCAACGAGACGAAGGAGATTCTGAACCCGTGGGGTGAGACACCGGGTGTGCATGACTGCTCGGTGGGACTCGACGGGGTGTGGAGGGTCGCTGAGACGCGCAGCCCGGTGACGACGATGATGCCGTCCGTAGACGTGCACGGCTGGTTGGGGACCGAGGCTGCGCTGTCCTTGACGTCGATCTCGAAGATCGTCCATGACGCCCAGCGGATCACCAGCACCCGCGAAGTGGTCGTCCGTGGACCAGTGCGGCGGTACACCGCTGACGAGCAGAAGCAAATGTCCCACGAACTCGCCGACGAGCTCGACGACGTCAACGAGCAGCTCGATGCTTTGTTCGCGTTGACGAAGCAGCTGCTCGATGACACGAAGGATGCCATCGGGCTGTGATCCGCTCCGACCGGCGTCGAGCTACGCCTAGCAGCTGGTGCGCTAGGTGCGGTACCACGCGAACCATCGGCGCCACCGTGGCGGCTCGACTTCGGTGATGATCGCGTCGGCCAGGGTGCGTACTGTGCACGGCCAGGTGATGCCGCACTTCGCGCAGGTCGGCAGCCCTCCTGCTGGGTGAGGGGACCGCATGGCGTGCCACCGTGATTCTTCCAACGCACGCTCCAGGGCCTCAACGGTGAGCGGCACCGGCACCCGGCGCGGTACGGTCGGCAGAGGCGTTCCGATTCCGACATCGAGAGCCCACGGGCCCTGCATCCGCGACTCTCGCAACCGCGGATCCGATGCCGACCGCTCCTTCGATCGCCGCCTCTTGATCAGCATGTCTCCTCGAATCTGCACCACTCGGTGGTGAACCTGGCTCCGGCGACCCACCCCATGGTGATGATCACGGAGACGGCGATGATGACGAACACGATCGACACCACGATGATCCAGCGGGTGTCGGTGTCCTCCTTCTGGTCCTGCGTCACCGGGCGAACCCGACTGCGACAAGCACGATGACCGCGGCGCCGAGAAGGAAGAGGACCACGCGTTGCTTCATACGGCACGGTCACAGGTGTGGAGGGTCCCGGATGCTCGGAGGTCCGCACAGTCGGTGCAATCGTTGCGGACGTTGCAGCAGTGGCATTCGCTGACGACAGGAAACAACCGGCGGAACCAGCGCACTCGTGATCCCCTTTGATCGTTGTGGGCCTCAAGCTATAGCTTGAGTTCGCGGTGGGGAGACCCCACGTTCGGGGTTCAGGCGCACGCCATCACGGGCGTGGCGGGCAAGCTCGTGGGAGGATGCCGGTTACGCAGTGGTCGGAGGGGGTAGCGCGTGGCTCGCCTCATCGCTGTGCTCGGGAAGGTGAACGGACAGTCTGAGCCGGCTGTGGTCGAGTGGGTGAACCCTGACCATGTGTCCGCTGTCCGACGCGAAGTTGTCGGCACGGAACCGCGGGTGGAGCTGTACGTGTCGCTGAAGGTGTCCGGGATGCCTCTGACCCGCAGCTGGTTCGGGGCGTTCTCGACGGCCGCAGAAGCAGAGTCTCGCTGGGAAGCGTTCCTGGCCGAGATCGCCCCAGCCGACTGACGAAAGCAGGGGCGCCGGTCTCCGAACCGGTCCGTCAGTTGGTGTAGCCCCTGCGTGCCCGGCCGGCGAAGATGGCGGACAGGCCTCCAAGCAGCAGCGCCAGCGACAGGCCCGCGGGGAGCAACGGGTTGAACCCTGTGTCGGGGTGCTCATCCAATCCGCTCTCCTCGGTGTCGGGTCCAGCCGCGGGAGCTCCGTTGCTGGCGCCGACGGCAGCCCCGTCATCGGTGCCGTTGTCTGTCACATCATCTGAGCCGTTCCCGTCCATCGGTCCGCTGGTGATTGTGATGTCGGCGCTGGTGAACACAGCCCCTCCGATGTCCTGCAGCACGATGTGGTGGGTGCCGGCCGGTGCGGTGTTCGGGATGGTGACCTGGCCGTTCAGCACACCGTGCTCGTCGGCTGTGACAGTGCCGAGCAGGATCGGGTCTGAGTGGAGGAACACCTTCACGTCTTCGTTGGGGAGGAATCCGGTTCCGGTGACTGTGAACTTCGCGCCGGCGGTGACGGAAGCCTTCTCGATCGTGTTCTTCGGCTTGTCTGCCGGAGCTGGCGGCTTCGTCGGGTCCGGAGAGGAAGTCGGCGTCGGCTTGGGCGTCGGGGTTGGTGGGGTCACCGTGCTGAATGTGGTCTTCGACCCGTTCCAGGTGACGCTCTTCACGAGGCTGGGGTAGTTGCCGAGGATGCCGAAGCTCCGGTAGTACAGGTCGCCTTCGTCGTCGAGCAGGTTGTCGAGGACGGAGAGGTCCTTCCATCCGGTGATGTCGAACTCGGGTGTGTAGCCGTCGGTGAACGGCTGGACCTTGAACTGGTAGTCGTCTTCGTAGCCGGCAGACGCGATGGTGCTCGGTGCGGTGTACAGGGTGGTGCGGTGCGCAACTCCGCCGTCGTCGACGACGGTCAATCCCACGAGCGGCTGTGCAGCGCCGGTTGTCGCTTCAGAGTCGGCGGTGAGATCGACACCGAACCCGTTCAGCAGCCTGGTCAGCTGGGGGCCTGTGACGGGAACGCCGTTGCTTGCGGGGGCGGTGACCTGGTTGATGAACCGGTTGAACCCGCCTGTTCCGTAGTGAAGCCCGTCCGCTTTCAGAGACCAGGTTCCGACGCCGGGGTTCGTGCCGGCATCCATGAACCAGCCGGTGCCGTCGATCGGGCCAGCGGTGATCGCGGAGACGGTGACGCCTGGCGCGGCTGCATACAGGGGCGCCGCAGCGGCGACCCCGAGAAGCCCTGCTGCGCCGACTGCCATGACGGCAACCCCGGCGATCGTGGTGTTCTTCCGGCGCTTGCCAACGTGCTTCGATGCCAAAACGGTGCTCCTCATGTCTTAGATGGACGGTTCTTCTCCGTCCAGACATGTGGCGACAGATACTCAGCTGGCCTGCCTGAGCTGCAGCGGTCCTGTGTTGGCTGCCTTGCCGAGCACGACACGCTTCGCTTCTCGGTGATCGGCTCGGTTGTTCGGGCCGCGCGGGTATTCGTTGCTGGGTGGGCGGCCGACGGAGACCAGAAGAACCGAGGTGGGTGGAGGCCGGCGGCCGGGCTTTCGGTGTTCCGACTTCATCCATTCGTACTCGGCCTGCCACCACGCCCAGACCTGACGTTCGATGTCGTAGCGGTGCCTGCGGCCTTCGAGGTAGCCGGCAACGCCGAACTCGACTGCCACCCGTTCCCTGGCGGTGCCATTGGTCCGCTGCCATCCCGTATCGGTTGTCACCACGAGCCCCTGCTCTGACAATCGTGTGAGAGCTGCCCGGAGTCGTTTGATCGTGAGCGATATGTGGGCGAGAAGATCCAGGGTTGTCGCGGAGCTCTCGGATCCCAGCGCAGCGAAGATCGTACCGGCGTCGCGGCCGAGGCTCCCCGGTGAGGCGAACGCATCGTGGTTGCTCAGCTCGAGCCGGTTCACAATCTTCCGCAGCTGGATCTTTCTTCTCTCGTCGGGAGGGACCGCGGGGCGCGTAACCGCTTGTGCCCACTCTGTTGAAGAAGGGTCTGTGGAGAACCTGTCTCCGAGCCTGAACGTGGCTCCATGAACTCCAGCTGCCGGCGTCGTCAGTACCAGCCAGTTGTTCTGTGTCAGCCAGAGAAGGGCGAGGCGGCAGGCTTCCCGGCCGTACCCGGTGTCCTGAGAGAGCCGTCGGGTGTCCGCTTCGACCTCGGAGCTCACCGACTGGAGGATGTAGGCGCTGACTGCATCCAGGATCTGGCGGCGGCTGCGGTTTGTTGACCAGAGTCCTGGGGATGCGTCTGCGGCCCGCTGGGCGGCTTCAACGGCGTCGGAGACTGCCGCGGCGCGCGCGTCGAAGGTTGCGTCGAACGAGTCGCCGGCTGGGAGGTTCGTCGCGACGAACTGAACGGCGTATCGCCAAGCGTTCTGCAGCGCTTTCTCCTGCTGCCGGACTGATCGGTCGAGCCGCATGTTCGCGCCACGGCTGGTGCGGGCGTGTTCCAGTGCGGGGGAGTGGGCCAGGAGTTCGTGCACGTCTGCGTACCGCCATCGGGCTCGTGCGCAGCCGGAGAGGACAACGGCCATGACCCGTGACAGGTCCTGCTCATCGGAGGGCTCGTCGATGAGCTTCCGCACTTTGGTGGTCACCGGTCGTCGGTCACCGATCAGGTGAGGGTGTCCGTGGTCGTCGACGGTGACTCCGCGGGGCGTGGAGGTGGTGGACTCCGGCAGGGCAGCACCCAAGTCGATCAGGTGGTCCCTGAACGCTTCAAGCTGCGCTGTGACTGTGGACGGGCTCAGGAGGGGTTCGAGCGACGTGACAGGTATGGAGTGCCCACCGTTTCGATGCGGAGCTCCGGGAGGGCGAACACATCCGGTCAGTCGGTTGGAGAGCGGGGCTGTGTCCACGGAGTGGAGCAGCTGGGACGCAAGCACACCGATGGCTGCCACCAGGTTTGCCGCGATCGGCTCGGCGGTAGCCACCCAGACGTGGCGCCCGCCTGCTGGGGACGACAGGCACACGGTGTACCCGATGGAGAAAGCCGTCAGCCAGGCGGTGAGCCGTTTGGAGTCGCGTTCCGGGTTGCCTTTGCTGGCGTCAAGGTCGAAGACGACGTACCGGAACGCCTTGTTCATGTCGGTGAGGTACAGAGCCCATGGGGTGTCTGGTGCCTCACCACGGATCGACGCAGTGTCGGTGTACCGGTTGGTCGCGGAACCGTCAGGTCCGGGTGCTGCTACACGGACCGTGGGGCGGCAGGACAGCCGCCTGGTGAGATCCCAAGCTGCCTCCGACACGCCGGGGAACCTGTCGGAGGTACGCCAAACGTCGGTTGCTATAGTGGCCACATCCCCTCGGGGTGCAGTGAAGACGCGAAAGACCCTCCGGTCTCTCCGGCTTTGATCTGGATCAGTCCGAACCTTCTGTCGCCAAACAAGTCAGGTTCGAACTGCGAAACTTAGAGCGGCCCGTCACGTGAGTGGCGGGCCCTTTCGTTTATCCGGGAGTGATCGGCAGCTCCACTCTGGTCGGGTCGGGCTGCTTCGGAGCCTGCTCCGGCATCCCCATGTACTCCGCCATACCGATAGCTACGAGGTCGCCGACGGGGATGCCGAGCTCAGATGCTCGATCCCTCAGTGCGCCGGCCAGGGTCTCGGAAACGCGCGCGGTGATGGTGTGCCGCGGACCTTTCCATTTCTGACTCATGGGTGGATTCAAGCGTTAACCGGAATCAGATTCAGATACGCGGGAGGCGTGTCGTGGAAACCCGTCAGCATGCAGTTTGCGGGGGAGTGGCGGCGACGCGGAATGGGGCTGCTGGACCCGCGACACACCGGATGACATATCGCATGACATTTCGGTGTCCCGCTACGTTTAGCTCAACACGGGAGGTGTGATGGCAACGACGGAGCAGCGGCAGCGCAAGCGCGAAGCTGTGCGTCTCCACGCCCGTGTGACCGAGCTTTCTGCTCAGGAGGTGGCGCAGGCGCTGCAGTCGGTCCTGGGGAATGAGCTCGTCTCAGCCGTGGTCGGCAAGGGTGTGCGGACGATCGCCCGATGGGTGTCCGGGGACGGTGCCCCGCCTCTTGCTGTGGAACGGAAGCTCCGCAACGTGTACCAGATCGTTTCCGTGATCGAGGCTGCGTCATCGGCGAGTACGTGTCGGGCGTGGTTCATGGAGATGAACCCGCTGCTTGATGAGGAAGAGCCGGTGGAGGCTCTGGCTGCAGGCAGGAACCGTGAGGTGATGATCGCTGCACGAACCTGGGTTGCCGTCGGCTTGTCAGCCGCCGCTTAGCTCTCCTTGAACGCCGAAACGGCCGGCGGAATCTCTGCCGGCCGTCTCGGGGGAGTGGGATCAGGAGAAGCCGTTGCCGTTCGGGTTGGCGCCCTTGCGCGCGAGCTCCGATTCGACGAGAGCCTCGCGCTCGTCGACGACAGAGGCGATGCTCGAGCGAGCGGCCAGGGCTGGCTCGTGCTGGCTGTAGTGGTGGGCGCAGTACAGCAGCTCACCGACGATGGGCTCGCCGGCCTTGTTGAACGTGTGGATTCCAACCTGGGCGTAGGCTCGTGCGCCGCAAGCCTTGCGGTCGCAGCGGTCGTGCGCGCTCAGCTTGTACTTCGGCTCGGGAGCGGCGGTTGCTTCGATGGGTGCTGGCGCCTGCATGGTCGTTGCTGTCATGTGGTGCGTGTGTCCTTCTGTGTTGGAGGGGCTTCGTGTCCTACATGGGCGGAATGTTGCGGTTCTGCGTGGGTCGGCAGGCTCACTCACCGAACGGGGTGCCGCAGCTGAGGCAGTTCCCGCGGAGTGAGAACGGCTCTTCGGTGTCGCAGGTGTCGCAGTCGCGCCAGGCGAACGCCTTCGGGTGCTTGTTAAGCCATGTGCCGAGGGCGTGCTCGCCTTCAGCTTCCTGGACTGCGTACGCCTCGTCTTCGAATGCTTCGTCGAGGCACTTCAGGTGGATCATCAGGTCGTGGTTGAACCCGTACATGCTGTTGTTGCCGTACGCGCCGTTCAGGCTGTTGTGAAGCTCGACGATCTTCGTCTCCTTCTCCATCCGCTCGGCAGCTCCCTCGATGGTCAGCGGGAAGGGGTTCTCGTCGGTTTCCTCGACGGTGAACTGCAGCTCCACGTCCTCCCAGGTGTAGCCGTCAACGTCGGCGCCGTACTTCTCTTTCACCCATGCTTCGAACGCGTCCACGTGGTAGTTCAGGTAGGTGTCGATGTCGCCACTGATTTCCTCACCAACGGCGGCGACGGGGTTGACGACGATCCCGCCGGTGATCCGAAGCTTGCCTTCAGATGAGCGGCTGACCTCGATGCGGTCCGCGTAGGCGTGGCCGATGACGGACGGCATGTACTGCTCACCGTCTCCGTGTTCGATGCTTCCGAACTGGGACTCAGCCGCGACGAGCCGCTCGTACCGGGTCACCTGGGCGGCGAGTTCGGCGTTACCGGAGTCATCGGCGAGCTCCTGG
Organism: Leifsonia sp. Leaf264; assembly: GCF_001422325.1. Lineage (GTDB taxonomy): Bacteria > Actinomycetota > Actinomycetes > Actinomycetales > Microbacteriaceae > Orlajensenia. The sequence continues at coordinate 511,554 of NZ_LMMR01000005.1, forward strand.
CGGAGGATTTCCAACGTCATGCTGTTGAAGGCGGCCGCGGCAGCAGCTTCGATCTCCTCGGCGGTCTTGCCGTCGGCGATGAAGAAGTCGAAGCTGCGGTGGTCGATGCCGGAGCCGACCGTCTCAGAGACAGTGAAGATGTTGTCGTCGATCTGCTGGATGCGGAGCTCCTCACCTTCGCTGCTGAAGAAGTGGGTGCCGCCGCCGGCGTTGACCCACTTCTCGGGCAGGTCGTAGCTCTTGAAGGTGAAGGTGCCGTCGCCGAGGCGGGGCTGGATCTTGTTGGTCATGCACCGTAGGTGTGTGGCCAGCCCAGCCTCGGGGAGCCGGACCTACTGCCGCCAGTTCGACGGGGCGTGGTTCTCCTCGACGGCCGCCTTGTGCTCAGGGCTGGCGTACAGGCGGAGGATGTGGATGCACGGGTCCGATCCCTCCTCGAACTCCTCAGCCTCCTCACGGCTGAGCGGGGTGATCGGGAGGGCCAGCTGGTCCTCCTCGTAGGCGGCCTCCTCAGCTTCGCTCATCGGGAACCCATCGTGGGTCTCGCAGATGCCGGGGCCGACAAAACCGGCCTCAAGGCCGATCCTCAGCCACTCGTAGATGTCGAGCTCGGGCTTGATGGTGTCTGTCATGGCTTGCGCCTTCCTCATGGGGAGCGGGGGTGTGCCATGAGGGCATGTGGCGAGTATCTATGGAGCGGTGCGCCGTGCGTTGGCGGCCGAGCGGAACCCAAGTTGCGGAAATCCTAGGCACCCCGTGCTCCGCCGTGCAGTATTCTGAGCGGCACTCACATCACCGATTGCTCCACCCGAAGGAGACCAGATGGAGATTCAGCGGAACACGCCGGTGGCACGCAGCTCGGGCGCCAGCCTGAGCATCGGCGGGAAGACGGCACCGCTCGAGCGAAAGTTTGCCGGGGCCACAAAAGTGGACGTCGGGTTCGTCTTCGACACCACAGGTTCGATGTCGGCGAAACGCGACAGCCTGATCGAGAGCATGAGCGGGTTCATCGACGAGCTCGCCGGCCTCGGCCTGGACTGGCGTGTGTCAGCGATCCCGTTCGGTGACCTCACCGTCCCTGGGGACCGGATCGACTCAGCATTGCCGTTCGTGACCAACGTCGCCGAAGCCAAGCAGCAACTGCGGGGAATGCCGCAGTTCTCTGGTGGCGGCAACGAGGGCGAATCGTCGATCGAGGCGATGTCCGCGGCGGTAGGCAAAGCTTGGCGCAACGACGCGGTGAAGGTCCTTGTGCTGCTGACTGATGACTATGCGTTGAACGTCAACCGCGCCACGGAGATCACGAGCCTGCTCACCCAGACCCAAACGCTGTGCTTCGCGGCAGCTCTCGACACCGGGTACTACCGGGACTGGTGCACCAAGTCCGGGGGAGAGTGGACGGAGATCGCCTCCACCATGGACACGGGATCTGTCCTCCGCCTCATTCGGACGCTGGTCTCGAAAGTCGCGATCACCGCGGCAGCGGTTCATGCAGTCGGCGGCGGCTCCGTCAGGAAGTACCTGGAGATCACGGGGCGCAGTTGACCGCCCCGATCGAGGAAGACCTCTACGAAGTCCTCGGCGTCTCCGAGAAGGCTCCTCCAGAGGTCATCAAGGCTGCGGTGAAGGCGCTTCAACGCAAGTGGCATCCGGACAGGAGCCAGGACCCAGCGGCAGAAGCGACCATGAAGCTGGTCAACCTTGCAGACGAAGTGTTGACGAACGAAACGAAGCGACGTGAGTACGACCGCGATCGAGCTGAACAGGAAGCGCACACTCGCCCCTCAGGTCACAGCTCAACGCGCTCAGAGTCCACCAGACCGGCAGTTCCGGCGCCATCCCCTTCAGCTGTCGACTTCGGAGTCCTGCGCGTAGGAGACCAACGTGTCCAGTCCATCTCGGTTCAGTCAACAGGACGTAGCCCGTCAAACATCTCCGTGAACCCGGACTCACACGCGCATGGATGGGAGATCGTCGACGCATACGAACCGGACGATGAGCCCGGCGTCGTGCTGCGGCTTGACCTGAAGATGACCGCCCCAGATAGCCGGGCGGGTGAACGCACCAGCCTGTTGACCGTGTCCTTCGACGGCAACGCTGTCACAGTCCCGATCCGGTACGAGCTCGTGGTGCCACCCTCCCCGAAACCTCCACCAGCTGCGGCTCCCACGTCACCCCCTTTATCACCCGCTCCCACGTCGTCGTCGTCGTCGTCGTCGTCGTCGTCGTCGTCGTCCTCGTCCAGCGGAACCAGTTCAGGCACTGCAGCCGCCGCGAAGGCAGAACGTCAACGTCGCGGACGCGCCAGGGGAGTGAGCGACTGGATCGTTCTGGTGTGGGCAGTGATCCTCTGCGTCACCGTCCTCGCTCCGTGGCTGATCGGGTTGAATCTGCTGCGCGGGAGCGTCCTTCACCCCACAAGCCCGGAGGTGTGGGACACCGAAGTCCGGGAGATGGGCAGATACTTCCCCTCCGACTGGCTCGGCGGTTGCGTGGTGATCCTGCTTCTGGCTGCAGCGATCATCCTTATCGGTCGATGGACCTACCGTCTGACAACAGTCATCCTGGCGTTCGCTGTGGTCGCCCTCACGCTCGCTTTCGTTCTCCCCGCGTCGACCAGTGCGTGGGAGTCCGCAGAAGCAAGCTCAGCAGTCAACCTGCGTACGACGGCCGGGCCGGATGGAGCCCCGAGCTGCGGATCCGGGGATCCGCTGATCCTCAACAACACAGACGGTGACCAAGCCCTTTATCAAGCCTCAGAAGTGAACGTCCTCACAGAGCGGAAAGACATCCTCGGCGGGCAAGAACCGGACACCTGCGGCTCAATCGAGATCTACGAAGGCTGGGAGCACTTCACGACGGTCCCACTCCCAGACGGCCAGTCAATTCTTCAGCTCGGATATGGAGACAGAGCATTGGGTGTCAGTGGGGGACCATCAATTGCGGAAGGGTTCGCGTGGGCATTCACCTCAGGCAATGAGCTGGACGGCTTTGCGCTCACCGCGCCAGAAACGGTGTGGCGCATCGGCGGCGCGTACGATCCGGAGAACCAGGCAGTCCTATCTGGCGGCGCGAACATCTACGTCCCTCGCGGCGCCGGCGCTCCCGGCGCCCATTTGGACGCGCACAACGGAGTTTCAGGCGCGCTTGGTGTCTCCTTCGACCCATGCGCAACCGGCGGGTATATGACCGACCTCTTCAACACATCAGATGAGCCGCCTCCCGCCACCGGTGGCGGACCAGGCGTCTTGGTCTATTGCCGGCTTGACGATGACAACGTCCAGATGCTGTGGGTCATGGACGCTGGCGGCATCTTCGACGAGGCCGGCACCAAGGTCGACTGAAGGTGAGGACCAGATCATGACGCCGAACGACAAGCCCTACCGTCGCCAGGACGTCGACCTGCCACGTCTGCAACGGTACGCGCGGAGAGTGGCAGGGGAGGCCGACCCCGCGAAGAAGGCCGCGCGCATCTCTCAAACCGAAGAACGGGCGGTGGCCGTCCAGAGGAGCCGCCGGGCGGGGTTCCTGGGGCTGCGCAAGGAGATGTTCGACGCCACAGAGAACCGGTCTGTCGAGGTTGAGCTAGTCCCACCTCACTGGGTGCTGTTCAGCACGACCTACTGGAACATCGATGACGCGAAAGCGTCCTTGACTGAATACAACGAGCAGAACTACTGGGTTCTGACTGAAGGTGGTGATCTCCTGGTGATTCGACGGTGGGAGGAGACGAAGATGTTCAAGGGGTACCCGAACCACGTCATGGACGGGGAGACGACCGCCGCCCCGATGAGCGTCGAGAAGATCCTGGAGCTGGACCATCAGCATCCGAGCTATGACCGCCACCATGGAAGCATGCATTTCTGGGGCAATCGGGAGGCCGGGAAGCTGATCCGACATGCACCGGGGGTGGGGCTGTCGTTGGCGCTGAAGGGCCTGACGACGACGTAGGCCCTCTTCTCGCCAGGAGACAAAAGGGCGACCCCCGACTCCGACAATGATGTCGCGTCGGGGGTCGCCATCGGCCTCGTGCCTTTCGGGCCGCGGCAGGCGCCCTCAGGGACAGTGTCGTAGGTGGCTACAGACCGAGACCGGCAACCGCAGCTGCCGCCTGCTCCTCGGTGAACTTGTCGAAGATGAGCTGGTCGTGGAGGGCGCCGCCGGACATCGCCATCGTCTCCGCGTACACCTTCGCCTTCTTGGCTGCCTGCTCGTTCCAGTCCGCGCCAGAGTTGTCGGCGCCGAACGCCGCGTCCTCGGGGCTGAACTGGTCGAACTCGAGCTGGGTGACCATTCCGTCGCGGCTCAGCGGGACGGTGCTCAGGTAGATCTTCGCCTTCGCGACCGCCGCCGCCTGGCTGGGGGTGACGTCGGGAGCAGCGGGCGTCTCTGCGGCCGGGGCCTCGGCGGCTGCCGCCGGCTTCGTTCCTGCGGTCTCGGTGCTGGGCTCACCACAGGCGGACAGGCCGATGGCGAGCAGAGCGATGATGGGCAGGCTGATGAGGGTCTTCTTCATGGGTTCCATATCTGTGCAAGACCGATCCGCACACGCGCGGGTCGACTAACGGAAGGTCGCGCAACTGCGCGGAGCTCGGACAACCGGGTACTCGCCACTATCATGCGCGGCATCGCTGACATTCGTCGTCAAACGTAGATAAGCCCTGATCAGAGATCAGAAATACCAACTCTTGACATAATCACGCATATCGGTCATTCCGATCCCGGGGGAGAACTGATCTCAGGATGCCCGAGCGGCAGACTTTGAGGCCTCTCGACCTTCATATACGCGAGGTTCCGCACGGGAGTGGATTCTCGTCGCGTGGGCGATCACTTTGGGGTCATCGGTGAAGTGTCCGTCGGCGTAGGCCTTCAGGATCCGGAGCCGTTCTTCGGCAAGGTCCAAACCGGTTTGCTCTGGTGAGGCGGCGAACTCGCCGTCCGGGTCCCGTAGCGATCCGTCGATCTCGTAGACGATCGATGCGGCGATGATCGACAGAACCGGCATGATGGCGGGCACCTTGCTGGAGATCCGGAGGTCGGCTGCTGCGACTGAGACGTTGTGGTCACCGGCGACCATCCACCGTCTGCAGTGGATGAAGAATCGTTCCGACATGTGGGTGTAGATGGTGTGGATCGATCCTGAACGTCCGCGACTGGTCGGTGGCTCGGTGACGAACACCAGTGTCGGGTCTACCTGCTGGAGTTTCGCGGCGACGGCTTCCAGCCGTTTCTGGTTCCGGCTGGGCATGTCAGCCGGCCAACGCGAGGGTGTTCACGAAGTCGGAGACGTCGCTGACGAGGAGGCGGGCGTGCTTGGCGGTGGCTGTGTCGGTTCTGGCCGACCCGTCAGCGATGGAGGTCATGATGTTGACGCGTGCGACGGCGAGGCGGATGACGTCAGGGTCGGGCTCGCCGTTCCGGTCTGCGTTGGGGTTCCACATTGATGTGTTGAGCTCGTTGACCAGGGTCGCTGACAGGATCGACAGCGCGACGATGCTCGGTTTCGCTCCGGCGCGGACGCCGATGTGGGCGGCTGTTCCGTTGGGCATGGACAGGTCTTTGACGAGCCAGTCGCTGCCCCAGATGAAGAAGCATTCGGTGCCGCGGTCGAACACCAGGTGCAGGCAGGGTGTGTTCGGGTCTCCGCAGCTGTCGAGGAGGTCGAGTTCGAGGCTGGGGTCGACGCGGATGAGCTCGTCGCGAACCGCGATCAGCCTCCGGGTGTTCCTCTTCATCTGTCCTCTGGGCGTGCGTGTAGGGGCGCGGCTGGTGTGGCTGCTGTGGGCTGGGTCAGGCTCAGACAGCGAAAGCGAAACGCTTCGGTGCGAGGTCGAAGGAGTTGAAGTAGCGCTTCGCGGAGTCGTATGCCTGCTGGGCGTGAGCTGTGGTCCCGCGGTCGGCTTCGAATCCGGCTGCGTAGTAGGAGAGAGTCTCCAGTCGAGCGCGCATCGTGTTGACGACTGCCGGATCTGGTGCAGATTCCTTCTCGATGGCGCCGGAGAGTGCGGACCCGTCCATGCCGTGGATGATGCTGCCGCTGAGGATGGACAGTGCGATGTCGATGGCTGGGGCGTTCGCTCGGAGGCCCATTGCGGCCGGGGTGAGGGTGTGGCGGGCGGAGTTCATGACGACCCACTCCCCCTGGCTGATGTAGAACAGGTCGATGGCGTACGCGTGGTGGTAGAGGCGGATGCCGTCAACTCCAGGCTGCAGGTGTCCGCCGCCGACGATGACCTGGGCGTCGATGGTGGCGTCGAGGGCCGTGAGGGCGGCAGCGACGTCGGCCACTTTGCCTTTCGCGCGGCCGCGTGACGTGAACCACATCAGAACTTCTCCAGACAGTCGAAAGCCCCGGCGGGTGCACCGGGGCATTGGTCCTATGAAACCACGTTGTTCTGGGCAAGTTCTGCTCAGTTGCTGGGCAGATGCTGAGTCGGTGTAATGGGGTCCGGAGCGGCCACCGGGCTGGGGCCGCTCCGGGGTGGCTCAGGCGGGGAAGTTGGCCGGGTCGACGGTCTGGAAGACGCTGAGGACGAACTTGCGAACGTCGTCCTCGGTGCGGCCGAGTGGCTGGTTGGCCCACTCGGTGGTGGCCTTGGCGACCGGGGCCCAGGTGCTGGCGATGATCTCGTGGGCGGCGATGAGGGCTTCCTGGGCGTCGCTGGAGACGGCTGCGGACTTCGTGTTGAAGTCGGACTCGAAGGCGCACTCCTTAGCGATCCATGCGTTGACGAGGTCCTTGGCGTTGCGGCGCCATGCGGATCCCGGGACGGCTGCTGCGACGATGCGGACGGCTGCCTGGACGTTGGGGCGGCTGGGCTTGGGCAGGCCGGTGATGGCTGCGGTGGCGATGGTGTGTGCGACGACTGCGTCGAGTCCGGCGAGGTCGTCCGCCTGGTCGATGGTGAAGTCGTCCCACAGCCCGAGGAGGCGGTCGTCGAGCTGGTCGGTGACCTTCCAGGAGCCGGAGACGATGGCGAGCCACTGGTGGAGGCTGCGGAACGCGAGCATCGGGGTGGCCTTCAGCTGGTCGAGGACCCAGGCGCGGTCGAAGGAGTCCTCGGGGACGACGATGGGTGCGTCGATGCGGTAGACGGCGCGGAGGTGCTTGGCGTCCCAGTTGAGCTTGCGGGTCTCGCGGAAGCCTTCGGTCTCGTTGGCGTCGAGGTGCTGGTCGTAGGTCTCGAAGTACTCCTCGTCGACGGCGTCGGCGTCGGAGGTGGAGTTGGTCATGTGGTACGCGAACTCCAGGTTGGACATGGAGTCTTCGCTGTTGGGGGCGGTGGGGTCGGTCAGCAGGGCGAAGCTGTCGCGCTTGGCGAGGTTGCGGATCTCGGACTTGGCGGCTGTGGTCAGCAGCTGTCGTGCCCAGCCGACGGCGCTGGCGCCGTCTGCGATGCGCTGGAGGTTGAGGCTGGAGGGGGTGTCGTCGCCGTCGACCTTCTTCAGGAGCAGGTCGAACAGCTCGGCCTGCAGGTCCTTCTCGAGGTAGCGGTGGCGCTCGTCTCGGGTGCTGCGGTGGGCGACGTCGGTGACGACGTTGGTGTCGCGGACGATGAGCCATGCGATCTGGCGTCGGGCGTCGGCTTCGTTGATCTGGCCGTCGATCGCCTCCTGGGCGATCTGGCGTGTGCGGACTTCGGACGGGGTGTAGGTGTTTGTATCGGTCACCCCGCAGACATGTGCGGCTGTCTACAGAAATCTGACGTTCTACACAGGCGCAGCCCGGGAGGAAACCTCAGCTATTGACGGGGTTCCACAAGGTCGCCATTACACCGATCCGGGTTATTCACAGGGTGTTTGTTGCAGAACACACAAAATCGACCCTCAGATGGTCCGGAGCGTGATGGTTTACCGCTAAACCACGAAAACGACGTCCCCCAGCCGAGGGACGCCGTTTTCGTAGCTCTTGTCACAAAGCACGAATCTTCGTGTGGAAGGCCTACACAGCCTCCCGAGCCACCTGATCCTGCCTGTTTGTAGAAGCACGATCAAGGAACTCCTTGGAGAGCCTCACTTCCACAGGGATGGCACGACCCGCGAGGTCACTCGTGATGAAGACCGTTCCCCGGAGGTTCTGACGGGTTCCAGGCTTGTACAGAGGGCGAAGCGAGTCCCAGTTCGGAGCCGTCTCATCACCCGATGTGCCGATCGACTTCTTCGCCGTGATGCGCCGCATCCGCTCGGGGGTCGGTTCCAGCTTCGCGACCTGCAGGGCAGCCAGTGCCTGGCTCTCGTCATCCAGCGGGCCGATCGCCACACGAGACACGTGGTTCATCAGCTTCGCCTCGACGGCGCCGAGCATGTCCTGCGAGTACAGGATCGGAAGGAACCGCTGAGAACGGCCCAGACGACCCGCGCGCTCCGCCTCCTCCGGTGTCGAGCCTGTGACGATCCAAGCCTCGTCCTGGTGGATGACGCCGTCACGGCCGGTGAGGGCCATGCCGGCTCCGGTGAACATTGTCTTCACCGTGGCGATAGCCAGCCGCTGCGGGAACGTCATCATGTCGCGCGGAGTGCCGGGGGTCGGCAGCTCCAGACGGTAGTCACCGACACGGATCAGGGTGGTGCCGTTCGCGACACGCAGACCGTTGGACTGCGGGTTCACACCGAAGAACGCACGGAACAGTGGGCTGGTCTGGGCGATGCGGAACAGCGGGGAGATGATCTCTTCCAGCATCGCCTTGTACTTCGGGTCCGTCTCCGCCTGGTAGGCGAGCTGCAGCGCCTGCCCGGTGCAGGTTGCGCCGAGCTCAACGCCTCGGCCGAGAGCTGTGTACAGCGGCACTTCGACCTCGTGGATCCTCGGACCCCACGGGTTCACCGTGAGGATCGCCGAGGCCGCCGCGTCGACACCCACCTCGGGGCTGGCAGCGAAGCGCAGAGCGTCGAGCGCGCCGTCTGAGGAGACCAGGTTGTCGAGAGAGATGACCTGGCCACCAGACGCCAAGACCGAGGCGCTGAGGTCAGAGCCGGTCTTCGGGTCGATGATGACGTTCGGGATGCCCATCCGGGCCTGCTGATCCGCGAGGTTCAGCATGGCCATGGTCTTTCCCGAACCGGAACCCGCAGCAACAAGGAAGATAGGTGGAACGTCCTCGTCGGAGACTGCCACGTTGGACAGCCACACCGGCTGACGGTCACGTTCGGTCACTCCGAACAGCGCGCCGGCCTTGTCGCCGACGTTGGAGAGGGCGGGAAGCCCTGAGTAGGCGACTGTGGTGGCCGGCAGGTCTTCGAGGTATGGGTTGGCTCGGATCGCGGACGCGATCATCATCTCCGCCCAGGCGCCGGCCTGACGGTTGTGCATCGCGCTGAGCTCCAGCTGGTAGGCGGTGGTCTCCGCCCGCAGGTCGTCCACGATTCCGCGGAGCGCCACGACGACAGAGGTGTCGACGAGGGTGGCTCCCGCTGCGCCGTTCTGGCTGTAGGAACGTTCGACGTCGTGCAGCTCCTGGAACTTCTCGTCCAGCTCCGCCCGGTCCATCTTGTTCTGCTCTTTGCGCTCCTCGAGCTCGGCCTTGTAGTTGAGGATCTGCTTGCGCATCACCTCGCGGGTCACGACAGGGGGTTCCACGTTGGCGCGGATGGACACTGCGATCGCCTGTGATTCGATCAGGCGGGAAGCCCACCGGCCACGGTCGTCGGTGATCGGCACGTAAGGCAGGTCGAAGCTCTCGACGGCAGCGAACGACAGCGCACGGACGCCGTCCATCTCACGCCACACGTCGCAGTCGTCCAAGCCGTGAGACTCGGCGACGCGGGCGATGGCGCCGTTCCGGAAGAAGTGGATGTGGTTGTCGTGGTGGACGACAGGGACGTCGGCGTTCTCGCCGTAGTTCCACCAGCCGTTGATGTACTTCCATGTGTTGGGCTTCGGGTCGTCGAAACCGGCTCGGGTCATGATGCCGTTGATGAGCTCGAAGTCGGAGTCGTAGTCCGACATGGGGGTGCCGCCGGAGGTGAGCGACTCGATGGCGGAGTCGAACGCCGACCGGAGAGAGCCGTTGCCGAGCGTCGGCACGAGGCGGACGCCGAACAGCAGGGTGCGGTTGGTGGTGACGAGGTCGTCGTACGCTGCGTCGAGGTAGTCGCGGATGGGGTGATCTGCGGGCGGTTCGAAGTAGGCGGGGACGTTCGAGAGCGACAGGTGGATCTGTCGGTACTGCTTCTGGTTCATCGAGCGCTGCTTGCCGCGGACGCGGACCAGGCCGCCGAGCTCGTCGATGACCTGGGCGATGCTGTTGCCGGCGGCGACGGCGTCACCTGAGGTGCGGGCTTCAGACACCGGGCTCATCGGGACGGACTTGTACAGCCAGACGGAGTTGTCGATGCCGACGACGCGGCCGTCGCGGTACCGCTTCTTCACCATGGTGGGGAAGTCCGGCTGGTCGCTGGCGTTGGTGTCGCCGACCTTGGGGGTCTTGGCCATGTCTACTTCTCCTCTTTGTCGGATGCGGCCACGAGTTCGCGGTCGAGGATGGCGTTGCCGAACGTCTTCAGGTGCTGTCCTGAGCCGGGCCCTCCCCATGCGACGACGACCGGGGCGGCCGTGTCAGCCTTGTTGATGAGCAGGTCATAGGTGATGGACGCATCGCCCGACTGGCCGACGTACTGGGGCTCCTCAGCACCGGATTCCGGCTCCCACGTGATCTTCAACTTGACCTGAACGACGACGGACTTGGGGGTGGCTTCAGAGAGCCGGCCGTCGATGAACTCGGGCACGTAGCCGGCGTTGTCGCCGAGCTCCACGGTGACGGCCTTGACGCCGGAGAGCGGCATGTAGGAGCGGTCACCGTCCGGGTCGCTGACGATGAGGCGCAGCTGGTCAGGGTCACCGGAGGTGAAGGCTTTCGCCCACGCCTTCACCGCAGGGCGGATCGACTCGGGGGCGCTGATCGGCGCGAGCCCGTACCAGGTGCCGGAGCCGGACCATCCGGTGGCGCTGGTGGCGACCGGGTTGAGGGAGGGGGTTCCGAGCGCAGAGGATCCGTTGGCTTCGGACACGGCGACGGCGACGTCGCTGAGGTACTGGATCCCGCGGCGGTCGACGACAGTGAAGTGGTGGATCTCGACGTCGTAGTCGGGCTGAGGAATGGCCTTCGCCTCGTCTTCCGTCAGCTTCGGCTTCGGCTGCACGTCGAATCCGTCCCAGGAGAGGATCTTGCCGCCGTCGACAGGTGACGGCTTGGCGTCCATCCACGTGTTGACGGTCTGGATGGCGGTGGCCTTGCCAGCTGAGTCGACCTGGTTCACTGTCTTCGCCTGCACCGGGGCGACGGTCTCGTTCATGGAGCCGTAGACGGCGAAGATCAGGACGAGGAAGATCGGGAACGACCAAGCGGCCACCTTGATGTACGTGCGGGCGACTCGCTGCCAACGTTCGCTGAGCTCGACCGGCTTGGAGGCGCGGTTCGGCTTCTCAGCGAGGTTGTCCTCCGCCCAGATGTCGACCTTCTTGTTCTTTGCCATGTTCTGCTTCCTTAGAGGTTCGCCCAGGGGTCAGCCCCGGTGTGGGTTGTGTTCTGGGAGTCTTCGTCGAGCTGCTCGAGCCGGGTCTCAGCCGCCAAGGCGACAGAGAAGTCAGGGTCGCCGGACAGCTGGATGAGGACGGTCTCGTCGATGCCGTCCTCACGGATGAGGGCGCGGCGGACGCGGGAGTCGGGGTGGTTGAGGATCAGAGCGGTGCATTCGTCGCACCGGTTGCTGCCGGCGGGCACCTTGTTGCGGCACACAGCCCAGCACCCGTTGCAGCTACCCGGGAGCTCAGGGGTTTCATGCTTCGGGTGCGTCTTCGGTTTCCACGACTTACAGGTCGGCATCAGTGCTTCCTCGCCATCTGAAGCACGGCGTTCAGTTCAGCGACCGCCGCCTCGTCGAGCTCGTCGATGGCTTTCGCCACCTCTCCCCCGGCCTTGACGTCGGATGTCGGCAGCTGGCCGGTGACGGCGGCGAGTTCGGTGAGGACAGCCCAGACGCCGCGAAGCCGGGCGCGGCCGAGGGTCATGGCGAGGATCAGCCGGTCGTACGGGTTGTCGGTCCCGGTCAGGGAGATGGCGTCCACCAGCGGTCGGGCTGCGTTGCGGCCGCCGGTCATGATGGTGAAGGTGATGTCGACGGGGTTCTTCTTCACGCCGAGGGCGACGGCGAGGAGTTCCAGGTGTTCGGGGCGGGCGTTCAGCAGCTGGTCGTACTTGACGATGGCGCGGCGGATCGCAGCGTGGTCGCGGTTCCGCTTCCTCGGCCCACCAGCTTCAGCGGTGTCGTCGTCTTCGTAGTCACCGGACTCGTCGTTCTGGTAGTCGTCGGAGTCGTTCGGGGCCTCGTCAGCAACGGGTTCAGGAGCGGGTGCGGCAGGCGTCTCCCACGTCGGTGTGGTCACGATGGGTGCGCCGAACACCGGGACAGGTTGAGCTACTGCGGGCGCAGGCTCCGGCTGCGGAGACACAGGAGCAGGCTCAGCGGGGGTCGCGAAGAGATCGATGTCGTCGGCCGGGCCGGCGGTGTGCCGTCCGAATACCGGGGTTGCGGTGTCGCTCACGATGTCGTCCTAGAGGTTGGGGTCAGCAACAAGACATGTGGCGAATCCAGTCGGATCATGGGGCGATCCGTTATCGAGGAGCCCAGACGGTGGCGATGACCTCGGTGAGGTTCAGGCCGAACATCGCGATGACAGCAAAAATGACGCCGTAGATCGCGTACAAGGAGATCGGGATGAGAAGCAGCCACTCCCGATAGGAGCCGGCGTTGCCGAGGATCGGAAGAGCCATGTACCCGTTCTGTGCCCAGATCCGGTCGAGGATCGGTTTGCCTTTCCACGACTTCGGTGGTTTCGGTATCCACGGCCACAGCAGAGGCAGGCCTCCGGTGGTCAAGAAGTCCCCCATCAGGTGGACTCCGTACCCGAGGGTGAAGCACACAACGAACCAGGACTGTCCTTCTGGTGCGAACAGGGCGATGAAAGCGGCGATCACGAAACCGATCAGCCACGCCAGGAACCACGAGCCGCGGGAAAGCTTCAGCGCTTTGGCGGCGAACGCGATCGCAGCCATCGACATCACTGCCGGCCCGAAGGCGACGGGTTGGTTCCACCATTCCGGCTGCCAGGTGATGAAGCCGAGCCCGACGGCGAGTATCCACGCGCATAGGACTGCGAGGAGGCAGTGGAGCCCGTGGCGGTGTCCGCCTGATGCATGGGAGATGGCGCTGGTGACGGCTTTCCCGACGACGGGGACGGAGTGGGCGATCGTTGCCGATGAGTGGTCAGCGTCGGCTAGAAGCGCGGCGCCGGCGCAGAGCATCGCTCCGGCGAGAGTGCCGACAGGGTCTACCGGGTAGAGGCCGAGGCCGTGGCCGGTTGCGGTCACTGCGATCCACGCTGCTGCGCCTGTGGCTGCGTGGTGTCCTCCCATCATCGGCGGGTCTTCCTTTCACGCTGGGGTCGGCGGAAAGGCATGTGGCGATGGCTAGAAGTCCCAGTCGAAGCTGTTGGCGATCCTGAAGCGGCTGGTGTCTCCGTGGAGCTCGACGGAAGCGTCGCGGTCGCGGACGTCGAGGATGCCGCGGGACCCGGGTTCGGCGAACACCGTCACGGAGCAGTGGCCTGCTGCGGACACCCGGCTGGCGTTCCCGCGTCCGACCACGACGGTGACGTCAGTCCCGTCCAACGCCACAACGTCGACCGGCTGGCCGGAACGGATGAGCACTACCGCGTAGCCGGACGCGACATGCAGTTGCCCGGCCCCGTGGCTGATGTCGACGAGCATGGGGCGGCCGTCCGTGGGGGCGTGAATCTCGTATTCGTCGAGTGTCGCCATCGGATTCTGAACCCGGACAAGCCGGACACCTCCGCTCTCCGGCGGTGACAGCCGTGAGTCAAGTGCATTCTGCAGATCGAACACATCCAGAGGGATGAGCGTCGACACTGGAGCGCCTTCGGCGAAGTCGCGCAGGGACAGGGTGGTGCCAGCGCCGGTGAGGATTGAGGTGTCAGCTTCAGCCAGCAGCTTCTGCACGAACATGCCCCCGAAGCCTCGGGGGTGCTCGATTTCGAAGTCAGGGTTGAAGGGGACGACGGGGCGAATCCGTCTCACATTCGCGGTAGGAGGTGAGTATTCGGGTGGTGCCATCGGTGCTGCTCTCCGATTCGTGCCAGTGGATACGAGGCGTCTTCGTCTCGCTGCGCCCGTATGTGTGTGGCGAACAATTAGAGGTGCGCGTGTCGCAAGAAAATGGCCCCCGATCAGGCGGGAAGACCCTCCCCCACGGTCACGTTCCGGGCGTTCGTCAGAGCGGTCTGGAACGTGTCTCCGTACATGGTGTTGTCCTTCACGGACGCCGACCCGATGGTCATGGTCCCGCCCACTTCCACGTCGATGTCCTTGGATGCGCTCCAGGTGAGGACGTGACCCTCGTCGGTGTGCATCACCAACCAGGTGGAGTCCCGCGTGTGCCCGTTCACTTCGAAGGTGTCGTGCTTGACCCGGTCGACGGTGACTTTCAGCTCTCGGAGCTTCTCTTTCGGGGCGGCCAACCATTCCTTCTTCTCGTTGGCGCGCAGATCCTCGGCCGCCTTCCGGGCGACCTTCTTCTTCCCGTCGTTCTGGAACGCCCCTACGGCAGAGACTGCATAGCCGAGATGCTTCGCGCGAACGAACTCTTGGCCCGGATCCGCACCGAAGATGGCGGCGAGGTTGCCGAGGTAGCTACCGGGTGCGTCCTCGCGGGTGCGGGCCCAGGCGACGATCTCTGCCGCCTTCTGGCGCTGCTCGTCGGTGGCCTTCGCGAGCAGCGATGCGAACGTCTTGCTGACGACGGATGCGGTGGGTGGGTTGTTGAAGGTCCCGTTCTTCCCGGAGACGAACTTCTCACCGTTTTCGGATGCGACGAGCGCGGCGACGACGAGGTCGTTCTGGTCGAACACTCGTGAGGCGCCGGCGTTGCTGCGTTCGCGGTCGTTGGCCTCGATGACGTCGAGTTCGAGGTCGGACTCCAGAGCCCAGAGTCCCTGGGGCCGCACGCCGAGGAATGCGCTGAGGCAGGATGCGCCGATCTGCTTGAAGCCGAGCTCCGGGTGGCGGACTGTGTACAGCTTGGTGCGGTGGCGGGTCTGGCCGCAGTGGTCGCAGGCGGTGCCGTTCGGGACGATGTTCGCGAGGTGGTCGCCGGTGAAGTGGTTCACCCAGTTGCCGTTCGCGGCGACGTGGTGGGCGCCGGCGAACGACCAGCCGTCGTAGCTGATGGAGGGCCGGTTCAGTGTCAGCGTCACGTATTCGACGGTGTCGCCTTTGAGCTGCTCGAAGGAGGATTCGATCTCGAACTCGAACCGTTCCTCGATGCCGAGCTTCGCGAGCCGGTTGTTGGCGCGTGCGATCTTCTGCTCGGCGATCTCGAGCCGTTCGGCGAGGAACCTGTACTTCGGTTCGTACCGTTCGGGTGCGTCCTCGACACGGGAGAGGGCGGGGTCGCCGGTTTCGTCGGCCTCGTCGTACACGTACAACGGTTCGGCGGCCAGGACCACTCCCCCGAGGTCGCCTTGGTCGGATCGGCGGTTCATCGTGATGAACTCACCGGAGAACGGGTGGCGGAGGTGCTCCTCGGGGTCCCATTCCTTCGTTGTCGTCTGATTCATGACGGCTTAGGTGTGTGGCCTCAGAGTTGGACGACGGCGCCGTTTCGGAGTCGGGTTTGAGTTCCGGGGCTGTTCCACGCACGCACTTTCCCGCGGGTGTCGGCGGCTTCACGGTGCATGCGGGCTGCGGCCTGCTTCGCTGTCTCGATCCGTTCCGCCAGTGGAGGCAGTTCCATGTAGGCGCGTTCGGCGTCGAACATTCGGTCCATCTCCCGGACGAACGCGTCGGATTCACGGTCGGCGTCGGCGAGCAGCAGGTCCCGGTACTCGGCGAGGGCGAGCTCCGCCTTCTTCGTCAGGTGGTCCGCTTCCGCGGTCAGCCACTTCCCGTAGGCGGTGTTCTCCTTCTCCACTGCCGTACGGCGCTCGGGCTCGGTGATCCGTTTCCGGCGTGTGGTTCTCGCTTCGACCAGCTTCTGCCAGGAGCGGTGAGCGCTGTCGCGTCGGTGTTCCGACATGGCGAGCGGGTCGGTGGTGTCCTCTGCGGTGATTGCTTTCGCAACCACCGGTGGGATGCGGACTGGTTCCTGGTTGGTGCGATGCAGCCGCCAGACGAGCTCGCGCTGGGCGCCGCGGCGCACCCACACCAGGTCCTGCGACTTCGACTCGGCGGCGAACTCCCGGTACAGCGACTCGTACGACGCCCCGGTACCCGGAACGGACTCCTGAAGGTGGGCTTCGAGAAGCGTTCGCTCCTTCGGGGTGAGGCGAGCGACGTCAAAGAGAGGGGCGGTGTCGGAGTCGAAACTGAGGGCGGCATCCGATGAGGACAGCATGGTGCTCCCCCACTGCCCGTGGCCTTCCCGGCGCTGATCTCCCCAACCCATGGGGGCATAGGTGTGCGGGGCGCGCCACATGGCTTACCGGCATGTCCGATCCCCGCGATTCGACGGATGCACAGACGCAGCCGTCCACCGAGATGCCACCCGTATGGAACTTCGTTCCGACCTCGAGCCCGCTGCCCGTCCCGCAGCGGGAGCACGCGGCGCCCAAGACGCTGGCACTGAGGCCAGGGCAGCCTCCACGGCCTTCACGCGCGAAAGCCGCAGTCCGATCGGGCATGCAGAAGCTGGGGTGCGCGGCTATCGCCATCGTCATGCTGGCCCTCATGATCATCGTCGTCGTGGCAGTCTGCTCCGCGATTAGTTCTTCGTCGCCGTCGGGAACGCCAGATCCCACCGCCCCAGGGCTCGTCGAGGCTCCAGCACCCACTCCTACACCGTCGGCTCCAGTCGTGACCGAGCAGCCGGACAACACCGGCACTCAGCAGCAGGCGCCTACAGAAGAGTCGCCGTCAGAACCCCAGCAAGGCATCCAGAAGGGGCGGTACTGCTCGCCCGCGGGGGCACCTGGACTCAACGACGCCGGAGTACCTTTCGTGTGTGGAGCAAATGGCGCTGACAAGCACGGCAAATATCACTGGGGCTAGCGGCTGGCTCAGTCACAATCCATTTTTGATGCGAGAGTCGCCTGGAGCCGGCTGTCCGAATCCAGCATGGTTGGCTTTGTTGTGGGCCCCAGATTGAACTCCGTCCGCGCATGTAGGTGTCATGAAGAAGAATGCGTCGCTCGCCCAGCAGTGGGACCGCACCGTCTACGCCGTCTTGAACGGTGTCGAGGTTGTCCGTTACGACCGTGCCAGCAAGTGGTACGCGGAGAACTCGGACGGCACCCGCAAGCTGATCCCCATCGCTCAGGCAGTGGAGATGGCTGTCGAGGCTGCAACCACTGACGGCTCCCATGTAGCTTTCGACCGCCTCGGCGGACTGTTCGGCAAGAAGGTCCGTGCCGGTATCGCCAGTCGGGAGGCCGCCAAGTGACCGCCGGCGAGACGAAGGAGCTGACGAAACGGCAGCTGGTCGACATCAACCTCCTCGCCAGGATGTCCGTCCACGGCGTCCAATACGCCGGTGAAGTTTTCTGGCCTTCCGGCGAAGGACGCCGTTGGCCCGCTGTCGCCACGAAGCGACTCATCGACGCTGGTTGGCTGACCATCGCCAACAAGTACCTCAACTACGCCGTGACGGACGCCGGCATGGATCTCATCGAGAAGTACGCCGCTGATGTCCGTCGCCGTGAACAGATCGTCGCGGAGGTCTCTGCTGCGCACTGGCTCGACTACACCACCTACTCGCGCGGGAGCAGCCCGATCAGGGGCTGGGGCGCGACGTCCCGAGGTTGCCGGGTCACATGCTCCTGCGGGTTGGACGCTCGCTACAACGGCGGCCGCGCTGACGCGAAGGACGCCGGGAAGCTGCACAAGTGGTCCGCCCTGAACACCGCCCTCGCCGCTGCCGGGTTCGACGAACTGCCTATGCCGGACTGATGTCGGTGGGCAGGCGCATGATCTGCCCATGACAACGCTCACCATCCTCGCGGTTGCCGAGTTCGAGCATCACGGCACCCACCACGTCATCTTCGAAGCCGGCAACGACCGGTTCGACGTCGTCGCCCAATCAGCCGAGGACATCGGTTCGGACCACGGCACGACCGTCACCACGTTCAACTGCCCACGGGCTGCGTCGTTCGATGCGCTGGTGAGGCGAGCGAGAGGCAGCCTCAGCTGAACCCGTCCGCTAGCCCCACCGCCACCTGGATCGGGGCATGGTCACCGACGCCAGCGAGCGGTACGCTGCCGCGTATGAAGCTCACAGCATCTTTCGCCGGGGCGGCCGCGATCGCCTTCCTGCTCTCTGGGTGCGCCGCCAGCGCGGAGGGTGCCGCTGAGCCAACGAAGACGACGGCCGCAGCTCCAACGAAGACGCCGGAGCCAACCGCCGAGGCTGAAGTCGACCACCCGGAAGGGTGGGAGTTCTGTGACGTGTTCGTCCCCGGGATGGCGGCGTACGCCGACTACATCCTTGAGACCGGCAACGGCGACTTCGTCGTCTCCCACCACCGCACCCAGACGACGTATGTCACCAACATGCGGAAGTATGCCACGGCGGAGCAGGCACCCGACGTTGCCGGGTACACGGCGCCGTACGACCAGATCGATGCCGTGTACAAAGCCGGTGGCGGGGCCCTATCCCTGAACAACCAGCCGTACAAGGATGCGGTGCTGCCGCTCACGACAAGTTGTGTCGACATCGGCTACAAGATGGACTGACCCGTCTTCGCGGTCTGTCAGGCGTTCGAGAAGAAGTCCGCCCCGGTCATCCACTTCGTCGGGTCGTACCAGAGCTCGTCCTCCGGCTTCGGCGGAGCGGCCGGCTGCGGTTTCACCTTGACAGGTTTCGGCGGTAGCTCGGTGATCTCGTTCACCTGGTCTCCGAACACGTTGCGGAGCATCGGCAGCACCATCTCGTCGGCAGTCAGGGCTTCCGGGTGGTGGTTGGTACGGCCGAGCACCCATTCCAGGGCAGCCATCACCTGGTCGACGTCGGCCGGGTCGGTGACGAGCACGTTGGCACACAGATGTGTGGGCCTGGCCCGGAGCGCCAGCACCCGAAGGTTCTTCGGGGTCGCAGCCGCATCCATCGGCCTCACCATGTACGGCAGGTCGAGGCCGGCTTTCGCTTCCCTGATCGCGTCCATGTCCCCGAGGAGCTTCTCGCCGAAGATCGGCAACGGGACGGTATTCATGCCGCGTCTCGCATGTCCTGCCGGCCGGCGAGGAACTCGACCGCTTTGCTCAGGTCGGTGGTCTTCTGACCGAACGCATTGATGGCGTCCATCATGTCGTTCCGGCTGGATTCCTCGTAGGAGAACGGGTGGTTCTTCAGGAGGCGCGGGTCGAGCATGGCGAACATGCCTCGGTCGTTCTGACCTCGGACCAGACGGCCGCGTGACTGGCCGAGCAGTTCGCAGGCGTCGGACACGTACACGAGACGTCGAGCTGTCCATTCGGCTGCCTTGTCGCCGCCCATGCGGTCGGCAATCAGTGCCGCGCGTGCGTCGTCGACAGGGTTCCCGGCGGCGCGAGGGACACGATCGAGGATGACGAGGGAGTTCGTCTCCCCCGGTGCGTCCACTCCGGTCATCAGGCCCTGGGTGCCGACGAGCACACCGGTGGGGTCTTCCTTCCAGCGGGCGATCGTGATGCGGGGCGATGACGCATCCCACTGCGTGTAGACGCGGAACCGGCCGCCGGCGTGGGCTTCCAGCGCAGCGGCGTACTTCTTCGCACCGCCGGAGGTGGCAGACAGCACGAGCGCGTGACCGCGGTTCGCGTCGATCAGCTCCTTCATGACGTCAAGCGCCCATTCGTGGTGCTTTGCGACGTTGAACTTCCGCTTCCCGCCGTACGGGTTCGGGTCGGTGAGCGCAGCGACAGCATCCGGGTTCTTCGCGGACGGGATGAACAGCATCGACTCGTCATACGCTTCCGCGAACGGCAGCTTGTACGCGATCACCTGCTTTGATGTCAGGCCCGCCTCGGACACGAAGTTCTTCGGCAGCGTGCCGGAGATGCAGGACACGCTCGGGGAAACGTCAACCTCTTCGTGGGTCTCCGGGTCCTCGATGGTCTGGGTCCACAGGTTGCTCCGGAGCGCACCGCCGACCTCCACCTGGGCGGACTGGGCGATGTACCACGACTGCGACTTCTTCCGCTGCTGCCCGGGAGCTGCCAGCGGCGGAGCCTGAAGCCAACGAGCGACACCCTTCTTCTCCGTGCGGACGGTGTTGACGTCGGCGATCAACGAGTCGATACCAGCCTGCGCTCGCTTCCCAGCGATGATCTGCTTCATGTTCCCGGCGACGGTCGCCTGGCCGATCGGCTTCTTGATCAGACGGGAAGCGATCCGAGCCCAGGCGACGATCGCATCGCCGGTGTTCTCCAGCGGGTCGTCCTTCTCGGTGAGGCGTCCAATGTCACCCGTGGAGGTGTCGCGGAACATGCGGTGCAGCTCCTGCTGGACGAGCTCGCCGACGTGGTAGCCGTCCTCAACCCATTGGGCGACAGGCTGCTCACGCTCATCTGCGATCGACTTCACGAGACGGACCAGCTGGGTCATGCGGCGGCCGGACACGCCAGCCTCCCCCTGCGAGCGGACCACCTTCGGGAGCTCATGGGCTTCGTCGACGATGATGTGGTCGAACACACCGAGGGTGGAGTTCCCGAGGACGACAGGTACACCGATAGCCGCCTGCACGGCGAGGAGAGAGTGGTTGGTGACGACGACGTCAGCCTCAGCGGCCCGGTTACGGGCACGGTCAGACTTGCACATCTCCGCGAACGGGCAGACGGAGACCCCGACACATTCGTCGGTGGACACAGACACGCCAGCCCAGTTGACCTCGGTGACGGCGCCGTCGTACGTGTCCTTGTCGCCGGACGTCTCGTCACGGAGCCCCTGGTTCAGAGCCCACAGCACCAGCGGCTTCATGGTGGCCAGGTCGAACTCGAACCCGTCCATCTGCTTCTTCCCGATGTCGGGGAGTCGCTTCAGTTTCGCGATCAGCGGGGCGATCGAGCCCTTGCCGGGGAACGAGGAGGGGACCTCACCGATGAGTGCCATGCCGGTGTCGTAGGCCTTGTTCATGCAGGCGTAGTTCGCCCAGCCTTTGAGGACCGCGGTGGTGAACGGCTTTCCGAGCACCTTCTCTGCAGCTTTCGACACGACAGGTGCGTCTTTGTCGACGATCTGCGCCTGCAGGGAGAGTGACTTCGTGGAGTAGAGGGTCCGTTCGCCGTACTTCGCGCTTCTCATGCCGGCGTTCGACAGGGCCGCGAACGACTTGCCGATGCCGACCCCGGCGAGCCCGGCGAGGTGTCCTTTGCCGGACCCGGCTGCGTCGTCGTTGCCGACCGGGGACATGACGGTGGCGATGTCACGGGCGAGAGCCAGCTGCCCTTCTCGGGGGCGCGCGTCGACGCTGCCGACGCCGATGGCGACGGCCTCAGCGAGGACGTCTTCTACAAGCTCTTGGTTCGATGGGGCATTAGTCACGAAGCTCTCATGTGCGGATGGGAAAGGTTCTGCCGCCACATGCCCACCTGTTGTGGCACAGAGAGATCAACTTCGTCTGAACCGGTACGGAACCGTCATCAACGTCGCGTCTTCAAGGCAGGAGCTGAAGCTCGCGGAGGCGGTGACGGCCGCGTCGGAAGCTGTGATCGCGGAGTTCGGCCTGCAGCTCGACCACCGGAAACGCACCACCCTCACCGACCTGGTTCTCAAACTCCGCACAGCGGAACCGGATGTGCATTTCTCGGATCCGCTCCCCACATCGTTCATGAGTCCAGACGGGGGAATCCTCTCGGCCATCCGGTCGATCGATGGATCACTACACCCGATCCTCATCTCTGAGGTGAAGAGGCAAGGGACGAACGACCTCCGAGCCACCGAGGGCCTGAAGAAGCAATCCATGGGCAACGCGATAGAACGGCTCGGCAAGAGCGTCATCGGCTACCGGGACCTGTTCTTGGAGGAAGAGATCTTCCCGTTCATCTGCTTCGGATACGGGTACGACTTCCACGAAGGAAGCTCGATCTTGGATCGCGTCCGGACGATCGCCCAGCATGCAGAGCTGAACACGGTGAACGTCCATAAGGAGGGTAAGAACCGGCTGGCTCGAGGGAGCTTCTTCTTCCGGGAGCAGCCGTGGAGCAAGGACGAGATGATCCAGGCGATGACGCAGGTCGCTTCAACGGCCACGCAGTACTACCTCGATAAGCACGGGGCCGAGTCGTTCCTCATGATCGACGACACAGCCCTTCGCCACATACCTATTTTCTGAGCGGCCCCGACCCGCCCGCTCACACTGTGTGGAGGTGAACGATGGGCAGTCCTTGGGACACTCCGTACATTCCGGGCCGCCCTAACGCGAACCCTGGGAACCAGGTTGCGTCGATCCAGTCCGCACCTGCACCCGCCACTCCTTCGCAGTACCAGCCGCAGGCTGAACCGCAGACGATCCGTCTGGCTCCGGAGCCGTTGCAGCAGGTCGCGAACCCGTTCACAACGTCGGCGCCGGCGCAGCTTCCTGCGTACTCACCCGGCCCGTCCCCGGTCCGGCAGCAGCAGCCTCAGGCACCGGTGCGTCAGCAGCAGCCGCAGGCTCCTGTCCACCATCCTCAGCAGGAGCAGCCCCGCACGGTTGCCTACCTCGATGACGTCCGAGCCACAGCTGCAGTCCGTTACGAGGAGCCGACGGTCGCACCGATCAACAAGTTCGCGATCGCAGCGCTCATCTCAGCGTTCTTCGTCCCGATCATCGCGGTCATCTTCGGCCATCTGGCGTTGCGAGACATCAACGGCGGGAAAGGTGAGGGTCGCCGCATGGCGGTCGCCTCGTTGATCCTTGGCTACTTCGGGATCGTCTGGGTGACGGCGTTGGCGATCACGTTCGCCGCCGGCATCCTCGTCGTCGGCGCCGGCGGCAAAATCATCATCGGCTGAACCCGATCTAACAGCCGCCGGGCGGTCTCGCGCATAGAGACCCCATGGCCTCAAAACCCCGCGCCGCGCGCCAGCATGCCGTCGACCCTGCCCTCTGGGGCAAGCTCGGCAAAGCCCCGCACGCCCCATACCCTCTGATCAAGCATTCGCTGGACACGTCCGCGGCTGCTTTCGCCGTCTGGGATCTGTGGCTCCGCTCTGGCCTCCGTGCGCTCCTCACCGAAGCGCTCGCCCCCGGGCAGCCCGGCAAGGCACGGTCGATGTTCGCTGCTCTCGCCGGCGTCCACGACATCGGCAAGATCAACGTCGTCTTCCAAGGACAGCTCGGCGCTGAAGGGTCCGACTACTACCGCGGTGACTTCATCGCCGACCACCTTGCAGCCCTGGCTGCAGCAGGGTACGACACCGCCGCTCCGAAGAACGGACGCATCGGCGGAGACCTGGACCTGGACGGCCCGGCCGGCCGAGCCGCCCGCCGCCACGAAGCCCTCACACTGCTGGTCGTCGCCGGCGCCTGGCCGGGGAAGTTCGACAAGGTCGCGGACAGCTGGGCTGCTGCAGTCCTCGGGGCGCACCATGGCCGGTACCACCCGAACGACGCGTCCTTCGATCAGGAGCACTCTCGTGCCGGGTTCGGCATCGACAAGAAGCTCGCCCAGTTCACCGCCGGTCGCTGGGGCGAGCAGCAGCAAGCCCACATCCACGCCGTCTGCGACGCTGCCGGCGTCGCCCCGGCGGACCTCCGCACGCCACTGCACGCCCACGGGTCCACCGCTGTCATCCTCCTGTCCGGGCTGGTGTCCCTCGCCGACTGGGTCGCATCCACCGGCCGCACCATCAGTGGTGGCCGTAACGCCGCCGCCGACCCGGTCGTTGACCCTTCCGGGTATCTGCAGGAACGCACCGGTGACCTCCCCGCCATCCTCACCGCCACTCTCGGCGTGTACCAGGACATCAAGGACCCGGTCGCGGATGTGATGCGTAAGCACAAGGACAACCTCAGCCCGCTGCAGAAGCAGTCGTTGACGGTCGGGCGTGGGTTGTGGGTGGTGACTGTCCCTGCCGGTGACGGGAAGACGGAGGCGGCTCTGCTCCGCCATTCGAACTGCCCCGGTGAGGGTCTGCTGTTCGCGTTGCCGACTCGTGCGACCACGGATGCGATGTGGGTCCGTGTGCGGAGGACGTACATGCGCACCCCGAACTACGCCGCCATCCTGCACGGCCACGCCCAGCTGAACTCGTTCTACGCCCGCCGCGCTGACCAGCGCGTGCACGTCGTCGATGACGGCTGCTCCGGCGATCACGGCCTTACCCCGAACGACTGGCTGACCGGTTCCGCGACTGCGCTGCTGGCGCCGTTGAGCGTGTCCACCTGCGACCAGGTGCTGCTCGGTTCGTTGGCGCAGCGGCGTTCGTACATGCGGTTGACGGCGATCGCGAACCGTCACGTCGTCCTCGACGAAGTCCACACCTATGACACCTTCCAGGCGTCCCTGCTGGAGCAGCTGTTGGCCTGGTGCGGGAAGACCGACACCCGGGTGACGATCCTCAGCGCTTCGCTTCCGGAGTTCCGTCTGCAACGGTACTCGGACGCGTACGGCGGCACCGCCCCGGAGCAAGCCATCTACCCCGGCACCACGTTGGTGACGTCGGAGCTGACGACACAGTCGGAGGTGAAGTCCCGCCGTTCGTTCGACCTGCAGTACCGAATCCACAACATCCCCGCGAAGGGTCTGGTGAGCAAGCACGTCCAGCTGGCCCTGCACTACCGGCGGGAGTCCGCCAACGCCCGCATCGGCATCGTCGTGAACCAGATCGACCGCGCCCAGGAGATCGGTGAGATCCTCGCCGTGCAGCACGGGCAGCGTGTCATCGTCATGCATTCGTTGATGGGCGCCGGCCACCGAAAGCTGATCAGCGACGAGCTGGAGCTCCGCCTCGGACCGGATTCGACGGAGGGCGGACTGATCGTCATCGGAACCCAGGTGATCGAAGCGTCCTTGGACATCGACTTCGACTGCATGATCTCGGACCTGGCTCCCGCTCCGTCGCTGATCCAGCGTGCCGGCCGCATGTGGCGCCATTCCGAACCGACTGACGGTGTGTGGGACCATGTCCGACCTCGCCGCGGTGACAACCCGGTGCTGGACATCCTCTGCCCGTTGGATGACGCTCACCGGGACACACTGTCCCCGGTCGCCCGGTACCCGTACCTGATGGCTGAGCTGAAGCGCACGAAAGCGTCGCTGGAAGCTCGCGACGGTATCGTCGCCATCCCCGAGGATGTGCAGGCGCTGGTGGATGAGTCCGCGATCACCGCCGAGGAAGCGGAGTACGAAACCCATGTGTCCGCGGAGGACGAGAACGACGAGTACTACGAGGAGCTCCGCCGGAACCGGAAGGCCGGCAACGTCGTCATCCCGTTCCGCGGCCAAGGCCACAACCGTCCTGTCCTCTCTGACGAGCTCGACTACCTGACGCTGTCGAAGACCACCACGAAGCATGACCTCGATGAGGCTGCGACCCGGTTCATCGACCAGGACCAGGAGACGTTTGTGATGGTCGACCCGAACGGCGTCATCCCGTTTGCGTGGGTGGGAACCGCTGAGGAGGCGATGGAGGCGACGGGCGAGAACGCCCGTGAGCTGCTGAAGTCGACGTTCACGATGACCCGGAAGCGCTGGAATCACCTGCCGGAGCTGGTGGAGCTGATCGAACCGGACGACTGGGTTCCGGCTTCGGCTGCGTTCCGTGGCGTGCGGGTGGTCACGCTCACAAACCCGGAGCTCTACTCACCTCTGCTGGGGCTGCTGAGGTCCCGTCCGGTGTTCTCCGACTGAGCATTCCAACGCTTTTGCCGCATTCCGCACATGAGGGGTATATGACTTCTCCGCTCCCTTCCCTGTTCGCCGTCCGCGTCGACGAGCTGAACCGCTTCGTCAACGACCACGGCCGCCTCCCGAACTCCCAGGTCGGCGACACCGCTGAAGCCACCCTGGCGAAGTGGTGCCAGGCGCAGCGGAACCGAACCGAAGGCCGTCTCGGAACCATGACCGACGCCGAAGCCGACGCGCTCGAGGCGATCCCCGGCTGGTACTGGCAGGCCCCGGACGGCAGCACCGTCTGGAAGGACCGCCTCGCCGAACTGCAGGCGTTCGTCCTCACCCACGGCGACATCCCCCGCCGCCGTGGCGACACCGCCGCTGAGAAGTCACTCGCCAACTGGGTGCGCGTCCAGCGTGCCAAGAAGACCAACCCCGAGACCGTCGGCACCCTCACCGTCGAGCAGTCCGACGCACTGGAGGTGATCCCCGGATGGTGGTGGTCCGGCCAGCCGACCTCAACGTTCAAGTCCGCCGCCGACGACCTGCTCGCTTGGGTGAAGTCGACCGGCACGTTCCCGAAGGAGTACACCACCGACAAGGAGGAGCGCCGCCTCGCGTCGTTCGTCACCCGGTACCGCGACTCCTTCCGCGCCGGCACCCTCGGCCGCCCTCAGGCGGAACAGCTGGAAGCCATCCCCGGCTGGGACTGGCAGATCGCCCCCGCCGAGCAGTGGTGGGACACGTTGATCTCCGTCGCAGCTTGGGTGACCGAGAACGGACGCATCCCCCGCGGCAAGTGCGACGACGAGACCGAGCGCAAGTTCGGTCGCTGGTGCGAGCACGCCCGCCGTGCAGCGAAGCCCGGCTCCGCGTCCACCCTGAAGATGACCGACACCCGCCGCCGCGCCCTGGAGGCTTTCATCCCCGGATGGTACTGGTCCAAGTGAGTTCCCCCGCCCTCGCTTCCGCGCAGGGCGCAGCCTCCACGTTCAACGTCCGCACTCTCGACTGGGTGCCGGTCAGCGTCGGCGGCCGTCACCTGCGCGTCACCCTCGAACATGCGCTGCTGAACGCGCACACCATCGACGGGCTCGACACCCGCGACCCGCTGGTCCACGCAGCGCTCACCAGGTTCCTGATCTCCGTCGCCGTCCTCGTCTGCCGTGAAGGCGGCATCGAGGAAAGCAACGCATCCCGGTTCGTCGCTGACGGCTTCCCTCCTGCCGCCATCACCGCCGCCCTCAACCGGATCGACACCCATCTGCACCTGATCGACGACGCCACACCGTTCCTCCAACTGGCGTCACTGGACGGTTACGACCAGCTCGCCAACCCGGAGAGCAGCGGAGCCCTCCCCGCAGCGACGCTGCACCCCCGCACCCCCGGACCGGCATCGAAAGCGTGGCTGGAAGTCGCCGGAGACCATTTCAACCCGGA
Organism: Leifsonia sp. Leaf264; assembly: GCF_001422325.1. Lineage (GTDB taxonomy): Bacteria > Actinomycetota > Actinomycetes > Actinomycetales > Microbacteriaceae > Orlajensenia. Next base: position 538,793 of record NZ_LMMR01000005.1, read on the forward strand.
GTCCCTGACCCCGGCGCAGACCGCGGAGGCGTTGGTCACCAACTGGTTCTACGGATGCGCTGCGAACCTGTTCACCAGGACCACCGAAGAGAAGGACGGACCGAAGTTCCGCTCCTCCGGGTCGATCGGCATGTTCGGAGCGGACACCATCGACGGGTCCAAGTCAGGGCTGACGTTCTTCCGCACCGGGCGGACCCTGGCAGCCACGCTGCTGCTGAACATCTCCCCGAACTGGCTGACGGACGGCACCCTGCCGGCGTACACCGAACCGTTCCGAACCGACTGGGGACCAGCTTCCCTCGGCGAATGGACCTTCTCCGGATCAGCCGCCCTCGCCCAGTACGACGGAGCGGCCGGGCTGTTCACCACCGTCCTCCGCGGAGGCTTCCCCGCCCCCGAGCTCGGCGACCGGTACAAGCAAGCAGTCACCGACCAGCTCCGCTCCGCCGCCACCAACGACCCCACCCGAGTCTGGGTGGACGTCGACGGCCAGGACCAGAAGCTGTTCTCCGGCATCTCCCGCACCAGCTCCACAGCCCAGCACCTCCGAGCCTGGCATGTCGACGCCGCCACACCGAGACTCGGCCGCGGGCTGCTCTCCACCCACGGCACCACCATCCAAGTGCTGGAGGTGGCAGCCACGAACCGCGGCGCCGTCGACCCGGTGCTCGCCTCCACATTCACCGTCGAATCAGACCTGCTCGACGTCGACGCTGAACAGCTGGACGTCATCCGCGACCTCGCGAACAGCGCAGCCCGGAACCCGGAGGCGGCGCTCTTCCACGCCCTCACCGCAGTGTTCCCCGCGACGGAGAAGGACGGGCGCACCATCCGGTCCCCGCACCTGAAACCGACACTGAGGACCGCGGTCGGCCAGCTTCACTCCACGTTGGAGCCACTGCTGTCCGGAGCCATCTCCGACATCTTCGGCGGCACCGAACCGACCAGCCTCGTCGCCGACATCCAAACGGCGAAGTTCGCCGCGTTCGACCGGGCCGTTGAACCATTTCTGACCGCACGCACCATCCAGCAGATCGCCGCCGGCCGCTCCCAGTTGGGCCGCGCCATCATCGCCGACGAGCTCGACCCGTCAGATCTGACGACCACCGTCGCCGAGTACATCCGCCGTATCGGCACCGACAACTCCTACAGGTTCGACGTCCGCAACCGGGTCCCCGCCCGCCACCGGAAGCTCCCGACGGCCGGGTGGGAGCGGGACGCCGTCCTGGAAGGCTTCTCAACCCTTGCCCTCCACCCGAACCTGCAGCACGCCGCGACCCTCAGCTTCGCCCGAGCTCTGCATGTCCTCACCGAGACCCTCGACCAGGATTTCAACTCGAAGACGGGCATCCCCGCCCGCATCGCCCAACTCATTCAGACGGACGGACAGTCCGCCGTGCAGACGTTCGACAGCCTCCTCCAACGCCTGGACAAGGCCCACATCTCCGTCAACTTCCACAACGTCATCACCACCCTCCGGTACTGGGACCACCCCGACATCGACCTTCGCCGGTCGCACCGCCACGGATTCGCGTACCGCTACTTCACCCGCACCAGACAGGCCCTCGCAGCATGAACCACGACTACCTCACCGTCCACATCCTCACGGCAGTGCCGCACCATGCACGCAACCGTGACGACCGCGGCGCCCCGAAGTCACACATGGAAGGCGGCGTGCTCCGCGGCATCCTGTCCTCCTGGTCGCTGAAGCGAGCAGCTCGTGTGAAGTACGAACGAGCCGCAGCCGGCAACGTCATCTCCTTCCGCTCCCGCGCGCTCGGTGAGCACATCCTCGACCGCGCCGCACAAATCGCCGAGCAGGCGAACATCCCGTTCGACCGGGACGCCGCCAGCCGGATCGTGAAACCGTTGATCCTCGACCTGACCGTCAACATCGAACGTGCCGACAAGGCCGCTCTCGTGAAGGCGCGGAAGGCCCGCGCTCACCATGAAGCGAAAGCACCGGCCGACGCCTCCCCGGAGGAACTGGCTGAGTTCATGGCCATCTACGACGCGAAGGTCGCAGCGAAGCTGGACGCCCAGATCGACAAGGCTGAGCGTGACGCTGAAACCGCTGTGTGGCTCTCCGCTGAGGAGGTCGAAGCGATCGCCCAGGGCGTCGTCGCCGACGGCAGCACCGACAACGTGTTCAGTGCCCGTTCCTCGTCACTGGCGATCGCCGGGTTCGGGCGGATGCTCGCCCACCGCCCCGAATGGTCCTCTGAAGCGGCGATCGCCGTGTCCCCTGCTACCACCACCCATTCGATCGCGGTGGAGTTCGACCTGTTCACCACCGTCGACGACCTCATCCCCCGAGGCATCTCCCACCTGAACCAGTCCGCTCACACCACCGGCGTGTACTACCGGACCGTCACGTTCGACCGGAAGCAGCTGCAGCGCTCCTGGACCGGGATCACCGCCGACGCCGCCGACGAGCAGCTGACCTCCTTCGTCCGCACCCTCATCGAAACGCTCCCGCAAGCGGGGAAGAACAACTCTGCAGCGGAGCCGCTCCCCGCTGTCGTGATCGCCGAAACCCAGCTCAGCCGCACCGGGTACGAGTTCGACAAGCCTGTGCAGCTGGGCGCAGACGGAGGCTACCTCGCCCCGTCCATGGAACACCTGTACCAGCAGGCGCGCGCCGCCCGCCTGTACGACCCTGAGTTCTTCGGCGACACCCTGATCTCCGGCGTCAACGCCGTCGGCCACGACACCGGCATCCCCGGAGCCGACGTCGTCGGGATCCGCGGCATGGTGTCGTTCATCGTCGGTTGGGTCAAGGCGGCCGCATGAAGTCCGCCGTCATCCGGCTCGCCGGGTCCGGGCAGTCCTACGCGAGCTCCCCGTTCCAGATGAAGTCCACCGAAGGCGTGCCGACTCGCAGCGCCCTGCTCGGACTGATCGGTGCTGCTCTCGGCATCCGCCGAGGAGAAAACCCCGCCTGGTTCGAGGACCTGACCATCTGGGTGCGGGTGGACCGCTCCGGCACCGTCGAGGTGGAGTACCAGACGATCTCCGCACCGCCGGAGGATCTGGCCGAGTCCCGATCCAAGGACAAGCACGCCTCCACCCTGTACTCCGGGCCGGCACGCACCTCCAACTACACAGTCCCCCGCGGCCAGGGCGGCCGCTGGGAGGTGCGCGGAGCCACCACCATGGAGACCCGTCGGGCGTACCTGTCCGGTGCTGAGTTCATCGTCGCGATCTCCCACCCGGACGACGAGAAGGTTGCTACGGTGGCGGCCGCGCTGCGCAGCCCTGAGTTCCTCACCTACCTAGGTAGGCGCGTGTTCGCTCCCACGTTCCCGTACGCCCTCGGCATCCACGAGGGATCACCGGAACAGCTGATGGAGAAGCTGCCGACCGGGTCTGCACGTGCCGCCCTGCCGGTGCACCGGATCGTCGGAGACAAAAACTACGTGTCCGCACATGTATCTCCTGAAAGACGAACCACCCCCGCAGATCTCTGGAAAGGCTGGAAGCCGTGACCTACCTCACACGCGTCCCCGCCGAACGGATCGAGAACCACGGCGAGACGTTCCACCAGATGGTGATGTCGCTGTTCCCTGAGACCCTCCCCGGTGATGTCGGCACCAGACGCTCACAGTCGAACATCCTGTTCATGGTCGACGGGCCCAACGTCATCATCAGCTCCGACGTGCAGCCCGACCCCGACAAGCTGCCTTCCCCGTCCGCGACGATCCGTCCGAGAACAGAGTTCGCTGAAGGTTCCGTGATCAGGTTCCGGGCTGCCGTGAACCCGATAGCTCGCCGCCGAACCGGCGGTGTCCGAGTTGTCGACACCGAAACCTGGCTGGCGGAGAAGACCGCCGGCGCGCTCACCCATGTGACCGTTCACACATCCAGACGAACCACAGTCGACTCCGGCCGCTCCCCCGTGATCGTCGACACCGTCGACGGGGAAGCCGTCGTCACCGACCCCACCCAGCTCGCCCGCCTGCTCAGGACCGGGATCGGACGGCAGAAGCCGTTCGGTTGCGGGCTGATGATGGCCACAACAAAGGAGGTGGCTGCCTGATGCGCACCACACCACTCACATTCACGAAGACCGCCGGTGTCCACTACGCCCAGATCGACTACGCCCGACTGGTGAAAGCCCGCGGCGGCGTCGCAGTCGTCGGCATTGAGGATGAGGACGGCGACGTCGCCCGTCAGGCTGTCCCGATCCCCGACGGTGACGTCATCGTCGGGTTCGGGCCCAGCGCCTCCCCTACTGCCGCCGGCGCCCGCCAGCTGGCAGATCTCGGCATCCGATCCCTTTCGACCACCGGAGCTCCCGGGTTCAGCCCCGCCCCACTGGAGGATGTCACCTACGCCGTCAACCAGGCGTACCTGTTCACGAAGGTCACCGAAGGCGCCCGCCGCGTCTACGCGTTCCGTCTCGGCGACGATGGCGCCTCAGCGACAGCTCAGAAGGCGTCGCTTGCCGAGCTCGACGCGCAGCTGGTGGAGGAGGTGTACGAGAAGCACACCGCCCGGTTCCGGGTCGGACGTTTCTCCCGCACGCCCGGCGGCCGCGACTTCACCAACGTCGCGATCGACGTCGCCCAGGCGAAAGCTGTCCGGATCGCCGCGGACGTCTGCACGCTCCTGGGTGTGTCGTCCGCTCTGGGTTTCATCCACCGCGGCGACCGGCTCTCGTTCGCCTACGACCTCGCATCCGCGTTCGAGATGTCCGACGTCATCCCCATCGGGTTCCTCGTCGGCGCCCGGAAGTTCGCCGACCTGGCCGATGTCGAAGCTGTGGTCGACGAGGAGCTCCACGACCGCCGTGTCGCATCTCGGATGATCGAGGCTGTCAGCCGCATCCTGGCCTGACTGCAGGCATGAAGAAGCCCCGCCCGGAAACATCCGAGGCGGGGCTTCTTACTGCGACGGGTCAGTGGCCGCTGAGAGTCCCGATGACGATCACGATGACCACGAGGAGCGTCCACAGCGCCGCGAGGCCGAGGCTGATGTAGCCGAGGATCAAGCCGGTGAGTGCGAACTCACGCCCCTTCTCACCGGTCTCCTTGATCTGCTTCAACGCCAGGTGGCCGAAGATGACGGCAGCCAGCGAGACGAAGAACGCGGAAACGAACGACACGATGGCGAACGTGTTCATCTTCGGGGCCGAGGTAGCCTGCTCACCCGGTCGGGGTGCGTAGGCGGGAGCCGGATAGTGGGCGTACGGGGCGGGCGCCGCATCCGGGTGGATGTTCTGGTCGGTCATGTCGGGTCTCCTTCTGAGAGGTGGGAGACGGCAGCATCAGCTCCGTCCAGGAGGCAGACATGTGGCAGAGCCAGCCGAGTCACTCCGGGATCGACCGGTACCGGGACAGGATCTCGGACCCCTCGATGAACGCTTCCAGGTCGCGGATCCGTTTCCGAGCCGCTTGGATCATGCGATCAGCGTCCGGGTAGCCGGGGTCGCCCTGGCGGAGGCCGGCGAGTGTTCCGAGGAGGTGGTCGTACTGCTCCTCTGCTTCCTCGAGCTGGGCGCGGCTGTTCACAACGGCGACCTTCCCTCGGAGGCGGAGCAGCTCCTCTGTCTCCAGGAGCGCCGCACGAGTCTCCTTCTGTGCTTCGACGAGTCGCTCTTCGGCGGCAGCGACACCAGCGGCAGCAGCCTTCCCGGCCGGCTGAGCTTTGGCGTCCCGGGCCGCCTCAGAGGCCCGGTAGTGGTTGAGTGAGGCCCCGATGCTCCGGGCGCGGTTCGCGTCCATCAGCATTTCCACCTCAGCGGAAGTCGGGAGCATCTCGAACTGGCTGGTGACGGTGCGGTCCACTTCGGACTGCCGACGTTCCCCGAGCCGGCCGTCGGCCCCGCGGTTCTTCTCGAACTGGTCGGCTGCGGCTCGGCTGAACCCTTTCCATGGCATCTTCATGCCACGTAAGTGTGCGGGGTGCGGCGACTAACGGATCACCTTCGCGGTCGCTCCTGATGCAACTGTGATCGTCGGGTACCCAGACAGCGACCCGGTGACCTTCGCTGTGATCTTCTTCCCCAGCTGGGCGGTGGTCAGCTTGAAGGACGACGATGTCGCCTTGCTGATCGCGACACCGTTCGCGTACCACTGGAACTTGAACGACGTGCCGGGCGTCCACGTTCCTGTCGTCTTGGTCCCGGTCGCCACAGTCAGAGTCGAGCCGACCTTCGCGGTTCCGGAGATCTTCGGCACCCCCGAGGTGGCCACCTTCAGGGTCGCTGCAGACTTCTGGGTGATCTTCTGGTAGCCGGCAAGTGTGCCCGAGACGGCGACAGTGATCCGCTTGCCGGTATGCGTGGTGGATGGTTTGAACGACGGTGACGTCGCCCCGGTGATGGCGACCCCGTTCGCGTACCACTGGAACTTGAACGATGTTCCCGCAGTCCATGTTCCGGTGACCGCAGTCAACGCTGAGCCCACCTTCGCAGTGCCGGTGATCTTCGGGGTGGCGGTGGTCGCGACCTTGACCGTCGGCGCCGAGGTGAGAGGAGCAGCTGCGGCGTACCCAGGGAAGGTGGCCGACATCCGCACTGTCACAGTCTTGCCGGCGGCGGCCGAGGTCAGAGGGAAGTTGAACTTGGTGGCTCCGGGGACGGCGACGCCGTTCAGCAACCACTGGTACGTCTTCGTAGCCCCGACCGGGTAGACGTCGGTTGCGGCCGCCAGAGTTCCACCGACACGCACTGTCTGGCTGATCGTCGGGCGGAGGATCGTTACGACGCCCTCTTTGAACGGACGGATGGAGATGCCGGTCGTTTCCTTGCCGGTGTCGACGCGGATGCTCCGGGCTTCAGTGATGGAGGTGATGCCGTAGTCTCCGGCGGCGTACGTGCTCGGGTAGCCGGTGAAGGCGTCGTCCGCACCAGCCGATGCGTACACCTTGTAATTACCGGACCACAGCCCGGACGCCAACCAGCTTCCGTCGGCTTCTGCCCTCACCGTGGTGACCGGGTCACCTTCCGGAGTCACGACGTTGATGTTGCCGGTGATGGGAGCCAGGACACCGTCGACGATTGCGTACAGACTCCCGCTGATCGCCGCTCCAGTCATGTACACGCCGTTGATGTTGATGGCGTCAACCCCGGGGGTGACGATGATCGGGGTGGCCGTGGACATGGTGGTCTTCGATCTCCACCATTGCGTGGCCATGGCCCCTGGGGTGCTGGTGTAGCCGCTGAACCGCACCTTGTACGTTCCAGCCGGGAGGGTGGCCGTTTGCCACTTGCTGCTCAGCATCGACGGGAAGGCGACAACGTCTCCCGCTTCATTGACGACGAGTATCGACACTCCAGAGACTGTGTTGCCGTTGCTGGTGGTGAACTTCCCGCTGATCTTCGCTCCGCGCTTCAGTGTGAAGTCGAGGAGGGAGGTTCCCGCGGCGAAGTTGGTGAATGCAGCCTTCTCCTTGGTGGTGGAACCGTCTGAGGCTTGTGTGTAGATCGGGTCTTGCGACGACGGAGCGGCGTACCAGAGGAAGTACGAGCCGGGCAGCAGGTTGCTGACGAAGTACTGCCCCTTCGAGTTGGTGGTGACATACCTCGGGACGGACTGGTCGGTCTTTGCGATGACCTGAAGTCTGACTCCAGCTGCCGGAGTGGGAGCCTCAGCGCCGACGCCCTGGGTGAGGACGGTGCCGGTCAAAGTCGTGTACGGGGTGTCCGATGCGGCCGCCGGCACGGCGGTCAAGCCGACAAGCAGAGCAGCGAGTGCGGTGATGGCCGCGAGTTGCGCCCGCCCCCGACCGGGTTGTGATCCGTAGCTCATGGTTTCCGATCTGTTCGAGAGCTGGTCTTCATCGACGCTCGCCTGTGCACCAGCATGGTGGCCGCGATCGGGCCGACACTCGAGTGTTCCAACCCAATGTCCCACGCCATCATTTCCTGGCCAGCACCCCAGTTCGGGATCGTGACCCAGCGTTGGTGGAGATGGAACCCGACACCACGTAAGTGTGCGGGTCCGCGCATGTAGGGTGCATGAGCATGCACGCCCCCTCAATCGACCGGGGTGACCGAGTCATCGCGGTCGCCGGAGATTGGCATGCCAGCACCGCCTGGGTGAAGCAGGTGATCCCAAAGATCGCCGCCGCGGGCGTCCGCACAATCCTCCACGTCGGTGACTTCGGCTTCTTCCGAGGCTCGACACCCGCCGACCACTACCTCGACACCGTCTCCGCTCTCTGTGCGAAGCACGACATCGAGATCTGGGTAACCGACGGGAACCACGAGGACCACGCCTGGCGTCTGGAGCTCGAAGCTGCCTACCGCGGCCGCCCGGCACCGCTCCGCCCGCATGTGTGGCTGCTGCCCCGGAACTTCCGGTGGACCCACGCCGGCAAGTCGTTCCTGTCGTTCGGCGGCGCCCCATCCGTCGACTACGCCAACCGGTTCCCCGGCCGCGACTGGTGGTCCGAGGAGGTCGTCACCGAACGCCAGGTCGATGAAGCGATCGCCGCCGGCCACGCCGACATCATGGTCGCCCACGACTCCCCGAACCCGTCAACCTCCACCATCGACCTGATCCGTGCTGGCAACCGCGGCAACTGGCCTCTGAAGGCGCTCGCGTACGCCGCTGAAGGCGAATGGCGGGTCACTCGCGCCTACGATGCGGTGCAACCCGACCTGTTCGTTCACGGCCACTACCACGAGGACGACGCACGCTCCTTCGACGACGGTCGCACGATCGTGTCGCTGAACCGCGACCGGTTCGCCGGCAACGTCATCATCGTCAACCTGGACACCCTCGATTACGAATGGTTGGACGTGCCCGGAGCTCAGGGGTACGTGCGGAAGCTGAAGAACTGGGACGCGGCGTTCCAGGTGGACCCGGAGTCTTGATCAGGGCCGGTCGTCCTCGGATGGCTCGTTGTCAGCCCATCTAGCGAGCTGCGCACGGATCCCGTCCACCTCAGTGGAAGCGTTCTCGTAGTCGCGGTCCGCGACTTTGCATGCGGACAGCGATGTCGTGATCTGCAGCATCTTCCGGCCGTAGTCCAAGTCTGAGGGCGCCATCGGCTCAAGCGCTGCCTTCAGCTCTTCGTGGGCCGCGTACCGTTCCTTCTGCAGGGCGCGGGATTCGGCGGCGTCGATCATGAAGTTGTTGAGCAGCGCTTCGAACAGAGCGCGGCGGGCAGTCAGCGCAGCCACTTCGGCGGCTTCGTTCTCGGCGGTCTGACGCTTCAGTTCGGCGCCCTTCCCGCGGAACCATTTCTGCTCCTGGGTGTCGGTGAGGTTGCGTGAGGTCCTCCCCCAGTTGTCCCACTGCTTCCACCGATCTCGGCCGAGACGTTCCATCGTCTCCGGGGAGATGCGGACGGCGGGCGTCTGGAACTGGTCCGTGACCGCACGGTCGGGGTCCTCGTGTGTGCGAGCTCCGAGATGGCCGGTTCGCTTGTCACGTCGAGCCTCGAACCCGGCGGCAGCTCCACGGGAGAAGCCGTTCCATTTCCGTTCCTGTTTCACCATTCCGCCTAGGTGTGTGGCCCGACGATCGCCACATGCCCTACAGACACCCCGACAGAAAGCACCGCCATGACCGCCGCCACCATTCCCGCTGAGAACCTCTCCGCACTTGTCGTCCTCCGCGACGACGAGGAGATCATCGCCGAGATCGCCGAAGCCCTCTACCCCGGCTCCGAAAAGCTGGTCGGACTCAACCGCGCGTACGTGATTGGGCGCGCCGAAACGGTCTGGCACGACACGGTCGACCAGTTCATCGCCGGCACGGCACAGCTCAGCACATGCGTTTGCAAGGGCGGCTGCCCGACCTCCGCAGCGGCGTAACCGACAGCCGGGCTCCCAGCCCGCGCATAGGAACAGTGACGCGGATGCCCTGATGGCATCACCCGCCGCGGACACTTTCCCAGGAAGGCACCACCATGAGCAAGCTCACCACCGCACTCACCGCCGATCTCACCGCCAAGCTCGACGCGAAGCAGACCCAGGGCCTCGCGATCAGCGTCGCCGCGTTCTCCGGCTTCATCGGCATCGCCGGCGGCCTCATCGGAGGACCGGCGTACATCCTGTCCCTCGCCGGTCTGTTCGGAGGCCTCGTCGCGCTCCGCATCGCCGGCCCGAAGGACGCGAAGTCGTTCCGTCTGTACCGCAACGCCAAGGCAGCTTCGTAACTGCAGCTGTCGACGAAGCCCGGTAGGGGTTCCTGCCGGGCTTCGGGCCCGCCCGCCACATGTCTTGAGGGCATGACAACCGAACGTGACGGCGCCGCTACCAGCCGAGAAGACGCGATCAAGATCCACCTGCAGGGCGCGCTCCGCGGTGACGTGTACGACGAATGCGGAACCCTACTGATCACCGTCACCCCGGCATCGCCCACGAGCGAACCAGCGGCGACCAAGAAGGGCGTCAAGGACTACGGGTTGGGCATCGATGAACTCCCCGAACACGACATCAACGTCCACGCACGCAGTTGGTCCGAGCTGACCGACACCCAGAAGTTCCTGTACTCACTCATAGAGGACACCCAATCCGCATGACCCTTGATACGACCCCGCACAGTTACGCCACCTGGTACATCAAACCTCTCGGCGACCGCTGGCTGCACACCGAAGCCGTTGCAGCGAAGGTGGCAGCCGTCGCCCCGCTGCTGGGCTTGCGAGAGTTCGAGCAGAACCTCGCCGTCGGCATCGCCTGGCTGCACGACCTCGGATACGCGTTCCCTGACGTCCACCCGTGGCATCCACTCGCCGGCGCCCTCTACCTCCGCGAGAACTGGAACGCATCCATCGCCGGGTACGTCGCATGGCATTCAACAGCCGAGCATGAAGGGCCGATGCTCGGGTACGGCGCCGAGCTCATGGAGTTCGAACGCCCACACAACCTCATCCAAACCGTTGTCGACTGGGCCGACATGACCACCGGGCCGAGAGGGGAAGCATTCACCCTCCAAGAGCGGCTCGCCGAGATCGGCAACCGGCACGGCAAGGACTCCACCCAGTACAACGGCATGGTCGCTTCATTCGACCGGTTGAACACCGGCCGGAAGATCATCCGCCGACTCGTCACAGCCTGACAGCGTCGCGGCGAGGCCGCTCGCCACATGTCCCTTCAGCACCCGCCCCGATTAGGAGACTCCTCTTGACCGTCCCCACCCCCTACGAAGACCTCCTCGCTGACGTCCTCGCCAACGGCACCCACAAGACCGACCGCACCGGAACCGGCACCACATCGGTGTTCGGCCGGCAGATGCGGTTCGACCTGGCCGAGTCATTCCCGCTGATCACCACGAAGAAGGTCCACTGGGCGTCCGTCGCCTACGAGCTGCTGTGGTTCCTCCGCGGCGACTCCAACGTCCGATGGCTGCAGGAGCGCGGCGTCCGAATCTGGAATGAGTGGGCGGACGAGAACGGCGACCTCGGGCCCGTCTACGGCGTCCAGTGGCGCTCCTGGCCCACCCCAGACGGCGGGTCCATCGACCAGATCACCAAGGTGATCGAGCAGATCCGCACCAACCCGGACGGCCGCCGCCACATCGTCACCGCCTGGAACCCCACCGAGATCGACAACCAGGCGCTCCCGCCCTGCCACGCCCTCTTCCAGTTCTACGTCGCCGACGGCAAGCTCTCCTGCCAGCTGTACCAGCGGTCCGCCGACATGTTCCTCGGCGTCCCGTTCAACATCGCCTCCTACGCACTCCTCACCCTGATGGTCGCCAAGCAGACCGGCCTGGAGCCCGGAGAGTTCGTCTGGACCGGAGGCGACGTCCACATCTACGACAACCACCGCGAACAGGTGGAACTGCAGCTGTCCCGAGACGCACGCCCCTACCCGACGGTGGAGATCGCCGACCGCGGCTCCATCTTCGACTACGAGTACGACGACTTCCAGGTCGTCGGCTACGACCCCCACCCCCTCATCCGCGGCGCTGTCGCCGTCTAATCCCGACCAAGGACCTACCCCATGACTGACACCATCGACATCACAACCGACGAGAAGACCGCCAAAAAGGCGAAGCGGAAAGCCCAGAGACGCGCACGAGCGAAGCGCCGCGCCATCCTCGAGCTGGTCGTCGCCGGGATCCTGCTGGCCTCCTCGATCCTCTTCGTGGTGCAGATCATCACCGGCGTCTACAAGCCAGTGTCGATCGAAGTGCCGGCACCGTTCATCTACGTGATCGTCGCAGCATGCGTGTACGGATTCACGCTGACCGGGCGGGACAGAAGGCGCTACTGAGATCACGGGGCCGGCGCCGAAGGTCGCTATCTGCAGCCTTCGTTCCACCTGTTCACTCGCCACATGACTCCTCGATGACCCGGCCTGTTCGGCGGGCTCCCCGACCCAGAGGAACCCCATGGCAACCTACGAGCTGAGCAGCGAACTCGTCGAGAGACCCACCAACTTCATCAAATGGCCGCTGTTCGCGTTGATGGCGGTCGTGTCCGGGCTGGATCTTTGGGTCCTGGTCGGTGAGCAGACGGTGTCGTCTGACACTCCAGGCCCGATCTCGCTCACCTCCATCCACCTGACGGTCACCCTCGCGATCCTCTGGGCGTTGTTCCCGGCGGCAGCACTCACCGCATGCGTGAACGGATTCTTCCGAACCGGTGAAGTCACCAGCGGCATCTCGAACCTCTCCGCGTTCTTCATCAGCTTCGGCATCGCCATCCTCGTCACCTTCGGAGTGACGATCGCGTACATCACCGCACCCATCCCGGTGCTCCTGGTGCTCCCGATCGTGTGCGTCGGCCTGATCCTCATCGAAGTCGGACTAGACCGTGCGGAGCGCCGCTCCGACCGCGCGGCTGTCGCCTAGAACTCCTCCTGCTGAGCAACCATGACGCACCGGCCGCTTCGCGGACTCATCCAGCGAGGCGCCCTGGCCGTCGGTGCTCCGTTGCTGCATGGCGCGACGATGCCCGCCGCATTCCGGGCCCAGCTCGACGAGCTCCCTGAAGCGGTCTCCATCATCCACTTCGTCCTGATCGGAACCTCCGCTGTCACCGTCGCCGCGGTCACCTTCTACTTCGTGAGCCTGCGCCGGCGCGGGCGGAGCCTCCCGCTGCTGTCCAGAACCTTGATCTCAGCCGCCGTCGGCATCGGCTGGATCCCCATCGGATACGTCGGCGCCATGCTCGGTGACCTGAGCGTCACAGCCAACGCAGCAATCGCCCTCGCCATGGCGATCATCACCTTCATCCACGTAGCCCAACACCTCGAACACCGGAGCGAACCTTGAACATCCGCAACACCACCACCGAAGCCCATCACCCGTGGCCTGACGGGGTGCTCGTCCAAGGCGGCGGTCACGGCATAGTGTTCCGCCGTGACGGCGGTAGCGCCTACAACACTGCGTTTGTGGAGGCGTTCCCGGAAGGGACGTTCATCCGCGGTGAAGGCGCGACCATCGAAGAAGCTGAGGACGCCGCCTGGGCGAAATACCAGCAGTACGTCAGCTGCCCCACCCATGAATGGGAGCCGCGCGGTTACGTGAACGGCGCAGGGTTCTGCAAGCACTGCAACCAGTTCGGCTCCAAGGTGTTCACCCCGGAGCAGCTCGGCCTGCACTGCCACGTCTGCGGCATTCCCACCTACTGGTCATCAGCCGGCGGTAAGTTCTTCTGCCCGGACCACGAACTGTCGGTAAAGGAGTCCCGGGAGCTCGACGAAGCCGCCGGAGTTGAGCGCGGACCGCTGCAGCGACTGCTGGACGCGATGCGGGAATCGCAGGAGTGACCCGCCACATGCCCTAAGGGCATGGACAGCATCGCCGCGTACCGGAAGTCAGCAGACCTGCAACGCCGAATCGGGATCCCCGTCGGTGTCGGAGCTGGGATCCTGATCCTCCTCCACATCCTCCTCTGGCCGCTGGCTCTCCTCTCTGTCAGCGCTGAGCCTGGGGACGAGGGGTTCCTCCTGGCGGCGTTGATCTGGAACGGCAGAGATGTCGTCGGCTTCCTCTTCTCCGTCCTCGGCGTGTACTTCATCGCCTCCCGCCGGTTCAACCAACCGAAGTGGGGCGTCCCGATCGCCCTCGGGTTCGCGCTGGTCCTCGGCGGCGCCCTCGGTGTTCTGTGGACGATCTTCGGACCCAGCATCTACGGGCTCGCGTTCGACATCCTTCTCGCTGTGATGCTGTGGAAGCGTGTGAACGCTGACCGACGCGCTGCCAAGAAGTACCGCCAAACACACTGAGGCCCATGCCCCAAGCGAGCGTGTCAAACGCGCTGATCCACCACACACTTAGTCCAGCATGAACAACTCTTCCAACCGCCCGCGCGGCAACACCGTCCACGTGACCACCGATTCCGGAGTCAAGGCTCTCCAGAACGACGGCGCTTGGGCACCGCAACAGCTCTCCACCCCGGAGATCGCACCGCTCACCGCCAGCCTGGACGCCGACTCGTACGTCGACGCTGTGGTTGAAGCCCGTGACGCGGCAGCGCGCTACTACTACACCGATGTCGAGTTGATGACCGACCGGGAGTACGACCTGCTCGTCGCCCAGATCGCCGCGTACGAGGCTGCGCACCCGGAGGTGCAGCCGAGCGGACTCAACACCAAGGTGGCCGGCGGCATCCTCTCCACCGGCGACGTCGTCCATGACACCCCGATGCTCTCCCTGGACAAGGCGAACACGATCGCTGAGGTGCAGTCGTTCCTGGATCGGGCAGCCGCAGCCGGCTCCGCTGTGGTCGCAGAACCGAAGCTGGACGGCATGGCCATCAACGTCACCTACGTCGACGGGACGCTCACCCGGGTCGGAACCCGCGGAGACGGCCAGTCCGGCGAGGACATCACCGACCGGATCAAAGCCATCAGCCCAGCGAACCTCCCCGAGTCCCTGCCATACGAAGGCCGCGTGAATGTCCGCGGTGAGCTGCTGATGACGTCAGAGGACTTCGCCACGTCGAACGAGAACCGGAAAGCTTCCGGGAAGCCAGCGTTCGCGAACCCCCGCAACGCCACCGCCGGATCAGTCCGGGCGGAGAACCTCGGCTACCAGGTTGCCCTGAGCTTTGTCACCTACGACATCGTGTCCGCAGACGGAAGCGAGCTCGCCCCCGCCGCCGGCCTCCTTCCCGCGTCCGCGATCAGCTTGGGTTCGCCCGACGGGGCAACCGTGCTCGAGCAGCTGACCGCGTTCGGTGAGCACCGCCGCGACGACACCTTCGGCTACCCGACAGACGGCATCGTCCTGAAGATGACGGACCTGGATGTCCGCGACACTCTCGGCACCACCTCCCGCGCACCCCGATGGGCTGTCGCCTACAAGTACGAGGCGGAGACCGCTGTGACGAAGCTGCTCGGCATCGAAACAGCTGTCGGCCGCACCGGCGCGATCTCATTCACCGCTGTCCTCGAACCCGTTGAGGTGGACGGCTCCGTCGTCGGCCGTGCAACCCTGCACAACGTCGGGTTCATCCGCGACAACGACCTGCGCATCGGCGATGACGTCGAGGTGTACAAAGCCAACGACATCATCCCCCGCGTCGTCCGCTCCTTCCCGGAGAACCGCAGCGCGGACTCTGAGCCGTGGACCCCTCCGACCACCTCACCGAACGGCAGCCCCCTGGACACGTCCGGGGCGATCTGGCGGACCACAGACCCATCCGAGTCCCTCGGGTCGCTGCTCGCGTACGCCACCTCCCGTGACGTTTTCGACATCGACGGGTTCGGCACGGAGCTCGCGGACGCACTCGCCAACCACCCGGACGTGGAGGACCTCGGCGAGCTGTTCGAGATGACCGAGGATGAGCTCGCGATGCTGCCCCTGGACAACGGGCAGCGGTACGGCGCCGTCCGCGCCGCGAAGGTGTACGCCGGCATCCAGAAGGCGAAGGAGCAGCCGCTGAACCGGGTCATCACCTCCCTCGGCATCCGGAAGTCCGGCCGCACGTTCGGGCGCCGCCTCGCGAACCACTTCGGAAGCATGGAGGCGATCCTCAACGCCACCGAACAGGACTTCTACGCCGTCGAAGGCGTAGCCGGCGAACGCGCCCGCCTCTTCTACGAAGGCTTCCAGAACAACCGCCACGTCATCCACAAGATGCAGGCCGCAGGCGTGAAGATGCAGCACGCAGCCGCCTCGGCACCCGCTGGCGACAGCGGCGGTGCAGCCCTCACCGGGAAGACCGTTGTGGTCACCGGTGCGATGACCGGCCCGCTCGCCTCACTGAACCGCAACCAGGTGCAGGAGCTCATCGAAGCGAACGGCGGCCGCGCCTCCGGTTCCGTGTCGAAGACGACGAGCCTGCTGGTGTGCGGCGAGCCGGGTTCCTCCAAGTACACGAAGGCTGTCGCCCTGGGTGTCCCGATCGTGACGCCGGAGGAGTTCGCGGCGATGCTCGGCGTCTAGGCTGCGGCAGGAGGGTGACGCGCTCCGAGTTCCGGTGGCGTGTCACCCTCTGTAGTCTCCGCCACATGCCTTGAAGACATGACGGAGACACAGAGCACCGAGCTTGAGCCTTCTGGTGTCGACCCGTCATCGTCCGCTGAAGCACTCCGCACCTTCCACCAACGGGTCGCCGTCGCCGGCCTGATCTTCCTGATTGCGGCCATCGCCCTCGAGGCTGCGTTCCTCAATTCCGGCTCTGGGCTGATGTGGCTTGTCGGCTGGATCGCCGCACCGATCTGTGGTGTCGCGGCCATCAACTGCCTCTTCTGGTTGCTATGCCGTCGGCTGTTCATTGGAAACGAAAGCTGGATGCTTCTCCCCGTTGTGGTTCTCGCTCTGGCGAGTTTCGGAGGCGTCACCTGGCTGGCATTCGCACAGATCAACCTGTTCTTCAGCATCCACTTCTGAGAGAAGCATGACCGCAATCAACCTCATCTGGGCCCAATCGGTGGCCGGTGTCATCGGTGTCGAC
This sequence comes from Leifsonia sp. Leaf264, assembly GCF_001422325.1. Taxonomy (GTDB): domain Bacteria; phylum Actinomycetota; class Actinomycetes; order Actinomycetales; family Microbacteriaceae; genus Orlajensenia. The sequence continues at coordinate 555,602 of NZ_LMMR01000005.1, forward strand.
GGCCGCCTCCCCTGGCACCTCCCGGAGGACCTCGCTCGCTTCAAGGAGCTCACGGCTGGTCACGCTGTGGTCATGGGCAGGAAGACGTGGGAGTCCCTGCCTGCGAAACGCCGCCCCCTGCCTGGCCGACGCAACATCGTCCTCACCAAGACTGTCGACTACGAAGCGCCGGGCGCCCTGGTGGCGCAGTCCAAGATCGGCGGCATCCTCGCCGCGCACGGTGACGACGTCTGGGTGATCGGCGGTGCGGAGATCTACCAGCAGTACAAATGGCATGCCGACCGTATCGAGGTGACGGAGATCGACGTCACCGTCGACGGTGACGCGTTCGCTCCGGAGATCCCGCCGCACTTCAAAGCCGATCGTGGTGAGTGGCTGATTAGCGCTGGCGGGTTGAGGTACCGGTTCGTCACGTACACGCGTGCTGAGGCCGGGTATCCCGGTGTGATGCCGTTCCATCAGCAGTGATGAGTTCGTCCCCAGTTCGCGGCTGACGGCGGCGCGTGCGCCCACCGCTGTCGGACGTGCTGGCTAACGTCTTGAGCTGCGGCCACGGCGTCGCCACATGCCCGCCAGATGCCACCCACCGTCGGGCCGAACCGAAAGCGAGCCAGCGTGCCTCTCCCCTCCTTCCGCGCTCTCCCCCGCAAGAAGAAGGTCGCAGTTCTCGCAGCCGCTGGCGTCCTGGTTGTCGCGGCGGTCGCTGTCCCGGCGGCGTTCATGGTCGCCGCCCCTCACACCTCGCCTGCCGCCGCGGCCGCTCCTGTCCCGTCGGTGTCGCCGTCCGCAACTCCGAAGGCGTCTGCCTCACCGAAGCCGACGGCCACCGCTACTCCGACCCCGTCTGTCGTTCCTGTCGCTCCGGTCCCAGCTCCGGTGGAGGAGGTCGTGGAGGAGCCCGCCCCGGATCCCGTCGAGGAGGCCGTTCCTGCACCAGCGCCCGCTCCCGAGCCGGCACCTGCCCCCGCTCCCGCACCAGCTCCTGCCCCAGCTCCCGCTCCGGCCCCGTCCTGCACGTATGACTGCTGGCACGGTGAGCCGGCTGACCACACCACTCATCTGACCACCTGGGGGAACTGGTCCGCGTCCTGCGACGGCATCGAACTGTACTCACAGGAGACAGATCCGGGCAGCGGCATCATCGTGGACCCTACCGGCTTCGATGAAGACGGCTCGGGGAGCATGAAGGACATGCTCTACACAACCGTCACCTACCCGGTCATCGACTCCGGGTGGGGTGTGACGGTGTACGTCTGCGGGTAGGCAGTATCGGTTGCTACCGCGCATGAAGGTGGTAACCGAAAGGAACCACCCTCATGACTTTGACTGACGAGCAGGTCGTCTCAGCGATCCTCGACGTGTTCATGGACGCTGACAGCGACCAGGACGCTGTACTGATGGCTGCACTGGACACCCACTTCTCCTTGGGTTCGCTGGCGCAGTTCGTCGCCGATGACCTCACCTCCTACGACGACCTCGACATCATCGACCGGGATGAGTTCGCGACTCTGGTGTGGCGGAAGGTTGTCGCGGAGAGCGTCGACGCTGACGAGGCCCCGTTCCGTGAGCTGTCGGAGGACGACGAGCAGATCTAGCCGCTGTCTGCCGCTCCGAGTAAGGTCGGGGGCACCTTCGACCTTGACGACAGGATCCGCCATGCGACGTCGCACCGCCCTCAGTTCCGCTGCGACCGTCGCCGTGGCCGTCCTCGCCCTCACCGGCTGCAGCTCCGACGGTGGTGTGGGGAACCCACTGGCCCCAGCACCGGCGAAGACGATGTCTGTCGGTGAAGCCGAAACGCTCTACCTGGACACCATCTGCCCTCCGACCCGTGACTACGTCGGGATCATCAAGGAGATGCTCGGTGCGATGTTCAACACCGACTACGACTACACGGCGTTGAGCGATCAAGCGGCAACCGCCAGTGACTCCCTCGGTGCAGCCGCGGACGACATCCGGAACCCGGACGAGCATTGGCCGCCGGTGGTGGCTGATGACATGCCGGCTGTCGCTGACAACCTGGAAGCTCTCGCCGACTATGCGGTGGAGATCGGGAAGTCCACCTCCCCGGACGACCTGAAGAACCTGCCGTCGGCCCCGCCGAGTACCGACTCGACGGTTGCCGCGGATCTCGGGATCGAGAAGCCGCCGGAGGATAAGCCGTTCGCGTTCTGTGAAGGCCACGTCTGACCCGACGCTACGCAAAGCTGTCCGGTCCGCGCATGTAGGTGCCGTGACCAGAACTGTGACCGCGGACGAGCTCCGCTACGGACCGAAACCCGCCGACCCGCTGTTCTCCGACGTCGTCGACACCTTCGACGTGGAGAAGACCGTCATCGTCGACCGGAGAGTCCGCCGCCCAGCCCCTCTCATCGAACTCGCCGCCGTCCACCTCGACCGATACGCGGAACTGCTGGAGCATCTGGAGTCGATCGGGATGAGCTTCACCTGGGTGGACGAGGACGGTGAGACCCCTGGTGACAGTGCCGGGCCCCGTCAGATCGCCGCACGTTTGCGCGCGCCTTCCCTCCGTTAGCCACGAGTGCCGCCACATGGCTTAGGTGCGTGACTGTCAAATATGACTCAGTGAAGCTCCCGAACCCCCGCATCCCCTTTTCACCTGTTCCCTGGGGTGTAGCTACTCGGGTTCTTCTGGCTTTGACGACGGTCCTCGCCTGGGTGGTCGTCTCTCACAACGAGCTTGTCGGTGGTTCCGCCAACGTCCTGCTGCTGCTCTTGGTGCTGGGAACGGCGTTCACTTCAGCTGTGTGGCTAGCCGGATCCGCATGGGGTCGGGCGGAACGAGGTCTGATGAGCGCGCTCGGGGAGGGGCTCCTGTACGCCGCAATGGCGATCGTCCCGGGATACACAGCCGCATACGGCGGTGTGGGCTCCTACCCGATCTTCTTGGTCGCCGTGCTGGTGTTCGGGGCAGATACGCTCCGAATCGCGCAGCTGACGCCCGCCTGGAAGGACAGCCAGGCGCGAAGCACCGTCATGCTACTCCGAAGCGCAGCGGCCGCTCTGACCGTAGCCGCCGTCGCAGTCATCTACTGGGCGTTCTTCGTCCTCCCAGTCACACACCCCACCTCCGGCGCTGACGACCTGAACGTTGCTGTCGCCGGCGCCTACTGGGCGTCCATCGCCGTGGTTGCGTGTGTCAACGGGTGGCACTGGGCGAGATACGCTCGGAAGCTGTCCGGGCTCCCCGGTGAGGACCGCCGTGCCGCAGTCAGTGCGCGGTTCGCATGGATGATCGTGGTCAGCTGGAATGCGGCCTTCGGGTCGACGTTCCTGTTCCTCATCCCGATGCTCTACATGGTTCAAACCAGCTAGCGGCCGCGTCGCTAGCTGACGTTCACCACGATCTGACCGTGAGCGCCGGGGGTCCCGAAGGGGTTCCCTGCCTGCGGCACACGGGTGAGCGCGTCGTTGACCTGCCGTTCGACGTCCTGGAACTTCGACTTGAAGGCGAGGTCGTTGATGTCCAACCAGCCTCGGTCTCGGTCGTGGATGTCGTCGAGGACGTAGCCGGTCTCTTCCTTCCATCCGTGGACGTCGGTTGCTGCGCGGAGCTGGAACGCGTCAGCGTTCGGGTATGCCGCCCTGATGTGCGCGGCTGCGAGCCGGCGGATCTTCGAGTTGTAGTTGGCGGTGGCCCGGTCCAGCTCAGCCTTTGCGATGTCAGAGTCAGCGGTCGCAGTTTCGACCAGGCCAACCGGCGCCTGCTCGACGATGTTCGTGTAGTCGAACGGTTTCGTCGGGTCGGGCACCACTTTGTACCCGAGGCCAGCTGAGCCGACGGCGAGGTCGAACATGGCGACGAAGTGACGGTTGGCAAGGAAGTTGTCGTTCCCTGGGGCTGCTGCACGGAACGCCGTCCACGCGTCGAACTGGGCGATGACCGCGGCGTGCTGCGGGTTGTCGAGGTCCAGTATGCCGGCGCCCGGCGACAGCTCGAGGTCAGCCCCGGACTGAGGTTTCGGGAGGGACCCGGCGAGCTTCCCGGAGGTCTTCTGGATGTGGCGGCTGTCAGCGGTCATGCTCCGTAGGTGTGTGGCTGCACCGACCCAGCCACACACCTAGAAGCCATGCCCACAACTCAGACCGCCGAACGCGGCGGCTTCCGCGCCTCCGGAAAGACCGGCGGCACGCCCGGCTCGTACTCCGACAAGACCGGGCTCCCCTGCGACAACCATGTGACGGAGTCCATGCTCTCCGCAGATCAGGTGATCACCGACATGATGCCGGATCACACCGAAAGCATCCGGAAGTACTACGCCGACACTGAGAAGAAGCACTTCACCGGACACGACCAAGCCGGCTCCACCTTCCAGGAGGTCGGCTCTCTCCGGGAGCTGCTGCAGCTCGGGTTCGAGCAGCGAGGCGGACTCGGCGGCGACGACCGCGACGAGTTGATCGCGTTGGGCGCCGAACCGGACGGGTTCCTCGACGGGAAGCGGTACATCAAGATCGGCACCCCTGGGCTGCTCGGGATCACGAACACAGCGGGGATGAACGCCGACGACCTGGTCACGGTGAAGCGAACCAAGACCGGGGTCCCCTGCACGATCGTCGCTGACGTCGGCGAGCAGCCGGCCGTCGACTTCGGGGTGGCGATCATCGCCGAGGACACGATGGGTGTGAAAGGCGAAGGCGTCGGCGGCGACCTCCTGATCACCGCGTTCCCCGGGCTCCCGACGAAGCCTGTGGTCAACTCGAAGGACGCGGAGCTGGTAGGGAAGGTCGACGCCCTCGAAGGGCAGAAGATCACCGTCACCCAGATGCGTGAACTGCTGGGCGGCGACGTGTGGGCGAACACCCGCGTCCTCCCCACAGGGACAGTGCCGTTGGAAGTGGCAGCCGCGTACGCCCGCACCGGGCCCTGGTACACACCGACGTCGCCCCCAGTCCACGCGGAACGCCTGACCGAGCCGCTCACCTGGACTACCGGCAACGGCGACGCCATGACCGGTGAGCCGGGCGACTGGCTGCTGACCGATGGTGAAACCCGGTGGACGGTGAAGCCGGAGATCTTCGCTTCCAGCTACTCCCCCACCGGCGACGGCCGCCACGTGAAGACCGCCGGCGCGCACGCTGCCGTCGTGGAGAAACCGTTCACCATCCAGACGCTGGAAGGCATGGGCGCGGCGAACGTCGGCGACTACGTCGTCTGCGGGGAGAACGGTGACGCCTTCGTCCTCACCCGCACCAACTTCCTGAAACGGTGCGCAGCAGCCGCCTGAGGCTGACCTCCGCCACATGCCCATAGAGCATGAGCGACGCTGACCCCACACCGACACCGGCCCTCCCTGAGACCGCTCCGGCGGCCGCCGCCCAGATGCCGGTCTGGAACTTCTCCGCCCCGTCCGGCCCGCTCGTGACGCCTGTGCAGGAGCATGCGGCGCCGGCACCGGCTGAGCCTGTTGTTCAGACTGCTGCGTCTTCGCCGAGCTCGTCGAGCATTGTCGCCGCACGCGGCCCGCGGGTGACGTCAACGACGATGGACGCGCGCTCCCCGTACGGCCTCGGAGTGTTCCTTTACGCGGTCACCTGGCTGGCCTTCATCACTATTTTCGTCAATGCGGTGCTGTCGTTCTTCCCGTACTTCCCCCACAAGGAACTGGTGATGATCGCGGGCGCGTTCGCTGGGGCTTGGGTTCCTTTCGCTGCCCTGTACCTGAAACTGCTGGGCACCCGTTTCGGCCGGAACAACAAATGGTTGTCGGCCTACATCGCCAGCCCGATCGTTGCCGTTGCTTCGACGGCATTCACATTGATCGGGATGTGGCTGCTGTTCGCAGAGGCTCACCTCGCGGGGATGGCGTATTGCATCTACATCCCGTTCTTCATCTGGTTCCTGATCTCAGGTCGCGCCTACCTCGAGGACACCGTCCCCTACACGACACCGTCCGATGACGACCGATTCGCTGCAGCGATACCCACCGCCTCGAAGGTGTTGTTCATCATCGCCATCGTCGTCTTCGTGATCTCGCTGGCCGCGGGTGCACTCGCGAACGTACAGCTCGCTGCGGGAATCGCCACAGCCGTCGCGGGTGGCGACGCTGCATCAGTACTGAAGGGTGCGGGAATTGCCGGCGCCATCGGTTCGCTGCAACTGCTGGTTCCGCTGATTCTCGCTTGGCGTGGCGCACTGCCTCAGATCGGACTGCGGAGCACAGGGCGTCGCTGGCTGACTGTAACGGTCCGCATTGTCGGCACTCTGCTGGTCCTGGCATTCCCGTTCGTCGTCCCGGCCATCATCGCAGCTCAGTACATGCAGCTCGCCGGCCACTGACGGCATCCGCAAAAGCTACGGCGCAACTTGGAGCAGCTGCTCTGGGTGACCCGGTGAACCACCACCGAATCGCAGCTCTGGTTCCGGGGTCGGCGTCGGCGTCGGCGTCGGCGTCGGTTTCGGAGCAGGCGTAGGGGTGGGCGTCGGTTTCGGAACGTTCGTCGGGCCGGCCTTCGGTGCGATCGGCGAACCGAACCAGTCCGACCAGATCCGCCAGAAGTTCCGGTTCCCGTATGCCGAGCAGCTGTCCCCGGTGCCGTACATGTTGTTGAGCGCTGCCGCGTTCGGCGTGTACGGGGTGTACAGGTACAGTCCGGCTGTCGCCTGGTTCCGGATCGTCACACGGGCTGTGCCGCAGGTCGTCACCGGGTTGAACAGGATCGTGTTCACACGGCCGGCTTCGTAGGTGCGGCCGGCGGGTGCGGCGGCGTAGCGTTTGAACTGCAGCGCAGCCATCCACAGCTGGTTGAAGAACCCGTAGTAGAGCTGGTCGCAGCCGGTGGTGTCCGGGCAGCCGTACCCGGTCGCTGAACGGTACTGGCGGGTGGTCGGGGCGGCGGCCGTCACCAGGCTCTGCTCCTTCTCCATCAGCACCAGCAGGGTGCGGGGGCTGATAGTGCACGCCTGGGCGACATCCCAGATGACCTGCGCGGCTCGCTGACCGACAGAGGCTTTGTGCGGGGCGCATCGGCCAGGCTCCCCGGTTCGATCGGTGGTGTCGACGCGGATGTCCTTCAGACAGTCGGCGCCGGCAGTGTGGCATGTCGGCACGCGGGTGTTCAGGAACGTCTGGATCTCGGTGACGGTCATCGCGGTGTTGTCGTAGAAGTTCTCGTCGGACACCAGATGTCCGGCGTCGAATGTTGCGTTGGTCACAGCGTTCGCCCCGGCGGGGATGATCGTGAGGAGCGCAGCGATGACCGCAGCCGCGATACCGGCTGCGCTCCAGGTTCGGGTTCTGCGGCGCACAGCTGACAGACATGTGGCGCGGGTGCGCAGAAAGCCGTCCGGAGCAACGTTCACTCCGGACGGCTTCTGTTCGCGTGGGTCGCCTACTTGGTGACGGTCACTGCGAGGTCCTGGGCGGCCGGAGCTGCCTTCGAGTTCACCGTCAGTCCGAGGGTGCGGGACTGGCCGGCAGCAAGCGTGGTTCCGTAGTCGAAACCGGTGCAGGTGATGACCTTGCTGGCGAGGGTGCAGGTCATGCCCCATGCCGAGCTGATGCTGGTGGCGTTCGGCTCGTCGAAGGACACCTTCCACGTCTTCGCTGCGGCCTTCGCCGTGACGGTGACGTTCGCGGTGTACCCGCCAACCCACTTCGACGGGACGGTGAGCTTGCCCGTCACATCACCGGACGGCACCGGAGTCGGTGTCGGGGTGGGTGTCGGGGTGGGTGTAGGCGTCGGAGCCGGGGTGGTCGGCTTCGGGTCTGGGGTGACCTCGGTGGCCTGACCGTTCACCGCGAGAGCCTGCGCCTTCGGGGCGACAGCCGAGTCGACCGTCAGGCCGAGAACTGCTGTCTGTCCGGCGGCGAGCTTCGCTGCGTAGTCGTTGCCTTCGCAGGTGATGACCGGGGATGCGATCGTGCACTTCATGCCCCAGCTGTTCGCGATTCGGGTTGCCGTGGCGTCCGTCCAGCTGACCTTCCACGAAGGCAGAGCCTTACCTGCGGTGACAGTCACGTTGCCGGTGTACCCGCCGATCCAGGAGTTCGGGATGGTGAGCTTCGCGGTTGCGTCGGTCGAACCGGTGGGCGGCGTCGTAGGCGGCGTGGTCGGGTCGGTCGTCGGCGGTGTCGTCGGCGGTGTCGTCGGCGGCGTGGTCGGGTCCGTCGTCGTCGGCGGGGTGGTCGTTGCCGGTCCACCGTTCTGGTAGTTCGGGACACCGAGCAGCGGTGCGAGAGCGGCGAGCTTCGCAGCCTCCGGGGTGCGCCAGTCGGTGCCGACCAGTCCGCCGGTGTCGCCGGAGTTCGGGTTGTACGACCAGAACGCCCAGCTGATGCCGTTCGTCTTCATGTAGGTGGCGAGGGTGTCGAGCCACTTCTTGTCGGAGTCCGTCTTGTAGGACGTGCCGAACTCACCGACCCAGACGGGGGCGATGTTCTCCTTGACGAGGTAGCCCCAGTTCTTGTCCCACAGTGCGGGCAGGTTCGCCGGGTACTTCGGGTCGGAGAACCACTTCTGGTTGTACACCGACGCGGGGTAGTCGTGAGGCGAGTAGACGACCTGGTTCTTGACGTTGAGGTTGACGAGCTTCGTCTTGGCGTCCTTCAGGCCACCTCCCCACCAGGTCCAGTCGTCGCCGGACTGCGCTTCGACACCTTCGACGATGATGAGCGCCTTCGGGTTGACAGCCTGGATGGCGTTGCCGGCCTTCTCAGCGGCGAGCTTCCAGTCGGTCTTCACGTTGCCGGTGCCCCATGTTGCGGCGCCGTGCGGCTCGTTGTGCAGGTCGAAGCCGATGACGTTGGTGTCGTTCTTGTAGCGGTTGGCGAGCATCGTCCAGTCGGAGATCCACTTCGTCTCCGGGTACGCGCCGGTGTACCAGAGCTCAGACTGTCCGCCGTAGTCGGGGCGGTGACGGTCGAGGATGACGTTCAGCCCGTTCGCCTTCGCGGAGGCGACGACGGCGTCCATGATCTGGATGGGGGTCTTGCCGACGAGGCCCGGGTTGGCGTACTCGTTCAGGGAGTCGGGCCGGGCGGTGGTCAGGCACTGGTTGGCGTACGGGAGGCGGATGGTGTTCATCCCGAACGACTTGATCTGCTTCACGGTCTGGTCGAGGTTCAGCGTCCACAGGCCGTGAGGCATGCAGTTGCTGGTCTCCAGGCCGAACCAGGACGCGGCCTTGATCGTGTAGGTGGCGCCGGAGTCGGTCTTGATCTTCGAACCGTCGGTGTGCAGGAAGCCGGGGAGTGCGGTCTGGTCGACGGTGTCAGCGGCGTTCGCTGCGACGGCGGACAGGCTGGCACCGGTCATGCCGGCGACGGCGAGAGCGACTGCAGCGGCGATGCCGGCGATGGTGCGCCTGTGGCGGGCCCGTCCGGTTCGGATGTTCGGGCTATCTGGGGCGCTCTCGCGCTTTCGGGAGGTGAGCATACTGTGGTGCCATGTGGCGAAGGGGTGGTTCATCGGGTGGTGTTGCTTTCTGATGGTTCGGGTTCGGCTGGGGGCAGCCGAGTTCAGATCTGGTCGTTCAGGAGTCTCTGCAGTTCTTCCTCCACCTCCTCAGCGTGTCGGTCGGCGATGGTGGCGCGTGCCTGGTCGCGAAGCTTCGCGAGGCGGGTGGCGTCACGTTTCGCGGTGACGGCGGCGACGGAGTCGTCGTAAGCGTCAGCCAGGACCCATCCGGAACGAATCCCGTAGGGGAAGGTGACATAGGTGGGGTCGGTCGACTTGTCACGGAACGTGCCTTCCCGGACAGGACGGAGGACACCGTCGTCGACGAGCTCGGCGAGGCGCTTCTTCACATGGCCGGCCATGAGGTGCTCCGCAGCCCAACCTTCGGGGGTCTTCCCACCGAACTCTGCTGACTGACGGCCGATCGACGGGTCAAACCCGATCAGTGCGGCGGTGAGGACCTTGAAGCTGACTGCCCGGGGTCCGGCGCTGTAACTGGTATCGGCAGACAGGTCTGCGATGACGTCGCGGACAGCTTCCTGGGACGGCGACAGTTTCGGTTCGATGAGATCCGGCAGCCCGCTCCCGTCGAAGATGACGGACTTGGTGTGGCTGTTGACGTGGACCCCGCAGACGATGACGTCGACGGTGTTGTAGACGGCGCTGGGAGCCTCCCCGTACTTCTCCGTGCGGCGTTCCGTCTTCACGTATTCGACAGCGCCGACGATGGTGCGTCCGTAGGGGAAGACGACACGGAGACGGTCGCCCTCTCTGATCCGGGCGAACATCTCCTCGGAGAACGGTTCTGAAGTCATGGGGTTCCTTCCTCTTCAGAACCCTCATGTGCGGCATCGCCACATTCCTGCTGGACGTGAACCCGCCCGACGTCCTCGACCATGCGACCGCTCATCTGACGCTCCGGGCCGCTCAGGTCACCGCTGTGCTTCTCGTTGCGGCGGATGTGGTCCAGGTTGCCGCGTCGCGGATGGGCGCGGAGGATGCTGCCGGGTATGCGCTGATCGGCTCGAACCTGCTGATCGGTTGCGTCATCCTCGCCACCTGCTTGTCCATGCATGCGCTGCTCCGACCTGGCGGCCGATGGGCGCAGGCGGCATGGTCGGCGGTCCTGACAGCGGCGATGGTCGTGTTCCTGGCCCACAGCTACCTCGGCCCGTGGGGGTTGCTGATGGCAGCCCTGGTGGCAGCTGCAGCGTTCACCTGCGGATGGTCTGTTCGCCACATGCCTGACAGATGGCTTCGCCGCCCTGACCCCGGAAGAACTGATGGCATCGAACAGGAAATCTGAACGTCTCCTCGCTGAGGCGTCATCGTTCGAACGTGACGCCCGCCGCCATCTCGCGGTCGCGCAGGAGGAATGGAAGGACGCAGGCCGCTCCTGGCTGTCGGTTGCCGCTCCGTCGTACCGGTACTTCATCTCCGGTGCGCTGATGCTCGCCGGAGGTGCCATCTGGGATGCTGTCAGCTACCACACCGACTGGTGGCGCTCCCCCGGCCTCTGGGCGATGGTGATCGGCGGCCTGGTCGCAGCGTTCGGGATCGCATCCGTGCAGAACGCCGTCGACCGCCAAGCCGGCGCGAAAGGACGAGCCCGCGCCCATGAAGCCAAAGCTGAAGAGGCGACGAGGTTGTCGTTGCAGCTGCGCAGCCAGTCCTCGGATGCAGCCTCCGCTGAGCTCAGGAAAGCAGCTCTCCCGGCAGCGTCAGCGGCGATCGTCGCGAACATCGGCCGCAACACCCGCGACCTGACGAAGAACAGCGACGACGCAGAACTGTGGGCGATCATCACCAGCCATAAGGATGAGACGAAGCTGATGGAGCTCGCGTCCGCCCACGAGTGGGACTCGAAGACGCTGAAAAGAGTTCGAGCGCTGAATGAGTCATGGCGCACCACCATGCGCGGCGAACTGCGCGACTAGGACATACAGAAGAAGGGCCGAAGGTGATCCTCCGGCCCTTCTGTCATGTCACAGCTCAGACGTACTCGAACACCTTCTCGGTGACGAGGGCGTCCTCGATGAACGACGGTGCGAACACCTGCCCGTCCGGGATCGGCTCCAGCAGGTAGGAACGCCCGGCAGCGTCAGCGCAGTTGGCGCATTCCATCGCCCGGAGCACCGACCCGGCCGACTTCGCCCGGGTGGACTGCCCGGGAAGCTCCATCAGCTCCAGGAACGCGAAGCCGGCGTAGATCGGTGAGCACGACTGGCTCCCGTTGGAGGTGCATTCCACCCGGTTCCGGGCGACGCGGCGACGTGCGTGGACGGCGTCCATCGGCTCCTCCTAGAACTCGCTGGCAGCCAGGCGCGACGGCGTCGGGGTGCGAGGCGTCTGCGGCAGTCGTGCCGACGGGGTGGGGGCGACGAACTCGTCGTCCACGGGGTTGATGGAACCCGCCTCGAACAGCTTGTGGAGGGTCTCCTGGTCGTCGGCCTGGGTGGGCTCCTCGACGGGAGCTCCGAGGCCGCGCGGGTAGTCGCTGCCTGCGATCGTCGCGGGCTGCTGCGTTGCGGCCACCTCGACGTTGGCGGTGACCGTTGCCGGCTCTGCCTGCGGGGCGTTCGCGACGAGGCCGGGAGCGATCACCTCGGGGATGCCTGCAGGCTCGACCGGCTTCGCCGTCACAGGGACAGAGTCGAAACCGATGGGCGCGCCGAGCAGGAACCGGTCGTCACGGTCGGGGCGGCGGAAGGACAGCTCCATCGCCAGGAGACCGTACGCGGCAGCCCAGGCGAGGTTGCTGATGCCGGAGTCGGCGTCGACGTCCTCACCGGCCCAGTAGCGGTAGATCGCCGCCTGAGCCTGGCCGTAGTAGCTGCCGTAGGTGTTCTCGCCGAACTGTGCGAGCTCCGGGAAAGTGCCGAAGATCTCTGCCACCTGGGCAAGCGGGCGAAGGGTGATCAGGTCGTGACGGAGGTCCAGCGTGGCTGCCTCGTCGGCGACGGCGAAGCCGCGGTTGATGACCTTCGGGGCTGCGGACACGGACATGTACTGTTCCATGTCTGCCAGGCCGACACCGTCGATCTGGTGCAGCGGTGCTGCATCCTTCGGGTTGGTGGCGGCGCCGTACGGGCGGCTGTCGAAGCCGGGGTGGGTGATGTTCGACTCGATGATCGTGAAGCAGTGCCAGACGAACGACGACAGGTGGTGAACTTCAGTCTCGGAGTCGAGGTCCTCACCGGCCCAGAACAGGTTCGCGTGCCGCTGCGCGGCGGCGTAGGACTTGCTGGTCTCGTACCCGAGGCGGAAGTTGTTCGGGGAGTACTTCGCTGCTCCGCGGCCGTACAGCTTCGCGAGGTCGTTCACCGCGAGCGGTGGGATCAGGTCGTACGCCTGCTTCTTCACCCCCTTCGCAGCTCCGGTGGAACTGGTGGTGCGGGTCTCTGCTCCCATGGTTTCGTATCTCCTCTGAGGGGTCGGGGTGCCGCCTCTGGACAAAGGCTCAACACGTCCATGTGCGGATCTGGGACGTTTTGGTTGAGCTCGCGGCGGCGGGTTTCAGAGGGAGGACATGTGGCGACCCGCGAGATGCCTAGAGGCCGCTGACGATGAGGAGGATGCCGCCGGCTACGACGAGGAACCCGAGGAGCGGCCCGGCGATGCTCCATGCCTTGTTGCTGGAGCCGCGGTCGGCTGCCATGCGTTCCATGGCGCGGGCGCTCACCTGCGGCGGGAGGCCGGCGGCTTCCAAGTCCTTGTGGGCGTTGATCAGGGCGATGCGTGCGGTGTCAGTCATGAGTCTTCTCGGTGGTCTTCGTGTCGGTGTCGGTGTCGGTGTCGGTGTCGGTGTCGGTGTCGGTGTCGGTGTCGGTGTCGGTCGTGGTGTGCGCTTCAGCGGCGAGCTCGGCTTCGACAGCTGCGCGCGCCGCGGCGACCTTCGCTTCGAACTCCTCCGGGCTCATGGTCTTCTTCAGGTTCCTGGCTGCGACCATCGCGAGCCGTTGCTCCTCCACCCAGGTCGCGGTTGCGGTGTCCGTTGACGCGAGCTTCTTCCCGAGAGCGCTGACGACGAACCCGAGGATGACTGCCAGGCCGGCGGTGACCTTCAGGGCGGCGGGGCCGGAGAATGCGATCGCGGCGATCAGCGTGGTGCCGCCGAAGATGAGGATGATGGTGCCTGCGAGGAAGGAGCCGGAGCCGACCTTCCATTTCCATGTTGGGGTGGGGTCAGGCTGCGGGGTGAGCGTGTCGTTGACCATGATCTGTGGGCATGTGGCGACCACACGAAAGCGCCGCACCTCCGGTTGGGCGGTGCGGCGCTTCACGGGGCGTCAGGCGGCTGCGACCTTCCCGGCGGTGGCGTGCAGCTTCGGCATCAGCGACTCCAGGACGTCGATCGGCTCGTTGTACAGTTCCGCGTCCTGAGCTCGCATCCGGTCGATGATCGGGGACAGGTCGATCTCCGTGTCGGTGGCGGCGGCGCGGACGGTGGCCAGGTCGTTGTCCCACTCGCCGTCAGCGTCGAGCCAGTCGACGACCAGGGCAGCTTGCGACTTCCGGGCTTCCTGTTCCGCGGCGCTCAGGTGCTCGGTGGTGTTCCGGGGGACGGCGCCGCGTGCGATGCCGGTCTGGCCCTTGAAGGTGAAAGTGCCGTCGCCGAGACGTCCCTGCTCTTCGAAGTCGACGGTGTCGTCGAGTGCGTCGAGGGTGGCGAGTTCAGCGTCGAGTGCTGCGTCGGCTTCCGGGTCGTCGATCAGGTCGGCGAGGACGGAGTCGTCCGCTGCGCCGGTGAGCATCCGTGCGAGGCTGCGGTCGGCTTCGTCGATTTCGCGGTCCAGCTGCGGCTCAACCCAGAGGCCGGCGAGGCGCTCCTGCTCGGGGGTGGCGGTCACGCCGACGAGGGCGTTCGCGGCGTCCCATGCTTCAGCGGCGCGGGTCGATTCGGCGTTCTTCAGTGCTTCTGCTTCCATGATCTCTCGTTCGGCTTCTTCGGCGGCTCGGACTGCTGCCTTCTTGTTCTGGTCGGTGGTCTTCTTCGCGGCGTCCTGGGCGTCGATGTCTTCCAGGTGGGCGGCGAACTCAGGGTCGAAGGCGGCGACGGCGCGGTTCAGCTCCGACACCATTTCGGCGTGACGGTCGTCGCGGTCTTCCTGGGTGGGGGCGGTCAGCCCCTGCGCCTGGTACCACTTGTCGTACGGCAGGTCGTTGACGGCGTCGCCTTCACGGAGCGGCCAGCGCCAGTCGATGTTCTCGTTGCCGGCGCCTTTGTTGCGGAAGTACGCCTGCAGGCTGGCGGCCTGCTTCGCAGCCCAGCGTGTCTGGCGGGCCTGGAGCTGGTCCATCGTCAGGTCGCCTTCCTTCTCGGCGACCTTGTCGAGCATCTTCCAGGCGACCAGGCCGGCTCCGATGGCGTCGGCGTCCGCGGTGTGGGCGTTCTCCAGGTTGACGTCGTACAGCTTGCAGATGTTGGAGAGCTTCCGCGGTCCCTTGCGGAACTGGTCCAGCTTCTTGTCGATGATGAACGGGTCGATCATGGTGCCGAGGTCTTCAATACCGTCGAGGCCGTGACGCTTCGCGTCCCGGTGGGTGATCGACACGTCGAACGCTCCGTTGAACGCCGTGATGGGGATGCCGGCGTCGGAGGATGCCTTCAGGAGGCGGGTGATCTCTGCGACACCTTCCTTGTGGTTGGTGCCCTGGGTGCGGGCGATGTCGTTGGTGACACCGTGGACGTCGATGGCTACCTGTGGGATCTCCATCTCCGGGTTGAGGAGGAAGTTGTGCTCCTCGAGGACGTTGCCGGCACGGTCGATGGTGGCGATGTAGGCGGTGACGATCCGGTCGGTGTCGTTGACACCGGTGGTTTCCGTGTCGAACACGGTCAGGCGGTCCAGCTCGGAGATGCGGCGGGTGTTTCTCTTGGTCATGCGGACCTAAGTGTGCGGCCCGGCCGCATCTCCGAACGTCGGCGTGTCTTACGCTGCGGTGGTCTCCGTCAGCTGTGATGCGCGGCGGGACTCCCCCGCACGGATCGGCCATCCGCCGTCGACGACGGTCTCCGGGTCCTTGGTTCGGCGGAAGTACTCCTGCAGCGACGCAGCCTGCTCGGCAGCCCATGCCTTCTGATTCCGGTACAGGTCCTTCAGGGTCATGTCGCCGAACTTCTCGGTGAGCAGGTCCAGGACAGCCCAGCAGACCCCGCCGGTGGCGACGGCGTCTTCGCGGGCGTCGTGCGCACCGGTCAGGGTGACGCCGTAGTGGCCGGCGGTGTCGATCAGCTTCCGGGATCCGCGGCGGTACTTGTCGACTGCTTTGTCGACCACGTACGGGTCGATGACGCAGCCGAACGACGGGAACGCGCCGAGGTTGTGGCGGCGGAGCTCGGCGTTCAGCATCGACAGGTCGAACGCACCGTTGTACGCGACGATCGGCAGGCCACGGTCGATGGAGCGTCGGATCACACGCTGGATCTCGGCGATGCCGACAGCGGCAGGCTGACCTGTGGCGGCGACCTCGTCTGTGATCCCGTGGACAGCTGCTGCACCTTCGGGGATCGGGACGCCGGGGTTGATCAGCCACTCGTACTCGCCGGTGATCTCACCGGTGGTGCGGTTGATGCGGCCGAGGTACGCCGTCACAATGCGGTCCTCGTCGACGTTGATGCCGGTGGTCTCGAGGTCGAAGACGCAGATGTCTTCGATGTCGGAGATGACGGTTGGTTTGGGTGGCGCGGTTGTGGGTATGGTCATGAACCCGACATGTGCGGATTCTGGACTTTTTACGGCGGGTGCCCTGTCGGCCTGGTCAGAGGCGGATGAGGATGACGTTCACCGGGACGTGGTCCGGCACTTGGTTCAGTTCGCGGATCCGGGCGGACAGCGCATCCCGCAACTCATGTGGTGAGGCGGCCTCCATCCGGACGGACGGGTTTCGGACTGCACCGGTCCAGGTGCCGTCCTCGTAGGTGACGTCTGCAGCGAAGCTGCTCATGGGTGATCACTCTTCCACTCGGCGTCGTTTCTGTCAGCCTTCGGTGTGGAACACCCTGACGTAGCGGTGGAGCACGAGGGCTGCGTGGGTGACGGAGTCGGCGGCGGTGAAGTCGTCGGAGTAGGTGAGCGCGTTCGCGATCAGCCAGTACACGCCGTCTTCCGTGCTGTCCTGCTCGTCGGGGTCGTCGAGGTCCTCGAACCCGGGGATGAAGTACGTCCCAGCACCGGGTTCGGCGAGTTCGTCCCAGTGTCGGCCGAGCTGGTACAGCCATTCGACTGCAGCGGATACCGGGTTTTCGGACTCGGTGACGTATTCGCGGAACTCCGCGAGGATGAGGTTGGGTTCAGCTGAACCGAGCCCGGAGGTGAGCGTATTCATAGGTTCTCCATTCAGGATGGAGCCATGTGGCAGCTCGCCTGACGGTCAGCTGTGAGCTGTGCAGAACCTGTCGATGTCGGCCACATCCGCGGCGGTGATCCCGACAGCTTCATCGGTGGCGATGAGCAGGCCGGGGATGCCGGCGGCCACATCGTCGATGTTGAACGCCCGGTTGATGAGCCGTTCGCCGGCGATCTCGACGTCGTCCGCCCAGATGAACGGCTGGCCTGTGTGGGCGACCCGGGCTCGGAGGGCGTTCAGTTTCCAGCGGGCGTCGCGGAAGCCGCGGACCCGCGGTGGGATCTTGGCCAGCACGAAACCGCCGGCGAGCTTCCCTCCCAGGGCCTGGTCGACGAGAGCGCGGGCGTTCGGCCCCCAGGTGGTCAGCCACCCCAGCTCGATCTGGTGGGTGCGGATGGTGTCGTCGAGCGCTGCGATGATGTCGGCGTCGAAGTCGATGACGTACTTCTGCCCGTGCGCGGTGCGGACCAGCACCCGGGTCAGACGAGCGGACGGAGCCTTCTTCTTGGTGTTCTCCTCGAAGACGTTGATGACACCGTCGACGTCCAGCGCGAGAAGCGGTCGGGAGCCGTCGAACAGGTCGATCGGGAGGAGGGTTTCCATGCCACCATCATGTGCGGACGCGCAATGTCTTGCCTGCACGCTAGTCTCAGCGGCATGTCGCTGACTCAGCCTGATTCCTCGCGAGAGATCCCCCACAAACCGGAGTACGACGACGCGGTCGCCGAGGCAGCCCAGCTGGGTGCTGAGATCGGTG
Source organism: Leifsonia sp. Leaf264 (assembly GCF_001422325.1). Taxonomy (GTDB): domain Bacteria; phylum Actinomycetota; class Actinomycetes; order Actinomycetales; family Microbacteriaceae; genus Orlajensenia. The sequence goes on from NZ_LMMR01000005.1 coordinate 573,126, forward strand.
CGGACTACCCGGGTCTGTGGGAGCCGGACGAAGTGGTGGCGGCGAACCTCCGCGCCCTGGTGGAGACGCAGGTGAAGGCGCTCGCCCCGAAGCCCGCTGTGCAGAAAGGGTTGCACCTACTGAACGCGTTCCTGTTCGTGGTGGGGTTCGTCATCCTCATCTACGCGGCGGGGAACGGCAGCTCGAACGAGTACAGCCCGAACTACGGCCGGGACATGTCCGGCTGGTGGGTGGCGTACTGGATCGTCACTGCACTGTGGATTGGCGGTCTCTGGTTGACGATGTCGCGGTGGTCAAAGCGGGGTCAGGCTCACACCGGCCTGGTGATCCGGATCCAACCCGCCATGTTGGATGCTGCGATTGGTGCGTTCTCCGAACGGAAAGTCGACGCTCTCAACTACACGGCGGACGACGCTGCGACCGAGTTCACGCCGGGCGGGCCGATGCCGGCCCCGCAACCGTACGGCGTCTCCCATCAGGGTGCGGAGCAGCTGACGGCAGGGTGGATGCGGTTCTTCGGTGAAGCTGATGCTGTTGTGACACAGTTCACCGGCGATGGTGGGATCGACGCCCAGTCACAGCATTACATCGCGCAGACGAAGAACTACGCCGGGACTGTCGGTGTGGAGTCCGTCCGGGAGCTCGCCGGGGTGGTGGCCGCCGACGGCAGGAAAGGGCTGTTCTTCACCTCCGGCACCTACGCGGCCGGTGCGATCCAGTTCGCTGACCGGGTCGGGATCCTGCTGTTCAGGTACGACGCCGCGGCCGGGTCTCTGGAAGCGGCGAACGCTGCAGCGGAAGCGGTGTTCGTCCGTGGTCTCTAATCAGAGGACGCCGTCGTACCGTTCGGCGCTGAGTTCCGTCAGCCAGTAGTGCGTGCATCTGCCGTCGTGGGCGGCCGGGGTGATGGGTTCCAGCTGGTAGCGGACGACGTAGATCTTGTTGTCGCGGTTGGCGTACTTGTGCAGCACTCCGTCGATGATCAGCGGGGACATGGTCGTCCCCGTCCCGGCGAACCGGAACCATTCGCCGGTCGCGGAGACGTAGCCGAACCATCGGCCGAAGTTCCATTTGTCAGCCCAAGGGTCGACTGACGGCTTGGCGGCTGTTGATGCCTGGCTGGTGCTCACTGGCATGCCTTTCGGGGACGGTTGTCTGCTCTCGGCTCCTTCATGTGCGGCGCCGGCCTGTCTTGCCGAAGCTCTAGGCGAGCATCTCCACGTCGAGGGTGTCGAGGGTGAGCAACGCGATGTTCCCTTTCTGGGTGTCGCAGCCGAGGGAGTAGACGCGGCGGCCGTCTCCGTAGTCGCGTCCGTCCGGGACGTGCATGTGACCGTGGGCGAGGATGCTCGGTCGGAGCGCTTCCCAGACTTGGCTGACCTGGGCGCGGGAATGTGCTGAGTAGCGGAGTTCGTCAGAGTGGAACCCGATCGGGTTCGTCGCCAGCAGCTGCTGCACCTTCAACGTGCCGTCGTTCACGGTCTCGTGGGTCAGCATGACATCGACCGGGCCGCCGGTCATCGCTGCAGCGACCTGCGTGTCGGTGATCTGCTCTTCCAACCACCAGTCACGGTTGACGGTCCGGTCCATGTAGTCGACGGAGTTCGCCCCGCCGAGGGACAGGAACCGGGTGGCGCCGAGGCGGAAGAAGTACGGGCGGGGAAGAACATGGATGTGGTCGGTCAGTTCGATGACCTGGCCGGGACGGCTCGCCCACAGCTTCTCCATGCGTGCATGGTCTTCATGGTTGCCGAGGGTGACGAGGATCCGTTCGATGCCGGACTTCTTGCACCAGTAGTCGACAGACTTCAGGAACCCTTTCCCGCGCCGTTCCGGCCAGATGCCGAAGTCGCCGAGGTGCAGGATCGTCTTCACGTCAGGGGCGGCACGGTGCAGTTTCGGGAGGATCGTCTGCACCCAGGTGACGTTGCCGTGCCAGTCGCCTGCAAGCGCAACCCGGTGCTCGTCGGTTGAAGTGAGATCGTCCATGCCGCCATCATGTGCGGCACCGCCCGGTTTCAGCGCAGTGACATGACGACCGCGGTGCCGATCGCAGCCCACACCGGGATGCTCAGCGCCGCCCCGATCAGGAACCCACGGAACTTCGACACAGCCTTCTCCCGTTCGATCCGGTAGGTGCGCCAGACGACTTCAACGGCGGGCATGGGGAGGGTGTCGGTCATCAGGGCGGCTCAATCGTCTCGTGGTGTGGGTCGATCGTCCCAGTACAGGCTGAAGCCTTGTTGCTCAGGGGCTGTGAGCTACCGGTGCAACGGCCGTGAGGATGCCTCGGCTCTCAGATGAACTCGGACAACACCACGAGGAACAGCCCGACAAAGGAGATCACTGTGGGTATCACTGTCGACACTGAGTTCTGAGCCTCGATGATCGTGGATCCCACGACGAGCAGGATCATCCCGGCCAAGACCACAGCCAACGCCGGCAACGACATGCTGTCGAACTTGTCGGAGATGAAACTGGTGTGGATGGCGAGGTGATGCACGGGGGTGGGTCTCCAGGGTCGGTGATGTGCCACCGCCATGTGCGGAAATGAGGAACCCTGCGCGACACCGCCCGCTCTGGGGTAAGGCCCTTCGCACCTATTGACGGACGCCTCTGCACGTTTCGGTGCCCCTCCGCACATGCAGGTTCCATGCAACCGAGATCAGCCACCGAGGCTCCACCCCTGCCTGCTGTCGGCCCCGCGTTTAGGTTCGAGCCGACATCTATCAAGATCGAGGCCGTGAGCGCATGACAACATCGAAGACTGCTAGCCGGATCGCGATGGCTTGTGCACTCCTATTCATGGCTGTCGTCTGCCTTGCTGGCCTCGCATCATCCTCCCAAGTCAGCTCAACCCCTGTCAGCGTGGACATGTGGAAGTTCATCTCTAGGGCAGGCCAGATTGCAACTGTGGGCAGCGTCGTCGTTTCGGCGGTCGCCATCATGTCAGACCGCATGAACAGCGCGAAGGAGAGAGCCGCGCAAACCGGCATCCAGAGAGAAGCCGCGCGGCCTTATGTCACAATCGGGCTCACTAATCGAGTTCCCGAAATCATTCTGGTGGTCACAAATCACGGGTCGACTGCCGCACGCGACCTCAAGTTCTCGATCAGTCCTCGCCCTTACGAGACCGACCTCCACGAGATGCTCAACGAGTCGGTCATGATGACCGAGGGGCTGCCGATCCTTGCTCCAAAGGAAAGCGTAGCCACCCTCTTCGACGTTGTGGGCGAGTACCTTGCGCGCAAGAGCCCGAACCGGAAGTACAGAATAAAGGTTTCGTACGTCGGCCCCTGGGGTGATCGCCACCAAGACACCTTCACCCTCGACCTCGAGTCGAGCAGGGGGCTCTTGACCCCCGGTGATACGACGAAACAAAGGGGAGCTCACGCCCTCGGCAAGCTCTTCGAAGGCGTTTAATCAGCAGCCCGGCCAATGCCTCCTCCGAGGTCCCCTGGCCGGGCTTCTTGTCGCCGTGATTAGCGCACCGCGTCGTATGCCTCGACTGCATTGTGGGACCTGAGCTCAGCCTCGACGGCCTTCTCTTCCGTTTCGGCGAGCCGCTGCTCCGCTCGTTCGAGTGCGGTGGTGTTGCGTTCGATGGCGCTGAGGGCGTTCGCCTGCTCCAGCTTGGCGAGGTTGTCTGGGGTCATGACGGTGGATGCGCCGCCCTGCTTGTACGCCCAGTCGGAGAGCTTCTGACGTGCGCTGGGTGTGATCTGCTCGTAGTCGCTGGGGTGCACGTTCCCCTGCGCGTCGAAGTCGACGCTGAGACGCCAGAAGTTGGGGTTCTTGCTGTAGTCCTTGCCGTTGATGACGAACGGTGAGTCCTTGAAGTCCAGGGTGAACTTCTCTGTCCCGCCGAACCTCAGGCTGGCGCGCCCGAACGGAGTGTCGACCGTTGCTGGAAGGGTCGATCGGATTTCTGACGAGTCCTTCTCGAAGGTGTCGGCCCCGTAGGTCTGGCGGTAGCTTGTGGCGGCTTCCGCGGCCGCCTGCTTCTTCATGTCCAGGTCAGCCGCGGCTTCATCTCGTCGCTTCCGGGTGTGCCGGACGGAGCTGAGGGCGGATGAGAGACGCTTGGCGGTGAGGTTCTCCTCGGTCATGATCGCTGCGGCCCCACCTTGGGTGAACGCCCAGTCGGCGAGCTTCTTCTCAGCGGCGGGGGTGATGTTGCCGTAGCTGCTGCCCTCGGCCCGTCCGGACTTGACGAAGTCGACGCTGAGCGGGATGTAGGAGTCCGCTTCGCTGTAGTCCTTCCCGTTGACGACGAACGGGGAGCCCTTCTCGAACTTCAGTTGGAACATCGAGTCGTTGAAGTCGTCGATCCTGAGCTTGGCGCGTCCGAATGGGGTGTCGACGTGGGTGGGGAGCTCTTTGAGCGGGTCGGTCCTGTTCGCGAGGATCTCGTTGATCCGATCTTCGGCGGTGACTGCCGGCGCCGCCGGGGCGGTGAGGTCGACCTGACGGCCCTGCAGGATCGTTACTGACTCGCCGTTGCGGCCCTCCGCGGTGAGTTCGTAGTGTCCGGTGCCTTCGTTGTCCCAGTCGTCTCCGTCGACGGAGTCGAACAGGGCGACTGGCTGGTCGTCGGAGTTCGCGCGGGTGTCGATCACATCGAACCCTGCTTGGCCGGCGAGGGTGGCGATGTAGTCGTTGGAGTCATCGGCGTTCTTGATCTCGTCGGGGATGACACCGTTCGCGAACGGGTACTTCTGGAGCAGCTCGGTGCGGAGCTCATCCTTGCTGAGGACGGCACCGTCGTACTCGTACTGGGTGACCTTCTTCAGCGCCTCCTGGTACGCGGCGACGCGCTCGGGATCCCCGGCGATCTGAACCGGCACACCGCCGATGAAGATCTGCCTGCCGAACTGGCCGCCGAGGTTCTTCCCTCCGGCGCCGATGGAGCCTGCCTGCTGGCGTGCGGATTCACGGTTCAACGCTGTGAGCGTGTTGGGTGTTGGTGACATGCCGCGTATGTGTGTGGCTGCAGGGCATCAGGACCACCTAGTTCCGCGCATGTAGGTGGCATGACGATGGACAACTTTCCGCTCCCCGCTGACACCACCGGCATCACCGATGCGATCTCTCGCACCTCTGATGCTGTCGAGCTCGCGAAGAGCGCCATGGAATCGCAGCCCGGCACCGACCTTGCCATCAGCGGCGGCGGTGAGGCTGTGGACATGAAGCGTCGGTTCGCCGCCCAGTACGGTTCGCTGACCGCTGCCCGGTCGACGGCGTTGGTGGCGGCTGAGGAGGCGAAGGCGGAGATCAAACGTGTCCGCGACGCCGCTGATGCGATGATCCGCGCTGCTGAGGCTGACCTCCGAGCGAAGATGGCGGAGCTGGAACCTGTACTGAAGCAGGCGGAACGGCTGAAGGACGGCATCGCCGCCCTGAACCTGTACCTGGGCCGTGACGAGCACATCGAGACGTTGCGGACCGGGGAGCCGGCACCAGCTGACACCCCTGTCCACATCCGTCAGCTGGTCGTGGCGATGGATGAGGAGTCCGCTCTCGCCGCTGAGAACGGCGGCATCGACTTCCGCGACGTCGCCCTGTTCGACGAGTGGCTGCTCGCCGACCCGAAGAACCTGGACCAGGTGATCCCGGACCAGAAGGGGATCGTCGCTGCGATCGCCCGCCGCTCCATGGTCGACTACGGAGAGCCGTGGACGAACATGGTGATGAACGAGAAGAACCACGAGACGTGGTGGCTGATCCGGAACGGCGAGAACCTGTACCGGATGACGATCAACGAGTTCAACGTCGGGTCCCGCCTCATCCCCCGCGCTGACGAGTTCACAGCCATGTTCGAACGCACCGGGTACGACGGGAAGAAGTACGCGTTGGAGCCCGGCTCCCGCGACTGGCTGAAAGCGGAGGAGATCGCTGACCTCCGCACCCGCCATTTCATGAAGATCGCCATGGTGCTGCAGGGCCTCGTCGCCCGCACCCCGATCCTTCACCCGCTGCCCACCCCGGACCTGAACCTGCTGGAGCAGGCCGCATACGACGACGGCTTCGTCCGCCTGATCGCCGACGACGAGAACGCTCTCGGCACCGGACGGCCCGACTTCCACACCTGGCTGAAGGAGAAGAACGCGAACCTCCGCGTCGGCCTCCGCGTCGTCGGCGGATACTCCGCCCGCACCTACCGGGAAGGTGAGGAGGACGCCGTCCACCCGAGCACCGCTTCCGCGCCGAAGTCCGCGACGCTGCAGATCATCAACCGGGAGCTGCCGGACGGGCGCCTGTCGTTCTCGTACAAACGCACCGACAAGGTGTGGGGCCGTTACGGGGAGACCACCCCGAAGACGTCCGCGTCGTACCGGTTCAGCCGGTCAGCGACCGACGTCCTCGCGGTCGACTTCTGCACCGCGGAGGAGATCGCCTACTACCTGGAGTCCCGCTCCGAACGCCGCAGCTACCTGAAGATGTTCCCGGTGCTCCGCGCCGCCCTCGCGTTGATCCGTGACGAGGAGGAGCAGGAAGCGCCGTTCCGTGACCTGATCACCGCCGAGCTGATGAAGCGTCACAACCTCGACCAGGCCGACGCTCACACCCTCATGCAGGAGCTTGTCATCTGGTGGAAGACCGCGAACAAGTGGGGCCGCCCGCTGAACGGCGACCAGGACGCGGAAGCGAAAGCCGCCCGTGTCATCCTCGCTGAAGCGAAGCGCCGCGCAGCCTCCACCGGCACCAGCAACGAAGACGTCCTCGTCGCGTCCTTGGTGGAGCAGCACCCGGATGCGATCGTCGTCGCCCGCCGCACCAACGACTACGTCGTCGTCGAGCGCATCCGCCGGGAGTGGTCGCATGAGAACGACGAAGGGAACACCTGGCACCACACCGCTGTCCCCGGCAACGTGTTCGTCAACGTCCACACTGTGTCGAAGGCCGGGAAGGTCACCGGGACGAAGGAGTGGACGACGGTGAACCGCGCGCAGATCGCCAAGTGGGTCATCCTCCACCAGGCCGACGTCTGGGACAGCTGGAACATCGACGCGAAGGTGAAGGACTGGCTCACCGACGAGCAGATCACCGACCTGATCCTCGAACCGGTCCTCGCCAAGATCATCGACGGTGGCGGCACCCCGCTTCTGGTGTCCATGAACCACAAACAGCCGAGCTCACACCGGTTCATTGAAGGCCACATCCACTACCTGCCCGCCGGGTTCGGTGAAGGGGACCTGCTCCCCCGCCACTTCACCACCCCGAGCGCATGGTTCACCTACGGCCGCAACGGTGCACTGTACGTCGACGCCCACCCCACCCAGAAGTCGTGGGCAGGCGGATGGAACAGGGAGTATGAACGACCCTGGGAGGGGCACTCGGAGGCTCGGCAGATCGTCTGGCAGGATGAGCCCGCCATCGTGTCGACGGAGAAGCACCGTGACGCGTGGGCGATGCTGGATAAGGTCCGCACAGCCAACGAGAGAACCACCGAGGCGCTCATCGATTCGATCAACGACGGATACCGCGACCGGGTAATCGCCGCTGAGAAGCAGAAGTTCATGGACGACTTCCACGACGACACCCTCTGGGAGGGTCACCTGTCCACCCTGACGATCAAAGCGCCTCGGGATCAGCGATGGACGGGTCCGTCCTGGGATCAGAAGCGCACCTGGGGTGAGCTGTGGGGCGCGGTGAGCGCTGCAGTCGCAGCCGGCCGTGACCTGCACGGGCTCACCGTCGCGGAAGCGTTCGGTGCCGAAGCCGCAGCAGCATTCCCGGACGATCTTGCTGAGCTCCGTTTCGCGGAGGCGTCCGAGTAGGCACCACGGCACGAAGAAGCCCGGCCGGTCCTCATGTGAGGCTCAGGCCGGGCTTCTGTCGTGAGGCGGGTCAGTACACGTCGTTCCCGCAGTACGGGCACTTGTACTCAACGCTGGCGTGCATCTGGTCCTTGAACACCGTGTGGTTGTTGACGCAGGAGGCTTGCAGGTTCCAGTTACCGGTGCTGATCTTGGACGCTTCGGTCTTGAATCCCATCGGGCATCTCCTTCATCTCGGGTGTGCGCAGGAAAGGTGGGCCTGGAGAAATGCGCTGGCCCCAAGGTATCGGTGCGAACGCGCCAACGTCACCTTCGGCGTCTGGGACTCAGGACCGCGGCACCGCGAGCTTCCCCGCTCGTGCCGATGCGTTCGCGTTTCGAACCCGGCGTGGGATCTCCACCAGATCTGTGAGCCACCAGATGAAGAAGGTGATCAGCAGGACCAACCCGATCCAGATCAGGAAGTTCAACGCTGACACCATCGAGCCGATCACCATGCACAGCACCCCCAACGCGACCAGCCCAAGCTGCCCGCCGGCATTGCCGTACCGGCCGATGTACCAGTTGTGAGCGGAGACGAAGCCGAGGAAGATCGCGAACACGTACGCAACACCGACCGAGTAAGCCTCCTCGGGCTCCGTCGGAACCGGCGGCGCATACACAGGGCCGGTCACTCTAGGAACCGGAGGAGCAGCGGCCGGCGGTGGCGGCGCCGGAACGCCCCAGTTGTTCCCGTCCCACCACCTGAGTGTGCCACCAGGGTCGTGATACCACCCCGGCGGCGTCGCTGACGGGCCAGTCGGCGTTTCGGTCATGTTTGCCACCGTAGTGAACTGCTGTTCTCTCCGGAACCCGCCAGTTCGGGCCTCATCCACTTCCCGTTTCTCGGCCTCTCGAGGGAAACTGGTCTCATGGACGACATCCACCGCCTGCTCGCGATGCGTGACAAGTACGCGGACCTCCACCCAGACTTCGTGTGGGACGAGGAGATCTCCGCCTGGTTCGTGAAGGATCTCGACGACCGGACCCGCGTGTGGGTGTCTCCGCTGATGTTCACGTTCGCTGTGATCGTCGGCGAGCCCGACGAACCGTTCTACGACGACCGGTGGTGCTTCGAGACGTCCGATGTAGCGCTGGCAGCGGCTGTCGCCTGGCAGGGCCCGTACCCGGGCTCGGAGCCGGTCGGATGGCATCGGCATCCGACGTCCGGGCGCCGGCGCGCGGAAGGTGACCCGGCTTCGGAGTACGTCGCCCACTGACGTTCACTCGGCGGAGAACTTCTCCCACCATGCACGCCGTCGCCCTTTCGGTTTCTGCGACGTGAGATGCCAGAATCCGCGGCAGGATTCGCATGGGTACGGGGCGACCGGCAGCTTCCCAGTTGGTGTGCCGTTCCGGCGGATCGCCTTCAACGCGGTGATCGCGTCACCGATCGACGTGTAGCGGCGTTTGGTGCAGGTGTGCTCAGGCATGCGTGTGCAGCCCCTCTCTTTTCCGGGGTTGGGCCTGCACTGCGAACCGGCCCTCCAAGATCGGGGACGGCGGCCTGACTACGTGGCGCTTCGTCGCGTCACGGTCGAGTTGAGATTAGCAGCAGCCGGACATCCGGCTGGTGGCGGCACAAAGCCCGGCCTATCGGGATGACAGGCCGGGCTTTCAAGCGCATCGGATCAGTACTCTGCTGCGTACTTCGGGCAGGCGACCTGCATGCCGGCGATCGCCGTGTACCGGGCGACGGAGTCGCTGCCGAGCTCGGGGGCGGTCCGGTAGAGCATCGCCTTCCAGGTCGGCTGCTCCGTGCCGTCTTCCGCCTCGTCGCAGCCCACCTGGATCAGACCGCGGATGGCATCGTCATCCATCAGCGTCTGCGGGATGTTCTGGTTGGTCCGAGCGGCGTCCACGGCTTCCTGGCTGACGCCGGAAGAAGCGCATCCGGCGAGGGACAAGGTGATCAGGGCTGCCGCGGCGACGGCGAAGATGGGTGAGCGCATAGAGGTTCCTTCAGTTCTGCTGTGTGTCGGCTGGATACCGGCTTGCAGAGTATCTGGAAGCTCCGACATTGGCCGGGCGGCGCTCCAGAACCTTGCCGGAGCGGCGCGGCTCAGAGGTCTTCGAGCCGAGGATCGTCGAGCTCGAAGTCGAGGAGCCCCCGCTGCGAGGCGTCCGCGCACAGTTCCGTGTCGGACGCCTTCACGCAGAGAAGGGCGAGGAGGCCATGTGCGTCTTCGTCCGTGTACGTTGTCAAAGCGCCGGCGCCGGGATGCGCCTTCAGCGCTGCCACCCACTCGTCAGCAGTGGAGCATCCGGTGGCTGTTCTGAGAAGCTCGCGATCGTTGTTGAGCTCGGCGACGTCCGCCGCATCAGCCATTGACGTGTCGCACGACGGCGAGATCACCGGGTCGTCGAACGACTGAACGAGGAAAACGCCGATGCCTACCATCGCGGCGAGGCCGAGCATGATCACGTTGACGCCGAAGCAGCCGATCCGACCCTTCGTTGCGGTCACCGCAACCTCGGGTGTGGCTGCGGGACCCGAAACCGTCGAGTCCGCCACGACAGTTGGCCTGGCGTAAGCCGTCCATTCGTTCCCGTCCCACCACTGTTCCACGGTTGGATCGGAAGGATGCGGGAACCAGCCAGCGGGAGGGAGCGAATCAGACATCGGTTGAAGTCTGCCAGCTCGCGCAGCTGACCGGCATGACGCGTAAGGGGGCCAGTCCCGCGGGCATTCGGCGGGTGCTCGGTGAGACAGCAAACGCCCCACCTGATCCAGGCGGGGCGTTCACGTGTGGTGCTGACTACATAGGCTCGGGGAAGGCTTCTGCCTTCTCGCCGCCGGCCTTGAACTTGAGGGTGCCGACGATTGCGCCGTCGCGGTGCAGGTTCCACGCCTTCGCGGTGATGGCGAAGCGGTGGTACGGGGTCGCCTTCTTGGCGGATGCGCTGTCGCGAGCGAGGAAGTTGCGGAGGGCGAGGATGGGGTCACCCTCGGCGAGCCCGCTGCCCTTGATCAGCTTCTCGAAGAACGCCTTGCGGTCCAGCTCAGACTCCTCGTCGATGCGGTCGAACGCCCAGATGAGGATGGCGAGCTGCTTCATGGTGAGGCCGGGGACGCGCTTGGAGAGACCCTGGGCCTCGCGTGCGATGTCGCGCAGCTCGGGGTGCTGGCGGAGGAACTCGACTCCGGTGTTGATGGTGATCTTGCCCTTGGGGGCGCTGCCGGGGACGCGCTCTCCGAGCTCCCAGCCCTGGATCGCCTTGATGGCGGTGGCGAGGCCGATGGTGTTGACCTCGCCGGCGTATTCGAGGATGTCGATGAGGGTGCGGGCCTTGCCGGTGTCGACGTTCTTCACGTTCTCGTCGTCGACGCCGGTGACGACGACGTTGCGGATGGAGACGCCGGTCTCCATGCATCCGAGGAGGCGGTGCTGGCCGTCAGCGATGAGGCCGGTCTTGGTGATGCTGATCGACTGGCCGTTGAAGACGTAGTCGCCGTTGTTGAGGTCGGTGATGATCTTGTTGAGGTTCTCGGCGGACGGCTTGCGGTTCCTGGTGTTGCGGCCGATGAGCATCCTCGCGTCCTCGGACGTGATGGTGACGACTGCGGCGTCTTCCTCCGCGAAGATGAACATGTGACCGTCGATGATGACGGAGTTCTCATCCATCCAGCTGGTGTCGGCTACGGCGTCCTTGATGACGACCTCGGCAGCTTTCTTGGACACGGTGCGGCGCTTCGGGGCTGCCTTCTTGGCGGTGGCGCCGGCGGCGGCGACGGCTGCCTTCTTTGCGGTCGAGCTGGTCGTGGTGGCTGCAGCAGGCAAGGGTGTGGTTCCGTTTCTCGGAGGGGTAATTGTCTAAGCCAACATGCGCGGACATGCGGAGAAATGCAGAGCAGCCCCGAACCATTTCAGGTCCGGGGCTGCATCAACGGCTTTCTGACGCTATCACTTCGCCTTCGGGAACGACTCCGCACGGGTGCCGCCGCCGACGAAGGTCAGGTTCTTCTTCACGGTCTCACCCGACCGGTACAGGTTGAACGCCTTCACCGTGATCGCCAGCACCGTGCGGTTCGGGAGCTTGCTCATCGCGTCCTTGTTCACGATGAGCTGCTCACGCAGGACGAACACCGGGTCACCCTCGCCGTCGCTGTAGCCCTTGTGGAGCTTCTTGAAGAACTCAGCGGAGTCCTCGGTACTGACCGGGGCGAAGATCCACAGGAGCGTCGCGACCTGCTTCGTGGAGAGGAAGCCGAGCTTGCGGGACAGGTTCTCCGCGTCCGATGCGATCTGCTTCACCGACGGGTTCTTCGCCAGGAAGTCCAGGCTTGCCGGGATGGTGATCGCCGGACGGAACGGGTCCTTCTCCTGCTCGAACTCGCCGTTCTCGTACTCCTGGATGCCGTTCAGGGCAGCCTGCACGGCGTTGGCGCGGGTGATGCCGTTGTTGACTAGTGCGTCCTTCAGCTTGAACTGGGCGCCGCTGTCCATGGCGTTGCGTGCGGCGTAGGAGATGCCGGTGGCGATCGCCACCTTCACCGGAGTGTTGGCGCGGATGATGGCGGACAGCACGGCGGCGCCGTCGATCAGCTTGCCGTCGGGAGCGAACTTGATCGGGTTGCCGGTGAACATGAAGTTCCCGCCGCGGATGTCCGTCAGGATCTTCCGGACCGACTTCTGCGGCACGGGGCGGAGGTTCGCCGACGCGGCAAGGTAGCCCTCCGCGATCTTCGGGGTGACGATCGCGGAGATCGTCTTCTGGCTGGCGTGGTCGAGCTTGTCGATTGCGGGGGCGTTCTTCGTGTTGGTCACAGGTGGGGTCCTTGGTCCAGTGGGGCGGCGCGATTGCGTCCACTGGTCCTATGCGTGACCGGAGATGCCGGCTGTCAGTTTCTGCTCCCGGCGAGCGGCTACGGGCTGACGATCAGGGCGCCGCGGTTCAGCACAATCAGGTAGTCGTGGTGGTCGGCGTCGGTGATCGCGTCGTATCCGAGGGCTGCGGCGAGAGTGCCTTCGTTCCGCCAGACAGAACCGGAGAATGACTCTCGGTCGTCGAGGAGCCCGTCCTCGTTCTGCGGCAGGGAGTCCATGTACTCCTGGCGGAGGTCATGGATTTCCATCCAGTCGGCGATGTTCGCAGTGTCGGGCAGGGCGGCGATGATCCCGGTTCCAGGACCCTCGCCGTACAGGTCGATGGCGGTCGCCCGGTTCTCCTCGCCGCACATGAAGTAGGTGCCGCTCCCGGAGTCGCCCTTGCCGGGCCAGTACTCCCCCGACTTGAACGCTGCCGCCTGCTCCGGGAGGGCCACCCCACGGCTCAGCAGTCCGAACCTGGTCTTGGCGGCCTCCCGGTACACAGCGACAGTGTCGGTCGCCTTCTGCGGGAGCGCATCGAACCCTTGGCGTCGGGCGATCTCAGCGAGGACAGGGTCGGCGCCTCGTTCGAAGATCCCGTAGTGGTCGTTGTCGGCGGGGACGAACAGTGCCTTCATCTCCTCGGACAGCTCATGGCTGTCCACGGAGCCGACACCGACAGTGAGCTGAAACACGTCTCGGGCGGGGTTGTTCGGGCAGTTAGCCCAGGCGGGTGAGTCCTCGAAGTGGAACGAGTCCACACAGGTGGTGCAGGGACGCTTCACGCGGCCAGTAGCAGTGGCGAGCATGGACATGGTCATGTCACCAGCTCGCGAGGCCGACGTGGACGTAGTCGCTGTCCTCGTCGAAGCGGATGACGGTGGCGGAGAAGGCGCTGTCCGGCTGGTAGCCGGCCCATCCGTCGTTGGAAAACGTCTCCGACCCGGATCCCCAGCCGGCGTTGTGTTCCGTCGCCTGGAACTCGTGGGCGTCGTACCAGGAGCCGTTGAGCTCGAACAGGCGCATGTCGTACGACTCGTCGCCTTCGTCGATGTAGTCGAACTGGGAGGCGACCTCGCGGGGCACCTCAGCCAGCGACTGCAACGCGATCGGCTCCACCGTCTCGCTCATCGACACTTCACCGAACGGTGTGGTGAGCTTCCGCTCGGTCATCTCCACGGTTGGGGCGTCGACGGTGAGTGTGAGCCCTCCGGTGGTTGAGGCGCCGGGCTTGCAGCAGTCCTCCCACCCCTTGTCCTGGTAGTGCCAGTCCGGGTGGTTCGGTGCTGTGCTGGTGCAGAGGACCTGGTTCAGGCCGAGTTGCAGGGTGCTCATGGTCGATCTCCTTCTGTTCCGGGCGGGAATGCGGCCGCCCTATTTCGGAGACGTAGGTGTGTGGCTGGCTCTGGCGCGGACCGGTTCCTAGAGGGTGATCTCGGGGGCACCGAAGCCGCGGGGAGCGTAGGAGCCTGCTGTCGACTTTCCGGTGGTCTTCGCCCGCGCTGCTCCGGAGCCCTGGCTTGCAGGTGCTTTCTGGGGTCCGCGGTATCGGGTGAAGGTGTCCGCCTGTTTCCGGGCGGCTTCCACCGCAGGCGCACGGTCGGGACCCTGCCAGTTGTAGCGGTGGAGTTTCGTCGCGTCGGCCATCTCTGTCAGCCGTCGGCCGGCGTCGCGCATCACGGTTCGGACCTGCTTGCGTTCCACGTCGGACGCGGTCCGCATCCTGGCGTCGAGCTCCTTCGTCCACTCTGCGATGCGACGGTTGGGCAGGTTCGCGTACCCGCCGAGCTTGTAGGAGTGCGCTTCGATCTGGGCGTTGGTCAGATCCTTTGCGATGTACTGGATAAGCCGTCGCTTCGCGGGGCCGTGATAGATCGCACCGTCGGTCTGCGCCTTCGCGGCCATGTCGTCAAGCCCAGATATTTCCAGCGTGTCGTAGACGACGTTGTGGCCGCCGGGGTTGCTTCCCCGCCATGCGTCGTGCGCTGCCTCCTGGGAGGGGTGGCCGGTGCTCACCCACTGGAACGACGACCATTCGTAGTCGACATCCCATTCCGGGTCGTAGTCCTCGTCGTCGTAAGCGTCGTGGGTGTTGGCGGTGTAAAACCCTCGGTTCCAGGTGCCGTCCGGGGACTGCCAGATGACGTTCTCTCGGTTGAAGCTCATGCAATCTAGGTGTGTGGCTCGGGGGATGCAGGAAGCCCGCAGAACCGAAGTTCCACGGGCTTCCGCACACTGCCGAGGTCAGGCGGTGGCCAACTCGCTGTCCCGGTAGACGTCCGGTTCGATGTAGATGACCTTTGCGCTGGGCACTGCGGCGCGGATGCGCGCTTCGATCAGGTCGATCGACGATGCGACCTCCTCGAAGGAGATGCCGGCTGGGACGCTGACCTTGACCACTACGAGCAGCTCCTCAGGGCCGAGGTGCAGGGTGCGCATGTGGATGATCCGGTCTGCTTCGTCGCCGTTCAGGACGGCGTCGCGGATCGCGTCGACGTCGGACGGGGATGCGCCCTCGCCGATCAGGAGACTCTTCGTCTCGAAGCCGATGATGATGGCGACTCCGACGAGCAGCACTCCGATGAGGATGGTGCCGGCAGCGTCGAAGATGCCGTTCCCGGTGATCACGGTGAGGCCGACGCCGAGCAGCGCGAGGATCAGTCCGGTGATCGCAGCGAAGTCTTCCAGGATGACGACGAGGAGCTCCGGCGCTTTCGCGTCGCGGATGAACTGAGGCCAGGAGGCTGAGCCGCGCAGCTTGTTCGATTCCTTCATCGCTGTGCGGAGCGACATGCCTTCCAGGCCGATCGAGACGACGAGGACGATCACGGGCAGGAGCCACACCTCGATCGGTTGCGGGTGGGACAGCTTCTCGATGCCTTCGTAGATGGAGTACAGGCCGCCGACGGTGAACAGGATGAGAGCAACCAGGAACGCGTACACGTACCGTTCGCGGCCGTACCCGAAGGGATGGTGCTCGTCGGCTTTCCGGCGTGACTGGCGGCCGCCGAGGAGAAGCAGCACCTGGTTGCCGGAATCGGCGAATGAATGGATCGCTTCCGCGAGCATTGCTGCGCTGCCGGATACAGCGGCGGCGATCGACTTCGTCACGGCGATTCCGAGGTTCGCGGACAGGGCGGCGAAGATCGCTTTGTTGCTTCCGCTGGTGCTCACAGGCTGGCCCCCTTGATGTTCGTGGCCTGGCTGGAGTGCTTCATGTCGTTCTCGGCTTTCGGTTGTGGTGACGGTTTCACTACCTCCATGGGCGGATTCGACTGCTTTCACGCGGTCTCGGGTTCCTGTCCAAGGGAAGAAGCCCGGCGCCTTCGTGGGCAGCCGGGCTTCTCCTTGTTCTGATGGGCTCAGCCGAGCTGGTCCAGCTGGTCCAGCTTGTCGGGGCAGGCGGTCTGCATCCCCAGGGTGGCGACGTTCTTCGCGCCTTCAGCTGACAGGGCGGCGGGGTTCTCGGCGTAGACCTGCTCCGCCCATCCGCTGTAGGAGTCGGAGTGCTCGACTCGGTCGCAGCCGGAGTGGGTGATCGAGGCGAGCTGCTCGTCGGTGAGCCCGTCGATGTTGAGGCCGGTGGAGCGCATCTCGTCGACGAGCGCTCCGTCGTTGGAGCATCCGGCGAGGGAGAGGACGATGGCTGCTGCGGCCGCGAAGGCGAGGATGGGTTTACGCAAGAGGCTTCCTTCAGGTTTGCTGTGTGTCGGCTGGATCGCCTCGGGAAGGCTATGGGTGGCCGCCGACACCAACCTCAGTGGAACGCGTACCGTTCGATCGGTTCGATCAGCTGGCTGTACCGCTGAGCTTCAGCGTCCCAGTGCGGGTCCTGCGTCCGGTGCTGCAGGATGAGGGCGCTGTCGCGGGCGAGGACGAGCTGGTTGTACGCGTGCCCGTAGCAGGCGGCGATGCTCTGCAGGTCCTCTGCCGGCTTCTCCATCGCCTTGCCGATGTACTCCCAGTACTCCTTGTCGGCGCGCTCCGCGACACCTTCGACGGAGTCGGTGGACACGTTCGGGTGGCGGATCACCTTCTCGAGGATGCCGGGGCCGGCGTGCACGTCGTCGACCAGCTTCGCCAAGGTTCCAGCGCCGGTGTTCGGGAGTTCGGTTGCCATGAAGCGGACGCGGGGACGGTTGTAGACGTCCTTCCGGTTCAGCTCGCGGCTGACAGCCGATTCGATCTCCTCCGCGGTCAAGTCCGGGTTGGAGAGGGCGTGCATGCGGTCGTCGGCGGACTTTCGGCCGTCGTAGGCCGGGAACGGGGAGAACACCCGACCGGGACGGATGAACTGGTTCTCGACCGGCGACACCGACTCCGGCAGGTGCCCGCCGACGGGGATCTCCTCCCCTGCGGTGTGCTGCGCCTGGCGGAACTTCCCGTCCTTCGCGTGCGGGTGCTTCTGGTGGTGCTCAACGAGCTCCGCCCCGGTCAACGTTCCGTCCGACATGTGATGCCTTTCCTTTGTGGTCAGAGACGTAGGTGTGTGGCCTACCTGCGGCGCCGGTTGGTTTCCAGGTCGTGGTCGTCGGCGATGATGCGCAGGTCCTGGAGGATCTCCCCGATCGCGAGCGAGTCCCCGTCGAATCGGCGGCTGCTGCGGTTTTCGGTGTCGAGGTCGTCCAGGTCGGCGGCGATGTCGTTCACTCGTTCCACCTTCACGCGGGCTTCGTCGAACGGGTCGTCGGTTCCGGTGGGGGCGTCGAGGGTATCGATGATCTTCTGCACCCATGCTGCTGGGCCGTCGTCGATGTCATGTTCGATGCTGCTCATCTGGGTGAGCATGTCCCGAAGCCCGTCGCCGTGCTGGTCGAGGGTGTCGGCGACAGCAGCGGTTCGCATCGCAGCTCCGACAGGGTCGACGTCGTCCATCCGCACGGCCATCGCTTCACGGATCCTCCCGACCAGTTCGATGTTCGCGATCGGGTCTGCAGTCACCGGCAGGATCTGCTGTCGTTCCACGACACCGTCCATTGTGAGAACCACTCCGCGGTACTGTCCGGCCGATCGGGCGCGGTCTCCGCGCATCGAGCACAGCAGCTCGTCGTTGGATCCGGCCATGTGTGAGGCTTTGACGCCGCAAGCTTCCGGGTGCGGGCAGGCCACCTCGTTCTTCGGCAGGGTTCGTTGGGGGTTCATGATGATCCTTTCGGTGGTGAAGTCGGGTGGCACTCAGGCCTGTTGCCGCTTGGCCTGCTGGTTCAGGGCTTGGTAGTGGGTTGCCTCTCGGCTCCAGTGCATGACGGCGTTGTCGACGTTCCGGCTGGCGAGGACGGCGGCGACCCCGGCGAGGTGGCCGGTGGAGCGTTCCAGCTTCCAGTAGGCCGCGTTGAGCTCGTCGGCGTCGGTGGCGTCGGAGATGGAGTCGATGGCGTTCTGGTAGGCGGCGAAGCCGTCGACGCGGAGGCGTTGGATGGTCTCGTTGGACGTGTTCGGGTGGCGGAGGACGTTCTCCCGGATCCCGAGTCCTGCGGCGCCGCCGGAGCTGATGAAGTCGAGGAGCGTGCGCGACGAGTTCGGGTGCTCGGACGCGATCATCTTCACCTCGTCGAAGTGCAGCCTGTCTTTCCGTGACAGCTCACGGAACACGATCTGCTCGAGCTCGTCGCCGAGCAGTTCCGGGTTCCGCAGTGCGTCCATGCGGACGGATCCTTCGTGGCGGTGGTTGTACTTCTCGTACGGGACGGCGCGGCGCCGGGCTGCGGTCGGGGACGGTTCGATGAAGCTGAGGACGGGCGTTTCGCCGGGGACCTCACGGAGGGTGGGGAACTGGCCGGTGCGGGCGTCGTGGACGGTGCCGGACTTCTTCGAGAAGGTGACGGGGGCGGTGTAGCGCGGGTCATTGATCGGCATGAAGACGTAGGTGTGTGGCCGGCCTGGGTGAATCGCGCGCGGACCGGTAAAAGCAAGCCCTTACCCGCTCATCTTCACCGACAGAGAGCAGCCTGAAAGCTTCGATGTCGGGAGGTGCTGGGATGCTCACCATCCCCACCCACGACACGAAGGGCCATCCTTGGCAGAACAGACCCTCGACCGCGACTACCTGTCCGAGATCACCGGCCTCGACGGAGCGGTACAGCTGACCAGCCGCCTGCTGGCCGGCCTGGTGTACACAGGATGGCAGACCCGGTTCATGGAGAGCCCCGCCCGGATCCGGAAGCTCGGAGCTGAAACTGCAGAGCTCCGAGGCCGGGCCGCCGGAGACCGGGACAGGATCCCCACCCCGATGGTTCAGCAGGTGTCGTGGATGATCGCCGAGCACGCCGAAGCTGTGACCACCGGACGGACCGACATGAACAGCCTGGTGCTGATCATCGACGGTGACTGGGTCCGCGCCGGAGTGCACGACACCGAAACCGCCCCGTTCGTCATGGTCCGCGGCGGGTACAGCCGACCGACATTCGTTCAGCTGGCGATCGCCCTAGCCACGCTGAAAGAGCGGATGCTGGCCAGCTGACACGCGCCGGAAGCCAGGCTCAGCTCAGCCGAGGCCTGCGCCGACCGCAGCCATGAACGGTTGCGGGTTGATCCGGGCGCCGTCCTGGAACACTTCGAAATGCAGGTGGCAGCCGGTTGACGCACCCGTCGATCCGACGGAGGCGATGTTCTGCCCGGCGGTCACATGCTGCCCGACGGTCACGTAGATGCCGCCATCGACAATGTGGGCGTACCCGGTCTCCGTTCCGGCGCCGTGGGAGATCCTGATGAAGTTGCCGTACGTGCCGAGGGGACCAGCCCACACCACCGTTCCGGAGTACGCAGCGAAGATCGGGGAGCCGCACGCAGCGCCGAGGTCGGTCCCGTAATGGGTGCCGCCGGAGCAGCCCCCGGCGGTGCAGATGACAGACCTGGGGCCGAACCGGTCTGTGATGCTGCCAGCGGCGGGGCGGGCCCACCCCGACGTCTGCACGATCCCCGGCAGCCCAGCTGTTCCGGAGAACCCAGCCACAGTCGCTGTCTCCGTCGCCTGCAGGAACTTCAGCTGCTCCACCATCTGGGCCACCTGAGCCGCCTGAGCGGTAACAGCAGCCTGAGCGGCCTTCTGCAAGGCGGTCGCCTCGGCGAGCTTCTTCTTCGTGGAGTCCCGCAGCTTCTTCGTGGCGGCCTCGGCGGCCGAAGCGTTCCGGTCCAGTGCGTCCGCAGTCTTGGACGCTACGGTCGCGGACTCATACAGGTCGGCGGTGCCGTCAGCCAGCTTCGACAGACGACCCAACTTCGACAGCATCTCGGTGGCGCCACCCTCATCGCTGAGGAACAGCTTCGCGGTGGTAGCCGAGGGGTCCCCGCCACCCCGATACATCTGCGCTGCGATCCTCCCGGCCTGAGCTTCGGTGCGGCGAGCTTCACGTCGGGCGGCATCCGCCTTCACCTGCAAGGTGTCTGACCGTTCCGCGGCAGCGTCCAACTTCTGCTGCGCTTCCTCCAACGCGGCCGCGGCGGTTGTTGCGGCTTTCTGGGCGGCGGCTGCCTTCCCCTGCTGCTTGGCGAGGAGCGCCTGCAACTGGCCGACCTTCGCCACTGTCTGTTCGGTGGAGGTCTTCGCTGCAAGGACATCGTCCCAGTTCGGTGCGGTGTCGGCAGCTGCCGGGGTAGCGACAAGGAGCACAACTGCGACTGCAGCGACAACGGACGCGGCGATCCGGCTGGTGCGGTTGGGCATGGATTGGTGCTCCTGGGTGGGGTGTGCCGGGCGGGTGGACGGCGACATGAAGACATGTGGCAAGTCCTCAGATGCCGAGGTTTGCCACATGTCTCCGCGGTGAACCCGAAAGGCATTTCCCGTGTACCGCAACGCCCGTATCCCTGCCCGCCGTCTGATCTCGAACGTCAGGGCCGCGATCGACTTGGCGTCGATCATGGTCGGTGTCCTCGTCATCGCCATCGTCGGAGGGGTGATCTCAACGTCGCTCTTCGCCGTGGTCCCCTGGGCGCAGGATGAGGCCGCAAAGCAGTCGCTAGGTGCCGTCATGGATGCGGAGTCAGCGGAGCGGGGAGCCGGAGATGACCATGCATTCAAGTCGACAGACCAGCTTGGCCAGTACCTGCACGACCCCACCGGCGTCGCCGTAGATGCGAACGAGGACGGCAGCTGCTACGTCGCAGCCTCACGGTCGGCCACGACAGAGACGTTCTACGTCACGTCGACCAACCCGAAGCCCGTGAAGTACGAGTACGGGGTCACCGACACATCCAGCTGCGTCCCGTTCTCAGACGTGCTCGCCCAACTGCCGGCAGTCGCCGTCTCAATGCCCGGCTCCGGCCAGTACCTGAAAGAGATCGTCGGGACCGCCAACGACTACGCCGTTGCCCCGAACCTCGGAGCGATCGAACGAGGTCTTGTCACCGACCCCGGGTTCAACAACACCCGCGCCGCGCACCCCGAGATCACCGCACCGTGGACGGATGTGGCTCCCACCGTGAAGCCCGCCTCGAACACCCAGTTCTCCATCGGTTTCGACGACGGTCAGGCACAGCCCAGCGGCAGCGACGTCAACTTCGGCAAGCGCGTCGGAGTCGTCACATTCGACAAGGTGTACGTCGGCGCCGTCCAGGTGTACGGCGGACAGAAGGTGCTGTGCACGCTCCCCGAGGAGATCAACACCGCGAAGGCTTTCCTTGACGCTGTCGGTGCAGACCTCACCTGCCCGACATCGACCAGCGGACAGGCGATCGTCAGCATGTGGGCGTGGGGCAACTCAGTTGCACCGACCGCCGACGCCCGCGGCAACGGATATGGAGAGATGACCCCCGAGAACATCGCGAAGTTCGCCTCCGCCCGGAGGCTCACCTCGGTGAACGTGTCAGTGCCCTGGGCGGCATCCAACGCCGGCCCGATCCGAGACTGGGTGCACAACACCGTCGAAGCGCTCCACAACCGCGGCATCAAGGCGTACGCACTCGGCGGCGAGAACACCTGGGTCGACTCCCCCATCCTCGCGGCAACCTGGGCTGAATCAGCGCTGGCATCAGGAGACTTCGACGGCATCCAGTTCGACATCGAACCGTGGGTTCTCGGCTACGACGCTTCCGTGTACGCCCCGAAGCTCGCAACGCTGTTCGATGCGACCCGTGCAGAGATCGGCGGGTCCGTCCCCGTCAACTCCGACCTCCCGTGGTGGCTCGCAGTCACCGACGCCGGCGGCCAGTCCGCAATGGACGTCATCCTCCCCCACATCGACTCAGCAGCAGTCGTCGTGTTCATCGACCACGCAGACGGCGCGGGCGGCATCATCCAGATCGCAGCCCCGGCTGTAGCGAAGATGGCAGCGTCAGGCAAGCCGTGGACGGTTGGTGTAGAGACGGAGAACCCCGTGACTGTGAACATCGGCCCGGAGTTCACCTTCTACGAAGAAGGAGCCAAGGCCCTCAACACCGAAGCGAAGAAGGTGAAGACCGCGTTCAAGAACATCGCCGGGTTCAAGGGTGTGACCGTGGAGCACATGCGCAGCTGGGCTCAGCTCCGCCCCTGAATTGCTCCTGCGCCGGCTCAGCCGCGTCGGAGGAACGACAGCAGCGTGCGTCGCTTCGACGCGGGCGCGGGCGCGGGCACGGTTTCGGATCGGGGCGGCAACGCCGGGACGTCGGCCAGGACGAGCGGCGTCCGCTCCGGAAGGGGCGGAACAGGCGGCAGGTCGTAGATGACCGGCTGGGTTGCGGCAGGGCGCCACGGAGGCAGCGGCGGAACCGGGACCTCCCCGACAGGAGCGATCCGCTCCCGCGGTGCGGGTGCCGGCTTCAGGTGCTCCGGAATGGTGATCAACTTCGGGCCGCCAGGTGCGGTTGCCGCAGGCTGGAGACCTCCGGGCGGCGCCCATGGGCTCTCTGCCGGATCAGTTTCGGACAGCTCGTCCCATGCCGGCATCTGGATGAGCCCGGAGACGACAGTCTCGGAGGCCAGGCGCGCCTGCAGGACGTGGTCCTCGGCTGAGCCGACGACGCTGAGGGCGGAGCCGCTCATGCGGGTCTGGTTGCGGAGGTACTGGTCGTCGACAACACGGGTGGGGTCACCGTCGATCCACCATTCGTCATCTCCGGCTTTCGTGTATCGGTAGCCGCGGGACAGCACATCGGTCTTCGCCGGCACGTCGGACGGGTCAACGTCGGCAGCTTCGTATGAGAAGTCGACTTCGATCTCGTCGGCAAGGACCGGGGTTGAATCCAAGACGGTGGTCGACGCGTCGTGTGGTGCTGCACCGTGCCAGGCTGCAGCAGGCACGCCTCCACCTTTGCCTTGGGCGCGACGGATGTTGCCGTCTGAACCTTTCACGCACAGGCCGTAGCCCGGGATGAAGCGGGTCTCGGATGGAACTGTCGGGGTCTTCTTGGTTTTCGGCATGCGATGTAGGTGTGTGGCGCCAATCAGTAGTCGTACAGGTCAGCGACGGACGCGGCGAGGTCATGGACGTGTGCGACGTCAGCCCAGGGGCGACCGTCGATGTCGGCGACTCCGCGGGCGGCGAGGACGTTGGAGACCAAACCGATGTGCTCGGCGACTCGTGAGAACGACACCTTCGCTTCGTCGATGCCGGCGGCGACGCCTTCCCGGTGGGCGTAGAAGTTGGAGACGGCCTCCTGGTAGAACCGAGTCAGTGTCTCCACGCTTGCTTCAGGGTGGACGGCTGCGGCGTTTCGGACAGGCAGGTGGGCAAGCCCAGTGTGCTGAGTGATGGCGTGCAGCAGCCCGCAGTCGGCGGACGGGTGCGATGCGATCGCGGCGAGGGCCGGGGCGGACTTGTACGTGTTCCGTCGGCCCAGCTCGAACTGGGCCGCTTCGGTGATCTCTCCCAGCTCGAGGTGGGGGTTGGCGAGAGCGTCGAGGCGTGCGTATTCAGCAGCGTCCGGCACGTAGATCGGGTACTCGTCGAAGTCCGCGAAGGGGCGGGTGTAGTCGTGGTCCTCGTCGGTGAACTCCAAGTAGGCATCGGCGGGGTGACCGACGACCTTCTTGAACTGCATGGTGATCGGGTCTCGGTCGCGTGCGGCTTCGAACTCGGCGAGGCTCCGGCCGAACAGTTTCCTGGTCTTCGATGGCATAGCGGTTGTGCTCCTTCTACGGTTTCGGATCCGTATGTGTGCGGGCGGATTCCGGCTGTGTCGGTCCGGGCGTTTCGCCGCGCCGGGGAGACATGTGGCGACTAGGCGGTGGGAGCGGTCCTGGCGAGGTTTTCCAGCATCTGGATCTCCTGCGACCAGTCGTTCGACTTGTCGGTGGACATGAACCCGATGACGGTGTCGGTTACGGACGGGAGCAGCATCGGGTCGTCGATCGCGGCTTCCAGGTCGTCGATCTCGCCAGCCCAGTCGTTGCTGTCATCTCCGTGCAGCATCTCGGTGACCATGGAGATCGTCAGCTCGCGGTGCTCGCGCACGTCGATGCGTTCATTCGCCGCTGCGTTCACAGGGCGGGCGGCGTCATCGATCGGCAGCCCCTGCTTGAAGGTGAACGTCCCATCGCCGAGACGGCCCTGGTCCTCCGAAGGAGCGGCCACGCGTCGTGCGCGGTCGACGATCCCTTGCAGCTTGGTGACTGCCAGGTCGTTCTGCTTGTGGAGCGCTTCGGTGAGCTGTTCGTCGGTCGGGTCGGTACCGGCCAAGCCGGCGCCGCTGATCAGCTCGTCGCGTCGACGGCGCGGCGTGATGTCCTGCTCCTGGGCGGTCGGGCGGATGTAGCTCGGGATGGCGCGCAGATTCGCGGCGTGATACACCCCGACGGGGAGGTTGTCGTGGTTGTCCTTCCGGACCTTCTCCAGCGTGCGGATGACGCCTTCGCCGACCCCGCGGCCGCCTGCGGCGATCCGGGCTGCGTCACGAGCGATGGCGACGTCGACGGGGATGGGGAAGTCGATGACGTGGACGATCGCGCCCAAGCTGTTCGCGAACGCTGCAGTGTCATGCAACGAGCCGGTCTTCACGTGGGTGTTGTCGAGGATGACGTCGTGGCCGGCGGCGACAGCCTGTCGGACCAGCTCCTCAGAGGCGAGGGTCACCTGGTTCTCGTCGATCTCCGGACCCCAGTAGGTTCCGAACATGTCGAAGCGGAGGTCATCCCGGTTCACCCGGACGGTGTGACCATCCGACGATGCTTCCTGCAGCTTCGCCCAGGTGGTCTTTCCGGAGCCGGGGATCCCGCGGGTTAGGTAGACGCGCGGAGGCTGTGCGAGATCGCGGGAGCTCTGGTGTGCTTGTGTGAGAGTCATCGGAGGCCCAACGCCTTCGCGATCTCATCCGTGGACATGGCGGCGACTTCCGCCTTCGCCTTCTTCGCAGCGGCGCGCTTCGCAGAGGCCTTCGCCTTCTCGGCGGCTGCGTACTCCTGGTCGCGGTCGGTGGCGGTGCGGACGAACGGGATGAACGAGCCGCTGGCTCGGGTGTAGTCGCCGCCGCGGTCGATGGTGTGACGACCGTACTGTTCGATGATCGCCTCGAGTCGCTTCTCCATCCGTGCGGTTCGGTCGTTCAACGCGTACGGGGCGTACTCCTTCGGGTCGCGGGTTTCCGCGTCGGTGAGGCCGTTGATGACGACGTGGATGGACTGCCCGCCGGCGTACTTGTCCGTGTTCACTGTCCAGGTGGCGTGGTCTGGGATCAGTCCGGCCTTCTGGGCGTACTTGAAGTCCTGGCGGACGCTCGCTGCGACCTTGGCGACGTCGGGGTAGGTGCCGTCGTACTTTGCGCCCCGGAACTGTCCATTCCAGGCGTCGCCGAGGTACTCGTCACCTTCGGCGAAGATGTCGTACTTCACTCCGTCGCGCCACCACTCCTCTGACCCGTCCGGGTGGACGACGGCGGGGTCGCCGAGTCGGTGGGGCTGCCCGTCGTGGAAGTAGCGGTGGACGCCGCCCTCTTCGATGTGGGCTTCCCAGGAGTGGCCGTCTTCGTCGTAGGCCCAGTACTGGGTGCGGATGCCGTCGGCGTCCGTGTGGGTGTAGCGGAGCTCCAGCTTGACGTCGTCGGAGAAGGGCTCGAACAGGTAGTTGCCGTCGAGCATGTAGTACCCGCCGCCGTCGCGGTAAACGACTGCGTGGCCGTCTTCGCGGTGCAGAGCTCGGGAGCCGTCTGCCGAGGTCTTGAAGTATTGAGTGGTGCCGTGCTCGTTGACCTCGACGGTGTCGTACCCGCCGGCGGCCGTTGAGGTGAGCTCGCCGAAGTCGGCGTCGCTCAGGACGTGGCTGACGAATGTGCCTGGCTTCGCAGTGCTGTTGGCGGCGGCGTGGCCGGCGCCGTTCCGGTCGACGGTGGCGGGGCCGGTGAATGTCTTCTGATTTCCCATACGCCGTAGGTGTGTGGCGTCGCCCTAGCCGCGGCCGACACGCACGTGGACGGCGGTGATGTCGTCGACATGCTTCGAGCGCGGGTAGGTGATGAAGTCTGGGTCGTTGTCGTACGCCTGCAGGAGCCGGATCGCAGGGATGTGCAGGGAGGTTTCGGTGACGGTGCGGCGAAGGTGGTCCCAGTCATCGAACAGCCCGATCTCCACCGCTGCCGCGTACCCGTCGGTGGCGAGGATGACGTCGGTCACCTGTGTGGCGTCCCACTCCCGGTAGGTGGCCAGCGGGATGCCGGCGCCGTCGAGGGTGAGGACGGAGTAGCCGTGTGGGGTGTTCATGTGTCGGCGTGCGAACACTTTCGCGTCGTGGACGTACTTCATGCCCTCACGGGCGGTGATTCCGCGAGCGTCGGCTTCCGACTGTGCGGCGGCGAGCATGTCGGCGTCCAGCTGGAGAAGGACGGGGCTGTTCAGCTCTTCGAAGGTGCCGTCGGTGAGGAACACCACCGCTGACACGTCTGCGAAGGACAGCACTTGCAGCTTCCCGTCGCGGACTCGAGCGATGGCGCCGGCGGCGGACGGTCGGAACTCGGTCGGGCGGGACGGGTCTGAGAGGGTTCGGCCGGGTTCGGTGTCGGCGACGGCCGCCACGGCTTCGGCAGCGATGTCGTGGAGGGTGCCGGGGCCGGATACGGTGGCTGCGAGCTGTTGGGTGAGGGTGTGGGAGAACCATTCGACGTCGGTGCCCCAGTCGGTGATCTGCTCCCCTCCGAGCCCGGAGGCTCCGTCTAGGACGATCGCTGCGTCGCTAGTGACGGCGAACGCGTCTTCAGAGAATGAGCGTCGGCCGCGGGCGTAGGTGCTGGAGCTGAGGTTGTGTGCCACGCCCTGAAGGCATGTGGCGGAAGCTTCTCGCCCTGTCAGGCGAATCGGAGGTGGACGGCGGTCATGTCGTCGATCGCCTTGAACCGCGGGTGCTTCTCGAAGTCGGGGTCGGCGGTGTACGCGTCGATGATCTTGTCGGCGACCGCAGCGAGGCCGTCCTTGTTGATTGCGGTCAGCAGCTCGCTGTAGGTGTCGTACACGCCGGCGCAGGTGACCGCGGCGGCGTACCCGTCTGTGAGGAGCAGCACTTCTTGTACGGTACCGGCGGGGTAGCTGGCGGACAGTCCGTTCTGGACTCCGGACCCGTCCAGGCTGAGGACCGGGTAGCCGTGGTCTTCGTCGTTGATCAGGGTCCGCTTCCGCACCTTCAGGTGGCCGATGTGGTTGACGGCTTCTCGGAAGGTGATGCCTTGCTCGTCAGCGATCTGACGGGCGGCGACGAACATGGTCTCTTCGATCTGCGGCAGGACGGTGTCTGTGATGACGTCGACACCGCCGTCGTGCCGGACGACGGCTACGACATCCGCGAGGACGTGCACCTGGACGTTTCCGCGCCAGACGCGGCATGCGGTGCCGGCGGCCGCGGGCTGGAACTCGACCGGGTGTGTTCCGTCGATGAGGGCGCTCGGGGAGACTGAGTGCAGGTCTGCGAGGCTTCGGGCGAACGCTTGGGCGACTGTCGGTGCGCTCTGCAGGTGACTGGTGGTGCCGATGGCGGTGTTGTGGGCGAACCATTGGGAGTCGCTGGACCAGCCTGACTCGTTCACGTCGCCGAGCCCGGAGGCGCCGTCGATGAGGACGGCGGAGTTCGCGGTGACGGAGAATGCATCCTCGGAGAAGTCACAGCGGCCGCGGGCGTAGGTGTTGATGGTTGGGTGGCGCACATCGGGAAGGCATGTGGCAGAAATGCTGGCATCCTTGGCCGCCGGTGTATCCAGCAGGCCGAGGAATGACAGGTTGAGCGGACCGCCGCGAAGGGCGTTGACGCCAGCCTCGCGACGGTCCGAGTTGATGATGGTCACGGGCGTCTAGGCCGCCTTGGGGGCGAGCCGGACCATGTCCTTGGGTGCGTTGATGCGACCGACGCCGGGGATCTCCACCTTGTAGGTGACTCCGTTCACCTTGACGATCTTTCCGACGAGGCCGTGGTACTTCGGGGAGCGGGGCGCGTAGATGACGACCTGCGAGTCGTTGGGGATTCGGTATCCGGTCGGGACGGGGCGGGCGTCATCCGCGGTGAATGCCGCCTTGGTGGCAGCAGGCTGCAGCGCGTGGAGAGCGGCGCGAACCTCGGCGGCGCTCTTCCCGGGGACCGGGTGGTTGGCGCCGCGGCCGCCGACGACGAAGTTGACGTTCTGGAAGTGGATGGTCCAGCGGGTGCCGTCCATCTTCGCGAACTCGTACTTGGTCTGTCGGGGCTGGACGATGATGCCGACTTCGCCGGTCTTGGTGATGATCTTGTCGCCGCGGCGGGCGAGCGGCGTGAATCGGCCCTGGAACACCTCGCGGTAGGCGGGCTCGCCAACCTCAGCGCCGGCGTTGTCGATCTTGGCGGCGTTGATCGCCTTCTGCTTCGCGGTGTAGTACGGGTTGGATCCGCAACGCTCTCCGGTGCAGCCGATCTCGCGCGCCTTCCGCTTCCACTCGGCGCCGTGGTGGACGGACTTGCCGCGGCTTCCGTAGTAGGAGCGCTCGTAGGTGACCCCGACGAGAGCGTGCGCGATCTCGTGGAGGATCGTGTTGAGGACCTCAGCCTCGGTGGCGACCGCTGCGTACTTGCGGCTGATGGTGATCCTCTTGGACGCGAAGTGGCAGCAGCCCATTCGGCGTTCGGCGTTGTCCCACTGGAAGCGCCAGCCGGCTTCGATGAGGTTGTGCTCGGTCATCTTCTGGTGGGTGAGGGTGCGTGCTGCTGTCAGGTCCATGAGGTTCTCCTTCTTCTCGTCACCTTCATGTGCGGCATGCGGAGAAAATGGTGAACAGCGACTCGGCGGACGAAGAAGGGCCGGAGTGCGAAACCCCGGCCCTTCCTCTACCTAGCTATCAGGCGGTACGTCGACGACGGATCCACAGGACCATTGCGGCGACCAGGAACGCGATCGACAGCAGGGTGCCGGCGAGGATGCCGCCGTAGATCAGCTTGACGCTGACGCCGGAGTACTCGATGACGTCCATGAGGCCCTTGATGCGGGACCGCTTCAGGGTGGTGCGCTCGTGGAAGTCGGTGAAGTCGCCGGCGGAGATCACGGTGCCGTCAGCGGCGTGGAGAGTCGCGACCCACTGGACCTTGCCGAGCTGGGTGACGAGCTGTCCGGCCGACTTGACGGTGATCACTTGGTCGTTGGACTCCTGACCGACCTTGGAGACGCCTTCTCCGTTCACCGGGAACTTCTGCTCATGCCATGAGGCGTTGAACAGGTGAGCTTCGTCCTGGACGAGCTCCTCACCCTGCGGCGCCAGGTAGGCATCGAAGGTGAGGTACGAACCCGGGGCGACGATGCCGGTGACGGTCGCAGTGTCGTAGGCGTCCTCGCCGATGTAGCCCTGGGCTGCCTCGGTGGCGAAAGTCGGCCACTGGACGCTGGTGATCTCGTCCTTCTGACCGCACTCTCCGGTGTGGATGACGGTGTCGTTGACCGTGGCGACTTCCTGCCAGAAGATCGTTCCGACGTCGGTGGCCTTCACAGCGAAGTCCTCCGAGGTGACGTCGCCTTCCATGTCGAGGTGGTGCGTCTTCGTGGACTGAAGGACACGGTTGTCTGCTGTGCAGACAGGTGCTGCTTCAGCGTCGGTGTCCTCGTCGGCCGCGGCGGGCTGAAGGTAGGCGTTGAACTGGATGTCGACACCTTCGGGCGGGAGGAACCCTTCCACCTTGGCGTTGTCGCGGACGGTGGAGAACGGTGTGGCGAACGGCTCAGCATTGGTCGAGACCTTCGGGACGCTCAGCTTGGAAGCTTCGTCGGGGTTCTGGCCGCAGACGTCCTTCCAGATCTCCACGTCGCCGATCTTGGCGGTGGCGACCCAGAGGATGGTGGACTCGGTGAACCCGTCACCGACGTCGGACATGACAACCTTGAACGCTTCGGACTTCGCCTCCCCTGCCTCGGTGAGGTGGGTGGGGGCGGTCGAGTTGTAGACCCGGTTCTCCGGTGCGCACACCGGGGTGCCGTCACCGTTCGGGTCCTGGCGGAAACCTTCGAAGGTGATGTCGATGCCCTCAGGGCGGAGGAACCCGGTGACGGTGGCAGTGTCGGTGACGGTGGATCCGGGCACGGACTGGTCGAGAGCGTCGGTGACGACGTTCGGGACGGACACAATCGTGGTTTCATCCGGGTCGGTCCCGCAGCCGTCCTGCCAGACCTGGACTCCGTTGATGGAGCCTGTCGCGACCCACAGGATGGTGCCGGCGTGGGACATGTCCAGCTTGAAGTCGTCCGAGCGGGCCTCGCCGGCAGTGGTCAGGTGAACAGCGGATGCGTTGGTCAGACCAGCGCCGGCGGTGGTGACGTCGCAGACCGGGGTGGTGTACCCGGCAGGCTGAACGTAGCCGGCCCAGGTGACGTCGACTCCTTCAGCGGGGATGAACCCGGAGACGGTAGCGGAGTCGAACACGGTGGAGCCCGGCGTGGACTGGTCGAGCGCGTCCGTCTTGAACTTCGGGACGGAGACCTTTGTCTGCTCGTTCGGGTCGGTGCCGCAGCCGTCCTGCCAGACCGGAACGGTGCCGATTCGGGCGGAAGCGACCCACAGCAGGGTGCCCTGGTGGCGCATGTCGAGGTGGAACACTTCGGACTGGACATCACCGGACGCGGTGACGGGGGTCCACGCTGCGCTCTTCAGGACGCTGTTCGCGGCGGTGCAGATGGGAGTGGTGTACCCGTCGGGCTGAACGAACGCTTCCCAGCTCAGGAACACCTTCTCGGCGGGGATGAACCCGTTGACGTTGGCGGTGTCGACCGCGGTGGACCCGGGAGTGGATTCGGTCGTGGCGACAGTCTTGAACGTCGGGACCTTCACTGCGGTGCGCTCGTCGGGGTCGGTGCCGCAGCCGTCCTTCCACACCTCGACCGTGCCGACTTTCGCCGTTGCGACCCAGACGAGGACGCCGACGTGGGACATGTCGAGGTTGGTGGCGTTGGAGCTCTTGGTTCCGGCGGTGGTGAAGTGCTGGGTGCCGGGGGTGACGCCCGGCCATACGGCCAGGTTCGCGGTGGTGCACGTCGCGGTGGTGAAACCAGCGGGCTGCACGTACGCCGCCCAGGTGACGTCCACACCTTCCGGTGAGATGAAGCCGGTGACGGTGATCGTGTCGGACGCGGTCGAGCCTGGTGCGGACTGGTCGGTGGCGTCAGTCTTGAATGTCGGGACTGACACGATGGTGGTTTCATCCGGGTCGGTGCCGCAGCCGTCCTTCCAGAACTGCGTGGTGGTGCCGCCGAGGTTGGCGGTTGCCACCCAGTAGATCTTGCCGACATGGGCTTTGGTCAGCCCGAAGGGGTCAGTGGTGAGCTTCTGAGGTGTGGTGCCTGCCGCGAGGAACTTCTTCGGGCTCGTGTACAGCAGGGTCTTCCCCGTGCCTGTGTCGACGCAGGCAGGCGTGGTGGCGCCGGGCTTCTGCAGGTACGCCTTGAAGGTGACGTCGATCCCCTGTGCGGGCACGACACCGGTGATGGTCACCGTGTCCTTCATGGTGGAGCCCGGTGTGGCCTGCACGGTCGCGTTGGTGGAGAAGGACGGGATCACGAACGGGGTCTCAGCGGTGAGTCCGAATGCGTCCTGGTCGACGTACCCGTCGGGGAGGAAGTTCTTCACCAAGGTGGTCTGGTCTGCCTCTGCGACCTTCCACACCCAGGTGTAGTAGCCGGTGCCGGCCACCGTCTTGATCGCAGCGCCGGTGCCAGGGTCGCGGGCAATCGCGGAGTAGGAGATGTTGGGGCCGTCGGCCGCGGTCGTAGTCACCGTAGCTGTTCCTGCGACCTTGGACAGGGCGCTGGCGGGCACGGTGGTCGACTGGGTCGGCTTGGTGCTGAAAGGCCCGTACAGCGTCCCCTTGGCCTTCAGGACGATGAAGTTGCCGCCGTTGGTCGCCCAGGTGGTTCCGTTCTTCACTCCGAACGTGACCGTGTCGGCGAAGTTCTGCCCGGCTTTCAGGTAGGCGGTGGGGACGGACGTGGTGACTGTCGGCTCGAAGTTCACCTGGCGGTTTACGGGGTCGGTGCCGCTGATCTTGAAGCTCTGGTACTCGGCGCCGGTTCCGTTCACAATGCGCTGCTGATCCGCGTCAGAGTAGTAGACGTTCACCGAGTCGGCCGTGGTTCCAGCGTTCGACTGGAAGGTACCCGTCGCCGAGATCTTGTAGGAGCTCGCTCCTGTCGGTGGGACGCCGGTGATCGCGTAGGCGACGCCGGGCTTGATGTCGGTGCGGGTGGCGCCGGCGCCCTTGAACCGGCCGTTGGTGAGGGTGACAGTGCCCGCCTTGGTGTTCGCGGGGGTGTTCTTGACGGTGATGGTTCCGTTGTAGTTGTTGTTCCCGTCGACCGCGAAGGTGATCTGACCGTAGCCGTCGGGGATCTGGTAGTTGTAGTTCGCGAGCGTCTCCGCCCAGATCCAGTCGACGTCGGCCTGGATTGCTCCGTCTCCGTTGGACCAGAAGCGTCCGTCGGGGTTGGAGGCTGAGCCGCGGTGGTCGTTCAACGAGGTGAGGTTGTACACGGAGGCGCTGACCGCGGCGGCGGTCGAGTTCGCCATCGCGGCGCCGTTCTCCTGGCCCCAGCGGTTCAGGATGTAGTTCAGCTTTCGGGTGTCGTCGCTTCCGAGGTATCGGGAGGTGGTGCCGCGCCCGTCAAGGTGACCTGACGAGAGGTTCGGTCCGCCGGTGGCACCGGACGGCCAGTCGTTGACGGGGTCGATGCAGTACGCCCAACCCCAGCTTCCTGTTCCGTACGCGCCGAGGTCGCCGCCATAAGGGGTGACGGTGCTCGAGTGCGGGCCGTTGGATGCAGCCTGGACGGTGATCGCGGTGAGTGCTCCACCGGAGATGACGGCGACGACAGCGGCGATCGCCGTGATGGTGCGTACGATGCGGCGGCGCGGAGACACAGCTCCGGCGTGGGAACCGGCGGCAGCACTGCGGGCGGCGCGACCGAACAGCTTCTCTGGAAGCTTCACAGGTCACCTCATTTTCTACTCAGGCGGAAGATCTTCACTGAGTAGGTATGTGGCGAATGCTGGGGTCAGGTACTGGCGGCCGGCCAGCGACAAACCATGCGTTTCCGCGCATGCAGGTGTCGAAGAAAGATAGACGAACTGGGTCCAGAAATTGCTCGTGAAAAGCGAACAAAAGCGAACAGGCCCGCACATGTTTGTAATGAAGAAGGAAGACACATGCGAAACGAAACGGAGCAGTCGATGATCGAGAGAAATCACCCCGTATCGCGCATGTTGTTCACGTCAGGGAGACGCGCAACTCCCTCAAATACCACCTGTGGCTTCCACCCCGGCTCTCATGCCGGGAGCCGGGATGCCGCCACGGGGAAGCTCACTCAGGAATGTCGCAACCGTAGACGTTGACCGTCTGGCCGTCGATTGAGTAGTCGTACGCGTAGTCGACGTTGATGATCGACGTGCCACCGGCACCGGGGTTGTGGCTGTACATGAGGAACGACGGGAAGCCGTCGCAGCCGGGACGGTAGTCACCGTTCGCCTGAACGTAGACGTTCTCGTCGAGGACGGGAGGAGCCGGGTTGCTGGGAGCGCCACCATCTGAGCTGGGGGCACCGCCGGACGACGGAGCACCACCAGACGAGGGCGCACCGGAGCCGCTGTCGCCCGAGCCGCCGTCGCTGTACTCAGAGTCGTCAGAGTAACCGCCCTCGTCGGCCTGAGCTGCTGCATCCGCTGCAGCCTGTGCTTCTGCTGCTGCCTTCGCGGCAGCTGCGGCGGCAGCGGCGGCTACCGCGGTGGCCTGGGACTTGTTGACGGCGTCGTCGGCGGTCTTGACCGCGGCGAGGGCCTTGGCGACATCACCGTCGCCGGAGATGGCCGCGTTCAGTACCTTCACGGCCTTCGCGACAGCGTCCTTCGAGGCCTTGTCTGCCAGCGTCTGCTTCTTGGTGACCTGGTCGGCGACCGGGCCGGCTGACTTCGCAGCTGCGAGGTATGCGGCGGTGACGGCCTTCTTCGCCTTGGCGATCGCCTTGATGTCGTCGCCGGCGGCTGCCTTCACGAGTGCGTCGCGGGCTGTTTCGAATGCTGCAGCCTGCTTCGGGTCGATGTAGCCCTTGTAGGTGGCGCCGAACTTCGCGAACGTGTCGTTGTAGCTGGTGGCGTCCTTCTGGGCGGCGGTGAGCTCGGCGGCTGCCTTCAGCTCGGCGGCCTGCTCGGCTGCGAGCTGCTCGGCGACGACCTGCTTGTTGTGCTCGTCGACGGCGGTGACGGTGACCGGGATGGCGACGGCGGAGATGACGATGACGGCGGCTGCGACAGCGGCGATGACCTTGGTCGGCTTCGGCAGCTGGTTCCAGAACGCCGAGGCCTTGCCGGTGAGTGTGGCGGGAGCGGGAGGTGCGAATGTGGGCACCTCGACCTGCTCGGTCGATGCGGCGGTGGGCTCAGCCCAGGCGGCCGCCTCGGTGGGGGCGTCGGTGGTCGGCGTGGTGTTCTCGGTCATCGGTACTCAATCTCCTTGTGCTGCACAGTTGGGTACCCTGATGCCGGCTAAGGGGAAATGATATCTGCGTGTCCGTTAGTCCTCGTCGTAGTCTCTTCAGCCGTTTCAGGGTGTCGCGTTCCGGCTTTTCCGGTTCGCGACTTTCTTGCTTGATACCTGCATGTGCGGCACTCCAGGGGTTCTGCGGAACGCAATGACGGATCCGTCCGGTGTCAAATCGGGGGTTGTTGCGGCGCGTCGCCTTTAATAGAGCCGATCTGCGGGGTTCTGCACAAAACACCAGCACCCCCACAACTGGGTACAGTTTCGGGTCTCAAAGCCGACAGAACAGACCTGATCCGCACATCCGAACGCGCAATGGGCGGCAGGTCCGAAGACCCACCGCCCAATCTGGTACCCCTGATCTGGTGTCAGGCGAAGCCCCACGTACGAAGCTGAACCCGGGTCAGCCAGGAGTCTGCCCATGCCTGGTCGCCGCACTGAGGCAGCGAGGTGGATGCCATGCCCGACTCGATCTTCGCCTCCAGCTCCGCCCCCTCCGCGAGGACATCGTCGAGCGACCGGTCACCGCGACGGATGGCACGAATCGACTCGGCCACATCCTCAGGAAGCGGAATGTGGAGCGTGCCGTCGTTCAGGACGCCGAGCCCCTGATGACCCAGACGGATGTAGTGGGCGGCGAACTTCGAGTCGAACCCGTGGGCGTCGATGAGCTCCGGTCGGGAGATCCGGCGGTTCTTCTTCGTCGCCGACACGTTCTCCTTCTGTCGCTGCATGTAGTGGAAGTGAGCCTTGACCAGCTCCACGGACATGAACCTGTGGCGGTTCTCCCGAAGCTCAGCACCGAACTCATTCTCGAATAGCAGGTAGGACTCGTCCACGAACAGCGGTGTGAGGACGCTGGGGTTGCCGTTCACGGCCAGCGACGCCCACTTCCGGGCCGGGTAGATCTTGATGTCGAAGTCGCCAGCCAGTGAACGCGGAGCCTTCCTGCGAAGCTCCGATTCCTCATGAGCCAGAGCCTCGGGTGTCCTGGCCCGGAGAAGTGCCTCCTTCTGCGCTCGCTCCACAGCGGTGCGGTACGTCCACTGGGCGGGCGACATGCCGGTGCCGAGGACGTCGTTGATAGCTTCAACCGCGATGCCCAGGTGGTCGATGTCGGAGTTCCCGTCGGACAGGGCCGTGCCGTGCACCTCGGACCCGTCGATGGTGCGCAGAAGAATAGGGAGCGCGTCGAGCTCCTCGAGGCTGAGCCGCTGCTCTGAAGGCATGATGGGGTCCGATCGTTCAGGTGATTTCTTCATCACCTACATGGGCGGATCAGACCAGTTCTGCGGCAGCCAGCTCGTCGATACGGGTGACCGTGGTGGTCACTCGGTGGGTGCCGGCGTACCCCTCGTTTGCGTCGAGCCCGCCGATGATGAACTGGGCCGGGCGACCGACCGTGCAGTCGATCAGCTGGAAAAGTTGCACCGCATCGCCGTCGCGGCGGAGCGGGGATGACGGGTCCGCGAGTTCGATGTCGGTGATGCCGACGCTCGGCAGCCGGGTGAGGGTCCTGCCGTCGATGTCGATCAGGTATTCACTGCCACTGGCAGTCGCGACCCGGTAAGCGCCGGCCACAGAGTTGAGGGTTTCCATGCCACGGTCATGTGCGGACAGACGCAGAAACGGCCGCCGGTGTGCACCGACGGCCGCCTCATCTGCCGTGTGTTACTGCTGGTTCTTGGTCTTCCACTGGTCGAACGCCTGAGCGTCAGCCAGGTTGGTCGACGCGGCCCGCTGCTGCGCGAACACCGGCTGGAGCGTCGGCCCGGCCGGGGCCGGAGCCTGCTGCGGTGCCTGCTGCGGGGCGGCGCCGGGAACTGCTGCGCCCGGAGCGGGTGCTGCAGGTGCGCCACCCGGGTTGGTGCGCTGCGTTGCAGCCTTCGCCACGTGCTTCTCGTACT
Organism: Leifsonia sp. Leaf264; assembly: GCF_001422325.1. Lineage (GTDB taxonomy): Bacteria > Actinomycetota > Actinomycetes > Actinomycetales > Microbacteriaceae > Orlajensenia. The sequence goes on from NZ_LMMR01000005.1 coordinate 609,530, forward strand.
CGGTCTGGCCTTGGACCTTGTCCGAGACTTCCTTCGCCTTCAGGAGCCGTTCTCGGATCTCGGTTTCCTGTGTCGCGTAGGTGTCGGCCTTCGCGCTGTCCGCCAGGGTCATCTTGTCGGACACCTTCTTGTGCAGCTTCACTGCACTGTAGGCAGCGATTCCGACGGGACCTGCGATGACGGCCGCTGTTGCCGGCAGGCCGTGCTTCAGGGCCCAACCGGTGCCCTTGGCTGCTTCCTTCGTCACGGAGCCGAGCGCCTGCTTGGAGAACTTCACCGGGTGCTTCGCGAGGTCCCGGAGGTCCTCCCCTGCCTGGTCCTTCCAGTTCCACTTCGGGTCGCGGAGCTTCTCGCGGCCTTCGGGTGTCGCTGCTTCCTGCGGTGCGGTGAGCACCGACGCGGCGGAGTCGCCGTCGTGGAGCAAGTCGTCGAACGGCTTGGCCTCCTTCTCGTCCGGGGCTTCCGGTGCGAAGCTGCCGTCGATGGTGGAGTCGCGGCCGAACTCGGTCGACGCTGCAGCCATGTCTGCGGCTGCTGACGGGTTCGTCGGTCCGGCATCGTTCGCGGCGGCGGTGCCTGCAGCTGCACCCGCAGCGGCGGCAGCCGCGGCGGCCGCGGCGGTGTCGTCCTTGCCGAAGAGCTCCTCCCGGATGCGTGCTTCCATGGCGGTGGTGTCGCCGGTCTGGTCGAACAGCTTCCGTTCCTTCTTCGCGGCGTTCGCCTCGTCCTTGTTCTTCTTCTCCAGGGCCTTCGTCTCAGCCTTGGTGCGGGGCAGGTCGCCGGAGCCGGAACGGTTGCCGGCAGCACCGGATGCTCCGTTTCCGCCGGGGCCGGAGGTGATGCCTCGGCCGGTCGCCAGGGGGTTGCCGTTCTCGTCGACGCCGCCCTTGTTGCGGTTCAGGCCGAGGGTGTCGCGAGCCTTTCCGGTCGCCTTGTTCCAGGTGCGGTTCTGGACCGAGTTCACCAGTGCGCCGCCGGCTGCTGCAGCTCCGCCGCCCCACGCCATCATTCCGGCTGGGGTCATCGGTGACGGCTTCTTCAGGACGTTCTTGAACAGCATGTGGAGGCCGACCATGGCGAAGATCGGTGCCATGCCCACCCAGACGATGCTGATCAGGGTGCCTGGTGCGGCGAGGACCAGCCCCATGTCGATCATCGACTGGGTCATCCAGGTGACGAGGACGAAGATGAGGGTGCTGGCGGAGGCGAGGACGGTGAAGCCGACGACCTGCTTCAGCATGCTGGCGAGCTTCGCTCCGGGGCCCTCGCGGGAGAACATGGAGGCGATGAGGGTGATCATCATGGTCATGACTGTGAGGACGGCCATGATCTTGGCGAACATGATGATGCCGGACAGGGCAACGCCGAGGATCAGCGTGACGACGATCGTGGACAGGTAGGACATCAGGATGAGTCCGAGGGATGCGAACCCGTCGCCGGAGTTGACGCTGTTGACGAAGTTCGTCACCTCAGGGTCGTTGCTGTACTCGTTGATCTCGGCGGATCCGCCTTCGCCGACGCCGATGCGGAATCCGCTCCAGTAGTCGTCTTCGCCGTCAGCGCCGTCCATGCCGTTGCCGGACACCTGGGTGTCGTGCTGCCACCAGGTCTTGCAGTACTGGGCGTCCATCCAGGGCTTGCTGGTGTCTCCGAAGCGGTACTTGAACGCGTCCTCGATGTACCAGCTGTCGCCGTCCCAGTTGCAGGCGGCCCAGGCGATCATCGACTTGGCTTCGTCGGCGTTGTTGTACTGGTGCCATGCGCGGGACTTGTCGCCCGTGTTGTTTCCGGCTTCTGCTGAGCTGGCGATACCGGGGACGCCGTCGGTGGTCAGGTTGAACTGTGTGGTGGTGCTGACACCGATGAGCTGGTCGGCGCGGTGGCACCAGACCTTGTTGGCGTAGGGGTTGCCGGCGCCGAACTGGACGGACTTCCAGGTTTCCAGGGCGGTGGTCTGCCAGAGGGAGCTGATCGATTCGAGGGTGGCTGAGGAGCCGTTGGATTTGAACGCGGACTGCTGGGCGGCGGCGATGTTCGCTTCGTACCTGTCGCAGGAGAGCTGCCCGCCGAGTTTGCCTTCGACCTCCGCGGTGCCGGTGGACGGGTCGGAGAAGTTGATGGCGTTCAGGGAGCTGAGGGCGGCGTTCATGCCGTCGTCGAGGAAGCCGGTGGTGGTTTTCAGCAGCCAGGCCGGCGATCCGGTGCCGGGTGTGAAGCCGGCGCCGGTGCCGTGGCTGGCTGTAGCTCCGGTTCCGAGCATGCCGATGAAGGCTACGGTGCCGACGACGCCGAGCATCCGCTTCCACAGGCGGGAGGAGTCACGGCCGCGGGCTTGGTTCCAGAAGATGGCGCCGAGCAGGGCGATCGCCACGGCCACGAAGATGAGCGGCTGCGACCAGACGGCGTTCTTCAGCTTCTTCGTTCCCTCGTCGATCTTCTCCCCGAGAGCGTCGATCGGCTGCATGTCTGCAGCGAAGTCGGACAGCATCCCGGTGAGTCCCCAGAGGAGGCTGAGCCCGGAGAGACACATCTCCTTCATGGACTTCTGGACGTTGAGACCGGCGGACTTGAAGATGTCGTCCGGCTCGCGGACGTACAGTTTCGACGTGATGTCGGACCAACGGTTCAGCCCGATCCACTCGCTCGTCTTCGGGTCGTCGCTGCCGGACGGCTTGACCGACGGCGACGGGTCGCCGAGGGCTGCCGACGCCTGGACTGACGTGGAAGCGAGCTCGACCTGAGCTGACGCCACAGACTGGGTGATCTCGGACTGGTGGCTGATGACTGCGGCGTTTGCGGCGGTCGGTGCGAAGACGATGGACAGCGCGATGAACGCCCCGATGAGGGTGGCCAGTCGAGTGCGTCTGGTGGGGGTGTTCATGGAGTCTTCGTCCTAGTCGAGAAGGTCTGAGCGTGTGGTGGGGGTGGCTTGGGTCTTGGCCGTCTTCCCGTAGGCGGGTGCGAGGGAGACATCCCGTCGGGTCTTCCCCTTCGCAGGCAGAGGGTCGGGGCCGAACAGGTCCGGCCCGGGGATGGAGGTCCCGCCGAGCACCGCCTCCGAAGAGGAGACGACCCGGCCGATGCTGGAGTGCTTCGGGAGTGGGACGCCGCAGACGAGGATCTGCTTCGACAGCTCCTTGGCGGCTTTCCGGTCGACCAGCAGTTTGTACATCGGCATCTGCAGGCCCTTCTGTGCCCTGTACCGGAACAGGAACCATCCCAGTACAGAGCACAGAGCAGGCACGATGACGAGGGCGGGCATGCCGATGATCGCGTAGACGATGATCGTCGGGAACAACGAGGCGATGAGCGAGAAGATCGTGATGATCGTCGTCGTCTTATCAGCCTCGAAGGTCAGGATGATGATCTTCCGGTCGACGTTCTTCTTTCGCCCAGTGAGGTGCGTGAGCGAATAGAAGTACATGGCTTACGCGGAGGTGCCGGAGATCGACTGCAGCAGCTTCACTGCGGCGTTGATGACGAGCTGGAGGGCTGTCAGGATCGCCGGGATCAGGAAGTTCGGGCCGATCATCAGTCCGCCGAGGGCCAGGGTCCACCAGATGGGGCTCTGGCGGGCGCCGCCTCCGCGTCGCTTGTCCCAGAAGAACTTCAGGATGGACCATGCGATCAGGGCGACGCCGACGATGGTGACCGTCGTCTCGACGGCGCTTCCCTCGTAGGAGCCCGACACCTTCTGCCAGAAGGTGCTCCATGCGCCCTTGAGGTCCAGCGTGCTGGAGGTTCCTGCGGTGTGGATGAGCATTATGTGTGCCTTTCAGGTCGTTGCGGCTTTCCAGCCGGGGCTGACCGCAAGACATGTGGCGAATCGCCGGTGTCCTTGTAGGTCAACCGGAGGCATAAGTGTGCGGCCGGTTCAGGAGTCCCGAACCGGCCGCTGGTGGTGCTTGTGACGCTGCTTAGACGAGACGGCGCGTGCGCTTCTCGGCTCCTTCAGTCGCCAGGTGGAGTGCGGACTCCCACAGCTCGTGGGCGTAGTCAGCGCGAGCGCGGACCATCTCCACGAAGTCCTCCTTGGCGGACTGGGTGATGTTTCCGAACGGGGCGAACAGGGCGTCCGAACCGTCGGTCTTGTAGCCGAACATGAAGTCGCTGCAGGCGTCGAGGACGTCCTCCTGGTTGCGGAGGGTGGCGGCGACCTTGCGGCCTTCCTTCTCGGTGAAGAGGTCGGAGACCGGTGCGGGTGCGTCGAACGCGACGGCGACAGCCGGGTAGAAGTTCCGTCGGGTCTGGGCGAGGCTGAGGTTCCCGACTTCGCGGGCTTCCAGCATCTGGTCTGCGACGGAGCCCTCGCCCACGTAGGTGGTGCCGCGGCCGTAGCCGGAGTCCTCCATGACCTCGTCAGCGAACGTCTCCGAGTACGCGTCGAGGCTGGTGTTGCCTCCGGCGAGGTACTTCTCGAACCCCTTCTCCGGGCGGTTGCGGGGGTTGAAGTTGGAGCCGACACGCATCTCCTTGGCGAGCAGCGACACCTCACGCTTGGTGTAGCTCACGCCGACACGCTCAGCTTCGTCGATGGCCTGCTTCAGCAGACCGATCGCCTTCTTCGTCTCGTGGCGGACGCCTTCGTTGATGATGCGCGACGGGATCTTGTTCCCGACGGACTGGATGACCTTCTTGTTGACGACCTTGCCGACGTGGACACGGTCGTACATCTCGGCGACGAGGGTGCCGGCGGCTTCCGTCATCTGCTCGTACGTCATCGGGGTGCGGCTGTAGATGCCGGCCATGACCTTGTTGGCTTCGTGGAGCAGCTGGCTTGCGCCTTCGCGGACGATCTTGTTGTCGGAGGAGCGGATCATCGCGGTGAAGTTGGCGTAGCCTTCGTCGTCGATGTCGTAGTCGTCCGACTCGTCGTCCTCGTCCTCAGCGACGTTCTCAGCGTCGACGTCGTTCAGGTCCTCGTCGGCGTCCGGCTCGGTGAGGTGCTCGTAGGTGGCGAGGAGCTCGTCGAGGTTCTCCGGCTCGACGATGTCGGTTCCGAGGACCATGCCGTCGACGCGGTAGGTCTTCTCGCCGTAGCGTCCCTTCTCGCCCAGACCCTGCTTGCGGGGCTGGACCGTCTGGACTGCAACGAGCTTCGGAGCGGCGGTCGTGGAGGTGGTGTTTTTCGTCATGAACCGTAGGTGTGCGGCACATTTCGGGTCCGATTCGGTGACGGCGTGTCGCCAGTGCTGACGCGGAATTAGCCGTTCAGGCCGGGGACCAATTTCAGGTCCGCGAGAGGCCACAGGACCACGGCGGCTCGCCCCATGACGAGGTCTTCGTCGACGTACGGTCCGGACGGGTCGTCCTGGTGGAATCGGGAGTCCGCGGAGTTCTCCCGGTTGTCTCCCATGACCCACAACTTCCCGTCGGGGACGGTGATGTCGAACGGGACTGTGGAGGCGCTGGTGACGGTCCTCGGCAGGTACGGTTCGTCCAGCGGGGCGTCGTTCAGGAGGAGGACCCCGTCTGATCCGACGGCCACGTGGTCGCCGGGGAGGCCGATGACGCGTTTGACGAGCAGGTCTCCGTGGGTGTCGGCGATCACTTTCGCGTCCACCAGGAACTCGTACAGCGGGTCCGGCATGGTTTGGGTGTTCGGAGGAAGCCATCCGCCCGGGTCTTCGAACACGACGACGTCGCCTCGTTCGATATCGAATACGTGCCCGGTGAGTTGCTCCACGCCGACCCTGTCGCCGACCTTCAACGTCGGGTCCATCGATGCGCTGGGGATCAGGGCGAGGGTGAACAGGTACTGCCGGATGAGGACGGCGGCGACGATGGAGACGGCGATCACGATCGTGTAGCTCAGCAGGCGTCTCCACCCGCGGCCGCGTCGCTGCTTCGTCATCGCCTTCCGGCGCGTCGGCTGTGCGCGGCGGCCCCGCGACTTCTCTGTCTCATCCGTCACACGGGAAAGGCATGTGGCGGAACGGTCAGGTTCGGCAGCCGACCAGGATCGCTTTCATGGACTCCCGCTCGCCGTCTGTGACGGTCAGCGCGTACTTCGTTTTCACGGTGATCTGGCGGGCCAGGAAGTCGCAGGCGTAGGTGACGTCCGGTGGGGCCCACTGGTCGGCGGGACGGCCGGCCCGAGCGGACGAGGATGCTTCGTCGACGGTGATCATGTTCAGCGGGTCGTTGGCGAACTTCACCAGCTTCACCGGGTTCCAGGTGCTCGCCCCGGACTGCCAAGCGTCAGCGAGGCCCACAACGCGGTCCACGGTGATGGAGGCGGGGCTCTGCTTGCTGGTGTACTCCACCTTCGCTCCGGTGTACGGGTCGGTCAGCGAACCGGACTTCACCGTGCAGCCGTCCTTCGACTTCACCACTTTGGTGAGGTCGCGGTCCAAGGTGTCCGCGAAGGTGTCGCAGCCGTTCCTGTTGATGTCGACCCATCCGTCGCCGAACTCCGATGCGTCGAAGTTGTCGGCTGGGTCGTCTGTCGCGCCGAGCTTCTCCAAGCTCTTCAGGGCGCTCTTCGCTGAGATCGTCAGCTTCTTCGCCGGGGTGGCGGACTTCTTATCGTCGATGGTCTGCTCCACCTCAGCGGGTTCGCCCGGCGGGGCGTCGTCCGCTTCCTCTTCGGCGGTGGTGGACCCGGTGACAGACATGATCGCTGACGCGACTTCGCCGAGGGCGGCGTTCACTTTCGGCATCTGTCCGGAGGTGCTGAGCAGCACCACCAAGGCGATGACTCCGAGGAGGACGACGAAGCCGTTCTGGAAGAACCCTCCGCCGTTGTTCTGTCCGGGGCGCATCAGAACGGGACGGTGACGTCGATGGGGATGAACGGTCGGTCCGACAGCTGCACGGCGTCCAGGAAGACTGTGACGTCAGGCTGCGCCGCCTCATCGAACATGCTGGCGAAATCATCCGCGTTGATGGAGTCGGTGACGGCGTCCGCGTCGAAGAAAATGTCCATGAGGCTTACATGCGCGGTTTCACGCAGCAATGCGGGAAACAGGGCTCAGCTGGATCGGGGCCGCCCCGATGCCGGCAACCTCCAAGGTGCGCTTGGCGGCAGCAGCCACGACAGCGTCATCGGCGTCGGAGAGGAAGTCCAGGATCTCCGGGTGGAGGCACCTGTTGCGGGCGGCGACCAGCTGCTCCTCGGGGAACGCTTCGTCGACCAGGTCCAGCTGCACTGTGAACGGGAGCTTCCCGAAGCTCGGGTTGGCGAACGCGCCGGCCGGGACCAGCAGACGGCTCTCGTGAAGGTGGAGCAGGTCGCCGGCGTTCAGCGATCGGTTCGACTGCGCAGCCTCAGCGATCAGCAGGTTCTCGTCCGCCGCCATGCTGAGCGCCGCCCGCCGGTCAGCCCAGGCGGCCTCCTGGGCGCGGGCGTCGTCGTACCGACGGAACCCAGCCTCCCAGTCGGCGGTGAACTCGTCAGCTTCCCATTGGAAGTCGGGGAGTTCAGCTTCGTGGCAGGGAGCTGAGGAGTACCGGCCGTTGCTGCTGCGGGGCTGGTCGATGAGAGCTGAGTCGGTGGTCTGCATGAGTTCTAGGTGTGTGGCTCAGAAGTGCAGCGGCGCGCCTTCGTAGCCGCCGAAGTTCCGGTTCGTGAACGAACCGGCGGTGGACGCAGCGGAGGTCTTCCCGCGCTGGGTGCGTGCCGGCGACTGCCCCTGTGACTTCAACGCCTGGTTCAAGTTCCGGCGGCTGGCTGCGGCAGCTGACCGCGCCAGCTTGTCGTAATCACCTCGGGAGTAACGCTTCCCGTCAGTCATGACGAACTCGTCTGTCTGCCACGGGGCTTCGATCGCACCGATCGGCCCGAACCCAACGGTGACGTAGTTCCCGCCGTTTCCGTAGTCCCGGCCCTCACGGTTGTACTCGTCGTTGCCGGAGATCACGCCCCCGGTGTTCTTCCGCCATTTGACGTCGCGGAGCGACTTGAAGAACGCCTCGGCGACAGCGCCGCCGCGTGCTGAACTGACTGCGTGGTTGTTCTCGCCCACGGACCAGGTGACGGTACCTCTGTCCTTGTTGAAGGTGATGCATCCGCCATGAGGGGACGCGCTGAACTCCGTGGTGCGGTTGGTGGGGAAGTTCATGTCTGACTTCAACACCCGCGTCGGCTTGTCCTTGAATGCTCGGCCGTACTTGACCACCGCTTCGATGTCGTCAGAGAGGTCCACGTCGATGGAGACGCCGGAGGACCACCGGGATGGGGCGCTGATCACCTTCTTGGTTCTGGCGTGCTTGTCGCAGTAGTCGTCGAACGCTTTGTTGTACTCGCCGCGGTCCGACTTCTGCTTGGCGGTCAGTCCAGCCCAGAACTTCTGGGTGTGCTCGAACACCACCTCCTTGTGGGCGCGGTCGGCTTCTTCGACGGCTTTGCGGAGCTGGGCGAACCCGGACGAAGGAAGGGTGATGGTCCCCTCCTCCCATTCGTACTTGGACATGTTCTAGCTCCGGCTCAGACGGCAGCGTCGTAGTAGATCTCGAACTCGATGTCCGAGCCGAACGGTGGAACCAGGCGGGTGCCGGCGGTTCCCGTGCCGGCGCGGTCGGTCATACGAACCGGGGAGCCGTTCTCGAGGATGTCGGGGAGGTCATCCTCGGACTTGCCGAGAGCTGAGACGACATCGGAGGTGTGCGCCTTCGTGGAGTCGAACCAGAAGATGAACGACGACGGGGTCTCGCGTGTCGGGTCGCCCAACGCTTCACCGCGGACGGTGGCGGCATGGGCATAGCCGAGAGCTTTGGCGAAGCGGCGCATCTCGTCGTCGTCCAGAGGGCGGGTGGTCTGGATACGGATCTGGCTGGTGTCGTAGGTGGGCTGAGCGCCGGCGCCGGAACGGCGGAACACGGTCCCGTCGTCGGTGATGACCGTGTCGTGGAACGAGCCGAGGCGGGCGGCCTCAGCTGCGTTGGGGAACGAATACGTCGTAGTGGGTGTGGTTTGAGCAGCGCGAGCCGGCGTCGGGACGGCGACGGGCGTCACGGGTGCGGCGACATGGAGGCCGAGGACCTTCTCCAAGCTGACAGCGACGTCCACACGGCCGGACGCAGCGAGCTCGTTGATGAGGGCGGACACACGGGTGGCGTCCTCGTCGGAGTACCCGTGCTCCTCCTCGAACAGCTCTCGGTACAGGTCGGCACGGACCAGGTCGTTGTCGGCATGAGCCTGGTTCAGACGGTCCGCGAACTCCTCTGTTGCCGTCAGGCCCAGGGTCTTGCCGTTTCGGGCCAGCCAGTCGGAGACGTCGGCGGCGCTGACGTTCTCGCGGATGGTGGTCTGTGCTGCCGCGAAGGTGCGGAAGTCGGCGCGGCCGTTGGCGGCACGGTTGGTGTGGATGCTGGTGTCGAACTTGCTCATGACGTTCTAGGTGTGTGGCGCAGCCCCAGGTCAGCTCAGGCCGTCCCGGTAGTTCTCTTCCGTCCAGGCCCACTGGTCGATGATCGGCGAGACTTCGTAACCGGCGGCGATGATCTGCTGCTCGTTCTCGCTGGTGCGGGCGCGGTACGGTTCCCCCGCCGCCCACAGGTCCGGAGTGTCGATGTGCAGGTGGGCGACGTCGATCGGGATTCCTGCGCGCTGGACGAGTCGGAGTCGTCCCGGGGTTCCGCCGGCAGTGACGAACGCGGCGACACCGTTCGCGGCGGCAGTGCGAAGACCGGAGCCGTGGTGCTGGTTCGAGCGGCGGCCGTCGGCCAGGGCCATCGTCCACGGTGACAGGTCAGTCAGTTTCGCATCCGCCAGCGCACCCCATTGGGCGGGTTCCGTGAACCCGGAGTTCCGGTACGCGGCCGCCTGGGTCGGGGTGGTCCGCCCGAGCGTGACAGCGTTGACGATCCGGTCGGCGTTCCGGGAGCCGGACGGTGCTGAACCGAGCAAGTCACGCCATGCCCGGAACTGGGGAGCGCTGGTGACGCCAGCTGCAGTCAGGGCGGTGAGCTCGGCGATGCTCAACGACTTCTCGGCGGTGCGCAAGCTCTTCGCGTGCTGGCCTTCGACGCCAGCAGCGACCAGGGCGGCGACGTCAGCCGGTGCGAAGTTCGCGCCGTACAGCTTCGCGGAGCCCGCAGACACCATCCATTCCGGCTTACGGGCGTACCGGAGGTTGTGGTCGATGTACTTCGACACCAGGTCAGGCTTCAGCTTCGACTCGGCCGCGAACTCATCGAAGTCGTGCGGGTTGAACGCGTCGGGGTGGCCGGCGACAACCCACGGTTCCACGCCGGTGTTCGCGTACGCGGCGGCGTCATCCGGGGTGATGCCGGTGTCGTGCAGGGTTCGGAGCAGTGACCAGTCGCGAGCCCAGAGGCGCAGCTTCGGGTTGTCGTTGATCGCAGCCATCCAAGTGGCAGCGTCATCATCGTCGAGGTCACCGAGTGCGACAATCGGGTCAGGGGCGCCGGAGAAGCCGAGCTCCATCAGACGGTCGATCCGGTCCGAGGTGATTCCCTTCTCCAGCAGCGGCTGCAGGTGGCCGCGGTACCGCTGGTTGTCGCGGGTGGCGACCGCCATCAGGTCGTTGACGGTGAGGCTGTTCTCGTCCAGGAACTCCGCCGACGGCACGCCATGAGGCTGCCAGCCGAACGTCGGCACAGTCGCCTCCGCATACTCGGCGTAGAACCGGGCGTCGACAGAAGAGTGAAGGGAGCGTTGGATGTCCCGCTGGGCGTGATGCCGGGCACCGGTCTCGGTAAATGCCCCCGTCGCCATGTACACGTCGAAGATCCGCTCCTCGGCGCTCTTCTCGGGGACCAGGTCGGCGAACTCCTTCGCGGACTGAGCCTTATCGGAGAACTCGCCGATGACGTTGCGGTTGACGTCATCCTCGCTGAAACGCTTGATGGTGGGCATGGGTTCTACGTGTGTGGGGCGTGTCACACCTGGTAGGTGTCCTCGGACCACTGCAGAGGCGTTCCGGCTCCGCGGCCGAACCGGGCCGGCTCCTCAGCTTCCAGCTGCGCCTGACGGGCCCGGAACTTCTCCCCCGCCTTCCACAGGTCGCGGGTTCGGATGAACCGGTGCGCCTGATCGATCGGGATCCCGGCGCGCTGCACGATCCGAAGCTGGTCCGGGGTGCCGCCGGCCGCGGCGAACGATGCAAGACCGGCCGCCGCCGGGCCGTACAGGCTGAACCCGTGGATGCTGTTGGCGCGGCGGCCGTCGAGCAGAGCGGCGTGCCAAGGGGTGAGATCGTCGATGCCGGAAGCGGCGATGGTGTTCCAGTGCTCAGGCTGGTCCCAGCCGAACTCCTTGTAGTGGGCGGCGCGGCGGGCGGTGGTGCCGGCAGCGGCAGCCAATCGGGTGATCTTCCCGATCCGCTCCACGTCGGCGTTGTACCCGTACTCGGGGACGCCGGCGAGCTCACGCCATCCCTTCAGCTCGTCACCAGAGACGATCCCGGCAGCGGCGAGTCTCAGGAGATCCTTTGCGCTCAGGCTCTTCTCCGCGCCGCGGAGGCTTCGCATCTGCTTCGGGTCCATGCCTTCGCTCGACAGCCACGACATGTCAGACGGGTCGAAGTTCGGGCCGTACGCGACAACGACCTCAGGTGAGACAGCACGGAGCGAGTGGCGGATGTTGTGTTCTAGGAATGCTTCCAGCCGCGGCGTCTTCAGTTTGGACTTTGAGGCGTACTCACGGATCGCCTCCGGTGTGACACCCCATGAGCTGTACTGGGCGATGAACGAGCCAGAAACGCCGGTCCCGGCGAAGGACTTCACCAGGTGAGGATCGAGCCCCTTGTCGACCACAGCCTTCAGGTCACGGTACGTCCGCACCGTCTCGCGCAGCTCCTTGTGTTCCTTCAACGCCAGAACCCAGCCTTGCACCTGCAGTTGGGTGGCGTTCGAGTAGGCGAGCAACGCCTCCGGCTGAGCGGGGACTCCGAGCGCGATGTAGTCCTCCACCTTCTCTGCGGTCATCCCAGCAAACAGCAGCTTCTCGGTGCTGTTCCGGTACCGGCCGCCGTCCAGCTCAGCCAACGCCAGCATCTCCTCGACGGTGTGACCGGAACCCCACAAGCGGATCAGGTTCGGGAGCCCGAAGTTGTCCCGCCGGCCGATGGTCGCCACCCGGTAGTCGGCGCCGAACTCAGCAGGGATCCCGCGGCGCTCGAAAGCCTCCAGGTCACGATCAGCGATCTCACGCGCAGCATGCTCGGTGTACGAGCCCAGACTCATGAGGGTCTGGAAGATCCGCTCGCCCTGCTCCGACGTGACAGTCGGCATGGCGTCCAGCGGTCCGAACTCTGCAGCATGCAACGCCTCAGCGGCCGGGTCCAAGGCGTATTGGCCGGACGCGACGAAGATCAGCTGGTTCTTGTTGTTGCGGCGGGTGACTTTGTTGGGCATGCACCCATAAGTGTGTGGCTACGCGGCCTCAGCGGGAGCTTCATCCGTGGCGGCAGCCTTCGTCCGCGGCGCAGGAGCTCCAGCCTTCACAGCCTTGCCGACACAGCCCAGAGTGAGCGTGCATTTCGTCGGGACGGTGCCGGTGCCGATGAACGCCACCTTGTCGCACTCCTTGCACCACGTCAGGGTCACCGGGGCGCCCTTCTGGACGCTCAGGAACGACACCACCGACTGCTCATACTCACGAACCAACGCCAGCTGCTCATCAGTCAGGCGCGGCTCAACACCGGTGCGGACCAGCTCCTCCCACGTCTCGCAACGGTTCTTCGCGATCGCGACCAACGCGATCTCCGCAGCACGGAATGCCGGGTGGACAGGCTTCTCAGCAACCTCAGTCATCGAACATCTTCCTCTCGTGCGTCCATGACGACGCTGAACAGAACCCACAGACCGGCAGCCAACGAGAACAGCACCGCGAAGAACAGACCGTTCATCGACGTGCTCCCGGAAACGAACTGCACAGCGCCGAGCAGCAACCCGACCGTGGTCAGCGCAGCCCCCAGCGCGGTTGCGCGGCGGCGACGGAAATCAGGGGTGGTGGGTGCGGCCGCCGTGTCGGGGTGGGCGGCGGTCATCGTCTTCATGGCACCAACATGTGCGGATCTCATCTCTTCTTCCGCTTCTTCTCGACGACGGCGACGGTGAGCTCGCGGACGATGTCGGACGCTGACTTCATGTCTTCGACGTTGTCGACGACGGACACATCGTGGTCACCGCCGAGGACGGCGCTGAGCGTCTTCCCCTTGGTGTTCTGGACCTTCTGGATGCGTTCGTCGAGTGTGCCGTAGGCGACCAAGGTGAGGGTGGAGGTGGTTCGTTTCTGGTTGACGCCTTGGATGCGGTCCATGGCCTGCAGCACGTTCATCGGTGTCCAGTCGGTCTCCACGAACCAGGCGTCCGAGGAGCGGGTCAGGTCGATGCCGACACCGGCGGCGATGATCGAAGCGGCGAGCACCGGGATCTCCCCTGCCTGGAACCTGCGTACGACGTCGTCCTTCTGCTTCTGGCTCATGCCGCCGATGATCATGGCGGAGCCTTCGACGTGGCCGTCGAGGGCGGATGCCATCGCTTCGGTGACGTCTCGGTGGTGGGTCCAGACGATCAGGGGCCGGTTGTAGATGGGTCGGCCGTCGGGGAGGTACTCGATGGTGTTCTTGACGTGGTCGATCACCATCTCCGCAGCTCCGGGGATCTTCGACATGCCGGCTGCGCGGCGGAGGATGGAGAGCAGGCCGATGTTCTCGTTCGAGAACTGGTCGATCGCTTCGTCGTTCGGGAGGGACCCCATCTGGTCGACGTACTTGTCGACCCATTCGCCGATCTCGTCGTTGACGGTCTCGTGGGCTTCGTTGAACAGTTTCAGGTCGACGTCGAGGATCAGCTTGTCGTGGGTGCCGGCTGTTCCGATGCCGACCTGCGCCTTGGAGCGTCGCACCCACACCTGGTCGCGGAGGAGATTCTGGAGTCGCAGCTGGCCGGTCTTCTTCGCGTGGAGGCGGCCGAACTTGTCCCGGGTGCAGAACAGCTTCAGGAACCCGTCGACACCGCCGAAGATCGGGCCGAGGTGGCCTGACATCTCCAGCAGCGGGGTGAGCTCCATCGGGCTGGCGGCGATCGGGGTTCCGGTCAGAGGGATGACCATCTTCTCGGCGACTGCGGCGATGTCGAGCACCGCTTCGCAGCGTTTCGTCCCGTAGGTTCCTTCGCGGTGGGCTTCGTCGACGATGACGACCTGCGGGGACCAGGCCATGATCTTCTTCTTCAGCTCCTCGCGGGCGGCGATCAACGAGTCGGAGACGATGACGACCCCGGTCTCCGGGAGCTCCGGCTCTTTGCGGCCGGACTTGAACACGGCGATCTTCCCGTCGGACTTGCCGCCCCGGTTGTACAGGCCGGACTCTTCGACGTTCACAGACCAGTTGGTGAGCACCAGCGGGGGTGTGATGATCAGGGTGCGGTGCGACTTCAGGAGGGTCGCGGCGGCCAGTGACGTGCGGGTGTTGTGGGTGAGGACGTAGTCGCGGGTGACGAACAGGCTGTCGGGGGCGTCCACTTCGATGCACTGGCATTCGACGGGCTCGGCGAGCTGTTCGATGCTGGTGATCCACCGCTCAGGGGTGGTCTGTTCCCACAGACCGGAGAGCTGGTGGGATTCGTGGAACGGGTTCATCGGGGTGGTGAACACCACCTCGGATGGCCCTTCGAGGTGCTCGGCGACACCGCCGAGGGAGCGGATCAGGTCGATGGTGGTTCTGGCGTGCTCAGGACCGGCGACCTGGATGGCTGCGCCGCCGCGGTTCCAGATGAGACCGTTGGAGTTCATCTGGAAGCGTAGGGCGTTCACCCTCACGTCGACCGGCTTCAGCAGGAGGGAGTCGGTGTTGAGTTCGGTGTCGAACTGGATCGGGTTCACGACCGGCACCTGCCACGGATCCCCAGTGGTCGGGTCCTGCAGGCCGGAGTTCAGGATGTCGAGCGTCGTCATGATCCGGGTGCCGGATCCGTGCACCTCCCAGAGGTGCTCGCCGTCGGCGATGACGTAGGCGCCGTCGGAGAAGGTGACCCGGTACACGTCACGGGCTCCCTGGTAGAAGACGCCGGTGATGTTGTGCGGGACCCCGTCGGATCCGATGACCTGGTCGCCTTCGACGAGGTCGCCCATCGGGCGGAACCCGGTCGGGGTGAGGACCGGCTCGGTCAGCGGCAGCGCCTTCCCGACGCGGGGTTCGTCGAACAGGCCGTTGTGGCCGGCGGCGACGGCGTAGGCGCCGATCTCCTGGAAGTCGAACATCGGCAATCCGAACCAGGGTGCGAACACGCCGTTGATCCGCTTAAGCTGTTCGTTCTCCTCAGCGGTCAGCGACGCGAGACTGGTGGCGGATCCTGCCTTGGAGAGAAGGGCGACGTTCTCAGGTGCGACGTTGACGCGGCTGCGGAGCCGGATCGCTTCATCGATGGCGTCCTGGTGGTGGTGGATGCCGGGCCTGAGGGTGCCTTCCATGGTGAGCATGTCGATGGTGGGGACCATGAACAGGCCCCGCTTCTTGTCCCAGATCGCGCCCCATCCGAGCAGCTCAGCTGCCAGGTCGAAACCGAGGAATCTGTGCCGGACCATGGTGCGGCGTTTGTTCGGGTGGAGCTTCGCGATCGGGGTGACGAGGTCGTCGAGGTTCCGGCAGTCGTACAGGTCGGAGGCTGGGTCGTTCGCCCAGATGATCCGGAAGCCGGCGTCGGTGATGATCTGCTGCGGTGTCGGGCCGATGCCGGTGACCACCCAGCCGCCGAGGTCCTTGTCGAACCGGCGTCCGGGGAGGGCTTTCACCCATGGCTGCAGGGGCTTCCGGGTGCGCGAGTGAACGGCGTTGCGTCCGAAACGGAGCAGCAGTTCAGGGTTGCGTCGGGATCCGCGCAGCAAAGCGTCCATATGGTTCTATGCGCGACGGAAGTGCCCGGCTGTCCTGTTAGGCGGCTTTCTTCGTGGCGGGGCGACGCTTCGCGGCGGGCTTCCGGGGGCGAGGCTTCGACGAGCCGACGTACTCGACCTTCCCGGGTGACGCCATCTTCAGCGGGCCGTCTGCCAGGACCCCGGCGACAGCCTTGGAGACAGCCTTGGCGGAGTCCTTGACGGTGTCGGTTCCGTTCATCGACCAGCCGGCGACGTAGGTGGACGCTGCCCCACCGATCTGCGGTGACATTCCGTGGGAGCGGGACAGGACGTAGGAGAAGGATTCAGCTTCCACCTCCATGACTCCGCGCTTCCCGCCGTTGTGGCCGGTGTGGTATTCGTCGAGCCGCTCGAGGTGGCCCATCTTGATGTGGCCGAGCTCGTGCGCGAGGGTGGTGACTCGTTCTGCCGGTGAGAGGCGGGCGTCGACGACGACCTGCTTCGTGGACGGACGGGTGAACCCGTGTGCGTTGCCGGCGATCGGTTCGTACGCGACGGTGAACCCGAGGCCGGTGATCTCCTGTTCGATCGCTTGCTGGAACCCTGCTGGCGGCTCTTCCGTCAGCTCCTCGTACGCTTCGGGGAGCGGGTCGCCGTCGGTTTGGGAGACGTCGAACACCTTCACGGACTTGTACGCCCAGAAGGTGTCCTCGACGTCGTTGCCGGAGCTGTCCTTCTTCGTCTTCGTGATCGGGGTGCCGGCGAGGATGACGATGCCCTTCTCCCCCGCCTTCGGGTAGCGGCCCAGCGACTTCCAGGTGCCGGATCCGGCGACTCGGGTTGCGTCGGGTCGCTGGAACATGATGAGCAGCTGGTTGTTCGGGGAGTAGTGGTGGAACTTCGACATGGTGCGGAGGTACGCGTTCCAGTTGTCGTCGTTGGCGAGTTCGCCGACCCGGCGGGCGAGTTCCTCCTGGACGGCTTTGGTGCGGTCCTCGATCTTGTCGTAGTGGCGCTGGTACACGTCGTCGGCGTACGGGTCGGAGGGCTGCAGCGCATCCGCTTCGAACTGGCTGAAGACATGCTCCGTGTACTTCCCGTCGACGGAGTGGTGGTCGCCGTTGCCGTCCACGGATACGGTCACCTGGGTGTTCGCTACTGTCGCTGTCGCCATGCTCTGTAGGTGTGTGGCTGTGAGACGACGAAAGGGGCGGCCGGTAGGCCACCCCTTGTCAGTCGTGCATACGGGTCAGTCAGCTTCGAAGAAGAACTCGAACACCGGCGGCTTCTCGATGCCGGAGAAGCGGCGCGATCCGGCCGGGGCGACCTTGTCGGACTTCCGTTCGCGGGTGCCTTCGCTGACGTAGGCGCGCAGCCAGCCGAGGTACTCGTCGACGTTGTCGGCCTTCAGGACCGGCGGGAACGTGACGATGAGGGATGTCGGCGAGTCCGACTTCTCGAACACCACGTCGCCGTCGACGGCGTGGAGTTCAGCCGCCCAGCCGTGGTTGGCGAGGTTGAGGAAGTGCTCCCGCTCGTCATCGGTGAGTGGTCGGCTGGTCTGGAACCGGCCGCGCTGCGGGAACATGGGGGCGCGGCTGCCGTCGTGGTAGCGCTCGAAGACGGTGCCGTCGTCCTCCACGAGGAAGTCGAACAGTTCGCCGGCCTGGACGCGGGGGTCGTTGATCGACGCGGTGGTTGCACTGTCGGTGTCGAGGATGTTGACGAGTGCGATGCGGTCGACGGCTTCCTTCAGGCTGGAGGCGAGGGAAGTGTTACCGGTCTCCTGCAGGATCTCAGCGGATGCGGCGGCTACGGCGTGGAGGGTGCGGAAGTCTGCGTCGTCCTTCACCCCGCCGAGCTCGTGAGCGACCTCGCGGTGGACGAACTGGAGGGTGAGGTCGTCGATGACGTGCACGTCGGTGAGTCGTTCCACCATCAGCTCACGGCCTCCCTCGGGGAGGTCGTTGCCGGGCTTGGCGAGCCACGCGTCGATGGTCTGCTCGAACGTCTGCGCGTCGAGGCCGCTTTCGGCGGCGCTGAGCTCGCGGCTCTCCCAGAATCCGGGGTTGATGAGGCTGTTCACCTGACGGGGCTGGTTGGTGGTTGCTGGTGCGGTGTTCATGGTTTCCTAAGTGTGCGGCCGGGGTACGGCTGCGTTCCTTTCTCTAGTTGAGGACGGTGGGTTCGTTGAATGCGACGATCCGCATGGTTTCTGGGGAGACGGTGATCTCCCAGACGCCGGTGCGGATGACGGTGAGGGGTTTGCCGTTGGAGAGGTAGTGGGCTGTGTAGGGGGCGACGACGGTGAGGGAGAATCCGGAGTCGTACTGACCGTTCACACCGGTCAGCGGCTCCCGCCCCCAGTCGATGCCGGTCAGGTCGACACCTTCGTTGTCCCACGGGTTGGAGATCCGCGGTTCGGAGGTGAGGTAGCTGGAGCCATCGGCGAAGTACGGGGCGAGACGTGCCGCCCGAGCCGCTGCGCTCTCGCCGGCGACGATCGTGGAGTACTCCTTCACCGCAGCGGTGCCGAGTGCTTTCAAGGCGGGGACGTCGGCTGAGTCGGACCCGCCGCCGGTCCCGTCTTCGAACCCGTCGGCGCCGGTCGCGGACTCACCGTCGTGGGTGTGCTCACCGTCGGTGCCGGGATCTTCGCCGTCTTCGCTGTCCAGGGGCCCTTGCTCGTCCTCACCGTCGCTGGGCTCCGGCACTTCGGTCGGCTTGTCTGTGTTGCCGCCGGTGCTGCTGCCGGGGATCTCCACAGGTGCGGAGGTGCCGCCGGACGGAGCCTTCGTCTCCTCCGGTTCGGCGGGTTTGGTGGGCCCGGAGAGCACATTGAATAGGATGACCGCGATCGCAGCCACCACACCCAGCACTCCGAGGATGATCTTCGTTCGTTCGTTCATGGTGGCTTCCTTAGTAGGGCTGGGTTCCGCAGCCGAGCGGGAACTTGGTTTGGTCGGTGAGGTCGATGCCGTGCTGCAGGAACATCGGGACGGGGTCGCGGGTGGCGAGCTGGCCGTCGTCGACGTTCCAGCGGATGTCGAAGTGGAGGTGGGCGCCGCCGGTGTCGCCGGTCAGGCCGACCACGCCGAGCTGCTGGCCGATGGTGACTTTGTCTCCGGGGTTGAACGCCGGGTCGTCTTGCATGTGCAGGTAGCGGGCGTAGACGGGGTGCCCGTTGTCCTGGATGCCGTGGTTCACCATCACGTAGTTGCCGGCACCGTCGGTGTTGTGGCCGACGCGGACGATGATGCCGCTGGTGATGGCCAGCAGTGGGGTGCCGACAGGCATGGCGAAGTCGACACCGGTGTGGGCGCGGCCGCCGCGGCTGCTGCGGTCGTTGAACTGGCCGGAGTACCAGTCGCAGATGAGCATGGGCGCTCCGACCTGGTAGGGCAGGATCATCTCTCCGGATGGGGCGACGCAGGCGTCACCGGCAGCTGCGGGGGCGCCTGGCCTGTTGACGCCGTTCAGGTCGATGCCGGGGTACACCGGGACCGGGTCGGAGGTCGTCCAGAGGGACGCGACGACCTTCTCGGCCACCGGCATCTCCTCCGTGTAGCGGAGCGGGAACGCGGAGCCTTGGACTTCCTGGGCGACAACTCCGGGTTCCTTCGTTGACCAGTCGATGATCTTGAACAGGTGGCTGAGGAACTTGGTGGTTGCGTACACCGGGTCTTGGATGAGTTCCGGTGTTCCCCACCCGGCGGCGGGGCGCTGCTGGAACAGACCCAGGGAGTCCAGGTCGCCGTAGTCGAGGTTCTTGATCCCGGATTCCACGATCGCGGTGGAGATGGCGATGTTCGCCACGCGGATCTGCTGCTGCGGGTCGGTGATGGTGTTCGTGGCGGACTTGACGACACCGATGATGGTTTTCGCGTTCGCGGTCTGCTCCGCGTCGAGTGTGTTGTCGCCGACAGTCACCGGTGCCGGTTCTGGTGCATCGCAGGTGGTGGTCTGGCCAAGGGCGATGGTGATGGCGAGCTTGTAGATGGTGGTTGCTTCGGACTCGCTGACGCCGGTGTCCTGCAGAGCTCCGACCCACGCTTCCTTCACCTTGTCGGCGGCTTCATGCCCGGCCTTGTTCTCGTCATCGTCGCGGATGACTTTCACGCCGCCGCTGTCAGGCTTGTAGCTGGCGCCGGTGGTCAACGACCGGTACTTCTTCTCCGGGTCGGTCTTGGCGATCCCCCGGTCGATAGCCTCCCCGTTCAGCTCGTCCTTCTTGGTGATGTCGTACGCGACGAACAGCTCCCAGGGAGCGTCGGAGATGTCAGCGGCATCCTTGGCGGCGCTGATCTGTTCACCAGTCGCCCCGCTCTTCAACGCCGCTGTTCGCGCCGGCTTCTCCTCCATACCGATGGCGGAGTTCACTGCGCTGATGACGGACACCGGGACGACGATGGACACGCCGATGGTGAGCAGCAGGACGGCTGCGATCACCGGGATCGTCACCCGGTTGCGGAGAGTCTTGTTCGTCCAGAAGGTCTTGAGGACTGCAGCGCCGGCGCCCGCCCAGCCACCAGACGCCGCACCCTTGATGGCCTCTTTCGCGACGTCTTTCGCTACATCGGCGGCTTCCGCCTTCTTGTCCTTCGGGGCGCCGGCTGCGTTGCTGTCCTTCGCGCCACCGAGAGCGGAACCGAGCTTGGAGCCGAGACCCTTCGCTGCTCCGTCACCGCCGGCGCTGCCTCCGGTGCTGCCACCGAGGACTTTGTCCTTCAGCATGCTCTTCGCGCCGTCGGCGAGCTTGGACTTCGGGCTCGACTGTGCGCCAGTGGCCTTCGAGATGTCTGCTCTTGCGGATGGCTTGCTCTTGCTGCTCGGGGTTCGCTCGAATGGGTTGATGGTGGTGCCGGCTGCAGGATCCTCCGATGATGACGAGCCGAGCATGCCCCCGAAGCGGCGAGACAATCCACCCTGACCGCCGTCGTCGTCGTCGTCGTCGTCGTCGTCGTCGTCGTCGTCGTCGTCCTGGCTGGCGCGCGCGATGTCGGTCTTCGACTTCGAGGCTCCAGCTTCTTGGGATCCGAAGATGGCCTCGATCGGCCCTTCCGTCAACGGGTGTCTGTCGGCTTCCCCAGCTTCGTCGTCCTGAGCTTCCTCTGCGGCGCGGCGTCTGTCCCAGCTTTCTTCGGAGTCAGCTTCACGCTTCTTACGAAGCCGATCGGTTTCGTCGCTGGAGCTCCTGGCCTCAGCCTTGTCCTTGGCAGCAGCTTCGCTCTCGCGCTTGTCCTTCGAGCTGCTGGAGTCCGACTTCGAGTCGCTCTTGCTCACCATGCCCGATCAGCCCGCCATTCGACCTTCCCGGACACACCGGCCGGGAAGTAGCGGGCGCGGCGTCGTTCCAGACGCCAGATGTAGGTGCGGGTGGGGACGGTGGCGGACTTCGCCAGGTTGTGGGTCGGGCAGAGCATCTGCAGGTTCGACATGGCTGTCGCCCCGCCTCGTGAGTGCGGGTAGATGTGGTCGCCGTGAGTGCCGGGCTTGGAGCAGCGGAACCACATCGGGTCCTTGTGCTCGCACCGGCCTCGCCCTGCCCGGCGGGCGCCTTCAGCCTTCTGGGCGGGTGTGAAAAGTCGTGCTCCGTCGGGGCGGTGGCCGCGACGGTTGAACGCCTTCTTCGCCTTCGACCACCCGCGGAACAACGCGATCAGGAGCACGAACCCCAGCGCGGCTGCGAACATCGGCTGGTCGCCGAGGAACTGGAATGCAGCGTCAACGTTCGGTGTGTCCATGCCTTCGAGGCATGTGGCGAGTTACTCGCAGTCGCCAGAGAATTGGCTTTGGATGTCGGGTGAGATTCCGGAGTAGGTGGCTGTGTACACGCCGGCGCCGCCCTTCAGCACCTTCGTCAATGAGCCGCTACCGGTGATGGTTCCTCCGCCGGTAGAGCCGGCTGGTCCCTTGACAGTCAGGGTCAGTGTTCCCGATCCGCCAAGACGGAAGCTGACGGTGTTCCCGCTGGAGTAGCACTCGGTGGTGAACGTGGACGACGCCGATGTTGGAACTCCGGGCTTCACGACTGGGTTGCCGCCACCACCGCCGCCACCGCCGGAACTGGGAGTCCCCGGGTCGGCAGGTGCCGGCTGCACGGGGGCCGGCTGCACAGGCGCTGGCTGCTCAGGCGCGGGCTGCTGAGGTGCGGGCTGCTGCGGTGTTTGCTCCTCGGCCTCGTTCTTGGCTGCTTCCTCCGCCGCCTTCTCCGCTGCGGCCTTGGCGTCGGCAGCCTTCTTGTCGGCGGCGGCCTTCTTGTCAGCCGCCGCTTTCTTCACCGCGTCGGTCTTCTCGTTCAGCCCGTCGGTGGCGTCGGCGAGCGATGACGTGCAGGAAAGGATCTCGGCCGGGCTCGATGACTTCTTCACATAGTCGGTGCACCGGTCGAACCACATCTGCGGTGTCTTCAGGTCCGACGCTACGACTTTGGCTTTCGTCGCGTCGGAGAGCGCTTTCGCGGACTTCTTCAGTTGCCCTTCCGCTGCTTTCTTCGCTGCGTCCAGGTCGTCTTTGTTGACGGTCGGTTTGGCGGTCTTCGAGGTGCCTGCGACATCGCCGGCGGTCTCTTTGACCCAACCGGAGACGGTGCCGTACAGGGGTCCCCACTGGGTTCCCACTCCCGCGGTCAGCGAGCCGACGATGACGGCGGCGAGGAGGATCCGCGCTGTCTTCGTGCGGGCGTAGTACTTGGCGGTGTCACGTTTCCGGCGCAGCAGGACGACGGGTGCGTCATCGGCGTGGTCGGTGCGTTTCACGCACCGTTGACATGTGGCGACAGGAGGGTACGAGAAAGCCCCGCACCCAGGTGAGGGTGCGGGGCTTTCGACTTGCTGTTCAGATCACAGGAGCGAGCTCCTGCTCACCTGCTAGAAGTCGTAGTCGTCGTCATCCACGGCGACGGCCGCGGGGGCGGCAGCGACGGGGACGGCGACGGGGGCTGCCACGGGGGCAGCGACGGCCGGAGCTGCGACAGCAGCTGCGGGTGCAGCCACGGCGGCTGCGGCGGGGGCGCCGACGGGAGCGGCGGCGACGGCGGTCGTCGGCGTGTTCTTCGCACGGCGAGTGAACGTCGTGGTGCCGAAGCGGAGCGTGGGGCCGACCTCGTCGACCTCGAGCTCGATCACGGTGCGCTTCTCGCCCTCCTTCGTCTCGTACGAGCGCTGCTTGAGCTCGCCGATGGCGAAGACGTTGTCGCCCTTGTGGGCCGACGCGGCGAAGTTCTCCGCGTACTCACGCCACAGCGAAGCACGGATGAACAGCGGCTCGCCGTCCTTGAACTGGCCCGACTCACGGTCGAAGACGCGGGGCGTCGACGCGATCGTGAAGTTGGCGACTGCCACACCGCTCTGGGTGTAGCGGAGCTCCGGGTCAGCGGTCAGGTTGCCGACGATGGGGAAGCCGTACTGGTTCGTCATTTCTGGGTATCTTCTTTCGTTTCGTATCAGTGAATGGCGGCGTGTGTGCTGCCACATCCTTCATGTGCGGATTCAGCACGTTTTGCTGAAACCGGTTCTTCCGGCGGGTGCCGGCAGGTTTATAGGTGTGCGGTCTCGTGAACGAGGGTCCGTCGGATGGTGGAGAAGACCTTCTCCTCGCTGGCGCCGGTTTCGTTCTGCACCAGCTGAATCAGGAGACGGCTGATGTTGGAGAGCGCGTGGACGCGACGCTCCAACGTGAGGCCGGCGGATGCGTAACCGGCGGCGGTTGCGTCGTCGTGGCTGAGTGCCTCCAGGGCGGCGAGCATCTGGAGTGCGTCGTCGGCCGGGTTCAGCCACTGGGTGGTGTCGGTGTTGTCGGAGACGATGGTGCTCATACGGCTACTTCCTGGTGTGCGACACGCTGTGCGTGGGCGCGGTACATGTCCGCTTGGATTCGGGCTTCGGCGAGGTGGAGGCGAATGTCGACGATGGCGCGGTGGTTCTTCCCGTCGTTCACGCCGGTCAGGTCGGTGCCGGTTGCGCGGCGGTATGCCTTCCGGACGAGGCCGACGTCGTTGGTCTCTCGGTCGTCCAGCAGGGAACGCAGCGCCGGGGTCTTGTGGAGCAGCATCTTCGTGTCGTACTGCCAGACACCGGACCCGGACAGGACCAGGGTTCCGTTGTGCGGGTAGCTCTTGATCAGGTCGATGATCTGACGCTCGACGAGCTCGACGGTGGGGAGCTCCTGTCGGAGGATCGGGTCGGAGATGATCGCCATCAGCCCGTTGCCGGTGTGCATCTCGCGCACCGGATCGTTCGCGGCGGCGCGGTTGACGGCGGCTTCGGAGGCGAACACCACAGCTTCGTACTCGAACAGGGTGTCGAGGTTGTTGTTGGTCCCGATGACACCGAACTCGATGATGTCGTCCAGGACCGGGTCGAGCCCTGTCGCTTCCAGGTCGACCCAGAGATGGGTGAGGGTGTTGTCGGTCATGGTGGTGTGGTCTGCCGGGACGGCAGCCTCCATTCGGATGTAGGGCATGGGGTCTGATTCCTTCATGTGCGGACTCACGGGATAATGAAGCCGCCGAGGATGCCGCCCGTCCTGCGGTCCAACTTCGAGTCGGGCATGTGGAACGGTTCGGGCTTCTTCGGCTGGTTGACGCCGTTCTTCTTGAACAGGCTGGAGAGGGCTGCACGGTCGGCGGCGTCCTCGTCGTCGTCACCGTCAGCTGCAGGAGCAGCCTGTGCAGGTGCCGGCTCCGCGGGGACGCCGAACATCTCCTCGTCAGACAGCTCATCGCCGAGAAGGTCGAGAAGGTCGTCGGGGACGTCTGCGGGGATGTCGAACTCGTACATGTCGACCGGTGCGTCCACGGGGAACGGCAGGTCGATCAGGTCGTCCGGGACAGACGGTGCGGTCGGTGCTGTCGGCGTCTGGTCGACGGCAGGCGCCGCGGGCAGTTCCGGTGCGGGGAGGCGGGAGTTGTCCTTCGCGCGTCCGTTCGGCCCGACAGCAGGTGGCTTCGACTTCGCCTTCTCGACGGGGGTCTTCACCAGCTTCAGAAGCTGCAGAACCGGGACTTCGGGCAGTTCACGGGGTGCGCTGCGGGCGGTGTCCTGGATGAACGCTCCAACAGCCGGGTCGGTCAGGCTGATCGGGAACACCCGGCGGAACGTCATCTCCTTCGTGGTGACGGTTTCGATGACGTTGCCGTCCTCATCCTCGACGTCGCGGGAGCGCATCTGCACGGAACCGAACGCGGCGACGATCGAACCGACCTCCGGGGCGTTCCTCACCGTCTTCAGCGCGTCGTCCCACATGACGCCGGCGATCCGAGCGCCAGCAGCTTCGAGGGTGATGTTGGCGCGTCGGCCCTTCGCGTACGGGGACTCCGCCCACTGAGACAGCAGCCCTGCAGTGAGGACGTCGGCGTTGTGGGTGTCGGGAATCTTGTTGACCGGCTTCGCGCGGGCGCCCTGGCTTCGGGACACCTTCTGGAGGCGCCAGTCGTCGTCGAGCTCCACACCGGGCAGCGTCCACGCCATCATCTGCTCGCGCAGGGACCGCAGCGGGTGTTCGCCGAGCGAAACTCCGAGACGGGCACGCTGACGCATCGACTTCTCCAGGATCCCGAACTCGGCGTCCGGGATCGGAAGCCTGGAGTTGCTGCGAAGCGCTCGGACCACCATCAGCTGGCCGAGGCGGGGGCCGAATGAGTCCATTGCTCCGGCTTCGATCAGGCCTTCCAGGCCTGCGATCGACGGAGCCTTCTTGTCGGGGACGTTGTAGAGGCGGGTGACGAGCGTCCCGAGACCGGTGAACGGAACCTTCGCGTGGTCGCGGATCTCTACGATGTCCTCGCCGAGCTGGCCGACCTTGTCGATCTCAGCAAGGCCGATGCGGACGGAGAGGCCTTCCGGCGAGGTGACCTTCTGGGAACGGTTCACGTCGGGCGGGAGGATCTCCACGCCTTCCTCCTGGAGGGCGTCGATCGCGGCGAGGCGTCGTTCCTTCTCGCTGGTGGTTGCGAGGATCGCAGCGCCATACTCAGCCGGCCAGTTCGCTTTCAGGAACGCGGTGATGTACGAAATCTGGGCGTACGCGGCGGAGTGTGAGGCGTTGAACAGGTACGAAGCCGAACCCTTCATCGCCTCCATCAGCTTCTCGGCGGTCTCCCGCTTGAACTTGATGCTGGTGACGTTTCCGTTCTCGTCACGGAACTCCTGCACGGCGCCGTCGAGGAAGTACTTGGTGACCTCCGCCATGACGTCGGCCTTCTTCTTCGCCACCGCCTTGCGGAGCTTGGAGCGGAGGACAGCATCGAAGCCGGCGACGACTGAACCCAGACGCATGAGCTGCTCCTGGTAGACCCATACGCCGTAGGTCTCACCGAGGACGGACGCGATGGCTTCCTGCTCTGCAGGGTCGTCGGTGAACTGGGAGTAGTCGACCTGGGCGGTGCCGGCCTTACGGTCGGAGTACTGGTCGACCATGCCTGCGGACAGGGGTCCGGGGCGGAACAGGGCGAGGATGGCGGAGAGGTCGTTCAGTGACTCCGGTCCGACATCCTGTGCGACCTTCTTCATGCCGGACGATTCCATCTGGAACACACCGGCGGTCTGGCCGGCGCGGAGCACCGAGTAGGCCTTGTCGACGCGGGAGTCGCCCTTCGTGTTCGGGTGCGGGAGGTTGCGGGCGTCGAGGTGCTCGCCGGTGGTCTCCTCGATGAACTCGATCGCCTGGGAGACGATGTCGAGGTTGCGGATGGAGAGGACGTCGAGCTTCAGCAGGCCGACGCCGGGGAAGTCGACGATGTCGGGGGCGTCCCATGCGGTGACTGCAGTCAGGCCGCCGGATGCCGCCTTCGACCGGTCACGGCGGAGAGGGATGAGTCCGCGGAGCGGCTCGTCGGAGAGGATGATGCCGCATGCGTGGATGCCTTCACCCTTCAACGTGCCGTTGATCTTCCGGGCGAGGTCCACGACGGTCTGCCCGTTCTCGCCGAGCTCGGCGAGTTCGGATCGGAACTTCTCGGTGCCGCCGTTGGTCAGGTCGAACAGCTCGTCGAACGTCGTCATGTTGGCGATCACCTTCGTCAGGCGGTTGCCGACGTCGGGGAGTTCCAGGACGCGAGCGGCGTCCTTGATGGCTGCTTTCGTCTGGGCGACAGCGTGGGTACCGATGCGGGCCACCTTGTCGCGGCCCCACTTGTACGCCAGGTAGGCGCGGACACGGTCGACGTAACGCTTCTCGAAGTCGATGTCGATGTCGGGCATGTCCTTGCGGCCAGGCTCCATGAACCGCTCGAACAGGAGGTTGTTCTCCAGAGGGTCGATGTCGACGATCTCCAGGCAGTAAGACATGACGGCACCTGCCGCGGAGCCGCGGCCAGGCCCGACGAGGATGCCCTTCTCGATCGGCTCCCAGTCGGGGAGGTTGCCGTCCTCGCGGGCCCACTTGATGAGGTCCCACACGATAAGGAAGTAGTCGTCGAATCCCTGGCTGTGAACGATCTCCGTCTCCATCTGGAGACGTTCGCGGATCTCCGCGGTCATCCCGTCCGGGTAGCGCTTCTTCGCGCCTTCGCGGATCAGCATCTTCAGGAACGAGTGAGCGTCGGCGTAGCCGTCCGGCACCGGGTACTTCGGCAGGTGCAGCTTCGGGACGGGGAGGACGTTGTCGTCGAACCGTTCCGCCACCTTCACGGTGTTGTCGCAGGCGACCTGCCACCACGGCTCCGGGCGGAGGGCACGCATCTCAGCTTCGGAGCGGAGGTGGTAGCCACGGCCGTGGAACTGGAACCGCTTCGGGTCGGACAGGACGGAGCCGGACTGCACAGCAAGCCACGCGCCGTGGGTGTCGTGGTCGTCGGCGTGGGTGTAGTGGGCGTCGTTGGTGGCGACGACGGGGAGGTTGTACTCGGCTGCCAGGTCCACGGCCGCCTGCAAGGCGATGGACTCGGACTCGATGCCGTGCTCCATGATCTCCACGTACACGTTGTCGTGACCGACAGCGTCGATGACTCGGTCCAGGCCGCGGCGGGCTTCAGCCATCGCGTCATCAGCCTTCGCCTGCCAGTCCGCGGCACGGGCCGGGTCGGAGATGACCTTGTTGAGGGCGGTGACGTGACGGGATACAGGTCCGAGGACAGGGCCGCCGAGGCAGCCGGTGAGGGCGATGATGCCTTCCGAGTACTGCTTCAGGAGGGTGTAGTCGATGCGCGGCTTCATGTAGTAGCCGGACTCCTCGGAGATGTCCATGATCGTCGCGAGGTTCTTCCACCCGGTCGGCGTCGTCGCGAACAGGGTGAGGTGCTGGTAGTACTTCCGCTTCTGGTCGCTCTTCTTCGAGCCGCCACGCTCTGCGGCGTCCTCATCGACGGAGGACTCATCGTCCCGGTCGACGAGCATGGAGTCGCGCTGGGTGCGGTCAGGCTCCTGCTGCCAGGTGGGGGCGACGGCGACGTACACCTCAACACCGACGAGCGGCTTGATGCCGGCCTCGCGGCAGGCGTTGTTCAGCTGCCATGCTCCGCCGACGGTTCCGTGGTCGGTGCAGGCGAAAGCGGGCTGGCCGTCAGCGACGGCGAGCTTCACACCGTCCTTGATCTTCACCATCCCGTCCAGAGAGGAGAACTCGGTGTGGACGTGCAGGTGCACGAACCCGCCGGTGGTGGGTGCGTTCATAACGGCCTCGTGTGCTGAAAGATCAGTGGTTGACAAGAGCGAACACCGCCCCCGCGGTGACCAAGATCCAGAACGGAGCGGCAAACAAGAGGCCGAACCCGATTCCGCGGAAAGTTGTGACCGATTCGCGGAAGTCGAGCTCGGCAGAGCCGGCGTGCTGGGCGGGGGCGATGTTCTTCATAGGGTTCTATGCGCGGGCAGGATGGCCGGCTGTCCATTTCGTGGACAGGCGCGCTCACGAGGACGGAAGACCATCGGCCTCGAGGCGCGTCCGTCCGCTACGACGGCGGGGTGTTCTCCACGGTCGCCGGAGCTGCATCGTCAGCATCTGGAAGCCCGGCCCGTCGGCGCTTGGTGATCCGCACGATCGACGGGATCAGAAGGATGGTTGCCGCAACCTCGCCGGGCAGAACTCCCCACAGCCCGAACCACGCCTTGTAGATGATCCAGACGACGGACCCGGCGAAGATCATCCATTTGACCGTCAGTACGTCACGCAACCCCAGGCCCACCACGACGAACCCACAGCCGAGGATGGGCAGCCACTCGAAGCCGTTGTCCGGCCAGCCGTTCGCCCACACGTAGGCGACCCAGATGGCGACGAGGAAGAACCCGGTCACCGTCCACCGCGCCGCCTCAGACTTCAGCTGCCACCTTTCCACCACGATGCCGCGGACGAAGTTCACCACCGATACCGCCACCGCACCCCAGGCTCCCAGGACCGCGTCGGACACAGCGAAGAACGCGGCGGCCGCGACGTTGGAAGCCACAGTCCGTTTCCGGGAGATCGTCCACGACGAGTACAAGAGCAGACCGCCGGCAACAACACCGAGAGCCTGACCGACCCACCACCAAACGTTCGAGAAGTCCATACCGGCCAGCCATGTGGCGTGGCGTGTACTCGCGAACCGGTCAGCCGGCGGTCGGCACCAACTCCATGGACCCGGCGATCGCCTTGAACGTGTCGACGGACTTGCCGGAGCGTTCCGCGACGTCGTAGATCCGGTAGGTGTGCTCGTCGGTGACGACAGTCAGCTGGAACGTGTCCGGGTGAGCCCACCCTGCCGCGTCATCTTCGGTGGTGTCCACAGCTGACGTCTGGCCGTACACGGCGTACGCCCCGTCGACGGGAACAGTGAAACGGGAAGCCGGTCCGATCGGTCCGTCCTTCGGGTAGTCGAACTCGACGGTGGATTCACGGTCCGAAGCTGACACCCACATGGTCGCCGGCGACTTCCGGTCCTCAGGGCCGAACAGCACGAACTCGTGGCCGAGGTCGGCGCTGATGTCAGCACCGTTCCCCGCCTGCAGATCCACCCAGGATGCCGGCACCTTGAAACGGAGCTCACCGACCGTCAACGGCTTCCAGTCATCGCCGGGCTCAACAGTTGCCAGCGTGGGGAGCTTCCCGACCGGAGTGTCGACGGTCGCGCCGGACGCTTCGAACGCCGGGGCGGTTCCCGTGGGGAGCAGCGCGCAGCCAGCCAGCGACGATGCGATGACAGCGGCGGCCACCAGGGCAGCGACAGGGCGGGCGGTGATCTTCATGACGGACTCCTTCGTGGTCTGCAGGGAAGCCATGTGGCGGGCATGCGAAAGGCCGGGCAGCAGCTGCCCGGCCTCCACATGTCACGTCCTACTTGTCGAACGACACCTCAGCGGCGTCCTCGGAGCCAGCTGCGGCCTGGAAGTACTCGAACTTCTCACCCTGGCCGAGCAGGTTCGCGACCAGCACCGTCGGGAACGAAGACACCTGAGTGTTAAACACACGGGCGGCGTCGTTGTAGTCACCGCGGGCGACCGTGATCCGGTTCTCGGTACCTTCCAGCTGCGACTGCAGGTTCAGGAACCCATCCTGCGACTTCAGCTGCGGGTACGCCTCAGCGACCGCCAGCAGCTTCCCGATGCCGGCACCCAAGTCAGCTTGCGCCTTCTCGAACGCGGCGACCTCAGCCTCCGACGGGTTCTCGCCCAGGTGGACGCCGGTCGCCTTCGAACGCGCCGCAACCACCTCAGACAACGTCGTCTTCTCCACCTCCGACGCTTCCTTCACCGCAGCGACCAAGTTCGGGATCAGGTCCGCGCGGCGCTGGTACTGCGCATCCAAGTCAGACAGGGTGGCGTTCACCGTCTCACGCGAGGACACCACACCGTTGTACGTGCCGACCACCGAACCGGAGGACAGCATCACCACCAGGGCGGCGCCGCCGATCCAGAACCACTTCGCGTAGCTCTTCGGGGAGGTTGTCTCGTCGCCCATCAGGGCCTCCAAATGTTCAAGGCACGCATCGCGCGCAGAGTGGTCAGGCTGCAGTTGCAAGCCGGGCGCGGCGGTACGCCGCAACCCAGGTGCCGAGCGGAGCGACATAGATCGTCGGCGAACCCGCCCGGGTGACGATCCCGACAGCGGCGTCCGGGGCTGGGTGCTTCTTCGCCCACTCGGCCGCGGCGGTGGCCGCTTTGTGTTCGACCGGCGGCGCTGTGAGGTCCTCCGGCCATTCGACGACGGACGCGAGCCACTTCTGGTGCGGTCCGCGGGCGTTGTGCATCTTCACCATGCCGAGCGCGTAAGGCTGTTCGGCGTTCTTCGCCTGGTCGACACTGGTGACTGCAGCGTCGTACATGGCCTTCGACAGGTACTGCGGCTTGAACACCTTCACCTGCACGGCCGCGTCGGGGAAGACGCGGAGGTCACCCTCGTCGTCTTTCCGGCCGGCGCCGAGCATCCGGCGGGGGTTGCGGACGACGAGGTCTGGACAGAGGGCGACGAGGAACTCGACTGCGTCACGCTCCCCCTTGTCGCCCTTGTTCTTGTTCGCGTTCACCATCAGTCGAACTCGCTCTCGACCTCGACGGGCTTCGCCTCGGGCTCGGGGAGCTCGTCGTTGAGGAGCAGGTCGACGTGGATGGGAACTCCGCGCTGGCTCTTGCCACCGTTGCGGAACACCTTCGTGGCGCGGTTGCCGTCACGGTCGGTGTAGCGCGGGTGGGACAGGCCCTCGTTCCAGACGCTGTTGAAGGAGACGCTGGCCATCGTTCCGGACGGCAGCAGGTGCGGGTAGGCGCGCTGTGCCATCTCGAACGCGTTGGTGGCGTTCAGCATCACCATGTCGTCTCCGACCAACCAGCCGATGGAGGTGCCGAGCGGGCGGAGCTTGTCCTGGCTGTCGGCACGCCATCCCATCTGGTTGTTCATGAACGGGGTTCCGTTCGGGTACGGCGGGATGCCGGGGTCGTTGGCGTTGAGGATGTGGGCGCGACCGGACGCGATCAGAAGACGGATCGCCTCCATGAGCGAGCGTCCCGGGGTGACCTCGGCCTGCGACTGGAACGATCCGGAGACGAGCTGGGCGATGAGCTCCAGCAGGTTGCCCTTCTTCTTCGGGTCGAGGAGCTTCAGCCACTCCTTGTCGCCGACCATCTCTGCGAGGACCTCGATGGAGAGCAGTCCGAGCATCAGGTCGACAGCCATGCCGATGTGACGGTCGGGAGCCTTGCCTTCGATCTTCCGACCGTCGGAGGTGACGGCGGTGATGACCTTGCGGGCAACCTCCTCGTACCGGGCCGCCGCACCGCGAACGATGTGCTCCAGCGTGTTGGCCCACCCGTTGTGGACGGCGAGGGTCTGGTATGCCTGCACGGCTTCGACGGTGATCCGTCCCGGGGTGGCGTCGTGGTCGCGGAACTCAACCATGTCGGTTGCGTGCTCGTTGAGGGCGTCCTTGTCGAGGTTCAGGATGACGGTGCGGTCGCGGACCGAGTTGACGGTGTGCTCGTTCTCGGCGGTCGCGATCAGGAGAGCCTTCGGCTCGAAGACCTCTCGGGCCTTCAGCTCGGTGCCGGATCGACGCTTCGCGGTCTTGTTGTGGACGGAGCGGACGATGTCGCCGAGCTTGGACTGCTCCATCTCGGACTGGCGCTTGTCTGCGGAGGGGGCGAGGTCGTCCATGACCCAGATGTTGGTCTGGGCGAGGGCCTGCTCGACGGAGGTGCCGGTGTCCTTCATGGATCCGGGGAGCATCTTGTTGGACCAGGTCTTGCGGGCCTGCCAGAACGCCAGGATCATCGACACGGTCCAGGACTTGCCGCCACCTGGTGCGCCGACGGCGTACAGGACGGTGGTGTTGGGCACCGGGACGGTGGGGCGGAGTCCGCCGGCGATGACGGCTGCTGCGATCTGCTTGTTCGTCCATGCGCCCTTGGTGATGAAGCGGTCGCGGAGGGTGTTGAGGTCTGTTCGGACCAGCTCCTTCCATTCATCGGTTCCGGGCTCGGGGTCGACGACGGGGAGGCTGAACTTGGCGGATCCGGGGAGGACGACCTCGTTGACTCCGGGGATCGTCTTCAGGCGGTCGGATTCGCTGGCGGCGATGACGGTCTTGCCGGAGATGAACGCGCAGACCTTGGAGCCTTCCACGGGGACGTAGCCCATGGCGGACCAGGAGACGTGCTCGCGGAGAGGGGTGTCGCGGTTCGCCTTGATCGCCTTCAGCCAGCTGCTTCCGGTCTGGCCGGTGTAGGGCCACTCAGGGTGGATGAGCAGGCTGTTGGGGATGTCAGCCTTCCGCTTGTGCCACTCCGACGGCGGGTCGGCGAGGATGGTGGAGGGGCCGGTGACGTCGGCGGTCATCTCGTCGCCGTCTTCGTTCAGCCACTGCAGGTGGATACGGACGATCGAGGAGGACGGGACGTCCTGCTCCTGGACGCCTTCACCGAAGACTGCAGTCTCGACCTCACGCTCGGTGGGGGCGCGGTGGGTTTCCAACGCGGCGATGTAGCCGCCGATGTTTCCCTGGGTGACCCACTGGGCGATCTTGTTGCCGAACGGGTCTTCCTTCTCGACGTACGCTGCGACGGAGTTCCCGTCCTCGGCGACGCGCCATGTTCCGACGGGCTCGTCGTCGCGCTTGATGGCCGGCTGCGGGGGCAGCTGCATGGTGAGGCGGGCGAGGATGTCGTCCCAGTCGCCGTGGCGGACGAGGAAGTCGTCGATGCCGACCTTCTCCGCCTTGACGGGGGTGTTCGCTCCGGTGGACTTGGCGTTCTCCTCGTCGATGAGGTTGGCGACCTTGTCGTCGAAGTCGACGATGTCGAGGTCGACGAGGTTGACGATGGCGCCCTTGCCCTGGGTGTAGCCCCACAGGTCGTTCGCCTGCTTCCAGACGTTGTAGTTGGTGGCGATGTCACCGTCGAACGCGAGCAGGAGCTGGCGGCCGCGGAGCGGCATGCTGATCCAGACTTCGTTGTTCTTCCAGTTCGCGACTCCGACGAAGGACAGGATGGTGACGCGCTTCTCCTCGGGGATGCTCATCATCAGCTTTCCGAGCTTGTCGATCGCCTCGACACGGGTGAGCCCGTTGTTCTGGAGCTCCTCCTCGGGGATGCCGTTGGCGCGGAGCTGGGCGGTGAGGGCGGCGTCGCCCTTGATGACGCCCTCGGTGATGAGGAGCTTCGGTGAGGACGAGTACCACTCCAGCGGGGTGCCGGGGTTGACGTCGATGACGGACGGCTGGTCCTTCAGGTTCTCGTACTTCATCAGCTTGCCGGTGGCGGGGTTACGTCGCGGGCTGCCCGGGCGCAGCTGCATGCTGGTGAAGATGGGCGGCTGGGAGCGGCGGTGGGCTTCGGCGACCTGGTCGGCGGAGTACCACAGCAGGACGAGTGCGTCGGCGTACTGGGTGACGGTGGCGACCTGGTTGTACTGCTTGGAGTTGGCGTTGCCGAGGCGGTGCTGCTTGGCGAAGTCCTTCACCTGCTCGGACTCGAGGGTCTCGTATCCGCGGGCTGCTGCCACGAGCGGAGCGACGCCGGAGTCGGCGAGTTTCTGGGCGCCAGTGAACTTGATGCCGGACGGGGCGTAGTCGGCGGAGATCCAGGGGGTGCGCGGAGTGGATGAATTGGTCATGGGGTCTCTATGCGCGAGCCGGAGTGCCGGCTGTCCACTTTCGACCTCTGATACCGAAATCACCCAGCGTCACCACCGCCGGGTTACAGGTTCTCCCCTTATGGCTGCTGGGAAGAACCCTTACTACTACTACTGATTACCCAGTTACCAAGTTAACAAATACCCCTTAAGGGAAAAGCAATATATCCGCTGGCTCTCTCCAGCTATATATCTATGGCCCCTAATACTTATGCATGCTGTTCCGGTGGGTAATTCGGGTATCAAGGCTGTTTTTGCCCTTCTGATCTGCCTTTATACAGGTACCACGGGGTTGGTTACAGCTGGTGATCTGGGTGATTCTGGTCGGTTACGGACCGGTTTGTGCCGTCGCCGAAGTTGACAGCACCCTCGTTCGGGTGATATTCGCGCGCGCACGCGCGGGCGCGCGCGTTCCTACTTAATACGTGCACCCTGCCCCCAAGTCGGGGGTGATTCCGCATTTCAGGTGTAATGCGAGCGATCCTCACCGCTCCACACCTACGCGCACAGGCGCGCGACGCGCGCGTGATCACTACCTCCATGTGCGGACGCGCGCCAATTTGCGCAGCACCCTGCACTGCTCCGCCTCCGCCACATGTCCTACGCGGACGCGTAAATGACAGCCGGCACTCCGGCTCGCGCATAGAACCCCTATGGACAACTTCACCCCGCCGACACTCGGCATCATCGAGCTGCCCGAGCTCAGCGAGCTCCTCCGCCAGCTCGGCTACCGGATCGTATCCGGACCCAACTTCCAGAACGCCGCAGCCGCAGTCAAGGCAGAGATCGACTCCGCCAACGCACGCGGAGACGCCAACGGCAGCCGCTTCCCCGTCGTCATCGCCGACGGCCGCAAGCCCGGCATCAAGGCGTGGACGCAGAAGCTCTCAGCCACCTCCCCGGTACTGATCCTCCGCGACGGCGACCCCCGCTCCCACTACATCATCGCGGAGGGCACCCGCGAGCTGAACCTCCCCGCCACCGTCGGCGAGATCCTCGGCTCCATCAACTTCCCCGTCCCTCAGGACGAGAAGCTCACCTGGTTGGTCGGGGTCGACGGTTCCGTCCGCCCGTCCAACGCTGCTCCCTCCCCCGCACCCGCATTCCCCGCGGCCACGACAGCAGCGCCCCTCCCCGAAGCCGCGCCGCAATTCCCGGCCGCAGCACCTGCGTTCCCCGGAACGGCGCCGTCCGCCCCCGGCTTCCCCGGAACTCCGGCCGCCGCAGAACGCGCCCCCTGGGACAACCGACCCGTGGCCGACGAGGCGTTCCACCAGCCGGAGGTCGATCCGTCCATGTTCGACCGTCCCGCTCAGACCATCTTCCCCGACGCACCGCAGGCAGCACCTGTTCAGCCGGCATGGGCCGTAGCCGACCAGGCAGCAGCGCCAGCACCGGCATGGGGTGTCCCGACAGCTCCCGCCGCCCCCGCAGCGCCGGTCGCACCTGCCCAGCCGGCCGTCCAGCCCGACTGGTCTGCCAACTCACCGGCCGGATGGCCGGCAGCCACGGCATCCTTCCCCGAAGAGGTTCCTGCACCGCAGGCGCCGGCTCCATTCGAGCCGCTCGCCCACGGACGACGCTCCCAGGAGCCGGACCAGACCTTCGACGGTTGGGCACAGCCCGCAGAGACAGCGGCATCCTTCCCCGAAGCACCCGCGGCTCCCGCCACCCCGGCATGGGCTGCGCAGTTCGAAGCACCGGCCGCCGCTCAGCCGGCCGCACCCGCATGGGCTGCGACGCCTGAGGCTGCTCCTGCCCCCTGGGTTCCCGAGCCGGCAGCGCCCGCACCGACGTTCCAGGCTCCCGCACCGGTCGCCGTTCCGTCCTTCACGTCACCGATCGAGCAGCAGGCACCCGCCTGGGCTGCAGCAGCCGAGCCGGACTGGGCGAGCACTCCCGTGCAGCCGGCCGCACCCGCAGCACCGGCCTTCCAGGTTCCGGTGCCAGCAGCCCCTATCTACACGAACCCGGTCGAGCCGGAGATCTTCGAAGCAGCGGTAGTGAACCACGCCGGCGGCCCGGTTTCACCGATCATCTTCGACTGGGCGTACAAGGGCGGCGTCAACAAGACCAGCCTCAGCCTGCAGTTCGCCCACCGCGCTTCCGAGTGTGGGATGAAGGTCGTCCTCGTCGACATGAACCGCGGCCAGGGCGGTGTTCGCACCATGCTTCGCATCAGCGACGACGCTCCGATTCCATCCGCGTTCGACGCAGCCCAGACCGGCGACCCGTCAGCCGCGGTCGTCCTCCCGAACGACATGCAGCGCCATCGCGCGAACACACTCGCCCCGGTGCAGTTCGGCGTGGTGCTCGCACCGCCCCGTGCGGTAGCCAGCGCAGACGCCACTCCGTACACCGCTTACAAGAAGATCATCGATCACGCCCGCCGCACCGCGGATCTCGTCATCGTCGACACCCAGAACGTCGAAGCAACGGACAACTCCGGACTCATCGACAAGGTCATGGTTCCGATGATGATCGAGGACGCCTGGGGTGTCGCGATCACCGAGTTCGGCAAGGAGTCCGTCGACAACCTCCTCGCAGCACTCGAGATGTACCAGAAGCGGGGGCTGGCGCGCGACCGGCAGCTGCTGACCGTCACCCGCGTCCAAGGCTTCACCCCGGACGACGCAAACGGTGTCGAGCGCAAGTTCGGACGCTACGCCCGGTTCGCCGGCACCACCACCGTGTCCTCCTACCTCAAGGACCAGCTGGACCGCGGGCAGATCATCTCCGACGACCCCGCCGTCAGGCCGCTGCTCGACAACGTCCTGTTCCAGGTGACAGGCAACTCCGTCTTCGACGAATCCGCGCAGAAACCCAAGAAGCGCGGCCTGTTCGGAGGTGGCAAGCGATGAGATCCCGTGGATTCCCGCAGCTGCGCACCCTCATCGAGGGCATCGACCGCATCCTCATCGGCAAGACCGCTGAGCAGACAGACCCCGGCGTCCGGGAAGGCGTGAACTTCATCGTCCGCCTCCCGACCTGGACGGAGCTTCCTCCGGCGATCAACGTCGGCATGAAGGCGAAGAAGAACGAAGACCTCGTCCTTCCTGCCCGTATCGAGTGGAACGTCCCGCCGCTGGTAATGGTCACCCCCGGCGAGTCCGTCGAGGTCGAGTGGCGCATCACCAACATGGGCCACCGCAAGAGCGGCACCATCACGCTGACCGAGCTCGGTCAGTCGGAGTTGATCCCCGGACAGCTCGACGGTGCGGTGATCGGCACGTTCTCGTCCCGCGACCTGAACCGGAAGCTGACGAAGCTCGTCACCGACGGGCAGTCCGCGAAGTGGGAGGTGCTGAACTCCTTCGAGGAGTACACCCGCTCGAAGATCACCGAGGCTTCCAGGATCCTGGCGCAGGAGTTCTCAGAGCTCTCTGGCCGCTCAATCCCGGGAGTCCTCGACGAGAACGCCATCGACGCACTCCTCGCGGAGATGCTCTTCGGTGAGCGTGAATCGAAGAAGGACAGCTCGATTGTCTCCCGGATGGTTGACAAGGCTCTCGACCCGAACGCGTTCAACGACTACGACCCGGCTCGGTTCTTCACTCTCAACTTGAAAGCCCGAGCGCTCGGAGAAGTCAAGCGCGTCATCGGCGACCCGCACATCGGACCAAAGATCCGACGGGTTCACCGCATGAGTGGGGCCACGACAATCGAAGCGGTTGTCGCGGCGTACAACGAACAGTACCCGAAGGAGCACCTCGGCGCAAAACGGGCGATGGCTGCCCTGACGGCCGGCCACCAGCTCGAGGTGATGGCCGGAGCACTCGCTCCCGACGACGAACTCCGCGACTGGGCCCAGTCCGAACTCGACGCGGTCGAGCCGGATGAGACTCCCGAGACGGAGTCCGACGCATGAGCGCGCCGGTGACTTCGCTCGCTGACGCGAAGACCGCACGGGTCGCTGCGGACCACGAACGAGCCGAGTGGCTCGTGTCTCTGGCGGACGGGTTCAACTCCCAGGCGGACCTCTTCCAGCGTGCCGGAACACTCGGCGGGCGACCCCTGCTGCGCATCCCGTTGCGTCAGGTTCTGCTCGCCACGAAGGGCATCGGAGACCAGAAGGCGGCGCACATCTTGGCGCGCGTCCAGACGGTCCTCGGGGTCAAGATCCCGGTCCGAAAGATGACGGTCGGCTGGCTCCTGGACTCCCGCGCCGGCGGCCGCCGAGCGATGGCGTGGCAGGACGTGACGACCTCTCTGCGGTCAGAACCGTGGCCCGGCTTCCCCTATTCTTCTCGGCTCGTAAACGCCGTTGGGGGACATCAGTCCTCCGCAAACCGAGGAGAACACCTGTGAGCATCGACGTCGCGACCTATTTCGCTGAGCGCATCGAATCCCTGCGCGGTCTGGATGGGGGACACCGCCAGATCGGCTCGTCTCCGCTGGAACGCGGGGTCCACCGTGTGCTGCGTGATTTCAACGGTCACATTTGGGGGTGGTCGAACCAGGCGTGCCGCGCGCACGGTGACCGCGACCTGCTGTTCGCCGAGGATGTGCGCAGCACCATCTCGCTGAAAGTGTGGCAGGCGATCATGAAGGAGCTGACTGACCCGGCCGATCCGGCGATTGTCAACTATTACTCCTACTTTCAGAAAATCGCTCAGCGCACTGCGTTCGCGTTTTTCCACACGTCGGAGCGGTCCGGATTCAGCAACGTGAACGGTGCGTTGCGCCGCACGTCGAAGATCAACAAGACCCGCGGCGAGATGACCATTTCGATGGGCCGTGAGCCGTCGGACGAAGAGGTCGTTGCGGAGGTGAACCGGGTCATGCACGAGACCCGGAAGAACCCGGAGAAGCAGGGTGCCCTGGTCAGCCTTCAGGATGTGCGTGTTGCCACGTCTTCATCGCTTGACGGCATGGTCGCCGAGTACGGCGATTCGATCTGGGAGCCCGTCGTTCACGACGAGGCCGAGCTGTCCTCTGTCGAAGCTCCGTCGTTGATCGAGAGGATCATCGATGAGTGTTTCGACGAGTCTTCGGAGCTGGGCGAGATCGCTCAGCTGTGGATCGGGAACGCTGTTTCCGAGCCGCCGGTGATCCGTACGGAGGTGGAGATTCGTGATCTCGTGTCCCCGAGGGTGGCGTCTGTTGCTGCGCTGATGATCGAGGTGAAGGAAGTGGCACAGCGTGTGTGCATCGACGACTTCGGCATCGACTCTCCCTTTCTCTGATCATTCCGGTCATCACTGACCGGGTCCCGTCACCCACTAACTGGGGGCGGGATTCATCATGCCCGACAGAAGCCGGGAAAACAAATCGCCCCCGAAAGGGGTGAAGCTCGTGGTGTAACCGCTTCGTTGCGGGCACGAGTACATAACTTACACCCCCACAGCGAGGGTAAGTCAAATCAGCCCCGGAAAGGGGGCGCGCAGGGGTGTAACGACGAGGCGGGTCAAGCCGGCCTGCGCATTACACCCCCCCGATCGGGATTACGCCTCGGCGGGGTAGAAGACCGCGACGCCCTTGGAGTTCTCCAGCACCTCCACGTAGGGCTCGACGTCGCCGAACTCCTCATTCAGGGCCGAGTGCGGGTTGCCCTGCTCCTTCGCGTACTCCTCCTCGGAGGCGTACGTCTCGAACAGCCACTCCCCGAACTCCGCGTCGTCCGCCTGCGGGTTCCACGACTGGAACAGCTGCTTCGCCTCCAGGTACGTGTCCGAGGAGCTGATCGCAGCGCGCTGCTCGTTGTGGCCGAAGCCCTCATAGCCGTCGGTGACAGCAAGGGAGAACTCAGGAGCGTCGGAGCGCAGGTGCTCAGGGATCGGCTCGAACTGCTTCGTGAACGGGTTGCGGTGCTGGTCGCGGAGGTGGGCCTTGGCTGGGTCGATGGTGAGGTTGCTCATACCACCTAGGTGTGCGGCTGCTACGAGCCCGGGTTCAGTCGCTCTCTGATCTCGCGGGCCTTCTCCAGCAGGGCGATGACAGTGTCCAGCTGGTGCGGGAAGATCGCCACGTACTGACCTTCGTCGCCGTTATCGACGAGCTGGACGACACCGTCGCCGTTGTCGTCGATCGCGACCACCACCGCGAAGTCCTCAGGATCGCCGCTATCGATCGTGGTGCGGGTGACGATCTTCGTCTGCACCTCGTACGTGTTCACGCTCATTTGGACTCCCCCGGTGTTGTGCTGATGTAGGGGTTAGACATGTGGCGAGGCAGCGCCAGTCACATCGCCTTCATGAGCTCGTCGACCTCGATGACGGAGGATGCGATGTATGAGTTGATTCGAGCGACATGGTCCAGGTGGGTGTCAATGAGGCGTTTGCCGACGCTCATCCCGTTGTCCATGACCCGGGTCCTGTACGCGATCCTCTGGGCGCCTTCGCCGGCGACCACGTTTCCCTGGTGGATCTCGCCATATGCACCGCGGACCTTCTGGTGCAGCCCTGTCAACGTCGCCTTGTCTGCACCGTCGGCGTACTGTTCGAGGAACTCGGCTGCCGCCTTCTCCAACTTCTTGTCGTTCTCGGCGAACTGCGCCTGGATGGTGTCGACGATGGCGACGACGGTCCGCGGCTCGGCGTTCTTGTTCCCGACGACATTCATCTTCGCCTGGTAGCCGCCGTGGGTCGCCGCGAGCTCCAGTGTGGCTGCGTTAGCCTCTCGGGAGTGTCCGATCGCGGCCGCGAGCTCCTGGTTGA
Source organism: Leifsonia sp. Leaf264 (assembly GCF_001422325.1). GTDB lineage: Bacteria > Actinomycetota > Actinomycetes > Actinomycetales > Microbacteriaceae > Orlajensenia. The sequence goes on from NZ_LMMR01000005.1 coordinate 650,486, forward strand.
CGGGGTGGCCGGCGCGGAGTTCAGCGTTCGCGATGGTCCAGAGCGCTCCGGTGCCAGCCTGGTGGATGGCGCGGAGCTTCGACTCTCGCGACCCGGCGGGGTCATAGACGGCCGGCCCGATCTTCGAGGCGCTGACCATGTAGCGCATCTCCGTGGCGGGGTTGCCGTCGTCGTCGAGTTCCTGGATGACGATCTCGCCGGTCGCTTCATCGGTGTACGTCTTCTTGTGCTTGCCGGCCAGGGACACCCAGGAGCCGTCGATCGCGACTGCTCCTTCGGTTCGGCTGTCGGTCACGGCTCGAGGGATTCCGATCATCCGGTTCCGGGTGATGGCTGTCGGCTCTCCGTTGGTGAAGCCGACGTGGGAGGTGAGGATGACGGTGCCGGCCTCCTTCAGTGCGGCGAACGCCTTGGTCTTGGGGAGGTCGGTGAGCGGGTTCCGGACGGGCTCGTCCACCGGGGCGGGCGCTTCAGGCTCGTCCCACGACATCGGCTTCGGGAAGTCTTCGTCGTGGTAGCTGTCCTGGTCGTCGAAGCGGTGGCCGGTCTGTGCTGCGATAGCGGCGATGACCAGGTTGTGGTCGCCGGAGTTGAGCATCGACGCGGACAGGTTCGATACGGCGAGCGGGTGCTCGGCAAGCAGTCGCTCGGCGACCTTGTCTGCCGGCAGGAGAGCACCGTCCCAGAGGTAGTCGTTGATGTTGTCGACGGCGACGTAGTTGGCCTTGATGTCGTCGGCGGAGATCTTGTCGGTGAGGAATCCCGGGGTGTTGAAGTAGACGGCGAACCGTCCGGCGTTACCGCCCCATCCGAGGTCTCCTCGGCGCATCAGTGTGGCGCCGTTCTGCATCTGGTATTCCATGCAGAGTAGGTGTGTGGCTTGGCTACCGGCCGAGGGTCTGGTGCAGGCCCATCCGCAGGAGCTCTGCCTTGAGGCTCTCCTTGCCGCTCAGTGCGGCCAGGGTCTGTGATGTGAGAGCTGCGAACGCCTTGCGACTGCCGGAGAGGTAGGTGAACCCTCGGGGCCCTGTCGCCCAATGCCGGAGGGCGTCGTCTCCGAGCTCGTGCAGCGCCCAACCGAACACCGGTCCCGCAAGCCAGACGGTCTCGCCTGCAGCGATCGGGGCTCGGCCGTCCAGTCGCCAGACGAACTCCTCATCGGAGGGGTGGAGCGGCTGAAGGCTGGCGCGTGTCCAGTTGAGTCCTGCCGCCACGAACTCCCGGCCGCCGATCGAGAGGACCGGGGTTCGCTCCGTGAGTCGGTGCTCGTCTCCGACGATGTCGCCGACGAATCCGGTCAGACTGGCCCTCATGCTCAGTACCAGCCGGAGGACTCAGAGTGAGCCCATGCACCGCAAGGGTCTCCGTAGCGCTCCTGGATGTAGCCGAGCCCCCAGATGATCTGGGTGGCCGGGTTAGTCTCCCAGTCGGCGCCGGCGGAGGCCATCTTGCTGCCAGGCAGCGACTGCGGGATCCCGTACGCGCCTGACGAGCTGTTGCTCGCGGCGGCGTTCCAACCGGACTCCCGGTCCCAGAGGGCGACAAGGCATCCGAACTGGTCCTCGCCCCAGCCGCGGGGAGCCATCATGTCGTGGGCGATCGCCTGCGCACTGCCCGGGTCGGGGGCGAACACCGGCGGGGCCGCGTAGATGGCGACCGGATCCGGCTCGGGCGATGGTACCGGCTCGGGCTTGGGCGCAGGTGGCGGCGGTGGCGGTGGGACGTAGGCGACGACGGTGTAGTTGTCGCGCACCACCTCGGTCGGCGCGGCGCCGGTCGGGACGGTGATCGTCTGCAGTGGTCCGTGGTCGACGGTCGCGACGGTGGTCGGCTGCGAGGGCGCAGCGAACGCCATGGGGGCGAGGGCGATGGTGGCGCCGAATAGGGCGACTGCTGCCAGCGCGCCAGCTTTTCTGGGGTTCACTGCGGGTGCCGGGCGGCGGCTTGTGGTGACGGCGCGGTGCCGTGAGGTTGAGGGCATGAAGTCTGCTTCCGGTCGCGGGGACGCCTCGGCGTGTTCTGTCTGTTGTGTGGGCATGTGGCGGAAGGCGGGTGCCCCGCCTAAGCGGGGCACCCTTGGTGGCCAACGATTTGGGTCGGTCAGCTTTGGTGGGCGATGCTATTGAGAATTGTTCGCAATAGGAATCTGAAGTCCCAATCGCTGTCCCCCAAATGGGGGTCAGAAGTCCCAGTCGTCGTCCTCAGTGGCCTCGGCCTTACCGATGACGTAGCTGGATCCGCTGCCGCTGAAGAAGTCGTGGTTCTCGTCGGCGTTCGGCGACAGGGCGCTGAGGATGGCCGGGTTCACGTCGGTGACGTCCTTCGGGAACATCGGCTCGTAGCCGAGGTTCATCAACGCCTTGTTGGCGTTGTAGTGCAGGAACTTCTTCACGTCCTCGGTCAGGCCGACCGGGTCGTAGAGGTCCTGGGTGTAGTGGATCTCGTTCTCGTAGAGCTCGAACAGCAGGTCGTAGGTGTAGTCCTTGATCTCCTGCTTCCGCTCCTCGGACAGGCCCTCCAGGCCCTTCTGGAACTTGTAGCCGATGTAGTACCCGTGCACAGCCTCGTCGCGGATGATGAGGCGGACCAGGTCGGCGGTGTTCGTGAGCTTCGCCTTGGACGACCAGTAGATCGGCAGGTAGAAGCCGGAGTAGAACAGGAACGACTCCAGCAGCGTGGAGGCGACCTTGCGCTTCAGGGGGTCGTCGCCGCGGTAGTAGCGGGTGACGATCTCAGCCTTCTTCTGCAGGGCGACGTTCTCGGTCGACCAGCGGAACGCCTCATCGATCTCCTTCGTCGAGCAGAGCGTGGAGAAGATCGAGGAGTAGCTCTTGGCGTGCACCGACTCCATGAACGCGATGTTCGTGTACACAGCCTCCTCGTGCGGGGTGATGGCGTCCGGGATCAGGCTGATCGCGCCGACGGTGCCCTGGATGGTGTCCAGCAGCGTCAGGCCGGTGAATACGCGCATGGTGAGCTGCTGCTCCTCCGGCGTGAGGGTCGCCCACGACTGGACGTCGTTGGACAGCGGCACCTTCTCGGGCAGCCAGAAGTTGTTGACGAGGCGGTTCCACACCTCGACGTCCTTGTCATCCTGGATCTTGTTCCAGTTGATGGCCTGGACGAGCTTGTTGTCAGTCATAGGTGGGTTCCTTAGTTGGTCAGGTTGATGCGGAAGGCGACGGTCACCGCGACCGTGATCTGGACGGTGGCGGGCTTGCGGTTCTTGTGGACACGGACGCGGCTGACGTCCAGGTGCTCCGCACCGACCCTGGGCTCGCCGAAGGTGACCCCGTCGGCGAGGAAGGCGGCGGCCTGGGAGCGGGCGTCGACCATGGCGGCGCCGAAGGTGGCAGCGCTCATAGGGCCGAAGTCCTTGGCGTGGATCGTCGGGTGCGCCTCGTCCCAGTCGAATCCGAGGTCGTCGAGCTGGTGGCGCAGCTCCTTCAGCTTGCCCGCCTGGATGAGGAACGTGCTGACCGTGTCGTCGTTCTTGTACGCCGGGTCGGTGCTCACGGGGACGCGCGTGGCGTACGCGCGGCCGGCGTCACCGAGAAGGGTGAGAAGGACGACGTGATTGTCGCTCAGCTCGAAGACCTCCGAGCGGGTGGCGGTGGTGGTGATGTGAGTCATGGAGGCTTTCTGTGGCGGGAGGTCGGGGTCTGAAAGACATGTGGCAAAGCTCGCCTGGTGTCTGCTGACCTGGACCTTGTAGGTGTGTGGCTACGCGGCGTCCACGACGGAGCGGCGTGTCCCCGCGAGGACGGCGGCCAGGTCGATGTACCAGGCGGTCGGATCGTCGGCGAACCCGGGGACCAGGCGGATGACGAGGTCGGAGTCGACGGCGGCGAAGTCGTCGACGGTCTGGCGGGTGACGTAGGCGGAGAGCAGTCCGAGCCCGACATCGGCGACGGTGGATGCTCCGCCGTCCCAGTCGCTCAGGTACGCGGCGGCGTTCTCCGCCGCAACCTCGGCAACCTTTCCGGAGTGGGTCTCGAGCGCCCAGATCTGCGGGTAGATGTCACGGATGCTGACGTGATTACCGGCGGCCTCCGCGACGGTGTTGGTGAGGGCGAGTGCCGTTGCGCGGTCAGTGTCGATGTAGTCGAGGCCTGTCGCTGCGGCAGCCAGAAGGTCGCGGATGTACTCGGGAGCGTCGGTGGCGCCGGCTTCAGCGAGACGTCCGGCGATGGTGCGAGGGAATGCAGTCATACAGTTCTATGCGCGACGGGAGTAGCCGGCTGCTTCCAGCAAGGGTGGAGCCTCGGGCCGCGCCGACACCGAGTAGCGCGGCCCGAGGGGTTCAGGGGGTCAGGGCTTCGGTGACATCTGTCCTGAAGCGACCAGTTGGGCCCAGGCTGCGAGGGTGATGCCGCAGGTGATGACACCGCTGGTGACGAGGCTGGTGAGTGTGCCGTCGTTCACCCACAGCTGCTTGGCGCCGGACTTCTCCTCTTGGAACAGCATGTTCTCCTGAGGCTTCGTGTCGAACAGGTACACCACGACCGCGGTGTCCATCAGGCCGGGCTCCGGGTAGAAGCCGCCGAGCCGGACCGGGTCGGGAAGCACTTCGCAGCCGACCTCCTCTTCCAACTCGCGCTGAGCTTCCTCGACGGTCAGGGCGGTCGCCCAGCCGCGGGGGAACTCCAGAGTGAACGAGTTCGACGCGGGACGGTGCTGCTTCACCAGCCCGTAGTAGGAGACGCCTTTCGCTGTGGCTCGAGGGATCGCGACGACGCCGAGACCAGTGCCGGGACGGACGATCGTGACGGTGCCGGGACGCCCGTCAGGTCGGATGACCGGGGTCTCGTCGACACGCATCTTGTCGTTCTGAAAACGGGTCTCGCTCGGTCCGGTGGGGGTGAAGCCAGGCTCTGTGACGCCGAAGCTCATGGTGTTCCCTCCTCACTGGTCCGGGATTGGTTCAGCTGTCAGACATGTGGCGAATCAGAGCGCGCTGATGTTCCGGCCGGTGGCGACAAGCTGCGCCCAGGCGGCGATCGTGAACCCGCAGGTGATCTGCCCGCGAGAGATGAGCCCCTGCAGGGTTCCGCCGTTCACCCAGTGGTGGATGGCGCCGGAGGACTCCTCGCGGTACGAGTCCTGGTCGAGGAAGACTGCGTCCTCGGTGGTCGTGCAGGCGGCAAGGTAGGTGGCGACGGTAGTGGTGAGCAGCCCGGTGTCGGGGTGGATCGTGCCGATCCGCAGCGGCTCACCGTTCACCTCGCAGCCGACCTCCTCGACGACCTCGCGGGCGGCGCTCACGCTGTCCAGATCCTTCGTAGCTCCACGCGGGAACTCCAGAGACTGACCTCCGATGGGCGGCCGGTGCTGGCTGACCAACGCGAAGTAGGGCAGGCCTCGGATGAAGGTGCGCGGGATGACGACGACACCGTTGCCGGTCCCCGGAGTCACCGTGGTGAAGAAGCCATCCTCGCCGTCCGGACGGACGACAGGGGTCTCCTCCACACGGATGAACTGGTTCGCGAAACGTGGCTCAGCTTCACCTTTGGGGGTGAATCCGTAGTGACGTGTCATGGGCTCGGTGCCTTTCGTTGTGGGCAGGCGGTGAAACCTGTCACACCTCAGGCATGTGGCGAATAACACTCGGTTCTCGCTGTTCCGTCAGTGCAGGTGGGCTGCCGCTGCAAGGAAGCCGAAACCTGCAGCCTCTCCCCTGTACTCGGCGATGAGCTCCGCAGCGACATGTGCGTTCGTCTGAACGTCCGCGATGCGACCTTCCCCGAGATTGCGCAGGAACCAGGCCGAGATTCGCTGCTTGGAGCTGGTCGCGTCGATGATGTTGCCCGGTGCGTTCCTCGCGATAATGGCCGCTGCCGCCTCGGTTTCCGCACGGGCGACCAGCTGGTGACGCTCATTGATGACCATCTTCCCGACCGCCGTCCATCGCATGCCGGCTGAGGGAGCTAGCGCTTCAGCTTCCGCCTGCTCCGCCTCGAAGCGGGTGACAAGTTCACGAAGGCCACCGTCGACCTGGGCGTGTGCTTCTGTGATGTCCACACCCCAAAGGCATGTGGCGGAGAGTCAGTGGTTCACGGGTTCGGATCGTCGTGAACGACGACCCGCGACAACTCCACTGTGCCGTCAGGGAGTCGCCAGAAATGCAGCCGGCGGGCAGCGGCGACGTTCGTCTCCACGCTCACCCGGAAGCACACGGCACCGTCCTCACGGGACCATGGTGCGTTCGCTCCGCCTTCCCCTCGGCGAAGCGGGTGCAGCTTCCGGTGAGCTTGCACCCGACCGATCAGGACATCTACGACGCAGCGAAGCGCTTTCGATCTCAGCTGCGGGTCCAGCTCGTCGACACTGTCGGCGAACATCGGGCCGATCCGGTACTCCGGCAGTGGGGCTTCCGTCTTCTCCGATGACGGCACCCGGTCCACCCAGGCGCCCAGAATCGCATGCCGCACAGCCTCTCCAGCATCTTGGAATGCGTCCGGCCGCCACGTCGTGACGGCCTCGCCGGCGTCCTGCCGGTCGATGCGTCGTGCTCGCGTCGCGGTTGTCCTCAGCCTCTCGCTGAGCTCTGAGACTTTCGTCTGGAGTTGGGCGGCGAGGATCAGGGCTTCTCTGGCTTCTTCGGACCGTTGGGATGAGCGGTTCAGTTCGTTGGTGAGCCCGATGGTTTTCAGTCGCCAGCTGTCCCGGTCGGTGGTCATCACCCTGAGGTCCCGTTCCGCTTTGGACAGCTTGGAGCGGAGCGTGGCGAAGATCTCGTCGGTGCTCTCGACGACCGGTTTTGCAGGTTCCGGGTCGGGTGCCGGGGTTGGTGCGGGTGCCGGCGGCGCTTTCGGTTTGGCGGTGGCTATCCGCTGCATCGCGGTCATGGCGTCGGCCGGGGTTTTCAGCGGTGCGTGGAACAGGAGCGAGTTGTGTCTGGGGAGCCTGGCGGCGGCGTCCTGCAGGTCGAGGATGTCGTCACGTCGGGCTGCGGCGAGGACTGACCAGACCAGCTGTTGGTATTTCTGGCCGGCTTCGTCGGCGTCATGGGCGAGGAACAGTTTCGCTTCGGAGCGGTTGAACTTCCACGCGAGTCCTGCCGGGTAGACCCGCACAGCTCCGCCCCACACCTTGCCGTTGTCGGGCATGTGGTCGGTGAACAGGTAGTTCGGTTGGCCGGCCGGGAGGACGCATACATCAACGTCTGTGCCGCATCCGTCGACGATGGCTCCGGGGTCGAAGAACGGCCCGTGGGCGCGCAGGGATTGCGTGATCACCACGGTGACCCGATCTCGTCCTGGATGCTGAAGATGTTCCGCTAGTTCGCGGACATCGTCCGCCGTCTTGACGAACCCCATGCCCCACATTCTTGCACTGGGGTGTCTGCCGGTGGGGGTGGATCTGTGCGGCGCGTCTCAGGTTGCCGTTCAGTCAGCCCAGACGCGTTCCGGGTGTGCCGGGTAGATGATCTTCCCGTTGAACCAGTTGCCGATCTTCTCCCCGTCGGGGGTGGTGCCGAGCCAGTGCTTGTACCGCCGGTCCTGGTCGAGATTCCGGCCGGTGAACACACCCCATGTCTGGTTGCAGGTGGGGCACTGCCACAGTGCGCCGACGGGGTTGCTGTCCAGTGGCGGGACGGCGCATGGGTGCGGTGTCGGTGTTTCAGGTGTGCTCATCGGGCGTCTCCAGGTCGGCTTCTGGGGTGAGGCATGTGGCGGACGCAGAACCGCCCCGGCGGTTGAGGCTGCCGGGGCGGTTCGTGTGGAGGGGTTCTACTCTGCCGGGGTCTCCGGGTTGGTGGGCTCCTCCGGGTTGGTCGGGCCATCGCCCGGGTTGTCGCCGGGTTCGGTGGGCTCGTCTCCGGGCTCGTCGCCGGGGTTTTCGCCCGGGTTGTCGCCGGGCTCCTCGCCGGGCTCTTCGACGGGGTCAGCCGCGATGATCTGTCCGGTGGTGGCGAAGTACCGGTTGACTTCGAGGTGGCTGTTCACGAGGGCGGTGATGACGTGGCCGATGTCGTCCTCGTCGAGGACGTAGTTCGGACCGTCCTGCCAGTCGATGAGCTCACCGTCGCGGAACCACCGGTAGGTCTGGCCTTCGGGGTTCGCCTCCGGGTCCTCCCAGATGCTGAGGACCTCGCCTGCCTGCTCGGTTCCGTGGAAGCTGGACGCCTCGAGGCTGCCGTCGAACTGGGTGGTGCCTTCGGTGTCGGAGTACCAGGAGCGCTGCTGGTATCCGTCCTTGTTCGCTGTGACGACCACAAACACCGGGTATCCGACGTCGTCGATCGTCTGCGTGTAGGTAGCGGCGTCGGCGCCGGGGATCAGCGTCTCGTAGCTGCGGTACCACTGGTAGGTCAGGGTTGCCCCTTCGACTGCCCAGTCGATTCCGATGACTGCGGTGAGCTCAGCGCCCATGATCCGCTCGCCGGCCGGTGTGGTCTGCTCGTCGCCGACGAAGTACAGCAGCTCGTCGCCGGGGTCGCCTTCGCCTTCACCCTCGCCCTCGCCTTCGCCTTCACCTTCGCCGGGCTCAGCGGCCACGGTCGGGTCGCCGCCTTCGGACGCCCAGGTCTGGGTTTCGTACCCGTCGCGGACTGCTGTCACGGTGGCGGTGATGACGTGGTCGATGTCGGCTTCGGTCTGGAAGTAGCTGCTGTCGTTGTAGGGCGTCTCGTCTTCGGTGAGGATCGGCTCGCCGTCTCGGAACCAGGCGACGTTCAGTTCGTCCGGTGACGGCTGGATCGCTTCGGGCAGTGCGACGTACAGGTCCTCGCCGACGGCACGGACACCGTTGACGTTGGGGGTCTCACCGCCGGTGAAGATACCGGCGAGGGTGTCGACCGATCCGCCTGACACCCAGGACTTCGTGACGTATCCGGCCTTGGCGGCTGTGACGGTGACCTTGATCACGTGGCCACGGTCGGCGGCTTCGAGGGTGTAGCGGGACGTGGTGGCTTCAGCGACCGGCAGGCCGTCTCGTGTCCACTGGTAGCTGATCGTCGGGGTTCCGGCGATGGGGCTGACCGATGCCGTGAGGAGCTCACCGACGCGGTGCTCGCCGGTGATCCCGATCTCGGGGGTGGCGAACACGGACAGGCCCGTGGTCTTCGCGGTCGACGTCAGAGCGAACACCGCGGTTGCGTGCCCGGTCCTCGCGACGGTGACCTTGGCGGTGGTGACGGTCCCGATGTCGGTTTCGGTCTCCGTGTACGTGGCCTTGGTGGCGCCGGCGATGGCCTTCCCGTCTCGGTACCACTGGTAGGCGACGCTGGTGGCTGCCGGGGTGAACACTCCGGGGGTGATGGTGAGGGTGGAGCCGATGATCCGGTTTCCGGCCCAGGTGGGCTTGCCTGTGACGGCCGCTCCTGCTGCTGCCTTCGACTTGTTGGTGGTCGACCATGCACGGGAGACGTAGTTCGCCTTGGCGGCGGTGACCTTGACGTTCACGACAGCGTTGTAGTCGGCGGCGGAGAGGACGTAGGTGGTCTTGGTGGCTCCGGGGATGGCTACGCCGTTCCGGGTCCACTGGTACGTGAACGCGGGAGTGGGGGCGAGCTTGGCGGGTGCCTTGGCTGTCAGGGTCTTGCCGACCTGGAGGGTGCCGGTGAGGCTGGGGACGGTGGTGCCGGCGATCACGCCGTAGGTCTTCACCTTGGGGGACGTCCACGACTTGGAGGCTTTGCCCTTCTTCGCAATGACGCGCACCTGGAGCTGGTGTCCGATGTCGGCGGTGGTCTGCTTGTAGGTGGTCTTCGTCGCCTTCGAGATCGCCTTGCCGTCCCGGTACCACTGGTACGTGGAGACGTAGCCGGCCGGGGTCCACTTGCTGGGCTTGGCGGTGAGCGTGGAGCCGACGGTGTGGCTGCCGGAGACAGTGGGGGTGAGGGCGGCTGCGGCAACGAGGCGCACTTCTGTGTGCTGGTCGCTGGTCTCGGAGTGGATCACGAGGCTGGCATGGGACGGCTGCGGTGTCGCGGCGAATGCTGGTGTGACTGTGCATGCAAGGACGGCTGCGACGGCGGTCGTTGCGACCCCCACCTTCCAGTTCCTGCTGCGTGGCTGTGTGCTAGATGGGTGCATATCGGACGGACATGTGGCGAAAACCCTTTTGTCCCTTGTGGGGACGGAAACGCCCCGGTCAGCCGAAGCCAACCGGGGCGATCCTTGTCACGCCCTAGGTCACAGGGCGCAGGAGACGCATCCGTCGATTTCTGTCCCTTCGAGGGCCATCTGACGGATCCGGACGTAGTAGATCGTCTTGATCCCGGACTGCCAGGCGCGGATGTACGCCTTGTTGAGGTCGCGGGTGGTGGCGGTGTCGGGGAAGAACAGGGTCAGCGAGAGGCCCTGGTCGACGTGCTGTGTCGCGGCGGCGTACGTGTCGATGATCTTCTCGTAGCCGATCTCGTACGAGTCCTGGTAGTAGTCCAGGTTCTCGTTCGTCATGAACGGCGCCGGGAAGTACACGCGGCCGAGCTTGCCTTCCTTGCGGATCTCGATCTTCGCGGCGATCGGGTGGATCGACGCGGTCGAGTTGTTGATGTAGGAGATCGAGCCGGTCGGCGGGACCGCCTGCAGGTAGGCGTTGTAGAGGCCGGTCTTCTTGACCTTCTTCGCCAGCGCCACCCAGTCGTCCTGCGTGGGGATGTCGATGCCGGCGTCCTTGAAGAGCTTGACGACCTTCTTCGTGGCCGGCTTCCACTCCTGCTCGGTGTACTTGGTGAAGAACTCACCGGATGCGTACTTCGAGTCCTCGAAGCCGAAGAACGTCTCGCCCTTCTCCTTCGCGATCTTGTTCGACGCGGAGAGCGCGTGGAACAGGACCGTGTAGAAGTACATGTTGGTGAAGTCGATGCCTTCCTCGGAGCCGTAGTAGACGTGCTCGCGGGCGAGGTAGCCGTGGAGGTTCATCTGGCCGAGGCCGATCGCGTGGGACTTGTTGTTGCCGTTGACGATCGAGGGGACCGAGTTGATCTCCGACAGGTCGCTGACTGCGGAGAGGCCACGGATGGCGACCTCCACCGTCTTGGCGAGGTTGCCGCCGTCCATCGCGAGGGCGATGTTCATGGAGCCGAGGTTGCAGCTGATGTCGCGGCCGACCTCCGAGTAGGAGAGGTCCTCGTTGTAGCTGGACGGGGTGTTGACCTGGAGGATCTCCGAGCAGAGGTTCGACATGTTGATGCGGCCCTTGATCGGGTTCGCAGCGTTCACGGTGTCCTCGAACACGATGTACGGGTAGCCGGACTCGAACTGCAGCTCTGCGATGGTCTGGAAGAACTCGCGGGCGTTGATCTTCGATTTCTTGATGCGGCCGTCGTTGACCATGTCGTAGTAGTTCTCGGTGACCGGCACGTCGGCGAACGGCTTGCCGTACACCTTCTCGACGTCGTAGGGCGAGAAAAGGTACATGTCCTCGTTCTTCTTCGCGAGCTCGAACGTGATGTCGGGGACGACGACGCCGAGGGACAGCGTCTTGATGCGGATCTTCTCGTCAGCGTTCTCTCGCTTCGTGTCGAGGAACCGCATGATGTCCGGGTGGTGAGCCGACAGGTACACGGCGCCGGCACCCTGACGTGCGCCGAGCTGGTTCGCGTAGGAGAACGAGTCCTCCAGCAGCTTCATGATGGGGATGATGCCGGACGACTGGTTCTCGATCTGCTTGATCGGAGCGCCGGACTCACGGACGTTGGAGAGGAGCAGGGCGACGCCGCCGCCGCGCTTGGAGAGCTGCAGGGCGCTGTTGATGCCGCGGCTGATGGACTCCATGTTGTCCTCGATGCGGAGCAGGAAGCAGGAGACGAGCTCGCCGCGCTGCGCCTTGCCGGCGTTCAGGAACGTCGGGGTGGCGGGCTGGAAGCGGCCGGAGAGGATCTCCTCCATGAGGTACTCCGCCTGCTTCTTGTCACCCTGGGCGAGGAAGAGGGCGGTCATGACGACACGGTCCTCGAAACGCTCCAGGTAGCGCTTGCCGTCGAACGTCTTCAGCGTGTAGCTGGTGTAGTACTTGAACGCGCCGAGGAACGACTCGAAACGAGCCTTCTTGTCGTACGCCTTCTTGGTGAGCTCCTTCACGAACGGGACACCGTAGGTGTCGAACGTGCCGGGCTCGTAGTACTGCTTCTCCAGCAGGTATTCGATGCGCTCCTCGAGAGAGTGGAAGAACACCGTGTTCTGGTTCACGTGCTGCAGGAAGTACTCCCGCGCAGCCTCGCGGTCCTTGTCGAACTGGATCTTTCCATCGTTGTCGTAGAGGTTGAGCATCGCGTTGAGCGAGTGGTAGTCGAGCTGTGTGCGATCGGGTGCAGCGATCACGGCTGTTGTTTCCAAAAGGCTTCCAATCCTTCGAGGACGGCCTGTCGGTCGTCCGGGGTTCCAAATACTTCGAATGTGTAGAGCAACGGGACGTTGCATTTCTCTGCGACGATGCGGGCTGCCAGGCAGTACGCTTCGCCGAAGTTTGTGTTGCCGGCGCCGATCACTCCGCGGAGGAGGGCCCGGTTGTCGGGGTGGTTGAGGAACTTGATGACCTGCTTCGGGACGGCTCCTCCGTCGTTCCCTCCGCCATACGTCGGGAGGATCAAGACATGTGGCGACTCCATGACGACGGTGTCGTCCTTCGTCATGACCGGGAGACGGGTGGCGGGCAGGTCGAGGGATTCGACGAACCGGTGGGTATTTCCGGAGACGCTGGAGAAGTAGGAGATGGTGCTCATGCGGGGGCTGAGGTTCTGGGGACGCTTACGCGTCGAGAATGGTGGGGTCGCGGAGGATCTCCAACTCGCGCTCGTCGAACGATCCGGGACGGTACTTGGCGACCATGTTGTCCACGACCTCGTCACGAGTCAGCTCCGGTGCCGCTGCAGCGTCGTTGTCGATCTGTGCCAGGGTCTGCTGGAGTTCGATGAGGATGTCCGCGGCGCCGTACTGGCCCCAGTTCGGGAGAGCCTTGGCGGCGAAGTCGTTGTACGCCTCGACTTCGGGCAGGAGGTTCGCGTTCATCCCGTTTCTGCGGAAGATGGTCTCGCCGCCTCGTCCGTGGTTCTCGACTGTCAGCAGCTTGTCGCCGTTGAAGTACAGCTCAGCTTCGAAAGCTCCCTGAGGACCGACCGAGAAGTCACCGATGTAGCCGGACTTCCGTGGCTTGTACTTCCTGATCTCGTACCCGCCGAGCTGGCCGGGGTTCCGCGGTGCGGTGAGCGGTGCAATTTCAGCGGCCTGCTGGGTCTTCTGGGTGTACAGGCCGGAGCCGTCGTGGGCGGCGCTGTTCACGTCGACGCTCTTCTGGGCGCCGGTCTTCTTCGGAGTGGTCGTCATGCTGCTTAGGTGTGCGGCCGCGAGGAGCGGCGTGTCGGGTTCGGGTGGTGCGAGCAGCCCCGGGCGATCCAATTTCCCGGGGCGTCTCGTGAGTCTTAGGTGCGCGGCTACGGTCGCAGCTGCGGGATGAACGGGGCGAGTCGTTGCCGTTCGGCGAAGCTCAGCAGGTGCGGGAGGTTCACGATGGTCTCGACCGCGTCGGCGGTGTAGTTCGACTGGTGCGGGTCGGTCCAGTCGTTGGCTTCGAGCAGGTCGACGCCGACGAGGGACGCAAGGGTGATGGCGAGCCGGTACACCTTCTCGTGAAACTCGCTGCCCTTCGACACGTCGAAACCCTGTGGGAAGCTGAGGCCGGCAAGCCCCAGGATGTCGAGGGTGTCGACGTTAAGGTTCTCGTCGAGGTAGCGGGCGTAGCTGTTCGTCTCCATGCCACATCCATGTGCGGACTGTTCCGGTTTCGGAGCTCAGGACCCGATCTGCCGTCGGCTGGTCTGGTCGACCGGGCGAGGCCGGGGTGGTGCGACTCCCAGCAGTTGCGGCACCCGGGTAGGGATCCGCCGGCCGCGTCTGACGATCCACAGGATGAGGGTGGCGGCGGCGATGAACAAGACGATGGACAGGATGGTGAACCAGGCGGCGGAGCCGATCACCCATTCGGCGTCCTTCTCGGTGAATGCGTCCCCGGAGTAGGACAGGATCGGGCCGAGTGCGAACGCGACCTGGCCTTCCGTTTCGGTGAATGACCCGTCGTGGCCGGCGGCTCCGTGGTTGATCTCGGAAGTGGGCCCGCGGAGGTCGGGCCTGTCGACGGTCGGGCTTTGCGTGGCAGCAGGAGCTTCAATCGGGGTGTCGGCGGGTTCTGGCTCTTCCTCGACTGGCGCCGGTTCCGGCTCAGGTTCCGGCTCGGGCTCTGGGGCGGGTGCGGGCTCCGGTGCGGGCTCGGGTTCGGGTGCAGGGTTCGGGGCTGGGGCGGGGTTCGGGGCTGGCGCAGGGTTCGGGGCTGGGGCAGGGTTCGGTGCGGGCGCTGCCCCTCCCCCGCCGCCGGACCCTTCAGATGGGTAGCCGGCGAAGATCTGAACCCATTCGAGGCCGCGAGGGTCGTAGCCGATTCCGATGCGGGTGTAGAGGCTTTGCAGGATGTTGTTGCGGTGGCCGGTTGAGCCCATCCATGCGTTCATCACCTGTTTGCCGGAGTCGTAGCCTTCGGCGATGTTCTCTCCGTTGGCTCGCCAGCCGGCGGGGATCCTGGCGGCCCGCCATTCGTTCGTGGAGTGGTCGAAGTCGCCGGAGTCGAAGATGTGCTTCGCCCATTCCTGGGCGATCGCGTCGAGGGTGGGGTCTCGGGTGAGGGCTGGGACTCCGGCGGCTGCGCGTTGCTGGTTGACGATGGTGAGGACGTCGTCCTGCTGTTGGGATGCGTGCAGCGGTGCACCGCCGATGAGGGTAGCTGCGAGGAACGCTGCCGCTGCAAGGAAGGCTGTCAGCCGCGGCCGTCGGCTCCTGCGCGTCGCGTCCACGGTTTCAGCACCACGCCCGGACGGTCGATGCGGTACAAGCCATGCTTGGTGCCTCCTCGTTCCGGGCGCTCCACACGGGAGTCCACGGCGGAGGCATGTGGCGAGAAGCTCAACTGCGGTCGCTGCTCAGCGTCACGGCTCCATGTCTTCATGCAGGACGACGCGGGACAGTTCCACGGTCCCGTCCGGCAGTTTCCAGAAGTGGAGGCGGCGTGCGGATGAGGTGTTCGTTTCGATGTTCGCCCGGTAGCAGATGGCGCCGTCGTCGCGGGTGCGGGGCGCGTCGTCGCCGCCTTCGCCGGTGCGGAGCGGGTGGACGTTCCGGCCGCTGATGGTGCGGGCGCGCCCGGTGATGACATCCACGATGGTACGGAGTGCTTTCGTGCGCTGGCCGTCGTCGAACGTGTCGATCGACTCGGAGAATGCCGGACCGACGATGTAGTCGGACAGCGGGTAGTCGTCCTTCTCGTAGGACGGGACGCGCTCTGCCCAGGCGGAGGTGACCGCGTACCGGAGGGTGCGTTCCGGGTCAGCGAACCATTCCGGCTTCCAGTACGGATCCGCGGCTGCCGTGGCAGGCTTCGGTTTCTTGGTTCGGGCTGATGCGCGATGCACCTCGTCGCGGTCCTGGATGGTGCGGTTCAGCCGGGCGTTCTCCACCCGCAGTTCGCTGAGCTCAGCGGCATGGGCAAGTGAAGCGGCTGTCGCTGCGGACTTCAGGTTGTGGACTGTGGTGAGGGCTGCCTGCAGGGCGGTGCGACGCTCCGCCGGGGTCGGGCCCTGAGGCGTTGGGACCTCGACCGCCTCGACCGCCTCGACCGCCTCGACCGGTGAGGCTGTGGGCGCGGCTGCGACTGTGGCGGGCGACGGGGCGGGCGTTGCCGCAGGCGACAGGCCGAGTGTGGGCGCTGGTGTCGGTGCGGGAGCTACAGGCGCGGGCTTGGGCGTCGGGACGGGTGCCGGCGCGGGAGCGGGCTTCGGCACGGGAGCTGCGCCGAGGCGCGCCGCGAGGGCGGCCGGGGTCGGCGGTGGGGTCGAAGGCTTCGCCGGTGCGGAAGGAGCGGCAGGGGCGGCACGGCGAACCGCCGGTGTTGGCGTGTACTCCGGTGCGAGGTAGCTGGCGGTGATCGCCGCGTCCACGAGCTCGTGGGTCTTCTCTTCTGCCTGGTCTTCGTCGTAGGCGAGGACGATCGGGGCTTTCCGCCAGTTCTGGATCCACGCGTCTCCGGTCGGGTAGACGCGGGCTGCACCGCCGTACACGCTGACGTCCAACGGCATCTCGTCGGAGAAGGTGTACGCGAGCGTTCTACTTGTGATCAGGTACACGTCGGCTGCGGAACCGATTTCGGCTGCGATGCGGTTCGGGTTGAACCGCGGCACCCCGGCCTCGGAAGGGCAGGTGACGACGACTGCGACGCGGTGGCGTGACGGGTTGGTGAGTTCAGCGGCGAGCCCTCGGACGGCTGCTGCATCCTCGATGCGGTACACGTTGCGGGTGTCGACGGCGGTCATCGCGTCGCCCCGTTCCGGGCGACGACGACGTGGTCGGCGGCTTCCCAGGTCTCAAAGACGTTGATCCCGGCTTTCATCGCCCTGCGGATGCAGTCTCGGGTGCCGCTGTTCCTCTCGCCTTCCTTCAGGAACGCCAGGCAGATGTCAGCACCGAGGTCGACCATCTTCTGGTTGCGGGTGAATCCGGCCAGCTTGTCGGTCGGTCCGTTCGGACCTTCCGGCTGCCAGATGGCGGGGTGGATCTCCTCGGTCGCCCGGCCGCGGTTGTCTCGGGCCACCTGGCCGGCGAGCTTGTCGGCGCCGCGGGCGTTCCCGTGGATGACGGTCAACGGCTGGCGACCGAAATCTACCCAGGTCTGGGTGATCGCGGCGGCTACGGTGGAGCGCTGTTTGATCTCTCGGCTGCCGGTGATGAGGACTCGGACGCTCACTTCCGGGCCCCGGTTCCAGAGGCGTGTGACGCCTCTTCCTGAGGGCTGGTGGGGTGTGAGCTGCGCATTGGAATCCTCCTGAGGTGGTGTTCCCCTCCCTCATGTGCGGACGGTCGCGGCTTTGCGTGTCAGGGCTGAGCTGTTACTGCAGTGTCTTGACCAGGTCCTCGACAGAGGGAACGTCTTCGGTCGGGGTGCTGCCGAGCAGGTCGGAGACGTCGAAACCATCGGGGATGGTCACAGCTCCAGGTGCGGTGATCTGCCCGCTGAGCAGGCCGAGGACTCCGCTGCCCGGGCCGGCCTCTCCCCCGGCCCCGAACCCGGAGGTGACGCCGGTGATGATGAGTACCACTGCGTCGACAGCCACAAGCCCGATGAACACGAGAACGGACACCGGCGCGAGGATGCTGAGACGCACGATGACCGCGACCATCACCTTCCCCGCTGACCATCCCGAGTACCGGCCCTGCTCCGCCGCCCAGTAGAGGACGTTGAGGCCAAGAACCACACCGGTCGGGGCGAGGAACACGAGTGGGTTGAAGGCGAACAGCCCTGTCCGGGATCCGAAGACATCCTGCACGTACAGAGCCGCTGACACAGTCAGGATCGCGGCGGCAAAGGAGCCCAACCAGATCTTCGAGGCGGACTTCCGGGCGGGCCGGCTGGGCCGGAGGTCGTCCGCGGCGACGGGCTCGCCGGCCAGGTTAAGGGTGTCTGCTGATTCGCTCACGGAGGTGGGCATGTGGCGTGGGTCTGCGCCACATGCCTATCGGGCATGCCCCCGCAGAACATCACAGCCAAGGATGTGCTGACGGCTGTCCGCCGGAAGCACCGGAAAGACGCCGTCATCCGTGAGGTCGTGGTCGACGACCCGTTCCATCTCGTGATCCTGAACAGGTGGCGGTTGGAGACGAACCCGGCTCGGTGGGAGGGGAAGATCCACCCGTCGGAGGTGGCCCCGTCGATCCCGGACGGGTGGACCCCTCAGGATTCCCCGCCGAAACGGCGGATCGATGCGTTGATCGTCGAGTCCGGCATGCTGACTGCCGTGGAGATCAAGATTTCCCGAGCCGACTTCAAACGCGACGTCGAGGCGAAGAGGCGGGCGTGGAAACTGTTCACGAACCGTTTCGTGTACGCCACCCCGAAAGGCCTGCTGCAGCCTCACGAGATCCCGGAAGGCTGCGGTCTGTGGGAGTTCGACGCGGACGCAGTGAACCCGAGGTCGGTGAAGTCGCACGGGATCACTGTGACGAAGAAGGCGATCGTGAACCATCACCCTGCCGCGTTGCCTGGACAGGTGTTCGTCGCGCTCGCGTACCGGGTGTCGAAATACGAGACGATCGAGGAGAGGCGCAGCTGATGGGCAGACCCAACAGCCCACGACTCGGCGACACATCAGCGTTCCAGATCGCCACCCGCCGCGACCAGTTCGTCCACGCAGCCATCACCTTCCTCGTGAACCGGATCGCATCCCAGCACTACCGCGCATACGTCACTGCCGTGGAGAGCATCGGTGCTGACGCGATCACCAGGCAGGCTGCCGAGGCGGAGGCGCAGGCTGCTCCGGTCGTCGAGAACCGCGACTACGACCTGTGGACCGGTTTCGGAAGCGGTGTCCTCCGCACCCACGCCCGCTCTCAATGCTCAGGGACCCCTTGCTGCCTTCACGCACCGTCCGACCACCCGCTGACCGGTTCGCCGATGTCGTGGCTTGATGACCGGATGATGATGGAACGGATCTGCGAACACGGCATTCACCACCCCGATCCGGACGACCTGGACTACAAACGTCGTGTGCTGAACCCAGCCTTGTACCTCGCTGGAGACTACGAAACCCACGACTGCGACGGATGCTGCGTCCCATCTCGGATAGCCATCCGCTGGCCGTTCCGACGCCACCGACCGTGAGTGGCTTCGGGGCCGGGGCGCGCCGAAGCTGACCGCAGATCCGCCACATGTCTGCACTGAAGTGAGCACCAGTCGTAACCCGGACACGACGGCGACGTACCAGATCGCTGTGTCCAACAACCGACGGAAGAAGCCACGGTTCACCTCCGAGCTGATGGGAGCGGATTCCACCCCCACCGACTTCGAGGACGTCGAGTCCGACGTCGTCATCCCGCGGCTCGGATCTCTGGACCTCCTCCACGTCGCCGCCGGCGCTTTCGGCGAAGGCTGGTCCGTCCGACGGATCGGTGTTTCTGACGGTGCCATGCTCCCCATGGAAGGTGACGTCATCCCGGACAGGTTGCGCCGCAACCTCGGCCGGCATGGGGCGTCGTCGGCGCTGCTCTGGCTGACCGATGAATGCCCAGGCGCCGCGGTCGTGGATGTGACCGTCATCCCAGCGAACGGGCGGGAGTTCACCCTCACCCGCCTCGGCGGGGTGACTGGCGACACCAGCCAGGAAGCGATCCAGCTGCTGCGATCCGTGTGGTCCCAGGTCCGCTGATGTCGGTGGCCGGCCCCATCATTGGAGAAGGCAGGATGCCGGACCGCACGGACAGGATTCCGAAACCAACCATCTTGTGAGGAACATCCTTTGAGCATCACCGCTGAGAAGTCCGCCGGAACCGTCGAGCAGTTCAACGTCACGATCCCCGGAGCGGATGTCGTCTCGGTCACCGCCACCTGGACCCCCGGGTACGACAAGCTGCTGCAGCCCGCGATCGGGTCCGACGGGGTGAACGACATCCTCGAGGAGTGGGAGAAGGCGGCCCCCGGCGCCCGGAAGTACCTGTGGGGCACCACGGAGCGCAGCGACGACGACGCATTCCTGTCCTGGACCGACGAGTCCGGTGTCGTCAACCTGCAGTCCTGGCCGACCGGGAACCCGTCCGACACGTACAACCTGGAGACGTTGGAGCTGCTGCTGCCGGCGTCGCACCTGATCGTCGCCTCAGCCGACTGAGCCGTCCACCCACCCGGACAAGCCCGGCCTGCCCCTACGCAGGTCGGGCTTTTCTGCGCAGAAACCGGCGATGCCGCACATGTTGGTGTGGAACTACACCCTCTTGAAAGGAGTCGACGTGCTCACAACCATCCTCGTCGCCGCCACCCTCACCGTCATCGCAGCTGCTGCCATCGGCTACGCCATCTGCAGCTTGCTCGCCGAGCAGACCAGCCGCCGGTCGGCACGGTGACCGCCGAAGCGCTGATCTCCAACCTGCTCCGCGACCTGGTCGAGCAGATCGAAGCTGTCGGCGCCGCCGAGCTGTCCGCCGGGTTCCTCGGAGGCGACTACGGGTACGGCGCCGAGGTCGACAACGACGTGTTCGAGATGTTCCCGTACTACTCGGGCGACTGCGAATGCGGTCACAACGATGCAGAGTCCTCCTGGATCGACGCGCACCCGCACGCCGGCGACTGCTACCAGACCGAACTGCAGCGACGTCAGGAAGCTGACGAGGCCGCCAACGGACTCCTCAGCGACAACTGGTCCACCATCGCCA
This sequence comes from Leifsonia sp. Leaf264, assembly GCF_001422325.1. Taxonomy (GTDB): domain Bacteria; phylum Actinomycetota; class Actinomycetes; order Actinomycetales; family Microbacteriaceae; genus Orlajensenia. The sequence goes on from NZ_LMMR01000005.1 coordinate 670,675, forward strand.
GTGACCTCGCTTCCGAGCGGGGCCTTCCCGAGCTCGGATGCGGAATGCACTGCACCTGCGGCCGGGACGACCTCTACGCCGCCTGGGCTTCGGAGAACACGCACTCACCGACCTGCGGTGTTGTGCGCCCGAACTTCCTCCACAAGCCGACCGGCGTCCGCGTCGACTGGTACAAGTACATCGGACGGGGCATGGAGATCACCGCCCCGGAGGCCTTCACGACGAAGGATTGGCTGACGCTGTACCTCGACTGCGCCGAGTCCTTGAACGCTGCAGCCTAGAGGGAGACGTGGACGTCAGCGTCGACGTCTGAAGCATCCACAGCCACAGTGGTCAACCCCGCGGTGCGGGCCACTTCGATCAGCTCACGATGGGATGAGAGCAGCACTCCGCCTTCGCAGAGGAGCAACGTGACGTCCTCCGGCGTGTCACGACCTACCGTCACGACGACGACCCGCTCATAGCTGTTCAGCCCCCGGAGGATCTGCTCGGCGTTGCCTGCCTTCAGGTTCGACAAGACGTATTGGGTGGCGCCCGCTTCGGCGAAAGCGGGGACAAGATCCTCCGCCAGCCAGGTCGGGCCGTCAGCAACGGTAGCCGCCAACCCCAGCTCCCACACAACGGTGGAGTCGGTAGCGGATTCGATGACATTCACTCGGTCTGCCGAGGTTCCCCACGATGTTGTCGTCTGCACATCAGGGAGGCATGTGGCGAGGGATGAAGTTCGGCGCCCCACCCGAAGGTGAGACGCCGAACTGTCATCGTCGGTTCGTGTTCAGTTCACCGTTGCGGTCTGCGCAGACGTCCACGCGGTGTTCTTGTACCCGGTCTTCGTGGCTGTGACGGTGACGGAGAGCTTCGCCGTCTTGTCCGCGACTGCCAGCTTGTACGTCTTCGCTGTAGCGCCGGCGATCGGCGTTCCGTTGCGGAGCCACTGGTACTTGAACGTCGTCGTCGCTGGAGTCCATCCGGACCCAGCTGTTGCGGTCAGCACCTGACCGACTGTGGTGGCGCCGGTGACCGTCGGGAGTGCCGATCCGGTGAACGACGGCTTCTCAGCGACCGTCGCGGTCTGGGCGCTGATCCAGTCTCGGGAGACGTAGGCGGCATTCACCGCGGTCACCTTCACGGTGATCTTCTTGCCAACCTCAGCGTCCTTCAGCGTGTACGTCTTCGCGGCAGCTCCGACGATGTCGACACCGTTCGCGGCCCACTGGTACTTGTAGGAGGTCGGGGCCGGTGTGAGACCCGATGCGGTGGCGGTGAGGACCTTCCCGTTCACTGGGTCGCCGGTGATCGTGGTGGCTGGGGTGCCGACGAACGGGAGCATCGCCCCGACGGCGCTCCCCGCCACTGTCCATGTGGAGGTGGTGTAGCCGGGTGCGGCGGCGGTCACCTTGACGTTGACGACCTTTCCGAGGTCAGCGGCCTTCAGCGTGTAGGTCTTCGCGGTGGCGCCAACGATCGCTTCCGTGCCGGCGAACCACTGGTACGTGAACTTCGGTGCCGGGGTGAGACCGGCCGGGGCGACTGCCAAAGCCTGCCCCACGTTGAACTTCCCAGTGACAGGAGCTGCGAAGGAGCCAGCGAACGAGGACAGCACCCCGACCTGAACCTGGTTGCTGGTCCAGGTGACGCTGGTGACACCGGCGCGGACGGCGGTGACGGCGACGGTGAGCTTCGCGGTCATGTCTGCGTCTTTGACGGTGTACGCGGCGGTTGTCGCCCCGGTGATCAGAGCGCCGTTGCGGTACCACTGGTACTTGAACGAGGTCGGCTTCGGTGCCCAGCCGGCGTCGGGGACGGCGGTGAGTTTGGTGCCCCACTTCACAGGCTCGGTGCCGGTGAAAGTGATGGCCGGCTTGTTCGTTCCGGTGAACGGGCTGATGGGCGGGACGGCGACCGCAGCTGACACCCAGGTGCGGTTCGGACGGCCGGTCACCTTCGCTGTCACGGCGACAGTCAGGTTCTTCTGCAGGTCGGAGGCTGTCAGGGTGTACTTCGCCGCTGTGGCGCCGGCGATGGGTGCGCCTTCACGCATCCACTGGTACGCGTACGAGGTTGGCTTCGGCGCCCAGTCAGTGCCGGGCACGGCAGTGAGCGCCGCACCCTGCAGACGGTCGCCGACGATGGTCGGAAGCTGGTCGCCGAGGAAGCCGGTGCTGGTCGTGACAGTGAGAGTCGCTGTGGACCCGGTGATGGCGTCGATCTTGACGGTCACCCCGGATGCGCCGGAACGGAAGGTGTCACCGGCAGCCCAGACGAACGAGCGGATCCCCGTTGAGACCTGCTTGGGGATGACAACGGATTGGCCTCCAGCGTCCTGCTTCAAGATGCGCACACCGGTTCCGACGCGAGGGCGTTCGTTCGCGCTCGGGTTCGGGTACCTGGTGTACAGGGCGTTCGTGTCGCGGCCGGTGGCGTTGCGGTATTCGACGTAGTAGGTGACGTTCGACACCGGGTCGGTGACCTTGACGCCGCGTGAACCGGATCCGGCTGAGGCGGCGTTCAGCGTGAACTGGTTGGTCCCGGTCGGCGCGGTGACCATGTCGGCGCCCAGGGTGTTCAGGCGTGCCCGCTGCGTGACGTTCAGGGCAGTCAACGTCGGGTTCGATGCACCGTTCAGCAGGTACGAAGCCGCCATCGTGTCGTACAGGTCCCCGTACGCCTGGTCGGAGCAGCCGGAGGTGTAGCCGGCGACACCGTCGACGACAGGGGCTTTGCAGTTGTGGGTGTTGGAGTGTCCGAGGGAGAAGTTGTGCCCGAACTCGTGGGCGATCGTCTGGGCGTTTCCTCCGGGGACGTCAGCCATCCAAACCGTGCCGCCTGAGTTCAACCCGGCCCCGACCGTGGCGAGGCCGATGGCGCCATTGGCGCAGCTGTTCGGGGAGATGACAAGCAGGTGTCGGCCGGGAGTGTTGTAGTAGGTGGATGGGGTCATCCCGAACTTCGCTGCCGCTTCGTTCCACAGGTTGTTCTGGTTGCAGCCTGCGGTGGTGGTGTACCGGCTGACCGGGTTGACCCGTGAGATCCCGGAGATCCCGTTGGACGCCTGGTCCGTCCAGAACTCTGATGCGGTGGCGACGATTCCGTCCACCTGCGCGTCGTTGAATGGGGCGACCTGGCCGCCGGTGGTGACGACAGCGACGTCGACAGTGTGGGTGACGCCCGACGCGGCAGTCACCACTCCCTCCACTTGTATTGCTGCCAGCGGGAGGGGTGTGCTTCCGGTCTCCTCGGTGATCGCCTTCCCTGCTGCGCTGCCGGACTCGACGGTGCCGGACACCCGAATGCCGGCGTCGCTGACCAGGTCGGCATCGGCGACAGCGGTTGCGTCGACATCGGCTCCGGTGGCGGCGTTATTCGGCAGGTCGGCCGGGTCGACGGGCACTTGGCTGCCGTTGGCTGTGACGATGAAGGCAGATCGTTCTGCCCCGTCCGCATTGGGGGTCGTTGCCTCTTCCTGGAGGACGACGAGCTCACCGGACAGGTGCACCTTGACGTCGCCCTGAGGGGCGGTGGCAGCCTGTGCGGGGGTGACTGTCGTGCCGATCAACGCCAAGGAGACCAGCGCTGCGAAGAGGGTCTTCCTCTTCCATGTGGGTGTTGCTGGGCTGTGGCTGAAGTCCCTAGTGGCGCTCATGCTCTTTTAGGTATGTGGCGAAAAGCCGCATGGCCCCTCGAAGAGGCGATTTCGCCCGGCGATCAGTACCAGTTGAGGCTGTTGGAGTGGTCCAAAGCTGAGCAGGGAGACGCGTACCGGTCGGCGATGTATCCAAGCCCCCAGAGGATCTGCGTGCGAGCGTTCGTCTGCCAGTCGGGGCCAGCGGAGGCCATCTTCGAGCCGGGCAGCGCCTGCGGGATGCCGGTGGCGCCGCCGTTCCCGTTGTAGGCGTCCACCCGCCAGTTCGACTCCCGGTCCCACAGGGTGCTGAGGCACTGGAACTCCCCCTCGCCCCAGCCGTACTTGTCGGCGGCGATCCGGCGTGCTTGCGCACGGGCGCCGTCCGGGGTGTTGGCGACCCGTGCGGCTTCTGCTGCGGCCGCGGCATCCGCGGCTGCCTGAGCGGCGACAGCGGCGTCGTGCTCGGCGATGGCGGTGGTGGTCGCCTGGGCGGCGGCGTCAGTGTTGTCGATCAGAGTTTCGATGCGGTCGACGCTGAGAAGTTCGTAGCGGGCGAGGCTGGCGACGTGGTCGGCCAGCTCGGTGGCGTCAACCTTCGAGGCGGCGGCCGCGATGACGGTGTTCGCAGTGCTGAGGGCAGCTTCGGCGGAAACGGAGGCTTTGAACTTGGCGATGTCGGCGTACACACCGAGGTGATCGCGGTCGAGGGAGCCTTGCTGGCTGAGGGTGACGGTGTACGCCTCCCGTTCGGCGCGGAGGTCAGCAGCGTTCGCCATGAGCGGGGCGGAGATCAGGGAGCCGCCGATGAGGGCGGCGGCGGAGATTGTGGCGATGCGGCGGCGGGCGGTTGTGCTCCCGAGGCCGGCGATTCGGTTCTTCAGGGTGATGAGGTCGGTGGTGAGGGTGCGCTGAGGCATGGGGCTCCGATGTTCGAGCTGCCCTGCTGCGGCGACCGGAGTTGATCCGGTGGGCGCTGCCGCACCCTGTCGGGGTGTGGGGTGCGGCGCAGGCTGGTCCAGCCCCTCGCGGGAGGGGCCGGAACCTACATGCGCGGACTCAGGCGGTCTTGGCTGCCTGGGTGCGCAGACGAGCCAGCCCGGAAGCCAGCGTCTCGGTGATCTCCTGCATTCCGCGGAAGGGGACGAAAGCTTCCACATCAGGCTGGAACAGTCGTGCGATGAATGCATCGCCGAGCGGCTCGTACTTCGAGGCGAGCCTCGCGACCATGTCCTTGTTGGCGGAGTGGCTGGCGGTGTGGTGCAAGGACAGGGCGTTGTCGACGAAGTCGGTGAACTTCACCAGCGCGACGCGAGGGTCGGCGATCGCTTCGACGACATGGGTGCGGTACGCGTCGTGCTTCTGGGCGCGAGTGAGCCCGGCGGGGAGCTCCGGGTTGGTGACAGCCTCAACGGTGCGGTACACGGTCGTGCCGAACTCCGTAGCCCAGAACGTCAGGGCGGTGTGTCGAGGGTCGCTGGTCTTGGTCACCGGGGACAGGGCGACGATGTCGTCGACGCAGTCTTCGACGGTGTCATGAAGGATCGATGCGATGATCGCGGCCTGGTCGGTGACACCCCACCGGACCAGCCTGAGGGCCGAGCGGAGCGGGTGCTCGATGTAGTGGACGCGGGGCATGTCGCCGCGGTTCGCGCGGGTCTGGTCCCGGTGAAGGTAGGAAGCGTACGCAATCGCCTTCTCGACCAGGTCGACGTCGTTGCCGGCGGCCTCCGAGGCGAGCAGCAGCTCACGGCTGAGCAGGGTGGCGTCCATCTGCTTCAGCGGCAGGGAGCGGATCATCTCGTCAACAGGTGTGCTTCTCATGTCACCTACATGTGCGGACAGATGCAAGAAGGAGCGGCTCCTGCGAGAGGAACCGCTCCTACTTGGTGCTCAACCGAAGTTGGGCGACGGTAGCCAGCTGGGCTGGACCTTGGCTACGTGTTTGTGTCGGCCGGGGCGACTGTGGAAGCCCACCCCGGCCGGCAGGTCGATTAGTTGAAGGCCGAGTCCGGAGCAGTGGCCACCGAGGGGATGGTGATGACGACGGGGTCGCCCTTTGCGTCCTTGACTGCCGGGAGCGCCTCAACGGGAGTGTTGGGGTTGTCCGACGAGATGTAGAAGCGCAGGGTGTCGCTGACCTTGGAGACGGCGATGTACTCGCTGCCGTCAGCCGAGACGGCAACGTCCACCGACTCGGACGCCTGGATCAGCGAGTCGATGCCGTCGGCGTCAACGCCGGAGACGAGGTCACTGAAGGCGAGGTACTTGCCTTCGCCGGTGTTGGCGACGTACTGAGCGAAGGCGACGGACTCGGCTTCCTTGACGGAACCGAGGGCCTGCTTGCCAGCCTCCTTCTGTGCCCAGGGGATGACCGCGAAGACGGTTGCGGCGATGATGCCACCGACGATGGCGATGACGATGACGCCGACCATGATCGAGGCGAGGTCGATCGCACCCTGCTGCGAGAAGACGGCCTTGCGGAGGCCGAGCTCGCTCTTGCGGGCAGCGAACTGCTCCTTACGAGCCTTCAGGCTGTGCCGGAAAACGTTCATGAATATGGATCCTTTGGTTTTGTTGGCCGCCGTATCCGACGGCCAGTCGACTGCACCCGGTCGGGCGCAACGAAAAGGCATGTGGCGAAAACAGCCGTGGATCCTGCAGGTGGGAAGAATCCCTGTCAGCCGAGGAGCCCGAAAGCGGAGAACATCGCCGTGTACACGAGGACCGCCGGCGGGATGGCGAGGGCCATGAACGGAGCCAGCGGGACGGTGGGCTTCTGCTCACCGTGGGCGCGGATGACGACGGCGACGGACACGACTGCGCAGAGCAGGAAAGTGAACAGCAGCCACATGCACGCGGTGAGTGGTGACAGGGCTGCGAGTCCCCCGGCGATCACGGGGGCGATCTTGATGTCCCCGCCGGCGGCGAACCCGGTCAGCCACCACATGAGGACCATCACGCCGAATGTGCCGGCGGCTGTGAGGGCGGCTGTGATCACGACCGGGTTGTGCGGGGACACCAGCTGGATGGTGATGAGGGCGGAAAGGACCCCGGCCGAGAGAACGGCGTTGTGGCTGTTCAGGATGAGCTTGGTGCGCCAGTCGACGTGGCCGAGGAAACCGGCACCGATTCCGAGGATGACGGTGAGCACGATCATCGGCCATGGCAGCTGGTGTGCGGCCAGGCCTGCGGCTCCGCCGGACAACGCCCCGGAGATCCAAGGTGGAGCTGTCCGGCTGAGCCGGCGCGCTTCGGCGATGTCGTCGTCGAGGTCGGGGTCGAACTGGTCGAAGTCGGCTGGGGCCGTCCCTGCTGCGGTCATTGGCCGGGGATGGCGACGCCGGTGCCGTCCGGGACGCTCACTCCGCCGCCACCGCCGGTGCTGGTCATGTCCATCAGGGCGGGGAACATGGCGTACATCGGGACGATGACAGCGATGATCAGGACGGCGACGATCAGGTAGACGATCCAGTTGACGACAGGTTCCATCGTCTTCTGGAACCCGTCGAGCTGGACGTCTGCTTCCAGGCGGTACTCGGGGCCGAGCTCGCTCATCACTTCGATGGTCTGCCGGACGGACGGGGCGGCGGCCAGCATGTACTTGGCGTTCTCGGGGAGGAGGCGGGTCTGGGCGAACTCGGACAGTCGGGCGCCTTCGGTGCGCATCCGCTCCGCGTGGCGGTAGCAGTGCTCGGCGATCGCTTCGTTGCCGGCTCCGGCGCCGGCGGACTCGAGCGCTGCGGCTTCTCCCATTCCGGTGGACAGGTTGGTGGCGAGGAGCTCGAACAGTCGGCTCGTGGCGGCCAGCTGGACGATGGAACCGATCAGCGGAAGCCGGATCGACATACGGTCGGTGAACACCTGCACGGCGCGGATCTTGCGGCCGCCGAGCCCGTAGAACAGCCCGATGAGGACTCCGACGCCGATGAGGGAGCCGATGACGTACTTGGTGACGTCGGCGACGTTCAGCACGATCAGGGTGAGCGGAGGCGTCTCCGTGTTCAGGGTCTTGAAGGTCGCGAGGAAGCCCGGGATGATCCACGCGGTCGCCGCGAACAGGAACCCCATCGCCATCGTGAACATGAAGCCCGGCTGGATCAAGGAGATCAGCAGCTTCTTCTTTACCGACTGGCCCTGCGACACCAGCTTCGCTGCCTGCACCAGGTTCTTGTGGATGCTGGCTGCGGTGGGGGCGGCTGATACGAGCTCGTGGACGGTGCGAGGGAACACGTCTTCGGAGAGGATCGCCTGTTTGAAGCCGACACCCTCTTCACGCATCGTCTTCGCAGCACGGGTGTACGCGCGGCCGACTTCGTACTTCTTGAACTGCTCGCCGACGATCTCCAGCGCGCGAGCTTCGGATTCACCGACCTTCAGGATCATCGCGAGAGCGCGGAGGCTGCGGGCCAGGAGCTCCGGCTTCGTCTTCCGGCCGTTGTAGAAGGCCATCTTCCGCTTCTCGGGGGTCAGCTGGGCGGTTTGCGACATGGGGTCAGTCCTCGGTTTCGGTGTCATTCACGCCGTGGACGCGGCGCACACCTGAGGCATGTGGCGAACCCCTCAGTTTTCAGCGGATGCCGAGGCCGCGGAGCTTGTCCTCGAGGATCGCGGCGCTTTTCGTGTTCGCCTGGGCTGTCTCCACGGTGATCTTCTCGTCCTTCACGAGCTGGGCGAGGGACTCCTCCATGGAGAACGAGTCGCGGGTGGATTCCAGCTGAGCGCGCATCATGTGCAGGTCACCTTTGGAGATCAGCTCCTGCATGTTCAGGTCGTTGAACATCAGCTCCCGTGCGGGCACCTTGCCGCCGCCGATTTTCGGCACGAGCCGCTGCACCATGACGCCGATCAGCGACTGGCCGAGACGGGAACGGATCTGAGGCTGCTCGTCGGCGGTGAACTGTCCGATGAAACCGTCGAGCGCTTCCACGACGGAGCCTGCGTGGGCTGTGGTGATGACCAGGTGGCCGGTGGTGGCGGCGTGGAGAGCTGCGCGGGCGGTGGCCGGGTTCAGCATCTCGCCGATGAGGATGACGTTCGGCTTGGAGCGGAGGGCGTCCTCGATGGCTGTGGCGTAGTCGGGCGCGTGGATGCCGATCTCACGCTGGGTGAACATCGACTCCTTCGGGGTGTGGACGAACTCGATCGGCTGCTCGATCAGGTAGATGTGCTGCGCGGTGGTGCGGTTGATCAGGTCGATGAGCGCTGCGATCGCGGTCGTCTTTCCGGAACCGGTCGGGCCTTCCACCAGCAGCAGACCGCTGGATCGCTTCACGACGTCCTGCAGTTGCTGCGGCAGGTCGAGCTTCTCGACATGTGGGACATCGGCGGGGATCAGACGGAACGTGCAGGAGTGACCTCCGACGGACTTACGGAACGTGCCACGGACGCGCCAGGTGCCGGTATCGAACGCTTCGGAGGAATGGCCGCGCTCACCGAACGGGTCGAACTCGTTCCCGTCCTCGTCATCGGGGTGGTTGATCTTCAACCACTCCAGGATCTCCCGCTCGGGGATCTGCACAGCGGGATCTTCGTAGTGGGAGAGCTTGTCAGCGGTGAGCAGCCAGATGCCGTCGTTCGGATGAATGTGGATGTCGGAGACCTGTTGGTTGCCGGCCTGGTCGATGATCCAGTACAGGTGCTCTTCGGGTGTCATGGCGGTGCTCTCTTACTTTCCCTGGTCGGTGGTCTGACCGAGAACCTTGCGGATCTCTGCCTCGTCGGTGATGCCTGCCTCGACGAGGCGGGCGGAGTCTTCCTCGAATGTGGACGCTGAGGCTGCGTCGGCTACTTCACGGATCTCACCCAACGGGCGGTTCTCCATGACGGCTTCGATGAGCTGGTCGTTCATGGTGAGGACTTCGTGGATCGGGACGCGGCCGCGGTACTTGTCCAGCGGGTCGACTCCGTCCCATTCCGGGTTGAGGCGGCGGACGAGACGCTGCGACACGATGCCCTTCACGGCGTCCATGACAGCGAGCGGGGAGTCCTGCGCGAGCTCGATGAGGCGGAGGGCTGCGGTGACGTTGTCGTTGGCGTGGATGGTGGAGATGACCTGGCGGCCGGCCTTCGACTGGCGGACGGCGGCGGCAGCGGTTTCGTTGTCACGGATCTCGCCGAGGAACAGGGTGTCGTAGTCGCTTCGGACGAGGAATGGGAGCAGGTCCTTGAAGCCAGCGCCGTTCTTCTCGTCGACCTCCAGCTGGGTGAGGCCGGGAAGGCGACGCTCGACCGGGTCTTCGAGGGTCCAGACGGTGCGGTCTCCGGTCGCGACATGCATGAGGGAGCCGTGCGCGGTGGTGGTCTTTCCGGAACCCATCGGGCCGGCGATCATGACCATGCGGTTCGACGCGGCGAGCATGTCGTAGAACAGGTTGAGGTTCTTCTCGGAGAACTCCAGCTCCTCCAACGGCTTGACCGCACCGCGTGATGGGAGGCGCATGACGAGGGCGTCGCCGCCGTCTTCGGAGCGGAACAGGACGGCGCGGGCCTTGCGCACTTCACCGTCGACGGGGACGCCGTAGATGGCTTCCTGCGGGACGAACGATCCGTCGGACGCGAACTGGGCGCCGGCCTTGAAGATACCCATCACCTTCTGCGCGTCGGCGCCTTCCAGCTGGGCGAACTCCCGCATGGTTCCGTCGATGCGGGCGCGGAGGAGCAGGTGGTCGCGGGCGCCGTTGACGGTGGCGTGGATGTCTGAAGCGTCCATCAGGAGTGCTTCGTTGACCTTCTCGCCGAGCCATGTCTGGGCGTTGACGCCCGTCTCGATGGCGACCTCGCGGCTGCGGTTGATGCGTGCCGGAGTGGACGGGCGGGACGAGCCGAACGAGAAGAACGGGTCACGCTCGTTGACGATCGGTTCGAAGGCAGCACCCGGGTCGACACGCTGGGTGCGCTGCTCCGGTGCAGGCTGGTACGGGGTCGAGTCGTACGGGAGCTCGGCGACAGGCCGAGGCGCCTGAGGCTGCACTGGAGCCTGGTACGCCGGTGCGGGCTGGAACTGCTGGGCAGGAGCGGCGGGGGCCGGCTGCTGGAACTGCGGGTAGGCGGGAGCGGGAGCCTGCACGACGATGACCTGCGGTGCCGGAGCTTCCTCCTTCTTCACCACCTTCTTCTCGCCGAACACGACGTTGGTCGGGCCGAGCCCACCGAACGGGGAGAACGGAGAGTCGGCTGCTGGAGCGGCAGGCTCGGTGACGGCGACGCCCTCCGCCTCAGTGACGGGGTCAGCAGATACTTCGACGGGCTCAGCGATGGGGGCAGCGGCCGGGGTCTCGAACACTGCGGGCGCGTCAACGACAGCCGCAGCGGGCTCCTCGACGACAGGCTCTGCGACGACGGGCGCCTCTTCGGGTGCGAACGTCTGGAACTCGGGAACCTCGACAGGCGCCGGCAGGTCCTCAGCGTTCAGGTCCGCCCAGCCGAACGGTGAAGCAGTGTCGTCAGCGGCGGGCTCGACAACCTCTGGCACGTCGTCCACCACAGCTTCCGGGGTCGCCTTGGCGTCCACGGCGGGGGTCTTCGACTTCTTCCGCTTCAGCCATCCGCGGCGGGCTCGAGGCTCAGTCGCCTCGTCGATGACGGGCTCAGCATCCGGGGTGGGGACGGTGGTCACCAGATCTTCGAATGACGGGAAAACAGGCACGGGCTGCGCGACTTCCTCAGCAGCCTCGGGCTCCGTTGCGACGTCGAGCTCGGTCTCAGCGACGGGCTCGATCTCGGGCTCGTCATCGGTGAGGGACTCGACGTCAGCGGCAGGCTCAGGCTGAGCTTCGGGCTCGGTGGCAGGGGCAACTTCGGGCTCGGCCGCGGCCGCCGGCGCGTCCTCAACCTCAGGCTCGGGTGTGATCTCGGTGTTGGTGGGCTCCTCGACCTCGGGTGCGTTCAGCTCCGGGTCGGTGGTGGCGGCACCCCAGGTGGGAGGTGTCCACGCCGGTGCAGCCCAATCCGGGGTCGCCCAGGCGGGTGCCGCTGCCGACTCCTCGGGAACTTTGTCTTCGCTGGCGGGCTCCTGGACGTCGTCGGCTGCGGGCTCGACACTCTCGACCGGAGCGTCGTCGATGACGTCCTCGTCGGAGGGTCCCTCTGCAGCAGTGGCGGTTGCATCGGCCGTGAGCTGGTCGAACTCGATGACATCGGGCGTCGAGTCATCGGCGAGCTCGACTGCGCTCTCAGCCTCGGGGGCCGGCTCCGTCTCGTCGACAACGGGGATCTGCTCAGTTTCGGTTTCGATTTCAGTTTCGGTCTCGGCCTCAACTGAAACCTCAGCAACGACGATCTCCTCAGCCTGATCGGCGGGCACCTCTGCCGGGTCCACCTCGAAGGCAGGGTCGTCCCACAGCTCGACGAGGTCGTGGTCGGTTCCCTCGTCAGCAATCTCGTCCTCGGCCACGGCGATGTCGTCAGCGACGGTCACCAGTTCGTCCAACGGCCAGAAGGTCGCCTCGAGCCACTCGGAGTCAGCAGGGACAACAACGGTCGCGGGTGGTTCAGCGGCGGTCTTCACGCTGACGCCGATCTTCTCGATCAGGTGCGTGAGGTGCGCGTCGGCGCGCACGTCAAGGACGACGCTCTCTCCGCGCTTCAGGACGGAGCCTGCGGGAAGGTCGTTGCGGGAAGGCTCGACCCGGTGGCGGGGAGGCACGGGGTTGGTGCGCTTCTTCTTGTCGTCGCGCTTCACATACGGGTTAGCGTGTCGAGGTGTCATTGGGGGTACCAGCCAAGGGTTCGGTGTCTTGGGCCGCCGGCCGACGGCAACAGGAAGGCATGTGGCGATTCCGGCTCATGCTGGTGGTGGCGACAGGAACGCGTCGACGTGGGCGATCGGGATCGTCCGTGACGAGTACCGACCCTGATTTCCGAGGTTGTACTCCTCGATGTGGACGGTCTTGTCTGCCAGGTTCACCGATTCGACGTACGCGACATGGTTGGAACCCCACCATGCGACCCAACCGGGTTGGGGGTCGGCGGATACCGGCCAGTGATGGGCTTCCCAGTTCGCTTTCCACTGGGATGCGTCGCCGCCCTGAGGGGTGAGGTCCGACCAACGCCAACGGAGCTTGTTAGAGGTGGCTCCGGCGTCCTGGTTCAGTCGCCAGGCGACGAAGTCGACACACTCCCGGTAGTAGTACCCGATCGGTGACAGGCCGCCGCCTTCATCGTCTGTGAGCGCGTGCGGCCACGGGTAGTCGTCACCGGGCTCCACGCCGAGGGATTTCAGGGCTGCGAGGCGGGCAGCGTGTGCGGAGTCCGCTGCTTCCTGGCGGACCTGCAGTCCGGTGAGGGCGGCGTAGGAGTCGCGGGACACCTTGATGGTCGCTGCTTCCGCGGGGACTTCGATGTGCTGGGAGGTGTCGGCCGCCGGGGATGGTGACCGCTGGTAGTCGTAGCCGGCCGGAGATGCGTTCGCGTAAGCAGGCAGTACGAGCGTGGCGATGAGCAATGTCGATGCGGACACAGCTGTGGTCTTCTTCAGGTTGATCCGAGGTATCCGCAGCTGAGTGATGCGCCTGTGGATGGTCCCGGTGAGCATGCTGGCGCACGCTGCCGCCTCTATGCGGAGGTTCCGCAGGGACGGCAGACGCGCATGTCGGGGTCGGTCGGCCATTTCGCCTTCAAGGCATGTGGCGACCGACCCCGGTTTGGGCGGCTAGAGGCTGGCTGTCTTCCCGGAGACGATGACTTCGTTCGTGCCGGTGGATCCTCCACCGCCGACGCCGCGGACGGAGTCGCTGAGCTCGCCGTCGACCTCAGTGAAGTCCGGGGTGAGGTAGTGCTGGTACATCATCTGCGCGACCCGGTCTCCGGGGGTGACGACGAACACGGTGTCACCGAAGTTGTGGAGGATGACCATGATCTCGCCGCGGTAGCCGGAGTCGATGACACCGGGGGCGTTCAGGACGGCGACGGAGTGCTTCAGCGCGAGACCGGACCGCGAGCAGACCAGGCCGACGGTGTCGGAGGGGATCTCCTGCGCGAAGCCGGTCTTCACGAGGGCGTGCTCGCCAGGCTCGATGAAGTAGTGCCCGGTGGAGCGAAGGTCGAATCCGGCGTCGCCAGGGGTGGCTGCGGTGGGGAGGACAGCGTCGGGGTGGAGTCGCTTGAACTGGACGGGGATGGTGGACATCGGGTGGGCTTTCTGGTTGTGGGTGGTCGGTTCGCCGGTGGGCGCTGACACCGTCATGTGCGGACGGGTCAGAAATCGATCGGGCGGGTGCCGCCGATCAGGCAGGTGTCCCAGTGGGTTTCCGGCATGGTGGTGGAGGTGAAGGTCCCGTGTCCGACATCACCGATGAGGCAGGTGTTCCCGTACCGGACTGAGAACTGGACGGTCTCCTGCATGGTTCCGGCTGTCCCGTTGTGGTCGGTGACTTCCATGACGTCGTCGGGGACGCCTGCCGCACGGAACGCTTGGATGTACGCGGCGCCGTCCATCGCGCCTGTGCCTGCGACTGTTCCTGCGACCCGGTCGAAGAACCGTTCGGCTTGCGCCACCGAGGCTTCCGGGTCGTATGGTTCCGGGACGGCGATGTGGCCTGGGTTCACCGCTGCAGCGGTCGGGGTCGGTTTGGGGGCCGGCGGTTCCGGTGGTTCCGGCATCAGCACGGTGTAGCTGAGCACGGCGGTGGCGATGAACAGGACGGTGACGACGGCGGACAGGATCAGCCTCTTGGTGGCTCGGCTCATCGGATCGTCTCCACCCACTGGTCGAGGAGCGGTTGCACGTCGGCGGGAGCTCCGCCGGCGCGGGGGTAGAACTTCTCCAACGTGGTGTACGCGATCAGACGTTCGCTCCAGGCGGTGAACTTCGGGTTGCAGGAGATGAGGGTGAGGAGGTGATCGAAGCCGAGGTTGTCGGAGTCTGGCCAGTCCTTCAGCACCGACACCTGGGTCCGGTCCACAAGGTCTGAGTTCCGGAACCGGTACTCGTACCAACCGTCGGTTGTCTCGACGTAGACGGGGTCTCCGACGCGAAGCTCGGCGAGGTTGAAGAACGGGGACCCGTACGCGGATCGGTGCGCTGTGATGATGCTGTTGCCGGCTCCACCCAGCGGTGCGCTGCCGATGTAGTGACCGGCGACGCCACGGTCGAGGATGTCGTGCTTGTCGGTGCCTTCGACGATCGCGAGCTTGAAGTCCGTTCCGAGCCTCGGGGCGTAGAGCACACCGATTGTCGTGCCTTGCTCCCACGCGAGGATGTCCTGTCCGGGGAGACGGTATTCCTGGTCGTACAGTTTCGAGGCAGCCTGCGACCCGGCGGGGACCGGGTGCCGCTCGAAGTCGGAAGCCCACGTCTCCGCGGTGGTGCTCGCTTGAACGGCGACGACTTCAGCGGTGGCTTCGTCGGTGGCGACGAGTTTCCAGCCGAGGAACAGCAGGATGATGACCAGGCCGGTGATCAGCAGCTCCAAGCAGACCGCGAAGGGGTCAGCCCGGTGCTGGACGGCGGATGTCATCGTCGTGCCAGGTCGACGTGATGTGCGAAACGGTTGCGGGCCCGGTCACGGACCGCCGCGATCTCCTTCGCAGACAGGCCGTACAGGACGATCAACCCCGCCACGAAAGCAGCCATAGTGAGCGGGATGGCGTACTGCTTGCCGATGAAGATGAGCGCGGCGCAGCAGACGGCGCTGACGATCAGGTAGGACGACATTCGGCGCCAGAACTGCTTCCTGAACAGCGGCGATCGACCCTCCTCAGCGATGAGCCGGTCTTCCTCCCGCAGCCACAGTTCCACGTCGTCCTCGGATGCGAAGGTGATGGGCTCATCGTCGTAGAACACGGCGGATCGACGGTCGGCACCTGTGATGGTCCCGTGGACGGTGGCCGAGGCGCCGGTCTCTGAGCTGGCCTCCAGGTCAGCGGATTCGATGAGCATCATCACCTCTCCGCTGCCGTCGGGGATCAGCACCCAGCGGTCCTTGAGGGCGTCCTCGGTGGCAGTCCACGCGGTCAGTTTTCCGGTCATGCGGCGATCACCGAGCGGACGGAGTCGATCAGGTCGAACGCTTCCGGCCACGCGAACATCCGGGGGCCGGTGACGAACTTGTTGTAGGACTGGTCGTACACGATCCGCTCCCAGGTGGGTGCGAGGAGCCCGTCGATGACAGGCTTGTCGTCGAAGAGGATGTCGCCCTTGATGAGGGTCTTGTCCTGGGTGAGGACGACCCTCTTCACCATGTCCTTGCCAAAGTGCTCGCCGATCGCCCACAGCTTGTCGGACGCGCACGACTCGTTGTAGAGCGCCGGCGTGGAGCAGAACAGCACGTTGACACCTGCGTCGACGAGGGCGCGGATCACTTCGACGGCTCCCGGGAACACGTCGAGCTCGCGGAACAGGCCGGGCCATGCCATCGCCTCGCGGAGAGCGGCGGCTTCGTCGGCTGGGGTGTTGGGGAAGAAGTCCCATTCGTCGCGGGTGCCGGCGTCGGCGATCTTCACGTTCGGGTGGTTGATCCGGGCACGGCGAACGATTCCGCCTTCCCAGTCGAAGATGACACCGTCCATGTCGAACAGGACTGTGAACGGGTCGGTGCTGTAGTCGCGGCCGGAGGCGACATGCCCGGCGATGATGTCGAACAGCTGATCCCAGCTGGTCATCCGGCGGCCGGGGGTGTTCCGGTTGTACGGCTGGTCGAACACCACCTGCTCCCACTCGGGGATCATGCTGCCTGTGATCTCCGGCTTGTCGTCCAGCAGGATGTCGCCGCGGACGACGGTCTTGTCGAACGTGAGGATGGTGTTGGCTGCGACCTTGTCGCCGAAGTTGGCTGCGTTCCACACGAGTTTGTCGCTGGCGCAGCTGGGGTTGTCGGCTGACGGTGTGGTGCAGACGAAGTGGTTGATCCCCCGGTCGTGAAGCTTCCGGAACGCCTTCTGGGCGCCGGGGGTGACGGGGAGGTTCCCGTAGAAGCCGGCGGTGTTCATCGTGGCTCGGAAGGCGTCCCGCTCTTCCGCCGGGAGTGTGAGGTGGAAGTCCCACTGGTCTCGGGTTCCGGCGTCGGCGAACGTCAGGTGCGGGTAGGCGGCACGGACGTCACGGATGAGCCCTCCCTCCCAGTCGGCCATGGGGGCGTCCTGGTCGGAGAGCACGATGAAAGGTGTGGTCATATCCCCCACATGTGCGGATGTTGCCGGGTTTGCTGCATCCAGGCTCAGTTGCCTGCCGCCGTCGCATCTTGCATGGCTGCGTCGAGCACCGTCGCGGTGTCGCACCAGTCGGTGCTGCCGTCGTCAGCATGGACCAGTGGCGGTGCTGCGGCCGGCACGTCCGGCAGGGCATCTCCGGCGTTGGCGGCATGGAAGTCCTTGACGGCAGCGTTGAATGCTGCGGCGGCCAGCGGCCATTCCGTGTCAGCTTCGGTCGCATCCCCTGTCAGCTGCATCGTGCAGCCGTTGGACGCGATGGTGAGCAGCTGTGTCCAGGAGGACATCACTTTCGCGGAACCCAGCACCTTCACCTGCTGCACCCCGGTGACGCCTTCAGCGGCATCCGTCAGGCCGGAGCATCCGGACAGGGTGATGACGGCGATGGCGGCTGCGGCGAGCAGGGCCTTCTTCATGCGGCGGCGCCGTAGGAGTCATGGGCAGCGTTCAGCAGGTCGAGCTGTGCCCGGTGGACACCGTGGCCGACGAGAGGTTCGGTGAGAGTCGCCAGTGCGGGACCGTACAGTCCTGGGCGCCCGGAGAGCTTGCCGAGGAACTCAGAGGTTTCCGGGTCGGCATCGACGGCCGCTTCCGCGGCTTTCCGGTACCAGTAGCGGAAGTCGATGATGCTCTCAGCACAGTCTGCGATGGCTTCCCGGTCGGTTTCGGGGATGCTCTCCAACCATTCCAGGACCTGCTCTGCTGCGCGGTGGTTGAGGACGGTCTGTGGTTCGGCGATGACGCTCATGTGTTCAGGCCATGTGGCGATGGTCCGCCACATGGCTTTCCGTTGTGAGTCACCCCGACATCGAGCAATGGGCGCGGCTGGAACGGAAGTACCAGGCGCGCGACTACGCCGGAGAACCTGACAGGTCATCCGGGTATTTGGTGAACCGCGGATCCGAGATCCTGCTGGTCGCACCGCATTCAGTGAACTCGATCCGCCACGGCGTTGAACGGCCAGCTGATGCCGGCACTGGCGGGCTTGCTGAACTTCTGGGCGCGAAGACGGATGTGAGCGTCCTGACGTTCGCCCGCACAGCCCCGTCCTGGGAGACGTGGAACACCCGTGAGGACGACTTCACCCGCATCCTCCGCGACCAGCTGGGCGGGGTTCGTCTGGTGGTTGTGCTGCAGGGTATGGCGGACAGGCACGGCGTTGACATCTGCGTCGGGCTCGGCCCGGACCCGTCAGAGTTGACAGATCACGCGTCGAAGGTTCTGCTGCGAGCTTTCAACGGGTACGAAGCGTCGGAGAACTTCCCTTTCACCGGGGAGCCTGAGTACACCGTCACGTCGTTCACCCAGAAGACCGGACCGGCGACTGCTGTGCAGGTGGATGTCGCGGCTGTCCACCGGGACTTCGCCGCCAGCGCCAAGTCTGGGGTTCGAGCTGTCGCTCGTTTCACTAGCGCTCTCACATCACTGCAGCATCACCTCGGCTCGGACTGACGCCACCCGTCAGTTCTGGGCGGCGACCTGAGCTGCGATCACCCCTGGCGGGCCCGCTGACAGTGGCCTCCATGACTCCAGGACGCCGACGGCGGCGATCCGTTCACGTGATGAGTACAGCGGATTGCAGGTTGTGAGGGTGATCAGACGTTCGGTCGGCTCTGCTCCCTCGGCTCCGGGGACCGGCCAGATGACGTCGATCTTGTCAGGGCTGATGATCCGCTCCGACCGGAACCGGTAGGTGTACCACCCGTCCGCGGTCTGCACGATGATCGGATCCCCCGGAACCAACTGGTCGATGAGGTGCATCGCACCTCCGTACGCGGACCGGTGCCCGGCGATCGCGAAGTTACCCGTATCACCCGGCATCTGCGTTCCGGGGTAATGCCCTATTCCCAGGTCGAAACTGTTCAGCACCTCGGCGCCGAACCCTTCCGCGATCGTCCTCCGATAGTCGGGTCCGTAACGCGGGACGTACAGGACAGCGAATGCTGTTCCTGCCTGCGGTGCCTCTCCTACGGTGGGGTCTCCGAACTCGGCGCTGTGTGGGGTGACATCCTCACTCGCGGCGGCGATCCACGCTTCTGACTGCGCTGCAGCAGCATCCGACTGGTGGGTTGCGTAGGTGACGTCCTGCCAGCCCAGCTTCCAGCCGACGAACATCAGCAGAAGCACTGCGCCGGAGATCAGCACCTCGCCGATGGCGGTGCAGACCAGCGTGAATGTCGAAGGCTTCATGTTCACCACATGTGCGGATCAGAACGGATCCGCCTCCCGAAGTTGTGCCGCCACATGCCTGAATGGTGGGAGCGGATGACGCGCCCGACCCTTTTCGCCGTCCTTCCCTCATCGGAGCCTTCGTGACCGACTACCAGTACCCCAGCGTCTTCTTCCCCGCCCGGCCGCAGTTCGCAGTCACCGTCCCGGACGACTGGTCCCCGCACCTGACCGACGGGGTCGAGTTCGCTGTTGTCCGCGACGCCGAGGAAGGGGATGGCGGTTTCCGGCCGAACGTCTCCGTCACCATCACCCGTGTCATCGGCGAAGCGGACCTGACCGTGTTCGCCACCGAGATCGGCACATCCCTGTCTGAAGTACCGTCCGTGCAGATCCTTGGCGCCGAACTCCGCGAAGTCCTCGACAACCCCGGGATCCGCATCGAAATGACGTTCCCGCACCCGAGCCTCGGCGAGCCGATCTTCCAGGCGATCAACGGCACCGTCATCCAGCACGACCTCGTCGCAGACCTGATCACCATCTCCGGGTGCTGCACCGTGGAGCAATCTAAGGAGCTCCTCGCAACCATCCGCGAGATCGTCGAGTCAGCCCGGCTCGAGTAGGAGCACCCGCAGCCCGGCCGGGGGCACGGCACGCACCGTTTGCCACATGGCTCACAGCTGACAACCAGCCGGCACGCAGTCGTGTCCGGCCGAAGCTGGAAGGCCACCGATGTTCCGCAAGCTCTACCGACCGCTACCCACCTTGGCAAGCCTGCGTGCTGCGATCGATCTCGCCTCGATCATGGTGGGTGTCATCGTCATCGCCATCATCGGTGCGATCATCGCCGCCAGCGTCTTCACCGTGATCCCCTGGTCCCAGGACGAGAAAGCGAAGGTGGATCTGACTGCGGTCAAGGACATCCAAGCCATCGCCAAGCTCCCGGCTCCCGGCGGTGTCGGAAGGTACCTGGAGACCGCCGACCTGACCAGCGGAGCCCTGGCCGGGTTCGAAGGTAAGAAGGTCGACGACCCCGGCACTCTGCTGGTCACCACCGACCAGGACGGCACCTGCTACGTCGCCACCTCTCGGTCCCAGTCCGGCCAGGTCGTCTGGTACGTCACCGACAAGAACCCAGCACCCCAGAAGACCGCCATCGCCCCTGACTACTGCGGCATCGACGTCGTCCAGCAGGGCGAAGACACCCCCGGCCCCGGCAGCGGCCCCAGTGGCGGCGGACCAATCACACCAGTCGGAAACCCCGGCGACCCGGCCGTCGATGTGGACGGATACGTGCCCACAGGGCAGCCCAACCCGACCGTATTCGCTGACCGCAACGGTGGCGGCCTCGGAACCAACCCGTCCGGCGCCGGACCGTCACGCTCCTACAACGTCACAGCTGTCATCGGCGGGCCTGGCCCGTCGAACCCTGCACTGCCGGTGATCACCGAAGCGCCAAGCGACACCACGATCTCCGATGTTCACGCATGGATTGGCACGAAGGAAGTCTCCGTCACCCAGTCAGGTTGGTTCCTGATGAGCGGCAACGCGAGCGCTGTGGTCATCGGGAACAACAACTTCAAGGTCGGTTCCGGATGGAACTCCACCGTCAGGTCATGGTGGGAGGACGGCTACCTGTCCTTCAAGGTGGGCGGCGGACAGCCGAACATCATGCGCATGAACGGGGCAACGTCACCCATGCTCGACTCCCTGTCGAACGACTACGGTGAGGACTTCGTCTGGCCGGCCGTCGCTGAGGCCACAGCGGCAAGGTCGGGCGTGAGCGACTGGAGCTACGGAGCCGGCTTCGAAAGCTTGTTCAGCACTGTCCGGCCGTTCACCCCCGCCGACATCAAGTCGTTGCCGTTCCTGAAGAACATCCACGCGACCGGCGGCGCAACCATCAACCTGACCAACGGTGTCATCCACCTGGCCGACGGACGGAACCTGTCGTTGGCGAAGGACCTTGCCTACTTCGACTCGTCGGAGCCGTGGCTGACGATGAGGACCTTCTCCGACGGAGACGGACAGTTCACGTCCGTCACCACCGTCGTCAACGAGGCCAAAGCACTGAAGGGCATCACCCGCGCGGAGCTGCTCGGCGCCACGATCACATTCGAGTCGAACGGCACCAACACCATCAAGCTGGTCGACAAGCACTGGTACGACACCAAGTTCAACCGGAACTGACACTGTGAAAAACGAAAGGCTCACCTGCGAAGGTGAGCCTTTCGTTTACGCCAATCCGAGGCTGACCATGTCAGCTCCGGTGCTGGCGATCGCGAGCAACAACGTGTCACGGCTGGTGACGATCCGCGGCTCGTATCGGAGCGGCATTCTGGCCTCTTCCGGTGTTCTTGCCGCCTTGATGTTGTTGCATCGAAGGCAACTCGAGATCGTGTTCGTCCAGGTGTTCGGGTTCCCCTTCACCCTGGATCTCGGCATGATGTGGTCGATTGTCATCGCCCCGGTGCGGCCGCAGTAGGCGCACCCGAGCCCGCGGTCACGTTCGATCACGCCGGAACGGGTCCACGGCTGAACCATGTACTTGTAGGGAACACGGACCATCTCTCTGAACTGCACCACGCGGGGCACCGGGAACTCCGCCGACGCGGACTTGAAAGTCTGGCCGGGGACAGCTTCGACGATGGATGCGCGCTCGCGCACGAGGTACGCCATGGCTCGGCGGAGAGGAACGACACCCAGCGGTTCGAAGCTGGCGTTCAAGACGACTACGGCGGACACGATGGGGGCTCCTTTCATCCCAGAGGCGTGCGTGTGTTCAGTTGTGAGGCATGTGGTGAACGCACAGTGGATGAAGGAATTGGAGGCGCCTACGGGACTCGAACCCGTGTGCCCGCTTTTGCAGAGCGGTACCTAGCCTCTCGGTCAAGGCGCCATGGTGGCCGGCCCAGGTTTACGGGCGGCCGATCGCCTCAGCGGCGACCTGGTCGGCTTCCGACCCAGTCGGCTTCAGGGCTCTCCGGGCGACGGATGCCAGTCCGGTGTAGACGGCTCCGGCGGCAGCTGCGGCCAGTGCGACGCTGCCGGCCCCGACATCAGCTCCGGCTCCGGCGGCGAGGATGCCGACGGTGAAGCCGGCGCCCATGACACCGGCGGCGTGGGAGGTGATGGCGACGGAGTGGCGTTGCGCCCAGGTGCTGTTCTTGTGCGCTGCCTGGTGGATCCGGTAGTACCGTTCCACCTCGGTGTCGCGTTCCCAGCCGGTGAGGTCTGGACGGTCGGTGTCGACGGCAGTTTCAGCCCACGCCCATGACTTCTGCTCGTCACGGCTCGTGGGTGCCTGCAGCTCGTATCCGTGCCGGGCGCGGCGGGCGGCGTACCGTCCGCTGTTCTCGGTGGATCCGCGCAGGATCCCGTCCTGGTCTTCCCACACTCCGGCGTGATCTGTCATGGAGCGTAAGTGTGTGGGCTGTTCAGGCGACCCTGCCGAGCCACTCCTCGATCGCCTTGATGGGGACGGGCGTGAAGTCGTGAGCGTCGACTCCGACGTGGAACTGGCGCGGGTGGGTGCCGTCGGTCGCCTGCGTGGCGTGGGTGTGTCCGTGGACCAGCGGGAGGCCGGTGTCGACCGGCCGGAGCTCCGCGTACCGTTCGATGTCCTTCCGGGAGTCGCCGACGTACGGGTAGTGGGAGAGCAGCACCCGACGGCCGCCGATCTCCGCCTCCATGACCTCGTCGAGGATCGTCCAGCCGTACTTCTCGTAGAGACCGCGTTTCTTCTCGATCTCACGACCTTCGTCGAAGGCGTGGGAGACACGGTCGTGGTTGCCGGGCAGGATGTACTTGTCTCCGTGGAGGGCACCGGTCAGAGCCAGTGACTCCTCCAGTGGTCCCATGGCGAGGTCGCCGAGGTGGATCACCCTCTGGTGGGGGGCGACGGCTCGGTTCCAGCGGGCGACGAGCTCACCGTTCATCTGGCCGGTGGACGTGAAGGGCCGACTGGCGAACTCGATGATGCGGGCGTGGCCCCAGTGGTGGTCGCTGGTGACGTGGTGGAACTCGAAATCGATCAGGCTGACCATGCGAAGGCCTTTCCCGCCTCCTGGACGGAAGGCGTTGCGTAGCGGTTGTTGGCTCGTTCGATGAGCTGGGTTTCGAAGTCGCGAAGGTAGCTGTGAACAGCCACCTCTTCCCGGGCAGGGAAGCCGCGACCCATGAACTTGACGGCGAGGGCTTCGCTGACGAGTCGGCGGACGAGGTCGCTGCTGAAGCCGCGTACTCGACCGTTGTGTGCGATAGATGGGTGCATGTCGCAGATGGACTTCAGGTCCACGTCCGGGATCTCGATCCCCCAGTCGGCGCGGAGGTCTCTGTTGATCTCGCTGACTTCGGTGATTTCCAGTTCGGTGCTGCTGCGACGTTGGTTGTTGCTGTAGTACATGGGTGGGGTGGGCTCCTCTTTCATCACCCACATGTGCGGCACCGGCAGGAAAAGCGTAGGAAGGCTCAGGGTTTCAAGCTGAGCTTGAAGGTTTCTACCCGCCGAACGAGGAGTGTCCGATCGAGCTGGACTTCGCGCCGGACCCGAACCCGCCGGACTTGCCGGCCTTGGAGGTTCCGCCGAAGCCGCCCTTCAGCGAGGTCTTCGATCCGACCTTCGACCCGGCCGGAGCGGCGGGGGCGACGTCGGGCTGGACCGCGGCGCCGGGTGCGGCGAACCCGCCAGCCTGGACCGGAGCCCATGACTGGACGCGGGGCGAGTCCCAACGGGATCCGCCGAACAGGAGCGGGCCGAGCCAGATGAAGCTGCCGCCGGCGTGGTGGTACGTGTTCCCGTACTTCTCGCTGGACTCGCACAGCTTCTCCGGGCTGTCGGAAACGGTCTCGCCGTCAGCTTTCAGCTTCGCGATCTGCTCAGTGACATCCGCGATGCAGTCTTCCTTCGACTTGTACGTGGGGCGTTCCGTGCCGTCTGCGACGACGTAGTTCTTCCCGTCGGCGCCGGGCATGACGATGCCTTCCTCGGGGACGGAGGAGCAGCCGGCGAGGGCCAGCATGGCGCCGGCGACACCGATGGCGGTGACGGTCTTGGCGATGGTCTTGTTGCGGTCGGCGGCGATGCCGGAGATGGTGAGGGTGCCGCGGCGGGTGGTCACAGTTCCTGTGCTCCTAGTTCTCGATGAAGTGGGGGACGAACTCGGCGAGGTCTCCGGTGATCGGGCCGCTGGTTTCGCGGATGTCGATCCCGGCGGGGGTTTCCCCGACGACCCAGGAGCCGATGATCACGGTCTTGCCGTTGAGGCGGGCCAGGTTCGCACGCTTCTGGAAGATGAACCCTTCCTCGCCGTACGCGCCGGGCTGTGCCACGTCGACGGAGCCGTCACCCTTGTACACGGTGACGTTCGCGCCTTCACGGCCGAGCCTCGGCTTTGAGACATGTGGCGTACCGCGGAGCTTCTCCGGGCTCTCGTACGTCGCGAGCAGGTTCGGGTGGTTCGGGAACATCTCCCACAGCACCACGAGGAGCTGCTTGTTGCTGAGCAGCATCTTCCACAGCGGCTCCACCCACTGGGTGTTGTCCTTGGACGGTTCCAGGAACCCGGCGAACTGCTCCTCACGCATCCACTCCCACGGGTACAGCTTGAAGATGTGGGTGATGTCCTGACCGTCGGAGTCGACGAACTGGTTCCGGTCGGCGTCGTACTCGACGTCCTCCATGAAGATCAGCTTCGGGGTGAACCCGGCTTCCTTCGCGGTCTCAGCCATGTACGCCACGGTGTCGGCGTCCTCGATGATCAGGTCACCGTCGCCGTCGTCGTGCAGCGATGCGAGGTGGAGGACGGTGCCTTCCGGCAGGTTCCAGCGTTCCTCGCGGATGTGCTTCCACTGCTCGACGAGGAGCTCGTGGATGGCGTTGAACTGGTCGGCGTTCTCGCCGCGGACCTGGACGAGCCACTGCCACTGTGCAGCGGCGGACTCGACGAGGCTGGTGGGGGTGTCGGCGTTGAACTCCAACATCTTGATCGTGGAGCCGTTGTCGTAGGCGAGGTCGAACCGGCCGTACACGGTCGGGTCGTCGTTGTCCCAGGAGTCCTTCACCAGCTGGCGGAGGCGTTCCGGGATTCCGAACTCGGCGAGGCGGTCCTCGCGGACGACATGCTCGACGGCGTCCATGCACCGGTCGAACAGCTCCTTCGTCGCAGCTGCCAGCTCATCCACCTCGCGGGAGGTGAAACCGTACGCGTTCACTTCGTTCCAGTACGGACGTCCGCCTTCGGACTCCAGGTCGTAGAACGAGAAGCCGATCTGGTCGAACTGCTCCCGCCAGTCGGGACGGGCGGGGGAATCGATGCGACGCACAGTGTTCCAATCGTGTCATGGCCACAGCCTGCGGAATGCAGCGCTGTTGTGGACTTGGCCGGGTTCGCACCGACCGTTTCCGCTCCCCCGCCTGGATTCGAACCAAGGCCTGAACAGCTCCAAAGGCTGCCGTGCTACCGCTACACCACGGGGGATCACTTCTTCTGGACCTACATGCGCGGATCCCGGCCGATTGTTCGGGCAGCTGTCACCCGGACTGGGTTTTGTCGGCCGTCTTCGCCCGCCGGTAGTGTCGGGCGACCCGAAAGGACCCGAACCTCATGGACAACGAATCCGTCAAGGACGACGCCCAGGCACCAGCAGCCCCTTCGGTGGCGCCGGCGCCCGCGACAGCCGCAGCGCCGAAGGCTCCACGGGCATCCAAGCCGCGTGTGCCAGGCGCGCCAGCCAAGCCGAAGTCGGCCGCGAAGCCGAGGAAGAAGCTGTCGAAGACCGCCATCGCGTTGATCGCCGTATCCGGCGTCGCCGTCCTCGGGTGGGCTTCGTTCGCTGTCGCCGTCAACGTCGCCGCGAACACGAACGATGAGCTCGTCCACGTTCAGGCTGACAACACGAAGATGTCCGGGGAGAAGGACGACCTGATCGGCGACCTGACCGAGATGACGGCGTCACGGGACCAGTACATGAACGCGTCCGACGCTGTCGCCAAACGGGAAGAGGCTGTGAAGGTCAAGGAGACGGCGCTGCAGACACGGGAGGACGCCGTGAAAGGCCGCGAGGATGCGGTCACCGGTGCGGAAGCCCGTGTGGCGCAGACCACATTGAAGGACGGGTACTCCTACATTGTCGGAGTGTCCATGGAGCCCGGCGTCTACGAGGCGACGTCAGCGAGCGGCACCTGCTACTGGGAGATCAACACCTCCGGCACCAACGGGTCCGACATCGTCGACAACGACCTCGGCGCGCAAGGGCTGATCCGTGTCACCGTCAGCGGCGGACAGGACTTCAACTCCTCCCGCTGCGGCGACTGGAAGAAGGTCGGCTAGACCAGCTACCAGAGGTTCGCTTCGGTGCGGCTGATGTCGAACCCGTGCCCGGATGAGGCCCGATCACAGGTCATGCCGTCCTCGCGGGACACGCACACCACTCCCCCGAACGTGATCGACTTACCGTAGTCCAGAACGGCGACGGTGTCGTCATAGGTGCCGCGGAACGGTTCGTCAGTCCGGCAACCGAACTTCACCGGGTCGTCACCGACACCTTCGACGCTGCCGACCATGTGGCAATGCTCGCTCGGCCGTGGCCCCGGATCGAACGTGAACTCCTTCGCCTTACAGCCCCAGAAATCCCAGTCGGTGCCCGCCTCGAAGATGGTGCAGACGATGTTCCGTGACGGGCTGACGAAGTCAACGCCGTCGCCTCCAGTCTCCGACATGTCCATGAACAGGCCAGGGTTCACCGGGACGACAACCTCGGCGGCCGGCGGGTCGGTCACCAGCTGTTCCGGGGTCTCGGTGGCGACTGGTGGCAGCGTCTCGGTCGGCGCCGGGACGCTGGTCGAGGTTGGTTCGGTGGCCGCCGGCAGGTCGACCCCAGTGGAGGGGGTCGGAGCGGAAGAGGCGCCGGCGCATCCGGTCAGGATGACGGCAAGCGCCCCGACCGTGGCCAAGGAGATGAGGGTGCGGCGCAAGAAGGTTCCTTCCAGTCTGCGGTGACGCAGGTGGGACATGTGGCAGAGCCTCCGCGATCCTCTCAGCTGATCCGTTCGACGTGCGCGAAGACGGCAGGCCAATCGTTGTGGTCGAAGTTCTTCTCACCGGTGTGGTGCGTGAACCGGTACACGCCAGGGGTCACGTCCACGACGGGCATCGTCCACGGGAGGTCGGCGGGGTTGGCTCCGTTGACCATCCACTCAGCGAGCTCTTTGAGCCGGTAGGAGTTGTCGTCGTCCAGGTCCGGCTTCGCCAGCCAGGTGGTGAGCTTGCCGAGCCAGTCGTCGTAGTCGGCGATCGAGTACGCCCACAGGTCGGTGCAGATCGAAGCGAGCTCCGTACCCTCCGGGTTCCCGTCCTCCCCCGGTGCGAGCTCGGAGTCGAAGTGGCTGATGATGAACCGGTCTTCGCCGGTCCGGATCAGTGACGGGCTGGAGTTCAGCACCGGCCCGTACGCACACCCCTGCTCAGCCATCTCGCGGGTGGCGCGAGCCTGGCCAGCGACGGAGTTGTAGTCGGAGCGTCCCTCGCCCACTGTGTCGAAGTCGTAGAGGGGGCGGAGGTCGTCGCTGACGATCAGCTTCCCGCTGGGGACCGACAGCTCGATGACCGTCGTCAGACCGTCAGGCATCGAGCATTCTGACGCGGCGGCCAGTGAGACCGGGTCGCCGTTATCGTCCTCGACGACGGCCCAGGACGGGTAGGCGTCGCACATGTGGCAGGAGAACACGGCACCGTACAGCTGTGGCTTGAACCAGGTGGTCCCGCCATCCCTGACCAGTCCGGACTGCTCTGCGACGATCTCGTTACGAAAGCGACCATGAATGTGCATGTGGCCACGCTCGTCAATCGGCAGGCCGGTCAGGTCGCGGCTGGGGATGGTGATGTCGGACACGTGGTGAATCTCCTTCATAGGTGCGGTGGTGGAACGTACCGGGGAGACCCGGGCCCGAAGGCCCGGATCAGCCCTTGACGCAGAGGAGCGTCTGCAGGTGCTCGACAACCTCGACCAGGTCGGACTGGGCGTCGATCACACTGTGGATGTCCTTGTACGAGTCCGGCAGCTCGTCGAGGATCCCCGCGTCTCGGCGGGACTCGATGGTCCCGAGCTGGCGGGCGATCTCCGAAGCGCCGTCGTCGTCGCCTCGGAACAGGTCCTTGGCCTTGTTCCGTGAGAGTCGGCGGCCGGCGCCGTGAGACGCGGACTGCATAGACAGGTCGTTGCCGAGGCCGCGGACCACGTACGAGCCGGTGCCCATCGATCCTGGGATGAGAGCGAGCTCTCCGCCGCCGGCGCGGATCGCACCCTTCCGGGTGACGAGCATCTGGCGGCCGTCGATCTCCTCCTCCGCGACGTAGTTGTGGTGGACGTTGATGGGCTCGTCGAATGTGACGCCCTTCGCCTCGAAGTGCTTGGCGACCTGCTCCTTGAACAGGCCCATCATCACTGCGCGGGAACGGAGCGCGAACTCCTGCGCCCACTCGAGGTCGTGACGGTATGCCTTCATCTCCGGGGTGTTTCGGAAGAACACCGCGAGGTCGCGGTCGGGCAGGTCCTGGTTGTGCGGGAGTGCCTTGGCGATCGCGATGTGGCGCTCTGCGAGCTCCTTGCCGATGTTGCGGCTGCCGGAGTGCAGGGTGAGCCAGATCTGGTCCTTCGAGTCGGAAGTGACCTCGATGAAGTGGTTCCCGCCGCCGAGGCTTCCGAGCTGCGCCTGGGCGCGGCCTTCGAGCTTCTGAACGCCCGTGTGGAGGTCGCGGAACGATCCCCAGAAGTTGTCCCAGCCTCGGTCGAGTCCGAGGCGTCGGACGTTCACTGCGGTGTCATGTCCGTTGAATCCGACGGGGATGGCCTTCTCGATCTTCAGGCGTAGGCCATGCAGGTCGTGAAGGTCGGACACGGTGAGGCTGGTTCGGACAGCGGAGACGCCGCAGCCGATATCGACGCCGACGGCGGAGGGGCTGATCGCCTGCTCCATCGCGATGACGGATCCGACGGTCGCTCCTTTTCCGAAGTGAACGTCCGGCATTACGGCCAGCTTATGTACCCATTCCAGGGCGGCGATGTTCCGCAGTTGCTGCAGGGCGACCTGCTCGATGTCGTGCTCGTGAGCCCAGAGGAGGGTCGGTGACTTCGCCCCGCGGAGCTCGACGGGGAACTGGTGTGTCGTGTCGGACATGGTGGCCGTCCTTTCGTTGTCGGTCATGTCGTGCTGGTCCGGCGATCGGTTCGCCGGGTCGGTTCCCTGCCGTGGAGTCGAACCACGATCCCCGCTGCAGCGGAGCTCTGCCGTTGAGACTTAGCAGGGAAGTTGTTGGGGCCGTCGGATGGCTACCACCTTCATGTGCGGCATCCGGGGAAACGGCGGAGCTGATGCGCTGTAGCCCTAGAGGCTGTCGAGGAACCTGCGGATGCCGGCCATGTCGGCAGGCGTAAGCCCGACGTACGGATTCGGCTCCACGAACAGGTGCGGGATGCCCGCGGCTTTGGTGCGGACGGCGTCGCCGTGAAGTCGGATCTCAGTGTCTTCCGCCCAGATGAACGGGGTTGGTGAGGTGTCGAGGTCGGCGGCGATCACTGATGCTTTCCAGTAGCCGGCGCCGACGAATCCTTCCCTCTTCCTCAGGCCCGTGTATTCAGGGATTCGGAGCCCGGTGAGGCGGTCGTCGAACAGGTCGACCGCGGAGAGGATCTGGTCGTCGTAGTTCCAGGTGGACAGCCACACCGGTTCCAGGTTGTAGTCGGCGATGACCTGGGCGAGCTCGTCGATGAGCTGAGGCGCCCAGACGATCCGGTAGGCACCAGCACGGAAGCCGGTGCGGACCACCACGGCGGTTGCTCGTCTCCCCCAGACGGTCTCCGGGTAGTCGGCGTTGATGACGTCGTCGAAGTCGAGATACAGGCGTGTGCGTGGCATTGCCGTGATCCTCTCGTTGTTGTGCCCCCGGCAGGGATCGAACCTGCGGCATACCGCTTAGAAGGCGGTCGCTCTTCCACTGAGCTACGGAGGCCTCCCGGCCTAGTAGCCGAAGATGGTCTTGTCGCCGGTGTAGTGGTTCCGGATGGTGTCAGAACCCCAGCCGCGGCTGTCGCCGGCAGGGAACCCGAGTCGTTCGCTGAGGAACGCTGCGGCTTCATCGTCGACGTTCACGGTGTCGATGTCGTATCGCTGGTAGCGCTCGTCCGTGATCCAGGACGCGACCACTGCCTCACCGAATCGAAGCTCGACGGTCGCGAGTTTGATGTCGAACTCCTGCTGGATGTCGCGGATAAGGATGGCAGCGTCAACCTGGCTGACGCCGGCGTTGAGGAAGTGCGACAAAGCCGGTTCGAGGTGAGGGGCAAGCTTGGACAAGATTTCTCCTTCGTTGAGGGCCCCAGGTCGGAGTCGAACCGACGAACTTCCGCTTTACAAGAGCGTTTGCTGCGGTCAACCGGCGTGTCATACCTTGACCTACTCCACTGTGGTGCATTCTCATTTGCAATACCTCACCATCGTGTTACTTGAC